>OY969104.1:0-3290973 GCA_963697925.1 uncultured Gaiellaceae bacterium | reverse complement strand
CGCGGTGTCGGCGAATCCATCGTGCTCACTGTCGTGCCTCCGCTCTCGTAGAGGTGGCGACGCGCGGCGCGCGTCCGGGGCGGCGCGGCGGGCCGGAAGGATTGAGGCGCCGTGGAGCACGGCTCTTCGCCCACTGCGCGCCATGATCGGGCGACGGCGTGTCCGTGACTGCGACCACGCCCACCGGCTCGGCCGGGCGGGGCTCGTCGCCGATCGCGTACCAGACGACGACGCAGAGGTAGACGACCGGGATCTTGAGGACCAGCAGCATGAAGACGATCTCCCAGACCATGAGGGAAAAGTCTACGGGATCGGCCGCGGGCGCCGCAGACGACGGGCGAGCACCATCGCGGCGAGTGCGTTGACAGCACCGCCCAGGAGCGCCACGACGAGCAATCCCGTCCCGAACGTCGTCTCCGTCACCGTCCCCGCCCGCTGGACGGCGACGAGCAGCACAGGGCCGACGCGAACGTCGACGGTGTAGCCGCCGGACTGGGCGAGGACTGCAACGGCCGCGGCCACGGCGTACGCGAGCACGCCGCTGGCAACAGCGCCGAGAGCGAGTGCCTTCATCGCTCGAGGCCGCATGCCGTCCTCCCGTCCGACGCCAGCACGGTCAGCGCCAGGGCGTGCAGCGCAGCCGGGCCGCCGGCAGCCGCGAGCGCAGGCGCTCGGAGCGCGACCGCGCCGGACAGCAGCGCAGCACCTGCGGCTGCCACGACGCCGGGGCCCGCAGCCGCGACGAGCAGGCGCCGGCGCGGCCCGGCGGGAGCGTGCACGACCGTGACACGGCCACCGCGCACGACGATCGCGCTCGGAACGCCCAGCAGAGCCGCCGCATGCCCTGCCTCGTGCGCCGCCAGGCCGGCGCCGACGGCGAGACCGACCGCGATCGGCGTGAGCAGGGAAGGATGGCCGGCGACGAGCGAGACGTGCGCGACGAGCGCGGCGGCGATCAGCGCAACCAGCGTGCAACGGCTCGCGAGAGCCGAGGCGACGCTGGCGACCGCGCGCAGCGCCGTGCTCGTGTCGACCGGCAGACGCCGCACGCCGAGGGAGGGAACCGCCCCCGCAGGGGCAAGGCGCAACGCCAGCCGAAGCCAGGCGACGGCGTGACGGAGACGTCCGGCACTGCGATCGACGTTCACGAGCGCATGCCGATTGAGCTGCCACGCGAACGCCAGCACGTCCTCGCGTGCCCGCTCCGCGGGCAGTGCATACGCCGCCGCCACCCGCTCCGCCACCTCGCCGAGCGCGCCGTCCCGGGCGAGCACGAAGGCGCCCGTGGCATTCACGGGCCAGGAGGTGCGGGTGACGCTGTCGACGAGAGCGCCGTCACGAAGCGCGACACCGTCGGCAAGGACGATCCTGTCCGACGCCTCGAGCATCAGCCTGCATCCACCAGTCGGCGCCGAGCCGCGCCCAGGGAGACCGCAGCACCCACGGCGATCACGCACCCCGCGGCCGCGCCGTCGGAGAGACCCCAGGCCACGAGTCGCGGGCCTGTCAACCCGGCGATCGCGGAATAGAGGCCGGCGCACGCCGCAAACGCGGCAAAGCAGGCAACCTGGTCACCCATCGTGATCCCGCGCCAGGGCACGAGGGCGCCCGCCAGCACGGCAGCGGCGGCAATTCCGAGCGCGACGAGCCACGCCTCGGCGAGCGAATGTGCGGGCGCTCCAGACACCACCGCGGCGACCACGACCACAGGTGCCAGCGCGCCGAGCAGGGCAACGCTCGCTGCAAAGACGAGCGCAGCGCACGGGAGCACCCGCAGCCGCGGGGCGCACGCCCACGCCCAGCGGCCCGCAACGAGGCAGCCGCCCACCGCGAGCGGGGTGAGCGCAGCGCCGAGCAGCGTGCTGCTCGCACCCAGGTGGAGCGGGCCCGGAGCGGCGACGTCGGCCCGGGAGGCGAGCACCACCCCTCCGAGCCCGAACCCGGTCGCGGCGAACGATGCCAGCCGGACATCGCGACGTCTCAGGAGCAGGGCCAGGGCGGCGAGCGGGAGGGCGGTCGCAAGCGGTCCGGCCACGCGCCGGCCGGTGACCACAGGGGCCGGCGGCACCCGCTCGGGGCGGCGCGCGGCCAACTCGAGCCAGGCGACGCCGCCGCAGACGGCTGCGACCACGGCCACGGCAGGAGCGGCAACCGCATCGGTGCTCCCTGCGAGCGACGCCCCGAGCGGCGCCAGGGGCCCGAGCGCAGCAGATCCGAGCAGCGCGCCCGCCCCCGACCAGGCGGCGCACAGCGCGAGGAGGGCGACCGCACCGCGACGCCGGGCGCCGGCCCAGGCGTGGAGGATGCTCTCGGTCACGACAGCGCCACCGGCCGCCCCCGCCAGTGCACCGGCAAGGAAGCCCGTTCCCGCGACTGCACCGCCGGGCGAGGACGCACCGAGCGCCAGCACGAGCGCGAGCGCCGCGGGAAGGCCGAGCACGAGCACCGCGACGGCCGGAGCGACGCCGGTGGCGACGAGTGCAGACCTCGCTCCGACGGGCAGCGCGGCGATCTGCAGGCCCAGAGAGCGGCGCCCTGTCGCAGTCACGCAGAGAGCGGCGCCGGCCGTGGCACCGCCGACCGCAGGCGCAACCCCGAGCAGCCCGGCCGCCTCTGGCTCGCGCAGCACGGGCTCGAGCACGATCCCGAGTGCGTGCCCCGCCCGCCAGAGGAGGTACGGCGATGCCGCCGCGACTGCGAGCAGCAACGCCCCGGGCAGCGGCGCAGACCGCCACGCGGCGACGGCTCGCCGGCACTGACAGCGGAGCACCGCCCTAGAGAGCCGCCAGGCCAACCCGCACCCTCTCGGCCAGCGCGCGCTCGCCGACGACGACGAGGAAGACGTCCTCGAGCGTCTCGACGGCGTGGCGCTCGCACAGGTCCGCGGGTGCGCCGCGCTCGAGCACCCGTCCGCCGGCGAGCAGGACGACCTCGTCGCAGGCCCTCGCGGCAAAGTTGAGGTCCTGCGTCGCGAGCAGGACGCCGCTGCCACGGCCGGCAAGGGCCCCGACCGCCTCACGAAGGACCACGATCGCCTCGGGATCGAGCGTCGCCGACGCCTCGTCGACGAGCAGGAGCGGCGGAGCCAGCGAGAGCGCTGCCACGACGCTTGCCTGCCGCCGCAGGCCGCGGGAGAGCGACCCGAGCCGCGCGCCGAGGCGACCTTCCAACCCGAAGGCGCCGACGAGCATGCGGGCGCGGGGGCCCGCGGCCTGATCAGCGCTCCACAGCGCATGGACGAGCGCGATCAGCTCCGCGACGGTGAGCTCGTCGAAGCCGCACGGATCGTCGGGGACGAGAGCGATCGCTGCCCGCGCCGACCGCGTGCCGGCGGCGGCCCCGGCGACGAGCACGGATCCCCGATCGGCCCCGGTGAGGCCGGCGGCCACGTGGAGCATGGTCGTCTTCCCGGAGCCGTTCGGCCCGACGAGGCCGACGACGGAGCCCGGCCGGACGTGCAGGCAGACACCGTCGAGAGCGACGACGCCTCCGTAGCGCTTGCACACGCCGGACGCCTCGAGCGGCGCTGGGCCGCCGGGAGGGCGGCTCTCCGCCGCCCTCCCCCGGATGGAGCTACTTCTTGCAGACAACCTTGAAGCCCGACCAGCCGAACGAGATCTCGGCACTGCCGCCGCCGCTACGGCACCACGCCGCGTAGGCGAGGGCGATCGCGTAGGCGAAGCCGACGACGACGACCCACCAGACGGCATCCTCCGCCTCCGCGAGCTCACCGGAGTGAGCCAGAGCAGGCGCGTCGTAGGTCGGTCCTGCGAGCGCGAGCGCTGTTCCCATGCGTCCTCCTTCGGTCGTGTAGTGGTGACACCGACCACGCTAGGGAGGCAACAGCGACAGGTGTGTGCCGTCTCCGCGCCGAAAGCGCACCGGCACGCCCGCTGTGCCCTCCAGGCCTCGCCGACCCAGGCGGAAGCCCGATCCCTCACATCACCATCACACCGGGGCGCTACGGTGACGGACGTCATCCGTCAAGGAGGAATGCCTGTGCGTCCCGTTCGCCTGCTTGTCGTCGCCCTGATCACCGCAGCCGTGTTGGCTCCCACCGGCCTGTCGGCCGAGCGCATGTGGATCGGCTTCCACGACGATCCCACCCTGCGCTTCGACGCAAACCGCCAGTACGAGCTGGACGCGGCGAGCGCCAACAACGCGTCGGTCCTGAGGACGCTCGTGACCTGGGCAGACGTCGCGCCGGAGAGGCCCACCTCCGCCGTCAACTCCTTCGATCCGGCCTATCGGTTCGACGACCTCGACGAGTTCGTGCGCAACGCGCAGGCACGCGACATGGAAGTGCTGATCACGCTCTGGGGTACTCCGAAGTGGGCGAACGGCGGCAAGACGCCCAATTACCTCCCGACCAAGGTGGCCGACTTCCAGAACTTCGCGCGCGCGGTGGCGTCGCGCTACTCCGGCCGCCTCGCCGGTTACCCGTTCGTGCGCTTCTACGGGATCTGGAACGAGTCCAACCTGGGGACGTTCCTGTCCCCGCAGTTCAACGCGAAGGGCAAGATCGTCAGCCCCGCCGCGTACGCCAAGCTCGCCAAGGCGGGGTACACGGGGATCAAGACGGGCAGCCCGAAGGCGCTCGTCGCGGTCGGCGAGACGTCGTCGACAGGGAACGACAAGAAGAAGAGCGGCACGGACAAGGTCTCTCCCGGCAAGTTCGCCGAGCTCGTGGCGAAGGCCGACAAGAAGCTCAAGTTCGACGCCTGGGCGCAGCATCCGTACCCCTTCCCGGTCAACATGAAGCCGACGCAGAAGGTCAAGTGGCCGAACGTGACACTCTCCTCGCTGCCTCAGTTCGAGGCGTCGCTGGACAAGTGGTTCGGACGCAAGAACATCCCCATCTGGATCACCGAGTACGGGCACGAGACGAAGCCCGGCGAGCCGAAGGGCGTCACCGAGAGCACGCAGGCAGCGTATGCCCCGCAGGCGATCAACATCGCCAGGCAGGACCGACGCGTGCAGCTGTTCATCTGGTTCGTGATGAAGGACTCGGCCGGCAGCCCCTGGCAGAGCGGCGTCTACCGCGCGAGCGGTAACCCGAAGCCGGCACAGGCGCGGTGGGCCCAGGCCGCCGACGGCATCGACGCGCGGGCCGGACAGGTCAGGATCCGGGCCGGCGTCAGGAACCCGCAGGTCGTCGTGTTCGCGCGCTCGTTCTGCGCGAACAACCCGGTCGGCTCCACGGTTGGTCTCGACTCCAAGGTGAGCCTCGCAGGCAAGGTTGTGGCGATCCAGTCGGGCCAGGTGCCTCTCACCATCGACTGCACCGCGACCTACAGGGCCACCGGCCTCACGATCGCGCGAGGCAAGCAGTACACGGTCGACGTGTCCCTGAACACGAAGAACGGCGACTCGATCCGCCGGACGATCACGCTCGTCGGCTTCTGAGCAGCCCGGCGGCCAGCCCTGGCGTCCGTCCGGGCGCCGGGGCTGCCCCCTGGCCACCAGGGTGCGGCGGCCGGCCCCGGGAAGCACGCTGACCCCCCGAACGAGGGGCACACCGCTTTGTAAAGAGAAGGAAAAGACCGACTAACAGGGAATTCCCCTTGACGTCGAACCGTTGTACACTGTAACCACACCGTTCCCGCGGGAACGCGTTGACGCGGCCTGAGACGGCCTCGAAGCGAACGGTGTCGACTCACCGCCCAACGAGCTACCGCACCGGCCAGAACACCTGCGCGCGCGCCCGAGGCTCCGAAGGAAAACACGAAAGGAACCGAGCTGACCACCACGATTGACATCCCCGCCATCGACGCATTCCTGGCCGACGCTCAGGAGCGCGGCAGCGTGGAGAGCTCAGAGCTCGACGCGCTCGCGCTCGAGCTCGACCTCAGCGATGCGGCACTCGAGGACGTGCGCACCGCGCTCGCCGACCGGGCCATCCCCGTCGCCGAGGCCGAGGAGGTCGAGGACGCGGCCGCCACGGCCGAGGAGGCCCTCTGGACCGCCGACACATCGGCCGTCCTCACCGACTCACTGCAGCTGTTCCTCCAGGACGTCGGCAAGCACAAGCTGCTCACGGCCGCCGAGGAGGTCACGCTCGCGAAGCGCGTCGAGCGCGGCGACAAGGCTGCCAAGGAGCGCATGATCAACGCCAACCTGCGGCTCGTCGTCTCGATCGCCAAGAAGTACCGCGGTCACGGCGTCCCGTTCCTCGACCTGATCCAGGACGGCGTGATCGGCCTCAACCGCGCGGTCGAGAAGTTCGACTGGCGCAAGGGCTACAAGTTCTCCACGTACGCGACCTGGTGGATCCGCCAGGCTTGCCAGCGCGCGATCTCCAATCAGGGCGCCACGATCCGCGTGCCGGTGCACGTGCAGGAGCGGCAGCAGAAGCTCGCCCGCGCCCGGCAGCGCCTCGAGGTCAAGCTCGAGCGCGAGCCGACGATCGAGGAGCTCGCGAAGGAGACCGGCCTGAAGGAGTCGCACGTCGAGGAAGCGCTCTCCACCGCGGACGCCTCCGTGTCGCTCAACCAGTCGGTTGGCTCGGACGGCGACGGCGAGCTGGGTGACCTCTTCGCCGACCGCAGCGCCGTCGACCCCGCCGACGAGGCAGACGAGACGCTGCAGCGGCTCGAGGTGCGCCGCGCAGTCGAGGCCCTGCAGGAGCCAGACCGACGCGTGCTGGAGCTCCGCTTCGGCTTCGCCGGCGAGCAGTGGACGCTCGAGGCGATCGGCAAGGAGCTCGGGCTCACCCGCGAGCGCGTGCGGCAGATCGAGGCGCGCGCCCTCACCCGCCTGCAGCACCAGCTCAAGGACGTCGTCCGCGCCGAAGGCGGCGACGTCGTGCTGGCCGCCTAGTCAGCCCGCAGACCCGGAAACCCGCTCGCGCGGGTTTCCGGGTCGCGAAAACCCCTGAAGCCGGGAACCTACGGTTCCCTCGGGTACCCTCCCTTCCCTGTCGGGGCGCGCCTTCTTCGGCCGCCTCCTCAGCCGGTGTTCCGGAGCGCTGCGGCGATGCCGGCGATCGAGCGCAGCAGCGGCCTCCTGGCGGCCTCGTCTCCCCCACGCCATGCGCGTAGCAGCTCCACCTGGATGGCGTTCATCGGGTCCACGTACGGGTTGCGCAGCGTGATCGAGCGCTGTAGCACCGGGTGCCGGTCGAGCAGCTCGTCGGCCTCCACGATCGCGAGCACCGCCTCGACCGACCGCCGGTGCTCTTCCGACAGCCGCGCCCAGAAGCGCTCCGGCGCGGCCGCTGCCGGCACGAGCGAGACGTAGGACTCCGCGATCTCGAAGCTCGACTTGGCAAGGGTCATCTCGAGGTTCTCGACGACCGCGCGGAAGAACGGCCACTCGCGATAGAGGCGGCGGAGCCAGTCGAGACGCTCGCCGGCCAGGCCGTAGGCGTGAAAGGCGCTGCCGCACCCGAACCAGGCGGGCAGCAGGCAGCGGTTCTGCGTCCAGGCGAACACCCAGGGGATGGCGCGCAACGCCTCCAGCTCGCCGCTCGCCGCAGCCTCGGGCCGCGAGACGGGCCGCGAGCCGATCTCGAGCAGCGCGAGCTCGTCCACCGGCGTGAAGCTGCGGAAGAAGCGGACGAAGCCCGGATCGTCCCAGACGAACGACCGGTACGTGCGGAATGCCGTCGCCGACAGCTCGGACATCGTGTCGCGCGCGCCCTCGTTCGGCGGCTCCAGCCGGGCGGCAGCCGGAAACACGGTCAGCAGCGTGGCCGCGACGGCGGCCTCGAGGTTCCGCTCGGCGAGACCGGGCAGCGCATACTTGAACGCGATCGTCTCGCCCTGCTCGGTCAGCTTCAGGCGCCCGTCCACGGCGCCGGGCGGCTGCGCCAGGATGGCTGCGTGCGTCGGCCCGCCGCCACGGCCGGCCGAGCCCCCGCGGCCGTGGAAGACCGTCAGCCGGACGCCTCTCTCCCGCGCCAGCTCCACGAGCTGCTCCTGGGCGCGGTAGACCTCCCACTGCGCCGTGAGAGGCCCACCGTCCTTGCCGGAGTCCGAGTAGCCGACCATCACCTCGAGCGCCGGTCGCGGGCTGCGCTCGAGCAGCTCGGCCACGAGCGTCCGTGCGTTTCGCAGGTCGTCGATCGTCTCGAGCAGTGGCACGCCCTGGACGGCCAGCCCGGCCTCCGCGGCGAGCTGCTCTGCAGCGAGGACATCGTCGGCGGAACGGGTCATGGAGACGATGAGACGATCGAGCGCAACCACTCCGTGGCGACGCTGCGCACGCCCGGCCGCCGCCAGCGTCTGCCGCAGGCGATCGTCGGGCTCCCGCACGACCGATGCATGGACGCGCACGTCGAGCTTGGCGAGATGAAGGCCGAAGGCGCGGACACGCGCGCGCAGGTCGAAGAGCCCGCCGTCGGCAACCCGGGTGCCGCGGTGCGCACGCAGGATCGCGTCGAGCTCGTCGAGATCCGACAGCAGCTCGCTGCCCGCGAGGTAGGCGTCGTCGGCCAGGCGGCGCCAGATCTCGACGAGGCGGGCCCGGTACGGCTCGTCCTCGCCCCCGAGCTCGGGCACGGACCCGACGACCGTGGTCGACATGCCCCAGGCTGCGCCGAGGACGGTCAGCTCGTCGCGGTACAGCCGCAGCGCGAGGGCGCGGCTGCGCTCGAGCGCGTCCTCGATCGTCTCGGGGCCGGCGTGCGGATTTCCGTCGAGGTCGCCCCCGATCCAGCTGCCGAACCGAAGCGGCGCAGCATCGGCAGGCAAGCGAGCCGCCAGCATGCGGGAGATCCGCGGCACCGCGTCCCACAGGCTCTGCTCGAAGAACCACAGGCCACGACGGATCTCGTCGACGACCTTGGGGCGTCGCGACCGCACCTCGTCGGTCTGCCAGAGGATCGTGATCTCCTCCGCGAGCGCCTGCTCGACGTCGGAGCGCTCGGAGGGAGGGATAGCGGCGTCGTCGAGCTGGGCGAGGAGCGCTGCGATGCGGCGGTGCGCTTCGAGCACCGATCGGCGAGTGGCCTCTGTCGGGTGGGCGGTGAGGACGAGCTCGACCGCAAGCCGCGCGGCTGCCTCGCTCAGCTCGCCGGCACCGACCCCGCTCGCGTCCAGGGCTGCGAACGTCTCGGCCAGCGACTCGTTCGGCACGCGCCCCTCGTTCTCGTACTCGCGCCTCCGCCGGATCCGGTGGTGCTGCTCGGCGATGTTCGCGAGCTGGAAGAACAACGCAAACGCCCGCAGCACCGAGGCGCGACGGTCGATGGCCAGCTCCCCGACTGCCTCCCCCAGCTCTTCCCGCGATCCTCCTTCCCGTGCGGCGCGGGCGAGCGCACGAACGCGCTCCTCGTCGTCGAGCAGCTCCTGCCCCTCCTGCTCGACGAGCACACGACCGAGCAGGTCGCCGAGCAGGCGCACGTTGGCGCGAAGCGAGGCATCGGCCGACATGGAGCCAGCCTACGTTCTACCGGCGGCCGCTCTGCACGTGCTGGAACCCGAAGCGGCCCTTGATGCACAGGTTGCCGCGCGTGATGTCGTGGTCGTCCGGGCTCGTCACCTTGACGATCGTGTTGTCCTGGACGTGCAGCTCGAGGTTGCAGCCGACGCCACAGTACGGGCACACGGTCGTCGTCACCGACTGATCGTCCTCCCGCCAGTCGCCGCTCTCGCGCAGCTCGTGCTCGGAACGGAACATCAGCGCGCCCGTCGGGCAGACGGCGATGCAGTTGCCGCAGTACACGCAGGCGGACTCGGGCAGCTCGGCCACGAACTCGGTCGAGATACGCGCGTCGAAGCCCCTGCCGGCGACGTGGATGGCGAACGTGTTCTGGAACTGCTCGCCGCACGCGTCGACGCACTTGTAACAGAGGATGCACTTCGAGTAGTCGCGCACGTAGAGGTCGTTGTCGACCTTCACGGGCGCGTACACGGTGGCGGCCGTCTGGCCGTCCGGCTCGTCGTGATGGCCCGTGCGCTTGCGATCGCGTCCCGGGTCCGGTGGAGCGGGCGGGCCGAACCGCTCCGGCTTCGCCTCGTAGCGCTCGAGGTAGCCCGGCGCGACGTCCGTCGTCGAGAGGTCGACCGAGGACGCGAGCAGCTCGAGCACGAGCTTGCGGGAGTGACGAACGCGCTCGGAGTCGGTCTGCACCTTCATGCCCGCCTCGGCCTTCCGCGAGCAGGCGGGGGCGAGCACGCGCGACCCCTCGACCTCGACCACGCACACGCGGCACGCATTCGCGGGCTCGAGCGTGTCGCCGTAACAGAGCGTCGGCGTGTCGATCCCGAGACGCCGGCAGGCGCCGAGGATCGTCTCTCCCTCGAAGACGCGCACCGGGCGCCCGTCGATCTCGAGCTCGATCATGCGCCGCGGCGCCAGCAGGAGATCGCTCACGAGAACACCCCCAGACGATCTATCGCCGACTCGATCGCGCTCGACGCCGTCTGCCCGAGGCCGCAGATCGACGCGTCGCGCATGCACTGGCCCACCTCGGCGATCACGGCCAGCTCGCCCTCGACGCCGCCGAACGTCCTCCCCGAGACGAGACGCGCGAGCGACTCCTGCTGCCGCACCGTGCCGACGCGGCAGGGGACGCACTGGCCGCACGACTCGTTGCGGAAGAAGGCGGCGAGCCGCAGCAGCAGCCGCGGCAGGTCGACCGTCTCGTCGAGAACGAGCACCACCCCCGACCCGAGCGTGGTCTTCGCCTCGCGCGCTGCCTCGAACGTCAGGGGCAGATCGAGCTCGTCGGGGCGCAGGAAACCGCCGGCAGCGCCGCCCATGAGGATGCACCGGAGATCCCTGCCGCCCGCCACACCGCCGGCCAGCTCGAGCAGCTCGCGCAGCGTGGTGCCGAAGGGGACCTCGTAGACGCCGGGTCGCTCGACGTTGCCGGAGAGGCAGAAGAGCTTCGTCCCCGTCGACGCGTCGGTACCGGTCTCGGCGTACGACGGGCCCGATCGCAGCACGATGTCGAGCACGTTCACGAGCGTCTCGACGTTGTTGACGACGGTCGGCTTGCCGAAGAGCCCCTCGACCACCGGGAACGGCGGCTTGTTGCGCGGCTCGCCCCGGTTCCCCTCGATGGACTCGAAGATCGCCGTCTCCTCGCCGCAGATGTAGGCGCCGGCACCCTTGCGGATCTCGATCTCGAAGTCGAACCCCTCTCCGAGGACGTCCTCGCCGAGGAAGCCGCGCCGCCGTGCCTCCGCGAGCGCGGCCTCGAGCGCGTGCTGCGGCTCGGGGTACTCGCCGCGGATGTAGAGGTAGCCGCGCTCGCACCCGGTCGCGTAGGCGGCGATCGTCATGGCCTCGATCAGCGCGAACGGGTCCAGCTCCATGATCACGCGGTCCTTGAAGGTGCCCGGCTCCGACTCGTCCGCGTTGCAGACGAGGTAGTGCGGGCGCGTGGGCTGACGGGCAACCGCCTCCCACTTCACGCCGGTCGGGAACGCCGCGCCGCCGCGGCCCTGCAGCTTCGAGTCCTTCAGCTCCCGAATCACGTTCTCCGGGCCAAGCTCGAGCGCCCGCCGCAGGGCGGCGTAGCCTCCCTGGGCGCGATACTCGTCGAGCGTGACGGGCCGCCCTGCTGCCGCGCGGCGCAGGAGCCGCAGCGAGGGATCGCCCGCCTGCGGCAGCACCGTGACCGGGGCGGGCCCGGGCGCGCCACCTGCCAGCACGTCGAGCACGGCCGCTGCAGTCGTGGGAGCGAGCGTCCGCTCGTGCGGAGCGTCGCCCGCGTCACCCACGAGGACAGCCGGCGCGCGGTCGCACTGACCGAGGCAAGGGCTCCGGTACCACGTCGTCGAGCCGTCTGCGGACAGCTCGCCCTCGGCGCCGAAACGCTCCTCGAGCTGGGCGATCAGGCCGTCCGAGCCGGCGCAGCGACAGGTGATGTCCTCGCAGACGTGGACGACCCGCGCCGGCCGCGGCTCGACGGCGAGCATCGCGTAGAAGGTCGCCACGCCGTAGACGTCCGCAGGGGGCAGCGTCAGCCGCCGACAGAGCTCGTTGAGCCCCCCGGGGCTGATCCAGCCGATGCGCTCCTGGAGAGCCCAGAGCGCCGGCAGCAGCAGATGCCTCCGCTCGCGTGCGGCATGGCCCGAGCTGGCGGTGTTGCCTTCCGGGCCGTCGAGCCGCACGCCGCCGTCCCACCCGTCGCGGGCGGGGCCGAGGACGGTGTCGAGCGCGGCGCTCTCGGCGGCCGTCGGCTCGGCGCCCGGGACGAGATGGAGGTCCATCTAGGCCTGCCCGCCGACGGTGGCCGGCTCGGCGACCCCGGCGCGGCCCTCGCGCTCGGCAGGCTCGATCTTCTCGACCCGGATCGCGGCGGCCTTGAACTCCGCCGTGCCGGACTTGGGGTCGGTGGCGTCGATCGTGAGCACGTTCGTGTCGACCTGATCGGGGAAGTGGAAGGTCATGAACGCGAGGCCCGGGCGCAGAGACGGGTCGACGCGGACCGGCGCCTCGACCGAGCCACGCCGCGAGGAGACGCGCGCGATCTCGCCGTCGACGAGCGCGAGCCGCTCGGCGTCCTCCGGCGAGAGGTCGATCGACTCGCCGCGGTGCAGCGGCGAGTCGTACATGTTCGACTGGGCGCCGGTGTTGTACGACTCGAGCCGGCGACCGGTCGTGAGCCGGATCGGGTAGTCGGCGTCGAGAGCCTCGAACGGGCCCCGGGCCTCGACCACCGAGAACGGCGCCGGTGGGCCCTCGAGCGGGTCGGCCCAGAGGCGCTCGTGCAGGATCGGCGAGCCCGGGTGCGCCTCGTCGGGGCAGGGCCACTGCAGCCCGCCCTGCTCCTCGAGACGCGCGTAGCTCATCCCCGCATGCATCGGCGAGAGCGACCGCAGCTCGTCCCAGACCTCCTCGGCGACCGGATCGGGCCAGTCGTGCCCGAGCCGCCGCGCGAGCTGGGCGATGATCCACATGTCGTCGCGCGCCTCGCCCGGCGGGTCGAGCGCCTTGCGCACCCGCTGCACGCGCCGCTCGCTGTTCGTGACGGTGCCGTCCGTCTCGCACCAGGAGGCAGCGGAAGGGAAGACGACGTCGGCCATCTCGGCGGTCTTCGTGAGGACGATGTCCTGCACGACGAGGAAGTCGAGCGCCGACAGGAGCTTGCGGGTGTGCTTGATGTCTGCCTCGGACTGGGCCGGGTTCTCGCCGATCACGTACAGCGTCCGCAGCTCCCCCCGGTCCATCCCGTGGAACATCTGGGTCAGGTGCCACCCGTAGTCCGGGCGGATCGTCGTGTCCCACGCCTCCTCGAACCGCGCGCGCGCCCGATCGTCGCGCTCGATGTCCTGGAAGCCCGGCAGCTTGTTGGGGATGGCTCCCATGTCGCCGCCGCCCTGAACGTTGTTCTGGCCGCGCAGCGGGTTGAGGCCCGAGCCGAACCGGCCCACGTGGCCGCACAGCAGGGCGAGGTTGATCAACGAGAGGACGTTGTCGACAGCGTTGTGGTGCTCGGTGATGCCGAGCGTCCAGCAGATCATGGCGCGGTCGGCGCGGGCGAACGCATGCGCCGTCTCGCGGATCACCCCGGCTGGCACGCCGGTCAGGCGCTCGCCCTCGGCGAGCGTGAACGGCTCGACCGACGCGGCGTACTCGTCGAAGCCCTCGGTCGCGTGGTCGACGAAAGCACGGTTGGCGAGCCCGGCGTGGATGATCTCGCGCGCCATCGTGTTCGAGAGCGCGATGTCCGAGCCGACGTCCAGCCCGAGCCAGCGGTCGGCCCACTGCGCCGACGACGTCCGCCGCGGGTCGATGACGAAGAGGCGCGCACCGTTGTGGACGCCCGCGAGCAGGTGATGGAAGAAGATCGGGTGTGTCTCCCGGGCATTCGAGCCCCAGAGGAGGATCACGTCCGTCTCCTGGATCTCCGCGTAGGACGACGTGCCGCCGCCCGCTCCGAACACCGTCGCCAGACCGACGACGCTAGGCGCGTGTCAGGTTCTGTTACAGGAGTCGATGTTGTTCGTGCCCATCACCTGACGGGCGAACTTCTGCGCCAGGAAGTTCATCTCGTTCGAGGCCTTCGAGCACGAGAAGATCCCGAACGACGTCGACGTGTCGCCCGCACGCGCTGCCGCGAAGCCGGCGGCCGCCCGATCGAGCGCCTCGTCCCAGCCGGCGGGCCGCAGCTCGCCGCCCTCGCGGACGAGCGGGGTGGTGAGACGGCCCTTCGGCCTGGACATGACGGCTCCCTTCGGCAGTGTGCGCGACCTGCACAGGATTGCTGCACGGCACGTGCAGGTCAAAGTGAGACGGACGACCTCATGATAGACGCTGTCTATCGTCCGCGGTATCTTGGCGCGATGATCGTGCGCCAGCTCGAGTACCTGACGACGCTCGCCCGCGAAGGCCACTTCGGTCGCGCCGCCGCGGCCTGCCACGTCTCCCAGCCGACGCTGTCGGCGGGGATCCGGCGGCTGGAGCAGGAGCTCGGCCTGCCGATCGTGCGCCGCACGCGGCGGTACGAGGGGCTGACCCCGGAAGGCGAGCACGTGCTCGAGTGGGCGCGACGCGTGATCGCGGACGTCGACGGCCTGCACAGCGAGGTACGGGCGATGAGGCACGGCCTCACGGGCCAGCTGCGGATCGGGGCCATCCCGACGTCGCTGTCGTCCGTGTCGCTGCTGACGACCCCCCTCACGGCCCGGCACCCCGGCCTGCGCGTGGCCGTGCACTCCCTCAACTCGATGCAGATCGAGCGTGGCCTGCACGCGTTCGAGCTCGACGTCGGCTTCACGTACCTCGACTCGGAGCCGCTGACGGGCGTCCGTGCGCTCCCGCTCTACCGTGAGCGCTACGTCCTTCTCACCCACGCCGACGGCCCGCTCGGCCACCGTGCCACCGTCGGGTGGGCAGAGGCGGCGAGCGCACCGCTCGCCCTGCTGACGGAGGACATGCAGAACCGCAGGATCCTGAACGGGATCTTCCGCGAGGCCGGCGCCGAGCCGCGGCCCACGGTGGAGACGAACTCGATCTCGACGCTGTACGGCCACGTTCGCGACGGAGCCTGGTCGGCGGTGATCGCGACAGCCTGGCTGCACCTGTTCGCGGTGCCCGAGGGAATGCGCGCGATCCCGCTCGTCGATCCGACGACGACCCGGTCGATCGGTCTCGTCTGGCTCGACCGCGACCCGGAGCCGCTGCACACCCGTGCGCTGCTCGACGTGGCCCGGGAGGTCGACCTGGACGCCGTGCTCAGCCCGGCGTGACGCCACCTCACCGCACGCGGCGCCACACGTGGCCGCGCGCGAAGGCGCGCTGGGCGAGCTCGCCGGGGCCCATTCCTCCGGGTAGCCGAGCAACGTCACCATCGTGGCGACCGCATCACGGGAGCCGCGGCGAGCCCGCGTCACGATTCGCGGGCACGCGGAACGACGAGACCCGCCACGAGGGCGGGTCTCGAAGTGGAGCCAGCCGGGCTCGAACCGGCGACCTCGTGGCTGCCAGCCACGCGCTCTCCCAGCTGAGCTATGGCCCCTGGGTCACGACAGATTGTAGAGACTCGAGCGAGAAATCGTCTGCCCGCCCACGCCCCGGCGCTGGTCATGGCGGGCCTGCCAGAGAGCACATCGGATCACGCGTCGCCACGGAAGGCAACAGATCCCCTCAGGCGCTCGCGGCGACCTCGACCTTCGGCACGTCGTTCCAGAGATCCTCGAGCCGGTAGAAGGCACGGGTCTCGGGCGTGAACACGTGCAGGACCACGTCGTTGTAGTCGGCGACGATCCAGGTGGCCTCCTGGACACCCCCGGCCGAGCGGGGCAGCAGGCTGTCGTCACGCTTGAGCGCGAAGTGCACCTCGTCGTAGATCGCCTTCGTCTGTCGCGGATTGGCGCCCGTCGCGATGACGAAGAAATCGGTGTAGTCGCACACGCCCCGCATGTCGAGAACGGCGACGTCGGCCGCCAGCTTCTCCCCGCAGAGAGCGGCGATGCGGCGGGCTAGCTCGGATGAAGTCAGGTCGGTCAGCGTCCTTGGTCGGGTGCGCGGAGTGTACCCGCGGTTCACGGACGTGACGTGCTCGCATAGAGGCCGAGCCGCTCCAGCTCCACGGCGACCGGCGGGGGCAGCAGCCCGTCGAGGGGCTCTCCGGCCGCCACGCGAGCGCGGATTCCGGACGAGGAGACGTCGAGCGGCTCGATCGCGAACAGCTCGACGCGGTCGGGCCTCGACACGCTAGCGAGCACCCGGTCGACCCCGGCGGGGTCGGTGCCCGGCCTGGTGGCAACGCCGAGCCGGGCGAGCTCGAGCACGCGTTCGGGCTCCTTCCAGCCGAGGAAGTCGGCGAACTCGTCGGCACCGACGAGAAACACCGGGTCGTCGAGGCCGAGCGCTTCCAGCGAGTCGACCGTGCGCGGATACGGGTCGAGCGAGACCTCGGCCTCTGCCAGAGGCGCGAACGCGAGCTCTGCGAGCCGGAGCCTGACCTGCGCGGCGGTCTCGAGGGACTTGTGGGCCGGGTCGGCGACCACGCGCACGAGCAACCGGTCGAGCCGGAAGTGGCCTATCGCCGTCGCCGCGAGCGCGACGTGCCCGACGTGCGGCGGGTCGAAGGCACCGCCGAAGACGCCCGTTCTGCCTGCGGCTACTCCCACTCGAACACCTCGTCGCCGATCTCGACCTGCACGCCCTTCCGTGCCCCTGCCACGCGCAGCGCCTGCTCGAGCTCCTCACCCTCCGGCGCCTCCCCCACCACGCGGAAGCCGTCCTGGGTGCGAAGCACCTTGAAGCGCCTGTGCTGCGGGGGCGTCGGCCTGTAATCGAGGAAGTCCGGCAGCTCTGCCGGGAGCTCCGGCAGCTCCGGCTCCGGGGCAGCAGGGCACAGCTCGAAGAGCGCGCGCTTCAGCTCGTCGATCCCCGCTCCGGTCGCGCACGAGACCCGGAAGACACCCACGATCCGGTCGTCCTCGACGCCGAACGCCGCCGGCCCCGGCAGCAGGTCCGCCTTGTTGAGGACGATCGCCTGAGGCCGCTCCGACAGCCCGGCACCGTACTCCCCGAGCTCGCGATCGATCACGGCGAACCGCTCGTCGGCATCCCCCTCCGACGCGTCGATGACGTGCAGCAGGAGCCGCGCGCGCTCGAGGTGCGCGAGGAACTCGTGCCCGAGACCGACCCCGTCGCTGGCGCCCTCGATCAGGCCGGGGACGTCCGCGACGGTCAGCTGGCGGCCGTCCGGCCCGTCGACGATGCCGAGCACCGGCGCCAGGGTCGTGAACGGGTAGTCCGCCACCTTCGGCTTGGCGTTCGAGAGGCGTCGCAGCAGCGAGGACTTGCCGGCGTTCGGCAGCCCCGCGCAGGCCGCGTCCGTCATCAGCTTCAGGCGCAGGTCGAGCTCGCACGCGCCGCCGGCCTGACCGGTCTCCGCGAAGCGAGGAGTCTGGCGCGTCGGGGAGGTGAAGGTCGCGTTGCCACGGCCGCCCTGTCCCCCGCGTGCCACCACGGTGCGCGCTCCAGCATTCGCGAGGTCGACGACGAGCGTGCCGTCGGCGAGATCGTAGACCTGCGTGCCGACGGGCACCCCGATCTCGACGTCCGCGCCGTCGGCGCCGTGCTTGCGGCTGCCGCGGCCGTTGCCACCGCCGCTGGCCTCGAAGACGGTCCTGGCCCGGAAGAACGAGAGATCGCGCAGGTCGCCGTCGGCGACGAGCACGACACTGCCGCCGCGGCCGCCGTCGCCGCCGTCCGGGCCGCCCCGCGGGACGTGCTTCTCGCGGCGGAAGCTGAGCCCGCCGTCGCCCCCCCGGCCCGCCTTCACCCGGATCCGAGCGCGATCGTGGAACGGCGACTCCCGGCCGCGCCGCGAATCGGTGGACACGCCGGAAGGATCCGTCATGACGACTCCCAGTGTAGGAACCAGGCCGCCTCCCGCGTCCGACCGGTGCGGAAGACGACGGCCGGAGAAGAAGCGATTCCCGGCGCTAGCCGGAGACCACTGAGATGAAGCGCTTCTCGCCGCTGCGACGGAACTCGACGACGCCCTCGCGCATGGCGAAGATCGTGTCGTCACGACCGAGGCCCGCGCCGGGGCCCGGCCGGAACCTGGTGCCGCGCTGGCGGACGATGATCATGCCGGCCTTCACCTGCTGCCCGGCGAAGATCTTCACGCCGAGGCGCTGGGCGTTCGAGTCGCGGCCGTTCTTCGAGGAGCCAAGGCCCTTCTTGTGTGCCATCTAGCCTTCTCCCTCCTGCGCCTGCGGCTCGGCCGCCGGAGCGTCCTTGGCCGCCGGCTTGGCCGCGCGGCTACGCGCAGGCTTGGGCGTCTCTGCGGGCGCGGCGTCCGCGGCCACCTTGGGCTTTGCGGCCCGCGTCTTCTTGGCCCCGATGGACTCGATCTCGATCTGTGTCAGGGCGGCACGGAAGCCGGCGTGACGCTTGTAGCCGGTGCGCTTCTTGTACTTGCCGATCCGGATCTTCGGGCCGCGCTGCTGCCCAACGACCCTGACCGTCACCGTCACGTCCTTCGGGGCGAGCTGCGGGGCGCCGTCACCGCCGACGAGCAACACGTTCGGCGCGAATGTCTTGCCGTCCTCGGTGGGCAACCGGTCGACGAGCAGCCGCTCGCCTTCGCGGACGCGGTACTGCTTGCCACCGAGGGAGATGATCGCGTAGCTCATGGGCTGGTCTCTAGCGTGGAAAACGCGGGCAAGCGCCCGCGAGCCTCGGGATTGTAGCGGATGCCGGGTCTACCTGCGATCGAAGTCGTCGAGCCATTCCGACATCGGCACGTAGCCCTCCGGCTGCTCCGAGGCGACCTCGAGCGGCGCTTCCCGGGGCACCCGTGCCGGCCGCTCGGTCGCGCCGTCCTCGGGCGCTTCCGCCTCCGCCTCGCCGGAGACCACGTCTTCCTCCGGGGCCTCAACACCCTCGGCCCCGTCCGTCGCGACGCCTGCCTCGGAGCCGTCGCCGGCCGCGGCGCCCGGCTTCCGCCGGTTGCGCCCGCCGCGCGTGCCACGGCGCGTGCGCTTCTTCGCCGCCGGCTTGGCGTCGTCGACGTTCGCGTCCTCGACCGCGCCTGCGGCCTCGCTGTCAGCTGCCGGCTCGGTGTCGGCTTCGGCGATCACGTCCTCGAGCACCGCCGTGGCAGCGGACGCGGCCCTGCCGCCGTTCTTGCTCTTTGCTGGATCGGCCGTCTCGGGGAGATGGATCCTCGCACGCGGACGGCGCTCTCGTGGCGTGGGCGGGCCCCCGTCGCCGTCAGCGGCAGCAGGCGCCGGTGGCGCCTCGGCGGCGAGCTCGCCGCTCTCGACGTCCTCACCAGGCCCGGCGTCGGCTCCCGCCTCGTCGGAGGCCCCGTCCGGCGCCGCCCCGTCGGCGGGCTTCTTGCGGCGGCGCTTGCCGCCGCGCGAGCCGCGGCGGGTCTTCTTCTTCGGGGCGGGAGCATCGCCGTCGCCGTCGGCAACCGCCTCGGCTGCGTCCTCGGCTTCGTCCGCGTCCTCCGCTTCGTCCGCGTCCTCCGCCTCGGTCTCGTGCTCGTCCGGCTCCGCAGCGACGACCGCGCCGAGATCGACCGGGGGCTCGGCCGGCGCTTCGTCCACGCCCTCCCGCGCCTCGCCGGGCTCGGCCTCGCTCTCGGGGAGCGCCGTCTTGCGCCGTGCCGGGGCCCGCGTCGGCTTCTCGGCCTCGCTCTCGAAGGTGATCGGCCCCTCGACCGCCTCACCCTCCGACACGAGGGTGCCGAACGCCTGGCCCTCGAGCACACGACCGATCAGGACGTTGGCCTTCTTGCCGACGAGCTTCGCAGCGCCCGCGACGGTGACGTCGATGCCGTCGAGCTTGCCCACCGCGGCCGCCGCGTCGTAGAGGCCGACCTCGCCGAGCTTGAGCTCGACAGTCGATCCTTCGTCGAGCGGGACGGCCGGCTGCAGGTCGACGAGCTTGCCCTCTGCGAGCACGTCGAGATGATCCGTGTGGGCATGGCCCTCGGCCTCCACGAGGAAGAAGCGCTTGCGGGTCGCCTCCTCGATCGCCGCGAGCCGTGCGCCACCGGGGCCTGCGAGCAGCGGCAGAACGCGCGGGTGCACGGCCACGCGGTACGCCTGCACGCGGCTGCCGGGGGCGGGAAGCGCCCGCAGCCTGCGCTCCACCTGCATCGCCACCGTCTGGTCCGAGACCACGATCCCGTCTCCCGCGCACGTCGGGCACTTGCGCGTCAGGATCTCGCGCGGGCCGTCGGTGACGTTCTGTCGCGTCATCTCGACGAGGCCGAGCGGCGAGATCTCGACGACGTAGGTCTTCGTGCGGTCTCGCTCGAGCTCGTTCCGGAGAGCTTCCTCGACGGCCGCCCGGTTCTTCGGGTTCGCCATGTCGATGAAGTCGATCACGATGATGCCGCCGATGTCGCGCAGCCGCAGCTGGCGCACGACCTCCTTCACGGCCTCGAGGTTGTTCTTGGTGATCGTGTCCTCGAGCCGCTGGTTCGAGGTCTTCGAGCGAGATCCGACGAAGCGTCCGGTGTTCACGTCGACGACGGTGAACGCCTCGGCGTAGTCGAACACCAGGTAGCCGCCCGACGGGAGATCGACGCGGCGGTCGAGCGTGGATGCGATCTCCTTCTCGACGCCGTAGCGCTCGAACAGCGGCTCGCGCTCCTTGTGCCGGTGGACGCGCTCGATCATGTGGGGCGACGTCTTCTTGAGGTAGCTGACGATCCGCTTGTGCGCGCGGTCGTTGTCGACATGCGCGGCCACGAAGTCACCCGCGAACAGGTCGCGGACGATGCGCAGCGGCAGCTCGGCCTCCTGATAGACGAGAGCCGGCGCCTTGGCACCCTTGGCCCGCGTCTGGATCGTCTTCCAGAGCCGCTGCAGGAACACGAGGTCGCGCTCGATGTCCTCGGCCGAAGCGCCCTCCGCGGCGGTGCGCACGATCACGCCGCCCTCCGTGACGTCGAGGCGCTTGATGATGTCCTTGAGACGGGTGCGCTCTCCGTCATCGAGCCGGCGGGAGACTCCGAGCCCCTCCCCGTTCGGCACGTAGACGAGGAAGCGACCCGGGAGCGAGATCTCGGTGGTGAGGCGCGCACCCTTGGTCTTCATCGGGTCCTTGACCGCCTGCACGAGCAGTTGCTCGCCACGCGAGATCAGATCCTGGATCTTCTTCCCGTGCCGCTTGCCCTCGAGCTCCGGGACCACGATCTCGTCGACGTAGAGGAACCCGTTCTTCTCCAGGCCGATCTCGACGAACGCGGCCTCCATGCCCGGCAACACGTTGTCGACGACGCCGAGGTAGATGTTGCCCGCGATGGAGCGCCGCTCCGGCCGTTCCAGGTAGACCTCCGCCACCCGGTCGTCCTCGAGCACCGCTACGCGCTGCTCGCCGACGTCGACGGAGATGATCAGCTCGCGCTTGGCAGCCGGCAGCGGCGCCCGGCGCGGCGGCTGGCGCCGTCGCTGGGAGCTGCCCTGCGTGCGCGAGCGCCGGTCGGCGGCCCGCTCTGCCCGCTGGCTGCGCTCGCGCTTCTCACGCGCGGGCGGGGAGGCAGGCGCCTGGCTCGAGCCCGTTTCGGGCGCCTCGGCCTCGTCGGTTCCGCCCCCGGCGGTCGCAGCCCCGGGCTTCTTGCGGCCGCGGCCCCCGCGGCTGCCGCGGCGGCGCTTCTTCCTTGCTAGCTCTTGCCCGTCTCCGGGCGCGTCCGCCTCGGCTGCGAGAGGACGGGACTGGTCGGCCTGCTCCGGCTCAACCGGTGCCGGGGCCTCCACTGTGGCGCTGTGCAGCGCCTCCTGCTCGATGGTGCGTTTCTTCCGTCGGAACCAGGGCAAAGGAAATATCTCCTCGTTGTAGCGCGCGCGGGCGCAGGACAACCCGCCGGGATGCCGGCCTCGCGCTGCGGATGATGAAAAACATGGCCATATTCGGTCGGGCCTCGCGGCGAAGCCTATCAGTGAGGTCGCGGCGCGGCCCCCGGGGCGACGCGGGAGCCGCGCCCGCGGACTGCCCAAACCCGCTGCGGACGGCCGCTAGGCGGCAGCTGGACGAAGGCGCGAGCGCCGGGCGCGGACCGCGCGGAGACGCTGGTTGAGACGTGCCCAAGCCCATGGCTCGACCTCGGCGTACCGGGTCTCCGTCTGGCCGCGCGTCGCCTCCAGGTACTCGAACCAGGCGTCGGCCTCCTCGATCTGCAGCAGCTCCTGCGCCAGCTCCGTGTCCGCCACCTGCATTTCCTTCCGTCGTGTCCGGGGTCGGATGCGATCCTAGGACCCGGTCCGGACGGACTCGGCGAGGTGGCGGTGCGTCTCGCCTAGGACGGCAGGCGAGCGCCTGCGGCCCCGAGCGCGCGGGTGCCCGCGTAGGCGATCAGCGCGCCGACGAGCGGCCCCGGTCCGGGCAGGTGCCGATGCAGGGCCCGGAGCCCGATACCGACGGCCAGTGCGCCGCCGAGCCGCGGCCCGGCCACGACGGCCAGCTGCTGCGGATCGTGCGGAAGCGCCCGCCCGTTCGTGACGCCGAGGCGCAGCAGCATTCGCCCCTGGGCCAGGCTCATCAGCGGCAGGTGCGCCTCCTTCATCCAGGGGGCGGCGGCTATGGCGGCGTTGGCGCGTGACGTGCGTTCGATCAGGCGCCGCTCGACCGCCTCCCGCAACGCCGGGAGCTGCCCGGCGAGAGCCACGGCATCGTCACCGTCGAGGGCCGTCGCCAGCAGCTCGACCAGAGGGTGGAGCCGGACGTCGTCGCCGGCGACGTCGATCACGTCAGACGGGAGCGCGTATGGCACGGGACCGTCGAACCCGCCGACGCGCACGACGACGATCGGTATGCCGGCCCGCGCCGCCACGCGCATCGCCACCTGCTCCTCCTCCACGGCAGCCCTGGCGAGCACGATCACGAGGGCCGCGGCGCCTGCCGGATCGCCACCCGCGCGAACGGCGCTCTGGTCACCGCCCGCGGCGAGGCGGCCGGCGACGTCGCCGGCGCCGGTCCCCCGGACTGCGATCGGGCGGGCTCGCTGCTCCAGCGAGCGGACCTCGCGGACGAGCGCCCAGAGCCGGCCGACGCCGACTCCCGCCGGCATCAGCGCGCCCCGGCGGCGTGGCCGCGCACGTGGATCGCCTGGAGCACGCCGACGGCCAGCAGGTTCGCGACCATCGACGACCCGCCCACCGTGACGAACGGCAGCGGGATCCCGGTCACGGGCGCGATCCCCATGGTCATGCCGACGTTGACGAAGACCTGGAAGAGAAAGGCGAACACGATGCCGCCTGCCACGACGGCCCCGTACAGATCGCCGGACACCGTGATCACGCGAAGGCCGCGCCACACGACGAGCAGGTAGAGGAGCAGCAGGATCGACGCACCCATGAACCCTCGCTGCTCGGCGAACGAGGCGAAGACGAAGTCGGTCGCGTGCTCGGGCAGGTAGGCGAGCCGGGTCTGGCTGGCCCCGTCGACGCCGCGGCCGGAGATCCCGCCCGCGCCGACCGACGTGATCGATTGCTCGACGTTGTACGTGAGGCCGCTCGGATCGCTGTCCGGGTTGGCGAAGCCGGTGAGGCGGGCGGTCTGGTACGGCTTCAGGACCTGCACGCCGACGGCCGGGAGCCACCAGAGCGTGCCGAGGACGAGCAGCGCCGCCGCCCCGGCGAGCACTCCGAGGTGCAGCCAGCGCACCCCAGCGACGAACAGCACGGCGAAGAGCGCCGCCGAGTACACGAGCGCCGTGCCCAGGTCGGGCTGCAGGAAGACGAGGACGAGCGGCACCGACCCCAGCAGGATCGCCGTCCACACCGTGCGCAGCTCTCCGGTGCGCTCCTGCCGTTGGACGAGGAAGCCGGCGATCGCCAGCACGAAGAAGAGCTTCCCGAACTCGGATGGCTGGAACTGGAACGGGCCGACGTCGATCCAGCGCTTGGATCCGCGGATGGCCTCGGCGAACGCGAACACGAACACCATCAGGCCGATCGTGAGGCCGAAGACGAGCCGCCAGTGGCGCCTGTACACGGAGAGCGGCACGATCGTCGCTGCGACCAGGCCGATCACGCCGATGGCGGCCGCGAGCGCCTGGCGCCGGACGAAGTAGTCGGGGTCACCGGGAACGTCGTACCGGGTGATCCCGGCGACCGCCCACATGCCGTAGCCGACGAGGAGCGCGACGGCGAGCAGCAGCAGCCAGTCGAAGCGCCGCAGCAGGCCCGTGAGCTCGACGGCGCCGAGCGGGCGGGAGCGGACGGCGCCCGGACGATCACGCGCGTCGACGATCAATCCGTGCTCACCAGCACTTGGGGGCCCGCCTTCACCTTGAAGAACTTCTCGAACAGGCGGAGGGCGGTCGGAGCGGCGGCGGTGGAACCGTGGCCCCCGTTCTCGATCACCGCACAGACGACGAGGCGCGCGTCGTCACTCGGCCCGTACCCGCACCACCACGACTGGTCCTCGAGATGACCGGGTGGGTAGCCGGGGATGTTGACGACCTTCTCTGCGGTGCCCGTCTTCCCGGCGATCGGGATCGGGTAGGTGCCGAAGACGCCCGACGATGTGCCGTCCTTCGAATGGGTGGCCGCGAAGAGGCCGTCCTGTACGGCGATCAGGGCGGCCGGGTCGACGCCGGCGTCACGTGGCGGATCGGGGGGGAACTGCTTCAGCACGACCGAGTCCTGTCCGTTCGCACCCGGTTGCTCGACCCCGGTGACGACGTACGGAGTGACGAGCTTGCCGCCGTTCGCGATCATCGCGTAGAACCGCGCCATCTGCAGCGGCGTCACGGTGACGTCCTTCTGCCCGATCGCGAGCTGGATCGAGTCGCCGGGGTTCCACGCGCGGTCCCAGTCGCTCTTGAACTGCTGCTTCCGCCAGGCGGGCGTGGGCACGATCGTCTGGGTGCTCGGTGCCTCGTTGCCGATGTCGATACCGGTCGGTGCGCCGAAGCCCCATTTCAACGCCCACTGCTGCATGCGGCTCCAGCCCGACGTGCCCTGGGTGTAGAAGCGGTTGCCGACGTCGTAGAAGTACGTGTCACAGGAGGTCGCGAGGGCCTCGGGCAGTGCCATGGGCCGATTCACGTAGGGGTCCCAGTTCTTGAACACCTGCTTGTCGAGCCCGTACTCGGCGGTCGGCGTGCACTGGATCGACTGGTAGGGCAAGAGCAGGTGCTCCTGCATGGCGGCAAGCGCCGTGACCGGCTTCCAGGTGGAGCCGGGCGGGTACGCGACCTGCGTGACGCGGTTGAGCCCCGGGAAGTTGGCCTCCTTCGCAGCCGCATCGTCCAGGAGAGGCGCGATCTTCTGCGGGTCGACCCGGCCCACGTAGACGGAGGGCTTGTAGGTCGGGTAGGAGGCCATCGCGAGCACGGCTCCGTCCCGCGGGTCGAGTGCCACGATCGCGCCGCCGTCCGCGTTGTACGACTTGTTCTCCTTGGCCAAGTCGATGCCGGCCCGCAGCGCTCTCTCGGCGGCTCGTTGCAGCTCGATGTCCAGGGTCAGCCGCACCGCGTATCCCGGCCGCGCGTCCCTGCGCAGCTCGATGCCGCTCTGCGGCCGCCCCAGCGAGTCGACCCGGATCTGCGCGATGCCCGGGTCTCCGCGCAGGTACTCGTCGAAGCTGGACTCGACGCCGGACTTGCCGATCCTGTCGCCGCCGCGATAGCCGAGCTTCTGCTTCTCCCGCTCCTTCAGCTCCTCCGCGGAGATCTCGCCGACGTACCCGAGGATCTGGGCACCGAGGGACTGGTACCGGTACTGACGGAGCGACGTACCCTGGATCTGCACTCCCGGGAACTCGCTCTGGTGCTCGAGCAGGTAGCTGACCTGGTCGTCGTGGACGGCCGTCTTGACGGTGATCGGAGTCAGCGGATCACCGCTCCGCTCGTCGACTTCCTTCGCGAGCCGGGCCGGCGCTACACCGAGCACGGTCGCGAGTCGCGAGATCATGGCGTACCGCCCCTGCTTGGGCATGTCGCCCACCCACAGCTTGACGGCGGTACCGGGCACGTTGCCGACGATCACCTTGCCGTTGCGGTCGAGCACCGGCCCGCGAGGGGCCTCCACGCGGATCGTCCGCAGCTGGTTGTTCTGTGCCGCGTCGAGATAGCGGTCGCCCGACAGCACCTGGAGCGACCAGAGGCGAAACAGCAGGACGCCGAAGATGGCGAGCGCGACGGCACCCAGGACCCCGACGCGAACGGCGAGGCCGGGAGTGAGCCGGTGCGGAGCCGCGAGCCGCTCGTCGGGCGGCAGGAAGCGGTGCGAGGGGCTGCGCCGCTCGCCATACGGAGGCGTCGAGCTAGACAAGGAGCTCGACCTCGCGCGTGCGGGCGACCGGCACGCCACCGCCGCCGGCCCGTCTCACGACAGAGTGCACCGGATACCACAGAAGCGCGCTGAGGAGCATCCCCGGCAGCACCGGCACCAGGGCGCCGCGCGGGGAGACCGCGTCGCCGAGCAGGTACGTGAGGACGTACGCACCGATCCCGTAGAGCGCCGTGGTTCCCACGACCGCGAGCAACGGGGCATACGCGCGCCCTCGACCGGAGGTCTCCCCGTAGCGACCCGACCAGTAGCCGGCGAGCGTGAGGAGCAGCGCCGTCACTCCGAGCGTCCCGAGCGTGGCGACGTCGACGATCAGCCCGGCGGCGAAACCGGCGATCGCCCCGGTGACCGCACCGCGGGCGAGTGCGACGGCGACGAGGGCAACCAGGAGAACGTCCGGCGTCGCCCCCAGCACCTGCAGGGACGAGATGGCCGACACCTGAAAGATCGCGACTACGAAGAGGACGATCGCGAGACGGACGGCGGCAGCCACTCTCACGGTGCCGTTCCGGTCGCATCCCTCGGGATGAGCACGAGCACGGCATCGACCGACGAGAGGTCGGCGAAGGGCGTCACCTGCACCTGCTTGTACGCGTCGGTGTCGGTCTGCCCGACGCTCGTCACCTTCCCGATCGGGATGCCCTTGGGGTAGAGAGAGGCGAGCCTGTCGGAACGCCAGCCGGCGGTCACCACGACGTCCCCCACTTCGACCACCGACTCCTTGCGAACACGGTCGAGAATCAGGGTTGCCGCCGACGAGCGTCCGTGCCGGATGACGCCGGCGGCGTTGGACTTCACGTCGATGGCCGAGACTGCGAGCTGCTCGTCGGTGAGCAGGGTGACGCGCGAGGTGCTCGAGAAGACACGGGTGACGAGCCCGACGAGCCCGTCCTGCGTGACGACGGGCGCGTTGGCGGTGACGCCGTGCTTGGCGCCGACGGCGACGACGATCGCCTGGGCGAACGAGCCGGCCGGCCGGGCGATGACCGACGCCGACAGGCCCTGGTAGTCGCGGGGGAAGGCGGGGGCGTCGTGGTAGTCGAGCAGGCCGCGCAGCCGCGCGTTCTCGCGCACGGCGAACTGGTTCTGGATCAGCTGCTGGCGCAGGGCGTCGTTCTCGTTCTTCAGCTGCTTCGCGTCGGAGCGGGCGGTGAACAGCGAGTCAGCCCAGGCGTAGACGTCACGGAAGGGCTGCGCCACGCGCTCGGCGGCGATCTCGAACGGGCGCAGCGCCGAGGCCGCCGCGCTCTGAGCGGATCGGACCGGACCGTCGTCGGCCTGCTGAAACGAGAGCGTGATGAGGCTGAGCGCCAGCACGACGAGCACCCCCACGACCACTCGGCGCCGCAACGCGGTGGTGTTTCGTGAGGGAAACCTGCCTGCGGCGGGACGCCGGACGCTCACGCCCAGCACCGCCGACCGTGCGGTGCGGTTTCGAGGCACAGAGGCCCAGTGTAGCCTGCAAACAGGGCTTCGCCGGGCGAGGCCGGCCCTCCTACCGCAGGCGTTCTAGCGGCGGTTGCCGTTGCGGCGGCGCGCCCGCGAGCGGTTCGAGCGATGGATCGCCTCGAACTCCTCGAGACTGCGGCCGGATCCGACCGCGACGCAGGTGAGCGGGCTCTCTGCGAGGTGGACGGGCATCTGGGTCTCGTGGCGCAGCCGCTCGTCCAGGCCCTGCAGCAGAGCGCCGCCTCCCGCGAGCACGATGCCGCGGTCCATGATGTCGGCCGCCAGCTCCGGCGGCGTCTTGTCGAGCGTCGACTTGATCGCGTCGATGATCTGTGAGACCGGCTCGTCGAGGGCGCGCCGCACCTCCTCGGAGGTGATCACGACTGTCTTGGGGAGGCCGGTGAGCATGTCGCGGCCCCTCACTTCGGCCTGCACCTCGTCGGCGAGGCGGTGGGCGGAGCCGACCTCGAGCTTGATCTCCTCCGCCGTCTGCTGGCCGACGAGGAGCTTGTACTCCTTCTTGATGTGGTTGACGATCGCCTCGTCCATCTCGTCGCCGCCGACGCGGAGGGACTGCGAGACGACAATGCCGCCGAGCGAGATGACCGCGACCTCGGTGGTGCCGCCGCCGATGTCGACGATCATGTTCCCGGTCGGCTCGGCAACCGGCAGCCCGGCGCCGATTGCCGCCGCCATCGGCTCCTCGATCAGGTACGCCTGGCGGGCCCCGGCCGACAGCGTGGCTTCCTCGACGGCGCGCTTCTCGACGCCGGTGACGCCGGAGGGGACGCAGACGACGACGCGCGGGTGGGCGAACCGGTGCTGATGCACCTTCTGGATGAAGTGGCGGAGCATCTGCTCGGTGACGTCGAAGTCGGCGATGACGCCGTCCTTGAGCGGCCGGATGGCAGAGATCGTGCCGGGGGTGCGGCCGATCATGCGCTTGGCCTCGACGCCGACGGCGTGAACATCGCCCGTGCGCTGGTCGATCGCGACGACCGAGGGCTCGGAGAGCACTATGCCGCGCCCCCGCACGTAGACGAGGGTGTTGGCGGTGCCGAGATCGACGGCCATGTCGCGGCCGCCGAAGCCGGTGAGAGCGCTGATCCAGCTCATCGGACGTTGGAGTCTAGCTGTCCATTTGCAGGATGTTCGGCGCGTGGCGCTCGAGCAGGGTGACGAGCAGCGCTGCGGGCAGCCCGACGACGTTGAGATAGTCGCCTTCGATGCTCCGCACGAGGCGTCCGCCGAGCCCCTGGATCGCATACGCGCCGGCACGCCCCTGCCACTCGCCGCTCGCCAGGTAGGCGTCGAGCTCGAGCGCCGCGAGCGGGCGAAACGTGACGCGCGTGACCTCGTGCTCGAGCGCGACGAAGCCGGGACCGAGCAGGCAGAGCCCGGACAGCACCTCGTGCGTCTGGCCCCCGAGCTCGCGCAGCATCAGTGCCGCGGCGGCGGCGTCGGCAGGCTTCCCGTAAACGCGGGCGTGCAGGTGCACGGTGGTGTCGACACCGAGCGTGATCGCACCTTCGGCGTGGGCGGATCGCGCCTTCCCTTCCGCGTGCCGGCGCACGAGCTCGACCGGATCCGCGTCGGGAGGGTCGTGCTCGTGGTAGTCGGGCGCGGCGGTGACGAAAGGGATCCGGAGCTGCGTGAGGATCGCCCGCCGCTGCGGCGAGGTCGAGGCGAGGACGAGGGGCCCGGTCACCGGGGCTTCTCGGCCACCCAGATCTCCTCGCTCGGCCATTTGCGCGACCACTCGACGGAGAACGCGTCGTAGTACTCGTGGTCGACGGCGCCGTCGGGCGGATAGACCTCGACCAGGTCGACCACGTCGAAGCCGGTGCGGCGCAGGAGGCGAAAGAGCTCGCCGTGGGGGAGCTGCCACTCGACACCGATCTCGCCGGGCCACTCGAGACGGGCAAGGCCGCGCTGGGGGCGCTGCAACGCTTCCCTGGGCGGGCCCTGGTCGGGAGCGCACAGGATCGAGAGCGTCGAGTTGCGCAGGAACCACAGCCGCCCGCCGGGGCGCAGCAGCCGGTGAGCCTCGGGGATCCAGCGGTGCGGGTCGCACCAGATGCTGGCGCCGTACTCGGACACGGCGAGATCGAAGCTCTCCGAGGGCAGCGGCACGTCCTCGGCGCTCGCCTCGAGGAGCGGGAACTCGAGCCCGAACTCCTCCTGGCAGCGTCGCGCGGTGGCGAGCTGGGCAGGCGTCACGTCGACGCCCACCGGCCGGGCGCCTCGGCGCGCAAGCCACGCCGACACGTACGCCGTGCCGCAGCCGAGCTCGACGACGTCGAGCCCCGCGACGTCCCCCAGCGTGCCGAGCGAGTCCTCGGGGACGCTCCACACGCCCCAGGTGATCGCATCCTGGCCCCAGCTGGTGCTCGCGCTCCCGTCCGTGTGCTCGGCGTTCGCCTCGGTCCAGCTCTCCCTGTTGCGGCGGGCGTCGTCGGAGATCTCGGTCATGGTCGGATGCTAGACGGGCCGTGGCCGACCCTGGCGCGCCGAGGGCACAGAGCGGCCGGAGCCCTCGGCGCGCCCGGCGGCCTCAGAGGAGGCCGTCGGGGAAGAAGAGCGCGAGCTCGCGCTTCGCGCTCGCCCTCGAGTCGGAGCCGTGCACGATGTTCTCGGACAGGAGCGTGGCGAGGTCACCGCGGATCGTGCCGGGGGCCGAGTCGGCCGGGTTGGTGGCGCCCATCATCGTGCGCACCCCGGCGATCGCGCCCTCACCGCGAACGGCGAGCGCGAGCACGGGGCCCGAGGTGATGAACGCGACGAGCTCGCCGAAGAACGGCTTGCCCTTGTGCTCTGCATAGTGCTGCTGCCCGAGTGCACGGGTGATCTTCAGCAGCCTGGCGCCGCGCAGCTCGTAGCCGCGACGCTCGAAGCGGGAGACGATCTCGCCGCAGAGCCCGCGGGAGACGCCGTCCGGCTTGACGAGGACGAGTGTGGTTTCGGTAGCCATGGCGCGCGAAGGGTAGTCGCAGCGGGCGGGGTGCTGCGCCACCACCCGTCGCCCGTGACCGGGTGCCGCCGCAGGTGGGGCTCGCGGAACGCCCTGAGCGGCGTCGTCCAGAAGTGGCGCTCGGGGAGCCCGGGATGCGCGCGCGCTGCGCAGACCCCGCTACGTACGACGCGTGCGCAGCGGCTGCAGCGTCGGCTCGCCGCTGACGGCAGCGGGCGGCACCGGGGTGGCACAGTACGGGCACGCCTGCCAGATCGGCTCGAGCGGGGCACCGCACTCGCCGCACGCCTGCTTGAGCCGCGTCGTGCAGACGGGGCAGACGAGGAAGGACGAGTCCACCTGGCCCCGGCAGACGGGGCAGCGCAGGTCGCGCTGTGCGAGCCGCTCCTCGATGGCGCGGATCTCGAGCTCGCGCTCGCGTCGCTCGGCCAGCGACTCGGGCGGCCGGAAGAACAGGTAGATGATCGGGCCGACGAACGGCGGCACGAGGCCGAGCAGGGCGGCCATGGCGACGAGCCAGGGGTCGGCGATGCGTCGGCGCGCGTCCCTGTAGACCCAGTAGGCGATCGCGAGCCAGAAGACGACGACGAGGAACAGGGTCAGGTTCCGGGTCACCGCCCAGGTGCTCGAGTCGAAGAAGTTGTCGGTGGCGGCGATGAGCACGGGCGTGGCGTCAGAGGAGGAGCTTCCCGAGGATATACCCGGCGGCAAACGAGACGAGCACGATTCCCGCGAGCACGAGCAGCGCGAAGGCGACGACCGTGACGCGCTCTCTCAGCCGCGACACCCAGGCTCCGTCCGGGCCTCGGCCGCCGCGAGGTCGGCCAGCAGGTAGAGCGAGCCGACCACGAGCACCGGCTCCCCGAGCGCGTGGGCCCGCGTGAGGGCTCGCGTGGGATCGGTGACCGTCTCCACGAGCTCGAAGTATGGCGCTGCGCGCATGGCAAGCTCCTGCGCGGGAAGAGCCCGGGCATTGCTCGACCGCGTCGCCACGAACCGGCACCCCGCCGAGGCGAGCGCGGCGAGCATCGCGTCGGCGTCCTTGTCCTGCAGGATCGAGACGCAGATCGTGTAGTCGGCGGGCGGGAGTCGTTCCAGGAGCCAGCGGACGCCGTCCAGGTTGTGCGCGCCGTCGCGCACCTCACCGTCACGGCGCTCGAGCCTCCCGGGCAGCGTCACGCTGGGGCTGGCTGCGATCGGATGGCCGACGAAGGCCTCCGCGGCCTCGCGGGCGCCGCCCACCACGATCTCCCCGGCAGGGACGAGCGCGGCGAACGTGTCGTCCGGGAGCACGACTATCGTGTTGTCGTCATGGACAACAGCAAGCTTCTCCCTGGCGATCTCCTCGACCGTGTCCCCGAGCACGTCGGTGTGCTCGAGCCCGACGCTCGTCAGGAGGACGACGCGCGAGCGCAGCACGTTTGTCGCATCGTGACGCCCACCGAGCCCCGCCTCGACGACGGCGACGTCGACGCCGGCTGCCGCGAACGCAGCGAACGCCGCAGCGGTGAGCGTCTCGAACTGGGTCGCCGCGAGCTCCTCGGCGGCTGCACGAACGCGGCTCAGCGCCTGTTCGAGATCCGCCTCCCGCCCGTCGACCCTGATCCGCTCGGAGAACGACCGGATGTGAGGCGAGATCGTCGCTCCCGTCGAGAGCCCCTCGGAGAGCAGGAGCTGCTCGACCGTCAGGGTGGCCGTCGACTTGCCGTTCGTGCCGACCACGTGGACGGCCGGGAAGGCGTCCTGCGGGTCGCCGAGCGCGCGGAGCATCGCCCGCATCCGGTCGAGGCCGAAGCCGTCGACCGGCCACGGGCTGAGCCCCGCCACCCAGGCGACCGCGCTCACGCGAGGTCAGCCCGCGCCGCCGAGCGCCTCGAGCTCGCGTCGATAGCGCTCGAGCTTCTCGCGCTCGGCTTCGACCACCTGCGCCGGCGCGTTCTCCACGAAGCGGTCGTTCGCCAGCATCGACTCCGAGCGCGCGATCTCCTTGCGCAGGCGCTCGATCTCGGCGGTCGCATCACCGTCCACACGCTGCCTCTCGGGGCGAACGACCACGGCGAAGATGCGCTCCTCGTCGGCACTCCCGAGCTCGATCTGAACCCCGCTGCGCCGGAACATGACGGCGGCCTCCTGCACGTGGTCGAGCGCATGCAGGTCGTCGCCGAACCGCTCGTCGGGGTCGGGCCAGTGCGAGACGATCAGGCGGCCCTTGCGGTTCGGCAGGTGCGACCAGATCTCCTCAGTGACGTGGGGCATCACCGGGTGCAGCAATGCCAGCAGGCGCTCCAGCACCGCCAGCGCGGTCGCGACCGCATCGACGTCGTGGTCGTACAGGCGCGGCTTGATCGCCTCCGCGTACCAGTCGCAGAAGTCGTCGAACGTGAGGTGATAGAGGACGCCGGTCGCGGAGGCGAAGTCGAAACGGCCCCAGCACTGCTCCACCTCGGTGCGCGCGGCATCGATGCGGGCCACGATCCAGCGCTCCTCGAGCGACCGCGGCTGCAGCGCGGGGGTGACGTGGTTCGCGCTCTGCAGGATCAGGCGGGCGACGTTCCAGAGCTTGTTCGCCAGCTTGCGCCCCTCCTCGATGGCTCCGATCGAGAAGCGGACGTCCTGCGTGGAGGAGATCTTGAGCAGGCCGTACCGCGTCGCGTCCGCACCGTGCGCGTCGACCATCTCGATGGGGTCGATGCCGGTGCCGAGGCTCTTCGACATCCGGCGGCCGTCAGGGGCGAGCACCGTGGAGTGGATGATCACGTCGGTGAAGGGCACCTCGCCCATCACCTCGAGGCCCGTCCAGATCATCCTGTTCTCCCAGAGGCGGATGATCTCGCGTGCGGTCGAGTTGACGTTGCCGGGGTAGTACGCCGCGAGCTCCGGCGTCTCGTCGGGCCAGCCGAGCGTGGCGTACGGCCACAGCGCGGACGAGAACCACGTGTCGAGCACGTCGGGGTCGCGCGTCAGGGCGACGCCCGCGCCCGCCTGGGCCTGCGCCTCCTCCTCGGTGGCGGCGCAGACCGCCTCGCCGTCGGGCGTGTACCAGATCGGAAGCTGATGGCCCCACCAGAGCTGGCGCGAGAGGCACCAGTCGGGCGCCTCCTCGAGGGACTGGATCGCAAAGCGGTGCTGCGACTCCGGGTGGTAGCGCACCGTTCGCCCCTGCAGGGCCGCGATCGCAGGCTGAGCCGGCTCGTCCATGCGGCACCACCACTGCAGCGAGATGAGCGGCTCGATCCGAGAGTGGCAACGCTCGCACGTCCCTACCGCGTGGCGGTAATGCTCGCGCTTGACGAGCCACCCGCGCTCCTTCACCCAGGCGAGCACGGCCTGGTCGGCCTCCGCCTGCGTCTTCCCGCCGAGATCGCCCGCAGCGGCGCTCATGCGGCCGTCGGGGCCGATCACCATCGGCTCCGGCAACCCGTGGTCGCGACCGATCTCGAAGTCCATCGGGTCGTGCCCCGGGGTCACCTTCACCGCGCCCGAGCCGAAGGCCGGGTCGACGCGGGCATCTGCGATCACCGGCACGCGACGCTCGACGTACGGGACGACCACCTCGCGGCCGACGGCCTCTCGATAACGATCGTCGTCGGGGTGCACGGCGACGGCGACGTCGCCGAGGATCGTGGCCAGGCGGACGGTGGCGACCGTGATGCCGTCGCCGGCGGAGCCGGCCTCGCCGTCGGCGAACGGATAACGGACGTAGGTGAGCGTGTCGTCCATGTCCTCGTGCTGCACCTCGAGGTCGGAGATGGCCGTCTGGTGGAAGGGGCACCAGTTGACGATCCGGTTGGCGCGGTAGATCCAGCCGCGCTCCCAGAGGCGCACGAAGAACGTGAGCACCGCACGCACGTAGCCGGGGTCCATCGTGAACCGCTCGCGCGAGTAGTCGAGGGAAGCGCCGAGGCGCCGGTACTGCCCCATGATCGTTCGGCCCGTCTGCTCGAGCCATTCCCACGTCCGCTCGACGAACGCCTCGCGGCCCAGGTCGTGACGCGTGAGGCCCTCGGCGGCGAGCTGCTTCTCGACCACGTTCTGGGTGGAGATGCCGGCATGGTCGTACCCGGGCTGCCACAGCGTCCTGAAGCCGCGCATCCGGTGCCAGCGGATCAAGACGTCCTGGATCGAGCCGTTGAGCGCGTGCCCGAGGTGCAGCTCGCCGGTGACGTTGGGCGGCGGCACGCAGATGACGAAGCTCTCGTCCACGCGCGCACCCACGCCCGCCGCGTAGAGGCCCTCGTCCTCCCAGGCGTGCTGCCAGCGGCGCTCGACCTCCGCGGGCTCGTAGAGCTTGTCCATCGCCTTCTGCATCGGGTCGCTAAGTGTACGGCGCTCGCCCGGCCGGACCGCGCGGAGCTGCGCGCCCGCCGAGCGTGCCTCTGCCCGCGTGCCTCGACTGCCGCCCGGGGCGGGCGGCGCGGCCCCGCCCTACGCCGAGCTGCCGGCCGCCGCGTCGAGCTCGTCGAGCGACCCCTCGGCGCTCGTCACGAGCGTCGGGTTGAGGCCCCTCGAGATCGTCTCCTTGGTGATCACGCACTTGGAGACGTCCTTGCGCGAGGGCAGCTCGAACATCACGTCGAGCAGCGCCCCTTCGATGATCGACCGCAGGCCGCGCGCCCCGGTCTCGCGCTCGAGCGCCTTCTGCGCGATCTCCCAGAGGGCGTCCTCCATGAAGACGAGCTCGATCGAGTCGTACCCGAAGAAGCGCTGGTACTGCCGGGTAAGAGCGTTCTTGGGCTCGGTGAGTATCTGCACGAGGTCGTCGCGCCGCAGCTGGTGCACCGCGGACACGACCGGAAGGCGGCCGATGAACTCCGGGATCAGCCCGAAGTTGACGAGGTCCTCGGGCATCACGTCGGACAGGAGATCGGCATCCTCGTCGGACTGCTTCGACCGCACGTTGGCCCCGAAGCCGACCGCATTCTTGCCGATCCGGCGCTCGATGATGCGGTCGAGGCCGGCGAAGGCGCCGCCGCAGATGAAGAGGATGTTGGTGGTGTCGATCGAGAGGAACTCCTGATGCGGATGCTTGCGCCCGCCCTGCGGCGGCACCGAGGCGACCGTGCCCTCGAGGATCTTCAGGAGCGCCTGCTGGACTCCCTCGCCGGAGACGTCGCGCGTGATCGAAGGGTTGTCCGCCTTGCGCGCGATCTTGTCGACCTCGTCGATGTAGATGATCCCCGTCTCGGCCTTCTTGATGTCGAAGTCGGCTGCCTGGATCAGCTTCAGCAGGATGTTCTCGACGTCCTCGCCGACGTAGCCGGCCTCCGTCAGGGCCGTCGCGTCGGCGATCGCGAACGGCACGTTGAGGATGCGGGCGAGCGTCTGCGCGAGCAGCGTCTTGCCGCAGCCGGTGGGCCCGAGCAGCAGGATGTTCGACTTCTGCAACTCGACGTCGCCTTCCTCCGCCTGGCCCATCCGGACGCGCTTGTAGTGGTTGTAGACCGCGACGGACAGCGTCCGCTTCGCCTCCTCCTGCGAGACGACGTAGTCGTTCAGCACCGCGTAGATGTCGCGCGGCCGCGGCAGGTTGTCGAGGTCGAGCGTGGACGGGGAGGTCAGCTCCTCGTCGATGATCTCGTTGCAGAGATCGATGCACTCGTCGCAGATGTAGACGCCGGGGCCTGCGATCAGCTTCTTGACCTGGCGCTGGCTCTTGCCGCAGAAGCTGCAGAGCAGCTGCTCATTCCCGTCGCTCGCTCGGGCCACGTCTCTCCTTTTACTCCGATTTACCGGTTTCGGCTACCGGGGGCCTCTAGCGGTGTGTGATCACCCGGTCGATGATCCCGTACTCGGTGGCCTCCTCGGAGGTCATGAAGTAGTCACGATCCATGTCCTGGCGCACCTTGTCGATCGGTTGTCCCGTGTGTTGCGCCATGATCTCTTCGAGCTTTCGCTTCAGGGCGATGGTCTCCTTGGCGTGGATCTCGATATCGGACGCCTGTCCCTGGTAGCCGCCCCACACCTGGTGGATCAGGATCTTGGCGTTCGGCAGCGCCATCCGCTTCCCGGTCGCGCCACCGGCGAGCAGCAGCGCGCCCATGCTCATGGCAATGCCGACGCAGATCGTCGACACGTCGGGCTTGATGAACTGCATCGTGTCGTAGATCGCGAGACCGGCGTACACGGAGCCGCCCGGCGAGTTGATGTACAGGTAGATGTCCTTCTCGGGGTCCTCGGACTCGAGATGGAGCAGCTGCGCCACGATCAGGTTGGCGATCTGGTCGTCGACCTGCGTGCCGAGGAAGATGATCCGCTCGTTCAGCAAGCGGGAGTAGATGTCGAACGACCGCTCGCCACGCGAGGTCTGCTCGATCACCATCGGGATCAACGGGCTCATTCGGGCTCCTTGCTACCGGGGGTCCACAACTTCTTCTCGGGCTCGGTGTTTTCCTTGTCCGGCGTCCAGAGCTTGTCGCGCGCGTCGGCGAGCTCGGCCGAGATCGGCTTCACCTCGGCGGCGAGCCGGTCGAGCGCAGCCTTCAGCCGCAGGTCCTCGCGCAGCGCCTCCTGGTGACCGTGCGCCCAGACGTCCGCGATCACCTCCTCGGGGTCGTCGCCGGACGCCTCCGCCTGCTCGCGGATGAGCTCCTTCACCTCGTCGTCGGAAACCTCGATGCCGGCCTTGGCGGCGACGGCCTCGAGGGCGAGCTCGCGGGCGACCGACTGCGCCGCCTCCGCGCGCATCTGCGAGACGAGCAGCTCCGGCGACTGGCCGGTGACCTGGAAGTACGTCTCCGGCTCGATGCCCCGCCGTCCGAGCGAGCGGACGAACCCGTCGAGCAGCTCGCGTGCGCGCGTCTCGACGAGTGGGCCGGCGCCCTCCACCTTGGACTCGGCGACGAGCCGGTCGACGGCGGCGGCGCGGAACGCCGACTCGATCTCCTCCTCGAGCGCAGCGCTGATACGTCCCTCGATGTCGGCGCGTAGGTCGGCCAGCGAGTCGAACTCGCTGGCGGAGCGTGCGAGCTCGTCGTCGATCTCCGGCAGCACCTTCTCGTTCACGTGCTTGACGGACACCGAGACGGTGGCCGTGGAGCCGTCCGCGAGCTCGTAGCTGACGTCCCGGGTGTCCCCGGCCTTCGCTCCGAGGAGCGCCTGCTCGACTTCCTCCACGATCCGGCCGGAGCCGAGCTCGACAACCGTGTCCGACTGGGCCTCTCCGGACGGACTCACCAGGTCGACGACGAGCGCATCACCCTCCTGTGCGCCGCGATCGCCGGCCGGCACGAGCTCCGCGACGGACTCGCGCAGCGCCTCGAGCTCCTGGTCGACGAGCTCCTGCGGGATCTCCGCCTCGGCCCTCGGCACCTCCAGCTCGGCCCAGTCGACGATCTCGGGCGTGGGCTGCACCTCCACGGTCGCGGTGAACGACCACGGCGCCTCCTCGCTCGTCGGCAGCTCGAAATCGTACTCCGGCGGCGAGACCGGCCGCAGGCGTGTTCGCGCGGCAGTGCTCCAGAACCAGCCGCCGATGTGGGAGTCGACGGCCTCCGCCCAGATCCGCTCCTTGCCGATGCGCGAGACCAGGACCGGCATCGGCACCTTGCCCTTGCGGAAGCCGGGGATCTTCACGCTCTCCGCCAGGTCGCTCGTCGCGTGCTGGACCGCGTGCTCCAGTTCGTGCGGCGTGACGTCCACCGTGAGGCGAACGCGATTGTCCCCGAGTTCCTCGACCTGGCCGCTCATCGGGCCATTCAAGCAGAGAGTGTGTCTCGTCCCCGTGGGTAGTGGCCCGACCGCGTCCGGGTGGCACGGCGACGGCATGAACCCGCGCCCGCACGGGCCGAGCTGGACCGGTCCGTCCGGCGGCGGTCCTACCCTCCTTTCATGGTGCTCGGAATCATCGTGTTCGGAGCCGTTTTCCTCGTCGGCCTCGCGCTCGGCACGATCACCCGCCGACCGCTCACGACCGCTTCGGTAGTCGTCGCCGCGTTCGTGGCGGCACTCCTGCTGCAGACGCACGAGCCGGCGGTCGGGTTCGCAGCGTTCGCACTGATCTCGCTGGTCGGGCTGATCGTCGACTCGGTGCGCGAGACGGTCGGGCTGCTGATCGGCCGCTGAGGAAGCGTGCGGGACACGATCGTCTAGGCTGGACACGCGCCGCGCGGGTGTGGCGGAACTGGTAGACGCGGCGGGTTTAGGTCCCGCTGGGCTTCGGCTCTTGGAGGTTCGAGTCCTCTCGCCCGCACTCGCCAAGGTCCGCGCTCGCCTCAAGCCGGAAACGGTTTGTGCCGATCTGTACGTAATGATCTCGCGGTCGCTCCAGCGCTCGCTCCCTCTCGCCGGCCGAGCCGCCCCCGATCGCGCACGCAGCCCGGCACGCGCCGTTCGGCAGGAGCGGGCCGGCCCGAGCGGTCGTGCGCTCCCGGCCGCGCCGGCAGCCTGCGCGATCGCCACGGGCGTGCTCGTGGTCGACCACTTCCAGCGCCTGAGCCTGCCGATCGTCCTGCTTGCCGCGCTTGCCCTGGCCGGGGCGGTGGCGAGACTGGCGTTCGCGCTCCGCGAGAGCCTGAGCCGGCTCGAGCTGGCCCGGCGGGAGACGGTCATGGACCGCCTCACCGGGCTCGGAAACCGGCGCCGGCTGCTGGCCGACCTCGACCACGTCCTCGAGGGCAGCAGCCCGGCACGACCGTGGCTGCTCGCGATCTACGACCTCGACGGCTTCAAGCACTACAACGACACGTTCGGCCATCCGGCCGGCGACGCCCTGCTCGCCCGCCTGGGGGCGAAGCTCGCAGCCGTCCCGGGGCCCGACGGCTGCGCCTACCGCCTGGACGGAGACGAGTTCTGCCTGCTCGCTCCCGGTGCCGCAGCCGAGGCAGGACGGCTACTCGACGCGTCGGTCGCCGCGCTGTCCGACAGCGGCGAGGGCTTCGAGGTGACGAGCTCGTTCGGCGCCGTGATCCTGCCCGACGAGGCAGCCGACGCCTCCTCGGCACTCCGCACGGCGGACGGGCGCCTGTACGCGCAGAAGCGCGCCATGCGCTCGACCCGCGACCTGCCACAGGAGAAGCTCCAGCAGGCGCTCGACGAGCGCGACCCCGACCTGCACGACCGGTCGCAGGGCGTCGCCGAGCTCGCCGCGCGGGTGGGTCGAGCGCTGGGCCTGGACGATGCGTCGCTCGAGGAGCTGCACCAGGCGGCGACGCTCCACGACATCGGCAAGATCGCGATCCCTGACCGGATCCTCCACAAGCCTGGCCCGCTCGAGGACGACGAGCTCGCGTTCGTGCGCCAGCACACGGAGGTGGGCGAGCGCATCCTCGGCGCCTCGCTCGCCCTGCGGCCGATCGGGCGCATCGTGCGTGCCACGCACGAGCGCTGGGACGGCGGCGGCTACCCGGACGGGATCACAGGGAGCAAGATCCCGGTCGAGGCGCGGATCGTCTTCGCCTGCAACGCGTTCGCAGCGATGACGGCCGAGCGCCCGTACCGCACGGCGCTCGACATCGGCGAGGCGCTCGCCGAGCTGGAGCGATGTGCCGGCACCCAGTTCGACCCGCAGGTCGTGGCGGCCCTCGTGACCGTGGTCGGGGCGCACAGCCGGAGCACGGCCGCCGGCTGACCGGCAGGGAATGGCCCCGGGAGGAGTCGAACCTCCGCGCGTGGATTCGAAGTCCACCGCTCTATCCGCTGAGCTACGGGGCCTCGCTGATCGCAAGGCGATCCAGTAGAGAGTAGTGGCACCGTCGACCGGGACGGCGCCGGGCACGCACGACGGGGCGCCGTACCCTCGAGCGAGCGCGAACAGGGTGGCGGACGGGACTCGAACCCGCGACCACCGGGACCACAACCCGGGGCTCTACCAACTGAGCTACCGCCACCGCGCGCCGAGACAGGATAGCGGCGGCGGGCCCATCGGCACGGCATAGGATCCGCTGCATGCGGCACACGCGCTACGGCTGGTGGCTCGAGGACGCCGGCCCGATCGAGGCGACGGCTCCGCTCGAGTCCGACACGGCCGCCGACGTCGTCATCGTGGGCGGGGGCTACCTCGGGTCTCTGGAGCGCCTGGCAGCTGAAGCAGCTCGAGCCCGGGCTGGACGTCGTCGTGCTCGAGGCGGGTCTCGCCGGCCACGGCCCGAGCGGCCGGAACGGCGGCTTCGTGTCCACGATCTGGGACGACCTGCCGACGCTGCGAGAGCAGTTCGGCGACATCCGCGCCGTCGAGGCTGCCCGGGCATCCGAGCGGGGCGTGCGCGGGATCGGGGAGTGGTGCGCCAAGACCGGGGTGGACGCGTGGTACGTGCCCGCGCCCACCATGATGGCCGCCACCTCGGAGGCGCAGCTCGGTGACTGGGACGATCTGGTCGAGGCGTGCCGGGCCGTCGGCGCCTCCGAGGAGGTCGAGGTGCTGACGGCGGCAGAGGCCCGCCGGCGCTGCGGATCGCCGCTCTTCCTGGGAGCCGCCCTGTTGCGCACCGCGGCCAACGTGCACCCCGCGCGCCTCTCGCTGGGGCTCCGCGCGCAGGTGCTGGCGGCCGGCGTGCGCCTGTACGAGCGGAGCCCCGTGCGCGAGCTCACGCCGGACGCCCGGGCGCGCACGGCTCACGGCTCGGTGCGCGCGACGGCCGCCGTGCTCGCGGTCAACAGCGCCACCGCCGCCTTCCCGGGATTCAGGATGTCGCTCGGCGTGGCATCGAGTCACATGGTCGTCACCGAGCCGGTACCCGACGTGATCGAGGAGCTCGGCTGGACGGGCGGCGAGAACGTGCACGACTGCCGAACGCTCCTCTGCTACTTCCGCACGACGAGGGACGGACGCATCGCACTCGGCTGGGGCGGCGGCCGCATGGGCTGCGGCGGCCGCCGCAGCGGCCGCCTCGAGCTCGACCCGGCCGCTGTGGCGCACGCCCGCGACACTCTGCTGCGCCTCTTCCCGCAGCTCCAGGGCCGCACGATCACGCATGCCTGGGGCGGCCCGATCGACGTCTCCCCCACGCACCTGCCGATCTTCGGCTCCCGGGGGCGGGTGCACCACGGGTTCGGCTTCACCGGCAACGGCGTCGGCCCCTCGTACCTGGGAGGCGAGATCCTGGCACGGCTCGCACTCGACCGGCGGGACGAGCTCACCCGGCTCGCACTGGTCGAGCCCGGCCGCAAGCTGATGCCGCCCGAGCCGCTCCGCTGGGCGGGGGGGTCGGCCATCCGAGCGGCGCTCGTGCGCCGCGACGCCGCCCACGACGCGGGACGCCAGCCCGACCCGGTGACGTCGTTCGTGGCCTCCCTGCCGCGGCGGCTGGGCCTGCACCTGCCCCGCTGAGGCGAGCGCCGGCAACTTGCGGTTGCCGGCAGGGGAAGGTAACGTCGAGCGCTGAGTGTGATGTTGGGGGCCTCCCGCTTGCGGGGGAGGGGCGGTACGGCCGACCGGCCGGCTGCTGCGGGTGACTGAGCGCCTTCCACGACCACGAACTCTGGAGGAATCAGATGCGTAGACGGACGCCAATCCTGGTTGGGCTGATCGTTCTGTTGGCCGCACTCGTCGTGCTGGCCGCTCCGGCCGCCGCCAAGAAGAAGCCGAAGCCCGATCCGCCCGGGCAGCTCGTGGAGCTTCAGCTGCTGGGCATCAACGACTACCACGGGCATCTCGAGCGGGTCACGCCGGGAACGGTCGACGGCGCACCTGCCGGCGGCTCCGAGTACCTCTCGGCGAAGCTGAACGAGCTGCGCCAGGGCAAGAAGTACAGCCTGACCGTCGCCGCCGGCGACCTCATCGGCGGCTCACCGGCCTTCTCGGGCCTGTTCCACGACGAGCCGTCCGTCGAGTCGCTGAACGCGATGAAGCTCGACGTGTCGAGCGTCGGCAACCACGAGTTCGACGAGGGCGTGACCGAGCTGCTGCGCATGCAGAACGGCGGCTGTCACCCCGTCGACGGCTGCTACTTCCCGGCCGAGCCGTATCCGGGCGCGGACTTCCAGTGGCTCGCCGCCAACGTCGTCAACGAGACGACCGGCAAGACGCCCCTGCCGCCCTACTGGGTCAAGAAGATCAACGCCGTCAAGGTCGGCTTCATCGGCATGACGCTCGAGGCGACCGACACCCTGGTCGCCGCCGCGGGCATCCAGGGCTGGGACTTCAAGGACGAGGCCGAGACCGCGAACGCGCTCGTCCCGATCCTGAAGAAGCAGGGCGTCGAGGCGATCGTCGTGCTGCTGCACGAGGGCGGCTCGCAGACGCCGCCTCCCGGTGCCGTCGACGCGTGCGTCGGCATCTCCGGGCCGATCGTCGCCATCAACAACGCGCTCGACCCCGAGATCGACGCGATGATCACCGGGCACACGCACCTGCCGTACAACTGCGTGCTTCCCGACGCCGCCGGCCAGCCGCGCATCGTCACGAGCGCGTACTCCTTCGGCCGCGTGGTCTCGGAGCTCAACCTCGTGCTCGACAAGCGCACGGACGACGTCCGCCGCGACCTCAGCACGGCGACGAACCACGCGGTCACTGCAGTCGGCCTTGACCCCCGACCCGACGATGACGGCGATCATCGCCAAGTGGCAGCCGCTGTACGACGTTGCCGGCACCACGCCGGTCGGGACGATCACCGCGAACATCAACCGCGGCGGCGTCGAATGGGTCGGACCGCGGCGTCGAGTCGCCGGCCGGCAACCTCGTGGCCGACGCGCAGCTGTGGGCGACGTCCTCGAACTTCGCCGACGTCGCGTTCATGAACCCGGGCGGCGTGCGGTCAGACCTGACCTACGCGCAGTCCCAGACTCCTCCCGAGGGCGACGGCGTCGTCACCTTCGGCGAGGCGTTCACGTTCCAGCCGTTCGGCAACACGCTGGTCACGTACCCGATGACCGGGGCGCAGATCGTGTCGGTGCTCGAGGAGCAGTGCCAGCCGACCGGGTCGAGCCGGCCGTTCCTGCACCTCGGCGTCTCGCAGGGCTTCACCTACGACCTCGCCAAGACGATCGTGGCCGGTAACTGCACGCTCGGTCGACGGTCAGCAACGTGAAGCTGAACGGTGTCGCCCTCAACCCCGTGTCGACCTACAACGTGACCGTGAACAACTTCCTCGCAGACGGTGGGGACAACTTCACCACGTTCGGCACGATCACGGCGGCACGGCTCGACGGGGGCAACGACCTCCAGGCGCTCGTCAACTACCTCGGCACGTTCAGCCCGGTCGCTCCTCCGAGCACCGACCGCGTGAACGAGCTTCCCTAGAGCACCTTGGATCCGCTGTGTCCGGCCCTCCCCTGCGGAGGGCCGGACACGGCGACCAACACGGCGCCTGCTCGCAGAGCGACCCCTCCCGGCTCGAGCGTCTACCTTTCCCGGAGGCGCCCGTAGCTCAGTGGACAGAGCGGCGGACTTCTAATCCGCGGGTCGGAGGTTCGAATCCTCCCGGGCGCATTTCGTATTTCCCTGCCAATTGCGCTCTTCTTGTGTCATTTACTGCGCGTACAGACCTACGTCTCAGGCTGCGGTCGTCACCGCCCGCAGAGCGCGACCTACCTGGTCGCTAGACCCGGGTCAGGCAGGTCAAAGGCTTTCCCAAACCGCAGGCGCAGGTTCGATTCTTGCCGGGGGCACCAGGCGGAATGCGGTTTCGGTGGAGGCGCCCGCTGGGCCGGTACTCCTGGCTCGTCGGACGCAGCGGATGCTCAGGTGCAGTTCTTGGGGCCCTGCCCGCCGCCGCTCGAGGACGGACAGAGGACGTTCACGCGCACCCACGTGCTCGACGACGCATTTGCCGGGATCGAGGTGATGGAGTTCGTGATCACGTGGTTATGGGCGTTGCAGGCCATTTCCCACGGTCCGATCGTCAGGCGGTGGTCTCGAAGGCCGTTCGCTACCGTCAATGTGTCGTCGTAGATCGCAACGATCCGGCCGCGGGTGTTGACCTTGCAGTTGCCTGGCTGGTGGACGCCCTGCGACAGGCCCGCGCTGATACGGACGTCGAGAACCACGCGCAGCCGCTTGCCCGGGCTGATCACCTGCAGTTCGACGTCGTCGACGCGTACCTGGATCGCAGGCACGCGGCAGCGTGAGAGATGTGGCGCCGCCGAGACGTTGCCGCCGCCCTGGATCGCGCCCTGATCCGTGCGCCGCCCGATGACCTGACCCGTCACGATCGCGCGTTTGCGCCCCGGGGTGCATTGGCCGCCGTCGGAGGGTGGATCGGTGAGCAGGTTCTGGGCGTGGAAGTGCGCGCGCACCTCGAACGGGCCCTTGTAGATGTGCGACCCCTGCTGTTCGCTCACGTGCTCGCTGTCGCCACGGAAGTGCAACTCCCACTGCCCTGTGTAGGGCCCCGAGCCGCCGCTGTCCTCCGAATAGGTCCCGGTGAAGCGAAGCGGCTTCCCCGAGTCGATCGTGACGTTGAAGGTGCCAGCGGCGCCCCTGAAGCGCCCGGTGCTGAGGAACCGCGCGAAGAGCCGGCCCTTGTTCCCGCATGCCACGACGCGGCCCTGGTCGCCCGCCTTCGTTCCGTACGTGCCGCTGTAGAACTGAGGCCCGTTCTTGCACGAAAGCTTCGCCCAGAGAAGCGAGCTGTCGGAGCCTGTCTTGAGCGCAGCCAGCTGCTGCGCGCTCGGGACGCTCAGTCGCAGCGTCCCCGTCGAGGTCAGCCACTTCCCCGCCCAGATCGCTCCATCGTCATGGGATCCTGTCGCGGCGGGAACGAAGAGGCCCACGGCTCCCGCGAGCAGGACGACGAGAAGGACAGGAAACCGCCGCAGAGACGCCACGCGCGGACTCTACGCAGCGATCCGCACTTCTACAAGCCCAGAGCGGTGGAGCGGAGTCTCTTTGATTGCAGGCGATTCAGTCAGCTGCAATTCTTCGCAGCCTGCGAGGGTGGACTGCCAATCCGCGGGTCGGAGGTTCGAATCCTCCCTGGGCGCATCAGGTGGATGCCGGACGCCCGAGGCCTGGAGTCGGGAGCGGGCCGGCGGCGGGTCTCGAGGGAGCGGGGACAGCCGATCCGCGTCCTCGCCACACACGGCGAACGGCTCCCGAGCGCACTGCAGGAGGGGCGACAACCTACCATTGCCTGCCCGCAGAAGGTCGCGAATAATGTCACAAAGTCGGCGATAGCGGCGGGGGATCGGCGTGCGGGCACGGCTGCGGTACGTGTTGATGGGGTGTGGGCTCTCGGCCTTGTGCGCCGCGGTCCTGCTGGCGCCTGCCTCCAGCCCGGCCGTCACCCTGCCGCCCGGTGTGACCGAGTCGGTCGCGTTCAGCGGGCTGGAGGCGCCCCTCGTCTTCCGCTTCTCGCCCGACGGCCGCGTCTTCGTCGGCGAGAAGTCGGGAGTGATCAAGGTCTACAGCGGTCTCGGCGACACCACTCCGACCGTGTTCGCCGATCTGCGTACCAACGTCTTCAACACCAGTGACCGCGGGCTGCTCGGCCTGGCACTCCATCCGGACTTCCCGGCGACCCCCTCCGTCTACGTCCTCTACACGCACGACGCCGCGATCGGCGGTACGGCGCCGCTCTGGGGGACGATCGGGGGGAGCTGGGACGCCTGCCCGACCCCTCCCGGGCTCAACGGCGACGGGTGCGTGGCCAGCGGCCGGCTGTCACGGCTGACGGCGAGCGGCGATGTCGCCAGCGGGCCCGAGCAGGTGCTCGTCGAGGACTGGTGCCAGCAGTTCTCGAGCCACTCGGTCGGGACGGTCGCCTTTGGCGCCGACGGCGCACTCTATGCAGGCGGCGGCGACGGGGCCAGCTTCATCTTCGCCGACTACGGCCAGTCGGGAAGCCCGCTCAACCCCTGCGGAGACCCGCCGGGAGGCGTTGGTGCGACGCTCACACCGCCCACGGCGGAAGGCGGAGCGCTGCGCGCGCAGGACGTGCGCACGACCGCCGACCCGGTTGGGCTCGACGGGACGATCATTCGCGTCGACCCCTTCACGGGGGACGCCCTCCCGTCGAATCCGTTCGCCTTCAGCAGCGACGCAAACATGCGGCGCATCGTCGCGTACGGGATGCGCAACCCCTTCCGCTTCACCGCGCGTCCCGGAACCAGCGATCTGTGGATCGGCGACGTCGGCTGGGGCTCCTTCGAGGAGATCGACGTGACGTCGGGCGCGGATACGACGGCGGACAACTTCGGGTGGCCGTGCTACGAGGGCAACGCGCGGCAGGCCGGCTACGACTCGGCCAACCTCACCCTCTGCGAGACGCTCTATGCCACGCCGGACGCGGTCGTTCCTCCCTATTTCGCCTACTCGCACTCGGCCACCGTGGTTCCCGGCGAGACGTGCCCGTCCGGCAGCTCCTCCCTGGCGGGGATCACGTTCGCACCGAGCTCGGGAGTCCCCGACCGCTACCGGAACGCGCTCTTCTTCGCCGACTTCTCTCGCGACTGCATCTGGGCCATGCGCGCCGGGGGCGACGGGAATCCCGACCCCGCCCTGCTGGAGACGTTCGCCGCACAGGCCTCGAACCCGGTCGACCTGCAATTCGGGCCGGACGGAGCCCTCTACTACGCCGACGTCGAGGGCGGAGCGATCCGTCGTCTCGGGTTCACCGCCACGGGTGATCAGACGCCGCCGTCGGTGCAGCTGACCGAGCCCGCCGCCAACGCGACCCTGTCGGGCACCACCACCCTGACCGCCACCGCCAGCGACGCCAGCGGCATCGCCGGCATCCAGTTCCTGCTCGACGGACAACCACTCGACAACGAAGACACCAGCAGCCCCTACAGCATCAGCTGGAACACCACCAACACCGCCAACGGCCCACACACAATCAGCGCCCGCGCCCGCGACACCAACAACAACACCGCCACCACCAGCCCCACCACCATCACCATCAGCAACAGCCTGCAGAGCCTGTTCGACAACGGCAGCCTCGAGACGAGCATGAGCGGGTGGGGCTGGAACCAGGGCAGCGCCACGAGATCGAGCGACCGGGCCCACGACGGCAGCTACAGCCTCAAGTTCGTCGCCGGCGCCGGAGCGGGCGCCCACGGCGCCTACGCCGGCGTCCCGCCCGCCCGCATCGGCGGCATCTCCCCCAACGTCACCCACCTCGCCTCCGCCTACCTCTACAGCGAAAGCGCACACCCCGACCTCACACCACGGATCGAGTGGTTCGACAGCAGCAACGCGATGCTCGCCGTCACCAGCGGCCAGCCCACACCGCTGCCCGCGAACGCCTGGACACCGTTCACCGTCTCCGGCAACGCGCCCGCAGGCGCCAACCGCGCCACCGTCACCTTCTACACCGAGGGAGACAACGGCAGCGCCACCTACTACCTGGACGACTTCAGCCTCCAGGCGGCCACCGCCACGGGTGATCAGACGCCGCCGTCGGTGCAGCTGACCGAGCCCGCCGCCAACGCGACCCTGTCGGGCACCACCACCCTGACCGCCACCGCCAGCGACGCCAGCGGCATCGCCGGCATCCAGTTCCTGCTCGACGGACAACCACTCGACAACGAAGACACCAGCAGCCCCTACAGCATCAGCTGGAACACCACCAACACCGCCAACGGCCCACACACAATCAGCGCCCGCGCCCGCGACACCAACAACAACACCGCCACCACCAGCCCCACCACCATCACCATCAGCAACAGCCTGCAGAGCCTGTTCGACAACGGCAGCCTCGAGACGAGCATGAGCGGGTGGGGCTGGAACCAGGGCAGCGCCACGAGATCGAGCGACCGGGCCCACGACGGCAGCTACAGCCTCAAGTTCGTCGCCGGCGCCGGAGCGGGCGCCCACGGCGCCTACGCCGGCGTCCCGCCCGCCCGCATCGGCGGCATCTCCCCCAACGTCACCCACCTCGCCTCCGCCTACCTCTACAGCGAAAGCGCACACCCCGACCTCACACCACGGATCGAGTGGTTCGACAGCAGCAACGCGATGCTCGCCGTCACCAGCGGCCAGCCCACACCGCTGCCCGCGAACGCCTGGACACCGTTCACCGTCTCCGGCAACGCGCCCGCAGGCGCCAACCGCGCCACCGTCACCTTCTACACCGAGGGAGACAACGGCAGCGCCACCTACTACCTAGACGACTTCAGCCTCCAGGCGGCCACCGCCACGGGTGATCAGACGCCGCCGTCGGTGCAGCTGACCGAGCCCGCCGCCAACGCGACCCTGTCGGGCACCACCACCCTGACCGCCACCGCCAGCGACGCCAGCGGCATCGCCGGCATCCAGTTCCTGCTCGACGGACAACCACTCGACAACGAAGACACCAGCAGCCCCTACAGCATCAGCTGGAACACCACCAACACCGCCAACGGCCCACACACAATCAGCGCCCGCGCCCGCGACACCAACAACAACACCGCCACCACCAGCCCCACCACCATCACCATCAGCAACCCGGGCACGAATGCTCCGCCGGTGCCCGAGATCGTGGCCCCGCTCCCGTCGCTCACCTGGCAGGTGAACGACACGGTGACGTTCTCGGGACGCGCGACCGACCCGGAGGACGGAGAGCTCGCCGAGACGTCACTCGACTGGGTGCTCGTCATGCGGCACTGCCCCTCGAACTGCCATTCCCACACGCTGCAGGGGTGGCCGGGCACGGCTTCCGGGTCGTTCGCCGCCCCCGATCACGAGTATCCGTCGCACCTCGAGCTACGGCTGACGGCAACGGACTCGAACGGCGCCTCCGCGACGACCACCATCGAGCTGTATCCCGAGACGGTGGACCTGACATTCGCCTCGATTCCCCCGGGCGCAGGGATCTCGGTCGGGCAGGCGCAGGAGGCGACACCGTTCACCCGCACCGTGATCGTCGGATCGGTCAACTCGGTGAGCGCGGCGCCACAGCTGATCGGCGGAACGGCATACCGGTTCGCGACGTGGTCGGACGGGGGCGGAGCTACGCACAACGTCGTCGCGCCGGCCGCCGCGACGACGTTCACCGCGACCTTCGAGCCGAACGCGACGCCGACGGCGGTGGCGACTGCGAGCGCTACCACCGGCCCCGCACCTCTCATCGTCAGCTTCGACGGCTCGGCGTCGCACGACGCGGATCCCGGCGACGAGCTCGACTACGCATGGGACCTCGACGGCGACGGCGCCTTCGACGATGCGACGGGCGTCACGGCCCAAAGGACGTACACCGCACCCGGAACGGTCGTCGTTCGACTGCGGGCGACCGACCGGTCCGGTGCCGAGGGGGTGAGCGAGCCCGTCGAGCTGACGATCGTGGACGAGACCCCGCCGACCGTCGCGATCACCGCGCCGGCAGCCGGGGCGACCGTCACCGGCACGCAGACCGTGACGGCCACGGCGGCCGACTCCGGCTCGGGCGTCGCGGGCGTTCAGTTCCAGCTCGACGGCAACGATCTCGGCGCGGAGGACACGACCGTCCCCTACGCGACCACGTGGAGCACGACGCTCGCCGCGGCCGGGCCCCACACGCTGACGGCCGTCGCGCGCGACGCCGCGGGCAACGTGACGACCTCGACGCCGATCGTGGTCGACGTCCAGAACGGCCTCACCTGTCCGGCGGGCCAGTGGAAGGCCGAGTACTTCAACAACCGGACGCTCACGGGAGCCCCCGCCCTCACGCGCTGCGAGCAGGGCATCGACAACGGGTGGGCCGGCGGCAGCCCCGCGCCGGGGGTCGGCGCGAACGACTTCTCCGTACGCTGGAGCGGGCGGTTCACGTTCCGCGGCGGCTCGACGACCTTCGCCGCCACCGCCGACGACGGAGTACGCGTCCTGCTCGACGGCTCGAGGGTGATCGACCAGTGGCGCGACCAGTCGGCCACGACGTACCTGGCCCTCCGCACCGTCGCCGCCGGCACGCACGACGTCTCGGTCGAGTACTACGAGCGCTCGGGCCAGGCGACGGCACGGGTGAGCTGGCGCGAAGGCCTCGTCGCCGCCTACAACTTCAACGAATCCTCCGGCGCGACGGCTGCCGACCGCTCGGCGAGCGGGAACACGGGCACCGTCTCGGGAGCGACGCGCATCACGTCCGGCAAGAACGGCCGCGCACTCTCCTTCGACGGCAGCAACGACTGGGTCACGGTCGCCGACGCAAGCTCGCTCGACCTCTCGAACGGGATGACACTCGAGTCGTGGGTGTATCCGACGAGCCTCGGCTCGGCGGCACGAGCGGCGCTCTCCAAGGAGGCCCCGGGGACGTCACGCTATGCGCTGTACGCGAACACGGCGTCCAGGCCCGGGGCGCGCATCGACATCGGTGGCGGGCGGACGGCGCTCGGGCCCGCACAGATCCCGCTCAACACCTGGACGCACCTCGCCGCGACGTTCGACGGCACGACTCTGCGCCTGTACGTGAACGGCGTCGAGGTGGCGAGCACGCCAGCGGCGGGATCGATCGCAGCCTCCACGGGCGCGCTGCGGATCGGCGGCCATGCCGTTGCGAGCGAGTGGTTCAGGGGGCGGATCGACGACGTGCGCGTCTACTCGCGCGCTCTCGCCGCGGCCGAGATCGACGCCGACCGGAACGCCGCGGTCCCGTAGGGCTCCCCCCGCCGCAGGCCCGTCGGGCCTAGCGGTGCGTGGGAGCGGCCACAGCCGGCGTGAGCGTTGCGCGCTGCACCGCGAGCAGCGCCACGCCCGCCGCCGCGATCGCGACGGCGAGCACGATCGACGAACGCCAGCCGTGCGCGTCGATCAGCCAGCCGCCCGCGATCGCCCCGCCGGCGAAGCCGGTGGAGACGGCCGTGCCGAACCACGCAAAGGCCTCGGCCACCGAGCCGAGGACTGCGACCCGGCCGATGATCCCGTAGGCGGCCGCCACCGTCGGCGCGATCGGCAGGCCGGCAAAGAAGAACAGTGCCGTCATGGTCGCGACCGAGGTCGACAGGAGCGGCAGCGCCAGCGCACCCACGAGCGCCAGAGAGCCGAGGACGAGACGGCGAGGCTCGTTGCTCGACGGCCGCAGGCCCGCTGCCAGGCCGCCGGCCAGGCTGCCTGCGGCAAAGCCGGCCAGCGCGACACCCGCGAGCGCCCGGCCCCCGTGGCCCTCGGCAAAGGCCGGCACCGCGATCTCGACGCATGCGAAGGACAGCCCCAGGAAGAGGGCGAGCACCGTGATCGTGCGCACCCCTGCCGACGAGAGAGCCCCGAGCGGGGAACCGTGACGGTGGTCGGCCGGCCCGGCTGCACGGACGGGATCGAGCCGCATGAACGCGAACGTGCCGATGGCCGCGAACGCCGCGGCTCCGAGCACGCCGCCCGCCGCCCAGAACGACGCGAGCACGGCGACGATGAGAGGGCCTCCGACGAAGATCACCTCCTGCAGAGCCGCCTCGAGCGCGTACGCGGTACGGGCATGGTCGTCGCCCAGCACGCGCGGCCAGATCGAGCGGGCGGCCGACGAGACGGGCGGCATCGTCAGCCCGGCGGCCGCTCCTGCCAGCGCGAGCAGCACGACGTGCCCGCCGAAGGCACCGAGGAGCGCCATCAGCGTGAGCAGGCCCGGGAACGCCACCAGACGCAGGCGCATCGCGGAGACCGCGCCGCGGCGGTCGACCTGGCGCCCCGCATAGGGCGCGCCGACCGCCACCGCAGCGGTGTAGGCAGCTGCGACCAGCCCGGCCTCTCCGTACCCCGCGCCGGTGGACCGCACGAGCAGAACGATCGCGAGGCTCGTCATCCCGACCGGCAGGCGCGCCACGATCGCCCAGCCGAACAGCGCCGGCACGAACGGCTGCCGCAGGAGGGCGCGATACCGCGCCACCCCCTGCGGCTCGGCCTGGGAGGACATTGTCAGGGGACGGTATCGACGGCAGGCTCCGGCGGCCCACGGTCGGAAGAGCCACGCGTCGAGAGCCAGTCGCGCAGCAGCACCTGGATCGCCCCCGCCACCGGGATCGCCCCGAGCGCGCCGAGGATGCCGGCCAGCTCGGCCCCGATCAGCACCGCCACGAGCACCGCGAGGGGCGACAGCTGCACCGTCCTCCCGTAGACGAGCGGCTGGATCACGTGGTTCTCGAGCTGCTGGTAGAGCACGAAGAACACGAGCACGATGGCCCCGTTGCGGGTGGAGTCGACGAACGCGATCGAGGAGACGATCACCGCGGCGATCGTGGCGCCCGCGAGCGGGATCAGGTCGAGCAGGCCGACGATGAGCCCGAGCGCGATCGCGTACGGCACGCCGAGCACGAGCAGCAGGACAGCCGAGAGCGCGCCGGCGAGCACGCTGATGGCGAGGTTGCCGGCGACGTAACCGCCGATCGTCCTGTAGACATCGACCCCGATCCGGCGAACCCGCGGCTCGTGGCGGTCAGGCACCAGGCCGAGGATGCGCTCGACCCAGTTGGGCCCTTCGAGCAGCATGAACAGGGTCAGGAAGGCGATCGTGATGATCGCGACGATCGTGTTGAGCACGCTCTTGGTCACCGACAACGCCGTGCTCGAGAGCCCGAAGAGGCCACTTGCGCCGCTCGTCTCGATCGCCTCGCGGATCTTCTCCACGACCTGGTACTCCCGCTCGAGGAAGCCGAGCCGCCCCTGGCCCGAGGTGAGGTCGTCGACGTAGTCCGGCACGGCCTCGGCGAAGTCGTTGACCTCGTTGATCAGCGTGGGGATGAACGTGGCGCTGATGCCCACGATCGCGAGCAGCGTCAGCACGTAGACGATGCCGACGGCGACGCCGCGCCGCGCAACCCCGTGCGCCTGAACCCACTCCACCGCGGGGTTGAGGGCCGTCGCCAGGAAGGCGGCGACGAGAATCCAGATGAGGACGCCGCGCGTGACCCAGACGAGCTCGAGCATGAGCGCCGTCGAGAGGACGATGCCGATCACGACCAGGATCGCTCGGGGCCGGAAGCGGATCAGGCGCTCTTCCATCCCGGCCGACAATAGATCGCGGTCCCGACGGCACTCGCGGGTGCCTCTAGCGCGCGACGAGCACGAGCGGCCCGCAGGGGGCGCCGGTCTTCTCCACCACGCGTGCGCCGGCGGCCGTCTTCGGCGTGACGGTCAGCCGCGTCGAGCTGACGACCACCTCGCTGTAGCTGAAGACGTCGGTGGCGGCACACTGCATGCCGATGCCGAGCGGCGGCGCCGGCTTCAGGAAGAGCGCCGTCACGAAGTCGCCCGTGCCGGGGACGCCGATCGCCGCGTCGATCTCCCTGGCATAGGTGTTCGTGGCCACGGGGCCGGTGACGACCTCCCAGATGCCGGTGCCCACCGGGGGCCCCTCCAACGTCTGCAGCCGCACCTCGCCGATCATGTTGGCGTGGGTGTCGGTCGTGAGGAAGACCACGTTGGAGACGCCCCGCAACGACCTCAGCAGTCTCGTGCGCGCCGCCGCATACCCTTCCCAGCGGTCGTACGGCAGCTGGTAGATCTGCTGTATCGGCACCTCGTTGACGACGACCTTGAAGGTGGCCGTGGAGGCCCGGATCGCGCCGAGGAAGGCCTCCTCCTGCCCCGGTCCCAGCATGGTGCGGGCCGGATCCTCGAGCGCATCCAAGCACGACCGGGCAACCGCCTTGCCGAGCGCCGGGACGAGGGTGGCGAACGCGGCGCGCACGGCAGCCGGCGCGGCCGGGGCGAGATCGCCTCCGCACGCCGCGGTCGCCTTGGCGCTGCGGAAGGAGCGCTCGTCGAGGAAGAAGAGCTCGAGATTCCGCCCCCAGCGGAACGTCCGGTAGAAACCGCGCGTCGGGCTCCAGGAGACCGGGGCGTAATCCCGGAATGCCTTGACGCCCGACCGGTACAGCACTGCGCCGTGCTCGGGCACGGAGAAGTCGTTGACGAACTCGTGGTCGTCCGGATGGCTGTACAGCCCCGTGCCGGCCCGCAGAGCGCGCAAGGCGGGGAGGGCGAGGCCGAAGCGGTACTTCTGCCACTTGGCGGGCACGGTGAGCGCCGGCTTCGAGCCGGAGAGCTCGCTGTCCGAGTAGATCGTGTCGCCGAGGTTGATGTTGAAGTCGTTGCGCTCGGCCGCCATGCGGCCGTACACCTCGTAGCGGTTGAACCCGGGCTTGCCGTCCGCTCCGGGCGTGGCGTCCGCGTCGCCGGAGATGGCAAAGCGCACCGTTGCCCGCGTCGACCTCGGCGGCGCGGTGCGGAAGCTGCCCACCGCACTCACCCGCGCGCCCTGCCGAAAGCGGTAGAAGTACCGCCGCCCGGGCGCGAGCCGCCCGAGCGGAACGCGTACCGTCAGATCCGAGGCCGCAGCTGCCGTGGCCTGCCTGGTGATCACCGATCCGGTGAACGCGCGGAGCGCCGACACCTCGACCCTGAGCGGTCCGGCCTGCGGCGCCCGCGTCCACAGGAGCGCTGCCGTCGGCCGGATCTCGCCGGCCGCGACACCGTCGGCGAAGCCCGCAGCCGCCACGGCGTGAGCCGGCACGAGGAGCACGGCGAGCGCAGCCAGAGCGAGTGCATGGCGCACCGATCGAGCCTAGGGAGGCCCGCGGCGCCGGTCAACACCGCTCACGGCATCGAGCTCGTGCGCGTCCTGCTCGTGCAGGAAACGGACGAACCAGAAGGCGAAGATGGCGAAGAAGACGACCGACTGCTCGGACGCCATCGCGATGCCGCCGTACTGCTGGTCGGCAAGCCGGGAGAGGCCCCACAGGCGCTCCGGCGCCGACGCGTAGAAGTCGTAGAGGGGCTCGGGTACGAGCGCGAGCACGAGCCCGAGCGGCGCCGAGAGCACGAACCCCGCGAACACGTACGCGGCCCGGGTCTGGCTGGAGAGGCGGTGCGGGACGTCCTGCCAGACGGGCCACCACATGGCGAGCCCGGTCAGGAGGTAGAGCGCGTGCTCGACGAGGAGCAGCGAGTGCGGGTGCCGCAGCGAGGCGTCGTACAACACGGGCACGTGCCAGAGTGCGTAGTTCGCGACCCAGACCGGCAGCGCCACGAACGGGCTCGTCAGCACGCGCACGGGAGCCGGCCGGGCAATGCGGGCGGCCACGGCTGCGGGCAGCCCCACGACGAGCAGGAGCGGTGCCCACTCGGCGAGCACGACGTTCTGCCACAGGTGCACGACGAGCAGGTAGTGCAGGGCGATCGTGTCCATCGGTGTCACCCAGATGAGGGCGAGCAGGGCGCAGCCGGCGAGGTAGCTCGCACGCCGCCACCGCCCGGCGCGACCGTCCCGGACCGCGCCCACGTACGCGAGGGCGAGCACCAGCCCGACGAGCGCCTCTGGATTCCACGACCAGTCGGAAGGGGCCACGCCGCAACGCTACGCTTCAGGCCACGCGGGTGTAGCTCAATGGTAGAGCACCAGCCTTCCAAGCTGGCTATGAGGGTTCGATTCCCTCCACCCGCTCTTCGCGTCGCCCGCCTCGCTCGTGCTGCAAGCCGGCAGCCGAGGCTCAGCGCCCGGAGGCGGAGAAGTGCTGGTAGTCCCTGACGCCCCGCCAGCGTCCTCCCCAGCCCCAGCCGGCAGCGTCGAAGGCCCGCACCAGCGCGTGCCCCTCGGCCGCCATCCCGGACCGGAAGGGCGTCCGCCTCACGTACCGCCGGCTCGCCGTGTGCGAGGTCGTGCCGGACGAGCCGACGTACGGGTTCTCGATCGGGTTGACGTCGATCGCGCGTCCATACGCGTGCTCCGACCAGCGCCTCGTCCCGTCCACGGTGCGGCAGTTGAACGCCGACGTGTTGTCGGCCTCGATCGAGCGGAAGTCGCTGCCGCCGTAGGCGTCGACCGGGATCATGCGCCGGATCGGGAAGCCGTCGGCATAGAGCCGCCGCAGCACCGCCAGCACCTCCGCGGCGACGTCGCGGTGCACGATCAGCCGGCCGCTGCGGTCACGACCGTCGAAGCCGCGGTGGGTGGCACGCACGACGCGGAGGTCGCGCAGCGGCACCGGACAGCCGGGCCGCCACGACACGCCCGTCATCCGCTTCGCGAGCTCAGGAGAGATCGGCGAGATCGAGCCGACGAACCCGGCGGGGGCGCTGGAGGCGGACGCCGCTGCGGCGAGCGCCACGACGGCGATCAGGGCGAGGAGAGTCTTCATCGGGTCGATCGGGACGGCGAGATTCGAACTCGCGGCCTCTCGGCCCCAAACCGAGCGCGCTACCAGACTGCGCCACGTCCCGTTCGCGACAGTCTACGGACGCCGCGGGTCGAGGCGATCAGCGTGGCCGGAGACGGTCGGGAGGGCCGGCCTACTTGGCGACGATGACGACGAGGCGGCGCGGCCCATGGACGCCCTCGACGCGCTCGAGCTCGATGTCGGACGTCGCCGACGGGCCGGAGACGAGCACGATCGGCCTGCCTTCCCGCGCGCTCGGCTCGAGGCACCCGATCAGCTCCGGCACCGTCTCGACGACCTGCTCGGCCCGCACGACGCAGACGTGCAGGTCCGGCACGAGGCTGATCGCACGTCGCCCCTGGCCGGGGCCACCATCGAGCGCGATCGTGCCCGTGTCGGCACAGGCGGCCGCGCACGTCGTCAGCGCCCCGTCGAGCGCATCGAGCTGGCCGGCCGTGAGGCCGTCGTCGTCCACCAGCTCGACGCCGGAGGGCCGAAGCGGCTCTGCCAGGTCGGCGGCGACGGCGACGCGCGCCGCACCCTCCGCGCGCAGTGCCTCGGCGATCGCCTTCCGCGGGTCATCCGTGACGACGACCGTCGCCCGGTAGTCGCGGGCGCGCTCGACGAATCGCGCCACAACCTCTGCCTCGCCCGCCTCGCCGCTCGTGCGGTACTCCCGTGGCACCTCGACGGGCCCGGGCGCGTCGGCTAGCGCAGCCCGCACCCGTGCCAGCACCGCGTCACGGCCGGGCACGTCGCTCCCACCACTCGCGAAAGCTCTCCTCCGGCACGGCGGGCAGACCGCGCGCGCGGCCCCATGAGCGGAGCGGACCGGGCGGGAAGCGTCGCACCCAGCCGTTCCGGACGACGAGCCGCTGCCAGCGCCGCGCGAGCCGCTGGGCCCGCTCGTAGCCCGCGCGGGAGGCGAAGGCCCGCCCCAGCAACCGCAGCGAGACGCCCTCGATGCCCGCGCGCTCGCGCGAGACGACCTTGCCCCGCTCGTGCACGAGGATCGACGGGATGTCGATCTTGACCGGGCAGACGTCGTAGCAGGCACCGCAGAGCGAGGAGGCGAAGGGCAGCGAGGAGGCGGTACCGACCTCGCCCTCGAGCTGCGGGGCGAGGATGGCGCCGATCGGGCCTGCGTACGGCGTGTGGTAGGCGTGGCCGCCCGTCTGCCGGTAGACGGGGCAGACATTGATGCAGGCGGAGCACCGGATGCACCGGAGCGCGTCACGGCCCACGCGGTCGGCGAGCACGCGCGTGCGCCCTGCGTCGAGCAGGACGAGATGGAAGGCGCGCGGGCCGTCCCCCACCCTCACACCCGTCCACAGCGACGTATAGGGATTCATCCGCTCCCCTGTCGACGAGCGCGGCAGGAGCTGCAGCAGCACGCCCAGGTCGCGCCATTCGGGGACCACCTTCTCGATCCCCATCACCGTGATCAGCACTTCCGGCAACGTCGTGCACATGCGCCCGTTGCCCTCGGACTCGACGACGCAGACGCTGCCGGTCTCGGCGACCGCGAAGTTCGCACCCGAGACTGCGACACGCGCTCGCAGGAACGCTGCGCGGAGATGCAGCCGCGCCGCCTCCGCGAGCTCCGCCGGCTCGTCGCCGAGGTCGGGACGGCCGAGCCGGTCGCGGAACAGGTCGCGAATCTCGGTGCGGTTCTTGTGCAGCGCGGGCACGAGCAGGTGTGAGGGACGCTCGCCTGCGAGCTGGATGATGAGCTCCGCCAGATCGGTCTCGATCGGTGTCACCCCCGCTGCCTCGAGCGCCTCGTTGAGCCGGATCTCGTCCGTCGCGAGCGACTTGACCTTGACCACCTCACCGGCCCCCTCGGCCAGGGCGATCCCTGCCACGATCTCGTTCGCCTCGGCAGCGTCGCGGGCCCAGTGCACGACGCCGCCGGCGCGGACGACCGACTGCTCGAGCTCCACGAGCGACTCGTCGAGACGCCACAGCGCGGCATCCTTGATCGCGGCACCCGCCTCGCGCAGCTGCTCCCAGTCGGCCAGCTCGGCAACGACCTTCGCCCGCCTGGCGCGAATGGTCGTCGTGGCCCTGCGAACGTTCCGCCGCTGCTGCGCACCCGCGAGTGCTGCAGGCACGGCGTGCGGGAAGCTCTCGGCGCGCGCATCCCGGGCGGAGGCGCTCATGAGGCCAGGATCTCCGCCAGGTGCAGCGGCCGCGTCGCTGCACCCCGCCGGTGCAGGCCGCCGCCCATGTGCATGAGGCACGACGCGTCGCAGGCGCACAACACCTCCGCGCCGGTCGCGAGCACGTTGCCGAGCTTCTCGTCGAGCATTGCTGCCGAAGCGTCGGCGTTCTTCACCGCGAAGGTGCCGCCGAAGCCGCAGCACTCCTCGGCCTCGGGCAACTCGACCAGATCCAGCCCGGGCACGCCGCGCAGCAGCCGGAGCGGCGCATCGCCGACGCGAAGGTGGCGCAGGGAGTGGCACGTCGGGTGATACGTGACGGCTCCCTCGAAGCTCGACCCCACGTCCTCGACTCCGAGCTGCCCGACGAGGAACTCCGAGAGCTCCCACGTTCGCGACGGAACGCCGCGGTCGTCGCCGTCGAGCAAGCCCTGATAGTGCTCGCGCACGAGGGCGACGCACGAGGCGGACGGCGAGACCACGGCCTCGAACGGCTCGAAGATCTGCACGAACCGCTCCGCGAGCGCGCGGGCCTCGTGCGGGTGGCCCGAGTTCACGTGCATCTGGCCGCAGCACGTCTGCTCGAGCGGGAAGGCCACCTCCACCCCGAGCCGCTCGAGCACGGTCACCGTCGCCTTGCCCACCTCCGGGAACAGGGTGTCGGCGAGGCAGGTGACGAAGAGCCCGACCCGATCGATCATCGATGATCAGCCTACTGCGAAGGCGGCCCGCGAAGGACGATAGCCTCGCCCTGTGGTCGAGATCGGCTTTCCCGTGGGCAGCCCCGCACACCGCCGTCGCCCCCGGCTCGGGTACGTGATGACGGTCACGGCAGCAACCCTCTTCGCGGTCAACGGCGCTGTCTCCAAGGTCGCGCTCGGAGCGAGCGAGATGGGGACGCTCCGCTGGACGGAGCTCCGCTCCACTGGCGCCTTTCTCGGGCTGGGGATCGGGATCGCGATCCTCGCCCGCGGGCGGCTCCGGGTGGGCAGGGCCGAGCTCGCCTCGCTCGCGCTCTACGGGCTGTTCGGCTTCGCCCTGGTGCAATGGCTCTACTTCGTCGCGATCAACAGGCTCCCGATCGGCATCGGGCTCCTGTTCGAGTTCACGGCGCCGGTGCTGATCGCGCTCTGGGCCCGCTTCGTGTGGCGCGAGGCAGTGCGACGCCGTGTCTGGGCATCGCTGGCCCTCGTCGTCTGGGGGCTGGTGCTGGTCGCGCAGGTCTGGCGCGGCGCGACCCTCGACGGCCTCGGCGTCGCGGCGGGCCTGCTCGCCGCGGTGGCGCTCGCCTTCTTCTACCTGCAGGGCGAGCGGCTCGCCGGCAGGAGGGACCCGCTCTCCCTCGTCTGTGTCGCGCTCGGCTTCGCGTCGCTCTTCTGGGCAGTCGTCCAGCCCTGGTGGAGCTTCCCCTTCGCCTCGCTCACGGTCGACGCGTCGCTGCCCGGCGACCTGCTCGGCACGGCGCCGGTGTGGCTCCTGGCGCTCTGGACGGTCGTGCTCGGCACGATCGCCCCGTTCGTGCTCTCGGTCGGCGCGCTGCGGCACTTGCCCGCGACGACAGTCGGCATCGTCGCCACCTTCGAGCCCGTCGCCGCCGCCGTCGTCGCCTGGGCCTGGCTGGGAGAGTCGCTCGTCGCGGTGCAGATCCTCGGCGGCCTCGTCGTGCTCGTCGGGATCGTGCTCGCGGAGACGTCGCGGTAGCAGAAGAAGCGAACCGCCGGCCGGCCCGCGCCCGATACCCTGTCGCAATGGTCGAACGCGTCCTCTTGGCGTCGCCGCGCGGCTACTGCGCCGGGGTCGAGCGCGCCGTCGAGTCCGTCGAGCGCGCCCTCGAGCACTACGGCGCCCCCGTGTACGTGCGCAAGCAGATCGTCCACAACATCCACGTCGTGCGCGACCTGGAGGCGAGAGGCGCGATCTTCGTCGAGGAAGAGACCGAGGTGCCGCAGGGCGCGACGGTCGTCTACTCGGCGCACGGCGTCGCCCCGGACGTCCACGCGAACTCGGCCGGGCTCGGGCATCGCGTCATCGACGCCACCTGCCCGCTCGTGACGAAGGTGCACGTCCAGGCGCGCCGCTACGCGACCGACGGCTACACCGTGATCCTGATCGGCCACGCCGGTCACGAGGAGGTGGTCGGGACGATGGGCGAGGCGCCCGAGGCGACGATCCTGGTGCAGGACGTGGCAGAGGCCGAGGCGCTCGAGCTGGCCGCCGACACGAGAGTCGCCTACATCACCCAGACGACGCTCTCGGTCGACGAGACGGCGGACATCATCGCCGTGCTGCGCCGCCGTTTTCCCGGGATCTACGCGCCGAGGAAGGAGGACATCTGCTACGCGACCTCCAACAGGCAGTGGGCGGTGAAGGAGATGCTCGCCGAGATCGACCTGCTGCTCGTGATCGGCTCGAAGAACTCCTCCAACTCGAACCGTCTCGTCGACGTGGCGCGCGCGGCAGGGGTCGCCGGCCACCTGATCGACGACGAGACCGAGATCGACGAGCGCTGGCTCGACGGCGTGCGCACGGTCGGGATCTCGTCCGGTGCGTCCGCCCCGGAGCGGCTCGTGGCGCGGGTGTGCGACTGGTTCCGCGCCCGCGGCGTCGAGCGGATCGAGCCGTTCCGCATGATCGAGGAGGACGTCACCTTCAAGCTGCCGGTCGAACTGCGGCGCGAGCTCGCGCTCGCCGACGCACAGGCCTAGAGGGCCGCGCGCGCGATCGCCGGCTCGCCGACGCCCTGCGCATCGACGGCGACGGCGAGGGTCTCGGCCTTGATCCAGTCGGCATGCTCGAGCAGGTCGGCGTCTGACGAGGGCAGCGTCAGCGTGATGCGATCGGTCAGCTCCAGGCCCGCATCCCTGCGCATCGTGTTGACCGAGTGGATGAGGTCGTAGACGCGTCCCTCGCGCTCGAGCTCCCGATCGAGCGTCACGTCGAGAGCGACCGTGACCCCGTCCTCGGCCGCGACGGCCCAGCCCTCCTTGCCTGCGCGCTCCACGAGCACCTCGTCCGCGCCCAACTCGTGCCCGGCCGCGCGGAAGCGGCCGCCCTCGAGCTGCTCGAACGCTCCTGCTGCGAGAGCGGCACGCACCGCCGCGAGCTCCTTGCCGAGCCTGGGCCCGAGCGCCGGCAGGTGCGGCTTCACGCGCAGCTCGGTCGCCTCCACGGCGGCGAACTCGACCTGCTTGACCCGCAGCTCGTCGCGAATCTCGTCGGCGTGCGCGGCCGAGAGCGGGGCGCCGTCGACGACGAGACGGCGTAGCGGCTGCCGCACCTTGAGCCCCGACGACTGCCGCGCCTGGTGCCCGAGCGCGACGACCCGCCGCACCTCCTCGACCTCCACGAGCAGGGGCCCGTCGGGCTCGCCCGCCTCGGGCCAGCCGGCGAGGAAGACGGAGGCCGGCGCGTCGTCGCAGGCTCCGGCGACGAGGGTGCGCCACAGGTGCTCCGAGAGGAAGGGCATCACCGGCGAGACGACGCGCAGGCCCGTCACGATCGCGTACCAGAGCGTCCGCAACGCCGTCTCGTCCCCCTCCCAGAAGCGGCGTCGAGAGCGGCGGATGTACCAGTTCGAGAGATCGTCGACGAAGGCGTCGAAGGCACGAATCACGTCGACCGTGAGCCAGCGCTCGTAGCCGCCCGTGGTGTCGGCGACGAGCTGCTCCGTGCGGGCGACGAGCCAGCGGTCGAGCGGTTGCAGCACGGCGTCCGGGCCGCCCGCGAGGTCGGCGTACCGTGGCGTGAACGACTCGACGTTCCCGTAGTCGGCGAGGAACTTCGCCGAGTTCCAGAGCGTGAGCAGGCGCCGCTTGATCTCCTGCGCCGGGCCGAAGCCGAACAGGAGGTTGCGATCGGGCGGCTGGGCGCAGTACTGCCAGCGCATCACGTCGGCGCCCATGCGCTCGAACGCGTCCTCGGCGTCGATCATGTTGCCCCACGAGCCGTGCATCTCCTTGCCGTGCTCGTCGAGCATCTTCTCGTAGCCGAGCACCTTCCGAAACGGCGCCCGTCCGGTGAGCGATCGACGGACATGAAGAGCTGCGAGTAGAACCAGAGGCGGATCTGCTCGCGCATCTCGGAGACCCAGTCGGCGGGAAACCACTGCTCCCAGGTGGCGTGGTCGGGGAGATCGGCGGTCGTCAGGCCCTTCGCGGCACCTGTCGCGTACCCCTCGGGCGCGAACTCCTCGTTCTGCCAGCCGAGCGTCGAGAAGGGCACGATGCCGGCGTCCAGCCAGACGTCGCCCACCTCGGCGATGCGTCGCACCGCCTCGCCGCACGCGTCGCAGCGGATCGGGACCTCGTCGATCCAGGGGCGGCGCAGCTCCTCGAGCTGCTCGAGGCCCGAGACGGCGCGCTCCTCGAGCTCCGCGCGCGAGCCGATCACGTTCAGGTGGCCGCAGTCGCAGGGGTAGAACGGCAGCGGCAGGCCGTAGTAGCGGCGGCGCGAGATGTTCCAGTCGCCCATGTTGCGAAGCCAGTCGTCCATGCGCTTGCCCATGTAGGCGGGAGTCCACTCCACGGTCGCGTTCGCGTCGAGGAGCGCCTGCCGGACGCTCGTCGACCGCGATGAACCAGTCGTCGGAGAGCCGGAAGATGAGCGGCGTGTGGCAGCGCCAGCAGAACGGGTAGCTGTGCTCGTTCGTCTCCGCCCGGACGAGCAGCCCGCGGTCGCCGAGGTCGCCGACGATCTGGTCGGCCGCCTCGACCGTGGAGAGACCGTGCAGCCAGCCGTACTCCGGGTAGAAGCGGCCGCCTTCGTCCACCGGCGTGAGCACGCTCAGGTCGTGCACGCGCGAGAGCTCGAAGTCCTCGCCGCCGCAACCGGGGGCGATGTGCACGATGCCGGTGCCCGTGTCGAGCGCGACATCCTCCCAGGGGATCACGCGGTGCTCGACTCGTGCGCCCGGCTCGAGCATGTCGAACGGCCCCCGGTAGCGCAGCCCGACGAGCTCCTCCCCGCGGGCACGGCGCGTGAACGTCGAATCGGGGAACAGCGCCACCGCCACCCAGTCACCGTTCTCGAGCAGCCCGTACTCGGCGTCCGGGTTGACCGCCGCGGCGACGTTCGCCGGCAACGTCCACGGTGTCGTCGTCCAGACGACGAGGTGCTCGCCCTCGGCGTCGAGGAGGGGAAAGCGCACGTACAGCGAGGGGTCGATGCGATCCTCGTAGTGGCCGTGCAGCTCGTGCGCCGAGATCGAGGTTCCGCAACGCGGGCACCACTCCGTCGACCGGTGGCCGGTCGTAGAGCGCGCCCCGGCTCGTGCACGATGCGCAGGAAGCGCCAGATGTACTCGATGTTCGTGTCCGAGAACGTGAAGTAGTCGTTGCCCCAGTCCATCCACTGGCCGAGACGGATGGAGCCCTTCGTCAACTCCCTGGACGAGCGGACGACCACGTCGCGGCACTTGCGGGCGAACTCGGCGAGACCGTACTCCTCGATCTCCCGCTTCGAGTTGAGGCCCAGGTCGCGCTCGACGCCGACCTCGATCCAGAGCCCCTGGCAGTCGAACCCGTTCTGGTAGCGCTGGTGGTAGCCGCGGAGCGCCTTGTAGCGCTGGAAGACGTCCTTCAGCGTACGTCCCCAGGCGGTGTGCACCGCGAGCGACTTGTTGGCCGTGACCGGGCCGTCGAAGAAGCTGAAGCGCGGGCCGTCCGCGTTCAGCGCGCGCAGGTGCTCGAACGTCCGCTCACGCTCCCACAGCTCGAGGACGTCGCGCTCGAGCGCGTCGTGATCGGGCTTGTCCGGAAGCGGTGCGAACATGGAGCGATTCTAGGGAAGAGCCTCGGCGTCCCCGTCGTTAGAACATGTAGCAACCAGACAACGAGAGGATTCGATGGCAACCGCAGTCAAGAACGACACGTTCGACGTGGAAGTGATCCAGAGCGAGACCCCGGTGATCGTGGATTTCTGGGCCGAGTGGTGCGGCCCGTGCCACGCCGTCGCTCCGGTGCTGGACAAGATCGCCGAAGAGCGCCCGGGTGAGATCAAGCTCGTCAAGGTGAACATCGACGAGGAGCGCGAGTTGGCCGAGAAGTACGGCATCGCCTCGATCCCGACGATGATCCTGTTCAGGAACGGCGAGCCCTCCGCGGCCGTCGTCGGCGCGCAGCCGAAGGGCGCGATCGAGCGCCAGTTCGGCCTCACCGCCTAGGGCTCCCCTCCTCCCCTCCCCCCGACGAGCCGGCCCTGCGCCGGCTCGTCGCATGGAGTCAGCCCGTCGCGGCACGCCAGGCTGCGAGCACGCCGGGCAGCAGGCTGAAGGCGAGCGCCTCGGGAGGCGGCAGCGCCTCTGGCGCGAACCAGGCAAGCTCGGCGACGTCGTCGGCGGCACGCAGGTCGCCGCCCGTCGGCCGGGCCCGCCAGACCAGGTTCAGCGTCGCATTGGCGGCAGGGTCGCTTCCGTACCAGTCCATCCACACGCCGAGGAACGCCAGCGGCTCGATCTCCAGGCCCGTCTCCTCGAGCAGCTCCCGCCGGAGCCCGTCGAGCGGGTGCTCGTGCTCGTGGAGGTAGCCGCCCGGGGTGTCCCACAGGCCCTCGTCCGGGGGGACCGCCCGGCGCCCGAGCAGCAGCCGGCCCTCGGCGTCCTCGACGAGGGCCATGACGCACGGTGCGGAGTTGGCGTAGCCGACGAACCCGCACGAGCTGCAGCGCACGCAGCCCTCGCCGGCCGCAAGGGGCTGCGCGCAGCGTGGGCAGTAACGCCAGCCGTGAAGGATCGCCATGGCCGCGCTACCGTATCTCGCCGTGAGCCCACGCCATGTCCCCGCGTCCGTCACCGAGCTGCAACGGATCGGGCTGTTCGCCGCGCTGCCCGGAGAGACGCTGAAGATCCTCGCGGAGCGCATGCAGCGGGAGGAGGTCCCGGCGGGCAGGCGCATCCTCTCCGAGAACGATCCGGGCGACCGCTTCTACGTGCTCCTCACCGGCCTCGCCGGGGTCACGCAGGACAGCCGCGGCGCACGCGGGGTGCTCCGCCCGGGCGAGTACTTCGGCGAGGTGGCGCCGATGATGGGCATCCCCCGCACCGCGACGGTGACGGCAATGACGATCTGCTCGGTGGCAAGTTGCGACCGAGCCACCTTCGACGAGCTGCTCCGCCCCCTCTTCACCCACGACGCCGAGTAGCCGGCAGCCGGGCGGCGCTCCCTCGGCGGCGAGCACCGCCGTACCGTCTCAGGAGGTGAGCTCGGCCAGCACCGCGTCCGACAGCCGCGGCCACGACTCCTTCGCCCAGTCGCCGAACTCGCGCGTCGTCAGGCACCCGCAGGCGACGCCGGCATCCGGGTCGACCCAGAGGAAGGTGCCGCTGCCGCCGAAGTGGCCGAACGTCCGTGTCGAGCTGCGGGTGCCCGTCCAGTGGGGCTCCTTGCCGTTCTTCAGCTCCACGCCGAGCCCCCAGTCCAGCGGCGAAAAGCGGCCGAAGTCTGGCAGCACGCCGTCGAGGCCCGGGAACTGCACCGCAGTCATCTCCGCCAGGGTCTCGGGCGCGATCAGTGTCGGGCCGAGCAGCTCGCGACCGAGCGCGAGGACGTCCTCGAGGGAGGCGTGCATGCCGGCGCCCGGATGCCCGTCCGGGTCGAGCCCGATCGCGAGGGGCTCGCAGACCGCCGCGCGCACGTAGCCGGCGAACGGCATCTCGGCGCGCGCCTCGAGCACGGCCGCGAGAACGGCGAACCCTTCGTTGGAGTAGATGCGCCGCCGGCCGGGCGGCGCGATCGGGGCACCTCCGTCGAAGGGCAGCCCCGACGCATGAGCGAGCAGGTGCCGGACCGTGGCGCCGGGCGGGCCGGCGGGCTCGTCGAGGTCGAGCACACCCTCCTCGGCGGCGACGAGCACGGCGAGGGCCGTGACCGGCTTCGAGACGGAGGCAAGCCGGACGACGCGACGGGTGTCCCCTCGCACGGCAATCGTGCCGTCGGACCGCGTCACGCCGGCGGCCGCGAACGGCACGTCCCACTCGTCGATCTGGCGCAACGCGTCCACGCGGCGCGATACTAGCCCCACGATGGAGCGGCGCCTCATCTCCGGGCACTCCCCCTTCGAGGCCGAGGCGGGATTCTCACGCGCCGTCATCGTCGGCGAGGTCGTCCACGTCGCCGGCACGGCACCGATCCCGCGCGACGGCTCGGAGCCGCCCGAGAGCGCCTACGAGCAGGCGCGCCTCTGCCTGGCGATCATCGGGGAGGCCCTGGGTCGTGCCGGCTCCTCGCTCGAGGACGTCGTCCGGACGCGCATCTTCGTCACCGATGCCCGTCACTGGGGCGAGGTGTCGCGCGCCCACGGCGAGGCGTTTCGCGACGTGCGCCCGGCGGCAACGTGCGTCGTGACGGGGCTGCTCGACCCGCGCTGGAAGGTCGAGATCGAAGCCGAGGCGGTGCTGCCGCCGTGAGGCAGGCCGTGCCCGAGACCGTCACCGGCAAGGGCGGCTTCTACGCAGGCAGCGTCCTCGACCACAAGTTCGGCCAGAGCGACCCCTACACCCTCGGGGTGGAGGAGGAGTACATGCTCCTCGACGGAGGCAGCTTCGACCTGGTGCAGCACATCGACACGGTGCTGGCAGCGATCCAGGGGCACGAGCTCGAGCCACAGGTCAACACCGAGCTGATGCAGTCGGTGCTCGAGATCGCCACGCCGGTGTGCCGCACGGCAAGCGAGGTGATGACGGAGCTGACGCGGCTCCGCAGCTACGTCTGCGGCGTCGCCCGCGATCAGGGCCTCCGCGTCGGCGCGGCCGGCACCCACCCGTTCAGCCTCTTCGAGCGCCAGCGCATCACCGCCAGGGATCGCTACCGGGCGCTCGTCGACCAGCTCCAGTACGTGGCACGCCGCGAGCTCATCTTCGGGATGCACATCCATGTCGCGGTCGACGATCCCGACAAGGCGATCAAGGTCGTCTCCGGACTGCTCCCGCAACTCGCGGCACTGCTCGCTCTGTCGGCCAGCTCGCCGTTCTGGCGCGGGGAGCCGACGGGGCTCGCGTCGAGCCGGCAGATGATCTTCTCCGCCTTCCCCCGTTCCGGCCCGCCTCCTCGCTTCCGGGACTACGCCGACTACGCCGAGGTCGTCGGCCAGCTCGAGCGCACCGGCTGCATCGCCGACTACACCCACATCTGGTGGGACATCCGCCCACACCCGCGGTTCGGCACGATCGAGATCCGCATCTGCGACGCGGTCACCCGGATCGAGGACGCCGTCGCGCTCGCCGCGTACTGCCAGGCACTCGTCAAGCACCTGTGCGAGCGGTACGAGTCGGGGCAGGAGATCCCCTCCTACCACCGCATCCTGACCAGCGAGAACAAGTGGCTCGCCGCCCGCTACGGGCTGGAGGCGCCCGTCATGGACCTGGCCACGGGGCGGCGGAACCGGATCCCCGTCGCGCAGCTCGTGCGACGCACCGTGCGCGAGATCGAAGGTCATGCGCGCGAGCTCGGGTCGGAGCGCGAGCTGGAGGGGATCGGGGCGATACTCGACCGCGGCAACAGCTCCGAGAGGCAGCTCCGCATCTTCAACGCCAACCGCGATATCGGCGAGGTGGCAAAGGAGATCGCGATCGCAACCGAGATGCTGCCCGCGGACGTGGGGCCGCAGGGCGCCGCCGGCGATCTCCACCACTCACAGTAGGGTGCGCCTGTGCTCGAGCCAGGCGCCCGCATCCCCGACGCCCGCGTGTGGACCGCGCCCCGGGAAGGGCCCGTCTCCCTCGCAGACGCGATCGCGGGCGACGGGGCGGCGCTTCTCTGCTTCTACGCCTGGGACTGGTCGCCGACCTGAACGAACGAGTTGCTGCTCCTGCGTGACAGGGGAGCCGACCTTGCCGCGGCCGGCGTGCGGCCGTTCGGGATCTCGCGCGACTCGCCGTGGTCGCACGCAGCCTGGTCGCAGGCGCTGGGCGTCGAGGTGCCGCTGCTCTCGGACTGGAACGGGGAGGCGACCCGCGGGTTCGGCGTCGAGCGAGAGGTGCTCGAGATGGCCGGCGCACCGACCCGTAGCGCGTTCCTGATCGAGGGCGCTACGGTCAGGGCCGCATGGATGCTTGGACCCGAGTTGCCGGACGTGGAGGCGATCATCGCCGCCGCTTCGCCGGGCTAGCGCTCGCCGTCTATGCCGGCTCCGCGGCCTGGGCCACCTGGCCGGCCATCCGGCACGTCAGCGGGCACTACCTCGCCCGCCCGGCCGCCGGGTACGGCGATGCCGCCGCCGGCGACCACCTGCAGCTCGCCTGGGCGTTCTGGCTGCCCGGCCACCAGCTCGAGGGCGGCCGGGCACCGTGGGGCGACCCCTTCTCGTTCCGCCCGGAGGCGGAGGCGGCGGCGAACCTGCAGGGATGGCTGTTCGGGCTCCCCTACTGGCCGCTCGACCGGGCCCTCGGCCATGTCTGGGCCTACGACCTGATCGTGCTGCTGTCGTTCGTGCTGGCGGGTGGCTTCGCGTGCTGGTGGCTGCGCGCCCTCGGAGTCGAGCGCGGCGCCGCGCTCGCAGGCGGGCTCGTGTTTGCCCTCGCCCCCTACCGGGTCGGGCAGTCGACGGGGCACCTGCTCGGCCTGATCGCGTTCCTGCTGCCGGCGGCGCTCCTCGCGCTCGAGCGGCGCCGGTTCGCGCTCGCCGCCCTTGCGCTCGCGGCAATTCCGCTCTCGGGGCAGATTCACCTCGCGATGGGGGCCGTCGCACTCTGCCTCGGCTACGCGTGGGCACGCGTGCTCCCCGTCGACCGCTGGAAGGCAGCGGCCGCCGCGGCCGCCACTACCGTCGCGGCCGTGGCGGTGCAGCGGACGGTGGTGGAGGGCTCGATCGCGGGCGGCGGCCGCTCGTTCGCCCAGGTCGATCGCTATTCGGCCGAGCTGTCCGACTTCGTCACGCGCGGCGTGGGCGCGGGCATCGAGGAGCTCGTCTTTCTCGGCTGGTTGACCCCGCTCCTCGCACTGGCCGGGCTGTGGGCGGTGCGCCGGCGGCGCGGGCTCGCCGTCCTCCTGGGGCTCTCGGCGCTGCTCCCCTGCCTGCTCGCCCTCGGCGCCAACCTGCCGCTGTACGAGCCGCTCTGGAGAGCACTGCCGCCGCTTCGCTACGCCCGCGTCCCGGAGAGGTTGCTGCCGATCGCGTGCCTGGCGCTGGCGGCGCTCGTGGCGCTCACCCTGGACAGCGTCCTCCGACGGGAAGCGTCACGCCTGCCGGCGGCCGCCGTGGCGGCCGTCGCCCTGGCCCTGCTCGCGGTGGACGTGCGCGTGCCGGTCTTCGGGGCGGTCGCTCCCGACCGGGCGAGCGCCGCCTATGCGGCGATGAGCGGCGAGGGCCGCCTCCTCGAGCTGCCGGTGTTCCGGCCGGACATCCACTTCGGCTCCGTCTACCTCGCGTATGCGCGACAGTCTCCCCGCGAGCGTCCGCAGGGCTACTCGACGACCGCTCCGCCGGCCGCCGACCGGCTCGCGCGCGAGCTTCGCGGCCTCTCCTGTGGGCGCGGGACGATCCCTGCCGGGCTCGGCGTCCGCTTCGTCGCCGTGCACCGCAGCCTCTATGCGCAGAGTCGGTTCTTCGCCCCGGGCTGCGGCGCGGCAGCCGAGGCTGCTCTGCGATCGAACGGCTGGGTGCTCCTCGGACGGGACGGCACCGTCTCGAGCTGGCGACGACCCTGACCGTGGGACCAGGCGTCTCGTATACCGTCAGCGGGCGATGAGCGCGCGCCAGACGGACTACCTGGAGGCGATCCTGAACGCGAACGTCTACGACGTCGCGATCGAGTCTCCGCTCCAGGAGGCGCCGCTCCTCTCGAAGCGCCTCGACAACCGGCTGCTCCTGAAGCGCGAGGACCTGCAGCCGATCTTCTCGTTCAAGCTGAGAGGCGCGTACAACAGGATGTCTCGGCTCAGCCAGTCCGAGTTGCGACGCGGCGTGGTGGCGGCGTCGGCCGGCAACCACGCTCAGGGTGTGGCGCTCGCGGCCGGGCGGCTCGGCGCTCACGCCACGATCGTGATGCCGGTGACCACGCCCCACATCAAGGTCGACTCGGTAGCTGCGCTCGGCGCCGAGGTCGTGCTCCACGGCGACTCTTACGACGACGCGAACGAGGAGGCGATGCGAATCGCGAGCCGTCGACGGCGGGTCGTCGTGCATCCCTACGACGACCCGGCCGTGATCGCGGGCCAGGGCACGATCGCGATGGAGATCCTGCGCCAGCTGCGGCAGCCGATCCACGCGATCTTCGTCGCGGTGGGCGGCGGCGGGCTGATCGCCGGCATCGCCGCCTACGTCAAGCGCCTGCGGCCCGAGACCCTGATCATCGGCGTCGAGCCGACCGACGCGGACGCGATGGCACGGTCGCTGAGGGCCGGACGACGGGTGACGCTCTCGCACGTCGGCCTCTTCGCGGACGGCGTCGCCGTGCGCCGCGTCGGCGCCGAGCCCTTCCGGATCGCGCGGCGCCACGTGGACGAGATGCTGCTCGTCGACACCGACGAGATCTGCGCCGCCATGAAAGACGTGTTCGAGGACACGCGTGCCGTCGTAGAGCCCTCGGCGGCGCTCGGCGTCGCGGGCGCCAAGCGCTACGTGGAGAGGGAGCGGCTCCGGGGGAAGGACCTCGTGACCGTGCTCTGCGGCGCCAACGTCAACTTCGACCGGCTGCGCTTCGTGGCCGAGCGCGCAGAGCTGGGCGAGCAGCGAGAGGCCGTGCTGGCAGCGACGATCCCGGAGGAGCCCGGTAGCTTCAGGGCGTTCTGTCGCCTCGTCGGCACGCGCAGCATCACCGAGTTCAACTACCGGTACGACGACGCGAGCGAGGCCCACGTGTTCGTCGGCGTCGAGGTCGCCGACGTCGCCGAGAAGAGACGACTGCTGGCCACGCTGGAACGGCACCGCATCCGCACGCTCGACCTGACCGACAACGAGATGGCCAAGCTGCACGTCCGCCACCAGGTCGGCGGCCGCGCCCGCGCAGAGCACGAGGTCCTGTACCGGTTCGAGTTCCCGGAGCGCCCGGGCGCGCTGATGCGCTTCCTCGACGCGCTCGGCGAGAGCTGGAACATCAGCCTCTTCCACTACCGGAACCACGGCGCCGACTACGGGCGGGTGCTCGCGGGAATCCAGGTACCGCCCGGCGACAGGCGCAGGTTCAAGGCATCGCTCGAGCGGCTCGGCTACCCGTACGTGGACGAGACGGGCAACCCGGCAGCCGAGCTGTTCCTGCGCGGGTAGCAGCGCGAGCCCAGCCGGCCGAGGACGCGCCGGACTACGCTACGCACGTCATGCCGTGCCGCGACGCCCGCCGCCACGTCCGATGAGCCTCGTCGATCCCGACGCTGTCCGCTACGCACTCGCCCATACGAGCCCGCCCAGCCCGGAGATCGCGGCCGTGCGGGCCGAGACGGAGAGGAGCATGCCGGCGCCGCAGATGGCAGGTGGCCTCATCGAGGCGCGGCTCCTGGAGGCCCTCGTCGTCGCAACTCGCGCGCGGCGCGTGCTCGAGATCGGCACGTTCACCGGTGTGAGCGCACTCTCGATGGCTGCCCGGCTGCCTGCGGACGGGATCGTCGTGACGCTCGAGTCCGACCCCGCGGTCGCGGCCATCGCGCGCCGGCACTTCGACGCCAGCCCCCACGGCTCCAGGATCGAGCTGATCGAGGGCGATGCCCGCCGCACCCTCGACACGCTCGACGGCCCGTTCGACCTGGTCTTCGTCGACGCCTGGAAGAGCGACTACCCCGCCTATTACGAGGCCGTGCTGCCGAAGCTCGCGCCACACGGGATCATCGTCGCCGACAATCTCTTCCGCCAGGGGGCCGTGCTCGCTGCTGCCGACGACGACGAGCAGGCTCGGGCCCTGCGGGCGTTTGCCCACCTCGTCCAGCAGGACCCGAGGGTCGACAACGCCCTGCTCACGGTCGGCGACGGGCTGATGGTGATCTGGAGACGCGGCTAGGACAGGTCGCGCGGCGCCGATCGCGACGGGTCAGGGCAGCTCGGCGAGCCTGCGCTCGACCGCCGCCGCGCACTGGCGGCCTTCGTTGATCGCCCACACGATCAGCGACTGTCCACGACGCGCGTCCCCTGCAGCGAAGACGCCGTCGACCGAGGTCGCGTAGGCGGGTGCGAGGGCGTTCCCGCGCTCGTCCCGCTCGACGCCGAGGGCGTCGAGGAGCGCCGGCTCGGGGTGGAGAAAGCCCATCGCGAGCAGGACGAGGTCGGCAGGCCGGGACGTCTCCGTGCCCGGCACGAGCTCGAAGGGCGGCACGCCGCTGTTCTGCGCCCAGTGGATCTGCTCCACGCGGCCGCCGCTGCCCGCGAACTGCGTCGTCGAGATGGCGAAGTCCCGCTCGCCGCCTTCCTTGAGCGCGTAGGAGGTGCGCAGCTTCATCGGCCAGCGGGGCCACGGCGTCAGCTCGTCCGGCCGGTGCGGCGGAGGCTCGCCGAGCAGCTCGATCTGGGTGACCGAGGCAGCGTGCTCCCGGTGGGCCTGCCCGACGCAGTCCGCACCGGTGTCACCCCCGCCGATCACGATCACGTGCTTGCCCGCGGCGCTGACCGTCTCGTCCGGGGCCGGCTCCGACGGGGCGCCGGCGGGTGCGGCCCCGAGCTCGCGCGCCAGCCAGCGGGTGCGCTGGTAGAGGTAGTCCATCGCGAAGTGGACGCCGTTGAGCTCCCGCCCGGGCAGGGGCAGGTCGCGCGGCACCCGCGAGCCCGTTGCGACGACCACAGCGTCGTAGCGGTCGCGGAGATCCTGCGGATCGACGTCCACGCCGACCTCGACGCCGTAGCGGAGCTCGACCCCCTCCGCCAGGAGCTGCTCGAGGCGGCGCTCCACGACGTGCTTCTCGATCTTGAAGTCGGGCACCCCGAAGCGCACGAGGCCGCCGCCGGCCTCGTCCCGCTCGAACACGGTGACGGCATGCCCGATCCGGTTCAGCTGCTGGGCGCACGCGAGGCCCGCCGGCCCGGCGCCGATCACCGCCACCGAGCGGCCGGTGCGGACGGCGGGCGGCTGCGGCACCACCCACCCCTCGTCCCAGGCGCGATCGACGATGGAGACCTCCATCTGCTTGATCGTGACGGCCTCGCCCTCCCGGATCTCGAGCACGCAGGCCGCCTCGCACGGTGCCGGGCACAGCCGGCCGGTGAACTCGGGGAAGTTGTTGGTGCGGTGCAGCTCGACGATCGCCTCGCGCCAGCGACCCCGGTAGACGAGGTCGTTCCACTCCGGGATGAGGTTCCCGAGCGGACAGCCGTGATGGCAGAAGGGCACTCCGCACTCCATGCACCGCGCTCCCTGCCGCTGCAGCTCGACGACGGGAAGCGGGCGCACGAACTCCCGGTAGTCGCCGACGCGCTCGCCCGGCTCACGCTCGAGCGGGTCGGCCCGGCCGATCTTGAGGAAGGCCCCCAGCTGGCCCATCAGGCAGCCGCCTCTCCCTCGGTCTCGGTCGTGACGAAGCCGTCACCGCCGGTCGAGACCGGGTGGTCGAACGCCTCGATCTCGAGGTCGGCGAGCGCGCGCTTGTAGTCGTGCGGCATCACCTTGACGAAGCGGGTGATCGCGCTCTCCCAGTCCTCGAGCAGGCGCGCCGCCACGGCGGACCCGGTGCGCTCGCGGTGCTCCTCGACGAGCGCCCGCAGCGTTTCGGCATCGCCCGTGTCGATCGGGTCGAAGCCGACGAGCTCCATGTTGCAGCGCCGCCCGAAAGCGCCGTCTTCGTCGAGGACGTAAGCGATGCCCCCGCTCATGCCTGCCGCGAAGTTTCGCCCCGTCGGGCCGAGGACGACGGCGACCCCGCCGGTCATGTACTCGCACCCGTGATCGCCGACGCCCTCGACGACCGCGCTGGCCCCCGAGTTGCGCACCGCGAAGCGCTCGCCCGCGAGCCCGCGGAAGAAGGCGCGGCCGGCGGTGGCCCCGTAGAGGACGGTGTTGCCGACGATGACGCTCTCCTCCGCGACGAAGCCTGCGTCCGGCGGGGGCGTCACGGCGAGCACGCCGCCGGAGAGCCCCTTCCCCACGTAGTCGTTCGCGTCACCGATGAGCGTCAGCTCGATACCGGGCGCCAGCCAGGCGCCGAACGACTGCCCCGCCGACCCGCGCAGAGTCAGCCGCACCGAGCCTGCCGGGAGCCCCGCGGCACCGTGTGCCTTGGTGACGTGGTGCGAGAGGAGGCCGCCGACGGTGCGGTTGACGTTCCTGATCGGGAAGTCGGCGGACACTGCGCGGCCGCCCTCCAGCGCAGGCCGGGCCACGTCGAGCAACTGCCAGTCGAGGGCGTCTGCGAGGGGAGAGTCCTGTGCACGCACCCGGCGCAGCGGAGTGCCCGCCGGGACGTCGGGCATGCGCAGGATGTTGGAGAGGTCGATGCCGCGGGCCTTCCAGCGCTCGATCGCCTCGTCGGCTTCGAGCAGGTCGACGCGGCCGATCAGGTCGTCGAAGCGGCGCACGCCGAGGCGGGACATGATCCGCCGCGCCTCCTCGGCCACGAAGAAGAAGAAGTTGACGACATGCTCCGGCTGGCCCTGGAACCGTTTGCGCAGCTCCGGGTCCTGGGTGGCGATGCCGACGGGGCACGTGTTCAGGTGACAGGCGCGCATCATCACGCAGCCGGTGGCGATCAGGGGCGCCGTGGCGAATCCCATCTCGTCCGCTCCGAGCAGGGCGGCCACGACGACGTCCCGGCCGGTCTTCAGCTGCCCGTCGGTCTGCACCCAGATGCGAGAGCGCAGGTCGTTGAGCACGAGCGTCTGCTGGGTCTCGGCGAGTCCGATCTCCCACGGGACGCCGGCGAAGAGGATGGACGAGAGCGGGGAGGCACCGGTGCCGCCCTCGTGGCCGGAGATGAGGACGTGGTCGGAGTTCGCCTTGGCGACACCGGCGGCCACGGTCCCCACCCCGACCTCGGACACCAGCTTGACCGAGATGCGCGCCTCCGGGTTGGCGCAGCGCAGGTCGTAGATCAGCTGCTTGAGGTCCTCGATCGAGTAGATGTCGTGATGCGGCGGCGGCGAGATGAGGCCGACTCCCGGGGTCGTCAGGCGCACGCTGGCGATGTAGCGGTCGACCTTGTGGCCGGGCAACTGGCCGCCCTCACCCGGCTTCGCGCCCTGAGCCATCTTGATCTGCAGCTCGTCGGCATTCGTGAGGTAGTTGATGTTGACGCCGAAGCGGCCGGACGCGACCTGCTTGATCGCGGAGCGCCGCAGGTCACCGTGCGCGTCGGGCTCGAAGCGGACAGGATCCTCGCCTCCCTCCCCCGTGTTGGAGCGGCCGCCGATGCGGTTCATCGCGATCGCGAGGGTCTCGTGGGCCTCGCGCGAGATCGACCCGAGCGACATCGCGCCGGTGGCGAAGCGCTTGACGATCTCCGCGGCCGGCTCGACTTCCTCGAGCGGGATCTCGCCTCCCTCCGGAAAACGGAAGCGCAGCAGGCCGCGCAGGGTCGAGCGGCGCGCCGCGTCGTCGTTGACGACGCTCGAGTACTGCTCATACGTCTCGTACCCGCCGTGGCGGACGGCGTGCTGGAGGAGGGCGATCGACTCGGGGTTCCACTGGTGATGCTCGCCGTCCCGGCGCCATGCGTAGAGGCCGATCACCGGCAGCAGAGCGTCGGGCTCGCCGGGATAGGCACGCGCGTGGCGGGCGAGCGTCTCGCGTGCCAGGTCCTCGATGCCGATGCCGCCGATTCGGGAGGGAGTGCCGGTGAAGTGACGCTCGACGAGCTCCGGGGAGAGCCCCACCGCCTCGAAGATCTGCGCGCCGCAGTAGGAGGGGATGGTCGAGATCCCCATCTTCGAGATCGTCTTCAGCAGGCCCTTGGCGATGCCCTTGACGGCGCGCCGCTGCGCCTCGTCCTCGGTCATGCCCTCGGGCAGCCAGCCGAGCTCGACGAGCTCCCCGAGCGTCTCGAGCATCAGGTACGGGTTGACCGCAGCGGCGCCGTAGCCGATCAGCGTGGCGACGCTGTGCACGCTGCGGCTCTCACCAGACTCGACCACGAGACCGGCCTGCAGCCGGGTTCCCTCCCGCACCAGGTGATGGTGCACCGCCGCGACGGCGAGGAGCGAAGGGATGCCCGCGCGCTCCGGCCCGACCGCGCGGTCGGAGAGGATCAGCACGTTGACGCCGTCGGCGAGCGCGGCGTCGGCCGCCGCGCAGATCCGCTCGACGGCCTGCTCCATCCCCCACTCCCCTTCCGTCACGGGCCAGGTCGCGTCGAGCGTGCGCGCCTTGAAGACGGTGGAATCGACCTGGCGCAGGATCTCGAGCTCGGCGTCGAGGAGGATCGGGTTGCCGATCACGAGCTGGCGAGCGTGCTCTGGCGTCTCGTCGAGCAGGTTGCGCTCCGAGCCGACGCTCGCCTCGACGCTCATCACGACCGCTTCCCGGATCGAGTCGATCGGCGGGTTCGTGACCTGCGCGAAGAGCTGCTTGAAGTACGAGTAGATGAGGGGGTGGCGCCCGGACAGCACGGCGAGCGGGGTGTCGTTGCCCATCGACGAGACCGCCTCCTCCGCGTTGCGCGCCAGCGGGGCGAGGATCACCTTCATGTCCTCCTGCGAGTAGCCGAAGGCGAGCTGGCGCTGGCGCAGCGGCTCCCTCGGTGCGGTGCGGGGAGGACGGGGGGGCAGGTGGGCGAGCCGCACGACCTCCTGCTCGTACCAGGCGGCGTAGGGGCGGCGCGTGGCAACGGCGTGCTTGACCTCCTCGTTGCCGACGATGCGTCCCTGCCCGAGATCGACGAGGAAGATCTTGCCGGGCTGGAGCCTGCCCTTGCGCAGGATGTTGCCCGGCGGCTCCTCGAGCACGCCGGTCTCCGAGGCGAGCACCACCCAGCCGTCCCGGGTCTCGAGCCAGCGGCCGGGACGAAGGCCGTTACGATCGAGAGTCGCTCCGATCACTCTCCCGTCCGTGAAGGCGACGGCGGCAGGGCCGTCCCAGGCCTCCATCAGCGTCTGGTGGTACTCGTAGAAGCCCCGCAGCTCGTCGCTGACGTCGTCGCGGCCCCGGTAGGCCTCGGGGATCATCATCATCATCGCGTGCGGCAGCGAGCGTCCCGCGAGCACCAGCAGCTCCAGGACGTTGTCGAAAGTGGCCGAGTCGGACCCGCCTGGCCTGACGACGGGCAGCACCTTGGCGAGGTCGTCGCCGAAGAGCGCCGAGGCGAGCTGCGACTCGCGGGCGCGCATCCAGTTGACGTTCCCGCGCAAGGTGTTGATCTCGCCGTTGTGGGCGATCATCCGGTACGGGTGCGCGAGCTCCCAGCTCGGGAAGGTGTTCGTCGAGAAGCGCGAGTGCACGAGGGCGAGCGCCGACTGCACCCGCTCGTCCCGCAGCTCCGGGTAGTAGCCGGGGAGTTGCCGCGCGGTGAGCATCCCCTTGTAGACGATCGTGCGCGAGGAGAAGCTCGGGATCACGAGCTCCGGCCCGGCGGCGAGCTCGGCCAGACGCCGGATCACGTACAGCTTGCGCTCGAACGCGTCCTGGTCCCCCGCGAGCTCGGGCGAGGCGGCGACGACCAGGTGCTCCGTGTACGGGCGCGCCTCACCCGCCACGCGACCCACGTGGGCCGTGTCGACGTGGACGTTCCGCCAGCAGACGACCCGCTGGCCCTCCGCCTCGACGGAGTCGACGAGGAGCTGCTCGAGCGCGCGGCGCCGCCCCGGGTCGTGCGGCATGAAGCAGACCGCGACCCCGTAGGCCCCGGCGGGGGGCAGGGGCTCCTCGACGACGTCGCGGAAGAAGGCGTCCGGCAGCTGGAGCAGCATGCCCGCCCCGTCACCCGTGTCGGGATCCGCGCCCGAGGCGCCCCGGTGCTCGAGGTTCTCGAGCGCCACGATCGCCCGCCGCACCGTCTCGTGGCTCGGGACCGCGTCGAGGCGCGCGACGAACGCGACGCCGCACGCATCGTGCTCGAACGCCGGGTCGTAGAGGCCAATCGGGTGGGTCGGTCTCAGGGTCGTCTCTCCTTCGTGACGGAGCTGCCCACCTCGGGAAAAATGAGGTGGGCAAAGCCGGAGCGGAGCCCGGCATCGGACAACGCCCCGGCGATATCGCTGAAAAGCCTAGAGCAACGCCCCGCTCGCTGCCTGGGGAGGCCGCCTCACGGCATCCCGTTCGACGTGGTGCCGGGGGTGTCGTCGATCGCCGCGGTGCCTGCTTCCGCACTCATCCCGGTGACCCACCGGGGCATCTCGGATCGGGTCACGATCGCGAGCGGCCGCGGTGCCGACGGGAGCGAGCCGGACTACGAGCGGCTCGCGCCAGCGGGCGGCACCCTGGTGCTGTTCATGGGCCTCGAGCGGCTGCCGCGCCTGTGCGCGGGGCTGATCGGCGCCGGGCTCCCTGCCACTACCCCTGCGGCCGTCGTCTCGCAGGGCACGCTCCCCGGACAGGAGTCCGTCACGGCCACGCTGGCGACGCTGGCGAGGACGCCGCAGGCCTCTCCTCACCGGCGCTCGTGGTGATCGGCGAGGTCGTCCGGTCGCCGACCGGCTCACCCTCAGAGAACGGGCCGCCGCCGCCGCGAGTCGAGGTCAGCGCCGCTGGCGCACGAGCACCGAGGCGGCGCTCGCCTCGTCGAGGCGGAGCGTGGCGCCGTCGGCCACGACGCTGCGGGTGCCGCCCGGCGCGTCGACCAGCTCGATCTCCACGCCCGGGAGCAGCCCGAGCTCCGCGAGCCGGCTCACCGCCTCCGAGTCGTCCTCTACGAGCGCGACGACCGTTGCGTGCCCGGATTCGAGCGCCGAGAGAACGAACGCGTTGGCGAGCCGTCCCCGCTCCTGCCCCGGATCGAGCGGCCAGCCGTGCGGGCAGCAGTCGGAAGGGGCCAGCTGCTCGGCCAGGCGCTCCGTCATGCCCTCGTCGAACTCGCCGCGAATCTGCAGGGCCAGCCCATGGCACTCGGCCATGGGGTAGCCGAGGACGTCCGTGAGCAGCCGCTCCACCACGCGGTGGCGGCGAACGAGCCGGTCAGCTCCCCGGCGTCCGGCAGCCGTGAGCAGCACCTCGCGCCCGGGCCCGCGCTCGATCAGCCCGTCCGCCTCGAGCCGGTCGAGCATCGCGCCCGCCGTCGGGCGGGAGACGGAGAGCACGCGGGCGACATGGGCGGCCAGGGTAGGGAGGTCGGCGACGACGGTGCCGCAGCCGACCAACGGAGACGTCAGCGTGCGGATCGCGTAGAGGTAGTCGTCCTGCGAGTGTGGGCGCTTCTCTGCGTGCCCGAACGGGCTCGGGGCCGCAGGACGCCGATGCTGCACGCGCGCGGCAGGCGCCTGCTCGCCCGCGGCACGGAGACGACGCACCACCTCGGCGAGCAGCCGCTCGCGCTCCGCCGGGCCGAGCTCGTCGCCGGGAACCGCTCCCAGCTCGTGCAGGCCGACGGAGGTGGCCAGCACGCCGCGGGCGCCGAGGGAGCGGCTAGCGCACGCATCGGCACAGCCGTCGACCGCGATCACGTCTCCTGCGGCCTCACCGTGCAGCGGCAGGCTCTCCAGCCTGGCGGCGATCTCCTGCGCGAGCCGCGCGGGCACCGTCGCGCCCGGGCACGGGACGATGCGAACCGGGGCAGCCTGCTTCGTCACTCCCCTATCGTAGCCCCCGGGGGTCAGGACGAAGGCGGCGCGATCACATGCCCATCGCGTGATAGCCGGAGTCGACGTACAGCATCGTCCCGGTCACGTTCGCAGCGTCGTCCGAGAGCAGGTAGGCAGCGGCGGAGCCGACATCGTCGGCTCCGATGTGGCGGTGCAGCGGCGACCGCTGCTCGAACATCTCCTCCATGGTCGTGAAGCCGGCGATCGACCGTGCCGCCAGCGTGCGCACGGGCCCGGCCGAGACGGCGTTGACGCGGATGCCACTCTGTCCGAGGTCCCAGGCGAGATAGCGCACGCTGGCGTCGAGAGTCGCCTTGGCGACCCCCATCACGTTGTAGTGCGGCACAGCGCGGACGCCGCCCAGGTACGTCATCGTCACGATCGAGCCGCCGCCGCGCGCCTGCATGAGCGGCTCTGCCGCCCTGGCGCAGGCGACGAGACTGTAGGCGGAGATGTCGACCGCCATCCAGAAGCGGTCGCGGGGCGTATCGATGAAGCGGCCTTCGAGATCCTCGGCTGCTGCGAATGCAACGGAGTGGACGAGCACGTCGAGGCCGCCACCGAAGGCCTCGCCGGCCTCGGCGAAGACGCGTGCGACATCGGTGTCGGAGCGCACGTCGCACTCGGTCACGAGCCGGGCGTCGACCGACTCTGCGAGCTCGCGCACACCCTTCTCGATGCGTTCGCCCTGGTAGGTGAACGCCAGCTCAGCACCCTCCTCGTGCAGGCGCTTGGCGATCGCCCACGCGATCGAGCGCTTGTTCGCGACCCCGAGAACCAGCGCCTGCTTGCCGTCGAACCGTCCGCTCATCCCCGCGATCCTAGTCGGGCGCGGCATGCCTCGCGCCCACGACCGTTCGGTACGGTCGCAGGCATGCAGGCCTTCGCTCACGACGTCTACACGTACCCCCTGCCCGAGGGCCATCGCTTCCCGCTCGCGAAGTACCGTCTCGTGCGCGAGCGCGCGGAGGCCTTGCCGGGGGTCGAGGTCGAGAACGCGCGGTCCGCCGCCTGGGACGAGGTCGGGCGGGCACACACCGCCGCGTACCTCGAGCGCGTCCGCGAGGGCCGCCTCGAGCGCAGAGAGCAGCTGGCGCTGGGCCTGCCCTGGTCACCCCAGCTCGTCGAACGCTCCCGGCGGGCCACGGGTGCGACGATCCAGGCGGCGCAGGCAGCGCTCGAGAACGGCGTCGCGATGAACCTGGGTGGAGGCACCCACCACGCCTTCGCCGACAGCGGGCGCGGCTTCTGCGTGTTCAACGACGTCGTCACCGCCTATCGCTCGCTCCGCGCTCGCGGCAGGCTGCGCCGCGTGCTCGTCGTCGACCTCGACGTGCACCAGGGCGACGGCACCCACTCGCTCCTCGCCGCCGACGCCGACGCGTTCACGCTCTCGATCAACGGCTTCCGCAACTACCCGTTCAAGCGGGTACCGGGCGACCTCGAGCTCGACCTGCCGGACGGGACGGGCGACGCCCCCTACCTCGAGGGCCTCTCCCGGCTGTTGCCCGAGGCGCTGCGGCGCGCCCGCCCGGAGCTCGTCTTCGTGCTCGCCGGAGCCGACCCGTACGAGGGCGACCGGCTCGGCCGCCTGGCCCTCTCCATGCCGGGCCTGCTTGCCCGGGACGCGTACGTGAAGGAGACGCTCCTGTCGGCGGGTGTACCCGTCTGCGTTACGCTCGCCGGAGGGTACGCGGAGGACATCCGAGACACGGTCGAGATCAACGTGGGGACGGTGAGGACATTCGGCGGGTAGCGGTCGTGACGGGAGCCTCGTCCGGGATCGGCGAGGCGACCGCGCGGCTGCTCGCCAGGCGCGGCTGGCACTGCGTGCTGGTGGCGCGACGAGGCGATCGACTCCGCTCTCTGGCCGGCGAGCTCGACGCGGAAGCCGAGGTCTGCGACGTCGGCGACCGCGACGCAGTCGAGGCGGCCTCGGGCCGTATCCTCGCCCGGCACCCCGCCCTGCACCTCCTCGTCAACAACGCCGGCATCCCGGCCCGTCACGCGCTCGACGAGGTCGACCTCGACCTCGTCGAAGAGGTTGCGAGGGTGAACTACCTGGGCGGCGTCTGGGTCACGCGGGCGCTGCTCCCCGGCCTCCGTGCCGCGGCCGAGGGCCGCTCGCACGTCGTCAACGTCGTCTCCGTCGCCGGCGCCGTCGCCTTCGCGCCGTCGGGGGCGTACGTCGCCGCGAAGCACGCACAGCTCGCCTTCTCGCGCTCGCTCCGCGCGACCCTGCGAGGCAGCGGCGTCGACGTGCACACGATCCTGCCCGGGTACGTGCAGACAGAGGGATTCCCCCAGCGCGCCCTGGTCGAGCATCGCGTGCTACGCCACATCGTCGCGCAGCCCGACGACGTGGCCCGAGCAATCGTCAAGGCAATCGAGCGCGGCCGCAGCGAGGTCGTCGTGCCCTGGTTTCCGTACCGCCCGGCGACCGTGCTCTTCGGGATCGCCCCGTCGCTCGTGGCACGGCTCGGCTCGAGGGTCGCGCGCACGAGCCGCGCGTTCCAGGCCAAGACCGCGGAGCGGACGGGGGGTGACGCGTGACCGGCGCCCACGCCCTCCGGCGGGTCGCCGTCGTGACCGGGGCATCCTCCGGGATCGGTGAGGCGATCGCGCGCCGGGTCGCGGCGCAGGGGTGGCACTGCGTGCTCGTGGCGCGACGTGAGGAGGTGCTCCAGAGCCTCGCGGCGGAGATCGGCGGGGAGGTCGAGGCATGCGACGTCGGCGACAGAGAGGCGGTGGCGCACGCGACGGCCCGGATCCTTGAGCGCCACCCCGCGGTGCACCTGCTCGTCAACAGCGCCGGCTTCCTGGCGCGGGGCAGCTTCGCCGACGCACCGCTCGAGCTGGTCGAGCGGTCGCTCGCCGTCAACTACCTGGGAGGCGTCTGGACGACCCGCGGGCTGCTGGCCGGCCTGCGACGGGCAGCACGGGGAGGCGGCAGCGCGCACGTCGTCACGATCGCGTCGATCGGCGGCTCGATCGTCTTCACCCCGGCTGCGCCGTACTCGGCGTCCAAGCACGCCCAGGTGGGGTTCTCCCGCTCGCTGCGCGCGGCGCTGCGCGGCTCGGGCATCGAGGTGCACACGATCCTGCCCGGGTTCGTGACGACGCCGGGCTTCCCGCATCCGACGTTCTTCGCCACCCGGCTCGGCCGTCGCTTCGTGGTCGGACCGGAGCGGATCGCGGCCGAGGTGCTCTCGGCGATCGAGCACGGCAAGGCCGAGGTGGTGATCCCGTGGTTCCCGTACCGCCTCGGGGCGATCGCGCAGGCACTCGCGCCGACCCTGACGGCGAGAGTGCTGAGCCGGGCCGACTACGCCGCCGAGCACGAGCCGTAGCCGTGGCGCTCGCCGCCGGTCCCCAGGCGGGCTTCAGCGCGCCTTCGTGAAGCGCTGGACGGCGGCGAGCAACTCCTCGGTCTTCTCGCGCGCCACGCCCTCGTCGCCGGACGCAAGCGCACCGGCCACGCAGTGGCGGGTGTGGTCTTCCAGGATCTTCAGCCCGACCGTCTCGAGCGCGGTCGTCGTCGCCGCGATCTGGGTGAGGATGTCGATGCAGTAGCGATCGTCCTCCACCATCTTCTCGATCCCTCGCACCTGCCCCTCGATGCGCCGTAGCCGGTTCTGCAGCTTCTTCCTGTCCGCGCTGTATCCGTGTGTCACGCTCGCACGCTCCTGAATCGCCGTAGCCGGAGGGAGTTGGTGACGACGAAGACGCTCGAGAACGCCATCGCCGCCCCAGCGATCATCGGGTTGAGGTAGCCCGCCGCCGCAAGGGGAATCGCGGCGACGTTGTAGGCGAACGCCCAGAAGAGGTTGCCCTTGATCGTCGCCAACGTGCGCCTCGACAGCCTGATGGCATCCACCGCGGAGCGCAGGTCGCCGGAGACGAGCGTCAGGTCGGCGGCCTCGATGGCCACATCGGTGCCCGTGCCGATCGCGATGCCGAGATCGGCTCCGGCGAGCGCGGGGGCATCGTTGACGCCGTCGCCTACCATCGCCACGACCGCCCCTCCCGCCTGGAGGCGCGACACGACAGCGGCCTTGTCGGACGGGAGCACCTCCGCGATCACGTCGTCGATGCCGACGGCGGCGGCGACCGAGCGCGCCGTCGCCTCGTTGTCGCCGGTCAGCAGCACCGGCCGCAGCCCGAGAGCGCGCAGCTCCGCGACCGCCTCGGCGCTCGTCGGCTTGACGGTGTCGGCCACGACGAAGACGGCGCGCGCAGCACCGTCCCAGCCGGCGGCAACTGCGGTGTGCCCGGACGACTCGGCCTCACGGCACGCCGTCTCGAGCGGCGCAGGCAACGCCAGGCCGAGGTCCGCGAGGAGCGCGGGACGGCCGACGACCACGTCATGGCCCTCGACGACGCCTCGAGCGCCCAGGCCGGTCTCGGCCGTGAAGCCCGCGACGGCAGGCAGGCGGCCGGCCGCGCGCGTCGCGCCTGCGGCGATGGCGGCAGCGATCGGGTGCTCGGACGCGTGCTCGACGGCGCCGGCGAGGCGCAACACGGTGGCCTCGTCCTCGCCCGGGGCGGGGTGCACCGCGACGAGCGCCATCTTGCCGGTGGTGATCGTGCCCGTCTTGTCGAGGACGACCGTGTCGGTGCGGCGGGTCGACTCGAGTACCTCCGGCCCCTTGATCAGCACCCCGAGCTGGGCGCCGCGGCCGGTGCCGACCAGCAGGGCTGTCGGGGTGGCCAGCCCGAGCGCACAGGGGCACGCGATGATGAGCACCGCGACCGACGCGGCAAACGCGTACGAGGCGTCCGACCCGGTCGCCAGCCAGTAGACGAGCGTGGCGGCAGCGAGACCGATCACGATCGGCACGAACACGGCGGAGACGCGGTCGGCCAGCCGCTGCACGTCGGCCTTCCCGCTCTGTGCCTCGGTCACCATGCGTGCGATCTGGGCAAGCGCAGTCTCGGAGCCGACCCTCGTCGCGCGCATCACGACGCGCCCGCCGACATTGACCGTGGCGCCGATCACCTCGTCGCCGGGGCAGACCTCGACCGGCGCGCTCTCCCCCGTGACGATCGACGTGTCGATCGCGGAGACGCCCTCGACGACCACTCCGTCGGTCGCGACCTTCTCGCCCGGGCGGACGACGAACAGGTCGCCGGCGGCGAGCTCGCCGATCGGCACGCGGCGCTCCGTACCGTCGGTGCCGAGCACGGCAACGTCCTTCGCACCGAGCTCGAGGAGGGCGCGCAGGGCCGCTCCCGCACGGCGCTTCGCCCGGGCCTCGAGGAACCTGCCGGTGAGGATCAGCGTCGTCACAACCGCGGCCACCTCGAGGTAGAGGTCGCCGCTGCCCGAGCCGGCGCCGAGCTCCAGCGAGAAGCCCATGCGCATGTCCAGCTCGCCTGCTCCGAGGAAGAAGAGCGCGACGACCGACCAGCCCCAGGCGGAGAGCGTGCCGAGCGAGATGAGCGTGTCCATCGTGGCGCTCGCGTGCCGCAGGTTGAGCCAGGCCGCGCGATGGAACGGCCACGCGCCCCAGAGCACGACGGGAGTGGCGAGCTGGAGCGACAGCCATTGCCACCCGTCGAACTGCAGCGGCTCCAGCATCGCCAGGAGAAGGACGGGCAGGGTGAGGACGGCCGAGAAGAGCAGGCGCAGGCGCCACGCTGCGGCCGGATCGACCGCCTCGGCCGCAGCGGGCGGACCGGCCTCCGGCGGGGCCGGCAGCGAGGCGTGGTAGCCGGTCTCCTCGACCACCTCGACGAGCCGCTCGGGCGTCACGCCCGAGGGGTCGTAGTCGACGGTTGCACGCTCGGTGGCGTAGTTGACCGTTGCCTCGACGCTCTCGAGCCGGTTGAGCTTCTTCTCGATGCGCGCCGCACACGAGGCGCACGTCATCCCCTCGATCGGGAGCTCCATGCGGGCGCGCTTGGCGACGGCGCTCATGCCGCCTCGTAGCCCGCCTCGCCGATGGCGGCGCGAATCGCGTCGTCGTCGAGGTGGTCACCGCGCACGACGACGAGCTTCGACTCGACGTCGGCGGCGACGGTCGCGACCCCTTCGAGGCGAGCGACCTCCGCTTCGATCGCAGCCGTGCAATGGGAGCACGAAATGCCGGGCACGGCGTACGTGATCTCGCCCATCACGCCCTGAGTATACCCTAAAGGGGTATCTGTCAGGCGCCTCGCTTGTGCGCCACGTACCAGCCGACCTCGATCTCGTACGTCGCCCCCGGCGCCATGCGCCTCACGCGCGCGCGCTCCTCGCCCTCGAGCTCCACCATGTCGAGGAACCGCTCGACGTCGATCTGCTCGACGACGACCTCGTTGGCCGTCACGACCAGGTCGTTGGCGTCGAGCAGGTAGCGGATGTCCCCGTCGGGCAGAAGGCGATTGTGCGACGCATCGCGGGCGCGCTCGAAGCGGTCGATCTCGACCGACACGGTCGGGTCGACGTGACCGAGCTGGTCGGCGAGCAGGATGCGCCCGCCGGGACGGGTGACCCTGGTGAGCTCGGCCACGACGAGCTCTGGACGGCGAACGTGGTGCAGGACACGGAGGCACCCGCTGAGGTCGAACGCCCCGTACTCGAACGGGAGCGCGGTCACATCCGCCTCGAGAAAGGTGCAGTTCGAGGGCGCTCCCTGTCGCGCCGCCTCGAGGAGCGCCGCGGAGGAGTCGACGCCGACGACCTCGGCGACGCGTGGGGCGACGGCGTACGCCAGCGCGCCCGTGCCGCAGCCCGCGTCCAGCACACGTTCGTCCCCGCCGAACGGGGCGAGCAGGCGGGCCACCCGGGCCGCGAGCTCCGGGGCGCGGGCGTCTTGCAACTCCCGGCGCAGCGCCACTCCGTCAGCCATCGACGACCTCCCGCGTGGCGCGCGGCGGCCAGGAGACGAGCCCGCACGCGATCTCGTATCCGATCGTGCCGGCACGGCGCGCATGCGCCTCGATCGTGACGCCGTCACCGACGAGGGTCACGGGCGTCCCCGCCGGAAGGGCGTCATCGAGCTCCACTGCGACCGCGTCCATCGACACGGTTCCGACGATACGCGTTCTGCTGCCCTGCACGAGCACTTCGGTCCCGGTCAGGTCGCGGCGAAGCCCGTCCGCGTAGCCGACGGGGACGAGGCCGATCCACGTCGGCCGGATCGCGACGAAGCGTCGTCCGTACCCGGTGCTCTCCCCCGGCGCGAGGTGGCGCACCTGCGTGATCTCGGACTCCCAGCGGAGAGCGGGGCGAAGCCCGTCGGCGGCGGCGTCGCCGCCGAACGGCGAGATCCCGTACAGGGCGATGCCGCACCGGCCCGCGTCGAGCCGCGCCTCCGGATAGCGCAGCACTCCGGCGCTGTTCGCGAGGTGCCGCGTCAGGTGCGCGTACGGTGCGGTTGCCTCGAGGAAGCGACCGGTCTGCAGGCGCGTGTACGCCGGGTCGGTGTCGGCCGACGCGAAATGGCTCATCAGCCCGACCACGCCGGTCCCGGCCGCGGAGGCGGGCAGCTCGGGGAGCCCCCAGCGGCCCATGCCCGTGTCGAGCTTGAGGTGGACCGGGATGCCCTCGGGTTGCGGCGCATCCGAGACGACGATCTCGAGGCCCGCGTCCCTGGCCGTACGCACGTCTGCCGGGCCGGACGGGCCGAGCACGATCATCCGCACCTCGGGGAACGCCGGCCGCAGGAGCGCCGCCTCGCCGGCGGTCGCGAAGCACAGCGCGCGGGCGCCCTCGGCGAGCGCGGCCCCGGCCACGTCGGCGGCGCCGTGCCCGTACCCGTCCGACTTGACGACCGCCCACAGCTCGGCGCCGCCGAGCGCACGGATCAGCGCACGGGCGTTGTGGCGCACCGCCGCGAGGTCGAGCGTGAAGTGCGACCGGGCCATGGCCCCATTGTCACGGAAGCACCTCCGGTCGCGGCGGCTGCGAGACGTCGACGGTCATGCCGTCGAAGGCGAACCTGATCGGCCGCCCCTCGGCGCGCAGGCGGTCGGCGAGACGCCCGAGGTCGTCGTAGGTGAGCCCGTCCATCTCCTCCACGTGGCTCAGCACGACCTGCCGGGCATCGAGCCGGTCGACGATGCCGAGCGTCTCCTCGAACGTCGCCTCGAAGGCGAGCACGGGATGCTCGGGGTGGATTCGCCGCTCGCCGCTGAAGACGTCGTACTCGCAGATCCCCATCGGCAGCACCGCGAGGTCGCACCCACGCAGCTCGGCCGGGGGCGCCCAGCCGTTCAGCTCGTCCATCGCGACGAGCAGCCGCGTGCTGCCGTCTCGCACCTCGAATGCGTAGACGTAGTCCTCCTCGAGCCGGAAAGGGCGGACGCTGACGCCGCCGAGCTCGACGACGTCGCCGTCCCGCAGCTCGTGGATCCTGATCCAGCCCCGCTGCTGCATGAACTCCAGGTGCGCCATGCCTCCGAGCCAGACGCGGAAGTCGGCCGCCACCTGCTCGGGCAGGTAGACGTCGGTCACGCGCGGGCGCTTTGCCTCCCGCGGCCAGGTGCGGAAGTCGCCGTTGCGCGTCTCCCACACGCGGCGCCCCATCGTGTGATCGGGGTGCCAGTGCGAGTAGAAGCAGGCCGCGATCTCGCCGATGCCGGCGCGCTCGAGCTGGAGCCTCGACTCCTCAGGGGTGTCGAAGATCAGGTCGGGGCCGTGCACGAAGGTGGACGGGCCGGTGCGGGCGTAGGGGATCCCCCGCGCTCGCGCCTCGACGCACACGCGGCAGAGGCACCCTGGGCGAGGGGTCGTCGTCGCTCCACCCGAGCCAAGGATCTCCACCTTCACCGGCTCGAGGTTACTGGTAGGCGGCCGGGCGGCCCGTCCGAGCGCAGCGCAGGCCCCCGGGGCCTCAGGAGAGCGCTGCGGGAAGCGCCGCGACGACGTCGCTCGCGACGAGACCTGCCTGGCTCGGCACCGAGGACGCCGCGATGCCGTGCGCGGCTGCCGCGGCCGCCGCCGCCGTCACCGGCTCGACGCCCTTGGCGAGGAAGGCTGCGATCACACCGGTCAGCACGTCACCGCTGCCCGCCGTGGCAAGCGAGGGGGGCGCCAGGTCGGACACGATGGGGCCGCCGCCAGGCCCCTGCACGATCGTGTCGGCTCCCTTGAGCAGGACGACCGCCCCGAAGTGCTCCGCGCCTCGGCGTGCCGACTCGAGGCGGTGCGCGCCGACCTCCCCGGCGCCGATGCCGAGCAGGCGCGCGAGCTCGCCCGCGTGCGGCGTGAGGACGGTGGCGGCTCTCCGCTCCAGCGGCTCGAGCCCGTAGAGGGCGTCGGCGTCGACCACGACCGGAACCGTGAGGCGCTCGAGGAGAGCGCGCACGAGCACTCGCGCCTCCTCGCTGCGCCCGAGGCCGGGCCCGAGGGCGACCGCGTCCGCTCGCTCCGCTTCGGCCAGGATCTGGTCGGCGGCCGAGCCCCACTCGAACCCCCGCTTGACGGGCTCGAGCGTGAGCGCCTCGACGACCGGCAGCGAGGCGGCGGGAACCGCCAGGGTCACGTAGCCCGCATCCGCCCGCAGAGCCGCGCTGGCGGTGAGCACCGCCGCGCCTGTCATGCCGGGCGAGCCCCCGACGACGAGAACCACGCCCGCGGTGAACTTGGAGTCGTGGGGGGCGCGCCGCGGCACGAGGCGCAGCAGCGCGTCCGTCGTCCGCCGCGCACTCGTGGCGAGGTGCTCGAGGCCGATGTCGGCGACGACCACGCGGCCCGCGTGGAACCGGCCGGGGGCCACGACGAGCCCCACCTTGCGCCCGTGGAACGTGACGGTCAGCGCCGCGCGGACGGCAGCACCCTCGATCTCGCCGGTGGACGCGTTGACACCGGACGGGACGTCGACGGAGACGACGGGTGCACCGGCGTCGTTCATGCGCTCGATCAGGGCGGCCGCCTCGGGCCTCGGGGCTCCGCGGAAGCCGGTGCCGAAGAGCGCGTCGACGACGACGTCGTATCCCTCCGGCTCCTCGGTCTCGACCGCCTCCCGGCCTGCCTCCGTCAGCACGCGCGCCGCGACCGCGCCGTCGCCGCCGTTCGCGCCGCCACCGCACACGACGGCAAAGCGCCGAGCGCGCGGGAAGGCGCGCATCGCCTCCCGGGCGACGGCAGAGCCGGCGCGATCCATCAGCTCGGGTGCCGACGCGGGGTAGCCGGGGTAGCGGGCCTCGGCCTCGCGCATCTCGTCCGCCGTGTAGAGCGGTTCGAAGGACTCGTGCGACATCAGTCCCCCAGAGAGACGACGCAGGTCGCCCCGGCCATCGTGTGGGAATGCGTCAGCGAGACGTCGAGCTCGACCATCCCGACCTTCTCCGCGAACCGTGCGGTACGGCCGCTGAGGGTGACGCCGGGCTTGGGCGGGCCGACGATCTCGATCTCCTTCCAGGTGAAGCGGACACCGCAGCCGAGTGCCTTGCCGACCGCCTCCTTGCCACAGAAGCGCGCGGCGTAGCTCTCCGCCGGGTTCCGGCGCGACTCGCAGTACGCCTGCTCCGCGTCGGTGAAGCAGCGGTCTCGGAAGCCCGGCCGCTCGAGCGCCCGCACGACGCGCTCTATCTCGATCAGGTCGGTGCCGATACGGACGGCCATCACGCGTCAGAGCGAGCGTTCGAGCCAGTCCGGGAACTGCGCCAGCGAGCTGAGCACGATCTCCGGCACCAGTCCCGAGCTCTCGAGCGTCTCGGGCCGGAACTTGCCCGTGCGGACGAGCGCCGTGCGCATGCCGAAGAGCTGGGCGCCACGCACGTCCGCCTCGACATCGTCGGTCACCATCCACGTCAGCTCGGGCTCGGCGTTGAGCGCGTCGAGCGCGGCCGCGAAGTAGGCGGGGCTCGGCTTGCCGAGCACGGTTGCGTCGATCCCCGTGGCGTACTCGAGGCCCGCGACGAAGGCGCCGGCGTCGAGCATCTGGCCGCGACTCGTCTGCCACCACTTGTTCTTGTGCAGGCAGTAGAAGTCGGCGCCCAGCTGCAGCTCGCCAAAGGCACGTCCGAGGTTCATGTAGGAGAAGACCTGGTTGGGCTCGAGCGTCTCGTCGCAGCCGCCGAACAGCACGGCGTCGGCGTGCTCGCCGACGAGCTCGATGCCTTCGAGATCCGGCACGATCGCCGCCATCACGAGCGCGAACACGCGCTTGCCCGCGAGCTCCCGGGCTGCGGCACGTGGGGTCGTCTGGATCTCGTCCTCGTCGAGCTCGACACCGAGCCCGCGCAGCTCCTCTGCCAGGAGCGCGCGCGGGCGGGTCGAGTTGTTCGTGACGAAACGCAGGGAATGGCCCTGTCGGCGGAGGCGGGCTACGGCCTCCACGGCACCCGGGATCGGTTCGCCGGAAACGTGGAGGACGCCGTCGACGTCGAGCAGGATGCACGCCATCGCGCCGGAGTCTATGCGGGTGGCCCGCTGCTCGCAGCGCGCCCCGCGCGGACGCGTATCGTGTCGCCCGTGGGCGATGGCGACAGCGTTCGGGTGACCCGCTCCGTGACGCTCCCGCTGGCCGAGATCCGGCTGCGCGTCTCGCGGTCGAGCGGCCCGGGCGGCCAGCACGCGAACACCTCCGAGACGCGCGTCGAGGCCACCTTCGATGTGGAGGCGTCGAGCGCGTTGACCGACGCACAGAAGCGGCGGGTGATCGCCAGGGCGGGGCCGGTGCTGCGGGCGGTCGCCCAGGACGAGCGCAGTCAGGCTCGCAACCGCGAGCTGGCGACCGAGCGCCTCGTGGCCCGCCTCGCCGAGGCGCTGCGCATGGAGCGCCGCCGTGTGCCGACGCGCCCGACACGGGGCGCCACGGAAGAGCGGCTCGCGACGAAGCGGCGGCGCGGCGCCGTCAAGCGGTCGCGGCGGCAACGCGATGACGAGTGACCTGTGCCCGGATGCGTTCCGGCTGCTCCGCAGGGGGCGCTTCGGCGAGCCGTACCTGTACGTCCACGAATGCGGCTCGACGCAGGAGCTGCTGAAGGGCCCGGCCCTGCCCGAGGGCGCGGTCGCGGTCGCCGAGCACCAGACCTCCGGTAGAGGACGGCTCGGCCGCACCTGGGAGGACAAGGACGGTGACTCCCTGCTCTGCTCCGTCCTCCTGCGCCCGGCCGGAGGAGTGCTGCCGCAGCTCTCGCTCGTGGCCGCGCTCGCAACGGCCGAGGCAGTCGAGCAGCTCGTGGGACGGCAGGCGCAGGTGAAGTGGCCCAACGACGTGCTGCTCGACGGGCGCAAGCTCGCCGGCATCCTGCTGGAGAGCACCGGCGGCTCCGTCATAGCGGGTATCGGCGTCAACGTCGGCCAGGAGAGGGCAGCGCTGCCGGCGCGAACGCGCACCCCGGCAGGCTCGCTTCGCACCGCGAGCGGACGACGCCACGACCGGGGCGTCCTGCTGGCCGAGCTGCTGTGCCGGCTGGAGAGCGCCTACGACGCCTGGAGTGCGGGAGGGCTCGAGCGCGTGCGACCCGGGCTGGAGGCGCGGAACGCGCTGCGGGGCACCCGCGTCAGCGTCGGCGGGGTGCAGGGAGTCGCAGCGGGATTCGGCCCGGGAGGCGGGCTCGAGGTGGCAGACGACTCAGGCCGGACGACGCTCGTCGAGAGCGGCGAGGTCGAGATCGTCGGGGGTGTCGACGTCGACGAGTAGAGCCTCCTCGACGTGCAACACGTTCGCGTTGACGCCGCGCAGCGACAGCTCTCCGCGCGAAACCCGCTCCTCGAGCAGCGGCAGCACCGCGGTCAGGTACGCCCCCGGCAGCGGGCCCGTCTGCGGGACGGCCACTGCCCGCCCGAGCGCACGCAGCACCTCGGCCGTGATCGCCACACAGTCGACCGGCAGCACCACGCAGACCTCGTTCGATGCCGCCCGCAGGCCGGCCATCACCCCGAAGACGGGCGCCCGCTCCGTGGCGCCGTCGTCGAGCAGTGCGAACGGGAGCCGCAATCCGTCCGCGAGCTTCCCGACGGCGAGCACCTCCTCGCAGGCATCGCCGAGCACCTTCCACGCCCGCTCGGCAAGCGTTTCCCCGCCGATGCGCGCAAGCGCCTTCGGCGTGCCGAACCGGGACGACGCGCCGCCGACGAGCAGCACGCCCGTCAGCGGACGATCCGCCACGACTCCGTGTACACGTTCGCCCGCCCGTCGCGGACGAAGCCGCACAGCGTGATCCCGCGGTCGGCAGCCAGGTCGACGGCGAGAGACGAGGGTGCACCGACCGCGACGAGCACCGGACAGCCCGCCACCGCGGCCTTCTGCACGAGCTCGAACGAGAGCCTGCCGCTCACGCAGAGGACGCTGTCGGAGAGCGGTAGCCGCCCCTCCAGGAACGCCCGCCCGATCACCTTGTCCATCGCGTTGTGGCGCCCGACGTCCTCGCGCACCAGCTCGAGGACGCCCCGCGACGAGAAGAGCCCCGTCGCGTGGAGCCCGCCCGTGCGCTCGAACGCCGGCTGCGCCGAGCGGAGGTCGCCGGGCATGCCGATGACCGCGGCGAGGTCGACCCGCAGCTCGCTCTCGACCCGCTCGGCCTCGACCGCGACGGCCTCGAGCGCACCCTTGCCGCACACCCCGCACGACGACGACGTGTAGAAGCTCCGCGCCAGGCGCCCCGGGTCGAAGCCGGGGGCGTCCACGTCGACGGTGTTGGCAGCGAGATCCTCGGGCAGGTGTGCGGAGGCCGGCCGCAGCCCTTCGCCGAGGCAGAAGCCGAGCGCGAGCTCCTCGTCGTGGCCCGGCGTGCGCATTGTCACTGCCACGGGCTCTCCGCCGATCCGGATCTCGAGCGGCTCCTCCACCGCGAGCCGGTCGGCACGCTCCTCTCCCCCGGGGAGCCGAAGCACGTCCGCGAGGGCGGTGGCGTGCGAGGGAAGCTGCGTCACGCCGGAACGGCCGCCCGATCGAGGGAGTCGACGAACGCGCGCGACCACTCGGCGAGGTCGCCCCAGCCCCGGCACGAGACGAGGTTGCCGTCGACGCTGTCCGGCTCGTCCACCCAGACTCCCCCCGCCGCCGCGATGTCCGGCGCGAGTGGCGGGTACGCCGAGCAGCGGCGCCCCTGGAGCAACCCGTAGGCCGCCGGCACCTGCGGGCCGTGACACAGCGTCCCCACCGGCTTGTCGGCGGCGAAGAAGTGCTCGACGATGCGCCGGACGTCGGGATCGACCCGGATGTACTCGGGGGCGCGGCCGCCCGGGATCACGAGCCCGGCGTAGCCCGCCGGATCGCACGCGGAGAACGTCACGTCGACCGGGCACTGCCTGCCGGGACGCTCGACGTAGGCGTCGAAGCCCTCTTCGAAGTCGTGCACGACGAGCTTGATCGGCCGTGCCGTCGGTGCCGCCACGTGGACGTCGTAGCCTGCCTCGGCGAGCCGGTACTTCACGAACATCACCTCGAGGTCCTCGGCCGCGTCACCGGCGAGAACGAGCACGCTCGGCATCGTCTTCCCCTCCTGTCCGTCGGGTCGTTCCCACGATCGTACGCCTCCACGCGGTGGCGGCCCGCGCACCGCGAGCCCCGTTCGCAGGAACCCACCACGGCGTGCCGAAGCGATCGCCACACATCGTCGACGTCGACAGACCGGAGACCCCGATGGCAGCACCTGCGCTACCCACGCTCAACGCCCGACTGCTGGCCGAGATGGTCGGCACGTTCGGCTTCTTCTTCATCGGCTTCAGCGGCATCGCCTCGGCCGAAAACCTGCCGCTCAGCATCGCACCCGCCGGGATCGCCGCCGGCTTCGGCCTCGGCCTCGGCCTGATGATCGCCGCGTTCGGCCAGGTTTCGGGCGGGCACTTCAACCCGGCCGTCAGCCTGGGCCTGGCCGTGGGGAAGAAGTTCCCCATGAAGGACGTGATCCCCTATTGGGCGGCGCAACTCGTCGGCGGCTTCGTCGCGGCCCTCGTCGCAACCCTGCTGTACACGAGCGACGTCAAGGACGCCCTCGTCACCGTCCCGGCGTCCTCCGTGGACGACTGGCGCGCGCTGCTGATCGAGCTCGTCGCCGTGTTCCTATTCGTCTCGGTGATCATCACCGTGGCGACCGACGAGACGGCCGCGTGGAAGGGCGTGCTCGCGCCGGTGGCGATCGGCGGCTTCATCTTCGTCGCCGCACTGACGATGGGCCCGTCGTCCGGTGGCTCCTTCAACCCGGCTCGGTCGCTCGACCCGGCGATCTACGCGGCGGAGTTCGGCAACGTCTGGATCTACATCGTGGGGCCGCTCCTCGGCGCCGCACTCGCAGGCATCCTCTCGATGGTGCTGCGCGGCGAGAAGTAGCGCACCGCCCTGACCGCCGGGGAAGGGGCCGCCCACGGGCGGCCCCTTCCCCGTTCGAGGCTACGGAAACGGGCCGCAGCTGCCGATACGGTCAGCATGCGAGCTGCAGCGCTGATGGGAGACCACCCCTGGCTCGGCCGCCGGGCAGGCGCCGGAAGCACCCACGCGCCCGAGGCCGGCATCCGCCTGACGCCGGCCGACGCACTGCGGCGCTGGTGGAGCAGGCTGTCGGCGCATCCCTCTCCTCCCCGCGCCTGACGGCACGAAGCCACGGCGCCGCGCCCGGAAGGGAGACCCTCACGCGGGGCGGTGCCTACTCCACCGTGACGGTCTTCGCCAGGTTGCGCGGCTGGTCGACGTTGAGGCCCCGCAGGCGCGCGATCCGGTAGGCGAGGAGCTGCAGCGGCACGACCGCCAGCACCGCCTGCAGGAAAGCCGGCGAACGCGGGATGAAGATCACGTCGTCCGCGTGATGCTGGATGTCCTCGTTCCCGTCGGTCGCGATCGCGATCACGTGCGCACCGCGGGCACGCACCTCCTGGATGTTCGAGACGATCTTGTCGTACACGCGCTTGTGGTCGGTCGCGACGACGACGACCGGAGTGCTCTCGTCGAGCAGCGCGATGGGGCCGTGCTTCATCTCGCCAGCCGAGTACGCCTCGGTCGGGATGTACGAGATCTCCTTCAGCTTGAGCGCGCCCTCGAGCGCAACCGGCAGGCCGATGTTGCGCCCGAGGTAGAGGAAGAAGGGCTTGTCGAAGTGGCGTCGCGCGATGTCGTCGATCGGATGGTCACCGCTCGAGGAACGCCGCGATCTTCTCCGGCAGCGAGTACACCTGGTCGAGGATGAAGGTCAGCTCCTCACGCGGCAGCGTCTCCCGCACCTGCGCGAGCTTCAGCGCCACGAGGAACAGCAGCGACAGCTGCGCGGTGAACGTCTTGGACGCCGCCACGCTGACCTCGAGACCGGCGCGCGTGTAGAGGACCGAGTCCACCTCGCGCGTGATCTGCGAGCCCATCATGTTGGTGATCGCGACCGTGTGCGCACCCATCGTGCGGGCGAGCTTCATCGCCTCGATCGTGTCCCGCGTCTCGCCTGACTGCGAGATCCCGATCACGAGCGTGCTCTCGTCCAGCACGGGGTTGCGGTAGACCCATTCCGAGGCGATGTCGTGCTCGACGGGGACGCGCGCCCACTCCTCGATCGCGTAGCGGGCGGCAACGGCCGCATGGTAGGAGGTGCCGGCGGAGAGGATCACGATTCGCCGCAGGACGCGCAGCGCGTCGTCCTCCATGCCGATCCCCTCGAGCTCGAGGCGGCCGTGCCGCACGCGGTCGCCGATCGTCTCGGCCACGGCGTCCGGCTGCTCGTAGATCTCCTTCAGCATGAAGGTCTCGAAGCCGGCCTTCTCGGCGCCTTCGTCGTCCCAGTCGAGCTCGATCAGCTCGTGCTCGAAGTGGCTCCCGTCGGCGGCGGCGACGAAGAGCGGGCCGTCGGCCGTCAGGGCCACGATGTCGCCGTCGCGGGGGAAATGCACCTCGCGCGTCTCCCGCAGGAACGCCGCGGCGTTCGAGGCCAGGAACATCTCGCCCTGACCGACGCCGACGACGAGCGGGCACTGGTGGCGGGCGCCGACGAGCTGGCCCGGATGATCGCGGTGGATGACCACGAACGCGAAATGGCCCTCGAGCTCGTTGAAGGCGAGCCGGGTCGCCTCGACGAGGTCGCCCGCATAGTGCTCCTCGACGAGATGGGTGACGGTCTCTGCGTCCGTCTCGGAGGTGAACACGTGACCCGCCTCGAGCAGCCGCGCGCGCAGCTCGCGGTAGTTCTCGACGATCCCGTTCAGCACGACGGCGATCTCGGCGGGGTCGTCCCCGGCGAGCGGGTGCGCGTTCTCGACGGTGACGCCGCCGTGCGTCGCCCAGCGAGTGTGCCCGAGCCCGGTCGTGGCGGCAGACGGCCCGTCGCCGGCCTCGCGCTTCAGGTTCTGGAGATTGCCGACTGCGCGGGTGTATGCGAGGCCGTCGACCTCGAGCAGCGCGATCCCCGCCGAGTCGTAGCCGCGGTACTCGAGGCGCTCGAGCCCGTGCAGCAGGAGCTGCTTGCACTCCCGCGGGCCGACGTATCCGATGATCCCACACATGTCAGGCGCATCTCCCTTCTCGTCCTCGCCTGCCGCTTGACGTGGTTGGTTCGCCGGTCATCCAGGACTCGTGGTGGCCCGGCCGGCGGTCAATCGCCGCCGAGCTCCTCACGAACGAGTCGGGCGATGCTACCACAGAGGGCTTCGGCCTCTGCCGCCGTCTCGGCCTCTGCGAGCACCCGCACGAGCGGCTCCGTGCCCGACGGGCGAACGAGCACCCGTCCCCGGCCCGCGAGCTCGTCGTTCAGCCGGGCGGCCTCGGCAAGAACGCTCTCCGGCACCTCGCGGCGCACGACAGGCACGTTCTCCTTCACCTGTGGGAATCGCGGCATCACAGCCGCCGCCTGCGAGAGCGGACGCCCGCCCAGGCACCGGCACAGCAGGAGGGCGGCGGCAAGCCCGTCTCCGGTCACGTGCCCGTCGAGGCAGATCACGTGCCCGGACTGCTCGCCGCCGAGCACGGCGCCCTCTCGCCGAAGCGCCTCGAGCACGTAGCGGTCGCCGACGTCGGTCGTCAGCACGCGGATGCCGTGCTCTCCCATCAGGCGGTGGAAGCCGAGATTCGTCATCACCGTGACGGCGACCGTGTCCACGCCGAGGCCGAGTGCCGCCACCGCCACGATCTGGTCGCCGTCGACCGTCTCCCCGACCTCGTCCACGGCGAGCACGCGGTCGCCGTCGCCGTCGAAGGCCACGCCGAGATCGAAGCTGCCGGCCCGCACCACCTCCTGCAGCATCGACAGGTCGGTGGCCCCGCAGCCGACGTTGATGTTCTCGCCGTTCGGCCGGTTCGCGATCGCCGTCACGTCGGCGCCGAGCCGCTCGAAGACCCCGGGAGCGATCCCGGAGAACGCTCCGTTCGCGCAGTCGACCGCGATCCGCAGCCCGGACAGGTCGGCGCCGAAGTGCTCGACGACGTGCTCGACGTAGCCGTCCACGGCCGCCTCGGCGTGCTCGACCGAGCCGCCGCCGGGCCCGGGCGTGTCGAGCAGCGCCTCGATCTCCTCCTCCGCAGCGTCCGTCAGCTTGTGGCCCTCGGCGTCGAACAGCTTGACGCCGTTGTACTCGGGCGGGTTGTGCGACGCGGAGATGACGACGCCGAGATCCTGTGCGAGCAGTGCCACCGTCGGCGTCGGCAGGATGCCGCCGAGCACCGCCACGCCTCCCGCCTCGACGATGCCGCGGGTCAGCGCCTTCTCGAGCAGCGGCCCCGAGCCGCGGGTATCACGGCCGACGAGCACGCGGCCGCGGCCGGCCCACGTGGTCGCCGCGCGGCCGAGCCGCTGGACGAGCTCTTCGGTGAGCGTCTCGCCGACGATGCCGCGAACGCCGTCGGTGCCGAAATGAGTACGGGCCATGTGTGTCTCTCGCCGCACGAGGAGAGGCACGGCCCTCCTGCGAACGGGTCGCGAAGCGCTAGCGCTTCGAGAACTGCGGCGCCTTGCGCGCCTTGTGCAGACCGGCCTTCTTGCGCTCGACCTGGCGCGCGTCCCGTGTCAGGTATCCCTCGCGCTTGAGCGGCACCCGCAGCTCGGGGTCGGCCTCGACGAGCGCCCGCGCGATCCCGTGGCGAACCGCACCGGCCTGGCCGGTGATGCCGCCGCCGTGCACGCGCACGCGCAGGTCGTAGGTCCCGTCGGCGCCTGCGGTCTTCAGCGGGGCGAGCGCTGCGACCCGGTGGGCTGCCCGCGGGAAGTAGTCCTCGAGCGTGCGGCCGTTGATCCACGTCTTGCCGTCGCCGGGACGGAGGATGACGCGCGCGACCGACGTCTTGCGCTTGCCCGTGCCGAGGTACTGAGCGATCTCTGCCATCAGTGGAGCTCCAGGGTCTTCGGCGCCTGCGCCGTGTGCGGATGCTCGGGGCCGGCGTAGACCTTGAGCTTGGTGAGCTGTGCCGCGGCCAGCTTGCTCTTCGGCAGCATGCCCTTGACCGCCTTGCGGATCACCTCGGTCGGCCGGCGCTCGAGCTGCTCGCGCAGCGTCCGCGTCTTCAGGCCGCCCGGGAACCCGGAGTGCCGGTAGACCATCTTCTGATCGAGCTTCTGCCCGGTCACGTGGATCTTCTCCGCGTTGACGACGATCACGAAATCGCCCGTGTCGACGTGCGGGGTGTACTGCGGCTTCTGCTTGCCGCGCAGGGTGTCGGCGATCTGCGTCGCGAGACGGCCCAGGGTCTTGCCCTCGGCGTCGACGACGTACCAGTCGCGCTGGATCTCTCCCGGCTTGGCGGTGTAGGTCTTCATCACGTCAGAAAGAAGGCGGTCGGGTGACCGCACGACGGCGGAGTGTAGCAGCGGATGCACCCCGTCGACAGGCGAGAGGCGGTCGCTCGAGGCTCTCGACCCGGCGGGCCGGTGCGGTGCGGCCGGCACGCAGATGTACAATCCCCGTGCAAGACGGGGAGCTCGGGGCAGCCGGGCTGAGAGGGCGGACAATGCGCACCGCCGACCCGCAGAACCTGATCTGGGTAATGCCAGCGGAGGAAGCGTGCAACACGAAACGGTCATCGTCGTCTCAGGGGGAGGCCCTCCGTTCGGCGACGTCCGCTTCCCGCTGCCGGCAAGAGCGACGGTGATCGCCGCGGACGGCGGTGTCGACCATGCGCTGGCGCTCGGGCTCCACGTCGACGTGGCTGTCGGGGACTTCGACTCGGTCACCCCCGAGGGCCTCGCCGCCGTCGAAGGCGCCGGCGCCCGCCTCGAGCGGCACCCGCCTGCGAAGGACGCGACCGACCTCGAGCTCGCGCTCGACATCGCCGTCGAGCTCGATCCGGCCCGGGTGCTCGTCGTCGGGGCCGCCGGCGGCCGTCTCGACCACCTCCTCGCCGGCCTGCTCCTGCTCGGCTCCGAGCGGTACGCCGGTGTCGAGCTCGACGCGGTGCTCGGGAGCACGCGGGCCCACGTGATCCGTGGCTCGCGCACGCTCTCGGGAGCAGTCGGCGAGCTGATCTCGCTGCTCCCGCTGCACGGGCCGGCAGAGGGCGTCACCACTGCCGGGCTCGCATATCCCCTCGTGAGGGAGACGCTCACTGCGGGCTCGAGCCGCGGCGTCTCCAACGTCTTCGACGCGCCCGAAGCCCGCGTCGGCGTCGAGCGCGGTGTGCTGCTCGCGGTCCGCTCGCCGGAGCGCCTCGTGACGCGGCTGCGCGCGCTCCTCCTGGCGACCCTTGCGCTGCTCTGCGGCCTCGCGGCAGGCTGCGGCGGCAAGGACGACGTCCCCTCACAGGTGGTGCTGGTCACCCACGACTCGTTCGCCGTCTCGAAGGACGTCAAGGCAGCCTTCGAGCGGGAGACGGGCCTGGAGCTGAAGATCCTGCAGGGGGGCGACGCGGGAGAGGCGCTCAACCGGGCGCTCCTGACCGCGGGCGATCCGCAGGGAGACGTGCTCTTCGGCGTCGACGACAACCTGCTCTCGCGCGCGCTCGCAGCCGATCTTCTCGACCCGTACCGCTCACCCGGTCTCGCCGCCGTCGACCCGGACTTCACGCCGCCCGACGACCGCGTCACGCCGATCGACCACGGCGAGGTGTGCCTCAACGTCGACCTGGCCTGGTTTCGCGAGCGCGACCTCGCGCCGCCGGGCTCGATCGACGACCTGATCCTGAACCGGTACCGGAACCTGCTCGTGGTCGAGAACGCCGCCACCTCGAGCCCCGGGCTGGCCTTCCTGCTGGCCACGGTCGCCCGCTACGGAGACGGCCGCTGGCAGGCCTTCTGGCGGGGGCTGCGCGCCAACGGGGTGCGCGTCGTCGACGGCTGGGAGGAGGCCTACACCCAGCAGTTCTCCGGCGCTGCGGGCAGCCCCGGCCGGCGGCCGATCGTCGTCTCGTACGCGACGAGCCCCGCCGCCGAGGTGATCTTCGCCGCAGCGCCGCCCGCCACTGCCCCCACCGGCGTGATCGAGGACAGCTGCTTCAGGCAGGTGGAGTACGCGGGCGTGCTGCGCGGCGCCCGGAACGCGAGGGGCGCGAGGCAGCTCATCGACTTCATGCTCTCCGAGCCGCTTCCAGGCGGACGTGCCCGAGTCGATGTTCGTGTACCCCGTGCGGGAAGGCGTGCAGCTGCCCGAGGCGTTCCGGAAGTACGCGGCCCAGCCCGGGCAGCCGCTCACGCTCCCTCCCGGCGAGATCGCCGCGGGCCGGGACGACTGGGTCGACGAGTGGACACGGATCGTGATCCGCTGATCCGGCGAGCCGGGCTCGTCGCCGCGGGCCTCGTGCCTGCGGCCTTCGTCGCGCTCTTCTTCGCGGTCCCCTTCGCCGCCATCCTCCGGCGGGGGCTCGGTGAGGACGGAGGGCTCTCGGTGCCGTTCGACGTCTGGCTGTCGGCCGAGACGCTCCGGATCCTCTGGTTCACGGCCTGGCAAGCCGCGGTCTCGACGGGGCTGACGCTCGCCGCAGGGCTTCCGCTCGCGTGGGCCGTCGGGCGCTTCGCCTTTCCCGGCAGGTCGCTCGTGCGAGCGCTCGTGCTCGTGCCGTTCGTCCTGCCCACCGTCGTCGTCGCGACGGCGTTCCTGGCTCTGCTCCCCGGGGTCGTCGAGCAGGGCCTCCTGGCAATCCTCGCCGCCCACGTCTTCTTCAACGTCGCGATCGTGACGCTCGTCGTAGGAAGCGCCTGGGAGGGGCTCGGCCGCGGCCCCTGGGAGGCCGCGGCCGCACTCGGAGCAGGCCCCTGGCGACGCCTGCGCGAGGTGACGCTGCCCCTCCTCGCCCCTGCCCTCTCGGCCGCCGCGGCACTCACGTTCCTGTTCTGCTTCACGTCCTTCGGTGTCGTGCTCATCCTCGGCGGCCCCGGCCGCTCCACGCTCGAGACGGAGATCTACCTCCAGGCTGCCCGGGCGTTCGACCTGCGAACCGCCGCCGCGCTGTCGCTGCTGCAGCTCGCGATGGTGGCACTCGCGCTCCTCACCGTCAGCCGCCTCGAGCGCCGCGGCGGCGGACGGGCGACGCCGACTCGAGGCGAGGTGCGAACGCCCACCGGACGCGAGCGCGCAGCCGTGGTCTCCGTGCTCGTCGTCTCCGGCGTCGCGCTCGCGCTCCCTCTGGCGGTGCTCGCCTCCCGCTCGCTCGACACCGGCACGACCGCCTGGAGGCGGCTGTTCGAGGAGACGCCGGCGCTGCTCGTCACCCCGTGGCACGCCGTCGCCAACTCCGTCCTCTTCGCCGCCGTCGCGGCTGGCCTCTCCGTCGTCGTCGGCGGCCTCGCGGCCGCGGTGCTCGCGCGCGTGCGCCCCGGCGCGCTCGACGCGCTCGTGCTGCTGCCGCTCGGCGCCTCTGCGGTGATGCTCGGCTTCGGCTTCCTGATCGCCTTCGACGAACCGCCGCTCGACTTCCGATCGTCCTGGTGGCTCGTGCCCGTCGCGCAGGCGCTCGTCGCCGCGCCGTTCGTCGTCCGCATCGTGGCGCCCGCGCTTCGCTCCATCGACCCACGCCTGCGCGAGGCCGCTGCGGTGCTCGGCGCCTCGCCCGGACGGGCCTGGCGCGAGGTCGACCTGCCGCTCACCGCGCGCGCCGTCGGCGTGGCAGCCGGGTTCGCGTTCGCCATCGCGCTCGGCGAGTTCGGCGCAACCGTGTTCCTGGCACGCGCAGAGTGGCCGACGCTCCCCGTCGCGATCTTCCGCTTCCTTGGCCGTCCCGGCGCCGAGAACCAGAGCGTGGCCGCCGCGCTCGCGGTCTGCCTCGCCGCGCTCACGGCCACGGCCGCGCTCGCGCTCGACCGAACGGCGAGCGGACGCCGGGGGCCGTTCTGATGCTGCGCGCGACCGGGATCCGGGTCACCTTCGAGGGAGTCGTCGCCGTCGACGACGCCACCATCGACGTGCCCGCAGGACAGACCCTTGCCGTACTCGGGCCGAGCGGCTGCGGCAAGTCCACGCTCCTCCGCGTGATCGCGGGGCTCCAGCGGCCCGACGGCGGCCGGGTCGAGCTGGACGGGCGCGACATCGGCGACATGCCGGCACACCGCCGCGGGATCGGCCTCATGTTCCAGGACGACGTGCTGTTCCCTCACCGCGACGTCGCGGGCAACGTCGCGTTCGGCCTGCGCATGGCGAACCGGCCCCCGGACGAGATCGAGCGTCGGGTGGGAGAGCTGCTCGAGCTCGTCGGGCTGGCCGGGCTCGAGCGGCGCACCGTCATCTCGCTCTCGGGCGGCGAGCGCCAACGCGTTGCCCTTGCCCGAGCGCTCGCCCCCGAGCCGCGCGTGCTGCTCCTCGACGAGCCGCTGGGATCGCTCGACCGCCCGTTGCACGACCGACTGCTGACCGAGCTCGAGGAGCTGTTCGCGCGAATCGGGATCACCGTTGTCGCGGTCACCCACGACGTCACCGACGCGTTCGCGCTCGGCCACCGGGTCGCGGTCATGCGGGCCGGGCGGGTCGTCCAGGCGGCGACACCCGACCGCCTCTGGGCCCGCCCCGCCGACGGCTGGGTGGCCCGCTTCCTCGGTCACGCGAACGTCGATGAGCGCGGCGACGAAGCCGTGGTGACACGGCCGGAGGCTGTGCGACTGACGGTAGCGCCGGCCGGTGAGGCGATCGTGAAGAGCGCCGACCGGCGCGGGCCGCTCGTACGGCTCCACGTTCGTCTCGACGGCGGCCGCGAGCTCGAGGCGGTGACGACCGATCTCGACCATCCCCTCCCCGGCGACCGGGTCAGGGTCGAGATCGACCCGTCGGGGATCGTGACCGTGCCGACCGGGGCCGAGCCCGGAGCGGCCTGACCTTCAACGCGGCTCGCGGCCCTCGCGGGTCGGGCGCATCGTCAGGCCGCGACCTCCGAGCGGTAGCTCTCGAAGACATCGTCGAGCACACCGCTGCGAATTGCGCGGTGGAGGGCGTCCGTGCACCGCGGGCAGAACTGGGAGCCACACCCCTTCGCGAGCTCGCCGAGCGCATGCTCGAGCGGGAGCGCCGGGCGGTAGACCCTCGACGAGAGCATCGAGTCGATGGCGTCGGCAACGTGGAGCACGCGAGCGCCGACCGGGATCTCCTCGCCGCGCAGGCCGTCGGGATAGCCCGAGCCGTCGAAGCGCTCGTGGTGATGCCGGATCGCCGGGGTCGAGCCGGCCAGGAAGCCGAGGTGCGCGATGATCCTCTCCCCCTCCTCGGGATGTCTGCGGATCTCCCACCAGTCCGCCTCGTTGAGCGGGCCGACCTTGAGCAGGACGTCGTCCGACACACCGAGCTTGCCGACGTCGTGGAACAGCGCGGCGAACGACACGGCGTCGAGCTCGGCGCCGTCGAGGCCGACCTCCCGCCCGATCGCGAGGGCGATCCGCTGTACCCGGCGCGAGTGGCCCGCGGTGTACGCGTCCCGGGCGTCGATCGCTGCCGCGAGCGACTCCATCGCGTCGGTGGCACGTCTGCGGAGAAGCGAATTCGCCTCGACCAGCGTCTCGTTCTGGTGCTGGATGATGGTTGCCGCCTCGCGTAGCTTCCGTGCGCTCGACTCCGCATGCTTGATGTAGTCGGCCTGCGCCTTGCGGACGAGCGCGAGCGGTGCCGCGAACACGATCAGCCCGAGCGCGCCCTCGAGCCCGTAGGCAGCGGCGAGTGTCGACGCCACGATGCCGTACATCGCGTAGTAGACGAGCAGCCAGCGGAATCGCGCTCGCAGGACCTCGCTCCACCGGTCCGACGTCTCGAGTGCGATCACCGTGGTCAGCAACCCGATGTTGACGATGTAGTACGCGATCCCGGCGAGGGCGCCGAGCGACGTGTACAGCCACAGCGAGCTCGGGAGTTGCGCGTAGACGAGAGCACCGGCCAGGGCGCTCAGCGTCAGCACGCCCGCGTTGAAGGCCATCTTGCGCACCGGCGTCCGGTGCACGAGCCACTCGGCCACGCACACGGCAACCGCCAGCGGGAGCGCCGCGCTCGGCCCGAAGAGCGCAGCGCCCGCGAGCGAGCCGACGGCGCTGATCGAGATCGTGCCCCGGTCGAGGACGTCGGATGCCAGCACCTGCCCTGCCGTGACCAGGGCCACGATCAGGGCGAGCCCGGCGAGATCGCTGATCGACCCGAAGGCGAGCCCCGCCAGGCCACCGATCGCCCCGAGCGCGGCTACCACCGCGACGAACATGTTGATCCCGCGCGCCGGCGCAAGGTTGTTGAGCGAGGGCTGCGGCATCGCCGCGCGAGGAGCCTCCACCGACCGCTCGACGAGAATCGTGGCCTGCTCGGGCGTCTCGATCGGAGGCGAGGGCCGTGCTGCGGGCTCGGCCACGCTCTCGCGCTCGCGCAGCTCGAGGGCCGCTCCGAAGGCGACGACGCGGTTCCGGCCGTGAGCCTTCGCTCGATAGGCCGCAACGTCGGCGTTGTGGAGCAGCTCGCGCGCGTCGGCCGCATGGGCCGGGAACGTCGCGACACCGATCGAGACGGTCACGTGAATCGCCTCCGCGGCGGTTTCGACCGCGATCGGCGTGCCGGCGACGCCCTCCCTGATGCGCTCGGCGATCGCCGTCGCCGCCTCCGTGTCGGTGTCGAGCAGGAGGATGCAGAACTCCTCGCCGCCGAATCGTGCCGCCACGTCGCCCGGCCTGACGTGCGCCCGGAAGACGCGGGCGACGCCTGCCAGGACCGCATCGCCCGCAAGGTGGCCGAAGCGGTTGTTCACATCGCGCAGCAGGTCGAGGTCGGCGACGAGCAGCGAGAGGGGCTCGCCGAGCCTGCGTGCGCGAGCGAGAGCCTCGTCGAGCGCCTCGGCGAAGTGGCGCGCGTTGTACAGCTCGGTCTTCGGGTCCTGCCGCGCCTCGGCCTCCAGCTTCGGCAGCGCGAGCGTGCGATGAAGCAGGAAGAGGGGGCTCAGCGCCAGGATCGCCAGCATCGGCGTGTCGATCCAGAGATGGGCGAATACGACGCCGACGGCGGTGAACACGAAGTCCATGGACAGGCTCCGGAATGTGAACAGGCCGCTGCGCGTGAACGAGTGGCCCCGGGCGAAGCGGAGCACGATCGCGAGCAGGAAGTGCTGCACGGCGACGAAGACGGCGGCCGTCGCAACCCCTGCCACGAAGTAGCGGGCGTCCGTTCCCTTGAAGTTGGTGGCGGGCACCCGCGAGACCATCTCGTACGTCACCGATGCGAGCAGTCCGGCGACGACGTAGTTGCCGATGTTGAAGGTCTGGATGGCCCAGGGGTAGCGAACCTTGATCCACTCGGGCACGTGCTGGCAGACGACGACGACCGCGAGCAGGTACGGAGGAAGGAGGATGGCGGCGGCCACGATCAGGCCGGGAGTCAGGTGATAGGACTGGTTCAGAGGCGTCACGACGACGAAGAGCTGCGCAACGGCCGCCGCCAGCGCCAGGAACACGACGAGCTCCCAGTCGGCCCGAGTCGCGCCGTCGCCTGCGCTCGAGGCGACGACGCCGGCCACCGCGACGACGCACACGAACACGACGAATGCAACCGTGCGGGAGCTCAAGCCCCTCGGCTTTCGTACCGGCACAGCGGTTGCTCGGCTCATCGGCATCCTCGACAGTCGCTTCGGTCGATCTCTCCCCGGCAGCCCCCAGATGCCGGTACGCACAGGAAAGACATCGACGCTCGAGGTCGCCCGCACCACCCTCTGAAGGGGTAGGAGCCGGCGGCGAGGCGACCCGCTGCACGGCCGGTCGATCCAGCCTCATCTCGGCGTTGTCGGCCGCGCGCCATGAGGCGGGCCCCGTTCACTCGTCCGAGGGATGTGGAGATCCCCCCTTCGGTCGAGGCAGCGCCGGGGGATCGGACTACCGTCGGATGCGAAGCACCATTCACAGCGGCGGCTCCGCAAGGAGCTCTTTGGGAGGACGAGATGGGGAAGTTCCGGAACACGCAGGGGCAAGGCGACATCGGCGGGCGCTCGAACGCGCTCTGGGGCGACGGGCGCAAGAGGCTGGTCACCCTCGTCGCGATGCTGACCGTGGCACTGGCCGTGGTGGCAGGCTCGGCGGTTCCGGCCTCCGCTTCGTCGGAGCCGGCGTACGTGACTCCGTCGCTGCTCGCGGCGGCGTCGGCAGAGCCCAAGACGCTCTTCGACGTGATCGTCCAGGCGGTCAAGGACGGGAAGAGCGCGAACGTGGCGAAGGACGTCACGGACACCCAGAAGGGCGACCCGGCGACGGGCTCGAGGCTGAAGCGGCAGTTCGTCTCGGTCGCGGGCACGTCGGCGACGCTGAGCGGCCGCCAGATCCTGAAGCTCGCGAAGAAGCGCTGGGTGGACTCGATCACCGTCGATTCGCAGATCGAGGAGACCGCCTACTCGAGCGGTGAGGTCTGGCCCGACGCTGCCGGGGTGGCGGCCAACTGGAACGCCCTCCCGGCGAACACGAACTTCCCCGCGATCGCTGTCGTCGACTCGGGCATCACGCCCAGCCTGTCGGCCTACGGCGGCCGCGTGATCAAGAGCGTCAGCTTCGTCTCCTCGGCCACCGCCACCGGGGCGTTCGGCCACGGCTCCATGGTGGGCAGCATCGCCGCCGGCGGAGAGGACGGCTACACGGGGGCCGCGCCGCAGGCCAAGATCGTCTCGATCAAGGTGCTCGACGGCGCCGGCGTCGGCGCCAAGAGCGACGTGATCGCCGCTGCCGACTGGATCCTGCAGAACAAGGGCACCTACAACATCCGGGTCGCGAACTTCTCGATCGGCACGGGCGGCGACCGGATCCAGTACGACCCGCTCGACAGGGCCGTCGAGGCGCTGTGGCTGAACGGCGTCACGGTCGTCGTGGCGGCCGGCAACTACGCCGTCAACGGCCAGCGCAGCGACGTGGGGTTCGCCCCCGCGAACGACCCGTTCGTGATCACCGTCGGCGCGTCCGACACCAAGGGGACGACGTCGCGCTCTGACGACTCCGCGGCACCCTGGTCGGCCTGGGGATCGACGCAGGACGGCTTCTTCAAGCCTGAGGTCTCGGCCCCGGGGCGCTACATCGTCGGTGCAGTCCCGACCGGGGCCAACCTGCTCACGCAGTTCCCCTCGCGGGTCGTGGCTCCCAATTACATGTGGATGTCCGGCACCTCCTTCGCGGCACCCGTCGTCTCGGGGATCGCGGCGACCCTGCTCGCCAAGAACCCGAGCTGGACGCCCGACCAGGTGAAGGGCGCGATCATGCAGACCGTGTCCGTTCCCAACGGGTACGGGTCGAACGGCGCGCTCGGCATCGGCGTCGTCAACGGCAACGCGGCGCTGAACGCGCCCGGCACGGCCAATCCGAACGCCGGGCTCAACCAGTTCCGCTACCTCGACGCGACGACGGGGCTGTACGCCTTCAACGCGGGCGCGTGGCGCACGGCGGCGACGGCGAGCGCGTCCTGGAACTCAGCCTCCTGGGCAAGCGCATCGTGGGCGAACGCATCGTGGAGCTCGGCCTCCTGGGCGAACGCCTCCTGGAGCTCGGCCTCCTGGGCGAACGCGTCCTGGGCGAACGCGTCCTGGGCGAACGCCTCGTGGGCCGACAGCTTCGCCGGCGAGTAGGCCTCGACCGGAGCACCGCGCAACAGGCGGGGGCCAGGCGGCCCCCGCCGCGCGCTGTCCTACTCCCACTCGATCGTGGCGGGCGGCTTCGACGAGAGATCGAGCGCCACGCGGTTCACACCCGGGACCTCGTTGATGATCCGGCTCGAGATCGCCTCCAGCACGTCGTAGGGGATCCGCGCCCAGTCCGCCGTCATCGCGTCCTCCGACGTGACCGCCCGGATCACGACCGGGTAGGCATAGGTGCGCTCGTCCCCCTGCACACCGACCGACTTGATCGCGGGCAGCACGGCGAAGCTCTGCCAGAGGTCGCGATACAGGCCGGCCCTGCGGATCTCCTCCTGTAGCACCGCGTCCGCGGCGCGCAGGATCTCGAGCCGCTCCGGCGTGACGTCGCCGATGATGCGGATCGCCAGGCCCGGGCCCGGGAAGGGCTGCCGCCAGACCATCCGCTCGGGCAGCCCGAGCTCCTCGCCGACCCGCCGCACCTCGTCCTTGAAGAGCAGCCGCAGCGGCTCGACGAGCTCCATCGCCATGTCCTCCGGCAGCCCGCCCACGTTGTGGTGCGACTTGATCGTCGCGGCCACCCCGTCCCCGGCTCCACCCGACTCGATCACGTCCGAGTAGAGCGTCCCCTGCACCAGAAAGGGCACGGTGCCGAGCTGCGCTGCCTCCTCCTCGAAGACGCGGATGAACTCCTCGCCGACGATCTTTCGCTTCGTCTCGGGGTCGGTCACGCCGGCGAGCCTGGCAAGAAACCGCTCCTCCGCGCGCACGTGCACGAGCGGGACGTGGAAGTGACCGGCGAAGGTCTCCACCACCTGCTCGGCTTCGTTGTGGCGCATGAGGCCGTGATCGACGAAGACGCAGGTGAGCTGGTCGCCGACGGCCTTGTGGACGAGGAGCGCAGCCACCGCCGAGTCCACCCCGCCCGAGAGCCCGCAGATCACCTTCGCCTCGCCGACCTGCGCCCTGATCCGCTCCACCTGCTCCTCGATCACCGCGGCCGGCGTCCACGAGGGCGGGGCCCCGGCGACGTCGTAGAGGAAGTTCTTGAGGATGTCCTGGCCGTGCGGCGTGTGCGCGACCTCGGGATGGAACTGGACGGCGTACAGCGCCCGCCCGGCGTCCTCGAAGGCGGCGATGGGGGTGGTGGGCGAGGAGGCGGTGACCCGGGCGCCTGCCGGTGGAGCGGTGACGGAGTCACGGTGGCTCATCCACACCGTCTGCGCCGGGGGGAGATCGTGGAAGAGCGCCGAATCCCCGAGCTCCGCCTCCGTCTTGCCGTACTCGGACACGTCGTTCGACTCGACGGCGCCACCCAGCTGCAGCGCCATCAGCTGCATGCCGTAGCAGATGCCGAGCGTCGGCACGCCCAGCTCCAGGTTGCGCACGTCCATCTGCGGCGCACCGGGCGCATAGACGGAGGCCGGTCCGCCGGAGAGGATCAGCGCCAGCGGGTTGCGGGCCAGGATCTCGTCCGGGCCGAGGCGGTGGCTGACGAGCTCCGAGTACACACGCGCCTCGCGCACGCGACGGGCGATCAGCTGGCTGTACTGCCCGCCGAAGTCGACGACGAGCACGGGCCGCTCCTCGGGGCCCTGCTCGGGCGTCGGCAGCGGGATCACCTCGGCCGTCCGGCTAGACACGACGGTAGTTCGGCGCGTCCTTCGAGATCGTGACGTCGTGCGGGTGGCTCTCGCGCAGGCCGGCGCCGGTGATCCGGACGAAGCGGCTGTCGGTCTTCATCGCCTCGACCGTGGCGACGCCGCAGTAGCCCATGGCCTGGCGCAGGCCCCCAACCAGCTGGTACACGATCGGGGCCAGCGGGCCCTTGTAGGGGACGCGCCCCTCGATCCCCTCCGGCACGAGCTTGTCGACGTCCTCGACGTCCCCCTGGAAGTACCGGTCCTTCGAGAACGAGCGCGCCTTCATGGCACCGAGCGATCCCATGCCGCGATACTCCTTGAAGCGCTCGCCCTGCACGAGGATCACATCACCCGGTGCCTCGTCGGTGCCGGCGAGCATGGAGCCGAGCATGACCGTGTCGGCGCCCGCGGCGAGCGCCTTCGCGACGTCCCCGGACGACGTGATGCCTCCGTCCGCAATCACCGGCACGCCGTACCGGATCGCCACCTCGGCCACGTCGAAGACGGCCGTGACCTGCGGCACGCCGACGCCCGCGACGATGCGGGTGGTGCAGATCGAGCCCGGACCGACGCCGGCCTTCAGGCAGTCCACGCCCGCGTCGATCAGGGCCTCGGCCGCGTCGCCGGTCGCGATGTTGCCCGCGATCAGCTCGACGTCGAAGTCCGACTTGATGCGCCGCACCATCTCCACCACCGCGCGCGAATGCCCGTGGGCGGTGTCGACGACGAGCGCATCCACCTCCGCCTCCACGAGAGCGGCTGCTCGCTCGTGCGCGTCGCTGCCGACGCCGATCGCGGCCGCGACCCGCAGGCGGCCCCTCTCGTCCTTCGTGGCAAGCGGGTAGCGCTCGCGCTTCTGGATGTCCTTGACGGTGATGAGCCCCTTCAACCTGCCCGCCTCGTCCACGATCGGCAGCTTCTCGATCTTGTGCTGCCCGAGAATGCGCTCTGCCGCCTCGAGCGTCGTCCCCACGGAGGCGGTGACGAGGTCCCTGCTCGTCATCACCTCGCGCGTGCGCTGCGACGGCGTGGCGCCGAAGCGCAGGTCGCGGTTCGTGAGGATGCCGACCAGGACCCCGTCCTCGTCGGTGATCGGCACGCCGGAGACGCGGTAGCGCGCCATCAGCTCGAGCGCGTCGGCAACCAGGTCGTCAGGGCCGAGCGTGACCGGCTCGACGATCATGCCCGCCTCGGAGCGCTTCACCTTGTCGATCTCGGCAACCTGGTCGGCGATCGAGAGGTTCCGGTGCAGGACGCCGATCCCACCCTCGCGCGCGAGCGCGATGGCGAGGCGCGCCTCGGTGACCGTGTCCATGGCCGAGGAGACGATCGGGATCTCGAGCGCGATCGTGCGCGTGAGCCGGCTGGCCGTGGCAACGTCGTTCGGGAGCACCGAGGACTCGGCGGGCACGAGCAGGACGTCGTCGAAGGTCAGGCCTTCCTTACCGAACTTGCCGTCGCGATCGAGTTCGAGCTCCAAGAGTCGCCCGACTCTACCAAGGCCGCCGGGGGCCGGCTTCTCAGGCGCGGGCCACGGGCTCGAGCTCCCGCATCTCGACGAGAGCGGCGAGACGGGCTGCCTCACGCGGGTCGAAGCGGCCCGCGCCGACTTCGAGCACGGACGCGGAGCCCGCCCCCACGGCGAGCCGCAGGGCGTCTTCGGCCGGGCTCTCGTCGAGCAGCGCCGCGAGGTACTGGGCGAGCAGGACGTCGCCGGCTCCGAGCACGGAGACGGGCTCGAGCTGCGGCGCCAGCACCCGGTAGCGGCGCACCTGGCGCTCCTCCCGCACGAGGGCGAAGCAACCGCTCTCCATCGTGATCTGGACGTTGCGCGCACCCATCTCGCTAATCGTGTCGAGCGCCATCACGTAGTCCTCCTCGTCCTCGAGCTCCTGCCCGACGAGCTGCTCGGCCTCGTGCTGGTTGGGAGACACGAGCCACGGCTCGGCCTCGATCCCGCGCTGCAGCGGCTCGCCCTCCGCGTCCAGCACCACCCGAGCGCCGAGCCGCGTCAGCTCGCGCACCGCCTCGGCGTAGAAGCCCTCGTCGACCCCGCGCGGCAACGAGCCCGCGAAGACCACGAACGAGGCGCCGCGAACGAGATACCTGAGCTTCTCGAGCAGGATCTCGAGCTCGGCGGGCGTCACCTTCGGGCCCCACTCGTTGATCTCCGTGTACAGCCCGGACGTCGGATCGACCACGGCAGTCGAGGTTCGCGACTCGTCGCGAATGCGGACGAAGTCGTTGAGGATCGCCTCCTCCGTCAACTCCTCCACGATTCGCGTGCCGGTGCGCCCGCCGGCGAGGCCCGTCGCCACGACCGGCACGGCCAGCCGCTTCAGCGCGCGCGCCACGTTGATCCCCTTGCCGCCCGCCAGCGTCAGGACGTCGCTCGCCCGGTGTCGATGGCCGAGCTGGAAGATCGGCACGGTGACGGACCGGTCGAGCGCGGCGTTGAGCGTGACGGTGACGATCACGGTGACCCCTTCCTACGATGCGAACCCGACGAGATGGTGCACGGTGCGGCGGGCATACCACCGCATCTTGCCGGACGGGCCCGGCTCGGCGACGGCCCGTGCCGCAATCAGCGGCGACGAGGCCACGAGCCGGGCTCCGTCGTAGACGCGCACCTCTCCCAGGCGCTGGCCCGCGACGACAGGCAGGGCAACGGCTGTCGGGGCGACGACACGCTCGAGCAGCGGTCGCCCCACACGCACGGAGCGGACGAGCGTGGCGCGCGCGACGAGCGGCACGTCGGGGAGGCCGTAGCCGACACGCGCGAGCGCGTACTGCCGCGACGCGTCGGTCGCCTTGATCTGACGATACTGAGCGAGCCCGAAGCGCAGCAGAGACTCGAGGTCGCGGTTCCGCCGCTCCTCGCTGGGCGAGCCGAGCACGGAGGCGGTGATGCGGACGTCGCCCTCCTGCGCCGCGGCCACCTGAGACCAGCCCGCCCCGCTCGTATGCCCGGTCTTTCCCCCGATGAGCTGTGGCAGCCGGTCGATCAGGTCGCCGGTCGACTCCACGGTGCGGCCGCCGGCGATGGTGGCGCTCTTCCGTCCCGCCCACGTCCGGATGAACGGGTTCCGCAGGGCGGCGCCGAGCAGGGTGACGACGTCCCGCGCCGACGAGTAGTGGCCCGCCTGATCGAGGCCGTGGGGGTTGCGGAAGGCGGAGTGGCGAAGCCCGAGCGTGCGTGCCTTCTCGTTCATGAGCGCGACGAACCGGGCGACCGAGCCCCCGCCGGCGTACGCCGCCAACGCCGTGGCAGCGTCGTTGGCGCTCGGGACGAGAGCACCGATGGCCAGATCTCGCACCGTGAGGCGCTCGCCGGGCCGCAGGAAGATCGTCGACTCGCCGACGCCGGCCGCGGCCGGCGTGACGACGACGACGTCGCCGAGCCGCGCGTGCTCGAGCGCGACGAGCACGGTCATCAACTTGGTGATGCTTGCTATCGGCCTGCGCTCGTCGGGGGCGAGGGCGGCGAGCACGCGCCCGTCGACGCTGCCGCGAACGAGATACGCCTGCGACTCGATCCCGGCCGGAGCGGCACCCGAGGCGGCGATCGGCACGAGCAAGGCGACCGCTGCCGCGACCGCGAGGAGAGCCCTGCGCACGCGCGGAATCTACTTGACGCGCAGGCGGCTGCCGACGCGCAGCTCCACCGGGTCGATACCGGGGTTGAGGCGCGTCAGCTCACTCGTCGTCGTGCCGTGGCGCGCCGCGATCGCCTCCAGGGTGTCTCCCTTCCGCACGACGTAGGTCTGCTCCCCCGTGGTCACGGCCACGACGCCGCCCGCGGGTGTCGGCCGGCCCTCGCTCAGCCCGGAGCGGACGAGCAAGACGACGATCGTGGCGGCGAGGAGGAACGCGACTGGCGCTGCGACGCGCGCGACGGCGGCACGGCTCATCGCCCTACCAACCCGCCGCCGCCCAGATCTCGGAGGCCAGCCGTGCCGCCTCGCTGGCAGCCGCCGCCCGCCAGTCGTCGGCGCCGTCCCGGTAGGCGAAGATGACCGATCGCGAGGCGTTCACGAGCGCGCTTGCCGGCCCGCTCGTGAACGCGCGCGCCACGTCGCCGGGCGAGGCGCCCTGCGCGCCCACTCCGGGCAGCAACATGATCGCCTGCGGCATCGCACGCCGTGCCTCGCCGATCGCTCGAGGCAAGGTGGCGCCCACGACGGCGCCGACGCTGGAGATGCCACGCTCGCCGACCAGGTCCTCCCCCCAGTCCCGCACGAGCGTCGCGACATGCCGCCACACAGGGGTGCCGTCCGAGAGGACGGCGTCCTGGATGTCACGGGCGCCCGCGTTGGACGTGCGCACGAGAAAGAACACCCCGGCGCCGTGCCGCCGGCAGGCCGCGAGGAACGGGTCGACCGAGTCGCTCCCCAGGTACGGGTTCACGGTCAGCGCGTCCGCGAGCGGCGGCTCGTCGTCGCGCGGCTCCAGGAACGCCGCCGCATAGGCGCGAGCCGTCGAGCCGATGTCGCCCCGCTTGGCGTCGGCGATCACGAGCAACCCCGCCTGTGAGGCGTAGCGGGAGACGGACTCGAGCGCCGCCCACCCGTCGGCTCCGAGCACCTCGAAGAACGCCACCTGAGGCTTGACGGCCACCACGTAGGGCGCCACCGCGTCGACGATCCCCTTGCAGAAGCGCTCGACCGCGGCGGCCGCAGGCGCTCTGCCCAGCACCGCCTCGCCGCGGAGCTCGACCGGCAGCAGGTCGACACGGGGGTCGAGCCCGACGACGAGCTGGCTGCGCTTGCGCTCGACGGCCTCCGCCACGCGATCGGAGAACGCGACGACGCGCGTCTGGGTGGCCGTCTCGCCGGAGCCCTGGGTCACGCTGCCAAGGCTACTCCGTTCGTGGCAGCGAGAATCGCCGCCGGCTCGAGCGGGACGACGCACAGCTCGGGCGGCGGACGTCGCAGGAAGCCGTCGATCACGAGGAGCGCGTCCGCGTCCTCCGCTGCGAGCGACGGCACGGCCGCGGCCGCGGCGGCCAGCCCCGACTCGATCTCCAGCCGCGCGCCGCCACCGCGGGGCACCGTGCGGGTGTCGACGACACGGCCGCCGGCCACGAAGACGGCCCGCACGAAGCCGGGCTCACGGGCGGGCACGAGTATGCAGGCCTGCATCCGGCGTAGCCGCTCCAGGCCGTCCACCGCCGCCACGACTCGCTCCAGCGCCGCGATGCGGTCGCGAAGCCGTGCCGCGTCCTCGAAGCGAAGGTCGTGCGCGAGCCGCCGCAGCCGCGTCCGCAGCGGAGGAAGCGCCGCCCGCAGGTCGTCGCCGTCGAAGCCCTCGAGCGCCCGTGCCGCCCGCCGCGCCAGCGAGCGGCTCTTGAGCGGGCCGTAGCGCGTCGGCTCGGCCCCGCAGACCCAGCCGGCCCCCCGACGGCGCAGGTACACGTGGCGGTCGGGCCGCGTGCCGATCGCGTTCGCCGGAGGGCGGAGCGTGCGCAGGAGCCTGAGCTCCTCGAGCGCGGCTTCGACCTCGGAGCCGAGCTCGGCCCACTCGACCTGCTCGAGCGCCGAGAGCGCGGCCTCGACCGCGGGCCTCTGGCGGTCGCCCGCGAAGTACGAGCGCAGCCGGGCCCCCAGGTCGCGTGCCCGACCCACGTACAGCGCCTGGCCGTTGCGGTCGCGGAACACGTAGACGCCGGGTCGCGAGGGCGCCCCGGCGACCAGCGTCCGCTTGCCGTGCAGCCTGCGCGCCCTCGGGGCCGAGAGCTCCACGAGGTCGGCCACCGTCACGGCGCCGCGCTCCTGCGCGAGCCCGATGAGGGCCAGCAGGATCTCCGCCGTGGCGCGGGCGTCCGCCAGTGCGCGATGGCACGGCTCGACACTCGTCCCGAAGAAGTGCGCCAGCTCCGCCAGCCCGACCCGGCGCGCGCGTCCGGCGAGCAGGCGCCGCGCCAGCCACACCGTGTCGACCACGGGCGCGGCCACGCGGCGTCCTGTCAGGCGCTCGACGGCGCGGTCGAGGAACGCCATGTCGAAGCGCGCGTTGTGGGCCACGAGCACCCCCTCGTCGGCGAAGGCGAGGAAGCGTCGGACTGCCAGATCCTCCCCGGGTGCCGCCCGCACGTCCGCCGCACTGATGCCCGTGAGTGTCGTGATCGCCGGCGGCAGTAGCCGGCCCGGGTTCACGAACGTCTCGAACGTGGCTCCGGGCACGAGCGCGTCGACACGCTGCGCGCCGATCTCCACCATCCGCGAGCTCACCGGGGAGAGCCCGGTCGTCTCGAGGTCGAAGACGACGAACGACGCCCGCTCGAGCTCGATGCCGGCTCCGGGGGCGTCGGCCAGGCCGACCGACGCACCGCGCCACGCCAGCCTCGCGTCGCCACGCACGACGTCGTCGAGCAGCGAGCGGGCGATCGCGGTCGGCGCCGACGCGAGCGCGAAGAGCGCCCGGGCCGCCTCGTCGGCCGGCACGGGGCCACGGAGCGACTCCACGAGCTCGACCAGTCGGTCGGCCGCGTCGAAGGAGAGCTGCATGCAACCGAGTTGTAATCGAACATGTGTTCGTGTGCAACTCCGCGGCCGCCGCAGACGGGGCAGGCGTCACCGGCACTGCAACGCGAAAGGGGCCCCTGGGGGCCCCTTTCGCAGTGCGGGAGGAGGGCCGAGCGGCTAGTTGACGGCCTTCTTCAGGTTGCTGCCGGCCGAGAACTTCGGCACCGTGGCAGCCTTGATCTGCACCTTCTCGGTCGGGTTGCGCGGGTTGACACCCTCGCGTGCTGCCCGATGCGTGGTGTGGAACTTGCCGAACCCGGTGAACGTCACGGAGTCGCCGGCCTTGAGCGCACCCTCGACGACGTCGAGGAACGCTTCCACGGCCGCCCCCGCATCCCGCTTCGACAGGCCCGTCCTGCCGGCCACTGCGTCCACGAACTCCTGTTTGGTCACTGCCTCTCCTCCTGATCGTCGATCGTTGGCATGGACCCGCCTGGGACCCTAACAGTCCGGCGGATTTGGCTCAACCATGCGGCTTTGCGGCACTTTTCCGTGTTGCGACGAGCTCGCTGGCGCGGTAAAGCGCGCGAAGGCGCACGCCGAGCCGCGCGAGAGCGTCCGCTCCGCCCTCTTCGCGATCGACGACGCACAACGCGTTGCGGACGACGAGGCCGGCCTCGCGGAGGGCAGACACCGACTCGGCCAGCGCTCCGCCGGACGTGACGACATCCTCCACGAGGCACACGAGGTCATCCCGTTGGTACGGGCCCTCGATGCGGTTCGCCGTGCCGTATTCCTTGGTTTCACCGCGAACGATGATGAACGGCAGTCCGGACGCCATCGACGCCGACGCGGCCAGCGCGACCGCTCCGAGGGCCGGCCCTGCCAGCCGCGCCGCCTCCGGCTCCGCCTCGCTCGCCGCCGCCGCCAGGCGCTCGCCGAGCGCACGCAGGATGTCGGGCTGCGTCTCGAAGCGGTACTTGTCGAGGTAGAAGGTGGAGCGCTTGCCGGAGCGCAGGAGGAAGTCGCCCTCGAGCAGCGCGTGCTCCACGAGCAGGAGGCCCAGCGCGTCGACCGTCATGCCTGCAGGATCCCGCGCGCGATCTCGTGCAGCCGCTGCTGCTGCAACGACCCTGCCTCGAGCGTGAGCGACGAGCCGTCCTCGTAGCCGACGACCGCCCGCAGCCCCCGGCCCTCGCCACGCCTGCGGAGCAGCCACCAGCCCGCCACCGCCAGAGCCAGCAGGAAGAACAGCCTCCTGATCATCGCTCGCGCCTTCCCTCGCCGTCGGCGACGCGGCGCAGAGCGGTACGCAGGTCGTAGACGACGAGCGCCGCCGTCGGGTCGGGCGCGGTCGTCGCGACGGCTGTGCGGCCGCCCTCCCGTACCACGATCACGCTGCCTCCCTCGAGCGCCACCTCCACCCGGGCGACGGGTGGGCTGTCCTGCCGCACGTCCGCAGAGACCGCGAGCAGCTCGGCCGCGGCCCGGGCGAGCTGCTCACCGCGCTCGGGCGAGCCGGTGCTCGCGAGCACGAAGCCCGACTCGCCGAGAATGGCGGCGTCCTCCACCTGCGAGGAGAGCTCCGTCAGCTCCGCGAGTGCCTCTACGGGGTCCATCGGCCGCCGAACCTAGCAAACTGGGGTGGATGCGTCGCCCCCCGATCCGCGCGACCTTCGCCCACTTCTTCGGCGAGCGTGGCACCCACCTCGCGGCGATGGTCGCCTACTTCGCGCTCGCGTCGTTCGTGCCGCTGATCTTCTTCGCTCTCGCCATCCTCGGGCTCCTCGACCAGGCGAACGCGTCGAGCGCGCTCGTCACCTACCTGCGCGAGATCTTCCCGGGCCAATCGGTCGACAGCATCGTGCGGATCGTCAACGCGATCGTCTCGAGCGCGACGACGCTGTCGATCGTGGGCGGGGTCGCTCTGCTGTGGAGCTCCGTGTCGCTCTTCTCCGCTCTCGAGTCGGCCTTCAACATCATCTACGGGAGGCCGAACAGGCCCTTCCTGCGCGGCAAGGCGCTCGCGGTGAGCTACATGTCCGTCGCGCTCGTGGTCCTCTTCGCCGGCCTCGTCTCGGGGACCTTCGGCTACGACCTGCTACGCCGCTTCGCCCCTGAGGTCGTCGGCTCGGGCGCAGCGGCGCTCACGCTCACGGTGCTCTCGTCGGCGGGCGCGCTCTTCCTCTTCCTGCTGTCGTCCTACCACCGCCTGACGAACGCGCGCCTCACCTGGCGCGAGGTGCTCCCGGGCGCGATCGTCGGGGCGATCGTGCTCGAGGTGACCCTCCAGGGGCTGCCCTTGTTCGTGTTCGTCTCGAGCGACGTCGTCGCCCTGCAGGCGCTCGGGACGACGTTCCTCCTCCTCATCTGGCTCTACGTGATGGCGAACGTGATCGTCTTCGGCGCAGCTCTCAACTACGAGTCGGCGTACGGCCAGACCGGGGACCTGCCGGAGCCCAAGCACCGCAACGGCCCGTGACGACACCGGCTCCGCGACACGTCGTCACAACGCTGCGGCAAGAGCGGAGGCTGCCCGAGCGCGATGCGAGTGCCGGGTCTTCCATCCGTCGCCGAGCTCGGCGACCGTGCTCGTCTCGCCGTCGGGGACGAAGACGGGGTCGTAGCCGAAGCCGCCGTGGCCCCTCGGCGGCCCGGAGATCGTGCCTTCGAGCACCCCCTCGGCAACCAGCTCGTGCCCGTCGGGCCGGATCGCGACGATCGCGCAGACGTACCGCGCACGTGTGTCGTCGACCTGCCGCAGCTCCTGCAGCAGGCGGGCGACGCCGTCGGCGGCCCAACGGGCCGACGCGACGCCGGGCCGGCCGTCGAGACCGACCGCCTCGATGCCCGAGTCCTCGCCGATCACCCACTCGTCCGCACTCGAGTGCGCCCTGCCGAAGCGCGCCTTGGCTCGGGCGTTCTCGACGTACGTGGCTCCCGTCTCCGGCGGGAAGTCGTTCCGGTCGAGCAGCTCGAGCGACCAGCCCGGGAGGGCTTGCCGCAGCTCCTCGAGCTTGTGCGGGTTCCCGCTCGCGAGGCGCGCCTTCACGCGCGCGGCGCTGTCGCCGCTTCCGCCTGCGCGACGCGAAGCTCGTCGATACCCACTGCGGCGAGGTCGAGCAGCTCGTCGAGCAGGCCCCGGGAGAACGGGTCGCGCTCGGCCGTCGCCTGCACCTCGACCAGGCGACCGTCGCCGGTCATGACCACGTTCATGTCGGTCTCCGCGCTCGAGTCCTCCGGATAGTCGAGGTCGAGCACCGCCTCTCCGTCGACGACGCCGACGGAGACGGCACCGATCGAGGCGGGCAGCGCCTTCGACAGGCCGAAGCGGTCGAGCGCACGATACGCGGCGACGTACGCTCCCGTGATCGAGGCGCACCGGGTGCCGCCGTCGGCCTGCAGCACGTCGCAGTCCAGCCACAGGGTCCGCTCGCCGAGGGCTTCGAAATCGCACACCGCACGCAGCGCCCGGCCGATCAGGCGCTGGATCTCCACCGTGCGCCCGTCCGGCCTGCCGCGGGACACACCCCGCTGAGAGCGCTCGCCGGTCGCAGCGGGCAGCATCGAGTACTCGGCCGTCATCCAGCCACGCCCCTTGCCGCGCAGCCAGCGTGGGATCTCCTCCTCGATCATGGCGGTGCACAGCACGCGCGTCTTCCCCTGGGACCAGAGCACGCAGCCGTGCGGCTGCTCGAGGAAGTCCGGCAGGACGTCGAGCGCCCGCAACTGGTCGGGCCGGCGGCCGTCGTGACGCGTCATGCGGCGGCTCGTTCCAGCTCGGCGACCGAGACCCGCTCCACCTCGCCGATCGGCAGCTGCAGGAAGCGGCTGCCCATCGTCCGGAACGCCTCGGTGTCTCCTGTCGTCAGGAAGCGGTACGAGCCCTCGCGGGCCGGGTCGTTCTCGATCCCCTTGCGGGCGAGCGTCTCCCCCACCTCACGCGCCGTCTCGTCGGCGGAGAAGACGAGCGCGACGCCCCGGCCGAAGACGCGCTGGAAGATGGGGCGGATCAACGGGTAGTGGGTACAGCCGAGCACGACGGTGTCGACGCCCGCCTCCTTCAGCGGCGCTGCCACCTCTCGCACGGCCTCGACCGTCTCCACACCGAACGGGTCGTCGCTCTCGATCAGCGGCACCAGTCGAGGGCAGGCGACGGGGAACACCTCGACCCCGGCATCGAGCGTGGCGATCGTGGCCTCGTAGCGTGCGCTCGCCACGGTCGCCTCGGTGGCGAGCAGTCCCACCCGCCTGTTCCGCGTCGTCCGCACGGCAGCGTGCGCCTCCGGCTGGATCACACCCACGACCGGGACCGACAGGGTGCGCTGCAGGTCGGGGAGCGCCGCAGCGGTGGCCGAGTTGCACGCGGCGACGACGAGCTTCACGCCCTGCAGCTCGAGGTAGCCGGCCACCTCGCCGGCAAAGCGGCAGATCTCGTCGAGCGGCCGCGGGCCGTACGGGAGCCGGGCGCCGTCGCCGAGATAGACGAAGTCCTCGTGCGGCATCGTCACCAGGCACTCGTGCAGGACGGTCAGGCCGCCGGCCCCGGAGTCGAACACGCCGATCGGGCGGAGGTCCATGCGGGGATTGTAGGGACGCCCCGGGCCGGCGCTGAGGCCGACCCTGGATCGCCTTCACGGAGCGACCCGCCGGTCGATCGAGAGGGCACCGGCAGGCGCCCTCTCTCTATCGTCCGGCCCATGGCCGCGATCGTGCGCCTGGGGACGTGCAGCTTCGCCGACGAGGGGCTCCTGAGAGCCTGGTATCCGCGCGGTGTCTCGACGGCCGAGAAGCGGCTGCGCTACTACGCAGAGCGGTTCGACACGGTCGAGGTCGACTCGCCCTACTACGCGCTCCCGGACCCCGACGTGACACGCCGCTGGGCCGAACGCACCCCGGCCGGCTTCACCTTCCACGTAAAGGCGAGCGCGGCGATGACCTGGCACGAGGGGGAGCCGACCGACCGGGCGTACGCCGAGTTCCGCGGAGCGCTCGAGCCGCTCGAGCTCTCGGGCAAGCTCCGCGGCGTCCTGCTCCAGTACCACCCGCGCTTCGTCAAGTCGCGGGCGGCGAAGGACGAGCTCGCCCGCGCTCCCGGGCGGCTCGAGCCGCTCGTGCCGCTCGTGGAGTTCAGGCACCGCTCCTGGCTCGAGCGCGACGAGCGGCGCGACACCCTCGACTTCCTGGAGCGCCACGGGCTCGCGTACGTCTCCGTGGACGCGCCGATGACGCGTGCGTCGAACGTCGTGCCGCGCGTGGCGGCGGCGACCCACCCAGTCTCCGTGATGCGGTTCCACGGCCGCAACGCCTCGACGTGGAACGTGCGCGGCGGCAGCGCCGCCGACCGCTTCGACTGGATGTACTCGGCAGACGAGCTCGCAGAGTGGGTGCCGAAGGCGCGCGAGCTGGCCGGACGAGCCGACGAGGTCTACGCGCTGTTCAACAACAACCGCGACGACTTCGCGCCACGCAGCGCCATGATCTTCCGCGGCCTGCTCGACGAGGCCGGCATTCCGGCGACGGGCGCCGTCGAGCCTCCCCCGGAACGCCCCACGCTCTTCTGAGCGTCTCCCCCGCCGAGGTCGGACGTGTCCAGAGGCCAACCGTCAGGCGAACCCCGTCACCTCGCCCAAGCGGGCCGGAACGAGCCGCGAGTGCTCGCGCAGCTCCGAGCAGCGGCCGATCACGCGTGACGCCACATCAGGTGGGATCGCGTCGTTGAACCAGAGGCCGACGGAGTAGTCGTCGTCGAGGCCGAGCACCCGCGTCTTCCCCTGAGGCAACGTCCCCCAGACGAAGCTGTCGATCACGAACGCAACCCAGTTTTCGGAGTCGTGATAGGTGTGCGCGAGCAGTCTGTCGCGTTGCCTGGTGGCCATCCGCTCCCCCTCGTCGTCTCCGATCCCCCAGACGTTCCGCGCGTTGGCGACGGCAAGGGCCCCGAGACCGCAGCGTCCGGCCAGCGACACCACGACATCGGCACCGTCGTCGACCTGCTGGTTCGCGAGCTTCTCGCAGGGAAGCGGATCGTCGCCCGCCGGCGCGTGACCGACGAGCACCCTGACCGACGGGCGGGCTCGTTCCAGACCACGTCTGAACCCGCGAACCGAGCGAAGCGTGTCACGCGTGGGCGGCCCGGCGACGATCCCGACGGTGTCGACACGAGCCGTCGGCGATGCGCCGATCGGGACGACGAGCCCCGTGAGGAAGCCCGTCAGATCGCTTGCCTCCTCGTTTGCGAAGCGGATCGCGGACACGTTGGGCACCCCGCTGAGCCCGATGGTGTCCAGCGACCCGTCGACGTACACGAACGTTGTCGCCGGCAGCGCGCGGACGAGCGGTGCGAGTGTCTCGGCCGCGGCCCCGTCCCCGATCCAGACGACGAGCTCGAATGCCCCGCTGCGCAGCTGGTCGGCGAGTCGTCCGAGAACAGCGTGCTCAGGAGCGACGGCGTCGAGCACGATCGTCTCCAAGTGCAGCTCTACATCGTCAGTGCGGACCGTCGCCTTCCGCGCCTCGCTCTGCAACCTCAGCATCAGGTCGGACGAGCGGTCGACCGGCGCCCGCGGCAGAACGAGCGCGACCCTCCCGGTCGACTCGACGGGCTCGGGAAGCGCCTCGCTGCCCCCGGCGCCGATCGCCAGCGTGGCGGCGAGCAGCCCTGCGACGACGAGCGCAACCGGCAACCGGCGGCGAGGTCGGTCGAGGGGGTCTGCCGACAGCATCCGCTCGGTCGCTCGGAAAGGGGCGTCGAGCGTGGGGTCGTGGCGCACAATCCGGGCCGAGAGGCGCTGGAGCTCCGGGCTGGGCTGCAGGCCGAGCTGCTCGTCCAGGGCGGCGCGGATGCGCTCGTACGCAGCGAGCGCCTCGGCATGACGTCCGCACCGGTAGAGCGCCAGCATCAGCTGGAGCACGAATCGCTCGCGGAACGGGTGTCCGCCGACCGCCGCCTGGAGCTCCGGCAATACCTCCGCGTGCCGGCCGAGCGCGAGCTCCGCGCCGAGCACGAGCTCGAGCAGCCGAAGGCGCTCCTCCTCGAGTCGCGCCGCCCCTGCGCGACCACGCGGGCCGAGCGGCACGTCCCCGAGAGCAGGACCCCGCCACCAGGCAAGCGCCGCGCGCCCGTGGGCGATCGTGGCGTCGTCCGGCCCCTCTGCCAACGCCTCTCGCGCTGCTCTGTCCGCCTGACGGAAGACTTCGACGTCCATCGAGGCGTCGCCCACGTCGAGCATGTACCCGGCGCCACGTCGATGCACGCTGACGCCGATTTGATCGAGCGCGCGCCGGAGCCGAGAGACGTTCGCCTCGAGCGTGTGCGCCGCGGAGGGTGGCGGCTCGTCCTCCCACAGCTCCTCCACGAGCGCGTCGATCGAGAGCACCTGACCCGCCTCGAGCAGCAGCGCGCCGAGCAGCACCCGCTGCTTGGCACCGCTCACGGTGACCGAGTGACCGCCGTCGCGCCGTAGCTCGAGTGGGCCGAGAAGGCCGATCCGCGTGCTCGCACTTGCCACAAATGAAGCAAAGCACGGACGACGGCCACTGAAAAGGGTCTGCGAACGGTCTGCGAGCCTCGTGCGAGCACCACCGGCCGGTCGCGCGAGGGAGCGACGAGGAGGCCGCGAGCCGCCTCCCGCACGCTCGCATGCACTTCGTCGCACGAGCGCGGGCCCGGAGTGCCCGCAGAAGGAGGAGGTCTCAATGAGACGCGCACCTGGAGGGTCGACGGCGATCCTCATCACGCTGGCCGCCCTCACGCTCGCCGGGTTGGCCTCGGCAGCGAGCTTCGGGCCGTGGGCGGCCTCGCAGAAGTTGGACGAGACCGGCGGGAACAGCGCCGAGCTCAACACACCCTCGATCGACGGTTGCCCGATCCAGTCGCCGGACGGGCTGCGCCTGTACATGGCGTCGAACCGTCCGGGCGGCAGGGGCGGCCTCGACATCTGGATGGCCACACGACCGGCTACGAGCGCGCCGTGGGGCGCTCCGCAGAACCTCGGCGAGCCCGTCAACTCGGCGGCGGACGACTTCTGCCCGACGCCGGTCGGGAAGAGGAGCCTGTTCTTCGTCAGCCGCGAGCCGCTGCCGGGAGCCTGCGGCCAGGGTGACATCTACTTCACACACGAGCGGAGCCCGGGCACGTGGGCAGAGCCGGAACGACTCCTCTGCGCGCCCGCCGGGCCGAACAGCGAGCTCGACGAGCAAGGACCCTCCTGGGTGGACGTCAGCAAAACGTTGCGCGGGAAGAAACTGCTCTACTTCTCGCGTAGCTCCACCACTCCCAGCGTTGCCGGCGAGATCTTCGTCAGCGAGCGGCAGAACGGAGCACGGTTCGGGCCGGCGACCGCGCTCACCGAGCTGAACGACGCGGCAGCCAACGACATCCAGCCCAACGTCCGTGCGGACGGGCTCGAGATCGTGTTCTCGTCCAACCGGGCCGGGACCGCGGGAGGTCAGGACGTCTGGGCAGCAACCCGAAGCTCGGTGGCCGCCGGCTGGTCGGCTCCCGTCAACCTGGGGCCAGCGGTGAACACCGCCGCGGGTGAAACGCGACCGTCGCTCTCCAGAGACGGGACACAGCTCCTGTTCGGCCGAGCTCCGGGCCCCGAAGGCGGCAGCGACATCTACATCACCACGAGGAGCAGCCAGTAGCAGGGCCGGGACGTCCCGGGTGACGGGCTCTCCTGCTCCGGCAGCAGGGCCCTCCCCGGGATCCGGCCAGTGCGGGGACGCGACCTAGGGACTGCTCGACTCCGAGCGCGAGCGCGGATTCTCGGATCGCCAGCAGCCGCGGCCTCGAAATGCGCCGCCGGGCGACGCTCGTGCCGCCTGGCGGCGCACCTCCTGCAGCGTGCTCGTACGCACCCCGGCAGAAGGCCCGCTCGCGATAGAGTGGCTCGCCGTGCGCGTCCTGTCGATCACGCACGAGGCGGCGCCGCACGGTGGTGGCGGCACGTTCGAGCAGCACGTGCTCGACCGCGGCGACGAGCTCGAGGTGTGGCTGACGCCCGACCACGGGTTCGCCGGCTCGCCGACCGACTTCGACGCCGTGATGGTCTTCGGCGGCGCGATGCACCCCGACCAGGACGCCGAGCACCCCTGGATCCCCGAGGAGGTGCGCTTCATCGCCGAGGCGCTGGAGGCGCGCGTGCCGCTCCTCGGGGTCTGTCTGGGCGCCCAGCTGATCGCGCGGGCCACCGGTACCTGGGTCGGGCCCGGCGACGTCGGCGAGGTCGGCTGGCACGAGGTCGGGCTCACGCAGGCCGGCATCGTCGACCCGGTGGTCGGGGCCGCTTTTCCGCCGCGCTTCACTGCGTTCGAGTGGCACTACTACACCTGGGAGCTACCGGCCGGCGCCGAGCTTCTCGCCGCGAACGGCGCCGCGCGGCAGGCCTACCGCCTGGGCGAGCGCACCTGGGCGGTGCAGTTCCACCCAGAGGTCAACGCCGTGATGCTCGACCACTGGTTCACGCTGGGAGCCGCGGAGCTGCCCATGCCGCCGGACGTGATGCGCTCGGAGACGGACGAGAGGCTGCCGAGGTGGACGCAGCAGGGAGAGGCGCTCGTCGGGGCCTTCCTCGCCGAGGCGACGCGCCTCGGTGCCGGCGCTGCGAGGTGATGCGGCCGAGACGGCCGCGCTAGCCCGTCTCGGCCGGCAGCGAGGGGTCGTGCGACCACTCGTGCCACGAGCCGACGTAGTTGCGTGCCTCGTACCCCGCAGCCCGGAGCAGCTGCACGGCCACGCCGGAGCGGCCGCCGGAATGGCAGTACGCGACCACCTCGGCGCCCTCCGGTGCGCCGACGAGCTCGCGGACGGCGACCGGGTCGAGGCCGAGCAGCTCCTGGACGTCGACGTTCCTCGCTCCCGGCACGTGGCCCTGGCGGGCGTCGCAGGGGTAGCCGCCCGTCCCGCCGTACTCCGCCGCGGTGCGAACGTCGAGGACGACGAAACCGTCCTCACCGAGGCGCCGGGCCAGCTCGTCGCGGGTGACGTCGGTCATGCGAGGCCAGCGACGATACCCGCTTCGGCCCACCGAGGGACGGTCGAGGAGGTCGTCCTGCCGGGCATCGAGAGACGGGAACGGCCAGAGCGAAGCATCAGCGCACGAGCCGCAACGCGCCGGGGAGCTCGGGCGCGTCGGCGTACCCGTGCCCGACACCGGTGACCCCGAGCGCGCCGGCAAGCCCCGCCAGGAGCTCGCGCGGCGGAGGCAGCTCGGAGGCCGAGCGGGCGACCGGGGTGGCCGCCCGCACCGCACCCTGGTCGGCACCGGTCAGGCGCTCGACCACGACCGGGTTGGCCTGCAGCGCCACCACCTCACCCGGAGGGAGCGGCCCGTGGTGCTCCGGCACCGACGCGTACTCGTCGACGATGGCTCCACGGTCGAAGAGGATCATGCGGACGACCGCGTCCTCCTCCAGTCCGAGCGCGAGCGTGACGAGCCCGGTCCGGGTCGAGATCTCTTTGGCCAGGCGCCGCAACATGGCGGGATTGCGGTCGCAGAGGTCGTCGTACACCGCCACGTACCCGTCGCGCGGCGGCGACACGATCGAGCCCCGCGAGCCGCCCGGCAGGCGCGGCACGTAGATCTCGAGCGCCCGCACGATCGCGTCGACGTCGTCGGTCTGAACGTGGATGGAGCCGAAGGAGGGCGTGCCGCGCTCGGCCCCCAGCCGCTCGGCGAGCTCGCCGAGCGGCGCCACCAGCGTGACGACGTCCTCGCGAAACCCCCAGCGCCCGTAGACCGCGCGAGCAGCCCCGTTCGACGCAGTCACCTCCAGGTCGAGCGACTCCACCCCCTCGCCGGCGAAGCGAGCGACGACCGCGCGGACGAGCGCCTCCGCCAGCCCGTGACCACGTACCTCCGGGCGCACGTACAGGTCTGTCAGACGCGCGAGACGGGGCGAGCGCCGTCGCGCGAGCGCGAGCCCCACGGGCCGGCCCTGCCACTCGGCCACCCACGCCAGGCCCGACTCGACGATCTCCCGGATCTCGGCGAGCTCGCGCGACTCGTCGACGTCGATATGTGCCGGCGACGGCACCTCCGCCTCGAAGGCCCGCCACAGCTCTTCCAGCACCGCCAGGTCGGCGGAGGTGGCACTGCGCACGGTCACGCCGGGATTGTAGGGACGAGGTCGCGCCCGGCCGTCCTCATCCCGGCACGCGCAGGCCCGCCAGCAGCATGTGGCACGCGATGTTGCGCCATTCCCCGAAGCGCTCGCCGACGTCCCGGGCCTCCTGCTCCGAGAGGTCGCGGCCGTTTCCGTAGAAGCGGGAGACGGCCTTGCGCACACCGAGATCGCCCGCCGGCCAGGCGTCGCCGCGGGCGAGGCAGCGGGCCAGGAACCAGTCCGCCGTCCAGCGGCCGAGCCCACGGACGGCGGTGATCTCGGCGATCACCTCCCCGTCCGGCAGGCGGGCGAGTGCCGCCAGGTCGAGGCCCGAGCGGGCGAGCCCGACCACGTACTCGGCCTTACGGCGGGAGAACCCCACAGCGGTGATCTCGCTCTCGCCGGCGGCGGCGATGCGGTCGCGGGTCGGGAACGCCCAGGCGACCGCGTACCGTTCGCCGAAGCGCTCGATCAGCCGCGAGCGCACCGCGAACGCGGAATGGAGCGACACCTGCTGGGCCGTGATCGACGTGACGAGCATCTCCCACGGGTCGGCCGAGAGCGGCGGCCGGTATCCCCGTAGCGCTTCCTCGAGAGCGGCCAGCACCGGCTCGCCGCGTGCCCACGCCCAGAAGCGCTCGAGCTCGAAGGGGAGCCCGAGCTGGTGGAAGACGATGGCGGCGACGGCGTCGTCCGAGGGCTCGACCAGCACGCCTCCGGCGGCAGCCTCGATGCGCACCTCACGGCCGGCGACGACGCGGTGCAGGCCGCCCTCGTGCCAGAGGTTCGCCCGGTCCGAACCGTACGAGCGGAACCGCTCTGTCGAGGCGAGGAAGTCGTACGGCTGCGGCAGCGCGAGAAGGGGCACCGCCCGATCCTACGGTCCGGCCTACCCGTTGACGCCGCCGGACGGCGCTCGGCGCGAGAACAGACGAAGGCGGGGCTAGAAGCGCACGTCGCGCAGGTCGTCGAAGGTGCGATACGGAACACCGACCGAGTCCAGGTAGCGCGCGAGGCCGTCGCGCGCGAATACGACGTCCGCGGCGAGCGACACGCAGCGGTCGCTGATCCCGTCGCCCACGTAGGCGAACGGCCCGAGGCCGGCAACGCTCACGCGCTTGCACTGCTCGCCGCAGACAGCACACGCCTCGTCCTCCGGGAAGGTCGCGCGCCAGCCCGCCGGCTGTGCACTGACCCGGTTCGCGACGACTCGTGCCCGCAGGCCCTCCCGCTCCAGCACCGGACCGATCAGCTCGTGGAAGCCGGCCGAGACGATCAGGGGATCGTGCCGCTCGACGAGCTCGGCAAAGCCGGCACGGATGCGCACCGTCTCGAGCAGCCAGCCGACGACCTCGGGCAGCGGCGCCGTGATCGTCTCCATCTCACACGCGATCACCTCGCGCAGGGTGAGCCTGCGGCCGATCTCCTCCTCGAGTGCTCGGAACACGTCGACGTCCCCGAACCGCTCGAGGACGAGGTGCAGCGTGTCCCGCTCGGTGACCGTGCCGTCCCAGTCCAGCACGAGGGCCAGGCCGGCCCCGTCCACCTCGGTCATCCGGCCGACCCGTTCATCCGGCCGCAAGGGTGAGAACGCCGATCCCCGTCCCGTGCAGCTCCACGCGGCCGGCGACGGCGTCGACCCTGCCGGCGGGCGGCCCGGCGAGAAGGTCGCCGGGCCGGAGCGAGGTGCGGGCGCCGGCACGCTCGCGGGCGGCCTCCCAGTCGAACGGGGGCGCGGGCGCGCGGAGCCGCTCCTCGCCCTCGACGACGACGGCCAGCTCGACCGCACCCGGATCGAGCTCGTCCGGCGTGACGACCACGGGGCCGAGCACGAGCGCGAAGTCGCGGTCCTTGGGAGGAGCATCGTCCCCGGCACGCCACTCCGCGAGCATGGTCGTGCCGCCGATCCGGCCTTCGACACCGATCACCGCGGCGAGGCGCGGCAGCAGCGACAACTGCGAGCCGGCGGCGTCGACGGCGGCACCCGGGCCGGTCACCGCCGTCGCGTTGGCGAACGCGAACTCCTCCTGCGCCTCGAACACGCGGACGTTCGGCGGCTGCAGCACGGGCGCCAGCAGGGTCACCTCTGCCAGCCGGTACTCGGCGTGCTCGCGCGCACCGCCGCCGCCGAGGAAGAAGGCCTGCAGGGTCTGCGCTGCGAGGTGGAGCACGCGCTCGCCGTCCACGCGACCGACCCAGCCGCGCTCCATCACGTTGTCGTTCGGGTGGAACATGCAGAGTCGCACGGACGCCTATTCAACCTGTCAGGGCTCGGTGTGGACGATCACCTCGTCGACGCCGGGCAGTGCCGCATGGATGCGCACCTCCACCGTCGAGGCAGTCGCGTGGGCCGCCGAGAGGCTCACCGACGGGTCGAGCGCGACCGTGAGGAAGACGACGAGACCATCGCGCGTGTGCAGGAACCGAACGCTCCTCGGGGGCGCGCCCGTGAGCTCGCGCACGATGCCCTCGATCGCCGCGGGGTCCTGGCTCACCTCGCGCCCGGCGGCCGGCTCGGCAAGCGGCTCGAGATGGGACTGCACCTCGACGGCCTCCGGCACGCCGTCGACGATTGCGCGCTCGACCTGCTCGGCAAGTGCGTGGGCCTCGCCGAGGCGCAGGTCGCCCGGGACCTTCAGGTGCAGCGAGACGTGGGCGCCGTCGGGCAGCTCGATCACCGAGAGGTTGTGGAGCTCGCGGATGCTCGGCACCGTCATCGCAGCAGCGCGCACCCGCTCGCGCAGCATCTCGTCGCCGGCGGCGGGCTCCACGTGGACGACGATGTCGCTCCCCGGCATGACCCGGTGGAGCGCGGCCTCGACCCGGTCGGCGACCGCGTGCCCCTGTCCGACCGCGGCACCCGGGGAGACACCGATGACGACGTCGGCAAACGCCCTCCCCGCCGCCTGCCGCAGCCGCAGGCGGCGGACGTCGACGGGAGGCTCGATCGCTGCGATCGCTGCCCGGGCGGCCTCGACGGCGTCAGCCGGGGACGTGTCCATCAGCACGTCCACGTTGCGCCGGATCAGCCGGGCGGCCGCCGTGATCACGAGCAGCGCGACGAAGAGCGCCGCGATGGAGTCGCCGGCGGGCCAACCGGCCCGCACGGCCGCGAGACCGGCCAGCACGGCAAGGGTGCCGGCGAGATCGCTGCCGAAGTGGAGCGCGTTCGCGAGCAGCGCCGGGCTCGAGAACGCGCGCGCCGCCCGCAGGCTGACGAGCGTCCGGGACACGTCGATCGCGATCACGACCCCGACCGCGGCGAACACCCACCAGGCGGCGTCCGTCTCGATCTCGATCCAGCCGGCGAGCCGGGCGAGCGCCAGAGCTCCCACGCCGACGCTGACGATGGAGAGGAACCCCGCCTCCGCGAGCGCGGCCAGGTGCTCCGCCTTTCCGTGACCGTAGGGGTGGCCGCGATCGGCGGGCTTGACCGCGTAGCCGACGGCGAAGAAGGTGAGGAGCGCGGCGACGAGGTCCGTGCCCGAGTGCAGCGCCTCGGAGACGAGCCCGAGGCTGCCGCTCGCGAGGCCCGTGCCGAGCTTGATCAGCATCAGCGCGACGGCAGCGCCCACGGACACGAGCGCGGTGCGCCGCTGCGGGGACACGCCGGAAGGCTAGTCGACTCGCTAGTCGACCGGTGGCGACGGCCGCGCCCCGCGGTGGCGCGCTGCCAGGATGCCGAGGGCGATCAGCAGCCCGCCCGTCACCTGGACGGCGTCGATCCGCTCGCCGAGCAGGACGACGGCGACGAGCGCGGCCGCGAACGGCTGCAGGTTCGTGGCGAGCGTCGCGCGCGACGGGCCGATCCGGTCGAGCGAGTGGAACCAGAGCACGTTGGTGAGGACCAGCGGGCCGAGCGTCGCGAACACGAGGAGAGCCCACACCTCCCAGCCGAGCTGCCAGTCCTGGCTCGTCGTCTGGGGAGCGCCGCAGAGCGCGATCGGCACCCAGGCCAGGCCGAGCACGAGCGCGCTGAGGCGCGACGGCGAGTAGCGCCGCATGAGCGGTGCGATCAGCATCGAGTAGACGGCCCAGGTCGCGGCGGTGAGGATCCCGAGCCCGATCCCGCCGAGATCGCCGCCCAGCTCCCCGCCGGCGCCGAGCGCCACGAGCCCGACGCCCGCGAAGGAGAGCACCGCCCCGACCCAGAACCGCCGCGGCAGCAGCTCCAGGCCGAACGCGAGCCCGAGCAGGGCGACGAAGATCGGCGTGGCGGCGAGGATGAGTGCGATCACCGAGGCGGAGGTCGTCTTCAGGGCGTAGACGAAGCCCAGCTGGTTGACCCACACCGCCACGGCGGCCGCGAGCACGAGCGGCACGTCGCGACGCGCGATGCGCAGCGACCGCTCGGCCACGACCGTCAGGCCGACGAAGACGGCAGCGGCGAGCCCGTAACGGACGGTCGCGTACGCGAGCGGCTGGAAACCATGCGTGAGGATGTACCGCGTCACCGTCAGATTGAGCGCCCAGAGGCCAATGGCCGAGAGCAGCATCACCTCGACGGACGTGGGACGACGCATGAGCGGAAGCTAGACCAAGACCCCGGCTCGCAGTGTCGCCTAGCTGCGAGCGGGCCGGTAGCGGGTGACGGGGACCCGACCGAGGCACCGCTTCGTCCCTGTGGTTACCCTTCGCCGCATGAGGGAGCCCACTGCCGACGACATCGAAGCTCTCGTCGGGCCCGCCACACCGCACTTCGCCTTCCAGATCCGCGCGCGCGTCCGGGAGACGATCGCCGACCTGCCCGAGGGGCATCCCGTACGCGTGCTGGGCGAGCAGAAGCTGGCGCTCCTGGACGACCTCGGGCACGCGTCCTCGAAGGCCGAGGACGACGCGCCCGAGCAACCGCGCCGCCGCCTCGGCTGGGACGAGATCCCCTCGTCCGCACCGGCCGCGAGCCCGCTGCCGCGCCGCACGTGACCGCCTCGCAGGGCAAGTCCGTCTTCGTGACGGGCGGTTCTCGCGGGATCGGCAAGGCGATCGCACTGCGCTTCGCACGCGACGGAGCGGCCCGGGTGGCGATCGGCTACCTGCGCTCCGATGCAGCCGCAGAGGAAACCGCGGCCGAACTGCAGGCCCTCGGCAGCGAGCCCGTGCTCGTGCGCGGGAACGTGACGGCCGACCGCGTGCTGGAGGAGGTCGCCGCGCTCGGCCCGCTCGACGTGCTCGTGCACAACGCTGCCACGGGCGTGATCCGCCCCGCGCTCGAGACGGAGGACAAGCACTGGGACTGGACGCTCAATGCCAACGCGCGCGCGTTCCTCGCCCTGACGCGAACGGTGGCGCCCTCGATGCCCGCCGGATCGTCGATCGTCGCCATCTCGAGCCTGGGCTCCATCCGGGTGCTCGAGAACTACGCGCTCGTCGGCACGTCGAAGGCCGCTCTCGAGTCGCTCGTCCGCTACCTGGCGGTGGAGCTCGGGCCGCGCGGCATCCGGGTCAACGCGGTCTCGGGCGGCGTGGTCGAGACGGGAGCGCTCGACCACTTCCCGAACCGGGCCGAGATGCTGGAGATGGGGGCGAGAAACGCGGCGGGCCGCATCGTCGCTCCGGCGGACATCGCCGGCGCGGTGTCGTTCCTCTGCTCCGGCGACGCGGAGATGGTGCGCGGCCAGATCCTGATCGTGGACGGCGGCTTCAGCCTCACCGCCTGACCTGCGCGTCACCCGGAGACGGCAGACCAGCCGACGCACCGTCTAGTTTGCATCCCGAGGTGGGAACGGGGACACTAGCGTGATGGGTTCCGGGGGGGAGTCCCGTCGCTTCCGCGTTGCTGCGGCCGCGCTCACGACCGCGGCAGCGGTCGGCCTTGCGCTGACCGGCGCCGCAACCGGCGTCTCGCCCACCGAGGCGCTGCCCGACCTCGTCTCCGATGCGCCGGCGGGCGACCTCCTGCAGACATACGTCGACCCCGGCTCCTCGGAGCCTCGCCTGCTGCTCCGCTTCAACGGCTACGTCCACAACCAGGGCCCCGGCCCCCTCGAGATCGTCGGGCGAGCGCCCGTCAACGGGACGATGTCCGCCACCGCACAGCGAATCTACGACACGGGCGGCGCGTTTCTGCGCGAAGACGGCTCCCGCCGCCCCGTCGCGATCTTCGAGACCGCGGACGGGCACAACCACTTCCACCTGCGCGCGGCGATGCGCTACTCGTTGTACGACGCCGGCAAGAGCGTCGAGGTCGCCCCCTCGCAGAAGGTGGGCTTCTGCCTGATCGACTCGGAGCGAAGGGAGGCGACCGGCCCCGCCCAGAAGGTGTATCTGCTCGATTCCTTCTGCCAGCGGAACAACCCGACCGCGGCGTCCGTCTCGATGGGCATCTCGCCCGGCTGGCGCGACGTCTATGGCTCCGGCCTCGCCTTCCAGTGGGTCGACGTGTCCGACGTCAAGCCGGGTACCTACTGGCTCGCCGCCTCGTCGGATCCGGACAACGTTCTGATCGAGTCGAACGAGTCGAACAACGGCGTCGCCTTCGCCGCCACCCCATCGGTGATACCCGGCTTCGTGGCGCAGCCGGTGACGGTGTCGAGCGTGGTCGCCGGTCGCGCGCAGCAGGTCACGCTGGCCGCCCAGGCGTTCGGCAACGGCAGCTGGCTGAAGTTCCGCATCGTCAGCCCGCCGTCGCGGGGGACTCTCAGCCAGACGGTGGGCCAGGCGTTCGACGGCCCGAACGTCGTCTACACGCCCTCCGGCAGCTTCACGGGCTCCGACTCGTTCACGTACGAGGCGATCGACGCCAACAGCAACTTCCCCCGCACGCCTGTCCGCGCGGTTGTCTCGCTCACGGGCTCGGCCGGCGTCCCGACGGTCTCGGTCTCGGGCGCGCCGGCGAGCATGCCGGCCGGCGCGAGCGTGCAGCTGACCGCGAACGTGATCGGCGCGCCGCCGTCGGTGCAGTGGCGCGTGAACGGAGTGCTCGGGGGCACGACGGCGACGGGCACGATCACGACCGCCGGGCTCTATACCGCGCCCGTGACACCGCCGTCGGGCGGCACCGTCACGATCCGCGCGACGAGCTCGAACGCCCAGGGCGAGGTCGTGATCCGCATCGACCCCCAGACGGCGCCCGTACCCGCGCCCGCGCCCCCGCCACCGACACCCTCCCCGGCACCGTCTCCCGCCCCGTCTCCGGCGCCGGCTCCCGCCCCGTCGCCCGCCCCCGCACCGGCCGCGGCGCAGGCTCCCGCACCGGAGCCTGCGGCCGCAGCGAGCAGGCCGGCGGCGGCCGCGGCCCTGCTGCCACCTACTGCAACGCCCCGCAAGCTGGCGATCCTCGCCATCCCCAGTCTCGCCCGCAGGGGAAGCGTGCTCGTGATCGGCGCGCTCAGCCGCAGGGCGGGCACGGTGCAGGTCAGCGCCTGGAAGGGCACGAGCCGGGTCGGACGCTGCACCGTGAAGACTCCGGCGTCCCGCTCCCTGACGTGCCAGATCCGGCTGCACCCCCGCTTGCAGGTGGCAGGCGTCCGCATCACGGTGCGCCTGCTCGTGCGGGGCAAGGCCGTGGCGATGCGTCGCGCGACCTTCGCCCGTCAGATCAAGGGGCAGCGCACGCTCGCGATCTACTCCGGCGCCGGCCTGCAGTGCTGGCTCTCGACGCCGACTCGCTGATCGCGCTCGTTCAGCGACGCCGCGCAAGCCGGCCGAGCGTCGCCCGGGCGATCGTCCCCGCCATGCTCGGGTTCTCCTGCAGGCGGCGCAGCGAGTACTCGTACCAGCGCTGTCCGTACGGCACGTAGACGCGGAGCCGGTGGCCGGCCGCGACGAGCTCGCGGGCACGCGCCTCGCGCACGCCGAGCAGCATCTGGAACTCGTACGCCGTCCTGTCCAGGGCGCCGACGCGGCGGAGGGCCTCGACGATCAGGAGCTCGTCATGCGTGGCGACGCCGACGTGCGAGCCGGCGTCGAGCAGCGCCTCCAGGCAGGCGACGAACGAGCGTCGCACCACGTCGTAGTCCTGAAACGCGATCCCCGCCGGCTCGAGGTAGATCCCCTTGCAGAGGCGCACGCTCGGACGCAGCCCGGCGAGGTCGCCGATGTCCGCCAGGGTGCGCTTGAGGTAGGCCTGCAGGACGATGCCGACGTTGTCGCGGCCGGCCGCCCGGAGCTCGCGGTAGAGCGCCAGGGTGTCGTCGACACACGTCGAGTCCTCCATGTCGATGCGCACGAACGCGCTTCGGCCCGCCGCGTCGCCGACGAGCTGCCCCAGGAGCTCCCGGCAGAGGCCGACGTCGAGCTTGAGGCCGAGCCCGGTCAGCTTCACCGACACGTTCGCGTCGAGCCCGTCGTCGTCGATGGCGGCGAGGACGGAGCGGTACGCAGCCGCAATCGCGTGCGCCTCCTCCGGCCTCGTGATCTCCTCGCCGAGGACGTCGACCGTGGCCGACTTGCCCTCTGTGTTGAGCGCGGCGACCGTGCGGCGAGCGTCGTCCAGCGTCGGCCCGGCGATGTAGGGGGCCGAGACGCGCCGCACCACCGATCGTGGCACGGCCGGGAGGACGCGGACGACGGCACGGTCGAAGAGCCCCACGGGACGCGATCCTAACGCCGCCCGGCTCCTCCGTAGCTCACCGCAGCCCGGATCGGCGGGCACGCCGATGCCGCGCCGCCTCGGCGGCTGTCAAATGGGGAGGAAGCCCCGGCAGGGGTGGTGGTAGCGATGTCGGCGCGTCGCGCCGGCTCGGAAGGAGAGAGGACATGCGCACCGTCGTGATCATGGGGGCGGGAGGCCGGGACTTCCACGACTTCAACACCGTGTTCCGGGACGATGCCGGCACCCGGGTGGTCGCGTTCACCGCCACCCAGATCCCCGGCATCGACGACCGGACCTACCCCGCGTCTCTCGCCGGGCCGCAGTACCCGGACGGCATCCCGATCCGGCCCGAGGCGGAGCTTGCGGCGATCGTCGGCGAGCACGGCGTGACCGAGGTCGTGCTTGCATACTCCGACCTCTCGCACGAGGACGTGATGCACAAGGCGTCTCTGGTCCTGGCAACCGGGGCCGACTTCCGGCTGCTGGGCCCACGGGCGACCATGCTCAAGGCCCGGCGCCCGGTGATCGCCGTCACGGCCGTCCGCACCGGCTGCGGCAAGAGCCAGACGAGCCGGAAGATCGGCAAGATCCTCGTCGACTCGGGCCTGCGGGTGGCGCTCGTGCGCCATCCGATGCCCTACGGCGACCTCGAGGCGATGCGGGTGCAGCGGTTCGCGACGCTGGAGCAGATCGACGCCTCGCACCCGACCGTGGAGGAGCGCGAGGAGTACGAGGCTCCGGTCGAGCTCGGCATGGTGATGTATGCCGGAGTCGACTACGGCGACATCCTGGCACAGGCCGAGCAGGAGGCGGACGTGATCGTCTGGGACGGGGGCAACAACGACTTCCCGTTCTACGAGCCGGACCTCCTGATCACCGTCACGGACCCGCTGCGGGCCGGCCACGAGCTCGGATACCACCCGGGAGAGACGAACCTCCGCATGGCGGACGTCGTGGTCGTGAACAAGATCGACAGCGCCGACCCGAAGGACGTGGAGCGCGTCCTGGCCGACATCGCCGCCGTCAACCCGCGCGCCAAGGTGATCATGGCGGAGTCCCCCGTCACGCTCGACCCGGGCGTTCCCCTGACCGACCGCCGTGTGCTCGTCGTGGAAGACGGCCCCACCCTGACGCATGGAGGAATGACGTTCGGGGCCGGCACGGTGGCGGCACTGCACGCGAGTGCGGCGGAGATCGTCGACCCGAGGCCGTTCGCCGTCGGCTCGATCAGGACGGCGTTCGAGACGTACCCTCACCTCGGAGCCGTGCTCCCGGCCATGGGGTACGGAGAGAAGCAGCTGCGGGAGCTGGAGGCGACGATCGACGCGGTCGACTGCGACGTGGTGGTGACCGGCACGCCGTTCGATCTGGGCCGGCTGATTCGCACCCGGCATCCCATACGTCACGCCCGCTACGAGATCCGCGAGGTGGGGCACCCGACGCTGCACGAGGCGATCGCGGCGCTCGAGCATCTCGCCCACCAGGAGACGACCGTCGCGACGGGATGACCGCGGCGCCGAGACCGGGCGCCGGCGGCGGCGCACGGTGCGAAGAGGAGCGCTCATGACCACCGTTCAGGCACCGACGATTCCCGGCCACTACCTCCGCGTCGCAGATCTCGACCACGACGGCATCGCCGCCACGCTCAACCTCTCGGCGTCGATGAAGGCGCGGCCCCACGGCTTCGTCGACGCGCTGCGCGGCGACACGGTCGCGTGCTTCTTCGAGAAGCCGTCCACTCGCACGCGCGTATCGTTCGCCGCGGCCGCGGAGCGGCTCGGCATGCTCCCGCTGGTGCTCCGCCCCGACGAGCTGCAGCTCGGTCGCGGGGAGACGATCGCGGACACGGCCCGAACGCTGTCCGGCTACGCGGCTGCCATCGTCGTGCGGACGTTCGCGCACGCCACCGTGGAGGAGATCGCGCGGCACGCGAGCTCGCCGGTGATCAACGCGCTCACCGACGAGCACCATCCCTGCCAGGCGCTCGCCGACCTGCTGACGCTGTTCGAGCGCTTCGGCAGGCTCGAGGGCCTGAGGGTGGCGTTCGTCGGTGCCGGCAACAACGTCGCCACCTCGCTCGTCGAGGCGGGCCGGCTGACCGGCCTCGAGGTGGTCGTGGCGGCACCCGAGCGCTACGCCCCGCAGGTACGCGGCGCGCACCTCGTCACCGATCCCGTGGAGGCGGTAGAGGGAGCCCACGCCGTGTACACCGACGCCTGGGTGTCGATGGGCGAGGAGGCGGAGGCGGAAGAGCGCCTCGCCGAGCTCAGCGCCTACCAGGTGGACGGCGAGCTGATGAGCCACGCCCGGCCGGAAGCGGTCTTCATGCACTGCCTGCCTGCCCACCGGGGTGAGGAGGTCACAGCCGAGGTGATCGACGGCCCGCAGTCGGTCGTGTGGCAGCAGGCCGAGAACCGCATGCCGACCGAGGAGGCTCTGCTGCTCGCTCTGATCGCGCGGCGCTGGGACGCCTGACGCTCCGCCGGCCGGGAGCGCACCCGGGCCGTCGTGCCCTCAGGGGGATTCGTGCATGAAGCCCTGCCGTGCCGCCGAGACGAGCGCGACCGCCTCGGGGAACAGCACCCGCATCGCGTCACGCAACGCGATGGACTGCTGGTCGACGCCGCCCGAGACCTGAATCTGCTTCAGCGCGGCCGCCGTGAGCTCGACCGCCGTGTTGAGGGTCAGGGTGGCGAACTGCTCCCGCTGGGCTTCCTTGACTCCCTCGGCCTGGTGCTCGGCGAACTCGCGCAGGCCGCGCATGATCTCCTCCGGATCGCCGCCGAACGGGAAGAAGCCTCCGCCTTCCATGGGCGAAAGGTTAGACGAGCTCGACCACGTAGGCGGCCTCGACCTCGGCCAGGAGCTCGTCGATCGTCCCCTGGGCGCCTCGCATCGCCGTCGTGAACGGCGAGGCCACGGTCGGGTCGAGGGCCAGCTCGAGCGTGCGCGTGGCATGCCCGATCTCGTCGAGGCGCGCGGGAGATGCGAGCTGCGGAGGCGTACCGATCACGAGCTGGAGCGCGCGCACCGCCTCCTCCGCCTCCTCGATCCCGTCGGGAGCATCCGTCAGCCGCAGCGCGAGGAGCTGGGCCAGCAGCTCGTCGAGGTCGCCGCCTGCGGCGGCCTCCCCGGCCATCTCGCACAGGGCGGCGATGGCGACGGTGTCGCGCACGCAGCGCCGGTCGGTGACCGGCGTACCACCGTCGTCGACGACCACCCAGGCACGACCGGTGTCCTGTGCTTCGAAGGCGCAGAGGTAGTAGCGGCTTCCCTCGGCGGGCTCGGCGGCGAGCACGGCGCCGACCCCGTGACCTTGAGGAGCGTGCCGAGCGGCGAGGTCGAAGATGCGCTCGAGATCGTCGAGGAGCGTCACCGTGCCAGGATAGTGGCGTGCCCGAGCGCAGCCGTCACGCGAAGCAGCTCTTCTCGACCCTCGGGCCGACCTACGACAGGGTCGGCGCCGTGCTGTCGTTCGGCCAGGACCCCCGGTGGCGCCGGTTCCTGGTCTCGCGACTGCCCGAGGGTGCGCCGGGCCGCAGCGTGCTGGACGTGGCAACGGGCACCGGCCTCGTGGCCGAGCAGCTGCTGCGACGAGGATTCACGGTGACGGGCCTCGACCAGAGCGCCGACATGCTGCAGGAGGCGCATCGACGCTTCGCCGGGCAGGTGACCCTCGTCGAGGCGGCGGCGGAGGAGTTGCCGTTCCCGGATGCCTCCTTCGACCACCTCACGTTCACCTACCTGCTCCGCTACGTGGACGACCCCGCGGCGACCGTGCGCGAGCTCGTACGCGTGGTGCGACCGGGCGGCACGGTGGCGTCGCTCGAGTTCGGCGTGCCGAGAGGTCTCTGGCACCCGCTGTGGCAGCTCTACGTGGGCATTGGCCTACCTGCCGCCGGGCGCCTGGTCTCGCCCGGATGGCACGAGGTGGGCCGCTTCCTCGGCCGCTCGATCAGCGGCTTCTGGGAGCGCTGGCCGCTCGAGAGGCAATTGCGGGCATGGCAGGATGCCGGAGTGCAGGACGTTCGCGCCCGGCGGCTCAGCCTCGGCGGCGGGATCGTCATCTGGGGGACGCGGGCGGGCCGGAGCGACGGGCCGCAGCCCGCATCGGCGTCATGAGGCCCGCGTTCTACGCTCTCGAGCGCGGTGGGGTGCGCGACTACGTGACGCTGCTGCACCTGCCGTACACGGCGTGGCACCTCTCGTACGTCGTCGTCGGCGGCTGTCTTGCGCCCACGGTCTCCTGGGACCGGCTCGGGTGGGCGGTGCTGGCGTTCCTGCTCGCGCTGGGAGTCGGCGCACATGCCCTCGACGAGCTGAGCGGCAGGCCGCTCGGGACGGCGATCCCGCGGCAGGCACTCGTGGCGCTCGCTCTCGTCTCGGTCGCAGCCGCCTGCACGATCGGGGTCGCGGTCGCCCTCTCTTTCAGCCTCTGGATCCTGGTCGCCGTCGCCGCGGGCGGCTTCCTCGTACCCGCGTACAACCTCGAGCTGTTCGGGGGGCGCTTCCACACCGACGTGTGGTTCGGCCTCGCCTGGGGCGCCTTCCCCGTGCTCACCGGCTACCTGGCCTGCGCCGGCAGCCTGCGGGTCGAGGCAGTGCTGGCCGGCGGCTGGGCGACGGCACTGGCGCTCGCGCAGCGCCGGCTCTCGACCCAGGTGCGGCGGACGCGCCGCCAGATCGTCGCGGTCAGCGGTGAGCTCGAGCTCGACGACGGGCAGCGCGAGCCTCTCACCCACGAGACCCTCGTGGCGGCACCGGAGGCGGCCCTACGCCTGCTGACCGCGTCGACCGTGCTTGCCGCCGCCGCTCTCGTCGTGCTCCGCGCGAGCCTCTAGGCTCTGGACGTGGAGGTCTGGATTCTCGCAACTGCGCTCGGCGTCGCGCTTGCCGCACTGATCGCCGTGGCCCTCGCCTGGCGGCACGCCCGGGCGCGGGCGGCGGCGACCGACGAGCTCGTGACGTCCGCGCGTGCTCGCATACGTGAGGCGGTCGAGGAGGAGACGGCGGCGCATGTCGAGGAGATTCGACGGGTGCTGTCGCGCGAGCAGGCGAACTCCGCCTCGCTGCTCGCCGCAGAGGAGAGGCGCCTGGGCGAGGAGCGGAGAGCCGAGTTCGTCGATCGGGAGCGTCGCGCCGGCGACGCGCTGGCGGACATCCTCGCAGCCGGCGAGCGACGCGTGGATGAGCGACTGCGGGGCCTCTCCGACGACATCGAGCGCGCCCAGCGGCACCTCGAGGCGCAGCTCGCACGCCTGACGCAGCGGCAGGACCAGGCGATCGCCGACGTGGAGGCGCGGATCCAGGCAGAGGCAGAGGAGCTCGGCTCGACCTCGGACGAGCAGCGCCGCGCCGTCGCGTTGCTACGGGACGAGCTCGAGCGAGCAGCGGGCACCGCGGTCACCGAGGCGCTCGACGAGCTCGAGGCCCAGACGGTCGAGCGCCGCCGGGCCATCGAGGCGATCACCGAGCGGCTGCGCGCGCGGGAGGATGCGATCGCCGAGGGCATCGAGCGTGCCGAGACCGACGCCCGGGCGCGGCTCGAGCTGACCCTGCTCGAGTTCGAGCGGCGACAGACGGAGCGGCTCGAGCGGGTGACGGAGCGCGAGATCGAGCGACACGCGTCGATCGCCGCAGCAGCCTTCGACGAGCGGCTGCGCGAGATCCGGGAGGATGCGGCAACGCGGCTCGCGCGCGAGCTCGACCGTGCCGTGGAGCTGCTCTCGCGCGACGAGCTGGCGCGCCGCCTCGAAGGGCCCACCTGACCCGCCGCCCGAGGCCGACGACGCATCGGCGACAAACCTTTCGCTGCAGGGAACGTCGTAGCGATCACGAATCCCCCGGCACAGATGACCGAGACGACCGAGACACCCGTTGAGTTCGGAGGCGAGCAGGCCAAGGTGGAAGGCTGGCGCCTGCACGTCCTGATCGAGGCCGGTTTCCCGCTCGCCCTGGCCGAGAAGCTCGCCGCGAGCGAGGCGGACCTGCACACATGTGTGGATCTCGTGCGCCAGGGCTGCAGTCCGACCACCGCCGCCGAGATCCTGCTCTAGCGTCTCGCATCCCGCCACTCTCCCTGGCGCCGGGCTCGCTGTCGGCCGTAGGCTGCGGGCGTGGCGATCGAGTCGACGCTCTACGGCGACCGCAAGGTCTTCACGGTGGCAGCCTTCAACAGCGGCGTCGCCACCTGGCTGAGGCGCCTGCCGGAGCTCTGGGTCGAGGGAGAGGTGACGGAGCTGCGCCGCAACGAGGCATGGGCCAACGTCTTCTTCACGCTCAAGGACCCCGCTTCGGGCTCGTGTCTCGCCGCCACCATGCCGCGCCGCCGCTTCGACGCGCTCGAGCTCGCGCTGAAGGACGGTGAGAGCGTCCAGGTGCAGGGGCGCGCCGAGCTCTACGAGGCGCGCGGCGAGCTGGCCTTTCGCGTCACCACGATCGAGCGCATGGGCGTCGGCGACCACCTCGCCGCGCTCGAGCGCCTGAAGCAGGCACTCGCGGCCGAAGGGCTGTTCGCCGCAGCGCGGAAGCGCCCCCTGCCCCGCTTTCCCCGCGCCGTCGGCGTCCTCACCGGCGCCGATGCGGCCGCCCGCGGTGACGTCCTGACCGGTGTCCACGCGCGCTTCCCGCCGGCACACGTTGTCGTCGCCGAAACGCGGGTGCAGGGCAGCGGGGCACCGGCGCGGATCGTGGCCGGCCTGAAGGCGCTTGCCGCGCACCCCGCCGTCGACGTCGTCGTGCTGGCACGCGGCGGCGGCAGCTTCGAGGACCTGCTCCCATTCAGCGACGAGCAGGTCGTTCGCGCCGTCGCAGAGTGCCCCGTACCCGTCGTGTCCGCCGTCGGGCACGAGCAGGACACCCCGCTGTGCGACCTCGCGGCCGATGCACGAGCCTCCACGCCGACGGCGGCAGCCAGGCTCGTGGTGCCGGCGCTCGACGAGCTCCAGGCCGGATTGCACCGGTCGCGACTCGAGCTCGAGCGGTCGGTGCGACGGCTGCTCGCCCGCGACGGCGAGCGCCTGGGCCGGCTCGGAGAGCGGCTCCGCGACGCCCCCCGTCTCCTGCTCGAGCGCCGGCGCTTCGCGCTCGACCGCACGGGAGCCAGGCTGCAGGCTCTGTCTCCCCGTGCGACGCTCGCACGGGGGTACGCGATCGTCCGGCTCGAGGGCGCAGCCCTGACGGAGGCGGCGGCGGTGAGCGCCGGAACGCTCGTGGACGTCGAGCTTCGCTCCGGCAGCTTCGCCGCCCGCGCGGAGGAGGTGCGGCCGTGACAGGGGAAGAGCGGCCGTTCGAGGAGCTCCAGGCCGAGCTCGACGAGATCGTCGGCAAGCTCGAGCGCGGGGACGTCGGCGTGGACGAGGCGATCCTGCTCTGGCAGCGTGGAGAGGAGCTGTTTCGCCGCTGCGTCGCCACGCTCGAGCAGGCGGAGGGGCGCGTCGAGCGGCTCGCGACGGACGCGCGTGACACAGGCGCAGCGGATCTGTAGGGTCGCGGCATGACACAGCCCACGGTTGACCTGCTCCGGGGTGTTCCGCTCTTCTCCGACCTCGACGACAAGACGCTCGGAAGCCTTGCCTCGGAGTTCATCGAGAGACACTTCGACACGGGCGCGGCGATCGCGACCGAGGGAGTGGAGGGGCTCAACTTCTTCATCGTCTCGTCCGGCCAGGCGACGGTGACGGTGCAGGGCGCGAAGGTCGGGACGCTGTCGCGCGGCGACGCGTTCGGGGAGGTCGCGCTGGTAGACAAGTCAGCGCGCTCTGCGACCGTGATCGCGGACGAGCCGATGGTCGCCTACGCGCTCCCGGTATGGAGCTTCCGGCCGTTCATCGAGCAACGTCCCGAGCTCGCCTGGAAGCTGCTCGAGACCCTGGCCGAGCGCCTGCGCTCCGCGCAAGCTCGCTAGGGCATTCGACCGGCCCGGGCGGCTCGTGTTGACTACCGGGGTGACGAGCACTCCCGATGCGATCCTGGTCGAGCGCTGCCGGGCCGGCGAGCCGGGCGCCTGGAACGATCTCGTCGAGCACTTCTCGCGCTACGTGTTCGCGATCGCCACGCAGGCGTTCCGCCTGCCCCAGCACGATGCCGAGGACGTCTTCCAGGACGTGTTCGGACGCGTGTTCGAGCGACTCGGCACGCTCCGCTCGGACACCGCGATCCGCCCGTGGATCGGGCAGCTGACCCGGAACTGCTGTGTCGACCGCCTGCGAGGCAGCAAGCGCGAGCTGATCGTGGAAGAGGTTCAGGAGACGGCAGTCGAGGGCGAGATGGAGCGCCTCGACGAGGCATTCGCCGTCCAGCAGGCTCTGGCCGGGCTGCCGGAGGAGTGCCGCGAGGTGCTCGACCGCTTCTTCTGCAGGGACGAGAGCTACCGGACGATCGCGGACGCGCTGGGCATCCCGTCCGGCACGATTGCGAGCCGCATCTCGCGCTGCCTCGGGCGCCTGCGGGAGGAGCTCGCAGAATGATGCCCCGGACCTGGAAGAAACCTCTCCTCGTCGACGTCCAGTAGACAGGTGATCGCATGACGGGATACGACGAGGAGCAACTGGCCGAGCTGCTGCGCGCACTCCCCCCGGCACCGCCGGCGTGGGTGCAGGCCGCCCAGGAGCTGCCGCAGGCACGAGCCGGGATCGATGCGCTGGTCGAGCGCGCCGAGCGGGACGTCGCCTTCAGGCAGGCGCTCGTCGCCGACCTCGAGCAGACGCTCCGGGCGGCCGGGGTCGAGCCGCGTCGAACAGTCGTCGATCACCTGCGCAAGCGCCTCGACGCGTGACGGACGGCCCCGACCTGCCGGCACTGGCGCTCGCCGAGTTCCTGGACGAGCTGGAGGCGCCGGCCCCGTCGCGCTCGGGGGGAACCGCGGCGGCAACGGCCGGCGCCATGGCTGCGGCGCTCGTGACGATGGTCGCGCGAGCCTCGACGGACTGGGCCGACGGGCCGGGGGTGGCAGCACAGGCGCGCGCACTGCGCGAGCGGCTGCTCGAGCTCGGCGACGCCGACGCCCGCGCCTACGCCGCCGTGCTCGAGGTGATGCGCTCCGACGGCGGGTCGCCGACGGCGCAGCGAGATTTCGCGCTCGGGCAGGCACTCGTCGTCGCGGCGCTGCTGCCCCTCGCGATCGCCGAGACCGCTGCAGACGTGGCCGAGCTCGCTGCGCTCGCGACCGAGCACGGGAAGCAGGCGCTCCAGCCCGATGCCGCGGTCGCGGCCGCGCTCGCCGAGGCGGCAGCCCACTCCGGCGCGCACCTCGTCGAGGTCAACCTCTCCACTGTGCCGGGAGGCGAGCGCGCGGAGCGCGCTTCGGAGTTGATCGAGTCTGCGCGCGCGGCCCGCGCCCGCGCGCTCGAGGCGCTATGAGCTCGCGGGCCCTGCCGGCATGGAGCCTGGCCGCCGAAGCGGTCGCCGCGATCGCGATCCCGGCACGCTGGGCGGATCGCGTCACACGCGCCTGGGCGCTGGACGGTGCGACAGGCGAAGGAATCGACGTCTGCATTCTCGACAGCGGCGTCGACGCGGCACACCCCCTCGTAGGCGGCCTGGCAAGCGCCGTCGCGGTCTCGCTCGACGGCGAGGAGGTGAGGATCGAGCCCGACGAGCTCGGCGACGTCTGCGGCCACGGCACCGCCTGCGCCGGGATCGTGCGGTCGCTCGCACCCGGGTGCAGGCTGCACAGCGTGCGTGTCCTCGGCGCCGGCAACACCGGCAGCGGCGAGCTGATCCTCGGCGGGCTGCGCCACGCGATCGAGCAGGGCTTCAACGTCGTCAACCTCAGCCTCTCGACGACCAAGCGGCGCTTCGCAGAGCTGTTGCACGAGCTGGCCGACAAGGCCTACTTCCAGGGCACGGTGCTGGTCGCCTCCGCGCACAACATGCCGGTTGAGAGCTACCCCTGGCGCTTCTCGTCCGTGATCTCGGTCGGCAGCCACGAGGGCTCGGACTCGCTGGAGTGGTACGCGAACCCGAGCCCGCCGGTGGAGTTCTTCGCCCGCGGCATCGACCTCGACGTGGCCTGGTCGGGGGGCGGCACTCTCCGCTGCACGGGCAACAGCTTCGCCGCACCGCACATCGCCGGGCTCTCGGCGCTGGTGCTCTCCAAGCATCCCGAGCTGACGCCGTTCCAGCTCAAGAGCGTCCTCTACCTGACAGCGACGAACACCGGAGGTGCCGCATGACGGAGGAGCCTCGCCGGCTTGGATCCGGGCCGGACGCAACGCTTGCCTCGGAGGCCGGCCATCGCGCGCTCCTGCAGTCGATCGTCGACGTGGCGCGCGCGATCTTCGGCGCCCGGGCCTCGTCGATCTTCCTGCTCGACGACGAGACCGACGAGCTCGTCTTCGAGGCCGTGTCGGGCGAGGGAGAGGGAGAGCTCGTGGGACGGCGCTTCCCGTCGAGCACGGGCATCGCCGGCTGGGTGCTCGTGACGCGGCAACCCCTCGTGATCGACGACCTGCAGCAGGATCCGCGCTTCGCCCGCGAGGCGGCGGAGTCCACCGGCTACGTGCCGCACGGGCTGATGGCCGTCCCCCTCCTGTTGGACGAGGACGTGCTCGGCGTGCTGCAGGTGCTCGATCGGCCCAACGAGACGTCGTTCTCGCTCGCCGAGATGGATCTGCTGACGCTGTTCGCCCACCAGGCCGCGATCGGGCTCGAGCTGCTCAGAAGCGCACGACGGGCGCGGGCTGCGCTCGACGGCGGTCAGGGGCGCAGCGCGCAACTCGCCCGCATCGCAGACCTGCTCGAGCGCTCCGGCAACAGTGGCGCCGGAGGGGATCTCCTGGACGCCCTCGAGGCGCTTCTGCAGAGCCGCCCCTCCTGACGCACGACCGCGCGGCCGTCTCGAACGGCGGGAAGGACGACCTTCGTCCTCCTTCACCGCTCGAGACGGCCGCGCGATGCCGGCGCAGACCTCCAGGGCCGCGCCCCTCCCCCGGGGCGCGGTCTAGCCGTCGTGCCGCTCGATGAACTTCTCGCCCTGCTTCTCGATGAACCGATGTCCCTCGAAGTCCGGCTCCCCCTCGCCCTGGCGATCGATCAGCTGGTCGCCGCCGCGATTGCCGTGGCCCTCGAAGTCCGGCTCACCCTCGGCCTGGCGATCGATCAGCTGGTCGCCGCCGCGATTGCCGTGGCCCTCGAAGTCCGGCTCACCCTCGCCCTGGCGATCGATCAGCTGGTCCGCCACGTCGCGGGGCTCGTTGCGCTCTCTCTCGTCCGACATGTGGTCTCCTCTCGTAGGGCCGATATGGCCGTTCTCCCGACCGATTCTGATCACATGACGGCCGAGCGCGCTGAAATCTTCCCGCCGATGTGGTGTGGTTGGCACATGGTGAGACCCGGCGAGGCGGAGTGCAAGGGCTGACCGCTCGTATCGCCGAGTCGGCGCAGTCCTTCGGCGAGGTCTTCCGCAACCGCGACCTGCGGCGGCTGCAGCTCGCCTGGGCGGGTTCGCTGATCGGCAACTGGTCGTACTTCGTCGCGCTCGCCGTCTATGCGTACGACCAGGGAGGTGCGACCGCGGTCGGCCTCGTGGGCGTGATCCGGATGCTGCCGGCGGCGCTCGCCTCGCCCTTCCTCGGGGCACTGGCCGATCGCTACCCGCGCAAGATCGTGATGGTGGCGGCGGATCTGATCCGCGCGGCGCTGATGGTGCTCGCGGCGCTGACCATCTGGCAGGGATGGTCGCAATGGGTCGTCTATGCCCTCGTCGCGCTCTCGACCGTCTCCGGCACCGTCTTCCGGCCCGCGCAGGCAGCGCTGCTGCCGCACCTGGCGCGCAGCCCCGCAGAGCTGACTGCGGCCAACGTCTCGTCCAGCACCCTCGAGTCGGTGGGCGCCTTCGTCGGGCCGGCGCTCGGCGGCGTGCTGCTCGCGATCACGAACGCGGAGACGGTGTTCGTCGTCAACGGCGGCTCCTTCCTGTGGTCGGCGCTCCTCGTGCTCGCGGTCCGTGGCGTTCGTGCGGCCGATGCTCCCCACGCGGAGCCGGGCACGTCCCACGAGCGCGGCAGTGGCATCGGGGAGGGGCTCAGGACGATCCGGCAGAGCCGTGACCTGCTTGCCCTCTCCAGCCTCTACACGGCGCAGACGCTCGTTGCGGGAGCGCTCAACGTGCTGGTGGTGGTGGCCGCCCTGGAGTTGCTCGACGTCGGCGAGTCGGGTGTCGGGTACCTCAACGGGGCACTCGGGGTCGGAGGCCTCGTCGGCGGCTTCGTGGCGCTCGTGCTCGCCTCTCGCGGCCGGCTCGCAGCGGACTTCGGCCTCGGCGTGGCCCTGTTCGGCCTGCCGCTCGCACTCCTCGGGATCGTCTCGTCCGTCCCCATGGCACTGCTCGCGCTCGGGCTGGTCGGACTGGGGAACTCGCTCGTCGACATCAACGCGCTGACGATCATGCAGCGCACGGTGCCGGACGACGTGCTGGGACGGGTGCTCGGCCTGCTCGAGGGCGTGCTGCTCGGCTCGATCGGAGTGGGAGCGCTCCTGGCCCCGCTCCTGATCGAGATAGCGGGCATCCGCTGGGCGCTCGTGGCGACCGGAGCGCTGCTGCCGGCGCTCGCGGTGCTCGCGGCCAGGCGGCTCCGCTCGATCGACAGCCGCACCGCTGCACCCGCTGAGCTGCAGCTCCTCCAGGGCGTGCCGACGCTGGCACCGCTTCCCGTTGCCACGCTCGAGCTGCTCGCCGGCGCCCTCGCGGAGGTGCGGCTCCCGGCAGGGGCCGTCGTGATCCATGAGGGAGAGAGCGGCGACCGCTTCTACGTGGTCGACGAGGGCGAGGTGGAGATCGAGGGCAAGCGGTTCGGGCACGGCGAGGGCTTCGGCGAGATCGCGCTGCTGCGAGACGTGCCGCGAACGGCGACCGTGACCGCGGCGACCGACGTGAAGCTGTGGGCCCTCGAGCGCGACGAGTTCATCGCCGCCGTGACCGGCCACGAGCCTGCGAGCGCAGCGGCCGACGCCGTGATCGCGGCGCGGCTCGGGACGTTCGGCGCCACGGTGGCGCGCACGCCAGGGTGACGCTCAGAGCGCCGGAGCGCGCTCGGCCTCGACCCTCGCCGTCTCGGCGGCGACGATCGCGTCCTCCTGGGACTCCTGTTCCGCCTCCATGCGCTGCAGGGAAGCGAGGGAGAGCCCCTCGCGCGCGAGGAAGAGCAGGCCCACGCCGACGCCGACCGACATCTCGACCGCCTGCAACGCGAGTGCGTACGCGAAGCCCGTGCCGTACGCGACGCCGTACTGGACGAGCGGGAGCGCGATGGCGGCCTGCAGGAGCCCGATGTTCCCGGGCCAGAGCGGGAAGATGGTGGCCACGTTCATCAGCAGCAGGACGAGCCCGGCGGCCGGAAGCGGCGTCCCCATGTCGAAGGCCTTCATCACGATCCACACCGCGAACAGCTGCAGGAGCCAGCCCACCACCTGGAAGAAGATCGCCGCTGTGGCCGGAACGGGCGCACGGAGGACCGCCAGGCCCTGCCGTGCCATCGTCAGCAGGCGGCGCACGGTGCCGGCGCCGGATCCGATCGAGTGCGCGGCAGCGTGCGAGCGCCGAGCGCTGATCACGGCCACCGCGAGCAGCGTGACGCCGATCAGGAAGAAGACCGCCAGGCTCGTGACCGCCCAGTGCGGGATCTTCGCCGTCAGCAGAACGTAGACGACGAGGAGCGAGACGGGGAAGAGATCGAACAGGCGATGGGCGAAAACGGTGCCGAGCAGCGTGGCCGTGGTGCCCGAGCCGTGGCGCGGCAGGTGGCGACGCAGCACGGCCACGCGAGCGAGCTCCCCGGCTCGCGCGGGCAGCACCGCATTGCCGAGCAGGCCGATCCCGAAGGAGGCGAACACCTGGCCCGAGGTCGGCTGCGGGTCGGGCAGGGCCTGTGAGATCGTCAGGCGCCAGGACACGACGCGCGCGAACACGGAGAGCAGGTTGAGCAGGACACCCGCGACGATCCAGCGCCAGGCGACGAAGTCGAACGCGTGGTAGACGGTGTTCCAGTCGGGGCCGCGCCACCAGACCGCGAGCAGCGCGACGCCGAGCAGCAGCAGCACCACCACACCGCGGGCCCACGGGTTCTTCAGCCAGCGAACCAGCTTCATGCAGCTGCCGGCTCCCTGAGCCTCCCGGTGACGCGCTCGTAGACTGTCTCGAGCCGGCGTGCGACGTCGCTCCAGGCGTACTTCTCGAGCGCGAGATCGCGGGCCGCGGCGCCCATCGCGACGCGCCGGGGCTCGTCGGCGAGGAGCGCCGCGACCGCCTCGGTGAGCGAGGCGAGATCGTCCGGGGGGACGGCGACCGAGGTCTCCCGCGTCAGCACCTCCCGGTAGCCGGGAATGTCCGAGGCGACGACCGGAAGCCCGCACGCGAAGGCGCGCGTGAGCACCATGCCGAAGCTCTCGCCGCCGAGCGAAGGCGCCACGAGCGCCTTCGTGCGGCTGAGCACGGAGGTCAGGTCGTCCTGCGAGAGGAAGCCGAGGATGTCGATGCCGTCGTCGGGAACGCGAAGACGGGCGAGCAGCAGCCGCACCGCCAGGGGGTCGGCGCCGCACACCTGCAGGCGCGCGCCCGTCCGGCGCCTGATCTCGGGCCAGGCGCGCAACAGCACGTGCAGCCCCTTCCGCTGCTCCTGCCTCCCGGCGAACGTGACCGTGTGCTCGCGTCCACCGGGCGAGACCCCGTTGGGGATGAGGACGCCGTTCGGGACGATCTCGTAGTCGCCGGGAAGCCACCGGGCCGCCGAGTCCCGCGCACGCTCGGACACGGCGATGCGTGCATCGATCCGATCCATGAGGAACGCCCAGGCCGGCATGCCGAGCTTCATCCAGCCGAGGTCGCCGGACGCATGATGGGTGGCGACGATGGGAGCCTTTGCGAGCACCAGCGTGGCGATGCACGTCACCGGAGTCATCGGCTCGTGCAGGTGAATGACGTCGAAGCGCTCGCGCTCGAGCACGCGCGCGATCCGCACGATCGCGCGCGGGCTGAGGATGATGTTCGGCAGCGACCCGTTCGCCGGCACGATCACGCTGCGGCCGATCGGGATCACATTCGGCGGCGGATCCCCGTGGCGCCCGACGCGGGGGTGGAGCGCGCGGGTGAACTGCCCGCGGGGATCGTTGCCCATGACGAGCCGGACCTCGTGGCCACGGTCCTCGAGCGCCGCTGCCTGCAGCTCGGCGTGCTCCACGACCGCGCCCCAGAAGGACCACGAGAACGGCACGACAATGCCGATCTTCACGCGGTGAGCCTAGATGATCGAAGCCGAAGGTCGCGCACCGACGCAGGTGCGGCCCCCGAGCGCCGCTTGGGCTACTCGGCCGTGATACCGGGGAGGACGCGCTCCCAGAGGGCGGCGAGCCCGGCCAGCTCCTGCTCGGTGACGCGCGACAGGAACCGCTCGCGCACGCCGGCCAGGTGCGTCGCACGCGCCCTCTGCAACCGGGTGTACCCCCTGTCGGTGAGCCGGGCGAGAAGCCCGCGGCGATCGTCCGTGCAGCGCTCGCGCAGCACAAAGCCGTCGCGCTCGAGCCGGTCGACGAGGCGCGTGAGGCCGCTCTGGCTGAGCAGGACGCTGCCTGCCAGGTCGGTCATGCGCAGCTGCCGCTTCGGCGCGGCCTCGAGCGTGAGCAGCACCTCGTACTCGTGGAGTGGCAGGCCGTGCGCCTGCTGCAGCTCGTCGTCCAGCTCGCGCACCAGTTGCGCGTGCACCCGCAAGAGGCCGCGCCAGGCGGCCAGTTCCGGAGAGGAGAGCTCTTCGACGTGATTTACTTGCGTGTGCAATTATAATCCTTGCTCACGCATACATCTACCATGAGCCGCGCAACAGGCGCCGGCTCGCACGGAAAGGAGGGCGCATGCGCTTCGAGGGCATCCACCACGTCACGTGCATCACCGGGGACGCACCCGGGAACGTCGACTTCTACACGCGCGTGCTGGGGCTCCGCCTCGTCAAGAAGACGGTCAACCAGGACGACCCCACCGTCTACCACCTCTTCTACGCCGACGAGGACGGCAGCCCCGGAGCGGATATCACCTTCTTCGAGTATCCCGGCGCGCGACGCGGCCGCGCCGGCGACGGCATGGTGCACACGATCGCCTTCCGTGTCGCCTCGACAACGGCGCTCGAGTTCTGGGAGAGCCGCCTCGCGGCGGAGGGCATCGTCACCCGCCGTGACGGAGAGCGCCTGCGCTTCGACGACCCGGAAGGCCTCGGCCTCGAGATCGCGGCAGTGGCGACGCGCGACGCCGCGCTCGTCGCACACCACCCGGAGATCCCCGCCGAGCTCGCGTTGCAGGGTTTCGACGGCGTTCGAGCCTTCGCGGCCGACCCGTCCGCGAGCCGCCGGCTCTTCGAGCAGACGCTGGGCTTCCTCCCGTCCGGTGACGACGCCTGGGAGGTCCGGGGAGCGACCCGGGGCGGCTTCTACGCGTTCGACCCGCCGCCCGCATCGGGCCGCGGCGCCCCCGGCGCGGGCACCGTGCATCACGTGGCGTTCGGCTCGAACATGGACGAGCACGGCGCCTGGCTCGACGCAGTCCGCGCCGCCGGAATGAACGCGAGCGGCGTGATCGACCGCTTCTGGTTCCGCTCCATCTACTTCCGGGAGCCGAGCGGCGTCCTGTTCGAGATCGCCACCATGGGGCCCGGCTTCTCCGTCGACGAGGAGCAGGCGCACCTCGGCGAGCGCCTGATCCTGCCGCCCGCGTTCGAGCACCTGAGGGAGCAGGTGGAGCCCCTGTTGACGCCGCTGCCTGATCCGCGTGCGTCCTGGACGGCCACGGCGTGACGGCACCGGCGAGCGAGGCTCTGGAGCAGCGCGTCCGCCCCGCGGCGGGCGTGCCCGAGGGCGCCCTCGTCCTGCTCCACGGCCGTGGAGCCGACGAGCACGACCTCTTCCCCCTGCTCGACATCCTCGATCCGGAGCAGCGGCTGCTCGGGATCACACCGCGGGCTCCGCTGTCGCTGCCGCCGGGCGGAGCGCACTGGTACCGCCTGGGCGGAATCCCGACGCCCGACCCGGCTACGTTCTTCTCGAGCCTGGCGCAGGCCGCCGCCTTCCTGGACTCTCTCCCGGTGCCCGTGGAGCGGGTCGTGCTCGGCGGCTTCTCGCAGGGAGCGGTGATGAGCTACGCGCTCGGCCTCGGCCGGGGCCGGCCGCGGCCGGCGGCGATCGTGGCGCTCTCGGGGTTCATACCGCGGGTGGAGGGATTCGGGCTCGCCCTGGAGGGCCTCGACGGCTACCCGATGGCGGTCGCGCACGGGTCGCTCGATCCGGTCATCCCGGTCTCGTTCGGCCACGAAGCAGCGTCCCTGCTGCGCGCGTCGGGCACCGCGCTCCTGTGGCGCGAGACGCCGGTCGCCCACACGATCGACCACCGGCTCCTGACGGAACTGCGGGCGTTCGTCGAGAGCGCCGTCCCGTAGGGCGCGGTCGCCGCCGCGCATAGAGTGCGCGCCATGGCTCGACCCGACGAGGGGCTCGCGGAGCTCCACACCCATCTCGGCGGATCGGTCGCGTCCGACATCCTCTGGAGCCTCGCGCACGAGCAGGGGATCGCGCTGCCCGTCAAGGACTACTGGGAGTTCGACCGGCTCGTGACGGTCTCCGATCCGCGCGGGGTCGAGAACCTCGACGCGCTCGACGCGATCTACCACTGGACGGAGCTGATCCAGTCCTCGCCGCTCGCCGTCGAGCGCTCGGTCCACGGGGCGATCGGCGGCGCCTACCGGTCCCAGGGCATCACCACGCTCGAGCTCCGCTTCAACCCGATGAAGCGCAACCGCGGCGGCGAGCGCGATCTCGATCACATCATCCTCGCCGCCGTTCGCGGCCTCGACCGCGCCAGCCTCGAGTACCCGCAGGTGCGGGCAGGGCTGATCCTGATGATGGACCGAACGTTCGACGCCCGGCAGAACACCGTCATCGTGGAGAAGGCGATCGCGTGGGCGCAGCGGGGCATCGTCGGCGTGGACATCGCAGGCCCTCGTCCCGGCGGAGCCCGCTACGACTACACGCGCATCCAGCCGATGGTCGAGACCGCGCGTGCCGCCGGCCTGGGGATCACGATCCACGTGGGCGAGGAAGGCGCCACCGGCGCGGAGGAGATCGGCGAGGTGGTCGAGCACCTTCGCCCGGACCGGATCGGCCACGGCATCCTCGCCGCCCACGACCCGGGGCTGATGCGCCTCCTGCACGACGCCGGCACCGTGCTCGAGATCTGCCCCACCTCGAACCTGCTCACGAAGGCGCTCCCCGACGAGGACGCCGTCCGGACGACGTTCCGGGCGTTCGTCGAGCACGGGGTCGCGTTCACGATCGCGACCGACGGGCCGGAGATGATGCGTACCCATCTGCGCGACGAGCTCGACCTGCTCGAGCGCCTCGGCGCCCTCGATGCCGACGAGCTCCGCGAGGCGAACGCGCGCGGCCACGCGGCGAGCTTCATCCGGCGACCCTAGGGCCGGGCCCGCCCACAGCCGTCGGTGGTGCTACCTCGTCTGGCGCGGGTCGGGCTCGGACGAGTCGACGTCCGCCCCGTCCAGGTGGATGCGCTCGGCGAGCTCGCGCGACTCCTCCTCGACCGCCTCGAGCGCGCGTCCCACGCGGCCGCCCGTGTGCTCGTCCGCGACTGCCTCTGCCTTGTCGATCGCCTCGATGGCCGTGTACTCGAGCTCGTTCGAGGCCTCCTCGACCTTCCAGATGAAGCGGCGGATGCGATCCAGCAGGCTCACGACGGCACCGTATCTCACAGATCGGGGCTCCGGAGGCGTTGTACGGGCATGAAGGCGAGGCGGCCGTCGTTGCACACTCCGATGCACTCGCCGCACGCGCGCCTCTGGGTCGCGCTCTGGACCGTGTACGTGGTCTGGGGCTCGACATACCTCGCCATCAAGCTGGCCGTCCGCACGCTGCCGCCGCTCCTGACCGCCGGCACCCGCTTCCTGCTCGCCTCCGCGATCCTCGCCGCGGTGCTCGCGCTCGCCGGCCGCGCCCTGCGCGTGTCGCGTCGCGAAGCGGCCACGGCCGGCGGGCTCGGCGTGCTGCTCCTGGCGGCCGGCGTGGGCCTCGTGCACGTCGCCGAGACCCGCATCGATTCGGGCGTCGCTGCCATGATCGCCGGCTCCGTCCCGCTCCAGATCGTCGTCTGGCGCACCCTCGCCCGGGACCGGGTCGCCCGCGAGACGGGGATCGCGGCCGCCGTCGGCATCGTCGGGCTCGCGGTCGTGGTGCTGCCCAACGGGATCGACAGCACCACCGCGACCGTCGGCCTCGCGGTCATGGTCGCCGGCACGGTCTCGTGGTCGTTCGGCTCCTTCGTGTCCCGCTACCTGCGGCTTCCGGCAGACCCGTTCGTCGCCACCACGTACGAGATGCTCGGCGGGGGGCTCGTCCTCGTGGCAGTCGCGACCGCCGCCGGCGAGTGGGGCGAGCTCGACCGGGGGTCGTTCGCAGCAGGCCCGCTGGCAGCGTGGCTCTACCTCGCGGTCGCGGGATCCGTGATCGGCTTCAGCGCCTATGCGTGGCTGCTCGGCAACGCGCCGATCTCGCAGGTGGTGACGCACCAGTACGTCAATCCGATCGTCGCCATCGGGCTGGGCGCGCTCCTGCTCGGCGAGCGGCCGGCCCCGTCGACACTCGTGGGAGCGGCGCTGATCATCGGCGCCGTCGTCGTGACGGTACGGAGCGAGGCCAGAGCGCCCGCACGGCCCGACCCCGTCCCCGAGCCGGCCCCCGCTGCCGTGCTCCCCCTGTCCGTCGCCGCCGAGCGAGACGGCTGACGTCTAGCGCTCGACCTGCGTGCGCCGGTGCGCCAGGAACTCGAGCAGGTCGGAGCGCGTGAGGATCGCAGTCGGCTTCCCGGCCGCCGCCACGACGACCGCCGCACTCGGCCCGGAGAGGTCGGCGAAGACGTCGTCGAGCGACGCCGCCACGTCCACCGCCGCGAGCGGCGGCTGCATCGCCGTGGCGACATCCTCGTTGAGGGCATCGGGGCTCTTGAAGACACGGTCGAGCAGGCTGCGCTCCTGGATCGAGCCGACGATGTCCGTCAACGCCGCCGCCGCGCCCGTCCGCACGACCGGGAGCTGCGAGATGCCGTAGCGCTGCATCAGCTCGATCGCCGCCCCCACCTTCTGCGACGACTCGATCGTGACGAGATCGGGAAGGTCGTGCTCCTCGCCGCGCTTGAAGCGAAGCACGCCGTCGACCGTGGGTGTGGGCGAGGAGCGCTCCATGAAGCCGTACTGGATCATCCAGTTGTCGTCGAAGAACTTGGAGAGGTAGGAGCGGCCGCCGTCCGGGAAGAGCATCAGCACCGTCGCCTCCGGGCCGAGCCGCCGAGCCACCTCGAGCGCTGCCCAGGCGGTGGTGCCGCACGAGCCGCCGACGAGCAGCCCCTCCTCACGGGCGAGCCGACGGGCGGTGAGGAACGAGTCGCGGTCGGAGACGCGCACCCACTCGTCCACGACCTCCGGGCTCATCGTGCTCGGCCACGTGTCCTTCCCGATCCCCTCCACGAGGTACGGGTGCGTCGGATGGGCATCGTCAGCCGTGTAGACCGAGCCCTCGGGATCGGCACCGACGATCAGCACTTCGGGCTTTCGCTCCTTGAAGTACCGGCCGACGCCCGAGATCGTGCCGCCCGTGCCGACCGAGACGACGATCGCGTCGACCGCACCCCCGTCCGTCTGCTCCCAGATCTCCGGTGCCGTGGTGCGGTAGTGCGCCTCCGGGTTGGCCGAGTTCGAGTACTGGTCGGGCTTGTACCCGCCGGGAATCTCCTCCGCCAGCCGATCCGAGACCGAGTAGTAGGACTCGGGCGAGTCGTGCTCCACGGCAGTCGGGGTGATCACGACCTCGGCGCCGTAGGCGCGCAGGGTTGAGATCTTCTCCTGGCTCATCTTGTCGGGCATCACGAAGATGCAGCGGTAGCCCTTCTGCGACGCAGCGATGGCGAGCCCGACCCCGGTGTTGCCCGAGGTGGGCTCGACGATCGTGCCGCCGGGACGGAGCTTGCCCTCCCGCTCCGCCGCCTCGATCATGGCCAGGCCGATGCGATCCTTGTTGGAGCCGCCGGGATTGAGGAACTCGAGCTTGGCGAGCAGCGTCGGCGCAACGTCTCGGCCGAAGCGGTCGAGCCGCACGATCGGCGTCGAGCCGATCAGGTCGAGCAGCGTCGGATGCACGCGGGCCATCGGCCCGAAAGCCTACTGGGCGGTTGTCGCTCCGCGCGGACGAGGCTCGGCGAGCCCGCCTGCACCGGGCGCTCCGTAGCTTCCCGCAGGCGCGATCCGAGGGGCGACCGATGGCGGCAGCCCCGCGGCAGGACCACCATCTGAGCATGCACCCGGCGCACGAGGAGGCGCACCGCCCGCTGTGCACGATCGAGCTGATCGCGGAGGGCCACGCCGGTCGCTGCCCGGGGGCCGCGTGCGCGTTCTGGGAGAACGGCTGCGCCCTCGCCCGCATCGAGACAGAGCTGAACGGCCGTCCGGAGGTGGCGCAGCTGCTGCTCGACCTGCGGCGCGAGATCGAGAGCGGCAGGGCGCTCGAGCTCGACACTGCCCGCTCGCGGCTCTCCCGCATCCTCGACGAGAGGGACGAGGGCGACGCCGCGGTTCCCGGCGCGGGCGAGGGTCAGGCCGCTGCGAGAGGCTTCTCGTAGAAGACCGAGTACCCGGACGGCGGGTAGTCGAGCACGGGGCCACACCGCGTGAAGCCGCCACGCTCGTAGACCCGCCAGGCCGCATCGTGGCGGTGACCGGTCTCGAGGACGAGCCGCTCGACACCCTCGGCGCGCGCGAGCTCCTCGATCATCTGGAGGATACGGCCGCCGATCCCCTGTCCCTGATGGGAGGGCACCGTGTACATGCGCTTCACCTCGCCCACCCCCGCGTCGTGCCGGCGCAGGGCGCCGCAGGCGACGGCCCGGTGCTCGTCGCGGGCGACGAGCACCGTCGTCCGGTCGTCGGCCATCTGCTCGACCGTCAGGTGCGAGCAGAACTCGGGCGGCGTCAGCTCGAGCAGGTAGGCGTTCAGCGCGGCGATCAGCGCCCGGACATCGTCCTGCAGAGGGCTCTCGACGGCGATCGTGACGGCCATCGCCCTCAACTCTAGACACAGCCGAGCGTCTCCCACGTCGGCACGACCTGCCGGACGGGCGGGCCGCCCGACGCCTCGGGGGCGGCGGGACCTAGTGGCGAAAGTGCCGCCTGCCGGTGAAGACCATGGCCGCCCCCGCGGCCTCCGCCGACGCCACGACCTCGTCGTCCCGCTTCGAGCCGCCCGGCTGGATCACCGCCGAGACGCCCGCCTCGAGCGCCAGAGCCGGGCCGTCGGCGAACGGGAAGAACGCGTCCGAGGCGAGGACCGCGCCCTCGAGCGAATGGCCGAGCTCGCGAGCCTTCCCGACCGCGATCCGCACCGCGTCGACACGGCTCATCTGGCCGGCGCCGATGCCCAGCGTCTGCCCGCCGCGGGCGATCACGATGGCATTCGACGTGACGTGCTTGACGACGGTCCAGGCGAAGAGGAGATCGTCCCAGACGTCGGGCCCGATGCTGCCGCACACCACGTCCATCTCGTCGAGCGGGTCGGGCCGGAGGTCACGCTCCTGGACGAGGACGCCGCCGAGAACGCGCTTGAAGTCCGGCTCGGACAGGTCGGAGAGCCTGCGCTCGAGATCGTTGAGGATCCGGGTGGCCGGCTTCTGCACGAGCGCCTCCAGGGCCGTCTCGTCGTACCCGGGCGCGAACAGCACCTCGACGAACTGCTCGGCGAGCCGGGCCCCGAGCGCCGCGGTGACCGCGTGCGTGAGCACGACGACGCCGCCGTAGGCGGAGACCGGGTCCGCGGCGAGCGCGCGCTCGTACGCCTCCTCCACGGTCTCGGCCACGCCGACGCCACACGGGTTCGCGTGCTTGACGATCACGCAGGCCGGCTCCTCGAGCTCGAGCGCGAGCAGGCGGGCAGCCGACAGGTCGTTGAGGTTGTTGTAGGAGAGGGCGCGCCCGTGCAGCTGCTCCACCCGGGCCAGAAGGTGCGTCCGGGCGCCGCGCTCCGCGTAGAAAGCGGCGCGCTGGTGGGGGTTCTCGCCGTAGGCCAGCTCGGCGACTCGCTCGAACGCGGCCACGACGGATTCGGGGAACGGCTCGTCGCCCCCCAGGTAGCCGGCGACCGCGGCGTCGTAGGCGGCGGTCGTCGAGAACGCGCGCGCTGCGAGGGTACGCCGCGTCGAGGTCGAGACGTCGCCGTTCGCCCTCAACTCGCCGAGCACGGTGTCGTAGTCGTCCGGGTGGCAGAGCGGGATCACATGCGCGTGGTTCTTGGCCGCAGCCCGCAGCATGGCGGGGCCGCCGACGTCGATCTGCTCGATCGCATCCTCCCACGCGACGTCGAGACGGCCGATCGTTTGCTCGAACGGGTAGAGGTTGACGCAGACGAGGTCGATCGGATCGATGCCGTGCTCGGCGAGATCTGCGACGTCGCCGGGGACGTCTCGCCTGGCGAGAATGCCGCCGTGCACCCGGGGGTGCAGGGTGACTACGCGGTGCCCGAGCATCTCGGCGAAACCGGTCAGCTCTTCGAGGGGCACCACGCCGATGCCGTTGTCGGCGAGCACGCGGGCCGTGCCGCCGCTGGCGACGAGCTCGAAACCGAGGCGGCCCAGCTCCTCGGCGAGCGCGGCGACGCCGCTCTTGTCGTAGACCGAGAGCAGCGCACGCTTCATGTGGCCCGAAGCTCCCGCACGACCTCCGGCAGCAACCGGTGCTCGACCGCCCGGATGCGGGCGTGCAGCGTCTCGGCCGTGTCACCGGGCAACACCGGCACCGCCTCCTGCCGCAGCACCGTCCCGGTGTCGACGCCCTCGTCCACGAGGTGCACGCTCGCGCCCGTCTCCTCGACCCCTGCCGACAGTGCATCCTCCACCGCGTGCGCACCGGGGAACGAGGGCAGCAGGGCCGGGTGCACGTTGACGACGCTGTCCGGGAACCGCTCCAGAAAGGCGGGCGACAGCAGGTGCATGTAGCCGGCGCAGACGACGAGCGACACCCCGTGCGCCAGGAGCCAGTCCGCCATCGCAGCGTCACGCGCGTCACGCGTCGGGTAGTCCTCCAGCAGGAAGACGGCAGTCGCCGCACCGGCCGCGTCCGCACGCGCGAGCGCAGGAGCGCCGGGCGTGTTCGAGGCAACGGCTGCCACCGGCAACTGCGCGTCGACGAGCGCCTGCAGGTTCGACCCCGCGCCGCTGACGAGCACGCCGATCACCCGGCCCACGCGACACCCTCGACGCCACTCTCGACGCGCCCGATCACGAGGTCGCCCGACCCGACGTCGCCGGCGGGGACGACCGCGCAATAGCCGATGCCGATGTTGAAGACGCGTCGGAGCTCGTCCTCTGCGACGCCGCTCGCGGCGAGCCAGGAGAACACGGCCGGACGCTCCCACGCCGACGGGTCGACCACCGCGCCGAGACCGTCCGGCAGCACCCGCGCCAGGTTGCCGGCGATGCCGCCGCCGGTCACGTGCGCGAGCCCGCGCACGTCGGCCCGGGAGCGCAGCTCCCGCACGTCGTCGAGGTACAGGCGGGTCGGCGGCAGCAGCAGGTCGGCATCGAAGTCGCCGTCACCGACGATGCTGCGCACGAGCGAGAAGCCGTTCGCGTGGATGCCGGCGGACGGAAGCCCGAGCACCACGTCTCCCTCGTCGATCCTCGAGCCGTCGATCAGTGCCGGACGCTCCACCACCCCTACCGCGGTGCCGCAGAAGTCGAGCTCGTCCTCGCGGTAGATGCCCGGAAGCTCGGCCGTCTCACCGCCGAGGATGGCGCAGCCCGCAGCGCGGCAGACGGCGGCTGCGCCCTCGATCAGCTCGGCCACCTGCTCCACGTCGATCGTGTTGGCTGCGACGTAGTCGAGGAAGAAGAGCGGCTCGGCGCCGGTCGTGAGCACGTCGTTGATGCAGTGGGCGGCGAGGTCGGCTCCGCACCAGCGCAGGCGCCCGCCGCGCCGCCCGAGCACGAGCTTGGAGCCGACGGAGTCCGTCGACGCGGCGAGCAGGCGCTGCTCGTCGATCGCGAAGAGGCCTGCGAAGGAGCCGAACGTCCCCTCCACGGCGGCCGTCCGTGTCGACGCCACCGCGTCGCGCAGCCGCTGCACGATCGCATCGGCGGTCGCCAGCGAGACCCCTGCGGCCGCGTACGTCTGGTCCGGCTCTCCCACACGACGAATCTAGACGATCGACCCGGGAGGCGGTTCCCTCGGCCCGGGACGGGGCTCTGCGGTGAGGGTCGGGGTCAGACGTTGCCCGACCCCTCGTCGAGGCCGGCGAGCGCACCGACGCGGATCGATCCGACAGCGACCGCGACGAGACCCCCGGCGAACACGAGGAACGCGGCACGCAGGCCGACCGCCTCGATCAGCGGCCCTGCAAGCAGGTAGCCGGCCGGGCCGGCCGCATAGGCCACCGACGTGAGGAGGCCGAGGACGCGGCCGCGAAGTCGCTCCGGGGTGCGCTCCTGCATGGCGATGTTCGCAATCGGGTTGATCGGGCCGTAGGCGGTTCCGGCCGCGAACCCGAATGCGAGCAGGCCGACGAGCGGAGGCAAGAACGCCATGCCCACGATCGCGAGCGACGTGGCGACGAGCGCGCCAACGAAGGCCGGGCGCCGGCGTACACGGGTGCCGACCGCTGCGTAGGCGAGAGCGCCCAGCACGCCGCCGGCGCTCAACGACATCAACACGGCGCCGAGGTGCCCCGGCTCCTGCCGCTCCTGGAAGTAGACCGGCAGCACGACGCCCTCGATGGGCAGCCAGAAGCCGACGAGGAGCGCGGTCAGGAGAGAGACGCTGCGCAGCACCCGATCCCCCCACAGGAACTCGAGACCTTCCTTCGTCGCCGTCCAGAAGCCTTCGACCCGATCATGGACAGCGGGACGCCCGGCCCCAGGCACCCGAACGGCCACCATCAGCAACGCCGACATCCCGAAGCAAGCTGCCGTCGCCCAGAAGGCACCGGTCGCGCCGACGAGCGCGATCAACAGACCGCCGACCCCGGGGCCGATCAGGAAGGCCAGCCCCCACACCGCCTCGTGCGTGCCGTTCACGCGCTCGAGGCGCAGGCCGGCCGCGCGCGCAGCCTCGGGCAGCATCGCCTCACGCGCGGTGATCCCCGCCGGGTCGAAGACAGCCCCCAGCACTGCGAGTGCCGCCAGTAGGCCGAAGCCGATGCCGACGGACGCGTCCAGGACGGGGATGGCGGCCACGCTGGCGAGGGAGAACAGGTCGCTGGCAACCGAGACGCGCCTCCTGCCGACGAGGTCGACGAGCGTGCCCGACACCAGGGACGTCAGCAGCAGGGGAAGCAGCGTGACAGCGCCGATCGCCGCCGCCGCCGACGCGCTTCCCGTCACCTCCAGCGCGAGCCACGGGAACGCCACCATGGCAATCCCGTTCGCGATGCCGCTCAAGCCCGTCGCCGCCTCGAGCGCGGCGAACGGAGCAAGATGCCGACCGGTGGTGCTCATCGGGCTGCTGGCTGGAGAGCCGGCGTGCGTGCTACGCCGGGACTGCGGGCTCGAATCTCATCTTCGCGAGGTTGCGCTGCTCGGGCACCCGGGTCGGGTAGTCGCGCGTGAAGCACGCGCGGCAGACCGATCCCTCGGGCATGCGGGTCGCCGCCTGCATGCCCTCGACCGACAGGTAGTGCAGCGTCGTGGCGCCCACGTGCTCGCGCATCTGCTCGACCGAGCGATGCGCGGCGGCGAGCTCGTCCTCGTCGGCCATGTCGATCCCGTAGAAGCAGGGCGAGACGACGGGCGGCGAGGAGACTCTCACGTGCACCTCGGCCGCGCCGGCGTCGACCAGCATCGTCACGAGCTGCTGCATCGTGTTGCCGCGCACGATCGAGTCGTCGACGATGACGACGCGCTTGCCCGCGATCTCGTCGAGCGGATGGAACTTCAGCCGGATGCCCTGGCGCCGCAGCTCCTGGTCGGGCTGGATGAAGGTGCGGCCCACATATCGGTTCTTGATCAGCCCCTCGTCGTAGGGGATCCCCGACGCCCGCGCGAACCCGATCGCAGCAGGCGTGCCCGAGTCGGGGATCGGCATCACCAGGTCGGCCTCCACCGGCGCCTCCTGCGCGAGCCGCTCCCCCATGCGCACACGGGCCGTGTTCACCTCGGTGCCGCCGAGACGGGAGTCGGGCCTGGCGAAGTAGACGTGCTCGAACACGCAGAGGGCACTGCGGCCCTCGGGCAGGGCCTGCACGCTGCGCATGCCTCCTGCGTCCACGACCACGAGCTCACCCGGACGGACGTCGCGCTCGACCGCGGCGCCGATCAGGTCGAGTGCGCAGGTCTCGGAGGCGACGACCCAGTCGTCTCCGATCCGGCCGAGCGACAGAGGCCGGATCCCCTGCGGATCGCGGAACGCAACGAGCGTGTCGTCGACGAGGGCGGTGACCGAGTAGGCGCCTTCCAGTCGTGCCATGGCTGCGGCGACCGCGTCGGCGAGCGGGGCCGGGTCGTTGGCGATCAGGGCGGCGATCACCTCGGTGTCGGACGTGGAGCCGAAGCGGATCCCGTCGGCGACGAGCTCGTCGCGGAGCGAGCCCGAGTTCGTGAGGTTGCCGTTGTGCCCGAGCGCCACGGTGCGGGCGCGGCCGTGATGGACGAGGGGCTGGGCATTCGACCAGTGGACGCCGCCGGTGGTCGAGTAGCGGGTGTGACCGATCGCGACCTCGCCGGGCAGCGCCTGCAGCTGCTGCTCGTTGAACACCTGCGCCACGAGCCCCATGTCGCGCAGCACCGTCAGCCGGCCGTCCTCGGAGACTGCGATGCCCGCCGACTCCTGCCCACGATGCTGCAGGGCGAACAGGGCGAAGTAGGAGAGGCGCGCCACGTCTCGCTCGAGCGAGCGGATGCCGAAGACGCCGCACATCAGGGGCTCTCCCAGGCGGCACGGAGGTCGGACACGGGCACGCCCAGAATCGTGTCGCCGCCCACCTCGCCGATCCGCCTGACGTCGACGTCGGAGCCGAGCGGATCGACCTCGACCTGGTCGGCGGGCAGCGCGAGGATCACCTGGCCGGCACCTTCCCCGAAGAGCGTCGCCGCGTCCTCGGCAAGGTCGAGACGGGCACCGATACCGGAGTGGATCGCGGCCTCGGCGAGCGCGACGGCAAGGCCCCCGTCGGCGACGTCGTGGGCGAGCGAGCAGCGCTCGGCCATGCGGCCGACCAGCTCGATCAGGCCCGCCTCGGCGGTGAGATCGAGAGCGGCGGGACAGCCGGAGACGCTGCCGAAGCGCGCCTGGTACTCCGATCCGGGCAGCGCCGGCGTCCCGGCGGCGGCGAGCAGGATCGCGTCGCCCTCCTGCCATGCCCCCGGCACGCGGCGAACGTCACGGACGAGTCCGACGCACCCGACCGTCGGGGTGGGATGGATGGAGCTGCCCTCGGTGTCGTTGTAGAGCGACACGTTGCCGGACACGATCGGGAGCCCGAGGGCCTCACAGGCCTGGGCCATGCCCTCGATCGACTGGGCCAGCTCCCACGCCACCTCGGGCTTCTCGGGGTTCCCGAAATTGAGGCAGTCGGTGAAGCCGAGCGGCTCGCCGCCCGCACATGCCACGTTGCGCGCTGCCTCGAGGATCGCGAGCGCACCCCCGGTGAAGGGGTCGAGCGAGCCGATCCGGCCGGTGCCGTCGAGCGTCAGCGCGAGCCCCCGGTACGAGGGGCGGAGCCGCAGGACGGCGGCATCGAGCCCGGGCCGGCGCACCGTGCGGGACTGGACGAGCTGGTCGTAGCGCCGGTAGACGAACGCACGCGAACGCAGCGCGTCGGAGCCGAGCAGCTCCAGGAGCGCGCGTGGGGCGGGAGGCGCGCCTTCGACCGGCACCTCCGGCTGCGCTTCGCGCGGGGCCTGCTCCACCACGTAGCGGGGACAGTCCTCGGTCAGGTGGCGGGCGGGGACGGAGCCGACGACCTCGCCGTCCCACAGGGCCCGCAACTCCCCACTCGACGTCACCTCGCCGATCACGGCCCGGTGCAGCTCCCAGCGGTCGATCACCGCCTCGACCTCGGCCAGCCGCTCGGGGGCGACGATCGCGACCATCCGCTCCTGCGACTCGGAGATCATGACCTCCCAGGGCTCCATGTCCTCCTCGCGCTGCGGCACGCGGTCGAGATGGACGTCGATCCCGTAGTCGGCCGCCATCTCCGAGAGGGACGAGGCAAGGCCCGCGGCGCCGCAGTCCTGCAGTGACTCGACGAGCCCGCGCTCGACGAGCTCGACGGAGATCTCGATCAGGCGCTTCCCGGTGAACGGGTCGCCGACCTGCACCGACGGGCGCTTGTCCCGCGATTCCTCGCCGAGCTCCTGGCTCGCCAGCACGGAGGCGCCCCCGATCCCGTCCCGGCCGGTCGTTGCGCCGTAGAGGACGAGCAGCGAGCCCGCCCCCGTCGCCTTCGCGCGTGTGAGGCGCTCGACCGGGAGCAGGCCCACGCACATGGCGTTGACGAGGCAGTTGGAGGCATAGACGTCGTCGAAGACGACCTCTCCGCCGACGGTCGGGACGCCGACGCAGTTGCCATAATGGCCGATGCCGCCGACCGCCTCGGAGAAGCGGTGGTCGGGTGCACCGAAGCGAAGGGCGTCCAGGAGGGCAACCGGCCGCGCCCCCATCGCGATGATGTCGCGCAGGATCCCGCCGACGCCGGTCGCAGCCCCCTGGAACGGCTCGACGGCGGATGGATGGTTGTGGCTCTCTGCCTTGAACGAGACGGCGAGGCCGTCCCCGAGATCGATCACTCCCGCGTTCTCGCCCGGGCCCTGCAGCACGCGGTCGCCGGCGCTCGGGAGGCGCCGCAGCAGCAGGGCCGAGTGCTTGTAGCCGCAGTGCTCGGACCAGAGCAGAGAGAAGACCGCGAGCTCGAAATGGTTGGGGTCGCGGCCGAGCAGCTCGCGGATATGGTCCAGCTCCCCGTCCGTGAGGCCGAGCTGGCGGTGGAGCGGCTGTTCCGCGACGGAGCTCAGATACGTCAGTCTACCCGTGCCCCCCGACGGCCCTCGTCACCCACCCGTGATCACGGCTCGTCTCAGGTGAGCGCCCCGAACAGGCCGCGCCGCTCCAGCACCTTCGCCACCTCGAGCACCGGGACGATCGAGGCCGAGACACCCAGCACGATCGCCCAGTCCTGCAGCGAGAGCGCGTAGGTGCCGAACGGCGACTGGAGCAGCGGCACGTAGACGATCAGCAGCAGGAGTCCGAGCTCCCAGACGATCGCCAGGTTCAGCCAGCGGTTGGCGAAGGGCCGGTCGAACACGGACAGCCGGTCCGAGCGGAAGTTGTAGGCGTTCCAGAACTGGATGATCACGAGCGAGACGAAGGTCATCGTCATCGCTTCCGCCTCGCTGCGGCCGACCTCGAGCAGCAGCGCGAACAGCACGACGTTCGCGACCGCTGCCCAGACCCCGGCGACCAGCATCAGGCTGACCGTCTGTCGAGTGAAGATGCCGGAGCGCGAGTCACGCGGAGCGCGGCGCATCAGATCGGGCTCGGGCGGGTCGACCGCCAGCGCGAGCGCGGGCAACCCGTCGGTGGCCAGGTTCACGTAGAGGATCTGAACGGCGGTCAGCGGCAGCGGCAGGCCCGCCGCGGCCGCGCCGACCATCAGCCCGATCTCGCCGACGTTCGACGACAGGAGGAACATCAGGTACTTCTTGATGTTGCCGAAGATGCCGCGGCCCTCCTCGATCGCGGCCACGATGCTGGCGAAGTTGTCGTCCGTCAGTGTCATGGCGGCGGCTTCCTTCGCCACGTCCGTGCCCGTGATGCCCATCGCCACGCCGATGTCGGCGCGCTTCAGCGCCGGCGCATCGTTGACCCCGTCGCCGGTCATCGCCACGACGTGCCCCTCGTGCTGCAGCGCCTCGACCACGCGCAGCTTGTGCGCCGGCGAGACGCGCGCGAACACGTCGATGCGCCCGATCTCGCGCTCGAGCTCGGCGTCGTCGAGCTCCTCGAGCTCCACACCGGTGACCACCCGGCCGGTCTTCAGCAGGCCGAGCTCGCCCGCGACGGCGTGCGCGGTGACCGGATGGTCGCCCGTGATCATCACCACGCGAATGCCGGCGTCCTCGCAGGTGCGGATCGCCGCCTTCGCCTCCTCCCGGGGCGGGTCGCTCATGCCGACGAGGCCGAGGAATGTCATCCCGTCGGCGGCCCCGCACGGCTCCGGCTCGGACTTGCTCGCGATCGCCAGCACCCGCAGGGCGTCGCCTGCCATCTCGTGTGCGGTGGTCAGCAGCGAGCGCCGGGCATCGTCGCCGAGGACGGTCTCGCCGTCGCGCGTGCGCACGGCCGTGCAGGCGTCGATGATCACCTCCGGCGCGCCCTTTGCCGCGGCAAGCACCCCGTCGTCTTCGGCATGCCACGTCGTCATGCGCTTGGTCTCGGAGGTGAACGGCGTCTCGTCCACCCGCGGCCAGCCCAGGTCGAGGTCGTCCTTGTCCAGGCCGGCCTTGGCGGCCACGACCACGAGCGCCGCCTCGGTCGGGTCACCCCGGATCGTCCAGGCATCGCTCTGCGCGTCGTGCACGATCGCGGCATCGTTGGCGAGGACTGCCGCGTGAAGGAGGTCGCGCAGCGGAACGGCCAGAGGGTGCGTCGCGAGATCGATCGGCTCCCCGGCACTCGTGAACGAGCCCACCGGGACGTAGCCCGCACCGGTGACCTCGAGCGACTCCCCGGCGACGACGACGCGGCGCACCGTCATCTCGTCACGCGTCAGCGTGCCCGTCTTGTCGGAGCAGATCACCGACGTGCTGCCGAGCGTCTCGACCGCCGCCAGCCTCCGCATCAGCGCCTGTCGCTTGACCAGCCGCTGAACGCCGAGCGCCAGCGAGATCGTCACGACCGCCGGCAGGGCCTCGGGCACGACGGCGACCGCCAGCGCGATGCCGAAGACGAGCATCTCGATGAACGGCTGGCCGCGCAGCAGGCCGAGCACGACGATGATCGCCACGATCACGACGGCGGCGCGCGCCAGTAGCCGCCCCAGGCGGTCGAGGTTCTCCTGCAGCGGTGTCCGGCCCGTCTCGACCGTTGCGAGCATCTCTGCGATCTGGCCGAACTCGGTCGTCATCCCGGTCGCCACCACGAGCCCGACGCCGCGGCCGTAGGAGGCGGCGGTGCCCGCAAAGACCATGTTGCGACGGTCGCCGACGCCCGCTTCCGCGTCGTCCTGCGGCTCGACGCACTTCTCGACGGGCAGCGACTCGCCCGTCAACGGAGCCTCCTGCACCTGGAGGTTGACCGCTTCGAGCAGCCGCGCGTCGGCCGCGACGCGGTCGCCGGCGCGGAGCACGAGCACGTCGCCGGGCACGACCTCGCGCGCGGGCACCTCGAGCTCCTGCCCGTCGCGCAGCACGACGGCCGTCGGGGCGGCCATCGTCCTCAGCGCCTCGATCGCCCGCTCGGCGCGGTACTCCTGGACGAATCCGAGCACGACCGCGAAGAGCACGATGACCGTGATCGCGATCGACTCGACTCCGTGGCCGAGGAAGGCGGAGAGAACCGTGGCGACGAGCAGGATCACGATCAGCGAGTTCCGGAACTGCGCCGCGAGCAACACCCACGGTGAGGCGCGCTCCGGTGGCCGCAGCTCGTTCGGGCCCGCCTCGGCCAGGCGCCGGGCAGCCTCGTCACCGGCCAGGCCCTGCGGCGACGACCCCAGCTCCTCGCACGCGGCCTCGACGGGCAGCGTGTGCCACGGCTGCTGCGGCGAGGTGTCCAACGGGGAGAGGATCATGATCGCTGCCCGGGCACCACCGTAGCGACCGGGCCGCCTCCGGACGCGTGCGCGCCTCGGGACAGGGCCGTGCCGGCTCGATGAACAACCCTCACGCTGCCATGCTCCCACGGGCACGGGGCCGTCGCGTCCGTGTGCACGCCCATCCCGGCATCCGCGTGGTCGCGGATGCGGTACCTCACACACGGCGCGAGCGCGCCGTTCAAGATCATCGGGATGACGCGCCGTGACGCAGCCCTGCTCGTCGTGCTCTCGGCCATCTGGGGCTCGTCGTTCCTCTTCATCAAGCTCGGCGTCGACGCGCTCGAGCCCTCGGTCGTCGTGCTCGGACGGCTCGTCGTCGGCACCTGCGTGCTGCTGCCGCTGCTCCGGGGGCGCGGGGGGCTCGCCCCGCTACGCGGCTACCTGATCCCCCTCGTGGTGCTCGGTACGCTCAACAACGCGGTGCCCTTCTGGCTGCTCGGCTTCGCCGAGACCCGCCTCGACTCGGGCCTGACCGCCGTCATCCAGGCGGCAGCGCCGATCTTCACCGTCCTGCTGGCCGCGCGCATCGACGTGACGCAGCGCGTCACCGGCGGGCGCCTCGCGGGGGTCGCCGTCGGCTTCGTCGGCGTCGCCCTGCTCGTCGGCGTTCAGCGCGGAGGCGAGCTGACCGCTGCCGCGGCCGTGCTCGGCGTCGCACTCTGCTACGCGGGCTCCGTGCTCTACGCCGGCCGCACCGTCCGCGGCCTTGCCCCGCTGCAGGTGTCGATCGGGCAGCTCGCATGCGCCAGCGTCCTGATGGCGCCCTTCGGGCTCACCCAGCTGCCCTCGTCCCTGCCCACCCTGAAGGTGGTGCTGGCCGTCGTCGCGCTCGGCGCGCTGGGCTCCGGCATCGCCTATCTCCTCTACTTCGCGTTGATCGCGAGCGCGGGCGCCTCCCGCGCGATCCTCGTGACATACCTCGTGCCTGCCTTCGCCCTCGCCTACGGCGCCGCGTTCCTCGACGAGACGGTCACCGCGACTGCCCTCGCCGGTCTCGTGCTCATTCTCGGCGGCACTGCGCTCGCGACCGGTCTCGCCCGGCCGCGCCGCGGGTAGCCTCCGCCCGTGCACCGCTACTGGCCCCTGATCCTCGTCCTGGCCGGTGCCTGGGGGGCGTCGTACCTCTTCATCAAGGTCGGAGTCGACGGCGGCTTCTCGCCCGGCGCCCTGATGGCCGCTCGCGCCCTGATCGCCGCTGCCGTGCTGCTCGGCTACCTCGCGGTCACGCTCGGCGCCGGCCGCGCTGTCGCGGAGCTGCGAGCCTCCTGGCGTGCCGCCATCGTGCTCGGCGCACTCAATGCTGCGCTCCCCTTCTGGCTCGTCGCCTGGGGCGAGAAGCACATCGACTCGGGCGTGGCCGCGATCGCCCAGGCGACGGTGCCGATCTGCTCACTCCTGATCGGGCTGCGGTTTCTGCCGCACGAGCGGATCGGCCCGACACGGATCGCCGGCGTCTTCGTCGGCCTCGCAGGCGTCGGCGTTGTCGCCGGCGTGGCGCCGGAGGGCGACGCGTGGGCGGTGGCGGGCACGCTCGCCGTCGTGCTCGCGTCGGTGTTCTACGCCTCGGCCGGCATCTTCGGCCAGCTCCGCCTCAGCGGCAGCTCGGGCCCGGTCCTGGCCACCGGGTCGATGCTGGTGGGCGGCGTGATGCTGTTGCCGCTCGCGCTCGCGCAGCCCCCCACGAAGCTGCCGACGACCGGGGCGATCGCGTCGCTGCTCGCGCTCTCGCTCGTCGGCACCGCGCTCGCCCAGCTGATCCTGTTCCGCGTCATCAAGCTCTTCGGCGCTCGGCGCCTGAGTCTCGTCACGTACCTGATGCCGGGCTTCGCACTCGTCTACGGCGCGCTGATCCTGGACGAGCAGGTCACCCTCGCGGCGCTCGCAGGCCTGGCGCTGATCCTCCTCGGCGTCGCGCTCGGGTCGGGCTCGCTGAGGCTGCGCCGGGCGGCGGCCGGAGCGACGGCCCCGTGACGGTCTCGATCCGCCGAGCGGCCCCGGACGACGTCGACTTCCTCGTCGGGCTCGTCACGCACGAGGAGGTGGCACCGTTCCTCGCCGCCGTCCGTCCGTCCGACCGTGACACCGTCGCCGCGCTCGTCGCGCGCTCGAGCGACGACCCGGACGCGTCCGGGGTGTTCGTGATCGAGGTGGACGGCGAGCTCGCGGGCACTGTGGAGTTCGAGTGTGTCAACCGCCGCTCGCGGATCGCGGCCGTGGGCGGCATGGCGCTCCACCCGGACCACCAGGGCCGGGGCGTGGCCGACACGGCCTCGCGACTGCTCCAGCACCACCTGATCCGGGAGCTCGGCTTCCACCGGCTCCAGCTCGAGGTCTACGCGTTCAACGAGCGCGCTCTCGCGCATGCCGAGCGGGCCGGCTTCGTGCGCGAAGGCGTGCGGCGCAAGGCGTACCACCGCCACGGGGAGTGGGTGGACGGGGTGCTGTTCGGGATGGTCGAGGAGGACCTGGAGCCGTAGCCAGGGGGTCAGCCCGTCGCGAGCGGCGGGCCATTGCCACCGTCTCGCAGCCCGGCCCTGTTCTGCTCCTCGACGAAGCGCGAGGTGGCGTACGCGACCGCCTCGGGGTGGCCGAGCTCGAGCGTGCGCCGCGCGAAGCGGTACCAGTCGATCCAGCTCGTCAGCTTTCGGCCTTCGCTCACCGCAGCCTCCTCGGGCTTCGCGTCTTCTCTCCTACTCCGCTGTATATCGGCAGATTGTGCGGAGAACGTTTGGCCCAGTTGCGGGACGGCTGCCGCGCGGTTAACTGTCGGTGAAGTCGCCGAGCCACGACTCGAACCGGGCGAGCGCCTGCGGCAGGTTGCTTCGGCCGAAGCCGAGCCGGATGTGCTCCGGCTCGTCGTAGACCGTGCCCGGCAGGAGCAGCACGCCGGACTCGGCGACGACCCGCTCGCAGAAGGCGGCGACATCGGCGACCCCTTCGACCCGGGCGAACCCGATCGGCCCCGCGGTCGGCCGCACCCATGAGAGCAGGCTGCGACGGCTCTCGAGGAACGAGTCGAGCAGCGGCAGGTTGTGGTTGACGATGGCGCGGTTCCGCTCGACGAGCGTCTCACGGTGCCGGAGGGCGATCTCACAGAGGAGCTCGCTGGGCGCGCTCGAGCAGATGGTCGTGTAGTGCTTGAAGTCGACGACGCGGGCGAGCGCCTCCCGGTCGTGCGAGGCGAGCCAGCCGAGCCGCAATCCCGGCAGGCCGTATGCCTTGGACACCGAGCCGAGCGAGATGCAGCGCTCGTAGAGCTCGACGCCCGCAGGAAGCCGGTCGCCGGGGTCGTGCTCGAGCTCTCGGTAGACCTCGTCGACGAAGAGCCACGCCCTGCGCTCGGCGGCGAGCTCCACCACACGAGCGAGCACCTGCCGCGGCATCAGCGTGCCCGTCGGGTTGTGCGGGGTGTTGACGTAGAGCAGGCGGGTGTCCGGGCGCAGCAGGCGCTCGAGCGCCTCGAGATCGTGCGACCAGCCGTCCGCCGGCGAGCGCCGCCACTCCGTCACGTCCGCACCGGTCGAGCGCGCGAGCTCGAGCGCCGACTCGTAGCAGGGCGTCTCGACGATCACGTGGTCGCCGGGCCCGAGCAGCGCGTGGTAGACGGCGAAGATGCCCTCCTCGGCCGCCGAGACGACCACGACGTCCTCCGGCCCGACGTCCCGGTAGACGCCCGCGATCACCTCTCGGAGGGCAGGGCTCCCGGCCGACTCGGTGTACCCGAGGCGCAGGCCCTGCAGGCGCTCCTCGCCTCCCGGCTCGAGCGCCAGCAGGTCGACGACGGCGACCGACTCGGCATCGCTCGACGAGAGCATGAACGCGGCGGTGAACTCGTGGCGCGCGTAGTACTGCTCGATCCGGAACGGTGCCACCTGCACGTCGCGATCCTCCCATAGCCCGCCGTCACGCGCGGGCACCGGCTCCTCCTCACGGGCGTCTCCCTCGTCCGAGGGGTTGGCGAGACGGAAGCTGCGACCGATGGCGCAGTCGTGAGAGGAGCGCCGTCGACCCTCCTCTCCGTGTGTTGAGCGACGCGCGCTCTGCGGCACGCGAAGACAACACACGGGGAGCGGAGCCACCACCCCTTCGAGCCCCGAAGCCGGCGCTCGCTCCCGTGAACGACCCTCTGCCCGACACGCGGCCGAAGCTGGCTCCGTTCCGGCCGTTCGAGGAGTCGACCGCAGCGCTCCCACCGCGTCTCCACCGCTCGCTGCTCGTACGCGGCGCCACGCGCATGCTCCAGCTCATCTGTGTCGTGTACGCAGCCGCGCTCCTCTACTGGGTGTGGATCGCGAAGGACAGCGGCCTCGCGGCCCTGCTGGAGGACCCGATCTTCTACGGGTACTCGATACTCGTGTCCTTCTACGTCGTTACGCGCTTCGTGCTCGCACCGTTCTACCGGCCGCGCGCCGACACGGGGTACCGGCCGACGTGCTCGATCGTGATCCCGGCCTTCAACGAGGAGGCCTGCGTCGAGGCGACGATCGACGCGTGCCTGCTGAGCGACTACCCGGCCGACCGGCTCGAGGTGGTGGTCGTGGACGACGGCTCCTCGGACGCGACGTGGGAGCACATGCTGGCTGCCCGTGAGCGCCACCCGGGGGTGGTGTGCGTCCGCTTCCCGCAGAACCGCGGCAAGCGCGACGCGATGGCGGAGGGGATCCGCCGCTCGAGCGGCGAGATCTGCATCTTCATCGACTCGGACTCGGTCGTGGAGCCGAACGGCCTGGCGCTGCTGGTGGCCGACTTCGCCGACGAGCGCGTTGGCGCCGTCGTCGGCCACGCGGACGTGCTCAACAAGACCGCCAACTGGCTCACCCGCATGCAGCAGGTGCGCTACTACGTGGCCTTCCGGGTGATCAAGGGGTGCGAGTCCCTGTTCGGGGCGGTCACCTGCGCCTCGGGTTGCTTCTCCGCCTACCGTCGCACCGCGCTGCTCGAGGTGCTCGAGCGGTGGGAGACCCAGCGCTTCCTGGGACGCAGGGCGACCTTCGGCGACGATCGGGCGCTCACCAACTACGTGCTGCGGCACTGGCGCATCACCTATCAGTCGCAGGCGCGCTCGCACACCCTCGTGCCGGAGAAGCTGCGGGTCTTCGGCGTCCAGCAACTGCGCTGGAAGAAGTCGTGGTTGCGCGAGTCGCTGCACGTCTCGTCGTTCATCTGGCGCAAGAACCCGATCGCCGCGCTGCTCACCTACCTCGGGTGCCTGTTTCCGTGGGTGGCGCCCATCGTGGTGCTCCATTCCGTCTGGTTCCGGGCGGTCAGCGTCGGCAGCCCGCTCTTCTACCTCGTCGGCGCGTATGTGATGGCCGTTCTCTACTCCCTCTACTACGCGATCAGCCGGCGCAGCCCGCTGTGGTGGCACGGCGTCAGCTTCGTCGCCATCTACATGGTCTTCCTCGTGTGGCAGACGTACTACGCCCTCGCGACGATTCGCAACACGAGCTGGGGCACCCGTGCCTCGACGCACGGGGAGGCCGGCGGCGACATCGAGGTGATCGGCCCGCTGCGCGAGGAGCCCGCCGCATGAGAGGCATCTGGCGCAGGGCCTCCGACCGGCCGCGATGGCTGCTGGAGAGCGTCGTCGGGGTGATGATGCTCCCCCTCAGCGTCCTGCCGATCTGGCTGTACATGTCGAAGACGGACGACGGCTTCCTGATGTACCTGCGCGGCCGCTACGCGATCTCGGCGCCCGGGACACCTCGCCTCGACGCCGCCACGACCCGCCTCGCCACACAGGCGTCGCAGAGTCGCGTCCGGGGCGTGCCGGTGCTCGTCTACCACGGGCTCGGACGTGCGACGAGCGAGCTGCTCGACGACCGCTACGTCGTCTCGAGGACGCACTTCGCCGAGCACCTGCGCGCACTCCGCCTGGCGGGGTTCACTGCGATCGACACGGCGACGCTCGCGCGCTATCTGGCGTCGGGAGACCCCGAGCTGCTGCCACGCAAGCCGGTGCTGATCACCTTCGACGACGGCCGGGCCGACGCGATGATCCAGGCCGACCCGATCCTGCGCGACACCGGCATGCGTGCGACGATGTTCGTGATCGGCAAGTCGGGCTCCGGCGTCACGTTCTACTACGAGTCGTGGAAGCGGCTGCGACGGTACGCCGAGAGCGGCCGCTGGGAGCTCGCGAATCACACCTACGGCCTGCACAGGATGATCGACGACGTCAAGGGGGTGCCGCCGGTGTCGGCGCTCGTGCACATCGGCGAGAGCGAGTCGCTCTTCGCCTTCGAGGCGCGCATCGGTGCCGACCTCGTGCGCAACCAGAGCATGCTGCGCGAGCGCACCGGCTCCCGCACCTCGGCGTTCGCCTACCCGTACGGCGACTGGGGGCAGGACGCACGGCGGGCCGGCGTGGTCGAGGCGGTTCGGCGCGCGGTGGGGGAGCACGCGGCGATCGCCTTCGACCAGGACCGCCAGTCCGGGTGGCGCTACGCCCTGCCGCAGGACGACCCGCTCCACCTGCACCGGTTGCAGGTGATGAACTGGACCGGCGCCGAGCTGCTCGCCAGGCTGCGCACGGCCGAGAAGCTCACGCGAACCGCATTCCGCGAGCGCGGGCTCGATGTCCCGTATCGGCCGAACCTGCTCGAGAAGGTCGCCCGACGGACGGTGTGCGAGGAGCCCGCGCGCGTGCCCCTGAGCCGCGCCGGGACCGCGTCGAAGGTCGTTGCGCTCACGTTCGACGGCGGGCCTTCGGCGTACACGCCCCAGGTGCTCGACGTGCTGAGCGAGCACGATGCCCGCGCCACCTTCTTCGTCTCGGGCGCCAGCCTCGCGCTGCGAGAGCGACTCCTGTGGCGCATGGTGTACGACGGCAACGAGATAGGGAACGAGACCTGGTCCCGCGCCGGTGCCGCGCGGCTCGACCACCGCGCGCTCGCAGCCGACCTGACCCGGACGAGCGAGGCGATCAGAGCCGCCGCGCGCGTGACCCCGTGCGTCTCGCGGCCCCCGTACCGGGACGCCGTCGACCGCCACGCGGCCGTGGCACGGTCGCTCGGCATGACCACCACGCTGTGGTCGGTCGACCCGAGGGACTTCGAGTCACGCCGGCCGGCCCAGATCGCCCACCGGGTGCTCCGCGACGTGCGACCCGGATCGATCGTCATCCTCCATGACGGGGGCCACGACCGCTGGGCCACGGTGCAGGCGCTCGGCCCGATCCTACGCGGTCTCGAGCAGCGCGGCTATCGCACCGTCACCGTCTCACAGCTCCGGAGCAGCTCGTGAAGGCCTCGGTCATCGCCCTCGGCATCGCCGTCTGCGTGGCAGCGGCGCTCGCAGGCGGCCGTGCCGGCCCGGTCGCGGCCACGGCCACGGCGACCTGCCCCAAGCCGCTCGGCCTCACGCTCACGCGCAAGCCGGGCAAGAGCGTGGGGCTCCTGCGCTGGCGGCTGCCCCGTAGCGGGAGCACGGGCCTGGCCGGGTTCCGCGTCTTCCGCAACGGCAAGGTCGTCGGCCAGACGCGCGGCCGTACCTTCAGGGTCAAGGTGCCGGCGGGAGCCACGTCGCGCTTCCTCGTCCGGCCCGCACTGCGCAACGGGAAGCTGCTCCCCTGCCGCGCCCAGCTCGTCCGCCGGATCCGCTGGCGACCGCCGACCAGGCCCCTCAACCTCGCAGTGCGGCCTGCAGACGACGGTGTCGTCGTCAGCTGGGAGCGCTCGGCCCGCGGCGACGGGAAGCTCGCCGGGTACCGCGTCTTCCGCGACAACGTGCCGGTGCGGCAGACGAAGGCACCGTCCCTACGCCTGGCCCTGCCCCAGCTCCGGCGCTACGTGCTCACCGTCGCGGCCGTCGACACCCGCGGCAAGCTGAGCCGGCGCTCCGCTCCCGTCTCGGTGCTGCTCGACCACGCCGCCCCTCCGGCACCGGAGGGGCTCACGGGCGAGGCGCTCACCGACCGCTCGGTGATCCTACGCTGGCGACCGAGCCCGGGCACGGGCGGCGCCAGAGTCTCGTACCGGGTGCTGCGCAACGAGCGGGTGGTCGGGCAGACGTCCGTGGCAGCGGCGGAGATCGCCAACCTCGCACCGGCGGCCTCGTACTCGTTCACCGTGGTCGCAGTCGACTCGCTGGGCTACGCGAGCGGCGCCAGCGCACCGGTGGTCGTGCGCACGAAGGAGCCGGAACAGTCGACGGGCAACGCGCACGTGTTCCTGCTCGCCTCCACCGGGCGCAGCTTCGAGGCGTTCCAGCGCTACTACCGTCAGATCGACACGATCTACCCCACGTACTTCAACTGCCAGCCGGACGGCTCCTTCACGGGCCAGGACGATCCGCTGATCACGAACTACGCGCGGCTCCGCGGCGTCAAGGTGCACGCGCGCTTCAACTGCCAGCGCACGGCGACGCTCACCACCATCCTCCGCACGCCGGAGGTGCGGCAGGCTGCGATCGATCGGATCGCCCAGGAGGCGGCCGGCAACGGCTACGAGGGCATCAACCTCGACTTCGAGGCGGGCGCCGCAGGCGACCGCGCCGCCTACTCGAGCTTCGTCGCCGACGTCGCCGCCCGGCTCCACGCGGACGGGCGGGCGCTGTCGGTCGACGTCTCGGCCAAGGTGCGCGACGTCCCGAACCACCCGCGCTCGACGTTCTTCGACTACGACGCGCTCAGCGCCAGCGCGGACACCGTCTTCGTGATGGCCTGGGGAATCCACTGGAGCACGTCGAAGCCGGGCGCGATCGACGACTACCCGTGGGCACAGCAGGTCGCGGACTACGTGGCTGCGCGCCCACGCAAGGAGCGGTACGTGCTCGGGTTCGGGATGTACGGGTTCGACTGGCCGAACGGCGGGGGCACCGGCAACCCGGCGACGCCTCTCGAGCACGAGGATGTGCTGAAGCTGGCCGCCTCGGTGGGGGCGAGCCCCCAGTACGACAGCGTCGCGCGGGCGCCGTTCTTCTCCTACGTGGACGGAGGCGGCAGCCGGCACGACGTGTGGTTCACGAACGGTCAGTCGATCGGCGAGCGCATCGACCTCGCGCGCTCTCGCGGGCTCGGCATCGGCCTGTGGCGTCTCGGGCGCGAGGACCCGGGCATCTGGCAGCACCCGGCGCTGCAGCCGGGTGCGCCGTGGCCGTGATCCTCACAAACTTCTTCGGTATTCCTCAGAGAGCTCTTAGCCGCCCTTCACGGGCCTCTTAGCCTCCGCCGCTCGAATGCGTGTGTCACCGCAATTCGACCGAAGGAGCACGAGATGGCAATCATCACGAAGGGCAAGCTCACCGCAATCACCGCCGCGGCGCTCGCCGTCGCAGGCGGGGGAGCAGCGATCGCCGCCACGGGATCGGGAACCCCGGCAGAGGAGAGCAAGGCAATCGTCGACGCAGTCGCCGGCGATCTCGGCGTCACCTCGACGGAGCTCACGGCCTCGTTGAAGGAGGCCCTGGTCGCCCGCGTCGACGCGCAGCTCGAGGCCGGCACGATCACCGAGGAGCGGGCGTCGGCGATGAAGGAGCGGATCAACTCCGACTCGTTCGCCCTGTTCGGGCCTCTCGGCGGCCATCGTGGCGGCGGCCACCACGGCGTCGGGCTCGCCACGGCGGCCACCTACCTGGGCACGACCGAGGCTGAGCTGCGCACATCGCTCCAGTCCGGCGAGTCCCTCGCCGACGTGGCGCAGGCAACGAGCGGCAAGAGCGTCGACGGTCTCGTCGCCGCGATCGTCGCCGCGGAGAAGAAGCAGCTGGCGACGGCGGTCGCGGACGGCAAGTTGACCGCCGCACAGCAGACGGAGAAGCTCGCTGAGCTCGAGGCCCGCGTCACCGCGATGGTGAACGGCGAGCGCCCCGCGGGGATGCGGGGCGGCCCGGGCCATGGGCATGGCGGCATCGGCGATGCCGACGCCATCCCCTCGACGGACGCCGCCGGAGCGGTGGCGTAACCGACACTCCAATCCGGCCGCCCTCGTGCCCGGGGGCGGCCGGCGAGCCCGAGGCTCGACGAGAGAGGAGCGCAGGATGAACGACCACGTTGCATCGCACACCACCCCCGTTCCGGAGAGCGTCGCGATCTTTCCGGAGAGCGTCGCGATCGTCGCCGCTGTGGCCGCGCAGCTCGGGCTTGGCCCTGCTGTCGTGGCCGAGTCGCTCGAACAGGTGATGTTCGAGCGGCTGGAGCGGAACGTCGTCGAGGGAACGCTCGCTCCCGAGCAGGCGTACGCTCTCGAACGGCGCCTGCTCGACGGCTCACTGCTGCCGCTCGGGGCGTAGGCGCGGAGGGTTACGGCGCGGGAAGCGGCTCGACGCGGGCCACGGCACGGGCCCGGTCGCCGACGAGGAAGGCGACGGTGCGGCCGTCGTCGTCCCGGGCATCGACGAGCTCGAGCCGGTCGGCGAGGTCGACCGGCTCGCGGTAGTCGAGCAGCGCCCGGTGCGGCAGACGCAGGTCTGGCCCGCCGCCGGCGAGGCAGTGCTCGACAGCCTGCCAGTAGACGGCGTTGTTGACGTGCCCGTGGACGTCCACGTCTGTCGCACGGAGCGGCCACGGAGACCGCTCGAGGCCCGGCTGCGGATCGGGCAGGACGAGCTTCGTCGAGACCGACCGCCCTCCGGTCGCGGCGGCGTAGACGTCGAACCCCTCGATCCGCGACGGCCGCTGATCGGGGCCGAGGTGGATCCAGACGCTGTCCACCTCGATCTGCCCGCCCCTGTCTCCCGTCACCGACCAGCGCCGTCCGGCCGCGATCGCGGCGAGCCCGCTGCACCAGGTGACGAGCTCGAGCTCCCGGTCGAGCCGGAACGGCGCAACCACGTCGAGCTGGATGCGCCGCACGAACCACAGGTGCTCGGGGATCCCCCAGCCGGTCTCCTGCACGTCGTCGATCGCGGTGTCCTGCAGGAAGCGCGCGACCGCGTCGAGCCGCAGCCGCCCGTCCGGGTCGGTGTCGGCGAGTCGGACACGGCGGCGGGCGGTGAACGTTCTCCCGGCCTCCGGGAGCGGCAGGCGAGGGTCGAGCACCGCGTCAGTCCGAGGCGTAGGGCATGAGCGTCTCGATCGGGACGACGTCGAGAGCTCGAGCGTGCGTGGCGCCGAGCACGACGGTCGGTGCGCAGCCGGCCCGATGGGCTTCGAGCCAGCGGGCGGCACACACGCACCAGCGGTCGCCGGCCGAGAGGCCGGGGAATCCCCACTCCGGCCGCGGAGTGGACAGGTCGTTCCCGGCCTGCCGGCTGAAGGCGAGGAACTCCGCGGTCACGACGGCGCAGACGGTATGGCTACCGACGTCCTCGGGGCCGGTGGCGCAGCAGCCGTCCCGGAAGAAGCCCGTCATCGGCTCGGTGGAGCAGGGCAGCAACGTGCCGCCGACGACGTTGGTATCGGGCTCCCGGCTCATGCGCTGCACTTTGCCTGAGGTGCTGTGCCGCCGCGAGGCAGCTCAGGCCACGGCAGTGACGGGCTCGCCCTCGCTGACCGCGGCCACGTCTCGCCGGCGCAGCAACAGGAGCAAGAGGACGCCGGCCACGGCCAGCACGACCGCACCGCTCAGGTATGCCACGTGGAACCCGTCCACGAGCGCGTTCAGCCTGTCGTCCCGGCTGGGCTGCCCGATCCCCGCGAGACGGTCGGACGTCCTGCTCGCGGCGAACGTGGAGAGCACGGCCAGCCCGAGAGCACCGCCCACCTGCTGGGACGTGTTGAACATCCCCGAGGCGAGGCCGGCGTCCTCGTTCGGGATGCCGCTCGTCGCGATCAGGGTCACCGGCACGAAGACGAGCCCCATCCCGACCGAGCAGAGGGCGATCCCGGGAAGGACGTCGGTGAGGTACGAGCCTCCGACGTCCAGCCTGAGGAACGCCAGCATCCCGAGCACCCCGAGCACGAGCCCGATCACCGGCACGTCGCGAGCCCCGAGCATGGGGATCAGCTTCTGCGAGATGACCGACCCCACGATGATGCCGGCTGTGAAGGGGACGAACGCGAGGCCTGCCTCGAGCGCCGAGTAGCCCAGCACGTTCTGGACGTACAGCGTGTTGAAGAAGAACATGGCGAAGAGCCCCGAGGCGACGAGCAGCATGGCGATGTTCGCGCCACGAAGCGAGCGCATCCGGAAGATGCCGAGGCGTACGAGCGGCGCCTTGGAGCGCTGCTCGATGAGCACGAAGGCAGCGTGCAGGGCCGCCGAGCCGACCAGTAGGCCGATCACCTCGGTCGAGCCCCAGCCCTTCTCCGCCGACCGGACGATGCCGAAGACGAGCAGGATCAGCCCCGACGTGATGGTCACCGCGCCGGCCACGTCGAAGCTCCTGTGGGCATGCTCGTCCCTCGACTCCGGCACGAGGCGAAGTGAGAGCACGAACGCCGCGAGGCCGACGGGGACGTTGACGAAGAAGATCCACGGCCACGAGAGGTAGTCGGTCAGGGCCCCGCCGAGCACGAGGCCGACAGCGCCGCCGCCGACCGCGATCGCCGCCCAGACGCCCATCGCCTTGGTGCGCTGGGCGCCCTCGGCGAAGGTCGTCGTCACGATCGAGAGCGCAGCCGGGGAGACGAGCGCGGCACCGAGGCCCTGGAGGCCGCGACCGGCGATCAGCAGCTCCTGCGAGGTCGCGAAGCCGCAGAGCGCCGACGCGGTCGTGAAGAGGATCACCCCGGCGAGGAAGACCCGCTTGCGCCCCACGAGGTCGCCGGCACGGCCGCCGAGCAGCAGGAAGCCGCCGAAGACGAGCGTGTAGGCGTTCACGATCCACTGCAGATCCGAGTCGGACATCTGCAGGTCCGCCTGAATCGACGGCAGCGCGACGTTCGTGACGGTCGCGTCGAGCACGACCATGAACTGGGCGAGGCAGACGAGGACGAGGACGATCCAGGGATTGACGGCGCGCGCAGGCACGGCCCCGGAAGCTACCAGCGCGGCTAGGGTTCGCGGGTGCGGTTGCCCGTACCTTCGCCGCCGACCCGCCCCCGGAGGAGTGAGCCCCGATGGAGCTGATCCACACCTGCTATCGCATCACCGACCCCGCGCGCTCGATCGCGTTCTACGAGGCGCTCGGGCTGGAAATGCGGCGTGAGCTGCCGATTCGCGAGGAGGCGATGAACTACTTCCTCGGCGTCCCCGGCAAGCCCGTGCCGGAGCTCGAGCTGACCCACAACTTCGGTGTCGACTCGTACGAGCTCGGCACCGCCTACGGGCACGTCGCGCTCACGGTCGACGACATGACGAAGACGCTCGAGAAGCTGGCCGCGCAGGGAATCGAGCCGGAGCGCCCGCCGTACTCGGTGCGCGAGGGCGGCTCGCTGCTGTGCTTCGTGCGCGACCCCGACGACTACCGCATCGAGCTGATCGAGCGCTCGGACTACTGAGAGAACGGCTCGGCTCGACCTGTGCCGAGCACGACCGAAGGAGGATGAGGGTGGCTTCCGACGCCAGCGGCTCGGGAACGAAGGAGGATCCGTGGCAGCTCCGCACGCCACCTGGAAGCTCCACCTACACGATGTACCGGGACGAGGCGGCCGATCCGCCGGCGCTCGTGTGCCAGGTGGGCTCGACCCAGCTTCGCTACCACCTGAGCGCGATCGAGGACCTGCACGCGATGCTCCGCGCGCACGGGGACTGGCTTCCCCTCGGCGGCGCCGACGAGCAGAAGGCCGCCGCCGAGGGCACCGTCGAGGCGTGGGGGCGCTCGCCCGACAACCCGGTCGCGGGCTGGTACGGGCTCAAGAAGGGCCTGCGCGGCCGCTTCGGCGTCTACCTGCCGCCGCTGCTCGAGGCCCTCGGCCTGGCCGAGCTGACACACGACGCACGCAACAACCGGATGCGTTCGCTGTGACCTCGACCCGCCCGGAGGAGGCAAAGAGCGGTGAGCCGCCGCAGCACCGCAGCGCCGACACCCTCGCCGCCGGCCTCGACGACGTCCGCCGCTCGCCGTCGGATCGCGGCACGGTCGAGCTGATCGTCCGGCGGCCGGCCGAGAACGAGCGCGAGGTGCTCGAGCAGGGAGCTCTCGACCTCGACGAGGGCCTCGTCGGCGACACGTGGGGGCGTCGGGGAACGCCCAACCCCGACGCGCAGCTGACGCTGATGAACGCGCGCGCGGCTGCCCTGATCGCCGGCGACCGCCATCGCTGGCCGCTCGCCGGTGACCAGCTGTACGTCGACTTCGACCTCGGCGTCGACAACCTGCCGGCGGGAGCGCGCCTTGCGATCGGTGGCGCCGTCGTCGAGATCACCGCCGAGCCCCACACGGGCTGCGCGAAGTTCAGGGCCCGCTTCGGCAGCGACGCGCTTCGCTTCGTCAACGGCGCGGCGGGCCGGCCGCTCCGGCTGCGGGGCGTCAACGCCCGCGTCGTCGAGCAGGGCGCGGTCTCCCGCGGCGACGCCGTCCTCAAGGTCTGACGGCACCACACGAGGGCGCCGGGGCCCGGCTCGCCGGGAGCTCACTCGATCGAGGGGTTCCGCGGTCGCAGCGCAAGTTCCCGGTGCCGATGCGCTCCTACAGGTGTGGGGCGGCAGCCGCGATCCTCGCGCGAGGCCCGCCCCGACGTTCAGTCATCGAGAGGAGTGCCCGTGAGTGCCTACCGCGTTCAGATCGACCGCTCGCTGTGCAGCGGCTTCGGCTCGTGCGTCGACCTCGCACCGGACCTGATCCAGCTCGACGCGTCGGGGATCGCCGCGCTGCGATCGGGCGAGAGCGACGACGACGCCGTGCTCGACGCAGCGGAGTCGTGCCCGATGGGCGCGATTTCCGTGTTCGAGGTGGGGAGCGAGGCCCGGGTCGCGTGAGCGGCGCCCTCGTCGTCGGAGCCGGCCTCGCCGGGTCACGATGCGCCGAGGCGCTCAGGGCGGGAGGCTACGACCAGCCCATCCTGGTCGTCGGTGACGAGCCGTACGGCCCGTACGAGCGGCCGGCGCTGAGCAAGGAGTTCCTGGCCGGAAAGCGGTCCGCGGCCGACCTGCAGCTCCGCAGCGACGACTGGTGGGCCGAGCGCCGGATCGAGCTGCGGCTCGGCACCCGGGTCCAGGGCATCGACGTGACCGGCAGACGGGCGTTCCTGGACGGACAGACGGTCGGGTGGCAGAGCCTCGTGCTCGCTACCGGGGCCCGCGCGCGCCGCCTTCCGGCCGCGCAACCGCCCGGGACGCATGTGCTGCGGGGGCTCGACGACGCCGTCGCGCTCCAGAGCGGGCTGGGCTCCGGAGCGCGCCTCGTCATCGTCGGCGGCGGTTTCATCGGCGCGGAGGTCGCTTCGACGTGCGCCGAGCTGGGCGCTGCGGTCACCATCCTCGAGGCCGAGCCCGTGCCGCTCGCCCGGGCGATCGGCCCGGACGTCGGGCACCTGCTGGCCGAGCGGTGGCGCGCCCACGGCATCGACGTGCGCCTCGACGCGCGGATCGAGCGGATCGACCAAGGCGTCGTGAGGCTCGCCGGCGGAGCCATGCTCCCCTACGATGCCCTGCTCGTCGCCGTCGGTGCCGAGCCGGCCGGCGATCTGCTCGACAGCCCGCACGGCATCCCGACGGACGAGTTGGGGCGAACGTCCGTCCCGGACGTCTACGCGTGCGGCGACGCTGCCGTCTTCGGCGGCACGAGGGTGGAGCACTGGACGAGCGCCTCGGGGCAGGCGGCGACGGTCGCCGCCACCATCCTCGGGGAGCATCGGCCATACGCGGAAACGCCCTACTTCTGGTCGGATCAGTTCGGCGTGCGCCTGCAGATGGTCGGGTCGGCGCGCGGCTGCGAGAACGTCGCACTCGAGGGCGACGCCGACTCGTTCGCGGCCCGGTACGCCGACGGGGACGGCCGGGTTCGCGCCGTCCTGCTGGCAAACCGACCCCGGGAGGTGGCGGCGGCCCGTCGCGAGCTGGCCGCGGCCGCCTGACGGCCGGCAGCCTCTAGGGGCGTGCCAGGGCCGCGCGGCCGGCGAAGACGGCGTCCGGCCGCTCCGCCTCGATGCGCAGCAGCCGATTCCATTTCGCGGTGCGCTCGGAGCGCATCGTCGAGCCGACCTTGATCTGGCCGGTGCGCCAGCCGACGGCGAGGTCGGCGAGCCACGCGTCCTCGGTCTCGCCGGAGCGGGCGGAGAGGACGGTCGCATAGCCGGCCTCCTTGGCGATCTCGACCACGCTGCGGGCGCCGGTGAGCGTGCCGACCTGATTCGGCTTCACGAGCACCGCGTTCGCGATCCCGGCCCGGATGCCGGCTCGGAGCCGCTCCGGTGACGTGGCGAACAGGTCGTCACCGAGCAGCTGGATGCGGCCGGCGAGACGGCCGGTGACGAGCCCCCAGCCCTCGCCGTCGTCCTCGCCCAGCGCGTCCTCGATCGAGACGATCGGGTACTCGTCGCTCCAGGCGGCCATCTCCTCGACGAGCTCGGCAGCCCGCAAGGAGCGTCCCTCGCTCGCGAGCGCGTAGCCGCCGGCGGCGAGGAGCTGGGTGGCGGCCACGTCGACGGCAATCGCCGCGTCCGAGCCCGGCGCGAGCCCGCTGCGCTCGATCCCGGCGGTCAGGAGGTCGAGCGCCGAGCGATTGGAGGGAAGCGGTGCCGCAAGGCCGCCCTCGTCGGCGACGAGCGACACCTCGTGCCCGTGGCGGCGAAGCTCCTCCGCCGTCGCAGAGCGCACGCGGGCGGCCCACTCCACGGCCTCGGCAAAGCTCGAGGCCCCGGCCGGCACGACGAGGAAGTCCTGCACGTCGATCACGCGGCCCGCATGGGCACCCCCCGAGATCACGTTGACCATCGGCAGCGGCAGCAGCGGCGGGTCGTCGGGGGCGAGCAGCCGCCACAGCGGGACGCCCCGGGCACGCGCCGCCGCGAGCGCGCACGCCACCGACGCGGCCAGGACGGCGTTCGCTCCCAGCCGGCGGAGGTCGGGCGTGCCGTCGAGCTCGCGCAGAGCCGCGTCGATCGCCGCCTGGTCCGCCGGGTCGCGACCGGCGAGGAGCGGGCCGACCTCGTCGCGCAGCGCGGCGACTGCCCCGCGCACTCCCTTGCCGCCGTAGCGCTCGTCCCCGTCACGCCGCTCGTGGGCCTCGTGGGTGCCGGTCGACGCACCGGACGGGACGATCGCCTCGCCCTCCGCTCCGCCCTCGAGCCTCACGGCGCAGCCAACGGTGGGCGTGCCACGGGAGTCGAGCGCCTCCCAGGCGAGCAGGCTCTCGATCAGCGCCACGACCAGATCCCTCTCTCGGGGCGCTGCAGCAGCTCGATCCCCGTCTCCCGCGCGCGGGCGCGAGAGGGCGGATCGAGGAACTGAGCCGGGGATTTCCCGTCGGTACGGGCGAGGATCAGGCAGGCGGTGTGCGCCGTCACCGAGGCCGGATCGCCGGCGAAGCCGTCACCGACCGCGGCGTGATACGCAGACAGGAAGCACTCACTCAGCTCCTCGAGCTCGTCCGCCAGCCCTGGCCAGCGAACGCAGCTGAGCACCACGAACGAGAGGAAGAAGGCGAGGTCGAAGACCGGGTTGCCGTAGTGGGCCACCTCGAAGTCGAGCACCCAGCGCCCGGACGGTCCCACCAGCATGTTCTTCTTCGCGTAGTCGCCGTGCACGAGACACCGGCGCCCGGCACGGAGCTCGCCGAGGCGTGGGGCGATCTCGTCCGCGAGCTCGGGGCGACGCTCCATCAACGTCACGAGAAACGGGTGCAGCCGCAGCTGCTCGAAGGCATCGAAGTCGTCGAAGGCTAGGGACACCTCCCGGCTGCCCGCCGTCGCCCCGTGCCACCGGCCGAGCGTCGCGCCCGCCCAGCGCCCGTCTGCGCTGTGTGTCCGCCCTTCGGCGATCTCGGCCTGCCAGTTACGGGCGTCGGCCGGCAGGAGCTCCATCACCAGCACGTGCTCGTCGGGGTCGGCGTCGAGCACCCGGGGCACCGATCCCGGGGTCATGCTGCCGCAGAGGCGCATCGCCGCAGCCTCCGTGTCGGTGCGCCGCTGCGTCGCGAGCCATTCGTCGCTGACGCGCAACTGCGGTAGCGCCTGCTTGACGACGACGGCGAGGCCGGACGCCGGACTGCGTACTGCGATCACAGCGGCCGAGACTCCTCCCTGCAGCTCCTCGGCGACGATCACGGGATCGAGCGGTGCAAGGCCCCGGTCTGCCAGGTATGCAGCCGCGTTGCCGGCATTCAACTCGAACGTCATGCCGCGAACCTACAAGGTGCGAGAATCGCCGCGTGGGTGACCTGCACAAGGGCGAAGACGGCCTGTGCCGCTGCTCGTGGTGCGGCGACGACCCGCTCTACCGCTCCTACCACGACCTCGAGTGGGGCCGGCCGCTGCGCGGGGACGACGCCGTGTTCGAGCTCCTCACGCTGGAGGGATTCCAGGCAGGCCTCGCCTGGATCACGATCCTGCGCAAGCGAGAGTCATTCCGGCGGGCCTTCGAGGGCTTCCGCATCGAGCGGGTCGCGAGCCTCGGCGAGCCGGACGTCGAGCGGCTGCTCGGAGACGCCGGCATCGTCCGCCACCGCGGCAAGATCGAGGCGGCGATCGGGAATGCCCGGGCGGCGCTCGAGCTGCCCGGCGGCCTCTCCGAGCTCGTCTGGTCGTCCGCGCCGCCGCCGCGAAAGCGGCGCCCCCGCTCGCTCGCCGAGCTGCCGGCCGAGACTCCGGAGTCGACGGCGCTCTCCAGGGAGCTGAAACGCCGCGGCTTCCGCTTCGTCGGGCCGACGACGGTGTACGCCTTCATGCAGGCGGCCGGCCTGGTGGACGACCACCTGGACGGCTGCGCGTTCGCTCCGGCTCGGTAGAAGACGGCAAGCGCAATCGGTGGAGCCGCCGATTCGGGCGACGGCGGCGCGCGTCACACTGATCCGGACAAACCGACCCTCGTGAGGAGGTGCCTCGTGACACGCCTTGCCTCGATCCTGCGCCGGAGGCCGCGCACCCGGCGCGAGCGGCTGGTGGCCCGCCTCCAAGCCGTTCGCAGCGACGCGCGGCTCGGGTGGGAGCGGCTACGCCGCCGCCGGCAGCGCCGAACGCACCACACCCGCCTGCAGAAGCTCTTCCTCCAGCTCGGCCTCGGGCATCCGCAGGCCGCGCCGGCCATGGAGCCGACCCGCCGCGCCCGCCCCCACGTGCGACACACGAACCGCCAGAGCTAGAGCGCCACCTCGACGCTCACGAGCACGACCCCTGCCGCGTCCGGGGCCGTGATGTCCTCGCAGAGCTCGGCCTCGACCTCCGCTCCCTCGGCGAGCGTTCCCCTCGCCGCGTCGTCGAAGTGCTCGCGAAAGTGGGCGATGGTGAAGTGGGAGAGCGCGCCGAGGCGCACGCAGATCCGCTGCACGCGAGCCCCGCCCTGCTCGCCGGCGACCTCGAGGATCTTCCCGAGCAGGTCGTCCATCAGCGCCCTCTCGTGCATGGCCTACCCGACCGCCTCGAGCTCGGCGAGCACGGCCCGGGCGGCCTCGTCCAGGGCCGCCGCCACCGCGGGCGTGACCGGGTCTCCCATGGCGAACGCCGCTCCCTCGACCCCGATCACGACGACCCTGCGCGGCAGCCCGCCCGAGCGCGCGTCCGAGCTCGAGCGCGTCCGGGACGGAGAAGGCATGGGTCGACGCGAGACCGAGCTCGCGGGGCAGGGGGCCCTCCCCCGCCTCGACGCGGTGCACCGTGCCGGCGGCAGCACCCGACGACACCGCGTCGACGATCACGACGAGGTCGAGCCCCGCCCAGGCGTCGAGCAGCCTCGTCGGCTCGTCGTCGCAGTCGAGCACGGCCACGCCGGCCGCGCGAAGACGGTCTGCGACCAGCGGGCCCACGGCATCGTCGCCGCGATAGCGGCTTCCCAGGCACGCTGCTGCTCTCACGTGCGTACGACCTCGAGCCGGAGAAAGTGCGTGGCGCAGGAGATGCAGGGGTCGTAGTTCCGGATCGTCTGCTCGCAACGGTGCGCGAGCTCGTCGTCGGGCAGGTGCAGCGACTGCTTGACGACCCCGACCAGGTCCTCCTCGATCGTCTTCTGGTTCTGGGAGGTCGGCGGCACGATCTTCGCGTCCAGGATCGTGCCGTCGTCGTCGATCTCGTACCGGTGCCAGCAGATCCCGCGCGGCGCCTCGCTGCAGCCGTGCCCCGTGCCGGCGCGGGGAGCCGACCTCGACGCCGGGCGGGTCGGGCGGGTCGTACTGCGGCGATGATCCTGAGGGCCTCGTCGGCCGCGTACACGGTCTCGACCGCGCGCACCACGATGCTGCGGAACGGATTCCGGCACACCTCTCCGAGCTCAACCTCCGCGGCGATCTCGCGGGCGAGCGGCGACAGCTCGGGGTAGTTGAGGGCATAGCGCGCCAGCGGGCCGACGAGGTAGTTGCCGACACCCTCGAGCGTCGAGTGCAGGGCGTTGGAGCGCGCGACGTGCGACTCCGTGAAGTGCTCGCTCGTACTCGGAGACGGCGATGTCGAGCCCTGTGCTCGAGACGAGGCGCCCGCGCTCGATTGCGTACTCGCCCGGCTGGCGCAGCGCCACGAACTCGTAGTCCTGCTCGAAGTCGGGGAAGTCGAAGCCCGCCACCCAGCGCGTGAACGCGAGCGAGGCCTCGCGGGCCCACTCCAGCTCCGGCACGAGCGCCCGCAGCTCCGCACGGGACGGCGCGCGGTAGATGCCGCCGACGCGCAGGTTGATCGGGTGCACCTCGCGCCCGCCGACGACGCGCATCAGCTCGTTGCCGGCCTTCTTCAGCCGCAGCGCCGTCTCCACGATGTCGCGGCGGTCGCGGGCCATCTCGACCGCGCCGTCGTAGCCGAGGAAGTCGGGAGCGTGCAGCATCGACGACGTGCAGGACGTGGCTCTCGATCCACTCGCCGCAGTAGATGAGGCGGCGCAGCAGCCGCATCTGCTCGGGCAGCTCGATGCCGCAGACCGTCCTCCATGGCGTTGCACGAGCTCACGATGTAGGCGACCGGGCAGATGCCGCAGATCCGCGCCGTGATGTCCGGCGCCTCGGTGAACTGCGCGGCCGCGCAGGAAGCGCCTCGAAGAAGCGCGGCGGCTCGAAGATCTTGAACTGCACCTCCTCGACCTCGTCGCCGCGAACGCGCACGAGCATGGCCCCTTCACCCTCGACGCGGGCGAGATAGTCGGTGCGGATCTCCCGTGTGGTGGAGCTGACCGGCTCGTCACTCATGCTGCAGGCTCGCCTCCCGGAACTCCTCGGCGTTGGCGTTGAACGTTCGGCAGGGCGCGCACGATGCCGTCGTCGTCGACACCGAGAGCCGTCCAGCCGGGCGGTGAGCGCCGGCATGTTGGGGCTCTCCATCGGGCCGAAGCAGCCGTAGCAGCCGCGGTTGTAGGCCGGGCAGATGGCGCCGCAGCCGGCGTGCGTGACCGGGCCGAGGCACGGCGTCCCGTGCGCCACCATCACGCAGACGGTGCCGCGGCGCTTGCACTCGAAGCAGACGCTCGTCGAGGCGAGATTGGGCCGGCGGCCGTGCAGCAACGCGAGCACGTCTCGAGCAGCTGCTCCTTCGAGATCGGGCAGCCGCGCAGCTCGAAGTCGACCTTCACGTGGTCGGCGATCGGGGTCGACGTCTCGAGCGTCGTGATGTACTCGGGCGAGCGCGTAGACGATCGGGATCGCACTCCTTCGACGTCGGCGAAGTTGCGGAGCGCCTGGATCCCGCCGGACGTGGCGCAGGCGCCGATCGTGACGAGCAACGCCGACTGCGCGCGGATCTCGTGAATGCGCTCCGCATCGTGCGGGGTCGTGACGGAGCCCTCGACGAGGGAGAGGTCGTAGGGGCCCTCGACCTCGGCGCTCGTCGCCTCGGGGAAGTAGGCGATCTCGACCGCGCCGGCGATGGCGAGCAGCTCGTCCTCGCAGTCGAGCAGGCGAGAGCTGGCAGCCGTCGCACGAGGCGAACTTCCAGACGGCGAGCTTCGGCTTGCGTCGCCGCCGCGCTCACAGCTCCCGCACCTCCATCAGCGGCTCCATCTCGTCGTAGCGGAAGACCGGCCCGTCACGGCAGATCGAGCGCCGGGCCGAGCTGGCAGTGGCCGCAGATGGCCGACGCCGCAGTGCATGTTGCGCTCCATCGAGAGGTGAATGCGCTCGGCGGGGACGCCGCGATCGAGCAGCGCCCGGGCCGTGAAGCGCATCATGATCTCCGGGCCGCACACGAACGCGATCGCCACGGCGGATCGAAGGCGGCGCGCGGGGATCAGCCGCGTGCACGACGCCGACGCGGCCGTGCCAGTCGCCGACGCGCGCTGTCGACGGTCACGTCCACCTCGACGTCGAAGCGCCCGCGCCAGTCCTCCAGCTCGTGGCGGAAGAGCAGGTCGCCGGGCGTGCGGGCGCCGACAGGAGGCAGAACGAGCCGTAGTCGCCGCGATGGGCGAGCACGTGGTAGATCGCCGGCCGCAGCGGCGCGAGGCCGATGCCGCCGGCCACGATCACGAGGTCGCCGCCACGTGCCTCCTCGAGCGGCCAGGCGGTGCCGAACGGACCGCGGACGCCGAGCACGTCGCCGGGCTCGGTCGGCGCAGAGCGCCCGGGTGACCGGCGCCGACGGCGCGGATCGTGTGCACGAGCTCGCCGCCGGGCTGCGACGGTCGCCGCTCGTCGAGATCGGCACCTCCCCGACCCCGAACGCGTAGAGCATGTTGAACTGGCCCGGAGCCGGGCAGGATCGGCGCGCCGAGAGGCTCGAGCAGCAGCGTCCAGGTGTCTGCCGTCTCCGGCGGCGCGCGAGACGACCCGGTACGGCTCCGGGGTCATCGCGCCGCTCGGCGCGGTCTCAGCTGCCGTTGCCGTCGCCATACACGTCCAGGAGGAGGATCCTCGTGTGCTGGAGCCGGTCGATCAGGACCTGTGCGAAGCGTTGCAGCAGCTCGTAGCCGAGCGCGTGGTCGTCGCTGCACTTGCCGCGCAGGCACGCGCCGTCGAAGGCGATCGCGCGCCGGCGTCCTCGACTGCGCGCGCGTCGAAGTGCCAGTGTACGGGGGGAAGAGCCACGACCAGCCGAGCACCTCGCCCGGCTCGACGGTCTCGACGGTCACGTCGCCACGGCCCGGAACGTGCGTCGTGAGCGCCACCCTGCCGCGGCGCAGGAGGAAGAAGGTGTCGGCAGGCTCCCCTTCGCGGAAGAGCCTCTCCCCGCTGCCGAAGGCGGTGTTGTGCGCGCAGCCGGCGATCAGCTGCCGCTGCGCCGGCTCGAGCCCCGCGAAGACGGGGCTCTCGGCGACGATCTCGTCAAGCGTTTGCATGATCGACCTCTCCATCGGCTGCCCGGATGGCGGCCAGTTCCTCGGTCACGTCGATCCCGACCGGGCACCACGTGATGCAGCGGCCGCAGCCGACGCAGCCCGAGGTGCCGAACTGGTCGATCCAGGTGCCGAACTTGTGGGTGAGCCACTGGCGGTAGCGCGCCCGCGCGGAGGGGCGGATGGCTGCCGCCGTGGACGTACGAGTAGTCGACGGAGTAGCAGGAGTCCCAGCGCCGCCACCGCTCGGCGGCACCGTCCGTCGAGCTCGTTCACGTCGTCGACCGAGGTGCAGAAGCACGTGGGGCAGACGAGCGTGCAGTTGCCGCAGGTGAGGCAACGGTCGCCGGCATCGGCGAAGCGGGGATGGTTCGCGTTGCGTGCAAGGAGGTCGCGCAGGTCGAACGACTCGAGCGACCGGCCCATCTTCCCGATCGCCTCGTGGGTGACGCGTAGCGCGGCCTCGACGTCGTCGGACGTCGTCTCGACTCCCATCAGGTCGGCGAGCACCTCTGCCCCTCGCTCCGTGCCCGCCTCGACGAGGAACCGGTGCTCACCGTCGAGCAGCTCGGTCAGCGCGAGGTCGTACCCGCTCTCGGCACGCGGCCCCGTTCCCATGGACGTGCAGAAGCAGGTCCCGCCGGGCGTGCCGCAGTTGACGGCGACGAGGAACGCCCCCTCGCGCCGGCCGGCGTAGTCACGATCGACGTAGGCGCCCTCGAGGAAGACCCGGTCCTGCATGGCGATCGCATGGAGGTCGCAGGAGCGCACGCCGAGCAAGGCGAATGGACGCTCGGGCGGCTGCTCCTCGACGATCTCGGGCGGCGCGCCGTCGCGCTTGCGCGCCTGCCAGAGCCGCACCCGGGCTGGCAGCAGGTAGCGCTTCCAGGACTGGGGGCCGACCGGGTAGCCGAACCGGGCCTCGTCGTCACGGCGCTCGAGCCGATAGGTGGCGGCCTCCTGAACCTCCGTCCAGCCGGCGGGCAGCTCGTCTGCCGACTCGATCTCCTCGTAGACGATCGCGCCCTCGCGCCTGGTCGGGCCGACGACACAGTAGCCGCGGTCGCGCAGGACTCCTACCAGGGCATGCAGGCCGTCGAGGCTGATCGTTGCGCGCGGCGGATCTGTCAGGAGAATCTCCTCAGGCACCAGGGACAGCGTGTCTCACGACCTGCACCGTGTCATCGGTACAGCGCCCCGCGAACGGTACGGCATTTCCGCAGCGGCGTCCGCGACCGACCCGTTGCGTGGCCGCCCCGGACCCGGCAGCCTTGAGGCGTGGCACGCATCGAGCAGGTGGAGCGGCGACGCCTGCGCGTGCGGGGAATCGTCCAGGGCGTCGGCTTCAGGCCGTTCGTGCACCGGCTCTCGGCCAGGTACGGGCTGACGGGGTTCGTCCTCAACGACGTCGACGGCGTGGTGATCGAGGCGCAGGGCCCGCCTTCCGCGCTCGAGGAGTTCACGGGTGCGATCAGGGCGGAGGCGCCGTCTCTCGCCCGGGTCGACGAGATCGTCGCGTCCGGCTGCCCGGCACGTCGCGAGACCGGGTTCGCGATCCTGACGAGCAGCGACGCGCCCGCCGGACCGCCGACGCCGATCCCGGCCGACGCCGCCACGTGTGACCAGTGCCTGCGCGAGCTGTTCGACCCCTCCGACCGCCGCTACCGCTACCCGTTCCTCAACTGCACCGACTGCGGCCCGCGCTTCACCATCGTCACCGCCGTCCCCTACGACCGGGCGAGCACCACGATGTCCGGCTTTCCCCTCTGCACTGCCTGCAGGAGAGAGTACGAGGATCCGGCCGATCGCCGCTTCCACGCCGAGCCGACCGCGTGCCCCGACTGCGGGCCGCGGCTGTCGATGCCGCTCGAGGAGGCAGTCGGCCTGCTGCGCGGAGGGCGGATCGTGGCGGTGAAGGGCCTCGGCGGCTACCACCTCGCATGCGACGCGACCAGCGAGGACGCCGTCGTGAGATTGCGGTCGCGCAAGCTCCGCGAGGAGAAGCCGCTGGCGGTGATGACGACCGCTCCCGCTTCGCTCGCCGACCTCGCCGAGGAGGAGTGGGCGCTGCTCGAAAGCCCTGCCCGCCCCATCGTGCTCGCGCAGGGTCGGGCAGACGCGGGGCTGGCGCCCTCGATCGCACCCGGGTCGCCGTGGCTCGGGCTGATGCTGCCGTACACCCCCCTTCACCACCTGCTGTGCCACGATCTCGGCGGCCCGCTCGTGATGACGAGCGGGAACCGCTCCGACGAGCCGATCGCGATCGACGACGGGGACGCGCGACGACGACTGGGCGGGATCGCCGACGCCTTCCTCTCGCACGACAGGCCGATCCACCGCCGCTGTGAGGACTCCGTCGTCCGCGCGGCCTTCCCGCTGAGGCGCTCGCGCGGGTACGCCCCGCAGGCCCTGCCGCTGCCGCGCAGCGCTTCGACGGCGATCGTGGCGGCGGGTGCCGAGCTGAAGAGCACGTTCTGCGTCGCCCGGGGCGCCGAGGCGTTCCTGTCGCCCCACCTCGGCGACCTCGACAACGAGGCCGCCTTCCGCGCTTTCCGCGCCGACCTGGCGCTCTACCTCGAGATGCTCGGAGTCGAGCCGTCCGCGGTCGCGTGCGATCTCCACCCCGACTACCTGTCCACCAGGTGGGCGCTGGATCAGGGTCTCCCGATCGTGGAGGTGCAGCACCACCACGCGCACGCCGCGGCATGCCTCGCCGAGCACGGAGTGACGGACGAGGTGCTGGCCGTCGTCCTCGACGGCACCGGCTTCGGCACCGACGGCACGCTGTGGGGCGGAGAGATCCTCCGCTGCGACCTCGCGGACTTCGAGCGCGTGGCGCATCTCGAGGCGGTACCGCTGCCGGGCGGGGAGGCCGCCATCCGCGAGCCGTGGCGCATGGCGGCCGCGTACCTCGAGCGTGCGGGTCGGCCGGTGCCGTTCGAGCGCTGGCCGCTCGTGCGCGAGAGCCTGAAGGTGAACGCCCCGCTCTCGTCCGGGGCCGGCCGCCTGTTCGACGCCGTCGCCGCGCTGCTGGGCGTGCGGTCTCGGGTGAGCTACGAGGGCCAGGCGGCGATCGAGCTGGAGCACCTGGCGGGCGCCGTTCCGGCCTCCGCGTACGCATGCAGGGTCGAGGGAGGCGTGATCGTCGGAGCCGACCTGGTGGCCCGCGCACACGACGACCTCGCCGCGGGCCGGCCGCGGGAGGAGATCGCCGCGGCATTCCACGAGGGCGTCGCCTCGGCGTTCACGGCCGCGTGCGCGGCCGCCGGCTCTGCGGGAACGGTCGTGCTCTCGGGCGGCACGTTCCAGAACCTGCGGCTCCTCGCGGCGCTGCGCGAGCGCCTCGCACAGGAGGGCTTTCGAGTCCTCGCGCACGCACGCGTTCCTCCCAACGACGGCGGCGTCAGTTACGGTCAAGCTGCAGTCGCAACGACGAGGTTGTCGCAATGTGCCTAGGAATCCCCGGACAGGTGATCGAGCTCCTCGACCGCGAGGGCGGGCTTGCCAAGGTCGACATCTCGGGCGTGCGCCGGGACGTCAGCGTCGCGCTCGTCGACGAGCCGTCGGCGCCGGTCGAAGTGGGCGATTGGGTTCTGATCCACGTCGGTTTCGCGCTCGCACGGATCGACGAGGACGACGCGCGCGAGACGCTGGCCCTGCTGGAGCGCGGCGCCGAGCTCCAGCGCGAGCTGGAGGAGCTGAGGGGAGGGACGGTGTGACCGGCCCCGCGCCCGAGCATTGCGTCACCTGCTCGGACGAGGCGATCGAGGCCGTGGTCGTCAGCGTGGACAGGCCCGGAAGCGGTGGTGCAGGTCGACGGCCATGCCGAGCGCGTCGCCATCGACCTCGTTCCCGGCACCGCACCGGGGGACGTGCTTCTCTGCCACGCGGGTATCGCGCTCGAGCGACTGAAGCCACCCCACGGACGGGCCGGCTCGTGAAGTACGTCGACGAGTACCGCTCGGCCGAGCTGGCCCGCGGCCTTGCCGCCGAGATCGCCTCACTCGTTCGCCCCGGCGAGACGGTGCGGATCATGGAGGTGTGCGGAGGACACACCCACGCGATCTACCGGCACGGCCTCGAGGACCTGCTGCCGCCCGAGGTGGAGCTCGTGCACGGGCCCGGCTGCCCGGTGTGCGTGATCCCGATGGGGCGGGTCGACGACGCGATCGCGATCGCCGAGGAGGACGGGGTCACCCTCGCCACCTTCGGCGACATGCTTCGGGTACCGGGCGGACGAGGCTCGCTGCTCGAGGCCAAGGCCCGCGGGGCGGACGTGCGCATGGTCTACTCCCCGCTCGACGCGCTCGCGCTGGCCGCGAAGCTGCCCGACCGCCGCGTCGTCTTCTTCGCGATCGGCTTCGAGACGACCGCGCCCGCGACGGCGGTGACGTTGCTCAGAGCCCGCGCCGCAGGAACGCCGAACTTCGCGGTGTTCTGCAACCACGTCACGATCGAGCCGCCCCTGAGGGCGCTCCTCGAGACGCCGGGCCTGCGGGTGGACGCCTTCATCGGCCCCGGGCACGTCTCCACGGTGATCGGCACCGACGCCTACCGGTTCATCGCCACGGAGTTCGGCCGCCCGGTCGCCGTCTGCGCATTCGAGCCGGTCGACCTGCTGCAGGGCATGGCGATGCTGCTACGGCAGCGTGCCGAGGGACGCTGCGAGGTCGAGAACCAGTACACGCGCGTCGTGCGGGCAGAGGGCAATCCCCGCGCCCTTGCGGCGATCGACGAGACGATGGAGCTGCGGGACGAGTTCGAGTGGCGTGGCCTCGGCACCCTCCCCCGTAGCGCGCTCCGGATCCGGCCGTCCTTCGCCGCCTGGGACGCCGAGCGGCTCTACAGCCTGCCCGGCGTGCGGATCGAGGATCCCAAGGCATGCCGTTGCGGGGAGGTGCTGACCGGTCAGATCAAGCCGTGGGAGTGCGGCGTCTTCGGGACGGCCTGCACGCCCGAGCGGCCGCTCGGCACGTGCATGGTCTCGAGTGAGGGCGCGTGCGCGGCCTTCTACGCCTACGGCCGCCAGCGGCGGCCTGCCGAGGAGCCGGTTGGCGCGTCCTAGGCCGAGGCGCATCGTCCGCGACGAGCTGATCACGCTCGCGCACGGCGCCGGCGGCAAGGCGACCAGGGACCTCGTCGAGGGGCTGTTCCTGGAAGAGCTCGGGAACGACGTCCTCTCGGCGCTCGGCGACGCCGCCGTCGTGCCGGGCGCCGGGCGCCTGGCTCTGACGACCGACGCCTACGTGGTGCACCCGCTCGAGTTCCCCGGCGGGAACATCGGCGAGCTCGCCGTGAACGGAACCGTCAACGACCTGGCGATGGTGGGAGCCCGGCCCCTGTGGCTGACGGCGGGTCTCGTGATCGAGGAGGGCTTTCCCGTTGCAGCCCTGCGTCGCATCGCAGCCTCGATGGGCGCCGCTGCCCGGCTGGCAGGTGTTGCGATCGTCGCCGGGGACACGAAGGTGGTCGAGCGCGGCAAGGCAGACGGCCTCTACGTGACGACGGCCGGAGTCGGCACGGTGGCAGACGGGGTCGACCTCGGCCCGGGCCGCGTGCAGCCCGGAGACCGCGTGCTGCTCTCGGGGACGCTGGCGGATCACGGGATGGCCGTGATGGTCGCTCGAGGCGATCTCCAGCTCGAGGCGGAGATAGCGAGCGACACGGCCGCCGTCCACGAGCTTGCCGCGGCTCTCGTCGCGCTCGGCGACGGGCTGCGGTGGATGCGCGACCCGACGAGAGGGGGGCTCGCAACAGCCCTGAACGAGCTCTCCGAGAGGGCAGGGCTCGCGATCGTCCTCGACGAGAGCACCCTGCAGGTACAGCCTGCCGTCGCCGCCGCCTGCGAGATCCTGGGCATCGACCCGCTCTACGTGGCGAACGAGGGCAAGCTGATCGCCGTCGTGGCAGCGGACGTCGCCGACAGCGCGATCGCCGCGCTACGAGCCCACCCGCTGGGCGAGCGGGCCGCGCTGATCGGCGAGGTGCGGGCCGAGCCGGAGGGGCTCGTGCTGCTGGACACGACGCTCGGGGGCTCCCGGATTGTGGACATGCTCGTCGGAGACCCGCTGCCGCGCATCTGCTAGAGCGCACGTACCCGGAGCCGCCGGGGCGGGCGGGGGTTGTCCGTCCGGGCCCGCCGCTACGGTCGTGGCACGACAGTGGCGTTGGGGGGAGAGCCCTGTCGTCCTTCTGACTGCCGATGGTGACCGAGACGGATCGTTCGTCCGTCTCGGTCCCGTCGGGGTCGTGGGCCGAGAGCCGCGCCGACGCGCGGGACGGCACGCCTCAGCGGCGTGCCTCCCAGGCCTTCAGGAACCCTTCCTTGCCGCGGCGCACGAGCTCGACCGGGTCGAGCTTGAGCAGCGAGTCGGGGTACGTCTCGGTGGAGAAGATCTCCAGCTCGTACCAGCCGTCGAACCCGCCGGCTTCGAGCGCCCCGAAGATCGCAGGGAGGTCCATGATCCCGTCGCCCGGGAGCACCCGGTCGTCCCAGCCGCGCGTCGGGTCGCGCCAGTCGTTCACGTGCACGGCCGGGAAGCGGTGGGCGTGCTCCCGGATGTGGTCGAGCACGTCCGGCGTGTCCCAGAGATGCCAGGTGTCGAAGATCACCCCCATCGGCAGCCCTACCTCCTCGACCACCGCGACCGCAGCGGGGATGGTGTCGACCATGGTGAAGTCGTCGCGGGCCGAGGCGTGGATGGGCTCGAGCGCGACGCGCACGCCGACCTCCGCCGCGGTGCGCGCGACCTCCCGCAGGCCCTCCACCACGATCCTGCGGGCCTCCTGCGGGTCGCGGTCGCCGACCGGGCCGGTCAGGCAGAGCACGACCTCCGGGTCGAAGGCCGCGAGCCGCCGCACCGAGGCACAGAGCGACTCGACCCGCTCCTGCGGGTCGTCGGGCCCCGGGAACGGCGGCAGCGGCAACACGGAGAGGCCGGCGGGCAGGCAGATCGTGGTCTTCAGGCCCGACTCGCGCAGCTTCGCCAGCGACTCGTCGTCGCGTCCCTCGGGCAGCTTCGCCTCGGCGAGGCCGATCCCGCCGGAGCCCCCGGCCGCGTAGGCGGCCAGGTCCTCGTCGAACGAGAGCGGCATGGTGCTGAACTCGGAAACGGAGAAGCGCGGTTGCGTCATCTGGATGTCCTCTCAGCGAAGCGGCTTGAGGTGCGTGAACGGCTCGTCGTCGGGAAGCTGATCCCAGGCGAGGCCCTCGTCCTGCGCGGCGATGTAGCGCGGCTCGAGCCCGAGCTCCTGGAGGACGATGTTGCGCGCCTGCGGGATCGCCGACGTCTTGTAGAAGGCGAGGTGGCGATTGAAGCCCTGGCGGCCGAAGCCGCAGTCGGTCGAGAGGATCAGCTTGTCGGCGGGGATGTGCTCGAGGGCCGCTGCGGACGCGGCCGGCGACGACATCGGGGAAGTCGGCCTGCAGCGTGCGGTGGCTGATCACACCGACGGCGACCTTCTTCTTCAGCGAGTCCTTGTACGGCGCGAAGAGCGGCAGCTCCTTGAGGTCGTTCTCGGTCGCCTCGATCGTCCAGACGTCACCCTTCAGGCGCTCCAGGTAGATCTCCACCGAGTTCGCGTACGACTCGTCCGTGAACACCTTCTGCATGTTGGGGTTGCCCCAGCAGGTGTGGATCCAGACCTCGACGTCGTCGAGGCCCTCGATCTCGCGGTTGAAAGCAGTCGACGAGGAAGTCGATGCAGCTCCGTCTCGTTCGGGTAGTAGCGGGCCATGAAGTGGAGCGTCGGCTCCTCGATCTGGATCACCTTGCAGCCCGACGCGGCAAGCTGCCGCAACTCGAGGTTCATCGCCTCGGCCATGTCCCAGATCACCTGCTTCTTGTCGTCCAGGTCGTAGTGGTCGGTGTGGCTGTCGAGGAAGAAGGCCAGCACCTGCGCCGAGCAGGTGCCGAACTTGATCGGCTTGCCGGAGGCGGCGCTCTGCTGCGCGATCCGCCAGATCTTGGCGTACTCGAGCGGGTTCTTGGGGTCGTGCTCGACCTTGTCCACGACACGCGGCCAGCGCCAGGTCTTGTAGATCGAGTCGAGCATCGTGCCGACCGGGTAGGAGAGCAGAGGCGAGCGGGTGTTGCGCGGTCTGCAGCTCCTCGTGCTCGAGGCCCTTCCAGCGCTGCAGCGGATAGTGGTGCCACGAGCGGCCGGCCACGTCCTCGTCGAGGTGGTAGTCGCCCGTCGTCAGGATGTCGAGCCCCGCGCGTTCCTGGTCCGAGACGACGAGCGCGTGCGCGTCGGTGAACTGCTCGCGGAACCAGGGGTCCATCATGGCCGTGTCGAGCGGGCGCCCCCACATGTTCGCCGTGTACCAGCGGGGGCGGGGCCACGAGCCGGTCACCGTCGCGGGAAGCATCAGGTCATTCGTCGCCGTGAACATCGACGTCCTCCTTCGCAACGCTGGCAGCGCTGTCCGTGTTTGGCGGTGTGCGGGCCCCGGAGCCCCTTCCTGCCCCGGACGATATGGCATGAGGTGACAGCCCGTGCCGGAAGCTCACGCAGCGATCCCTCCGTCGACGCGCAGGACGGCGCCGGTCACGAATCCTGCCGCGGCAGACGCGAGCCACACGGCGGCGCTCGCGGCCTCGTCGGGACGGCCGGCCCGGCCGAGCGGCGTCGCCGCGACGGCCGCCTCACGCTCCTCGTCCGACCACGAGCGGGCTGTGGGAGTGTCCAGGTAGCCGGTGGCGACGGCGTTCGCTCGCACGCCGTAGGGCCCTCCGGCACGGGCGAGCGCGCGCGTCAAGCCGTGGGCTCCCGCCGTCGTGGCAGCGCCCGCGTCCGCGCCGGGCAGCGCTCCGACTGCGCCCGCGAGCGGTGTCACGAGAACGATTGCACCCTTCCCGTAGGCGCTCATCGAGCGCAGCGCCACGTGGGCGAACGCGAATGCACCCCGGAGGTTGACCGCGGTGATCGCATCCCACTCGTCCATGTCCGTCTCCTCGAGGGCGGTGCGCTTCTGGATCGTGTCGCAGTGCACCAGCACGTCGAGCCTGCCGCTCCGGATCGTCGCCGTCGCCACCGCCTGCTCGGCCGTCTCCTCTGCGGCCGGGTCACCCACGACCGCCACGCCGCCGATCGTCGCGGCAGCCTCGCGTACCCGCTCTGCGTCGTCGTCGACGAGCACGAGCTCGGCGCCCTGCCGTACGAGCCGGCGGGCGCAGGCGAGCCCGACAGCGCTCGTGGCTCCCGTCAGCACGCACGCCGCCCCTGCGAGACCGAACGGGTCCCCGGCGCTCACGTCGGCCGCCGCGCTCTCCCGGGTGCCATGGTCAGGCGGCCGGCACGAAAGAGGCGGCGCCGCTCGCCGCGTACAGGGATCGGCCGTCGCTTCCGAAGAGGTGGATGCGCGCGAGGTCGAACTCGACCGGCAGGAGCTCGTCGGGCTCGATGCGGACGTCGGGGCCGACGATCGCCTTGATGATCTTGCCCTCGAGGTCGAGATCGACGATCGCCTCGCCGCCGAGCGGCTCGACGGCGATCACGCGACAGCGCATCGTCGCCTCCGACGCGTCGGCACCGATGCGCACGTCCTCCGGGCGGGCACCGATGCTCACCTCTTCGCCGTTGCGGGCGGAGAGCTCCGCGGTGCGCCCGTCAGCCGGCGCCTTCAGAGAGAACGCGCTCGAGCGCAGGTGGACTCCATCGTTCCCGGCCTCGACGCGAACGGGGACGAGGTTCATCGGCGGCATGCCGACGGTCGTCGCGACGAAGGTGTTGTCCGGGCGGTTGTAGACGTCGTCGGGCGCACCCACCTGCTGAACCCGCCCGCGGTCGAGCACGCAGATGCGATCGGCCATGCTCATCGCCTCGACCTGATCGTGGGTGACGTAGACGAGCGTGCGTCCGAGATCCCGCTGCAGGTACTTCAGCTCGGCGCGCATCTGGAGGCGTAGCAGCGCGTCGAGAGCGGAGAGCGGCTCGTCGAGGAGGTAGACGAGCGGCGCGCGCACCAGGCATCGTCCGATCGCGACCCGCTGGCGCTCCCCGCCGGAGAGGTGCGCCGGGCGCCGCCGCAGGAGCGGCTCGATGTGGAGCAGAGCCGCCGTCTCGTTGACGCGGCGGTCGATCTCGGACGACGAGACCTTCTCCCGCCCCTGCCGCAGCGGGAAGGCGAGGTTGTCGTAGACCGACTTGTCGGGGTACAGGGCGAGATTCTGGAAGACGATCGACACGTTCCGGTCGCTCGGCGCGACGTCGGTCACGTCGTTGCCGCCGATCAGCACCGCTCCCTGCTCGGGCCGCTCGAGGCCGACGATCGTGCGCAGCAGTGTCGTCTTGCCGGCGCCCGGGGGCCCGAGCACGCAGAAGAACTCGCCTTCCGCGATGTCGAGGTCGATGCCGTCGAGAGCGGTGACGTCACCGAAGCGCTTGGTCACGCCCGCGATCCGGATGCCGCTCATCAGACGAGCGCCTTCCCGCTCGCGTCGGCGAAGACATGCACCCGGCGGGGTTCGAGCTCGAGCCCGACTGCCTCGCCGACACGCGGGCGCAGGGTCGGCGGGACGGTGACGCGCAGCAGGTAGCCGTCACTGCTCAGGTGGACGATGTTGCGCGGGCCGAGTGACTCGAGCAGCGTCACCGTGCCGCGCAGGGAGGCCGAGTCGGAGCCGGGGTCGACGAGGTCGATGTGCTCCGGGCGAATCCCCATCGTGAAGGAGTCGGTGTCGTCGCCGCCGTCGCGGCCGCGCACGGCTATCGGGCGGGAGTCGGCGACCGGCACGGTGAGAACGAGATCGTCGCCCGAGCGATCGAGCGTCACGGGGAGGAAGTTCATCATCGTGGAGCCGACGAATCCCGCCACGAAGCGGTTCGCAGGCTGGTTGTAGACCTCGTCCGGAGTGCCGTACTGCTGGAGCTGGCCGCGATCCATGATCGCGATCTTCTCGGCCATCGACATGGCCTCCACCTGGTCGTGGGTGACGTAGATCATGGTCTGCGAGAGCTCGCGCTGGAGCTTCTTCAGCTCGGCGCGCATGTAGCTGCGGAAGCCGGCGTCGAGGTTCGAGAACGGCTCGTCGAGGAGGAAGATCCCGGGCTTCGTGATCATGCTCCTGCCGATCGCGACCTTCTGCAGGTCGTTGACGGACAGGTCGGTCGTACGACGGTCCAGCATCTCCTCGATGCCGAGGAGCTGGGCCACCTGTCGTACCTCGCGGTCGACCTCGTCGTCGGGGCGCTTGCGGATGCGGAGGCCGAAGGCGATGTTCTCGAACGCCGACATGTGCGTGAAGATCGCGTAGTTCTGGAACACGAAGCCGACGTTGCGCTCGCCGGGCTTGACCTTGTTGACGAGCTCCCCGTCGAAGTGGATCTCGCCCCGCGTCGGCTCGAGCAGGCCCGACAGCATGTTCATCGTCGTCGACTTGCCGCAGCCCGACGGGCCGAGCAGGGCGACGAAGGTTCCGTCCTCGATCACGAGGTCGAGATCGAGGACGGCCTCGAAGCGACCGAACGTCTTCGTCACGCGCTGGATCGTTATCTGGGCCACGAGCGTTAGCGCTTGACCGCGCCGAAGGTCAGTCCCCGGACGAGATGCTTCTGGATCAGGATCGAGAGCACCATCGGCGGGGTGATGAGGATCACTCCCAGCGCAGCGCGCGAGCCGAACTCCTGCCCGGTCGCCGCGGAGGTTATCTGGCTGAGGAAGACGGGCGCCGTCACCACGTTGTTCCCGGAGAGCACGAGGGCGATCAGGAAGTCCGACCAGTTGAGGATGAACACGAACAGAGCGGTCGTCGCGAGCCCGCCCTTGACGAGAGGGAGAACCGCCTTCCTGAAGGCTCCGAACTGCGAGCAGCCGTCGACGATCGCCGCCTCGCTGATCTCGCGCGGCACCTCGTCGAAGAAGCTCTTCATCAGCCACACGACGAACGGGAACGTGACGGCGCCGTAGATCAGGATCAACCCGAGGCGCGTGTCGAACAGTTGCAGGTACGTCCACAGGAAGAGGACAGGGATGATGATGGCGATCGGCGGGAACATCCGTAGCTGCAGGATCGAGAACCCGAGCATCTTGCCGCCGGCACGGAAGCGGGAGATCCCGTAGGCCGCGAAGACGCCGACGAAGAGCGCGAGCAGCGTCCCCCCGATCGCCGTGATGAGGCTCGTGATGATCGGATCGGTAGCGTTGATCGGGGTCGAGACCAGGAAGCTGTCGGATCCGCCCGGGGTGCCGCCGAAGATGCGCCGGAAGTTGTCGAGCGTCGGATTGTCCGGCACCCAGTAGGTCTTCCCGCTCGTCGGCGTCCACTCGTCGGCGGGCTTGAACGCCATCGTCACCGTCCAGTAGACGGGGAACAGGAACACGACGAGGACGAACGCGATCAGGAGGACCCGCACCGACGTCAGTAGAGCCTTCATGCCTGCCCCTCCTGTCGGCGCTCGAGCGGCTTGATCGCCTGCGAGGCAACGACGCTGACGAAGATCATGACGACGATCGCAAGAGCTGCCACATAGCTCCACTGGGAGTTCTGAAATGCCTCGCGGTAGAGCTTGACGGAGATCGTCGACGACGCCTCACCGGGGCCCCCGCGGGTGAGGAGCCACGCTGCGTCGAAGATCTTGAAGGCTTCCATGCCGCGGATGATCAGTGCGATCAGGATGATCGGCTTCACGATCGGCAGCACGATGTGCCGCAGCTTCTGAGCCCACGAGGCGCCGAGGATGTCCGCCGCCTGGATCTGGTCCTCCGGCACCGCCATCAGGCCGGCGAGCAGGATGAGGAACATGAGCGGCGTCCATTGCCAGATGTCGACGATGACGACGGAGATGGGCGTGAGCGACGGGTCGGTGAGCCAGCGGGCTTCGATCGTCCCGGGCAGGATCGCCGACAGCATCGTGTTGACCGGCCCGTTCGTCTGGAGGAGCAGATAGAAGACGAAGCCGGAGACGGCGGGCACGATCATCATCGGGATCAGGAAGAGGACGGTCGCAACCTGCCGCCCGCGAAACTTCTCGAGGAAGAGGAGCGCGAGCCCGAAGCCGAGGACGAACTCGATCCCCGTGGCGGCCACGGTGATCACGATCGTGCGAGCAACGGAAGCGAGGAAGCTGGGAGACGTGAGGCCCTCCCAGTAGTTATCGAACCACGTCCAGTTGCGATAGGCGTAGTACCACTGCGAGCCGGTCGTGGGCGTCCAGGTGGTCAGGCTGACGTAGATCTCCATCACGACCGGGAAGAGCACGAGCAGGAGGAGCAGCGTCACCCCCGGCAGGATCAGCAGCCGCGCGAAGGTGCGGTGCGGGTCGACGGGCTTCGCGGGTTGCCCACCCGCCTGGGGCGAGGCGCCGGACTGCGTTGTCGTGTCGGTGGTGATCTCCATCGTGAAAATGGCTCCCCCCGGCCGCGGGGCCGGGGGGAGCCGTCCGGGCGCTTGCGCCTAGACCTTGCCCTTCGCCGAGTCGGCGATCTTCGGCCAGCCTGCCTTGGAGGCACGCCATGCCTTGACCTGCTTGGCGCGGCCGACCTTGTTCGTGATCTTCTCCCACTCCGAGGCGACCGCGTTCAGGGCCGCCTGCGGCGACGACTGGCCCGAGAGCGCCTTCTGTAGGTTGATGTCGAGCGCCGAGATGTACTGGTTTGCACCCTTCATGGCCCCGGTGATCGACGGCGTCGCGCCGGGGATCGTCATGCCGAGTACATCCACGGTGCGCGGCGTGTAGCTCTCCCGCACGAGCGGGTCGGTCAGACACGGGATCTTGCACGGATCCTGGTAGCCGCCCGGATTGGCGGTCAGCCACGTGTAGATCGGGCCTGATGCCACCCACTGCAGGAAGAGGTACGCGGCCTCGTGGTACTTGGACGGCGAGAACTTGTTCACACCGTTCGAGGCGTTGAAGTAGAGGCTCGTATGACGCACGAGCTTGCCGTTGACGTTCCAACCGGGCATCGGGATCGCGTGCGTCTTCGAGCCGACGTCGAAGCCGCTCTTGTCGAACGGGCCGCCCTTCTTCTGGAACTTGGTGAGGTTGTTGAACGCGATGGTCATCGCGGCCCCGCCGTCACCCCAGTTCTGGTACTGCTCGGGCCAGCTCCAGCTGAGCGCGTCCTTCGACCCGTACTGGGTCGTCTTGATCAGGTGGTTGAGGGCCTTGAGGCCGCCGGAACCGTTGATCAGCGGCTTCATGTTGTTGTCGAAGTAGTACGCGACCGGGGACTTCGTCGACGTGTAGCGCATGAGGAAGTTGAGCCACCCCCACACGGGCGAGCGCAGGTCGGTGGCACCGAGGAGGTTGTCGCCGGGCCGGTTGAAGAACTCCGCCATGTCGGCCTGCTGATCCCACGTCTTCGGCGGCGTCAGCGCGTACCCGTACTTCGCCTTGAAGGCCGCCTTCTCCTTGGGGTCGTCCCAGAGGTCCTTCCGGATCACGAAGATCTGGTAGTCGCCGTCCGAGGTGACCGCGTAGGGCTTGCCGTTGTAGTAGTTGACCGCCTGCGTGGTCGTCTTGCCGCCGATGTAACCCCACTTCTTGTCGTTCCAGTCGGGCTTGTGCTTCGCGACGAAGCTGCTGAGGTCGAGAAGCAGGCCGGCCTCGGCGAGATCGCCGGTGGAGTGCATGTCGAGCTGGACGATGTTCAGCGAGCCGTCGCGAGTGGCTGCGCGCTGCGCGTTCTTGGCGTACGTCGTCTCGTTGTCGATCGGGACGAACTTGATCTTGATGCCCGTCAGCTGCTCCCAGAGCTTGCTGGGCGGCGTCGCACCCTTGGGGTACGGCGTCGAGTAGTTGCCGATCGAGCCCGGCCAGAGGCCGACGACGAGCTGGGCAGGCTTGCGCGACGCGGGCAGCGCCTTCGCCGCGGCGACCGCGCGGCCGGCGCCGGAGTTGTTGGGATACCGGTAGCGAGCCGAGCCCGCCCACCCCGTGGGGCCGCCCGACGCGCCTGCGACGCGCGTGCGCTTGGCCGACTTGGCCGCGCCACCGGCAGCCGGGCCGGCGATCGCAAGCCCGATGCCTGCCGCCGCGCCGGCCGCCACCACTTGCCGGCGCGTGGCCCGCGGCCCGGCGGAAGTGTCGACAGGGTGTTCCTCAGTCTGCTTGGGCTGCTGTTCCACCACGTCCTCCTTGCGTTGAACCGTCACCGCATTCGCCTCCTGAACGCGGCCGGTGAGAGCTCGCGATTGCGATTCCTGACCTTCGTGGGAGCAGGCCGCACCTGCTCGCCTGCCACGCGGATGTCACACTCTGCGCCCCTTTCGTCGTGGCATGACCTCACATTCCTTGACGTACAACGCTGTCCGAAGTTGGCTCCGAATCCCCGTCGACGCTCTTCCGTTGGCGCAGTGTTCCGAACACTTCTGAAATGCTCATGGCCCTTGCTTCCGCGAACCTCGGACGTGTCCCGTCATCGGGCAGCGACACTCTAAGTGATGCCCTCAGCCTTGTCCAGCAGTGAATGCGCCGCTGCGTGACGCGGGCTGGGCCGGAGGTGATCCCCCGGCCGCGCGTGCCCTTTGACTAAGCTGAGGCCGCTTGTTAGCGTCTTGCGGGGTGAACTGTTCGGAACGCTAGGAAGGAAGCGCACTGTCTCTCATCAGCGGAAGCGAGCGCGTCACCCTGGCAGCCCGGATCGCCGGCGACTACAGGACGCAGATCGAGACGGGCGTCCTGCACCCGGGCGACCGTCTGCCGGGTCACAGGGACATCGCAGCAGCTTACGAGGTCAGCCTCGGGTCTGCGCGCGAGGCGATCAGCATCCTGATCGGAGACGGCCTGGTCGAGGCGCGCCACGGACGCGGAACGTTCGTGGCCGAGGAGAGCCACCTCCCCGTTCGCTCCTCCGCGCCTGCCACTCGTGAGCAGGTCGAGGAGCTGATCGAGGCCCGGGAGCTCGTCGGGTTGCAGATCGTGGGCATGGCCGCGGAACGTGCCTCTGCCGAGCACATCGGGCGCCTTCGCGAGGTGGTGGCGCGGATGCAGGAGGTCGTCGCCGACGCCGACGCGTACCCGGACGTCGACGTCGAGTTCCACCTCCTCGTCGCCGAGGCGGCGCACAATCGCTTCCTGCGCCAGGCGATGCACGACCTGAGCGCCCTGATCCGCAAGGACATCGAGCTTGCCGCCACGGCCGGGATCCGCAGGTTCGGGAGCCTGCAGTACAGCGTCGACGCGCACGTCGAGCTGGTCGACGCGATCGAGGGAGGAGACGCGCAGGAAGCGCAGCGCGTCCTGCTCGAGATCCTGAACCGCCACCACGAGTTCGTGATCGGGCTCTACGCCCTCGGTACGGCGACCCCCCCGGAGCCCCGCGGATGACCCGCCGACCCCGGAGCCGGCGATGGAAGTAGCCCCCGGCATCCACAGGATCGAGAGCGTGCTCGGCCCGCGCCCGTTCTCGCAGTACCTCCTCGCGGACGAGCTCTCGCTGCTCGTCGACACGGGCGTGAAGGAGACGCCGGCCGAGGTGATCCTGCCGTTCCTCGACGGCCGCGAGCCTGACCTCGTGCTCAACTCGCACGCCGACGTCGACCACTTCGGCGGCAACGCTGCGATCAAGGAGGCCGCTCCGCGGGCGCTCTTCCTCGCCCACGAGCTCGACGTGCCCTGGATCGAGAGCGCCGACGCGATCATGCGGGAGCGCTACGGATGGTATGCAGGGCACGGCCTCGCCTACGAGCCGGACGTCTTCGCCTGGCTGCGCGACGCGATGGGCCCGGACACCCCGATCGATCTCCATCTTCGCGCGGGTGAGCGGATCAGGCTGGGGCCGCGCCTCACCGTCGAGGTGCTCCACCTTCCCGGCCACACCCCCGGCCACGTGGGCCTCTGGGACCCCTCGTCGCGCACCGCGATCGTGCTCGACGCCGTGATGGGACGCGGTCTGCTCGACATGGACGGCAACGTCATCCACCCGCCCCCGTACTTCGACGTGACGGGGTACCTCGGCGCGGCACGGACGCTGCAGGCGCTCGCGCCGCACCGCCTGCTGACGGCCCATTACGACGTGATGGAAGGCGACCAGGTGACGCGCTTCCTCGCGGACACGATCGCATTCGTCGAGGACGCGGGACGGATCGCCGAGAGGGCGCTGAGGGAAGCGGGGGACCTGACGCTGCCGCAGGTGCTCGAGCTCGGAGACGCCGAGCTGGGCCCGTTCACGTCGATGCCGAACGAGCTGGCCGGCTCGCTCAGGGCCCATCTGCAGGAGCTTGCGCGGCAGGGGCGGGCACAGGAGGATCCTTCCGGCCTACGCTGGACACGAGTAAACGACTAGGAGCGACCAAGGAGGCATGCGATGGAGCTCGGGATCATCAGCTCGATCTGGTTCGACACGCCCGTCGGGCGGCTGGAGGGCATCAAGAGGGCGAAGGAGATCGGGTTCGACACCTACGACATCTTCGAGGACCCGCTCGACATCACGGACGCCGAGCGCACCGAGATCAAGGCCGCGTGCGAGGAGGCCGGACTGCCGATCCGCTCGGTCGTCTGCGTCGCCTTCGGGATCGTCGACTTCAACCCGTCGGTGCGACGCTTCACGCTCGACCGGATCAAGGCGTACGTCGACCAGGGCGCCTACCTCGGCGCGCGCAACGTGCTGCTGGTCGTCGGCGAGTACTACTGGGACGGCGAGGTGTTCCCGCGCTCGGCGATCTGGGACATGGCGAAGGACATGGTCAAGGAGGCCGGCGAGTACGCCCACTCCAAGGGCCTCGAGATCGTGCTGGAGCTGGAGCCGTTCAGCGAGGCACTGCTCAAGGACGTGCACGAGCTCGTGCGCTTCGTCAAGGAGATCGGCCATCCGGCCGTGCGCGCGAACGCCGATATCTCCCACCTGCACCTGTCGGACTGCACCTTCGAGGAGGTGGACGAGATGAAGGGGCTGATCGGCCACATCCATCTCTCCGACTGCGACGGCAAGATTCACGGCGACATGCCGGCGGGCATGGGCGTGACGCCGATCAAGGAGTATCTCGCGGCGATTCGCGACACGGGCTACGACGGCACCGTCTCGATCGAGCTCGAGTACGCGCCGAACCCGGACGAGATCGTCGCCTGGGCGCAGAAGGCCTACGACGGCACGGCCGCGATCATGCGCGATCTCGGCGTGCGCGCATAGGCGCCGGACATGGGCGCGATCGATCTGCACACGGGCCCCGACCTGCCGCCGAAGACGGACTACGGCATCGGCTGCATCGGCGCGGGCTTCATCATGAAGGACATCCACCTCGTCGCCTACGGCGAGGCGGGCTTCGACGTCGTCGCGCTCGCGTCACGGACGCCTGCGAATGCGCACGCGGCGGCCGACGAGCGCGGCATCGAGACGGTCTACGACACCTGGCAGGACCTGCTCGACGACGAGCGCGTCGAGATCGTCGACATCGCGTTCCCGCCGGACCAGCAGCTCGGCATCGTGCGCGAGGCGGTGAAGCGTCCGCACATCAAGGGCATCCTGGCCCAGAAGCCGGTCGCCTTCACGCTCGACGAGGCGATCGAGATGGTGCGGCTCTGCGACGAGGCCGGCATCAAGCTCGGCGTCAACCACAACATGCGCTACGACCAGTCGATGCGAGCGCTGCGGTCGCTGCTCGAGGCCGGCGAGCTCGGCGAGCCGGTCGTGGCCGAGATCGTGATGAACGCGAGGCCGCACTGGCAGGAGTTCCTCCGCGAGTACGGCCGCATCGCCCTGTTGAACATGTCGATCCACCATCTGGACGCGTTTCGCTTCCAGTTCGGCGACCCGGAGCGGATCTTCGTGTCCGTGCGGGACGACCCGAGCCTCGGCTACCCGACGAAGGACGGCAGCGCGTTCTACATCCTCGAGTACGCCGACGGGCTGCGCGCGATCGGCCTGGACAACTGCTACACGTGGGCCGACCACGGCATCCAGTGGCGAGTCGAAGGCACCGAGGGTATCGCGAAAGGCACGATCGGCTGGCCCGACTACCCGGCCGGCAGCCCCTCGACGATCACGTGGACGACCCGGGCGATGGACGGCCGCTGGGAGGCCCCGACCTGGGACGACCACTGGTTCCCGCAGGCGTTCAAGGGAACGATGGGCCAGCTGATGCGGGCGATCCAGGAGGACGCCGAGCCGGCGATCTCCGGCCGCACCACGATCGGGACGATGGTGCTCGTCGAGGCGGCGTACCGCTCCGCCGACGCGGGCCGGGCCGTGCCGCTGGACGAGATCCGCTCCGAGGCAGGTCTGTGAGCGACGGGCCGTTCTCGCTGGACGGCCGCGTCGCGCTCGTGACCGGCGCCGGCGGCGGACTGGGCGAGGGCATCTGCGCCTCGCTCGCCTCCGCCGGCGCGGCGGTCGCCTGCGTCGACAGGAACAATGACACCGTCGAGAGCCGGGCGGCCGGCGTCCGCGCCCTCGGCGGGCGGGCGATCGCGATCACCGCCGACGTCACCGACTCGGCGTCGGTCGCCGCGATGGTGCAGCAGACCATTGGGGAGCTCGGACGGCTCGACGTGCTCGTCAACAACGCCGCCGTCTACCCACGCCGCCCCTGGACGGAGATCACGGAGGAGGAGTGGGACGGGGTGCTGGCGGTGAACCTGAAGGGGTACTTCCTGTGTGCGCGGGCCGCCTTCGACCACCTTACGGCCGGGGGTCATGGCCGGATCGTCAATGTCGCCTCGATCACCGCGTTCATCGGCATGACGCACCTCCTCGACTATGTCTCCTCGAAGGGCGCGGTCATGTCCTTCACCCGCGCGCTCGCCCGTGAGATCGGGCCGGAGGGCGTGACGGTCAACGCCGTGTCGCCCGGTGCGTTCCCGACCGACGCCGAGAAGATCCACCCGAATCCCGAGGAGTACGACCAGTGGATCCTCGACCAGCAGAGCGTCAAGCGCCGCGGCACGCCGGAGGACATCGGCAACCTCGTCGTCTTCCTCGCGAGCGACGCCGCGAGCTTCCTCACCGGACAGGTGATCGAGCTCGACGGCGGCTGGTTCATGCACTGATGCTTGCCCGCACTGATGCTTGCCCGCAGAGTGGGAACCCGCAGAAGCGGCTTCCCACTCGCGAGAATCCCTGAAGCCGGAGAGCCCAGCTCCCCGGGACCTGCCCGCAGAGCCAAAGCCGCAGGAACGGCTTCCCACTCGCGAGAACCCCTGAAGCCGGAGAGCCCAGCTCCCCGGGACTCGCCCGCAGAGCCAAAGCCGCAGGAACGGCTTCCCACTCGCGAGAACCCCTGAAGCCGGAGAGCCCAGCTCCCCGGGACCTGCCCGCAGAGCCAAAGCCGCAGGAACGGCTTCCCACTCGCGAGAATCCCTGAAGCCGGAGAGCCCAGCTCCCCGGGACTCGCCCGCAGAGCCAAAGCCGCAGGAACGGCTTCCCACTCGCGAGAACCCCTGAAGCCGGAGAGCCCAGCTCCCCGGGACTCGCCCGCAGAGCGGGTCGCTGCCGTGGGATGAGGGCCTGCCCCGCCGATGCCCGCTGCAGGGGCCGCGCCGGTCAGGCGACGGGAGCGGACGCGCGCGCCGCGTCGACCATCGCGCGGACGTTCTCGAGCGGCGTGATGCGGGGGACGACGCAGCCGGAGCCGAGGAGGTACCCGCCACCGCCGCCGACCGCCAGGCAGCGCTCGGACACCGCGCGCACCTGCTCGGGCGTACCCTGGAGGAGGACCGTCACCGGGTCGACGTTGCCGATCACGGAGCAGCGGTCGCCGACGAGCTCCCGGGCGAGAGCCAGGTCGACCTTGTGGTCGACCTCGATCACGTCCGCCCCGGTCTGCGCGTAGAGGTGCAGCACCTTGCTCGAGTCGCCGCAGATGTGCAGCAGCGTCTTCGCCCCGTACGCCTTCCACGCCTCGATCACCTTGCGCTCGTACGGGAACGCCCACTCCTCGTAGTCGGCGGGCGAGATGACGTCGCAGGAGGCGAGCGAGTCGCCGCAGTGGAGCAGATCGGAGCCCGCATCGACGCACGCCTTCCCAAAGGCGATGAGCGCGTCGGCCGCCAGGTCGAGCGCGCGGTGGATCGCCTCGGGGTCGCTCCCCGCCATGCCGGCCTTCGCCATCCCGACCTCGATCAGGAACTCCTGGGTGCCGACGAAGTACGAGGCGAGCGCGAACGGCCCCGTGCCCGGCGTGCGGATCGCGACCTCGTCGCCGACAGCCTGGCGCACGAGCCGCGTCGCCTCGAGCATCACCGGCATGCGCCCGTCGGTGAGCGGGTCGGGGATGCGGAGCGCGTCGACGTCGCCAATCCGCTCGAGCGGAGGTTTGAGCAGGTGCGGGGTCTCGTCCTCGGGCAGTTCGGCGACGCAGCCGAATCCCTCGGCGATGTAGTAGTTGTCGCAGCCGACGAAGATCACGTCCTGGCCGAGCCGCTCGTAGAGTGCGAGCTGGCCCCGCGCCATCAGGTCGGGGTCGACGCAGAAGCGGCCGACGGGCGCTCCGATCGTCGTCGCGCCGAGGTCCAGCATCATCGGGCCCACCGGCACTCGGTCGGTGGGCTGCCGCTCGAGCGTGCGCAGGACGAGCTCGCGCGAGGTCACGGCCCCGTCCCCGGCACGTGGCCGAGCGCCCGTGAGCTGCGATCGGCGGCCGCCCTGACGAGCGCAGCGGTCGCCGCCTCGTCGTCGAGGATCGAGGGCCGCAGCCCGCCGACCGAGACCGCGGCGACGACGGCCCCCGTGTGATCCCTGACCGGCGCGCCGACCGATGCGATTCCGAGCCGGATGTCGCCGTCGCTCACCGCATAGCCGCGCTCGAGGACGGCCTGCAGCTCGCGCGCGACAGCCGAGCGCGTGGCTGGAGCGCGCTCGGTGAGACGCTCGAGCGTCGCGCGGGCGAAGTACCCGCGTCGGAAGGCGGCGCTCTCGTGGGCGAGCAGCGCGCGGCTCGCGGCCCCGAGGTGGAGCGGCAACGACTCGCCGACCCGGAGCGTCAGCGACTGCACCCACAACCCGTCGATCCGGTCGACGCACAGCGCCTCGTCGCCGCGACGGACGCACAAGTAGACGGTCTCCTCGGTCGCGCGGTGCAGATCCTCGAGCGCCGGCCGCGCCGCCCGCCTGACCTCGAGCCGGCGCCCGACAGCGGCACCCAGGTGGAAGAGCCGGAGCCCGAGCCGGTACGTGCCGGCAGGCTCCGCTCGCTCCACGAGCCCCATCCCGCAGAGCCGCTCGAGCACGGCCGCGGCGTCGCGGCGGCGCAGACCCGCGACCTCGGCGACGCGCGACGGCCCCGCCTCGCCCTCCGACTCGAGTGCCACGAGCACTGCGCCCGCGTCGTCGAGCACGTCGAGGCGGCGCTCTCCGTCCGCGTCGCCGTCCCCCCGGTCGCCGGCCACGAACGTCCCGCGCCCGGGAATGCGCCGCACGAGCCCGTCGTCGGCGACGCGGTCGAGCGCCGCGCGAACGGTCATCCTGCTGACGCCGAACTCCTCGCAGAGCGATGCCTCGGTCGCAAGAGGCGCGCCCGGGGGCAGCCGCGCGATACGGTCACGCAGAACCCGCTCGATCTCGTCGGCGCGCGAGGAACGGGATGGCGGCACCGCAGTCGCTGGATGCCTGGCTGCCATACAAATACAGTCTATACAAATCAAATCGAGAGAGGAGACACGGTGGCCGGAGGACTCGAGCTCGGGATGATCAGCTCCACGTGGCTGGGAACGAGCGTGGATCGCATCGCCGGGATCCACAAGGCGAAGGAGATCGGCTTCGACACGTACGACGCGTTCGAGGACGCGCTCGACCTGACGGACGCCGAGCGCGCGGAGATCAAGGCCGCCTGCGAGGAGGTCGGGCTGCCGATCCGGTCGCAGCTCTGCGTCGCCTTCGGGCTCGTGGACTTCAACCCTGCGGTGCAGCGCTTCACGCAGGAGCGCCTGCGCGCGAACATCGACCAGGGCGCGTTCTTCGGCGCGCGGAACATCGTGGTGGTGGTGGGCGAGTACTACTGGGACGGCGAGGTGTTCCCCAACGCTGCGATATGGGACATGGCTGTCGCGGGCGTCCGCCAGGCCGCCGAGCACGCCGCCGGCAAGGGACTCGAGGTCGTGATCGAGCTCGAGCCGTTCGAGACCTCGCTTGCGAAGGACGTGCACGAGCTCGTGCGGTTCGTCCGCGACGTCAACCACCCCGCCGTGCGCGCGAACGCCGACATCTCGCACCTGCACCTGTCGGGCGCGTCGTTCGACGACGTCGTCGAGCTGACGGGTCTGATCGGCCACATCCACCTCTCCGACTGCGACGGGAAGGTACACGGCGATCTGCCCGCCGGGCGCGGCGTGACGCCGATCAAGGAGTATCTGCAGGCGATCGTCGACACAGGCTACGAGGGCACCGTCTCGATCGAGCTCGAGTACTCACCCGACCCCGATCGCATTGTCGAGTGGGTCGAGGAGGCGTACACGGGAACGGCGGCGATCATGCGCGACGTCGGCGTGCGGGGGTAGCGGATGCTGACGCTCGAAGGCGAGATCGCCGTGGTGACCGGCGCCACGAAGGGCATCGGCGAGTCGATCGCCCGTGCGCTCGCCCACGCGGGGGCACGTGTCGCCGTGACCTCGAGGAACGCGGACGCCGCCGCGGAAGTTGCCGCTGCCCTGGGGGAAGGCCATCTCGGCCTCGCCATGGACGTCCGCTCCTCGGCGGGGGTCGACGGAGCCGCAGCGGCGATCGAGCGAGCTCTCGGCAGGCCGACGATCCTGGTGAACAACGCCGGCGTGAACGTGATCGCCCGCGCCGAGTCGTTCGCCGACGCCGACTGGGACGCCGTCGTGGACGTGAATCTCACGGGCGTCTACCGCTGCTGCCGGGCTTTCGGCCGCCTCATGCTCGACGCGCGCCGCGGCGCGATCGTCAACATCTCGTCGCTGAGCGCCCGCATGGGCCTGCCCGGTCGCGCGCCGTACGCCGCGAGCAAGGCGGGCGTGGTCGGGCTGACGCAGACGCTCGGCGTGGAGTGGGCGGCACGCGGTGTCCGCGTCAACGCAGTGCTACCCGGCCCGGTGCGCACGCCCATGGTCGCCGATGCGATCGCGCGCGGGATCCTGGACGAGGAGGAGATCAACGAGCGGACCCCTGCCGGTCGGATCGCGCTGCCCGAGGACGTCGCGGGTGCGGTCGTGCTCCTCTGCCTGCCGGCGTCGAAGTTCATCACCGCGCAGACGCTCGTCGTCGACGGCGGCTACACGATGTACGGTGCTGCCCACGGCGCTTCCCAGATCGGAGAAAGGCTGGCGTGACCACCTGGACGAAACGCGAGTCGCGTGCCTGACCTCTTCGGAACCGCCTGGGCCCGTGCCGATCTCGCGAGACGCGTGGGCAGGCTCGAACAGGTGGCGGGCGTCCGGCTCGTCACGCTCGGCGACGGTGGCGAGCGGGGAGTGCGCGTGCTCGAGTTCCGCACCGGCTCGGGCTTCGCGTTCGACGTGCTCGTCGATCGCGCCTTCGACATCGGGCGCTGCGATCTGCGCGGCGTTCCGCTCGCATGGACATCCGGCGTCGGCGTGGAGGGCCCCTGGTACTACGAGCCCGAGGACCTGGGCTTCTTCCGCACGTTCGGGGGCGGGCTCCTCGTCACCTGCGGGATCGAGCACAGCCTGTTCATGGCCGAGGACACGGCGTCGCAGTACCACTACCCGCCCAAGCAGACCGAGAGCTTCGGCCTGCACGGCCGGATTTCCAACCGGCCCGCGCGCCTGGTGGGCTACGGCGAGCACTGGGACGGCGACGAGTGCACGCTCTACGCGGAGGGTGAGACGCAGGTGGCAACGGTGTTCGGCGAGCAGCTCGTCCTGCGCCGGCGCGTGGAGGCACGAGTCGGCGAATCCCGCCTGCACGTCCACGACGTCGTCGAGAACGTCGGCCACGACCTCACCCCGCACATGCTGCTCTACCACGTCAACGCCGGCTTCCCCGTCGTGGACGAGGGCGCCGAGATCCTCGTGGCGGCAACCGGCGTGGCCGCCCGCGGCGACCATCCGGTGGCGGGCTACCGGCAGCTCACGGCGCCGCAGGCCGGCTTCGTGGAGCAGGTCTTCGAGCACGAGCTCGGCGGCGAGCCGGACGGGAGCGTTCCTGCCGGAGTCGTCAACCGGCGGCTGGGCGTCGGCCTCTACCAGGTCTTCGACCGCGCGCAGCTCCCTCACCATTTCGTCTGGAGAACCCTCGGCGAGGGCACCTACGTCGTCGGCATAGAGCCGTGCACGAACCGCACCGCCGGCCGTCTCGACGCACGAGAGCGCGGCGAGCTGATCGAGCTCGCCGCAGGAGAGAGCCGCACGTACGACCTCGAGCTCGGCGCCCTCGACGGGGACGGCGAGATCGAAGCCTTCGCCGCCCGCGTCGAGCGGGCAACCGCGTGAGCTCTCCGACGTAGCCCGGTGAGCGGGAGCCCCTCGAGGAGCCCTCGCTCACCGGAGGAGAGGGCTACGTGCCGGCGAACGGGCTCCCGCCGACGGCCTTGGTCACGGCATAGCCCCCGTCGACGGCGACGACGGCGCCGCTCAGATAGCCCGCTGCAGGCCCGGCGAGCATGACGCACGCCGCAGCGACGTCCGCGGCGCGCGCGAGCCGGCCGAGCGGGACGGCGTCGGCCGTCCGCGGGTCGACCTCGCCCTCGAGCGGGCCGACCGCCAGCACGTTGACGCGAACGCCCTTGGCGCCGAGCTCGACGGCGGCCACCTGGGCGGCGGTGGTGAGAAACGAGCCCACGACGGCAGCCGGGCCGCAGCCACGCGAGCTGCGAATGGAGTGAACGGGCACGACGACGAGCACACAGCCGCCCTCGCCCTGCTCCACGATCGAGCGTGCAGCCTGCTGCAGGGCGAAGAAGGCAGAGCGCACGCCGGCGACGGCAGCGTCCCACCCGGCCGCCGGGAGCTCGAGCAGGTCGGGGCCGGTGGACGACTCGACGCCGACGACCGCGACGTGCGCCGGCTCGCCGGGCACGTGCCCGTCGGCGCGAAACGCAGCCTGGACTGCGGCCTCCAGGTCGGGTGAGAGACCGTGCAGGGAGAAGCGCATCAGTACTTGCCCACCACGAAGCCGCCGTCCACGCGGAGATACTCGCCCGTCACGTAGTCGCCGTCGGACGAGCACAGGTAGACCGCGGCGCGTCCGAGCTCACGCGGCTCGGCGGGTCGCGCGGCGGGAATCAGCTTCAGCGTCTCGCGCACCTCCTCCGCGGTCTGCAACGACGGCGAGGAGTCGTTGATGAAGGAGCGCACCCAGCCGGGCCCGATGTGGTTGACCGTGATCCCGTGCGGGGCGAGCTCGATCGCCATCGTCTCGACCATGCCCTTCAGGCCGGCCTTGGTGGCGCCGTAGACGGACATCTCGGCGAACGGCATCTGCACGTGCACCGACGAGGTGACGACGATCCTTCCCGCCCTTCCCCCGCGAGCATGGAGGCCGCACCCGCCCGGCAGACGTTGAAGGCGCCGGTCAGATTGACGGCGACGAGCCGGTCGAAGCTCTCTTCCGTGACGTCGAGGAATCCCTGCCAGTCGGCGACGCCGGCGTTCGAGCAGACGATGTCCAGCGGGCCGAGCTCGGACTCGACAGCCGCGAGCATCCTCTCCACGGCCGCCCGGTCGGAGACGTCGGCGGGGAAGAAGCCCGCCCTCCTGCCGAGCCCCTGCAACTCCGCGACGAGGGCTGCGGCCTCGTCCTCGGCCCCGACGTCGTTGATAGCGACGTGGCAGCCCTCCTCGGCAAGGCACTGCGCGATGCCCCGGCCGATGCCGCGCTCGCGCGCGGCACCGGTCACGAGAGCAACCTTGCCCGTGAGGCTGGTCAGGGCGTGATCACCGTCTTGAGGACGCCTTCCTCCCTGTTGACGACGCGGTCGATCGCAGCCCCGATGCCGTCGAGCGGCGCCGAGTGCGTGATGATCGGGCCCGTGTCGACCTCGGAGTGAGCCAGCATGCTGATCGTCCGCGGCCACTGGAACGGGTACCAGAGCGAGAACCGGATCGTCTTGTCCTGGATCAGGCTCGTCAGCATCGGCACCTGCACCGCGTCCTGCGGACCGGTGACGCCCATGTAGATCACCGTCGAGCCGGGGCCCGAGATCTCGAGCGCCTGCTGGTTCGCCCCCATCGAGCCGGTGGCGACGATCACGCGATCGGCCAGGTTGCCGCCGTTCGCCTCCCGGACGCGGTCGGCGAGGTCGTCGCCGCCCTCGAAGACGAAGTCGGCCCCGAGCTTCTTCGCCACGTCGAGCCGGTAGCCGCCCGTGCCGACGATTGCGACGCGAGCGCCCTCGTTCCGGAGCAGCTGCACCATCGAGAGACCGACGGGGCCGGGGCCGTAGACGACGGCGAAGTCGTCGGGCTGCACGTCGGCCTTGTGCACCGCGTTGACGGCCGCCGCCAGCATCTCCACGAACGCGCCCTGCTCGTCCGTGAGCGAGTCCGGCAGCTTGTAGGCGTGTGCGGCCTTCGTCTTCGCGAACTGCGCGAAGCCGCCGTCGGTGGTGACGCCGAGGACGGCGAGGTTGGCGCAGAACTGGGGCTTGCCCGCCCTGCACGAGTTGCACGCCCCGCAGCTCTGGATGGGGCAGACGGCGACGCGGTCGCCCTCCTGCAGCCCGTAGGTGCCGGCGATCTTGCCGAGGCCGACGACCTTGCCCGAGAACTCGTGCCCGAGCACGAGCGGGCCCTTCCCGTCGGCGGTGCCGACCGGGCTCTTCCCGTAGTAGTACTCGACGTCCGAGCCGCAGAAGCCGCACGCCGCGACCTCGACGAGCACCTCGTCCTCGGCGATCGTCGGCTCGGGGACCTCCTCGACGCGGATGTCCTTTGGCTCGTAGAAGACTGCTGCTTTCATGACGTGTGCTCCTTTCAGCGAGACCGGACGTGCTTGTCCAGCAGGGCGTCGAGCGTGATGCGGTCGCTCCAGGTGTCGGCCCACGTCTCGGCTGTCATGGGGATGGCGTCGACCGACCACCACTTGCTCGTGTAGCCGGCGTCGACGACGGCGGGGATGAGCGCGTCGAAGTCGACGACGCCCTTGCCGATCCCGAGGTGGGTGCCGAACGCGTTGTGCCACGTGTTCGAGTCGGTGTCGCACACGTGCATGTGGCCGATCTTCCCGGCCATCATCTTGACGAACTCGACCTGGCCTCCCTCGAGCCTCTCGGCAGGTTGCACCTGGTTGTGCGCGAGCACGCAGCACGCCTCGACGTGCCCCACGTCGAACATCAGCTGCAGGTTGTCGTGGCCGACGTCGTTCATCAGCTTGACGGCCTCGGAGGGCTTGACGAACAGCTGGCCCGACTCGAGCTCCCACAGCATGGTGACGCCGGCCTCGGCGCCCTTCTCGGCGTGGCTGCGGAAGGTCGTCACGACCCGGTCCCAGGTCTTCGCGTAGTCGGCCTCGCGGGGGAGGGGGCCGAAGTCGCCCGGATCGACGCGCATCGCCGTGATCCCGCAGTCGACGCAGAACTGCAGGTGGTCGTCGAAGAACTTCTCGTACGCGGCGACGACGTCGTCGCCGCCCGTCGCCCATGGCAGCCGGCCGAAGTCTCCGTACGGCCCCGGTGCGTAGCCGGCGATCTCCAGGCTCTTGCTCGAGAGCCAGTCGACGAGCTTCTTGCGGCTCGCCGCGTCCGGGTACTTCTCGATCGTCGCGTGATCGAAGAACCCGGCCAGCTCGATCCCGTCGTACCCGAACGCGGACAGCACGTCCACGACCTGCTCCAGCGACGGGATCGGATCCATCCCGAACCCGAGGCACCAGCTACCGCGTGAGATCTTGGCTTCCATCGTCCCTCTCCTTTCGTTCCTGTCGCGCGTGCCGCCGGCGGCGTCACGCCATCAGCAGCCCGCCGTTGACATCCAGTTGCGCCCCGGTGACGAAGCTCGACGCGTCGGAGACGAGCCAGGCCACCGCCTCCGCCACCTCCTCGGCCGTGCCCGGGCGGCCGAGCGGGGTGGCGGCAATCGTACGCTCGCGATCCCCGGGAGACATCCCGCGGCCCATGCCCGACTCTATGAAGCCCGGGTTGACGCAGTTGATTCGAACCCCGTGAGGCCCGGCATAACGCGCGAGCGCCTTGGTCATGCCGATCACCGCGGCCTTCGAGGTCGCGTACCCTGCACCCGACTGCACGCCGCCGAGCTGGCCGGCGATCGAGCCGAGCGTCACCACCGCACCACTCTTGCGCGGGATCATCTGCCGCAGGACTGCCTGCACGGTCACGAAGGTCCCACGCACGTTCACCGCCTGGATCCGGTCCCACTCCTCGGTCTCGATCGAGTCGACGGGGGTTCCCTGATAGAGGCCTGCCGCGGCGACGAGCGCGTCGAGACCGCCGATCTCCTCGACCGTCCGGGCAACGAGCCTGGCCGCGTCCTCCTCGCTCGTCACGTCGGCGGCAACCGTCGGCGCACCGCCGACGGCAGCCTGCGCGCGCTCGAGGGCTTCCGAGTCGACGTCCGAGAGCACGACGCGCGCACCTTCGGCGATGAACAGGGCGCAGCAGGCCAGCCCGAGGCCACCGGCGGCGCCGGTGACGAGGACGGCCTTGCCCTCCAGGCGGCCCGTCATGCCGGGGCCTGGGGTGCCACCTGCACGACCTCGACCGCGTTCCCGTCCGGGTCCTCGACGTAGATTCCGCGCCCGCCCTTGTTCGGGCCGCTCGTCGTCACGACCGGGAGCGACCGGAAGGTGACGCCCGCGGCCTGGAGACGCGCCACCTCGGCGTCGAGGTCGTCGGTGATGAAGCAGACGTGCGCGCTGCCGGCATCCTGAAGCGCTCGAGCGCGCGTCTCGCCGCGAGGTGCCTTGTACTCGAGCAGCTCCAGCCGCTGGCCGTAGCCTGCAAGGTGAACCAGCCGCTGATGAGCGCCCGGCACCGCGGTGATCTGCTCGACGTAGTCGCGAACGACCTCGCGGTCGGAGCTGACCTCGAGCCCGAAGAGCCCGGTGTAGAACGCGAGTGAGCGCTCCATGTCCGAGACGGTCAGCGCGAAGTGGTGAATGCCGGTGATCACGTCAGACGAGTCGGCGGTAGGGGTGCTGGAGGAGCCGCACGAGCGTCGCGAAGAGCCGGCCCGCCTCTTCTCCGGCGCCCCCGCGCTCGTCGACGGAGAGGACGAGCGTGAGGTCGGGTGAGCCGAGTGTCGGTCGGCCGATCGCCAGCACGCAGCCCGTCGTGGGCTCGGCGCCGGCGACACCCGCGTCGCAGATCGTGACGGCCGCGCCGCCGACGTCTGCGGGCGACAGCCGGCCCGCGCGCGCGGCGTCCACGAGGCGGCTCACCTCGGCCCGCACCTGCGGCAGTGGCGCGTCCGTGGCGTTCCTGACGACCGGCACGAGCACGTCGCCGTCCGCGTCGACGGCGACGCCGATGCCGTTGCCCTCGGCGGTGCAGCCGAGGCCGGGGTGTGCGGCAAGCGCCCGACCGGCTGCTGCGACGACGACGTCCGTGACGGTGCCGCGGAGGTCACGGCAGAAGAGGAGCAACTCGGAGGCCGCGATCGACGCCTGCAGTCCGGATGCCCGCCTGCGCTCCGCCCTCACCTCCGTGAAGTCGACGCTCACGCCCGCACCGTCCGTCGGCTGGGCGGAGGGGCGGAGCTGCCCCGGGACTCGAACGCGGTCGGGAGCACCACCTGGCGAGGCCGGCGGCCGGGCGTCTCCAGGCGGGCGAGCAGCAGCTCGGCTGCCGTTCGGCCGAGGTCGTCCATGTCGCGGCGGACGACGTCGAGCGGCGGGTTGTGGAGGGCGGTCAACTCGGTCTCCTCGCAGGCCACCACCGAGAGGTCGTCGGGAATGCGCAGCCCGAGATCGCGGATGGCGGCGAACAGGCCCGCGAAGAGCTGGTTGTTGCCGGCGACGATCGCAGTTGGAGGATCTGGCAGGCCCAGCACTTCCCCCACCGCGCGGTACCCGTCCTCGACCGTCGTCTCGCCCGGGAGGCAGAGCGAGCTGTCGAACGGGATTCCGAGCCGGGCCAGCTCCTCGCCGTAGGTTCGGATGCGCACCCGGCTGCCACGCTGCGCCGGCGTCCCGGCGATCAGCGCGATGCGCCGATGGCCGAGGTCGGCGAGATGCCGGATCGCCTCACCGAGACCGGCGCCGTGATCGGACAGCACGGCGTCGGCGCGCGAGCCGGGGACCTCGCGGTCGAGCAGCACCGACGCCTGGAAGGAGGCGACCCGGTCGCCAAGGCCGGGAGCTGCCTCGTTGGCCGTCGCGATGATCAGCCCGTCGAGGCGCCGCTGGCGGAAGGCCGCGATCAGCTCCGCCTCGTGCTCCGGGTCGTTCGCCGAGTTGGCGATCATCAGTGCGTAGCCGCGCGGGCTGAGCGCCAGGTCGGCCGCCTTCGCGATCGAGGCGAACAGCGGGTTGGAGATGTCGCTGACGACGAAGCCGACCGCACCGGTCGTCCCGGTCCGCATGCTCCGGGCCGCCACGTCGGGCCGGTAGCCGAGCGCCGCGCTCGCGTCGAGCACACGGTCGCGCACCTCGGCGCGGACGAACGGCTGGCCGTTGAGCGCGCGCGAGACGGTCGAGACCGACACTCCGGCCTTCCGTGCGACGTCGTGGAGGGTTGCCGTCTTCATCGTCGGCGTGCAGATTGGGAACGTTCCTTGAGAACGTTCCCAACGCTACGCCAGCTACGGCGTGCCTGTCAAGCGACAGCGGCGCGCCGGCCGTTCAGGGAGCGGCGGCGGGCGCCCACACCTCGGAGAAGAACCGCAGCCAGTTCTCACCCAGCAGACGCAGGATCCGCGCCTCCGTCCAGCCGCGGGCCTCCATCGCCGTCGTCAGGTTGGGCCAGTCCGCCAGCGTCGCGATCCCCTCCGGCATGCGCACGCTCATCTCGTCGAGCGGCGTCGCCGTGAGCAGCCTCCCGTATCCCTTGTCGCGCATGATCCACTCCACGAAGTCGTCGCCCTGTCCCTCCACGAAGTCGGTGCCGATGCCCACGTGCTCCTCGCCGGCAACTCCGATCACGTGCTCGACGGCATCGAGATACGCATCGAGCGTGGGCTCGCGCAGGAACCAGGGGAACGGTGTCACGCCGACCATGCCGCCGCGCTCGGCCACCAGCCGCAGCCCCTCGTCGCTCTTGTTGCGCGGATGAGCCTTGTGGGCAGCAGGGCAGACGTGCGTGAACGCGACCGGGTGCTCGGAAGCAAGCACCACGTCGCTGGTCGTCACCGGCCCCACGTGCGAGAGGTCGATCACGATGCCGAGCCGGTTGAGCTCTCCGACGACCTCGCGCCCGAAGTCCGAGAGCCCCCCGTCGTGGGACTCGTAGCAACCGGTGCCGAGCAGGTTCTGCGTGTTGTAGGCAAGCTGCACGACCCTGAGGCCCAGATCGCGGAAGAGGACGAGGCGACGCAGATCGTCCTCGATCGGGCTGGCGTTCTGCCAGCCGAGCACGACGCCGACCCGCCCTTCGGCCTTGGCGGAACGGACGTCGTCGACGGTCAGGACACGGCGAATCAGGTCGCTGTGCTCGTCGAACCAGTGGGAGAAGGCCGCGAAGTTCCCCATCGCCGCCTCGAAGCCCTCCCACACGGCGACGGTGCAGTTCGCCGCGGTGATCCCTCCCGCGCGCATGCCTTCGAAGACCTCGCGGCTCCAGCGGGAGACGATCAGCCCGTCGATCACGACCGCCCGCTCGTGAAGTCCCGGTGGCCTGTCGCTCTCGCTCACAGCAGGGCCGTGAGTACCCTGCGCGCCGCAGCCGTCACGAGCGCATCGCCGCCCGGGCTGAACGGGGAGATGTCGATCTCGTAGCCGCCGCGCGGGCGCTCGGCGTCCGTCGGCAGGTAGTTGCGATACCCGTTCCAGTAGGCCGAAACAACGGTCGTGCCGAAGGGCGAGGCGTCGCGGATCGCCCTCCCGATCTCGCAGAAGAGCTCCACCGGAACGCCGACGAGCGCAACCGGGCCGAGGCGAAGGCCGTGGACGAGGAGCGGGTAGGCGTCCAGCCCGGCGACGGCCGCACCGCGCTCGGCTCGCATGCGCGCGAACTTCGTCTGCACCGTCAACTCGCGCAGCACGGTGTGGGGCGCGCCGGCAGCGCGTGCCGCGTAGGCCTCCTCCTCGCACCGCTCCGCCTCGAGCCGCCACGCGCCCGGATCGCCGAGGTCGTCGCGGAGCGGCAGCGGCAGCGTCTCGCGCGCGACCGCGACGGTGTCGTCCGGGATCCCGTCGGGCTCGTACTCGAACGAGGCGATCCACGCAGATGCCTCACCGTCCCGGAGGCGCTGCCGGTGGGCGCGCCATGACGACCGGTGCGCGACAGCCGCTGCCTCGTGCCCGATCATGGTGCCGAGGCGTCGGTAGGTGGAGAGATCTGGCACGAACAGCTCGCTCGGGCCGATGTCGCCACAGGCGCCCTGGACGAAGAGACAGTGGCCACCGAGGGACGACTCGACGACGCGCTTGAGGATGCCGGGGTACTCGGGCGTGACGTACGTGTTGTCGGGCCCGAGGACGATCGGGTGGCAGGCGTAGTGAACGACGATGGCGATCGGACGATCGTCCTCGCCGTCGAGGCGCACCACCGTCAGCGTGGGGTCGACGACCCCGCCGGGGTTGAGGCCCACCGCGGCGGTGCCGTCGGGCCTCGTCATGCGCCGGTTCACCGCCAGCGGCGAGCTGCCGGTCCCGGTTCCCACGCGCACCGGGCGCAGCGCCGCCGCTGCCTGCTCGGCAGCATGACCGATCGCCTCGAAGACCGACTCGACGTAGGGTGCCACGAGCTCACGGTTGCGCCTGATCCATGCGCCCCCGAGCTCGAGCGTGACGGGCACCGAATGGTTGTGCGTTGTGCCGACGGCAACCCGCTCCTCCGAAACCCCCGCCGCCTGCGCGATCAGCGACCGCGCTCGCGCCGCCTGGGCATCGTCGAGGAGGCAGAGGTCGATGTCCGCCAGGGCGGCGCGGTCCCCGTCGGCACCCTCGACGACCAGCACGGTCGACCAGAGCTCGAGGTCGTTGCCCTCGGAGATCTCGTGTGCCTGGTTCCCCCAGCCGCCGGCCGGGATCCCGACCGGCGGCGTGATGTCCGCCCTTCCGACCCCGGCGCGCATGGTCATGCCTCCTCGAGACGCAGCGGTGAGAGGAGGCCCGTCAACGCGGGGGTGGGCCGCAGCTCGGGCGGGCGACGAACTCCGTTGGCAGGACGACGTCCGACGGCTCGGCGTCGTCGCGCATGCGGGCGAGGAGGAGCTCTGCCGCCGCCCGTCCCATGGCGAAGTTGTCGCGGCGGACGACTGCGACCGCCGGCTGGAAGAGATCGGTGATGGCGACGTTGTCGCAGCCGACGAACGAGAGGACGTCGCCGAGCGCCAGCTGCCGCTCGGCAACGACGCGGAGCGCTCCGAGCATCAGCTGGTTACCGCCGGCGATCACCGCCGACGGTGGCTCGGGCTGGTCGAGCAGCCTGCGCATGGCGATCTCCCCGTCCTCGACGGAGAAGGATCCCTCGACGAGGGTGTAGGTCGGCGGCAGGCCACGCGACTCGAACGCCTCCACGAAGCCCGCCCGCCGCTCGAGCGCCGGACGGACGCCCGTGCCGCCGATCAGGGCGATGCGCCGGTGGCCGAGGTCGAGGAGATGCAGCGCCGCGGCCTTCATGCCGCTGCGATGATCCGAGAGGACGCGGCTGGCGGGAATCTCGGCGGGCAGGTTGCGGTCGAGCACGACGATCGGAATGTCGAGCTCCCGCAACAGGTCGATCGTCTCGGGGTGTGTCTCGTCGAGCACGGAGATCACCAGGCCGTCCACGCGCCGCTGCCGCAGCAGCCCCACGTGGGCGGCCTCGAGCGCAGCGTCACCGAGCGAGTTCGTGAGCAGCATCGAGTAGCCGTTCGTCCGCAGCGTCGACTCGAAGGCGGTCACGATCTCCGCGAAGAGCGGGTTCGAGATGTCACCGACCACGAAGCCGACGGTGAGGGTCTCACGGCGGCGGAGGCTCTGGGCGAGCATGTCCGGCTGATAGCCGAGCTCCTCGACAGCGGCGAGAACGCGTGCCCGCATGGCGGCACTGACGTCGGGATGCCCGGACATCACTCGCGACACCGACGACATGGCTACGCCCGCGCGACCTGCTACCTCGCGCATTCCGGCCCGACCGCGCCGCGGAGGGCGCTCATCGCTCATCGTCGCACCTCCTCGTTGGTCTCGAAGCCTGCGGCGCGGATGGCGGGACGCGGGCCACTACGGCGCGAACACGTCGTCGTACACCGAGTCGGGCGCCGGCAGAGGCGCCCGCTCGGCCTCCTCGCGCACGGCGCCCATCTCGGCTCGAATCTCCGCGTCGAGCGCGTCCAGCTGCTCGTCGGTCGCGACCTCCCAGGCCCGCAACGAGTTGCGGAAGCGAGGGATCGGGTCGACGCGCTGCCAGGCCAGCCGCTGCTCGACCGGATCGCTGCCTCCTGCCGAGAAGGCCGAATGCCGCTCCCAGCGCACCGTCTTGCACTCGACGAAGGTCGGCCCTCCCGCCGACCGCGCGCGCGAGACGGCCTCGGTCACGGCGTCCCGGACGGCGAGCACGTCGTTCCCGTCCACGATCGTCGCCGGCATGCCGAACCCACGCGCCCGGTCGGCGATGTCGGGCGTGGCCTGGCTCTTCGACGTCGGCACCGAGATCGCGACACCGTTGTTCTCGCAGATGAAGACGAGCGGCACCTTCCAGAGCATGGCCATGTTCATCGCCTCGAAGAACTCGCCCTCGCACGAGGCGCCGTCGCCGAAGAAGCAGAGCACGACCTGCCCCGTCTTGCGGAACTGGCACGAGAGCGCAGCGCCGCCCGCCATCGGGATGTGGCCCGCGACGATGGCGTTCGTCGAGATGAGCCCCACCGAGGGCTCCGACAGGTGCATCGAGCCTCCCTTGCCCTTGCAGACGCCCGTGGCGCGCCCCATCAGCTCGGCCATCGTGGCGACGGGGTCGACGCCCTTGATCAGCACCTCGCCGTGACCGCGATAGGTCGCGAACACGAGGTCGTCGGGGCGTAGCGCGGCGAGCGCGCCGGCCTTGATCCCCTCGGCGCCGATGCAGGGGTGGGTGGAGCCGGGAATGAGCCCTTTGCCGAAGGCGTCGACCACCTCGTCCTCGAAGGCGCGCACGCGCATCATCTGGCGGTACAACGCGAGCAGCTCGTCGTCCGCGATCGAGCCGGGGCGCGGGCCCGGAACGGCCTCGTCGACGGGAACGGGCGAGACGGTCATTCGGGCCCTCCTGGGAGTAGTGCGATCTGCCGCTCGAGTGCGCCGAGCAGGCGGCCGCCCGCCTCGCCGTCTGCGGCCCGATGGTCTATCGCGACGTTGACCCACATGCGCGGCCGCACGCCGATGAGGCCGTTCTCCGCGACCACCCTCTCCGCGATCCGGCCCGTCGCGACCATCGCGACCTGAGGGCCCGACACGACGGGGGCGAAGAAGTCGACCGGATGGGCCCCGAGGTTCGACAGCGTGCAGGTGCCACCGACGAGATCCCGTCCGTCGCTCGTGCCGAGTCGCGCCGCCTCGACGAGCCTCTGCCGCTCGCGCGCGACCTCGGGGACCGTGAGAGAGCCCGCGTCGCGAACCACCGGTGCGACCACACCGCGCGCGGTCGCAACGGCGAGCGCGAGGTGCACCGCCGGGCTGCGCTCGACCGATCCGTCCGCGCGCCGCAGGCCGTTCAGCTCGGGCACCTCCGTCAGGGCACGCGCGAGAGCAACGACGAGCAGGTCGGTGACCGTGGCGCCCGCCGCGCCTCGCGCCCGCACCAGCCCATCGGCGGCGATCTCGCCCCCGATGTGCACGTGCGGGATCTGCTGCCAGCTGGCCGTGATGTTCCGTACGACGGCGTCGCGAACGCGATCCCCGTGCTCGACGGCCGTCGCGGGCACGGCAGGGACGGAGCCGGTCGCCTCGACGTCGCGTGCGACGATGCGCCCGCCGGGGCCGGAGCCCCGTAGCGCGACGAGGTCGATCCCCCGCTCCGCGGCGAGGCGCCGCGCGGCGGGCGACGCGATCGGGTGGGCCCTCGCGCGCGCCGTCGCAGGCGCGGCCGTCACGGGCTCGGGCCGGAGATCGACGGGTGGCGCGCCGGCCGCGGCAGGCGCGGCGGCTGCCGGCGCAGCGACGTTCCCGGCGGCCTGCTCCACCCGTGCCAGCACACCCTCCACGGGCACGATCGCCCCTGCCGCCGCGACGATGAAGAGCAGGCCGTCGGCCGGCGCCTCGATCTCGATCGTCGCCTTGTCGGTCTCGACCTCGACGACGGTCTGGCCGGCGGAGACCGCGTCCCCGTCTGCCACGAGCCACCTGCTCACGAGGCCGTCCTCCATCGAGATGGAGAGCTGCGGCAGCGTCACCGACGTCATGCCACGAGGCGCTCGACTGCCGCGACGACGTCGTCCGCGTCGGGGTAGACGGTGTCGATGCCGCTCGGCGTGCACGGGATCGGGACGTCCTTGCAGGCGACGCGCTCGACCGGGGCGTCGAGGTAGTCGAACGCCTCCTCCATGCACCGCGCGGCGATCTCGGCACCGAAGCCGAGGGTCCGGTGCGCGTCGTGGGCGACGGCCAGGCGCATCGTCTTGCGCAGCGACGCGAGGATCGTCTCCATGTCGAGTGGCGCGAGCGTGCGGGGATCGATCACCTCGACCGAGATCCCGCGCTCCGCCAGACGCTCGGCGGCCGTGAGCGCCTCGTCCACCATGCCCGAGAGGGCGACGACCGTGGCGTCCGAGCCCTCGCGCGCGATCCGTGCGCGCCCGAAGGGAATCGCCTCTCCGGCCGTATCGACGTCGGTGCGCCGGCCGTAGAGGCGGACGTTCTCGACGAACAGGACCGGGTTGTTGTCCAGGAGTGCCGTGCGCAGGAGCCCGTAGGCATCGTCGGCGTTCGACGGAACGGCGATCTTGATCCCCGGGACGTGCATGAACCACGACTCCAGGCTCTGGGAGTGCTGCGGCCCCATGCCCATCCTCGCGACGATCGGCGTGCGGATCACGAGCGGGACGCTGAGCTTGCCCCCGGTGAAGTAATGCAGCTTGGCGGCCTGGTTGAAGATCTGATCCATCGCGACTCCGACGAAGTCGAAGAACTCGATCTCGCAGACGGCGCGGACGCCGGTGATGGCGAGGCCGATCGCGTACCCCACGGTGCCCGACTCGCACAGAGGGGCGTCCCGGACGGTCTCCTCGCCGTATGCCTCGCTGAGCCCGCGGGTGACGCCGAACGCCCCACCGTACGGGCCGATGTCCTGACCGATCACCATCATCGGCTCGGGCCGGTCGAGCGCCTCCCGGAGGGCCCGGTTGATCGCCTCGCTCATCGTCAGGGTCGTCGTGCTCATCGGGTCAGAGGCGTGTCCGGGGTGGTCTTCCAGAACCCTTTCCAGGCTCGATTCCAGGAACCTACCACAGCCTCCCCGGACGCAGTACGATAGCTGGAACCGATGCCAGCGCGGACGCTGCCCACCTCCCCCAGTGCTCTGCGCCGACCGCCGGCCCGCCGGATCGGCGTCGACAGCTACGCCTACCACCGGCTCCTCGGCGACACCCGTCCCGGCGAGGCGCCCGCAGCCCGCCCGTTCGGTCGCGGGTCGCTCGACGTCGTCGCCGAGGCCCGGTCGCACGGGCTCGACTTCGCGCTGCTCGAGACCAGCCTGCTCGGGGCTGCGCTCGAGTTCGATCCGGACGGGTACCTCGCCGAGGCCGGCGCCGTCGCGCTCGGGCTCTCGTGGGGAGCACCGGACGGCTTCGCGCTCGGCGACCGCCCGGGCGCGCTCCACGACCTGATCGCCTGGCTCCCGCACGCCGCCGCCCTGGGCCTCCCGGTGATGCGAATCGTGGCAGGTGGGCCAGCTCATCGCGGCCGTCCGTTCGCGCCGGTGGTGGGACTGCTGCGGGAGGCGTGTGACGCCGCACGCGACTTCGGCCTGCGGCTCGCGCTCGAGAACCACGGCGATCTCTCCGGCAGGCAGATGGAGCTGCTCGTCGCGCAGGTCGGCGATGACCTCCGTGTCTGCTTCGACACGGCAAACGCACTTCGCGTGGGCGACGACGTGGCGGCGGCTGCCCGGCGACTCGCTCCCCTGATCGAGATCGTGCACGTCAAGGACTGCGCCGCCGGCTGGGAGGACGCCGTGGCCGGGCCCGTCTCGGTGGCGCCGGGAGAGGGCGTCATCCCGATCGATGCCGTCCTGGCAGCGTGTCCCGGCGCGCTCGCGTGCGTCGAACTCGGGCAGTTGCCCGAGGGCGCGGACGAGCACTTGCTCGTCGGGGCGTACGTCGAATACCTTCGAGCACGATGACGGCGCCCGGTCTCTTCCAGCTCGCCGGCCGTCGAGCGCTCGTCACCGGGGGCGGCGGGGGAATCGGGGGAGCACTCACAGACGCGCTGGCAGGGGCAGGGGCTCGCGTCGCCGTGCTCGGGCGATCCGCGACCGCCGACGCCGCAGCAGCACGGGTCGACGGGATCGCCGTCCGGGCCGACCTGTCCGACCGAGCCGACCTCGCCCGCGGCTTCGCGGAGGCGGTGTCCGCGCTCGGCGGGCTGGACGTGCTGGTCGCGAGCCACGGCACGCTTCATGCCGCCCCCGCCCTCGAGCTCGGGCAGGATGCGTGGGACGAGACGATCGAGGTCAACCTGAGCTCGGTGTTCGAGCTCTGCCGGCTGGCTGCGCGAGAGATGATGCCGCGCGGCACCGGGAAGATCATCACGATCGCCTCGATGCTCAGCTTCCAGGGCGGCTTCCGGGCCGCAGCCTACGCGGCGTCCAAGGGGGGCGTCGCGCAGCTCACGAAGGCCCTCGCCAACGAATGGGCGCCGCAGGGCATAAACGTGAACGCGATCGCACCCGGGTACGTGAAGACCGAGCTCAACCGTCATATCTGGCGCGACGACCCGGAACGCAGCGAGGCAGTCCTCGGCCGCCTGCCGGCCGGGCGCTGGGGTGAGCCCGGCGATCTCGCCGGCGCGGCGATCTTCCTCGCATCCGCGGCCTCCGACTACGTCCACGGCATCGTCCTGCCCGTCGACGGAGGCTGGCTTGCCCGCTAGCCGCGCCTGGCCCATCATCGTCCCGCCACTGGAGGTTCCATGAGCACAACCACCCCCCTCGAGGTCGCACCCCATGCCTACGCCGGCCTGATCGGCATCGCCCGGCACGACATCACGCCGCCGGAGGGGATCTACGCGCGCATGTGGGGTGCCTCGACCCACGACTTCGCGGAGGGCGTCCACCGCCCTCTCACGACGACGGTGCTCGCGCTGCGGACGACGCTCGACGAGCCGCTTCGCCTCCTCGTCGGGATCGACCTCGCCCTGCTGGGCGACCTCGGCGTGCTCGACGACTCCGAGCGGATCCTGGCGCCCGTGCGCGATGCTCTCGGCCTCACGGACGGACAGCTCCTCGTCAACTGCTCGCACACCCACAGCGCACCGTGGGCTGCGACCAGCCGCAGCCACATGCCCGGAGGTGAGCTGATCGGCCCGTACCTCGACCAGATGGGCCGGGCCCTCCGTGAGGCAGGGCTCGAAGCCGCCGCCAACCTCGCCCCGGCCACCCTCACGTGGGCGACGGGGCGGTGCGACCTCGCGCGCAACCGTGACCTCCCCGACCCGGAGCCCGGCAGCGACCGCGCGATCTGCGGGTACAACCCGCTCGCGCCCGCAGACGACACACTGGTCGTAGGGCGGGTGACGCGCGACGACGACGGCAGCGTGATGGCCACGATCGTCAACTACGCCTGCCATCCGACGACGCTCGCGTGGGACAACAAGCTGATCTCGCCGGACTACATCGGCGCCATGCGCGAGCTCGTGGAGCAGCACACCGGCGGCGCGGTCTGTCTCTTCCTGCACGGAGCCTCCGGCGAGCTCGGGCCCGCCCACCAGTACGTGGGCGACCCGGCGGTCGCCGACCAGCACGGGCGGCGTCTTGGGTTCTCCGCGCTCGCAGCGCTCGAGGGCATGCTCCCCCCGGGTCAGGCCCTGGGCTACGACGGTGTGGCGGAGTCCGGTGCACCGCTGGCGGTCTGGCTGCCCACGCCGTTCGCTCCGTCGCGCGTTCTGTCGGGGGACGCGATCAGCGTGCCGCTTCCGCTCAAGCCGATGCCGACCGTGGCAGAGCTCGAGGCCCAACGGGCAGCCACCGACGACCGGCCGGTCAGCGAGCGCCTGTTTCGCAAGATCCAGATCGTGAGCAGCCTGAGCGGCGGCGACCACCAGCCCTTCCCCGCCTGGGTCTGGCGCCTCGGGGACAGCCTGGTCGTGGCCCACCCGAACGAGGCGTACTCGTGCTTCCAGGAGGATCTGCGGAGCGCCTTTCCGGACTGCACCGTCGTCGTGATGAACACCACCGGTGCGACCGAGATGGGCTACCTCTACCCGCCTGAGCTCGACGGCCGCAACATCTACCAGGTGTGGCAGACCCCGTTCGCGGCGGACGCGCTGCCGACGCTGACCGAGCACTGCGTCGCAGAGGGCCGACGCCTCTTCGCCGCGGATGCATGAGCGCGCGGGGCATCGGGTGAGCGAGACCGCCACGACGGCCGAGAATGCCCGCTGGCTCACCGGCCAGCGGGTTCTCGTCACCGGGGCGGCCGGGGTGCTGGGACGGGCCCTCGTCTCGGAGGCCGACCGCCGGGGGGCGACGGTGGTCGCTGCGGGGCGCCGCCCGAGGATCGGCGACGCCGTGCTCCCCGAGGCCGTAACCCGCCTCGCCGCCGACCTGCGCGACCCGGAGGAGTGCCGCCGGCTGGTTCACGAGGCGGCCGGCCACCTGGGAGGCCTCGACATCGTTGTCAACAACGCGGCGACGCTCGTGCGGAAGGAGTTTCGGCAGCTCGAGCTCGACGAGCTGGAGTCGGCCTGGCAGGTGAACCTGAGGGCACCGGCGCTGATCATGCAGGAGAGCTTCGAGTACCTTCGCGTCGGCCGCACGCCCGCGATCGTCAACGTCGTCTCGACTGCGGGCGTCTCGGGCGGGATCGCGCAGGTGAGCGCCTACGGCATGAGCAAGGCAGGACTGATCGTGCTCACGAAGGCGGTCGCACGCGAGTACGGCCCCCACGGCATCCGCGTCTTCGCCCTCTCGCCCCCATCGCTCGACTCCGAGATGCAGCGCTCGCTGCCCGAGGCCGATCGCGAGCGGGTCCGCTCGATGAACGCCCTCGGGCGGCTTGCCCCGCCCGAGGAAGTCGCGCGCGCCACCCTGCTCACGGCGAGCGGCCTCGGCAGCCTCGTCACGGGCACGATGGTCGACCTGACGGCGACGGCCTACTGAGATGACGACGACGCGCATCCTGCAACTGACCGATCTCCACCTGTTCGAAGACCCCGAAGGGCGGCTGATGGAGATCCCCACGCGCGAGCTGCTGCAGTCGGTGCTCGAGCACATCCAGCAGTCGGGGGAGCGCATGGATCACCTCGTCGTCACGGGTGACCACACCCACGACGAGCTTCCCGCCACGTACCGCGCCGTCCGCGGCATCCTCGATCCCTGGGGCGACCGTCTCTGGCTCGTCCCGGGGAACCACGACGATCGGGCCACGTTGCGCGCCGCGTTTCCCGACCGTATCCCGGGCGAGGCCGCAGACCGGATCAACTTCAGCTTCCGCGCGGGCGCCTGGCTGTGCCTCGGGCTCGACACCCACGTGCCCGGGAGCGTGTCGGGGAGGATCGACGGCGAGCAGATCGCATGGATCGAGAGCCGGCTGAGAGAGCACCGCCCGACGCACGCAGCCCTCTTCATGCACCACCCCCCGGTGCTGCTCGGGTGCAGCTGGCTCGACAGCATCGGTCTCGAGGGGCGGGAGTTGCTGCAGGAGCTGCTCGCGGACGATCCGCGGCTCCGGCTCGTGTGCTGTGGCCACGTCCACCACGAGTCGACGAACCGGGTCGGCGCGGCGACGGTCGTGACGACTCCGTCCACCGGCCTGCAGTTCGCGCCGGTCGGTGACCGGCCGACGTTCGTTCGGGCACCTCCCGGCTACCGCGTCGTCGAGCTGACCGACAACGGCTGCACCACGCGCGTGGTGCGGCTGCCAGAGGCACGATTCGCACCGAAAGGACCGGAATGACGCATCTCGAGGGACGGGTGGCTCTGGTCACGGGCGCGGGGCGCGGCATCGGCCGTGCCACGGCCCTCAGGCTCGCAGGTGCCCGAGCACAGGTCGTGGCGTCGGCACGCACCGGGGCCGAGCTGAGCTCGGTCGTGGACGAGATCGTGGCGGCAGGGGGAACCGCGGCGGCGATCGAGTGCGACCTCGGCGACCGCACCCAGTCGGTGCAGCTGATCGAGCGGGCGGCCTCGCTGCTCGGGCCGATCGATGTCCTCGTCAACAACGCGGGCATCGGGAGCAGCGCCGATCCCCGCCCCCTCGCCGACTTCGACGACCCGTTCTGGGACCTCACGCTCGAGGTCAACCTGACCGCTCCCTACCTCCTGTCGAAGGCGGCGCTACCCCACATGCGAGAGCAGCGGTGGGGGCGGATCGTCACGGTCGCCTCGATCAACAGCCGCGTGCCCTCGCTGCACGCCGGTGCCTACGTCGCGAGCAAGCACGGCGTGCTGGGGTTGATGCGAACGCTGGCGCTGGAGCACGCGGCGGAAGGCATCACCGTCAACTGCGTCTGCCCGGGGCCTGTCAGCACGCGCGTCAACGACCTCCGCGTGGCCTACGACGCGACGCGCCTCGGCAGAGACCCGGAGGAGTACGAGCGCGGGCTCACGCCGATCGGCGGGCGGCTCAGCCCCGAGGACATCGCTCCGATGATCGAGTACCTGACGCGAGACGAGGCGCGAATGATCACGGGCCAGGCGTACGACGTCGACGGTGGCGTGTGCATGGCGTAGCCGGATGACCGGCGGGCTGCTCGCCGGCGCGGCCCGGCACCTGCTCGAGCCGCCGCTCGACCTGCCGCTCGTCGGCTTCGTCAGGCAGGCCCACGATGCCACGGGGTACGGGAAGTGGGGCCTGGAGACGACGGCGATCGCCGTCGAGCAGGAGGGCCGTCGGGCCGTGCTCTGCGGCGTCGACATCGTGGGGATCGGCGAGCCGGAGATCACCGACCTGCTCGATCGCATCGCGGCTGCGACGGAGGCCGACCCCGCCGGGATCCTCGTCAACTGGAACCACACGCATCTCTCCGTGATCGGCGGCGCCTGGGGCGGCGAGTGCGCCGGGCCGCCCGATCCCCAGCGTGACCGGCGCATCCGGCGCTTCGCCGATGTCGTCCAGGACAAGATCGTCTCCGTCTGCCGGCTCGCCTGCGAGCGGCTCGAGCCGACGCGCCCGGTCTGGGGGGTGGGCTCGGCCGAGCTCGCGGTCAACAGGCGCGAGCGCACTGCGGAGGGTACGACGATCCTGGGCTGGAACCCCGACAACCTCGTCGACAACCAGGTCACCTCGGTTCAGTTCCGCCGACCCGACGAGAGCGTCGTGGCGACCGCAGTCAACTACGGGTGCCATCCCGTCACGACCGGGCACGACATGTACGTCTACTCGGCCGACTTCCCCGGCCCGCTGCGAGACGTGCTCCGGCGAAACACCGGGGGTGAGGTGGTGTTCCTGCAGGGCGCCGGGGGGAACGTGCTGCCGAAGGTCGCGTTCACCGACGACGAGAGCGAAGCCGAGCACATGGGCGGGAGGCTGGCGATCGAGGCGCTGCACTCGCTCGCCGGACGCTTCGCGCGTCCCCGCAGGATGGAGTGGACGCAGCAGCGGTCGGTGACGCAGTTCTCGGCGTACCGGCGCGTGCTCGACGACGAGCCCCCTGTGCACCTGGCGGCGACGATGAAGCGCGTACGCTTCCCGCTCCTGCCGCTGCCGACCCTCGAGGCCGTCCGCGCGGTCAGGGCCGAGTGGGAGCCGAAGCTCGCTGACGCCGTCGCCCGCGGCGATGGCGGCGCCGCGCGGATCGCCTACTGGCACGCGGCGTGGGCCCGGACGACGGAGCAGTCGCTGCTGGACGGGACTGCTCCGCGCTACCGCGAGGGACGCATCCACGCGATCCGCATCGGTGACGGCGTGATCGTCTCCGGTCCGGGCGAGGTGTTCACCGAGATCGGGATGGCCGTGAAGGAGAGAAGCCCCGGCCGCCCGACCATGTATGCCGGGTTCACGAACGGCCTGATCGCGTACTTCTTCACGGCTGCCGAGTACGCCCACGGCGGGTACGAGGCCGACCTCAGCCGGCGCGGCCATGGCAACCCTTCCCACGTGGCGCCCGAGTGCGAGCGCATCCTCGTCGAGACGGGCGTGCGAGCCGCCGAGGAGCTGTTCCCCACAGCCCCGCCGTGGCCGTCGGCGCGAGGATGGACGGCGACCGGTCACCTGCCGGTCCCGCCTCCGCCCGACACGCTGCCGCACCCCTCGCGAGCGGGCGCCTGACCGAAGTTGGTCGGCTTCCCTTGACACGAGGGCCGAAATGACGGATTTTTGCACAATCGATTCCAAGATCGATTCCGATCACCGTGCAACCGACGCTGCGGCAAACATCGTGAGCCCGGTGCTCGTCTGTACCCACGAAGCCCCCGGCGAGACGCCGCGGGCCGGCGGTCAGGTTCCTGGCCGACCCCGACGTAAAGGAGGAACGTGCTGTGTCCGACAAAGAGCCACGTGACACCCCGCAAGGCAGCGAGCTCAGTCGCCGGGACCTGATCGTCAAGGCAGGCGTCGTCGGGGCCGGCGCGGTCGCTGCCGGATCGCTTGCGGGCGGGGCCAAGGCGGCCTCGAAGGCTTCTTTCGCGACGCCCAAGATCAGGCGGGGCGGCAGGCTCGTGTTCGGCCTCGAGTCCGATCCGGTCGCCGTGGCGCCGTTCGGCATGGCACCGGGCGCGGCCCACTGGGGCAAGGAGCTCAGCTACGACTCGCTCGCCGAGTGGGACAAGGGCCTCAACATCAAGCCGGCCCTGGCGCAGTCCTGGAAGATCGAGAGCAAGACCTCGATCCTCTTCAACCTCCGCAAAGGAGTGAGGTTCCACAACGGCAAGGAGCTGACGGCCGACGACGTCAAGTACTCCATCAACCTGATGCTCAACGTGCCACCGCCCGGCAGCCAGGCCGTCGCCGCCAACGTGCCGGCCACGCTCATCGGAGCCGACGTGGTCTCGAAGTACCAGGTGCGGCTGAGGATGAAGGCTCCGGATGCCCGCATAATCGGCTTCTTCGCCTGGCAGCGCTACTCGCCGATCGTCCCCGAGGGGCTCTACGACCAGATCAACGTGAGCCGGAACGCGATCGGCACCGGCCCGTACAAGATGGTGGGCTTCAACCCGCTCGACCGGGTCGAGCTCGTGCGCAACGAGAACTTCTGGAAGACGGGCCAGCCCTACATGGACGCGATCACGCTGAAGGTGCTGACGGACGAGCAGGCTCGTGTCGCAGCCCTGCGCGCCGGCGCCATCGACGGGGCGACGCTCTCCGTGGACGTGGCCCGGTCGCTCCGCAACGACAGCAGCCTGCAGGTGCTGAGCAACCTGAACGCGGCCTTCCGCGAGCTGCAGATGTCGCTGAAGCCGGGCAAGAACGAGCCCTGGGCGGATCAGCGCGTCCGCCGGGCGGTCAACTTCGCCATCAACCGCGCGCAGATCATCGCGAACGTCTACAGCGGTGAGGCCGCCTACACGTCGTACGTGCCGCCCGGCTACGGCCCCTGGCCCCTCAAGGAGTCCGAGCTGAAGCAGAAGTACGCGAAGTTCGACCTGCCGATGGCGAAGAAGCTGATGGCGGACGCCGGCAAGGCGAAGGGCTTCTCGGTCGAGATGACGATCGTGAACCTGCAGGACTACCCGTCGGTGGCCGCCCTGCTCGTCCAGATGATGAAGCAGATCAACATCGACGTGAACATCAAGGGCACCGAGATCGGCACCTTCGCCGCCCTCTACTCGGCCGGGAACTACGACTGGTTCCTCAACGGCCGCGGCATGCGCGGCGACATCGACGGGTACGTGCAGGAGTTCCACCCTGCGTCCGCGACGTTCAGGATCCAGACGCCGGCGTACAAGAACCTGAAGGCGTGGCGAGCGATCGGCAACGGCCGCATCGAGCTCGACGAGAAGAAGCGGCTGCCGTTGTACCGCACCGCGCAGACGGCGCTCTGGGACAACCCGATCCAGATGCCGCTCGTGGCGATCCGGAAGTACCAGGTCTTCTCGAAGCGCGTGCAGAACATGTACGTCGCGTTCAGCGACTTCAACACCGGCCTCCGCACGACGTGGCTCAGCTCGTAGGAGGACGCAAGCACGCAGACCCCGAGGGGCGCCGCCACGGCGGCGCCCCTCCCCTTTCGATGTGATCCGGGAGCCTCGCGTCCCGCACCCGCTGTGAGCGGCGCCGGCACGACGAGGGGCGCGAGGCCCTCCCTCGACAGGACGCCGGCGTGACGCCGACCGCGACGTGCGGGACACTGCGCGCCGGTGCCGCCCGGCGTGCCATCAACCCTCCGCTCGGCACCCGTCAGACCGGCTTCCGGCTCTTCGGCAACCCCGTGCACGGGATCGAGAGCGATCTCACGGCCACGGCTCTGGCACTGGAAACCGAACGGACGAGGGTCGTGGTGATCGCCATCGACCTGTCCCTCGTCGGCATCGACCTGTCTCTGCGTGGCCTGCGGCCCGCTCAGGAGCTGCGGATCGGGATCGCGGAGGCGCTGGGGATCCCGGTCGCCCACGTGCTCCTCAACACGAGCCACGCGCACAGCGGCGTTGCCCTGCCCGACTACATGCCGGACACACCGGAGCAGATGGCTCTGAAGGGGCGCTACCGAGAGACGCTCGCGCAGCTTCTCGTCGAGGCGGCGGTCGAGGCCGATGCACGGCTCGTGCCCGCCCGGGTCGGCTGCGGCTGGGGCGAGAGCGCGATCGGCGTCTACCGCCGCGAGGTGCGGGACGGCCGCGACGTGCTCGGCGAGGTGCCCGACCACCCGATCGACGCCACGGTCGGCGTGATCCGCGTCGACGACCTCGACGGCAAGCCGATCGCCACCCTCTTCCGCTACTCGTGCCATCCGGTGACGATGGGGCCGCGGTCGGCCGTGGCATCGTCCGACTTCCCGGGGCCGGCTCGCGACGTGATCGAGCGCAGCCTCGGCGGGCTCGCCCTCTTCCTGCAGGGGGGCGGCGGCAACGTCAACCCCCGCGCCGGCATGGGGGTCGAGATCGACTGTCGCGACACCAAGAACAGGGTCGGCCTCGAGCTCGGAGGCGAAGCGCTCAGGGTGGCCGCAGGCATCCGCACGAGCACCCGAGCCGGTGAGCGCAGGCCGCTCGGGAACATCCCCGACATCCTCTTCACGCCCTGGGAGCCCGTCACCGACGCCCCTGCCCACCTCGCTGCCGCCGAGACCACCGTCCCGCTCGACTACGTCCGGCTGCCGGTGCCGGAGGAGGCAGCGGCGATCCACGCCCACTGGCAACAGGAGCTGCGACGACGCCGCGACCACGACGCCCCGGAATGGGAGATCCGGGTGGCCGAGAAGTACGAGGACTGGGCACGGCTGCTCGTGGCAGCGGCTGCGCAGGACCATCCCACAGCCGATCTCCACGTCCAGGCGATCAGGGTCGGCGACATCGTCATCGCCGGGATGAACGCCGAGATGTTCTTCGAGACCGGCCTCGAGATCAGGGCCCGCTCGCCCTTCCGCGATACCTTCGTGCTCGGATACACGAACGGCAGCCTCGGGTACCTGCCGCGCGCGGAGGACTACCCCGAGGGGGGCTGGATCCTCGACGCGAGCTATGCCGTCCCGGACCTGATCTTCCAGGTGCACCCGCACCCCGCCGCCCTGCACCCCGACTCGGAGCAGCGCGCGCTCGACGCGACCGTAGCGCTGATCGACCAACTCGTCTAGGAGGCCCCGTGGGAGGAATACTTCACGCCGGTGTCGCACGCCGCACGATCAACCCGCTCCTCGGAACGGGGAAGGCAGGGCTGCGGCTGTTCGGCTCGCCGATCCAGGCGATCGAGAGCGACCTGACGGCGACCGTGCTCGTGCTCGGCGACGGGGCCACGAAGGTGGCGATCGTCGCGACTGACCTCTGCGTGATGAGCCTGCCCGAGAGCGACCGGCTGCGCGCGTCGGTCGCCGGCGCGCTCGGGATCGCCACCTCGCACGTGCTCCTCAACCTGAGCCACAACCACAGCGCACCTGCACTTCCGGAGTTCATGGCGATGACCGACACGACCGAGGACGTGCCGTTCCGGACGCGGTACGAGCGGGACCTCCACCGCTGGCTCGTCGAAGCGACACACGAGGCGGATGCGGGCCTGCAGCCCGCCCGGATCGGGTGCAGCTGGGGTGAGAGCGCGATCGGCGTCTACCGCCGCGAGGTACGGGACGGCCGCGACGTGCTCGGCGAGGTGCCCGGCCACCCGATCGACACCACCGTCGGCGTGATCCGGGTCGACGACCTCGACGGCAACCCGATCGCCACCCTCTTCCGCTACTCGGCTCACCCCGTCACCGTCGGAAGCCGGTCCCAGGTCGCCTCGACCGACTACCCGGGCCCCGCCCGCGCCGTCCTCGAGCGAAGCCTCGGCGGGCTCGCGCTCTTCCTGCAGGGCTGCGGCGGCAACGTCAACCCGCGCGTCGGCATCGGCTACGAGATCGACTGCAGCGACACCAAGAACCGCGTCGGCCTCGAGCTCGGAGGCGAAGCGCTCAGGGTGGCCGCGGGCATCCGCACGAGCACCCGAGCCGGTGAGCGCAGGCCGCTCGGCAACGTCCCCAACATCCTCTTCACACCCTGGGAGCGCGTCGAGGCCGGCGCTACCTGCACCCACCTGGCCGTCGCGGAGACCACGGCCGACCTCGAGTACGACACCCTCCCCTCGCTGGAGCGGGCGCAGGCGATCCTGGAGCACTGGAGGGAGGCGGTCGAGCAGCGACGGCGGGGCGATGCACTCGACTGGGAGATCCGAGCCGCGCAGAAGTACGCGCACTGGGCGGCGAACCTGGTCGCAGCCGTGGAGCACGGCCGGCCGACGCACCCGCTTCGCCTCCAGGCGATCCGCGTGAACGACATCGTGCTCAGCGCGCTGAGCATGGAGGTGTTCTTCGAGACGGGGTTGGAGATCCGTGCCCGCTCGCCGCTCCACGACACCTTCGTGCTCGGATACACGAACGGCCTCTTCGGCTACCTGCCGCGGGAAGAGGACTACCCCGACGGCGGCTGGAGCATCGACGCGAGCTACGCCCTCCCCGACCTGATACCGCAGGCGTGGGGGATGCCGGTCGCACTTGCTCCCGACGCGGAGCAACGCGCGGTCGACGGCACCCTGGCCCTGATCGGGCAGCTGTCACGGGAGGAGTGACCAGCCGCCGTCGCCTCTACGCGATCCCTCACGCCGCGCGGGACTGCGTGAACAGCTCCCAGTCGAGCTCGCAGCCGAGCCCCGGAAGCGTCGGCGTGCTCACCCTGCCGCCGCCGAAGACGGGACCACCGGCCACCAGCCGGTCCTTGGGGTCGAGCGGATTCCCGCCGGCGATGCCGGGCTCGAACGTCTCGACGATGCCGCCGGCCGCGGTCGCGAGGTGGATGCTGGGCTCCGGGTAGACGTGGAACGACACGCCGACAGCGTGCTCGGCTGCGAGCGCGAGGACGGAGCGGGCAGGCGTGACGCCGCCGATGGCGACGACGTCCAGCCGCAGCACGTCGAGGCACCGGGCTTCCACGAGCGCGCGGAACGTCGCCTGCGAGGAGAGCTCGTCGCCGGCGCCGATCGGGCAGCCGATACGTCCGTGGAGCTCGGCGTACCCGTCGACGTCCTCCGGCACCAGCGGGTCCTCGAGCCACGCCAGCCGCGGCTCGCCCCAGCTCGAGACCTCCTCGAGCGCAGGCGGCGGCGCTTCCCAGCAGAAGCCGGCGTCGACGACCAGGCTCGCTCCGGCCGGCAGCTCGCTCGAGGCCGTGTCGAGCAGGCGGCGCATTCTGGCCGGATCCGGGTCGCGGGCTACTTTCAGCAGCCGGTATCCCGCCTCGGCGTGGCGGAGAACGTCCCCGGCGAGCGACTCGGGGCTCCGGTCCGCGAGCGGGTAGGCGGCGATCATCATCGCGCCGACCTCCTTCGGCGTATCGGACAGCAGCCGCCACAGCGGACAGCCGGCACGCTGGGCGGCGATGTCCCAGAGGGCGATGTCGACGAGCCCCAGTGCCCGCAGGACGAGCCCGACCCGGCCGACGAGCACCGTTGCGCGGGACGCGACGCGCCACGCCGCCTCGGGATCCGCGCTGTCGGTGCCTGCGAGGACAGGGGCGATCAGGCGGCTCACGCACGCTTCCACCGGGGCGTCCCTGGTCAGGCAGTATGCGCTCCCGACGAGGCCGGCTTCGCTGGTGAGGCGCACACCGGCGTACTCGCGCGAGGTGATCTCGGTGCGGCCGAGGCGCAGCGGCGCAGGAAGGCCCAGCCTGACTGTCGCGACCTCGATCGAGGCGATCGGGTCGATCACCGGGGCGAAGCCTGCGCCGACGCGTCGACGCCGTAGTCGTTCAGGAAGCCGCCGTCGACGTACAGCGTCTGACCGGTCACGTACGACGCGGCGGGGGAGGCGAGGAAGCTCACGGTGGCGGCGACTTCCTCGGCCGCCGCCAGCCGACGCATCGGGATCCGGCCCAGGATCGTGTCCGGGTCGAGTTGCCCGCTCGCAACAGCAGCGCGATAGACACCCGTGTCGACGTACCCGGGGCCGACCGCATTGACCCGCACGCCACGCGACGCCCACTCGGCCCCGGCGGTGCGGGTCAGCGAGACGATCGCGGCCTTCGTGGCGGCGTACGGCGCCCTGCCCGCCGCGCCGCGCGTGGCCGCGATCGAGACGAGGTTCACGATCGAGCCGCTGCCGGCGGCGAGCATGATCCTCCCCGCAGCCTGCAGGCAGTTGAACGTCCCATTGAGGTTGACGTCGACGACCGCCCTCCACGACTCCACCGGAAGATCCTCCGTCGGCCCGAGGATCTGGATGCCGGCGTTGTTGACGAGCAGGTCGAGCCCTCCGCGCGTGGAGGCGATCTCGACGAAGGCGGACTCCACCGCCCCGTGATCGCGGACGTCGAGCTCGTGGAAGCCGATCGGGCATGCCTCGTCCGCCGTGTTGCCCGGTACGAGGTCCGCGGCCACGACGGACCACCCCTCCGCGGCGAGTCGCGATGCGATCGCCCACCCGATCCCGCGTGCACCACCCGTGACGATCGCGACGGGCGTCGAGCCCTCTGGCATCAGGTCTCCCTCACTCGAGCTGCAGCCCCTGGCCGGCGCGGGGGCTGCCTGGGCGGTGACGGTACCCCTCCGACCGGAACCTCGGCGAGGCAGGCGATCCCGTGCGGGACGTAGCTCCCCTCACCGGGAAACCCGGGCGGCTCCCAGCCGTGGCGAAGCCCGGCGATCGGATACGAGCAGGCATGGCGGATGTGGGCTCCCGCGTTCACGAACCCGATTCCTGCCGCGGTCACGGCGAGCATCATGCCCGTGCGCGCCTCACGGTCCGTGCCGCCCGCCGAGGTCGTCGATCTTCACCGGGCGGCCGGTGTGGGCCGACTGCCAGGCCGCCTCCATCACGGCGACGGCGCGGACGCCGACCTCCCCGGGCGCACGGTCGACCGCATCGCGCCCGAGGCACGTGTCCACCAGGAACTGGGCCGGGCCGTCGCAGGTGTAGGCCGAGTCGTCGTCGACAGGGGACGGCTCCGGGCCGACGTACAGAATCTCGGCTCTCTCCTTGTCTCCCTGCAGCAGCATCTGCGCCTGCACGCGGTCGAAGTCGAGAACGAGGACCCCCTCCTCGCCGGCGATTCGCAGGTCGCAGGCGTGGCGCCGTGCCCACGGCTGATGCCCGTGGCCGCTGAACGAGGCGATCGCCCCGCCGGCGAGGCTCACGGACGCCTGGATGTCGAGGTCGACGCCGTTGCCAAGGATGTGCGCCCGTGCGTAGACCTCCTCCGGTTCGGCCGGGACGAGCCAGAACGCCAGACCGAGCAGATGCGAGAGCTGGCCGTAGAGATAGCCGCCTCCGGCATCGGCCCTCGCCCACGTGGCGGGCTCGGCCTCGACCGGGAACCCTCCCACCTCGATCACGCCGTAGCCGGAGCGGCCGGAGAAGAGGTCGGTCAAGCAGCTCGCCATGTACCCGGTCACGGATGTCACGCGCCCGATGCGCTCGCTCTCGAGCATCTCCTTGGCCCAGCTCGTGAGGCGCGAGTAGTTCCAGCCGTGCGCGACGCTCACGGTGCGGCCTGCGGCAGCCGCCGCCGCAACGACGGCCGCGGCGTCGGCGCGCGCAAGCGTCATCGGCTTCTCGACGAGCACGTGGGCGCCCGCCTCGAGCGCCGCGATCGCATGCTCACGGTGCAGGTCGTGCGGCGAGGAGACGACGACGCCGTCGACGCCCGCGGCGAGCAACTCCTCGACCGAGCTCGTTGCCACCTCCAGGCCGAACTCCCGCCTGAATGCGTCGAGCCCGTCGTCTGACTTGCGGACGATGCCGACGAGGTCGACCTCGGGATGGTCACGGTAGAACGGCAGGTACTGGTACGCCGCCCAGAAACCGGCTCCGATCACCCCGATGCGCGCGCGTCTCATGGCGCCACCGTCGAGGCCGCCCGGGAGGGATGCTCCAGCGAGACCGGCTCGAGCCGGGGCAACTCGCCGCGCGCCGTCCACCCGCTCGCGCTCTCCCACGGCTCGGCGTCCGGGAACAGGAGCTCGGCCAGCCGTACGCCGGTCTCGACACAGACCTGCTCGACGCTCGGGTCGAACAGGGACGGCAGGCCAACGCTCTTGTAGCCGTAGCCGGCCTCGTAGCCGCCGTACTGGTACTCGTTCGCGGTCGGCAGGTAGCCGATGATCTCGTTCGTATAGCCGGCGTACAGCGTCGGAGCACCCGGCGAGCGCTCCTTGACCGCGATCCCGTACTCCGTGAACGTCTCGCCCGGGCCGGTCACGATCACGCCGTCCCCGACCCGCACCGCGTGCACCGGGGCCGACACCTCCGTCGGGGCGCTGCCGTCGCGAAGCTGGGCTTCGATCCTCCGCGCCCACGCCGCCTGGTAGTACGCAAGCTTCACCCGGCCGCGGTTGCCGGACGCCCGTGCTTCCTCGAGCGCCGCGTCGTACTCGGCCCGCAGCGCTTCGAGCTCCGCGAGCTCGGGGTGGGGCATGAGGGGGATGGAGACCGTCTCGCGCACGGCAGCGAGAGCCGGCGCGTCCGCCTCGACGAAGCGACGGCGGTAACGGGTGATCGGCGTCACCGATCCCTCCTCCTCCGCCAGCACCGTGACCGGCCGGCTGAACCTGTCCGCTACGGCAGCGAGAGCCGCCAGGCCGAGTCGCGTGCCCATCCGGCGCGCTTCGTCCTCCGTGTCCGTGAACGCGAACTTCGGCAGCACGTTCCCCCCCGCCCCCTGGAAGAAGACGCACTCGCCCCCGGTCACCGACCGCACGACGTCGCGCATCGGCCCCGGGAAGTCCGCCGAGTACACGACCATGTCGTACCCGGTCGTGACCGGATGACATCCGAACCCGACGAGCGTGCCGATCGCGGACTCGTCCGGTCGTCGCGCCTGCAGCACCGTCACCTGGTTGTCCACGAGCTCATCGGGGTTCCACCCCAGGATCGAGCCCCCGTTGTAGCCGCCCGCGGTCCGCTCGCGGCGGTTGACGGCCAGGTCGACGTCCGACTGACCCCACACGACCCCCGCCGGCTCGAGCCGTTCGACGGCCATGCGGCAGGCACTGACGATCTTGTCGTGGATGACCCGCGAGAACGCCCCGATCGAGGCGGAGAGGTCGTCGTCGACATCGCCGTACACGGCACCGTTGGCCACGCCTCCGGGCGGCGCCAGGTGCGTGTGGCTCCAGTTCAGGAGGATGCCGGCGGGGTCGGCCCCGGTGGCGGCTGCGATCCGGTCGATCAGCGCCTCGATCTGCGGGTGGACGATGCCGACGATGTCGACGCCGCAGAGCACGACGCGGGTGCCGTCGCGCTCGAATGCGAGCGCACCGACCTCGAGCGGCAGTCCGTAGCCGCTCGCGTTCGACGGCTGCCGGATGAACCCGACCATGGGTAGCCCGAGCGGCGGCTCGAGCGGGAGAGACGCCGCACCTGCACGGAAGTTGCTCATTGCTGGTTCCCTTTGCTGTCGGAGGTTCTGGCGCCGGCGGTGGCGTCGAGCAGCTCCGCGAGGCCCTCGCAGGCGGCGGCAAGAAAGCGCTCGCCGGCCTCGGAGGACGCCGCGGAGGGATCGCCGAGCACTCCGCTGGCACCCATGTCGGGGAGGAGGAACGGGTCGTTCGCGCGCGTGATCGGCTCGAACGCCGCCGGCCCGGTCCACACGAGCTCCGGCGCCACGGACAGCATCGCCGAGGTCTCGGCTTCGCCCGCATGCCCGATCGAGCCGAGGTCGACCGGAAAGAGCTCGGCGAGCAGAGCCGGGTCGACGAGCTCCCAGTAGCTGACGACCGGGCACTCCTCGGCGAGGGCGAGCGCACCGAGCCAGCCTCGGTTGCCGCCGTGGCCGTTGACGATCACGACCTCGGAGAACCAGAGGCGCAGCGATCCGACGACGGAGCGAACGAGCTCGATGAGGAGCTCCGGCTCGAGCGTCACCGTGAGGCCCAGCCGTACGTGGTGCGGGCTGAGGCCGGTCCAGATGGTCGGAGCGACGAGGACGTCGCTGCGCGCGAGGAGGGCGGCACGCAGCGCCACGGTCTCCACGAGCAGCGAGTCGGTTCCCACGGGCAGGTGCTCGCCGTGCTGCTCCAGAGAGCCGACGGGGAGCAGGCAGACCGCGCCGGCGTGCGCGCGCTCGCTCGCCTCCACCCGGGACACCTCCAGCAGCCGGACGTTCACGCCGGCAGCGCCTGGGCGAACAACGTCACCACCGGCTCGTCGCCGATTGCCTGCAGGCTGCGCGACGTGCCCGGCGGGAGGAAGACGACGTCCGAGGGACCGGCGAGAAGGCTCCGGCCCGTGCCCGTCAGGTTCACCGACAGCCGCCCGGACTCGACGTACAGCGTCTCCTCGTATGCACCCTCGGCCGACTCGGACTCGCGGCCCGCCGGCACCCGCAGCTGGCCCACGCGGATCTGCTCGTCGCCGTAGAAGTACGAGACCGGGATCGTGAGGCGCGGGTCGGTACCGTGGAGGAGCCGCAGCCACGACGACGGCGGCAGGTGCTCCATGTCGACCCCCTCGACCTTGGTGCTCCGCGGCGGCGGCCAGCGGGCGATGTCGTCGAGATGCGACGGGAACCCCTCGTTGCGGGCGTGCCGGCCGCCGAGCTTCACGGCCTCGCGCGGGTACCACTGCCACTCACCGTGGGCCTTCGTCGAGATCGCCTCCTTGAACGTGTCGGTGTGCATCTCCCCCGGTACCCACCAGAGGATCTCGCAGGTCTCCGTGCCGACGTTCCACGCGTGATGGAAGGCGAGCGCCGGGATGTTCGCGGCGTCGCCCGCGGCGAGCTCGATCACGTCGGACGTGTCCGGGTTGGAGAGCAGCAGGGAGCCGCGGAGCACGTAGTACGGCTCGGGGTTCGGATGGTTCCCGGCGTCGAACCAGTGCCCCGGCTCGACGTAGAACGTGCCCTGGTTGAGTCGGCGCGTCCCCACGTACACCCACGTGGCCATGCTGTTGCCGGGCTCGGGCGCCCACGAGAAGTAGCACGCGTCCTCACGCCGGATCACGCACGGGAACTGCTCCACTCCGTCGAAGGGCTGACGGTGATGCCAGGGCAACGCAGCTTCGTAGCCCGCGTAGCGCTCGGCGCCGCTCGCAGGCACGTCAGCCCACCTTCGACATTCCGACGACGGCTGTCGTGCCGGTCTCTCCTACGCTCATGAAGCTGTGCTCGACGTTGGCCGGCAGGAACACCACGTCCCCGACCTCGGCCCGCAGCACGTCCATCGTGCCAGTGAGCGCCGCGACCAGCGTCCCGGAGGTCACACAGATCACCTTCTCGAACGGCACCGACTCGGGCTTCGTGTCCCTGCGCACGGGGAGGCGCATCTCGCCGGCGCGAATGCGCTCGTCGCAGTACCAGAAGGAGGTCAGATAGGCCTGGCGGGGGACGTCGCCGGTGATCAGGTGCAGCCAGGTCGACCGGTCGAGCCGCATCATGTCGACCGCGGTGCGCGGGTCACCGGGCCAGGAGCGAAGCTGGTCGAGCCGTGACTCGAAGCCCTCGTTGCGGTCATGGCCCCCGTTGAGGACGACGGGCTGCCGCTCGTACCAGCCGAGCTCGTAGAGGGTGTCGTCCTCCACCTTCTGCTTGAACAGGTCGGTGTGCATCTCGCCCGGCACCCACCACGCGATATGGCAGTCCTCGTCGCCGAAGTTGTAGCCGTGATGGTAGGCCCAGGCCGGGATGTTGGCGGCGTCGCCCGCACGGAGCTCGACCACGTCGGACGTGTCCGGGTTCGAGAGGTGAAGCGTCCCCTTGACGATGTAGTACGGCTCGGGGTTGGGATGGTCGCCCGGATCGAACCAGCACCCCGCGGGCACGGCGAACATGCCGGCGTTGATGTGGGGAGTCGACACCCACGTCCACGACGGCGTCGCATTGCCGGGCGCAGGCGCCCACGCGTCGAAGCGATGATCGGCGGCGCGAAGCAACGCCGGGAGCGGCTCCTCGCCCGACCGGTACGGGATGCTCTGGTACGGCGGCCAGAGCGCGCGGTACTTCGGGTAGTCGGTCATCACGAGCCTCCTTGCGTGGGGATCGAGGACGGAGGTGACGATCCGCACCTCGGCGGGGACGGGCTGTGGGAAGCGCTCACGCGACGTTCTCCGGGAAGTGGCACGCAGTCCGGTTGGCTGTTCCGCCCCGCTCGGTCAAGGCGGGCCGCTCGACCGAGCAGCGGTCCTCGGCCTTCCAGCAGCGCGACGTGAAGATGCAGCCGGTGACGGGGCTCGTCAGGTCGGGGAGCTCGCCCCCGAGCCGGATGCGGCGCCGCTCGCGCTCGAGCACCGGATCGGGGATCGGCACGGCCGAGAGCAGGGCGATCGTGTACGGATGCTGCGGAGCGGTGAAGATCTCGTCCGCGTCCGCGACCTCGACGAACTGGCCGCCGTACATCACGGCCACACGGTCGCACACGTGGCGAACGGTCGAGAGGTCGTGCGAGATGAAGAGGTACGAGAGGCCGAGTCGCCGCTGCAGGTCCATCAGGAGATTGAGGATCTGCGCCCGCACCGAGACGTCCAGTGACGAGACGGCCTCGTCGCAGACGATCAGCGAGGGGTCGGTGGCGAGGGCCCTGGCGATCGCCACGCGCTGTCGCTGACCACCGGAAAGCTGCAGCGGACGGCGCTTGCCGAAGTCCGCTCCGAGGCCCACGAGCTCGAGGAGCTCGGGCACCCTGCCGCGATGCTTCCTGCCCTGGCGCCGGTGCAGCAGCATCAGAGGCTCGGCCACGATCTGCTCGATCGACATCAGGGGGTTCAACGAATCGCCCGGGTCCTGGAAGACCATCTGCACCCGGCCGCGCTGCGACGCGGCGATGCCGCGCCCGCGCGCTTCGAGCGGCCGTCCCTCGAAGGTGACCTCACCTCTCGTTCGCTCGGTCAGCCCCAGGAGCAGCCGCGCGACGGTCGACTTGCCCGACCCCGACTCGCCGACGAGCCCGAGCGACTCCCCGCCCTTGATCTCGAACGACACGCCTTCGACGGCGCGCAACCAGCGCTTGCGCGCCCCCGACGTGCCGCGCGCGCGGTAGTCCTTCGCCAGGTCGCCGACGACGAGCACGCCCTCCCCGATCGAAGGCTCCCCCAGGTACGCCTCCTGCTCGTGGACGGCGCCCGCCGTCGCCAGGGACTCCGCGGTGAAGTGGCACGCAACCCGTGCCGAAGGGTCCGCCAGCTCGAAGGCCGGGCGGTCGGTGCGGCAGATCTCCCGGTCGCCGGCGAGCCGGCAGCGTGGTGCAAACCGGCAGCCGGCAGGAATCGAGTCCGCGCGCGGCAGCACGCCCGGGATCGACGGAAGCGTGGTCGCGCGCGCATCGCCCAGGCGGGGGACAGCTGCGATGAGCGCCTGCGTGTAGGGATGGCCGGGCCGCTGGAAGACGTCGTCGACGGGCCCGTACTCGATGGGCGCCCCGGCGTACATGACGAGGACGTCCTGTGCGAAGCCGGCGATGATGCCGAGGTCATGAGTGATCAGCATGACTGCCATCCGCCGCTCCTCGGCGAGGCGGTGAAGCAGGTCGATGACGCTCGCCTGTGTCGTCACGTCGAGCGCGGTCGTCGGCTCGTCGGCGATCAGCAGCTCGGGGTCGGACGCCAGGGCCATCGCGATCATCACCCGCTGGCGCATGCCGCCGGAGAACTCGTGCGGGTACTGCTGGAGACGCGCCCGCGGCGTCTGCACGCCGACCTCGGCCAGCAGCTCGACGGCCCGGTCGACCGCCTCCGCCTTCGAGGCCGCCGTGTGCAGCCGGATCGCCTCGATCAGCTGATAGCCGATCGTCTTCACGGGGTTGAGCGAGCCGAGGGCGTCCTGGAAGACCATCGAGATGCGGCCTCCGCGAACGCGACGGAGGACGTCTTCGTCCGCATTCGACAACTCGAGGTCGCCCAGCTTGATGGACCCGCCGCTGACCGTCCCCGGGGGCTCGAGGAGGCCGAGAACCGCCATGGCAACGGTCGACTTGCCCGATCCCGACTCGCCGACGACCCCCAGGCGCTGGCCCGGCAGGATCGTCAGCGAGAGGCCGTCGACGGCGCGTACCGTCCTCTCTCCCAGCGGGAAGTCGACGACGAGCCCGTCGATCGACAGCACCGCGTCGCGCGCGGGCTCACCGGTCGGGCCCAGCCGGTCCTCCGCCGACAGCTGGCTCACGATGTCGTCCTGCTGGAGGCCGCGCTAGCCGCGCGGCCGGTGGGCTCGACGGCGCCGGCTGCCGCACCTGCGCTCCCGCTCCGGCGCACCGCTATCTCGATGCCCTCGCTGACGAGCATGTACCCGAGGGCGACCGTGACGATGCACAGGCCGGGCCAGATCCCGTAGCGCCAGTCCTGGAAGACGTAGTTGAACGACGCCTGCAGCATGCCGCCCCAGCTCGCCGCCGGAGGCGGTGTGCCCAGGCCGAGGTAGGAGAGCGTCGCTGCGGCGAGGAGCGTGTACGCCGCCGTGAGCGCGATGCCCACGAGCAAGGGGCCGATCGCGTTCGGAAGCAGGTGCCTCCAGATCACGTATCGCCCGCCGGCGCCCGAGATCACGCTCGCCTCGACGAAGGCCCGCTCGCGCAGGCTCAGCGCCATGCCGCGGGCGAAGCGGAGGAAGCCGGGGATGTAGAGGATCATCAGCGCGAGGATCACGATCGCATCGCTCGGGCCCATCACCGCGACGAGGAAGAGAGCCAGCAGGATCGACGGGAACGCGAGCATCACGTCGGTGGCGCGAAGCGCGACGGTGCTCGAGACGCCGCCGCGATACCCGGTCAAGAGCCCGATCGAGACACCGATCACTGCCGCGATCAGCGTTGCGCCCAGGCTGATCTTGAGGTCGGTGCGAGCGGCGTAGATGAGCCGGGAGAGCATGTCCCGCCCGAGCTCGTCCGTGCCGAGCCAGTACTGGCTCGACGGCGCGGCGAAGGGGGCGTCGACCAGGTCTGTCGGGCTGTACGGGGCGAGAACCCCGGGGATGAGCGCCGCGATCGCGAACGGCAGCAGCAGGGCGAGGCCGAGCTGGAGGCGGATGTTGTGCCGGAGCCAGCTCATCTACGCGCGCCTGATCCTCGGGTCGACCAGCCTGTAGGCGACCTCGATGAACGTCGACATGACCACGTAGGCGGCCGCGATGGCCATCACGCAGGCGATCAGCGTGCTGAAGTCCTGCCGCTCGACGGAGTAGATCAGCAGGCCTCCGACCCCCGGCCAGTTGAAGATGCGCTCGACGACCACGACCCCGCCGAGCAGCTGTCCGAACTGGACACCGAGGACCGTCAGCGAGGGCAGGAGCGCATTCGGGAAGGCGTGCCGGTAGAGGACACCGGTCTCACTCAGGCCCTTCGCTCGAGCCGTGCGAATGTACTGCGTCGTCAGCGACTCCCGCAGGCTCTGCCGCATGAAGTGGAAGAAGACCGCCGTCGTCGGCACCACGAGCGTGATCAACGGCATCGTCACCCGCCGTACGTGCTCGACGGGCAGCTCCCGGAACGGCTCGTAGCCGCTGGCCGGCAGCCAGCCGAGCAGGACGGCGAAGAAGATCACGAGCAGGATCCCGAGCCAGAACTGCGGCACCACGAAGCCGATCGTCGACAGCTGGCCCGCGACGACCGAGAACACGCGCTTGCCACGCCGCACGCTGCGCAGCGCGAGCAGCGCAGCGAGCGGGAGCGAGACCGCGAGCGCGAGAAAGGCGAGCTCGAGCGAGGGGACGATCCGCTCCAGCACGGCCTTGCCGACGGAGCCGCCGCCCTCCTGAACTCCGAGGTCGCCCTGGACGGCCTTCCCGAGCCAGATCGTGAACTGGACGGGGACGGGCTTGTCCAGGCCGAGGCGCTGCCGCTCCGCGTTCACGAGCGCGCTCCGCTGCTCGAAGGTGAGGTCGTCCCGCTTGCCGACCCGGATCTCGGCGGCGTCGCCCGGCAATGCGGTGGCGATCGCGAAGGTGATGATCGAGATCGCGAGCAGGACACCGATCAGCGACAGGACGGGGGTGAGAAATCGCATCAGGGGAAGACGGTGGGGGACGTCCCGTCCCCCACCGTCGTTCGTTCAGTCGATCCGGAGCGCGTCACACCTAGGCGAGGTACGCACCGTCGAATCGCTGGTCTCCGATCAACGTCGAGTCGACGCCCTGCAGGTTCTTCGGTGCCACGTTCTGATTCGAGGCGATCATCGTGTGGAACGCCGCCGCCTGGGTGAGCATGAGCCGCTGAACCGTCTTCAGCGAGGCGCTGTACTGTGCCTCGTTCTTCGGCGAGAAGGCCGTGTTGTACGCGGCCTCCAGAGGCGGGATCGCGCCCTTCGGGTACTTCGGCGGGTTCTTGAGGAGCGTCGCCTTCATCATGTAGTTCGCGATCAGGGCCCACGGGAACGGCAGCGAGCCGGCGTTGACCGCGATGCCCTCGTGGTTGCGCTTCGTGTAGAGCCGATCGAACCACTGGGCCGCCGGCAGCACCTGGATCTTGGCATCGATGCCGGCCTTCTTGAAGCCCTGCTGCAGGACCGGTGCCTCGCGCGTCCAGGGGCCCGGGTCCTTCAGGATCATCATGTTCAGCTTCAGCTTGGACGCGCCCGCCGCTGCGAGGAGCTTCTTGGCCCGTTCGGGATCGAAGCTCGGCACGGGACCGCCACCGGGCCACTTCGTCCCGATCGAGTACGGGCTCTTCTCGAACGGATTCCACGTCGGCACGGCACGACCGCCCCAGGCGACCTTGTTGTCCGTGCTCTTGTCGAACGCCCACTGCAGCGCCTGCCGCACCTTGACGTCCTTCAGCGGCCCGAAGTACATCTGCGGCTGCCACCACTGGAAGAAGAGGCCGGACGGGATCAGCTTGGAGTTGCGCTTGCCGTCGACCTGCGGGAGCGTGGCGACGGAGATGTCGTGCAGGTAGTCGACGTCGCCCGAGAGGAAGTTCGCAACCTGGGCCGACTCGTCGGCGAGGAAGCGGAACGTCAGCTCGTCGAGATACGGCCTGCTGCCGTTCCAGTAGTCGGGGAAGCGCTCGAGGTCGAGCCGGTCTCCCTTGACGAAGTTCTTGTACTGGAAGGGCCCGGTGCCGATCGGGTTCTCGCCCAGGTTCAGGTCGTCGGCGTTCTCGGGCATGATGAACCAGAAGCGCCAGCTCTCGACCATGCGTGCCGGCTTCTTGGTCGTGATCCTGAGCGTCTGGTTGTCGATCTTGACCGCCTTGCCCCAGATGTCCTTGGGCAGTGCGAGGAAGTTGTTGGACGCGGGCTTGACGGGGTCGTGGATGCGGTTGAGGCTCCAGACGACGTCCTCGACCCGCATCGGCTTGCCGTTGTGGAACTTGACGCCCTGGCGGATCTTCACGATCGTGGTCTTCGCGTTGGGCGTCGTCCAGCTCTTTGCCAGCAGCGGCACGGCCCGGCCGTTCTTGTCGTACTTCACGAGCGTGTCGTACATGGCGTAGGCCATCAGCTGACCCCAGCGATAGCCGAAGGCGGTGAGCACGTTGATGTCCTCGAACGACTGGCCGATGCCGACGACGAGCTTGCCGCCGGGCTTCGGCGCAGACACGGCTGCACCGGCACCGCCGGCCCGGAGCAACGCATCCGCACCGCCGACCGCCGCAGCTCCCAAGGCGCCACGCTTGAGCAGCTCTAGGCGGCTCAGGCCGTGGATGTACTCCTCCATGCCGGACTCCCTCCTGATCAGGTCACTGGGTACGATTCCAGTCGATTCAAGAGCATCCGACAGACAAAGTCAAGCGCTTGGTCTGACAAGTGCTTCCGCTCCGCGCGCACCGACGTGTACGCGCCCCGCGCGGGGGGGTGCGCGACGGCTCCGGCCTCAGTACATCAACCAGCCGCCGCTCACGTTCAGCGTCGCCCCGGTGATGTACCCGGCGTGCTCGGACGCGAGAAAGACAACGGCCGGCGCGACCTCCTCGGGCGCCGCCATGCGCCCGAGCGGCACCTGCTCGACGAGGCGGTCGAGTGCCCGATCGTCGAGCCCGTCCCGGAGCATCGCCGTGTCGACCAGCCCGGGCGCCACGCAGTTGACCCTGATCCCGGCGGCGGCGTACGTCCGCGCCAGCCCGCGGGTCATCGTGACGATGCCGCCCTTCGTGGTGTTGTAGACGACCGACCCTCCGAAGCCACCCGTCCACCATCCCTGCGAGCCGAGATTGACGATCGCGCCGTGGCGCTCGGCCTGCCGGAGCCGCTCCGCAAAGGCCCGGTTGAGGAAGAACGTCGCCTTCAGGTTGACGTCGACCTGGGCATCCCAGTCGGCCTCGTCGATCTCCCGGATCTCGTGCCGGCGCCGCAAGACCGCTGCGAGGTGCGCGAGGGCGACGACCGGCCCCACTGCCGCCTCCGCCTCCTCCAGCAGCCCGGCGAGCCGGTCGAGGCGCCCGAGATCGCTCGCGATGCCCACGTGGCCGGTGCCGGGAAGAGTCGACACGAGCGCGTCGGCGTCCTCCTGCGAGAGATCGACGGCGACGACGCGCGCGCCGCATTCGGCGAAGGCGCGCGCGACGACGGTGCCGATCCCCCCTGCTGCGCCGGTGACGATCACGCCCTTCCCCTCGAGGCCCTTGCCCAGCGCAGTCGGGCCCGGCCGGGCGGTCATGGACGCGGATGAACCCGGTGCGCCTCGATGTACTCCTCGTCGAGCTCCCACCCGAGCCCCGGGCCGCTCGGCAGGGTCACGTGCCCGTCGACGATCTGTGGCCGATTGGCGACGAGGTTCCACCAGATCGGGTCGCGATCCGCGCTGAAGATCTCGAGGAACGTGCCGTGCGGGATCGACGCCAGCAGGTGGGATGCGATCTGCGGCTCCTCGTGGTGCGCCATGGCGACGTCGAACGCGACCGCTGCGGCCGCCACCCGGCGCCACTCCGTCGCCCCGCCCGACCAGGAGGAGTCGAAGTTGCAGAAGTCGATCGCTCCCTCGACCATCAGGTCGCGGCAGCCGCCCGCCGAGAACTCGCTCTGGCCCGCGCAGACGCGCACCCCGCCGGCGAACCTGACGTCGCGCATCGCGCGCCGGTCGTTCGACCAGACGCACGGCTCCTCGAACCAGTGCAGGTCGAGATCCTCGACGAGGCGCGCAAAGCGCACGGCCTGAGCGGGCGTCCAGCCCTGGTTGGCATCGGCGCACAGGACGAAGTCGGGCCCGGCTGCCTCGCGCGCGACCCTGAACCGCGCCGCATCCTCCTCGGGCGTGAGCCCACCGACCTTGAACTTCATGCCCGCGAGCCCCTGCTCGCGCAGGTCGGAGACCTCCTCCGCGATCTCCTGCGTGCCGTAGTAGCCGCCGATCGTGATCACGGGCAGGCTGTCGCGGTACCCACCCCAGAGCCGGTGCAGCGGCTGTCCGAGCGCCTTGCCGACCGCGTCCCAGATGGCGGCGTCGACGCAGGCGGTCGCGACCAGGCCGAGCCGGCGGTCGCGCAGGATGTCGAACGTCGCCGGCCGGGCGATCTCCCAGCAGCGCTCGACACGAAGAGCATCCTCGCCGATCAGGTTCGGCGCGATCTCCGTCGTGAGGATCTCGTCGATCTCCATGAGGCCCGCATCCTCGTCGCCGCAGTAGGCCTCGCCGACGATGCCCTCCTCGGTGTGAATGCGCGTGACGATCGTGGAGCGGTGCGTCATCTTGTAGCGGCTGCCCCGATACGTCCGTCCGAGCGGCACACGGATCGCCACGGTCTCGACCTCGGCGATCGTGAGGCTGGTCACCGGAGCTGTCTTCGGTTCGATATCGAGTTCCGCCACGCGATCCCCAACCTCGTCTTGGTAACGGTTCCAGAGCACTGTACGGAGCGCCCTCGGCCATGTCAACGGCGCCGTGCGGCCGCCACGCGCGCAGGGGCCTGCACTGGTTCCCGCACAACGTTGGTCTGACCTGCAGCCCCTGCGCCCGGCAATCGTTGCCGTTATCGTTTCCTACGCGCGCCGGGTGCCTCCTCCTGCACCCGGCTTGACGAGGCCCGGGTGCCCGCGCCCGGGCCTCGCACTCCCTGCCGCGTCTCCGTCGACGCGCCGTGGGTCAGAAGCGGTACTTCTCCACGACGTCCTCGCGAACCTCGATCCCGAGCCCCGCGCCGGTGAGCGGGTGGACCCACCCGCCGCTCTGAGCGACGGGGCTCTCGACGAGCTCGTGCTGCATCGGGCTCTCCTCGGCCTTGAGCTCGAACACGAGCGTGCGGGGCGTGGTCAGCGAGAGCGCGAGGCTCGCCGCAGTCACGATCGCGCTCGACCAGGCGTGCGCGTTGAACCAGGCGCCGCCCTCCTCCACGAGCTCGATCACACGCCTGCCGCCGGTGATCCCCTCCGCGCGCCCCGGGTCGAACCCGATCACGTCGGCCACCCCAGCCGCGATGAAGCTCCGGTAGCCCTCGACGTTCCACTCTCGCTCACCCGAGCCGATCAGCGTCGAGCACCGGCTCTTCAGCCGCCGGAACGAGTCGAGGTCGGCCGGCTCGAACGGCTCTTCCATCCACGTCAGGCCGTGCTCCTCGAGCGCGGCGGTGAGCCGCATCGCGAAGGCCACGTCCCACGTCAGCGTGTTGACACCGCGATCCCACATCAGCATCGGCTCCGGCCCCACCCGCTCCCGCAGCAGCCGCATGAACTCCACGTCGCGCCGGATGTCGGAGCCGAGCCGGGCGTCTCCCCTCTTCCCCAGCCCGAACTTGCAGCCCTTGAACCCGAGCCCGGTCATGTAGTGCGCGTGCCTGTCGGCCTCCGCCTCGAGGCTCGCGGCGTTCGGGTGGGTGCTCGCGATCGCGGGCAGCCGCTCGTGGTGCGCCCCACCGAGGAGCTGCGTCACCGGCACGCCGAGCAGCTTGCCCTTGAGATCCCACAGCGCGATGTCGATCGCGGAGAGCGCGAACGACGAGATGCCGCCTCGGTTGCCGTACCACCAGGCACGGCGCCCACAGCTGCGCCAGATGTCGACGTTGTCCAGCGGGTCTCGCCCGATCACGATCTCGGCCGCGATCCCGTCGATCATCGCCTCGGTCGCCCGGCAGGCATCCGGCCACGATGTGACGGCCTCACCCCAGCCGACGGTGCCGTCGTCCGCCTCGATTCGGCAGAGGGTCAGATGGCGGATCGCGCCTGCATCGTTCGGCTCCGGGTAGCGGACCGAGATCGGTGTCACGGAACGGATGGCGGTCATACGCGCTCCTCCTCGATCCCGAGCGCGCGGGCGAGAATCGGGATCTCGACGTCGAGCCGTCCCCGCGCGAGTGCGTTGTGATGCGTCGCGCCCGAGGTGATCCACCGGGCGCCGGCCTCGAAGGCAGGGCCCGAGTCGAAGCGGAACATTCCGTTCGGGCCACCCATGTCGTCGTAGCGGGCCTCCACGATCTCGCCCGTCGCCCAGGCAAGGCGCCACGTGCCGCCGACGGGCGAGAGCGACAGCGCGGTCGCCGGCCCCTGCTCGAGCCGGAAGGAGATGGACGTCCCCGCCCCGTGGTCGCCGGGATAGTGGACGTTCGGCTCGACGAGGACGGGATGCGCGGGGTCCGCCCAGGCGGGATCGCCTTCGCCGCCGGCCGCGAGCAGCATCAGTCCCGTCTCGCGCTCGGGGGTGTAGAACTCGCAGTAGAGGGCGCGGCCCGAGAGCGCACGGGCGAGCACGAGCGCCAGCGCGGTCGGCAGGTCGCCGGTGCAGGACACCGGCACGCCCTCCGCTGTCAGGAGGGAGGCGCCGAGGCAGGCCGAGATACCGATCGCCGGGTTCCAGCGCAGGGTGTCCGAGTGGCAGTTGACGGTTACCGCGACCGAGCCGGTCGAGCGGACGAGGTCGTCGAGGGCGAGCGCGAGGCGCATGCTGCGCTCGTCGGCTGCTCCCTCCGTGTGCGCCCAGCCGCGGCCGGCGAGCGCCTCGAGGCCGGGGGCGATGCGCTCGGCAGCCACGCTCGCGAACGCGTCGTTCAGCTCGGGCACGGTGACGGCGTGCTCGGTCACGCCGAGCCGGGCGAGCTCATCGGCGCTCGACTCGACGTCGAGATACCCCGGGAACCAGGTGCCGACGCGGAGCACCGATGAACCTCGCAGCGCCGACGCTGCCGCCGCGGCGCGAACGGCGCGAACCAGGCGCTCGATGCCCTCCGGGTCCGCGGGAGCCGGCGGTGACGGCGGCGACCGGCAGCCGCGCCCGCACGAGTGCGTTCGCGAGCATGACCGCCGCGACCTGGGACGAGTTCACGGTCGCCTGGGCCTGCGTGAGCCCGGCGGGCAGGCGGTCGATCGTGACGGCGTTCCAGACGACGACCGGCAGGTCGAGCCCTGCCAGTGCGTGTGCCGCGTAGCTCGGCGGCGCGGCCATCGTCGGCGCGTACACGACGACCTCCGGCCGTGCCTCGCGCAATGTGGCGTTCGCCCGGTCGCCGTCGGCCTCGGAGCCGAGCATGCCGGCGTCGACCACGTCGAAGTCGCGGCGGAGCAGGTCGGCATAGCCGCGCGCCACTGCCTCGCGCTCCTGCCGGAAGCCGGCCGGCATCTGGGCGTCGAACAGCGGGAAGTAGCAGGAGACGACACCCACCCTGGGGCGCCGCACGTCAGTCAAGGTGCCAGTCCTCGGCGTAGCGCACGAGCGCCCCGCTCTCGTCCGTGAGATCGAGCACCATCCCCTCCATGAACGCCTGCCAGCGCCCGCCGACGTCCCGCTCGCCGAAGCGTGCAAAACACGTCTCCACGTCGGGCTCGCACTCGCAATAGGCGATCACATCGAGCCCGCGCCGGAAGAGCGTGTAGTTGGCGAACCCCGCCGCCTTCATGGCCTCCACCATCTCGGGCCAGATCTCGACGTGACGCCGGACGTACTCCTGCTCGCTCCCCGGCTCGATGCGAAAGACGTGACACAGGCGCTCCATCACTCCACCCCCAGCTCGATCAGTGCGCTCCGCGTGGCGAGCGCCTCGGTGACGACGTCCATCTCGTCGCAACGCCACTTGGGCATCGGGACGTACTCGACGCAGAACGCGCCGCCGTAGCCCTGTGCGCGGAGCGCCTCGAGCAGGGCGGCGAAATCGGTCTCGTTGTCGCGCCAGCGCACCTGGATCGCGCCGGGCTTCGCCGCACGGACGTGAAGATGCCCGGCGTGCGGGACGAGCGGCAGGACACGGTCGAGGGTGACCGACTGCAGCTCGAAGTGCGAGAGATCGAGGGTGAGCCGCAGGCCGGGCACCTCCGAGCAGAGCCTCGTGACGAGCTCCGGCACCGCCGCGATCGAGCCGGCGTGCGCCTCGATGCGCACCTCGATGCCGAGCGCACGGGCCTCCTCCACCCGCCAGGCGAGCTCCTCGGCGCAGCAGGCCCAGGACCCGTCCGGGTCCTCGGCCCAGGTCACGCCGGGCAGGATCGTGATGCCGGGGACGCCGAGCTCGGCCGTCACGCGCGCAGCGGCGGAGAACTCGCGCCGGCCACGCTCGCGCAGGACGGGGTCGCGCTGGTTCGGCGCGATCTCCTCGAACGAGGAGCCGATCGCGACGAAGACGTCCTCGCTCGTGAGGCCGTGCTCGCCCAGCGAGGCCCGCAGCCGTGAGGCGACGGGCTCCGGATCGGCGACCAGGTCGTCGCCGTCGGGCAGGAAGAGTGCGATGTCGACGAGGCCGAACCCGAGCAGCCGCACCATCCCGATGCGCTCGTGCTGACCCGGAACGGCCGGAAACGAGTACTCGCTGCACGAGATCCGCGTCGCACCCATGCTCAGGCGCCGACGCGGGCGCCGGTCGCAGCCGAGCCGACGAGGCGCGCGTACTTGGCGAGCACGCCGGTTGGGTAGCGAGCGGGTGGGTGCACGACCGCTGCGAGCCGCGCCGCGATCTCCTCGTCGGCCAGCTCGACGTGGAGCCGGCTCGCCTCGGCGTCGATCTCGACGACATCGCCGTCCCGGAGGATCGCGAGCGGCCCGCCGGCCGCCGCCTCGGGTGAGATGTGCCCCACGGAGATGCCCTGGGTGCCGCCGCCGAACCTGCCGTCGGTGAGGAGGGCGATCTCCTCGACGAGGCCGGCGCCGACGATCGCCGACGTGAGATGCGTCATCTCGGGCATCCCCGGACCGCCCCTCGGGCCCTCGTAGCGGAGGACGACGACGTCGCCCGGCACGATGCGCCCGTCGGCGGCCCACCGGTCGAGAAACTGCTCGCGCGTCAGGTCCGGACGCTTGCGGACGAGGCTCACGCGCCGGATCACGCGCCGGCCCCCGAGTCGTGCTGTGCTGCGGCGTAGCGGCGGGCGACGTCGATCATGTGGGCCTGCGCGAGACGCGCTGCACCGGCGACGTCCGACACGGCGAGCGCGTCCACGATCCGACCGTGCTGCTCGAGCGAGCCCCGCGCCGTCTCGGGCAGTGAGTAGGCGGCATACGCACCCTTGCGGCTCGCGTCGATGAGGCCGTCCATGAGGGCCCGCAGCGCCGCGTTCTTGGTGTACGAGCTCAGAACTCGATGGAACGCGGCGTCGCCGTCGGCGGCGCCGACGGCATCGTCGCGCTCGACCGCCTCGACCTGCTCACGGACGACGCCGGCCGCGCTCCGGGCCGCGTCGATCGCGTCCCACTCGGACATCGACTGGATCGCGTGGGCCTCGAGCACGGATCGGATCTCGTCGACCTCGAGGATCTCGCGCGCGTGCTGGTGCAGCCACGCCCCGACGAGCGCACGGCTCCGCTCGGACGAGCCACCGGCGGCAACGAACCTGCCCCGAGTGCCGCGCGTCTCGAGCAGACCGAGTGCCTCGAGGCTGGAGAGCGCCTCCCGCAGCACCGTGCGCGAGACTCCGAGGCGCTCGACCAGGGCTCGCTCCGTCGGCAGCCGATCTCCCGGTGCCAGCTCGGCGTGAAGGATCTGGGAGCTGATCGCCTCGGTCGTCGCGTCGACGAGAGAGCCGTGACGGCGCAGGGTCGGCGGACGCTCAGCGCTCACGGGCTGCCGGCTCGAAGAGCTCTGCCGTGAGCTCGAGTGCATGCGCCACGAGCTGCTCACCGGCCTCGGGCGCAAACGGTGCGGGCCTGCCGAAATGGCGCTGGGCCACGACCGGCTCGTAGCCTCCGAGCGGGTACTCCCGGCGGGTCGGAACGTAGCCGACGAGATCGTTCGAGTAGCCGAGCGTGACGGGGAACGGTGCGATCGAGCGGTCCTTCACCTCGAGGCCGAGCTCGCAGAACGGCTCGCAGGGCCAGGCGGTGATGCAGGCATCGCCGATGCGGAGCGCCTGCACCGGTACCTCGACCTCGTGCTCCACGGTGCCGTCGGCGACGCGCTGCTCGATCGCCTTGGCCCAGCGCACGTGGAGCACGACGGGGTTCCAGGCCGTGCGCGGCTCTCCCGCTGCCTGCAGGTCGACCACACGCTGTTCGAGCTCGGCGCGGAGTCGCCGGATCTCGTCGAGAGTAGGTGGATCGAGCAACGGCAGCGCGACACGGCGCTCCGAGGCGGCGAGCGTCATGTCCTGCGGCCCGGTGGGCCGGTGTCGCCAGATCGCGATCGGGATGGCCGAAGCGAACGGCATCTGCTCCGGCGCAGAGGGCTCGAGGAAGGCTCCGGCGCGCGCGGCGAGCGCGGCGAGAGCCAGGCGCTCGGCGAACAGGTGCTCCGCTCCGGGAGCCGTGTGGAACGACTCGAACGGGACGATGTTGCCGGCACACCCCTGGAGGAAGACGCACTCGCCGCCCGTCCAGTCGCGCACGCGCTCGCGGAGTGGGCCGACGAAGTCCGACGACGCCTCGGCCACGTCCGGGCCGATCACGACGGGATGCGCTGCGAACGCCACGACGGTGCAGATCGCGCCGCCCTCCTCGTCGTCGACGCGGATGACCGCGACGTCCCTGTCGCACTGCTCTTCCGCGTTCCACCCCAGGATGGTGCCGCCCTCCACCCGCTGGCGGCGGTTGACGGTGATCCCCTCGGCGATCGTGCGACCGTGCCCGATCCGCGCCGGCCGGAGGCTGCGTGCAGCCTCCACCGCCGCAGAGACCACGAGGTCGCCGACGGCGTCGGCGTAGCGGGTCTCCTCGTCGTTCCATTCCGTGTCGCCGCCGATCTTCGCCCACCCGGGGGTGGGCGGAGCAGAGTGGGTGTGCTGGGAGTTGAGGAGAACGTGGTGAGCCGGGGCCCCGAGGGCTTCTCCCACCCGGTCGCGAACGCCCTGGGCCCAGGGGCCCGAGGCGCCGACGAGGTCTGCTCCGATCAGCACGATCCGCGTCGCACCGTCGTCGAGGACGAGAGCCGTCGCCTCCATCGGCTCCCCGTAGCCGCGGGCCGGCTCGGAGCGGCGCAGATACCCCATCAGATCGACGCCGAGGGGTGGCGTGATCGGGACCGAGGCGGCGCCGGCGAGGAGCCTCGCGGGGGAGCTCACAGCCCGAAAGCGACGTCGAGTGTGATCCCGCCGCCGGAGACGACCTGCTCGTTGGCCTCCGCGACGCTCTCCTCGAAGATGTCCGCGATCTCGGCGACCTCGGCCGCAGTGACGACGAGCGGCGGAGCGAGCGTGGCGTTGTGCGGCGAGGCCCGGACCAGGAGCCCGCGCCTGCGGGCAGCCTGCTGCACCGCCGTGCCGACCGGCTGATCGGCGGAGGGCGTGCCGCCCGTGGCCGGATCGATGAAGTCGAGGCAGTAGAGCAGCCCCCGTCCGCGCAGCCCGCCCGCGATCGGATAGCGCGCGGCGATCTCGAGCAGCCGGCGCTCCAGCTCGGCACCACGCGCGAGGACGTTGTCGAGCACGCCGTGCGCCTCGAAGTAGCGGATCACGGCGAGGCCGCAGGCGGCGGAGACGGGATTGCTCGCGAACGTATGGCCGGCCTGGTACTGCAGGCCCTCGGCGGCCGGGCCCCAGAAGGCGGCGCCGACCTTCTCCGTGAGCAGGACGGCGGACAGGGGTGCGTACCCACTCGTCAGCCCCTTCCCGACACAGAGGATGTCCGGCCAGGTGCCGGCCTGCTCGGCCGCGAACCAGGAGCCGAGCCGCCCGAACCCGGTGACGATCTCGTCGAAGACCAGGAGCACGCCCATCTCGTCGCACAGCTCACGCAGGCCGCGCAGGTACTCGGGCGGGAGCGTGTGCACCCCTGCCGTCAGCATCACCGGCTCGACGATGACCGCAGACACGGTGCGCGCGCCTTCATGCTCGATCACGTCGCGCAGCTGCGCCAGGCACCCGAGCGTGCAGGAGCCGGCACACGAGCGGCAGGAGCCCGGGATCGGTGCGTGGGCATGGACCCCACCCGGCAGGAACGGCTCGTACGGGACGCGGAGCTGAGGCCAGCCGGTCGAGGTGAGGGCGCCCATGGTCGCGCCGTGGTACGAGCGATAGAACGAGATCGTCTTGTAGCGCCCGGGGTCGCCGCTCTGGCGGTGGTACTGGCGCGCCATCTTGAGGGCGGCCTCCGTCGCCTCCGAGCCGCTGTTGAGCTGCTTGACGACGTCGTACCGATGCCCCGTGAGGCGAATCAGCTCGGCCGCGAGCTCGAGCGCGCGATCGTTCGTCGTCATGATCGGCGACGAGAACGAGAGCCGCCGGTGCTGCGCCGCGATCGCCTCGATGATCTCCTCGTTGCCATGTCCGAGGCTGACTGCGAACACGCCCGAGAGCCCGTCGATATACCGTCGGCCCTCGTGATCGGTGAGCGTGATGCCGTCGCCCTCCACCATGATCAAGGGATCGGCCGTGAAGGTCTTCATCTGGTTGAAGTCGACCATCACGTGGCGCGCTGCGCCACGCAGGTCGACCGGCTCGCGGTGGGATGTCGTCGTCTTGGGCATGGGCGATAGTTTGTCTTTGTCAGACCAGTGAGTCAAGTCCCCGCGCGGGGGGACTACCGCCCTCGCTGCGCTAAGAGCAGTTGCTGGTGCAGCTTGACTTGTCTGACCAACGAGTCGTAGGATCGCAGGCGATGGTCGCTGGCGATCTCGGACGATCCGGCGGCACCGGGTCGGCTCGCCCATGACGTCCCCGGTCGCCCACCTGCGCGTCTCCACGATGGCTCCGCGGCCGCACCCGGCGCCGAAGGGGAAGGGCCGCCCGGTCGGCACGCCCCTGACCGTCCTCGAAGGCGTCGCGGACGCACGGGGCGCCACGTCTGCGGGGCTTCCACCCGCCCGCACCTGGCTCGTCGTCGTCGAGCTCGAGGATGCAGACGGAGCGGTCGGCGTGGGGACGGCAGGGTTCGGCAACCCCGCCTCGATCGATGTCCTGCGCCAGCTCGAGCCGCTCGTCGTCGGCCGCGCGCCGTCCGAGGTCGCGCACGTCTGGGAGACGATGTACCGCGCCACGTTGAACGTCGGGCGCCGTGGAGTCGTCATGCACGCGATCAGCGCAATCGACATCGCGCTGTGGGACCTGTTCGGCAAACAGCTCGGTGCTCCGGTGTACGAGCTGCTCGGCGGCAAGGTGCGCCCGTCGTTGCCGGCGTATGCGAGCTGGCTGTACGCGACGGAGGACCTCGACGCTCTCGCCGCGGAGGCCGCTGGCTGGGCCGCCGCGGGTTTCGGCGCCGTCAAGCAGCGCCTTCCCCACGGGCCGCTCGAGGGACGAGCAGGCATCCGCCGGAACGTGGAGCTCGTGCGGACGGTCGTGGACGCCGTCGGTCCCGGCGTCGACGTGATGGCGGACGCGTACATGGGCTGGGACGTGGGGTATGCGATCCGCTGCATCCGGGCGATCGAGGACGACGGCATCAGGCTGCGCTGGCTCGAGGAGCCCGTAATCCCTGACGACATCCCTGGCCTTGCGCGCATTCGCGCCGCGGTCTCGACCCCGATCGCCGCCGGCGAGCACGAGGCGACCCGCTACGGCTTCCGCGACCTCGTCAGCGCTGGAGCCGTCGACATCCTGCAGCCGGACGTGAACCGGCTCGGAGGCATCACGGAGGCGCGGCGTGTCTGGGCGCTCGGCGAGACCTTCGGCCTCGACGTCATCCCGCACCTCGGCTTCGCCCACAACGCACACCTGGCGATCACGAGCCTGGCGACGCCGCTGCTCGAGTACCTGCCGCCGCCGCCGAGCGCGGGCGAGGCGGATGAGGACCAGGTCTTCTGGGTGGCCTTCCCGGACGAGCCCCGGGCGCAGGACGGCAGGGTGAGCCTCTCCGGCCGTCCCGGCCTCGGCGTGGAGGTCGACCGCTCCGTGCTCGAGCGCGTGGTCGACTAAGCCGGGACGCCGAGCGCCCGGGCGCTCACGCGGACGGCACGCCGGTGCCGACCCTGGGCACGGCCCGACCCGCCGCCGCGTCGAGCAGCTCGATGATCGCCTCGTGGTCGTACACGCAGCCGCCCCAGAGCCCGCCGCTCGCCGACTGCAGCCGCGCCCACAGGGCGGTGTCCGCCGGCAGCCCTGCGTCGGGGCCGATGTCGTCGCGAAGCGGTCGCCGCTCGAGCTCCGCGGCCGCCTCCGCCTCCGTCCAGCGCTCCTCCCCGTGCCCGACGAGATCCACCGAGGCGACGAGCTGCTCCCGGTCGACGACCACGGAGACGACGTCGCCGTCGAGCAGGCGGCCGATCGGGCCGCCCTCGAGCGCCTCCGGGCTGACGTGCCCGATGCAGGGACCGGTGGAGACGCCGGAAAAGCGGGCATCGGTGATCAGCGCCACGCGCCGCCCGAAGGGGAGGAACTTGAGCGCCGAGGTCAGCTGGTACGTCTCCTCCATGCCAGAGCCGAGAGGCCCCCGGCCCGCGAGCACGATCACATCGCCGGGCTCGATCGGCGCTCCGGCGATGCCCTTGATCGCGGCGATCACGTCCCGCTCGCTGGCGAACACGCGGGCCGGCCCGGTCAGGCGGTAGACGCCGTCGTCGTCGAGGGCGCTCGGGTCGATGGACGTGCTCTTGATCACGCTGCCGCCGGGGGCGAGGTTCCCCTCGGGGAAGCAGACCGTGGAGGTCATCCCCTTGGCCCGCGCCCTCTCGGGCGGCGAGATCACGTCGTCGGGATCGACGCCGTCGGCCTCGAGCAGCCGCGCCCGCAGGGCCGCCCTCCGCTCGCTCCCCTCCCACTCGTCCAGAACGTCGTCCCAGGTGCGTCCCGTGATCGTCAGGGCGTCGCGATGGAGCAGCCCCAGGCGACGCAGGTGCAGCATCACCTCGGGCACGCCGCCCGCCAGGAAGACACGCACGGTCACGTGATTCGCGGGCCCGTTGGGAAGCGCGTCGACCAGGCGCGGGACGGCGCTGTTGACCCGTCGCCAGTCCTCGACGGTCGGTCGGCGCAGCCCTGCCGCGTGAGCGATCGCCGGGATGTGGAGCAGCAGGTTGGTCGAGCCGCCGAAGGCCGCATGGACGAGCATCGCGTTCTCGATCGCGTCGTCGGTCAACACCGTCTCGAGCGTCCGCCCGCCCTCCGACTGCTCGTGGACGGCGACGGCGGTACGCCTCGCGACGTCGAGCCAGATCGGCTGGCCCGAGGGAGCGAGCGCGGCGTGCGGCACGGTGAGCCCGAGCCCTTCGGCGACCACCTGCGACGTCGCGGCGGTCCCGAGGAACTGGCAGCCGCCGCCCGGCGTTGCGCACGCGCGGCAACCGAGGTCGGCGGCCTCGTCCAGGGTCACGAGCTGATGGGCGAAGCGGGCGCCGAGGGTCTGCACCGCGCCGGCGTCCTCCCCGCGGCGGGGCGGCAGCGTCACGCCGCCCGGGATGACACCGCCCGCGAGGCCACGGAACGAGGCGACCGCCATCAGCATCGCAGGCAGGCCCTTGTCGCACGTGCCGACTCCGATCACGCCACGGCGGTTGGGGAGGCTGCGCACGAGCCGGCGCAACACGAGCGCCGCGTCGTTCCGGTACGGCAGCGAGTCGAACATCCCCGCTGTCCCCTGCGTGCGGCCGTCGCAGGGGTCCGACACGTGGGCCGCGAAAGGCAGGCCGCCCAGACGGTCGAGCTCGCGCGCCGCTTCGCGGACGAGTAGCCCCACCTCCCAGTGGCCCGTGTGGTACCCGAGCGCGACGGGCGTGCCGTCGTCCGCGCGGACGCCCCCCATCGTCGAGAGGATCAGGAACTGGTCGCGGCCGACCTTCGACGCCTCCCACCCCATACCGGCGTTCTGGGACAGCCCGAAGACGTCACCGGACGGGCGCTCTCTGAGGAACGCGTCGGTGAGCGGCAGAGCCCCCTCGGGCCCCGCCGCCGCCGTCTCGACCTGGTAGAGGTCGGGCTCGCTGGTCATCGACGCGGGCCCCGGCTCAGTTGTAGCGGCCGTACTCGCGCACGGTCTCGCACATCGTCTCGATCAGCCCGGGCTTCGCGTTGAAGATCTGACCGGTCGAGCGGAGCACGTAGCCGCCGCCCTCCATGGCCGCGTCGAGGCAACGACGAACCTCCTCCTTGACGGTCTCCGCGTTGCCCTCGTGCAGGAGGTGCTCGTTGAAGCCGCCGAAGAGGCAGACCCGGTCACCGATGCGGCGCTTCGCGTCGGCAAGGTCGACGTCGCCCGAGGAGCGGTCGGACGTGAGCGTCTCGAGCGCGTCGGGACCAGTGTCGGCGATGTCCTCGAGCAGAAGCGTGGCCCGCCCGCAGTTGTGGAAGCTGACGAGGTAGCCGGCATCGTGCGCAGCCTGCACGCACTCGGCCTCGTAGGGCTTCATGAACTCGGCGAAGTGATCGCGTGCCACGCCGACCCCCGTCCACGTCTCGTTCATCGAGATCGAGTGGATCCCGGTCTGGCCGAGAGCACGGTAGAAGCCCTTCAGCCAGTCCGTGCAGACGCGCATCAGGTCGTGCACGAACTGCGGTCGGTCGTAGATGTCCATCGAGAGGTCGACCAGGCCGCGCACCTCGGCGGCCATGTCCCACGGCCCGATCACGTGGTGCAGCCACCATGCGTCGTCGCCGACCTTCTCCACCATCCCCTTCATCACCGACATGTCGTAGAGCTCGCCTGCAGGGAAGTGGCGCAGCGCCGGGAGCTTCTTCTCCGGCTCGTCGCCCTTGAGCAGGAAGTCGTGACACGACGTGCCGAAGCCGTCCTCGGTGCGATAGGAGTAGTCGAGGTCGCCGTCGGGGGTACGGATCTGGTGTGAGTGCTCCCGCCACCCGTCTCCCCGGCCCGTTTCCTCGAACGTCTCGACCCACGTGTCCGTCTCGAACGGTCGCGGGAAGAGCATGCGCGGCCAGATCTCGTGCTCTCCGATGTGCTGGCTGTAGGTCGTGATCATCGGGTCGAGCCCCAGGTCCTGCTGCATCTTCACGATCGATCCCATGGGGTCGTCGATCCAGAGCTCGAAGAGGTCGAGGAACGACTGGTCGGGCTTCCGCAGCTGCTTGATCAGCGGCAGGCCGAGCCAGCAGTGGACGGGCACGCGATCCGGCGTGCCGCGTTGGAAGGCGATGCGTGTGCGCTCGGCGGTCTTCACGGTCGTTCTCCTTTTGCTCGGGAAGTGTGCTCCGGCAGGCCGACCCCCGGCTGCCGTCCTGTCGTGCTCGGGTCAGTCACTGAGGGCAAGCGCCCCGCGCCGGCCGGCCTCGATACGCAACACGGCCATCATGTCGGAAATGATGCGGGCGGCCCCGTCGGCGTCCTGCCGCTCGACCGCATCGACGAGACGGGCATGCGACTCGACGAGCGCGTCCATCCGGCTCTCCGCCACTGCGGTGCGGGTGAAGAGCGCGATCATCTCCCGCACCAGCTCGTGCAGGGTCGAGAGAGTGCCTGCGAGCAGATGGTTGCGAGCCGCGTCCGACAGGGCGACGTGCAGCGCGAAGTCGAACTCCGAGAACGACTCGGGCTCGTCGAGGCAGTCGCGCATGCCGGCGAGGGATGCGCGTAGCCGCTCCAGGTCCCCTTCCGTCCGGCGCAGAGCTGCCAGCCTGACGATCGCCCGCTCGATCACCTCACGCGCCTCGATCGCCTCGCGCAGGTCCTCACCGTCCGCCGGCTCCCGCACCCAGCCCAGGAACCCGGTCGGGGCCGGCGGCGGGCGGGAGACGACTACCGCCCTTCCGGCGCGGCTGCCCACGAGGCCGGCCGTGACGAGCAGAGCGGTCGCCTCGCCGACCACGACCGTCGTGACGCCGAACTCGGCGGCGAGCTGGTCTGGCTGCGGCAACGGGGAGCCGCCCGGGTAGCTGCCGTCGATGATCAGCTCGTGCAGGCGCGCGGCGATCCGCTCCGGAAGCCGCCGGCTGGTCTCGAGCTCGAGGGGCAACTCAGGTAGTCCCATGCGTCGGCACTTGCGCGCCAGTCTACCGCATGGAAATGAAGATGTCACTTGACGCTATCGAATCGTGGTACCATGATGCGGTACCGATGACCAGAGTCGAAGATGGAGCCCAGTCGATCGACCGGGCAGCGCGAATTCTCGTCCGGCTCGTCGAGAGCGACGAGGTGGTGACGCTGTCCGGCGTCATGGAGGACACACAACTGCCGAAGTCGACTGCGGCACGGCTGTTGCGGGCGCTCGAGCGGAACGGACTGGCGCAGCGACGGCGCGGGGGCGGCTTCAGGCCGGGTCCCGTGCTGGTGGAGTACGCCAGGCGCGACACGAGCGTCGGCGACCTGGCCACGCTCGCCTGGCCCTTCCTCGAGCGGCTGGGCCAGGTCACGGGAGAGACCACCAACGTGGCGATCCCGACACCCGGCGGCGTCGCGCGGGTGGCCCAGGTCGACAGCAACCATCCGCTCGGTGCCGGCAACTGGGTGGGCAACCGGATCCCGATCCACGCCTCCTCGATGGGGAAGGTGTTCATGGCCTTCGGGGCCGCCCAGCCACCCTTCGGGCGCCTCGCCAGGCTCGCTCCGCAGACGATCACGGACATGGGCGAGCTCCTGGCCGAGCTCGACGAGGTACGCCGCCTCGGCTACGCGACGACGTGGGAGGAGCTGGACGCAGGTCTCTGCTCGACGGCGGCACCGGTGAGGGGGTCGCGGGGAACCGTGATCGCCGCCATCTCGGTCTCGGCCCCGACCGTCCGCACATCCCGAGAGCGCCTGGCCGAGCTCTCTGCTCAGGTCGTCGTCGAGGCCGACGCCCTGACGAATGCCATCCGCCTCTACCCAGGAGATCGAGGACTATGACGAACGAGGAAATCCTGCAGCAGATCTACGACGATACGCTCGTCGGCAACAAGCCCGCCGTGGTCGAGTTGACGGAGGCGGGGATCGCGGCGGAGATCCCGCCGGAGACGCTGTTGTTCGAGGCGCTGATCCCGGCACTCGAGGAGGTGGGGGCGCGGTTCGAGCGCGGCGACTTCTTCGTCCCGGAGATGCTGATCGCAGGGCGGGCGATGTCGGGCGCGCTGGAGCTCCTGCGGCCGCTGCTGGCCGACTCGGGAGCGGAGAAGGTCGGCACCTTCCTGATGGGCACGGTCAAGGGCGACGTCCACGACATCGGCAAGAACCTGGTCGACATCATGCTCGAGGGAGCAGGCTTCGACGTGATCGACATCGGCGTGCAGGTGGCACCGGAGACGTTCATCGAGGCGATCAAGGAGCACAAGCCCGACGTGGTCGGCTTCTCGGCGTTCCTGACCACGACGATGCCGATGTTCAAGGTCAACATCGAGGCGATCGAGAAGGCCGGCCTGCGCGACGACGTGATCATCATGGTCGGGGGCGCACCGGTCACCCAGGAGTACGCCGACGTCGTCGGGGCCGACGGCTACGCCGCCGACGCCGCGGCCGCAACCAAGCGCGCCAAGGAGCTCCTGCAACAGCGCCGGGCACTCGCCCCCGCCTGACGCAGGCAAACCGCCCATGGGCCTCCTCTCCGCCACCGAGCATGCCGTCAAGAAGCCGTTGTTCGGCTGCCGCATGTGCGGACAGTGCGTGCTCCACGACACGGGCATGACGTGCCCGATGACGTGCCCGAAGACGCTCCGGAACGGCCCCTGCGGCGGTGTGCGGGAGAACGGGAACTGCGAGGTGAAGCCCGAGATGCGCTGTGTCTGGCTGAAAGCTGAGGAGCGCTCGCGCACGCTGCCGCTGCTGCCGAGCTCGTGGCGCGGGCATTTCCAGCAGCTGCGACCTCCGGTCGACAACCGGCTCGCGGGCACCTCGTCGTGGGCCAACCTGCTGAGCGGGCGCGACAAGGTGCGCCCCGAGGGGTGGCAAGCCGCCGCCGAGCCGGACGAGACCTCATGACGCGGCTGCAGGAACTGGTGGAGGACGGCGATCGCCTCGTCCTCACGGGAGAGGCGCCGGCGGTCGACGGGGGCACGATCGCCGCGTTCCACGAGCGGATCGCCGAGATGGCGCAGTGGGTCGACGCGATGAACGCGACCGACAACACGGCCGCGCACGCTCACGCCTCCAACGTCGCCTGCGCAATCGCGATCGCGCAGGCGGGCGTGGAGCCGATCCTGCAGGTCGTCGGCAGGGACAAGAACCGCATCGCCTGCCAGGCAGACATGGTCGGGGCGGCCCTGCACGGCGTGCACAACATCTGCTGCCTGACGGGGGACGACGTCACCGCGGGGGACGAGCCCGAGGCCCGCCGCGTCTTCGACCTGGACGGCCCGCAGCTGATCCGGGTGGCCACCTCACTCGCCCGCGGCCGCTACCTGTCGGGCCGCGCCCTCGACCCTGCCCCGCCGCTCTTCGTCGGCGCGGTCGAGAACCCCGGGGCGCCCCCGCTCGACCACCGCGCCCGGCGTGCCGCGAAGAAGATCGCCGCCGGCGCCCGCTTCCTGCAACTGCAGATCTGTTACCACCCGGACAGGCTGGAGGCCTTCGTGGCCGCGCTCGAGCAGCAGGGGTCGACCGCGAGAGCGGCGATCCTGCCGACGATCGTGCTCGTGCGGGGCGCGAGGGCGCTCGCGTTCATGGACCGCGAGGTGCCCGGCATCGACGTGCCCGCCGAGGTGATCGCCCGCGTCGAGCGGTCTGACGACCCGGCCGAGGCCGCCTACCAGCTCGGGCTCGAGCAGGCACGTCACGCGCTCTCGCTGCCCGGCGTGCGGGGCCTGCACCTGACCGACTTCCGGCACGACGGCGCCGTCTCGCGCCTCTGCCACGACCTCGACATCCCACTCATGGAGGAACGACGAACAGATGCACACCGCTCTCAGCTCAGCGTCTAGAGAGATCCTGATCGGGCCGGACCAGCCGTTCTGCATCATCGGCGAGCGGATCAACCCGACCGGGCGCAAGGCCTTCGCGGAGGCGCTGCGGGCCGGAGACCTGTCCGAGATCGTCAAGGACGTGGAGGATCAGGTCGCGATGGGCGCCCACGTGCTCGATGTCAACATGGGCGTACCGCTGACGGACGAGGCCGATCTGCTCTCTCGCGCCGTCCGGCTCGTGCAGGAGCACACGGACCTGCCGCTCTGCATCGACTCCTCCGTGGTGGAGGCGCTCGAGGCAGGGCTCTCTGCCTACGAGGGCAAGGCCCTCGTCAACTCGGTCACCTGCGAAGAGGACCGCCTGGAGCGCGTGCTGCCGATGGTGAAGGAGCACGGGGCGGCGATCATCTGCCTCGTCAACGACGAGACGGGCATCCCGCAGACCGCCGACGAGCGGCTCGAGGTTTGCGCCCGCCTCGTCGACATCGTGCACGGCCGGTACGAGATCCCTCTCGAGGACATCGTGATCGACCCGCTCGCGATGACGGTGGGCGCCGACCCGCAGGCCGTGACGACCACCCTCGAGACGATCAGCCGCATCCGCGACGCATTCGGGCTCAACATGACGCTCGGCGCCTCGAACACGTCGTTCGGCCTGCCGGGCCGGCACACCTTGAACGCAGCGTTTCTCGCGATCGCCTCGTATGCCGGGCTGACGAGCGCGATCATGGACGCACGCACGGCCCAGACCGTGGACGCCTGTCGGGCCGCCGACCTCCTGCTCGGCCGGGACGAGTGGGGCGGCAACTGGATCGCGGCGCACCGCAGGGCCCAGGCTGCGGCGACGGCGTGACGACGACGATGGAACGGCCGGAGCCCGGGGAAGGCGCGGTGGAGCCGCCCGCCCGCGTCGCCCTGCGCTTCGAGCCCTCGGGCACGGCGGTGCGTGTGCCGCCGGGCGTGACGCTGTTCGACGCCGCCTCCTGGAACGGGATCGCGATCGACTCGACGTGTGGCGGGCACGGCACCTGCAAGAAGTGCAAGGTGCGCGTGGCCGACGGCTCGGTACCGGTCTCGCCGCTCGACGTGCGTGCGTTCGACCAGGGCGAGCTGGACAACGGCTGGCGGCTCGCCTGCCGCGCCGAAGCGCAGCACGACCTCGTCGTCGACGTCCCGCCCCTGCAGACCCGGCCCAAGGCGGCGACCGTGGGCGTGGGCCGGCAGGTGATCCTGCACCCTGCCGTGCAGAAGCGCTACGTGGAGCTCGTGGAGCCGACACTGCAGGATCAGCGCACCGACCTGGAGCGGCTGCGCGACGCGGTCGACGACCTGGAGCTGCGCGTCGAGCCGGCCGTGCTGCGGCGCCTGCCCCGCGTGCTGCGGGACTCCGGCTTTCGGGTCACCTGCGTCGTGGTGGACGACCTCCTGATCGACATCGAGCCCGGCGACACCAGCGAACGGCTGCACGGAATCGCCTTCGACCTCGGCACGACCACGGTCGTCGCCACCCTGCTCGACATCGCCACGGGCACGCCGGTGGCTGTTCGCTCGATGCTGAACCGGCAGCAGCCGTACGGAGCCGACGTGATCTCCCGCATCTCCGCCACGATGCTCGACCCCGACGCGCTGGAGCGCCTGCGCGGTCTCGCCTGCGAGACGCTGCAACAACTCGCCGACGAGGTGTGCGAGCAGGGAGGCGTCGATCCCACCGAGGTCTACGAGGTCGCGCTCGCCGGCAACGCCACCATGACGCAGCTGGCGCTCGGGATCGATCCGGAGCCGATCGGGGTCGCCCCCTTCATCATGGCCGCCCCCGCCTACCCCGACATGGAGGCCTCCGAGCTGGGGCTGCGGCTGCACCCGCGCGCCCGCGCCACCGTCTTCCCCGCCCTCGGCGCCTACGTCGGCGGCGACATCATCGCCGGGCTGCTCGCCACCGGCATGACCCGCGACAAGCGCCTGCGACTCTTCATCGACGTCGGCACCAACTGCGAGATCGCGCTCGGCTCGTCAGAGCGTCTCGTCTGCACCGCGGCACCGGCAGGGCCGGCCTTCGAGGCTGCCCAGATCCGCTGCGGCATGCGTGCCGCCGACGGCGCCGTCGAGGTCGTGCGCATCAGGGACGATGCGATCGAGCTCGAGGTGATCGGCGGCACCGACCCCATCGGCCTCTGTGGCTCCGGCCTCGTGGACGCCGTCTCCGAGCTCGTCGGGGCCGGCCTGCTCGACCTCACCGGCCGCTTCGTCCCCAACGAGCGGGCAGCCGAGATCGCGCCCGCGCTCTCGCGCCGGCTCCTCGCACGCGACGACGGCGAGCGCATCTTCGTGCTGCACTGGCAAGGCGAGGAGGGAGACGTCGAGAGCGCCGTCTACCTGTCACAGCGCGACGTCCGCGAGCTCCAGTTCGCCAAGGCCTCGATCGCCACCGGCTGGAGCCTGCTCGTGCAGGAGCTCGGCATCGACGTCTCGGAGATCCAGCAGGTGCTGCTCGCCGGCTCGTTCGGCTCCTACCTCTCCCCCGCGAGCGCCGTCAGGATCGGCCTCGTGCCGAAGCTGGCGCTGCCGCGAATCGTCTCGGCCGGTAACGTCGCCGGAGAAGGCGCCAAGATGGCACTCCTCTCGATGCAGGAACGACACGCCGCCACCGCCATGTTCGACGAAGTCGAGTACGTGGAGCTCTCCGACCGCGAGGACTTCAACGACCGCTTCATCGAGCAACTCGCCTTCCCGGGCACGCGATGAGCGCCACGCTCACCGTCATCTACTGGCGCGACATCCCCGCCCAGGTGACCGCGAAGGGCGACGCCGGGAGCGCGCGCGCGCAGCTCTCCGACCGCTTCCAGAACGCGATCGACGCGGCCGCCATGAAGGCCGACCTCGTCGACATGGACCTCTACCTCGAGGAATGGCGCCAGGAGACCCGCCCCTGCGACGACGACCTCGACGCAGAGGTCGCCGCCGAGATCGCACGCCTCGAGTCGGCCTACCCACGCGAGACGCTGCTCCAGCTCACCCGCAACGGCGGGTTGTCCGTCTAGCGGCCGTCACGCTTCCGTCGCAGAGACGGCCCGGACACGGCACAGGTGGCGCCGTATGGTGACCCGTATGGCGAAGGCAAGCACCCCGTGGGGGACGGCGACCGTGCTGGAGCAGCTCGTGCTGCCCCAGCGTGCCGGCGAGAAGCGGTTCTCGTCCATCGTCCAGCTCCTGGAGAGCGCGGAGGGCGAACGGCTGATCCGGTTTGCCTACGCGACCGACGGGACGGCCCGCCGCGGGCCGGTCACCCTACGGGCGAGCGACGTCGCGCGGCTGCACGTGGCGCTCGAGCGCGTCCCCGCGCTGCAGGCCGCGCTGCTCGAGGGAGCCCCGGCGACGCCACGCGGGCGCCGTGGAGCGACCCGAGGCGCAGCGAGGCAGCCCTAGACTGGAGCGAGGGCGTGCCTACGGGCCGCGGCGATCAGCCCCTCGAGCAGGGGGACCCCGCCGAGCGGGCCGAGCAGCGGATCGACCGCGTGCTCGGGGTGTGGCATCAGGCCCATGACGTTGCCGTCGTCGTTCGCGACACCTGCGACGCGCCCGACCGCGCCGTTGACGTCCTCGGTGTAGCGCAGCACGATCTGGCCGCGAGCCTCGAGCTCGAGCACGAGCTCCGGGTCGCCGTACCAGTTGCCCTCGCCGTGCTTGACCGGGATCACGAGCTCGTCGCCCGACGTGCAGCCCTCGGTCATCGCGCAGGCAGTGCTCTCGACCGTGACGGTGACGTCACGGCAGATGAACTGCTGCCGGCGGTTGAGTCGCAAGACCCCCGGCAGGAGGCCGGCCTCGCAGAGGATCTGGAACCCGTTGCAGATGCCGAGAACCGGGCCGCCGGAGCCGGCGAACGCCACGACCGCGTCCATCACGGGCGCGAAGCGCGCGATCGCCCCGCAGCGCAGGTAGTCGCCGTACGAGAAGCCGCCGGGCAGCACGACGGCTGCCGTGGCGTCCGGGAGTGTGGTGTCGGCGTGCCACACGGAGACGGGAGCTGCGCCGAGCAGCTCCAGCGCGAGAGCGGCATCCCCGTCGTCGTTCGAGCCGGGGAACGTGATCACGGCGACGCGCGGCCCGTCGCTCATGCGTCACCCTCGAGCTCGATCGTGAAGGACTCGATCAGCGGGTTGGTGAGCAGCTCCGCGGACATGCGGTCGAGCTGCCGGCGGGCCTCCGCGGGATCGTCGGTGTCGAGCTCGACGTCGACGATGCGTCCGACCCGCGCGTGCGCGACGGGGAAGCCGAGCTTGGTCAGCGACTCCTGCACCGCCTCGCCCTGCGGATCGAGGATGCCCGACTTCGGACGGATCAGGACGGTTGCCTTCACAGCACCACCTTCGGGTCGGCGAGATAGCGTTGGAACTCGATCCCGGTGAGCCGCTCGAACGCCTCGATGTAGCGGGCCCGCGTGCCCGCCACTATGTCGTCCGGCAGCTCCGGGCCCGGATGGGTTCGATCCCAGCCGGTCTGCAGGCACCAGTCGCGCACGAACTGCTTGTCGAACGACGGCTGCGGCCTGCCGGGGCGATAGCCGTCCATGGGCCAGAAGCGGGACGAGTCGGGGGTGACAGCCTCGTCGGCGAGCGTCACGCGCCCGGCGCTGTCGACGCCGAGCTCGAACTTGGTGTCGGCGAGCACGATCCCGGATTCCTCGGCCTGCCCCGCGGCAAAGCGGTAGACGTCGAGTGCGGCGTCACGCGCCTCCGCGTAGCGCTCTCGCCCGCACAGGATGGCCGCCTCCTCCTCGTCGATGTTGAGATCGTGCCCCTCGGCCGCCTTCGTGGCCGGGGTCACGATCGGCTCCGGGAGCCGATCGGACTCGCGCAGGCCGGGAGGAAGCACATGGCCGCAGACAGCACCGCCCGCCTGATAGTCGACCCAGCCGGATCCCGCCAGGTAGCCGCGCACGACCAGCTCGACCGGCAGCATCTCGAGGCGGCGGCACACGGTCGAGCGGCCGTCGTCGCCCAGGTCGAGCAGGTGGTTCGGGACGATCTCCCGGGTGCGCGAGAACCAGAAGGCGGAGAGCCCGGTGAGCACCCGCCCCTTGTCGGGGATCGGCGTCGGCAACACGACGTCGAACGTGGAGATCCGGTCGGAGGCGACGAGCAGCAGCCTGTCGTCGTCCAGCGCGTAGATCTCCCGCACCTTGCCGCTTGCCAGCAGGACGAGGTCAGACACGGAGCCCCTCCTCCCGCGCGGCGTAGAGCGCGCGCAGCCGCTCGAAGACGGCGTCGGCGTGCCGGGTGAAGGCGGAGACGTCGAACACGGCGTCGAGGTCGACGCGACCGGCGATCTCGGTGTCGGCGTCGACGAGCAGGCGAAACTGCAGGTTCTCGTCCCACGCCCGCATGGCGCTCCGCTGCACGAGCCGGTAGGCGTCGTCGCGTTGGAGGCCGGACTCCACGAGGGCGAGCAGGAGCCGCTGGCTGAAGTAGAGGCCGTGGCTCGCCTCCAGGTTCTCCCGCATCCGCTCCGGACGTACGACCAGCCCCTCCACGAGCCAGGCGAAGCGGTCGAGCATGTAGTCGACCGCGAGGAAGGAGTCCGGCAGCACCACACGCTCGGCCGAGGAGTGCGAGATGTCACGCTCGTGCCACAGCGCGACGTTCTCGAGGCCCACGACCGCGTTGCCCCGCACCACGCGAGCGAGGCCGCAGATCCGCTCGGCGGTGATCGGGTTGCGCTTGTGCGGCATCGCCGACGACCCCTTCTGACCTCGCGCGAACGGCTCCTCGACCTCACGCACCTCCGTGCGCGCGAGGTGCCTGAGCTCGGTCGCGAAGCGGTCGAGCGACGAGGCGACGAGTGCGAGCGCCGAGAGCAGCTCGGCGTGCCGATCGCGCTGCAGGACCTGCGTCGAGGTGGGCGCGGGCTCGAGCCCGAGGCGCTCGCAGGCGAGTCGCTCGACGTCGGGGTCGGTGGCCGAGTAGGTGCCGACGGCGCCCGAGAGCTTCCCGACCCGCAGCCCCTCGACCGCCTGCACCAGCCGGTCGCGATCCCGGTCGAGCGCAAACGCCCAGCCGGCGAGCTTGAGGCCGAACGTGGTCGGCTCGGCGTGGACGCCATGCGTGCGTCCCATGCAGAGCGTCTCGCGATGCTCCTCGGCGCGGGCGACGACCGCGCGGAACGCCCGGTCGACACCCTCGAGCAGATGGGCGCCTGCCTCCTGCACGGCGAGCGACAGCGCCGTGTCGAGCACGTCGGAGGAGGTGAGGCCGTAGTGGAACCAGCGCCCCTCGGCGCCGAGGCCCTCGGACACGGCGTCGACGAATGCCGCGACGTCGTGATTGGTGCGGCGCTCGATCTCGGCGACGTGCTCGGGGGAGGGAACGCCGGCTCGCTCCCTGATCCGGGTGACGGCCTCTGGCGGCACGGCACCGGTTGCTGCCCACCCCTCGAGAGCGGCGAGCTCGACGTCGAGCCAGCGCTGCAGCTTCGCTTCCTCCGACCAGATCCGGGTCATGGCCGGTCGGGAGTAGCGCGGGATCACGCGGTCCAGTGTAGAGGCTGACCCGGATCGGCGATCCAGCCGGGCGCGCGCCGCTGCGCGTCACCCGGCGGCAGCGAGCGCGATATCGCGACGGTGGCGGGCGCCGGCGAACGCGACGCGGTCGACCGCGTCGTAGGCCGCTGCGCGGGCCTCGGCGAGCGTCGGCCCGGCGGCGGTCACGTTCAGGACGCGGCCGCCGTTCGTCACCACCATGCCGTCGCGGAGGGCCGTGCCGGCATGGAAGACGTGGGCGCCGCTCGCCTCCGCAGCGGCGATCCCGGAGATCTCCGAGCCCCGGTCGCCCGACGCGGGGTAGTCGCCGGCCGCGATGACGACGGTGACGGCGGCGCCGGGCTTCGCGCCGAGCGACACGCCGGACAGGTCGCCGCGCGCCGCAGCCGCGCAGGCCTCCAGCAGGTCTCCGTCGAGCAGGGGCACGAGCGACTGGGTCTCGGGGTCGCCGAAGCGGCAGTTGTACTCGAGCACTCGAGGCCCGTCCGGAGTCAGCATCAGCCCTGCGAACAGCGTCCCGATGAACGCGTGACCGCGCGACGCGAGCTCCGCAAGAACGGGACGGCAGGCCAGATCGACGAGCATCTCCACCTCGTCGGCGGACGCGGCCGGGACCGGAGCATACGAGCCCATGCCCCCCGTGTTCGGGCCGAGGTCGCCGTCGTACGCACGCTTGAAGTCCTGCGCGGCCGGGAGCGCGAGCGCCGAGACGCCGTCGCAGATGGCGAACACGGATATCTCCGGGCCCTCGAGCAGCTCCTCGATCACGAGCGGCCCCGCAAGCCCGTCGAGCTCGGCAAGCCCCGCCTCGACCTCGCGCTGCGTCGTGCAGACGACGACCCCCTTGCCCGCCGCGAGCCCGTCTGCCTTCAGCACGCAGGGGGCCAGCGGCCGGGCCAGCGTGGCCGCCCGCGGCACGCCCGCCGCCGCCATCACGGCCTTGGCGAAGGTCTTCGATCCCTCGATCGCCGCTGCGCCGCGAGACGGACCGAAGACGCTGATCCCGGCCGAGCGCAGCACGTCGGCGAGGCCGGCCACGAGCGGCACCTCGGGGCCGACGACGACGAGGTCGACGCGGAGCGCCTGCGCGAGATCGAGCACGGCCTCGATGTCGTCGGCCCGCACGGGATGGCACTGGCCGAGGGCCGCAATGCCGGGGTTGCCGGGCGCCGCATGAAGCTCCGTCAAATGAGGCGACTGCGCGAGCTTCCACGCCAGTGCGTGCTCACGACCACCGGATCCGACGAGAAGCACGCGCACGAGGAGCCAGTCTACGGCCGCGCCCGGCTAGGGCTGCCACCCGGGGCCGCTCATACGAGCGCGGCGCGAACGCGGCCTCCGAGGCCGCGGAGCCGCTCGCACGGCTCGTTGGCGAAGACGAGCCGGACGAAGTCGCCGGCTCGCTCCGAGCCCCAGTTCGTCATCGGCGTGGCGGCGACCTTGCCCAGGCGGAAGAGCCGCTCGGACGCGTCGTCGGCGCTGTGCCCGAGCGAGCGCACCTCGAGCAGCAGCGACCAGCCGCCGTGCGGCGGGATCGCCGGCAGGCCGTCGAGCTCGGCGAGCACCACATCCCGGCGCCGCTGCCACTCGGCCGTCGCCGCCGCCACGTCGGCGTCGCCTGCCTCGAGCGCGTGCGGCCACCGCGTCCTGGGCGATGCCGACCTGGCACACGACGTTCGAGATGCCCGCGAGACCGATGTCGTCGACGAGGTGCGAGGGCGCCACGACCCAGCCGACGCGCCAGCCGATCATCCGCAGCTCCTTCGACGCCGAGCCGACCACGACCGTCCGGCTGCGCATGCCGTCGAGCGCGAGCGGATCGAAGACATCGCGGCCGTCGAAGACCAGGCGCTCCATCGCCGTGTCGACGACGAGCAGCAGATCGTGCTCCTGGCACAGGGTCGCGACGGCGCTCCAGTCGGCGCGGTCGAGCACGGCTCCCGACGGCATCGACGGGCTCATCATCAGGAGGGCACGCGTACGGCCGGAGACGGCGTCTCTGAGACTGTCGTGGTCGAGGCTCCAGCCGCCGGCCGAGGGAACGAGCCGCGCCAGCCGCGGCGCGCCGCCGGCGACCCTGACCCGATTGAGCAGCCCGGCGTAGACCGGGTCGGTCAGGACGACCTCGTCACCCGGCTCCAGCGTCGCGAGCAGGACGTTGAGGATGCCGTTGAGGCCGCCGGCCGTGATCAGTGTCTGACGCCAGTCGATCTCGTGGACGCCGCGGCCGACATGCGCCGCGACCGCGCGGCGCAGGCGCTCGTGGCCCGGGAACGGGAGATAGCTGTTCGCGTCGTCGTCGTCGACAGCGGCGCGGGTGGCCGCGAGTGCCGCCGCGTGCGGCCGCAGGTCGGTGTCGAGGTTCTCGAGGCGGAGGACCTCTGGATCGGCGGCAGCGTCGGCAGCGTCGCCCAGGCGATCGACGCCGATCCCGGGAACACCCTGGAGGCGGGAGACCGTCACCGTCGTGCTCAGCGAAGCGTCAGCACGGCCTCGCGGCCCTGCCCGGTGCCGACGAGGGTGACCGGCACGTCGAGCGCTTCCTCGACGAAGCGGACGTACGCGGAGGCGGCAGCGGGGAGCTCCGTGCCACCGAGCTCCTGCTCCCAGCCGGGCAGCGTCTCCCAGACCGGCCGGCAGTGATGGAAGTCCGACTGGTGCGCAGGGAAGTCGTCGGTCTCGCTGCCGTCCGGCAATGCGTACCTGACGCAGATCGGGATCTCGGCGAAGCTCGAGAGCACGTCGAGCTTCGTCAGTGCGAGCGAGGTGATCCCGTTGACGCGCACCGCGAACCGCAGAGCGGGCAGGTCGAGCCAGCCGCAGCGCCGCTCCCGTCCGGTGACCGTGCCGAACTCGCCACCGAGCTCGCGTACCCGGTCCTGCGCCTCCCCCTCGATCTCCGACGGGAAGGGGCCTTCGCCGACGCGGGTCACGTACGCCTTGGAGACGCCGAGGATCTCGTCGATCCGGTTCGGGCCGATGCCGAAGCTGACGGCCGCGCCGGCGGCGATCGGGCTCGACGAGGTGACGAACGGATAGGTGCCGTGGTCGAGGTCGAGGAGCGTGCCCTGGGCGCCTTCGAAGAGGACCCGCTGGCCGCTGCGCAACGCGCGGTCGACGAGCAGCGACGTGTCCGCGATGTACGGGCGCAGACGCCGCGCGTACCCCTCGTAGGTGTGCGCGACGTCGTCGAGCCCGAACGGCTCGATCTCGTACACGCGCTCGAGCCAGACGTTCTTCTCGGTGACGGCGAGCTCGATCTTCTGGCGCAGGATCTTCGGGTCGAGCAGGTCCTGCACGCGGATGCCGATGCGCGTCGCCTTGTCGGCGTACGCCGGGCCGATCCCGCGCCTGGTCGTGCCGATCTGCAGGTTGCCGAGCTTGCGCTCGCGAGCGCCGTCGAGCGCCACGTGCCACGGCATGATCAGGTGGGCGTTGCCCGAGACGAACACGAGACCGGCCGTCTCGTGCCCGCGCGACTCGAGATCGTCGAGCTCCTCGATCACGACGCGAGGGTCGACGACGCAGCCCGCGCCGATGGCCGACGCCTTGCCCGCCACGATGCCCGACGGGATCTGCCTGATCTTGTACGTCGCCCCGTCGACGACGATCGTGTGCCCGGCGTTCGGGCCGCCCTGATAGCGGCAGACGAGGTCGGAGTCCTGTGCGAGCAGGTCGACGATCTTGCCCTTGCCCTCGTCTCCCCACTGCGCACCGACGATCACGGTCGCAGGCACGTGCGGGAGTGTTGCACGAACCCCGCACCCCGGGCGGGGGTTCCGCCCCGGCTGCCAGCGTGCCACCGAGATCCGGGGTGTCTCCCCCTCATCACGGAGGAGACACCCTCACGACACCCGACCGGCCGCCCTACTTGAGCACCGGCAGCGGCACGAGCAGCGTAGGCCCGTCCCCGTCTCGCACGTGGTAGATGAGAGTCAGTGACCTCAGCTGCGCGGTCGGCACCATCAAGGTCACCCAGCCCTCGATCGTGCGCCCGGCGGCAAGCGCCTTCTCGAACGGGAGGTCGGGCGTCCGCTTGCCGAAGAGCGGACGGCCGTACTCCTTGCCGGCCGGAGTACGCACGGTGTAGTACGCGCGCCCGATCGTCGTCGCCTTCAGCGCTCTCACGCGCACCAGGACGGTGACGTAGGCAGAGCCCTGCTTCGGCTTCCACATCCCCGACCCGGGCCAGCGCTCGACCTTCGTCACGGTGTGAACCTGCTCGCGCTCGAGCGGGATCGGCTTCTTGAGCGCGGCAGTGGGGCTCGGTGTCGGCTGCCCCAGCGGCACGAGCAGGGTCGACCCGAAGCCGGAGCGCATCCGGTAGACGAGGGTGAGCCCGTCGATGTCCGTTTCGGGCACGACGAACGTCAGCCAGCCTTCGGCCACCGCTCCTGCGGCAAGCGTGCCGGACGCGAAGCTCGGCCCTCGCGACCCGAGCACGGCCCGGCCCCGCGTCTTCCCGTCTGCTCCGCGTACTCCGTAGTAGAGCGGGTTGACGGATGTCTCCTCGAGTGCGCGCGCGTTGAGATAGACGGTGACTGCCGCCTCGCCGGGCTTGAGCGCCCACGTGCCGCCGCCCCACCACCGCTCGACACGGACGACGGTGTGGGCCTGCTCCCCATCGAGCGTGACCGACTGCCCGACCGCGCCAGTCACCTCGTCGAGCGGCGCCGCCACGCTTGCCTCGCTCCCCACGGCAACCGATGCCACGGCAAGGGCGAGTACGCCGGCCACGGCCAGCAGCGCGCCACGTTTCATCTTCGCCACCTCCCCGGGTGGACGGCGAGCCTCGGACGAGGCTCGGCACCCCGAGTATCACCCTTGCCGCCCGGTGCCGAATCCGTGAAGGCCACATGGGCGTCGCCTCGATCTACCGATGCTTCCGGCATGCGTCGGGACGGGACGCGGTACGGTCTCGGCGACGATGGCCGACGACCTCGACCCTCTCGAGACACACCTGCTGGAGGCGCTCGCGGCGATCCCGGCTGTGGCTGCGGCCGGCACCGCGCCGGAAGGAGCGGAGTCGCTCTGGCGCGCGCAGGTCGACAGCCGGCTGTGCGATTTCGCATCGCGCTGGCTGCAAAAGGAGGGACGGAGCTTCTATTCGATCGGCTCGGCCGGGCACGAGAGCAACGGCGCCGTGGCGCTGGCGCTCAGGCCGACCGACCCCGCCCTCCTGCACTACCGCTCGGGTGCCTTCTACCTCGCCCGTGCCGGGCAAGCAGGCCGCGACGGCGTGCCGGACATCATGCTCGGCGTGACCGCGGCCACCGACGAGCCGATCGCCGGCGGGCGTCACAAGGTGTTCGGGAACCATGCGCTCGCCGTGATCCCGCAGACCTCCACGATCGCCTCGCACCTGCCGCGGGCGGTCGGGGTGGCGATCGCGATCGACCGTGCCCGCAAGCTCGGCGTCGCGTGCACGTGGCCGCTCGACGCGGTCGTCGTCTGCAGCTTCGGCGACGCGTCGCTCAACCATGCGACGGCGCAGGCGGCGCTCAACACGGCCGCGCACGCCGCGCACCAGCACCTGCCGGTGCCGCTGCTGTTCGTGTGCGAGGACAACGGCCTCGGGATCAGCGTGCCAACCCCGCCCGGCTGGGCCGAGGGCGCGCTGCGTGCGCGCGCGCAACTCCGCTACGAGCAGGCACAGGGCGACGACCCCGAAACCACCCTCCAGCTCGCCGAGGAGCTGAGCAGCTGGGTACGCGAGACCCGCCGGCCCGCCGTTTTGCACCTCCGCACCGTGCGCTACCTGAGCCACGCGGGCGCCGACGTCGAGTCCGCCTACCGCACGGCCCAGCAGATCAGGGCCGACTGGGAGAGAGACCCGCTCCTCGCCACCGGTCGCTGGCTCGTCGCGTCCGGAGCCCGTACGGGTCCCGAGCTCGCCGAGGAGTACCGGCGCGAGCGTGAGCGGGTGAGGGAGATCGCCCGGGGGGCTGCGAGGACGGCCCAGCTCGCGTCGGCCTCCGACGTGATGCGCCCGCTCGCCCCGCGCTCACCGTCCGCCGTCGCGGCAGCCTGCGACGATCTCCCGTGGCCGGAGGGCGAACCGCTGACCCTGGCCCAGAGCATCAACGTCGGCCTCGCCGACGCGCTCGAGCGCGTGCCGGAGCTGCTCGTCTTCGGCGAGGACGTGGCCGCGAAGGGGGGCGTCTACGGGGTCACGCGGGGGCTGCACGCGCGTTTCGGGGCCGGACGTGTCTTCGACACCCTCCTCGACGAGACGTCGATCCTCGGCCTCGCGCTCGGCGCGGCCGTGAGCGGTTTCGTGCCGGTGCCCGAGATCCAGTACCTCGCGTACCTGCACAACGCCGAGGACCAGCTCCGCGGCGAGGGGGCGACCCTGCAGTTCTTCTCACAGGGCCAGTACCGGAACGGGCTCGTGGTGCGCATCCAGGGGTACGGCTACCAGAGGGGCTTCGGCGGCCATTTCCACAACGACGACTCCGTGGCCGTTCTGCGCGACATCCCGGGGCTCGTGATCGCCTCGCCGGCGCGCCCCGACGACGCGCCGGCGATGCTCCGCACGTGCATCGCGGCGGCGCAGGTCGACGGGAGCGTGTGCGCGTTCCTCGAGCCGATCGCTCTCTACCACTCCCGCGATCTCCACGAGGAGGGGGACGGGCTCTGGCTCGGGAGGCCGGCCGAGGAGCACGTGCCGCTCGGCTCGGCGCGTACGTACGGCGACGGCGGCGACCTCACCATCCTCACATGGGGGAACGGCCTGCGCATGTCACTGCGCGTTGCCCGTCGCCTGGAGGCGCGCGGCGTCCAGGCGCGCGTGGTCGACCTGCGCTGGCTGGCCCCGCTCCCGATCGAGGACATCGCGGGCGAGGTCGCAGCCACGGGCAGGGTGCTCGTCGTGGACGAGACACGGCGCACCGGCGGCGTGTCGGAGGGCGTGCTGGCAGCTCTCGTGGACGTCGGCTTCGACGGCCCGATGGGACGGGTGGCGAGCAAGGACTCCTTCATCCCGCTCGGCGACGCAGCCGGACTGGTGCTGCTGTCCGAGAACGAGATCGAGGCGGCGGCAGTGCAGCTGACCGCATGAGGAGTGGTCCCGTGCGGGCCGGCGGCGGCCCCCACGCACGTCGGAGGAGAAGTAGTGTCCCGACACCGACGATGGAGGGAGGGCGCGCATGGAGAACCACGTTTCCTGGGTGATCGAGTTGGCCGTCAAGCCCGGCGAGCTCGGTACGTTCAAGACGCTGATGGAGGAGATGGTCGCCGGCACGCGCACCGAGCCGCCGACGCTCAACTACGAGTGGTACATCAGCGAGGACGACAGCGTGATCCACATCTTCGAGAAGTACGCCGACTCGGACGCGATGATCGCGCACGTCAGCGGCTTCCTCGAGAAGTGGGCGGCACGCTTCCTGGCCTCCGTCGACGTGACACGGTTCACGGTCTACGGCGACCCGAGCGCGGCGGCGCGGGAGATGCTCGCCGGCTTCGGCCCGACCTACCTGGGCCCGTGGGGAGGGTTCGCCCGCTAGTGCCGTCCAGGTCGGCCCCGGCCCGGGAGCAGCGGCAGCGGCACGAAGCTGGGCCGGGGCTCCCGGAGCAGGGCCCGCGGATGCTCAGGCGGCGGCGAGGTCGGCGAACTTCGCGTAGCGCTTGAGGAACGACAGCTTGACCGAGTCGGTCGGCCCGTTGCGATGCTTGGCGAGGATGATTTCCGCCAGCCCCTGCGAGTCGGACTCCTCGCCGTTGTAGTACTCGTCGCGATAGACGAAGGCGACGAGGTCGGCGTCTTGCTCGATCGAGCCGCTCTCTCGCAGGTCGGAGAGGATCGGGCGCTTGTCGTGGCGCGCCTCCACCGCACGCGACAGCTGTGAGAGGGCGAGGATCGGCACCTCGAGATCGCGGGCGAGCACCTTGAGGGCGCGCGAGATCTGCGACACCTCCTGCACGCGGTTCTCCGGGTTGGAACCGGACGTCATCAGCTGCAGGTAGTCGACGATGATCATCCCCAGAGCCGGCTCGCGCGACTTCAGCCGGCGGGCCTTCGAGCGGAGCTCCATCATCGTGATCGAGCCGGTGTCGTCCACGTAGATCGGAGCCTTCATCAGCTTGTCGCAGGCCGCAGTGAGTCGCGGCCAGTCGTCCTGGGCCAGGCGTCCTGAGCGCAGGCGCTGCGATTCCACCTTCGCCTCGCTGCACATCATCCGCTGCGTCACCTCCGCCTTCGACATCTCGAGCGTGAAGAGCGCCACCGGCGTCTCGTGGCGAACGCCGAGGTTGGCCGCAGTGCAGAGGGCGAGCGCCGACTTCCCCATCGAGGGGCGCGCGGCCAGGATGATCAGGTTTCCGGGCTGGAAGCCCGACGTGAGCTTGTCGAGCTCGCGGAACCCCGAGGGGACACCGGTGATGTCGACCCCCGACTCGTACAGGTGCATGATCCGGGCGAAGCTCTCCTTGAGGAGATCGTTGATGTGCGCGAAGTCCCCGGTGACGCGTTCCTGGGCGAGCTCGAACACCATCTGCTCGGCCCGATCGACGAGGTCGGTCGTCTGGCCCGGGCGGTCTTGCCCGAGCCGCTGGATCTCCTGGCCGACGCGGACGAGACCGCGAAGTGTCGCCATCTCCTTGACGATGCGCGCGTAGTGCTCGGCGTTCGACGTCGACGGCACGAGGGCCGCCAGCTCGGCGACCTTGGCGCTGCCGCCCACGCGCTCGAGCTCGCCGCGCTCGTCGAGCTCGTTCGCCAGCGTGATCGCGTCCACGGGCTCGCCCTTGCCGTAGAGGGCGAGTGCGGCCCGGTAGATCGTGCCGTGCGACTCCCGGTAGAAGTCCGAGCCGTCGAGCACCTCGGTGACGGCCCCGATCGCCGTCGGCGACAGCAGCATGGCGCCCAGCACGGACTCCTCCGCCTCGAGGTTCTGCGGCGGCACGACGGCGCCGGCGAGGGCTCCGCTGCGCGGGACGGCGATGTCGGTCACGTGATCATCAAACCGGTTCCGGAGGACGCCGGGTGCCTGTGCAGAACCCCGCCGGCAACGGGGTGCTCCTTCTGGAAGACGTGGCCGAAAACGGCGCTCTGCAGGGCGAGGAGAACACGTGTTCGTCCATTGTTCCACAGGCCCCGGCTGTCCTCCACACGGGGACCCACAGTGCCGGCCCGCGCCCTGGGGACGAGCCCGCCGCATCGTGCGACCGGTTCGTGCACGTTTCCACAGGATCGCCCCCGCCTGTGGAGAAGCGGTGGAACGAGCGAGGGCGGCCAGGGCCGCCCTCGTCTCACGCCTGTGCCGCTCTCGAGCCGGGTCTCACGCCTCCTCGGCGGGCTCCTCGCCGGCGACGCCTGCATCCTCGTCGGGGGCCGTCTCGAGCGACTCGAGCTCGCGCTCGCCGTCGGGCTCCGCAGCCTGGGGAGCAACGTCCTCCATCAGCTCCACGCTCTCGGCGAGGGCCGTGGCGGCCGGGGCCGCCGCGGCGGCAGCCTCGGCGGCAGCCGCGGCCTCGGCGGCCTCCATCGCTGCCAGCTCCTCCTCGGGCGGCAGCTCGCCGCCTTCGGGGACGACGAGCAGCTTCAGCTCGGCCGTCACCCCTTCGAACACGTCCACGGTGACTGCGTACCGACCGATCCGCTTGATCGTGTCGACGCCGATCTTGCGGCGGTCGACGCGGATCTTGCGGGTGCGCCAGATCTCGTCGGTGATGTCGGTCGAGGTGACGGAGCCGAACAGCGACCCCGTCGGGCCGGCCTTCACGTCGAAGCGGAGCACGGTCTTGCCGAGGGTGGCGGCCACGTCGGCCGCCTGCTCGGCGGTTCTCGCCTCGTGGCGGGCGCGCTCGTCCTCGATCCGCTTCACCTCGGCCACCCGGCCGGGCGTCGCGACCTCGGCCAGCTTGCGGGGCAGCAGGAAGTTCCGCGCGTAGCCGCGAGCCACGCTCACGACCTCGCCGCGCAGGCCGACCTTCTCCACGTCCTTGAGCAGGATGATCTCCATCGTCCTAGCTCGCGACGTACGGCAGGAGTGCCATCTCGCGGGCCCGCTTCACTGCGACGGCGACCTGCCTCTGATGGCGGCGGCACGCACCGGTGATGCGGCGGTTGCGGATCTTGCCCTTCTCCGAGATGTAGCGACGGAGCTGGGCGACGTTCTTGTAGTCCACTTCCGTCACCTTGTCCTTGCAGAAGTGGCAGCTCTTGCGACGCCCTGGGGCGGAGCCGGAGCTGGGGCGCTTGCGCGCTGGTGCCTTCTGAGCCATGTGTCTCGATCTCCTAGAGGCTTGATGTGGATTGGGAGTGCGGCTGGGGCGGTTCTGCACCAAGGAGCGTGTTCGACGGGGACGGCGTCAAGGCTGGTTGCCTTGATGCCGTCCGCGGCGGACGCGATCCGCAGCGTGCAGGGCCGCATCCAGACGTGCTTCTCATTCGCATCGAGTCTCCTAGAACGGGATGTCGTCGTCGGATGCGGAGGGCGGGAAGTCGGCCGCGGGGCCGCTCGACTGGGCACCAGCGGGCTGGACGTACGAGCCGCCCTCGCCGCCCGGCTCGCGACTGTCGAGGAACTGGACGCTCTGGGCGATCACCTCGACCTTGGAGCGCTTGCCGCCGTCCTGGGACTCCCAGGACGACCAGTCGAGGCGCCCGTCGACGCCGATGCGCCGGCCCTTCGCCAGGTGCTGGGACAGCATCTCGGCCTGGTTGCCGAACACCTTCACGTCGAAGAAGTTCGGCTTGTCCACCCACTGGCCGCCAGCGTCCTGCCGCCGACCGTTCACGGCGAGCCCGAGCTCGAGCACGGCGCTGCCGGACGGCAGGTGCTTGAGCTCCGGATCCCGGGTGAGCCGACCCACGAGGGTCACGCGATTGATGTCACCGGCCATCAGTCATCCTCCTCCGCGGCGAGATCGTCGTCCCCGACATGGTCGCCGACGGAAGCGCCCACCGGAAGTGGCTCGGACAGACCTCCCTCGGGGCGACGTGTCGCAAGATGGCGCATCACCGAGTCGTCGATCTTCAGCACGCGCGAGATCTCGTCGAGGGTCTCGGGCGCGGACGTGAAGAGCAGCAGGTGATAGTTGCCGTCGCCCTTCTTGTCGATCTCGTAGGCGAGCTTGCGCTTGCCCCAGGCGTCGTGGCGCTCGAACGTGCCGCCACCCTTCTCGATCAGGTCGCGCACGCGCGCGACGACCTCCGCCTGCTTCTCGTCGGCGAGGTCGGGGTCCAGCATCAGCAGGATCTCGTAGTCGATCACGGGTTCCCTGTTCTCCTTCCTTCGGTCTTAGGCGGCCTCACCGGCATGCGCACCTGGGAACGGGTGTCGCGAAGCGAGGCAGGAAGCCCGCTCATGGTACCTGTACGGGACCAGCCGGGCGCTCGCGAGGCCGACGGGCACCGGAGCAGACGGTACGATCGCTGGCGTGAAGCGCGCTCTCGCCTGGATGGCCGGACTCGTGGGCATCGCAGCGCTCGGCCGGCTGCTCTCCCGACGCCCCGCCCACGGGCCGACCGAGCCCGAGAGCGCTCTCGACCCGGCGACGGCGTTGAGGCAGCGGCTCGCGGCCCAGCGAGCCGACGGTGCGAGCGGGCCCGAGGAGACGGCCGAGCCGGCCGGGGAAACCCTCGAGGAGCGCCGCGCTCGCATCCACGAGCAGGCGCAGCAGGCGATCGACGCCATGAAGGAGCCGGGCGCTTGAGCGCCGGCGAGCGCCTGGACGCGGGCCCGGCCGAAGACCTCGCGGGCTCCGTGCGCATGCTCGCCGACCGCATCGAGGCCTTGCAGTCCGACGTCCGGCGACTCGGCGGCCCCGCGCTCCCGAGCGGCGAGCCCGGCTGGGACGACGACGGCGACGCCGCCGGAGCTTCCTACGCGTGGGTGGGCGCCATCGAGGCTCCGCTCCGCACGCGTCCCGGCGTGCCGCGCCTCCTGCTCGAGGCGCTCTTTCTCGCCGCCACGGCCCTGGCGGCCGCTCTCGCAGACCTCGATGCGCTGGTGATCGCCGCGGTCATGGCCGCAGCCTGGGTGCTCGTGGCCCTGATCGAATGGGCGGCCTCCCGTGCGGAGCAGCGCAGGGACGAGCTCTTCCTGATGCCTGCGCCGGAGCCGCCGGCCCCCGTGCCCGCCGACCCCGCCTGGTTCGTCCCCCCGGTCGAGCAGACGCTGCTCGAGACCCCCTCTGACTCGGTCACCGCGGTGACGAAGCTTCCGCCTCCGGCGCAGGATCTCGACGCCACGGTCGAGCGCACGCCGACCCCCTGAGCGCCTCTCCGCCGGCCCGAGAGCGCGTCGCGCACGCCGCGTAGGCTGTCGCGATGCTGTTCCCGACCGCGACGTTCGCGATCTTCTTCCTGATCGTGCTGCCGCTGTCCTGGCTCGCCATGCCGAAGGTGCATCGCTGGCGGCCGCTGATCATCGTCGCGAGCTACGTCTTCTACAGCTGGTGGGACTGGCGCTTCATCTTCCTGCTCGCCGGCTGCACGCTCTGGAACCAGGTGCTCGCCGTACGGATTCATCGCGCCCCGGGGCAAACACAGCGGAAGGCGCTCCTCTGGGTCGCCCTGGCGGGCAACCTGGGCGTGCTCGGGTACTTCAAGTACTACGACTTCTTCGTCGATTCGAGCGACAACCTGCTCTCGCTCGTCGGCATCGGCGTCCCGCTGGAGCTGAAGTCGATCGTGCTGCCGGTCGGGATCTCGTTCTACACGTTCATGGCGGTCAGCTACGTCGTCGACACGTACCGCGGCGACTTCGTGCCGACGACCCTGGAGAAGTTCGCCGTCTACCTCTCGTTCTTCCCGCATCTCGTGGCCGGCCCGATCGTGCGCCCCGGCGAGCTGATCCCGCAGCTCGACACGCCGCGCAACCCTCGCCGGGTCGACACGAGCCGTGCCTTCTACCTGATCGCGACCGGGCTCTTCAAGAAGGTGGTGATCGCCAACTACCTGGCGGCCAACATCGTGGACGAGGTCTTCGGAGCGCCGGGCCAGCACTCGTCGCTGGAGATCATGATCGCCGTGTACGCGTACGCGGTGCAGATCTACGCCGACTTCTCGGGCTACACCGACATCGCGATCGGGATCGCGCTGCTGCTCGGGTTCTCCTTCCCGCAGAACTTCGACTCTCCCTATGCGGCACGCTCGCTGCAGGACTTCTGGCGCCGCTGGCACATGACGCTCTCGCGCTGGCTTCGGGACTACGTGTACATCCCGCTCGGCGGCAGCCGGGGGAAAGGCCTCCTGACCTACCGGAACCTGCTCCTGACGATGCTGATCGGGGGGCTGTGGCACGGGGCCGGGTGGACGTTCGTGGTGTGGGGGGCGATCCACGGCAGCGGTCTCGTGGCCGAGCGCTGGTGGAAGCAGCGCCCCGGCTACGTCGCCCCGCCCGACACGCGCGCTCGCCGCCTGCTCGAGCGGGTGCTGACCTTTCAGCTCGTCTGCATCGCCTGGATCTTCTTCCGGGCCGACTCCTTCGGCACGGCCTGGGAGATGATCACGGGGCTCTTCGGCGGCTGGGGGCAGGCGTCGCCCCTCGTCACCTCCGGTGTCCTGCTTGCGATCGCGGTGGGCATCGGCTCGCAGTACCTGCCCGCGCGCGTGCCGCGCCTGCTGATGGAGCGCTTCGCCCGGCTGCCGGTGCTCGGGCAGGCCGTCGTCCTCGCGTTCGCGCTGATGCTGACGAACGCGATGGGCCCCGAGGGCGTGGCACCCTTTATCTACTTCCAGTTCTGATGGCCACCCAACCGCATCCGAGCGCTCCGCGCGGGGCGAGCCCCGGCCGCCCCCGCACCACCGACGACGGTCGGCGCGTGGGCACTGCCGGGCACGCCCTGGCCGTCGCGCTGCTCGCGCTCGTGATCGGGGCGCTCCTCTCCGCGCCGGGGCTGCACAAGACGGCCTTCAACCAGCAGCCCGGTCTCGAGCGGGACATCGCGCTCGCGGTCACGGGCCCGCTCGCGGGGATCAGCAGCGCACTGCTGCTCGACCGGCCGCGGGCACTCGTCAAGGCTGCGATCGGCCGCAGTGACGACGACGAGATCGACACCGCCGTCGTGATCCCGGTCGCGGAGGAGCCGGGCCCGGCGACCCCCGTCGAGAAGCCCGCTGTGACGCCCCCCGCGAAGCCCGCCGTGACGCCCCCCGCGAAACCGGCCGACAAGCCCGCCGCGAAACCGGTCGAGAAGCCCGCCCCGAAGCCCGCCCCGAAACCCCCAGCGGCGCCGGCCAAGGTCGCGTTCACGCCGAGCAAGAAGCTGCGACTCTGGGTCGCCGGCGACTCGCTCGTGATCACGCCGGGGTACTCGATCGTGCGGGCGGCCACGGCCAGCCCGGTGATCCAGCCGGTCGGGGGGGTCGACGGCCGGATCGCGACCGGGCTCGAGCGACCGGATGTGTTCAACTGGTTCAAGGAGATCGCCGAGCGGATGCAGGAGCTGCGGCCGACCGTGGCCGTGCTCCACTTCGGCGCCAACGACGACCACAGCTACATGACGGGGCTCCCGAAGGGAGTCACGATCGGCTCGTTCGGCACGGCGAGCTGGAAGAAGGAGTACGGGCGCCGGGTCGGGGGGGTGATGGACACGATCGCACGCGCGGGTGGCCACACCATCTGGATCGGCCTGCCGATCACGCGCAGCGTCGCGCGTGCCGCGAGGTTCGACGTGATCAACTCGGTCATCGTCAAAGAGGCCAGGAAGAGACCGCAGACGGTGACCTACATCGACACGTACACGTCGTTCGCCGGCGCCAACGGCCGCTACGCCGAGTACCTCGAGAACAGCGGCGGCCGCAAGGTGAAGGTACGCGCAGGCGACGGCGTGCACTTCGAGAGCGCAGGCGGCGACATGATCGCGCGTATGGTGCTGAAGCAGCTGAACGCCCTGTACGACCTCACGAGCTGGCGCAAGGCACAGCCGTCCTGATCAGGCGGGAGCAAGGGTGGCGGCGCCGAAGCTGACCGAGAACGCGCGGCACCAGATGACGACGGTTGCGCCCCCACCTTCGGCGAACTCCGGCGGCAGGGCGTACTGCTGGTTGCCCCGGTTTCCCTTCAGCTTCCCGAGCCGGACGCCGCCGTCGATGCTCTCGCCGGAGGTGCGGCCCGGGATCGCGTAGACGAACAGGTCGGGGCCCGGGTCGGTGGAGAAGCTCGTGAGGGTGAGCACGCGCCCTCCGTCCTGCTCGACCACCCTGGCGGTGCCCAGCGTCTCGTGTGCCCGGCTCTCGAACGTCCCTTCGAGCACCGCGGGGCCTGCGGCCACGACCTCGTTCACCGTCGTGCCCGAGACGGAGGTGTAGCCGAGGTAGCCGCCGACGACGACGAAGGTGGCGATGGCTGCTACGGCGGCCGCACGCAGGGCGGGGACGCGCAGCCAGACAGCCGCCGCGCCGGCGGCGACGACGACGAACCACAGTGCGGTGAGCGCCATCGACGAGCGGAAGTCGTCCGTGAGCACACCGCCTGCCACCCAGATCCCTGCCAGCACGGCCAGCGAGGCAAGGGGCACGGCGACGATCCGCAGCCAGGGCGCGACCGGAGCGGTCGCGGAGCGGATGACGGGCACGAACGGCATTCCCGATCTATACGTCCCGCCGTGTTGCCTGAGCGTTACGAAGTCTTACGCACGGATGAACACCGCCGCGCGGAGGCGCGTCCGCGATCAGAACGACGCCGTCCGTACCCACCCGATGGGGTAGACAGCGGCCCAGTGCTCGGGGTGCGAGCGAAGCATCGCGCTCCAGCGGTCGGCGAGCTCCTGGAGCTGCCGGCGCTCGCCCGCAGCGCCCTCCCGCCGCGCAGGTGCCGGCAGCGGCGGCTCGATCGTGACCCTCCATCTGCGCGGGCCGAGGGGCAGCACCGCGAACGGAACGATCGGGCTGCCGCACAGGCGCGAGAGCGCGACGGTACCCGCCGGCAGGTCGGCCTCGGCATCGAGGAAGCGGATCCGATGGGTGCGCGTGGCTGCGGCCCCGGTCTCACCGAGCACGAGCAGCGCGTGGCCGCGGCGGAGCACGGCTGCTGCCTCCGACGCGGGTGCCGATGTGTAGAGCCTGCCCAGGCCGGCGCCGGCGCGATGCCTGTCGATCGCCCACGCGAGCCAGTCGTCCTCGACGAGAGCCGTCGTCGGCACGGGCACGACGAGAGCAGGGATCGCGGTCGCGACCTCCCAGCCCCCGAGATGCAGGCTCGAGAGGATGACACCGTTGCCGTGCGCGAGCGCGTCGGCTATGTGATGCGCACCTACGATCTCCGTCGTCGCCCGCAGCTCCTCGGGCCGTGACAGCGCCCACAGCACGTCTACCGAGCGCTGCGCCTCGTTCACGACCTCGCGGCGGACGAGGCTCCGCACCGCCCGATCGTCCGGGGGCAGGCCGACGGCGTGGGCGAGGTTCTCCGCGAGCACGCGGCGCTTGCGGGGCCGCGCGGCCCATTCGAGCGTGCCGCCCACGCGTGCCGCTCGGTGGACGAGGGCGCCGGGAAGCGCACCGCCGACCGCGCTCGCGCCGGTGATCACCGTGCCGAGGACACGGGCGGCCGCCGGCCCGCGCCCGAATGGCGCCTGCGGGCGCGGCAGCCCGTCGGGAGCGAGCCGCAGGCGCTCCCGCAGCCTCAACGTCGCGGCTCGAGCGAGACGAGCCGGAGGGTGAAGCGCTCCTCGAAGCGGACATCGCCGATCAGGGAGGCGTTGAGCGTCGCGACGCGATAGGCGATCCGTACCGGCAAGCCTGTCTCCCGCTCGAGCCAGCGCTCCTCCACCGTCGGCCCCCGCGCCCCGCCGCTCTGGCGAGTGGCGACGCGAAGTCGAACGACGTCGACCGGCACCCCACCCACGCGCACGGTCTCGCTGCCGACGACGGTCGTGGTTCCGTCCTGCCTGCTGTCGTCGCTCGCACACCGCACCTCGGACGTGGCGCCGGGATCGCGGGCCGCGGGGAGCCAGGCCGCAGCCTGACAGCGCCACTCCGTCACGTCGTCCCGGCCGACGAAGCGATGAGTCTCGCTCCAGGCACCGAGCCGGCTGCCGTCGTCGCAGATCTCGAAGGTGCTCGAGCGATGCTCGAGCACGTCCCATCGCAAGGTCATGCCGCAGCCCCCGCCGGTGACGGTGATCGTGGAGCGCTCCGGATAGGCGTGCTCACGGCCGCCGAGGGCGCTGATCGACTCCGACCCCGACGTCGCATAGACGTAGACCCCGGGCGCGATCGACGTCTCGACTGCACCGGACTGGTTCCGGTAGCGGGTCAGCGCATCGTCGACCGAGGCCGCCGTCGTGTTCTCGCGTGTCGCGACGAACCACGCGCCGGCCGCAGCGGCGACGGCGAGCGTTGCTCCGACGGCCCACAGGGCGTGCTTCCGGCTCACTCCACCTCCTCGTCTGCGCGAACATATCGCGCGCGGCTGCGTCACACTGATCTCGTGAGCACGTACGTGGCGCTGTTGCGCGGCATCAACGTCGGCGGGAAGAACCGCGTGCCGATGGAGGCGCTTCGCTCGCTGCTCACGGCACTCGGCCATCTGGACGTGGCCACCTACATCCAGAGCGGCAACGCCGTGTTCGAGAGCTCTCGCGGGAGCGGCGATGTGGCAGCCGAGCTGGAGGAGGCGCTCGAGCGAGAGCTCGGAGCGCCCGCCACGGTCGTGCTGCGCACGGCCGCCGAGCTGGCCGATGTCGCAGCGGGCAACCCCCTGCTCCGGCCCGGGACGGACACCTCGAAGCTGCACGTGGTCTTCCTCGCCGAGGAGCCCTCGCCGGCTGCGCTGGCCAGGCTCGATCCCGATCGCTCGCCACCCGACGAGGCCCGAGCCCGCGGCCGGGAGATCTACCTGCACCTCCCGAACGGCGCCGGCAGGACAAAGCTGACGGTCGACTACTTCGAGCGGCGACTGGAGGCGCGGGCCACTGCCCGCAACTGGAACACCGTCACGAAGCTGCTCGCGCTCGCCCGGCGCTGAGCACGGCTCCCCGATCCGGGAGTCAGGAGGCCCAGACGACGGCGGCTGGCAAGATGGATCAATGCCGTACCGCACCCGCTCGGTCACTCTCGCCCTGCTCCTGACCGCCGCCGTGCTCGTCCTCGGCGGCTGCGGCGGCACCTCGACGGCCACCGACGATGCCTCGGCGCCGGCTACCACCGCCACGACGGCCGCGTCGTCCGTCGTTCTGCTCGAGCCGGTGCGGGCGCACGGCCTCGTTGCCGCCGGCCCGGTCAGGGTGCTCGACGTGCGCACCCCGGAGGAGTACGCCGAGGGGCACATCGAGGATGCGGAGCTGATCGACTTCTACGCCTCCGACTTCGAGCGGCGGATCGACGCGCTCGATCGCAGCGCGACGTACGTCGTCTACTGCCGTTCCGGCAACCGCAGCGGCCAGGCGACGGCATTGATGGCTGCGCTGGGCTTCGCCGCGGTCAACGACGTCGCCGGCGGGATCGTCGCCTGGGAGGCGGCGGGGCTCCCCGTCGTCGATTCACCGCCTTCCCCCTGAGCCGGAGGAACGCGGCCGGCCGGGAACGAGCCCGGGCCACTCCGGAGCCCTCGAGGTTCCAGGCCGAAGCCGTCGAAGCGCGATCTCGCCCGACGCCGAGCGGGGGCTCCCGTTCGTGGTCGCCCCCGCCCAGCCTTGCCGCTACTCGGGCCCGGGACCTCCCTCACCGGCCGCGGCCTCTTCGCAGGTCGCGTAGTCGCCGAGGAGGACGTCATCGGCGTTCCGCCAGCCGTGCCCGGGCGCCGTGCCGTCGAAATGGCCCTGGAGCGCGTTCTCGCTGACGCTGATCACCACGTACGGGTTCGTCGCCGAGGCTGTCCCGTGGCACAGGAGCACCTTGCCGGCCGGGCCCCCGGCCTGCGCGCCGACTGCGACGGCCAGGCAGCCCAGCACGGTCGTGACGGCGAGCAGCGAGCGAGTGGTTCGCTTCATCGTGTACGTCCTTTCTCAACAAGTGGCTGAGACCTCACCGTCGTCGCCCGACGGGGGCTCGGCTAGTCCTCGATCGGGTGAACGGCTGGTGTGAGAGGTCGATGCTTCCGTGGCTCGCGGGGTTGACCGCTCTTCGGGCGCAGGCGTACGATCGCCGCAACCATCGACGAGAGGAGGAGCAGGTGTACGGTCGATTGGTCGAAGTGGAGGGCGTCGACCCTGCCAAGCGGGCGGAGATCCTGGGCATCATGCGGGAAAAGATCATTCCCGGGCTGAACGAGATCGACGGCTTCGCGGGCTTCGTGGCACTCACCGACGACGCGAGCAGTCGCTGGCGGAACGTGGTGCTCTGGGAGACCAAGGAGAGCGCGGACGAGGCCGAGCGTCAGTTCGCCCCGAAGCGCGAGGAGATCGTGCGCATGGCCGGCGGCACGGTCACTTCCTCGCATCTCTTCGAGGCACCGATCGTGGAGATCCTCGCCGGAGTGCGCGCGTAGGGACGCATTTGGGGGGGCCTGCCAGGGCCTCCTGCCACTCCGGTGAGTCACGGCAGGCTGTCGGACCTCGGGTTCATCGCTCGGGTCCTCTTCGCCACCGCTGCCGTGCCGCGTTCGAGATCCCACGAGTGCGTCCGCGGAGTGCGTGAGCGATGGCTCGTGCCGCCCTGAAGAGCCGGCGGTAGCCCGTGGGTAGAGAAATTATACCCTTCAGGGGTATTTGACATCGAGCCGAGTGGCAGCTACCATCCCTCTCTCATTATACCCCCATAGGGTATCAAGGAGGGACACGCAAATGGGCGACCACGCAGAGCCGATGCATCGACCGGGACCCGGTGTCTCGGGTGATTCACTGAACCGCACCGCCGCGCTCGCCACGCTGCACTGCCTCACCGGCTGTGCCATTGGGGAGGTGCTCGGAATGGTGATCGGCACCGCGCTCGGATTCGGCAATGCCGCCACGATCGCGCTTGCGGTTCTCCTCGCCTTCGTCTTCGGGTATTCCCTGACGCTGCTGCCTCTCATCCGCTCCGGGCTCACGTTTGCCGTCGCCGTCCCGCTCGCGTTCGCGTCGGACTCCTTCTCGATCGCCGTGATGGAGCTCGTCGACAACGGTGTCATGCTGGCCGTCCCCGGGGCTATGGACGCTCCGCTGTCGAATCCTCTCTTCTGGGGCTCGCTCGCGTTCGCTCTCGTCGTCGCGTACCTGATCGCCTTCCCCGTCAACCGACACCTGATCGCGCGCGGCCAGGGGCATGCGGTCATCCACGAGGTACACGGACACCGCTACGACGCCGACCGGCCGGAGCAGGCCACCGTCGCACGAGCCTCGGCGCGACGACCGATCCTGATCGGTCTCGCGGCGATGGTGGTGACGGTCGCGGTGGCGGCCGGTGGAGCACTCATCGTCGAGTCGGACGGACGCTCCCCTGGCCACGGGCCCGCCGAGCCGGACGTGCCGCACGGGCACGGCGAGGCCGGCGCCGCCGCGCCACGGAGCTCGGTGGCAGGAGGGGGGCCTAGGTCTACCCGCTCGCCGCGGTAGCGCCCGTCGCGGTGCGCGGGCCCCTGACGGTGATCCCGACCTGCTGGTGCCCGAGCTGGAATCCCGCGGATCGGTAGAGCAGCCTGACCCGGGTCGTGCCTGATTGCAGAGGACGGCCGGAGACGACGCCGCTTGCTCCCAGGCGCAGCCCCTGTGGCAGCCTGCCCGAGACGATCCGCCAGCTCCCGCCCGTGCCGGCGTCGCCGAGTCGCGCGCGGTAGCGCTGCCCGCGACGCGCTGCCGGGAGCGTCGCCCTGGGCGACAGCGCCAGCGGCTGCGCCAGGCCCGCGTCCCGCAGGAGCGTGGCGATGCCGGTGCCGCCCGCGGGCATCAGGTGCAGGTTGTCGCTCTGAAACCAGTCATTGTGCCCCCGGGCATACCCGGCCCAGTCGACCAGCGCCAGCTGCGGATGAGCGAACATCGCCTCGATCAGCACCTGGTTCATTCCGGCGAACTCGGGCCTGGAGACGTGCAGCGTCGGCCAGATGATGCGCGTGACGCCCCGGGCCGTCAGCCGAGTGATCGTCTCCTCGACGTTGGCACGGAAGCTCGACGGGTCGTCGTTGTAGCCCATCTCGACGATCACGGTGGGGCCGAGGTTGGAGAGCGTCGGCAGCAGATCGAACAGGGTGGGCGGTGCCTCGCCGTCGAAGGCGCAGCTCGTTCCGGCGAGCCGGCGGCAGACCGCCACCTGCATGTCGAGATCCACGTCCTGGTCGAGGATCGCCAGGTTGTGCGGATACCACAGCACCGAGGTGAGGATGGAGTCGCTGATCACCGTCACTCGCGGCTCGGCGGCTCTGCCGCCGGGAGCGGCGAACAACGCCACGGCGACGAGCAGGCTGGCGGGCAACAGACGGCGTATCAGGGGACGGCTCCTCGGGTCGCGAAGGTCTTCTATCGGCCTCGACCAGAGCGGCCTCGCCCCTGGAGCGAGTGATCGTCTCACACTGCTCGTCTGCGCGCTGCGGCCAACGGCACGTCAGGCGGAGGCGGCCCGTCGTCTGGTGGTGCCCGTAGCAGCGCGTGCCCGCTTCGGGCGCGGCGTGGCCCGGCCGCGGCCGCTCGCGGCCTTGCCGTCGACCTGATCGGGTGCGGCCGGGCGAAGCTCGCGAAGCGCATCGGTGACCCCGACCACGAGCGACTCGAGCACGGCGAGCCGACGGCTGAGCTCGTCGGTCTTCGATGCGAGCTCGGAGCGCGCCGCCTCCGCTTCCTCGAGCAGGATGCGCAACTCCTCCGCTTCGGCCCACCCCTGGGATGCTTCCGCTCGGCTCGCCGGCGCCCCGGCTCCACCAGCCGCGCTGTCGCGGGCCGCACCGGCGCCGACGCGCTGCATCTCGTCCCACTGCTCGGTGAGACCGTCGGCGAGGGCTAGGCGGTCGAGCCCGTAATGCGCGACGCAGATCTCGCCGAGCGGCCGCCCGGTGTTCTTCTGCTCGACGAGCGCGACGTCGAGCTGATCGGCGGTGATCAGTCGCCGGTCGACGAGAATCGTCCCGATGCGGCGATAAGGCACGGTGCGGGCGCCGTCCATCCTCCCTGTATCGGCTGTAGCCCGGTGGGCCTTGAGCTTGACGGGGTGCCGCGGAGCCCGGCTCAGCCGCCGTGGACTGCACGCGGCGGCCCGATGGTTGCCGTGACTGCGGAGGCGACAACGGTGACGCCGGCGCAGAGCAGGAGAACGGGCGCGTACGAGTCGAAGGCGTCGTTCCCGAGCGAGAGCAGCAGCGGCCCGGTGGCGGAGGCTCCGATCATGATGCTCGCCGCGATGCCGTTGATCGAGGCGATGTGGGCGGTTCCGAACCAGCGCGGGTAGGTCGCGGTACTGATCGCTCGGATCTGACCCATCCCCATGCCGAACACGAGGCCGTACAGCAGAGCAACCGGGCCGGGGCTGACGACGGTCGCGAGGACGATCCCGGCCGCGAGCGTGGCGCCGGCGATCGGGAGGAGGATCCTGGCGGAGATACGGTCGCTGATCGCGCCGAACAGGAAGCCGGCTGCGACCGTTCCGAGCACCTGCGGCAGGAAGACCGCAGCCGCCTGGACACGACTCAGCCCCTGCCCGGCGAGGATCGCGAACTGGTGGAAGAGGAGGCCGGTGCCGATGCTGGCGCTGAGGGCCGTGATCGAGGCAACCGCCCAGAAGCCTTTCGTACGGACCGCCTGGCGCGCGGTGAACGACGGCCTCGGCGGGTGCAACTGGCCCGGTTCTGGTGTGGCACCGTCCGGTTGCTGGCCGATATCGGACGGGCGGTCGACGATGGCGAAGAGCGCGATCGGGACGACCGTCGCCCAGATCACGACGCCCGAGACGATCCAGGCGTTACGCCAGCCGACGGTGTCGATGACCTGAGTGAGGGCGATCGGCGCGAGCGCCATCATGCCCGCCGAGATCGTCATCGAGAGGCCGATCGCAAGCCCACGGCGACGGTCGAACCAGAGCGCGATACCCGTCTGCCCGGTCAGGCTCAGCGCTCCCTGGCCGAGCATGCGGATCCCGACGAAGGCGATTGCGAGCGTGACGATGCCCTGGACGGCGCTCGTCGCGATCAACGCGGCGCCGAACGTCGCGCCGATCACCAGCATGGCGCGGCTGATGCCGGCGCGGTCTATCCAGCGGCCCACGAACGGCAATGCCAGCGCACCCGTGACCGTTCCCACGAGATAGGCCCCCGAGACCGCCGACCGGGAGAGGCCGAGCCCGCCGATGAAGTCGTCGATGAAGACGGCCACGCCGACCGTCTGCCCCGGTGCCGTCAGCCCGAGCGCGAGCGTGCACCAGACGAGCATCGACCAGCCGCGAAACCGGGTTGCTTCGCCCGGTTGGGCGAGCGTCTGAGCGGAGTCGACAGCGGACACGGGATCTCTAACGTAGCGAGAGCTTTGGCTGGGCTATGGACGCGTCGGTCTGCGGTTCTACGACGCGTCGGTCTGCGCCTCGACGATCTCCCGCAGCGTGTCGAGGTGGTCGTTGAAGGCGATGCGGCCCTCGGGAGTGAGCTTCAGCCACGTGCGGGGCCACTTGCCGACGTGACCTTTGCGTATGGCGATGTACCCGGCCTGTTCGAGCGTCGACGCGTGACGGGACAGAACCGAGTCGCTGAGCTCCAGGGTGTCCCGAAGGAACCGGAACTCGAGCTCGTCGGCCTGGGCCAGGCCGGCGAGCAGGGAGAAACGCACGGGCTGGTGGACAAGGTCGTCGAGCCGCGCTCGAGGGTGGGCAGTCAGGGGTTCCTCCTGAGCCGCTCGGCCCACAAGAGCAGCGGCGCCGCGCCAAGGATGCCCCCCAGGGCAGCGGCGTAGCCGATGGTGCCGTCCAGTAGACGCGGGAGAACGACGATGGCGGCGATGACCCACGCGCCGAACGCCAGCAGCAGCCAATTCGGGGTGCGTGGGCTCACTCGCACCTGCCGGCGCTGGCGGAGGTAGTTGACGAGTATGGCCGCGCTGAGGGCCGGGGCGAGCCAGAGCAGGATCCCTCCCACGACGCTTTCGTCGCCGAGATCACGGATCGGCCCCCAGAGCGCCAACAGAAGACCCCACGCGAGGAAGGGGACGTATTCCCTCGGGGCCCGGGCACGCACTGCCACCTGGATCCCTCCTACTTCCTCCAGCATCGCTCGAGCATCCTGCTTCGTCGGTTCCATCGCTGCCGTCATCCTCTCAGTAGAAGTACTTGGCGATGATGAAACTACTTTCCGATCGATCTGTCAAGCCCAAAGCGGATCGAGCGGCCCCAGGACTCTGCTGGGAACTACACCGAGTAGCCTTTAGTTAATGCGGGAACGTCGCACTGCCGCCGCCGGCCTGATCCTGGTCGCGCTTTCGATTCCGGCCGCTTTCCTGTTCGAAGCGCTCACCCGCCCCGAGGGCACGGACGGCGACAACCCGGCCGAGTCGCTCGTCTACCTGCAGGAACACGGAACGGCCTACGCCTTGTCCGGCGCCTGCTTCCTGGTTGCAGCTTTCGGGCTCATCGCTGCAGCAACCTCGTTCCCCGACCGCGTGCCGTTGACGGCGGCGCTCGGGTCGGTGGGCGGCGGCCTGTGGGTGTTCACAGGGGCTCTGCGCCTTTCCTCACCCGGGCCGATCGCCCATATCGAGGAGATGCGGGCGAGTTGGGAGAGTCCGCCTACCTCGTCGTCCAGATGGCCGGCACGCTCGTCGTCGCGCGCAACCCGTTCCTCTAGCCGGGAGCCGACCTCTCCCGGCTCCACGTCGTGTTCCTCGCAGACGAGCCGGAGGCGCCGGCGGTGGCGAGGCTCGATCCGAGCCGCTCGCCACCCGACGAACTGGCGGTGCCCGGCCGCGAGGTCTACCTGCGGCTTCCGAACGGCGCCGGCCGCACGAAGCTGACGCTCGACTGGCTCGAGTGGCAGCTCGCGACGAGAGTGGCAGCTCGCGACGAGGGGGACGGCCCGCACTGGCGGACGGTCACGAAGCTGGCCGAGCTCGCACGCCGGCCGGAGCACGTCGCAGGCGGGTGAGGCTCAGCCCGCTGCCCGCCCTCGGCCCGCACGCCTCCCCAGCGCGTCCGGGTCGAGAACGACCGTCCGGCCACGGTGGAGCTCGACGAGGCCGTCGCGCTCTGCCCGGCGGAGCACGCGGTTCACCGTCGCTCGCGAGGTGCCTGCGAGGGCAGCGAGGTCTTCCTGCCGGAGCGGGACGGTGACGGGCGGGCGGCCGCCGTAGACGGGGACGAGCTCGAGCAGACGTCGCACGACCCGCTCGTCGGCGTCGACGGTGTACGCCTCGACGAGCAGCTCGGAGAGCCGCTGCACCTGCCCCGCGAGCAGCCGCACGAGCACCTCGTCGAGTGCCGGGTGCCTCTGCGCGAGCCGCCGCAGCTCCACTCCGCGCACGACAAGAGTCTCCCCCGGCTCGAGCGCGGTCACGGTCGCCGTCCGCGCCTCGCCGGTCAGCAGGGCGAGCTCCCCGAAGGTGTCGCCCGGCCCGCGGATCGCCAGCGCGACCACGTCTCCCAGGGCGGTGCCGACGCAGACGTCGAAGCGGCCCTTGCTGATCAGGTGCACGGAGTCGGCCGGGTCGCCGCGATGGAAGACGACCTCGCCGCGCCGGAACGTGCGGCGCCGTGCCAGCGAGAGCACCTCGCGAACCTCCGCCTCGGGCACGCCGTCGAACAGCCGCCATTCCATGTGTGACGAGCTTTACACAACATGCGTCACGTGCGCGAACGACGCGGGCGCCGCCGGCTCCTAGGCTCGACGCATGGTCAAGCTCTCCAAGGAGGCGGCAATGCAGACTTCGAGCACACTCCGGATCCTGGTCGCAACGGCGATCGTGTCGGCGCTCGCGATCCTGATGACGAGCCCCGCGCAGGCGTACTGGGTCAACGAGGACAGCGGCACGCCGGCGACGGCTGCCATCGTCGGCAACCCGGGCGACGGCGCCAAGGTGCATTCGACGTCGATCGAGCCGGTGGCCACCACCTCGACCGCGTCCGACGGAGTCGACTTCGCCGTCGTCGCCGGAGGGGCGTTGGTGGTGCTGGCGCTGGGCGCGGGGATGCTGCTCTTCACCGCACGGCACCGCAGGGTCGCCCTGCCGTAGTCCTCCCGAGGGCCCGGGGTCGGAAGAGGGCGGCGGTGCCGCCCTCTTCGTGTGCCGGCACGAGCTCGTCAGGATTCCGCGGCGTCCGAGCGGGCCTGCACGACGGCGTCGAGCAGCGCCTTCTCGGTCACCGGGGTCGGGATCAGCGTCGCGTTCTCGGCCAGGTGCGGCGGGCAGAGGGGCCTCGTCAACGGCCGTGATACCGCGTCACGGCGGGGACGATCTCCGACGTGCCCGCGTCGGCGATCGCGGCGCCGGCGTCCGCGATCAGAAACCCGTGCGCCCCCCTGACGAGCCCGCCAGAGCCCTCGAGCGCGCAGCCCATGGCGGGGGCGCCGGTCGAGGCGTGGCCGAGCCGGCAGACGAGCCGCGACTTCGCGACGCGCACGACGTCGCCGGCGCGCACGCGCAGTCGCGGAACCCGGCCGTTGACCAGCGTGAACGTCCCGAGCTCGATCGAGTAGCGGCGCGGCGCGTTCGCGGCCGTGTCGCCTCGCCGTGCGACGACCTTCTCGTAGACGGTCTGAATGCCCTGAAACGCACTGCGCGAGCTCTTGATCACCTTCGTCAGCACGCTGCCGCCCCAGAGCGTCCCGTGCACCGCGTAACTCCCGGGCCGCCCGAACGGGAGGCCGCCCACGGCGAGGACGCGCCGCTCGACGGCCGGGTCGACCGCGAAGCAGTGGAGCGCGACCGGCCCCCTCAGCTTCCCACGGTCGTCGCCGTCGAGCAGGCAACGCACGTTTGTCCCCTCGAAGACGAGGTAGTCCCCCTGATGTACCGTCGCCACCCGCTCGGGCGCAGCCGCGGCCGCCACCGCGCCCACGAGCGCGGAGAGGGCCATGGCCAGCGCCAGGGCAACCCGCACGCGCGGACTCTAACGCGGTTCCGAGCGCCGAGCCACCTGACGGCACGGTCACCCGGTCAGTGGCCGCAAACCCCCCCAACGGAGCGGCGCCGGAGTCGAACCGACCGAGCGTGGGGTTGCCACACCGCACAGGTTTTGAAGACCTGCTGGGCCACCGGGCCCATGCCGCTCCGCCGCGGAGGCTACCGGGTGAGGCGGGTCAGGAGGGATGGTGCGGGAAAACGCGCCCGGCCGTGGACACTCGCTCGTTGTGTCGTATTCAGCAGGCCATCGCTGTGCCCCGGTTCACCTACGAAGGCGGCCTCGCCGCCATGCGAAGGCTCTGCCGGCGGTGAAGGCTCGTGAGTCCTCGTCTCTTAGACGCTCAGACGCGTTTGCGGTGCGGTACCACGTCACCACAGGTCGTATTCCAAGGAATCATATTCCACAGAATGGTTCTGGTAGAGTGCCGCCCATGGCACCCGTGGAGACGCCCCCGCAGCTCGCTCAGGCGATCGAGTCGGCGACCGCCGACGCTCTCATCGCCGTCGACGCCCGCGGCAACGCCCTCCGACCAACCGGGTGTCGACTGCCGTTGGAGTCGTGCGCCCCGAATGCCGCCGACCGCTGACAACGGAGGCGCCGAGCATGGCCCCAGCGAGCGAGCGATCTGATCAGCTCCACGATCGGTCCGGTCAGGTGCAGTGGCTGAGCGACCTGATCCGGCTCGAGATCCTACTTTGGGAGCGGATCGACACCCGGCTGCGGGCCGAGCACGACCTGCCGCTGTCGTTCTTCGAATCCCTCTACTTCATCGGACGCTCCCGCAACGGCGGTCTGCGGATCGGAGATCTCGCACGCGCGTTGCGTGTCACCGTCGGAGGCACGAGCAAGCTCGCCGACCGGATCGAGCAGGCCGGGCTGATCCGCCGCGAGCCCGACCCCGACGACCGCCGCGCCTCCCGAATCGTCCTCACCCGATCCGGCCGACGCACGCTCGCCGCCGCCGTCACGACGTACGAGACGGAGCTGGCCAGCGCGCTCGACGCCGTACTCAGCAAGAAAGAGCAGGCCGCCATGCACGACCTCGTCACACGCCTGTTGACCGCGACCAACGACGGAGAACCCTCATGACCGACACCATGCGCGCAGTCGTGCTCGACGCCCCGGGCCCCCCAGAGGCGCTCCAGATCCGCGAACTGCCGATCCCCGACCCACGGCCGGGCTGGGTTCTGATCCGCGTCAAGGCGTTCGGGCTCAACCGCTCCGAGCTACACACACGCCTCGGGCTCGCCCAAGGCGTGACCTTCCCGCGGGTCCTCGGCATCGAGGCCACCGGCGTCGTCGCCGCGGCACCCGGCGGCGAGTACCCCGTCGGCCAGCAGGTGGCCGCACTCATGGGTGGCATGGGCCGCACCTTCGACGGCGGCTATGCCGAGTACACCTGCGTCCCCGCCAGCCAGCTCATCCCCTTCCACTCCGACCTCGACTGGGCAACCCTGGGCGCTGTGCCCGAGATGCTGCAGACCGCCAACGGCTCCCTCACCCTCGGTCTCGACGCCCAAGCTGGCCAGTCGCTGCTCATCCGGGGCGGCACCTCGTCCATCGGGATGGCCGCCGCGACACTTGCAAAGGACCGCGGGCTCACGGTGCTTTCGACGACCCGCCGCGCCGAACGAGTAGCCGCGCTCCAGGCGATCGGCGTCGACCACGTGATCGTCGACGACGGCCGCATCGAACCCGCAGTCCGCGCCGTCTTCCCGGAAGGAGTCGACCTCGCGCTCGAACTCGTCGGCACCCCCACGCTACCGGACACCTTGCGCGCGACCCGCATCCACGGCGTCGTCTGCTTCACCGGCATGCTCAGCAACGAGTGGACCGTCCGCGACTTCTACCCGATCGACTACCTCCCCCGCGGCGTCCGCCTCACCGCCTACGGGGGAGGAGCAACAGACCTCCCCTCCGCCGTCCTCCAATCCTTCCTCGACGACATCGCTGCAGGCCGCCTCACAGTTCCGCTCCACCGCACCTACACCCTCGACGAGATCGCCACCGCACACAGCGACATGGAAGCCGGCAACGCGACCGGCAAACTCGTCGTCCTCCCATGACCGACGTTGTGCCAGCTACTAGAGTTCGCCGGGTTCGACCTCGACGACTCGTGATGCACTCATGAGCACGCCGTCGTTCGATCGAAGCTACTGGGACGAGCGCTGGTCGCACGTCCTGCGCGACCATGCCGACAGGGTCGCGCATCGTCCCCCGAGCCTTCACCTGACCTCCGAGGTTGCGACTTTGCGACCCGGATACGCCCTCGATGCGGGCTGCGGTCATGGTGCGGAGACGCTCTGGCTCGCTGCGCGCGGATGGCGGGTCACCGCCGTCGATTTCTCGGCGGCGGCCATGGCTCATGCCCGGTCGACAGCCGACATCGTCGGCTCGGACGTCGCCGAACGCATCGATTGGGTCGAGGGAGATCTCGCAACCTGGATCCCTCAGCCGCACCACTTCGACCTCGTTGCGTGCCTCTATGTCCACGTTGCAGGGCCGGTCGAGTCGATGGTGCTACGACTGGCGAGCGCAGTTGCCCCGGGCGGAACCCTGCTCCTGGCCGGTCATCGCCCGATCGACCCGGCGACCGGAGCCGAAACAGCGGCGGCCGGGCAAACGCAAGTCTCCGTCGACACGGCGTTGGCCGCGCTCGAGCCCGGCCGCTGGGACATCATCGTCGCCGAGGAGCGAGCACGAGCCGTCGCCGGCACCGGGGTCGATGCCGTCGTGCGCGCGCGACACCTCTCCTGACGGGCCCTGCACCCCCCGCTCGCGACATTTCGGCGCCGCGTCTGTCTCTACCCGCTCCCGGCGAGCTCCCCGCTACCTGGCAGGCGGCTCGCCGGCCGCGCCCTCGGGCGGGGTCGCACCCTCGGGCGGGGTCGCGATCGGCTCCACGCCGTCGCTTCCCGATTCGCCCTGCTCCGCCGCCAGCTTCCGCGCGTCCTTCTTCTCCTGCTTGCGCGAGCGGCGATCGCGGAGCGCCTGCTCGCGCGCGACCTTCGCCATCGTGGTTTGCCGCTTATTGCCGGCCGACACTACGGGCTGCCCTCGTCCTCGGCCGGAACCGCCGGTGCCGGATCGGCAACACCGGCCGGGAACGTCAGCCCGGCCCCGCAGTTCGAGCACGTCGTGGCGATGTGCCAGCGCCCCTTCGTCGTGCTGGGGAAGTGCCGCCAAGCGCAGGCATCGCAGTCGATCCAGGGCACCGGGATCGTCCGCGTCCTGTTCGTCTCCCCTGCCGGCGCACTGAACGCCCCGATCTCGGTCGGGCGGACGCCCGGCGTCGGCTTCGGATCGCCGGGGCTCATCGTCTGCGACCGTGCATGCAGACCGGTGCGGCTCCGTGGTGGACTCCTGGGCTCGCCATCCTCACCTTTCGGTCGAAGGCACCTTCCCCGAGGGGTCGCATTCTGCGGCATCACCTCGTGAGCCGGGGCTGCACGTGCACGAAGACGGCCGCGGCTACCTCTCAGCGTAGCCGTCACGCCTTCCCGGAGCCCGTTCCGGCGCCTACGCCGTCTTCGCGGGCCGCCTGATCACGGCATCCTCGGCCGGGAAGTAGATCGACTCGTGGCCGTCCTCCCAGCGAACGCGGAAATGCTCGTGACCGGGACCGCCCAGCACCTCGAGGATCTCGGCCGCGCGCGGCGCGTCGCCGACGACGTGACCGGTGATCTCGATCCGGTCGCCCACCTTGGCAGGTAGCCCGTCAACGGTCTTGACCATCACTGTCTCCTTCCTGTGCGTCGACCCCATCGTTCCAGGAGCGCCGCCGGCCGCCATCCGGGCATACGCGGATCCCCGCTGCGGTGTCCGCGGGAGGGCGAGCGCGTCCGCGATCTCGCCGTAGAGGTCACGACCCCCGATCGCGTAGCGCTCGTCGAAGTCGACGGCACCGTTCAGCTCCAGCACCACCCAGGCGCCGTCCCACGAGAGCAGGTCCACGCCGGCCAGGTCGATGTCGAGCGCGGCAGCCGCTCGCTCGGCCTCCGCCACAGCCTCCGGCGGCAGCTCGACCGTCTCGAGGTGCCCGCCCACCGAGACGTTCGTGCGCCACTCGCCCGGCGCGGCCACGCGTGCCGCTCCACCCACGACCCTGCCACCGGCGACGAGAAGGCGCAGATCGCGCCCCGCGAACGGCACGAGCTCCTGCACGAGCGCCCCGTGCTTCCGCCACCACGGTCGCAAGGAGACTGCTGCCAGGGCGAGCTCGAGCTCGTCGCGGGTGCGGCAGAGGACGACGTCCGTCCCCCAGCTACCGAAGCGCGGCTTGACGACGCAGGGCAGCGGCAGACGGGCAGGCCGCTGCCTACCGGTGACGTGGATTGTGCGCGGGTGCCGCAGCCCTGCGGCGGCGAGCGCCGCCACCGTGCGCAGCTTGTCGTGGGCGATCAGCATCGCGTCGGGCCGGTTCAGGACCCGCACGCCGCGCCGGTCGAGCCCGCTGAACGTGCCGAGCCCCGGCTCCACGCCGTCCAGGGTCGGCAGGACGTCGAGGCGGAAGAGCGCCACGTCGCCGGCCACGAGCGTCGAGAGCGCGAATGCCGGAGTGGAGACGGAGACGTCCAGGCCGGCGTCCTGCCAGGCCGAGACGAGGAGATCGGTCGTCCGGGTGGGATTGCCGATCACGGCCACCCGAGGCGCCCGCACGCCCGCACGCCGCGTCGCACGCGGCTCGCCGGCTGACGTGGGGGCAGTCTCCTTCATGGGCGCTCACCATGTTCCAGGAGCCCATCACGGGCCGCATCCGCGGCTCCACCGATCACCCTGCGTGCTTTCACCCGGCCGCCTCGCGGCAGCTTGAGGCAGCTGCCGGCGTGTGGGACGATCGCTGCGTGCCGCACATCCGCCTGATCGAGGTCGACGAGGCGACCGGCCCGCTGCGGGAGGAGTACGACGCCGCCGTCGTCCGGGCCGGCAAGGTCTTCAACGTCGTCAAGGCGATGAGCCTGCGGCCCGGCGTGCTGAAGCGGTCGATGGAGCTCTACAAGGCGATCATGTTCGGGCCGTCGGGCCTCACCCGGCAGGAACGCGAGCTGCTCGCCACGGTGGTGTCGCGCCACAACGACTGCCACTACTGAACGGAGTCGCACGCAGACGACCTCCGTGCCGAGGGCGCCGACACCGAGCTTGCGAGGCACGCCGCGCACGACTACCGCCGGGCCGAACTGGAGCCACGCGTGCGTGCCCTCTGCGATTTCGCCGTCAAGCTGACCGCCCACCCGGCGGCGGTCGGGCTCGCCGATGCCGACGCGCTCCGCTCCCACGGCTTCGACGACGCCACCATCCACGATGCGATTCAGGTGATCTCCTACTTCAACTACATCAACCGCATCGCGGAGGCAGTCGGGATCGAGGACGAGCCCGAATGGGCAGCACGCGGCGACGCGGGCTAGCCTTCCCTGCATGCGCACACCGGTACAGGTCGCATGCGTCCAGGCCGAGCCCGTCATCCTCGACCGTGAGGCGACGCTCGACAAGCTCGCCACGCTGACTGCCGAGGCGGCCGCGAACGGCGCCCAGCTCGTCGTCTTCCCCGAGACCTTCATCCCCGCCTACCCGTCCTCGGTCTGGGCACGCGCCTTCGCCGGCTGGGCCGACCCGCGAGCCAAAGCAGCGTTCGCCCTGCTCGTGCGCGAGTCGGTCGAGGTGCCGGGTGCTGCGGCCGACCGGCTCGGGGAGATCGCGCGCACCCACGGCGTCTGGCTCGTCACGGGCGTCAACGAGCTCGACCCGTCCAGGCCGGGGACGCTCTACAACAGCCTGCTCTACCACGCCCCCGACGGATCGCTCGCGCAGCACCACCGCAAGCTCGTGCCGACGAACCACGAGCGGCTGATCTGGGGGCAGGGGGACGGCGGCGGCCTGGAGGCGATCGAGACGCCGATCGGACGGATCGGAGGACTGATCTGCTGGGAGAACTACATGCCGCTCGCACGGTTCTCCCTCTACGCGTCGGGCGTGGAGATCTACATCGCCTCGACCGCAGACGACGGAGACGCCTGGCAGTCGACGCTCGTCCACATCGCCCGGGAGTCGCGCGCCTTCGTCGTGGCGCCCTCGCACTACCAGCGTGCCGGCTCCTATCCCCCGGACTTCCCGCTCGCGGACGAGTTGGCCGGCAAGGACGTGATCGGCCGTGGCGGCAGCGCCGTGCTCGGTCCGGACGGCGCCTACCTGGCCGGGCCTCTGTACGACGAGGAGGGGATCCTCTACGCAGAGCTCGACCCGGCGCGCCTCGCCGAGGAGCGCCAGCGCTTCGACCCCGCCGGCCACTATCACCGGCCGGACGTGCTGCAGCTCACGGTCACGCCGCGGCCGCGCGTGTAGCCGCCTACGCCTCGCGGCCCGCCCGCCGCAGCACGCGCCGGTCGCCGATCCGCCGCGTCAGGCCGTCCTGATCGAAGCGCTCGAGCAGGAGCTGCGCGTCCCGGCGGCCCACGCCGGCGAGGTCGCGGAAGCGCGCGAGCGTGATCTCCCCCGAGGCGCGGCACTCCTCCACGACGAGGTCGCGCGCGACCTCGTAGCCGGCCGGGCCCGCGACGAACCCGTCGCCCAGGCGGACGAGCCGCCCCTCCTCCTCCAGGTAGCGGGCCAGCTCCGCATCGGCGCACCTGACGGCGGCGAGGCCGGCAGCGGAGAGCTCGAGCTCGAGCGCTGCGGCGGCCTCGGCCCGCTCGCCCAGCGTCGCGGCGGCACCGGGCAGGTACGCCTTCGGGCCGCGGCGCTCAACCGGCAGCAGGGGCAGGATCGCCGGAGCCCACGCGGCACCCGGGAGAAGCTCTGCCAGCGCCAGGCCGGGGTCGAGCGGCGACGAGGCGGCCCGCTCGCGCAGGCGCTCCTCGACCGCAGCCGTCGTCTCGTCGAGCCATGCCTGGGCGAAGGCCCAGTCGCCGGAGCGCCGCACGGCGGCAATCCCCTCCTCGAGAGCGTCGGCGCCGAGCAGCCCACGAGCACGGAGAGCGTCCACGTGCACGGGCTCGCGCACGAGCGCCAGGACGATGGAGCGAGGGTCGCTCCGCTCGAGCAGCGACAGCCGCCCCGGGTCGGTCTGACGCGGCGGCGCCGGGTCGAGCACCGTACCGCCGCCCAGCGTCGTCTCCCGGCGCAGGACGACGCGATCGCCGCGCGCTGCCACGACGGGCTCGGCCAGCCGTAGCTGCGCATAGCGATCGCCCACGCGGACGACGCGTGCCGGGATGCGGCTCGTGCCGTGGTGTGCCGACACGCGGGCGCCGTCCTCGATCTCACCCAGCTCCTCCAGCACGACGTCGAGCCGGTACGAGAGCTGGAACGCTCCGGGCTCGACCAGCGCGTCGCCCCGGCGGAGGTCTCGCCTCTCGACGCCGGGCAGGCTGACGGCAACCCGCTGCCCCGCCTCGGCACGCTCCACCGCCGCGTCGTGAACCTGCACGCTGCGGACGCGCACGTCGCGGCCGGCCGGCTCGACCCGGAGCACGTCGCCCTCGGCCAGCGTCCCCGACCACAGCGTCCCCGTGACGACCGTGCCGATCCCTCGCAGCGACAACACCCGGTCGGCGTAGAGCCTCGCCCGCCCACCGGCCGGCCGCACCTCGATGCGCGCGGCCGAGCGCGCGAGTGCGGCCCGGAGCTCGTCCAGGCCCGCGCCCGTCCTGGCGCTCACCGCGATCGCCTCCGCCCCCGGCACGAGCTCGTGCGCCTCGGCGAGCGCAAGCTCGAGGGTGTCGGCGTCCACGGTGTCGGCCTTCGTGACGGCCACGACGCCGTGCTCCACTCCCAGCAGCCGCAGGATCGCGAGGTGCTCGAGCGTCTGCGGCCGTGATCCCTCTGCCGCGTCGATCACGAGCAGGAAGAGATCGATGCCGGTCGCTCCGGCCACCATGGTGCGGACGAAGCGCTCGTGCCCCGGAACGTCGACGAGCGAGAGGCGCTGCCCGTCCGGGAGCTCGAGGGGCGCGTACCCGAGCTCGATCGAGATCCCGCGACGCCGCTCCTCCGGCAGCCGGTCGGTGTCCTTTCCGGTCAGGGCGCGGACGAGCCACGTCTTGCCGTGGTCGATGTGACCGGCAGTGCCGACCGTCAGCGCCACGGCGTCAGCGTTGGGTGCGCGCGGCGCCGACGGCTCCTGCGACGGCGTCGACGTCGTCGTCGTGGAGTGCCCGGACGTCGAGCAGCAGCCGACCGTCACGGACGATCCCGATCACGGGCGGCAGGCCGAGGCGGAGGGGCTGGAAGAGCTCCTCCTCGACCGCGCAGGCGAACGACGGCAGCTCGGCGAGCGGGAGGGCGCCACCGCCGACCCGGGCCACCGTCTCCTCCACCTCGCCGGCGACGAGCGCAGCAAGGCGCTCGGCCCTCGCTCGCACCACTGCGGGCGACTCGTCGAGCATCCGCAGGACGGGGATCTCGCGCCGGGCGCGATCGGGGTCGAGTGCGAGCGCGAGCGTCCCCTCGAGGGCGGCCAGCGTGAGCTTGTCCGCTCGGAGGGCGCGCTGCAGAGGGTGCCGCCGCAGGGACTCGACGAGGTCGGCCCGCCCGGCCACGATCCCCGCCTGCGGGCCGCCGAGCAGCTTGTCGCCCGAGAAGCAGACGAGATCGGCACCGGCTGCGAGGCTCGCTGCAGCCGTGGGCTCGTCCCCGATCTCGGACAGCGCGCCGGAGCCGAGATCGTCGACGAGGGGAAGGCCGTGGGCGTGGGCCACCTCCGCCAGTGCGGCGAGTCCCGGCCGCTCGGTGAAGCCGACCACCCGGAAGTTGGACTGGTGCACGCGCAGGATCGCGGCACTGTCGTCCCGGATCGCCTGCTCGTAGTCGGCGACGCGGGTTCGGTTGGTCGTGCCCACCTCGACGAGGCGAGCGCCAGAGCGATCCAGCACGTCGGGAATGCGGAAGCCGTCGCCGATCTCGACGAGCTCGCCGCGCGAGACGATCACCTCCCGCCCCTCCGCGAGCGCCGCCAGGGCGAGCAGTACCGCCGCCGCGTTGTTGTTGACGACGAGCGCAGCCTCGGCACCGGTGAGCCGCCGAACGAGCCCCGAGAGATGGTCCTGGCGCGATCCGCGTGCTCCGCGCTCGAGGTCGTACTCCAGGTTCGAGTACCCGCCGCCGACCTCCACGACGCGCCCGAGCGCTGACGGGGCGAGCGGCGCCCGGCCGAGATTGGTGTGGACGATCACGCCCGTCGCGTTCAGCACACGGCGCAGCGACGGCCGACGCCCGGCAGCGAGCTCGGCGAGACAGGCCTCGACGGGATCGCCGGGGTCGCGGCCGGCGCGAATGGCATCCCGGGCGCGCTCGAGCACGTCGCGGGCCGCCTGCACCGCGAGAGAGCGCGGCTCGCCGGAGAGACGTGGGTCCGCGAGCATGCGGTCGACGGACGGGAGGCTTCGCAGCGAGGCCGGCATCCCCTCAGTGTAGGCGGGAGCCTCGTCTAGGCGAGCTCGGGCAGCAGCTCGCCGAGCAACGCGGTGAGCCTGCCCTGCGCGGCAGCGCCGACTGCAAGAACGTGATCTGCGTCGATCGGCTCCGGCAGGATTCCCGCCGCCATGTTGGTCACGCACGAGATGGCGAGGCAGCGGAGCCCCATGTGCCGGGCGGCGAGCACCTCGGGGACGGTGGACATCCCCACGAGGTCGCCACCGAGGGCCCGGATCATGCGGATCTCGGCCGGTGTCTCGAAGGCAGGCCCGAGCCAGGCCGCGTACACGCCCTCGCCGAGCGTCTGGCCGAGGCGGGCGGCCGCCGCGTGCGCCGCGGCCCGGAGCGCCGGGTCATAGGCGTTGGACATGTCGGGGAAGCGGGGCCCGAGGGAGTCGTCGTTCGGGCCGACGAGCGGCGAGGCGCCCTGCAGGTTGAGGTGGTCGGAGATCAGCACCAGGTCTCCGGGGGCAAGGCTCTCCCGGACGCCGCCGCAGGCGTTCGTGAGCACGAGCGTGCGCACGCCGAGCGTCCCGAGCACGCGCACCCCGAAGGCGACCTGCTGCGCCGAGTGCCCCTCGTACAGGTGGGCGCGGCCGCGCATCACGGCCACCGGGGTGCCGCGAAGGGATCCCACGACGAGCATGCCGGCGTGGCCGAGCGCCGTCGCCACCGGCCAGCCCGGAAGCTCTCCGTAGGGGATCTCGACGGTGTCCTCGAGCGCGTCCGCGAAGCCGCCGAGCCCCGAGCCGAGCACGACGCCCACCGAGGGTCGGAGGGACGACTGCGCCCTGATCGCGTCGGCGGCCGCGGCGATCACGCCGAGCCCTCGCGCACCCGCGCGTCGTAGTGCGAGACGACGTACTCCACCGCCTCGGCGGGCGAGTCGGTCACGTGGAGAAGCTCGAGGTCGCCGGCCGAGATGAGCCCGTTCTCGAGCATCTGCGAGCGGATCCAGTCCAGCATGCGCGACCAGTAGGCGCCGTCGCAGAGCACCACCGGAAAGCCGCCGATCTTGCCCGTCTGGATCAGGGTGAGCGACTCGAACAGCTCGTCCAGGGTGCCGAAGCCGCCCGGGAAGATGATGAATCCCTCGGCCGCCTTCACGAACATCGTCTTCCGCGCGTAGAAGTGCTTGAAGGTGAGAGCCAGGTCGCAGTACGGGTTGAGTGACTGCTCGTGGGCGAGGACGATGTTGAAGCCGACCGAGAGGCCGCCGGCCTCCTGGGCGCCCCGATTCGCCCCCTCCATCACACCGGGGCCGCCGCCCGTGACGACCGCGAACCCTGCAGCGGCGAGCAGTGCCCCGGTCTCGCGCGCGCTCTCGTAGGCCGGCGATCCCGGGGGAACGCGGGCCGACCCGAAGATCGACACGGCCGGGCGGTCGATCTGCTTCACCGTCTGGAACCCCGCCAGGAACTCGGAGGCGATCAGCGACACGTCGCTGGCGAGCGCCTCGTGCTTGCGGCGCAGCAGCCTGCTGTCGAGCCCCCCGTTGACGCCCGGGCTCACAGGCGGTCCTGCGGGATGTGCGCCGCGAACATGCCGAGCGCGAGCGCAGCAGCGGTCGCGGCCGACAGCGCGGCCACGACGCCGCCGAGGTGCCGGGCGTCGGCTGCGCTCGGGCGGCCGCCGCCGTGCCGCAGCACGCGCCACGAGCGCAGGATGTGCCCGCCGTCGAGAATGCCGATCGGCACGAGGTTGATCAGGTTCAGGAAGAAGCCGGCGTAGGCGAGCGCCAGCACCAGGTCGGAGCCGGCCACCTCGCCGTAGATCAGGCAGCCGAGCGCCGCAGCGCCGCCGGCGATCGGCCCCGCGATGGAGACGAGCGCATTGCGCCACGGGTCGAACGGCTGCCCCCGCAGGGCGACGTACGCACCGAGGAACGGGATGAAGACGGGAAGCGAGGGCGACAGCCCTTGCCGCCGCGCCTCCACGTAGTGGCCGAGCTCGTGCACGAGGATGAGCAGCACGAAGCCGACCGCGAACTGCCAGCCGAAGAGGAGGGCGTAGCCGCCGACGGAGAGGAAGATGCCGGCGAACTTGAGCGAGCCGGCGATCTTCACGAGCACGGCGCCGGCGACGACGAAGGGCACGACGACGCGTGCCAAGGCGCCACGGCGCCTCACGGGCTCGGGGGACGGTGTCGGCCCCATCTCCTCGGCAGGGCTCGTCACGGTCTCGCCCGGGTCGGGCCCACGGACCGGGCGCGCACCACCTCTGCCGCAACTCCGGGGCACGGCGGCGAACCGCAGGCCCGGTCTCGTGCGGTCGGGGAAGATCGGCCCGGCTCGACGCTCATTCCCAAACGGTACTCGCAGCAACGGTTTTCGCACGGGCCGATCGGCGACGGCGCTCGAGAAAGGCAGGCCTCGCGGCGGCGGGCGGTGCGGGAGCGCCGGTGCGCGCTATGCGCCGGGAAAGACGCCGGGGCTCATACGCTCTCGGCCCGCTGCTTGAGCGCAACTGCGAACTCGTCGAATGCCGGCTGCAGGTCCGGGATGGAGCGCGCGACGAGCGGGGCCAGGGGGCCGCGGTAGATCTCGCGCATGGCGAAGTGGACGCTGCCGGCGGTGGGCGTGAGCGTGTACGTGCGCTCACCCTTGAAGAGCCCGAGCGGCATGCCTCCCGACCACACCATGCGCCGGGGCGGCGCGAACTCGGTCACCTTCACCGGGAAGGCCCGGCCGGGGTTGACCTTGACGTGCACCTTGACCTTCTCGCCAGCCGCGATCCGCCCCTCGACCCGGTCGACCGTCGTGTTCCAGGCCGGGTAGCCGGGCGCATCCGTCAGGAGCGCCCAGATCACCTCGGGCGTGGCGGAGATCGTCGTTTCCGTCTCGAAGCTCTTCACCGGTCAAACGTAACATATTCGTTACGGAATGGTGTCAGCCGCACCCGCGAGCGCCGCCAGCATGGAGTCCCACGCCCGCTCGAAGCGGGGGGCCCCGTGCGCCCAGAGGTCTGCGCTCTCGGCCTTGGGCCGGTGCTCGACGAGGATGCGGGTACCCTCGCCCTCCGCCTCGAACCGCACCACCACCTCGGTCGGATGGCTGATGTCGGTGCCGGGATAGAAGTCGAGCGTCAGCTTCGCCGGCGGCTCCCAGTTGGTCACCCGGCCGAGCTCGACCTCGTGACCGTCTTTGGCCCGTTCCCAGAATCGTCCACTCGCCACCATCCTGATCTCGCTGCGCGCGTCCGAGGTGTGCCGGAGCGGCTCGGGCCACCACTCGGAAGCGCGCTCGGTGAAGAGCGCGAACGCCTTCTCGGGCGCGCACCGCAGGAACGCCGACTTGGCGATCACTCCTGCGCCAGCTCCTCCAGCCGCGACAGCGCCGTCTCCCAGAACTCGTCGACGAACTCGTGAACCGAGGCAAACCCCTGTACCCGCACTGCGTAGACCGTGCGCGTGCCGTGAGGCCTCTGCTCCACGAGCCCCGCTTCTTCCAGCAGGCGGAGGTGACGGGAGATCGCGGGGCGGCTGACCGGGAAACGTGTCGCAAGCTCGCCGACGGCGAGCGGCGACCTCTGCAACGTGCGCAGGATCGTGCGGCGCGTGGGGTTTCCGAGGGCGTCGAGCGCGTGCATATCCGTAACAGACATGTTACCATCGACGTCCGACGCATCACCGCCGACCAGGAGGCGCACGCCGTGGGAGAGGTCGTGGTTCGCTATCGGGTCAAGCCCGAATCGGCCGAGGAGAACCAGCAGCTGATCGAGCGGGTCTTCGTGGAGCTGGACGAACGCCGCCCGGAGGGCCTGCGCTACGCGAGCTTCCGGCTCGAGGACGGCGTCAGCTTCCTCCACGTCGCGTCGATCGACTCTGCCGCCGGAGGGAACCCTCTCCTCGAGCTGCCCGCCTTCGCCGACTTCACGCGCGGGATCGCCGAGCGCTGCGACGAGCCGCCCGTCTCGCACGCTGCCCGCACCGTCGGCTCGTACGGCTTCCTCGCCGGCGAGGCACCGCCGTCGTAGCGTCGCCGCACCCGGCGCCGGCCCTCAGCCCCGCGCTCGCTCCTCGCGAAGCTCTGCCTGATACTGCGCCTCGCTTCCAACCCACTCCTCGCCGCCGACGTAGATCTCCTTCTTCCACAACGGCACCGTCTGCTTGAGCGTGTCGATGGCGTCGCGGCAGGCCGCCAGCGCGTCGCCGCGGTGCGCCGCCGCCACGGCGATGACGACGCTCGTCTCGCCGACCGCGACGACCCCGGTGCGGTGGTGGATCGCCATCTCGACGAGCGCGTAGCGCTCCTTCAACTGCGCGGCGATCCGCTCCATCTCCTCCTCTGCCATGCCCTCGTACGCCTCGTACTCGAGCCGCACGACCTCCCGGCCCCGCGAATGCGCGCGGGTCGTGCCGGAGAAGGTGGCGATCGCGCCGGCGTCGGCCGACGCGACCTCGCGCACCGCCGCGTCGAGCGAGAGCGGCTGGGCGGAGAGCCGAAAGGCGCCGCCCGAGACCGGGGGGATCAGCGCCACCTCGTCGCCGTCGTGCAGCGCCGCATCGCGGGACGCGTACGTTCGATTGACGGCCAGCAACAGGCCCGGTGGCTCGTCACCGAGGCCGAGCGCGGGCCACACGTCGGAGGCGAGCGCCCCGTCGGGAAGCTCGAGCTCGACCGTGCGTGCCCCTGCCCGCTCGCGCAGGGCCGCGAACAGCTTCACGGCGATTCTCATCCGTCAAGCGTATCCGGGGGGTTGCCCTCCACGGGTCCTGTCATGTTACATCTGGATATGGCGATGACTCTCCCGCGGACGAACCTCAACGAGCAGGTGTACGAGACACTGCGCCAGCGCGTGCTCCAGCGGGATCCCGGCCCCGGCGCGAAGCTCTCGCTGCACGAGCTCGCCTCCGAGCTCGGCGTCTCGCGCAGCCCCGTTCACCACGCGCTCACCCGGCTCGTCTCCGAAGGCCTCCTGACGGTCAAGGCGCGGCGCGGCTACTACGTGACGCCCGTGACGGCCGAGACGCTGGCGGACGGCTACGACGTGCGCCTCGCGCTCGAGCTGCACGCGGCCGAGCGCACCGTCGGCGTGGTCGGCGAGGAGCAGCTCGAGACCTTCCGCAGCCTGATGGAGGCGTCCGAGGCAGCGATCTCGCACGAGCAGTGGGACACCGCCAACGCAGCCTTCCACGAGTTCCAGGTGGACCTGGCGGACAACGCAGTCCTGTCGCACTGGTACCGCGAGCTCTCCGTCAACCTGATGATGCAGGTGATCCGCGGCGGACGCCTCGAGGGCGGCGAATACCTCGCCCGCGAGCATCGGGCCATCGTCGACGCCTTCGCTGCCGGCGACCTCGCAGCGGCCCAGACCGCCATCCGCGCGCACATCGACTCCGGCAAGAAGATCGCGCTCGACGCGATCGAGCGCGCCGACGGCGTGCTCTAGCCGCCACGGGCGTCACCGCCGTCGAGCACGCGGGAACCGGTGCGCTTTGGCCGAGCGGGGGTGCCTGCCCGCCGAACCGCGCCGAGTAGAATGCCTTCGTGGCCATCACCCCCGACCGCCGAGTGCTCGACTCGGGCATCGAGGTGCGGCCCGTCTACGAGGCGACGGCTGCGCCCGGCAGGGTGCTGGAGCCGCCAGGGGAGTTCCCGTTCACGCGCGGGCCGTACCGGGACATGTACCGGGGGCGTCCCTGGACGATCCGCCAGTACGCCGGGTTCGCGTCGGCCGAGGAGTCGAACGCCCGCTACCGCTACCTGCTGGAGCGAGGGCAGACGGGCCTCTCGATCGCGTTCGACCTGCCGACACAGCTCGGCTACGACTCGGACGACCCGGTAGCGGAGGGGGAGGTCGGCCGCACCGGCGTCGCAATCGACTCCCTGGCGGACATGGAGACACTGCTCGACGGGATCCCGCTGAGCGAGGTCTCGACCTCGATGACGATCAACGCGCCCGCTTCGCTCCTGCTGCTCCTGTACGAGCTCGTGGCGGAGGGGCAGGGGGTTCCCGGCAGCGCCCTGCGCGGCACCGTCCAGAACGACATCCTCAAGGAGTACGTGGCGCGCGGGAACTACATCTTCCCGCCGCGGCCGTCGATGCGACTGACCACCGACCTGTTCGCCTACTGCGCCGAGCGGATCCCGCACTGGAACACGATCTCGATCTCCGGCTACCACATCCGCGAGGCCGGCTCCACGGCCGCGCAGGAGCTCGCGTTCACGCTCGCGAACGGGATCGCCTACTGCGAGGCGGCAATCGCCGCCGGCCTCTCCCCGGATGCGTTCGGCGCCCGCCTCTCCTTCTTCTTCAACGCACACAACGACTTCTTCCAGGAGGTCGCGAAGTACCGTGCGGCACGCCGCATGTGGGCCGAGATCATGCGAGACCGCTTCGGCGCCACGAACGCCAGGGCACAGGCGCTCCGCTTCCATGCGCAGACGGGCGGCTCCACCCTGACCGCCCAGCAACCCGAGAACAACGTCGTCCGCGTCGCGGTGCAGGCGCTCTCCGCCGTCTGCGGCGGCGCCCAGTCGCTGCACACGAACAGCTTCGACGAAGCGCTCGCGCTCCCCACCGAGCACGCCGCCACGATCGCTCTGCGCACCCAGCAGATCCTCATGCACGAGGCAGGCACCACCCACACCGCCGACCCGCTCGGCGGCAGCTACTACGTGGAGGCGCTCACGACCGAGCTCGAGCGCCTGGCCGGCGAGCTGATCGCGAGAGTGGACGAGCTCGGCGGCGCCGTCGCCGCGATCGAGGCAGGCCTCGTCCAGGCCGAGATCGAGGACGCCGCCTACCGCTACCAGGGCCAGGTCGAGACGGGCGAGCGCATCATCGTCGGCGTCAACGACTTCACCCAGGAGAGCGAGCAGCGCGTCGAGCTCCACCACGTCGACCCCGCCGCGGAACGGCGCCAGGTCGAGCGCACACGAGAGGTACGTGCCGGGCGCGACGCCCGGGCCGCCGAGGCCGCACTCGCGCGCGTCCGCGAGGTCGCCCAGACCGACGACAACCTGCTCCACCCGATGCGCGACGCGCTCCGGGCCCACTGCACCGTGGGCGAGATCTGCGGCGCGCTGCGCGACCTCTGGGGAACCTACGACCAGAGGCGGGCCGCAGGATGAGGACGCGGAGATTCGGTCGCACGGGGCGCGAGGTCGCGGAGCTCGGCGTCGGCATGTGGGGAGTCGCGGGGTGGACCGGGACGGACGAGGATGAGGCCGCCTCGGCCCTGCAGATCACGGTCGACCGCGGCTGCACGTTCTACGACACGGCCTGGGCCTACGGCGACGGTGCCAGCGAGCGCATCCTCGCGGATCTGCTCCGCGCCAATCCGCAGCGTCCGCTCCTCGCGGCAACGAAGGTGCCGCCGAGGAACCGCCGCTGGCCGACCCGCCGCGGTGACCCGCTCGAGGAGGTGTTCCCGCCCGCGCACATCCGCGAGTACGCCCTGGCGAGCCGCGACAACCTCGGTGTCGACACGATCGGGTTGCTCCAGTTCCACGTCTGGGAGGACGACTGGGCAGAGGACGCGTCGTGGCAGCAGGAGGTGACCGCCCTGCGGGAGGAAGGCGTGATCGCCGCGGTCGGCGTCAGCGTCAACCGCTGGGAGCCGTGGAACGTGCTGCGCACGCTCGAGACGGGCCTGGTCGACGCCGTCCAGGTGATCTACAACGTCTTCGACCAGGCGCCCGAGGACGAGCTCTTTCCCGCGTGCCGGAGGCACGATGTCGCCGTGATCGCCCGCGTCCCGTTCGACGAGGGCTCGCTGACGGGCGTGCTCACGGCCCACACGCGCTGGCCGGAGGGCGACTGGCGCAACAGCTACTTCGTGCCCGAGAACCTGGTTGCCACGGTCGAACGCGTGGAGCGCCTGCGACCGCTCGTGCCGGAGGGGATGACTATGGCCGAGCTGGCGCTGCGCTTCGTGCTCTCGTGCCCGGATGTCGCAACCGTGATCCCGGGCATGCGGCGTGTCGCGAACGTGGAGGCGAACGTGGCCGCGGCCGAGGCGGGCCCGCTCCCGCCCGAGCTGCTCGAGGCCCTGCGCGCCCAACGCTGGGACAGAACGCCCACGGCCTGGTCACAGTAGGGCGAGGCGGTGCCCCGCCCACCCGTCGACGACCGCGAGCGGCCGGCCCACCGGCCGCTACGCATCCTGCTCGTCTCCCAGATGTACCCGGGGCCGGCGGCGCCTTCTCTCGGCTCCTTCGTCGCGGAGCTCGAGCGCGAGCTGGCAGCACGAGGGCATTCGCTCGCGCGCGCGGTGGTCGATCGCAGCGGCGGACGCTCCCGGCATGCGAGGCTCGGGCTGGACGTGGCCCGCACCGCGCGGGCCTTCCGGCCCGACGTGACGTATGCGCATTTTCTCGTCCCGGCCGGGCTCCTGGCCGCGCTCGCCGGGCGGGCGCCGCTCGTCGTCACGGCCCACGGGCAGGACGTCGAGAACGCCCGCTCGAGTACGCTGGCGCGCCGGGCGACACGCCTGACGATCCGGCGGGCGCACGGTGTCGTGGCGGTGTCGTCCTGGCTTCGTGACCGGCTCGTGGCCGCGGTCCCTGCAGCGGCGGGCAAGACGACGGTGATCGACTGCGGCGTCGACCTGCAGCGGTTCGCCCCGGCCGACCAGCAGGCAGCGCGCGACGAGGTCGGCTGGCAGCCGCAGGGGACGGCGTTCCTGTGCGTCGGCTCGTTGACCGAGCGAAAGAACGTCGTGCGGCTGGCGCGGGCGTTCGAGCAGCGAGGCGAAGGGAGCCTCGCGTTCCTCGGCGACGGCCCGCTCCGCGCCGCCCTCGCGGGCAGGCGCGGGATCGAGGTCGTCGACGCCGTGAGCCACGAGCGCGTGCCCCGCTGGATGGCCGCGGCGGATGTCGTGTGCCAGCCCAGCCTCATGGAGCCGTTCGGGCTGGCGACGCTGGAGGGGATGGCCTGCGGGCGCTCGGTCGTGGCGACCGCCGTCGGCGGGCCGCCGGAATTCGTCCCCCACGACGCCGGCGCCGTCGTCGATCCGAGCAGCGACGAGGCGCTCGTGGAGGGGCTCGAGCGCGCGGCGGCGCTGCCCCGTCCGAATCTCGCGGCCCGGGAAGCTGCGAAGCCGCACGACGTCAGGCTGCAGGCGGAGCGGGTGGAGGCTCTTCTGCTGCGCGCGGCGCGAGATCGGCGAGCCTGATCTCCACGAGAGGGCGTACCGCGTCCTCGATCCCGGCCGCGCGCGCGACCTCGAGCGCCTGCTCGTAGCTCTCACGCACCCGCGCCGGGTCGACGCCTTGCTTGAGTCGGTTGTCGCCCGTGACCAGCAGCCGCTGGATCTTCGCCCGCACCTCGTCGCCCGCCGCCATGCGGGCAGGGTAGCGCTGGTACCATCCCGCGGCGATGGTCCCGGTTTTTGCCGTCCTCCAGGTTCTCATCTCGGCAGCGCTCGTCACGCTGGTGCTGATGCACTCCGGCCGCGATGCCGGCTTCGGCGGCATCGGCTTCACGCCGCAGTCGCAGGGTGGGACGCACATCGTCGAGCGCAACCTCACACGCCTCACGGTCGCGCTCGGCGTCCTGTTCTTCGCCAACACCGTCGTCCTGTACCGCCTGCTCACCTAGCGCGGGTACACTGAGCGCCGCGCGCTGGTGGCGGAATTGGTAGACGCGCAAGGTTGAGGGCCTTGTGGCCTTAGGGCCGTGGAGGTTCAAGTCCTCTCCAGCGCATTCGACGTGGCGGCCCGCAAGGGCCGTCACGCGTTTGCGGGGCCGACGCCGGTAGGAAGGACGAGCGAACCGCCCGCCGTGCGGCCCGCCGCACCCGCCGTCTCGGGCGCGCCGCACCTCTCTTCGCTCGCAGCCGTGCAAGAGTCTGCGCTCCGACCACTGGCGACGCGAACGAAAGGAAGAGCCTGTGACTCCCGTACGCCTACCGCAGCTCGAGGGCGAGCTTCTCATCACCGACAGCGGGCTCGAGACCGAGCTCGTCTTCCACGACGGGATCGAGCTCCCGGAGTTCGCTGCGTTCGTTCTCCTGCGCACCGAGGAGGGAACAGCGCGGCTCCGCCGCTACTACGAGCGGTTCGCCGCGCTCGCGGCCGAGCACGGCGTCGGGCTCCTCCTCGAGAGCCCGACCTGGCGGGCAAACCCGGCGTGGGCCGCGCTCATCGGGATCCCGGCAGTCGAGCTCGACGCGCTGAACCGCAAGGCGATCGCGCTCATGCACGAGGTGCACCGCACGAGCGCCGCGTCGATCGGGACGATCGTCGTCAGCGGCTGCGTCGGCCCGGAGAGCGACGGGTACCGGCCCGAGTCGCTGCTCTCCCCGGACGAGGCGTTCTCGTACCATCGGCGGCAGATCGACGTGTTCGCGGAGAGCGGCGCCGCCATGGTCGCGGCGATCACGATGACCTATGCCGAGGAAGCGATGGGGATCGTCCGCGCGGCGCGCGCGGCCGGGCTGCCCGTCGCGATCTCGTTCACGCTGGAGACGGACGGCCGCCTCCCGAGTGGGGAAGCGCTGGGCGACGCCATAGAGCGGGTCGATCGGGAGACGGACGGCGGCCCCGACTACTACATGCTGAACTGCGCGCACCCGGTGCACTTCGCCCACGTGTTGACGTCGGGCGCTCCGTGGCTCGAACGGATCCGGGGGCTGCGCGCGAACGCATCGCGCCTGAGCCACGCCGAGCTCGACGCCGCCACCGAGCTCGACGACGGCGATCCGCTCGATCTCGCCGGCCGGTATCGCGAGCTGGCCGAGCTCATGCCACTCAGCGTGATCGGCGGTTGCTGCGGCACGGATCACCGGCACGTGCGGGCGATCATCGAAGCGTGGCAGACCTGACACGCGTTCGAGCCGCGGTTGACGACGTCCGGAAGGAGCCGTACCCTGGGTGACGAACACATGTTCGTCACGACAACCCCGGAGGCATGATGCTCACGGCGCGACAACAGGAGATCTGGCAGTTTCTCGTCGAGTACACGGACGGCCACGGCTACCCGCCGACCGTGAGGGAGATCGGCCAGGCAGTCGGGCTGGCCTCGCCGTCGACCGTGCATGCGCACCTCGCGAACCTCGAGCGCGCAGGGTTGTTGAAGCGCGACCCGTCCAAGCCGCGCGCGCTCGACCTCGTCGGGCACCGGCGCGTCGAGGCACCTGCCGCCGTCGCGGTCGCCGACGACACCCCGCGCCTGCCGCTGCTCGGCCAGATAGCCGCCGGCGCGCCGCTGCTCGCCGAGGAGAACGTCGAGGAGAGGATCGCGGTGCCCGAGCCGCTCGGGCGCAGCGCCGACTTCCTGCTCACCGTCCGCGGCGACTCGATGATCGAGGCGGGCATCCTCGAGGGCGACACGCTCGTGGTGCGCAAGCAGGAGGACGCCGCGAACGGCGACGTGGTGGTTGCGCTCGTCGGCGACGACGAGGGCGCGAACGAGGCGACGGTGAAGACGTTCTACCGGGAGAGCGGCCGCGTGCGGCTGCAGCCCGAGAACAGCGCGCTGCAGCCCATCTACGCCGACCACGTGCAGGTCCTGGGCAAGGTCGTGGGGGTGTTCAGGAGCCTGCGATGAACGTGACGTCCCTCGCCCGCACGCTGGACCAGGAGCTCGTCGCGCTGGCGCGCGGCGTCAGCCTGGAGTGCCCGGTCTGCGGCGAGTTCGTCCTCCACGTGCACGGCGCGCACGGGCTCGCGATCGCGTGCCCCGAGTGCAGATCGATCCTCGCCGACGGTTCCGAGATCCCCGAGCTGGCGCTACCCTCCATCTCGCAGGCCGGGTGACCGCGCGCGCCGCTTCGGCGGCGCTCGAGGAAAGTCCGGACACCGTAGGGCAGGACGCTGGGGAAACCCCAGACGGCGAAAGCCGATGGAAAGTGGCACAGAAAGGAGACCGCCGGAGCCTCGCGCTCCGGTAAGGGTGAAAGGGTGGGGTAAGAGCCCACCAGCGCCGTGGTGACACGGCGGCTCGCCAAACCCCGTCCGGTGCAAGGTGAAGCAGGTTCCGTCGACGCGGCCCGCCGAGGAACCGGGTACACCGCTCGAGCCGTCAGGCAACTGGCGGCCCAGAGAGATGGTCACCCACGACAGGATCCGGCTTACAGGCCTGCTACGGAAAACCCCCGCTCACCCGGGGGTTTTCTATCTCGCAAGCCCCGCTGCGCGGCGGCGCGCCGCGCGGGTCACACGGAGCGAAGCACGACCTCGATCGCCGTCCCCCGGCCGGGGGTCGAGCGCAGGGCGAACCCTCCCTGAATCGACGCTGCTCTGGCACGCATGTTTCTCAGCCCCTGTCCGGCGCTGCTCTCCTCGCCGTCGAACCCGATGCCGTCGTCGCGAACGCCGACGACACGCCTGCCGGCCCGCTGCCCGATCGTCACTTCGGCCCGGCGGGCACCCGCATGGCGCCGGGCGTTCGCAAGCCCCTCCTGCACGATGCGGAAGATCTCGATCTGCTCGTCGGGGGCAAGAGTCACCGCGGGATCGATCTCGACCTCGACGTCCAGCGCTCCGTCTGCGGCGAGAAAGTCGACGTAGCGCTTCAGCGCGGCGTCGAACGGGGCCGTACCCGATGCCGACGACAGGGCGAGAACTGCGAACCGTGCCTCCTGCTGAGCGGCATTGGTGGCGTTCTTGAGCTGCGGCAGGATCTCGTCGAGCGGGGCGCCCGACTCGAGCATGCTCACCTGGGTCGAGAGCGCGAACAGGTACTGCGCCAGGCCGTCGTGGATCTCCCGGGCCACGCGTGCGCGCTCCTCGGCGACCGCACGGCCGAACTCGGCCTGACCGATCGCCCTCCACACGCCGACGAGCAGGACGCCGAACGAGAGCAGCCGCAGGAAATCGCCCTGCAGGACGTAGTCGCTCGAGCGGGCCGGCGCCAGCACGTAGTGGAGGTCGGCGAAGACGACGAGCGTGAGGGCGAGCGCGAGCCAGCTGTCCAGATCGCGCCCATGACGGCGAAAGCGGAGCCCGAACCCGATCACGGCGACGAGCGACAGCACGGCCAGGACCCCGTAGGCGAGGACGACGGCGATCGAGCGGTTGCCGTCCGCAGCCCCGACCTCCAGGTCGAGCCCGAGCATGCGCGCATCGAGCCAGATCCCGGCGAGCACCACGACCGTGATGCCCGCAGAGACGCCGAGTGCGCGGCGGCGTCCCGAGACACGGCGGACAACGAAGGGGGCCGCCGCAATCAGCGTGGCGCCGAACAGCTCTGCCCCGATAGCGGCCCAGGCCTCCACCGGCTCGAGCGCGCGGCCGTCGATCGTGGAGGCGACTCTGAAGGCGAACGATCCTGCTCCGACGGCGAAGAAGCCGGCCGCGAGCAGGACGTCCATGGCTCGACCCTCGACGAGGAAGCGGACCGCCGCGAGAATGGCGACGATGGTGGCCACGACGGCGACGCCGGTGTCGAGCGCCATGCGCCCGTCCGGCAGCGCATAGCCGTCCAGGCGCCCGGTCACGGCGAGCAAGGCGGTGGCGAGGCCGAGCACCCCGACAAGGGCGAGCTGCCCCCACAACCATGAGCGAAAGGTCTCGGGACGCGCGGTCTCCACATCCCTCTTGTCGGCAGGCGCGCTGCTGCCGATAAGAGCCGTGTGAGTCAGGAGCGGATTCTCATCGTCGACGATCACCCCCTCACGCGCGAGGCGCTCGTGTCGCTGCTGCGTCGTCACGACTTCGACGTGGTCGGGCAGGCGGCCGACGGCGAGGAGGCGATCGCCCGTGCCCGCGAGCTGGAGCCACAGCTCGTGCTGCTCGACCTGACCATGCCGGGGATGGACGGCCTCGCGGCACTGCCGCAGATCCGCCACGCGGCCCCGTCCTGTGAGGTCGTCGTCCTCACGGCTTCCGGCACCGAGGACAACCTGCTCGAGGCAATTCGCGCCGGCGCCGCCGGCTACCTGCTCAAGAGCGAGCCCCCCGAGCGCATCGCCGCTTTCCTGCGGGGCGTGGCGGGCGGCGAGGCGGCGCTGTCCGGGTCGGTTGCTCGACGCCTGCTCGAGCGCGTCCGCGAAGGTGGGCGCCTCGGCGGCGGTGTGCCGGACAACATCGCGGGACGTCTCTCGGCCCGCGAGGTGGAGGTGCTGCTGCTGCTGGACGAGCACCTGGGCACGGACGAGATCGCCTCGCGCCTCTTCATCTCGGAGCACACGGTGCGCTCGCACGTGAAGAGCCTGCTACGGAAGCTCGGGGTCTCGTCGCGCCGCGAGGCGCTCGAGCGCCTGTCCGTCGCGCGCGGCTGAGCCGGCCGGGCGAGACCGCCTACCCGATTTCGGGGGACACGGTTCCTCTCTCTCGGGCGATGTCGTGACCGCGTCCGGGTGCCGATAGCTGTCCCAGTCGCGAGTTCCCTCCAGGAGCTTCGGCGGTGAGACCGCACCGAGACGGCCGGGCCGCACCCCGGCCGTCTCTCTGCACGAATCTCGCAGCGCGCTCGCGGGGACGGCCGGTCGCTACGCCGAAAAGCCGTCGAGCGCCGCCTCGACGAGACCGGGGAGCGTGTCCAGGTTGTAGCCGCCCTCCAGCACGGCCGCGATCCTCGGGGCGAGCGAGCGGCAACGCGCCGCCAGCTCACGGAACCCCGCCGCCGTCACTGCCATGTCCGCGAGCGGGTCGTCCACGTGTGCGTCGAACCCCGCTGCGACGATGACGAGGCCCGGCTCGAACGCGCGCACCGCGGGCTCGACGGTGTCGTCGAACGCGGCCAGGTAGACGTCGTCTCCCGAGCCGGCAGCGAGCGGGACGTTGAGCGTGGTGGCGTCGTTCGTGCCCGGCCCTCCCGTGCCCGGGTAGAACGGCCACTGGTGCAGCGACACCGAGAGGACGGTGTCGTCACCGCGAAAGATCGCTTCGGTGCCGTTGCCGTGGTGGACGTCCCAGTCGACGATGGCGACGCGCTCGATCCCGAGAGCCGACTGCGCGTGGCGAGCGGCGACGGCGGCGTTCCCGAAGACGCAGAACCCCATCGCCTGTGTGGGCAGCGCATGGTGTCCCGGGGGGCGCACGAGCGCGAAGCCACCGACTTCGACGGCCTTGATCGCGCAGCCTGCGGCGAGGCGTGCGGCCTCCCAGGTCGTCGGGCCGCCGATCGTGTCCCCGTCGAGCCAGAGCTCTTCGCCGAGGCCCGCGACGAGCTGGACGTAGTCGCCGTGGTGCACGCGCTCGATCGCCTCGCGGCTCGCCCGGCCACCCTCGAGCTCGTGCGGGAACGCCTCGAGCAGTCGCTGCAGCCTCTCCTGACGCTCGGGATGGTGGTGCCGGTCGGTGGGGTGCAGGTGCGCCATCGCGGGATGGCTGACGACGTCCATCAGCTCCTCGTCTCGCCCTGACCCGGCGACGCCTCCGGCGCCCGTTCGAGGCCGCGCACTACGCCGCCTCCTCGAGACGCCCGGCGAGCCCCACCAGCCCGAGCTCCCGAGCCGCCGCGGCTCCTGCCACCCAGTCGGGCCCGAGGTCGGCCACGTCGCGCAGCGGGGCCGAGGGATCGAGTGTTGCGATGCTGCGGTACTCGCGCAGCCGCGCGGCCTCCGCTGCGAAGCGGCCGGCGGCGAGGAGGGCGTCGAGCGACCCGTGCTCCTGCAGCAGCCTGGCAGCTGTCTTCTCGCCGACGCCGCGCGCTCCCGGGATCCGGTCGGAGGGGTCGCCGCGGAGCGCGATGAAGTCGGCGACCTGCTCCGGCTCGACGCCGTACCGCTCCCGTACCTCCGCGGGCCCCACGCGGGCGAGCTCGCTGACTCCGCGTCGCGGCTGCAGGATCGTGGTGCGGTCACTGGCGAGCTGGAAGGCGTCCCGATCCGAGGTGGCGACGAGCACCGCGCCGCCGTCTGCCTCCTCGCGCTCGACGGCGGCCGCGAGAAAATCGTCGGCCTCGTATCCTGCTGCCTTGGCGCAGGTGATGCCAGTCGACGACACGAATGCGGGCAGGAGGTCGAGCTGCTCGACGAGCTCCTCGTCGAACTCGCGGCCGGACTGATAGCTCTCGAGCAGCTCGTTGCGGTACGTCGGCGCTCCCAGGGTGTCCCAGGCGACGACGACCGCGCGGGGGCGCTCCGCCTGCCAGAGCCGCAGCAGCATCGACATGAAGCCGGTCAGGGCGTTGCCGGGCCGACCGTCCGCCCGGCGGATCGAGGACGGCAGCGCGTGGTAGGCGCGGTGCGCGAACGAGTCGCCGTCGACGACGAGGAGCGGCCGTCGCGCCTCGCTCACAGCGCCGCTTCGAGCTCGGTGATCGCCAGCCGGAGTCTGCTCGTGGCCTCGGCGGCAGCCTCGTCGAGCGGCCGTCCCGAGAGGTCGTCGATCTGCACCGGCGCACCGTAGGCGACCCTGATCGTCGCGAGGCGTGCGAGCCCGTCGGTGCCCGCGATGCCTGCGGGTACCAACGGCACACCGGCCTCGAGCGCGATGCGGGCGGCCCCCGACCGCCACCGCGCCTCGTGCTTCTTGCGCAGCCCCTTCCGCCGCCGTGTCCCCTCGGGGAACATGACGACGACGTGACCTTCGCGACACAGGCGCACCGCCGTGTCGATCGCCTCCTGGTCGCGTTGGCCACGACGCACCTTGAAGCCTCCCCCGGCGGTGATCACGAGCCCGAGCGGGAACCAGAAGAGCTCCGACTTGGCCATGAATCGAAGGAAGCGCCGCGGGAAGAGCGGGATCCCGAGCGGCCAGGGATCGAAGCTCGAGTAGTGATTGGCGGCGAGCACGTAGCCTCCCCGCGCGGGGAGGTGCTCGATCCCGCTCCAGCGCTCTCGATAGAGCAGCCGCAGCAGCGGGTAGCTGACGGTGCCGATGAGCAGGTAGACGATGCTGGGGCGCGGGTTCTCGGGCACGTTCCTGCCAGTATCGCCACTCTCGGCGACCGGGGCGCAGCGCCGCGGGCGCACGACTCCTCCACCCCGTCTCGATCCCCGAATCGATCGGCCTGGTACTTGCGAAGCGCCGGCACCCCGCTAAGGTGTCGCCCGCACCGGCCATCGGCCGGAGAAGGAACACGCTGCCGACACCGAAGAACCCACCCGTGGCCGAACACCGTCTCGTCATCGTCGAGTCTCCCGCCAAGGCGAAGACCATCGCCGCGTATCTCGGCGCCGGTTACGTGGTCGAGTCGAGCATCGGCCATATCCGCGACCTGCCCACCCGGGCCGCCGACATTCCCGCCGCGCTGAAGAAGCAGCCCTGGGCGCGCCTCGGCGTGAACGTGGACGAAGGCTTCGAGCCGCTCTACGTGATCGACCCGGACAAGAAGAAGAAGGTGGAGGAGCTCAAGCGCGAGCTGAAGGGCGCCGACGAGCTTCTGCTCGCGACGGACGAAGACCGTGAGGGTGAGGCGATCGCCTGGCACCTCCTCGAGGTGCTGAAGCCCAAGGTGCCGGTGAAGCGGATGGTGTTCCACGAGATCACGCGCGACGCGATCCAGCGCGCTCTCGGCGAGACCCGCGAGATCGACGAGCGCCTGGTGGACTCGCAGGAGACGCGCCGCATCGTCGACCGGCTCTACGGGTACGAGGTCTCGCCGGTCCTGTGGAAGAAGGTGATGCCGCGGCTGTCGGCCGGGCGGGTGCAGTCGGTGGCGACCCGCCTCGTGGTTCAGCGCGAGCGCATGCGCATGGCGTTCGTCTCGGCCTCGTACTGGGACATCCAGGGAACGTTCGAGCCGGGGAGCTTCGAGGCGCGGCTGCACGCCGTCGACGGCAGGCGCGTCGCGCAGGGCAGGGACTTCACGGACGCCGGCACGCTGAAGAGCCCGGACGTCCTGGCGCTCGACGAGCAGGACGCGCGCGCCCTCGCCACCGGCCTCGCCGGCATCCGGTTCACCGTCGGCTCCGTCGAGGAGAAGCCGTACACGCGACGGCCGGCCGCTCCGTTCATGACGTCCACACTGCAGCAGGAGGCGAGCCGGAAGCTCCGGTTCTCGTCGCAGACGACGATGCGCGTCGCGCAGCGCCTGTACGAGAACGGCTACATCACCTACATGCGCACCGACTCGACGACCCTGTCGGAGTCGGCGCTGACCGCGGCCCGCGCCCAGGCGGCGCAACTGTACGGCCCTGAGTTCGTGACCCACGCCCCCCGGCGGTACGAGCGCAAGGTGAAGAACGCCCAGGAGGCGCATGAGGCGATCCGTCCCGCAGGCGACGCCTTCCGTCTGCCGTCCGACGTCGAGCGCGAACTGTCGCGCGACGAGCTCGCCCTGTACGACCTGGTCTGGAAGCGCACGATCGCCTCGCAGATGGACGACGCACGCGGACAGACCGTGTCGCTCAGGCTCGGTGCGACGTCGAACGACGGTCGCAAGGTGGAGTTCGCGGCATCCGGCACGGTGATCACCTTCCGCGGCTTCCTCGCCGCCTATGAGGAGGGCCGAGACGACGAGGTGGCGCCGGCGGCCGAGGACGAGCGGCGGCTGCCGCCACTGACCGTGGGGCAGGAAGTCGAGGCCGCCGCACTCGTGCCGGAGGGCCATGCCACGAGCCCGCCGGCCCGCTATACGGAGGCGTCCCTCGTGAAGGCGCTCGAGGATCAGGGGATCGGGCGCCCGTCGACCTATGCGTCGATCATGGGCACGATCCTCGACCGCGGGTATGTGTTCAAGAAGGGCACGGCGCTCGTCCCGACCTTCCTCGCGTTCGCCGTCACGAAACTGCTCGAGCAGCATTTCGGCCGACTCGTCGACTACGACTTCACGGCGCGCATGGAGGACGATCTCGACCTGATCGCAGAGGGCGCCGAGAACCGGGTCGACTGGCTCAGCCGCTTCTACCGCGGCACCGCCGAGGAGGAGGGGCTGCACGCGCTGGTCAACGACCATCTCGAGGAGATCGACGCACGGGACGTCAACTCGATCGAGTTGCCCGGCACGGACATCGTGCTGCGGGTGGGCCGCTACGGCCCGTACCTCGAGCGCGGCGACGAGCGCGCCAGCGTCCCGGACGACCTGGCCCCCGACGAGCTGACCCGCGAGCTGGCGGAGGAGCTGCTGGCGAAGCCCTCCGGCGACCGGGTGCTGGGCATCGACCCCGCCACGCAACGACAGATCGTGGCGAGGGACGGCCGCTACGGGCCGTACGTGAGCGAGGTGCTCGAAGAGGGCTCGAGCGAGAAGCCGCGCACCGGGTCGCTGCTCTCGTCGATGGCCCTCGAATCGGTGACGCTGGAGGAAGCGCTACGGCTGCTGTCCCTGCCCCGCAAGCTCTCGGCGCCGGACGGCGAGGAGATCCTCGTCTCGAACGGCCGCTACGGGCCGTTCATCAAGAAGGGCAGCGAGACCCGCTCGCTCGAGTCGGAGGAGCAGCTGTTCACGATCGAGGTCACCGAGGCGATGACGCTCCTGGCGGCACCCAAGCCACGGCGCGGCCGGGGTGCGGCCAAGCCGCCGCTCAAGGAGCTCGGGCCCGATCCGGGCTCGGGCAAGCCACTGGTCGTCAAGGACGGCCGCTTCGGCCCGTACGTCACCGACGGCGAGACGAACGCCAGCCTGCGCCGCGGCGACGACGTCGACGGACTGACGATCGAGCGTGCCGTGGAGCTGCTCACCGAGCGGCGGGCCAAGGGCCCCGCACAACCGCGCAAGCGCGCCGCCGGCAAGCGCTGACCGCGCTCTCGTACCCGCTTGCGCACGCCTCTCCGCGCGGCTAACCTCATACGTCCGCGCGACGTCCTAGGGTAGAGAGACTCGGTTGACGCGCGGCGCCACGAGCCGCGCGCATGTCTCGTACCCGGAATACCTCGTAACGACCGCACGTTACGGGCTTGTGACACCCACTATCTGGCGGGAACCCTGGAAATCAGAGACGAATCATCTTAGAGTCAACGGAGATTGTGCTCTCCGACGCCGAACGTGAAGGGACTGGAACACCCTCTTGACGCAGAACCAGCTCACCGAACTGCTCGAGTCCGACCAGATCAAGGCCATGATCGAGCGCTCAGAGGAGCGCGGCTTCGTCGAGCCCGCCGAGCTCGAGGCGTTCGTGCTCGAGCACGAGCTGAACGACGAGGAAGCCGAGCAGCTCACCCGTGAGCTCGAGACGACCGGCCTCGAGGTGGGACAGCGCACCGCCGAGGAGGACGAGAAGAGAAGCGCGGAGGAGCGGAAGCGCGAGGAGGCGGAGGCAGCAGTGTGGGCTGCCGAGACGCTCTCCGGTGCTGCCGACTCGCTGCAGCTCTTTCTGGCGGACGTCGGCCGTCACAAGCTCCTGACCGCGGCCGACGAGGTGACGCTGGCGAAGCGGATCGAGCGCGGTGACCCGGTCGCGAAGCGCCGGATGATCGAATCGAACCTGCGCCTGGTCGTCTCGATCGCAAAGGGCTACCGGGGCCTCGGAGTGCCCTTCCTCGACCTCATCCAGGAGGGGACGCTGGGCCTGAACCGGGCAGTGGAGAAGTTCGACTGGCGCCGTGGCTACAAGTTCTCGACCTACGCGACCTGGTGGATCCGCCAGTCGGTGCAGCGCGCGGTCGCGAACCACGCGCGCACGATCCGGGTGCCGGTGCACGTGGTCGAGCGCCAGCAGAAGCTCTCGCGCGCCGCGCGGCGACTCGAGGTCGAGCTCGGTCGCGAAGCGACGAAGCAGGAGCTGGCGGAAGCGACCGGGCTCCCGATCCAGCATGTCGACGAGGCGCTCGGTGCCGCGCACGCGTCGGTGTCCCTGAACCAGACGGTGGGCGCCGATGACGAGGGCGAGCTGGGGGACCTGTTCGCCGACCGCGAGGCCCCCGACCCGTTCGAGGAGGCGGAGGGCTCGCTACGCCGCCAGGGCGTGCGCCGTGCGCTCGATGCCCTGCCCGAGCGGGAGCGCCGCATCCTCGAGCTCCGCTTCGGCTTCGAGGGCGAGCCGTGGACGCTCGAGGCGATCGGGCACGAGCTGGAGTTGACGCGCGAGCGCGTGCGGCAACTCGAGGGACAGGCACTGTCACGGCTCGCCGCTCTGCGCGAGCTCGCCTCGCTCGCCGCTTAGGCGAATCAAGGCTCGCCGCCTCTCTCGGCCTTCTGCGTGCCGGCTCATTCGGCTTGCCGGTGCTACGGACGGTCGGGCCGTCCTATACTCGACCGACACGCATACTGCCGTGGCGAAAGGAGCAACTGTGAGGGTGACAAGGCTAAGGCTGGCCGTTCTGGTCGCTGTGGGCGCGCTGGCGAGCGTCGCCGCCGGGTGCGGCGGAAGCGACGGAGGCGGGAAGACCCTCGTCTTCGGAGGCGCAGCGGATCCGACTGCGCTCGACGGCGCGCTGATCTCCGACGGAGAGTCGATCCGCGTCCTGTACCAGATCACCGAGGGCCTGACACGGCTCACGGCGGGCACGTCAGAAGTAGAGCCCTCGCTCGCAGAGAGCTGGGAGGCGAGCGACGACGGGCTGGCCTGGACGTTCACGCTCCGCGACGGCGTCACGTTCCACGACGGCGAGCCGTTCAACGCCGACGCCGTCTGCTTCAACTTCGAACGATGGTTCAACTTCCCCGCCTCGCTCCAGGGCGACGGCACGACCTACTACTGGCAGTACGGCTTCGGCGGGGGCTTCAAGAACCCGGCCGAGGGAGCACCCGGGCCGGACCAGAGCCTCTACGAGAGCTGTGAGGCCGTCGACGACCTGACGGTGACCCTCAACCTGACGAAGCCGTCGGCGACGATTCTCTCGACCCTGACGCTCCCGAGCCTCCACATCGTCAGCCCGAAGGCGCTGCAGGACTACGAGGCAGACGCGGGCGCGGTGAACGAGGACGGCATCTTCCAGCCGAGCGGGACGTACTCGACGGAGCACCCGACGGGAACCGGGCCGTTCAAGTTCGACTCGTGGACACCCGGCGAGCAGCTGACGCTCGTCCGCAACGACGAATACTGGGGCGAGCAGGCTCAGCTGGAGAAGATCATCTTCCAGCCGATCTCGGACAACGCCGCGCGTCTGCAGGCGCTCCAGAACGGCGAGATCCAGGGCTACGACCTGGTCGAGCCTCAGGACGTCGACACCATCAGCGGCGACGGCGCGCTACAGCTCCTCGAGCGGCCGCCGTTCAACGTCGGCTACGTGACGATCAACTCCAGCACGCCTCCGACAGACAAGCTCGAGGTACGGCAGGCGATCGCGCACGCGCTCAACCGGCAGGCCGTCGTCGACGGCTTCTACGCGGGTCGAGGTGTCCTCGCGACGCAGTTCCAGCCTCCCGAGATCTTCGGGTCGGCCGACGACGTCGTCACCTACGACTACGACCCCGAGAAGTCGAAGCAACTGCTCGAGCAGGCCGGACTGACGCTACCCGTCGAGATCGAGTTCTGGTACCCGACGGACGTCAGCCGCGACTACATGCCCGATCCGAAGCGCAACTTCGAGGCGTTTGCGGCTGACCTCGGCAAAGCCGGCTTCAAGGTCGTCCCGAAGAGCGCCCCGTGGCGGCCCGACTACGTCAGCCGGGTGAACGAGGGCACGGCGGGCAACCTCAACCTGATCGGCTGGATCGCCGACTTCGCCGACCCGGACAACTTCATCGGCACCTTCTTCCAGGCGCCGTCTGCTCAGTTCGGGTTCGAGAACCAGGAGATCCACGACCTGCTGAACCAGGCCGAGGAGGAGACCGACCAGGCCGCGCGCACGGCCCTCTACGAGGAGGCGAACCGGAAGATCATGGAAGTTCTCCCGGGCATCCCTTACGTGCATGCGAAGGCGGCCCTCGCCCTGGAGGCGAACGTGTCGGGTTACGTCCCGAGCCCGGTCGGCGTGGGCGGCGAGTCGTTCGCAACGGTCACGATCGGAGAAGGGAGCTAGGACGCAAAGTCCAGGCAGCGGGCGGACGGTGACCGAGCACACCTAGAGTGCTTCGGTTCACCGTCCGCCGGCTGCTCCTTCTCGTCCCGATCCTCCTCGGCCTCTCGATCCTCGTCTTCCTCTGGATCAGGGCGCTGCCCGGCGGGCCGGCCGCCTCGATCCTCGGGGAGCGCGCGACACCGGAGGCGATCGAGCAGGTCAACCGGCAGTACGGCCTCGACCGGCCCGTCTGGGTCCAGTACGCGAAGTACGTCCAGAGCCTGCTGCAGGGCGACCTCGGCACGAGCATCGCGTCGCGCCGCCCGGTGACCGAGGAGATCGGCCGGCGGTTTCCGGCGACCGTCGAGCTGGCGGTGGCGGCGATGCTCTTCGCTGTGGCGATCGGCATCCCCCTGGGCTTCATAGCGGCGAAGCGCTACCGGTCCTGGGTCGACCAGGGGAGCCTTGTCGTTTCGCTGGTCGGGATCTCGATCCCCGTGTTCTTCCTCGGGATCCTCCTCAAGTACGTCTTCGCCGTGAAGCTCGGGCTGCTGCCGACGGTGGGCCGGATCGACGTGCGGCTCAATGCAGAGCATCCCACGGGCTTCTACGTCCTCGACTCGATCCTGACGCTCGACGCCGAGGCCTTCGTCAGCGCCGTCGAGCACCTCGTCCTCCCCGCCATAGCGCTCGGCTCGATCCCGCTCGCGATCGTCGCCAGGATCACCCGCGCCTCCGTGCTCGATGTCCAGAACGAGGACTATGTCCGCACCGCGCGCGCGAAAGGCCTGGGCCCGGCGATCGTCGACCGTCGCCACGTGCTGCGGAACGCGCTGCTTCCGATCACGACGGTGATCGGCCTCCAGGTGGGGTTGCTGCTCTCCGGCGCGGTGCTCACCGAGACCGTGTTCGCCTGGCCCGGCATGGGGACGTGGCTCGTGGGTGCGATCGAGGCACGCGATTTCCCGGTGCTCCAGGGCGGGATCCTCTTTCTCGCAGTCATCTTCGTGCTGGTCAATCTCCTGGTCGACATCTCGTACGGGTACATCAACCCCAGGATCCGGCTCTCGTGAGCCTCGCCGAGATCGAGGCAACCACGCTCGAGGGATCGGGGGGAGGGCTGTGGCACGAGGGGTGGCGACGGCTCCGGCGCAACAAGGCGGCGCTCGCCGGGTTTGCGGTCATCGGGTCCTTCGTGCTCGTGGCGCTGTTCGCGCCTCTCCTCGCCCCGTACGACCCGCGAGACACCGATCTGACCCTGATTCGCGACGGCTGCTGCCCCGGGCCTTCGTTCGGTCACCCCCTGGGCGTCGACCAGCTCGGACGCGACGAGCTCTCCCGAATCCTCTACGGAGCCCGCTACTCGCTCCTGATCGGCGTCGTCTCCGTGCTCGTCGGCCTCTCGATCGGGATGGTGCTCGGGGCAATCGCCGGGTTCGTGGGCGGGAAGATCGACACGGTGATCATGCGCGTGATGGACATCATGCTGGCGATCCCGGGGCTCCTGTTCGCGATCGGGCTCGTCGCGATGCTGGGGCAGGGGCTCTGGCAGATCATGCTCGCGGTCGGTGTCGTCAACATCCCGGTCTTCACCCGCCTGATGCGGGGGGCGGTACTGGGCCAGCGGGACAACGACTACGTGCTCGCGGCGCGGACGGTCGGCGTCCCGCGCCGCCAGATCCTGACCGCCCACGTGCTGCCGAACTCGGTCTCGCCGGTGATCGTGCAGGCCACGCTCGCGCTCGCGACCGCGATCATCGATGTGGCGGGGCTCGGCTTCCTCGGCCTCGGCCCGCAGGATCCGTCCACGCCGGAGTGGGGCACGATGCTGACCGACACGGTGCGGTACCTGCAGACGGCACCACACCTGGCGCTGTTCCCGGGGGTCGCGATCGTGATCGCCGTGCTCGGCTTCAACCTCGTCGGCGACGGCCTGCGCGAGGCGCTCGACCCGAAGCTCGAGATCCGCCGATGAGCGAGCCGCTGCTCGGCGTCGATGACCTGCGCGTCGAGTTCTCGACCGTGCGCGGCACCGTCTATGCGGTCAACGGCGTGACGTTCCACGTCGACCGGGGCGAGACGCTCGGGCTCGTCGGCGAGTCGGGCTGTGGCAAGAGCGTCACGGCGCTCGCGATCCTCGGCCTGCTCGGCCCCAACGGGCGCGTCAGCGGCGGTCACGCCATGTTGGACGGACGCGACCTCCTGGCGCTCTCCGACGCCGAACTGCGCTCGGTACGTGGTCGTGAGGTCGCGATGATCTTCCAGGACCCCATGTCGTCCCTGAACCCGGTGCTGACGATCGGTCGACAGGTGGGAGAGGCACTGGAGACGCACCTCGGGCTTAAAGGCGCCGCGGCCGACGCCCGCACGACGGAGCTGCTCGACCGGGTTGGGATCCCGAACGCCAAAGCCCGCCTCAAGGACTACCCGCACCAGTTCTCGGGCGGGATGCGCCAGCGGGTGATGATCGCGATGGCGCTCGCGTGCGAGCCCCGGATCCTCATCGCCGACGAGCCGACGACGGCGCTCGACGTGACGATCCAGGCGCAGATCCTCGACCTGCTGCGCGATCTCACCGCCGACCGCGAGACGGCGTTGATCCTGATCACCCACGACCTGGGCGTCGTCGCCGGAATGTGCGATCGGGTGCACGTCATGTACGCCGGCACGCTCGTCGAGACAGGTGCCGCCGAGCAGCTCTTCGGTCGTCCGCGGCACCCGTACACGCTGGGCCTGCTCGGCAGCGTGCCGAGGCTCGATACCGGCCGCCATCAGCCGCTGAGGCCGATCGAGGGCCAACCGCGCAGCATGCTCAGCCCCCCGTCCGAGTGCCCGTTCGCGCCCCGCTGCACCCGCCGGATCGGCGTGTGCACCGAGGAGTTGCCCGTACTCGCGAGGCTCGAGCCCGGCCAGGAAGCGGCCTGCTTCAACCCGGCGCCGGCCGACGAATGGAAACGAGCTCGGCTGGGAGGAGCAGCGTGACCACGAACGGCGCAACCGGAGGTACCCCGCTGGTCGAGATCGAGGACCTCCGGGTCTGGTTTCCGATCAGGTCGGGCATCCTCCTCGACCGTCACGTCGGCGACGTCAAGGCGGTGGACGGCGTCAGCCTCTCCATCCACCGCCGCGAGACGCTCGGCCTCGTCGGTGAGTCCGGCTGCGGCAAGTCCACCCTCGGCCGCACCGTGCTGCGACTCTACGAGCCGACGTCGGGCCGCATCCGCTTCGACGGCACCGATATCACCACCTTGCCGGAGAAAGAGCTGCGGCCGCTCCGCACCAGGATGCAGATGATCTTCCAGGACCCGTACTCGTCGCTGAACCCGCGCCACTCGGTGGAGCGTCTCGTCGGCGAGCCGGTGCGGGTGCACCACCCCGGCACGGCGAAGGCGATGGTCGCCTCGCGCGTGCGGGAGCTGCTCGAGGTCGTGGGGCTCCCGGCGGACGCCGGCAACCGGTACCCGCACGAGTTCTCCGGCGGCCAACGGCAGCGGATCGGGCTCGCACGCGCACTTGCCTTGAATCCCGACTTCGTGGTCTGCGACGAGCCGGTCTCGGCGCTCGACGTCTCGATCCAGGCGCAGATCGTCAACCTCCTCGAGCACCTGCAGGATGAGCTGGGGCTGACCTATCTGTTCATCGCCCACGACCTCGCGATCGTGCGGCACATCTCCGACCGGATCGCCGTCATGTACCTCGGCAAGATCGTCGAGGTGGCCCCCGCCGACGACCTCTACGACAACCCGCTGCACCCGTACACCCTGACGCTCCTGTCGGCGATCCCGATTCCCGACCCCGAGGTGGAGCGGAGGCGTGTGGCGATCCGGGTCGAGGGTGATCTGCCGAGCCCCGCAAACCCTCCGGCAGCATGCAGGTTCCACACACGCTGCCCCTTCGTGCAGGAGACCCGCTGCGCGGAGGAGGAGCCGCTCCTGCGCCCACTCGCCGGCCATCTCGTCGCCTGCCACTTCGCCGAGGATGTGAAGGCCGGGCGTATCAAGCCGCGGGAACGACCGGTGGCGTTCGAGGCCGGCGCGCGAGCCTTGCCGAGCGTCCCGTCGTCGGGGCCGCAGACGCCCTGAGCGGCGCTCCCTGCGCTGTCTCCCCCACCGTGGGTGATTTTCTCCGATTGAGCGGCCTTCCCTCTCAAGGGGCATCAGAACGAGGCCGATACGCTCTGCGTGGACGCTGCAGAACGCAAGGAGATCCTGAGCCGTTACAGGGATCACAGCCGCCGTTTCGAGGCGGCTGCGGCACGACGTAGCACCAGCAGGACCACCTCCGTGATCCAGTTCACGGCACCGGCCCTGAGAGAGCTCGAACAGGAACCGACCGCCCGCGAGATCGAGGTGCTGCAACTCGTCGCGGACGGCCTGGTGAACCGCGAGATCGGTCAACGGCTGTTCCTGTCGGAAGAGACCGTCAAGTCACACGTCAGGCATCTGCTCGCGAAGCTTCAGGCGCGAAGCAGAGCCCACGCCGTAGCTGTGGGCTATCGGCGTGGGCTCATTGCGTGACGTTCACTTCACTGTGTTGGAGTCGGCCAGATCCTCCGCTTCCGCCCTGAACCGATTACCCCGTTAGAGGGATGCCCGGGTCAGACGCAGAAACGAGGATCTGACGACTACCAGTCCTTCGCGCCGCTCATGAGGCCAGAGCCGCGACACGACGAAATATCTTACGCATCGGTGCTCCTCGGTTGGGAACTGACGGCAGAATGAATCGTATACCTCGATTGAGGGATAGTTCAAGTCAGACGGCGACCGACACTCAACGCCGTACGAAGCAGTACGTCCTCGTTCTGGCCGTTTCGGCCGTTCTCACAGGGCTAGCGCTCGTTCTCACTGGTCACGGGCTCGTAGAGCCGTGGACGATTCTGGTGCTGGTCATCGTCAATGCCATCGCCGAACGCGGAAGCATCTGGTTCACACGTACTACCCAGATGTCCATCGCCCTGCTTCCGACTCTATTTGCGGCGATTCTGTTTGGGCCACTCGCGGCTGGAGTTGTGAACGCCGCGTCGATGCTCGGTGACCGCGAACTCTTCGCGCAGGGCGATCCGGAGCGTGCGCCGCGACTCAAATGGGCCAGTTACACGAGTTCACGGTTCCTGACCGGCGTCGCAGCGGGGTTTGTCGCACTGGCGCTGACGGATGCGTCGGCATCAGGATTCGGCAGACTGCTCGTCGCGGCGATGGGTGGCGCGCTGATCGCTGAGTCGCTGGACATCGTGTCGACCGGCGTAACGGCGCGGATCCGCGGAACGCGAAGCATCCGGTCCATCACCAAGACGTTGGCTCCCCTGCTACTCACGTCGCTCCCGCTGTACGTACCGCTCGTCGCAGTCCTCGCGCTTGCATACACCGAGGTATCACCCTGGACGGCGCCGCTGTTCTTCATCCCGGCTCTAGCTGCGCAACGTCTCTTCAGCATGTATCAACAGCAGCGTCAACTGGCCGAGGATCTCAGCCGAGCGAACACTTCGTTCGCAGAGGCTCTCGTCGCCACACTCGAGAAGAGCGATCAGTACACCGCCGGTCACTCCAAGGCGGTTGCGATCTATACCCGCGACATCGCAGAGAGGATGGGACTCGCGCCCGACGTCCAGATCCGGGCGTACCTCTGCGGACTTGTGCACGACATCGGGAAGGTTGGCCTGCCCGCGAGCCTACTGCTCAAGGATGGGCCGCTTACGCTCGAGGAACGCCGGCTTATGCAGGAGCATTCAGCCATCGGCGAATCGATCCTTGCGAAGGTCGACCTGTACCAAGACGTTGCCAAGATCGTCCGCCACCACCATGAACGGATCGACGGCGAAGGCTACCCGGACGGACTCAGAGGACTCGAGATCCCTCTGATTTCCAGAATTATCGCAGTGGCTGATGCATACAATGCAATGACGTCCAACCGCTCATACCGATCGGCGATGCCAACCCGGGTCGCACGCATGAGGCTGGCGCAGGCAGTGGACAGTCAGTTCGACACAGCTGCAGTGGCTGCATTCGAGGCGATTCTCACGTCTGCAAGTGAGGATTATCGAACTGCTCAGCGCGACGACTTCGAGCCCTACGAGCCGACCTCTGCAGAGGAGCTCGCTGGCTTGAGCGTGGCCTCCCCCTTGGCCGCTGCTGGCGCAGCATGATGGAGCCGGTCCCTAGCAGCGTTCAGGGCGAGCGCTGTTCGCGAACGGACACCCAGCTTGTCAAATATGTGGTGCATATGGGCCTTCACGGTCGCTTCAGAAATGAAGAGCTGTCTCGCGATCGCTGCGTTCGATAGGCCTTGACATGCAAGATGGTAAACCTCGCCCTCGCGCTTAGAGAGCTTCCCGCGTGGATCGAGTGTTGAACCCCCGCTTCCGGCGACCGTCGCGGCGAGTGCCTCGTCTCCCGCCCGAGTGATCAGGTAGACAGTCCGCTCGCGCGCGAGCCGCGAGCCGAGGAGCAGATCGAGGAGATCGGGATTTGCGCGGTACGCGGTGACAAGGAGGTCAACCGCACCGGTCTCAAACGAGAGACTGAGAAGGCTCTCAGCAGCTTCCAAGACACTAGGACTTCGTTCGTTGATTCTGCAGACAACTTCGATTGCCGAAGTCAAGACGGTCGCCTCGATCCCCCGTGTGAGCACCGATGTCTCATGAGCGATAGCGCGAGCCTCGGCTAGCCGTCCGAGCGAGGCCAGGACAAGACCGCGGGACGCAAGCACTTCCCCGCGCATCGCAGGGAGGGAGTCGCCCAGCTCAGGGGGTTCGAGAGCACAAGCCTCGGCGGCTCGCCCTTCCTGAAGAAGCAGGCGAACCCTGCTCGCATAGACCATCTGTTCGCCGAAACGGTCAACACACCGCCTCGATGCCGCAGCCGCAAGCTCAAGTTCGGCATGAGCCCGTTCGTGGTAACGCATACCGGCATAAGCGACGGCCAGCATTGTGTGACCGTAGGGCAGGACCGGGTCGATCCGGAGGTCGCGCGCCTCCGAGAGCACTGCGCCCGCATAGGCCGACGCTTCCTCGTAGTACGAGCTGAGATTGAGCGCACACGCCAGGGCGCATCGGAAAGAGCATCGCGAAAAGGGGTCAGCGACATGCGGGACGAGTTCCGCGGCCAACCGTGCCTCCCCGAGGTCGCGAATGAATCCGAACCTGAATCCGAGGCCCAGGCGCTTGTCAGCCATCCTTACGACCTCCAGCGGGTCGGTCGCAGACGCTTGGGAGGCTTCGAGTTGTCTCAGAAGGTCGTAAGCCGACTCGAGTTCAAGGGCTGAAGAGCACATCAGTTGTCCCAGCTGCGCTGCACGTTGGGAGACCGCATCAGAGGAGGCCGCCTCAGCTCGTTCGTAGAACCGCAGAGCCGCCTCCTCCCGGGAGCCAGCATGTGCTGCACGGGCGGAGAGCATGAGCGACCGGTATGAACCCTCACGGTCAGCCTCCGGAACTGCGGCAAGCGCCGCCTCGGCGAATGCCTGTGCACTCATGTGACCGCCGTGACGCAGAGCAAGCTCGGCTCTTGCTCGATGGATAACTGAAGTTCGCAGACCTCGCGCTTCCGCTCGCGTGACCCAGTTCTCCGCAGTTGCCAGCCGTCCAGTATTCAGAACCTCGTCAAGAGCCTCCGAGAGAAAGCCGTCGAGATCGTCGTGATCGCCATGGCGCTCAACGAGATCGAACGACGCATCCCAGTCTGATCGTGCTCGGTAGAACCCCAAAAGGGCAGTGACCGTCTGGCGAAGGTTCGGCGCAACCTCGCGGCGGGAGCGCGTCTTGAGAAATGCCTCGGCAAGCGGGTGGAACTCGAGCCGTCCGCCACGCTCATCGAGAATCCCGAGAGCCAACGCCTCCTTGCACACCGCTGCACCGCAATTGGCTCCGAGAAGTGTTTCCGCGAGCTCTCTGTCAAGTAGTGGGGCCATGGCCAGGAGACCCAGACCGGTGCGGATTTCCGGTTCGAGGCTGCGGTAGACCTCCTCGGCGAAGAACTCGTAGAGCTCGTCGGGCATCTCGACGTCGGGCCCGACCGGTGACGACGTCAGTCCTGCGAGCCCGATCACAGCGGGCCAGCCGTCGGCGAGCGCAAGCAAGCCCGGGCTCATCGCATCCCGGGCGCCGGCGAGGACCTCGGCCGCCTCCTCCTCCCGCATGGCAAGCGCGGACTGACCGACCTCTAGCACGTCCCCGTACAGGATCCCACGGGTGGTCACCCACGACGGCCGCTGCCGGGTTGCGATCAGCAGGCGGATCGGCGCGCGCTGCACCACGGTCTCCACGAACGCCTCCGGCGCAGCTGCCGCACACAGGTGGTGATAGTCGTCGATGGCGATCCACGCGTCCTCCGGCCAGTCGAGCAGATCCTCCGACAGCATCTCTGCCAGCACCGTCACCTCCTCGGCTGGATCGGTCGTCGCGTTCAGCCGCTCGCAGAGGCGACGGTCGCAGCCCGGCACGATCTCGGCGGCCGCTGCCGCAAAGTCACGCGCCAGGACGGCGACGTCCGCGGACGACCTCCGCGCCCGCACCCAGGCGACCCGTACGCCGTCCTGCGCTGCCCACTGCTCCGCGAGGATCGTCTTGCCGTACCCGGCCGACGCCACGAGCATGCGCACCCGCGCTCGCGACCTCTCCAGGGCGGCGATCAACCGCGGCCGCGCGATGATCCGGCGTCGCCGGATGATCGGCTTGACAGGGGTATCGCTGATCACGGAGGCCGTTGAGGCTACTGCAGCGCCGCCCATTCGAAAAGGGCGGGCGCCCGCGGAGGGCAGGGGGAGCTTCCCGCGGGCACCCGGCCGTCAGGCCCCCGGACGCTGCACCAGCGTGCCGAGGCTTGCCGAGAGCGGATCCTCTCCCGTCAGGGTGTGGAACGCCGCCGGGATGTACCGACGCCGGCTGACGCCCAGCTTCGAGCGCAGCGTGTCCGCGTGCGCCTTCGCGGTTCGAGGCGAGATCCCGAGCCGTGCGCCGACCTCGTCGTTCGAGCAGCCGGCGGCGATCAACGCGATCACCTCGCGCTGCCGTTGGGTGAGCCGTGTGCCGCTCTCGGTGGTGGTCGTGGTCATGGGCACGAGGCTAGTCCCTGCCCACTGGGAGCACCATTGGCCTCCGGGTGTAAGCCAGGGTGTAACCAACAACCACAGAAGTTATCTTCTGGTATTGTGACCTCGATGGGTTCCGATGCCGCCGTCTGGAGCGCCCTCGTGGTGGCGGTGGTCGGCTTCCTCGCGGTCGACTTCCTCCTCTTCGGCCGACGTGGCATCACGTTCCGCAGCTCCACCGCCTGGAGCATCTTCTGGCTCGGGCTGGGCGTGGCGTTCACCGGCGTCATGCTCGCCTGGCAGGGCAGCGGCCCCGCGGGCGAGTACCTCTCCGGGTACCTGATCGAGCGCAGCCTCTCGATCGACAACATCTTCATCTTCGCCCTGATCTTCGCCAGCTTCGCCGTGCCGCAGGAACGCCAGGGGAAGCTCCTGTCGATCGGCATCCTGATGGCCCTCGTCCTGCGCGCGATCTTCATCGTCGTCGGCGCGGCGATGCTCGACGCGTTCCACTTCACCATCTACCTATTCGGCGTCCTCCTCGTCGCCACCGGGATCAAGCTGGCGAGTCATTCGAGCGAGGAGATCGACCCCGAGCGCAACCTCGGCCTGCGGCTGCTTCGTCGCATCTGGCCCGGCGCGACCGTCACCGCGACCGTGATCGTGGTCCTGGCGACGACCGACCTGATCTTCGCGGTCGACTCGATCCCGGCCATCTTCGCCGTCACCGACGACGCGTTCATCGTCTTCGCTGCCAACGCGTTTGCCCTGCTCGGGCTGCGCTCCCTCTATTTCCTGCTCGCAGGGATGATGGACCGCTTCGCGTACCTCACCCACGGGCTCGCGGTGGTGCTCGTGTGGGTGGGTGCGAAGATGCTGCTCACGGATATCTGGAAGATCCCCACCTGGCTGTCGCTGCTGGTCATCGTCGGCGTGCTCACCGCGGCGATCGGGCTCTCGTTTTTCCGCACACGCGGGACGAGCGCGTCGGCCGAGGCCTCCGCGTGAGCCCGCGGTGAGCCACTGGACGTTCCTCTCACACCACGCGCAGGTGCTCCTGTGCATCGCCCGCAACCCCGACGCACGCCTGCGCGACGTCGCTGCCGAGGTGGGCGTCACCGAGCGCGCCGTCCAGACGCTCGTCACCGACCTCGTCGAGGAGGGCTACCTGACGCGTGTCCGCGTCGGCCGGCGCAACCACTACGAGATTCACGCGGACGTCCCGCTCCGCCACCCGCTCCAGCACGACCTGGACGCGGGCACGCTCCTCCGGCTCCTCGCGGGCACCAGCCGGGCGCCCGAGGCCTGATACTGCGGGTTTTCCGCGCACCGCTCCGCAACACCGCCGATGCAGCGACAGCGGCGGGACGACGACGCTTCCTGTAATGGCCGCGCTCGGGCAGGATCAGGGAATGCGCAACGCCGTCGACGTGATCCTCAGGGACGGAAGCACGATGCGGCTCCGCCCACCCGGGGAGGAGGACGTGCCGGCAATCGTCGCCTTCTTCGCCGGGCTCTCGGTCCACAGCCGCTTCCTACGCTTCCACGGCCTCGCTGCGGCCGGCGACCGCTTCGCCGGAACGCTCGTCGAGCCCGACTGGGAAGAGAAGGGCTCGTTCGTCGGTGTCGCCGGCGAGGCCGAGAGCGAGGAGATCGTCGCTGTCGGCAACTACGTGAGGCTGCGCGACCGGCGAGCAGCAGAGGCCGCCTTCGCCGTAGCCGACGCCTACCAGCGGAAGGGAATCGGCACGCGCCTGCTCGAGCAGCTGGCGGCCCGGGCTGCCGTCCACGGTATCGAGGAGTTCGTCGCAGAGGTGCTCCCCGAGAACGCGACGATGCTCGGCGTCTTCGAGAACGTCGGCTTCCGCGTCACACGCGCGCTCGAGGGCGGCGTCTACGAGGTGCGCTTCCCGATCGAGCAGACCGAGGGGTACCGGCAGCGGGTCGACGAACGCGATCACGTCGGGGTCACCGCTTCGCTCCGGCCCTTCTTCCAGCCCTCCACCGTGGCCGTCGTCGGAGCCTCGGCCCGGCGGGGCTCGATCGGCGGCGAGCTGTTCCGCAACGTGCTCACGAGCGGCTTCACGGGCGCTGCCTATCCCGTCAACCGCAGCGGCGAGCCCGTCGCCGGCGTCCGGGCCTACGGCTCGATCGAGGAGGTACCCGACCGGATCGACCTCTGCGTGATCTGCCTTCCGGGCGAGCGCGTCCTCGGCGCGGCAGAGGAGGCTCTGCGGAAGGGCACTCGCGCCCTCTGCGTGATCTCCGCAGGGTTCGCCGAGGTCGGGCCCGAGGGCAGGGAGCGCCAGGAACAGCTGCTCGGGATGGTCCGAGCCCATGGCGCCCGGCTCGTCGGCCCGAACTGCCTCGGCATCGCATCGGCGGCCGTCGGGCTCAATGCGACATTCGCCCCGCGTGCGTTCCCTGCAGGGCGCATCGGCTTCTCGTCCCAGAGCGGCGCGCTCGGGCTCGCACTGCTGGAGCGCGCCGAGGCGCGCGGGCTCGGCATCTCGGCCTTCGTCTCGATCGGCAACAAGGCCGACGTCTCCAGCAACGACCTGCTCGAGTGGTGGCAGGACGACGAGGGCACCGACCTGGTGCTGATGTACCTGGAGTCGTTCGGCAACCCGCGCAAGTTCGCCCGCATCGCCAGGCGCCTCGCCCGCGAGAAGCCGGTGCTCGCGATGAAGAGCGGCCGCTCCGGCGCGGGTCGCAAGGCAGCCGGCTCGCACACGGCGGCCCTCGCCGGCTCCGACACCGCCGTCGATGCCGTCTTCCGTCAGGCCGGCGTGATCCGGGCCGACACGCTCGCCGAGCTGCTCGACGTCGCCGCCCTGCTCTCCAGCCAGCCCGTCCCCAAGGGGCCGCGCGTGGCCGTGCTCACGAATGCGGGCGGGCTCGGGATCCTGTGCGCGGACGCCTGCGAGGCAGCCGGCCTGGAACTGCCGCAGCTCGCCGAGGAGACGTGCACCGCCCTGGCCGCTTCACTCCCCGTCGAGGCCTCCGTGGCCAACCCGGTCGACATGCTCGGCTCAGCCAACGCAGAGAACTTTCGCGCCGCACTGCCCGTGATCCTCGCCGACCCGGGCATCGACTCCGTGATCGTGCTCTTCGTGCCGCCCGTCGCCGTCGAGGCTGCGGACGTCGGCGCCGCGATCAGCAGCGCCACCGCCGAGGCAGATCGTCCCGACAAGCCCGTGCTGGCGGCCATCCTCGCGGCCTCCGGCGCTCCGGTGACGCTCCGCTCTGTGGCCAACATCCCCTCCTTCGCCTATCCGGAGGCCGCCGCCAAGGCGCTCGGCCGCGCCGTCGAGCACGGGGAGTGGCTCCGCCGGTCGGCCGGTACCGTCCCCCGCCTGGACAACGTCGACGCCGACGCGGCGGCGGCGACCGTCGCGGAGGCGCTCGGGCATGCGGACGAGGTCTGGCTCGACTCGCCCTCGACGCGCCGTCTGCTCGAGGCGTACGGCATTCCACTCGTGGGGGAGCGGGTCGCTGCCACGCCCGAGGAGGCCGTGGCAGCCTCCGACGAGCTCGGCTATCCGGCTGTCGTCAAGACTGCCGAGCCGGGAGCCCACAAGACCGAGACGGGCGGAGTCGCGCTCGACCTCGCGAACGCCGCCGAGGTGCTGGCGGCAGCTGCGCAGATCGGCTATCCGGTCATCGTCCAGCCCATGGTCGCGCGAGGAGTGGAGCTGCTCGCCGGCGTGGCACAGGATCCGGTCTTCGGCCCCCTCGTCGCATTCGGGCCCGGCGGGGTGCTCGCGGAGCTGATCGGCGACGCCCGCTTCCGCCTCACGCCGCTCACGGACGTCGACGCCGACGAGCTCGTCACCTCGGGCAAGGCCGGGAGGCTGGTCGCGGGCTTCCGCGGAGGTCAGGCCGCCGACGCCGACGCCCTGGCCGACGTGCTGCACCGGCTCTCTCAGCTCGCAGACGATCTGCCCGAGCTCGCCGAGCTCGACCTCAATCCCGTCATCGGGCTGCCCGACCGCGCCATCGTCGTCGACGCACGGATCCGCCTCGCACGACCTCACGCGCGACCCGGCGCCAAGAGCTGGTAGGGCGCATGGAGGGCAAGACCACCCTCCGCGAGCACGCGCAACAGGCAAGGGACCGGGCACTCCCGCTCATCGCGCTGACCGCGATCGTCAGCGGCGGCGTACTCTGGCTGCTGGATCGCGAGCGCGCTGCGGACATCGCCTGGGCCAGCGGAGCGGCCGTCGTTCTCGTGCCGCTCGTGCTCGCCACGATGCGCTCACTCCTGCGAACGGACGTCGGCGTCGACGCCATCGCTCTGGTGGCGATCGTATGGGCGCTCGCGCTCGGAGAGTTCCTCGCGGCGGCGATCGTCGCCTTGATGATGTCGGGGGGAGCCGCGCTCGAGGCGTGGGCAGCCGGAAGGGCGCGGCGCGAGCTCCGGCTGCTCGTCGAGCGCGCTCCACGGATCGCACACCGCTACGTCGACGGCACCATCGAGGAGGTGAACGTCGACGCGCTCGAGCCGGGAGACATCGTGGCGGTGCGGGCCGGCGAGGTCGTCCCCGCCGACGGCACGGTCGAGGCCGACGAGGCTGTCCTGGACGAGTCCGCGCTGACCGGCGAGCCGCTCCCCGTCACGATCGCACGCTACGGGCGTGTCCGCTCCGGGACAGCAAACGCCGGAGACACCTTCGACCTGCGCGTCACCCGCGCCGCCGACGAGAGCGCGTACGCCGCGATCGTGCGACTCGTCCGGGCGGCCGAGACCGACCGCCCCCACTTCACCCGCCTGGCCGACCGGTACGCCGCCTACTTCCTGCCCTTCTCGCTCGCCGTCGCAGGGATCGCCTGGCTCGCCGCGGGCGATTCGAAGCGGGGGCTCGCCGTCATGGTCGTGGCGACCCCGTGCCCGCTCATCCTCGCGGCGCCGATCGCCTTCGTCGCGGGGCTATCGCGCGCCGCCCGGGCCGGCGTGATCGTCAAGGGAGGCGGCGCGCTCGAGCGCCTCGGCGCCGCCAGGACCGTGCTGCTCGACAAGACCGGCACCATCACACTCGGGCAGCCGGAGCTCGAGCGCATCGTCACGCTCGGAGCTCTCAGCGCCGACGAGGCCCTGCGGCTCGCAGCCTCGCTCGACCAGCTCTCAGTGCACGTGCTGGCCGAGTCCCTCGTCGACAGCGCCCACCAGCGTGGTCTCGCCCTCGCCCTCCCCACCGGGGTGAAGGAGGAGCCCGGCCGCGGCATCGTCGGTCTCGTCGAGGGCAGGCTGGTCGCCGTCGGCTCGAGCGCCTGGCTCGAGGGCAACGGCTACGAGGGAGTGCGCGAGCGAGCGCGGGACCAGGACGACGGCGACCAGGCGGGCCGTGCGAAGGTCCTGGTCGGCGTCGACGGAGTGCTGGAGGCCGTGCTGGTGATGGGCGATCATCTCCGCCCGGGCGCCGACACACTCGCCCGGGAGCTCCACGATGCGGGCATCGAGCACGTGGCCCTCGTCACGGGTGACCGCCCGGAGGTCGCGGCCGAGGTGGCCCGCAGCGTCGGCATCGATCACGTCTACGCCGAGCAGACGCCCGAGGCGAAGCTCGACGTTGTCCGTGCCGTCCGCGCCCGCCCCGGCCTGCGCAACGTCGTCATGGTGGGCGACGGCATCAACGACGCTCCGGCGCTCGCGCTCGCCGACGTCGGGATCGCAATGGCAGGCAAGGGAGCAACGATCTCGTCCGAGACCGCCGACGTCGTGATCGCCGTCGACCACGCGGGACGCATCGCTCTCTCGGTGCAGATCGGCCGACGCTCGCTCGCGATCGCCCGACAGAGCGTCCTCTACGGCCTCGGCCTCTCGGTCGCGGCAATGATCGTCGCCGCGCTCGGCTACCTCCCGCCGGTGTGGGGAGCGCTCTTCCAGGAGGTGATCGACGTCGCGGTGATCCTCAACGCGCTGCGCGCGCTGCGCGGGTGATTGCCGCAGCCCAGGCCAGGGAAGGCCGCAGGGCGATCAGCGTCGCCCCCGATGCCCCGTCGCCGGCGGCGCGCCACGATCCGGGCAGAACCCGACCGGAGGAGAGGCGATGAAGGTACAGGACGTGATGACGGCCGAGGTCGCGACGGTGAGCCCCGACACGCCGCTCAAGGAGGCTGCGCTCGAGCTGGTGCGGCGCAGGATCTCCGGAATGCCCGTCGTCGACGGCGAGCAGAAGGTCCTCGGCGTCGTCTCCGAGGCGGACATCCTCGCCAAGGAAGGTGACGATCGCCGTGGCGGCGGCAGCTTCCTGCAATGGCTCGTGGATCCCGGCGACCCCTGGATCACAGCACGCTTCGACGCGGTGACGGTGGGCGAGGCGATGTCGAAGCCTCCCAAGACGATCACGGCCGAAAGGCCCCTCGCCGAGGCTGCGACGATCATGCTCGACGAGGGCATCAACCGGCTTCCCGTCGTCGACGGCCACGGCAAGCTGATCGGGCTCGTCAGTCGCGGCGACCTCGTTCGCGCATTCGCGAGGCCCGACGACCAGATCCGGCACGAGATCGAGGAGGACGTGATTCGCAAGGCGCTCTGGCTCGATCCGTCGACCGTGAAGGTGACTGTCACGAACGGCATCGTCACGCTCGCCGGCGAGGTGTCCTCGGCTGCCGACGCGGAGTTGCTGCCGACCTTCACCCGCAAGGTGCCAGGCGTCGTCGAGGTGAGCTCGTCACTGACCCACAGAGTCTGACGGGGCCGTCAGAAGCCGGCGGCGTAGCCGTCGCCGCGGCCGTCCGAGCCGCCGACGAGCGCATCGCCGCTGCGCAGGATCGCCTGTCCGACGCCGAAGGCGTGCTGCAGGCCGGCCCGGCGGGCATCGTGCCCGAGCTCGCGTAGACGCGCCTGAGCGTGCCACAGCCCCGGCTCGAGCTCGACGGCACGGCCCTCCTCGACCCGCCAGCGCGGCGCGTCGAGGGCCGCCTGCGGGTCGTCGGCGTGATCGACGAGGCGATGCACGACCTGGAAGTGGCCCTGCGGTTGCATCGGCCCGCCCATCACGCCGAACGGCCCGAGCAGCCGGCCGCCCTCGAGGAGCATGCCCGGGATGATCGTGTGGAACGGGCGCCTGGCCGGGCCGAGCGCGTTGGGATGAGCAGGATCGTCCACGAAGCCCGCGGCCCGGTTCTGAAGCACCACCCCTGTCCCCGGAGCCACGACCCCCGAGCCGAAGGCGCCGTAGAGGCTCTGGATCAGCGAGACGGCGCACCCCTCGCCGTCGACGGCGCACAGGTAGGTCGTGCCGCCACCGGGGAGTCGCAGCACAGGGTCGAGCGCGGAGTCGTCGCGGACGAGCCTCCGCAGCGAGGCCAGGCGCTCCGCATCGAGGAAGTCGGCCGGCAGCGGCCCGTCGTGGACGACGGCCCGGGTGTCCGCGAGGGCGAGCTTCATCGCCTCGAGCTGAGAGTGCAATCCCGGCTCGAGCCCGTCGTAGAGCGCCAGCGCGAGCAGCGCGGCCGCCCCCTGCCCGTTGGGGGGCAGTTCGCACACCTCCACGCCGCGGTAGTCGTAGCGGAGGGGCTCGACCCACTCGGATCGGTGCGACGCCAGATCCGCCTCCGCGAGCCACGTCGCGTCGGCGATCGCCGCCGCCACCGCGCCCGTGTAGAAGGCCTCGGCCCCGCCGGCCGCGACCCGGCGGAGCGTACGTGCGAGGTCCGGCAAGTGATAGCGGGCACCAACCGCAGGAGCCGGCGAGGGCGCCTGCTCGGCGCGCGCCCACTTGTCGGCGATCCGCGCCGTGCACGCTACGCCCGCCTCGGCGAGGTCGGCGGCGTGCGACAACGCCTCCTCCAGGCCGAGCCTGCCGAACCGCTCCGCCAGGTCGGCCCACAGCCGCACCGCGCCCGGGACCGTCACCGACCGGGGGCCGACGTCGGCGACGGGGCCTCCGTCCAGCTCGGCCGGGGAGCGGCCGGAGCCATTCAGCCCGTGGAGCGAGCCGTCGCGCCAGACGAGCGCGAAGGCGTCGCCCCCCAGGCCGTTGTCGGTCGGCTCCGCCACGGTCAGCACGGCCGCCGCCGCGAGCGCCGCATCGACGGCGTTGCCACCGCGGTCCAGCACGCGCAGTCCCGCCCGCGTCGCCAGCGGATGACTGGTGGCGATCATCGCCTCGCCCGCGACCGCCGGCATCCGACGCCACCCGCTCGAGTGCGCCGAGCCCGGCCGAAAGAGCGCCTCGAAGTCGAGCCTCACGTCGGCAGCATCGCATGTCGCAGTGACGGGCACCCCGATCCCTACACTGGACGCGTGCCGTCCCCGCCGCATCCGTTTGACGTCGACGAGGCCCGCAGGCGCCTCACTGACCGTGGTGGCGGCTACGAGGCTCTCCACAGCTCCCCCGGTCTCGAGATCGGCGTCTACGTGCTCGTCGCACCCGAGGCCGACCGCCAGCAGCCCCACGAGTTCGACGAGGTGTATTACGTGCTGGAAGGGTCGGGAACACTCCAGGTGGAGGGAACGTCGGAGGATCTCTCCGAGGGACAGGCGCTGTTCGTGCCGGCCCACGCGGAGCACCGCTTCTCCGCCTACGAGCAACTCGCGCTCCTCGTCGTGTTCAACGGCGCCCATTCGCGCTGAGCAGCCCGCTTCACATCTGATCGAGCCGGTTGTACCCTTGCCGTGCGATCATGAGCGACCCGCGCGAAGTCAGGTTCAAGCGGCCCCGCACACCGCACTACGACGACCCGGCCGCAGTCGGGCAGCGCCTGCTCGAGGGACGAGCCAGGGCAGGCCTGAGCCAGCGCGAGCTCGCCTTCCCGGGCTGTAGCGCGGCCTACATCTCGCGCATCGAGCGCGGCGAGCGTGTTCCCTCACTGCAGGTGCTCCGCCAGCTCGCACGCCGGATCGGGCTCTCGGAGGCTCGGCTCGCCTACGGCCGCGAGGCGATCGACGCCGACGTGGCCCGGTGCCTGGACGCGGTCGAGGCTGCCAGGGCCACGGGCGACAACGAGGCCCAGGCCCGCGCGTACCGGGCCCTCGCGAAGTCGGCCTCCGCTGCGGCGCGCGCGCTCGCATCCGGGTAGGACCGGGCCGCAGGCTAGGATCGCGCGGATGGGGCGCGATGCCGACATCGTCGTCGTCGGCGGAGGGATCACCGGCGTGTCCACGGCGCGGGCCCTCGCCCAGAGCGGCAGCGACGTGCTGCTGCTCGAGCAGTTCGAGCTGGGCCATTCGCGCGGCTCGAGCCACGGCAGCTCCCGCATCTTCCGCCTGACCTATCCGGACGCCGACTACGTGCGACTCGCACAGAGCGCCCTCGAGGCCTGGCGGCAGCTCGAGGCCGAGTGCGGGGAGATGCTGATCGTGCGGACGGGCTCCCTCGACTTCGGCTCGATCGTGGACGCGAACGCCCGCGCGCTCGCGTCCTGCGGCGTCGACTACGAGCTGCTGACCGGCTCGCAGGTGACGGAGCGGTGGCACCTGTCGGCGGCGGCGAACGAGCGGGCGCTCTTCCAGCCGGACGGAGGCATCACTCTGGCCGAGCGGGCGTACTCGGCGTTCGTCGAAGGGGCCCGAGCGGCCGGCGCGGCCGTGTCCGCGCAGGTCGCCGTCACGGGTATCGGCCTGGAGCGGGGGGCCGTCCGTGTCTCGACCGAGACGAACGAGATCCTCGCCCGGGCCGTCGTCGTCACGGCGGGCGCGTGGGCGCCCTCTCTGCTGCGGCAGGTCGAGGTCGAGTTGCCCGTCGTTCCGACGCGAGAGACGGTCGCGTACTTCGACGTCCCGGGCGCCGACCAGCTGCCGCCGGTGATGGACAGCTCCGTCCCGGCGGCCGACGACTACGGGCTGGCCCGGCCCGGCCAGATCTCCTACGCGCTCGGGGCACCGGGCATCGGGCTGAAGGCGGGGCTGCATCACGCCGGCCCGCTCGCAGACCCGGACGCCGCCGGATCAGCGGACCCGGCCGTCGTCGCATGGGTCTGCGACTGGATCGGCCGCCGCTACCCCGGCGCAAGCCCTTCGTCGACCGCGCCGGAGACGTGCCTCTACACGAACACCGCCGACGAGAGCTTCGTGCTCGAGCGTCACGGCCGCGTGGTCGTCGGGTCGGCCTGCTCGGGTCACGCGTTCAAGTTCGCCCCGGCGCTCGGACGCACGCTCGCAGCAATGGCGCTGGAGGGGGCCAGGGCCTGAGGCCCGCCGTCCCGCGGGCTACTTCTTGCTCTGCAGCACGTACGCGGTGAGGTCCTGGATCTCTTCCTCGCTGAGCGTGTCTGCAAACGCGGGCATCGCGCCGAGGCCGTTGGTGATGCGGTCGGTGACGAGTGCCTCGGTGAGGTTGGCGTTGCCGTCGAGCGCCGGGCCTACCGCGCCTGCGGCACCGGCATCCGCGAGGACGTGACACCCGCCGCACCCGGAACTCGCGAACAGCTGCTTGCCGTTCTCCGCGTCGCCTGCGGCAGTTTCGCCCGTCTGGGCCGGCTGGGTCACCGTGCCGCCACCCCCACCGCCGGTCTCTCGCCCGACGAGATAGCCCGCAGCCGCGAAGGCGAGAGCGAGGCCGATCGCAGCGAGGACCAGGCCGGCCTCCGAGGCCGAAGCGCTCCAGCCTCGGACGGCCTTGACCGGCTCGGGGATCCCGCGCTCGTCGAACGTGGCGACACCGGCCTTGCCGCGCAGGGTCTGGATCACGTTCCACACGAAGAGGAGCTGCGCGAGCGCGAGCACGAACACGAGAGGCAGCGAGATCCGCGTGATCGTGTCGTAGCTCGACGGCAGCACCGACCATCGCCGCGGAGCGCCGTCGAGGCCTTGCACCAGCCAGAGGCCGAACACCAGCATCCCTACGACGAACGTCGTCCAGACGTGCACCCACGCCATCCGCTCGCTGTAGAGCGCCTTGCCCGTCAGCTCCGGCAGCAGCGCGTACGCGGCCCCGAAGATCAGGAGGCCGATGTTGAGCATGGCCATGTGATGGAAGTGGCCGACGATCCAGAGGGTGTTGTGCACAGCCACGTCGAGCGCGATCGTGGCGTTGACGACTCCGGAGAGGCCGGCGAGCAGCCAGCCGACGAGGCCGAAGAAGAGCGCGGTCGACGCAGGCGTCCAGCGGAACCGCGAGCGGTAGATGGTGAAGCCGAGGCTGTACAGCGACAGCGCCGAGGGCAGCACGAGCGAGAAGGTCATCGGCTGCATGGCGGTGTTGATCTGCGCCTGCAGCGAGCCCTCGGGATAGTCGAGGTAGATGTGATGCGCCCAGACGAGCACGTTCGCGATCACGGCCACTGTCCAGGCGATCGCGATCACGTGCCCGGCCACGAGGTCGCGGCCGGCATAGCGGGGGATCAGCCAGTAGTAGACGGCCACTGCCGGGAACAGCAGCAGGTAGACGACCGGGTGGCCGAACCACCAGAGGATGTTCTTCGCGAGCAGGATGTCGGCCGAGCCGACCCATCCCGCCGACTGGAGGATCTGCCACACGAGCAGCCCCGCGAGCGGGAGGGTCGCGATGATCATGTCGATGCCGATCACGGCGAGCGGGATCACCGCGTAGGGCACGGGCTTCGGGTTGGTGGCGAACGTCCGCGGCATCAGGTAGCCCCAGCCGAGCGAGATGCCGAGCCGGCGGAGCACGCTCGTGGAGACGGCGTGAAGCGCCTGCCGGTTGACGACGGTGTGCAGGATGCCGAGGCACCACGTGACGATGGCGAGGCCCGCGAGGAGAACCGAGAACGAGAAGAGGCCCGTCGCCCACGCGCCCCATTCGTTCGTGCCGAAGAACGGCAGCGGGTAGAGGAACACCCAGGAGGCGCCGAAGCCCATGATCAGCGTCGTGACGACCACTCCCGCGACGCCGAGCACCATCAGCCACCACGTCGCGCGGGCCATCACGAGCCCGAACCCGCGGGTCGGGAAGCCGACGCCCGCGAGCACCCACCACGAGAGCCCCATCACCGCGAAGCCGGCCCAGCCGACGAATGCGCCGAGGCCGTGCGCGGTCATCATCGCGTACCAGAAGTTGTCTCCGACACGAGCGTCCGGCACCGCCTGGCTCCACCGCAGCACGACGCCGAGCAGCCCCGAGACGACCAGGATCACCGTGGACGCCCACAGGTACGAGATCGTGAGCCTGCGGGCGACAGCCCGCGCGCCGTCGTCCATCACGCCGGCTTCACCTCGAACGTCGCCACCATCTCGTGGTGCTTGGCACCGCAGAACTCGAGACAGAGCACCTCGTACGTTCCGGGCTTCGTGAACGTGTGGACGAGCTTCTGCGTCCTGCCGGGGACGACCTGGATCTGGCGGAGCAGCGTGCCGCCGCTCGTGTAGAGGCCGAAGCCGTGGTTCACGTCCGTCGCGGTGATCAGGAACTCGACGGGTGTCCCCGTCCTCACTCCGCCGGGCGCGTCGATCGCCCATGCGTACTGAACGCCGGTGACCCGCACCACCTGCTTGGTGGCACCGGCGCTCTCGCCATAGGGCACGTAGAAGATCGTGCCCATCAGGAGGGCGAAGAGCGCGAGCACGACGACGATCAGCCACGCGCTTTCGCGGCGCGACCACGTGCCCGCACGGTCCTCTGCCAGGGGACGCGACGTCGAGCGCCAGATGGCGATCGAGATCGCGGATCCGATCACGACGGCGATCGCATACGCGACGGTGATGATGATCGCCGTCTGGCTCACTGGGGGCAGTCTCTCCGGGTCACGCAGCGGCAGGCATCAGGCATTCGCCCCGTGGCTGCTGCGGGTTTCCCGCAGCGAGCAGGGTCGCCGCACCGATGCCGAACGTTCTGCACGCGAGCACGATCCTGACATGACGGGGATCGTGGTTGCAACCGACGGGTCCGCTGCAGCGTCCGCTGCGCTCGACGAGGCGCTCGCGATCGCCCAGGGAACCGGCGACCGCCTGGCCGTGATCACCGTGTGGCGCGCGCTCCAGGGGGACTTCGGGCTCGCCTACCCCTCCGGCGCACTCCTGAACGAGCTGCTCGATGCCGAGCGCGACCACGCCGAGAGCGCAATCGAGGATGCGGTGGCACGTGCCCATGCCGCGGGCGTGCCGGCGGTCACGCGCCTCGCGACGGGCGACCCTGCAGAGTGCATCTGCGCATACGCGGTGGAGATCGACGCACGCATGATCGCGATGGGGAGCCATGGCTACGGCACGGTCGCGTCGCTCCTGCTCGGCAGCGTCTCGGGCGAGGTGATCCGCAAGGCGACGTGCCCGGTGATGGTCGTGCGGGAGCCCGAAGCTCGCGACGAGGCGCAGGCTCACGCGCACGTCGCGGCGGGTCGCTAGCCGTCCCGCGGGCGCAGCCAGGCGACGCACATCGTCGGCGTCACCCACGGCTCGAGGCGCTCGACCTCGACCGGCGCACCGAGCTCCTCGAAGGCACCGTCGATGATGCCGGCGTGGAGCGAGCACACGACGCGCGGGTAGCGCTCTGCGAGCTCGCGGAAGGGACAGCGCCGCATCACGATCTCGTCGCCGGCAACCTCCGGCGCAAAGCCACGGTGCTGCAGCAGGGACGTCACGCGCTGCAGGCAGTTGTGCGCGGTCGGCTCGCGGCCCGGCTCGAGCCGCTCCACGAGGACACGACCCCAGCTTCTCCCGGCCGCCGCTGACAGCGCGTCGCCGTCCGGTAGCGGCTCGAGCGACGAGGCGAACGCGGCTGCGAGCAGCTCGTGCTCGCGCGCGTCGTCCTCGGGCACGGCGGCGAAGAGCCGTCGCGGTCTCCCGGGAAGCGTGCGCGCCTCGCGCGAGGCGACGACGAGGCCGACGTCCTCGAGCACGGCGAGGTGAGCGCGCACCGTGTTCGGATGCAGGGTGAGCGGCGTGCTGAGCTCGTCGACGCCGAGGGGACGCTCCGACGCCCGTAGCAGGTCGAGCAGGCGCGCGCGGCTCGCATCTGCCAGTGCTCGGTGCCTACGGGTTTCCCCGTCCATGGAAGGAGTTTCCGCGCCGGAGGGCACACCGGCATCCGGGGATTACCGCAGCCACGATCGGCGCGTCCGCTGATGCCCGCCTCTCCTCTTCTTCCAATACTCATCGTATAAACATGACGATCGAGGAGGAGCTCTCATGAAGATCCTGATGCTCGGAGCCGGCGCCCTCGCGGCCGGGGTGCTCGTGATCGGTGCCGCGCTCGTTGCATCGAACCGCGCGCTGAACGACGACGTTGCGGCCGCCGCCGCGCCGCTGGATCACAGCGCCATGACCGCGGCGTCCGGAACGGCCACCAAGGGGGGCATGCAGAGCTTCGCCGGGATCACGGGCGATGACGCGACGGATCTCGCGAAGGCGCACGAGCCGTTCCCGGCGGCGCTGCCGCCGGTGCCCGCAGGCGACGTCGTGAAGGTGCACATGATCCTGAAGGACGTGACGATCGAGATCGCTCCCGGCGTCCAGTATCAGGCGTGGGGCTTCGAAGGCGGTGCCCCGGGGCCCGTCGTGCACGTGCGCCAGGGCCAGACGGTGGAGATGACGCTCACGAACGGCGGCGCCATCCCGCACTCGATCGACTTCCACGCCGCGCGGATCGCCCCCGACAAGGCCTTCATCGACGCGATGCCGGGCGAGTCGTTCACGTTCACCTTCGAGGCGACCGACCCCGGCGTGTTCATGTACCACTGCGGCACGAAGCCGGTGCTGGCGCACATCGCCAACGGCATGTACGGCGCCATCGTCGTCGACCCGGTGCCGGCACTGCCGAAGGTCGACCGCGAGTACGTGCTGGTCGCCGGCGAGTGGTACCTGTCGAACGACGGCGTCACCGAACCGGCACAGCTCGACATGAGCAAGGCACGGGCGATGATGCCCGACTGGACGGCCTTCAACGGCTACGCCGCCCAGTACGTCGCGCACCCCCTCACCGCCGACCCGGGTGACACGGTGCGCTTCTACGTGGTCGACGCCGGCCCGAGCCTGACGACGGCCTTCCACGTGGTCGGCACGATCTTCGACACGGTCTACCCCAACGGCGACATGAACCCCGAGCACGTGCTGAACGGCGTGCAGACGGTCGACGTGCCCGCCGGCGGCGGCGCCGTGTTCGAGGTGAAGATCGACGAGCCGGGGCTCTACCCGTTCGTCTCCCATGCGTTCGCCCACGTCGACCTCGGCCAGGTGGGCCTGCTGAAGGTGGGGAACCCGAAAGGGACGATGTCTCACTGACGAGCCGGGGGCGGGCGCGAGGCTGCCTCGCGCCCGCCCCCTCAGGAGTCGTCGAGGAGCCCGTTCGCGAGCGCGTAGCGGACCAGCTCGGCCCGGGTACCGAGGCCGAGCTTCTGCATGATGTGGGCGCGGTGCGTCTCGGCCGTTCGCACCGAGATGAAGAGCGACTTGGCGATCTCCTGGTTCGTGTGGCCGAGCGCCAGCAGCCGCAGCACCTCCCGCTCTCGCTCCGAGAGAGGGTCGTTCGCCGCCCGCCGGGCCGCCTCCACCTCGGCCTGGGCGAGCCGGGCGCCGAGCGTCGGGTGCACGTAACGCCCGCCGGAGGCGACCTCGCGCACGGCCTGCACGAGCTCGGTGTCGGCCGCCTCCTTCAGCATGTAGCCGCTCGCACCGGCCGCGAACGCAGCTCGCACGTAGGTGGGATCGTCCTGCATGGAGAGCACGAGCACGCTCCCCTTCGACGCCTGCACGACCTCCGCGCACGCGTCGATGCCGCTGCGCCCCGGCATCACCACATCGAGCAACACCACGTCCGGCTTCTCCAGGCGTGCGGCACGAACACCCTCGTCGGCATTCCCGGCCTCGGCCACCACCTCGAGGTCGTCCTCGCGCTCGAGCAGCAGGCGCAGCCCGGTTCGTACGACCGCATGGTCGTCGACGATCAGGACCCTGATTTTCGACGTGCCGGTCACAGGGCCGGCAACTCGAGGACGAGGGTGGTTCCTTGACCGGGCGACGACTCGACGACGAGCGACCCGTCGAGCAAGGCGACGCGCTCCTGCATGCCGAGCAGCCCGAGGCCGGCGCTCCCGGCGCCCTCGAGCTCGAATCCCTTGCCGTCGTCCTCGATCATCACCGACACACTCCTATTCTTGCGGGTCACCAGGATGCTCACATGCCGGGCGTCGGCATGCTTCACCACGTTCGTCAACGCCTCCTGCACGATCCTGTACACCGCGGTCTCCGTCTCTGCCTGCAAGCGCGCGCTGCCGAGGCGCGCCTCGACCTGCACGTCGAGCCCCCTACGCTCGGACACGGTCTGCCCGAGCCGCTTGAGCGCGGGGAGCAGTCCGAAGTCGTCCAACGCCGTCGGCCGCAGCTCGACCGCCAGCCGCCGCACGTCCTGCAGCGTGGAGACGACGAGGCGACGCAGGCCGGCGACGGCCTCGCGCACCTGCTCGGGGGTCTGCGCAGCCTCGACGGTCGTGAGCCCGAGCAGCATCGAGGTCAGCGCCTGGCCCGTCTCGTCGTGAAGCTCTCGCGCGAGCCGGCGACGCTCGAGCTCCTGTGCCGCCACTGCACGGCGCAGCGCGTCACGCGCCACCCGCTGGGAGTGGTCGACCGCGACGGCTGCTCTCTCGGCGTAGCTCTCGGCGAGCCGGAGGTCCTCGTCCGAGAAGCGCGGATCGTCGCCGAGGCGGTCGATCGCGATCATCACACCGAGCCCCCGTCGTGCCGCGACGAGCGGCACGATCATCCCGGCCTGCGCACCGAGTCGCGCGATGAGGCCCTGATCGGCGCTCGCATCGGTCCCCAGGTGATCGACCCGGATGCTCTCACGGGCGGAGAGGGCGGCAGCCGAGCGCGAGGCCGGGCCGAGGACGATGCCGACCACCTCCTCCCCGTTGCCGGCTTCGACCCGGAGCGTGCCGTCCGGCTGCAACAGCGCCACGGCGACTGCCCTGGCAGCGAGCAGCTCGCGCAGGCGCGTCGCCACGAGGTCGAGCTGTCGCGGAAGCTCGACCTCCCCGGCCAGGGCGGCGGCGATCTCGTTGAGCGACTCGAGCTGGCGCGACCAGCGCGTTGCCTCCTCGTAGAGACGCGCGTTCTCGATCGCGACTGCGGCCTGCGCGGCGAGGAGCGTCACCACCTCCTCGTCGTTGCCGTCGAAGTCCGCGCCCCCCTCCTTCTCCGTCAGGTAGAGGTTCCCGTAGGCGACGTCACGCAGCTGCACCGGCACGCCGAGGAACGTCCGCATGGTCGGGTGGTTCGGCGGGAAGCCGACCGAGCGAGGATCGCTGCCGAGATCGTGCAGGCGCAGGAGGCGCGCGTCGTGAATCAGGACACCGAGGATGCCGCGACCGCCGGGGAGGTCGCCGATGGCAGCGTGCTCCTCGTCGCTGAGCCCGTGGACGAGGAACTGCTCCAGGCGGGTACCGGAGCGGTCGATCACCCCGAGCGCGGCGTAGCGGGCCCCCGTCAGCTCGGCGGCCGCCTCGACGAGACGGCCGAGGACGGCATCGAGCGACAGCTCCGAGCCGATCGCGATCCCGGCCTCGACGAGCGCACGACGGTCGTGATCGGCATGCATCGCGGGATTATCCCGGTTCTTCGACGCGGCATGCCGTGCCGGTAGGCACACTTCTGCAATGCCTCCCAAACCTCGGAAGTCCACACCGCAGAAGCGCAAGCCCACGGCCGGCCAGGGCCCGAACCGCAACCTGCTGCTCGCGATCGGTGCGGCCGCAGTCGTGGTCGTCGCTCTCATCGCCGGCACCATCGTCCTGACCGGCGGAGACTCGAAGGACACGACGCCGACCGGCAGCAGCTTCGCCCTGATCGAGGGGATCCCTCAGAACGGCACCGTGCTCGGCAACCCCGACGCGACGGTGACCCTGGTGCAGTACGAGGACATCCAGTGCCCGGTGTGCAAGACCTACACCGACGACGCCTTCCCCACGATCGTCGAGGAATACGTCAAGCCCGGCAAGGTGAAGATCGACTTCCGTGGGCTCTCGTTCCTCGGAGAGGACTCCGTCAAGGCTCTGCGGATCGCTCTCGCGGCCGCCAACCAGGACAAGCTCTGGCACGTCGTCGAGGAGTTCTACGCACTGCAGGGCCAGGAGAACAGCGGCTGGGTGAGCGACGACCTGGTCGACAAGGTCCTGGCAGGCGTGCCCGGCCTCGACGCGGCCAAGGTGCTGGCCGACGCCAAGAGCGCTGCGATCACCACCCAGATCGCCGACGTCGCCACGGAAGGGCAGGACCGCGGCGTCCAGGGGACACCCTGGTTCTTCATCGGGATCGGCGACAAGGACCCGTACGAGATCCAGCCGCCGGGCCTGACGCCCGACGCGTTCCGGCCCGCGCTCGACGACGCGCTGCAAGGGTAGGACCCCGTGGGCGCCGCCTCGGGGCGCTAGGTCATCGGCACCTGGCGGAGGATGCTCGACTGGATACGGTCGAGGATCTCCGTCAGGCTGTCGCCCGTCGCCGTGATGCCGTGGTTGCGCAGCCCGATCACGGCATGCGCCGGGTCCGGCTCGCGATCGATCAGCTCGGCGACCGACTCCGCGAGCTCCTGCGTGCCGCAGGGGTAGTTGATGTCGGTGGCGGCGATGTCCTGCATCCACGCGTGCACGTGGAGGATCGCGCCGACGTCGGGATGCGCCTGGTAGATCATCCAGTGCTCGATCGCGTCGACCGAGACCCGGCGCGGCTCGATCCCTGGCGGCACGCTGATCACCATCCTGGCATTCGGCTCGTCGTACCCGGTCACCATCAGGATGTCGCGGCCGGGAATCTCGAGCGCGGTCTTGTCGACCCCCGACGCGCTCATCCAGAAGCGGTTCGCGTCCTTGCGGGCCGAGAGGTTGCCGTAGGAAAGGCCACCGACCTGATAGAGCCGCATCACGTGGCGCAGATCGCGCTCGTCGAGGAACTCGTGCACCGGGAACGGTGCAGGCAGCAGATCGAGCTCTCCCATCCGCTTGCCGGCGGCGATGATGTCCGTCGTCTCCTCGTCGCCGTCCCAGAGCTCCGGCTCGAGGTCGGGCACGAACTCGTTGTCGATCACCAGCCTCGACTTGGCGAGGGGTGACAGGCGCTCGAATACCTCGGCGGGATCGTCGGAGATCTTGTAGGTGCCGCGCTCCATCGTCGTGAACCAGACACCCTTGCCGGGCACGTGGAGCACGACGACGTTCGCGAGCGTGCGCACGAGATTCGGATAGCTCGTGCGCAGTACGTCATCCGGCTCGTCGTCGAGCTCGTAGAAGGAGGCCGAATAGGTTCCGCGCGACGAGCGCCGGAACGCCTTGGGATCGTCCGGATCGAACATGTTGAGGACGAAGTCGGCCTCCGCGTGGTCGTCGACCCGCTCGAAGCCGTCGGCCTCGAACGCCTCGCCGACCGCTCGCACCCACTCCTCGTGAGTCGGCGACGTCGCCGTCCCCCAGATCGCGTACTTCCGCATGGCGAGGAGTGTACCGCCGGGTGAGGCGCGGGTCGGCGTCCCGACACCGCGCCCGTGGCCCGAACGGCCGGGGCCGCGCGTCGCTTACCCGACGGTGAACCCGGTGTACTGCCCCGCCTGGTAGTGGGCGGCGAGGTTGCAGAGGAGGACGTACTTCCCCTTCGCGAGCTTGACCGTGAGCTTGCCGCTCTTGCCCGGCTTCAGCGCCGACACCTCGCCGACCGAGCCCTTCTCACTTGCCTGGGCGTTCTTGACGGGCAGCTTGCCCGGCGCCACGTTCGTCTTGATGACGACGAACTCGTGGTCGACCTTGCCGGTGTTCTTGACGGAGAACGTGACCTTCCCGGCCTTGACCGACTTCGTCGACGGCAGGACCTTGAACTCCTTGAGGCTGACCTTCACTGCGGGCGTCGCCGCCGCGGCAGCCTGGGCAGCGACTGCGGCCGCCACGATCGCGGCCACTGTCATGAGCTTGCGCATACGTCCTTGCTCCTCCTCGGATGACTGCGGGTAACCGAAAGCTACGGAAGGCCGCGCCACTCGGGCGAGTAGCCGCCGGCCGATCCGTGCGCATCCACGCTAGCGCACCGGGGGAAGGCCGGGACGCAGACCGCCCGGGACGCCGCCGGCACGATGATCGGTCGCACCGGCGCCAGAAGTCAGCGGAACAGATCGCGCTCGCGGGGCATCACGAGATCACGCGCGCTGCCATCGCCCACCGCATCGACACCTCGGACGACCGCGGCCGGAATGCCCCTTGCCTTTCCCATCACGAGCTCGGCCGCACCTGCGATCTCGTCCGCCACCGCAATGAGCGTGGAGCGCAGCTCGTAGCCGACCGCATCGTGTGTCCCCCGCAGGTCCCGCAGGGCAGCCATCCCGGCCACTCCGAGGGCCACATCGGTCGTCCCCTGGCGCCAGGCCCTGCCGAAGGAATCGCTCACGATCACGCCCGGGAAGACCCCGGTCAACTCCCCCAGCCGGTCACGGAGCACCACGGCGGACGCGTCGGGATCGAGAGGCAGGAGCACCACGGTGCCGCTGCCCTTGGCGTTCGACGCGTCCACGCCGGCGGAGGCACACACGAAGCCGTGCCGCGTCTCCGCGATCACGAGCGGAGGCCGCGACCGCAGCACCTCGGTGGACTCACGCAGGATCACCTCGACCTGGCGAGGGTCGCCCTCGTCTCCGGCGAGCTCGACTGCGCGGGGTGACGGCTCCACCTCGTCGAGGCGGACGACCCGCCCCTCCACCTTGGAGACGGCCTTCTGGGCCACGACCACGACGTCTCCGGGCTGCAGCCCGCCGGCGCGCGCCCCTGACTCGGCGAGCAGGGCCGCCAGGTCGTCACCTTCCTCGAGCTCCGGCAGCCCGGTGAGCGGGATCACCCGGATCTCGCCGTGCATCGTCAGTCGACGCCGGTGAGACGGAGGCCCGCGTGTGCCTTGTAGCGCTTGTTCACGTTGATGATCACCGCGGTCATCCCCTCGAGCGCGCGTGCGCTCGCGAGCGGCCCGGCGTCGATCGCGCGCCCCGTCGTCACGCTCGCGGCCAGCTCGAGTGCCATGGCCTTGGCGTCGGCGTCATCGCCGCAGACGAGGGTGTCCTCGTCCGGCGCCTCGGCGCCGCCGAGATTCGACGCGGCCAGCGAGTGCAGGCCTGCCACGACGGGGGCGTCGAGCTCCGCCTGGATGCGCTGGGCGATCGAGGTCGCCTCGGCCGTCGGGGAGCATCCGGCCGGGCCGAAGGACAGCTCCGCAGCGACACTGAGCACCGGCGTCTTGCCAATTGCGGCACGCAGCGAGCGAGCGGTCTCGACGGCGCTGTCGGCCTTGGTGGCGAGCACGACCAGGTCGGCAGCGCCGGCTGCGTCCTCGTTCGTCGCACCCTGAACCCCGAGCTCGACCGCGACGGTGCGCGCGCGCTCGGCATCGCGCGAGCCGATCACGACGTCGTGGCCCGACGCGCGCAGGCGAACGGCCAACGCCTTGCCGAAGCTTCCCGTTCCACCGATCAGGGCAATCTTCACCTCGCCGCCTCCAGTGTCGTCTCGGCAAGCCTGCGCGCCGCCGCCCGGTCGGTCATGAGAGTCTCGGTGGTCACGAGCGGCACCCGTGCGTGGGCACCGGCGTCCGCACGGTCGATCACGAGCACGTCGATCAGGCCGTCGTAGCAGCCTGCCAGCACTCCCGGCGTCGTGTCACCGGCCATGCGGGAGAGCATACGGTCGAGCGGCCCCCTGACGGCGCGCCCGCCGATGAGCGGGCTGACTGCGACGCAGCGCACCGCTCGCGACCGGATCGCGTCCCGCACGCCCCGTACCGCGAGGATCGGGTGAATCGACACGTAGGGGTTGCTCGGCGCGATCACGATCGCGTCGGCAGACGCGATCGCGTCGAGCACCCCCGGCGCCGGGACGGCGGTGTCGGCCCCCTCGTAGACAAGACCGTCGACCTCGTCGCGGTGGCCGCGCGCAACGAACCACTCCTGGAACGGGAACGTGCCCGCGGGTGTGACGACGTGAGTGCGCAGGCGATCGTCGGTGGCAGGGATGACGGTCGTCGCAAGACCCGAGGCGGACACGAGGCGAGCGGTCAGCGAGGAGAGCGGCTCGCCGGCACCGAGAGCCTGCGTACGCACCAGGTGCAGCCCGATGTCGAGGTCGCCGAGCTGGAACCACCCCTCGCCGCCCCACGACCGAGCCGACTCGAGCGCACGCCACGTCTCGCCGGCGCGTCCCCAGCCGCGCTCGTCGTCGTTGAGCCCTGCCAACCCGTAGAGCACCGAGTCGAGATCCGGAGAGACGTGGAGGCCGAGCACGTCGACGTCGTCGCCGACGTTGCCGATCACCGTCAACTCTCCGGCGGCGAGAACGTCCTGGAGCCCGCGTGCGAGCCGCGCCCCGCCCACGCCCCCCGACAGGCACGTCACCCTCACGAGACGGCAGCAACGTGGGGGGCGTCGCGTCCGACCACCAGCGCCGTCCGGCGGCCGACGGGAAGCCTCAGCCGCTCGACGTCCTCGAGCGTGTCGACGTCCTGCTCGAGCTCGGGGATCGAGACGGGGAGGAGCCCAGCCGCCGCGAAGCGGGCTGCGCTGCCCGGACCGTACAGCGGGGCGAACCGGGTCGGGTCCGGCAATGCGAGCGCGTTCGTCGTCCCGTCGCTGGCGGGGACGTAGACCGGGACACCGTGAGCGACCAGCCGGGAGAGCGCCTCGGGCGTCGCACACGGGAGGTCGGCGTTGACCACGAGGCAACTCTCGAGACCGGATATCCCCGCGCCGACAGCGGCCCCCTGCCCGCGTCCCGGGTCGTCGACGACCGTCGCGCCGAGGTCGCGAACGACCCTTGCCGCTTCGCTGTCGGCGGTCACCACCCTCACCGGGCCGATCACTCCTGCAGCGACGACCACGTCCACGAGCATCGCCAGAGCCAGCGGCACCCTGATCGGGGCGGGCAGCCGGCTCTTCCCTCCTGCGCGGAAGGGGATGACCGTCGTCGGCGTCACCCCGCAGAGGCTAGCCGGGGCGACCCGGGCAGCGTGTCACGACGCGCCGTGGAACGGGCTCGCGTGGCGAGGACCACGGCGGGCGGGTGTCTCCCGCAGGGTGTCTCCCTGGGGGAGACACCCTTTGTGACGAGAGTGCAACTTCTGCTCCACAGGGCGTAGCGCGGCGCACGGCTGAGAAGCGACCGCGGGAGCCCGGTGGCGCAGGTCGGGCGGACCCGTCAGGCGGCGTGCGACGCGCCGGCGCCCGGGCCTGACGTGGCCCACTCGTGCACCTCGAACCAGTGCGTCCCGACGAGGGCCGCGGCGACCTCGGCGTCGGTGTGGAGCTCGTTGTAGACGTGATGCTCGAGGTCGCAGCAGATCTCGACGGCCCCCAGCGAGGCATGCGAGATCCGGGAGAGAACGTCGAACGGAAGGTGGGCGTCCGCGACGCTGAGATGCTTGAACTGCAGGTCGGGCGCGAGCTCCATCAGCTCCGGCCAGTTGGGGCACGTCTTGTAGCTCATCGGGCCTCCAGTTTCGCCTCTGCCGTCCACGTTCCTTCGAGCCGCACCAGGCCGCGCTCCTCGCCGTCGGGGTAGACGAGGAATCCGAGGGCGTCGTCGAGCTGGTGCAGCGTCCGCCCATCGTTGGCCACGAGCCCGAGCCGCAGCTGGAAGCGCCCGAAGGCGAAGGGCGGCTCCGGCACCTCGAAGCGCACGTCGATCCGGCCCGGGGCGGACGGCCACCCGACGCTGCCGGTAGCGAGCGAATCCTCGGCGACGAGCAGGCCCGCGCTGTCCCGCAACTCGAGCCGCAGCGTCGGCGCGGGCAACTCCTCGTGGGCGACGATCGCGACCTGGAGCACAAGCGGCTCGCCCGCCAGGAACTGCTCACGCGGCTCGCCGTCCACCGTCGTCAGCTCCGCGGCGGCGATCTCAGCCTCGCCGCTCCCCCACTCGCGCAGCCCCACGGAGCGCTCGGCCGGGTCGACGTCGCCGGCGAGCTGGCGCCGGTAGCGGACGAGCGCCTCGTGCGTCGGCCCGTCATAGGCCTTCTCGCCGAGCGTGAGCAAGATCGAGCGCTCGCACAGGCGCTCCACGGCCGAGGCGTCGTGGGAGACGAACAGGATCGTGCCGCCACGATGCTTGAACTCGGCGATCACGCCGAAGCACTTGCGCTGGAAGTTCTCGTCCCCGACGGCGAACACCTCGTCCAGCAGCAGGATGTCTGCCTCGAGGAACGCGGCGATTGCGAAGCCGAGGCGCATCGCCATGCCCGAGGAGTACGTGCGCACCGGCCGGTCGATCGCGTGCTCGAGCTCCGCGAACGCCACGATCTCGTCGAACCGCTCGCGGATCTGCGCACGACGCAGCCCCTGGATGGAGCCGTTCAGGAACACGTTCTCGCGTCCGGTGAAGTCGGGGTGAAAGCCGGCACCGAGCTCGAGCAGCGACCCGACCCGGCCGGTCACCTGCACGCTGCCGCGGGTCGGCTGGATGATCTCGGCCAGGACCCTGAGTAACGTCGACTTGCCGGAGCCGTTGCGCCCGACCAGCCCGACTGCCTCGCCGGGCGCGATCTCGAGCGAGACGTCACGGAGAGCCCACACGTCCTCGCCCCCGGTACGCCCGCGTGCGACGAGGACGTCCTTCAGAGTGCGCGTCTCGCGCGCGTGCACGCGGAAGCGCCGCGAGACACTCTCGGCGACGACGGTCCCCGCGATCACTCGAGCCCCTGCGCCGGGTGGACGGGATTCTCCGGCAAGCGGAGCGAGGGCCTGTCCGTGCGCCCGCGCCTCCCGCCGGCGAGGCCCCGCACCCCGGGCCGGTGACCGGGCGCGGTCATACGGCGGCCGCAGCGGCCGTGCGCTCGCGGACGAGCGCCGCCAGGCGCGTGAGCGTGTCCGGGGCAACGGAAGGGAGGACGCCGTGCCCGAGGTTGAAGATGTGACCCGGTCGGCCGCCGGCGCGGGCGAGCACGTCGAGCGCCTCGGCCTCGACACGCTCCCAGGGAGCGAGCAGGACAGCGGGATCGAGGTTCCCCTGCACTGCACGGTCGGGCACGCGCGCCCAGCCCGCGTCGAGCGGGATGCGCCAGTCGAGCCCGATCACGTCACCGCCCGCGTCGGCCATCGCCTCGAGCAGCGTCGCCGTGCCGGTGCCGAAATGGATCGTCGGGCAGTCGACCGCTGCGAGGATCCGCGCCGAGTACGGAGCGACGTACTCCCGGTAGTGCGCGGGCGAGAGCGCGCCGACCCACGAGTCGAACAGCTGGATCACGTCGGCACCGGCCTGCTCCTTGGCGGACACGTACGCCGCAAACGTGTCCGCGAGCCGGCTCAGCAGCCGATGCCACACCGCCGGCTCCGAGAGCATCAGCTTCTTCGTGAGAGCGAACTCGCGGCTCGGCTTCCCCTCGATCAGGTACCCGGCCACGGTGAACGGCCCCCCACAGAAGCCGACCACGGCCTGGTCGGGCCGAAGCGAGTCCCGCACGAGCCGGACTGCCTCGAGCACCGGCGCGAATGCCTCCCCGGCGTCGGGCACACGGAGAGCCTCGACGTCGGCGAGGGAGCGCACGGGCTCGTCGATCACAGGCCCTACACCCTCGACGAGGCGGACGTCGACCCCCATGCCGAGCACCGGAGTCATGATGTCGGCGAACATCACGGCGGCGTCGACGTCGTGTCGCCGCACGGGCTGCAGGGTCACCTCCGCACACAGCTCCGGCGTGCCGGCCACCTCGAAGAACGCGTGGCGCTCGCGGATCGCCCGGTACTCGGGCAGCGAGCGTCCCGCCTGGCGCATGAACCACACCGGCGTGCGCTCGACCTGCTCGCGCCGCGCGGCTCGCACGAGAAGCGGCTCGCTCACGAGGCTCGAGGCTCGAGCGCAGGCCGAGGCGCGCAGGGCATCAGCAGAGGAATGCTCCCGATCCGCATCGAGCCTCTAGAGTAGCCCCACCGTGCAGCGCCTCGGCGAGCACTCCGTCCCGAGCGGGCCGCTCGCGCCACGCTGGCTCGCCTGGTCGCTCGACAGCCCCCGCGCAGGGGTGCTCGGGACTGCGAGCGTCGTGGTCGAGAACTCAGGCTCCGCCACGTGGCGCTCGCGGGGGCGAGACGGAGTGCAGGTGGCCTACCACTGGCTCGATCCGCTCGGGAACCCGATCGTGTGGGACGGCATCCGCACGGCGCTCCCGCGGCCGGTCGCGCCGGGCGAAAAGGTCGAGCTCGAGCTGGCCGTGCTGGCGCCACGGCCGCCCGGGCCGTACCGGCTCGCGTTCGACCTGATCGAGGAGCATCGCTTCTGGTTCGCAGAGATCGGCTGCCCGCCGATCGAGGTCGCCGTCGACGTCGCGCCGCGTATCGCCGAGCGCCGGCTGGGCGTCGTCGTGCGTGGCGGCCGCGGCACCGAGACCGCGGCAGCGCTCGCTGAGCTGGAGGAGCCCGTCGTCTCCGAGGGGGCCGTCGCTACCGCCTACCTGGTGGACGGCTGCCGGCCGGCTCCGGACTGGTCACGCAGGCTGCTCGACGCCCACGAGGAGGGCTGGGGCGCGGTGGGGGGCGCGGTCGACACGGGCGGGCGTCCCGGCCGGCTGGCCCCGTGGAAGCCGGGCGGCGGCCGCAACCCACGGTTCGGGAGGCCGTTGCTGCTGCCGTCGCTGCTGCAGGGCCTCGAGCCGGGCGAGCACGAGGGCCTGCCCGCGTACGACGGCGACGACGCCCTCTTCGAGGGGCGAGCGGTGGTCAGACTTCCGCGGCGATCCGGTCGTCGACGCGCCTGAACACGAAGGCGCCCAGTACGAGCGCGGCCACCGTCTCGGCCGCGAAGTAGGCGAAGTCCCCTGCGGCAGGGAGCTCCCCGAAGAAGAGGGGCGCCCGGATCGAGAGGATCGCGGGCGTGAGCGGGTTCGCCCAGTGGATCACGTCGAGCAGCCACGGGTGCGTCTGCGCGACGGGCAGGCCTTCGAGCCCGTAGAGCACGGGCGTGAGGAAGAAGAGCGGCAGGAGGGCGGCGGCGACCACGAACTCCACGTCACGAAAGACAGCATTCGCCGACGCCACGGCGAGCGAGAGGCCGCCGACGAAGAGGACGAAGAGCACTCCGAGAGGGAGAGCCAGCAACCCCCAGCCGCGGCTCTCGGGCACGACGACGAAGCTGATGACCAGCACGATCCCGAGCATGACGACGAACGCCACCACCTGCGTGGCGACGATGGAGAGCGGCACGAGCTGGCGCGGGAAGCGCACCTTGCGGATCAGGTTCGCGTTCTCGAGCAGGCTTCTGGCAGCCGACTGCAGCGAGGTGGCGAAGAACACCCAGGGGGGCAACCCGCAGAGGAGGAACAGCCAGTAGTGGTCGACCGCCGTTGCCGGCGTCGCTTTCCAGAGCACCGAGAAGACGACGAGGTAGACGAGCATGAGCAGCACCGGCAGGGCCAGCGTCCAGGCGAGCCCGAGCACAGAGCCCTTGTACTTCGCACGCAGGTCGCGCCGGAAGAGGCTGCCGAACAGCTCCCGATAGCGGTAGAGGTCGGCGTAGACGCCCATCGGGCGATTGTAGGGATGCGCTCGCCCGGCACCGTGCAGGGCGGCCGACGGCACGACCCACTACCCTATGCGCGTGAGTGCGGCCGTCACGATCGCCGCTCTGCCTGTCGCATACCTCGTTCTCCTGGCGCTCCTGCGCTCGCAGCTCGGGAAGCGGCTGCTGGCGGAACCCACCGGCGAGCGGTGGCACGACCGCCCGACCCCGCTCTTCGGCGGGGTCGGCATCTTCGCGGGACTGCTCGCCGGGATCCTGGCCGCCGTGCTCGCGGGCGCCGTTGACCTGACGAGCGAGCTCGTCGGGGTCGTGCTGGGCTGCAGCCTCCTCTTCGCCGCCGGTCTCGTGGACGACGTGCGCCACCTCGGGCCGCTCGTGAAGCTCGCCGCCCAGCTCGGCGCAGCCGCGATCGTGATCGCGGGGGGACTGCGGGTCGAGCTCTTCGCCAACGACGTGGTGGCGATGGTGGTGGCCGTCGTCTGGCTCGTCGGCATCACCAACGCCTTCAACCTGCTCGACAACATGGACGGCCTGGCGGCCACCCTCGCGACGATCGCGGCGGCCTACTTCGCGATCGACGCAGCCACCGTGCACAGCAACGACCTCGTCCTCGTGCTCGCGCTCACGCTCGGCTTCGCGTGCCTCGGCTTTCTCCCGTTCAACCTCAGGCTCGCCCGCAACGCCGAGGTGTTCATGGGGGACTCCGGCAGCCAGGTGCTCGGATTTGCGCTCGCGAGCCTCGGGCTCGCCGCCAGCTGGACCGCTGCCGGCACCACCGTCGCGACCGTCCTCCTGCCCCTGATCGTGCTGGCGATCCCCATCCTCGATACGACCCTCGTCACGGTGGCCCGTCTCGTCGAGCGACGGCCTGTGACCCAGGGGGGCAAGGATCACACGTCGCACCGGCTCGTCTACTACGGCCTCTCGGAGCGCGAGGCCGTGGCCCTGCTCGCGATCGTCGCCGTCGCGCTCGGCGCCACCGGGCTTGCCTACAACGTGCTCGACAACGGCCGGGTGACCGCCGTCGGCGTGCTCGTCAGCGTCGTCCTGCTCGTCCAGTTCGGCAACTTCCTGACCGAGCTGCGCGACCGTTCGGCGAGTGACGGGCCGAGCCCGTCCCTCGTTCGCGCGCTCCTCGAGCCACGGCGCCTGACGGAGATCCTGATCGACTTCGTGCTCATGTGCAGCTCGTTCCTCGCCGCCTACGTGTTCGTCCTCGACGGCTTCGGCAATCCGGTCGAACGTGCTGCCTTCCTGGCGGCGCTGCCGGTCGTGCTCGGGACGCGCTACCTGTTCTTCGTGCTGGCCGGCATCTACCGGCGCGTGTGGCGCTTCGCGACGACGACCGACGAGCTCGTGATCGCGGCGGCGTGCGGGCTGTCGGCGCTCGTGGCATGGATCGTCGTCGACCTGATCCGGGGCTCGACCGGGCTGCCCACGACCGTGTTCCTGCTCGACGCGGTCTTCTGCACCGTGCTCGTCGGCGGCACGCGCCTCGGCTTTCGCCTCTGGGTCGAGGGTGGCGAGAGAAGGCCCGGGAGGACGGAGCTCGAGCGCGTGCTGATCGTGGGCGCCGGGCGCTCTGGTCGCAGCCTCGCACGCGAGGTGCGCGAGACGCCCGGCCGTCGAGTGGTCGGCTTCGTGGACGACAACCCGGCCATCCACGGGCGCCGCATCGCCGGCACGCGGGTTCTCGGTCCGCTCCGCGACGCCGCGCGCATCGTCGGGCAGGCCTCCCCCACCGAGGTGGTGATCACGATCGGGGATGCGCCCGACGAGCGGCTGCAGGCGGTGATCGCGGCCTGCGAGGCGGCGCGGGTACCCTGCCGCCTGATGCACCGCCGGATCGAGCCAGTCTCACTCGCTGCAGGGACGCAGACGGAGTGACAGCGGTCGCCGCCGCGGCCTCGCGGCTCCCCTCTCCACGCATCGTCGGCCTCTTCCTCGTGTTCGCCGCGTCCGCGGGCCTCGCCCTCTGGCAGGCGTCGAAGCACCTGTCCCCCACGATCTTCACCGACGAGCTCGAGATGACGACGCTGTCGCGCTCGATCGCCGACACGGGCAGGGCGACGCTCCGCGGGCAGGCGGTCGGGATCGCGCCGCTCGCCGCCTACCTCACCGCGCCGTTCTGGTGGGTGAGCGACGTTCCGACCGCCTATTCCCTGATCAAGGGGCTCGGCGCGATCCTGATGGCAACCGCAGTCTTCCCCGCGTACTGCCTGGCGCGGCTGGCCGTCCGCCCCGTGTGGGCGCTCTTCGCCGCGGCCGGCACCGGCCTCGCGCCGGCCCTCGCATACGCGCCCATCCTCGTGAAGGAGCCGACCGCGTACCCGGCCGGCGCACTCGCCCTCTTCCTGATCGCCCGCTGGGTGGCAACTCCCCGACGAGGCGGCTTCCTGCTCGCCCTGGCCGCGTGCCTGCTCGGGTACGCGGCCAAGGATCAGCTGGTGCTCATGTTCGCAGTGCTCGCGCTGGCAACGGCGGCAGTGGGGTGGCAGACCGACCGCGCACGGTCGTTCCGGGCCGGGTGGACGCGCGGAGACTGGGTCGGCACGGCCACGCTGGCGGTGGGGCTGGCCGTCGTCGCAGGAGCATTCGTCGCTCGCCGCTCCCAGACCTGGTACGTGGCGACGACCTTCTACCAGGACCGGATGATCGACTACGGCCTCTGGGCTGCCGGGGCGCTGACGATCGGGCTCGGGGTCGTGCCCGTAGTCGCCGGGCTCGCCTCCCTCGTGCGGCCGAAGGTCGAGGAGCGCAGGGAGGGCGTGGAAGCGCTCGCGATCGTCACGGTCTCGGCCATCGCCTGCTTCGGCTTCTACACCGCGATCAAGGCGGCGTACCTCTCGACGGTCTACGCGACGCTGACGCTCGAGCGCAACCTCATCTTCCTGGTGCCGCTCCTCTTCGCGGGCACCGCCCTCTTCTTCCAGCGTGGCGGCGGGCGCTGGTGGGCCGTCGCGGTGGCCGGCTTCTTCGCCCTCTACCTCGTGCGCGCACCTCCGTACTCGCTGGAGCAGTACCCGAACTACGAGGCGCACGGCCTCGCGATCGCCGCCTTCGCGAATCGCATCCTCAGGTGGCCGGCCGACACGATCGAGAACGTGCTCGTGGCGGTGACCGTCGTGAGCACCCTGGCCCTCGCCTTCTCCTGGCGCCTGCGCGGGCGCCGGGCGGGGCTCGTCGTGCTGACATCGCTGGCGGCCGCCTCGCTCGCGTGGACGACGACCACCGAGGTCTACGCCGCGCACGGCGAGAAGCTGTTCGCGCAGCGCTTCTACGACACGCTGCCGAAGCCGGTCAACTGGCTCGATCGCGCGACCGGGACACGCCCCGTGGTCTTCCTCGGCCTGGCGGTGGCCGACCCGAACCCCGTGCACCTGCTCGAATTCTGGAACCGCTCCGTCAAAGGGGTCTGGTCGCTCGACGGGTCGGCGCCGGGGCCCGGGGCGACGGTGACACCCGACCTGCAGAGCCCGGACGGCACTCTCACGCCGCCCGGAACGGACTTCGTGCTCACCGTGCCCGGCGTCGACGTGATCGGCACGCAACAGGGAGAGCTGGTCGGCGGTTACCGGCTCCTGCGCCTGCCGGGCCGGCAGCTCCGGCTACGCAGCGCCAAGACCGGGATCTACCCCGACGGCTGGATGGGCGGGAGAGCGAGCTACGCGTTCTACGACGTCCCGCCCGGCAGCCGGGGTGTCGCCCGCGTCTCGCTGTCACGCAGCGCCTGGTGCGGCAAGGACAAGCGGGGGAACGTCAGCGTGCGGCTCGGGACGCTTGCCGTGAGCGACGGAGGCCAGCCGACGATCGGGCAGCCGCTGCAGGAGCGGTCGTGGGTGATCCACTCGTGCCAGCAGCGAGAGTTCGTCCTGCCCACGCCGTCGGCCCCGTGGCTCGTGGACGTCACCATCGAGCCGACCTTCTCGCCGGCCGAGCTCGACCCGTCGCTCTCCGACCCGCGCCAGCTCGGCGCCGTCGTCGGCTTCGGCTACGAACCGCGCTGACCGCGGGCTAGCGCTGCCAGAGGGCCTCGGGGTGCTTGCGCACGAAGCGCGCCATGCCGCGGAGATGCCAGAGCGTGTGCCGCGAGAGGAACCTGTGGTCGATCACGGCCGCGTACGCGTGCCGGACGACGGCCCCCGGGACGAACCAGCGCTCCCAGCCGGCCGCGTGCGGCCCGGTAGCAGAGGTCGATGTCCTCGACGTAGTGGCGGTAGCCGGCGTCCCAGCCGCCGAGCTCGTCGAGCATCGAGCGCCGCTGCAGCAGGAAGGCGCCGAGCATCCAGTCGGCCTGCACGGGCTCCGTCGGCCGCTCGTCGAGGAGGTAATGGTCGCGCTGGCGCTCGTACGGCGGATACAGCCCGCGCAGGGGGGTACGACGGACGAGTGTCCCGGAGATCGTCGGGAACCGGCGTCGCGACGGCTGCCACGTGCCATCCGGCCAGAGCATCAGAGGCCCGGCGATGCCGCAGCGCGGATGGGTGTCCAGCACGCCGGCAAGCGCACCGACAGCGCCGTGCTCCGCGATCGCATCGGGGTTGGCGCAGAGGACGTAGGCACCGGAGGTCGCGGCGATGCCGGCGTTCACGTTGGCCGCGAGCGGCAGCGGGCGGGGGTTCTCGATCACGCGCACGCCCGCAGGGACGCCTGCGACCGAGCCCGGCACGTTCGCGATCACGACGAGCTCGTCGACCTGCGCCAGCAGGCCGGGCAGCGAGTCTCCGAGCTCGGCAGCGTGACCGTGCGAGACGACGACGGCGGACACGCTCACCGGCCGAGCACCTCCCTGTAGACCGCGATCGTCCTCTCCGCCGCGGCGCGCCAGGTGAACGCGGAGGCGCGCTCGAGGCCCGCGGCGCCCAGGCGCTCGCGGTCGGCGAGCGCACGTCGTACGCCGTCGGCGAGCATCGCCTCCTCGACGACGACGGCCGCGTCACCTGCCACCTCCAGAAGCGCCTCGTCCGGCACGGTCACGACGGGTGTGCCGCTGGCCATAGCCTCGAGCACCGGCAGGCCGAAGCCCTCGTAATGCGAGGCCTGCACCAGGCATGCCGCACCACGATAGAGCGCCGCGAGCTCCTCGATCTCGACATAGCCGCGGAGCGTGGCGCCACTCGCGCGGAGCTCGGCGGCGAGCGAGGGATCCTTCTCGGGCCCGACCACGACGAGCGGCAGGCCGACCGCCTGTGCTGCCGCGAGGGCGGCATGCTGGTTCTTCCGCCCCTGGACGGCCCCGACGCTCAGCACGTAGTCGCGGCTGCCGGGGGCGCCCGGGCGGAAGGCCGGGTCGACGCCGTTCGGCGTCACGACGACCGCGGCCGGGGCAAGGCCGTAGAGCTCGACGAGGTCGCGCTTCGACCGCTCCGAGACGGTCAACACCCGGGCTGCCCGCCGGGCAGCCCGTGGCACGACCCGGCGAAAGACCGCGCGGTCCTTGCGGGACATCAGGCCGGGATCGCGCTCGAAGGAGAGGTCGTGGACCGTCACGATCGCCGGGCAGGGGCACCCGAGCGGCAACGCGTACTGGGTGTGCACGAGGGCGGCACGCGTGCGTCGCAGCAGTCGCGACAGCGACCACGCCATCCTCAGCTCCTGCGGCCGGCCGGCCTGATGCAGCCTTTCGATGCCGTCGGGGACGAGCTCGGGCCGGCGCGTGACCGCGGCGATCCGCAGCCCCGTGCGCTCCGCCAGCGGTGCCAGCTCGCGCAGGAGGTTGAGGACGTACGTCTCGTCACCCGTTCGCTCCCGGCCGAGCACGTCTGCGTCGACGACGACGAGAGGGAGGCTCATGCGAGGGCCCGCTCGTACGACGCGAGTGCAGCGTCTGCCGCCCGCGCCCACGTGTAGAGGCCTGCCCGCTCGAGCCCACGGCGGCGCAGCTCCTCGGCAGCTGCGGCCGCCTCGGCGATCCCCGCGGCGATCGAGCCGGGGTCGGCAGGGTCGACGAGCACGGCTGCGTCACCGGCGACGTCGGCCATGGCGCTGCCGCGACTCGTCACGACCGGGGTACCGCACGCCATCGCCTCGGCCACAGGGATCCCGAAGCCCTCGTAGAGCGACGGGTACACGAGGCAGCGTGCCCCGCGGTAGAGCGAAGCGAGCTCCTCGTCGGAGACGCGGCCGAGCCAGCGAACCCCGTGGCCCCCCACGTCCACCGCGCCCCAGCCCCGCGCGCCGACGACGCGCAGCTCCACTCCGGCGATCCGTGCCGCCTCGATCGCACACGGGAGGTTCTTGCGGGGCTCGAGCGTCCCGACGGCGAGCAGGTAGTCGCCGTCGGCGACACGGCCGGTAGGCCCGAAGACGGGATCGACCGCGTTCGGGACGACGTCGATCCGATCGAGGTCGACTCCGCAGAGCTCGGCTGTCTCGCGACGGGAGAACTCCGACACCGCGATCACGCGGCGGGCGGCTCGGATGGTTCGCCGCAGGCCGCTACGGGCGTAGAGGCGCGTCCACGCGGGGAAGGCCTCCGGCCGCCGGAGCACGGCCAGGTCGTGCACCGTCACGACCGTGGGCACGCGCCGGCGCAGAGGCGCGCGGTAGATCGTGCAATGGAGGACGTCCAGACGCTCGCGCTCCGCCTGCCGCGGGAGCAGGAGCGGGTACCACAGCACGTCCCGCGCGACCGCCGTCCAGCGCCCCGGTCCGCCCCACGACATCCGCCGCACCTCCAGCGAGTCGCGCTGCTCCAGCTCGCCGAGCAGACCCCTGATCCAGCGGGCGGTCCCGGCCGCGTCCTGCACGAGCGGCGCAACGTCGACCCCGACCCTCATGCGCCGTGCCGCCGAGACGAGCGCCGCGAGCATCGTCTCACCGGTACGCCGCCACTCGAAGCGAGCGGCGTGCTCGAGACCGAGGCGCACGAGCTGGTCGCGCCGCTCGACCGCCTCCGAGATCCCGGCCGCGATCGAGGAGGGATCGTCCGGGTCGACCCGTATCGCCGCCCCGCCACACGCCTCGTCGAGCGACGGGTGGCTCGATGCCACGACGGGGGTGCCGCACGCCATTGCCTCGACCACGGGGATGCCGAAGCCCTCGAAGAGCGAGGGATAGACGAGCACCTGGGCTCCGCGGTAGAGCGACGGCAGCTCGGACGCCGCCACGTACCCGGGCAGCACGATGCCTGGATCGTCGAGCCCCGCCTGCTCACCCCAGCCTGCGCCGCCGGCCAGCACGAGGCGGCTGTCGCTCCCCAGCAGGCGCCAGGCCTCGACCAGCCGGAGGAGGTTCTTTCGCGGCTCCAGCGTGCCCACGCCCAGCACGAACGGCTGCCCCAACTCGGTGCGCGGGCCGGACGGCGCGAACGCGGGGTCGACGCCCGGATGCGCCACGACGAGGCGATCGCGCTCGATGCCCAGGGTGGAGGCGGCGTCGTCGGCCGTGTAGGCCGAGTTCGTGAAGATGACGTGGCACGTGCGCGCCGCGTCGGCGTCCTTGCGCCGGTGCATCGCGATCGTCCGCGGCGTGCACCACTCGGGGTGGTGGTGGGGCACGAGATCGTGAATGGTCGTGGCGCGCACCCCTCTCCGCTGCGGCGGCGTCATCCAGTCGGTGTAGAGGAGCGCGTCGAAGGAGCCGAGGAGGCGCTCGGCGACCGGATGGCGGAGCGCACCCCAGGCGGTGCGCACGGCGTGCGAGGCCGGCAGCGGCCAGAGCCGGGTGGCGACCGGAATGCCGTCGAGCGCCGCTCGGATGCGCCCGGGCCCCCGCAGGCTGGTCGGCGCGAACGCGACGATCTGGTGGTGACCCGACGCTGCCTCGACCATGCCCCCGAGTGAGCCGCGGATGTAGTTGCCGATCCCCGTCGGGGGATGGGAGAGCGGCGAGACGTCGACGGCGATCCTCATCGGGGCTCGTAGTTGAAGGCGTCGAAGTGCACGCCGAGCCGTCGCGTGTCGACGTTCTCGCCGCCGATCACGTCCCTGGGCACAGCGGTCGGCGTGACGAGGAAGTCGATGGTGCAGGTCCCTGCGAGCGGCTCGAGCGGCACTCGGAGCCTCGCGTCGGCGGGCGCCTGGAAGCGGACGCGGGCCACCTCGCGACCCGCGGCGGTGGCGACGACGGTCTGCGGCCCGGGGAAGAGCGTGGCATCCGAGTGCATCACCACCTCGAGCGCGCCTGCGCTGCACCGCTCACGGGTGTACCGCACCTCTGGGCCGGACCACGTGTCGTCGGGGTAGATACCGGTCACGGTCACCTCGGCCCGGCGCACCACGTCTCCTGCGATCCGCCAGAGCGTGATCCCGAGCGCCACGTCACGGGCGACCGCCTCTCCGTCCAGCTCGAGCGAGGCGTCGGTGACGAGGTAGCGGTCGCGCAGGGGCACCCCGTCGGCGAGTCGCAGCACGCCGTCCGCACCCTCGGCCGTGATCGTTCGCTCCGGCAGGTTCCCGGGTGTAGGGGCTCCGAGGTTGTAGACCGTGCCGACCGTGCGATTGAAGAACTCGTTCTGGTTGACGGTGAAGCGGTCGACCCCGCTGCGTCCCGTCCAGACGATCCCGACGGCGGCTCCCGGAGGCACGGCGGCGTCGATCCAGTCGCGCGGCACACCGCGGATCCCCTGGAACAGGGCCCCCGCTCCGGCCTGCACGAACCCGCGCGGCCCCGACCACACCGACTTGGAGACGATCGCGAACCACAGGAGGACGGCAACGGGCACGAGCACCGCGAACCGGGCCGGGACGATCAGGAAGAGCGCCCCCAGCACGAGCGCTCCCACGAGCACGCTGGCCGTGATCGAGTCGAAGAGCAGCGAGCCGTAGGCGGACCAGATCGGGAGGATCGCGAGGGTGTCCGACTTGGCGCTCTCGTCGATGAAGCGCGTGTACGGGAAGACCGTGACGAGCAGGGTCGCGAGCCCGGTCGCCGCGACTGCGACGGGCAGCGGCCGCGGCGCACCCGCCGCGACCCAGCAGAGCAGACCGATCAGCAGGAGCGGCGCGATCGTGAAGAGGTTCCGCTCCTGGATGCGCAGGGCGAACTCGGAGGCGAAGGCCGCCACGACGAGGCTCGTCCACAGCGTGAACACGACGGTGACCGCGAGATGCTGCTGCAGCGGACCGGCGAGGCGTCGCGCGCGCAGCAGCAGCACGAGCGTGGCCGCGACGGGGACGACGCCCAGGTAGAGCGTGATCTCCTCGAGGTGCCACAGCCAGTAGCGAAGGACTTCGCCGACGTCGTAGGAGCGGTCGCCGACGACACGGTAGGCACCGAGGAGCCCTTCCAGCGAGCCGGAGCGGCCGACCTGGACGACCAGGACGAGGCCCGCCGCTGCCGCCAGGGTTGCGTACAGGCGCCAAGCTGCGCGCACGCGCGCCGCTCCACTCCACTCGACGAGAGCGAGGGCAACCGGTGCGGAGGCCACGGCGGCTACGAGGGCGACCGCCTGCGAGCGCGTCGCGAAGGCGAGCCCGAGAGCGGCCAGCACGAGGAGCGTGCGCGCCCATGTGGGGCGGTCGAGCACGAGCAGCGTCGTCCACATGACGACGAGCGCGAGCGGGTAGTAGAGGTTCTCGGTCATCACGGTCGCCGTGTAGACGAACGACGGCAGCGCGACCGCGAGCAGGGCGCCGAGCAGGGCCAGCCCTGCGGGTACCACCCGCCGGGCGATCAGGTAGGCCGGCACCGCTGCCAGTGACATCGCCAGGCTGTTGATCACCTTGACGGCGGCATAGGCGTCGGTGAGCGAGTCGAACGCGACGTACGCCGGCGCGATCAGCACCGGGTAGAGGACGCCGTAGCCGTTGACGGCCACGTCGCGGATGGCGAACGAGCCGCCGGCGGCAAGGCTGCGACCCAGCTCGGCGTAGGTGAGCTCGTCGGTCATGATGAACGGCGCCACCATGTCCCGGGAGAGCCAGGCCCGGAGCACGAACGACGCGCTCACGATCAGGCCCAGCCACGCCCAGGCGGGCAACGAGCGGAACCGGTCAGTCACCGAGCTCGACCTCCGCGAGGCGGGCAGCGATCTCCTGCGCCTCCGCGGAGCCCGGGGCGATGCCGACCGCCGCCGCCGCCTCGCTCACGTCGCGCAGCACGGAGTCGCCGACGGCGCCGGCGCCTGCCGCCTGCTCGAACGCCGACACGTACAGGTCTGCGACCCGGTCGAGATCGTGCTCGCGACGGGCGAGCTCGAGCGCCGCAGCCGACATCTGCTCGCGCACGTCCTTCCGTGTCGCAAGCAGATCGAGAGCCGCGACGAGGGTCTGCACCTCACGGTCGTCGACGGGCACCTTCAGCGCCACGTCGCCCGGGAGCTCCGCGAACCAGCCGACGTCGCTGACGACGAGCGGCTTCCCGAGCGAGAGCGCCCGGATGGCGGTACCCGATGTCTCCCCCATGGTCGGCGAGCGCAGGTTGACGTGAACGTCGCAGGCCTTCATCAGCGCCCACAGGCGGGCCTCGTCGACGAACCCCTCGCGGACGAGCCCGGCCCCGTCGAGGCCGAGCCGTTGCAGCCTGCGGTCGAGATCGAAGCCGGGTGAGACGGCGCCGACGAGCAGCAGTCCAGAGCCCGTACGGTCGCGCCGCACGCGGGCGAACGCCTCCAGCAGCTGCGGCACGCGCTTGCTGGCATTGACGTTGCCGAACGTGCCGAACAACGGGTCACCCGGGACGTCGGCGGTCGCGCCCTGCGGAACGGGGAAGGCGGGGTGGGGAACGATCCAGACGCGGCCGCCGTACCCGGCCGCCCGCACGCGATCGCGAACGTGGGCCGAGTGTGCGATCACGCCGGTCGCGAGAGCGAGTACCTCGCCGGCGAGGTGGAAGTCCTCGGGCCTGTTCTCCCACAGGGGCGGGATGCGCTTGTCGAGCACGGCGTGCCCGAGCAGCCGGCCGACCACCCCGCCCTCGCGCTCCATCGCGTCGAGATAGCCGTGCCCGTCGCGCCGGCCGATCGTGAGGCCCGCGACGAGGTGGTGGAGCACGAAGTCGTGGAGCACGACGAGGCCGGGCGTGCGCCTCAGCGCGTCGACGATCCAGCCGTGTGCATCCGGATTGTTGCCGACGTGGTAGACGGGAAGGTCGGTGCCGCGCGGCGGCTTCCTGGCGCCGCGGCGCACGACGACGACGTCGCAGCGCGACTGCAGCGCAGGGAGCAGCAGGGCCGAGTAGTCGGCGACGCCGGACCGCTCCGGCGGCATCGGGCTGAACAGCGCGATCTTCACGAGAGGAGCCGGCCGATCGCTCGGTCCCAGGTGACCTGCGCCGCGATCGCGTTCCCCGCACGACCGTATGCGGCCGCGTCGTCGGGGTGGTCTCGCAGCCAGCCGGCGGCACGCGCCACCGCGACGGCCTCCGGAGCCACGACGAGCCCGGTGGCTGCGTCGTGCACGACCTCGAGCGGCCCTCCGGCGTCGGTCGTCGTGATCACGGGCTTGCCGGAGAGAAACGACTCGTACGGGCCGAGGCCGAAGTCCTCGTCGACCGGCGCGTAGAACGTCGCATAGCAGGTGGCGTAGAGGTCGGCCAGCTCCTCGGCCGGGACACGCCCGGCGAAGCGGACGCGCTCGGCGAGGCCCCGGTGACGCGCGAGCTCCTCCAGGCGGGCACGATCGGGCCCGTCGCCCGCGACCACGACCCGGAGCGAGGGCTCGGCAGCGGCCGCCTCGACGAGCAGGTCGATGCGCTTGGCCCGGTCGAGCCGGTTGACCGAGAGCACGAAGTCTCCGGGCCCGTCGTTGCGGTAGGGGAGCGCCTGCGCGGGGTGCGGCAGCACCTCTGCGACGAGGCCGGTGGAGCGCTCGAGGCGTCCTGCGACGTTCCGGGAGGTCGCGAAGAGCCGGGTCGCCTCGCCGAGAGCGAGGCGGTCGAGCTCCTGCACCTTGCGCCGCAGCGCCCGCTGCTCCGGTGACTCGTCGAACTGCCCGAGCTCCGTGCGGTCGAGCTCGTACGCCTGCCGGAACTGGTGCACGAGCCAGACTCGCTTCTCCGGGTGCCGCACGACGTACGAGGGGAACTTGGTCGCGACGACCATGTCGATCGGCTTCCCGTCCGACTCCGTCAGGTCGAGCAGCCGCCACACGAACCCCTGCGTGAGCACCCGGGTGCCGGGGTACCACTTGAACGGCACGGACACGATCTCGGCCTCGTGCCCGCGCTCGCGCAGCTCGGCGACGAGCGTATCCGTGAAGATCTCGGCGCCTCCGTACGCGAACGGCACCTGCGGCCTGCACACGGCGATCCGCATCGGGCCTATCGCTTCTCGTCGCGCAGCGCCGTCACCTCGGCCTGCAGCCGGTCGACCTGCTCCTGCAGGTCGTCGATCAGGCGCAGGGCAGCCGCGTTGAACGACCGCTGGTCGTACGCGAGCGGCTCCACGTACCAGCGCATCAGCCGGCGCAGCACGGCCTTGACCGGCGTGCCGAGGCCGCCTCGCACACCCGGCCGCAGGCGCAGGGAACGGTCGGCCGACACCGGCCAGAGGCGCTCCGCCTCGTCACGCGCGGCCCGTCGGTCGGCCGGATCGCCGCCGCCCGCGGGATCGGCGCCGGAGCGCCGCACTTCGTCGCGCAAGGCTGCGAACAGCGCGTCGACGTCGACCGAACCGGGCTCGGGGAAGCCCGTGTCCACACCGGAGTTGCGCATGTCCGCGGGCATCGTGGAATTCTAGCCCCGCTGTACGATGGTTCCCCCGTGCGCGTCGGCCTCAGCATGCTCACCCTCGTGCCCGGTGTCTCGGGCGGCAGCGAGACCTACGCACGGGGGCTGGCGCGCGCCCTCTCCGAGCGCCGCACGCTGGAGATCGTGGCATTCGTGCCGACGCTCGCGCCCGACGCCGGCGAGGGGCTCCCGACCGAGGTGGTCGAGGAGTACAGGGCTGCGACGACGACGGCGGGAAGGCTGCGGACGATGGTCACCGCGCGCGTCGCGCCGGGGCGCCTGAGGCGCCGCCTCGAGGGCATCGACGTCGTCCACTTCCCGCTCACGGTGCCGGTGCCCCACGTCGGCTCGCGGACGGCCCGCGTGGTCGTCACGCTCCACGACGTCCAGCACCTCGACCTGCCCGAGCTGTTCTCGCGCGGCGAGCGCGCCTACCGCAGGCTGACCTACGACCACGCTGCCCGCGGCGCCGACATCGTCGTCGTGCCCAGCGAGTTCGTGCGGGAGCGCGCCGTCGAGCGGCTGGGCCTCGATCCCGCGCGGCTCCGCGTCATTCCCCACGGCGTCGACCATGCCCGCTTCACGCCCGGCGACGAGCCACGCGAGCCCTTTCTGCTCTATCCGGCCCGACCGTGGCGCCACAAGAACCACGGGCTGCTGCTGGAGGCCTTCGCGCTCCTGCGCACCGAGCGACCCGAGCTGCGACTCGTGCTCACCGGCGCGGGAACGGAGAGGCTGCCGTGTCCTGCCGGTGTGGAGACGCGCGGCGCCGTCCCCCTCGCCGAGCTCGTCTCGCTCTACCGGCGCACGGCCTGCCTCGTGTTTCCGAGCCGGTACGAGGGCTTCGGCTCCCCTCCGCTCGAGGCGATGGCCTGTGCGGCGCCCGTCGCCGCTGCCCGCGCCGGCTCGCTGCCCGAGGTCTGCGGCGAGGCCGCCGTCCTCTTCGATCCCGGCGAGGCCGCCGCCGTCGCGCGAGGCGTGAACGAGGCGATCGCGCGCACACCCGAGCTGGCGGCCCTCGGGCCGGCGCGGGCGGCAGGGTTCACCTGGGCCGCGTGCGCGGAGCGGCACGAGGACGCCTACCGCGCGGCGAGCACCCGCTCGTAGGCTGCCGCGAGCCGCTCGGCTGCGGCCGCCGTCGAATAGCGGGCCACGAGCCCCGCGGGGTACTCGATCCGCCGGCCGGGAGCCTGTGCGAGGGGGCCGGCGGAGAGCTTGTCCGCAAGCGCCGGCCAGTCGCCCGGGGAGAACAGCGCCGCCCCTGAGCCCGCCAGTACCTCGGGGATCGCTCCGGACGAGCTCGCCACGATCGGAGCGCCGGCCGCCATCGCCTCCGCGAGCACCATCCCGAACTGCTCCTCCCAGAGTGGCAGGGGCAGGCTGGCGAGCACCACGCACGACGCCGCCGCGAACACCGACGGCATCTCGTCGTAGGGGACGGCGCGAATCTCGATCCTGCCGCCGAGCCCGAGCTCGCCCGCGTAGCGCAGGAGCCGCTCCCGCTCCGGGCCGGAGCCGACGATCTGCAGGCGCACCTCGCCCGGCAGGGTTGCGACGGCACGGATCACGTCGAAGTGGCCCTTCTCCCACACGAGGCGGCCGGGCGAGACGATCAGGTGCGACGCTGGACGCTCGAGTGACGCGCGGCCGAAGCGGCCCGCGTCGATGCCCGGCGGCGACACGACGATGCGCTCCTCCGCGACGCCCTCGAGCAGCAGGCAGCGGCGGGCGCGATCGGTGGCCGCCAGGTAGAGGTCGGCGCCGGCGAGCGCATCGCGGCGATAGCGACGGCCTCGACCACGCCTGTAGGTCTCGAGGAAGGGGATGGTCTCCCACGCGGTCAGGACGAGGCCGAAGCCGAGCGCGCGCTTCAGCGCAGCCGGCTGGCCGCTGAACCAGACGCCGAGCTCGGCGGAGTGCACGATGTCGGCGCCGGCGAGCGCCTCCTCCAACCCGACATAGCGATCGCCGGCAGCCAGGGTGGCCATGTCGCCGGCGCGGCCGTGTGGGAGCCTGTCTCTCACCGCCCTGACCCGGATGCGCTCGAGCTCGAGGCCGTCGAGGGGGTACCTGTTCGAGCCGGTGACCGCGACTGCGACGTCGAAGCGATCCTCGAGGAGCTCCCACGTGCGGAGCTCCCACGGATTCGCGTTGTGCCCGCGCAGCAGCACCACCCTGGGGCGGCTCATGGGCGGCTCCTGGAGCCCGGGTCGCGCCTGCGCAACGCCTCCAGAACCTCGTACGGGACGGCGCGCACCACGACGGCGGCGAGCGCGAACGTACCGGCGACGAGGCCCGCCCGCAGCCAGTCGCCGACCCCGGGGACGAACGCCACGCCGCCGGCGACGGCGAGCGCGACGAGTGGACGCCACACGAAGCCGAAGCGCGGCACGACCGAACGGTCCGCCCGCCCCAGCAGCACGAGCAGGATCACGAGGAGCGCGACCTCGGCGAGCACGCCTGCGGCGGCGGCGCCGCGACCCGCGAAACGGGGTGTGAGGCTCAGCGCAAGGACGATCACGAGGACGAGCGCGAGGGCGTTGCCGATGGCCAGCGATCGCTGCCGGCGTAGCGAGATCAGCGCGAGCACGAGGACCTGGCCGAGGAAGAGCGGCACGAGCGCCCACGCCTGGATCCGCAGGATCGGCGCCGCCCCGTCGTAGGCGGGCCCGGCCAGCAGGCGGATGGCAGGGGCGGCGAGGACGGCCGTCGTCAGTGCCAGCCCGAGCGACAGAACCGCGGCGACCTCGGTCATCCGCTGCAGACCGTAACGCAGCCGCTCGGAGTCCCGCGCGCCCGCCACGGCGAGCACCGGCAGGGCCACCGAGAGCACGAGGGCCGGGATCCCGATCAGCATCTCGAAGATCCGAAACGACGTCGCGTAGAGGCCCGTCTCCTGCTTGCTCTCCGTGAGCGAGACGATGATCACGAGCAGGCGCAGGTAGAGGACGTTCATCGCGATCGCCACGGCGAGGGGCAACGCATCACGGAGCAGGCGCACGGCCTCGTGCCGGGCGAGCCGCGGCCGCAGCATCCGCGCCCCGCCGACGACTCTCGGCGTGAGCGCGAGCACCGCGGCGCCGACCGCGACCTGCACCGCGAAGTACGGGAGCAGCGACGCCCCCGCCAGAGCGAGCGCAGCGACCCCGATCAGGGTCAGTGCCTGCTTCAGCACCTCGAACACGGTCAGGGCACCGAGCCGCAGCTCGACGGAGAGCGGCATCATCGAGGTCGCCTGCGTGTTCACGAGCACCACCCCGGCTCCGGCGAGCAGCGTCCCCCACACCATCGTGCGGTCGTAGCCGGCGAGCACGGCGAAGATCGCCGCCGCGCCGACTCCTGCCGCGGTGAGCAGGATGCGCAACCCGAGCAGCACACCCAGGAGCTCGGCCCGCCGCGGCCCCCGCTCGCGCAGCGAGAGCTCGCGTGCGCCGACCGCCGTCAAGCCGGCATCGGTCACGGTGGAGACGATGCCGAGAAGAGCCGCCACCGTCGCGTAGCGCCCGAACTCCTCGACGCTGAGCCCACGCAGGAGGAACACCGACGTCGCGGCCCCGAGCAGGATCCCGACGAGGTAGCCGCCGCCGCGGAGAGCCCCGCCACGGATCACGCGCGCTCCCGCCTCGGGGGTCGACAGGACGTCCACGGAGGAGGGGTCGGAGCTCACGTAGGCTCACAAGGCTAGTGAAGGCCTGTGTCGTCATCCCCACCCTGAACGCACGCGACCTGCTCGCACAGGCGCTCACGAGCCTGGAGGCCCAGACCGTCCAGGCCGACGTGGTGGTGGTCGACAACGCGTCGACAGACGGCACGGGCGAGCTGCTCGCCACCCGTTTCCCGTCGGTGCAGGTCGTCGCGAACGACCGGAACCTGGGGTTCGGGAAGGCCGTGAACCGGGGCGTGGCCGCCGCTCCGGCGGACACGGACGTGATCGTGCTGGTGAACAACGACGTCGTCTGCGAGCCGGAGTTCCTCGAGAGGATGCTCGCCGCGCTCGCCGACGATCGGGTGGGCATGGTGGCGGGCGTGCTCCTGCAGGGTTCCGCCCCGGGCCTCGTCGACTCGGCGGGCATCGAGCTCGACTCGACGCTCGGCTCGTGGGACATGCTGTGGAACCGGCCGCTGCGCGAGCTCGCCGGCGCAGCGGAGCCGGTCGGGCCCTGCGGCGGCGCGGCGGCCTACCGCAGAGCGGTGTTCACCGAGCTGGGAGGGTTCGACGAGCGCCTCTTCGCCTACTGGGAGGACGTCGACCTGGCGCTCCGCGTCCGGCTCGCAGGCTTCTCCTGCGTCCGGGCTCCGGACGCCCGCGCGCTCCATCGCCACGGAGCGACCCTGGGCGCCGCGTCTCCCGCGCAACGCCGGCTGGAGGCGTTCGGTCGCGGCTACGTGCTCGCGAAGTACCGGGTTGCCCGGACGGGCGTGCTCATGCGGGCGAAGATCGCCCTGCTCGACTGGCCCGTGCTGGTGGTACATCTGCTCGCGCGGAGAGAGATCGGGCCTCTGCGCGCGCGGGCCGCCGGGCGACGCGCGGGGCTCCAAAGGGAGCCACAGCGGGCGCCGCTCGAGCTGGCGACGGTGAGCTTCCGCAAGGCGGTCGGCCGGCAGGTGGGCCTGCTCCGCCTCCGGTTCAGCGGGAAGCTGCCGGAGCATTTCGGAGAGCACGCACCTCCGGCACGGTGACGCAGCGGATCACACGCCGCGACAGCAGTAGAGATTCACATAGCCGCTCGAGCAGTCCAGCTCCTCGAGCGGACGGACGGATCCGCGTTCCTCGTCGATCCACGACACGTCGAGGCCGTGGCCACGCAGGACCTCGGCGAGCTCCTCGACGGAGCTCCCCGACCGCTCGAGCATGGACGGGTTGCACTCGGCGAATACGACCAGGCGTGGTCCTGCGCGGGCCAGTGTCTCCCGCATCCCGTGCAGGGCAGCAACCTCGCCCCCCTCGACATCCAGCTTGACGACGTCGACGCGTACGGTCGGGTCGAGCCATTCGTCCAGCGTCGTCACCTCCACCTCGATGCGCTCGACCACCTCGTCCGGCTCGAAGAGACTGCTCGTGTCACCCCCGCCGCTGATGTAGAAGGCGTGAGAGCCCGCCGTCTTCCCGAGCGCGCACGGCACGACCGTGACTCGAGCAGCCAGCGCATTGAGCACGAGATTCCGCTCGATCAGGGGGATCGAACGAGGATTCGCCTCGAACGCGATCACGCGCCCCTGCGGTCCGACCCCGCGCGCCGCCTGCAACGTCAGGTACCCGATGTGCGCCCCGGCCTCGACCACCGTGTCGCCGAAGCGGAGCGACGACTTCAAGAGCGCCACGAACGTCGCCTCGCGACCAGCCTCGAGCAGCTCGCGCACGTAGTACAGCTGGCCGATGTGGTCGCCGTGCAGCCGGAGGTCATCGACGACGACGTCGAACGTGCCGATCGACGGTGCGATGCGCGGCCCGACGAGATCGACGACCCGACCGAGCCCGACGGAGCGTAGAGCCCGTGCGCCACCCTCGAGCAGCCCGAGCAGCGCAATCCGGGTCGGGAACGGTCGCCTGCTCACATCGGAGCGACGGCAAGGAGCGACCACTGGTAGACGAGGAACTCCGCCGTCAGGCCGCCGGTCAGCCGCGAGCCGAGCGCAGACAGGGGGTGGAGCCGTCCGTGGTCGACGCGTTGCACACGCCAGCCGCTGGACTCCAGCAACGCCACGGCATCGCTACGGGTGAACCAGCGGACGTGTGTCTCGTCCCGGTGCCCGGCGTCGGTGTAGCCGAACGTCCCCCGCCACGCGAGATCACGCAGGAGCGTCCAGTGGCGCGCATTCGGAAGCGACACGTGCAGCCTGGCCCCCGCAGCTGCCTGTGAGTGCAGTGAACGCAGCACCGCACCGGGGTCGAGCAGGTGCTCGAGCACGTCGTAGGCCAGGAACGTGTCGTATGGCCCCGAAAGGCGATGCAGCACGTCCTCGACCGCACCGGTGACGACCTCGTCGAGAGCCCCTTCGGCCCGCTCCGCCGCAGCCGGTTGCACCTCGACCCCGCCAACCCAGGTGGCTCCGGCTGCGCGAAGCGCCTTGGCGGTGGCTCCCTCTCCGCACCCGACGTCGAGGACGCGGCCGAGCGGTCGGGGCAGCCGTGCGACGAGGTCGGGCCGCCCCTGCCCGTAGTAGCCCTCCGGCTTAGGCCCGGGCAGCGAGGACATCGTCACCATCACTCGACCGTACCCGATCGAATGACCTGCTACCGGGTACGCTCCACCCGTGTCGGACGACCGTATCTGGGGTGAGGAGGCGCTCTCGGCGCTTCGCGACGACTTCGGCGCCGCCTTCGGCGGCCGCACGGTGCTCGTCACGGGCGCGGACGGCTTCATGGGCTCCCACCTCACCGACGCGCTCGTCGAGCTCGGCGCCAACGTCCACGCCTTCGTGCGCGCCACCTCGAGCGGTGCGCTCAACAACATCGGGCACCTGCGCAGCAGGCTGAAGGTGCACTTTGCCGACCTGACCGACAAGACGTCGATCGACTACCTCATGCGAGAGCTGAAGAGCGCTCCCGACAGGCCCTACGTCTTCCACCTCGGCGCGCAGGCACACGTCGGCGAGTCCTGGCACCGGCCCTACGAGACGGTGATGGCGAACACGGTCGGGACGCTCAACCTGCTGCAGTCGATCGTCGACTCGGGCCTCGAGCTCGAGAAGTTCGACACCGCCGGCACGTCGGAGGAGTACGGGAACGTCCGCGACGACGTCTCCCACCACCATGACTTCGACCATGCGGGCAGCCTGATCCTGCACGAGCGCTCGCCGATCAACCCGAAGTCGATCTACGCGACGGCCAAGGTGGCGGCGGACTTCCTGACGATGAACTACTTCGACGCCTTCGGCCTCCCCGGCGTCGTCACCCGCATGTTCAACAACTACGGGCCGCGGCAGAACCCGCGCTACGTGACGGGCACGATCATCACGCAGGCGCTCACCCGGGACACGATCGAGCTCGGCAACCTGGAGCCGCTGCGCGACTTCTGCTTCTGCACGGACGGCGTCCGCGGCCACCTCACCGTGGCGGCGCACGGCAAGCCCGGCGACGTCTACGTGTACGGCCAGGGCGAGAACGTGTCCATGGCGGGCTGGGTCGAGCTGATCCTGCGGATCGGCGAGGAGCACGGCTTCTGGCCGGCCGGACGTCAGGTCGTGACGACCGAGCAGCGCTTCCGTCCGGGAGCGAGCGACGTGATGGCGTTGCGCGTCGGTCACGAGAAGCTCACCCGCGAGACCGGCTGGGAGCCAAAGGTGTCGTGGGAGGAGGGCCTCCTCGGCACGATCCGCTGGTACGCGGAGAACCGCGAGCGCTGGATCGGCCGGGTGGACTGGCTCCCGACCGGGGCTCCCTCGCTCACGCCGTGACCCAGGTCCTGGTGACAGGCGGCGGCGGCTTCCTCGGCTCGCACCTGGTCGAGCGCCTGGAGGCCGGCGGGCACCACGTCGCCGTGCCACGGCGGTGGGAGTTCGATCTCACCGACATGGCGCAGACAGCCCGGCTCTTCGACGAGGTGAAGCCCGAGCTCGTGTTCCACCTCGCGGCCGAGGTCGGCGGCATCGGCGCCAATCGCGCCAATCCGGGCCGCTACTGGTACGCCAACCTGATGATGGGCGCGCACGTGCTCGAGCAGGCCCGGCTACACGGGACACGCAAGCTCGTGCTGGCGGGCACCGTCTGCGCGTACCCGAAGCACACACCCGTGCCCTTCCGCGAAGAGGAGCTCTGGAACGGCTTCCCCGAGGAGACGAACGCCCCCTACGGGGTGGCCAAGAAGGCGGTGCTGGTGGGAGCGCAGGCATACCGCGAGCAGTACGGCCTCGACACGATCTTCCTGCTGCCGACGAACCTGTACGGGCCACGCGACAACTTCGACCTGCAGAGCTCCCACGTGATCCCGGCGTTGATCCGCAAGATGCTCGAGTCGCCCGAGGAGGTCGTGCTCTGGGGCGACGGGACGCCGACGCGGGAGTACCTCTACGTGGACGACTGCGTCGAGGGTCTCGTGCTGGCGTCGGAGCGCTACGACGGTGCCGACCCCGTCAACCTGGGCACCGGCGTGGAGACGTCGATCGAGGAGACGGCGGAGCTCGTCGCGGCTGCGGTCGGGTTCTCCGGCGAGATCCGCTGGGACACGTCGATGCCGAACGGCCAGCCGCGCCGTTCACTCGACTCGTCCAGGGCGGAGGAGCTGTTCGGCTTCCGCGCGCGGGTGCCGTTGCGCGAGGGGATCGCACGCACCGTCGCCTGGTATCGCGAGCACGGCCGGCTGCATGCGCCGTCTTGACCCACTGCTGCTCGGGACGATCTGCGTGCAGTGGATCGTCACGGGCTGCGTCGCCCTCTTCGCAGATCACGCGGGATCGGTGTACGGGAGTCGCGCCGCGGCAGAGGCGACGATTGCCGCGGCCGACCGCCTGGCCGCGGGCTCGGTGGCGGCCGCCCCGGGGCCGGGCTACCCGCTGCTGCTCGCCCCGCTCGTCGCGCTGACCGACTCGGTCGGGTCCGTCGCCGCCGTCGTCACGACGGTCAATGTCGCCGTTCTGGCCCCTCTCGCGGCCGCGGCCCTGGTGGAGATCGCGCGCCGCACCGCAGGCCTGCTCTACGCCGTCGGCGCCGCGCTCGTGTGGACGCTGGCGCCGATCGCGGCGATCCCTCTCTTCGTGCCGAAGTATCACGACACGTACGTGAACGAGGTGCTGCCGGCGCTCTACGGCCTGACCGTGCGACCGGAGTTCGCGGCCATGTCTCTCTCCATCGTCGCCGCGGCCCTGGCGCTACGTGCGGTCGCCGGCTCGGCCCGCGCGGGCCTGCTGGCAGGGGCCTTCGCTGGCGCTGCCGCCGCCGTTTCGCCTCCCGCCGGAGGTATCGCCGCCGGCATCGTGCTGGCGCTCGTGGCGGCCCGACGCTGGCGCGCGCTGTCGGGAGCGGCGGCAGGCCTGGGAGCAGCTCTCCTGCCCACGCTCCTCTGGCGCTCGCAGGCGCCGGGGGTGCCTGCCGTCACGCTCGGCGACCCGTCGTGGACGACCCTCCAGGCGACGATGGCGCAGGTCCGCGAGTTCTTCTGGTCGAACCGGCTGCTGCAGTGGCTGCCCGTCGCAGGAGCGATCGGCGCTCTACGCGTGGCCGCTCCGGCGGCTGCGCTTCTGGCCGGCTGGGTCGGAGCCGCAACGGTCACCGTCGTCGCGACGACTCCCGACGTCGCAAGCGGGCGCATGTTCATCTCCCTGATCCCGGCGTGGCCCGCGTACGCCCTCCTCGTCGCTGCCATCCCGGCGCTGCTCCCGACCCTGGTCATGCGGCTGGAGCGGCGGCTCACTCCGCAGACGGGCGCTGTCGAGATCGGCGCCGGCACATCGGTGGTGGCCCTCGTCGTCCTGGCGGTGATACCGCTCGCGATCGTGGCGCTGATCGCCCTCTAGCCGGCGTCGCCGTCACCGCTTCCCCGCGCGCCCAGGCGCTGCTCGAGCAGCGCAACCCGCTGGGCGAGGAGCGTGTTCTGGTCTGCAAGCTTGGAGAGCACCGTCGAGTAGTGCAGCAGCACGACGATCACGAACAGGATCGCCGCGGCGAAGAGGATGGCCGGCGGGTAGCTGCTGACGCCGAGCCAGCCGGCGATCGTGTTGAGGCCCTCGCGCCAGACGGAGAGCACGAGCAGGGCGACACCGGTCACGAGCCACAGGAGCGCATACCGCTCCTTCAGCCGTCGGCCCCGGATCAGCTCGAGCACGACGAGGATCAACAGCAGCGAGGCGATCGACGCCGCGATCGAGATACGGACCGGCGTCATGACCGTCCTCGCTCGATCTCGTCGGCCGGGACGGTCGACTTCCGGAGCATGGCGATGACGAGGGCCAGCGTCACCTTGAGCATGTAGTAGACCGAGCGCAGGACCGTGATCGACGACTCTCCGTGCTCCCGCTCGCGCATCCGCACGGGCACCTCCTGCAGCCGCAGCCGGTGCTTGAAGACGAGCACCGTCGCCTCGACCTCGGGGTAGTCGTTGGGGTAGTCGCCGGCAAAGAGGGCTATGCCCTTGCGGTTGAGCGCCTGGAAGCCGGACGTCGTGTCGGTGACGCGCTGGCGGGTGAGCAGCGAGACGAGCTTGGCGAACCAGGTGATGCCGACCCGTCTCGCGAACGGCGGCCGGTAGGCGCGATTGCCGTCGGCGAAGCGGGAGCCGGTGACGATGTCGGCGTCACCACTCAGCACCGGGGCGAGGAGCTTTGCCAGCTCGGCCGGGTCGTGCTGGCCGTCACCGTCGAGACGGACGGCCGTCTCGTAGCCCTGCTCGAGCGCGTACTTGAAACCGGTCTGCACGGCACCGCCGATGCCGAGGTTGAAAGGCAGGCTCACGACGGCCGCCCCGTGCGCCATCGCGACCGTGGCGGTCCCGTCGGTCGACCCGTCGTCCACGACGACCACGTCGTAGCCCGGGTCGACGGCCCGGATCCCGTCGACCACCCCGCCGATCGCCTGCGCCTCGTTGTGGGCGGGAACGACCGCGAGGATGGTGCCGCGGCTCACACCGGCACCGGCACGGCGAGACCGAGGAGCTCGAGCACGCGCCGCGCGCGATGGGCATAGGTGTGCTCGTCGAGCACGCGCTCGCGGGCGCGGGCACCCATCGCCACGGCTTCGGCCGGGTCGTGGAGCAGCGACCGGTAGGCCGCGAGCGCCTCGTCGGCGGTCTCCACCACGATCATCTCCCGGCCGGGCTCGAACCACTGCTCGATGCCGAGATGCGGATTCGACACCATCGCCGCGCCGGCCGAGGCGAGCTCGAACGGACGGCACGTCGAGGAGAGCGGGATCGTCGCGTGCGAGCGACGCGTGATGTTGAGGTTGATGCGTGCCGCCGAGATCGCGCGCGCGAAGACGTTGAAGGGCACGTCGCCGACGAGGCGCGCGCTGCCCGTATCGCCCTGGAAGTCGCGCCCGCCCAGCCCGAAGTCGATCTCCGGCGCCGCGCGGCTCGGCTCCCCGACCATCGCGGCGGTCCACTCACGGCGGAACTTGTCCCCGTACCCGTAGAAAAAGACGTCCATCTCCTTCGCCACCGGCCGGGGGGCGAAGAACTCGGGGTCGGCGCCCCAGAAGACCGCCTCCGCCCGCCGGGCACCGAGCTCGAGCAGCCGCGGCAGCCCGCCCTCCGAGTTGGACAGCACCATGTCGTACTCGGACGGGTCGGCGCCGTGGTAGTAGTTGAAGCCGGTGTCCATGCCGCCGAACTCGGGCAGGCTCATCGGCACGTCGCCGTCGTAGAACACGACCGGGATCTGGAAGCGCTCCCGCAGGGCGGTCGGGATGCCCCGAAAATGCGCCATCGGCACGGTGAAGAAGACCACGGCGTCGGGGCGCTCGCGCTCGACGAGGCGCTCGAGATGCCGCCGCCACCGCGGCGTCACGACCCGCCAGATCGTCTCGCGCGTGAGCCGGTCGAGCGCGCTCTCGTCGGGCGACTCCTCCACGCGGCGCAGGTAGCGGTCGCCCTTGAGGCGCGCGAGGCCCGACCGCAGCGCGGCGTACGACTCCCCTTCCCGGTAGGCAGGGTTCGCTGCGGTGCGCCACCACGGCGACTCGACCGGGCGTCCGCGGTACGGCGTCACGACGAGGTCGGCCCCGGCCTCGTACAGGCCCTTCCACAGCTGCCACCAGGCCGGGGTGCAGCCGTAGCGGAAGTCGAGGTCGACCGCTGACGCGACCGCGAGGATGGTCGGAGGCTTCACCGCGGAGATTGTAGGGCCGCGGCTAGTAGGCGCCACGGCCGCTGATCACCGCTGGGATCGTCTTGGCGATGATCGTCACGTCGAGCCAGATCGACCAGTTCTCGAGATACGTGAAGTCGAGGCGCACGAGATCGTCGAACGAGAGCCCCGAGCGGCCGGAGATCTGCCACAGGCCCGTCATGCCGGGCAGCACGAGGTAGCGCGCCCGGTGCCAGTCCTCGAGGAGCTCGTAGTCACGAAACGGCAGCGGCCGCGGCCCCACGAGGCTCATCTCGCCGCGAAGCACGTTCGCGAGCTGCGGCAGCTCGTCCAGCGAGAGCCGTCGCAGCACACGCCCCACACGCGTGACGCGGGGGTCGTCGCGGATCTTGAACAGCGCACCGGAGGCCTCGTTGACCGCCTCGAGCAGCTCCTGCTGCTCGGCCGCGTCGGCGACCATGGTGCGGAACTTCAGCATCCCGAAATCGTGCTCCCCGACCCCGACGCGCCGGTCGACGTACAGCAGAGGGCCACGCGATTCGAGCTTCACCGCGAGTGCGATCAGCAGGAGCACCGGCAGGCCGACCACGAGCAGGACCACGCTGAGCACAACGTCGAACCCTCGTTTTAGCGCCCAGTCCCAGCCGGTCAGGATCGGCGGCCGCAGCTCGAACAGCGGCACGCCCTGACCCGGCACGTACTCGCCTTCGTGGACGAGCAGCTCCGTCGTGTTCGGAGCAAGGCGCACGCGGATCCCTTCGCGGTGCGCACGCTGCACGATGTCGAGCACCGTGCGCTCGTCGAAGTCGGCCTCGGTCAGGATCAGCTCGTCCGGTCGCAGGCGCTCGAGGATCTCCGGAAGCTCGTCGAGCGACGAGCCGAGCAGCGGCAGCCCCGGCTGACCCATCGGCGCGACGGCACCGACGAGCTCGTACGCGATGCCGCCGCGAGAGGCGATCAGCTCGCGCTGCAGCCGTTGGAGGCTCGCGCCTCCACCCACGAGCACCGCCCGCCTACGAATGCCGACGACGCGGAGCAGCTCGAGCGAGAAGGACTCGTACGCGGCACGCAGGAGCCCGATCGCGAGGGCGCACGTGACGGTCGCCGTGGGGATCAACCCGGTGGTCGTGAAGTCGTAGTCCGTCCCGAAGCCGAACGCGAGCACGATCAGCGCGACCAGCACCAGGGAGGAGACGACCCGCCCGGAGCCGGCGCGCCGCTCACGCGCCGCATAGAGCCCCGACTGCAGGAACACGAGCACCGTGATCGGCGCGAGAAACGGCAGCCACTCCCCGGGGCCGGTGTCCCAGAGGAGCGACCAGAACACGGTGTCGCCGTAGACGAGCGTCCTGATCACGAGCGCGGCCATCAGCCCGAGCGCGAGGCCGGAGAGGTCGAGCGCTACGAGCACGGCGATGCTGAGCAGTCGGCGCACGAAGCCGAGCACGGGACCGCGCGAGACGAGATAGAGCCGTGACGACCTGACGTCTCTCGGCTCCTGGGGCGCCGGGCCGGGTGGCGCCTCCGGCCGAGCCGCGGACGGGGCGGCATCGCGTTGCACGCGCAGATCCTACCCCGGCGGCACGCGGCGGCCCGGCCGGGAGGCAGCCAGCTCCCGCAGGACGGCGTCGGCCCACGACTCGACCGAGTGCCCTGCCTCCACGCGCCGGCGCAGCGTGCTCCCGACCTGCCGGCGCTGCTCCGGCGGCGCGGCGGCAAGGGCGAGCAGCGCCCGCGCCAGATCCTGCGGGTCCCTGCGCGCGAAGCGAAGCCGCAGCGGCAGGTCACCGAGGAAGTCGTCGAGCGCCACGTTGCTCGACAGCACCGGCAGGCCGGCCGCGGCGGCCTCGTAGACCACCTTGTCGAGGGTCTCGCTCCCGTCCGGCTGCGTGGCGCTGAGGAGGCAGTCGGCACCGGCGAGCAGGGAGGGCACATCGTCGCGTGGAACCGGCCCCTCCAGCGAGACCCGCTCGCGGAGGACGGCGCTGCCGTCGACGACTGCCCGCAACTCCAACCGATGTGCTTCCTCGGCATCCGTCAGCGCCGGCCCGCGGATCTCGAGCTCCGCGTCGAGGCCCTGCGCCACGGCGAGCTCGAGCCCCTGAAGCATCGTCGTGTACCCCTTCCACGGCGTCATGCGGCCGAGAGCGAGCAGTCGCAGGCGCCCCGAGGGCGAGGGGACGGGAGCGGCGACGAACCGACTCGTGTCGATCGCGTGGCCGATGCCCCGCACCTTCGGGCTCTCGAGCGGGAACGAGCGACTGTCGACGCTCAGGAGCACGTCGGCGGCGCGGGCCGCGAGCCGCAACGACCGGTCGGCGTTCCAGTGCGTGTACCACAGCCCGAGCGGGATCCGGTAGGGCTTGCAGAAGGGAGCCGCCAGGAGCAGGAAGAGAGGGATCATGTGGGAGAGCACGGCGTCGGGGCGTGTCCTCCGCCGCAGGATCTCCGCTGCGAGCGCACGCTCGAACGCGATGCCGCGCGCAATCCTCCGATCGGCCCCGAAGGGCTGCAGGGAGACGTTCGCCGGCAGCGCATGACGGCCGACGTGGTCACAGAGGACGGTGACGTGGTCGCAACGGCGGGCGAGCGCGTCGACCATGTCGATCGTCTGCGCGAGAGCCGGGTGATCCGCGTCGACGACCTGGGTGAGGAACACGAGCCGCACGACCGTCACACCTGTGCGCGGGCGATCGTCAGGTCGACGAGCTCGCGCATCTGACGGGCGAACTGCTCGGGCGTGGAGTGCCAGTCGGCATAGCGCACGTGGGCGGCGGCCCCGAGCCGCTTCGCGAGCTCGCGGTCGGAGAGGACGCGCACGAGCGCGGCAACGAGCGCGTCGGTGTCGGCAGGTGGGATGAGCAGCCCCTCGACACCGTCCTCGACGAGGTCGAGCACGCCTCCGGCTCCGGTGGCGATCACGCCGCGGCCGCGGGCGAACGCCTCGATCACCACCCGGCCGAGCCCTTCGGGCCACGAGGGCAGCACCAACAGCGTCGCCTCGTCGAGGTGCCGGGCTATCTCCGCTGGCAGAAGCTGGGGGTGGTACTCGACCTGGTCGGCGACGTCGCCGACCAGGTCGTCGACGACATGGCGCCGCCGACCCGTGCCGACGATGACGAGACGGGCCTCGGGCATCTCGGCCGCCACGCGCCGCCAGGCGGCTGCGAGCCCGTCGATGTTCTTGTACGCCTCCAACATGCCGACGAAGACGGCGGCGGGGCGCTGCGGCAACGGCTGCACGGGCTCGGCGACGAAGGCCGAGAGATCGCTGTAGGTGGGGAACACCGCCGTGGCCGGCTCGCCGCGAGCATCCTCGATCAGCCCCGAAGTGAAGCCCGAGAGGGCGCGCGTCGCGTCGGCGCGGCGGAGCACGGCGACGCTGGTGCGGTCTGTGAGCGGCGACAGGAGCCTTCGTGCCTGCGAGCCGTACCCGCGGGTGAACGTCCTCCAGTCGCCATGCACCTCGACGATGACCGGGGTCGCGACGCCCGCGAGCCGTCTCCCTGCGAGCACGGAGGCGCCGACGAGCGGGTCGGCCGCGACGATCACCTCCGGCTCGAACTCCGCGATCATGCGGCGCACCCGGAACGGCAGCCGGGCCGCGAAGAGCGCTCCGTCGAGCACGGGCGGACGTGCCGGAGGGCTGAGCCGGAAGCGCTCCGTGCGGGCGGCGCTCCCCGGCTCCGCGGCGCCGAGCACGCGGTAGTCGATCGTCTCCTCGAGCGCGTCCCATTTCTTGGCGAGCCAGGCGGGCAGCGGCAACCGGTAGCGGCCACGGCCGACGAAGAGCACGCGGGGGAGCCGCTCAGGCACGTGCCGCTCCGACCAGGATCGACTCGAGAGCACCGTACACGCGGTCGACCGCAAGCGCCTCCACGGACGGCCGGGCGCGGGCCGCGAGAGCGGCTCGCAGGCCCGGCTCCGCGATCAGCCGGCGCAATGCCTCGCCCATCGCCTCGCTCGAGCCGGGAGGGACGAGCAACCCGTTCTCGCCGTCGCGCACGATCTCCGGCACGCCGCCGACCGCCGTCGAGACGACCGGGACTCCGAGCGCGAGGGCCTCGACGGCGGCGTGAGGGAAGTTCTCCCAGGCGCTCGAGAGCACGCAGGCATCCACGCCGGCGAGCACCGCCAGCGCCTCCTCGCGCGGCAGCGCGCCGACGAACGCGATGCGGTCGCGGCCCGACGTGGCCGCCGCACGCTGCTCGAGGCGCACGCGGTCGGGCCCGTCCCCGACCACGACGAGACGCGCTCCGTCCACGCTCGCGACGGCATCGATCGCGACGTCGAGGTCCTTCTGGCGCGTCAGCCGCCCGACGAAGGCGAACGTGGATGGCGTGGACATCGCCGGCGTCACGTCGAACGACGGCGCCGGGTTGTGCAGCACCGTGATCCGTGAGCGGTCGAGACCCCAGGTGCCGGCGATCTCGGCCAGGTACAGGCTCGGCACCACCACGGCGAGCGCACGGCGCAGGGCGCGCGTGCGCAGCGCTTTCAGCAACTCCACGCGCCGGCCGCCGCGCGACTGGAACGCCTCCAGCGAGCCGGAGAAGAGCCCGTAGCGACGGGCGCGCTCGTAGGCGGGGTCGGAGACGAGCTTGACCACGAGAGGGCGCCGCGCCAGGGCTGCGGCCACCGCCGCGGCCGCGTACGTCGCCGTGGCGTAGACGACATCGGCGGCGCGAGCCCGGCGTGCCGCGATCCACGCCACCTTCGAGTAGCGCACGGGAAACGGGGCGGTCCGGGAGACGACCACGACCTCGCACGGCCGCACCGCCGGCTCCCCGTCCCCCATCGTGACGACGACCACATCGTGGCCACGCCCGACGAGGAACCGGGCGAGCTCGGGGCCGTGGGTGGCGGGTCCACCGACGTCCGGTGGCCAGATGCCGGTGAGGAAGATGAGTCTCATTGTCTCGGCCGCGGCACGGCAGGGGACGGCGCCCGGGGCCACGTATCATAGGCCGTCCCGATGGGAAGCCTTCGACAGAGCATCCTGCGGGACGCGGCCCGGGACCGCTCGTTCGCGCTCTTCCTCGTCACGCTCGTGCTCTGCCTCTTCAGGGCGGCGGACCAGCCCGGCTTCGACGTCGAGCTGGGTGGGACGTCGCTCACCTTCGTCCCTGCCGACGCTGCTCTCGGCGCGCTCGCCGTCGCGGTCGCACTCCGGCTCCTCGGACGGCGCGCATACCCATGGGCCGCCTCGGGGCTGACCGTCGCCGCTCTCGTGCTCGCCGGCCTGATCGTGCTCAGCGCCGTGGGAAACGGCGCCACCGCACTCGTCGCGGCCGCCAAGCTCGCCGAGCTCGCCGCGCTGCTCGTGGGCTGGGTCGTGCTCGTCGATTCCGTCGAGCGGCTCTGGGCCGTCCTCGGCATCTTCGTGCTCGTCACCATCGGGGCTGTCTGCTGGGCCATCGTCGGGTTCGCGCAGGAGCCCGGCGACCGCCAGGCGTCGTTCCTCGGCGAGCACGACCTCGCCGCCGTCTCGACGGCGTCGCTCGTCCTCGGACTGGCCGCGTTGCACGTACGCCACCGGCTCGGGCGCCTGCCGCTCGTGGCCGGCGTCGCCGGCGGGATCGGGATCACGCTCGGCGCCTCCCTCGCGAGCCTGCTCGGCCTCTACCTCGCCGCCGCTGCGCTGATCGCGACGGCCGCGGCGCGGAGAAGCCTGCGGGGCCGCTCCGTGCTCGCGACGGCGCTCGTCGCGCTCGCCGTCACGGGCGGCACCTACGGGCTGCGCAGCGACGACCTGGGATTCCTGCGGCAATGGTTCGCGCCGGTCGAGAACGCACAACCCGGTGAGTACGCGGGGAGCTGGAGCCAGCGGCTGATCTTCGCGTACATCGGCGGGCGCGTCTTCCTCGACCGCCCGGTGCTCGGCACCGGCTGGTGGGGCGAGCTGCCGCCCTCCGAGTACGCCCGCTACCTTCCGGACGCCCGGGCGCGCTTCCCCGACCAGCCCGAGCGCTACTTCCCCCCCGCGGAGGGCACGCTGATCCCGCAGCAGACGTACGACCAGATCCTGTTCCAGCTCGGCCTCGTCGGCGCCCTGTCGTTCGGCGCAGTCGCCTTGCTCGCGGTCCGCGACGCGGCTCGCACGGCGTCGAGGTGGCCCCGGCCGGACGACGACGAGCTGGCCGGCTACCTCCCCGCCGGGTGGCTGGCCGCGCTGGCGGGAGCGCTGGCCGGCTCTGCCCTCTTCGGCGGCACCCCCATGGCAGCGCTCCTCTGGCTGACGCTCGGCCTCGTCGGCGCCGCCTCCGCGATCACTGCCGGCAGGCGCCCGGCCGTCAAGGCCCCATGACCGCCGGCAAGCGCCCCCTCACGATCGTGCACGCGATCGCCCGCTTGAACGTCGGCGGCGCGGCGCTGCACGTGATCGAGCTCGCCGCCGAGCAGCGGCGGCGCGGCCACGAGGTCGTCGTCGTGGCAGGCACGCTCGCCGAAGGGGAAGAGTCGATGGAGTATCTCGCGCACGAGCTCGCAGTCCCGGTGGTCAGCCTGCCCGAGCTCCAGCGCGAGCTCTCCGTCACCCGCGACGCTGTTGCGATCCGGGAGCTTCGCCGGGTGATCGCGCGGCGACGGCCGGACGTCCTTCACACGCACACCGCCAAGGCCGGCACCGCGGGACGGGTGGCGGCTCGGCTGGCGGGTCGTGGCGGGCGGCCGGTGACCGTGCACACCTTCCACGGTCACGTGCTGCGAGGGTACTTCGACTCCCGCCGCGAACGGTTCTTCGTCCGCATCGAGCGGTCGCTCGCACGACACACCGGGGCCCTCGTGGCGGTCTCCGCCGAGGTGCGGGACGACCTGGTGGCGCTCGGGGTGGCACCGGCGGACAGGATTGCGGTGATCCCGTACGGCTTCGACCTGTCGCGCCTCTCCCGCCCGGGCGCACGGGAGCGGAACGCTCTGCGGGCAGAGGTCGACGTCGGCCGCTCGACGTTCGTGATCGGTTTCGCGGGCCGCCTGACGGCGATCAAGCGCCCGCTCGACCTCGTGCGCGTCCTCGCCTCCGTGCGAGCGCGGGACGTGGACGCCGCGCTCGTCGTGCTCGGTGACGGCCCCGACCGCGGGGCGGTCGAGGAGCTGGCGCGCGAGCTCGGTGTCGCCGACGCCTGCCGCTTCCTCGGCTTCCGCCGCGACGTCGCCCGCTGGTACGGAGCCTTCGACGCGTTCCTCCTCACCTCCGAGAACGAGGGCACGCCCGTCGTCGCGATCGAGGCGCTCGCGGCGGAGTGCCCCGTCGTCGCGACGGATGCCGGCGGCACCGCCACCGTCGTCTCGCACGGCGAGACCGGGCTGCTCGCTCCGATCGGCGACACGGAGGCCCTGGCCGCCCACCTCGAAGCGCTCGCCCGCGAGCCGAAGCAGGGGCGCAGGCTGGGCCGGGCAGGGGCGGCCGACGTACGCAGCCGCTTCGCCACGGAGCGCATGGCCGACGCGATCGACCATCTCTACACGCAGTTGATCGATCCGTGACCCGCGTCCTGCACCTCCACAAGATCACGGGCATCAGCGGCTCCGAGGGCCACCTGCTGACGCTGCTGCCGGCGCTTCGTGGTTCCGGCGTCGACGCCCGCTTCCTCGGGCTCGACGTGCCCGGGAGCGATGCGCCGCGCTTCTACGCCGCCCTCGACGCCGCCGGCGTGCCGCACCGGAGCGTCCGCTGCACCTTCGACGCGAACCCGCGCATGGCGCTGGACGTGCTGCGAGCCGTGCGGGCCGAGCGACCCGACGTCGTCCACACCCATCTCGTGCACGCCGACGTCTACGGCGCGACGGCCGCGACCCTGCTTCGCGTGCCGGTCGTCTCGACGCGCCACAACGACGACCGCTACCTGCTGGGGCCGTTCCGGCACGTCGACCGGGCCTTCGCACGCCCGGCACGGCGGATCATCGCGATCTCGAATGCGGTGCACCGCTTCCTCGAGCGGGCCGGCCTGCCGCCCGAGAAGATCGTCACGATCCCGTACGGCCTCGACCGGCTACCGGACGGGCGCTCGGGAGTCCGGCCGGACGAGCTCGGCATCGCCCGCGACGCACCCGTTGCGCTCGCGATCGGGCGCCTGATTGCGCAGAAGGACCACGCGACGCTGTTGCGGGCATTCGCGCGCGTGCACGAGCGGCACCCCGACGCGGTGCTCGTGATCCTGGGCGCAGGCCCGCTCGAGGCCGAGACGCGGCACCTCGCAGCCGATCTCGGTCTGGGCGACGCAGTACTGCTCCCCGGACGCCTGGAGATCCGGGACTGGCTGGAGCGTGCCCACGTGTTCGTGCACACCTCGCGCTGGGAGGGATTCGGCCTGGTGCTGCTCGAGGCCATGCTGGCGGGCCTCCCGGTCGTTGCGACCCGGGTGAGCGCCGTCCCAGAGGTCGTCTCCGAGGGCGAGACCGGCTTCCTCCTCGAGCCGGGCGACGAGGCGGGCATCGCAGACGCCGTGAGCGGGCTGTTCGCCGAGCCGGAGCGTGCCCGCGCGCTCGGTGCCGCAGGGCTGGCTCGCGCAAGAGCGGAGTTCTCGGTGGAGCGCATGGTCGGCAGGACGATCGCCGTCTACGACGACCTCGCGTAGGCCGCAGCCCGTCCGTCGCCGGAATCAGGTCAGGAGACCCGGTCGAGCAGAAAAGCGGCCTGGTCGCCTTCACCCCGCTCGTTCACCTCTGCCGCCCGGCGCTCGAACTCCTCCATGACGGCGGTCGAGAAGGGCGATGCAGCGGGATTCTCAAGGTGCGAGCGCGGATCCCGGAGTGGAATGCCCCGCTCGTACTGCTCGCTGCCCCAGAACTGGAAGGCCTTCGAGTCGCACTGCTCCGCCACGAAGCGAAAGCCCGTGCGTCCGGCGAGCATCCCGATGCTTGCGCGCGTGTGGACGATCAGGTGCCGCGGGGCGTCGAGCTGAACCCAGCTCGTGCCGTAGCGCCTCCAGGCGTGCGAGTCGGCAAGGGGCGTGCGAATGAGGACGCGCCCCCCATCCCCGAGTAGGTCGTGAATCTCCCGTAGGGCTGCCTCCGGGTCGGCAACGTGCTCGAACGAGTGGTGAAGCATCACAAGGTCGAAGGAAGCGCGCCATTCTGCCGGTAGTCGCTTCCGGATCACGAGGTCGCCGGGGTACACGAGATCTCGCTCGAGAAAGGGGTCGAACCCGTCGAGACGGCCGAAGCCCTGGCGACGGAGCTGGAGCAGCAACTTGCCACTGCCGCAGCCGAAGTCGAGGATCCTGGAGGACGCCGTCACCCGCCCTCGGAGCCACTGCAGCCACTCCGGCGGTCTGCGGCCACCGAGAGCGAGCCGGCGCGCCATCGAGTCGTTCGGGCTCAACATCAGGCGGGTGCGGGCACGCCTCAGCCTCCGCTCGATCCACGTCGTCCCGGACACCTCGCGTCGCGCGAGCGAGAAGTAGCCCGACGGGTAGTACGGCCCGAGATCGGACGGGACGTCGACCAGCCAGAGGCAGCCACAGCCGCCACACTCTGCGTACTCGAAGGTGTCGCCCAGCCCGAACATCATCTCGGGCACGCGATGGCGGGCGCTCCCCGCTCGAGTCGAGCAGACCGGGCACCTGTCGTCGTGTCGCATGGGAGGACGCTAGAGCATGGCGGGCGGAGTCGCAGCTGCATGCGGCACTACACTCCGCCCGATGGAGAGCCTCCCGCTGCGGCGCCTCGTCACGGGCCCCGCCCCTCCACCCGGCAGGATCTTCTTCACCAGCATCTGGTTCAAGGGGCACAACAACCCGCGCTACGCGGAGCTGCTGCCCCGGCTGGGTCGTCTCGACCGGTACCTCGTCACCTGCTCGGACGACCGCATCGTGCGAGGGCTGCAGTACCGCGCCTACCGCTGGTCGAGGCAGGTGCGCTACCCCGCCGTGATGCGCCTCGCCCACCGTCACTACCGCAGCCTCTTCACGGCCGACAACGAGCAGATCCTCGCCTTCCCGGGGCCGGTCGTCTCGGACGTGGACGACCCGTTCTTCACCGAGCGCGAGGTCGAGCTGCTCTCCAGCCCGAATCTCGCCGCCTACGTCGTCACGGCCGAGCGTGCCGGCCGCCGATTCGAGTCACTCGGCGTGGACAAGCCCTTCCACGTGATCCCCCAGGGGATCAGCCTCACCACCGTGACTCCCGAGCTGATCGCCGCGGGGCGCGAGAGGAAGGCACCCGGAGAGGTGATCGTGGGCTACATGGCGGCGTTCATGCTCACGGCCGACGACCGCGACGGCGCCAAGGCCCTGTACAACGTCGACCACCTGCTCGATCTCTGGGAGGAGATCCACCGCACCGTCCCGGAGGCGCGGCTGTGGCTGGTCGGCGGGGCGAGCGACCGCGTACGAGAGAGGATCGGGCGGCGCGACGACGTCGTCGTCTTCGGCCGCCTGGAGCGCGACGAGGCGCTCGCTCACACCGCCAACTTCGACATCGCCCTCTATCCGCGCACCAAGGACGAGGGAGTCCGTGCCGCCAAGGTGGCCGAGTACATGGGGTTGGGCGTGCCCACCGTGTCGTACGACTTCGAGGTGACGAGCGAGCTGCGCGAGACGGGAGCGGGCGTGCTGGTGGCGAGCCAGCGCGAGTTCGTCGAGACCGTCGCGCACCTGGTGCGGGACACGCACGCGCGCCGGGCGCTCGCAGACGCCGCAGCCGCAGCCGGGCGCGAGCGGGACTGGGACGTCCTCGCACGCCGGTACGAGAGCGAGATCCTCGACCGGTACCTGCCGTAGCGCCGTGCGCGTCTCGGCCGTGATCCCCAACAAGGACGGCGCCGGCCTCGTCGGCCGCTGTGTCGAGGCAGCCCTTGCCTCGGGCGCCGCCGAGGTGATCGTGGTGGACGACGGCTCGTCCGACGACAGCCCTCGCGAGGCGGCCGCCGCCGGAGCGACCGTGCTCGAGTCGCCCGGGAGGGGGTTCTCGGCAGCAGTCAACCGCGGCGCACACGCGTCGTCAGGCGAAGCGCTGCTGATCCTCAACAGCGACTGCTTCGTCGCGGCCGACGCGATCGAGCGGCTCGTGGCGGCGCTCTCGACCTCCCCGGGCATCGGGCTCTGCGGCGCCGCGCTGACCGAGCCGGACGGCTCGCACGGCCGCTCGCACGGGCACCTGCTCACGCTCGGCCTGGCGATGCGCACGGCGCTCTCGTCCGTGCCGCGGGCGCCCTCCGAGACCGGCGGCCTGCAGCCGGTCGAGTTCGTCCCGCTCGCGTGCGCGCTCGTCCGGCGGGACGCCTGGTCGGAGCTCGGCGGGCTGGACGAGCGTTTCTTCTTCTACTTCGAGGATCACGACCTCTGCCGGAGGCTCGCGCAGGCCGGCTGGGCGCTCGCGGTCTGCTGGGACGCGACCGCGCAACACGTCCAGGGAGGCTCCTCGCGACGGCGGGACGAACAGCGCTGGTTCGTGCAACACGCGGCCAGCCGCTCGCTCTACCTGCGCAAGCACTACCCGGCGAGCTGGCCCCTGTTCGCCGCCGTGTGGGTTCCCGCCGCTCTCGCACACGCGGGCGCCTGGGCGATCCGGCGCCGGCCCGACTCGGGCCGGTGGGCGCGCGCATGGCTGCGGGCGGCCCGGGCCGGCATCAGCGGCTGACCCCGTAACCGGCTCCGGCCGGGCCGGGCTCCGCGCAAAGTAGGCTGGAGCGCCATGCGGCTCGCCGCTCGCAATCTCGGCTCGAACTACCTGGCGTACGCGGCAGCGATCCTCTCGGGGCTGGTGCTGACGCCGGTCATCATCGGCGCGATCGGGCAGGAGGCCTACGGCGCCTGGGCGTTCATCATCTCGGCGACGACGATCCTCCGCCTGCTCGACTTCGGCATCACGCCCACGGTGGTTCGCTTCACCGCCTTCCACCGGGGCCGCGATGCCCCAGCAGCCGACGAGATCGGCTCACTCGCGTCCGCCAGCTTCGCCCTCTACCTGCTCGTCGGGCTGTTCTCCGTGGCAGCAGGCCTGGTACTCGCCTGGCTGCTCCCCGACATGCTCGACCTGAGCCCCGACCTGGAACGCCCTGCCCAGGTGGCCGCCGTGATCGCCGTGCTCACGCTCGGAACGCAGGCTCCGCTCGGGCTGTTCGGCAGCCTGCTCAAGGGCGCGCAGCGATTCGACATCCTCAACGTCGGGGCGCTCGTCTCGATCCTCGCGTACGCGGCTCTCGTGCTCGCCGTCCTGACGCAAGAGGCGACGCTCCCGGTACTCGCGACGATCGCCCTCGTGGCGACGATGATCCGCCTGCTCTACCCGCTGCTCTTCATCCGGCGCGTCCTGCCGGGGCTGCGCCTCTCACGCGCGCTCGTGTCGAGAGGCGCGGTGCGCAGCCTGCTCAGCTTCTCGTGGTTCGCGTTCCTCGGGCACGCGGCGGGCAAGGTCGTGTACTCCGCCGACCTGATCCTGATCGGAGCCTTCCTGGGCGCCAAGGCCGTCGCGCTCTACGCAGTCGCCTCACGCCTGTTCGGCCTCGCCTCGGGCGTCGCCTCCACCGGCACGGAGCTCCTGCTGCCCCTCCAGAGCGAGCTCGAGGGCCGCGCCGAGCACGAGCGGCAGCGCGCTTTCGTGCTCGGTGGCGTTCGCGCGTCCATGTGCGTGGCGCTGCTGCTGTCGGTGCCGCTGGTCGTGCTCCCGTCGTGGATCCTGACGGCCTGGCTGGGCGAAGGCTTCGAGTCGAGCGCCGTTCCGCTTGCGCTCCTCGGGCTCGCGGTCGCGTTCACGCTGCCGAACGGCGTGCTCTCGCAGTTCCTCTTCGCACGGGGACGGCCGGTGCGGCTCGCCATCGCCCAGTCGACCCTCGCGACGGCCAACCTGTCGTTGACGGCGGGCCTGCTCCTCGGCGTCGGAGAGATCTGGGTGGCCGCGCTCGCGACCCTCGCTGTCGAGTCGATCGGCGCCATGCTGGTGCTGCCGCTGCTCGCCCGCAGGGCCGGTGTGCCCCTCGGCGCCTTCTTCGCAAGCTGGGGAGCCCCCGTCGTGGCGGCGGCGATCGCCGCCCTGCCGACGCTCGTGCTCGCCCGCTGGCTCACCGACACCGACTCGCTGCTCGTGCTCGCCCTGGTCGGCGCGGCCTGGTCGGTCGCGTTCGGTGCCGTCGCCTGGCGGATCGGGCTGACTGCCACCGAGAGGTCGCTCGTGCGGTCCCTCACGGCGCGACGCCGCCGCACGGCGGAGGCCGACGTGCCCGACTCCCTGGGCTAGATCGCATTTGCGAAGATCGTGGCAAGCGATCACCCGACGAGGAGATGAGAAGAGATGCCGCACAGCTTCAGCTCGCTGTCAGAGCTCGGTGAGGGGTACGGCTTCCGCAAGGTCCGCCAGGCGCTCGGGGTCGAGGCCTTCGGGGTCAACGCACTGGTCTACCCGCCGGGCTACGAGGGGTTCCTGCACTACCACGACGAGCAGGACGAGCTCTACTTCGTCCATTCCGGCAGCGCCCGCTTCGAAGTTGACGACGACGTTCGCGTGCTCGGCGCCGGCGGCCTCTGCCACGTCGCGTCGACGACGCCGCGCAAGGTCTCGAACGCAGGCGAGGACGATCTCGTCGTGCTCGTCATCGGCGGCAAGGGAGGCTACGTCGGCCGCGACGGGCAGCTGGTCGATCCCGAGGATGCCGGCCGCCGCGCCGGATTAGGCAGCGGCGGTGCCGCGACGGGCTGAGCGCCTGCTACTTGGTGCTCTTCACGAACGCGCTGAAGCTCGGCTTCTTGACGCCATCGTTGGTCATCAGGCCGGACTGCCAGCCGCCGTCTCGGATCTCGTCCTTCAAGAGGAACCAGAGGAACATGTCGACCCGCGGGTTCTTGCGGGCGATCTGCACCGCCTCGGTCAGGTAGGCCGCCTGCTTCTTGTACGTGACGCCGAAGAACGTATCGGGCGGATTCGTCTGGTAGCCGTACTCGGTGATCCAGACACGCATGTTGCCGTAGAGCCGGGTCACCTCGGCCGTCAGCAGGCCGAAGTTGGCGAGGGTGATCGCGGTGGGCGCCTGCCCCCTCACCCCGGGCGGAGGCTTCGTGGACGGGGTCTCGGACGGCGTGCCGTAGTACGGATGGTGCGCGTAGGCATCGAAGCCCTTGGCACCCGCCAGCTTCATGGCGCGGAGAAACGCAAGCGGAGACAACGAGGCGCGGCCGCTGTTCGGGTTGTTGTTGCCGCGCGGCGCGGTGACCCCGCAGGCGACCTTGTTCCCTCGCACCCGGTGGACCCCGTCGGCGATCGCGTTGCAGATGCGTGCGTAGTCCCTCGCGCTCTGGATCACCCACCTGCCGTTCGCACGCCGGTACTGCGGACGCATGAAGACGGGGTTGTTCGGCTCGTTCCAGGCGATCCACTTCGACACGCGCGGAAGGATGTTCCCGTCCTCGGCCTTGAAGGTGCCCGAGTAGCGGGTCGCCGCCGCGATCGCGAACGCCCTCAGGTCGGATGCCTTGGTCGGCGCAGCGTTCCAGCCCCGCGCGGCGTTCGCCCACGGCGGCGTGCCGATGATCGAGAAGACGGGCTCCATGCCGTTGGCGGCCGCGAAGCGCACCGTGCGGTCGTAGGTCGTCCAGTCGTAGGCGGGGTCGGCAGGGTCGGCGGCGCGCTTCGGCCTGCGCGCCGTGATGCTGATGCCGGGACCGAACCACCACACGTTGACGCGGACGAGTCGCGACCGCGTCGTCTTGAGGAGCGGGAAGACCTCCTCGGGCGTCCCGTAGAGCACCTGGGCATCATCGAAGATCCCCGTCTTCAGATACCTCGATGCCTCGGCGTCGGCGGCAAGCGGCAACGCTGCGGCGACCAGAGCCGCCGCAGCGATCAGGATCGTCCTACGCAACGGCCGGTTCCCGGCCCAGCGAGACGAGCGTGCGCCGCAGTCCCTCCTCGAGCCCGATCTCGGGCTCCCAGCCGAGGAGCTGCTGCGCCCTCGTGATGTCGGGCTGCCGCACCTGCGGGTCGTCGACCGGAAGCGCCTCGAAGACGATCTTGCTCGTCGACCCGGTCGCCCGCAGGATCGCCTCCGCCAGCCCGAGCAGGGTCAGCTCGGCAGGGTTGCCGATGTTGACGGGCAGGTGCTCGCCCGACTCGGCCAGCAGCACGAGGCCGCGGACGAGGTCGTCGACGAAGCAGAAGCTGCGCGTCTGCGAACCGTCGCCGAACACGGTCAGCGGCTTCGACTCGAGCGCCTGGCGCAGGAACGTCGGGATCGCGCGGCCGTCGTGCGGCCGCATGCGAGGGCCGTACGTGTTGAAGATGCGCACGATCGTCGTGTCGACCCCCTGCTGACGGTGGTAGGCCATCGTCAGCGCCTCCGCATACCGCTTGGCCTCGTCGTAGACGCCGCGAGGGCCGATCGGGTTGACGTGGCCCCAGTACGTCTCGGGCTGGGGGTGCACCTGCGGGTCGCCGTACACCTCGCTCGTCGAGGCGAGCAGGAAACGGGCCCGCTTCACCTTTGCGAGGCCGAGCGCGTTGTGGGTGCCGTAGGAGCCGACCTTGAGCGTCTGCAGCGGCAGCCGAAGATAGTCGATCGGGCTGGCAGGGCTGGCGAGGTGGTAGACGAAGTCGACCGGCTCGGGCACGTCCACATGGTGGGTGAGATCGTGGGGCACGAAGACGAGGGCGTCGCCTCGCAGGTGCTCGATGTTGGCGAGAGAGCCGGTCTCGAGGTTGTCCACGCAGATCACGCGGTGACCCCGATCGAGCAACGCCTCACACAGATGCGAGCCCAGGAACCCGGCGCCGCCCGTCACGACGGAGGTTGGCATGGGCGCATCCTAGCCGCGTCCACAGGACGAGCCGCCGTCACTTACAGAACGCGTACCGAACGCCGGTGTGAGCTCAGAGCGCCGTCGGCGCGAGCGCGGTCACGTGCAGGTTTGCGAACAATGCGCCCGGAACGGGCTCGCGCAGCAGCGCCACTCTGCGATCGAGCGCTGCACCGGCCCGGTTCAGCATCCACACGGGCCCACGGGCCAGGCGGGCGACGTGAGCGCGGCGGCACCCGATCTCCACGAAGGTGCCGAGCAACATGCCCAGGCAGGCGGCGGTGCCGCCCGCAGGTCGGACGTCGAGCGCCTGCCAGTCTCCGTTCTCGGCGAAGAGCCGGCGCAGGCCCTCGTGCGTCCAGCGCCAGTAGTCGTGCGGGGAGGGGTGGTAGACCTGGACGCCGTGCGTGGACGCGAGCACGCGCCCGCCCGGTGCGGTCACGCGGCGAAGCTCCGCGACTGCCCGAGCAGGGTCGTCGCAGTGCTCGAGCACCTGCGTGCAGAGGACGACGTCGAAGCTCCCGTCCTCCACGGGGAGATCCTCGACCCCTCCGAGCAGCTCGGCCGCCGGGTTCTCCACGACGTCGACGCCGACGTAGGTCTCGGCGTACCCGGCGAAGTAGGGGTAGTACGGCTTCGCGCCGCAGCCGACGTCGAGTACGCGCAGCCGCCCCCGGGCGGCATGCGCGGCGGCAGCCTCGCGCTGCAACCACTCCGCGAGGTGGGAGCGGACGAGCCACGTCGCAGACGAGACGGGCGGGCTGCGCCGCTCCGCGCCGGGCCAGTCTGCGCCCGGCTTCCCGTCGGTCGAGATCCCGGAAGGCTCCACGCGAGAGATCGTACGCGGAGCCGGGCCGCGGAGAGCCACCGGAGCAGGCAGGCAGGGGGGTGAGCGGCATGGAGCGGATCGCCGTGGAGGCCCCTTCGTGCGATGATCGGGCCACTGTGACCCACGGGGAGCCCGCATGAGCTGGACGAGCTACGAGGAGATGTGCGCGGGGCACAGATGGGAGGTGCCGCCCCGCTACAACCTCGCCGCGGACGTGTGCGACCGGCACCCGCGGGAGAAGCTCGCGATGATCTGGGAGAGCTTCGACGGGTCGGCCCGGGAGCTCACCTGGGGCGACCTCCAGGATCTCGCAAACCAGGCGGCGCACACGCTGACCGCACACGGGGTCGGCCGCGGCGACCGCGTCGCGGTCGTCCTGCCGCCGGTACCGGAGGCGGCAGCGGTCTTCTTCGGCACCTGGAAGCTCGGGGCAATCCTGCTCTCGATGTCCGTCCTCTACGGCGACGACGGGATCGAGCACCGACTCGCCGACTCCGGGGCCAGGCTCGTCGTCACCGATGCGGCCAACGCGCCGCGCTTCGACCGGTCGTGGGCCCCCGAGGTGCTGGTGCTCGAGACCGGCACGCTCGCGGCGGCGCCGACCGATCACGTCGCCTGCGACACCGCAGCCGACGACCCCGCCCAGCTCTACTACACCTCGGGCACCACCGGCCTCGCGAAGGGCATCGTGCACGCACACCGCTACGTGCTCGCACACGAGGAGTTCACCTACTGCCACGAGGTGGAGGACGGCGAGCGCTTCCACGGCATGGGCGAGTGGGCGTGGGCAGCCGGGATCGCCCCGCTGCTCGGGCCGTGGCGCCTCGGTGCGGTGCAGTGCGTCTTCCGTCGTGCGGCCGGCTTCGACCCGCACCAGCAGCTCGACTTTCTCAGCCGTCACCGGGTGACGAACGTCTTCACCACGCCCACGGCGATGCGGGCGATGATGGCGATCGAGGACGCCGGAACGCGCTACCCGCAGCGCTTCCGCAGGGTCTGCTCTGCGGGCGAGCCGCTCAACCCCGAGGCGATCCGCTGGTTCCGCCAGCAGTACGGCGTCACGGTGCTCGACTACTACGGGCTCACCGAGTCGTACCCGCTCGTCGCGAACTACCCGCTGCTCGAGGTGCGGGAGGGCTCGATGGGCAAGCCCATGCCCGGCTGGGACGTGCGGATCCTGGACGAGGACGAGCGCCCCGTGGCCCGTGGGGAGCGCGGCGAGATCTGCCTGCGCGCCCGGTCCAATCCCCACTACCCACTCGGCTACTGGGGCAACCCGCAGGCGGCCGAGGAGGCGTTCGGCGGCGAGTGGTTCCACACGAAGGACGCGGCCGTCGAGGACGAGGACGGCTACTACTGGTACGTCGGCCGTGCCGACGACGTGATCATCGCGGCGGGCTACCGCATCGGCCCGTTCGAGGTCGAGTCGGCGTGCCTCGAGCACCCGGCGGTACGCGAGGCGGCGGTGGTCGCGTCCCCGGACGAGCTGCGCGGCAACGTCGTGAAGGCCTTCATCGTGCTCGCCGACGGCGTCGAGCCCGCAGACGCGCTCGCCGACGAGATCAAGCGCTTCGTGCGAGACCGCCTCTCGGCCTACGCCTACCCCCGCCGGGTCGAGTTCGTCTCCGACCTGCCGAAGACCCTGACCGGCAAGATCCGGCGCATCGAGCTGAGGGAGCGCGAGCTCGACCTCGCCCGGCAGGCCGGGCCCGCGGCAGGCGCTCCGTGAGCGCGACGCACCGCCGCAGCGCCCCCGTCCCGTAGTAGCGTCCTCCCTCCATGGCGCCGACCGACCGACCGACCCGGCTCTGGCACCCGTTCGCGGCGATGGGGAAGGTGGACGGGCACGAGCTCGTCCTCGCCCGCGGTCGCGGCTCCCTCGTCTGGGACGATCGCGGCCGCGAGTACGTCGACGCGACCGCCGGCCTGTGGTTCGCGAATGTCGGCCACGGCCGCGCCGAGATCGCCGACGCCGTCGGGGCACAGCTCCGCGAGCTCGCCGCGCACCACGTCTTCGGCGACCACGCGAACGCCCCGGCGCTCGAGCTCGCCGACCGGCTCTCGCGCATCGCGCCGGTAGCCGACGCGGCGGTCTTCTTCGGCACGGGCGGTGGGGAGGCCGTGGACGCGGCGGCGAAGATCGCGCGCCGCTACTGGGCGCTCCGCGACCGGCCGGAGCGCACGGTGATCGTGTCGCGCACGTACGCGTACCACGGCACGAACGCCTACGGCACGTCGCTGTCGGGGATCCCGGCGGTGCGGGACGGGTACGGCACGCTCGTCGGCGACGTCGCCGAGGTCGCGTGGGACGACCCCGTCGCGCTCGAGCGTCTCCTCGACGAGCTCGACGGGCGCGTGGCCGCGTTCATCGGCGAGCCGATGATCGGGGCGGGCGGCGCGCTGCCGCCGCCCGACGGGTACTGGCCGGCGGTCGAGCGCGCCTGCCGAGAGCGAGAGGTGCTGATCATCGCCGACGAGGTGATCTCCGGCTTCGGCCGGCTCGGGACCTGGTTCGGCTGCGAGCGCTACGGCTTCGAGCCGGATCTCGTGACCTGCGCCAAAGGGATCAGCTCCGGGTACGTCCCCCTCGGCGCCGTGCTCGTGTCCGGTCACGTGCGCCGGCCGTTCTGGGAGAGCCCCGCCCCCTTCCTGCACGGGGGAACGTACGCAGGTCATGCCGGCGCCTGTGTGGCGGCGCTCGTCAACCTCGACATCATCGAGCGCGAGGGCCTCGTCGAGCGGGCGGCAGCCCTCGAGCCGGTCCTGCGGGCCCAGCTCGAGCCGATGCGGGCGCTGGACGGAGTCGCCGACGTGCGCTGCGCGGGGCTCGCGGCGGCGGTCGAGCTCGACCCGGAGCTCGTGGCGGCGAGCCCCGGCGCGCCGGCGGCGGCCGTTCTCGCCGCGCGCGAGCACGGCGTGCTCACCCGCGCGCTGCGAGGGGTCGCGCTGCAGGTCTCGCCGCCTCTCATCGTCACGGAGGGCGAGCTCGAGCGGATCGCTGCCGGTATCGAAGCCGGCGTGCGCGCCGCCGTTTCGGCGGCGTAGCGCTCCAGGCCCGGCCGGAGCCTCTCGACCGGCCGCTCCACGCCTCAGCGCAGCTCTTTGTTCGACTCCTGGTCGAACCACATGGCGAAGAGCGTGAACTGGGTGCCCGAGATCAGGAGCAGCGCCACCAGCACGATCGTCGGCGTCGTGATCTCGTTGCCGAAGAAGATCCGCGAGATCCCGACGACGACCCCGAGCAGGAGGCCGAGCGCCGTCATCAGGGTGCCGAGCACGTAGAAGAAGACGAGCGGATGGAAGTCGCGGATCACGTACTTCTCCTTGAGCCGCCACCAGAACCCCTTGAACAGGAGCCACGCGATGCGCGGGGCGACGGAGCGGATGCGGATGCCCGAGCGCTCGCCGACGCCGTAGATCGGCCGCGAGGGCACGTCGCGAACGCGGGCGCTGACGACGTTGAGGTGGACGAGCAGGTCGTTCGGGAAGCCGTAGCGCCGGTAGACGCGGTCGAGATCGAGCCTCCGCAACGCCGAGAGCGACAGCGCCGAGTAGCCGGCCTGCGAGTCGGCCACGTGCCAGTAGCCCGACGCGATCTTCGTGAGCAGGGACAGCACCGCGTTGCCGAGATAGCGCGAGCGCGGGATCAACTTCCACGCCTCGCCCGTGATCAGCCGGTTCGCCTTGGTGTAGTCCACCTCCCCCCGGGCGACCGGAGCGACGAAGCCGATCAGCTCGGCCGGATCCATCTGGTTGTCGCCAGCCATCACGCACGTGACGTCGATCCCCTCGTCGCGCGCCCGCTCGTACCCTGTCGCGATCGCCGCACCCACACCCCCGTTGGCGGTGTGCACGATCACCTCGACGCGTGCGTCGCCGAGGTCGCGGACGACCTGTCCGGTCGCATCGGTCGAGGCGTCGTCGACGACGATGATGCGGTCGACGAAGTCCGGGATCCCGCGAACCGTCTCCGCGACGAGGCGCTCCTCGTTGTACGCGGGGACGACGACTGCGACGCGCTTGCCCTCGACCACGAGGGGAGTCTAGGCGGCCTGCGCGTCTGCCTCGCGCCGGCGCAGGAGCGGGTCCGCGAGGTAGGCGGCGAGGGCGCCGACGAGGAGGCCGAGGAGCGCTCCGATCACGGCGGCGTTGCGCTGGCTCGTGGCCGACGTGCGCACGGCGGCGGGCTCCTCCACGATGCGGCTCCGCTCGACTTCCTGGGCGAGCGAGAGAAGCTGCTGGGCCGCGGTGCGGTCGGCCCGCAGGCTGCCGAGCCGCGCCTCGAAGAACTGGAGCGTCGAGTTCGCGTTCGACTGGATCAGGATGCGCTCCGCCAGCGAGAGCTCTTTCTGGTCGAGCGCCTGCTGCTGCTGCGCGAGCGCGCTCTGGATGCGCGCGTTGGCCGCCTCGAGGCCGGCGTTGTCGGCCGCGATCTGCTCCTCCAGCAGCTCGATCTTGCGGTCGACGTAGGCGGAGATACGGGAAATGACGCTGTTCGCAAGCGAGCCCGAGGCCGTCTCGGCCTTCGCCCTCGCCTTGGCCTGAACGGTGATCTCGACCAGCGGGGACAGGTTCCGTGCGGTCGAGCCCGGCGAGACGATCGCCTGGCTCGTGATGTTCCCCCGCAGCTGACCGGGCCGGAGGCCCGCGGCGGTCGCGGCCCTCTTGACCACGGCCTCGGCGCGGATGATCTGCCCGACGGTCTTCGGGTTCGTGGCCAGGCTCTGGATCTGGCCGCCGCCGCTCGGCGCGAACGGCTGCCCCACGTACAACAGCGTCTTGGCCTCGTACACGGTGCCGCCGCCCACCGAGACGAGGATGCCGAGCACTGCTCCGAGCACGAGCCCTCCCACGGGCAGCCACCAGCGCTCCGCGATTCGCTGCCACAGGGAGCGCAGGTCGACCTCGTGCTCGCCGTCGAGCTCGGGCACGGGTGCAGGGCGCTGCTCGGTCATCGCGTCGCGACCCTACCCACGACCCACTCCCACTGCGCGGCGAGACCGTCCTCGAGCCGGGTCGACGGCTCCCAGCCGAGCTCGTCGAACGCCTTGCGCACGTCGGCCCGTGTGCGCGTCACGTCGCCGATCGCGGCCTCGTGCCGCTCGATCTCGAGCCGGCGGCCGGCGATGCTCTCGGCCAGCGAGATCGCCGCCGCCATGGACGCCTCGTGGCCTCCGCCGACGTTGTAGACGGACCCGGAAGCGCCGTTGTCCATGGCGGCAATCGTAGCGGCGACCGCGTCCGCGACGTACGTGAAGCTGCGGGAGGCGGAGCCGTCGCCGAACAGCGGGAAGGGCGTGCCCTCCGCGAGCGCCTCGAGCATGCGGGTCATCGCCATGTCGGGCCGCTGCCGCGGCCCGTAGACGGTGAAGTAGCGCAGCGCGACGGCCTCGAGAGCCGCTCCACGGGCCAGCGCATAGTGCAGGTGCTCGCAGGCCAGCTTGGTGACGCCGTACGGCGAGATCGGCCGCGGCCGGACGTCTTCGGAGGTCGGGAAGCTCTCGGCGTCGCCGTACACCGACGACGAGGACGCGTAGACGACGCGTGTGCCTGCCCGCGCCGCGGCCTCGAAGACCCGCCCGCTGGCGACGACGTTGCGCCGAACGTAGAGCTCGAAGTCGGCGCCGAAGCTGGCGCGCACGCCGGGCTGCCCGGCCAGGTGGAAGAGGCCGTCCGCGCCGTCGAGCAGGGGGGACAGATCGGCCGTCTCGAGGTCCACCTCGATGACCTCGAGGCCCGCCGCATTCTCATGCTTGCGAGCCGGATCGTAGTAGTCCGTGAAGGCGTCGATGCCCGTGACCTCGTGACCCGCCTCCACGAGGCCCTGGCTGAGATGCGAGCCGATGAAGCCCGCGGCACCGGTGACGACGTAGCGCATCGCGGGAACGGTAGCTATCGCTTCCGGCAGGCGGCAGTCACGCCTCGCCCGGCTCGGCGGCGATCGGCTCCGGCAGCTCCTCGGCGAAGGGCTCGAGCACGTCCGCCGTGCCCTGGACAAGGCACAGGTCGGTGAAGAACCTGGTCATGATCACTCCTTCGCGGAACTCGCCGAGGCACGGCTCCGGCTTGTCCCCGCGCGCGAGCGCGAGGGCGAGCTCCGGATAGCGGCTGCCGGCGGCGAGAGGCAGCGGGAAGGCGCCCCCGAAGCGGGGATTGACGTCCGTCACCGGGAGCGACCCGTCGGGCTCCCGGAAGCACTGCACGTTGGCCGGGCCCACGATCCCGATCGTCTCGGACACACGGGCGCCGTGCGCGATCAGCTCTCGGTCGAGGATCGACATCCCCTTGATGGACTCGCCGCCCTTCGACTGGATCATCGTGCGAGGGATCGCGTTGAGGCAGCGGCCGTCGAGGTCGCAGAACACGTCGATCGAGAACTCCTCGCCCAGGCACTGCTCCTGCACCATCGAGTCGACGGTCGTGTAGCCGAGGAAGAAGTCGAGCTCACGCTCGTCGTTGGCGCAGTAGATGTGCCGGGAGCCGAAGCCCTCCCGCACCTTGACGAGCAGCGGAAAGCGGGCGTCGTGCGGCACCTCGCCGGGCAGCCAGGTGCGGGGGCTCGCGATGCCGTGCTCCTCGAAGAAGGCGTGAGCCAGGTACTTGTCGCCCATCATGCGGCAGACCTCCGCCGGAGGTGCGAGCACGAGAGCCGGCGAGAGCGCATCGCGATGGGCGGCGAGGATCTCCTGGTCGAGATCCGTGAGAGGGATGACGAGCTCTATCTCGTGCTCGGCCACGACTCCGGCGAGCGCAGGCACGTACTGCGGATCGTCGATGCGCGGCACGAGCACCATATGGTTCGCGTGGTACAGGGTCGGCGCGAGGGTGTCGGCGTCGGCGGCGACCGTGATCGCACCCGCACGCCTGAAGGCGCTGACGATGTCGACCCGCTGGCCGGCGCAGGTGAAGAGGACGGCCGTCACGACCACAGAGGGTACTGGCCCGAGCCGGACCACTCGCCCCTCACCGGTCGCGCGCGCCGCCCCGCGGGCGCACCGCCGCTCCGACGGCGCCCGTCGCCCGCGCCGAGGCCTCGAGCAGCAAGGGCGCCAGGGCGATCGCGAACAGCATCGGCCCCGTGACCACGCGCCGGGCCGACTGACGGAGGTGCCAGCTCGGGTCGAGCGGGGTGGCCCAGTAGACGAACACGAGGCCCAGGAGGATCAGCGCGAGCGTGCCGGTCACGAGCTTGGGCCCGGGATGGCCCGGCATCGCACGCGCGCCGATCACGACGGCGGCCACCACGATGAGCGCGAGCACGAGCCACCGGGACGGATCGACGACGTTGCGCCCGAGCGCCTCGAGCGTGAGCGGGATGCGATCGACCTTCGAGAACAGCCCGTCGCCGAGGCGCGTCGTCAGCGAGGTGGAGAACGTCCCAACGACGTCGTGGCGGGACACCCAGATCGACCAGGGGACGAGCCCGACGGAGGCAATCGCCCCGGCGGCGACGGTGGGGACGAGACGGCGGCGGGCGGTCAGGAACAGCGTCACGGCGAGCGTGGCGAAGAGGGCGCCGATGTAGAGCCGTCCCTCGTACTTCGTCGCCAGCGCTCCGGCGGAGAACAGGGTCAGGAACCGCAGCGCCAGGCGGTCGGCGTCGACCAGCCAGCGCCACGCGAAGATGCCGGCGAGAGCGAAGAACGCCGCCACGGGGACGTCGGCGAGCGCGGAGGCGGTCTGGATCTGCACCGCCGGCGCCAGCGCAACGGCCAGGACGAACGGCCAGACGAGCTCCTCGCGGACGCGCCCGCGCAGCAGCTGCAGCAGCGCCACGAGCAGCCCGGCGTAGACGAGCAGGAACTGGAGGTGGATCGCACGCGTGTCGATGCTGCGCATGAACGTGAAGTTCGCCGCCTCGACAGCGGGAACGAGCAGGGGGTAGTCGGGGTTCCACGGCCGGTACGGGGAGGACGAGAGGATGCCCTCGTCGAGCCCGTCGAACAGGACGAGCGCCCGCGCCTTGGCAGTCCACTGTGCCCATGCATCCCAGACGCCGAGCGGCTGGAACCAGAGATCGACGGCCATCAGCGCCACCATCGCGGCGAGCACGACCGCCACCGGCACCAGGTAGGACGGCAGGCGGGCACCCGTCGCCGGCGGATCGGCCGGGCGCCGATTCAGCAGGCCCGTCAGCGCGAGGGCAACCGTGACGCAGATCACCATCGTGCGGTTGAACGGCACACCGAGGACGAGGAGCGTCTGCAGCGCGACCCCGACCGCGGCGATCCCGGCGAGATAGACGATGCCGCACGAGCGCAGCAGCCCGCGTGCCGTCCGCCAGCCTCCGAGTGCCCGCACGACGCCGGCTCCGGCTGCGAAGAAGAGCGCGTTGCAGAGGACCAGGGCGGCGGAGTTGGCGATCACGAGCTCGCCACCTTGCCCAGGTAGGCCGCCGGCAGCCCGCTGACGGGCCCCTTCATGAGCCAGGTGCGCTCGATCGCCGGCCCGACGCTCGCAGGGCGCAGGCCGAGGGTGAGGATCCACTGGGCGCGAGCGGGGTCGGCGACGGCTGCGCGCGGCAGGAGATACCCGAGCGCCCACTGGCGGAACGCCGCCCGGGAGGTGCCGTCGATGCCCGGCGCCGACGCCACGTAGTAGGTGTCACCGGGGGGGATCCGGGCGGCCGCGTTGTCGAAGATCTCGGGATGCACCCGGAACACCGAGACCCCGTACCTCGGCATCAGCCACGGATCGATCGCGCTCGTGTAGCGGATGTCCTCGACGATGCGCCAGGCGATGAACGGTGCCCCGCCGATCCCAACGGCGACCAGCACGGCGACGATCCACGCGACGGTGCGCTGCCCGGCGAAGCCCCCCGCCACGTGGCGATGGACGCGCAACCCGTAGATCGCCCCGACGACCAGCCCGAGGACGAGGACTGCCAGCCCGACCGCCCCCGGCTGCTGTGGCAGTCCCTCCACGCGGCCTCAGTCTACGGAAGCTCGACTGGGCGCAGAGGGGGGACGGGTCACGCCGCGAAGCTCGCCGCCGGCCCCGCTCACTCGCGCCAGCCGCCCGCCACGCCTTTGTACGTCCCGCCGAGCAGCGCCAGCGGGGTGCGGCAGAGGATCTCGAGATCGACGCGCAGCGAGCGGTGCTGGACGTACCAGAGGTCGAGCTCGATGCGATCGGCCCACGGCAGCGTGGCCCGCCCGTGGATCTGGGCCCAGCCGGTCAGCCCAGGACGAACGTCGAGCCGCCGTCGCTGCCGCTCCGTGTACTTGTCGACCTGGTAGCGGAGCGTGGGGCGCGGCCCGATCAGGCTCATGTCGCCGCGGACGACGTTCCAGAACTGCGGCAGCTCGTCGACCGACGTCTTGCGCAGGATCCGCCCCACCCTCGTGATCCGGCTGTCGCCTCTGTCGACGGCGTAGCCCGTGCCCTGGCGCTCGGCGTCGACCACCATCGTCCTCAGTTTCAGCAACTCGAAGTCGACGCCGTCCCTGCCGACGCGCGTCTGCCGGAACAGCACCGGCCCTCCGTTCTCCAGCTTGACGGCGAGGGCCGCGACCGCGAGCAGAGGGCTCGTCACCACCAGGCCGAGCGCGGCGCCGACGACGTCGGCGATGCGGTTCACCGCGTCCCCTCCGCCGCTTCCCAGGTGGCGGGCACGCCGTGGCGCAGGTAGTTCCACAGCGCGACGACGGTGGCCCAGGTGACGAGCACGTAGTACCGGGCAATGGGGACGCCTGCCGCGGCCGCTGCGAGCAGCGCGATCTGCCCTGCGAGCACGAGCCCGTAGGCCCAGCCGTCGTCGGCCAGGGCCACGCTCGTGGCCAGCAGCGTCAGATGGAGGATGCCGCTGCCGTAGCGCAGCAGTCGGTGCGAGACGATCTCCGCGAGGTAGAGGGGAGGCAGGCGGCGCAGCATCGAGCCGCGCAGGGTGATCTCCCAGCAGTGCTCGAACATCCGCACCTTGCGCCGGTACTCGGTCTCGTTGGACGGAGTCGGCCGCTCGAACGCGTGTGCGGCAGGCTCGTAGACGGCGCGCCGGCCCCGCTGCACCATGCGGTACGGGAACGAGAGATCGTGGCCCCAGCGCGGATCGACCTCGACGTAGTCGCGCCGGTTCAGCGCGTAGATGGAGCCGTTGCCGCCGGTGATCGAACCGAGCTGCGCCTCGGCCTGGCGGAGCTTCATCTCGTAGCGCCAGTACGCCCCCTCCCGGTTCGTGCCCTCCGCCGCCTCGAGCCTGAGCTGGCCGCACACGTAGGCAACCTCGGGGTCGGCCAGGTTGGCGACGAGCAATCGGAGCGCGTCGGGAGCCCAGGTCGCGTTCGCATCCGAGAACGCGACCACGTCGCCGGAGGTCTCGCGGACGGCGCGATCCTGGGCGGCGACCTTGCCCCCGCGCGCGCAGTCGAGCAGACGGACGCGCGGCTCGTTGGCCGCAACGGCCTCGACGAGCGCGTTCGTCGCATCGGTGGACGCGTCGGAGGCGACGACGACCTCGAGCTTGTCCGCGGGGTAGTCGAGGTCGAGCAGGTTCTCCAGTCGGCGCTCGATCACCGCCTCCTCGTCGTGGGCGGCGACGACCACCGTCACCCTCGGCTCGGCGTTCAGGTCCCGCGCCACCGGGCGCGGCCGCACGCGGGCGAGCAGCCCGGCGGCCAGCGGGTAGCCGACATGCGTCCACCCGAGCGCACCGAGCGAGCCCCAGAACATCGCCTTCAGCAGCAGCACCCGGGCGAGTGTAGCGTCATCGCGTAGCGTTCCCGAATGCCGATGCCGGAGCACATGCGCCCCTCGCTGACCATCCTGATGCCGGTCTACAACGAGCGCTCGACCGTCGAGGAGGCGATCGACGACGCGCTCTCCGCCGAGCTGCCGGTCGACACGCGCCAGCTCGTCGTCGTCGACGACGGCTCGACGGACGGAACGCGCGAGCTGCTCGTCGCCCGCACGTGGCCGGAGAACGCCTACGCTCGTGCTCCACCCTCGCAACCGCGGCAAGGGCGCCGCGCTGCGAACGGCGCTCGAGCACGCCACGGGCACCTTCTCGGCCGATCCTCGACGCCGACCTCGAGTACGCGGCCACCGACATCGCGCCGCTGCTCGAGCCGCTCCTCGCCGGCAGAGGCGAGCGTCGTCTTCGGCACGCGGGCTTGGACGTCGCAGATCGTCGTTCAGCTTCTGGTACGTGGTCGGCAACAAGTCGGTCACGATCGCGACGAACCTCCTCTACAACTGCTGGATCTCGGACGTGATGACCTGCCACAAGGCGATGCGCACCGACCTGTTCCGGTCGCTGCAGCTGCGCGAGCGCGGGTTCGCGCATCGAGCCGGAGATCGCCGCACGCGTCCTGCAGGCCGGCGAGCGGATCTACGAGGTGCCGATCGGCTACAGCGCCCGCTCGCGCGCCGAGGGGAAGAAGCTGACCGCGCTCGACGGCCTGCGCGTGCTGCGCACGCTCGTCCGCTGCAAGCTCGCCTAGCCCCGGTAGACCGCCAGCGTGGCCGCAGTGGCGGCCTCCCACGAGAACGTCGCGCGGGCGCGACGTCGCCCCTCCGCACCGAGCCGCTCGCGCAGCTCGGCGTCGGCGAGCAGCCGCTCGAGCGCCGCGCGGAGCGCCGCCGTGTCCCCGGGCGGGACGAGCAGGCCGGTGACGCCGTCCTCGACCGCGTCGAGGAGGCCCGCCCACGGCGGTGGCCACGACGGCGCGGCCGTGCGCCATCGCCTCGCGCGCAACGACGCCGTAGCCCTCGCGCCGGCGAGGGAACGACGACGACGGCGCCCGCTCGTAGTAGCGCCCGAGCTCGGCGTGCGGCACGAAGCCGACCGCCTGCGGGAGCAGCGAGCGGAGCGGCCCGTCGCCGACGACGACGAGGGGCAGGCCGCGCAGCCGCCTCGGCGAGCTCGCGCACGCCCTTCTCCTCGGAGAGGCGGCCGACGTAGAGGATGTGCGGCGGCTCGTCGGGCGCGTGCCACGCGGGCCGGCGACGGCCACGCCGCTCGGGATCACGCGCACCGTCATCGTGCGCCGAGCGCCCGCGCGTCGGCGGCGAGCGCGGTCGAGGCGCACACGACCGCCCGGGCACGCCGCAGCACCGGGCGGAAGAGCCACGGCACGCGCTTCGCCAGCTCCACGTCCGATCCCCAGAGCTGCACGACGAGCGGCCGGTCGCGTGGCCAGCCCGGCGATCCCGGACGGCAGCCAGTGCGCGTGCACGACGTCCGCCTTGCGAGCTGCACGCCGCGCCGCGCGGCTGAACGAGAGGAGGAAGAGCGGGAGCAAGAGCACCCGCCACTTGCGGGCGCGCAGGTTGTTGGCGATGCCGTCGCCGTAGGCGATCCCGTAGTGGCGAAAGGAGGCAGGCGAGACGACCTCCACGTCGATCCCGGCCGCACGCAGGTGCTCGACCGCCTCCCGCACGAAATGGCCCGCCACGTCGCCCGCGTACCGCGGGTACGACGTGGTGAGGACGACGACCCTCACCGCTGCGACCGCAGCCGCCGTCCGAACACCGCGGGCGACACGACGACGAAAGCCGCGAACACGAAGAAGTAGTAGAAGGACATCGTCAGGTAGAAGGCGTTCGCCGCCATCGTGCCCACGAGAGCCGCCGTCAGGCCCCACTCGAGCGGCCGCACCCGCGCGGCCACGCCCTCGCCGGCCGCCGCGAGCGCTCTGCCCACTCGGCGGCCCGCGGCCAGGCGCCGGAAGAGGTAGGCCAGGAAGGCCAGGAACAGCAGCGCCCCCACGATCCCGGTCTCCACGAAGAGGGCGACGTAGAACGAGTGCGGGCCGAAGTTGTCCCGTCCCGTGACGAACTCGTAGTAGACCGAGAAGTTGTTGAGCCCGAGGCCGAGGAGCGGGTGCTGCGAGAGCACGTCGGGGATGAACTCGTAGACCACGAAGTGCGTCGAGGAGCCGGCTCCGTCAGTCGTGATCCGCGAGCGGAGCACCGTCTCGAAGAAGTCCGCCCGCCGGGCGACGACTGCGAGCAGGACGATGCCCACGCCCGCGAGCGGCAGCAGGAACCGCTTCGAGAGGAGCCGGCGCCCGTAGGGGACGGCGAGCACGGCCATGCCGGCGAGGAGGCCGAGCATGCCGCTTCGCGACAGCGTGGCGAGCTCCATCACGAACAGGAACATCAGGAGGAGCATCAGCGGTGTGCGGAAGCGGTGCCCCTTTTCCAGCCGCAGGTAGATCGGCAGCAGCACGAGCAGCGGGATCACGAGCTCGATCCCGAGGTGGTTCGGGTCGCCGGTGAGCGCGTTGGGCCGATAGACGTTCGCGCCCTCGATCGCACCGTAGACGTTGATCTGGCTGGCACCGCCCGTGATCGGAGAGAGCACCGTCGCATCGAGGTTGCCGCCCGTGGCCTGGGCGACACCCAGCTGCAGCAGCCCGTAGAGCGCGTTGAAGGCCATGCCGCCGCAGAAGGCCGCAAGCGCCCACCAGAAGAACCGCTCGCTGCGGCGCGCCACGAGAGCGACTGCGGCGAACAGGAAGAGGAAGTGGAGCAGGAACTTGACGAGACCCTTCGCCCACTGTGCGAGCGACTGCGCCGTCTCGAGGTTGAAGAACCCCAGCATGTACACGGCCAGGAACGCGAGGAAGAACGCGAAGGTGATCGCTGCACTGCGTGCGAAGCGCCCGTCGAGCCGCTCGAACCGGTTGACCGCAAAGGCAACGAGGAACAATCCCGTCAGCACGTCGGAGAGCGAGAGGTCGCCCGCGACGTTCCAGTGGATCTTGGCGAACGTGACAGTGAACACGGTCGCGAAGAAGAGCGCGTCCGTGATCGGCTGACGGGACGCCGTCCTCATGCGAGCGACCGCAGCACGTCGGCGGTGGAGTCGACCGCTTGCTCGTGCTCGACCGAGACCACCCGACCCCCCGGCCTCCTGGCGCGCACTGCAGCCTCGATCACGTCGGAGCCGCACGTGATCGCGTCGGCCTGGCGGGCCACGAGCCAGGAGATGCCGTCGCCGGGGGACCCGCCCAGGTCGGCCACCCAGGAGCAGCCCGTGGTCCGCTTCACGGCGGCGCCGATCAGGTGGACGGAGTGCGGCGGCGCGACGGTCACGACCCCGTCGATTCGGTGCTTGCGGACGAGGCGGATGGCGGCCGGGATGCCGGTGATGTTCCAGGCGACGCTCTCGTCCGGCTGCAGTGCCTGGCGGCCGAGCGCCCTCACGCGAGAGGCGATTCGCGCGAAGACGTCATCCGGCTCGGCCTCGTCGGCGGGAGCGGCGGCGCCCGGACCGAGGAAGCGCGCGCGGTGCACCCACGCCTGCGTCGGAACCCTCGTCGCCTCGTAGCCACCGGCCCTGCGGTCGTCGTCCGGTGCGAGCACGTGGGTCTCGATCCCCTCGGCGGGAAGCGCGCGCGCGAGCTCGAGGGTGCGCTCGAGGCCCGGGCCCGAGACGGGTGGGTACGAGAAGCTGACGAGCAGCACCTTCACCTGGGCGATGGTACTGGCGCCTCGGTCTCCGGCCCGGCCCGCGCAGCGTCGCGGTGCACCTCGCGCACGGCGATGACCCCGCCGACGAGCGTCGTCGGCACGAACCAGACGGCCTGCATCAGCAACGCGAAGGCGATGGCAACGTCCCCGTCGACGCCGGCGACGCCGAGCGCGGCCACTGCCAGCCACTGATAGGTCCCCACGAACCCCGGCGAGCTCGGGATCGCGACGCCGAGGTTCACCACTGCGGTCACGAACACGGCCTCGGCAGGCGAGAGGGTGACGCCGAGGGAGCTGCACACGAGGACGGCCGACAGCGCCCAGAAGCCCCAGGCGACGGCGCTGAGCGCCAACGCCGGCACGAGGCGGCGGCGGCCCATGGGCGAGGCGATCTCGTCGAGCGCGTCCCGCAGGAGGCGTCGCAGCCGGCTCCTCGCGCCGCGGCGCGCCCTCGGCCGCACGCGCGTGTAGATCACGGCTGCGAGCAGGAGGAGCAGGATGACCGCGATCAGGGCGACTCCCCCAAAGGCGATCCTCGCCACCCAGGCTGCGCCGCCGACGAACGGGATCGAGATGGCCAGGCCGAGCACGAGCACGACGACGTCGGAGGCCCGGTCGCGGAACACGGAGCCGAAGGCCCTCCCGGTCGGCATGGGTGCGGCCTTGGCCAGCCAGCGGCCGCGGAGAATGTCGCCGATGCGCAGCGGCAGCAGGTTGTTCGCACCGATGCCGCCGAGGACGAGCGCGTAGAACCGTCTCACCGACAGGTGCATCGCGTCGGCGATCAGGCGCCAGCGCGCGCCCTGTGCCAGGTACACGGCCTGCACGACGACGGCCGCCAGGGCGACGCGGCCGAGGTCGGCACCCCGGAGGGCCCGCCAGACGGCGTCGAGATCGGCGTCGCGGGCGACGAGCCAGAGGAAGAACCCGGACGACGCGATTCCGCCGGCGAGGATCGCTGCGCCGCGCCGCCGCGATCGGCCCCTCGGCTTCTCCGGCGCAGCCGTGTCGCTCATGGGCGAAGCTCGTACAGCGTGTAGCGGCTGTCCCGGTAGACGACCGGCAGGCCGGGGTCGAGGTCGAAGCGGCTGCGGTCGAGCACGAACCACCGGGCCCCACAGTCGCGTGGGATGGCCAGGTCGCCGGTGCGGAAGAACCGGCGGGCGTCGTCACGGCGCTCGTACGGCCGGTTGTCCCTCGTGTCGGCGACGTGCCCCGGCGGGCCGTTGCAGACGTAGACGGGCGCGAACGCGCCGATGCGGTAGCTGGACTCGAGATCGGCATAGACGACGTCTCCCGCGGGCACCTCGGTACGCAGCGCCTCCACGAGCCCGGCGGTGAGAGGGCTGGGGCGCCGGTCCGGGGACGGCGACCAGTCGAGCAGCCCGTGGACGAAGACGGGGAGCAGGAACAGCGCGCACGCGAGCGCTGCCGTGCGCTCGACGGCACGCGCGCGCCGGAAGCCGACCGCGAGCGCAGCAAGGCCTCCGGCGACTGCGACCCACGTCACCCAGGCGGGCCCGCCGTCCTCCAGCCTGTACCCGAAGTCGCCCGGGAAGAGCCACTGGCAGGCGACCCCGCCGGCGAGCGCGAGCGGTGCCGTGAAGCGTCCGGCGAATGCCGCCAGCACCGTCATGCCGCCCGCGAACGCGAAACCGAACGGTATGAAGCCCACGAGCCGGCGTGACTGTGACAGCGAGACGACGTCCGAGAACGGCGTGAACACCCAGGGCACGAGCGTGATCAGGAAGACGGCCAGCGAGCCGCCCACGACGTAGGCGGCCCAGCGGCGCCTCGCCGCGAAGGCGGCCAGAGGGAGCAGGAGCAGGGCAGCGACGGCGACGGCTCCCGAGCGCCCGAACAGCTCGGGCGCGAGCGAGAAGCTGTCGGCAGAGCGGACGGTCAGCTGGCCGGCGTACTGATCGAGCGCGCGCGCGCGCTCCGCGGCGTCGGGGCTGACGGATGCGGTGCGGCGGACGACGGGCCACAACCACGCGAGGAAGGCGGCAGCCGGCACGACGAGCGCCGCCAGAGCCAGGGCTCCGGCCCGTGCCTCCCCCCGCCTCCAGGCCCAGCGAACGGCGAGAAAGCCGCCGAACGGGATCCAGAGAAAGACCGCGTAGGTGGGGTGCACGATCGCCAGCACGAGCGAGGCGGCCGCTGCGCTCGCGAGCAGCCCGGGCGAGGGACGCCGGGTGGCGGCAAGCGCGAGCGCGAGCGCCGCCGGGGCGAGAAGCTGGCGCGACGCGGTTGCCGGCAGAGCCAGGGAGGTGTAGGCGCCGCCGTGGCCCGGCGACATGGCGACGATGGCAACACCGGCCGCCGCCGCCGCCGCGGCAGGCGCGACGCGCCGGAAGAGCGCGTAGCCGGCCTCGTAGGCCACGAGCACGGCGAGCGGTGCGAGGATCGATGCCTCGTGCAGCACCACGTCGGCGGGATCGACGAACGCGACCTTGGCGACGAGCGCCACCAGGCCGTGCCAGAGCGGGAAGGCATAGCCGGGGTGCAGGCCGCCGTCCGCGAACTCGTTCACCGCCCCGAGGGAGAGGTCGTCGAGCTCGAGCAGCTTGCGCGCGCGGGCGAGATGGAACAGGCCGTCGCCGCCGATCTCGCCCGCGACGTGCCACAGCAGCACGCCCAGCACCGCCCCGGCGAGCCATATCTGCCAACGCCCCGGCAGATCGGGCAGCACCGGCCTGCGCACCGCGGGCACCGCCGCGGCCGCGCCGGCGGCGAGCAGGAGGACGAGCGTCATCGTGAGCGACCCCTGCACCGCGAACGTCAGGCCCATCGCCCCGAAGACGAGCGTCAGCCCCCACGCGAGCGTCGCCGACGTGCCGCGGACGCCGAGCGCTCGGGCGAGGATGGCCCCGGGTGCGAGCACGATCCCGGTGGCGAGCGCCAGCCTGACGCAGCAGGAGCAGCGAGCTCATCGCTCGATCAGCGCGGGCACGTCGCCCGAGGCGAGCCAGCGGGCGGTCTCGCGGTAGACGGCGCCTCGCTCGCCCCGGTAGAGCCTGCCACGCAGGAGCAGGGCAACGCGCAGGAGCCTCCGCACGCGCTCGGCGTCGTCCGGGCCGTGATGCTTCCAGAAGAAGCGCAGGTGGCCGCGCACGTTCTCGCGGAAGAGCCGGCCGCCGTGCGAGGCGCCCCCGACGTGAACGCACTCGGCCGCCGGCGTGAACAGCGTCGTCCAGCCCGCGAGCGCGAAGCGGAAGCACCAGTCCGTCTCCTCGCTGAAGAGGAAGAAGCCCTCGTCGAGGAGCCCGACCTCGTCGATCGCCTCCCGCCGCACGAGCATGCACGCGCCCATCACCACTTCTGCCTCCCGCTCCGATGCGTGGTCGAAGCCGCCGGCGTAGAAGCCGTTGAGGAGCTCGGTGCCGGGCGCCAGCTTGCGCAGGTAGAGGTACTCGGTGGCGAGGCGCCAGCGGGTCGGAAAGCCACGCACCGAGCGCTGCAGCGTCCCGTCGGTGTTCACCAGCCTGGGGCCGACGACGGCCACGTCGGGACGGGCATCGCCCACGGCGACGAGCCGTGCGAGCGCGTCGCCGACGAGCCAGGCGTCGGCGTTGAGGATCAGCACCCAGCGGCTGCGCGTGGCGGCAATGCCGGCATTCCAGCCTGCGGCGAGACCGCGGTTCTCCTGCTGGAGCAGCCTCACGTCGGGAAAGCGCTCGCGCACGAAGCCGATCGTCCCGTCCGTCGACCCGTTGTCGACGACGACCGTCTCGACCCCCTCGACGCTTGCCAGGCACTGCTCGATCCAGGGCATCGCGTCGTACGTGACGACGACGACCGACGCATCCTCAGCCATGCTCGACCTCGGGACGCGGGCCCCTGCGCGCGGCCTCCCACAGGAGGATCGCACCGCCGGGCGCTGCGAGCGCGACGACGACGAAGAAGAAGAGGAACCCCGCCGCGAACGCGGCTTCCGCACCGACTCCGACGCCGCCGAGGAAGCTGACGAAGAACGCCTCCCGCACGGCGAACCCGTTGAGGGTGAACGGCACGAGCAGCACGAGGAAGAAGAGCGGCCCCATCACGTAGTAGATGCGCGGCCCGAGCTCGATCCCGACGGCGCGGCAGGTCGCCCAGATCGAGAGGATGCGTACCGCCTGGATCACGGTGGTGAAGACGAACACCTTCAGGAGCAGGGCGGGATGATCGCGGTAGTGGTGGACGCCCTCGTAGAAAGCCCGCAGCGGCCGCTCCACCCGCAGCGTCACGAGCAAGGGCCGCAGGCGTGCGAGCAGAGGGCGCGCCCAGCGGGCGAAGAAGACGGCGATCAGGAGGATCGTCCCGAAGACGAAGGCACCCTCGAGCCACAGGTAGGCGTTCACGTCGTAGTGACCGACCGCGAGCACGAAACCGACCGCTCCGAGCAGCACGGTGGCAGCGCCGCCGAGCCCCCGCTCGAGCAGGACGATCGCCGTGAGGTCGCCGGAGCGCCCCGGATGGCGCCTGGCGGTCTCGAAGATCCGCACCGCGTCCCCGCCGATCGAGGTCGGCAGCACCTGGCCCGCCGTGTAGGAGACGAAGTAGGCGCGGGTCAGCCACGCGAACCCGTCGCTGATCCCCTGGGCCTCCAACAGCCACTGCCAGCGAAGCGCCATGGGCAGCGCTGTGCCGATCATGATCGCGACGGCTGCGAGGAACCACCACGGGCTCGACGCCTTGAGCACGTCCCAGGTCGTCGGGATGTCGATCTTCCAGAGGATGTAGGCAAGCGCGAGCGCGGTCAGCGCGAGGCCGATCGCGATGCGCAGAGGCCGCCCGACGCGCGAGAGCCGCGGGACCCGTGGCGCGCTCATCCGGTGAGCCGCTCGTGAACGCGGCGAACGGCCTCGACGGCGTCGAGGATGTCGTCGTCGGAGTGGGCGGGCGAGAGCGGCAGCGACAGCACCTCGTCACCGGCACGCTCGGCAACCGGCAGCGGCGACCGTTGCGGGTAGCGGTCGCGGAACCAGGTCAGCCGGTGCACGGGCAGGAAATGGATGCTCGTCCCGATCAGCTCGTCCGCCAGCGCCCGCTGGTAGTCGTCGCGGCCCGCGCCGGCCCAGGCGGGGTCGATCCGGACGACGTAGAGATGGTGGGCGTGCGTGTCCCGCTCGTCGCGGGCGAGCGGGGTGATGCCGTCCGAGCCCGGCCAGGCCCTCGTCGTAGAGCCGGAACTGGCGGGCGCGAGTCAGTCCATGCTCCTCGACTCGGTCGAGCTGGACGAGGGCGATCGCCGCCAGCACGTCCGAGAGGTTGGCCTTGAAGCCGGGCGAGACCTGGTCGTAGTGCGATCCGTCTCCGCGGCGCGTCAGCCGCATGTTGCGGATCCCCTCGGCGACGTCGGCGCGATTCGTGGCCACCAGGCCGCCTTCGCCGGCGGCGATGTTCTTGGTGGCATAGAGGGAGAAGCAGGCAACGTCGGAGATGCCGCCGACCTTGCGGCCGCGGTAGCGACTCTCGACTGCGTGCGCGGCGTCCTCGACGACGGGAAGGCCGAGCGCGAGGATCGGATCGAGGTCGCACGGCTGGCCCGCGAGGTGCACCGGCATGATCGCCTTCGTCCGTTCGGTGACGAGCGCCGGCAGCAGCAACGGGTCGAGGTTGAGGTCGCTCTCGCGGACGTCACAGAAGACCGGTGTGGCGCCACAGTGCTCGATCACGTTCGCCGTCGCCGGCCACGTGATCGGGCTCGTGATCACCTCGTCGCCCGGCCCGACCCCCAGCGAGAGCAGGGCGAGGTGGAGCGCGGCCGTGCCCGACGCCAGCGCGAGCACGAACTCGGCTTCGAGGTACGTGGCCATGCGCTCCTCGAGCAGGGCGGCGCGCGGGCCCGTCGTGAGCCAGCCGGAGCGCAGCGTCTCGGCCACCGCGGCGACCTCCCGCTCGCCGATCGCAGGGGGCTGGAACCCGAGCCGGGTGCTACGACGCGTCCGCATCGACCAGGAAGCGTAGGGCCTGCGCCGCACGACGGGCGCGGGCGAGAGCGTCGCCGCGGTCGTCCCCGACCGCGAGGATCGCGCCGGCCCGGTCGGCGCCCTGCCTCAGAGGCCCGAACTGCCAGCCCGCCCGGCGGTACAGGCGGATCCACTCGACACCGGCGAGCGCCTCCGCCTCTGCCACGCCCTCGACACCGCGCAGCGTCCCTTCCGGCGCGACGAGGAAGAGCACGCAGGCGCCGCCGGCACGCTCGACGGCCTGCCAGGCGTGGTCGGCCGGCTGCTCGCCGAGAGCAAAGGAGACGGCGAGGTCGGCGAGGTCGACTCCCAGGGCCGCCCTGCACAGCTCGGCGTCGTGGCCTCCGCCGAGGCGGGCGGCGAGCTCGACCACGCGCGGGCCCTCGGCGCCCAGCCTGATCTGCGTGTAGCTGGGCCCGTGACGGACACCCAGCGCCTCGGCTGCGGCTCGCGCCGCTTCCACGACGACGCCGGTGTCGTGCTCGCTCGGCCATGCGTGGGCGAGCGCGACCCCGAATGCGGGCGGCTCCGCCGTGAGCCGGTCCGTCACCGTGAGCGGCACGAAGCGCCCGTTCAGCGAGATCGCGTTCACCGTCAGCTCGGGGCCGTCGACGAGTTCCTCCAGAATCGCGCCACCGATGCGCGACTCCGCCACTGCGCTCTCGACGGCGGCTGCCAGCCCGGAGCGCTCCTGCACGAGCGTGAGCCCGCGCTGGCCCTGCCGGTCCGGCGCCTTGACGACGCAGGGGATGGGGAGCGCGGGATCGTCGACGGCGAACGTGCGCGGCTGCGCCACCCCCGCTGCGGCGAGGCGCTCGCGCTGCCGGGTCTTCGTCGTCGCGAGCACGGCGGTCGCCCCGTCGATCGGATGGGGCAGGCCGAGCTTCTCCGCCACCCTGGCCGCGATGCCCACCGGCCAGTCGGCACCCGGGGAGACGACGCCGTCGACGGATCGCGCACGGGCGAGGCGCTCCACGCCCGGCTCGTCCTCGGAGGAGAGCACGGCCCGCTCGTCGGCCAGGGCGAGCCCCGGGGCACTGGGGTCGCGGTCGACCGCGATCACGTAGAGGTCGCGCTTTCGCGCCGCGTCCAGCAGCCCGAGCTGGGCGGCGCCTGCGCCTAGGACGAGGAGACGCGGTCGCTGCCCTGGACGCTCCGCCACCAGGCCTCGTTCTCGCGATACCAGGCAACCGTCTGCTCGAGCCCGTCTGCGAAGGCGGTGCGTGCCCGCCAGCCGGTGAGCCGGGCCATCTTGTCCGTCGAGCCGATGTGCCGGTCGACCTGTCCCAGCCGCTCCGGCACGTGCACGGTGGTCGCAAGCGGGTTCCCGACGGCCTCCAGCACGACCTCGGCGATCTCGGCCACGCTGATGTCCACACCCGTGGCGATGTTGACCACCTCACCGGCGACGTCCTCGACGGGAGCCGCGATCAGCGCCTCGATCGCCTCGGCATGGTCGTCGACGTAGAGCCAGTCGCGGCTCGCGTGACCGTCACCATGGATCGTGAGAGCATCTCCGTCGAGAGCCTGGGTGATGAAGCGGGGGATCACCTTCTCGGGATGCTGGCGCGGGCCGTAGTTGTTGAACGGCCGCACGATCACGACGGGGAGCTCGTACGTGACGTGAGTAGCTGTAGGCCAGCCTGTCTCCGCCGGCCTTGGTGGCCGCATACGGGCTCCGCGGCTCGAGCGGGTGGAGCTCGTCCATCGGATCGGTCACCGCCGTCCCGTACACCTCGCTGGACGAGATGAGGATGAAGCGCTCGACGGGCGCGCGCCGGATCGCGTCGAGCAGGATCTGCGTCCCCTCGACGTTGGTCGTGACGAACTCGGACGCGCCTTCCTCGATCGACTTCTCGACGTGGGACTCCGCAGCTGCGTTCACGATCACGTCGACGTCGAGAGACGAGGTCGCGCACGAGCGCCGCGTCGCGAATGTCGCCGTGCACGAGCGAGAGACGCTCGTGCCCCATCACGTCGGCGAGATTCTCGAGATTGCCCGCGTAGGTGAGGGCGTCGAGCGAGACGATCTCGTGCGGGGTGTGGGCCAGCAGGTGCCGGATGAAGTTCGACGAGATGAACCCGGCTCCACCGGTGACGAGGACGCGCTTGCGCATGATGGGGACGATCCTAACCGCCGGCGGTCGGGTGACACGGAGAGGAAAAACGGAAAACTGTCGTCAGAGCTCGCGATCGATGGCGTACAGCGGGCGCCCCTCGACTTCCCGCTGGATGCGCCCGAGGTGCTCGCCGACGAGGGCCAGCACGAACCCCTGCACGCCGAGGACGAAGATCACCGCCGAGCCGAGGAAGAGCGGGCCCGGGAAGTTCGACTCGCCGATCCAGTAGACGACGCCGTAGCTTCCGAGCCCCGCTGCGGCGAGCGTGCACACGCAGCCGAGGATCACGCCGGCCCACTGGATCGGCTGGGGCCAGAAGCCGGCGAGGACGTGGAGCGCGAGCCGCGTCAGGCGGAGCGGCGAGTAGCGAGAGGCTCCCTGCCTGGCCACGTGACGGACGTCGACCTCGACCACGGACGCACCTCCCGCGAGGATCAGCGCCTTCGTGAACTTCTGCTTCCCGATCGACCCGAGCATCGGGGTGACGACACCGCGTCGGTAGGCGTTGAAGGCGCACCCGAAGTCGGAGATGTCGACCCGCGTGAAGCGACGCAGCATCCCGTTGATGAGGCGCGAGGGCAGCGTGCGGCCCCACGAGTCGTGGCGAACGGCGCGCCGCCCGCTCGCCACGTCGAACCCTGCATCGAGCGCGGCGACGAGACGCGGGATGTCTTCCGGCTGGTTCTGGAGGTCGCCGTCCATCGTCACGACCATGGCGCCGCGGGCGCGCGCGAGCCCCGCGTGCATGGCCGGGTGCTGCCCGAAGTTGCGCTTGAAGCGCACGGCGCGGACGCGCGGGTCGTTGCCATGCAGCCGCTCGAGCGCCTCGAAGGAGCCGTCGGTGGAGCCGTCGTCCACGAAGACGAGCTCGAACGGCCGGCCGAGCTCGTCGAGGGTCTTCACGGTGCGCCGATAGAGATCCTCGAGGGTCTCGGCCTCGTTGTAGAGCGTGACGACGACAGAGAGCTCGGGCACGGGCTCCGACTCGGGCGCCCGGGCGGGCACGGAGAGCACATCGGTCTGGGCCATCGCCACGGCAACAGTAACGGGTGGCGCCGATCAGTACTCTGCCGTTCGCGCGGGAAGGGCCGGGCCGGCGCGACCCAGGCGCGCGCGGCAGGCTAGCGCTCGGCGAGCCCGAGCCGGTCGTGCAGCCGACGGAGCGGCGCGGGAGCCCACCAGTTCCACTCGCCGAGCAGGGCCATCAGGCTCGGGACGAGGAGCGCCCTGACGATCGTCGCGTCGAGCGCCACGGCGGCGGCGGTGCCCACGCCGAGCTCCTGGATGAAGGAGATGCCGGAAGTAGCGAACGTGCCGATTGCCACGCAGAAGAGCAGCGCCGCCGCCGTCACGATGCGCCCGGTGCGCTCGAGGCCGTCGGCAACCGCAACGCGGTTGGGCAGGCCGCCGTCGCGCGCCTCCTTGATCCGCGAGAACAGGAAGATGGCGTAGTCGGTGGAGAGGCCGAACGCCGTCGCGCAGAGGAGGATCGGCTGTGTCGACTCGAGCCCTGCGAGGCCCCTCCAGTGCTGGAACACGAGCACGAGGAGGCCGAACGAGGCGCCGAGCGTGAGCACGTTCATGACGAGCGACTTGAGCGGGAGGAGCAGCGAGCCCGTGAAGAGGAAGATGAGGGTGGAGGTGGTGAGCGCGAGGATGGCGAGCGCCCACGGCAGGTGCCGGGCGAGGCTCGCCTGCTGGTCGATGAACCCTGCCGTCTGGCCGGTGACCTGCGCCGCGGGCAGCAGGTCGCGCACCTCACGCACGATTCGCTGGGTGGAGTCGGCGAGCCCGGCATCGCGAGGGATGACGTCCAACCGCCAGAGGCCCGGCGCCGCCAGGCGCGCCGGCAAGACCTCGACCACGCCCGGAAGCCCGGCGATGCGGGCGACGACCCCGTCCGCGGGTCGGCTCTCGGCGATGGCAGAGATGGGCGCGTAGCGGCCGCGCACGTCGGCCCGGTCGAGCGCTTCGGACACCTGGCGGGCGCTCGCCGACCGGGGCAGTGTGCGCGCGTCGACGCCGACGAAGTGCACCCCGAGGGCAGGGAGCGCCAGCAACACGAGCACGGCCGACGAGAGCGCGGCGACCCGTCCCGGGCGTCGCATCACCCAGGCGGCGAGGCGGCCCCAGCGGCCGCCGGACGGGGCCTGCTGCAGGCGACGCGGTGCGAGGGCGTCGATACGTGGGCCGAGCCAGTAGAGGAAGGCGGGCAACGGCACCAGGGCGACGAGGCCCGCCGACAGCGCCACGAGCACCCCGCCCAGTCCCATCGAGTAGAGGAACTGCTGCGGGAACACGAGCAGACACGCCATCGAGGCGGCCACGGTGAGGGCGCTGAAGAAGACGGTGCGCCCGGCCGAGCGGAGCGTGCGCGCCATCGCCTCCGGCCCGAAGCCCGTGCGCTGCGCCTCCTCCCGCCAGCGCGAGACGACGAACAGCGAGTAGTCGATCGCGAGGCCGAGCCCGAGACCGGTGACGAGGTTGAGGGCGAAGACCGAGAGGCCCTGCACTTCGACGACGAGGCGAAGGCCGAGGAAGGTGAGTGCGATCGCACCCGCCCCGACGAGGGGCGGCAGGAAGGCTGCGATCAGCCCGCGGAAGACCCAGAACGACAGCAGGAAGACGAGAGGGAAGGCGATCAGCTCGGCGCGTCGCAGGTCGTCCTGGATCGCCTCGGTCACCTGCCGTGACGCGATCGCGCCGCCGCCGAGCACCACCCGCCGGTCGTCGGCGAAGACGGCCGTCAGCCGCGCTGCGGCATCCCTGCCGGCGTCTCCGTCCTCCGTCCGCAGGAAGACCAGCACGAGGCCCTGATCGTCGACCACGGTGCGGGCTACAGCCGGATCGTCTTCGAGGCGCGCCCGCACGGCCGCCTCCGCAGCGGGGCCACCGCGGACGAGTGCGAGGACGCCGGGATCGGCCTCGACCCCCGTCCGCCTCTCGACCTCGCGGTTTGCGACGACGCTCTCGGACGAGAGGTCGGCGAACTGCTCGGAGCCCGCGTCCATACGCGGAATCACGGTGCTCCCGACTGCAAAGGCGGCCGCGACGAGGACGGCAGAGGCGAGCGTCAGCGGGCGCGCGCGCGTCACGATCAGGCGGATCACGTCTCCAAGGGAAGCAGCCGCCGGCGGCTCCGGGTAGCAGTCGTGCGCCCCGAGACGCCGTGGCGCGAGGTGCAGCGGGGATCAGGAACGCCGCGACCGCGCCGGCAAGGGGCGCGTCAGGCGAACGAAGCGAGCGCTGCCGCGACCCTGTCGCACTCCGCCTCGGTCATCGAGCCGGCGTAGGGCAGTGCCAGGGCACGCTCGAAGGCGCGGTCGGCGCCGGGGAAGCTGCCTCGATCGCGGTAGGCGCCGAGCCGGTGCAGCGCATAGGTTCCGATCTGCGCCTCGATGCCCTGCGCGCGCAGTGCCGCGAGCGCCTCGTCACGCCGGTCGAGCTGGACGACGTAGGCCTGCCAGCCGTGCCGGTCGCCCTCCGCCGCCGACGGCGTCAGCACCAGATGCTCGAGGCGCTCCGCATACCAGCCGGCGACCCGCTCGCGCGCGGACAGCAGCTGCTCGAGGCGCTCGACCTGGGGGATGCCGATGGCGCAGAGAAGGTCGGGCAGCCGGTAGTTGAGGCCAGGCTCGGCGATGTCGAAGTCGCCCCGGGTGGCGATGCCGTGGTGGCGGAGACGCCGGATCGCGTCGGCCAGCTCGTCCTCGTCGGTCGTGACGGCGCCGCCTTCGCCGGTGGTGACGATCTTGCGCGGGTGGAAGGAGAGGCAGCCCATCAGCCCGAGGGAGCCGCACGGCTCGCCGCGGTACCGCGCGCCCAGCGCCCCGGCGGCATCCTCGATCAGCGCCACCTCCTGCGGCACCGCTGTCTGCAGCGCTTCCCAGTCGACCGGGCGGCCGAACAGGTGGACGGCGAGCACGGCGCGCGTCCTCGGGGTGAGCGCGTCGACGACGCGGGCAGGCTCCAGGTTGAACGTATCCGGGTCGACGTCGACGAGCACGGCCCTGGCGCCGCAGAGCTCGACGGCGTTCGCTGTGGCGGGGAACGTGTACGCGGGAACGATCACCTCGTCGCCGGGCTCGAGCCGGAGCGCCAGCATGGCGAGGTGCAGTGCCGCGGTGCCCGACGACACGACGACGGCCTGGCTCGTGCCGCAGGCGGACGCAAGCGCACGTTCGAGCTCGCCGACCTTCGGCCCCATCGTCAGCATCCCGCTCGCGAGAACCTCCGCCACGGCGGCCAGCTCCGCCTCGCCGACGTCGGGCCGGGCGAGCCGGATGGGGTCGCCGCCGCTCACGCGGGAGCGGCGAGCCTGGCGCGGTACCAGGCGATCGTCCGCTCGAGGCCCTCGTCCAGCTCGATCTTCGCCTCGAAGCCGAGCAGCTCCCGCGCCTTCGTCGCGTTCGGGATCCGCAACTCGACGTCCACGTAGTGCAGCGGCTTGAAGGTGATGTCGCCCGGCGCGCCCGAGATCCGCTTGATGCGCTGCGCGAGGTCGAAGATCGTGACGGCGGAGCGGGGATTGCCGATGTTGAAGCTCTCACCGACCGCCGCAGGATGCTCGAGAGCGAGCATCAGCCCCTCGACCATGTCGTCGACGTACGTCCAGGCCCGGATCTGCGAGCCGTCGCCGTGAATCGTGAGGTCACTGCCGTCGAGGCTCGCCTCGATGAAGGCGCGGATGGCGCCGCCGCCGATCTGCCCGGGCCCGTAGACGTTGAACGGCCTCACCGTCACGGTCGGCAGCCCGAACTCGTCGTGGTAGGCGTGCGTCATGTGCTCGCCCGCGAGCTTCGAGACGGCGTATGTCCACCGCGCCTCGCCGACGGAGCCGATCGTCGTGACGTGGCCCTCGCCCACGTTGAAGGCGTGCTGTCCGAACACCTCGCTGGTGGAGAACTCGATCATGCGCTCGAGCGTGTCCTTCGTCGCGAGCGCAGCCTCCAGCGCGTTGTAGGTGCCGATCGTGTTCACGCGCATCGTGCGCACGGGCGACGCGAGCACGGTGTCGACGCCCGCGATGGCGGCGGCGTGGACGATGTGGGTGGCGCCGCGGGCGAGCTCGGTCAGGTGGTCGGGGTCGAGGATGTCGCCCTGCACGAACGTGAAGTTGGGGTGATCCACGAGCGTCGTGCCCGAGAGAGCGTCCCGGTGGAGGTTGTCCATCGCGATCACCTCGTTGTGGTCGACGAGGCGCTGCGCGAGAGTGGTGCCGATGAAGCCGGCACCACCGGTGACCAGGACCTTCTTGCCCGTCAGTGACACGCGGCGAGTGTAGCGGCGTATCTTCTGTGGCAATGCGCTCTCTCGCCGCACTGGCGCTCGTGCTCGCCGCCCTCGCGGGAGCCTCAGCGGCTGCCGCAACGCCGGGGACGACGCTCACGGTCGCGTACTTCGAGAACGGCCGCGAGCCGGAGACCCGCACCGTGCACTCCCTCCGCTGCGCGCCCGTACGCGGCACGCACCCGAGGCGGACGCTCGCCTGCAAGGGACTGGAGCGCGTCGGCCGGCCAGGCCTCCTCCCGGTCCCGGCCGGCCGCCTGTGCTCGGAGATCTTCGGGGGGCCCGAGACGGCGGTGGTGAAGGGGTGGATCGACGGCCGCCGCGTCTGGGTGCGGCTGCGCCGCACGAACGGCTGCGAGATCGACCGCTGGAACAGGCTGGCCTTCCTGCTCCCGGTCGTCTGGCCGGCGTCCGGCTGACCGATGGCCCGCAGCTAGCATCGTCGCGCGTGGGCACCGTTCTCTTCGTCGGCGCAGCGCGTCACCAGCGCCGCGCCATCCTGCAGGCGAGGGAGAGGGGCCTGCGTGTGGTCGGCGTCGAGGGCAATCCCGACGGTGGAGCCGGCACGAGACGTCCCGAGCCGGCCGGCCGCCGAGCGCGGCCCCGCCGGTCCACGGCGGGAGTGGCCGCCCGGCGGGAGCGCGCGTGAGCTGTCCGTTCGACCTGGGGCACTACCGGGAGCTCCTGGTGGCGGCCCGGGCCGGCGGCTACCGGTTCGCACGCTTCGGCGAAGGGCCGTCGGACGGCGACCTGTTCCTCCGGCACGACGTCGATCTCTCGCTCGGCGCTGCCCTGCGCATGGCCGAGCTGGAGCACGAGCTCGGTGCCACGGCGACCTACTTCCTGATGACCGAGTCCGTCTTCTACAACCTGGCCTCGAAGGAGGGAGAGCGGGCGATCGAGCGGCTGAGGGAGCTCGGGCACCCGGTCGGGCTGCACGCCGTCTACCCGAACGCGACGCTGGACGAGCGCTTCGACCCGGCGGTCGCCTGGCACAACCCTGAGCCCGAGACGATGCGGACTCCGGTCGCCGGGGCGATCAACGTGATGGAGGACCGGTACTTCGATCCGGCCACCTACCGCTCGGACTCGAACCAGCACTGGCGCTCGGGCTGTCCCCACGACGACCTGCGCGCGCATTCCTTCCCGTGGCTGCAGCTCCTCATCCATCCCGAGATCTGGGCGTATCCGGGCGACACCATGGGCGACACGATGAGAGCCATGCTGGAGGGGGAAAAGGAGCGGCGCCTGCAGCAGCTCGCGGAGGACCGGATCGACCTGTCGTAGGCCCCGGAGGTGCTCTACCCCGCTCGGGGCGCCAGGACTGCTTGGATACGCCTCGTGACTCCGCCGCCCATCACCGTGCTCGTGAGCGCCTCGGGAGCACCCGGCACGGCCGCGCTGCTCCGCGGCCTCCGCGAAAACGGTGAGCGTGTCGTTCGGTTGGTCGGCACCGACATGTCCGAGCGGTCGGCAGGCGGCCACCTCTGCGACGCCTTCCACCTGGTGCCCGCGGGCTCCGACCCGGGCTTCGCGGACGCGATCCGGGAGATCGTCGAGCGCGAGGGAGTGGACTGCGTGCTGCCGCAGTCGTCGTTCGACCTCGGGGGGCTCGCAGCGCACCGCGACTCGTTCCCGGTGCCCGTGCTCGTATCGAGGCCCGATGCGATCTTCCGCTCGAACGACAAGGCCGAGACGTACGCGTTCCTGCACCGGCTCGGCCTCCCCGCGCCGGCATTCCGCCGGGTCAACGGCGCCGCCGAGGTCGAAGCGGCTGCCCGCGAGCTCGGCTACCCGGACGTGCCCGTCTGCTTCAAGCCCGTCTTCTCCTCGGGCTCGCGAGGCTTCCGCGTGCTCGATCCCACCGTCGACCGCGCTCACCAGCTGCTGAACGAGCGTCCGGGGTCGGTCGCGATGCGGCTCGAGGAGGCCGTCGAGCTGCTCCCGGCGGAGGATGGGCCCGACCTGCTCGTGATGGAGCTGGCCGTCGGCGGTGAGCGGACGATCGACGGGATCGCCGACGGCGAGCGGGTGCTGCTCGGGCACGCGAAGACGCGTGAGGCGGTGCGCGCCGGGCTCGCGATGTACTTCGTCACGCTGGACGACCCGGCCCTGATGGAGATCGCCGACCGGATCGTCGCCGAGCTCGAGATCGAGCACTTCTTCAACATCCAGCTGGTCGGGGAGCACGTGATCGAGGTCAACCCCCGGATCTCGACGATCGTCTACCAGGAGGACCTCAACCTCCCCTACCTCGGCGTCAAGCGGGCACTCGGGGAGATCACCGCCGAAGAGCTCATGTCGCTGCGGTCCCTGATCAGGCCGGGCAGGACGGCGCTCCGCTATTTCGACCAGCTCGAGTGGGACGCGTGACAGCTCCGGCGTCCCCGTGCCCGCCCGTGGCTGGTCCCACGTTGGAGAACCGTCCCCAGCCCCCACCCACCCGGGGGCACGGGGCACAGTAGCGTGCGACTCGTCACATGTCTGTGCCGCCTGTGAGCCGACAGTGAGCGAGGCCGTGGGGAGACGCCGCGACGGCCGGCCGCTGCGCGTTACCCACTGCCCCGTCAATACCGCAGGCGTCCCGTGGACGAACGTGCAGGCGCTGCGACGGCGAGGCGTCGACGCCAGGCTGGTCGTGTTCAACCGCTACAGGCTCCATCCGGAGGCAGACCTGTCGCTCGATCGGCACGGCGGCCTGCTGCGACAGCAGGCGACACAGTGGCGGGCACTCGCACGACTCCTGCCGAAGACCGACGTCTTCCACTTCGTCTTCGGGCTGACGCTCGTGCCGCAGGCCGCGCAGTTCCCGCTCCTGCGGCTGTTCGGCAAGAAGTCGGTGATGCACTACCTGGGCTCCGACATCCGCGGCAAGACGCCCGAGCAGCTGTCCTTCGGAAAGAAGGCGGGCGCCGAGATCGTCGGCAGCTTCGACGCGATCCGCTGGGTTCCGGAGGCGGAGGTGATTCCACCCGGTATCGACCTCTCGCGGATCTCGCCCGCACCCCCGTCGGATCGCGAACGCCCTGTCGTGCTGCACGCCCCCTCGTCGCGCCGCCGCAAGGGAACCGAGCACGTGCTCGCCGCCCTCGAGGGGCTGGACGCCGACATCGAGCTCGTCGAGGGGTTGCATCACGACGATGCGTTCGAGCGCTACCGGAATGCGGACATCGTCGTCGACCAGCTCAACGCGGGGTGGTACGGCCTCTTCGCGATCGAGTGCATGGCGCTCGGCAAGCCCGTCGTCGCCTTCCTGCGCGACGAGGCCGTGCGCCGCACCAACGACGCGTTCGCGACGACGGTGCCGATCGTCTCCGCAACCGCCGAGACGCTGCGGGAGCGGCTCCGGCCACTCGTGGCCGACGCGGCCGAGCGGCGCCGCCTCGGTGCAGCCTCACGCGCCTACGTCGAGCGCGTGCACGACCTGGAACGCGTCACCGACCGCCTGCTCGACGTCTACGCTCGCCTCTGATGTCGCAGCTCGGTGGCCAGCTCAGGCGGCTCGGCAGGCACTCCGTCATCTACGGGCTCGGCGGGCTCGTCTCACGGATCCTCGCGGTCCTGCTGCTGCCGCTCTACACGCACTACCTGTCGCCGTCCGACTACGGCCAGATCGAGACGCTCGTCGCGCTGGTGACGGTGCTCACCATCGTCCTCCGGTTCGGCATCTCGTCCGCCTTCTTCCGCTTCTATTTCGACGCCGACGACCCGGCCTCGCGGCGAGTCGTCCTCCGTACCGCGTTCTGGTTCACGATGGCGATGGCAACCCTCGGGCTCGCTGCTCGTCGTCGTCCTGGCCGCGCCCATCTCCCAGCTCCTGTTCGGCGAGACCGGCGCAGCCGACCTCGTGCGGGCGAGCGCGGTGGCGCTCTGGGCACAGATGAACTACGAGCAGCTGACGGCGCTGTTCCGGGTCGAGGAGCGGTCCGTCGCGTTCGTCCTCGCGAGCCTCACCAACGTGGTGCTCACCGTCGCCGGAACCATCCTCCTCGTCGTGGTGCTCGACCGTGGCCCTCTCGGCGTGATCGTCGGCAACTTCACCGGCACGCTCATCGTCTACCTCGCCCTGCTCGGCTTCCGCCGCGAGCAGCTCGGCCTCCAGTTCGACCGCCCGCTCCTGCGCGAGATGAACCGGTTCGGGATGCCGCTCGTTCCCTCGGCCCTGCTGCTCTGGGTGACGAGCTTCAGCGATCGCTTCTTCCTCGTCAAGCTCGCCGACACGACCGAGGTCGGCCTCTACTCGGTGGGGGTGAGGATCGCGTCGGCGATGGTGCTCGTGCTGTCGGCGTTCCGGATGGCGTGGCCGGCCTTCGCCTTCTCGATCCGCGACGACGACGAGGCCAAGCGAACGTACGCGTGGGTGCTGACCTACCTGGTCGCGCTCGCTGCCTGGGTGGCCGCCGCGCTGACCCTGCTCTCGCCGTGGCTCGTCGGCTGGCTCGCCGCCCAGCGGTTCGAGAGCGCGTCGAGGGTCGTCGGCCCGCTCGCGTTCGCGGCCGTCGCACTCGGCGGCTACATCGTCCTCTCCATCGGCATCGGCCGGGCCCGCCGCACGCAGTTCAACTGGGTCATCACAGGGGCCGCCGCCGCCGTCAACGTGGCGCTCAACCTGGCGCTCATCCCGGCGTACGGGATGATGGGTGCTGCGGTCGCGACGGTCGCCGCCTACACCGTGATGTTCGCGGGGATGGGGTGGTGGGCGCAGCGCGTGTACCCGGTCCCCTACCAGTGGCGCCGTGTCCTCACGGCCGCGGCCGCCGGTGCCGCGCTCGCTGTCACGGGAAAGCTCGTCGGCGGCGGCCTGTCCGTCGCCGTGCTGCTGTCGCTCGCGTACCCGCTCGCGCTGGCGCCGCTCGGCTTCTACCTTCCGGTCGAGCGCCGCGCCGTCGGCGCACGGCTCAGGGCCGGGCTGCGAACGGCGCGCTGACGGGGCGGCCTTGCCCGCCGCCCCGTCGGACGCACACGGCTAGCCGGCGCAGACGTCCTCGACGAGGAGATCCGCGCTGGCGATCAGCGCCTGCGGGCGCAGGCGCACCGACCGATCGTGGGCGCCCGCCTCGATCACGAACGTGTCGCGAGCCGCAAGGCGGCGGTCGAGGATCACGCGATCCTTCGGGCCACCGACCGGTGGCACGGCGCCGAGCTCGAACTGCGGGTACTCCCGCACGAGGTCTTCCTCGGTGAGGAGGTGCGTCTCCTTGCCGCCGCCGACGAAGTCGCGCAGCTTGTGCACGTCGAGACGCTCCGACGCCGGCAGCACGACCCTCACGTTCCCTTCCGGAGTCGCGACGACGATCGTCTTCGCGACCTCGCTGACAGGAAGGCCGAGCGCCTCCGCCTCGGCGGCTGCCCGCTCGGTGCGAGGGTGCTCCAGCAGCTCGTACGGGACGCCCGCACGGTCGAGCGCCTCGATCATTGGGGTGATCTTCAGTGCTCCGCGCATGAGTGGCCTCCTTCCAATGGAACCGACTCCATCGTGCTCTGCGCAGCTGCGCCGGGCATCCGGAAAAGCACGGATCGCCATCCCGCGCATACGCCTACTGCGACAGCGCCTCACGGGCCGCACCCCGTCCACGCTCGGTCAGGATCAGCGTATTGCCGGCCGGGATCACGAGCCCGCGCCGCTCGGCGCCGCGCACGACCCTCTCTGCGAAGCCGGGATCCCAGCGAAGGTGCTCGCCGAGGTGCTCGACCCTGTTCTCGCGCGACGCCTCGGGCCGCCCCTCGTGATTTGCCAGATGGATCGCGAGCATGGTCTGCGCGAACTCCAGACGCTGCCGGGCGCGGCGGCGCCAGGCGGCGAGCAGCCCTCGCCCGGGCGCCAGCGTCCACGCGGTCGCGAAGATCGCCCCGCACACGACCGCCATGCACCCGGCGATCGAGGCGTCCAGGAAGTACGACAGCCAGTAGCCTCCGAGGGCCGCGCCAGCGCCGAGAGCGGCGGAGATTGCAGTCATGCGCCAGAGCCCGTCGGAGAGCAGGTAGGCGGCACTGGGCGGGGCGATCATCAACGCCACGACGAGGATCGAGCCGACGGCGTTGAACGCGCCGACGGCGGTCACCGAGACGAGCGTCATCAGCCCGTAGTGGACGAGAGCCGGCGCGAAGCCCAGAGCCAGTCCGAGCGCCGGGTCGAACGTCGACAGCTTCACCTCTTTCCAGAAGACCGCGATCGCCACCACGTCGACGACGAGGATCACCCCCATGACGACGAGCGAGGTCGGGCCGAAGTCCCAACCGCCGACGACGAGCCGGTCGAACGGCGCGAGCGCCAGCTCGCCGAGCAGCACCGCGTCTATGTCCAGGTGGACGCCGTCGGCGTAGCGGGCGATCAGGATCACTCCGATCGAGAAGAGCGCCGGGAACACGAGCCCGATCGCTGCGTCCTCCTTGACGAGCCGGGTGCGCACGACGACCTCCACGAGGAAGACGGTGAGCACGCCGGTCAGCGTCGCCGCCACGAGCAGGAGTGGCGAGGTGGTCGAGCCGGCGACGAAGAACCCGAGCACGATGCCGACGAGGATCGAATGGCTGATCGCGTCGGAGACGAGCGCCAGCCGTCGCAGGACGAGGAAGACGCCGACGAGCGCACACGCGACCGCGGTCACGACGGCGATCGCCTGGATCTCGAGCTGCCCGCTCGTCACGACCGGCCTGCCCGGCTCCGGCCCCGCTCGGTGAGCGACCAGAGGCCGTCCTGCTCGCGCGCGAGCCCCCGCCGCTCGAGCTCGCGGAGCGCCGCACGGGCATCGGCCTCGACCATCGCACCGACCATCGCGGCGGCGTGGCCGTGCGCCGGCCCCTCGTGCGCTCGCTCGAGCTCGGCGAGATCGGCGAGCACTGCGTTCAACGCGATCCGTCCGCGAGCGGCGCGGGCCCGCAGCACGCGCGCAAGGATGCCGCGGCGGGGCGCGAGCAGCAGCGAGGCGACGACGATCCCCGTCGCCACGAGCACGATCGTCGGCCCGGTCGGCAGCTTGGTCGCCTCGGCCGACGCCACGGCGCCGACGACGCCGGCCAGGGCGCCGAAGCCGGCCGCGATCAGCGTCATCCAGCCGAGGCGGTCGGTCCACTGCCGAGCCGCAGCGGCGGGCGCCACGACCATCGCGCTCATCAGTACCACGCCGACCGTCTGCAGGCCGATCACGATCGCGACCACGAGCAGCGCCGTCAGCACGACGTCGAAGGCGCGCATGCGCATGCCGATGCTCGAGCCGAAGTCAGGGTCGAAGGCGAGCAGCTTCAGCTGCTTCCAGAGCACCAGCATCACTGCGAGCGCGATCGCGCCGACGACCGCCATCGTGACGACGTCGCGTTGCAGCAGCGCCGCAGCCTGGCCGAAGAGAAAGCGGTCGAGACCCGCCTGGGACGCGTCGGGTCGCTTCTGCACGTAGGTGAGCAGCACGAGCCCGAGGCCGAAGAAGACGGAGAGCGCGATCCCGAGCGAGGCGTCCGACTTGACCCGCGTCGTCCGGACGGCCGCGCCGACGAGCAGCGTCGCCACGAACCCTGCGAGAGCCGCGCCGATCATCAGCGCGAGCGAGGACTTGCTGCCGGTGACCAGGTAGGCGAGCACGACGCCGGGGAGCGCCGCGTGGGAGATGGCGTCCCCGAGCAGCGCCTGCCGGCGCAGGACGGCGAACGTGCCCAGGGCGCCGCTCGTGATCCCGAGCGCAGCGGCCCCGAGCGCCACCGTCCGCAGCGTGTAGTCGTCGAACAGGAAGCCGGGGGTCACCGGCCGTTCGCCCCGAACAGCGCCGCCCGACCCCCGTAGGTCAGCCGCAGGTTCTCCTCGGTGAAGACGTCCGCGACCGGCCCGCTGGCGATCCGTCTCACGTTGAGCAGGGTGACGGCGTCGAAGTACTCCGGCACCGTCTGCAGATCGTGGTGGACGGCGACGATCGTCTTGCCGCGCGCCCGGAGCTCCTGCAGGATCTCGACGATTGCGCGCTCGGTGGTGGCGTCGACACCCTGGAACGGCTCGTCCATGAAGTAGACCTCCGCCTCCTGCACGAGCGCACGGGCAAGGAAGACCCGCTGCTGCTGGCCTCCGGAGAGCTGGCTGATCTGCCGGTGCGCGAAATCGTCCATTCCCACCTGGGCGAGCGCCGCGAGGGCGGCCGCATGATCGTCCTTGCCCGGGCGGCGGATCCACCCGAGCCTGCCGTACCGCCCCATGAGCACGACATCCAGCACGTCGGTCGGGAAGTCCCAGTCCACGGAGCCCCGCTGCGGCACGTAGCCGACGAGTCGACGCTGCTCGTCGTACGGCCTGCCGAGCACGAGGGCGCTCCCCGCCGCGGGCTTGACGAGGCCGAGGATCGCCCGAATCAGGGTGGTCTTGCCGGCGCCGTTCGGCCCCACGATCGCCATCAGCGTCCCCGTCGGCACGTCGAGGTCGACGTCCCAGAGGACCGGCTTCTCGCCGTAGGCGACGGTCATGTCCGCAACCTCGATCGCGGGGACGCTCACGACGGGCTCCGCAGCAGCGCAGCGACGATCGTGTCGACGTTGTGGCGCACCATCCCGAGGTACGTGCCGTCGGAGGTCCCGGCGGAGCCCATCGCGTCCGAGTAGAGGCTGCCGCCGACCGCGACATCGAAACCCCGGGCGCGGACTGCTTCCCGAACCGCGTCGATAGTGCGCGGCGAGACCGACGACTCGACGAAGACCGCCGGGATCCGCCGCTCGGCGATGAACTGCGCCAGCTCCTGCACGTCGCCCGCCCCCGCCTCCGACGCCGTCGAGATCCCCTGCAGCCCACGCACCTCGAAGCCGTAGGCGCGGCCGAAGTAGCTGAACGCGTCGTGCGCCGTGATCAGCACGCGCTTGGACGCGGGCACGCGCGCGGCCTGCGCACGGACGTAGTCGTCCAGCCGGGCGAGCTTGGTGAGGTACGCAGCCGCATTGCTTCGATAGACGTCCGCGTGTGCCGGGTCGGCCTCGATCAGCGTGTCGCGGATCTCGCGCGTCGCGCTCCCCCAGAGGGTGACGTCGAACCACACGTGCGGGTCGTACTGGCCGCCGAACTGCGCGGGGGCGAGGAGGCGCGCGCGCGGGATGCCGTCGGTGACGGCCCGGGAGTAGCGCTGCTCGCCGATCCGTTCCAGCACGTCGGCCATCTTCGCCTCGAGGTGGAGGCCGCCGTAGAGGATCACGTCCGCGCGCTCGAGCGTGCGCAGGTCGCCCTCGCTCGCCTTGAACAGGTGCGGGTCGACGCCGGGCCCCATCAGCCCCTCGACGCGGACGCGCGAGCCACCGACGTTCTGCGCCACGTCGGCGATCATCCCGATCGTCGTGACGACGTCGATCGTCCGCTCGCCGGAGAGGTCCGGCAATGCGGACTGGGTGACCGGGCCACAACCGGCCGCCAATGCGGCGAACGCCAGAACAGCTGCGGAGAGGCTTCGCACACCACGACTCTAGCCGAAAGTTAGTCGGGCCTAAATCTCGCGGACAGCGGGCCGACTGCGCCTCAGCGGCCGCAACGGGCAGGATCGCGCCCGAGGAAGCGCAGGGTGCCCCGGCAGAGGGCGAGGGCGGCGCGCTGCCGCACCTCGGACCTGGCGAGCAGCCGGTCCTCCACCGGGCTCGTCATGAACCCGAGCTCGACCATGATCACCGGCACGTCGGCCCAGTTGAAGCCGGTGAAGTCGGAGCGCTCCTGCAGCCCCCGATCGGGGAAGCCGAGAGTGCGCACGAGCTCCGCCTGCACGATCGTCGCCGCCCGGCGGCTCCGCACGTAGACGTCGTCCGTCCAGCCGGGGCGCAGCGCCGGGTACAGCGTGTGGCTGCCACGCGCGGCGGGCGTCGGCGCACCGTCGGCGTGGATTCGCAGGAAGAGGGCTGCACCGGCACGGTTCGCGATCCGCGCGCGGACGATGTTGCCGGCACTCGTCCGGGCCGTGCGGGTGCGTGTCATCACGACGCGCACGCCGGCACGACGCAACAGCGGGCGCAGCCGCAGGGCCACTGCCAGGTTGAGCTCTGCCTCGGCCGTCCGCGAGACGACGCCACGGGTGCCGCCGCCGTCCTTGATCTTGCGCGTCGGCGAGCCGGGGCCGATCGGCTCGGTCACCGGGTTGGCTCGGAGGTCGTGGCCGGGGTCGAGCACGACGACCGGCACCGCGCCGGAGGCGGCCCCGCCGGGAGCGGCAAGCGAGCCGGCGGCGACGGCGAGCGAGAGCGCAAGCAGGCGCCGCATCAGTTGGGCGGCCCAGCGATGCGCCGGACCATCGCGAGCGTGACGAAGGCTCCGGGCACGAAGAGGATCGCCGCAGCGGCCATCAGCGCCCTGGCGGCACCGCTGTCGAGGTCGACGGCCAGCGCGCCCAGCATGCAGGCAGCGCCGAGCGCGCAGAGCACGGGCCCGAGGTAGTCACGGCGTCGCACACCGGAAGCGTAGACGCCCGTCGTCGGCCGGCCTGGCGACGGAGCGGGCGGGCGGGCGAAGCCGACCGGTCAGGTGCCGCCCCGCGGCGTCCACGGGACTGCGTGCAGCTGGAGGCGGCGTCCGACGTGTGCCCAACCGGACCCAGCCCTTCCGCCATCCGTATCGTCCCGGAACCCGCCTGCCCGCAACTACCGAATTCCCGTCAGCCAGCTCAGGCGACGATCCGGTACACCTGGAACACCTCGGCCAGCTCGCGGTTCACGTTCGTGCCGTGAACGCGCGCGAGGTTCCAGATGTAGTCGGCATTCGCGTAGCGGCGGTGCTGCTGGGAGGCGTACTTCTCGACGGCGGCGGTCTTCCGCTGCAGGTGTCGCTCCTCCAGCCCGATGTACGCGCCGTACGCGAAGTCGTAGTTGTTCCACGGAATCTCGTAGCCGAGGATCGTGGTGCGCTTGAACGCGCGCAGGCCCTCCTGGGCCACCGTCTGGTGATCCTGGTGCACGTCGTGGTGGGACGGCTGGAACACGACATCCGGCTTCCAGTCCTCCCAGAGCGCGACGAGGAGCTCGAGGATGTCCTGCCGCCGCTCCGGGAACGTGCGCACGTCGAAGTCGTGAACCGTCAGGTTCGACTCGGGGATGCCGAGCTCGGCGGTCGCCTCCCGTACCTCGCGGGCGAGCGTGTCGGGCGGGAATCCCGGGGGGAGCGACCGCGTCGCGATCGAGAAGGCGACGTACCGCACCTCGCAGCCCGCTTCCACGAGCCGGGCCGTCGTGCCTCCGCAGCCGAACTCGCCGTCATCCGTATGGGGGGCCAGCACGAGGGCGCGGTTCCACGTTGTGATCACGGGGCGAGCATAGTCTGCACCCCGATCAGAGCGCAGGTGTCGGTGACGGCGCGGCAGGGTCGCCGGCCGCACCGTCGCCCGCCGCGGCTCCGGCGCCCTCGCTGGCTGCGACCGCGACCCCTGCCGGCGCGACCGGCTTCTTCGGCACGAGCGACACCACGCCGACGAGCCCGAGGAGCGCCCACGTCATCGGATCCTCGATGAAGGCGGCGTAGAAGAGGCTGTGAACGGTAATCGCCAGGAGCGCCACCCCGATCGCCAGCGACGTCCGCGACGTGAAGCCCCGGCCCAGGCGCGGCAATGTGGCTGCGAGCGCCGCGGCGATCAGCCAGAGGAGCATCGCGAGCCCCACCACGCCCCCTTCGGCCGCCACCGTGATCGGCGTCGTGTGCGAGGCGACCCGCTTCGGGTCGTCGCCCACCACTCCCGTGCGCTCGGCGTACGCACGCCGGAATCCACCCACGCCGACGCCCGCGACCGGGTGCTCCGCGGCAATCCGGATCCCCTGGGAGACGAGGTTGGCGCGACCGCTCGTCACCTTGTTCAACCCGCTGCGGGACTTGTCGACGACCTCGCCGCGAACCTGCGGCACCGCCATCGAGACGGCGGCGCCGAGCAGCCCGAGGGCGACGAGCGCGAGCACCGCCCGGCGGCCCCAGGCGACGGCCGCCGCCACGACCACGCCGGCTGCGAGCGCCACGAAGCTCGACTGCGAGAACGAGATCGCGAGCCCACACCAGGTGGCGACGACGATGGCGTAGAGCACGAGGCCGCGGCGCCCGCGAATGCCGCCGAGCAGGATGCCGGCAAGCGTGACCAGGATGGCGACGGCGAGGTAGCGCCCGTAGATGGAGGGATCCCAGAAGACAGAGTTGACACGGAAGAACGGCGCGTAGGCATTGCCCACGATCACGTTGGGGTTCCAGAACACGTCCCGGGTCGCCCACTGGTACGCCCCGATCACCGCGTAGGCGAGGGCCGTGCCGACGAGGCCGGCCCACAACCAGGTGAGCCAGCGCCCCCGCCAGGGAAGACGCGCGAACCCGATCGCGAGCAGCCCGAACGGGAGCACGAACGCCCCCAGGAAGATGGCTCCCTTCTTGACGTCCATCGTCCAGGCCAGCGACAGCCCCGTCCAGAGGACGAACGCGGCCAGCGGCCAGGCAACCGGTCCGAGCTCGCGGAGGCGTCCGTCGCCGGCGAGCAGCCTCCAGCCGACAGAGATGGCGAGCGCGGCCACGACGGCATAGAGCGGCAGGAGCAGGTTGGCCCGCTCCGAGCCGATGTCGACGGGCAACCGCACCGGGATGCACGCAAGCGTGGCGAAGGCCAGCAGGTACGGGTAGCGCAGGAGCAGCCAGGCGCCGCCCGCGGCGAACGCGAGCCCCCCCACGGCGGCCGCGACGAGTGTCGTCCGCCCGACATCGGGGAGCAGGTAGAGAGCAAGCCCCACGAGGCCGGCACCCCAGGCGGCGAGGCCCACGATGCGGAGGTCACGGCGGCCGGCCACGAGCAACAGCGCCAGCCCCCCCGCACCGACCGGGCCGGCGATCTGGGCCAGCGTGCTCACTGCGCCGGCTCCCGGACGAACACGGCGGCACGGCTCTCGAACCCGTTCGCGGCAACGACGAGCGTGTAGCGCCCCGGCTGCAGAGGAGCGCGCAGCTTCAACGTGCCGGGCCGTGCCACGCCGCTGCGGCCCCCGATACGCCAGCTCACCCGGGCGGCGTCGCTGAGCACGAGCACGGCGAATCGCGCACCGGCAACCGCCTCGATGCGCTTGCGGCCCAGCGCCACGTATCGGATCACGACCGGCCGCGAGGGCGTGGGGACGGCGAGGTTGCCGGCAGCGTCGCGGGCGCCCACGCTGACCCGGTACTCGCCCGGGGACTGCGGCTCGCCGTCCAGCAGGCCGAACCACTCGACGCTCCCCTGCTTCTGCTGGCCGCGCTTTCGCACGCGCTGCGCCCCGTCGACGTACAGCAGGGCCGCGGCCGCCTCGTCCATGCGATAGCGCACGACGACCTTGTCCGACCGCCCGTCTCCGTCCGGCGAGAAGACCCGCGGCGAGAGGGAGACGAGCTCGACCTCGGGAGGCGTCACGTCCACCCTGATCGGGTTCGGGAGCACTATCGTCCGCCGCTCCGCGGCGAGATGGACGCGCGGCCTGTAGGCCCCCTCGTCGACGATGGCGGCGCTGTCGTCGCGGCCGTTCCAGTAGATCGTGACGCGGCCACGCGCCGTCGGGCTGTCCTCGACGAGCGTGCGCACGCTCTCGCCCTTCGCGTTGATCACGTCGACCGTCAGCCGGTCGCGCTGGCGCAGGCGAAACGAGATCGTCGCGGTGTCGGTGTCACACTCGCAGACCGGCGAGAACCGCTTGTCGACCTGCGTGCCGAGGATGGGGCTCGGGGTCAGCTTCAGCTTCTCGGTGTACGCAAAGGCGAGCGCGGTGGCCGTGAGGAGGGCCGTGACGACCACAGCTGGCGCGTATCTGGCCACTCACGCCGAATTCTAGGCAGCGGCCCCTCGACCGCGGGCCGGAGCGGGGCCGCCGGAGGCGGCTGGCACACTAGGCGGTGCCTCCCGGCCGTCTCCATGCGCAAGCGCCTCATCTTCATCCTCGCCGTCGTGCTGCTCCTGCTCGGAGTGGCGGTTGCGCTCTTCCTGGGCTCGCGGCAGCCGTCGTCAGGCGCGCTCGAGACCGATCTCGGCGACATCTCGGTCGTGACGCCGACGGCAGCGCCCACCACGACCTCCGCTCCGCCCGAACCGCCACCGCCCGAGACCGACCGGCGCTGCTGGAAGATGTTCGGGGGGAGCCCGTCGCGCAACCTGGCCCGGCTCGACATCGACCTCGGCATCCCGGTCAAGCCTCAGATGTGGGCACGGGGCCTGAAGGGCTACGTGGAGTATCCGCCGAGCTACTGCGACGGCATGCTCTACGTGAACACCGTGCGCGGCGACACCTGGGCAATCGAGGCGGCGACCGGAAGGGTCCTGTGGCGGCGCCGCGACACGGGACAGAAGCCGTCGACACCTGCGATCGCCGGCCCCAACCTGATCGTCAGCTCGAAGGACGGGACCGTCACCGCACTCGACCGCACGACCGGCCGCAGCGTCTGGGAGCTTCGCACGAACGCCAAGGTGGAATCGTCCGCCGCGGTGGCGGACGGGATCGCCTACTTCGGGGACACGAGCGGTCGCCTGTTCGCAGTCAGCGCCGCCACCGGACGGATCCGGTGGGCGTACGACACCGGCGGACGGATCAACGCCAGCCCGTCGCTTTCGGGCAACCGGGTCTGCATCACGACGTACGCGGGCTCGATCCTCTGCGTGCGCCGCAGCGACGGCCGGCGCCAGTGGAGCACGTTCGTCAAGCGGGACTCGTTTCGCTACGAGAGCTTCTACGCCAGTCCCTCGACCGACGGGAAGCGCCTGTACACGATCTCACGTGCGGGCAAGATCGTGGCACTGGCGGCCCCGACGGGGAAGGTGCTGTGGACACAGCACGTCGAGTCGCTCGGATACTCGACGCCCGCCATCGGCCGGGACCGGATCTTCGTGGGCGGCTTCGACGGCGCGCTGCACGCGTACAGGAAGACCGACGGCAAGGAGCTCTGGCAGGCGCGCGTGGGAGGCCGGATCCTGGGCGCGCCGGTGGTCGTCGGGAACCTGGTCTTCTTCTCGAGCCTCGAGCAGCGAACGTACGCCGCCCGCGTGTCCGACGGCCGGGTCGTCTGGCGACTCCAGATCGGCAAGTACTCGCCGGGCATCGCGACCGAGCGGGCCTACTACTTCTCGCTCAACGGCATCCTGGTCGCCTTCCGCGGCCGCAACAGCCCGAAGGGATAGCGTCAGTCGAGTGGTGCGTGACGGCGGCGCCAGAGCGGTGAGCGCTGGGTGACGTAGCCGGTCGCGCGCCATGCCGCAGTCAGGGCTCGATAGAGCCCGCGCCGCGCCCGGGGGCGAAGCCCGCGTCCCGCCCGGGGCGAGCGCACCTCGTAACCGAGCTCGGCGAGGAGGTCGCCCGCGATCTCCTCGAACCCGCGAACGTCGGCGTCGTCCATGTCCCTGCGCCAGTCCCGCACCCCCGGCGTGGGCGGTTGGGCCAGCCGCTGCTGGTGCGGCTTGTCGGAGAGGTCGATGGTGCCGACATAGCCGAGCATGGCCTCCTCGTACGCGAGCCCCGCAAACGAGCAGGCGCGTCGCAGCTCGTCCCCGGTCTCGGCCACGAGGTCCTCGTAGCGAAGCTCCAGGTAGCGCTCGGGCCCGACCCGCTGCCCGAGCTCGCGGGCGGCGCTCACCTCCGCGCGCCACAGGCAGGCAAAGCCGCGGGCGTCGCGCGGGTGCCCCCACCCCTCCGTCATCACCCCCTTCGGGACCGCCAGGTGGCTGATCGCCGCGTCACGGCCGTCGCGGATCAGGTGGACGTACAGCGCCTCGGGGAACAGCCGCTCGAGCAGCGGCAAGTACTGCATGTAGAGGGGCGTCTTGTCGCCCCAGCGAGGCTTGCCCTGGAGAGCGGCGTACGACTCGAAGACGGCCCCGATCGCCTCGCCCGCGGTCATCCCGCTGCGGAGCCGCGGCGCCACGTCGTCGTCGGCGCTCAGGCCCCAGTCACGGAGGCGCCTGACGCGGCGAAGGTCGTCGAGGAAGGCGGCGACGTCCACCGTGCCCCGATGCCGGTGGGCCAACTGCGGCACGAAGTACGACTCGTCGGGGACGGCGATCTGGCTCGAGCGGTCGAGCATCACGCGCAACAGGGTCGTCCCGGAGCGGCGCACCCCGAGCACGAGCAGCGGCGGTGTCGTGGCGCTCGGCCTCACTCTTCTGCCAGTCCCCAGTCGAGCACGATCCTCCAGCCGTCCGGATCCGCGACGGTGATGCTGCGCCCGTCCCAGTACGGGTTCTCGGGATCGACGTCGGGATACCCCATGTCGGCGAGCTTCGCACCGATCACGGACGCGGCCGCCTCGGACTCCACGTAGAGGACGATCAGGTTGTCGGCGCTCGGGGCCGGGCACGGGCTGCCGTACGCGTGCGAGGTGAACTCGAGGTGGGTGTCGCTGCCCGGAAGGCCGAGCAGCACGCCGTCGTAGCCGTGGTGCCCCTCGAAGCGACCGAGCTCGGGCAGTCCGAGGCCGTCCCGGTAGAAGCGCACGACCTCGTCGAGCCGGTCGGTCGGCCGGGCGAAGCGCACACGGATCACCGGCAGGCCGGGCGGCCAGCTCAGCGGGAGTCACCCTCCGCCGCGGCGACGGCGCCACGGCTTCCGTACCAGCGGACGAGCGCCACGACGGCGGCCACCGCAGCGACCCCCGCGCCCGCTATCAGGATGGCGTCCGCTCCCGGTGGGTCGACGAGCTTCACGCCGGCAAGGGTCAGCGTCGCTGCGAGCATGATCCGCAGCGACCGGTCGGGCAGCCGAACCGTGAAGTGACCGCCGATGAGGACGCCCGGGACCGACCCGATCAGCAGCCAGCCGGTCGCGGCCAGGTCGACGCTTCCCGCGACGAGGTGCCCCGCTCCTGCGGCCGCCAGCAGGATCGCCGCGTGGAAGATGTCGGTCCCGACGATCTTGGCGGCAGTCAACGGGAACGCGATCAGCATCACGAGCCCGAACAGCGTGCCGCTGCCGACGGAGGTGAGGCCGACCACGAAGCCCCCGATGACGCCCGTCACGACGGCGATCACGCGGTCTCGCGGCCGCAGGATGAAAGGGAGGTCTTCCTTCGGCGCGTGCATGTAGGCCTTGACGAGGAAGCCGATCCCGCAGAGGACGAGCGAGACCCCGAGGATCACCTTGGCGGTGTCCTCGTAGCCGTCGCCGTACGTGCGCGTCAGCCACCATGCGACGGCGACTCCGACGATCGAGAACGGGACCGAGCCCAGGAGCATCCACGCGGTCAGCCGCGCGTGCACGTGACCGAGACGGCGATGCTGGACGGCACCGAACGACTTGAAGATGGCACCGTGCACGATGTCCGTCCCGATCGCGACGGTCGGCTTGAAGCCGAAGACGAGCACGAGCAGCGGTGTCATCAGCGAGCCGCCGCCCATCCCCGTCATGCCGACGAGCAGGCCGATCAGCAGGCCGGCAAGTGACAGCTTCCAGTCCACGTCAGTCCCTACGGCAAGCGTGGCACGGAAGGCTCACGCAGTCGGCTCGACCATCGGCACGAGGATCTCGAGCAGGGTGTCGCCACGGAGGCCGAGCCTCAGGGTCTCGAGCGGGATCACCTCGTCCGGCGGGATGTTGCCGAGGTTGACGTTCGGACCGAACTGCTTCACGAACCAGGCCTGCGAGGACTTCGTCGGCGCCTCGAAGATGAGGTCGTCGACGGGCACACCGTGCGCGATCTCGTCGATCAGGCCGGTGCGCATGTCGCCGTCCTTGCGGAAGATCCCGGCGGTACCGCCCTCGCGGGCCTCGGTGATCACCTTCCAGGAGCCGGCCTCCAGCTCCTCCTTGATCCACTCGACCCACTGGTAAGGCGCGTAGACGACGTCGGAGTCCTTCGAGCCGACCTCGGAGAGGACGGTGAAGTCGCGGGCGAAGTCGCTGATCAGCGCGAGCTTCTCGTCGCGCGGGATCTCGACGGTGCCGTCCGAGATCTCGACGTGGGCGAAGCGGTGCTCGACGAGCCACGCCTTGAACTCGTCCATCTTGCCGCGGGCGTACACGGCCTCGAACAGCGTGCCGCCGCAGACGACAGGCGTGCCGAAGTGGCGGTACAGCGCGATCTTCTTCTCGAGGTTGTTCGTCACGTAGCTCGTGCCCCAGCCGAGCTTGACGATGTCCACGAAGGCACCGCCCGTGTCGAACATCCCCTCGATGTCACGGGTGTTGAGGCCCTTGTCCATCACGTGCGTGAGACCGGTGGTACGGGGCTTTCCGGGCCTGGAGGGAACCCCCAGCCAGCCGTCGCTAAAGCCGGGCATACAGCTCCTTCAGCTTGTCGTGGGCGCGCGCCTGGACGTCGTGGTACAGCGAGCTCCCGTGCGCGTCGATGCCGACGATGAGCGGGCCGAAGTCCTTGACGCGGAACTTCCACAGGCACTCGGGCATCAGGTCCTCCCAGAGCACCTCCTCGATCTCCTCGATCTGGGTCGTCTCGAGCGCGGCTGCGCCGCCGACGATGGCGAAGTAGACCATTCCGAGCCGCTGCATCGGCTCGATCGCGACGTCGGGGAACCCCCCCTTGCCGCAGATCGCGCGGACGCCGTACTGCGCGCCGAGCCCCTCCGTGAACCGCACCATGCGGGCGCTGGTCGTGGTGCCGATGCAGATCTTCTCGTACTTGCCCTCGGCCACCTTGCGCACGTTCGGCGCCGTGTGCAGCAGGAAGGCGCCGGCGAGGTCCATCGGCGGCTCCACGCCCTGGTCGAAGATGCGGATCTGGGTGCGGTCGCGGATCCCGATGATGTGGCCCTGGACGGTGACCTCGTCGCCGGCGCGCAGCTTCAGGATCTCGTTCGGATCGGTGATCGGGAACGTGACTTCGTGGTGGGCCATGGCTAGAACTCCCGGTCGTAGTCGACGGTGCCGTCGGCGGCGACGTGCGCGGAGGCGCGCCGTGCCGCCCAGCACTGGTAGTTGACCGCCACCGGGTTGAGCGTCATGTGAGTATCCGCGTGCTCGATATGGCACTGCAGCACCGTCACGTCGCCGCCGAGGCCCATGGGGCCGATGCCGGTCTCGTTGAGCAGTCCGTAGAGCTCCTCCTCGAGCTGGGCCACCAGCGGGTCCGGGTTGCGGGTGCCGACCGGGCGTGCGATCGCCTCCTTGGCCAGGTACATGGCGTAGTCGGCCGAGCCGCCGATCCCGACCCCGACGATCCCGGGCGGGCACGGCTTGCCTCCCGCGTCGACGATCGACTCGAGCACGAACTTCTTGATCCCGACGACGCCGTCGGCGGGCACGCACATCTTGAGGAAGCTCATGTTCTCGGAGCCCGATCCCTTCGGGCACGCACTTGACGTCGAGGCCGTCCCAGTCGGGGATGAAGTCCCAGTGCACGATCGGCAGCCGGTAGCCGATGTTCGGCCCGGTGTTCTCGCGGGTCAGCGGGTGCACCGCGTTCGAGCGCAGCGGATGCTCCACGGTGGCGCGGGCGGTGCCGGCCTTGAGCGAGGCGTAGATGCGCGCGGGGTGCAGCGGGAAGTGCTCACCCACCCGGCACGTGTAGACGGCAATGCCCGTGTCCTGGCAGACGAGGTTCTTCTGCTCGTCCGCGATGGAGACGTTCCGGTGGATCGTCTCCAGGATGCGGATGCCGGTCGTCGAGGTCTCACGGTCGCGCGCGGCAGCCAGTGCGTCGCGGAGGTCCTGCGGGATGTCCTTCAACGCCCACACGTACAGGTGCGCGGCAGCATCCTCGACCGCGCCCGCGAGGTCGGTCGTCGTGATCGTCGTCATCAGCTCGCTTTCTCCGAGGCTGCCCTGCCGGCGCGCCGTCCGAAGACGACACACTCGAGCAGCGAGTTGCCCATCATCCTGTTGCGCCCGTGGGTGCCACCCGCGATCTCGCCGCACGCGAACAGCCCTTCGAGGGTGGTCTCGGCGTTCCCGTCGATCACGAGGCCGCCGTTCTGGTAGTGGAGCACAGGGTAGGTCAGCAGCGGCTCGGCGAGGGGGTCGATGCCGGCGCCGCGGTAGCGCCGCAGCATGTACGGCAGCGAGACGTCCGCGTCGGCTTCCGGAATCCGCGTCGTGTCGAGGTAGATCGCGGGCCGTCCGTCCTCCGTCTCCACCCCGCGGCCCGCGGCGACCTCGTCGAAGATCGCCTGTGAGACGGTGTCGCGCGGCCCCAGCGAGTCCGTGAACTCCTCGCCGTCCGCGTTGAGCAGCACGGCCCCGTAGGCGCGGGTCGTCTCCGGGATCGAGTACCCCTGCATCGTGGGCGGCCAGGCGCCGCCGTTCGGGTGGTACTGGAGCGCGTCGAGGTCGCGCGCCTCGCAGCCGGCGTCGAGGGCGAGCCGCGTCACCTCGCCGGTCGCGTTCGGGTGGTTCGTCGAGAGCTCTCCGCGCTGTGCCGCCTCGGCGAAGCAGCGGCCGCCCGCGGCGAGCACGACGGCGCCGGCGCGGATCTCTGCGACCTCGCCGCCCTTCGTGCCGAAGGTGGCGGCCCAGCCGTGCTCGCGAGGCACGAGCTCGAGCAGTGCGTGATCGGGAAGCGCCGTGCCCCCGCCGGCCTCGAAGCTCTCGCGCAGAGCCTTCGTGATCGCGTGGCCGGTGCGGTCGCCGACCTGGAGCAGCCGCTTGCGCGACGCCCCTCCGCAGCGGGCGAGCCGGTAGCCGCCGTTCTCGCGTGTGAAGGCGCAGCCGAGCTCCTCCAGCCACCGGATGGCAGCAGGGGCCTCGGAGGTGAGGATCTCCACGAGCCGGGGATCCGCGGTCTCGTGCGACGAGCGCATCACGTCCTCGGCGTGCAGCGCGGGCGAGTCGTCGTCGCCGAACGCCGCCTGGATGCCACCCTGCGCCTTCGACGAGTTGTTCGCCTGCACGGAGCTCTTGGTCGCGAGGCCCACGCCGGCGCCGGAGCGCCCGGCGGAGACGGCAGCCGCGAGGCCGGAGGCGCCGCTGCCGATCACGAGCACGTCGAAGGTGCGGGACGTCGCCACGAGAGCCAATGCTAGCAGCGTTCACTATCGCTGTCATTAGCTCTTCTTATTGTGAGAGCCCAGTCGCGGCGGGCGGCGAGCGTGCCGCTCGAGCGCCGTAACCGCCCCTTCACCTTGGCGCCACCGGTCTCGGGCTAGCCTGACCGGATCGACTGGACGATCTTTCACCTGCTCAACACCGGGATCGCGACGCACGACTGGCTCGAGGACCCGGTCACGGCGCTCGCCGCGGTAGCGGTGCCGCTGTACGCGATTGCCACCGCCGCGCTGTGGCTCGCCGCCCGGCCGTTCGGGGCCGGGCGCTGGAAGCAGGCGTGCGTGGCCGCGCTCGGCTCGGCTGCCGTCGCCCTGCTCGCGAGCCAGGCGATCAGCCACACGTGGGCGCGACCGCGCCCCTTTGTCGCCCACGCCGAGGGAACGCACCTGCTGGCGCCGCCGTCGATCGACCCGTCCTTCCCGAGCGACCACGCAGCTGCGGCATTCGCCATCGCCTTCGCCGTGCTCGCGTTCTCGCGGCAGGCGGGATTCGGGTTTCTCGCCGGTGCGGCGCTGATCGGGCTCTCGCGCATCGCTCTCGGCGTCCACTACCCGGCCGACGTGCTGGGCGGAGCCGTCCTCGGGTGGGCCTCGGCGCTGTTCGTGACCACGCTCGGTGGGCCATGGGTGCTGCGGCTCGCGACGCTCCTCGGCAGGCTCACCGACCCGGTGCTGGTGCACGTCTGGCAGCGCCTCCCTGCCCGCCGCGCGTCCCGCTAGTCGCTACCAGATCGAGAGCAGGAGCTCGACGATCTGATCCGGTGGAGCCGGGCGCGGGTTCGCCCTCGCTCCGCCCCGTGTGGCGATGTCGGCGGCCACAGCCGCAAGTCCGTCGCGTGGCACCCCGTGATCACGCAGCCGCCCGAGCGCGCCGAGCGACGCGAGCTCCTCGACGCCCGCCACCGACCGCCTTGGCGGTGTCGACGGCACTTCCCCCGCCGAGTGCGACGAGGCCGTCGGCACGGAGCTCACGAGCCAGTGCCGCGGCCTCCCGCACCGACTCGACGGGCACGTGCGGGCGCACGCCGGCGAACACACCGCTCACCGCAAGCCCTGTCGCCGCCTGTGCGCCGCGATGCGTGGTCACGAGCAAGAGCCTGCGTAGGCCGAGCTCCGCAGCTACCTCCCCGAGGGAGCCGAGGGAGCCGGCCCCGAAGCGGACGATGCGCTCGGTCACGCCTCGCGCTCGCGCGCGAACGCGACGAAGGCGTCCGCCGCGCGTGTCGCCACGCGCCCCGTGCCCCGCACGAGGGAGATCTCGCGCAACGCATCCATGCCCGCGAGCCGCGCCTCCGCCACGAGGCCCGCCGCCAGCTCCGACTCCACCGCGGTGCGCGAGATGAAGGTGACGCCAAACCCCGCCTGCACCGCGCTTCGCACCGACTCCTGCAGGCCCAGCACCAGGCGGACGTCGAGATCGCGAAGTCGCGTCCCCATCCGCTGTAGCTCGTCCTCGACGACCTGGCGGACGCCCGCACCGTCCTGCATCACGATCAACGACGCCCCGCGCAGCTCGTCGACCGAGACCGTCCGCCCGGCGAAGGGATGGCCCGGAGGGCAGATCAGGATCACCTCGTCTCGAAGGATCGGCTCGAAGCGGACGCCGCGGTGCCGGCGGGCCGCTCCGACGATGCCGAGCTCCAGCTCGCGTTCCGCCACGAGCTCCACGACGGCCTGGGTGTCGTGCACCTCGAGCGCAACCTTCACGTCCGGGTTGCGCCGCTGGAACTCGCACAGGAGCAGCGGCACGACGATCGCGGCCGGCCCGGTGGAGGCGCCGATCGAGAGCTCGCCCGACAGCGCGCCCGCTCCCTCCGCCGCGACCTCGTCGAGGAGCTGCTCCTCGAGCTGGAGCAGCCGCTGCGCGCCACGGTAGAGCCGCCAGCCGGCCTCCGTCGGCTCGACACGCCTGCCCGACCGATCGAGCAGCTGCGCCCCGAGCCGCTTCTCGAGCGCGCGCACCTGCAGCGACACGGCCGGTTGCGTCACCCCGAGGCGGTCGGCTGCCTGGGAGAAGCTCCGGCGCTCGACAACGGCGCAGAATGCGGCAAGCTGTCGCGTGTCCATAAGGAAATGTTATAGCTGTGAGCGAGGCGGCGCGACCAGGCCGGACGATGCGCACCGGTGCATAATGCGTGCGTGCGAGAGTCGCTTCGCTGCAGCGACTCGGTGCCAGGGCGACGATGCGCGCGTCATCCGGGGCACGACGACCTCGAGCGAGCCACGCCCGATCTCCACGGAAGGCCCTGATGCGCGCCTGGATCGACGTCACGAACTCGCCGCACGTGCCCTTCTTCCGGCCCCTGATCGCCCTGCTCGAGGAGCGTGGGCACGAGGTGCGGATCTCCGCCCGTGCCTTCGCCCAGACGCTCGAGCTGCTCGACGACGCCGGCCTCGACTACGAGGTCGTCGGCCCGCCGCATGGAGGAGCTGGCCGCGCCGCGAAGATCCGTGCCATGGGGTCGCGCCTGCGGACACTGCGCGCCTGGGCCCGCCCGCAGCGCTTCGACGTCGCCCTCTCGCACGCCTCCCACGAGCTCCCGCTGGTGGCGCGCTCCCTCGGCATCGCCTCGGCCTACGCGTACGACTACGAGTACGCCCGTGCCCAGCACACCTTCGGCTCCCGCTCGGCGACACGCGTCGTCGTGCCGGCGGCGATCCCGCAGCCGCGGCTCGACCGTCTCGGGGCGTTCGCCGCCAAGACCCGTCGCTACCCCGGGTTGAAGGAGGAGTACTACCTCGGGCAGTTCCAGCCCGACGCTTCGGTGCCGGAGTCGCTCGGGGTCGCGGGGGACCGCGTCCTGGCAGTCGTCCGGACCCCGCCCGAGGTCTCGCTCTACCACCGGCACGGCAACCCCCTGTTCGCGGGCGTGCTGGAGCGGCTCGGCACGGACCCGGGCGTCCAGGCGGTCGTGCTGCCGCGCACACCCGAGCAGCGCACCGCCATCGTCTCACGCGGCCTGCCGTCCCTGATCGTCCCCGCTCACGCGGTCGACGCTCAGAGCCTGATCGCGGCCGCAGACCTGGTCGTCTCGGCCGGCGGCACGATGAACCGCGAGGCGGTCGCACTGGGCACGCCGGTGTGGACGACGTTCGCGGGCCGAATCGGCGCCGTCGACGAGGGGCTGATCGAGGACGGGCGCCTGCGCACGCTCGACGACCCCGCCGATCTCGAGCTCGTCCGCAAGCCGGGCTCCTCGAACCGGGTGCACCGCGACCCGTCGCTCATGCTCGACCTGCTGCTCTCGGCTCTCGCCGGCTGAGAGCCGGCGGCCACCCGAGACGCCGTCAGCCGCCGACGAGAACGCGAAGCTCGAAGACGGTGTCGTCGACGTGCGCGGCGAGGGCGGCGAGCCTGTCCATGTGCTCGACGACGTCCCTCTGCTCGCGCCAACGCTCGACGCCCGCTGCGGCGGGGAACTCCCAGAGAGCGACGTAGACCCTCGGGTCTTCGGCGCTCTGCAGCAGGCGCGCCGTGCCGGCCTCGGGATGGTTCAGCTCCGCCCACAGCGCCAGGGCCTCGAACGCGGCCACGAACTCCTCGCCACGATCGGGCTTCACCTTCCAGCGGCTCGATACGTAGTGCGTGCTCACGGTTGTGCCACCTCCTCGACCTGCGACTGCATGCGAACGGGGTCGCTGACGACCTGGCTGAGAGCTCCGACGAGCTCGAGCGTGTCGCCCTCCTCGACGAGACGCTCCATGTGCAGCAGCGCCGAGTCGAGCCAGGACGACTCGACCGGCGGACGCGTGATGCGCTGAATCTTGGGATGGGTGCTCGCGGACACCGTCTCGCCGTCCCCGACGAGAACCTCGTGCAGCTTCTCCCCGGGCGCCGGCCCGATGAACTCGATCGCCACGTCCACTCCCGGCTCCTTCCCGGAGAGGCGGATCATCTTCTCGGCCAGGTCGAGGATCCGCACCGGCTCACCCATGTCGAGCACGTAGACCTGGCCGCGCTCGCCGATCGCCCCCGCCTGCACCACCAGCTGAACGGCCTCGGGAATCGTCATGAAGAAGCGCGTCATCTCCGCATGGGTAACGGTCACCGGCCCCCCCTTCGCGATCTGCTTGCGGAAGATCGGGATCACCGAGCCCGACGAGCCGAGCACGTTCCCGAAGCGAACGGCGACGAAGCGGGTGGAGACGTTCTCGCGGTGGCCGTAGGTCTCGACGATCCACTCGCAGAGCGCCTTCGACTGCCCCATCACGGTCTTCGGATTGGCCGCCTTGTCGGTGGAGACGAGCACGAACCGCTTGGCCCCGAGCTCGACCGCGACGTCGGCGAGCGTCCGCGTCCCGAGCGTGTTGTTCCGCACCGCCTCGAGAGGGTTCGCCTCCATCATGGCGACGTGCTTGTACGCAGCTGCGTGGAAGACGACCCCGGGCCGGTAGCTGTCGAAGATCTGCCTGAGCTTGACGGCGTCCTTCACGTCCGCCACGACGGCAGCGGCCGCCGTGAAGCCGCGCTCGCGCACGAGCTCGCGCTCGATCTCGAACAGGGCGGGCTCGGAGTTGTCGACCAGGACGAGCTTTGCGGGCCCGAGCCGCGAGACCTGCCGGCACAGCTCGGAGCCGATCGATCCGCCGGCACCCGTGACGAGCACCGTCTCGCCGGAGAGGTAGCCCGCGATCGAATCGAGGTCGACCTCCACCGGCTCTCGCCCAAGCACGTCCTCGACCTCGACCGGGCGCAGCTGCCGCGTGAGGTCGAAGTCGCCGCCAACGAGCTCCGCCAGGCCCGGCAGCGTCTTCACCGGGACGCGCTCGCGCCGGGCAGCCTCCACGATCTGCGCGCGCACCTCGCCCGATGCGGACGGGATCGCGATCAGCACCTCGTCGGGCCGCCGGTCGCGGATCAGGCGCCCGATCTCCGACGTGGGGCCGAGCACGCGAATGCCGTGGAGCCGGAGGTTCTTCTTGCGCGGATCGTCGTCGACGAGGCCGATCGGCGTGTACCCCAACGCCGAGTTGCGCAGCATCTCCTTGATCACGAGCTGGGCGGCGTCGCCCGCACCGACGACGAGCGCCTCCTTCCCCCGCGCGACGACCTGGCCCGGCAGCGGCCGCTCGATCAGCGTCCTCGCGAGCAGGCGCGAGCCGGTCACGAACGCGAGGCAGAGGAGCAGGTCGACGAACCAGACGCCGGTCGGCACCCGCGCCGGGTGCACCTCGAACAGGGTGAAGACGAGGAACGTCGCGACCGACGCGAACGCCACGCCACGCACGGCCGCCCACATGTCGCGCGTCGAGATGTAGCGCCACCAGCGGTTGTAGAACCCCGAGAGCGCGAAGACCGGCAGCTTGATCGCGATCACGAGCAGGACGATCTCCCACGCCAGGTAGCGGTCGTAGTAGACGGGCCTGCCCTGGTCGAAGCGGAGCTGCCAGGCCAGGTACCAGGCGGCTGCGATGATCGCCGCGTCGGCGACGAGCTGCCACACCCGGTGCCTGTTGAACGGAGTTCTCACGCCGCGACGCCGGCGGCGGCAAGCACGGTTTCGACGACCCGCTCCTGCACGTCGGCGCCGATCCCGCCCCACATGGGGAGAGCGAGGTTCTCGGCCGAAGCTCGCTCCGTCTCGGGCAGGGAACCGCGCTCGTAGCCCAGGTAGCGCATCGCCGGCTGCAGGTGCAACGGGGTGGTGTAGTACGCAGCGCACGAGATGCCCGCCTCCTTCAGCCCGGCGGCGATCTGCTCGCGCTCCGGCGTGCGGACGACGTACATGTGGTAAACGTGGCCCGGCTCGTCGGGCGGGAGCTCGACCACGTCGCCGAGGCCGAGGGCTGCGTACCGCGCCGCGCCGGCACGACGCCCCTCGTTCCAGCCCGCGAGATGCGGAAGGAACACGCGCAGCGCGGCCGCCTGGATCGCGTCGAGACGGGAGTTGGTCCCGACCAGCTCGAAGGTCTGCTTGTCGAGCGACCCGTGGAAGCGCAGCATGCGCACCCGCTCTGCGACCTCGTCGTCGGTGCAGGCCACGAGCCCGCCGTCGCCGAGCGCAAACAGGTTCTTCGTCGGGAAGAAGCTGAACGTGGAGCACGTACCCACGCTGGCGACGCCTGCGGCGCCGAACGCCTGGGCCGAGTCCTCGACCAGAGGGAGGCCCAGCGCAGACAGTGCCGCGAGCTGGGCGGGCCGGCCGAACAGGTGCACGGGCATGATCGCCTTCGTCCTCGCAGTGATTCGCGCGGCCGCGTCCTCGGGGTCGAGGTTCAGCGTGACGGGGTCGATGTCTGCGAACACGGGTGTCGCACCCGCGCGCGCGATCGCTTCGGCCGTCGCGTAGAACGTGAAGGAGGGGCAGATCACCTCGTCGCCGGCACCGATGCCCATCGCCTCGAGCGAGAGGACGAGCGCATCGGTGCCGTTCGCAACCCCGACGGCGTGCGGCACGTCGAGATACGCGGCTGCCTCGCGCTCGAACGCCTCGACCTCGGGGCCGAAGATGAACCGGCCCGACTCGAGCACCTCGGCGAAGCGCTCCTTCAGCTCGGGGATGAGCGGCGCGTACTGCGCCTTGACGTCGACGAGCGGGATCACGACCGACCGAGTGTAGCGGCCTCGTCACCCCTCTTCAGGCGATTTGCGGGGAGAACGTGCGACATCGCGACGCGCTCAGGCGGAATCGCGCACGGCGTTGCGGCCGCGGAGAAAGCGTCGGCCGAGCCAGACGGCCGCGATCACGACCGCCACGGCGATCGCGATGTCCAGGTAGCGGAACGCGTGATGGAAGCTCTCCCAGCTCGAGCCGGCAGCCCAGCCCGCTCCCGCCAGGGCAAAGCACCACAGTGCCGAGCCGACCACGGTCAGGACGATGTACCGGCCGAACGGCGCCCGGAAGACCCCGGCGGGGATCGAGATGAAGGAGCGCACGACAGGGGTGACTCGGCCCAGGAAGACGGCCCAGTCGCCCCAGCGGTCGAACCACGCCTCCGCGCGGTCGAGCCGGGCGGCATCGAGATGGAGCCAGCGCCCGTGGCGCTCGAGATAGGGCCTGCCGCCGTAGTCTCCGAGCGCCCACCCCGCGGCCGAGCCGATCGCGTACCCGATCGTGCCCGCGAGCGCGATCGCCAGGTAGGCGTCCAGGCCCGGTGCGAAGACGTACCCGAACAGGGCCACGTCCTGCCCGGCGAACGCCCCCGACGCGACGGCGCCGCCGTAGACCATCACCGGCTCGCTCGCCGCCGGGAACACGGCGTCGATCAACATCAGGATGAAGACGGCGTACAGCCCGTAGTCGCCGATCACGCTGGTGATCGCCTCGGTGATCCCGCTGAGGACGGAGAGCGTCATGGAGGAGCGACTTTACTTTGCAGCGGCCGAGGCGGGCTTCGGTCCCACGATCCTCTGCACCCGCAGGGCACGCGTGAGCTCGATCGTGCCGAGCGGGTTCCGCGCCACGACGCGGATCACGTACTTGCCGCCCTTGACGGCCTTGCGCTCGCGATCGAGCCCGTTCCAGACGACGCCGGGGGACCCGGTCGCGTAGCGCCTCCTGGCGAGCGTTCGCACCACCTCGCCTGCCGGGGTCTCCACGGTGACGACGACGCGTGCGAGCCGCGCCTGCTTCCAGGTGATGGCGACGTCGCGTCCGAGCGGCGGCAGGAACAGCTTCCGCGGCGTCGTGCTCAGGTACCCGAGCGTCGTGTTCACGGTGAAGACCTGGGTCATCTCCGAGAGCTGCCCCGTGTCGTCCGTCGCCTTGACGGTAAGCCGCCAGCGGCCGTTCGCCGGAGGCGAGTCGTCCCGGCGCGAGAGGGTCGTCGCCGAGGAAGACGATGCCGGCGGTGCCGGCGTGGGCTCCGGTGGCGGCGGAGTCGGCGCCGGTGTCGGCGGGACGGGCTGCGTCGGCGGAGGGACCGGCGCCGGCGCGGGCGCCGGAGCGGGCACCGGGGCGGGCGGTGGCGGGCTCGGCGGCGGCGGGAACGGGAGGCTGTAGCTGCCGGGCTTGCGTGTCGTCGTCGCCGTGTAGGCAACCGTGCCGTTCGGCGCTGTCAGCGTGACCGTCGCCGTCGACGGGCGCACGAGCTTGTAGCGCAGCCTCTGCCGGTCGGCGACGCCGTCGCCGTCAGGCGACACGACGGAGACGGCGGGCTGTACGAAGACCCCGGTGTAGACGAACATCAGCGCCGTCGAGATCGGCCGCTCGCCGCCTCCGGACGGCCGGTTGAGCAGGCTCCCGTCGAAGGCCATCGACGTGGAGCCGCCGCCGTCGAGCGCCATGCCCGTCACGGCACCGAGCCGAACCAGGGTCTGGGAGAGCTCGAAGTTCGTCATCCCGACCGAGTACCCTGGCTGGCGCCCGTCGACGGTGACGAGCACGATGCGCCCGTCCGCGAGCTGTCCCACGCCGGTGCGCGCCGTCCTGGGTCGAAGCTGTCCCGAGGTGAACGCCTCGCCTGCGCGGAACACGGGCGCGCCGCCACGGACGATCTGAGGCCCGCCGCCGATCGCGGCGACCACGCCGGGCCAATCCGGCCTGAAGATGAGCTTCACGGTCGCGACCCCGCCGACCCGCGCCTCGGCGAGGGCAGAGGTCGCCGCAGTGCCGTGGGAGACGAGCACGGCGCCCCCGATCGGGATCGACACGGCGCCCCCGCCGACGCGCGACTCGACGACCGGAGCCTGCAGGTCGGTGTTCGGGACGGCTGCCGGAAACGGGAAGAGGACGGTCGCGACCGACCCGGGCAGCGCCGGTGTCGCCGGCCCCCACGAGGGCGTGTAGAGAGCGGTGCCGTTGGGCGGGGGGGTCTCGTTGAGGGTGCTCAGGCTGCGCTTCGCTCCGGTTCCCTGCCAGGTGCCGAAGAAGGAGATACGTCGGATGTCGAGCGTGCCGTCGGCCGTCACGCCTGCGCTCGAGCGCGCGCCCGACGGCGCGCTCGCGACTTGTCCGTCACGCATGAAGACCCCGGTCGGCACGCCGGTGGCGAAGGTGAAGTAGTCGCCGTTGACGCCCGCCGTCGTCCCCGAGGACGCAGTCCGCCGCTGCATCGCGGTCAGGGTCTCCGTGCCCGTGAGCGACTCGTTCGAGAGGACGGGGGCCAACGTGGTCGGCCCGGAGGCCGGACGCGGGCCGATGAGGATGTTGATCGCGACGGGCCCGCTCGGCGTGAACTGCACGCCGTTCTCGAAGGTGACGCCGGGCCACAGGGTACGCGGCTGCGCTCCTGCGGGCACGGCAAGCAGGAGCGCGGTCAGCGCGGTCACGAGGAGGCGGCGTCTCATCGACCGCTTCGAGCGTACCGAAGCGATCCGCCGGCGCCCGCGGGCCTTACGTGCCGCTAACTATTGGGCCGGCGTCCGCGGCGAGCCCGGGCACCGAGCGTGACGAGCCCGATCAGGGCGGGGATGCCGAGGGCGAGAGGGAGGATGCCGCCCGAGTTCAGGGTCTTCTTCTGGGCGACCGACAACCGGATCGAGGGGCTCGTGGCCGGCACGACCCCGATGCTGTCGCCCGGCAGGACGGAGACGTACAGGGCGAGGCTGCCGTCGTTGACGGCGTGCACGTTCCACGAGACGGTGGTGGAGGCGCCGGGCGCGATGGCGCCGAGGTAGCGGGTCCGATCCGACGACCAGTCCTCGGGATCGACGTAGGTACCGCGACGAAGGCTGAGGACGTTGAGATGGGCGATCAGCCAAGCGGCGGGAACGGTGCCGTCGTTCGTGATCGTCGAGCGGAAGGAGAACTTGCCCCCGAGCTGCGTCTCGACCTCGGTTCGGTCGACCGTGACGGAGACCTGCGGGGGAGCGTCCTCGGCCTGCGCCAGTGCAACCTGGCACGTCAATCCGAGCAGGACCGAGAACAGCACCGCGAAGGCACGGAACCCGCTCACTTCGCGCGGCCTCCCCCGAGCCGGAGGAACCGTGCGCCGAGGACCGGCACGGCGACCGCAAGTACGACGGCCGCGACGAGCGGAGAGAGAAGCCAGGAGATGTCATCGCTCCAGCCGTGGCCGTTGACGACGATACGGCCGACGTAGTGCTCGCCGGCGGTGATCGGGTTGACGCGCAGGAGCAGGTCGCCCGCCCACCCCTTCTGCGCGCCCGACGGCAGCTGCGTGGGGGCGAAGAGGGCGAGCAGGGCGAACAGGCTGACCGAGAGGCTGACCCGGTTGGAGTCGGAGAAGAGGCTGACCGCGATCCCGAGCGCGGTCAGGAAGACGGCCAGCAGCGTGCCGACGACGAGACCCGTGACGAGGGCGTCACCGACGACGCCCACGCCGCGGCCGAGGAACCACACGTACGGGACGGTGATCACGAAGGCCGCGAGCCAGAGGGAGAGCGCCGCCAGGAACTTGCCCGTCAATACCTGCCGCCGGGAGACAGGGGTGAGCAGAAGGGTCTCGAGCGTGCCGCGCTCGCGCTCCCCGCTGACCGTGTCCGCCGCCGCGAGCAGGGTCAAGAGCCCGCCGACGGCGATCGCCACCTGCAGCGTGAGGTTCACGGACTCGCGCTGCTCCAGGAAGTTGAGCGCCGTGTTCGTCGCCACGAGGTAGGCGATCAGGCTGACGAGGAGGCTGAAGGCAAAGCTGAGCACGAGCCCGCGCCCGCCCACCCAGAGGTCGCGCAGCTCCTGGGCGAGGACGATCGTCCAGCTCGAAGCGCCCGCTTCGGCGGTGGGCGGATACGCGCCGCTCTGCTCGACCGCGGCCATCAGGCGGCCGCCGTGATCGCCAGGAACGCGTCGCTCAGGCGCGCGCCCTCGAGCTCGAAGGACAACAGCGGGACATCCGTGCCGAGCAGGGCGCGCAGAGCGTCGTTCGGCGTCCCGTCCTCGAGGTGTGAGCCCTCGGGCGCGAAGACGACGTTCACCCAGCCCGGCTGGCCGTCGGCGGCCTCGACGGCCTCCACGCCGCGTGCCGCCCGCAGGGCGGCGACTGCCCGGTCGGCCAGATCGGGCGGCACCTGCAGCCTGCCGGTTCGTGGCGCCGCCGCCTGCCGCGCCACCTCCGCCACCGTCCCGTCGGCAATGACACGGCCGCGGTTCAGGATCAGCACCCGGGTGCAGTTCTCCTCCACCTCGGCCAGGAGGTGCGAGCTGAGGAGGACGGTTGCGCCGCGGTCGCGCGCGATCCGGCGCACGTTGCCGAGAATCTGCCGCTGGCCGGCGGGGTCGAGACCGAGCGTCGGCTCGTCGAGGAAGACCACCGAGGGATCGTTCACGAGCGTCCGGGCGATGCCGAGGCGCTGTCGCATGCCGCGGCTGTAGGAGGAGATCAACGACCGACGGCGCTCGAAGAGCCCCACCTCCTCGAGCAGCGACGCCGAGATCGCGTCCGCGCTCGGCCGGCTGTGGCCGTACAGGCGAGCGTGGTAGCGGAGGTACTCCTCACCTGTTTGCCGCTCCGGGTACCCGTCGCTCTCGGGAAGGACGCCGATGCGCCGGCGGATCTCGGCAGGCCGGGTGTGAGGCACGCCGGCCACGGCGAAGGTGCCGCGCGTCGGCGACAGGATCGTCGTCAGCACGCGGATCGCCGTCGTCTTGCCCGCACCGTTCGGCCCGAGCACGCCCAGGACCTCGCCGGGAGCGACGGCGAAGCTGAGGTCCTCGACCGCGACGAGCGACCCGTATCGCTTGACGACACCCTGCGCCTCGACGGCCGCACTCATCCCGCTGCCTGCCTCCCCACTCGAATGCTCGACCCTGCCCCGGCCTCAGCCTGCACGCTTCGAACGCTAGGGGCAAATCATGAACTGTCGATGAAAGGCGTGGGCGCCAGAGGTGAATGCCGTTTGCTCATCTTCCGTTCATGAACTCCTGGGACACTGCAGACCGTGCGGGTGCTGATCGTCGAGGACGAGCTGCGAATGGCGAGCCTGCTCCGACGCGGGCTGTCGCGCGAGGGGCTGGCGGTCGACGTCGCCGGCCGCGGCGAGGATGCCCTCTGGATGGCCGAGGCGGCAGACTACGACGCGATCGTGCTCGACGTGATGCTGCCCGACATCAACGGCTTCGAGACGTGCCGGCGGCTGCGGACGAGCGGCGTCTGGGCACCGGTGCTGATGCTCACCGCCCGCGACTCGGTCGAGGACCGGGTGGCGGGGCTCGACACCGGCGCAGACGACTACCTGGTGAAGCCGTTCGCGTTCGCAGAGCTGCTGGCGCGCCTGCGCGCGCTCGCCCGGCGGGGCGAGCCGGAGCGGCCCAGCGTTCTCCGGGTGGGCGATCTCGCCCTCGACCCCGCGTCCCGCCGGGTGCACCGCGGGTCGACGGAGATCAAGCTGTCGGCGAAGGAGTTCGCGCTCCTGGAGACGTTCATGCGCAGGCCGGACGTCGTCCTCTCCCGGCTGCAGCTGCTCGAGCACGCCTGGGACTTCGCGTACGAGAACCGGTCGAACGTCGTCGACGTCTACGTCCGGCACCTTCGCGCCAAGATCGACGAGCCGTTCGGGCGACGCTCGCTCGAGACGATCCGCGGCTCCGGCTACCGGCTGCGCGCGGACGGCGGTGGATGAGGCGGGCGCCGATCCGGCTGCGCGTAGCGGCTGCGTTCGCAGTCGCCATGGCGGTCGTGCTCTCCCTGACGGGCTGGCTCCTCTACATCCGCCTCGACTCGCACCTCTCCGCCACGCTCGACCGCCAGCTCCGCCTGCGTGCCCAGGATCTCGCCGCGCTCGTGCGCGAGTCCGAAGCGCCCTCTCTGGCCGAAGCCGGTGCCAGCCCGTTCATCGAGGCCGGGGAGACCTATGCACAGCTGCTCGACAGCCGGGGCCAGGTCGTCGACGCGACCCCTCGTCTCGGCGCGTCGATGCTCCTGACAGCCGACGAGCTGCGGACGGCTCGCGATCACGCAATCTTCGCCGATCGACGCACCGTGCCCGGGCTCGACGAGCCTTCCCGCCTGCTCGCCTCCGCGCTCGTCCGTCGTGACACGCCTCTGGTGCTGGTTGTCGGCATCACGAGCGAGGACCGCGCGGAGACGCTCTCGAGCCTACGCAACGAGCTGCTGATCACGGGGCCGATCGCACTCCTGCTCGCCTCGCTCGCAGGCTACGCCCTGGCCGGCCTCGCGCTGCGCCCGGTCGAGTCGATGCGCCGCCGCGCCGAGGCGATCTCGGCCGAGACACCGGGCGAGCGCCTTCCCGTGCCGGAGACGGCCGACGAGCTGGAGCGGCTCGCCGAGACGCTCAATGCGATGCTGGCCCGCCTCGAGGGCGCGCTCGAGCGCGAACGCGACTTCGTCGCCGACGCGAGCCACGAGCTGCGCACGCCCCTCGCCCTGCTCAGGACCGAGCTCGAGCTGGCGCTCCGCCATGCGGACAGCCCTGACGAGCTCCGCGAGGCGGTGCGCTCGGCGTCGAGCGAGGCCGACCGCCTCGCACAGCTCGCCGACGACCTCCTGCTGACGTCGCTCTCGGACCGGGGAAAGCTCGCGCTGCGCCTCGAGCCCCTGCAGGCCGCGGAGCTGTTGACCTCGGTCGCCCGGCGCTTCGAGTGGCGCGCACAGGACGCCGGCAGGCCCCTGCACGTCTCCGCCGGCCAGGAGGCGTTCGTCGCCGGTGACCGGATCCGGCTGGAGCAGGCGCTCGGCAACCTGGTCGACAACGCCCTCAGGCACGGAGACGGGGCGGTGCGCCTGTCGGCAGGCACGACGGACGCGGGCATCGAGCTGCACGTCGTGGACGAGGGCCACGGCTTCCCTCCCGAGTTCCTCGACCACGCCTTCAACCGCTTCGCTCGACCCGACGAGACCCGCGCGCGGGGCGGCTCGGGGCTCGGCCTCTCGATCGTCCGCGTGATCGCCGACGCGCACGGCGGCTCGGCGCACGTCGCGAACCTGCACCCTGCGGGTGCCGACGCCTGGGTCACTCTCCCGGTCCCGCCTGCGACCGCGGCGCCGTAGGGCGCCGGCCCTCGCTACTCGTAGCGAAGGGCTGTGATCGGATCGAGACGTGCAGCCCGGCGAGCCGGGAAGTAGCCGAAGAACAGGCCCACACAGACCGCCACGGAGAACGCCAGGAGCAGCGACGGCGCCTCGATGAGCGTCTGCCAGCCGGCCAGCGAGCCGACGAGCCGCGTCGCTCCGACCCCGGCGAGCACACCCGCGACTCCTCCGAGCGTGCTCAGCACCACGGCCTCGAGCAGGAACTGCACCTGCACGCGCCACGGCGTCGCTCCGACCGACTTGCGGATGCCGATCTCGCGGATCCGCTCGTGCACCGACACGAGCATCATGTTCATGATCCCGATGCCTCCCACGAGCAGCGCGATGCCGCCGAGCGCGAAGGTGAGCACGCGGAACGTCCCCGTCGCCCTCTGCGCCTCCTTCACGATGCTCGCCTGGTCCTCGGCCGAGAAGTCGTCGGGGTACGTCTCGGGGAGGTTGTGCTGCCGACGGAGGAGCGATGTCAGCTCGTCGATGGTCGGCTCGATGTCCTGCTCGCTGGCCACTCGCAGGTCGATGTGGACGACGTTCGTGCCGCCGAGGAGCACGCGGGTGACGACCGGGAGCGGCACGAAGATCCGGTTGTCGAGGTTCTCGTCCGCGAGCCTGCCGCGACGGGCCTGGATGCCCACCACCTGGAACTCCTGGTTGCCCACTCTGACCGTCTCGCCGATCGCGGCGCCGTCCGGAAAGAGCCTGTCACGCGCGTCCAGGCCGAGGACGACGACGCTGCGCCCGAACGCCACGTCGGACTCCGAGATCAGCCGCCCCTCCTGCACCTGCTGGTTCTGGACGTCGCCGTAGGCCGGGGTCATCCCCACGAGCCAGGTGTTCGTCTGGTTGCGGCCGGCCGAGACGGAGATCGTCTCGATGTCCTGATGGGGCGCGACCGCGGTCACCCCATCGAGCTTCTCGACGGCCGCCACGTCTTCGGGAGTGATCGTCCGGTCGGTCGCCGACTGCCGAGTGCCGATCGTGATGTACTCGCCGTCCACCTTGATCACGTTGCCGCCGAGCCGGCGAATGCTGTCTGCGACCTCCTCCCGGGCGCCGGCGCTGATGGCGGTCACAGCGACGAGGGACGCCACTCCGATCACGACGCCGAGAGCCGTCAGCGCGGCGCGGAACCAGTTGGCGCGCAGCGACGCGACCGCGATGCGCCACTGCTCGGAGAGGACGGACATCACACCGCTCCCACCGCGGCCGAGCGGGGCACCGGCTCGTCCGAGACGACGATGCCGTCCGCGAGGCGGACGATGCGCGAGGCCCGCTGCGCCACCTCGTCCGAGTGCGTCACCATCACGATCGTCGCCCCGCGACGGCTGACACGGTCGAGGATCGCGAGCACCTCCTCGGCGCTCGCGGAGTCGAGATTGCCCGTCGGCTCGTCGGCCAGCAGCACGCTCGGCCGGACGACGAGCGCCCGGGCGATGGCGACGCGCTGCTGCTCGCCGCCCGAGAGCTGGTTGGGGAGATGGTTCGTGCGCTCGGCGAGACCGACGTCCGCAAGCGCCTCGAGCACGCGACCGCGGCGCTCTCGTCCCGGCACGCCCGCGTAGACGAGCGGCAGCTCGACGTTCTTGAAGGCGGTCGAGCGCGGGATCAGGTTGTAGGCCTGGAAGACGAACCCGATCTGCGCCCCCCGGACCCTGGCGCGCTGCGTCTCGTCGAGGTCGGACATCTCGCGGCCGATGAGCCGGTACGACCCGGTCGTCGGACGGTCGAGGCAGCCGACGATCCCGAGCAGCGTCGTCTTGCCCGAGCCCGACGGGCCCATGATGGCCACGAACTCGCCCTCCCGAACGACGAAGCTGACGGAGCGGAGCGCCTCGACTGCCACCTCTCCGAGGTGGTGCACCTTCGTGACGTCCGTGACCTCGATGACGCTCGGGGGAGCGTCCTCGCCCACTACTCCTCCTCCGCGCCCGTGGCCGGGGGCTCCGCGAGAACGACGCTCTCTCCCTCGCGCACGCCCTTCACGATCTGCACGCTCTCGTTGTTCGCGACCCCGAGCTCCACCGGGCGCTCCGTCTCCTTGCCCGACTCGTCGACGACCGTGACGATGTCGTCGCCCTCGTCGTTCTGGGTGACGGCCTCGAGAGGCACGAGCAACGCGTCCTCACGCTGAGCGACGACGATGCGCACGCTGACGTTCATCCCCGGCTTCAGCCCGCCCGAGCGGCTGAGCGTCACGCGCACCGGGAACGTGACCACGCCGGCGGTGTCCGTGCCCGTCAGCGCGACGAACGCCACCTTGCCCGGGAAAGCCTTGCCGCCCAGAGCGTCGACGCTGACGACGGCCTTCTGGCCGAGCTTCACCTGGGCGACGTCGAACTCGCTCAGGTCGACGTTGACGGCCAGGCTGTCGAGGTTCGTCACGGTGGCGACCGCGGTCGAGCGGTCGACCGGGGCGCCCGGCACGCTGAGGATGGTGGTGACGGTGCCGCGTGACGGCGAGCGAACGGTCAGCAGCCGGAGCGCGACCCGTGCGGTAGCGAGCTTCGCCTGGGCCGCGTTGACCTTCAGGCGCGCGATCTCGACGGGCGAGCTGGAAAGCTGGTTGAGCTTCGCCCTGGAGGACGCCACTGCCTGCTCGGCAGCTCCCTTGGCCGCCGTGCTCGGCCCCAGCCTGAGCGTCTTCAGCTCGTCCTGGGCGCGCTCGACCTCGAGCCGGGCGGCCTTCACGTCCGACGGGTTCGCCGGAGCCTTGAGCTTCGCGAGCTTGGCCCGGGCTGCGTCGACGGCCTTCTCCGCTGCTGCGACCGCCTCCGGCGAGGCCGCGGGCGCGGGCGTCGTCAGAGCTTCGAGGTCGACCTCGGCCTTCTTCACCTCGGCCTCGGCCGCCGAAACGTCGGCCTGGGCGGGCGGGGCCAGCACCTGTGCTCTCTTTGCTCGCGCGGCCTCGACTGCGGCTCTCGCTGCGGCGATCTCCGGCTGGGTCGGCGGCGGGTCGGTGCGGGCGAGCAGGAGGGCGAGATTGGACTCGGCCTGGGCCACCTCCAGCTCGGCGGCGCTCACCGCGGCCGCGTCGGGCGGGCCCTTCAGCTTCTCCAGCCTCTGGTTCGCCACGGTCACAGCCTGCTCCGCAGCCGATACCGCTTTCGCCGACGGTCGCACAGGCGGCTTCTTCAGGGCGGCAACGTCGGCCTCGGCCTTCTTCACCTCGGCCTCGGCCGCCCTGAGATCGGCAGAGCTCGGCGGAGCCAGGATGAGGTCGAGCCGGCTCTGTGCAAGCTCGACGTTCCGCTTCGCCGCGGCGATCGCGCGGGCGCGGGCGGCCGGCGTTCCGCCGAGCAGCACCTCGAGCTCGGCCTGAGCGCGCTTGACGTCCAACTCGGCTGCGCTCACGTCGGCGGGACGGGAGCCGAGCAGCTGCGCCAGCTCGAGCCGCGCTGCCGCCAGATCGTCGGCAGCCTGCTTGACCGCAGCCTCCGCGGTGCCACCGTCGTCGAGGGTCGCGAGCGGCTGCCCGAGCGACACCCGCCGCCCGGGGGCGACGAGGAACTTGACGATGTTGCCGCTCGTCTGGGGGTAGACGGCATTCGCAGGCGCCGGAGCCCCGCCGCTCGCCGACGTCTCGCCGGGCGTGCGGGTGACGGCCCTCGACTGGACGATCCTGCCCACGCCCCCGACCGAGACGACGATGTCGTCGCGCGCGACCTCCTCGCTGGGGGCCGCCTCGGCCGATGACCCCCCGCCGAAGAGCTGGCAGCCGGCGACGGCGACGACCACGAGAGCGGCGACCGCCAGCCCGGCGATCGCACGCCACGGGACACGAGTGCTCACTGGCCCATCTCTCCCCTCGACTGTGTGCAAATCCAGACCCTCTGTGTGCTCACCGCAAATGCTTGCAGAGACAACGTGAAAAGTCGATGAACCGAAGGCCCGCGGTCGGGTAGGAATAAGGACGGGTAGGAAACGTGAAAGTTGCGATCCGCTCTTGATCGCGGAACGCTCACCTGCTATTCATCTTCCCCACAGCGTGCGGCATCTACGGGAGATGCCGGAAGCGCGCGGCTCGGGGGAGGCGGGGAATGCGGCTGTATTGCGGCGGGAACCATGCTGGGCGTGGACGCTCGGCATGTCTACGAGATGCACGCTCGGGGCTACGCGCTGCCGTCGTTCCCGCGTGCCCCGCCGGGCGCGCTGCGTCCTCCTGGCCGCTCCCCGAGCGCCCGCGACGCTCGGCGCCCGGTTCGAGCGCGAACGCCTACGAGACCCGTCCGACTGTCGAGGGAGGTCAGTTCAGATGATTCGGTGGATCGTCGGCTCGTCCGTGCGGTTCCGACTGATCGTGGTGGCCGCAGCCGCCGCCGTGATGATCGTCGGTGTCTCGCAGCTCCGCGACATGCCGGTGGAGGTCCTGCCCGACTTCACTCCCGCCACCGTGGAGATCCAGACCGAGGCGCTGGGCCTGTCGGCGAGCGAGGTCGAGCAGCTGATCACGGTTCCGCTCGAGCAGGACCTGCTGAACGGGGTCGCCTTCCTCGACGACATCCGCTCCGAGTCGGTCGCCGGGCTGTCGCGCATCCTTCTCATCTTCGAGCCCGGCACCGATCTCTTCCGCGCGCGCCAGGTGGTGGCCGAGCGACTGACACAGGCACACGCCCTGCCACAGGTGTCGAAGCCGCCCCAGATGCTGCAGCCGCTCGCGTCGGCGAGCAGGTTGATGATGATCTCTGTCTCCTCCGAGAGCGTTTCCGCACTCGACATGTCGGTGCTGGCGAAGTGGACGATCGCACCGCGCCTCGTCGGCGTCCAGGGGGTCTCGAACGTCGCCGTCTGGGGCCAGCAGGAGCGCCAGCTGCAGGTGCAGGTCGACCCCGCGCGGCTTCGCGCCCAGGAGGTCACCCTGCTCGACGTGATCAAGACGTCGGGCAACGCTCTCTGGGTGTCGCCCCTCTCGTTCGTCGAGGCGTCCACCCCGGGAACCGGCGGCTGGATCGACACGCCGAACCAGCGACTCGGCATCCAGCACCTCTCGCCCGTCAAGACCGCGGACGACCTGGCCAAGGTGCGCCTCGAGACGGAGAGCGGCACGAAGCTCGCGCTCGGCGACGTCGCCACGGTCGTCGAGAGCCATCAGCCGCTGATCGGCGACGCCGTCGTCGGACGACGGCGGCGGGCTGCTGCTCGTCGTCGAGAAGTTCCCGGAGGCGAACGCCCTCGAAGTGACCCGCGGCGTCGAGGACGCGATCGAGACGATGCGCCCGGGCATGGCGGGCATCGAGTTCGACACGAGCGTCTACCGGCCCGCCTCGTACATCGAGGAATCGATCGACAACGTCACGCTCGCTCTGATCGTCGGCGCCGTGCTCGCCGTGCTGTTGCTGGGCGCGTTCTTCTTCCGCGTCCGCACCGCACTGATCAGCATCGTCGCGATCCCCGTGTCGCTCGTGGTCGCAGTGCTGGTGCTGCACGCGTTCGGCGTCACGTTCAACGCGATCGTCCTCGCCGGCCTCGCCGCCGCGCTCCTCCTCGTGATCGACGACGCGGTCGTCAGACGTGGAGCAACATCGCGCGTCGCCTGCGCAGGAAGGAAGGGGAGGACGGGGCGGGCAGGTCGACGGCTGCCGCCGTCGTCGCCGCCTCGCTCGAGATGCGGGGCACCGCGATCTACGCGACCCTCGTGATGGGGCTTGCGATCGTGCCGCTCTACTTCCTCGAAGGGCTCCCGGGCGCGTTCTTCCCGGACATCGCCACCGCCTACCTGGTTGCCGCGTTCAGCTCGACACTCGTGGCGCTGACGCTGACCCCGGCGCTCGGCGTCCTCCTCCTGTCCCGTCGGCCGCCCCACGGCGAGGACGGCGGCCCGGCTGCGGTGGCTGCAGGGGGTGTACGGGCGCGGCCTCAGGCGAGTCGTGCACACGCCGGCCGTGGCCTACGGCGCGATCGGCGTCGTGGCGGTCGCCGGAGCGCTGGCGGTCCCCTTCCTCGGGACTTCGCTCCTGCCGACGTTCAAGGAAGGCGAGCTGCTGATCCGCACCGACGCTCCTCCCGGCACCTCGCTGCCGGAGACGAGTCGGATCACGGCTCTCGCGGCCCGCGAGCTGCGGTCGATCCCGGGTGTCCGCGGCGTCGACGGTCACGTCGGCCGCGCCATCACCGGCGACCAGGTGGTGAGCGTCAACGCCGGCGAGCTCTGGGTGAGCCTCGACCCGGGCGCCGACTACGACGCCACCGTGTCCGCCGTCAAGAGGACGATCGCGGGCTTCCCGGGGCTTTCGGAGAACGTGGAGACCTACTCCAACGAGCGCGTGCGCGAGGTCCTCACCGGCGCCGACGACGACGTCGTCGTCCGTCTCTACGGCGAAGACCTCGGCCTCCTGCGCACCGAGGCCGAGAAGGTGCGAGGAGCAATCACGGGCGTCGCAGGCGTCGCCGGCACACGGGTGGCGCTGCCCGCGGAGGAGCCGACGCTCCAGATCCAGGTCGATCTCGCGAGAGCGCAACAGCACGGGATCAAGCCGGGTGACGTGCGCCGCGCAGCCACGACGCTGCTCTCGGGCATCCACGCAGGCAGCCTCTTCGAGGAGCAGAAGATCTTCGAGATCGTCGTGTGGGGCGTGCCGGAGATCCGCCAGAGCCTGACGGGCGTTCGCAACCTGCTGCTCGACACGCCCTCCGGCGACCACGTACGCCTGGGGGCCGTCGCGGACGTGCAGATCTCGCCCAGTCCGGCGGTGATCGAGCGGCAGGCCGTCTCGAGGTACATCGACGTCGCCGCAGCCGTGGACGGACGCAGCCGAGACGACGTAGCGGGCGACGTGAAGAGCGTGGTCGCAGGGGCTCAGCTTCCCGCTCGAGTACCACGCAGCCGTGCTCGCGGTCGAGACGCAGCCGCTCGGACGGCTGATCGCGATCGCCGTCGCCGCCGTGATCGGGATGTTCCTGCTGCTGCAGGCCCTCTTCGGCAGCTGGCGACTGGCGACGCTCACGCTCGTGACACTCCCGCTCGCGCTGGCCGGCGGCCTTCTGGCGGCTCTCGTGGACGGCGGCGAGCTCTCGTTCGGCTCGTACGTCGCGCTCTTCGCCGTGCTCGGCGTCGCCGCCCGGAACAGCGTCGCCCTGCTCGACCGCTACCGGCAGATCGAGCAGGAGGACGGCGAGCCGTTCGGATCGAAGCTCGTGCTGCGCGGCGCCGGCGAGCGCGTCGGCCCGATCGTCGCGACCAGCGTGACAGCCGCGATCGTCCTCGTCACCGTTCTCGTGCTGGGCGGCCGGCCGGGCTTCGAGCTGCTGCAGCCGCTCGCAGCCGTGCTGCTCGGTGGGCTCGTGACGTCGGCGGTGCTGACCCTGGTGATCATGCCGGTGCTCTATCTGCGCTTCGGCTTCAGCCGCGCAGCCGAGAGAGCCGAGGAGCCGGTGTTCGAACCGGCCGGCTCCCCCGCGGGGCCGCTCGCGGCACCCGGCGGCACGGGAGCCATGGCGGTCACGGAGACGCGCGCAACCGAGGGACCGGGCCATGAGTAGGACGCAGGCTGGCACACATCGAAGGGTGGGAGGAAGCGAGATGCAGCACAGGAAGCGCTTGGCCCTCGTGGCGGTACTGCTCGTCCTCCCATTGCCGTTGGCGGCGTGCGGCGGGGACTCCGAGCAGGCGGTCGAGGAGGCGGTGGTCGTCGAAGAGGTCGGCACGACCGGCCTCAACCGCATCACCCTGACCGAGAAGGCCGCACAGCGGCTCGACATCCAGACTGCCGCCGTCGAGCAGAACGGCAAGGGCACGGTCATCCCCTACGCCGCCGTGCTCTACTCGCCGAACGGCGACACCTGGACGTACGTGAACTCAGCGGGTCTCACGTTCGTGCGCGAGGCGATCGTCGTCAACCGCATCGACGGCGACGAGGCGCTCCTCACGGAGGGCCCGGAGCCGGGTACCAAGGTCGCGACTGTGGGAGTGCAGGAGCTCTACGGGTCGGAGACCGGTATCGGCGGCGGGCACTGAGCGGGTAGGGGGACGCCGCCACCATGATGCGCTGGATCGTCGGAACGAGCCTGAAGTTCCGCTACATCGTCGTCGCGGCGGGCGCCGCGATGATCGTGTTCGGGCTGGGCGTGCTGCGGGACTCTCCGGTCGACGTCTTCCCCGAGTTCTCCCAGCCCAAGGTCGAGATCCAGACCCTCACGTTCGGGCTCTCCGCCGAGGAGACCGAGCAGCTCGTCACGGTGCCGATGGAGCAGGCGCTGCAGGGGCTGCCCGAGCTCGAGACGATCCGCTCGAAGTCTGTCCCGGCGCTCTCCCAGGTGGTGCTGCTGTTCGAGCGGGGGACGGACATCCTCAAGGCCCGCCAGCTCGTGGCGGAGCGTGTCGGCAACGTGACCCCGACGCTGCCCACCTGGGCGAGCCCGCCGGTGATGATCCAGCCGCTCTCGTCGACGAGCCGGGTGATGAAGATCGGCCTCACCTCCGAGAGCATCTCGCTGATCGAGATGTCGACGATCGCCTACTGGAAGATCAGGGCACGCCTGCTCCGCGTCCCCGGCGTGGCGAACACCCCGATCTGGGGTGAGCGGCTGCAGCAGATGCAGGTCCACGTCGACCCGCAGAAGCTGAAGCAGCACGGCGTCTCGCTGGTGCGGGTGATGGACGACACCGCGAACGCGCTGGACGCCGGGCTGCTGCGGTTCTCGGACGGCTCCGTGATCGGTACGGGCGGATTCATCGAGACGCCCAACCAGCGCCTCAACGTCCAGCACGTCCTGCCGATCGTCGCACCCACGGACCTCGCGAACGTCGCGATCGAGAAGCAGGACGGGAAGCCGCTGACCCTCGCGGACGTCGCGACGCTCGTCGAGGATCACCAGCCGCTCGCAGGCGACGCCGTCATCAACGACGGCCCGGGCCTGATGCTGATCGTCGAGAAGCTCCCCTGGGCGAACACGCTCGAGGTGACCCGCGGCGTCGAGGAGGCGATCAGGGAGCTCCAGCCCGGCCTGCCCGGCATGGAGATCGACACCACCATCTTCCGGCCGGCGACCTTCATCGAGACCTCGATCGACAACCTGACGAAGGCGCTCCTGATCGGCGCTCTGCTCGTCGTCATCGTCCTCGTCTTCTTCCTCTTCGAGTGGCGAGCCGCGGTGATCAGCCTCGTCTCGATCCCGATGTCCCTGATCGCCGCAGGGCTCGTCCTCTACCTGCGCGACACGACGATCAACGTGATGGTGCTGGCAGGCCTCGTGATCGCACTGGGGGTGGTCGTCGACGACGCGATCATCGACGTCGAGAACATCGTCCGCCGGCTCCGCCAGAACCGGGCGGAGGGCGACCGCCGCTCGGCCGCTTCCGTCGTCCTCGAGGCGTCGCTCGAAGTGCGAAGCGCGATCGTGTACGCGACGCTGATCATCGTCGCGGCGATGACGCCCGATCTTCTTCCTCGACGGGCCTGACCGGGGCGTTCTTCAAGCCGCTCGCCGCGACGTACGTCCTTGCCGTCGCCGTGTCGCTCATCGTCGCCTTGACGGTGACACCGGCCCTGTGCCTGATGCTGCTGCCGAGAGGGTCGCTGGACCGTCGGCCGTCGCCCCTCGTCCGCTGGCTCCAGTCCGGCTACCAACGGGTGCTCGCGCCGATCATCCGTCGGCCCCGGGGGGCGTACGCCGTCGTCGCCGCAACAGTCGTCCTCGGGATCGGGACCGTCCCCCTCCTCGGCCAGGAGCTGCTCCCGAACTTCAAGGAGCGTGACTTCCTGATGCACTGGCTGACCTCGCCCGACACCTCGGGCGCCGAGGAGACCCGCGTCTCGATCCGAGCGTGCCAGGAGCTCCGCACGATCCCCGGAGTCCGCAACTGCGGCTCCCACATCGGTCAGGCCTTCCTCTCCGACGAGCCGTACGGGATCTACTTCGGCGAGAACTGGATCAGCGTCGACCCGAAGGTCGACTACGACCGCACGCTGGCCAGCGTGCAGGAGGTCGTCAGCGGCTATCCGGGCATTCGCCGTGACGTCCAGACCTACCTGAAGGAGCGGATCCGCGAGGTCCTCACCGGCTCGAGCGACGCCATCGTCGTCCGCATCAACGGTGACGACCTGCAGGTGCTGCGAGGACAAGGCCGACGAGGTGCTCGAGGTGATGGAGGGCGTCGACGGGCTGGTCGAGCCGAAGGTAGAGCTCCACCGGGCGATTCCGCAGATCGTCGTCAAGGTCGACCTCGCCGGCCGCGCAGCGCTACGGCGTCAAGCCGGGCGACGTCCGCCGCGCCTCCGCGACGTGGTTCGCGAGCGAGGAGGTCGGCGACGTCTTCCGCGGCGGGCGCGCCTACGACGTCCACGTCTGGAGCACTCCGGAGTCCGCAACAGCCTGACGAGCGTCAGGGAGCTCCCGATCGACACCCCGGGTGGAGCGGTCGTGCCGCTCGGCAAGCTCGCCGACGTGCGGATCGCGGAGACGCCGAACACGATCGAGCGCGAGCACCTGACCAGGCGCCTCGAGGTGAGCGCCAACGTGAGCGGCCGCGACCTCGGCTCGGTCGTCGGAGACCTGGAGGACCGACTGGAGAGCGTGAAGTTCCCGCTCGGCTACGACGCCGAGGTGCTGGGCGAGCTCGACGAGGCGAAGATCCGCCCAGAAGACGCCTCCTCGTCTACGGCATCGGTGCCGCGATCATCATCTTCCTGCTCCTGCAGGCGTCGTTCGGGAGCTGGCGCCTGGCGACCCTCTCCTTCCTCACCCTGCCGATGGCGCTCGTCGGCGGGCTGCTCGCCGCGAAGATCGGAGGCGGCGTCCTCTCCCTCGGCTCGCTCGTCGGCTTCCTCACGGTCTTCGGGATCGCGGCCCGGAACGGCATCCTCATGATCAACCACTTCCAGCACCTGGAGCGCTACGAGGGGGAGGTGTTCGGGCCGGCTCTCGTCCTGCGCGGCGCCCGCGAGCGGCTCTCCCCCATCCTGATGACGACGCTGGCTGCAGGCCTCGCGATCCTGCCACTCGTCGTGGCCGGCAACGCGCCCGGGCACGAGATCGAGCACCCGCTCGCCATCGTCGTCCTCGGCGGTCTCGTCACGTCGACGCTGCTCAACCTCCTCGTCGTGCCCGCCCTCTACCTGCGGTTCGGCAAGGGCAGCGCAGCCACAACGACCGAGCAGGCGGCGTAGTCTGCTGCGTCAGACCAGGAAGGGAGCACGATCAACGATGCGACATCTGCCCATCTCCACCGTGGCCGCAGCTGCGGCTCTGCTGATCGCGGCACCGGCCTGCGGAGGCAAGTCGTCCACGAAGGCCGCCGCGACAGCCGAGGCGAAGCCGCGGCCGGCCGTCGCGACCGACTTCGACAAGGCGAGCTTCGGCGACCCCACCACGATCGACAACGCCTGGCTGCCGATGAAGCCGGGAACGCAGCTCGTGTTCCAGGGCACGACCACCGAGGGCAAGGAGAAGATCCCCCATCGCCTCGTGTTCACGATGACGGATCTGACCAAGGAGATCGGCGGCGTGCGCAGCGTCGTGCTGTGGGACCGCGACTTCAGCGCGGGCGAGCTCGTCGAGTCCGAGCTGGCCTTCTTCGCGCAGGACGACAGTGGCAACGTCTGGCAGACCGGCGAGTACCCGGAGGAGTACGAGGAGGGGAAGGTGGTCGCCGCGCCGACGTGGATCCACGGGCTCAAGAAGGCCAGGGCCGGCCTCACGATGCGGGCCGACCCGCGCCCGGGAACGACGACCTACTCGCTCGGCTGGGGCCCGGCAGTCGGGTTCAACGACCGGGCCAGGGTCGCCCGCAAGGGCCTGAAGAACTGCATTCCGCTGGGCTGCTACGAGGACGTGCTCCTGATCGACGAGTACAACCCGGACGAGCCGGGCAAGTTCCAGCTCAAGTACTACGCGCGCGGCGTCGGCAACATCCGCGTCGGCTGGAGAGGTGCCAAGGAGACGAGCAAGGAGGTGCTCGTGCTCGTCGCAGGTGAGGCAGCTCGGAGCGAAGGAGATGGCGAACGTGCGCAAGGAGGCCCTCAAGCTCGAGGCGAGCGCCTACCGGCGCAGCAAGGCCGTCTACGGCCACACGCCGCCTCTGGTCGCGCCCTAGCACGCGCCGCGACGCAGGCCGGTCGGGGAAGGGCGGCCCCGGAGCTCCGCCGCGCGTCCGGGTGCCGCTGCACGCTCGCGGCAGATCCGGCTAGCCTCACACCCGTGGGAGGCCTCTCGGAGCTGATCGAGCGCAACCGGGCCTGGGCGGCCGAGATGGTCGCCGCAGATCCCCGCTTCTTCGCGACGCTCGCGGAGCGACAGGCACCCGAGTACCTGTGGATCGGCTGCTCCGACAGCCGGGTGCCGGCCAACCAGATCGTCGGGCTGGCTCCGGGCGACGTCTTCGTCCACCGCAACGTCGCCAACGTCGTCGTGCACACCGACCTGAACTGCCTGTCGGTCATCCAGTACGCCGTCGACGTCCTGGCCGTCAAGCACGTGATCGTGTGCGGCCACTACGGCTGCGGCGGTGTCAGGGCCGCCCTGCAGGGGTCGCGGCACGGCCTGATCGACAACTGGCTCCGCCACGTGATGGACGTCGGCGAGAAGCATGCCGAGGAGATCGCCGCCCTCCCCGAGGAGCGACGCCTCGACCGCCTGTGCGAGCTCAACATCGTCGAGCAGGTGATCAACGTCTGCCAGACGACGATCGTCGAGGACGTCTGGGCGCGCGGCCAGGCACTGACCGTCCACGGTCTCGTCTACGGGCTCAGCGACGGCCTGCTGCGCGACCTCGGCATGAGCACGTCCTCGCCCGTGGAGCGCGAGCGCCACCGGCTCGCCGCGCTGCCTGCAGGAGCCTGAGCAGAGCCGTCGCCGCGCGCTGCGGGCGCGCGGCCGCGGTCAGTCGAAGACCTTGACCTCGCGGTACAGCGTGTCGCGTTGCACCGGTGTCTTGCCGAGGGCCCTGATCAGGTGCACGAGCTCGTCGGTGGAGGTGCGATGCGTGGTGCCGGCGGCGGAGACCACGTTCTCCTCCATCATCACCGAGCCCATGTCGTCGGCACCGAAACCGAGCGCCACCTGCCCTATCTTCATGCCCTGCGTCACCCAGGACGACTGGATGTGCGGCACGTTGTCGAGGTAGATGCGGGAGACGGCCTGGGTCAGCAGGTAGTCGAACGAGGTCGGCATGTCCTCGTCGCGCACCTGCGCATCGAGCCGGTTGCCGTCGCGCTGGAACGTCCAGGAGATGAACGCGCGGAAGCCGCCGGTCTCGTCCTGCACGTCGCGGACACGTCGCATGTGCTCCACGCGCTCCTCCAGTGTCTCCACGTGCCCGTACATCATCGTGGCGGTCGTCGACATGCCCAGGCGATGGGCGTGCCGCATCACGTCGAGCCACTCGTCGCTCGTCGTCTTCTTCGGCGCGATCACGTCCCTGACCCGGTCGACGAGGATCTCCCCGCCGCCGCCCGGCAGCGAGTCCAGGCCCGCGTCCCTGAGCCGCGACAGCGTCTCCCAGACGGTGAGCTTCGAGCGGCGGGCGATGTGCTGGACCTCGGGCGGCGAAAGGCAGTGGAGATGGATGCGGTAGCGGCTCTTGATGGAGCTGAAGAGATCCTCGTAGAACTCGATCCCGAGGTCGGGGTGGTGCCCTCCCTGCATCAGCACGCCGGTGCCGCCGATCGCGAGCGTCTCCTCGATCTTCTTGAAGATCACCGGCTTCGGCAGCAGGTAGCCCTCGCGCGTGTCTCCCGGCCGGCGGTAGAACGCGCAGAAGTCGCAGTCGGTGACGCAGATGTTCGTGTAGTTGATGTTCCGGTCGACGATGAACGTGATCCGGCCCGGATCGACCTTGCGGTTGCGGATCTCGTTCGCGACGATCCCGACGGCCACGAGATCGCGGCTGCGGAGCAGGGCACAGGCGTCGTCGTCGGTCAGGCGCTCACCGTCGAGCGCCCTGGTGAGGATCTCCTCGACCGGTGGCGTGGCGACGGTGGAGCTCACAGCGTCACCCCGACGTCACGGGCGAAGCGGAGCTCGGGCACGTGCAACAGCTCTCCCACGTCCCGGGCCATCTCCAGGAAGGTGTACAGCCCGGCCCGCTCGCGCGGGCCGAAGCTGTAGCGCAGCTTCTCGAAGTAACGGGCGAGGAAGCCCGGCGGGTAGCCGTAGCGCTCGCTCGCCTCGTAGGCGAGCCGCTCGGGCTCGGAGCGCGCGAAGCGCACGGAGGCGACGAGCGCGTGCTCGAGGTCGGAGAGCCCTTCGACGACCGGCTCCGGCGCCGCCCAGACCGCGAACACCATCGGCAGCCCGGTGCGCTCGAGCCACAACCGGCCCAGGTCGTGGTGTGGCGTGGGGTCCTCGAACGCGCTCCTCAGAGCGGCGTCGCCGATCAGCAGCTTTGCGTCGGCCTCCTCGTGCAGGGGCCGGATCTCGACGCTCGGGAGCAGCACCTTCGTGAGCACCACGGAGGTGGCGCTCTCCGGCGTGACGGCGACCGACCGCACGTGACCCAGCGGCATCCGGGTGACGAGCTGGATCGAGTCCACAGCCCCCTCCGACGACACGCACAGCCGCGGCAGCAGGCGCAGGCCGCTCGCGTGACGGGCGTACTCGATCGACGAGATCGGGGCGACGTCGATCTCACCTGCGATCAGCATCCGGTTCAGCTCCGTGGGAACGCCCACGACCTCCTCCACGTCGTACTCGAGCCGGTGGAAGACCGGCGCCATGTTGACGTAGCTGATGCGTCCGAGCCGGATCACGAGGCCTCGAAGCGCCTGAGCACATTGTGGAGCGAGTCGCGCTGCACCGGCACCCGGCCGGCCGCACGGACGAATCGCACGAGCTGGTCGACCTTCTGCTCCGTCTCCGTGCGCGCCCCGGCGGAGTGGAAGATCGTCTCGCGCATGACGGTGCCCTGCACGTCGTTGGCGCCGAAGTGAAGGGCGACGGCGGCGAGTGGCATCCCCATCATGATCCAGTAGGCCTTCACGTTGGGGACGTTGTCCAGCATGAGCCGCGAGAACGCGAGCATCTTGAGGTCGTCGGTGCCCGTCGTGTGCCTGAAGCCCCGGCGCTCGAAGACGGTGTTCTCTGGATGAAACGCGAGCGGGATGAACGCGACGAAGCCTCCCGTCAGATCCTGCTGCTCGCGGAGGCGCAGGATGTGGTCGACGCGCTCCTCGTAGGTCTCGACGTGGCCGTACAGCATCGTGCACGTGGAGCGCAGCCCCATCCGGTGCGCCGTGTCGTGGACGTGGAACCAGATGTCGGGGTGCTCCTTGCCGGGCGCCACGAGGGCGCGGACGCGGTCGGCGAAGATCTCGGCGCCGCCGCCGGGAAGCGAGTCGAGGCCGGCAGCCTGCAGCTCGCGCAGCACCTCCTCGTGGGTGAGCCCCGAGAGCGTCGTCATGTGGTGCACCTCGGAAGCCGTGTAGCACTTGAGATGCACGTCGGGCAGCTCGCTCTTCAGCGCACGCAACGTGTCGAGATAGAAGTCGAAGCCGATGTGCGGGTTCTCGCCGTTCACCATGTGGATCTCGGTGAACCCCGTCGAGCGGTGCTGCTCGACGGCGTCGAGGACGAGCTCCTCGGTCGTGGTCGAGTACGCCCGCTCCTGCTTCTGGGTCGCCGCGAAGGCGCAGAACTTGCACTTGACCCGGCAGACGTTCGTCTGGCTGATGTAGAGGTTCTGCACGAAGCCGACCTCGTCGCTGCCGTCCCGCAGTCGCCGGGCCCGGTCGGCGAGCTCACCGAGGCCGAGGAGGTCGTCCGACTCGAGCAGTGTCAGCCCGTCCTCGAAATCGAGGCGCTCTCCGGCGTCGATCTTCTCGCGGATCGGCTCGAGGGTGGAGGTACGGTCGAGAAGGGCCACAGTGTCCTATCCGGTTCGGTCGACGACGGCGTCGGCGAGGGCGACGAGCTCCACCCGGCGGGCCTCGCCGTGCAAGCTCTCTCTCGCCCTCCTAGCGTAGTCGAGGGCAGTCTCCCGGGAGCGCTCCAGGGCGCCCGAGGCGGCCACGCGAACCAGCACGCCTTCGAGCGGGCCGCCCGCGAGCGCCGCCCGCACGACCTCGTCCCGCTCCGCAGCGAGGAGCAGAGGCAGCGTCGGGGTGCCGTCGCGGAGGTCGGTGCCGGGGATCTTCCCGGTCTCGATCGTGTCGCCGGCGCAGTCGAGGACGTCGTCCACGATCTGGAAGGCGATCCCGAGCAGGCGGCCGTAGTCCCCCGTCCCGCCTCCGAGCACGCAGGCCGCCTCGAACAGCTTCCCCGTCTTGAGAGCGCAACGCTCGAGGTAGCCCTCGACCGTCGTATCGGGGTCGTGGCGCTGACGCCGCTGCAGTGCCTCCCCGCGGGCGAGCGCCAGCGACGCACCCGCGAGCACGGCGACGCGATCCCGGTGGCCCTCGGCCGCGAGCTCGGCAAACGCGCGTGCGAAGAGGTAGTCGCCGGCTGCCTTGGCGGACTCCGCCCCGTACTCCGTCCAGGCGGCTGCTCGACCCCGGCGCACCCGCGCCCGGTCGATCAGGTCGTCGTGGAGGAGCGTCGCCATGTGCACGAGCTCCACGGCGACCCCCGCGGTGACGGGCGCCGGGACACCGGCCGGGGCCGACAGGAACGACAGCATCGGCCGCAACCGCTTGCCGCCCGCTGCGAGCGCTTCGGCGCCCACCTCCGCGGCAAGGCCGGGGTAGGCCGTGACTGCCCGCTCGAGCGCCGCCTCGACGTCGTCGAGGTAGCGCGCGAGCCCCGGCGCGTCGCGCACGACGTCGAGGGTCGCGCTCACTGCGCCCTCCCCACGTGCAGTGCCACGATGGTGCCGCCGAGCAGCCGCACGCGGACGTCGGCGAAGCCGGCCTCGGTAACCAGCGCGGCCAGCTCGTCGGCGCCGGGGAACCGGCGCACGCTGGCCGGCAGGTAGGCGTACGCCTGCCCTCCAGGCAGGATCCTTCCGAGGAGCGGCACGACGCGGTCGAACCAGAGCCGGAAGAACGGCCGCAGCGGGCCGCGCGGCTGCGTGATCTCGAGGATGGCGAGGCGTCCCCCTGGGCGCAGCACGCGCCTGAGCTCCCGCAGGCCGGCTGCCAGGTCGGCCACGTTGCGCACACCGAAGCCCACGGTCGCGACATCGAACGAGGCGTCCTCGAAGGGAAGGTCGAGCAGGTCTCCCTGCACCCAGGCCACGGTCTCCGACTTGCGCCTGGCGCGCTGCAGCATCTCGGCGGAGAAGTCGAGACCGGTGACGATCCCGCCCTCGCGCTCGGCCGCCACCGCCAGGTCGCCGGTGCCGCAGCACGCGTCGAGCACCCGGTCGCCGGGCTGCACCACCGCCTCGACGGTGAGACGGCGCCAGGTGCGGTCGAGGCCCGCGGTCATGACCCGGTTCATCACGTCGTAGACCGGCGCGATCCGGTCGAACATGGTGCGGACGCCTTCCGGTGCCATCGTGCCCGACTCGTGAGTCATCCGCTCTCGCCCCACCGTCGCACCAGCGTGTGCTCGACACCGATCTGGTCGAGCGCCCGTGCGACCACGAAATCGACCAGGTCGTCGATGGTGGTGGCGCCGTGGTAGAAGCCGGGCGCCGCGAAGAGGATCACCGCTCCTGCCTCGTTGAGGGTGGCGAGGCCGCGCAGGTGGATGGACGAGAGCGGAGTCTCGCGGGGCACGAGCACGAGCTTCCGCCGCTCCTTGAGGGCGACCGACGCCGCCCGGTGGATCAGGTTGGCCATCGCGCCGGCGGCGAGCGTGCCCACCGTCGACATCGAGCACGGACAGACCACGTAGGCGTCCACCTTCGCGCTGCCGCTCGCGTACGGGCTCTTGTAGTCGTTGATGCCGTAGACCGTGACGCGGTCACCCGCGTCGCCGACGAGCCGCTCGAGCACCTCCTCGCGCGGCAGGCGCGCGTCGCCGTACAGCTCCGTCGCGAGCACCTCGATCCCGGAGGCCGAGGCGACCAGCCCGACCTCGCACCCGGCGCCGGTCAGCGCGTGCAGCAGGCGAGCCGCATACGGGGCGCCGGAGGCGCCGGTGACGCCGAGGAAGACGCGCATGGGGGGAGCCTAGCCCGCCGGAGCAGGCCCGCCTGCGGCTCCTACTTCGTCTCGCCCTTGGACGCCTCCAGGAAGACGGCGATCTTGCGCAGGTTGTCGTCTCCGAGATCGCCGAAGGCGGGCATGGCCGAGCCGGGATTGAGGCAGCTCGGGCACTTGAGATGGTCGACCTGCCACTGCACGCCACGCCCCCTGGCGCCTTCCGCCGTCAACTCGGGCGCACCGAGGTTCTGGCCGCCGGCGCCGAGGTAGACGTGGCAGTTGAGGCACCCCGACTGGGCGAACAGCGTGGCGCCCTCCTCGGCCTCGGTATTACCCGCAAAGCCCTGCGCCGCAGCCCACTCCGGCACCAGCCCGACGGTCTCGGAGCCGAGCGACTCCTTGGCGGTCGCGCCCTTCCAGGTGAGCACGCCCATCGAGAGCACGACCAGCAGGGCGGCGACGAGCGCGACGGGGCGCCGCAGCAGCCTCCGCTCGGATCGCTTGTCGTAGAACGGCAGGCCGATCAGGAGGATGAGCAGGATCGTGGGGATCCCGACAGTTCCGAGGATCACCGTCTCCGGCCACTTGAAGATGCGGAGGAGGTAGAAGAGGAAGTAGAAGAACCAGTCGGGACGCGGCACGAAGTTCGTCGTGCCCGGGTCTGCCGGGTCGGTGAGGATGGGTCCGAGGATGCCGGCTTCGGTGCCGTCGGCCGTGTACTTCCACACGCAGGCGAGCCCGATGATCACCGCCACCACGACGAGCGACATCACCGTGTCGTGGAAGATGGCGTACGGGAAGAACGGCTTGCCTTCCTTCTCGACGTCCTCCTTGTAGCGCTTGAAGGTGCTGCGCTGCTCCTCCTTCAGCTTGCTCGCCATCAGCGCCCCTCTCCCTCGCCGGGATCGGGGATCAGGCCCTCGCGCGTGCCGGTCGCCGCTGCCTCGGGGCGCTCGCGGCCGGCGGCGACCTTCGACCACGGAGGCGAGGTGACGCCGAGCCGCACGACGAGGTACATGTGCAGGCCGATCAGCGCCATGATCGCGCCGGGGATGACCAGCATGTGCAGCGAGTAGAACTTCGAGAGCGTGTCGGGCCCGATCGCGGCGCCGCCCTGCAGGAACTGGGCCAGGAACGGCCCGGCAATCGGCGCGGTCGCGTTGAGGTTGATCCCCACCACCGTCGCCCAGTACGCCGTCTGGTCCCACGGCAGCAGGTAGCCGGTGAAGCCCTCGGCCATGCCCATCACGAGCAGCAGCACGCCGATCACCCAGTTGAGCTCGCGCGGGTACTTGTAGGCCCCGAACAGGAAGGTACGGGCCATGTGGAAGAACATCAGGATGATGAAGACGCTGGCGCCCCACTTGTGCATGCCGCGAACGAGCCAGCCGAGCGTGACGTCGTTCGTGATCGCCTCGATCGAGGCGTACGCCTTGTCGGGATCCGGCTTGTAGTACATCGCGAGCACGACACCGGTGACCGCCTGGACGAGGAACGCCGTCAGCGTCGCGGCGCCGAGCGTCTGCATCCAGTTGACGTCCCTCGGCACGTTGCGGAAGAGGAAGAACTTGACCCCACCGACCAGGCCGGTGCGCTCCTCGACCCAGTCGAGCGGGTAGAGGGCCGCCGCCTCGAGCTGGCGCCTGCGAGCGGACTTGGCCATCGTCAGACTCCCGATCCCGGCACCGGGATCGGATAGAGCCATCTCGACCAGCCGTCCACGTGAACGCCCGGATAGGCGCGCCCGTACTGGGAGATGCGGGCCGCTGCGCCCGTGCCCTCGACGGCGCCGACGCTGTACAACTTGCCGAGCACGACGTTGCCGTTGACGATGGAGAACTGGAAGCGGTCGAGCGCGCGAACGGGCGGGCCCGCGGTACGGTTGCCCTCGGCGTCGTAGGCGCCTCCGTGACAGGGGCAGCCGAAGCCGGCCGGGGTCACCGGTGTGAGCGTGACGTCCTGGAACTTGACGATCTTGTCCTCGAACGTGGGGCCGTTCGGCTGCACGGGGCAGCCGAGGTGGACGCAGCGGCTGAAGATCGTCGTGAAGCTCGGCTCACCGTTCTCGGCGAGCCCGTTGTAGCGGACGTACGCCGTACGCCGGCTCACCTCACCCAGCTCGGCGTCCTCGAGGAAGTTCGCGATCACGTACTGGCCCTCGGGGAAGTTCTCGATGGGGCCGAGATCGACGCTCGCCTTCGGGTCGGCGTTCTTCCCGGTGAACGAGGGCAGCACCGCGAAGCCCAGCGAGGGCAGCGTGACGGCCGCGCCGATCACGCCGCCGAGCCCGATCGTGGAGAGCGTGAGGAAGTCGTTGCGGCCGTACTTCTCCACGTGCTCGGCTTCGGCGGCAGCGGCCTCGGCCGGCACGGCCTCCGGCGCATCCGAGCGCGAGAGGTCGCGGATCCAGAGAAGGCCGAAGACGCCTGCGAGCACGAGCCCGAGGACGACGGCGGGCCAGCTGACGACGAGCCCGACGAGGATGCAGGCAAGCCCGATCGCAAAGCCGAGCGGCCACAGGCTCGGCGCAGGGACGTGCGGATTCTCGTCTGGTTCGTTGTTCAACTCTTGCTCCCGGTCACGCATTCAATCGGTCGGCCCGCTCGCCTGTCAACGACGTAACAGCTGTGTCAACGTGCGCGCGCGCGCCTCATTCTGCACTGCGGCGCCGGAAGGTGCGCCGGGTATCCCCAACTCCGCCCATCGCGCATCGACTCGCGCCTTCACTTCGGGGCTCATCTCGATCTCCGGCGGCCACTCGCGAGCGCCCTCGGCGGGGCTCTTCGTGGTGGCGTCGAAGCCGATCTTGCCTCCATAGGCCTGCAGCGTCGTGGCGTGGTCGAGCTGGTCGATCGGCCCCTCGCTGAGCAGGACGTCGCGGGCGGGGTCGACGTTGGCGCAGAGGTAGAAGAAGACCTGCTCGTAGTCGTGCACGTCGACGTGCTCGTCGACGACGACGACCGACTTCGTCAGGCTCATCAGCCCGAGGCCCCACATTGCGTGCATGACCTTCCTCGCGTGGCCGGGGAAGCGCTTGCGGATCGAGACGATCACGCAGTTGTGGAACGTTCCGGCGGTCGGCAGGTCGTAGTCGACGAGCTCGGGCACGCTCATCCGGATCGCCGGCAGGAAGATGCGCTCGGTGGCCTTCGCGAGCCACTCGTCCTCGGCCGGAGGCTTGCCCACCACGATGGAGGGATAGATCGCATCGCGTCGCATCGTGACGGCGCTGATACGGAAGATCGGGAACTCCTCGGGCGGCGTGTAGAAGCCGGTGTGGTCGCCGAAGGGCCCCTCGACGCCCACGTCGTTCCGGTCGACCCAGCCCTCGAGCACGATCTCCGCGTTCGCAGGAACCTCGAGATCGACGGTCTTGCACTTGACGAGCTCGACGGCCGAGCCCTTGAGGAAGCCCGCCACCATCAGCTCGCCGATGTGCTTGGGGAGCGGTGCGCTCGCGGAGTAGGCGGTGACCGGATCGAGGCCGAGCGCCACCGCGACGGGGATCTTCCCGTCGGGCGCAGCGAGCAGGTCTGCGCGGCCGTCCTTGTGGATCTGCCAGTGCATGAAGGTGGAGCGGCGGTCGATCTTCTGCATGCGGTACATGCCGACGTTGCGCACTCCCGTCTCCCTGTCCTTCGTGATCACGGCCGGCAGCGTGATGAACGGCGCCGGGTCGAGCGGCCAGCAGCGCTGGATCGGCAGCAGGTCGAGGTTCACCTCGTCGCCCGTGAGGACGACCTCCTGGCACCGCGCCTTCGAGACCTCCTTCGGCATCGAGTCCGCGATCGACTTCAGCTTCCCGAGCGAGCGCACCTTGTCGACGAGGCCCTGCGGCGGCTGCAGCTCGAGGATCTCGCCCAGCTTGTCGGCGAGGTCGTCGAGCTTCTCGACGCCGAACGCCAGGCACATCCGCCGCTCGGTGCCGAACTGGTTGATCAGCAGTGGATGCTGCGCGCCCTTCGGTCGCTCGAACAGGAGCGCCGGGCCGCCGGACTTGACGACGCGGTCGACGATCTCCGTCACCTCGAGGTCGGGATCGACCTCGGCGGAGACACGGACGAGCTCGCCCTCCTTCTCGAGCAGGGCGATCCACGCGCGCAGATCGGAGGCCGGGCTCGCCATGCCCCGTCAGTCTAGGTGCGGCAGCGAAGGCGAGGGCGAGGCATTCCCGCCCGTTACAGGGTGCGGCCGGGCTTCGAGGCCTTGCGCCTGACCGCCGCGTGGTGGGCGAACTCCCCGATCGCGATCACGGCGACGAAGACGAGCCCGACCACGAGCATCGAGAGGATGACGTTGCGGCCTTCCTCGGCGGGGTCGGAGGCCAGGAACCAGAACGCGGCAACCATACGGCGCGACTTTACCCCACGCGGGCGACGTGCGCAGCAACTGCCCGCTCGACCGCGTCACCGCCGGCTGCGGCCCGGGCCACCCGGTCGAGGAGGCCGGGGTCGCGGTGCTCCCGCAGGGCGCTCCGGGCCTCGGTCAAGGCCGCCGCCTCCGAGCAGCGCCGACGTCGCCGCCCACGCCTCTGCCTCGCCGGGCCCTCCGTCTGCGCGAGCCTGGGCGCACAGCGAGATCAGCTCCGCCAGGTCGTAGACGGCATCGACGCTCCCGGTCGCGGCCACGCGAACGAGGCCGTGCGCGTAGAGGTAGTCGCCGAGGAGGAGCGCCGTGTCCTCGTCCGCCGGCGCAAACAGCCGCGGCGCGCCGTAGTGGAGGAGATAGCCCTCGTAGATCGTCTCCACGCCGAGCGCGAACTCCTCGTCGGGTACGAGCGTGGAGAAGACCGGCTCTCGCTGCTGCACCGCCTCGGGAAGCACGCTCGCGCCCCACAGCGGGCTCTCGGCCGCAGCCTCGCCGACGAGCACCTCCCAGAGCTCGTCGGTCGCCACGGTACCCTCGGCCCGGCTCACGGACGCTCAGTCTACGACAGCAGGGGCCCCCGGATCGAGGTCGGCGCTCAGAAGGCGATGGGCAGGCTGATCGTCGCGGAGCGAGCCTGCGTCTGGCCGGGCTCGACCGTTCTCGCCACGGCGACGCTCGGCCGGGAGCCCGACACGGGGAGGAAGATCAGGATCGCGCGTCCGGGTGCCAGGTCATATGCCTGCTGGCCGAGCAGCACCAGGTTCGAGGCCACCCTGAGGGTGAGCGTCCCGGCACAGCGCACGACTGCTTGACTCGGGCAGCGCACCTCGAGACGGGTGGTCCCGTTCGCCTCGAACGTGACGGACTCGTTCGTCACGTAGGCGGGGAGCCCGTCGCCGAGTGCGTGCCGGAACACGCGCTCGCACGCCGAGACCGAATCGGCTGGATCGACGTAGGCCGTGTCCCGTCCCTTCCCGCAGGACACGACGTCCCGGGAAGATGCCGTCGACGATCCGTCGTCGTCTGCCCGCAGGACGTCGTCGCCGTCGCCACCGGAGAGCGTGTCCTGTCCGGGGCCTCCCCGCAACTCGTCCACGCCTGCGTCTCCGAAGAGCGAGTCGGCGCCCGGGCCGCCGTCCGCGACGTCCGCCCCGTCCGAGCCGCGCAACACGTCGTCACCCGTCTCGCCGAACAGCTGGTCGTCGCCCGAGCCGCCGACGACGGAGTCGTTGCCCGAGCCGCCCAGCAGGCGGTCGTCGTCGCCGGCACCGTCGAGGACGTCGTCTCCCGCGCCGCCGCTGAGCAGGTCGGAGTCCTTGAAACCGGTGATCCTGTCGGCGCCGGCCTGCCCGTAGACCTCCAGCTCCGAGACGTCGATTCCGAACGGCCGTCCGATCACGGTGGAGTCCTGGCACACCAGGCCGTCGTGCCTCTTGACGCCGAAATCGTCGTTGCCGGCGCCGAGATCGACCCTGGCCGTGACGTTGGACAGTCCGGAGCGGCCGGCGAGGCACCGGATCCCAAAGAGACCGTTGACGTCTGCCCACGCAAGGATGTCTTCGTCTCGCTGGCTCTCGCGCAGCACGACCCTGTCGTCGTTTCCGCCACTCCCAAGATCGATCTCGATGTGCCTGCTGAAGCGGCCGCAGACGACGTCGTTGGCGATCGGGTTGCGGAGGCAGTCCGTGGACGCCTCGAGAGGCGGTGCCCCCTGAGACGTGCGCGGGCGAACGCGGTAGCCCGTCCGGAAATCGTCGTGATAGGGCTCCACCACGATGTCGTGATCCTGCCCACCGCCGCCGGCAACCGGGATCCCCCTGATCGCAAGCTGCGTCGACGTCGCCTTCACGCTGACGGCCCCGAGCGCCGCGGCCGTGAGCGCGAGGGCGGCCAGGAAGCCGAGGCCCGCGGCCCCGGCAAGCTTGCGCCGGTCGTTCACTCTCCCCCCCGGCACATGGGACGCATCGTCGGTGACGGCTACCGGCGTGTCAAGGGCGCGCAGCGCCGAGCACGGACGCGACGGCGTCCGCGGTTCGTGCGATGTCGTCGTCCGTGTGCGCGAGCGAGACGAACCAGCACTCGTACTGCGACGGCGCCACGTAAACGCCCTGCTCGAGCAGGCCCCGGAAGAGAGCGCCGTAGCGGTCGGTGTCGCTCGCCTGGGCGGTCGCGAGATCCGTCACCTCGCCCTCCTGCACGAAGAGGGTCAGCATCGCTCCGACGCGCTGAACCGTGAGGCCGCCCGAAGCCTCGCCCAGCGCCGCCTCGAGCGCGGCGCCCCGCCGCTCGAGCTCCTCGTAGACGCGCGGGTCGCGCAGCCGGCGCAGCACCGAGGCTCCGGCGGCGGTGGCGAGCGGGTTGCCCGAGAGCGTGCCTGCCTGGTAGACGTCGCCGACGGGGGCGAGCCGCTCCATCAACTCGGCCCGGCCGCCGAAGGCGGCCGCCGGCAGGCCTCCGCCCACGATCTTCCCGAGCACCGTCAGGTCCGGCACCACCCCGTAGAGCTCCTGGGCGCCGCCGCGGGCGACGCGGAAGCCCGTGATCACCTCGTCGAAGACGAGCAGCGCGCCGGATGCGTCGCAGAGTGCCCTGAGCGCCTCCAGGAAGCCGGGCGCCGGCGGGACGACGCCCATGTTCCCGGCCACCGGCTCCACCAGGACGGCTGCGAGCCCTTCCCCGTAGCGTGCGACCGCCGCCGCCACCGCCTCGATGTCGTTGTAGGGCAGGACGATCGTGTCGGCGGCGACACCGGGCGGCACGCCGGGCGTGGAGGGAATCCCGAGCGTGAGCAGGCCGGACCCGGCACTCGCGAGCAGCGCGTCGACGTGGCCGTGGTAGTTGCCCGCGAACTTGATCACGCGGTCGCGGCTCGTGGCGGCCCGGGCGAGGCGGACGGCGCTCATCGCGGCCTCGGTGCCGGAGGAGACCAGGCGCACCATCTCGATCGAGGGCACCGCATCGACGATCTCCTGCGCCAGCGCGACCTCGCCCTCGGTCGGCGCGCCGAAGGTGGTGCCGCGGCGCAGCGCCTCCTCGACTGCTGCGACGGTCTCGGGATCGGCGTGCCCGAAGAGCAGCGGCCCCCACGACATCACCCAGTCCACGTAGCTGTTGCCGTTCACGTCCTGGATCAGCGAACCGGAGCCGCTTCGCATGAACACGGGCTCCGAGAGGCCGACGGCGCGCATCGCCCGGACCGGCGAGTTGACGCCGCCCGGCATCAGCTGCTGGGCGCGGTGGTAGAGATCGCTGCGGGTCAGAGCCACCGTGCCACGTCCTTGGCCCAGTACGTGAACACCAGATCCGCGCCGGCACGCTTGATCGCGAGGAGCGACTCGAGCGCCGCCGCCCGCTCGTCCAGGTGCCCGGCGGCTGCCGCGGCCTTGACCATCGCGTACTCGCCGGACACGTTGTAGGCGGCGACCGGGCAGTCGAACCTCTCGCGCACCGCACGGAGCACGTCCAGGTAGGGAAGCGCCGGCTTCACCATCAGCACGTCGGCGCCTTCCGCGAGGTCGAGGCTGCACTCCCGCAGCGCCTCGCGCACGTTCGCGGGATCCATCTGGTAGCCGCGGCGGTCGCCGAACGCCGGCGCGGACTCCGCCACCTCGCGAAACGGGCCGTAGAACGCGGAGGCGTACTTGGCCGCGTACGAGATGATCGGGGTGTCGGGCAGCACCGCGCGGATCGCCCGGACACGCCCGTCCATCATGTCGCTCGGAGCCACCACGTCGGCCCCTGCGTCGACGTGGCTGGCGGCGGTGCGGGCGAGCAGCTCGAGCGTCTCGTCGTTCGCGACCTCGCCGTCGCGAACGACGCCGCAATGGCCGTGACTCGTGTACTCGCAGAGGCACACGTCGGTGATCAGCGTCATCTCCGGCACCTCGGCGCGCACGGCCCGAAGCGCGCGCTGCACGATCCCGTCGGCTGCCCAGGCTCCCGATCCGTCGTCGTCCTTCTCCTCGGGGATACCGAAGAGCAGCACGGCGCGCACGCCGAGCGAGGCGAGCTCGGAGGCCTCGCGCACGAGCTCGTCGACCGAGCGCTGGGCGATCCCGTCGAGTCCCACGACGGGGCGCGCCACGCCCTCTCCCGGGCAGGCGAACAGCGGCATCACGACGTCGTCGAGCGACAGCCGGGTCTCGCGCACGAGCGCACGCAGGGTGTCCGAGCGCCGCAGGCGGCGCAGTCGGGTCGAGGGGAATGCCGCCACGGCTGGAAGGTTATGCCTTCCGGCGCGGGCAATGGCTCCGTGACCGACTCAGGCGGGCAGGGCGGGGATGGAGGTGGCCGCCACGAAGAGCGAGGTGCTCGACGCGCCGACGCGGTCGGCGCTGACCGAGACCACGACGCCGACCGGTTTCCCCTTGCCGCAGGCGGGTGCCGCCACCGCGACGCGACGCACGGGCAGCGTCACGCTCTTGATCCATTTCGGCGCCGCCGAACGGAAGACGGGGCTCACGGCGGTTCCCCGCGCCCCGTACCGGCCCCCGCAGAGAGCGGCGACGCGATAGGTGAAGCGCGCTCGATCGCCCGTGAAGGACGGAACACGCACGATTGCGCGGCGAAACGTGACCAGGATCCGCCCGGAGCGCCGCGATGCCTGGACCTCGAGCGTTCCCTTGGCCCGCTTGCTGAGAGAGAAGTCGACGACTGCCGACCGCACCGCCGGGGTCGTGGCGCCGCCCGTGGACGCGCCGGGGCCTGCAGCGGCCACGATCCCTGCGAGAAGGGCCATGACGAAGCCCGACCGGCGGCAATGGGAGACAAGACGGTGCCTCGTCACGGCCTCTTCTTACACGGCCGGTCAGACGATATCGACGGGGGTTCCGTTTGGGAGCCGGGCCAGGCGCCGTATCACCTCGTTGTCGAAGCGGACGCATCCGTGCGATCGCGCAGACCCGAGCGGATCGCGCGCGAGGTCGCCGGCCCGGCCGTGCAGGGCGATCTGTCCCGGCCCGCCGTCGTACTCCTGCAGGACGCGCGAGTAGGCGCTCGTGGCGAGCGCCCAGGGCCCCAGGCGGGAGTCGGCGCGCTGGCGGACGCGCTCGACGACGAAGTAGCGCCCTCTCGGGGTGGGCGTCGACGCCGCGCCGACGACGACGGAGACGCGCTCGACGAGCCGACCGTCTCGGTAGACGAGTGCCCGGCGGCGCGCACGATCGACGACGATGCGCCAGGGAGAGGAGAGAAGGTGGACGTTGCGCTCGCGGATCCAGCCGGTGCGGCCGGCGGGACGCCCGGGCAGGCGCACGAGCAGCCACGGCTCCCCGCCTCGCGCCTCGCGGCGGATCACCGGCAGCACGGTCGTCTGGCCGGTGACCGGGCGGACCGCAGCGACCCGGCCGCGCTGAGGGCTCGCCGGCGTCGGCTGCGCCCTGACGGTGGTCGCGATCAGAAGCCGCGCGAGTTCCATCTCGCCCACCGGGTTCCCCGCGCGCTCCGCCGCGCCCGCGGGGCCGGCAAGGGCCAGCAAGAGCACGACAGCAGCGAGAGAGAAGCGCTGCACCATCTCAGCCGGTGAACCCGCCGACGAGCTTGGCGGCCGGTCGCAGCAGCAGCACCGCGTTCTCGGCCAGGACGCCGGCCGCGTTCCGCGCGCGTGCGTCGGCGATGAGCCTCACCTTCCGGGCGACCCGGGCATCGCCCCTGACGGCAAGCGCATAGGTGACGGTCTTGCCGGCATGGAGCACCGGCGCACGCCAGCAGTACCGGCCCGCGCTGAGGCGTCCACCGGAGTGGCGCGCGATCGTGACGCCGGCGGGGATGCGGAGGCAGGTGACGACAGCGCGAGCGGCCTCACCGCCGCGGTTGGTGGTCGCGACGCGGATCGGTGCGGGGCTGCCTCCCTCGCGGATCACCGAGAGCCGCGGTGTGACTGCGACCGAGATCCTCGTCGGGCCGACGCCACGCTGCACAGTGACCGCGGCGCGATTGTTCGCACGATTCGGGTCGACGGTGCCGGCCGGTGCCTCGATCTGCGCCCGGTTGACGACCGCACCGCTGGTCCCGGCCGGGATGACGCCGGTCGACGAGAACGTGGCCCTACCGCCGGCAGCGAGGTCGAGCAGGGCGTCGACGGCGCCCCGGCCGCTGAAGCGGGCACACGCGCCGCCGACGGCGCTGCAGGACCAGCGGAACCCGCTAATCGCGGCCGGCACGAAGTCCTGTACGCGGGCGCCGACGACGGGATCCGGACCGGTGTTCCGTACGGTGACGGTGAACGTGATGGCCTGGCCGGGCAGGTAGGTCGCGCTCGAAGCGGACTTCACGACGGCGAGGTCGGCACGCGCCTGAACCCGGCTCGTGACGCTGGCGGTGTTGTTGGCGGCTACCGGGTCGTCCGTCGTCGCGATGACGGACGCTGCGTTGGTGACATCCAGGCCACCACGGACGGCCCTCGCCAGCACCGTGATCGGAGCAGCCGTGCCCACCGCGATCGAAGCGCTCCTGCACCTGGCTACGTTCGCGCTCAGCTCACAGGTCCAGCCGGGCCCTCCGACCGAGATCGGCGCGAGCGCCTCGGGCAACGTGTCGGTGACGACGACGTCGGCTGCGCTGTCCGGGCCGGCATTTGCGACTTCGAGCGTGTAGGCGACCTGGTCGCCCGTGGCAACGAGTGCGCGATCGACAGCCTTCGTGATCGACAGATCCGCTGTCGGAGCCGTGGGCGCAGCCCCGCCGGAGGAGGAGGCGCTCGCAACGGTCACGGTCGCCGAGTCGTCATCGTTCGCCGGGTTCGGATCGGCGGTCGCGCTCGTCACCGCAGCCGGCAGCGCGAACGCCCCAGGGGCCACGGGTGCGAGCAGGCTGAGCGCGATGGGAGAAGCCGGGACCCCCACCACCACCGGAACCGCAAGCGAGCACGTCACGGTGGAGCCGGTCAACGAGCACGTCCAGCCCGCGCCGGCTGCCGAGACGAAGCCTGCACCGCCCGGGATCGAGATCGTCACGACGGCACCGATCGAGGACGTGACGCCACCGTTCGACACCTGAATCGTGTACGCGGAGAGGGCGCCGGGCTGCACCGAGGCTGCTGCAGGCGTCACCGCGACCCCGAGATCCGCCGTCAGCACTCCCGTCGGGTTCGTGTCGACGGCCGTGTTGTTGCCGGGCACCGGGTCGGTCACCCCTGCCGGAGCAGCCACACTCGCAGTGCTCGTCAGCACACCCGTCGTCCCCGCCGCCACCACACCCGACACGGTGAACGTCGCCACCGCGCCCGACGCCAGGTCCAGCCCCGCCGCAATCGCGTTCCCCGTCCCCGCCGCAGAGCCACAGCTACCCGTCCCCGTCGACACCACACACGCCCACGACACCGCCGTCACCCCCGCAGGAATCGCGTCCGTCAGCGTTGCCCCGGTGACCCCAGCTGGCCCGTTGTTCGTCACCTGCACCGTGTAGGTGATCGCCCCACCGTCGACATAGGGAACCGGCGAGGACGAGTTCGAGACCGCCAGGTCGGCGACGCTCGATGCCTGATTCGTGTCGATCGCGGTGTTGTTGCCGGGCACCGGGTCGGTCACCCCTGCCGGAGCAGCCACACTCGCAGTGCTCGTCAGAACACCCGTCGTCCCCGCCGCCACCACACCCGAGACGGTGAACGTCGCCACCGCGCCCGACGCCAGGTCCAGCCCCGCCGCAATCGCGTTCCCCGACCCCGCCGACGCCCCGCACGAGCCGCCGCCGGCAACCAGGCACGTCCACGTCACCGTCGTCACACCGGCAGGAATCGCGTCCGTGAAGCTCGCGCCCGCCACCGCGGACGGCCCGTTGTTCGTCACCTGCGCCGTGTACACGAGAGGGCCCCCGGCGACGTAGGGGAAGGGAAGCGAGGAGTTGGAGACGGCCAGGTCGGCGTTCACCGCCGGCGCATTGGTGTCGATCGCCGTGTTGTTGCCGGGCACCGGGTCGGTCACCCCTGCCGGAGCAGCCACACTCGCAGTGCTCGTCAGCACACCCGTCGTCCCCGCCGCCACCACACCCGAGACGGTGAACGTCGCCACCGCGCCCGACGCCAGGTCCAGCCCCGCCGCAATCGCGTTCCCCGTCCCCGCCGCAGAGCCACAGCTACCCGTCCCCGTCGACACCACACACGCCCACGACACCGCCGTCACCCCCGCAGGAATCGCGTCCGTGAAGCTCGCGCCCGTCACCGCTGACGGCCCGTTGTTCGTCACGGACACGGAATACGAGATCGGCGCCCCGGCCACGTACGGGCTCGGCGACGACCCGTTCGAGACCGCCAGGTCGGCGAGCGGAGTGAGGGTGTCGGTGTCGGTGTCGCTGTTGTTGCCGGGCACTGTGTCCGTGACCCCTGCCGGAGCGGCGATCGAAGCCGTGTTGACGAGGACGCCGGTTGCGCCGGGCGCGACCGTGCCACTCACGACAACCGTCGCGACGGCACCGGGTGCAAGGTCGAGCGCCTCCGACACGGCGTTGCCACTGCCCGACGGAGTGGCGCAGGAGCCGCTCCCGGCGACAGCGCAGGTCCAGGAAACGCCTGTCACGGAAGCCGGCACCACATCGGTGAGCGGGGCGCCCGTCACGGCCGATGGCCCGTTGTTGGTCACCGCCACCGTGTAGGTGACCGGCTGGCCGGGGGCCGTCGAGGACTGGCCGTCCGTCTTCGCAACCTCGAGGTCGGCCTGCGGTACGAGCACGTCGACGTCCGTCGCTGTGTCGTTCGCAGCGACGGGATCGGTGACGCCGGCAGGCACCGCGATCGTGGCCGTGTTCGAGAGCGTGCCGGTTGCCACGGGGGACACGATGCCGTCGATCGTGACGGTCGCCGTGGTGCCGCTCGGAAGGTCGACGTCCGTCGAGACGGCATTCCCCGACCCGGAGGCCGCGCCACAGGAACCGCCTCCTGCTGCGGCGCAGCTCCACGAGACAGCGGTGACGGCGGCGGGGACCGCGTCGGCCAACGTCGCCCCCGTCACGGCGGACGGTCCGTTGTTCGTCACCACGACCGTGTAGGTGACCGGAGAGCCCGGAACGAGGGCTCCGACCCCGTCGGTCTTCGTCACCGACAGGTCGGCCGCTCCGGTGAGCGTGTCGGTGTCGGTGGCGCTGTCGTTGCCGGGTACCGGATCCGTCCAGCCGGAGGGCACGGAGGCGGTGGCCGTGTTGGCAAGCGACCCGGTGGCGGACGCAGACACCGTGCCCGAGACCGTGAACGTGGCGACCGCCCCGGAGGCGAGATCGAGGGTCGTCGCGACCGCGTTGCCCGACCCCGACGCCGCCCCGCACGAGCCGCCACCGGCAACCACGCACGTCCACGACACGCCCGTCACCGCCGCAGGCACCGAGTCGGCGAAGCCGGCGCCGCTCACAGACGACGGGCCGTTGTTCGTCACCGCCACCGTGTACGTGACCGGCCCACCCGGCACCAACGCCGCCACACCGTCACTCTTCGTCACCGCCAGATCCGACTGCGGCGCCAGCGCGTCCACGTCCGTGGCGCTGTTGTTGCCCGGCACCGGATCCGTCCAGCCGGCCGGCACCGACGCGCTCGCGGTGTTCGAGAGCGATCCCGACGCCGACGGCGACACCGTTCCGCTCACAACGAGCGTCGCCACCGCCCCGGAGGCGAGATCGAGCGTCGTCGCGACCGCGTTCCCCGACCCCGACGCCGCCCCGCACGAGCCGCCACCGGCAACCACGCACGTCCACGACACACCCGTCACCGCCGCAGGCACCGAGTCACTGACCGTCGCGCCCGTGACAGCGGAAGGGCCGCCGTTCGTCACCGTCACCGTGTAGGTGACAGCCGATCCCGGCACCGCACCCGCCTGCCCGTCCGTCTTCGTCACCACAAGATCGGCACGAGGCGTCAACGTGTCCGTGTCGGTGGCACTGTCGTTCGCCGAAACCGGATCCGTCCAACCCGACGGCACCGACACACTGGCCGTATTCGACAGCGATCCCGACGCCGACGGCGACACCGCTCCGCTCACAACGAGCGTCGCCACCGCCCCGGACGCAAGATCGAGCGTCGTCGCGACCGCATTCCCCGACCCCGACACGGCACCGCACGCACCCGTACCCGTCGTCACCGAACACGTCCACGACACACCCGTCACCGCCGCAGGCACCACGTCACTGACCGTCGCGCCCGTGACGGCAGAAGGGCCGCCGTTCGTCACGGTCACCGTGTAGGCCAGTGCCTGTCCGGGCACCGCACTCGCGCGACCGTCGGTCTTCGTCACCGCCAGGTCGGACTGCGGCGCCAGGGTGTCCACGTCCGTCGCAGCGTTGTTCCCCGGCACCGGATCGACGACACCGGCAGGAACCGTCGCCGTGACGGTGTTCGAGATGCTTCCCGACGCCGACGGAGACACGGTGCCGGTGATCTCGATCGTGGCGGTAGCTCCCGGGCCGAGGTCGACCGTCGTGGTCACGCCGTTGCCCGAGCCGGACGCGGCGCCGCACGAGCCGCCGCCGGCGACCACGCACGTCCAACCGACTCCCGTGATCGCAGCAGGCACCGCGTCACTGACCGATGCGCCGGCGACGTACGAGGGGCCGTCGTTCGTCACCGTCACCGTGTAGTCGATCTGCTGGCCCGGGATCGCGGTCGCCTGCCCGTCGGTCTTCGTGACGAGAAGGTCGGCGCGCGGCGTCAGCGTGTCGACGTCCGTCGCGCTGTTGTCCCCCGGCACGGGGTCGGCCCAGCCGCCCGGCACGTCGGCGCTTGCAGTGTTCGACAGCGAGCCCGTGGCGGAGGGAGACACGGTCCCGCCGGCGATCACGGTGGCAACGGCACCGGGTGCGAGATCGAGCGAGAGAGCGATCGTGTTGCCCGATCCCGACGCCATCGAGCACGCGCCGGTGCCGGTCGTGACAGAGCACGTCCACGACACGCCCGTCACCGCAGCCGGGACCGAGTCGTCGAACGAGGCCCCGTAGACGTAGGACGGCCCGGCGTTGGTCACGGTGGCGGTGTAGGACACGGGATCTCCCGGCACCGCCGAGCTCTGCCCGTCGGACTTCGCGACCTGGAGGTCGGAGACGGGGTGGGCCTCGGCGAAGTCGGTCGCACTGTTGTTCGCGGGGTTCGTCTCCACGAAGCCGACGGGCGCAGTGACCGAGGCCGCGTTGGTGATGCTGACGACGGCCGAGGGGTCGACGTCCGCGGTGACCGTGATCGTCGCGGTCGTGCCGGCCCGCAGGTCGAGGTTCGTGGAGACGTCGCCGGAGCCGACGGGAGTGCCGCAGTTGCCGTCAGCGGGAGCGACTGCACATGACCACGTGGCTCCGGTCAGCTCGGCAGGCAGCCCGTCGGTGACATCCGCCCCGACGACGTCGGAGGGCCCTCCGTTCGTGACGGAGATCACGTACGTGATGGGGGTGCCGGGAACGTAGGGCCGCGGGCTCGACGTCTTGCTGATGCGTAGGTCTCCGGCCGGGGTGACGGGGTTCGTGTCGGTGGCGGAGTTGTCGAGGGGATCGGGGTCGACCCAGCCTGGAGGCACTGCCGCGGAGGCCGTGTTGGCGACCGTGCCCACCGTTCCCGGAGCGACGGTGCCATCGATCGTGAGGGTCGCGGTAGCGCCCGGCCAGAGGTCGAGTGTCGTGCCGATCGCGTTGCCGCTACCGCCGGCGGTGCCGCAGGCACCCGTACCGGACGTGATCGCGCACGACCAGGTCACCGCTCCGACCTGCGCGGGGACGTTGTCGACGACCGTGGCACCGATGACCGTCGACGGGCCGTCGTTGCGCACCGTGACGGTGTACGTCAAGCCCGCCCCAGCGACATACGGATCCGGGAACGAGCTCTTCGTGACGACGAGGTCGGACCGTGGCGTCAGCGCATCGGTGTCGGTCGCAGAGTTGTTCGCGGACGCCGGATCGGACACGCCCGCCGGAACCGAGGCGGTGCCGGTGTTGGAGAGCGTGCCCGACGCGCCAGGTGCGACCGTCCCGCCGATGGTCAGCGTCGCGACCGCGCCGGAGGCGAGATCGAGGGTCGTCGAGACGGCGTTGCCCGCTCCGCCGGCGGCGCCGCAGGCCCCGCTCCCGGTCGTGATCGCGCACGACCAGCTGACGCCGGTGACCGACGCCGGAACGGTGTCGCCGAAGCTCGCTCCCGTGACGTTGGAGGGCCCGAAGTTGCGCACCTGAACCGTCCACGCGACCGCGGAGCCGGGGACGGCTGTCGCGGAACCGTCCGTCTTCGTCACCGCCAGGTCTGCGCGCGGGGCGAGAGTGTCGATGTCGGTGGCGGAGTCGTTGGCTGAAACCGGATCGGTCCACCCGCCGGGCACCGCCGCGGAGGCGGTGTTGACGAGCGTGCCCGTCGCCGCCGGTGAGATCGTCCCGGTGACCACGAGGGTCGCGCTCGCCCCTGCTTTCAGGTCGAGCGTGGTCGCCACGTTGCCCGAGCCCGAGGAGGCGCCACACGCACCGAGCGCAGGCGGGACGGCGCACGTCCAGGACGCTGCGGAGATGGTTCCCGGCAGGACGTCGCTCACCGTCGCGCCCGAGACGTCCGAGGGCCCGAGATTCGACACCGTCACCGTGTAGGTGACGTTGGTGCCGGGGATCTCGGAGCCGGTACCGTCGGTCTTCGTCACCGCGAGGTCGGTCGTGGGGGCCAGGGCATCGCTGTCGGTGTCGCTGTTGTTCACGAGCACGGGATCCGTGACGCCGGCCGGGGGTGTGATCGTGGCGGTATTGGCGAGCGTCCCGCTCGCCGCCGGCGAGACGACGCCGCTGATCGTGACGGCCGCCGATGCCCCGGGCGCGAGGTCGAGCGTCGTCGAGACGGCATTTCCCGTCCCCAGTGGGCTCGCACAGGAGCCGACGCCGGAGGTGATCGAGCAACTCCAGGAGACGCCGGTGATCGCCGCCGGCACGGTGTCGGTCAGGGCGGCGCCCGAGACGGCGGAGGGCCCGTGGTTCGTCACGTCGACCGTGTAGGTGATCGCGGTGCCCGGCACAGCGCTCGCCTGGCCGTCGGTCTTGCTCACCGCCAGATCGGCGAGCGGCGTGATCGTGTCGGTGTCGGTCGCACTGTCGTTCGCGGCGACCGGGTCTGTCCAGCCGGCTGGCACCGAGGCGGCCGCCGTGTTCACCAGCGAGCCGGCCGCCGAGCTCGAGAGCGTCCCGCCGACGATGAGCGTGGCAACGGCTCCCGGGGCAAGCGAGACCGTGGTGGCGATGCTGTTGCCGCTCCCCGATCCCGAGCCGCAGGAACCGCTGCCCGACGTCACCGAGCACGACCACGTGACCCCGGTCACGGCCGCGGGGATCGTGTCGGTCACGCTCGCGCCCGTGACCGACGAGGGGCCGTTGTTCGTGACGGCGACCACCCACGAGACGGGAGAGCCCGGGACGGCAGTCGAGCTGCCGTCGGTCTTGGTGACGGCGAGATCCGACTGCGGAGTCAGCGTGTCGACGTCCGTCGCGGTGTTGTCGGCCGGAACCGGGTCGGCGACGCCGGCCGGGAGGGTCACGGCCGCCGTGTTCGACAGTGTGCCGCTGACTCCGGCCGCAACCACGCCAGAGACGGTGAGCGTTGCGACGGCTGCCGGCCCGAGGGCGACCGTCGTGGCGATCGAGTTCCCGGAGCCACCGCTGCTCCCGCACGAGCCGGTGCCGCTCGTGATCGCGCACGTCCAGCTCACGCCTGTCAGCGCGGCAGGGACAGTGTCCGAGATGCTCGCGCCGGTGACTGCGGAAGGCCCTGCGTTGGTGACGGCGATCGTGTAGGTCAGCGGTGCGCCAGGCACCGCGGTGACGCTGCCGTCGGTCTTCGTCACGCCGAGGTCGGCGATCGGCGTCAGCGTGTCGGTGTCGGTGGCGCTGTCGTTGCCGGCGACGGGATCTGTCCAGCCGGCCGGCACGGAGGCCGACGCCGTGTTGGCAAGGGTGCCGGTCGCTCCAGGTGCCACCGTGCCACTCACCGTCAGGGTGGCGACAGCTCCGGCATCGAGCGCAAGGCTCGTCGACACGGCGTTGCCGGAGCCGGACGCGGCTCCGCACGCGCCGGTGCCGGTCGAGATGCTGCAGCTCCAGCTCACGCCGGTGACGGCGGCCGGCACCGGGTCGGCGAATCCGGCCGCGGCGACGTTGGAAGGGCCGTTGTTCGTCACCGTCACCGTGTAGGCGATTCCCTGACCCGGCACGGCGGTCGCGCTGCCGTCCGTCTTCGTGACGGCCAGATCGGCTCGGGCATCGAGCGTGTCGACGTCGGTGGCGCTGTTGTTCGAGAGCGAGGGATCGGTGGTGCCTGCAGGCAATGCGACCTGGGCGGTGTTCGTCAGCGTCCCAGCCGCGCCCTGATCCACGGTGCCGCTGATCGTGACCGTGGCGACCGAGCCGACCGCCAGGTCGAGGCCTGTCGAGACGGCACTGCCGGTGCCCGACGCGGTGGCGCAGGCGCCGGCGCCCGCAAGCGAGCACGACCATGACACTCCTGCGACGGCGGCCGGGACGTCGTCGGTGAGCAGGGCGCCGGCCACGTTCGACGGCCCGTTGTTCGTGACGGTCACCGTGTAGGTCAGCGCCTGGCCGGGAGCCGCCGTCGTCTGGCCGTCGGTCTTGGTCACTGTCAGGTCCGACTGGGGCGTGAGAGTGTTTGTGTCGGTTGCGGAGTTGTTGCCCGCGACCGGATCGGTGACACCGGCAGGGACGGCTGCCGACGCCGTATTGGCGAGGGTTCCGGTCGCGGACGGCGCCACTGTGCCGGAGACCGTGAACGTCGCCGCGGAGCCCGAGGTGAGGGTGAGGCTCGTCGTGATCGCGTTGCCCGAGCCGGAAGCAGCAGCACAGGAGCCCGACCCCGACGTGATCGAGCACGTCCAGGTGACGCCGGTGATCGTGGCGGGCACGGTGTCGGTGAAGGTGGCGCCGGTCACTGCCGAGGGCCCCAGATTGGTGACCGTGACCGTGTAGGAAACCGTCGTCCCGGGCACCTCGGTGGCGCTGCCGTCCGTCTTCGTCACGGCCAGATCGCTGGTCGGCACCAGCGTGTCGGTGTCGGTAGCGCTGTTGTTGCCCGCGACAGGGTCGGTCCAGCCGGCCGGCACCCCGGCCGTAGCGGTGTTGGCGAGCGAGCCAGTGGCGCTCTGGCTGACCGTGCCCGAGACCGTGTAGGTCGCCACCGCACCGCTGTTCAGGCTCACCGACGTCGCGATCGCATTGCCAGAGCCGGAAGCAGCAGCACACGAGCCCGACCCCGACGTGATCGAGCACGTCCAGGTGACGCCGGTGATCGTGGCGGGCACGGTGTCGGTGAAGGTGGCGCCGGTCACTGCCGAGGGCCCCAGATTGGTGACCGTGACCGTGTAGGAAACCGTCGTCCCGGGCACCTCGGTGGCGCTGCCGTCCGTCTTCGTCACGGCCAGATCGCTGGTCGGCACCAGCGTGTCGGTGTCGGTAGCGCTGTTGTTGCCCGCGACAGGGTCGGTCCAGCCGGCCGGCACCCCGGCCGTAGCGGTGTTGGCGAGCGAGCCAGTGGCGCTCTGGCTGACCGTGCCCGAGACCGTGTAGGTCGCCACCGCACCGCTGTTCAGGCTCACCGACGTCGCGATCGCATTGCCAGAGCCGGAAGCAGCAGCACACGAGCCCGACCCCGACGTGATCGAGCACGTCCAGGTGACGCCGGTGATCGTGGCGGGCACGGTGTCGGTGAAGCGTCGCGCCGGTCACTGCCGATGGCCCCAGATTGGTGACCGTGACCGTGTAGGAAACCGCTGTCCCGGGCACCTCGGTGGCGCTGCCGTCCGTCTTCGTCACGGCCAGATCGCTGGTCGGCACCAGCGTGTCGGTGTCGGTAGCGCTGTTGTTGCCCGCGACAGGATCGGTCCAGCCGGCCGGCACCCCGGCCGTAGCGGTGTTCGCGAGCGAGCCAGTGCGCTCTGGCTGACCGTGCCCGAGACCGTGTAGGTCGCCACCGCACCGCTGTTCAGGCTCACCGACGTCGCGATCGCATTGCCAGAGCCAGAAGCAGCAGCACACGAGCCCGACCCCGACGTGATCGCACAGGTCCAACTCACACCCGTCACCGCAGCCGGCACCGTGTCCGAAACCGTCGCAGCCGTCACATTAGAAGGACCGTTGTTGGTGACCGTGACCGTGTAGGCGATCGGCGAACCAGGCACCGCCGAGGCAGACCCATCCGTCTTCGTCACCTGCAGATCCGACACCCGCGACACCGTGTCCGTATCCGTCGCCGAGCTGTTACCCGCATTCGGGTCCGTCGTGCCCACCGGCACCGCCGCGCTCGCAGTATTCGCCAGGCTGCCCGACGCAGCAGGAGAAACCGTGCCCGAGATCGTGTAGGTCGCCACCGCACCGCTGTTCAGGCTCACCGTCTCGCTGATCGCATTACCCGAGCCAACCGCGTTCCCACACGAACCGCCGCCCAACACCGAACAACTCCACCCAACCCCCGTGATCGCAGCCGGCACCGTGTCCGTGAACGTCGCGCCCGACACATTCGAAGGCCCCACATTCGACACCGTCACCGTGTACGAAACCGGCGAGCCCGCCGTCACGCTCGCAACCCCATCCGACTTCGACACGACCAGATCCGACACACGCGACACCGTGTCCGTATCCGTCGCCGAGTTGTTCCCCGCCGCCGGATCGGTCCAGCCGGCCGGCACCCCGGCCGTAGCGGTGTTGGCGAGCGAGCCAGTGGCGCTCTGGCTGACCGTGCCCGAGACCGTGTAGGTCGCCACCGCACCGCTGTTCAGGCTCACCGACGTCGCGATCGCATTGCCCAGAGCCAGAAGCAGCAGCACACGAGCCCGACCCCGACGTGATCGCACAGGTCCAACTCACACCCGTCACCGCAGCCGGCACCGTGTCCGAAACCGTCGCAGCCGTCACATTAGAAGGACCGTTGTTGGTGACCGTGACCGTGTAGGCAATCGGCGAACCAGGCACCGCCGAGGCAGACCCATCCGTCTTCGTCACCTGCAGATCCGACACCCGCGACACCGTGTCCGTATCCGTCGCCGAGTTGTTACCCGCCGCCGGATCGGTGAGGCCCGATGGGGCGGTGACCGTGGCGGTGTTCGCGAGCGAGGTGGAGGCCGACGGGCTCGTGGTGTCGGTGACGGTGTAGGTGACCGAGCCTCCCGCAGGGAACGTAGCCACCGTCGCACTCAGGGCACCCGAGCCGCTCGCCGCTGGGCACGCGGCACCGCCGGCGGCGACGCAGCTCCAGGCGCGCGAGGACACCTGCGCGGGAACGGCGTCCGCGATCGTGGCGCCATCGGCGTCGGAAGGGCCTGCATTCGTGAAGACGACGGTGTAGACGACGTTGGCGCCCGGGGTGTACGTCGTGGCACCGTCCGTCTTCGTCGCCCTCAGGTCCGCCTCGCGCCGGGGAACGCTGGCCATGTCGCCGATCAACGTCGTCATCGTCCCCGAGAACGGGGTCGCCGCGAGGGTCGACAGGTTCACCGTGTACAGCTTCGACGGGCTGGCATTGACGGAGACCACGAGCTCGCCGGTGGAAGGCCGGAACGCGATGCCGGTGGCGCCGCTGCCGGTCAGCCCGGTGATGCTGCCGAGGTTCGTCGCTGCTCCGCCCGTGAGCGGCACCGTGTACACGGTCGTGTTGGAGACGAGGTAGAGGAGCCCGTTGGCGGGGTTGAACTCGATGTCGCCTCCGCCGCTCCCCGCTCCCGTCACCGGCACCCCCGTCGCTGTCGCGACCCCGGTGGACTGATCGATGATGTAGAGCTGCGTGCCATCGGTGTCCATGGCGTAAAGCGTCCCGGCGGAGTTGAAGGCCAGGCGCGGCATGTAGGGCGTGCTGCTCCCCGTCCGTCCGAGCAGCTGCGGCGCCGTCGCCGGTGTCGCAGGGTTCCAGCGGTACACGGCCCCGTTGCCCGAGGTGCCCGCGATGTAGAACATCATCCCGTCGCTGGCCCGAATCGCCTGCGCGGCAGAGTTCTCGGTCGCGGGCGTGATCGGATACCCCGTGTAGACCGATGTGACGGTCCCGTCGGTGAGATTCACCTGGTAGATCGAGTTCGTGGTGTACCCGATCGCGTAGACGTTGTCGGTGATGCCACCGTCGGCGCGGCCCAGCAGAATCGCCACGCAGACCGAGGCCGCGACGACGACGAGCGCGATCGTGCGCCGGAGCCGCCGCAGGGCGCCCGCTGCGCTCATGCGGCGCCGTTCGCATGGATGAGGGTCGGGTCAAGGCCGACGCGCCCGGGCAGCTGCCGGATGTCGGCCGGCAACGTGCCTGCCAGCCGGTACCGGCCGCGCCCGACACGGCGCAGCTCGCCGCTTCGCACCATGCGGCTGACAGCGGCCTCGGTGCCCTGCAGCCTGTATCTCGCGGTCGGCGACACCCATCCGCGCCGCTCGAGCTCGGCATGCAGGGAGCCGGCGCTCCAAACAGTGCTCGGGAACTCGCCCAGCACCCGCCGGATCGCCGCGATGCCCGTCGGAGCGGCCTCGAGCAGATGGGGAGGGGCCGGCAGGCGCCCATCCCCGGGCGCATGGCCGGCGAGGATCCGAATCCCGCGGATCTGCTGCTCGACCCTCTCGGCCTTCCTGCGCGCGCGCAGCTCCTTCCCGCGCAGCCTGGCGGCCCTGGCTTCGAGCTCTGGCAGGTTCTGGAGCAGTGCAGTGGTATCCAAGCGCTTGGAACCTTCGGTCATGGTGCGACAACGGTCTATACCGCCGCTTGCTTCGCGCTTGGAATGCTGTCCCCTGCAAAGGGGACAGCATCGTGCATATAAGGACGACCCGCACCCAAATGGGCGCCCTTTTTGGGGGCGGTGTCAGTCGCCGCCAAGCGGCCGGCCGGGCGGAGCGCGTCCCTCCAGCTCGGCCTGCAACGGCAGCTCGTCCATGCCGTCCCAGCTCTCGAGCCGAACCCGCTCCCCGAAGAACTCCCAGATCGAGCGCAGGGCCGCCATAGTCGGCAGGGCCAGGAGCACGCCCCAGATGCCGTAGAGCTCGCCGCCTGCGAGCAGGCCGAAGATCACGAGCAGCGGGTGCAGACGCAGCGCGCTCGCCATCACGTTCGGCACGACGACGTGCCCCTCGACCTGGTAGATGAAGACGAAGAGCAGCGCGACCCAGATGAACGAGACCGGGTCGACGACGAGCGCGTAGATCGCGGGCGGCACGGCGGAGAGCCACGGACCGATGTAGGGGATCACCTCGATCACACCCGTCCAGACACCGAAGAGCAGCGCATACCGCTCGGCGCCGGGCACAAGGCCCGTCTCTCCGAGGATCCACATGCCGACGCCCGCGCTCGACCCGATCACGGTCGAGAGGATCACCTGCCCTCGGACGTAACCGGCGAGAGCACGCTCGATCCGCAGCGTCAGCGGCCGGCCGCCGTGCGGCGGGAAGCGCCGGTCGATTGCGCCCTCCAGCCTGGGCATGTCGAGCAGCATGTAGATCGCGATCACGACGATCAGGATCAGGCTGAAGAGGGTGAAGACGATCGACCACGCAGCGCCCTGGGCGAACGAGATCGCGTCCTGCGTGTACTTCGAGATCTCCCCGGCACCGAGGTTGTCGACCCAGTCGGTCGCCTGCTTCTCGATCTGGACACGCTCGAGGCCGTGGCCGTCGAGCCATCCCTGCAGGCGGTCGATGTCCCGTTCGGCACCCGTCTGGCCGCCCCCGCCCTCGACGGTCACGTAGGCGTCGGCCCTGTCCGCCGCCGCTCGTGTCTGGTCGACCACGACCGAGCCGAGCGCGAGCGCGACGAAGGCGACGGCAGAGGCGAAGAGAAGGAAGACGACCCCGACCGCCAGTCCATGCGGCAGCCGGGCGCGCTGCAGCTCGCGCACGAGCGGATTCAGCAGGAAAGCGATCACCGACGCCGTGAGGAAGAGGAACAGGACGTGCCCGAGCGTGCCCGCGAGCATCCACCCGAGCACGAGCAGCACCGGCAGGCCGACGAGCTGGATCCACCGCGGGACCCGGATCGTGGGTCCGCTCGGCACCGGCTCGACCGGCGGCAATCCCCCGTCTCCGTCGCCCCGGTCAGCCTCCACGATCATGGGCACGATCGTAGCTCCGGCACCGTCGAGGCAGCCGAGAAGGGTCGCGCAGAACGTGAGACCCGACTGTGGCACCGGTTGAGCACCGCTGAGCCGTCCGGTACGGTGACTGGGATGGCCACGCCGCGCTCCCGGCAAGCGGCCCGTCTCCGCTCATCTCGTCGACGTTCCCAGCAGCGGGCGCGGCGGCTGGCGGTGCTCGGGATCGTCGCTGCGCTCGCAGTCGTCACGCTCCTCCTGACAGCGTTCGGCTCCAGCGCGCCCCAGCGGGCGGCCGCCCCTCTCGCGGCCACCCCTGCCGTGGCGACCGAGAGCGTGCCGCCGAGGCCGGCGATCGTCGCAACGGTGGGAAACCTGCAGATCCAGCTCCCCGTCTCTGCCGAGGAGGTCACCGCGATCGGCTTCCACGGCACGCGCAGCAACGCGCTGGAGCTGCAACCGGTGGGCAGACAGGTGAACGAGGGGCTGCTCGCGCGCCTGTGGCGCAAGATCGCCGGAGCGCCGAAGACGGGGCCCGTGTGGTACCAGCTCGAGGGGAGCCCCGGCACCGAGGTCGTCGACGTCGGGGCCGAGCCCGGCACCGACGTCTACGCCCCGGTCGACGGCACCGTGGCGGCGATCTCCCCGTACGTGATCGACGGCAAGCCCTACGGGGCACGCATCGACGTACGGCCCACCGAGGCTCCCTCGGTGATCGTCTCGCTCACCCACGTCCAGCCGGACCCGTCGCTGGCAGTTGGATCCCCGATGCTGAAGGCGTCGTCCAAGCTCGGCACCGTCGTCGACGTCGCAGCGGTCGAGCGCCAGGCGCTCGCCAAGCACGCCCGTGCTGCAGGCAACAACGTGGCGATCGAGGTGCACCCCGCGGCCGGATCGCTGCCGTAGCGTCGGCCCAGGCCGCTCGATGAGGATCCTCTTCGTCGCCGACGTGGTTGGCCGCCCGGGGCGCGAGGCGCTCGAGCAGCGTCTGACGGCCCTCCGCGAGGAGCACGACGTCGCCTGCTGCATCGTCAACGGCGAGAACGTCGCCGACGGCGTCGGCATCACCCCGAAGCTCGCCGAGCGGCTGCTCGCAGCCGGAGCGGATGCGATCACCCTCGGCAACCACACCTGGAGACGCGCCGAGATCGCCTCGTATCTCGGCTCCTCGGAGCGCGTGCTCCGGCCGGCCAATCTCTCGGCGTCTGCTCCGGGACGCGGGCTCGCCGTCGTTCCGTCCACGAGCGGCACGTCGGTGGCCGTGATCAACCTGCTCGGGTCGCTCTTCCTCGAGCCGATGCGAAGCATGTGGGAGATCGTCGACGAGCTCGTGGACGAGGCACGCGCCCACACTCCCGTCGTCCTCGTGGACGTGCATGCGGAGGCGACGAGCGAGAAGGTGGCGCTCGCCCGCTGGCTCGACGGCCGCGTCACGGCCGTGATCGGCACCCACACGCACGTTCAGACCGCCGACGCCAGGGTGCAGCCGGGAGGCACGGCGGCGATGACAGATGCCGGCATGACCGGCCCCCACGACTCCGTGATCGGCGTCAAGGCCGAGCTTGCGACCTACCGGATGCGCACCGGCATGCCGGTGCGGTTCGAGGTGGCGGAGGGGGGAGTCCGCATCGAGGGAGCCGTCGTCACGTGCGACCCGGAGACGGGCCGCGCGACCGGGATCGCTCCGGTGCGCGTGCCCTGGCCCTAGGGCTCTCGCGCAGGAGCAAGAAGAAGATCCCGACGAGCACCAGGTCTCGAGCGAGCACGAGCCAGGACGACTGCGCGTCGAACTGCTTCACGAGCGCCAGATAGTCGCCCGGGAACCAGAGTCGCGTCAGCGCGCACGCGAGCACGAGCGATGCGGACGCCACGACCCCTCGCAGGCCGGCGACGAGCGGAACGAGTGGGAGCAGCCAGACGAGGAACTGGGGTGACAGCACCTTGCCGAACGCCACGAAGGCGACCACAGCGGCCGCCGCGAAGCGAGCGAAGCGCTCGTCGACGACCTCGCCGCGCGCGAAAGCAGCCCACACCGCCACGAGCGCGGCGACGCCGACGACCGTGGTGATCGCCGACGCGACAGCTGCGACCGCCCCGGTCAGGTTCGCCGAGCCGTGCCCCGATGCCCAGTCGAGCGGCATCGCGAACGTGTGGTGCAGTGCAAGCAGGACCCCGGAGCCGAGGCTCTCGATCTGGAGCGGACGGCCGAGCTGGTGCCAGAGACTGCGGCCGACACCGGCAGGGGAGAGCAGCAGGAACGGCAGGTAGGCGAGCGCGACGACGCTCGCGACCGTCACGAGCACGCGCAGCGCTTCCGCCCTGCCGTGGCGGCGCGCGCTCCGCGCGACGAGAAGCGGAAGCACGACGACCGGGTAGATCTTGGTCGCGACCGCTACGCCGAGGATGACGGCCGCCAGCCGCTCGCGGCCCAGGAGAACGGCCGCGACCGAGGCAGCTGTGATCGCCGCGGGCACCAGATCGAAGCGCGTCAGAGTGAACGGCCCGAGCCACAGCACGCCCCCCGCGACCGTCGCGAGCCCAAGGCCGATACGGCAGCCCGACGCACCCAGGAGCTCGAGCGAGACGGCGACGAGGGCGCCGAGCGCCGCCAGCATGACCAGCATCAGGCCTGCGAAGACCGCGTCGTAGCCGTCGAGCGTCGAGCTCACGAGCGCCGGCACCACGAAAGCGGGCAGGGCACCCGGGGGGTACTCGACGCGGAAGTCCCGGTACGGAACGTCGCCCGCGGCCATCCTCTCCCCGTAGAGCTGGTAGACCGGCGTGTCGGAGATGCCGGGACCCCCGATCAGGCCCGACGTCAGCAGCAGCCCCGCTGCCAGGCCGGTGGCCGCCCCCAGCGCGGCCACGCCGGCGCGTCTCCGGCGGGCCGGGCTCACCGTTCCTCCGGGGCGACCCTGGGAGCGAGCATGGCGATCAGCACGAACGGCAGGAACCAGGCGATGTAGAGGTAGAACCAGTGGGTGAGCGCCAGCTCGAAGCCGACCAGGATGGCAGCGCTCAGAGCCGCGAGCTCGAGCGGGCCCTTGCGGCGGGGCAGCACCGCAGCAACTCCCGCGAGCGCCAGCACGGCGACCTGCAGCGCCGTCTGGCCGGGCGCCAGGTCGGGGATGCCGCGAGCGTGATACTGCCCCCAGCCCCAGATGGAGAACGGCGACTCACGGTCGAGCTGGAAGCCGAGCGTCCGCTCCGAGAACGTGCGCAGCGCGTCGATCACGTCCGGCTCCAGGAGCAGGATCGAGAAGGCAGCGAGGGTTGCCGCGGCGAACGCGATCGCGAACCGGATCACCGTCGCGCGTCGCAGCCCGTCCGGGTACGTGAGCCAGAGCGGCGCGAGCAGGAGCGCCGCGAACTTCGTCCACCCTGCGAGGGCCGCGAAGGCTCCCCGTGCCCAGGCTGAGGTCGCGAGCCAGAAGCCCCAGACGAGGAACGCCGGCATGAGCGCGTCGTTCGAGCTGGTCGCGAGGACGTACGCCGTGAACGGGAAGGCGAGCCAGGCGAACGCGAGCGTCGCCGCCAGGCGGTTGCCGCCGAGGCGGCGACCGACAAGGACGAGGCCGAGGACGACGAGCAGGTCGAACAGGATCGCCGCCGCGTGGGCGGCGGGGAGCGAGTCCCACTTCCCGCTCCAGCCGAACGTCAGCACCGCCGGAACATAGGCGAGGTAGGCAACAGGCCCGTAGGTGTCGCCGCGCGGGTTCGAGGACTCGCACCTGCCGTTCGCCTGAATGCGGTCGCGAATCTCCCCGTCGGCGTCGGCCCTGCCGCACGGCTCGCGATCGTCCTGCACGGGCATATGCCCGTAGGGGGCCTGGCCGTCGAGGATCCTGTCGGCCCCGATCACGCCCGCGTAGCCGACGTCGATCACGCTGTGCGGGGTTTCGAGGTCGAGCCCCAGCCGGAAGCCTCCCAGGAAGACGGCCGCGGCGGCGAGCAGCCACACGGGCCAGGTGCCCCGCGGCGGCGCTCCCCTGCCCCGGAAGCCGATCCACGAGGTGCGCACGAGCAGGTACAGGAGCGGCGGCACGGCCAGAGGGGCGCTGCGAAAGATCTCGCCGCGGTTGAAGAACCAGAGCGAGAGGCCGAACGAGATCAACACGAGCAGGTCGACGGTATGCCACGACAGCGGCCTGCGACGGTCGACGAGCCCGACCAGGAAGAGCAGGCTCAGCGGGATCCACACCCACCACGCATTGAGGATCTTGCCGCCGAAGGCGCCGGGGCGGCCACGGGCCATCTTCCATGCCACCTGCGGCCCGGTCCAGGCTTCCAGCACGCGGCCGCTCGGGTCCTCGACCCGGCCCGTTGCGACCTCGCCCGCCCTCCCGGACCAGACGTGCACGCGCCACTGGCGAGTAGCCTCGTCGAAGGTCGCGTCCGTGGTGGGGCGGGGCGGATAGCGGTCGAGCCAGCGCCGCACCTTCCCGACCCTCACGAAGCGGGCCACGGCCTGGGCCTCGGTCAGCACCGGCCCGTCCGTCTCCGGCTCGAACGCCTCTCCGTAGCCGCTCCCCGTACCCGCGGTCGTCGTGGGAGGAGGGCCGGCGGCTCGCGCTGCGGGCGCGGCCACGAGCGCTGCGCCGCCGAGCACGAGCGCGGCGGCCAGCGCTAGGAGCTTCGCCGAAACGACCAGAGCTTGTTGCCGACGAAGTTCAGCGGCGTGACGAGCACGATCGCGATCGCCTGGGCGATGATCTCGCCGACACCCGCCTGGACGAGGAGATGCAAGACGACGAGGTTCGCCCCGAGGGCGCTCGTCGAGACGACGAGGAAGCGAAGGCCCTGGTAGGCGAGGTGCCGTCGCTGGCCCCGGAACGTCCACAGGCGGTTCCACGTGTAGTTGTTCGCAACCGCGACGAGGAACGATCCGATCGCGGCCGCTGCGTAATGAAGGCCGAGGCCCTCGAGCAGGGCGGCGAAGACGACCAGGTTGACGACGTAGCCGGTGGCGCCGACGACGCAGAACTTGCCGAGCTGCGTCCAGTTGCTGCGCTTGCGCAGCGAGCCGCCCATGCGGCTCGTGGCGCGCGCGCTCGTCGTGGCCGGCGTCGTTCCCATGGCGCCCGGCGAGCCTAGCTGACCGGTCACCCCCGCTCGAAGCCCGCTGCACCGATGAGCGGCACGAAACGACAGGGCATCGACGAGCGCTCGACGAGCGCATCTCCGCTGCGCTCCACCCGTACGAGCCGCTGTGCGTGCCGCGTGCCGCGGGGAATCACGAGCCGCCCGGTGTCGGCGAGCTGCTCGACGAGCGCGGGCGGGATCGACGGCGCTGCGGCTGCGACGGCGATCGCGTCGTAGGGCGCCCGATCCGGGACGCCGAGGGAGCCGTCTCCGACGCGGACGTCCACCTCCGGGTGCCCTGCGGCGACGAGAGCCGCGGCGGCAGCTGCGGCAAGCTCAGGGATCCGCTCGATCGTCACGACCTCGGCGGCCAGCTCGGCGAGCACGCACGCCGCGTACCCGGAGCCCGTCCCGACGTCGAGCACCCGCTCGTCGCCTCGCAGGCCGAGCAGCGCACAGGTGGCCGCCACGATGAACGGCTGCGAGATCGTCTGCTCGTGACCGATCGGCTGGGCGGAGTCCTGGTAGGCGGCGGCACGGAGGCCGGCCGGCACGAACAACTCGCGCGGCACCCGTCCCATCGCCGCGAGCACCCTCTCGTCGGCGATCCCGCGCTCCCGGAGCTGATGCTGCACCATCCCGGCCCGCGCGGCTGCCTCGATGCCCCGCCCGGGGGTGTCAGGCGGCACGGTCGAGCGCGTAGGACGGTTGCTCGACCGCAAAATGCCGGAGCACGAGCGAAGCGACGTCGACGATGCTCGCCGCGCTCCCCTCGATGCCGACCGTGAGCAACGGCACCTCCGAGTCCCCGGCGAGCAGCGATCCGTGCGAGCCACCGCCGAGATGGTGGCGGCCTCCGAGATCGGCGAACTCCCACCCCGCTGCGGCGGACACGAGCACCTCTCCGGCGTTCGGGTTGGCCAGTGACGTCCATGCTCGCGCCAGCGCGTCCGGATGATCGAGGACGGCGGCATCGCCCGACAGCCGCCACCCGGCGGGGCCGGGTGCGAAGCGCAGCTCCTCGCCCTCTCTGCGGGCAATCGCCTCGCTGCCCTCGCGGAAGAGGGTGACGTCGACCGCCGGCTCGGGGTCGAGAACGGCCGCGAGCTGCCTCGGGTCGAGCAGGCAGCCGGGCTGCACGTACACCTGCGCCGCGCGGTTCGACGCTGTCAGTAGCGCCCCGGCCACGCTCGCATACCGCTTCTCCAGCACGGCCACGTCCCGCACGGCCGTCTGCCCGTGGTCGGAGAGCACGACGAGGGCGTAGCGGTCGAGCAGCCGCTCGAGACCGCCCGCAGCGTCGGCCAGCGCGCCGATTGCCGCGTCGCAGCGGGCCAAGACCTCGAACGCCGTGTCCGGCCCGTGCTCGTGGGAGGCGTAGTCGTAATCGGACAGGTAGTAGACGAGGAAGTCGAAGGAGTCGCGAGTGACGAGCCAGCGGCCGACCGCCGTCGCGTAGGCGTCGATCGACCCGGCGGGACGGTTCCGCCAGGAGAGCGGCGCGCCGGTGCGCTCGCTCCTGAAGAGGTTGTAGAAGAAGAAGCTCTCCGGGCCGCGCACGCTCCCGAGGAACGGCAGCGTGGAGCGGTGCGGTGTGCGGCCGCGGTAGGCGGTGAAGTTGACCGAGGCGGTCCGCAGCCCGGCGTCGCCGAGCGCCTCGAACACGGTCACGGCCCGGACGCCGAGGTGCCGGGTGTTCATGTTGACCAGCGTGTCGCGGAGCGTCTGCCCGATGCCAGCCGCACGCACCGCCCCGAACGAGGAGCCGTACTCGACGAGACGGCCCTCCTGGCGGTGATACCAGACGAGATGCGGGATCTCGTGGACGTCCGGGTGGGCGCCGGTCGCGATCGACGAGAGGCAGACGGGCGTCAGCGAGGGGAACACCGACGTCGCCTTCCCGTAGCTTCCGAGCTCGACGAGTTGCGCCAGCACGGGCGCATGGCCCGTCTCGACCGCCGCCTCGAGCATCGCCGGGGTCAGCCCGTCGATCACGGCGAGGATGACGGGCTTGGGGGGACGGTTCGTCACTTCGCGAGCGAGCGAAGCCCTGCGTACTTCTGCGGGGAGCTCCGGGCCCGCCTGACGGCGAGCGCCGGCAGCACGACCGCCTCCACGTAGCCGACGACGGGAATCAGCGCGAGCGCCGCCACGACGATGCCCGCAACACCCAGGAAGAAGGCAGTGCCGCCTCCCGTGGCACCGCGCCTGGCTGCTCCACGGGCGATCACGACGGCCGACAGCGCCCCGAGCAGCCCGCCGACCACGCCGCCGCCGGCGGCGCTCCAGCCGTCGACCACCAGCCCCACCACCACGCCGACGGCGATCGCGGCGGCGGTGGCGGCCAGGCGTCCGAAGCGGACGCCGGCCAGCAGGCCCGCGCAGAGGATCCCCACACCGAGCCCGACCCCGACCGTGACGCCGATCTGGTACCAGTCACCCATCAGCCGGATTGTACGGACTGACCCGACGCCGGCCGGGCCACGGCGCTCGTGTCGCGGGACGGCGTCGCGGCCCGGAGGCTGCCTTCGACCGCGCCGGGGCGCGGCCCTTCAGACGAGCACGGTGAGGGCATCTCGCTCGGCCTCGATCACGGCCGTCTCGACGTCACCCATGTCCTCGCCGTCGACCTGCAGAGGCAGCGGCCGGTCGCAGCGGATCACGACCTCGTCCAGATCGTGCGCATAGAGGACGTCCTTGTGGGCGGCGAGGCCTCGCACGGCCCGCACGGCGAGGCTCGGCAACGCTCCTGCGCGGATCGTGGTCGGCGCCACCACGTCGACGCCGCCCTCGAACGTTGCCTCCGGAGCGAAGCGAAGGCCGAGCGCCCCGGCATAGGTGTACGGCGAGCAGTTCGCGACGAACGCGAACGCCGCCCGCCCGAGCCCCTCCACCTCGAGCTCCGGCTCGAAGTGAAGGCGCCGGTCGACGAGCAGGCGCAGCACCGTCCGCGCGAACGCGACATCACCCGGACGCCTCCCGTCCTGGCGCCGCCCCAGGGCGTCGACTCGCCGGACGAGCTCCGCGTCGAAGCCGATGCCTGCGTTGAATCCGAAGCGGCGGCCGTTGACACGCCCGAGCGAGATGCGCCGCGGCCGGCCCAGGGCGACTCGCTCGGCGGCGCGAACCGCGTCGCGCGGCAGCCCGAGCGCCCGCGGCAGCACGCTCGTGCCCCCGCCCGGGATCAACCCGAGCGGCACGTCGACCTCGAGGCCGTTCAGGACCTCGTTGTAGGTGCCGTCGCCGGAGAAGACATAGACCGTCTCGACCCGCGGCCCCCACTCGCGCGCGAGCTCCGTCGCGTGGCCCCGGCCGAGAGTGAACGCCGTCTCGGTGCCTGCGGGCAGGGCACGCATGACGGCCTCCAGGCGGCGTTCGGAGACGCCGCTGGCAAGCGGGTTGACGATGAGCACGCGCATCTCTCTCCTGGGCATCTTCTACCCGGCGGACGGGCCGCGTACGCTTGCCCGTGGTGGGCGATCGCGACAGCCAGGGGCCACGCCCCGACCCGGCACGCGTCGTCGCGCTGCGACAGGCCTCGCTCGAGCGGGCGGGCTACACCCCCGAGCAGGCGCTCGACCTCGCGCAGCGCCTGGAGATCGACCTGCAGACGGCGCTCGCGCCACGCCGCCAGGGGCTCCCGCCGGACGTCGCACATGCGATCGTGCTGGCAGGCGGTGGCCGCACCGTGTTCTAGGCAGGTCACGGCGGTACGCCGGCCGGGCGTGCCCGTCGAGATCGCGGCCCTGCCGCGAGCGAGGCGGTGGGGCGGCCGCAGCGGCGGCCGCCCCACCTGTGCTCAGTGCGGCACGGGCCTGCCGGGGCCGCCGTGCTGACGAAGCGTCAGCGTGACTGCCGCAGCCATGAGCGCCAGAGCAGCCGCGATGGCGGCGCCGAAGCCGATCCTCGTCCAGTCCCAACCGGACGGGCTCTCAACGACAGGGACGACGACGTCGGGCGCTGCAACCGCGCCGTCGGGCCTGTACAGCCCGCTGTCGCGCTCTCCCTGCCAGACCGCCGGCTGACCCTCGAGCGTCACCGCTCCGGCGCCGAGAGGGCCCGCCCGATCGTTCGGATGAGTTGGCACCGCCTGTGCGACGGAGCCGGGGCCGAGAACGCCCGACCTGTCATCGGGCCTGACGGCACCGAGCGCCATCGGGACGAGCAGAACCGCAACGAGCACTACGAGCACACTGCCAGTGAATGCGGTGAAAGCCTTCACTGCCCTCACCTCCTTGGCACATCCTTTGTATCCCCGCGCCCGGCCCGGCGCATCGGCGTTCTCCCCGATTCGTGCCGCTCGTTTCCCGTGGGGCGGCGCCAGGGCCCTAGCGGAGCAGGAATCCCTCGCCGAGTGGGTCGCGCGGATCGAGCGTGAAGGATGCCGTGCCCGTGCGGTAGGCGCTCCCCTCGACCTCTGTGATCACGGCCGGCCGCCCCGCCACCTCGGCGGCGCCCACGACCTGCCCGCTGAACTGCGAGCCGACGACGGAAAGGTGCCGGAGACCGGCCCCGCGCGCGAGCCGGCCGGACGCGTCGAGCAGCGCCAGGCGCGCGGAAGTGCCCGAGCCACAGGGGGAGCGGTCGACCTCTCCGTCGGCGAAGACGGTGACGTTCCGCTGGGTCAGGGGCTCCTCGCTCTCCTCCTGCCAGAAGATGACGCCGTAGACGTCGCGCAACTCCGGCTCGAGCGGGTGCACGATCTCGTGAGCCGTCTCGAGCTCGCGCTTGATCGCGCGACCGAGCTCGATCAGGCGCGGCAGCTCCGCCGGCTGCACCCGCTCCTCGAGCGAGGCGTAGAAGGCTCCGCCGAAGGCGACGTCCACCTCATGGGCGCCGGCACGGACGCTCGTCCCCCAGACGAAGGCCGGCACGTTGCGGAATCGCACCGAGCGCACCTCGCCGCCCTCGACGTGGGCCCAGGTCTCGAGACGCCCCGAGGGCACGTCCACGACGACCCGGTTCTCGCCCTCGCGTCGCTCGACGATGCCCTCGTCGAGCGCCCACGTGACGAGCGCGATCGTGCCGTGCCCGCAGGCGGTCGAGTAGCCGGCGTTGTGGAAGAAGACGACGCCGAGGTCGGCGCCCGCGTCGTTCGGCGGCACGACGTGGCAGCCGTACATGTCCGCGTGCCCGCGCGGCTCGAGCACGAGCAGCCGCCGCACGTGATCGAGTCGCTCGAGCGCGTCTCGCCGCCGCTCGAGCACGGTGCCGCCCAGCAGCGGCTCGACGCCCGCGGTGACGATCCGGAACGGCTCTCCGCCGGCGTGGTAGTCGGCCGTGTCGATCGCCGTCACCGCGGCCCGCTCAGTCGTCGGAGAAGCTCGGGTACCGTCCCGTCAGGAACAGCAGGTACCCGTACGTCTGCGCCTCGTACCGCAGGCGGTACGTGAGCAGGTCGCGCATTCCCCTGTTCATGCGGCCGGTGAACAGCGCGTAGAACCACCCGAGGAACGAGACCACCTGGGCGACGAGCTGCAGCACGTAGAGCACCATGAAGGCGGGAATCGCGAGGAGCAGCCGGAACAGGGCGGTCAGCCGGCTCTGCTGCTCTGGCGGCGCGATCTCCAGGTCGACCGGGTACCCGGGACGCCCACCGAAAGCGGGAAACGGGTCGGCGGCGAGCGTGAGGTAGGCCGACACCTGGGTCGAGTACGTGACGAACGAGGCGAAGAACCCGTGCAGCGAGTCGGGCAGCCGGCCCGTGAAGAGGCAGATCACCCAGGCCACGAAGGCGAGCAGCCAGACGGCGATCCCCCAGACGGCGACGACGATCGCATGCGGGATCACGAGCAGGAGGCGGAAGAAGACGGTCAGTCGGCTGCGCTCGAGGTCGTCGGTGACGACGAGGCGGATCGGATGGGACGACGGAGCGTCCTGGGCGGCTGCGGGCGCGTGCTCGGACACGGGGGCTCCTCTCGAGAGCGGCTATGAGCCGGTGAAGCTCGCTGGTCGCTTCTCCAGGAACGCAGCAACTCCTTCGCCGAAGTCCGCAGTCTGCATGGCCGCCTGCTGCAACTCCGCCTCGAGCGCGAGCTGCTCCTCGAGCGTGGCGGTGTGCGCGCTTTCGAAGAGGCGCTTGGTCATCGCCACCGCGCGGGTCGGCAGCGCGGCCCACGTGTCCGCCAGCTCGGTGATGCGCTCCTCGAAGCCCGCGGCCGGGACGACCTCCGAGACGAGGCCGTACGCAAGTGCGTCATCGGCGGTGAGACGGCGGTTCGAGCTCATCCACTCGAACGCGCGGGCAGGCCCGAGCAGCCGGTGCAGGAACCAGGTGCCTCCCGCGTCCGGAACCAGCCCGATGCCGACGAAGCCCGGCACGAAGGAAGCGGCAGCGGACGCGATCCGTACGTCGCACGCGACGGCGAACGAGAGCCCCGCGCCCGCCACCGGCCCGTTGACCGCGGCGATCACGGGCTTCTCGAGTGAGCGAATCAGCCGGACGTTCGGGTGGTACGCCTCCTCGAGCGCGTCGGCGATCGAGCCGGGCAGCTCCGTGAACTCCCGCAGGTCCTGTCCTGCGCAGAAGCCGCGGCCGGCCCCGGTGACGACGACGGCCCGCACAGCGGGGTCGGCAGCGTCCTCGAGCGCGGCGCGCAATGCGTGGAGCAGGGGCCGGTTGAACGCGTTGAAGACGTCCGGCCGGTTCAGCGTGATCGTCAGCACGGCGCCCCGCCGGTCAGTGAGGATCTCGCGCACGAGCGGAGCCTACCCGACCGCGAACGGGACCCTGCCACGGGGCCTCAGGCGCGGATGCGGCCGTCGCACGCGCTGACGCAGCCGGCGCCCGAGCGAATCGCTACCGTCCCGCGCATGAGCTCGACGGGCGCCGCAACGCTGCTCGCTGTGACCGCCGGCCTCGCCGGCGCTTTCCAGGTGGCGGTGATGGGCCGCTTCGGCGAGCGGGTCGGCTCCTGGGAGGCGCTCGCCTTCTCGCTGGCCTTGTCGACGCTGCTGGCGCTGGCCGGCCTGATGATCCTGCGGCGCGGGCTCGGGGGCCTCGGCAGCGCGCTCGGCGCGCCGAAGTGGCTGTGGCTCGGCGGCGTGCTGGGCGCCTTCATCGTCCTGTCGATCACGCTGGCCGGGCCGGCGATCGGCACGACGGCGACCGTCAGCCTCCTGATCGCCGGGCAGCTCGCCGCCGCGGCTGCGATCGACCGCTTCGGCTGGGTCGGATTCGAGCGCATCCCGATCGGCTGGATGCGGGGCCTGGGGCTGCTCCTGCTCGTCGTGGGCGCTGCGCTGACGCTGCGCAAGTGAGGGCGACGTGAGCCGCCAGGCCGGAGCCTGGACCGGGGCACACTCGCCGCCGCTGATCGAGACCTAGAGCCCGACGATCTCGTCCGGCCGCACCGGCGCGCGGGTGAGCGGCTTCCCGGTCGCGTCGCGAAGTGCCGCGACGACCGCGGCCGTGGAGACGACGGTGGGCGGCTCGCCCACGCCCTTGACGCCGTACGGCGCACCCGGCTCCGGATCCTCGATCAGGATCGACTCGACCGGCGGCATGTCGAGAGCGGTGGGGATCAGGTAGTCGGTGAAGCTCGCGTTCGTGATTCTCCCGTCGCGGGTCTGGATCTCCTCCATCAACGCGAGCCCGATTCCCTGGGCGGTGCCCCCCTCGATCTGACCGGTGATGCCCTGGCGGTTGAGCGCCCTGCCGACGTCCTGCGCAACCCCGATCCACACGATCCGCGTGAGACCGAGCTCCACGTCCACCTCGGCTACGACCCTCATCGCGCACGTGGCGAGGGCGACGTGGGCGCGCTCCCCGGTGATCTGCCCGTTCTTCGGGTCGAGCGGAGACGTCGGGGCGTGCCGGTACACGCGCTCGACGTCGACCTCGGCGCCGCCGCGAGCGGCGCGCTCCTCGAGCGCGGCGCGACACGCATCCCGCACCGCGCCCGCCGCCATCCAGGTCATGCGGGAGGCGGACGTGGACCCGGCCGACCCCACGGTCGCCGTCGTGTGTGGCCCGAGCGTGACGTCGTCCGTGCCGAGCTCCGCCCGCGCGACCTGAAGGATGACGCCGCTGACTCCCTGGCCGACCTCCGCGGCTGCGCAGTGCACCACGGCGCTGCCGTCTGGCCACAGCTGCACCCGCGCCGAGCAGTAGTCGTCGAATCCCTCGGAGAAGCAGATGTTCTTGAAGCCGACGGCGAAGCCGACCCCGCGCCGGACCCCCTCGCCTCGCGTCGTGTTGCCCGCCCCGCCGGGAAGCCGGATCGGATCCCGCGGGAGCTGCTCCGGCTCGGGGACGGGGATCGCGGCCGCGGCGCGGATCACGTCGGCGACCGGCAGAGAGCCCGTCAGCACCTGGCCGGTCGGGAGCGTGTCGCCGGGCTCGATCGCGTTCAGCAGCCGCAGCTCCACGGGGTCGATCCCCAGCATCTCTGCCAGCCGGTCCATCTGCGCTTCCGCGGCGAAGCACACCTGCACCGCGCCGAAGCCGCGCATGGCTCCGCACGGCGGGTTGTTCGTGTAGACGACCGTGCCTTCGATGAGGGCGTTGTCGACACGGTACGGCCCGAGCGCGAAGCACGAGGCGTTGGAGATCACGGCCGTGGAGCTGGAGGCGTAGGCGCCGCCGTCGAGCAGGATCCGCACCCGTGCGCACACGATCCGCCCGTCCCGGGTGGCCCGGTGCTCGACCCAGATCTTGGCCGGATGCCGGTGCACATGGCCGGTGAAGGACTCCTCCCGGTCGTAGACGATCTTGACGGGGCGATTCGTGTGGAGCGCGAGCAGCGAGCCGTGGATCTGCATCGAGAGATCCTCGCGGCCGCCAAAGGCTCCACCGACGCCGGCGAGGTGGATTCGCACCTGCTCGGAACGCAGGCCGAGGCACGGGGCGACCTGGTCGCGGTCGACGTGGAGCCACTGGGTGGCGACGTACACGTCGACGCCCCCTTCGCCGTCGGGCACCGCGAGACCGGACTCCGGCCCGAGGAACGCCTGATCCTGAGCGGCGGTCTCGTAGACGCCCTCGACCGTGACGTCGCCCGCGGTGTCGGGATCGCCGTGCCGGATGACCATGTGGCGGACGACGTTGGGGCGCAGGTCGTCGACGTAGCCGTGCCCCATGGTGGGCCGCTCCGGGTGGAGGGGCTCCTGCTCGGTGGCCCGCTCGGGATCGACGACGGGCTCCAGCGGCTCGTACTCGACGACGATCGCCTCGGCCGCGCGCCGCGCCTGCTCCGGATGCTCCGCGGCGACCAGCGCGACGGGCTCGCCGTAGTAGCGAACGCGGTCGATTGCCAGCACGGGCTGGTCGGCGAACTCGAGACCGTAGGTCTTCCGGCCGGGCACGTCGGCATGGGTGAGCACGGCGTGGACGCCGGGCATCGTGAGAGCCCGGGAGATGTCGATCCCCGCGATGCGGGCGTGCGCGTGCGGGCTTCGCAGCGTATGGCCCCACAGCATCCCGGCTGCCGACAGGTCGCTGGCGAAGGCGAACTCGCCCTTCACCTTGGGTGGCAGGTCGGGCCTGAAGGCCGTTTCGCCGATCTGCCCGACGGCGGGGGTGGTGGTGGCCGCCGAGCTCACGCCTGCGCCGCCGCCCTCACGGCCTCGAAGATCTTCTGGTAGCCGGTGCAGCGGCAGAGATTGCCGGAGAGCGCCTCTCGGATCTCGTCGTCGGAGGGGCTCGGGCGTCGCTCCAGCAGGTCGACGCTGGCGACGATCAGGCCCGGCGTGCAGAACCCGCATTGAACGGCGCCGGCGGCGAGGAACGCCTCCTGCACGCGGTGCAGCGAGCCTTCCGAGGACAGCCCTTCGACCGTGACGATCTCGTGCCCGTCGGCTTGCGCCGCGAGAACGAGGCAGGAGCAGACGAGGGTGCCGTCGAGGAGCACCGAGCACGATCCGCACTCTCCCTGCTCGCAGGCGTTCTTCGAGCCCGGCAGGCCGAGCTGCTCGCGCAACGCGAAGAGCAGGCTCTCGCCTCCCCAGACGTCGACCTCCCGCTGCTCGCCGTTGACGGTGAGGGCGATCTTCATGCGCCGCACCTCTCGAGCGCGCGCGTGGCGAGGACACGCAGGGCGTGACGCCTGTACGCGGCCGTGCCGCGGACATCGTCGATCGGGCTGGCCGTCGAGGCCACGAGGTCGGGCAGCCCCATCGCCTCGTCGAGCGGCACGGTCACGAGAGTGGCGACGGGGGCGGCGGAGCCGAAGGCGGCGAGCGCCTCGCCACGCTCGCGGTCGACGGCGACGGCCAGGGAGCAGACGGCGATCACCATCGCGTTTCGCGGCCCCACCTTCATGAAGGTCTGCGCCGCTCCGCTGGGGGCGACGCGCACGGAGACGACGAGCTCGTCCGGCTCGAGCGCGTTCTTCTTGACGCCCAGGAGAAACGCCGTGAGAGGAAGCCGGCGTGACCCGCGAACGCTCGCCACCTCGATCTCGGCGCGCTCGACGAGGAGCGGCGGCAGCGCGTCTCCGGCCGGCGAGGCGGTGCCCAGGTTGCCTCCGAGCGTGCCGCGGTTGCGGATCTGGGGGGAGCCGACGGTGCGAGCGGCTTCCGCGAGCGCCCGCAGCTGCCCGGCCAACGGCTCGCTCATGGCCTCGGTGTACGTGAGCCCGGCTCCGAGCACGAGCGTGCCGTTGTCGCGCGACCACCCGCGGAGCTCCGGGACCTCGTTCAGGTTCAGCAGGGCGGGCGGACGCGAGCGGTCGAAGTTCAGCTCGACGAGCACGTCGGTGCCGCCCTGGACGAAGCGTGCGCCGGGGAGCTCCGCCTTCAATCGCAGGGCCTCGTCGAGCGAGCGGGGCGAGTGGACGTCCATCGCTACCGCTCCTCGCGCACGTAGGGCACGCCCAGGCTGGCGGGGGCACCGAGCCGGCGCCGGCCGAGGCCCGAGGAGACGATAACGAGCACGACGATGGTCATCAGGTAGGGGAGCGCCTGGAACAGCTGCGGAGTGATTGTGACACCGCGCGCCTGCAGGGTGAACGGGAGCGCCGAGAAGGCCCCGAAGACGTAGGCGCCGACCAGGCAGAGGTCGGCACGCCAGAAGGCGAAGATGACGAGCGCGATCGCGATCCAGCCGGCTCCTGCCGTCAGCCCGTCGACCCATTGCGGTGTCAGCGCAAGGCTGAAGCACGCGCCGCCCACCCCCGCGAAGGCGCCACCGGCAACGGTGTGGAGATAGCGGTACTTCGCGACGCTGATCCCCATCGCGTCGGCCGCCGCCGGCGATTCCCCGACGGCCCGCACGTTGAGCCCCGGGCGGGTGCGGGACAGGTAGTACCCGACGGCCAGGACACACACCCACGAGGCGTAGACGAGCCAGGTCTGCCCGAAGATCACGGGGCCGAGCACGGGCAGGTCCTCGAGGCCGAAGGCGTTGACCGGCTCGAACGAGAACCGCGCCGGGTCGTCGGCGAGGCCGAAGTCGTTGCCGAGGTAGGACGAGAGCCCGGCCGCGCCGCAGAAGATCGTCAGGGCGAGCCCCGAGACGATCTGGTTGGCGCGAAGGGTGATCACGAGAAAGGCGAGGATGAGCGCGGCCATCGCGCCGGCGACTGCGGCAACGCCGATCGCGAGCGGGAGCACGCTGGCCTTGGGGCCGCCGATCTTCTGCACGGCAAGGAACCCCATCACGGCACCGACGAGCATCATCCCCTCGACTCCGAGGTTCAGCACCCCCGAGCGCTCGGCGAGCAGCTCGCCGAGCGCGGCGTAGAGGAGCGGCGTACCGTAGGCGACTGCCGAGGCGAGCACGACGACGACGATGCTGTTGTTCATTGCGCCGCACCGGTAGCGGCGCGAGGCTTTCGACCCGCGCGCGCGAAGCTGATCCGGTACTGCACGAGCAGCTCGCCGCCGAGCATCGCGAACAGGATCATGCCCTGCATGACGCCAACGAGACCCGACGGGAAGTCGGCGCTCTGCAACGTGTAGCCGGCGTTCTGCAGCCCGCCGAGGAGGAACGCGACCAGCACGACCGCAAAGGGGTTGTACCGCCCGAGCGCCGCGATCACGATGCCCGTGTACCCGTAGTTCGCCTGCTGCAGGCCGCGGGCGTCGAGCACGTGCCGGAAGTCGCCCATCTGGCTCGCGCCGCCTATCCCTGCGATCCCGCCGGACAGGCACATGATCGCCACGATCTTGCGGCGTGTCCGCATTCCGGCGTAGCGCGCCGCGCGGGGGCTGTCGCCGATCACCTGTGCCTCGAAGCCGAACCGGGTGCGCGAGTAGAGCACCCAGATGACGGCCGCGACAGCGGCGGCGAGGACGAACCCGAACGGGACGGCGATCGCCCCGAGGTCGAGCACGGGCCAGCTCGCCGCGTCGGCGAGCGTCTTCCCCTGCGGGAAGATGACGCCCGTGGCCGAGGTGTCTCGCCAGTACGACAGGCTGTCGAAGATCAGGTAGTTGAGGACGAGTGCGGCGATGTAGTTGAGCATCAGCGAGGTGATGATCTCGTTGGTGCGGAGAAATGCGCGCAGGAGCCCCGGAATGGCGCCCCAGGCCGCACCGAGAGCCATGCCGCCGATCACCATCGCGACGATCAGCACCGGGGTGGATGAGCCGGCGAGGAGCAGCGCCATGCCGGAGGCGCCGATGGCGCCGAAGTAGAGCTGACCCTCCGCGCCGATGTTGAACAGCCGCATGCGGAACGCCACGGCCGCCGCGAGCCCCGTGAAGGCAAGCGGCGTCGCAGCGATCAACGTGTTGCTCAGCGCGCCTTCCGCGATGTAGCCGGCGTCGAAGAGGCGCCGGAAGGTCGTCAGTGGCGCGTGGCCCGTTGCGACGAGCAACACCGCGATGGCGGCGAAGGCGACGACGAGCGACCCCAGCGGCACCGCGACCATCAGCCAGCGCTGCTGGTCGAGGCGCTTCTCGATCCGCACGCCGCCGAGGCTCACGACTCGCTCTTCACGCCGGCCATCAGCAACCCGAGCTCCTCGACGGTCGCCGACCGGGCGTCGACCTCACCGACGATCGAGCCCTCGTACATGACCGCGATACGGTCGGAGAGGGTCAGGACCTCGTCCAGGTCCTCGCTGATCATCAGCACGGCGACGTTCCCGGCCGCGGCATCGCGCAGATAGCCGTGAACGGTCTCGATGGCGCCGATATCGAGGCCTCGGGTCGGAGCCGCCGCCACCAGCACGCGCGGCTTGCTGGAGAACTCGCGGGCGAGGACGACCTTCTGCAGGTTGCCGCCCGAGAGCTGCCGCGCCGGCACATCGGGGCCCGGTGTCTTCACGTCGTACCGGCGGATCATCAGGAGGGCGTGGTCGCGGATCCGCCGCAGGCGCAGGAACGGCCCCGCGGCCTCGGTCCGGTACGACTTCAGCGCGATGTTCGACGAGATGCTGAGGCTCGGCGACACGCCCGTGTGCAACCGGTCCTCGGGGACGTGCGCGATGCCCGCGGTGATCGCAGCACGCGGATCGCCGCTGTGCAGCTCCGTGCCGGCGACCCTGACCGTGCCGGCCGTCAGCTCGCGCATGCCGGTGACCGCCTCGGCGAGCTCCCGCTGACCGTTCCCGGCTACGCCCGCGATACCGAGTACCTCGCCCGCGCGCACGACGAGTGAGACGCCTTTCAGTGCTTCGCCGCCACGATCGCCTTCAGCCCTGAGGCCCTCGAGCTCGAGCACGATCTCGCCGATCGGGGACTCCGTCTGGTGCGGCCGCGCCAGGTCGACGTCCCGGCCGACCATGAGCGCAGCGAGCGACTGCGGGGTCGCATCGGCCGCCTCGACCGTGCCGATCGAGCGGCCCCCTCGCAAGACGGTGACGCGGTCGGCGACTGCCTTGACCTCGTGCAGCTTGTGGGAGATGAAGATGACCGTACGCCCCTCGGCCGCCATCGCCCGCAGCGTCTCGAACAGCGCGCCCGCCTCCTGCGGCGTCAGGACCGCAGTCGGCTCGTCGAGGATCAGCACACGTGCGTCGCGGTAGAGCGCCTTGAGGATCTCGACCCGCTGCTGCTCACCCACCGACAGCTGCCAGATGCGTGCGCGCGGGTCGACGGAGAGCCCGTAGCGCTGCCCGAGCTCGGTCACCCGCTGCTCGGTCAAGCGCGGTCGGAGGCGGAACGACCGCCCCACGTCCCTGGGATCGCCCAGCACGATGTTCTCGGCCACCGTGAACGGCGCCACCAGCCGGAAGTGCTGGTGCACCATGCAGATGCCGGCCTCGAGCGCGTCCCGCGGGGAGTGGTACTCGGCCGGCCGGCCGTAGAGCTCGAGCTCGCCCTCGTCGGCTCGGTAGAGGCCGATCAGGATGTTCGAGAGCGTGCTCTTGCCCGCGCCGTTCTCGCCGAGCAGAGCGTGCACCTCGCCGACCCGCGCCTCGAAGTCGACCCGATCGTTGGCGACGACACCCGGAAAGCGCTTGGTGATGCCGCGCATGGTCACCGCCGGCTCGCCCATGGCCGGGACAGCGTGCGCGACGTGCGACTCGGCGGAGCTCATGAGCGCCACCGGCACCTCCGGGTGGGCACCGACAGACGCCGGTGCCCACCCCGGTGCCGGTCCTCAGCCCTTGGGACTACCCTCGATACCCTTGACGAGCCAGTTCACGGACAGGATGTCCGACAGGGTCATCTTCTTCCCCTTGGCAACCCTGAGCTTGCCGCTCTGGTCGTACAGCGGGCCCTGGAACTCATAGAACTTGCCCTTGATGATCGCCGCACGCTTCGAGGCGATGAGCTTCTTCGTCTTTGCCGTCACCTTCGGCCCGTACGGCGAGAGCAGGGTGAAGCCGTCGGCCATCGTGCCCCAGTAGCTCCCCGTCTTCCAGGTGCCGGCGGCGGCCGCCTTGACACGCTTGAGGTAGTAGGGGCCCCAGTTGTAGACGGCCGCGACCTGCCACGAGGTGGGAGCGAACTTGCGCGAGTCGCTGTTGTAGCCCACCCAGGGGAGGCCCTTCGACTGGGCGTACTGCCCGGCCGCCGGGCTGTCGACGTTCTGCCCGATCACGTCGGCTCCGGCGGCGACGAGGCTCTCGGCCGCCTTCTTCTCCTTGGCAGGATCGAACCAGGACTTCGTCCACACCAGCTTGACCTTCGCCTTCGGCTTGACGAGCTGCACGCCGAGGGCGAACGCGTTCGCGTGCCGGATGATCTCGGGGATGGGGAAGGGGACGATGTACCCGACGACGCCCTTCTTCGACGCCGCGCCGGCGGCGATCCCGGACAGGTAGATCGCGTCCTCGCCGGCACCGAAGTAGTTGGCGTAGTTCTTGTCGGTCTTGTACCCGGTGGCGTGCTCGAAGTAGACATCCGGGTACTTCTTCGCTGCAGCGGCCATCGCGTCCATGTAGCCGAACGACGTCGCGAAGATGATCTTGTTCCCGTCACGCACGAGGCTGTCGATCACCTGGGACACCTGCGGGCCCTCGGGCACGTTCTCCTTGTAGGTCGTGACCACATTGGCGGCGAGCTTCTTCTGCACGTAGAGGCGGCCCCGGTCGTGTGCCTGCGACCAGCCGCCGTCGTTGTGCGGGCCGACGTAGATCCACGCGGCCTTGATGGGGGCGGCGGCGGCCCGCGACCCTGCCGAGACCCCTGCGGCCAGCACGAGCGCCATCACACCGAGCAGGGCGAGCAGAGCGCCGACTGCGACTCCCCGCCTGCTCAAACCTGTTGCACCACGAGATGGAAACACGTCTCTCCTTTCGATACCCCGTCGAGCAGATCTCCGGCCGCGACGACGTACGCGACTCGCGTCATCCTCGCACGTCCGGAAGCGCGAGTCTTCCGTGTGGAGGGGCGACGATAACGCCGTCGTGGCGGGCTGTCACCCCCGGGACGGCCGCGCGCGCAGGGGAATTCCCTGATCCACGCTCCGTCAATGCCCCGACGACCCGCGGCCCGCCCACTCGTAGCGTTTGCGTCAAGACGACGAGTCGCGGAGGCGAGCATGCTCACGGAACGACTTGGCCTGGCGCGAGAGCCGGCCGACCAGCAGACTCTCGAGCGGAGCGTGGAGCGGTTTCGCGAGGCGCGAATCGCGCTCCCGACCTTCGCCCAGCTCGCGGATCCCGGCTCCGTCCCTGCTCGCGTGCGGGCTGCGCTGACCGGGGTGGGCCCTGACGATCGCCACCCGCTCAACCTCTTCCGCGTGCACTGGCACAACGCGGCCAACCGAACCGACTTCGTCGCCGTCCCGGATCATCTCGTCCTGCCACCCGAGCTCACCGGCGTCGAGGCGCAGATCGTGCTCGCGCTCGGGAACCGGTTCCCGCTGATCGGCGCCCACAAGGTGCTGGCGGCCTACGGCTGCCTCGCTCCGCGGCTGATCACGGGCCGCTTCGATCCCACCTCCGACCGGGCCGTCTGGCCCTCGACGGGCAACTACTGCCGCGGAGGCGTCGCCATCTCGCGCCTGATGGGGTGCCACGGCGTCGCGGTGCTGCCCGAGGGGATGAGCCGCGAGCGCTTCGCCTGGCTCGAGCAGTGGGTGGTGGAACCCGCCGACATCGTGCGCACACCGGGGACGGAGAGCAACGTCAAGGAGATCTACGACAAGTGCCACGAGCTCGCCGAGGACCCGGACAACGTGATCCTGAACCAGTTCGCCGAGTTCGGGAACCACATCGCGCACTACCTCGCCACCGGTGCCGCGCTCGAGCGGGTGTTCGAGTCGATGTGCCTGGACGAGCCGTCGCTGCGACTGCGGGCGTTCGTCTCGGCGACGGGATCTGCCGGCACGATCGGCGCCGGCGACTACCTGAAGGAGCGCCTCGGCTCGCTCACCGTCGCCGTCGAGGCCCTCGAGTGCCCCACCATGCTCCGCAACGGGTTCGGCGCGCACAACATCCAGGGCATCGGCGACAAGCACATCCCGCTGATCCACAACGTGATGAACACCGATCTCGCCGTGGCCGTCTCCGACAGGGCCACCGACCGCCTCGACGTCCTCTTCAACACGGCGGTGGGCCGCCGGTACCTCGGCGAGCGCCGCGGCGTTCCGGAGAGCGTCCTCGCCGAGCTCCCTGCGCTCGGTCTCTCGAGCATCTGCAACCTGCTGGGAGCGATCAAGACCGCCCGGTACTACGGGATGGGCCCGGAGGACGTGATCGTGACGGTGGCGACCGACGGGGCGAGCATGTACGCGAGCGAGCACGACCGGGCACTCGCCCGGTACTTTCCCGACGGGCTCGACGAGGCGGCCGCCGCCGAGGTGTTCGGCGAGCACCTGCTCGGAGCGGCCACCGACAACCTGCTCGAGCTCACCCACGTCGAGCGGGAGCGGATCTTCAATCTCGGCTACTACACGTGGGTCGAGCAGCAGGGCACCTCGCTGGAGGAGTTCGAGGCGCGCAGAAGCCCCGCCTTCTGGAACGCAATCCACGAGATCGCGCACGACTGGGACGGGCTGATCGACGAGTTCAACGCCCGAACCGGCGTTTTGGAGGACATGTGACCGCGCAGGCGACCAGGCTCGCGACCAGGCTCGTCTGCGCCGGCTGCGGCGCGGAGCCCGACCCGGGCGACCCGTATCCGTTCCGCTGCCCGCGGGCGCGTCCCGGTGACGACGTCGACCACGTCCTGCGGCGCGAGCTCGACGTCTCGGCGGTGCGATTCCCGCTCGCTGATCCCGAGCCGAACCCCTTCGTCCGCTACCGCGCCTTCCTGCACGCCTACCACGCCGCGATCTCCGGAGGCGTCTCCGACGAGGGGTTCTGCTCCCTCGTGCGCCGGCTCGACGGCGACGTCGCAGCCGTCGACGGTCACGGCTTCACCGCCACCCCGCTCGCACGCAGCGACGGGCTCAGCCGGAGGCTCGGGTTCTCCGAGCGGGGAGGGGTCTGGGTCAAGGACGAGACGGGGAACGTCTCCGGCTCCCACAAGTCGCGCCACCTGTTCGGCGTGCTCCTGTGGCTCGAGGTGGCGGAGCGGCTCGGGCTCGCCGACCCGGCCCGTCGCCCCGATCTCGCGATCGCGAGCTGCGGCAACGCAGCCCTGGCGGCCGCCGTGGTCGCGGCGGCAGGCGGGCGCACGCTGCGCGTCTTCGTCCCTGTCGACGCACAGCCCGCGGTGCTGGCCCGGCTCGAGGAGCTCGGAGCGCACGTCACCGTCTGCCCGCGCCAGGACGACGCGGGCGATCCGACGGTGCGGCGGCTCCTGCTCGCGCTCGCAGAGGGTGCGCTCCCGTTCACCTGCCAGGGAAACCTGAACGGCCTCGCCGTCGAAGGAGGGGAGACGCTCGGCTACGAGCTCGCGGCAGACCTCGCCGCCGCCGGGGAGACCGTCGACCACCTGGTCGTCCAGGTCGGCGGCGGCGCGCTCGCGAGCGCATGCGCCGAGTCGCTCCGGGAGGCGGCAGCCCTCGGCGCGATCCCCGCGCCTCCCCGCCTGCACACCGTGCAGACCGAGGGCGCCTGGCCGCTGCGACGGGCCTTCGACGCCGTCGCGGCACGCTGTGCCGGGCAGTCGCCGCGAGCTATCCGGGAAGCCGTGTCGTACGCGGCGCACCACCGCTCTGCGTTCATGTGGCCGTGGGAGACCGCGCCCACGAGCGTTGCGCACGGCATCCTCGACGACGAGACCTACGACTGGCTGGCGGTGGTCGAGGCGATGCTCGCCACCGGCGGCAGCGCGCTCGTCGTCGACGAGGAGACGCTCGAGAGGGCGAATGCAATTGCACGTGAGACGACGGCGGTGCCCGTCGACGCCACCGGCTCCGCCGGCCTGGCCGGCCTGCTCGCGCTGCGCGAGTCGGGCGCAGTCGCTGCGGACGAGCGCGTCGGCGTGCTGCTGACCGGAGTCCTGCGAGACCAACAACCAACCGGAAGGGATCGAGATGAGAAGTTTTCTCGGGCGCGACATCCTGTCGCTCAAGGGCTTTGAGCGCGCCGAGTTCGAGCGCGTGTTCGAGGTGGCCGACGAGCTCGCCCCGATCGCTCGCAACCGCAAGAACGCCGACCTGCTCTCCGGCAAGACCCTGCTGACGGCCTTCTATCAGCCGAGCACGCGCACCCGGCTGGCAACGGAGGCTGCCATGCACCGCCTCGGAGGGCACGTGCTCGGCTTCTCCGACGCGAAGAGCACCCGCGCCGGCGACTTCTACCAGGAGTCGATCAAGGACACCGTGCACATGCTCGAGTACTACGGCGACGTGATCGCGATGCGGCACTTCCAGCAGGGAGCGCCGGCCGAGGCGGCGCGCTGGTCGTCGGTGCCCGTGATCAACTGCGGCGACGGCTGGGGCGAGCACCCCACCCAGGTGCTGACCGATCTCTACACGACCCGGTGCGAGATGGGGTCGGTCGACGGCCTCACCTTCCTGCTCGTGGGCGACATGCGCATGCGCACGATGCACTCGATCCTCTACGCAATGTCCCAGTTCGACGCGAAGGCGTACGTCGTGGGACCGCCGGAGATGTCGCTCCTGCCCGAGTTCAAGGCGGAGCTCGACGAGCTGAGCGTGCGCTACGAAGAGGCGCCCTCCGTCGCGGACGTGATCCACGACTGCGACGTCGTCTACATGGAGCCGGTCGTGCAGCCCGACTACACGAAGTCACGCGACGAGCGCGGCGAGACCGTCGGCTCGACGCCGGAGGCGTACCGGGTGACCCGGGAGCTGCTGCGCGACCGGGCCAAGCCGGAGTCGATCGTCCTCCACAGCCTGCCCCGCATGGACGAGCTGCCGGAGGACGTCGACGGCACGCGGCACGCGAGGTACTGGTCGGAGGCCTTCAACGGCGTCGTGATGAGGATGGCGCTCATCTCCCTCGTTCTCGGCGCCATGGAGTAGGGCGGAAGGAGCCGCAAGGATGGAGTTCACGCTCAACGGGAAGACCGTCTCGGCAGAGCCGGCCGAGGACACGAGCCTGCTCGAGGTGCTCCGAGAGCAGCTGGGGCTGCGGTCGGTCAAGGACGGCTGCGCGCCGGAGGGCTCCTGCGGTGCCTGCACCGTGATCGTCGACGGCCGCGCCGTCGTGTCCTGCGCGCAGAAGGCGAGCCGCTTCGAGGGAAAGCACGTCGTCACCCACGAGGGGCTCTCCCCGGACGAGCGCCGCCTCTGGAGCGACTCCTTCGTCGCCGCGGGCGCGTCCCAGTGCGGCTTCTGCTCCCCGGGGATCGTGATGAAGGCCGAGGCGCTCCTGCACAAGAACCCCGATCCCACGCGCGCGGAGATCGCGCATGCGCTCCTCGGCAACCTCTGTCGCTGCACCGGCTATGTCAAGGTGATCGACGCGATCGAGCTCGCCGGGGCCGCCCGTCGCGGCGAGCCGCTCCCGGAGCCGGACCGCAGCGGCCGCGTCGGCTCGCGCACTGCGCGCTACCGGGGCCCGGAGCTCGCGCTCGGCGACAGCGACTTCGTCGGCGACATGACGGCGCCGGGAATGCTTCACGGCGCCCTGCGGTTCTCCGATCACCCGCGGGCCCGGATCCTCCGCATCGACGCGGCCAGGGCCCTCGCCGAGCCCGGGGTGGTCGCGGTCGTGACGGCCGGCGACGTTCCCGGCGACCGCGTCCAGGGCTCGATCACGCGCGACTGGCGCCAGCTCGTCGCGGAGGGCGAGACAACGGCGTGCGTCGGCGACGTGGTCGCCGCGGTCGCGGCCGAGACCCGCCATGCCGCCCGCACCGCCGCAGCCCTCCTGGACGTCGAGTACGAGGTGCTCGAGCCGGTGCGCGACCCGTTCGAGGCGCTCGCCGAAGGCGCGCCCGTGCTGCACGAGGGCGGCAACGTGCTCTCGGTCTCGCGCGTGCAGCGCGGCGACGCCGGCAACGCGCTCGCCGGCGCGGCCCACGTCGTGACCGAGACGTTCCGCACCCAGTTCATCGAGCACGCGTTCCTCGAGCCGGAGTCGTCACTGGCCGTGCCGGACGGCGACGGAAGGCTCGAGGTCTACTCGCAGGGCCAGGGCGTCTGGGACGACCGCCGCCAGATCGCCTCTTTCCTGGGGCTCTCCGAGGATCGCGTGCGCGTGACGCAGGTCGCGACGGGGGGCGCCTTCGGCGCGAAGGAGGACCTGAACGTCCAGAGCCATGCCGCCCTGCTCGCCACCCGCACGGGCAGGCCGGTGCTCGTCACGCTGTCGCGCAAGGAGAGCCTGCGCTTCCACTCGAAGCGGCACCCGATGTGGCTCGAGTACACCGTCGGCTGCGACGCGGACGGGGGGCTCCTGGCGGTCCGCGCCCGCATCGTCGGCGACACCGGGGCCTACGCGAGCGTCGGGGACAAGGTGATCGAGCGTGCCGTCGGGCACGCCTGCGGCGCCTACGAGGTCGCGAACGTGGACGTCGAGGGCACCGCGGTGTACACCAACAACCCACCCTGCGGCGCCATGCGCGGGTTCGGCGTCAACCAGTCCAACTTCGCGATCGAGGGCGTGCTGGACATGCTCGCCGAGAAGGTCGGCATCGACGGCTGGGAGATCCGCTGGCGCAACGCGCTCGACGTCGGCTGCCGCTTCGGGACGGGGCAGAAGCTCGGTCCGGGCGTCGGCCTGAAGCAGACCCTCCTGGCCGTCCGGGACTCCTACCGGGACGCACGCTTCGCCGGCATCGCCTGCGGCGTCAAGAACACCGGCATCGGCAACGGCATGGTCGAGTACGGCCGCGCCGTGCTGCGGGTGGAGGAAGACGGCTCGCTGACCCTCTTCCACTCCTGGACGGAGATGGGGCAGGGGGTGCACACGATCCTGCAGCAGATCGCGTGCGAGGAGCTCGGGCTCCCGCCGGAGCGCATCCGTGTCGCGGTCGACACGGACCGCGATCTCGAGACGGGCCAGACGACCGCCTCCCGCTCGACCGTGCTCGGCGGCCGGGCGGTGATCGACGCGGCGCAGAAGCTGAAGGCCGCGCTCGCCGGCCGGCGGTGGGAGGACCTCGCCGGCGAGGAGTTCCGGGGCGACTTCGTCGTCGACTGGACGACGAAGCTCGGCCCCGAGATCGACGAGCCGGTCACGCATCTCGCCTACGCCTGGGCGACGCAGGTGGCGATCCTCGACGAGCACGGACGGCTGGAGAAGGTGGTCGCCGCTCACGATGTCGGCCGCGCGATCAACCCGACGCTGGTGGAGGGTCAGATCGAGGGCGCCGTGCACATGGGGCTCGGACAGGCGCTCTCCGAGGAGTTCGTGCTGGTCGACTGCGTTCCGGTCACGGAGACGCTCAAGTCGCTCCACATCGTCCCTCCCACCGGCATGCCGGAGGTGGAGTGCATCCTGATCGAGGAGCCCCAGCCGGAGGGGCCGTACGGCGCCAAGGGGGTCGGTGAGGCGGCCCTCGTCCCCACGGCGGCCGCAGTGGCCGGCGCACTCCACGCCTTCGACGGGATCCGCCGCACGCGCCTGCCGATGAAGGACTCCCCGGCGGCGCTGGCGGCCGTGCCCCATCTCGCCACGCGCGGGAGGTCGCGGTCGTGATCCTGGGCGGAGCCCCCGTCGTCACCTCCCTCGATCCGGTTCGGGTCGTGCACCACGACGTCCACGTCGTGGACGGGCGGATCGCCCGGTCGGGCGGCGGCGCGCGCCGCGACTGCTCGGGCTGCCTCATCGTTCCCGGCAACGTCTGCGCCCACACCCATCTCTACTCCGCGCTGGCGCGCGGCATGCCCTACGCGCTCGCCCCGCCGGAGAGCTTCACCGAGATCCTGCAGCGGATCTGGTGGCGGCTCGACCGCGCACTCGACGAGGGCAGCATCCGCTCCTCGGCCCTGGTCGGCGGGATGGAGGCGCTGCTCTCGGGCACGACGACCCTCGTCGATCACCACGCCTCGCCGAACGCGATCGACGGCTCGCTCGACGTCGTCGAGGAGAGCCTGGGCAGGCTGGGCGTCCGCTCGGTCCTGTGCTACGAGACCTCCGACCGGGACGGGCCCGAACGCGCGCAGGCCGGCATCGCCGAGAATCGCCGCTTCCTCGGCCGGGTGAGCGGCGGCGGGCTGGCGTTGGCGCGCGGGATGGTCGGAGCCCACGCCTCGTTCACCCTCTCCGACGAGACCCTCACCGCCTGCTGCGAGACCGCGGCGGAGCTCGGCGTCGGGCTCCACATCCACGCCGCCGAGGACAGGGTCGACGAGAGGGACGCGCTCGCCGGCTACGGGCAGCGCGTCGTCTCGCGCCTTCATCACGCAGGTGGACTGGGCGAGCGGACGCTGCTCGCGCACGGCGTCCACCTCGACGACGAGGAGATCGGCCTCGTGCGCGCGGCACGAGCGTCCATCGCTCACAACGCCCGCTCGAACATGAACAACTCGATCGGGCGAGCGCGACTGGGCGCCCTGGGCGAGCGGGTGTCGCTCGGCACGGACGGGATCGGCTCCGACATGTTCGAGGAGTCCCGCGCCGCCTTCTTCCGCCTGCGCGAGGACAACGGAGGCACGGGCGGGGACTGGCCCCTGCAGCGGCTGGCGGAAGGCGCTCGACTCGCCGGCCGCGCCTTCGGCGAGCCCCTCCTCGGGACGCTGGAGGAGGGCGCGCCCGCCGATCTCGTCGTGCTCGACTACGCCGCACCGACACCCGTCCACGAGCACAGCTTTGCCGGTCACTGGGTGTTCGGCCTCTCGTCGCGCGTGGTGCGCGACGTGATGGTGGCCGGGAGGTGGGTCGTGACCGACGGGCGCTTGACCGGCGTCGACCAGCAGGAGCTCGCCGCCGACGCTCTCGGTCAGGCCGAGCGGCTGTGGCGCCGCCTGGAGGACATCGGGCCACACGAGTTCGAGCCCAGAGGAGGTCGATGATGCCGGTCACGAGCGAAGGCCGTGTCGCGCTGTACCTGCAGGACAAGCACCCGATTCGCGAGGGGATGACGTACGCCGCTCTCGCAGAGCAGCGAGGCTTCGAGGCCGTCTGGCAGGCCGAGAGCAGGCTCGTCCGCGAGGCGACGGTGCCGATGGCGGCGTTCGCGGCCGTCACCGAGCGCATCGCCGTGGGCTCGGGTGTCGTCAACAACTGGACGCGGAACGTCGGCCTCCTGGCAGCCACGTTCTCCACGCTGGACGACCTGGCGCCCGGGCGCATCCGGCTCGGAATCGGCGCGTGGTGGGAGCCGCTGGCGGCGAAGGTCGGCGTCGACCGCCGCAAGACGCTCACGGCCATGCGCGAGACGGTGGAGGTGACCCGCCGGCTGCTGGCCATGGAGCGTGTCACCTACCACGGCGAGTTCGTCGACGTCGACGACATCGAGATCGACATCGTCCACGGCGACCGCTCGCCGAAGCACGTCCCGATCTACATCGGCGCCACCGCCATGAAGATGATGGAGCTCGCGGGAGAGATCGGCGACGGGGTCCTGCTCAACTACCTCGTCGGGCCGGCCTACAACCGGGAGGCGATGGAGCACCTCGCGATCGGCGCCGAGCGCGCAGGCCGCACGGTCGACGACGTCGACCGGCCGCAGCTCGTCGTCTGCTCCCTGGACGACGACCGCGGCCTCGCGCTCGACCGGGCGCGCGAGCTCGTGACGCAGTACCTCGGCCAGCAGCCGCACATCATGAAGGCGAGCGGTGTCGCGCCGGAGCTCCTCGAGGAGATCGGCTCGGTCCTCACCTGGCCGGCGACGGCGGCGCAGATCGAGCAGGCAATGCACCTCGTCCCCGACGAGGTCGTCCAGCTGATCACCGCTTCGGGCACCGCCGACGAGTGCCGCGCCAAGGTGCGCGAGTACGTCGAGCACGGCTGCACGTGCCCGGTGCTCTACCCGCTCGGCGACGACGTGCCGGCCATGATCGACGCCTTTGCCAACGGACACTTCTGAAAGGACGGACGCCATGGAGGCGAGCACGCGCACCGATCGGACGCAGATCAGGCAGGGGCTGGTCGGCAAGGACTACATCGAGACGATCGACTGGACGGTGGAGGAGCTGGAAGAGGTGGTCGCGGTCTCGATGGAGCTGAAAGCGGACCGGAAGGCAAGGCGCCCCCGCCGGCTGCTCCCCGACCAGACGCTCTACATGCTGTTCCTGGACAAGTCGACGCGGACCAGGAACGCGTTCGAGACGGGCATGACCCAGCTCGGCGGCCATGCCATCTTCCTCGACGCGGACAAGACGCAGGTCGCGCACGGCGAGAGCCCCAAGGACATGGGCATCATCCTCTCCCGCTACGGCGAGGGGATCGCCATCCGCCACGATCTCGCGCCGTACGCCGGCAACGCGTGGATGCGCGAGATCGCGCGGTGGGCCGACATCCCGCTCATCAACCTCCAGTGTGACGTCGACCACCCCACGCAGACGATCGCCGACCTGATGACGCTGCGCGAGAAGCGCGGCGACAACCTCCGCGGACTGCGCGTGGCCATGACGTGGGCGTACGCCCCCTCGTACGCACGGCCGCTGTCGGTGCCGCAGGGCATCGCGACGCTGCTGCCGCGGTTCGGGATGGACGTCGTCATCGCCCACCCGCCGGGCTTCGACCTGATGCCGGAGGTGATCGCCAAGGCGGAGGCAGCCGCGGCCGAAGCCGGGGCGACGATCACGTTCATGGACGACATGGACGAGGCGTTCCGCGGGGCCGACGTCGTCTACCCGAAGTCGTGGGGCCGCCTCGACGCGTTCAGCGACGAGTCGACGGCGCTCGCTGAGTCCGGCGCGTTCAGCGACTGGATCTGCGACGCGAGGCGCATGTCACTCGCAGCACCCGACGCCCTCTACATGCACTGCCTGCCGGCGGATCGCGGCCGGGAGGTCACCGACGAGGTGATCGACGGGCCGCAGTCGGTCGTCTTCGACGAGGCGGAGAACCGGATGCATACGGGCAAGGCGCTCTGCGCGCTGACGATGGGAGGATTCACCGAGAGCGGCGAGCGATGAGCCGGAAGAGCGCGGTCGTGGCGATCGGCGGCAACTCGCTGATCAAGGACAAGCAGCACCAGACGGTGCGCGACCAGTACGTCGCCGCAGGTGAGACGTGCTGGCACGTCGCGTCGATGATCAAGGACGGCTGGGACGTCGCGATCGGCCACGGCAACGGGCCGCAGGTGGGGTTCATCCTGCGGCGCTCCGAGCTCGCGGCGCACGAGCTGCACGAGCTCCCGCTCGACGTCTGCGGCGCGGACAGCCAGGGCGCGATCGGCTACGCGCTGGCCCAGAACCTGGAGAACGACTTCAAGCGCCTCGAGCTCGACCGCCATGCCGTGGCCGTCGTCACCCAGGTGGAGGTCTCGGCCGACGACCCCGCGTTCGGAAGCCCGTCCAAGCCGATCGGCTCGTTCATGGACGAGGCCACCGCGCACCGGCGGCGCGACCAGGACGGCTGGGCCGTGCTCGAGGACGCGGGGCGGGGCTGGCGGAGGGTCGTTCCCTCCCCGGCGCCGCTGCGGATCGTCGAGGTCGACGCGATCCGCTCGCTGCTGGAGAGCGGGTTCGTCGTCATCTCGGTCGGCGGCGGCGGCATCCCCGTCGTCGCCGGCCAGAACGGCGAGCTCTCCGGCATCGCCGCCGTGATCGACAAGGACCACGCCTGCTCGCTGCTCGCGACGAACATCGAGGCAGAGCTCTTCCTCGTCACGACCGCGGTCGAGAAGGTGGCGCTCCACTTCGGCAAGCCCGAGCAGAGATGGATCGATCGGATGACGCTGTCGCAGGCGAAGGAGTACCTCGCCGAGGGAACGCACTTCCTCCCGGGCAGCATGGCCCCGAAGATCGAGGCGGTGATCGAGTTCCTCGAGCGTGGTGGCAGCACCGCGATCGTCACCGATCCGGAGAACGTCGAGCGGGCGCTGGCGGGCGAGACCGGTACGCACATCGTCCACGGCTGAGGCGCTAGGGTCGCACCATGACCGCCCTCTCGAGGCGACTCGCGGTCGCTCGGGGAGACGAGCCCGCGGACACCGTCGTCCGCGGCGGCCGCGTGCTCTGCGTCTTCACGCGCGAGTGGCTCCACACCGACGTCGCCATCGTCGACGGCGTGATCGCGGGCCTCGGGCAGTACGAGGGGCACGAGGTGATCGACGCCGCCGAGCGCTTCGTCGTGCCCGGCTTCATCGACGCACACATGCACCTCGAGTCGGTGAAGCTGCTCGTGGACGAGTTCGCACGGCTCGTGCTGCCGCTCGGCACGACTGCGGTCGTCGCCGATCCGCACGAGATCGCGAACGTCCTCGGCTCCGACGGCGTCCACTGGCTGCTCGACGCGTCGGAGGACCTGCAGCTCGAGGTCTACTTCATGGCGCCGTCGTGCGTGCCGGCCTCGCCGTACGAGTCGCCGCGGAGGGCGCTCACCCCGGGCGACCTCGAGGCCCTGATGCGGCGCAGCCGGGTGCTCGGGCTCGCCGAGATGATGAACTTCCCGGGCGTCGTCGACGGGCTGCCGTCGGAGCTCGCCAAGCTGGAGCTCGAGGGCGCGGAGCACGTCGACGGCCATGCGCCCGGGCTGCTCGGCAAGGGCCTGCAGGCGTACGCGGCCGCGGGCATCCGCTCGGATCACGAGGCGCTGACGGTCGAGGAAGGACGCGAGCGGCTGCGCGCCGGGATGTGGCTGCTCGTCCGCGAGGCGTCGATGGCACGGAACCTCCTCGCGCTGCTGCCGCTCGTCCTCGAGTACGGGCCCGACCGGATCGCCTTCTGTACCGACGACCGCGACCCCGACGACATCGCCGACAACGGTCACATCAACGGCATGGTGCGCGAGGCCGTGGCGTTCGGAGTCACCCCCGAGGACGCGCTGCTGATGGCGTCGTTCCACCCAGCCCAGTGGCACGGGCTCGGCCATCTCGGCGCCGTCGCTGCCGGCTACCAGGCGGACATGCTCCTGCTGCCCGACCTCACCGGCTTCAGGCCCGACCTCGTCTTGAAGCGCGGCCGCCCGATCGAGGAGGTGCCGTCCGTGCCCGTGCCCGAGTGGGTACGCCAGACGGTTCGCATCCAGCCGGTCGTCCCGGCCGACTTCGAGATCGCCTCCGACGGCTCGACGATCCGCGCGATCGGGCTGATCGAGGATCAGGTCGTGACCGAGTCGCTCGAGCGCGAGCCCGTCGTCGAGGACGGGCTCGCGGTTGCGGACGCCGCGGCGGGCCTCGCGAAGATCGCCGTGGTGGAGCGCCACCTGGCGACCGGCCGCATCGGCCTCGGCTTCGTCGCCGGCTCCGGGCTGCAACGGGGCGCTCTCGCCTCCTCGGTCGCCCACGACGCCCACAACCTCGTCGTCGTCGGCATGACGGACGACGACATGGCCTTCGCGGTCACGCACCTGGCCAGGATCGGGGGCGGCATCGTCGTCGTCGACGCCGGCAGCGTGGTGGCGGAGTGCCCTCTGCCCGTCGCCGGCCTGCTGTCCGACGCCTCGCTCGCGGACGTGATCGCGCAGAGCCGCGCCACGAACGAGTCGGCGGTTTCCCTGGGCTGGACCGGCGCCACGCCGTTCCTGACACTCGCATTCCTGGCGCTCTCCGTGATCCCGTCGCTGAAGATCACCGACCGGGGGCTCGTCGACGTCGACCGCTTCGAGCTCGTGCCGCTCGAGGTGAGGTAGCGATGACGGACATCCCTCTCGGCCTGACCTACGACGACGTCCTGCTCGTGCCGAGGCGATCGCGCGTGCGATCGCGCCGGGACGTCTCTACGCGCTCGTCGTTCACGCCGGGGATCGAGCTGGAGCTGCCGATCGTCTCCGCCAACATGGACACGGTGACGACTGCGCCGATGGCGGTCGCGATGGCACAGCTCGGAGGCATCGGCGTCGTGCATCGCTTCCTCCCGATCGAGGAGGAGGCGGCAGAGGTGCGGCGGGTCAAGCGCTACCTCACCCACGTCGTCTCGGAGCCGTATTCGGTGGCGCCGACGCTCACGGTCGCGCAGGCGCGCGCCGAGGCCGAGCGCCTCGCCGTCACCGGCTTTCTCGTCGTCGACCCGGCGCAGAGGCTCCTCGGTGTCCTCACCGCCCGCGACCTGCTCGCCGGAGAGGACACCGACCTGGTGGAAGCGCTGATGACGCCCGCCGAGCGACTCGTCACGGCCGCGCCCGGCATCGGGCTCGAGGAGGCTCGCCGGCTGCTGAACGCGAATCGGATCGAGAAGCTTCCGCTCGTGGACGGCGAGGGACGCGCCAGCGGCTTGATCACGCTGCGTGACCTCGCCGTCGCCGAGCGCTACCCGCTCGCGACGCGCGACAGCCTCGGCCGCCTCCGGGTCGCAGCCGCGGTCGGCATCCGTGACGACTATCTCGAGCGGGCCGACGCGCTCGTCGCCGCAGAAGTGGACGCCCTCGTACTCGACATCGCACACGGGCACGCCGACGCCGCGATCGAGGTGGTGGAGGAGCTGAAGCGCACGTGGCCGGACGTCGACGTGGTCGCAGGCAACGTCGCCACCGCCGACGGCGTGCGCGATCTGGCAGCCGCCGGCGCCGACGCCGTCAAGGTCGGCATCGGCCCGGGCTACGCGTGCACGACACGGCTCGTGGCCGGCGTCGGCGTGCCACAGCTGTCCGCGGTGCTGGACTGCTCCGCGGCGGCACGCGAGACCGGAGTGCCGCTCATCGCCGACGGCGGCATCAGGCGTGCAGGCCACGTGGCCACTGCGATCGGGGCTGGCGCGAGCAGCGTGATGGTGGGAAGCCTCTTCGCCGGGCGCGCGGAGAGCCCGGGCGACGTCGTACGCCGGCGCGGGCAGCTGTTCAAGGTCTACCGCGGCATGGCGTCGCGCTCGGCGGCGGCGGCCAGGCTCGCATTCGAGGGGCGCGGGGACTCGCTCGACCAGTACGTCGCGGAGGGAGAGGAGATGGAGTTCCCGTTGCGCGGGCCCGTGGCCGAGGTGGTGGAGGATCTCGCCGGAGGGCTGCGCAGCGGCATGAGCTACGTCGACGCGACCACCGTGCAGGAGCTCTGGGAGAAGAGGCACTTCGTCCGTCAGACCGAGGCCGGCGAGCGCGAGTCGCATCCGGGCCCCGGCTCGTGACGCGCCACCGCGACGCGGCTCGCTGACGGCCCGGGGGGACCTCGCGCTCACCCGGCGGCCAGCAGGCGCAGGAAGCGGTCGAGCACCTCGAGCGCCACGGCGATGTCCTCCCGGCTCACCGACTCGGCGGGACTGTGGCTGATCCCGCGCGCACAGCGGACGAAGAGCATGCAGGCGGGGGTGACCGCCGCCATCACGGCGGCGTCGTGCCCGGCACCGCTGACGAGCCGCCGGACGGGCAGGCCGAGACCCCCGATCGCCTCGGCGAGCACGGTGGTCAGCTCCGCCGCGGTCGCGACCGCGGCGGTCTCCTGCACCACCTCCCACTCGAGCTCGAGGCCGCGTGCGGCCGCGATCGCGGCGGCCGCCGCGCGAGCGGCGTCGACCGCCACCAGCCGCCGGTCGTCGCGGGGATGCCGGACGTCGAGGGCCAGCACCGTCCGCCCGGGCACGACGTTGGCGGCACCGGGCACGACCGCGAGCTCGCCCACGGTGGCGACCAGACCTTCCTCGTCGCGCGCGATGCGCTCGACCTCGAGCACGAGCTCGGCCGCTCCGGCGAGCGCATCGCGCCGGAGCCCCATCGGCACGGTGCCGGCATGCCCGGCCTCGCCCGTGAGCACGGCCCTCGCGCGCGTCCGGCCGACGATCGCCTCGACGACGCCGACCGGCACGCCCTCGGACTCGAGCCGGGGCCCCTGCTCCAGGTGCACCTCGCAGTAGCCGACCAGGTCGGCAGGGTCGCGGGCGCACCGCGAGATCCCGTCCGGGTCGCCGCCGGCGGCGGCGACGGCTTCCCGCAGCGCGATCCCGTCCTCGTCCACGAGTGACAGGTAGGCAGGGTCGAAGCTGCCCACGAACGCCCGGCTCCCGAGATAGGCGGCGCCGTACCGGACGCCCTCCTCGTCGGCGAAGCCGACCACCTCCAGCGCGAACGGCAGCCGCACGCCGTCGCGCACGAGCCGCTCCACGGCGGCGATCCCGCACACCACACCGAGGGCCCCGTCGAAGCGCCCCGCATCGCGCACCGTGTCGAGATGCGAGCCGAGCACGAGGGCCGGCGCACCCGGCCGGGATGCCTCGTAGCGGCCGATCACGTTCCCGATCTCGTCCAGGCGCGTCTCCATCGACGCGCCCTCCATCCAGCCGGCTGCGGTCTCCGCCGCCCGCGCGAGCGCTGGCGTGGCGAACCGCCGCGTGAGCAGGCCGGGGGCCTCGCTGATGGCGCCGAGCGCGGCAATCCGCTCCAGCACGCGCACCGTCTCGATCGTCACTGCCGGCCGCCCCTCTCGCATCGAACCCGTCGCGCCATGCAAGCCGCAGCGGCAGCGCCTGTCAACCGAAAGAGGACACGGGTGACCGACAGCGATATCGTCCGCGCGATGGCGAACCCCGACCGCCGTGCCCCGCTGGCCCAGAGCGACGAGCCCGAGAGCTCTCCGGCCGTGCGGCGCGTGGAAGGCCTCCCGTGACCGCCCTGCGCGGCTCCCGGCTGTTCGCCAACGCCTGGGTCGTCACCATGGACGACGCCGGCACGGAGCACCCGTCGGGCTGGATCCAGGTGGAGGACGGCGTCGTGGTCGCGACGGGAAGCGGGACGGAGCCGGCCGCCTCGGAGAGGATCGATCTCCACGGCGCCGTCGTCACGCCCGGGCTCGTCAACACGCACCACCACCTCTACCAGACGCTGACCCGCGCCCGGGCGCAGCAGGCAGACCTGTTCACATGGCTGCGGGAGCTGTATCCCGTGTGGTCCCTGATCGACGCCGAGGCCGAGTACGCCGCAGCGCGCACGGGCCTGGCGGAGCTCGCGCTCTCCGGCTGCACCACCGTGTTCGACCACCACTACGTGTTCCCGCAGGGCCGTCCGGGGCTGATCGAGGCCGAGGTGCAGGCGGCCCGCGAGCTCGGCGTTCGCATCGTCGCCTCCCGGGGGTCGATGGATCTCGGTGCCTCCGCCGGAGGGTTGCCTCCCGACGAGCTCGTCGAGGACATCGACACCGTCCTCGCGGAGACCGAGCGCCTCGCCGGCGCGCTGCACGAGCCCGGCGCCGGAGCACACGTCCAGATCGCGGTCGCCCCGTGCTCGCCGTTCTCCGTGACCGGCCGGCTGATGGAGGAGTCGGCGGCCCTGGCCCGCCGGCTCGGCCTGCCGCTGCACACCCACCTCGCCGAGACCCTGGAGGAGGAGGAGTACTGCGTGGAGCTGTACGGCTGCCGCCCGGTCGAGTACCTCGAACGCCTCGGCTGGCTCGCGGACGACGTCTGGTGTGCCCACTGCGTCCACCTCTCGGAGGCGGACATCGCCCGGTTCGCGAGCTCCGGCACCGGCGTCGCGCACTGCCCCACGTCGAACCTCCGCCTGGGAGCGGGCGTCGCACCGGTACGCGCGATGCTCGACGCCGGGGTGCGCGTCGGCCTCGGAGTCGACGGATCGGCCTCGAACGAGCGCAGCGACCTGTTCCTCGAGGTGAAGCAGGCGCTCCTCGCCGCGCGCGGCCGTGACGGCAGCAGCGCGTTGACCGCGCGGGACGCGATCCGGCTCGGGACGCGCGGCGGTGCGGCAGTGCTGCGCCGTGACGACATCGGCTCGCTCGAGCCGGGAAAGTGCGCCGACCTCGCCGTCTGGCGCACCGACGGGCTCGAGCTCGGCGGAGCAGACGACCCGGTGGCCGGAATCGTCTTTGCAGGCCCGCAGCGCGTGGAGCGACTGGTCGTCGGGGGGACGGACACGGTGCGCGAGGGAGCGCTCGTCCGCGCCGACGAGCGCGAGATCGCGCAGGCACATCGCGTGCAGGCGCGAAGGTTCTCCTCGTGAGCGCGTCGCTCTCGACCCACGTGCTGGACACCGCCGCCGGCAGGCCGGCGGCCGGCGTGCGGGTGGAGCTCTTCCGCGACGACGAGCAGGTGGCCAGCGCCGAGACGGACGCCGACGGCCGCGCCCGGCTCGCGGGAGAGCTCTCCCCGGCCACGTACCGCCTCGTCTTCCACCCTCCGTCGACGTTCTTCCGGCGCGTCGAGCTTGCGATCGAGCTGGTGGACGGCCACTACCACGTCCCTCTCCTCGTCTCCCCCTTCTCGTGCGCGAGCTACCGCGGCAGCTGAGCCTCGAGGAGCTCGCCGGGCTCTTCGAGGGTCGCACGCGATTCGTCGAGCTCCTGGCCGCGCACGACGACCCGCTCGGGTCCGCGCCAGACGTCCTGGCCGGGCTGTCGCCGGAGGAGAAGCGCGAGGTGCTCGACGCACACCCGGCGATCGGCCAGAAGGCAGGGCTGTCGCAGCACTCGGCGGCCGAGCAGGGGACCGACGACGATCCCGCCGTGCTGGCGGAGCTGGCGCAGCTGAACGCCGACTACGAGGAGCGTCACGGGTTTCGCTTCGTCGTGTTCGTAAACCGCCGGCCCAAGGCGGAGATCCTCCAGGTGCTCAGGGGCCGGATCGGCAACTCGACGAGCGACGAGCTGGAGACGGCGCTGCGCGAGCTCGTGGCGATCGCCGTCGACCGCTGGAGGCGCGGGTGACGATCGCAACCTTCCTCGACCCGTACGTCACCGACTGGCTCAACCTGCTGATCCGCTGGCTGCACGTGATCGCCGCGATCGCCTGGATCGGGGCCTCGTTCTACTTCGTCCTGCTCGACCAGTCGCTCGAGCCCGCGACGAAGGAGGAGGACGTCCGGGACGGCGTCGGGGGTGAGCTCTGGGAGGTCCACGGCGGCGGCTTCTACCACGTGAAGAAGTACAAGGTCGCTCCGCCGGCGTTGCCCGGGCATCTCGCGTGGTTCAAGTGGGAGGCCTACACGACGTGGCTCTCGGGCTTCGGGCTGATGATCGTCCTCTACTACTTCAATGCCGGCACCTATCTGATCGACCCGTCGGTCGCCGACCTCCGCCCATGGCAGGCGATCGCGGTCAGCGTCGGGCTGCTGCTCGCGGCCTGGGTCGTGTACGACCTCCTCTGCCGGACGCTGCGTGGCCGTGACGTGGTGTTGTGGCTGCTGATCGTGGCCCTCACAGCGCTCGGCGCCTGGGGCTGCACGCAGCTCCTCCAGCCGCGCGCGGCGTTCCTCCAGGTGGGGGCGATGCTCGGGACGATCATGGCGGGCAACGTCTTCTTCAACATCATCCCCGCCCACTGGGAGCTCGTCCGGGCAAAGCAGGCGGGCCGCGACCCCGACCCGACGCCGGGGATCGTCGCCAAGCAACGCTCCGTGCACAACAACTACCTGACGCTGCCGGTGCTCTTCACCATGCTGGCCGCGCATTCCGCCTTCACCTACGGCGCCGGCCACCCCTGGCTCGTCCTGCTCGTGATCATGTTCCTGGGGGCCTGGGCGAGGCTGTTCTACAACCTGCGCCACCAGGGCCGCACCGTCTGGGCGATCCCGGCAATCGGTGTCGCCGTCCTCGTCGTGCTCGCGATCGCGATCCGCCCCGAGAGCAAGCAGCAAGGCCCCGCCGACGCAACCGTCCCGTTCTCGCAGGCCGCCCCGGTGATCGCGGAGCGCTGCGCGAGCTGCCATGCGACGAGCCCGACGCAGGCGGGCTTCTCGAGCCCTCCCGCCGGCGTGGTGCTGACCTCGCCCGAGCAGATCCGCGCCAGGGCGGCGGACATCAAGCGCGTCGTGGCATCGAGGTCGATGCCGCTCGGCAACGTCACGGGCATGACCGACGAGGAGCGGGCGCTCGTCGTCGCCTGGGTCGACCAGGGCGCAGCGACGGAGAGGTAGGGTTCAGCTCGATGATCGAGATCAACGCAGGACCGTTCTCCTTCGTCGCGCGGCTCGAGGAGGAGACCGCGCCGCAAACCGTGGCCGCGTTCCGGCGGCTGCTGCCGCTCGAGTCGCGCATCATCCACGTGCGCTGGAGCGGCGAGGCGGGGTGGATCCCGTTCGGCGACCTCGACCTCGGACTTGGCCCGGAGAACGCCACCTGCTACCCGCATCCGGGCGAGATCGTCCTCTACCCGGGCGGCGTCTCGGAAACCGAGATCCTGCTCGCGTACGGGTACGTCAACTTCGCGTCGAAGGCCGGGCAGCTTGCCGGCAACCACTTCGCGACCATCGTCGAGGGCAACGAGCGCCTGCCCGCGCTGGGGCGTACCTTCCTCTGGGAGGGCGCCCAGGAGATCGTCTTCAGGGAGCAATGAGCCGGCCGCGCCGGCGCGGCCGCTACTCGACGAAGTCGAGCGACACGGGCGCAGGGAACGCGCCGATCGTCTCGCCCCGGCGAAGCAGCTCGGCCACGGCCGAGCGCCCCTCGTCCCCGTAGTCCTCCGTCAGCTCGTTCACATACATCTCGATGAACCGGTCGGCGACCGCCTCGTCGATGCCGCGGCCGAACTGGAGCGCGTACTCGAGCGCCTCGTCGCGATTGTCGAGCCCACACCTGATCGCCTCGCCGAGCACCTCCGAGAGGTCGTGCAGGCGTACCACGTCCCGTCGTGCCACGTTGACCCCGAGCGGCAGCGGGAGCCCGGTCTCGAGCAGCCACCACTCGCCCAGATCGAGAATCCTGTGCAGGCCGAGGCCCGCAAAGGTGAGCTGGCCCTCGTGGATCAGGAGCCCGTAGTCGGCGCGGCCCGACGCGACCTCGTCCGGGATCTGCTCGAACGGCAGCTCCCGGTAGGGGATGTCGCCGAGGACGAGTCGCAGCGTCAGGAACGCCGTTGTCATCGCACCGGGGACGACGATCTCCTTGCCACGCAGGTCGTCGAGCGTGCCTGCTTCGCGGCCGACCACGATCGGCCCGTACCCGGTGCCGATGCTGGCACCGTGCGGCAGCAGGGCGTAGTCCTCCTGCACGAACGGATAGGCGGCAAGGGAGATCGCGGTCACCTCGAGCCGGGCCGCGCGCGCCCACTGGTTGAGAGTCTGGATGTCGGCGAGCACCTGCTCGAACTCGAACCCGCGCGTGTCGAGGAGGTTCGTCGTGAGCGCCCAGTACATGAACGCGTCGTCCGGGTCCGGGCTGTGGCCGACTCTGATCCGCAAGGCGCGCGGACCGTAGCAAGGCACCGAAGGGCAGCGGCGCGAGAACCGGCAGCTGCGGAGCACCCTCTAGACTCGTCGGATGGCGCGCGCGAACCTGTCGGACGCGATTCAGGACTACCTGCGCGCGATCTTCAAGCTCGGCGGGGAAGGACGTGGCAAGGTGACGACCACGGCGCTCGCCCGGGAGATGCGCGTGTCGGCCGCCTCCGCCAGCGCGATGGTGAAGAAGCTCGCGGCGCTCGGCCTGGTCGAGCATGCGCCGTACCGCGGGGTAGCCCTGACGGCCGCCGGCGACCGCGTCGCGGTGGAGATCACGCGCCACCACCGACTGCTCGAGCTCTACCTGGCGCAGACGCTCGGGATCGCCGTCGACGACGTGCACGCGGAGGCCGACCGGCTGGAGCACGTCCTCTCGGAGGAGCTCGAGTCGCGCATCGACGAGGCGCTCGGCTTTCCGACGCACGACCCCCACGGGGATCCGATCCCCGACGCGAACCTGAAATGGCCGCCCGAGACCGAGCACCCCTGAGGCCGGGCGGCTCCCAGCATCGAACCGCCCACCACGACTCCGGTTCGTCGCCTCAGCGGCCGAAGAACCAGCGTTCGAGGAGGGGGATCACCTCCTTGCGGGTGAACGGCCTGGCGTCGACCCGGCGCCCGTCCTCCTCGAGCACCCGCACATCGTCTTCGAGAGCGTCGTTGGCCTGCTCGAGCGCGTCAGAGAGCTCGTAGCCCTCGAAGACGAGGTCCTCGGGTCGAGCCTCACCGTCGTCTGCCCGGTGCTGCGGGTTGACCGCGCGGCACACCGCCCACGCCGCTCCGGGGCGGCGCTCGATCCAGAGCACGATCCGCTCGGGCTCGCCGGTGTCGTCCACGCCGAGCAGCTCTCGCTCGGCCACGCGTCCCGACACCGGCCTGCGCTTCATGCCCGTCAGGATACAATCACGGCAATGGCCCTCAAGGACATGTTCTCGTTCCTCTTCCAGCGCTCCTCGCAGGAGGAGCGCGTGGCGCAGTACGTGATCCGCGAGCACGACCGCGGGCGCTCCCTGAGCGAGATCCTCGAGGACAAGTACGTGATCAACCGGCTGCAGTCGCCGACCCAGCGCGCACGCCTGCTCGACCGCCCCGAGATCATGCAGGCGGTCGGCGGCGACATGGTCGAGGCCGCGAAGTCGTCTCTCGACGGTTGACCCACCGGCCGGGGCCCACGGCCGATCGTCGCTAGACTAGGCCGTCCCCGCGCCCGTAGCTCAGGGGATAGAGCGCTGCCCTGCGGAGGCAGAGGTCGCACGTTCGAATCGTGCCGGGCGCACTGACCGCTGCCCGAGGAGCAAGGAAGCATCCTCGGGCACCTCACGGCGAACGTAGGCGAGAGCGTGCACGCTCTCGCCTACGTTGACGGCGCTCGTGACACGGCCGACGTCCCGGCCCTCCCAGGTGAGCGGCGCGTCGTAGGCAGGCAACTCGGCCCCGTCGATCAGGAGCGCACGGAGGCCGCGGTTCGGATGCCCGCGGTAGTGGAGCCGGGCGACGGGCTCCTGGCCCGGGTAGCAGCCCTTCGTGAAGCTGATCGCCCGTTCCTCCAGCCCGGCCTCCGCGGGGAGCACGCGGTCGTCGAGCTCGCGGCCCCAGCGCGGCGACCCGGCGCGGATCCGGAGCCGCTCGAGCTCGTGATCGTCGATCGGCTCGGCTCCCTCGGGCTCGGCATCGAGCAGCTCGTAGGCGGCGACGCCGTAGTCCGCGTTCGGCACCGAACCGCCGGGCGCCTCGCCGCCGAGCACGAGCGTCGAGACGTGCTCCTCCTGCTCGACGTCGCAGCGGGCGGCGAAGCGGAAGCGGCGGAGCTCGGCCGCAACCCGCTCTCCCAGGCCGGGCTCGGTCAGGAGCAGGAAGTCGTCGTGCCGACGCCGCAGCACCGTCAGCGGCGCGATGATGCGCGCCTTCGCCGTCAGGAGCAGAGCTTCGCACGACTCCCCCGGCGCAAGCGCCTCGACGTCGTTCGAGACCATCCGCTGCAGGTAGTCGGCAGCGTCCCTGCCGCTGACGGCGACGAACGCGCGAGGCCGGCGGGCCGCCCGTAACGATACGACGGTCACGGGGTCTAGTGTAGGGACGATGTTCCGGAGCAGAGCGGAGAAAAAGGTGCTCGAAGCGGGGTACGACCCGGCGCGCCTGCCGCCCGGGCAGTACCTGACGGAGAAGTGGCCCGTCCTGCATGCGGGTGCCGCTGCGGCGTACCCCGACGATCTCGCCGGTTGGGACTTCCGCGTCTGGGGCGAGGTCGACAGCCCGCTGACGCTGACCTGGGAGCAGCTGACGGAGCTGCCGACGGTGGAGGCGACCCAGGACATCCATTGCGTCACGCGCTGGAGCCGCTTCGACGTCACGTTCTCGGGCGTCCCCTGGTCGGCGCTGCATGAGCTCGTGGGGCAGAGGCCCTCGGCGCGCTTCGCGATCGCCCACGCCGAGGCGGGCTTCACCACGAACGTCCCCGTTGCCTACCTCGAGCGCGAGGGGGCGATGTTGGCGACACATGCGGACGGCGCTCCCCTGACCCCCGAGCACGGCCGTCCGCTCCGCCTCGTCGTTCCCGGCAAGTACTTCTGGAAGAGCGCCAAGTGGCTGCGCGGCATCGAGCTGGTCGATCGGGACCGGCCCGGCTTCTGGGAGCGCTACGGCTACCACAACGATGCCGATCCGTTCGAGGAGCAGCGATACGGCTTCTAGGCGGCAGCGCCTTCTCGGTCGAGGCGAGGATCACTCGATCGGGGGAAAAAGAACGGCGGCCCCGCCGCCGATGAGTGGAACGTATCCCGCCCTCCCCCGTGTTTCATCCCCCAGGAAACGGCCCTCCCCCAAGGGCCGTTTTCACGCGGTGAGGCGCCCCGAACAGACGACGGGGGCCGGCTCGCGCCGGCCCCCGTCCCTTCGTTCGGACTCGCGAGAGCGAGTCTCTACATCATCCCGCCCATGCCGCCCATGTCGGGCATGCCGCCGCCACCGCCGCCGCCCTTCTCGGGGGCGTCGACGACGATCGCCTCGGTGGTGAGGATGTTCTTGGCGATCGACGCGGCGTTCTGCAGCGCCGAGCGGGTCACCATCGTCGGATCGATGATGCCCTGCTTGACGAGATCCTCGACCTCGCCGGTGTCGACGTTGAGGCCGTGGCCCTTCTTGGCCGAGCGGACCTGGTTGACGACGACCGAGCCCTCGAGGCCCGCGTTGTAGGCGAGCTGGCGCAGGGGCTCCTCGAGCGAACGGAGGATGATCTGCGCACCCGTCTTCTCGTCGCCCTCGAGCGCCTCGAAGCCCTTCTTGACGGTGTCCGCCGCGTTGAGCAGTGCGACGCCGCCGCCGGGCACGATGCCCTCCTCGAGAGCCGCGCGGGTGGCCTGCAGCGCGTCCTCGACGCGGTGCTTCTTCTCCTTCATCTCCGTCTCGGTGGCTGCGCCGACCTTGACGACGGCAACGCCGCCGGCCAGCTTCGCCAGCCGCTCCTGCAGCTTCTCACGGTCGAAGTCGGAGTCGGTGGTCTCGATCTCGCCCTTGAGCTGCTTGATGCGGGCCTTGATCGCCTCGCCGTCGCCCGCGCCGTCGATGATCGTGGTCGAGTCCTTGTCCACGACGACCTTGCGCGCGTGCCCGAGCTGCGTGAGCTTCGTGTTCTCGAGCTTGAGCCCGAGCTCCTCCGTGATCACCTCGCCGCCCGTGAGGACGGCGATGTCCTCCAGCATGCGCTTGCGGCGGTCACCGAAGCCGGGAGCCTTGACCGCGACGGCGGTGAAGACGCCGCGCAGCTTGTTGACGACGATCGTCGCGAGCGCCTCACCCTCGAGGTCCTCGGAGACGATGACGAGCGGCTTGCCGGCCTGGATGACCTGCTCGAGCACCGGCAGGAGGTCCTTGACCGCGCCGATCTTCTGGTTGGCGATCAGGATGTACGGGTCGTCGAGCACGGCCTCCATGCGATCGGCGTCCGTGATCATGTACGGCGACAGGTAGCCCTTGTCGAACTGCATGCCCTCGGTGAACTCGAGCTCGAGCCCGAAGGTCTGGCCCTCCTCGACGTTCACGACGCCGTCCTTGCCGACCTTCTCGATCGCATCGGCGATCACGTCGCCGATCTCGCGCTCACGCGACGAGATGGTGGCCACGCGGGCGATGTCCTCCTTGCCGGCGACCTCGACCGACTGCTTCTTGAGGTCCTCGACGATCGCCTCGACGGCCTTCTCGATGCCGCGCTTGAGGCCCATCGGGTTCGCGCCGGCGGCCACGTTCTTGAGGCCCTCCCGCACGATCGCCTGGGCGAGCACGGTCGCCGTCGTGGTGCCGTCACCGGCGACGTCGTTCGTCGCCGTCGCCACCTCGCGCACGAGCTGGGCGCCCTGGTTCTCGAACGGGTCCTCCACGTCGATCTCGCGAGCGATCGTGACGCCGTCGTTCGTGATCGTGGGCGCGCCGAACTTCTTGTCCAGCACGACGTAGCGGCCCTTCGGCCCGAGCGTCACCTTGACCGCGTCGGCGAGGATGTTGACGCCGCGCTCGAGCGCCCGGCGTGCGTCCTCGTTGAACTTGAGCTCCTTGTGAGCCATCAGTCTTCTACTCCTCCTCGATATCTCTCACGAGGGCGAGGCGTGCCTCGCCCGTGGGTCTGCGGCCTGCGGGGGGATCGCTCCCACCCGAGGTGTCGGGGTGTCCGCCCCTAGACGGCCGCGCGGTCGCCGACGACCTTCGCCAGGACGTCGGACTCGCGCAGGATCAGGACCTCGTCGACGCCGATCTTGATCTCGGTGCCGCCGTACTTGGAGAAGATGACCTCGTCACCCTCCTCGACGTCCATCTTGACGTACTCCCCGTCCTCGTCGCGCGGGCCGGGTCCTGACCGCGAGGACCTTGCCGCGCTGCGGCTTCTCCTTCGCGGTGTCGGGCAGCACGATGCCGCTCACGGTCGTCTCTTCCTCTTCGAGGACCTCGACGATGAGGCGGTCACCAAGGGGCTGCAGGTTCATTCGCGTGCCTCCCTGTCTGGCTTTGTGGTTGATACCGGTTCGAGCTTCTGGCACTCGACACTCTAGAGTGCCAACGCGACTCTAGCACAGTGTGGCACGAGGGCGAGCGTTGATCTGAGCGTGACAGACTGAGATTCTCGGGCAGGCGCGGCGGCCGCTACGACCACCGCCGGGGGCCCGGGTGGAGGCACTCCGTGCGACCCTCTATAGTGGTCGCGCGTGCCGACCTACGCCCTCAACTTCTACTCGCCGACGGTCGCCGACCAGCTGCGCACCGGCCGCAAGACGGCCACGATCCGGCTCGGCGACAAGTCGCCGAAGTACAAGAAGGGCATGATCGTGACCGTCCTCGTCGGCACCCGGTACGGGCAGCGCGAGAAGATCTTCGACGCCGTGATCGACAAGGTCGAGGTGAAGAGCCTCGGCGAGCTCTCGCCGCGCGAGATCGAGCACGACAACCCGGAGATCCGTCGCGCGGACGAGCTCGCCCACTGGCTCGGCCAGCTCTACAACCGGGACGTCACCGAGGACGACGTCGTCACCCTGATCCGCTTCTCCCAGATCGTGGGGACGATGTTCTGAGAGGTGGGGGAACCCATGGTTCCCCCACCAGCCCCCTCCTTCGGCTCGCCGAGTGGCGATCGTCACTCGAGCCTCCCGGCCGGATGAACCGGCCTCCGGCGGCACCGCTTCATCGGCTCGCGAGCGCTTCGGAAGAGCATGAGCTCTGCGTGCGCATCGAGACCGGCGGGGAGCGGCTCAGCGGCCGGGCTTGCGGATGGCGATGCCGAAGAGGCCGGGCGGGCGCACCTCGGCACCGCACTCCTCGCACTCGACCTGGAAGGCCGACGCGAGCCGCGCCTCGCACGCAGGGCAGCGGCTGCGCAACGACGTGCCGCACTGGGGGCACGCCGCGAGCAGCTCGCCCTCCGACTCCTCGAAGTAGCGCTGCGTGTGCCCGCACTCCGGGCAGAACGCCACCCAGTGTCCGAGCGTGTTGCGTCGCTCCTCCTGGATCCAGTTGCGCCTGGGGCGGGCCATCGCGCCCACTCTATCCCGGAGCCGCCCCGCGGCCTCCGGAGCACGCGGGCCCGTCGTGCTCGCGCGGTAGAGTGGCACCGTCCACCGCCTCCGAGGGGAGCTCATGGCTGTGAGGGAAGCGGAGCCTGTCGGCTCGCTCCAGGAAGTTCACGACGCAGGCCTCGATCGCGAGGACCTGCTCGGCATCTACCGCAACCTGCTGCTCACCCGGGGAGTGGAGGAGCGCGGGCACATCCTCTACAAGCAGGGCAAGATCCCCGGCTCGTTCTACACGGGGCGCGGCAACGAGGCCTCGGCGGTCGGCGTCGCGACCGCGATGGGTAGCGACGACGTCGGCTGCCCTTTGCAGCGCGACATGGGCGTCCACATCACCCACGGTGTCGAGCCCTGGCGCATCTTCGCCCAGTACATGGGTCGGGCGGACGGGCCTACCCGGGGGAGGGACGGCAATGTCCACATCGGCGACGCCAACCTCGGCCTGCACGCCATGGTCAGCCATCTACCCGCGATGCTGCCCGTCGCCGTTGGGATGGCGCTCGCGTTCCGCATCCGCGAGGAGAAGCGCGTCGCGATCGCCTGGTGCGGCGAGGGTGCCGCCAACCGGGGCGACGCCCACGAGGGGATGAACTTCGCCGGCGTGCGCCGGCTTCCGGTCGTGTTCGTGATCGACAACAACCAGTGGGCGTACTCGACGCCGCACCACCTCGAGTACGCCGTCGAGCATCTCGCCGACCGGGCACACGGCTACGGCTTCGACGGCGTGGTCGTCGACGGCACGGACGTGCTCGCCGTCTACCGCGAGGCGAAGCGCGCGATCGAGAAGGCGCGCGAGGGCGGAGGCCCGACCCTGATCGAGTCTCTCACCCTCCGCATGGAGGGCCACGCCGTCCACGACGACGCGTTCTACGTCCCCCGCGAGATGTTCGAGGAGTGGGAGCGGCGCGACCCGATCGAGCGCTACCGCACGTGGCTCCGCGACAACGCCTCCGTCACCGACGAGGAGGAGGACGAGATCACCGCGGGGGTCAAGCGGCAGCTCAGCGAGGCCCTCGAGCGCGCCGAGGCGTCACCGCTGCCCGATCCTGCAAGCCTGCTCGAGGGCGTCTTCGCCGAGCCCGAAGAGCTCGAGACCCCGCACCACAAGTAGATGGCCGAGAAGACGTACCTGCAGGCGATCAGCGACGCGCTCCGCCAGGAGATGCGCCACGACCGGCGCGTCTTCGTGCTGGGCGAGGACGTCGGCGTCTACGGCGGCGCCTTCAAGGTGACGCAGGGCTTCCAGGAGGAGTTCGGACCGTGGCGCGTGCTCGACATGCCGCTCTCCGAGACGGCGATCGTGGCCGGGGCGACCGGCGCCGCCCTGATGGGGATGCGTCCCGTGGCCGAGATGCAGTTCGCCGACTTCGTCTCGTGCGCCTGGGACCACCTCGTCACCGTGGCTGCCAAGCAGCACTACCGCGCGGGCACGCCGATCCCGATCGTGCTGCGACTGCCCTCCGGGGGCGGCTTCTCCGGCGGCCCGTTCCACTCCCAGAACCCGGAGAGCTCGTTCGCGCACATCCCGGGGCTCAAGATCGTCTGCCCGAGCACCCCCGAGGACGCCAAGGGGCTGCTCGTGAGCGCGATCGCCGACCCGAACCCGGTGCTCTTCTTCGAGCACAAGCACCTCTACCGGCGCATCAAGGGCGAGGTGCCCGACGAGCGCTACGCGACCCCGTTCGGCGAGGCGCGCACCCACAGGCCGGGCGAGGACATCAGCGTGATCACGTGGGGAGCGATGGTGCACACGGCCACCGAGGCGGCCGAGCAGCTGGAGCGCGAAGACGTCAGCGTCGAGGTGCTCGACCTGCGCACGCTGATCCCCTGGGACCGCGGCGCGGTGCTCGACAGCGTGCGCCGCACCTCGAAGGTGCTCGTCCTGCACGAGGACACGCGCACCGGGGGCTTCGGCGCCGAGATCGCCGCGACGATCGCCGAGGAGGCCTTCGAGCACCTCGACGCGCCCCTGAAGCGGATCGCGGCCCCCGACTCCCCTGTACCGTTCTCGCCGCCGCTCGAGCAGGCATTCATCCCCCAGGTCGACGACGTGATCGCCGGGCTCCGTGAGCTCGCGGCGTACTAGCGAGGAGACGACAGTGACCACAGGAACCCAGATCGACGTCGTGATGCCGCAGATGGGTGTCTCCGTCTCCGAGGGGACGATCACCAAGTGGCTGAAGCAGCCGGGAGAGGCGGTCGCGCAGGACGAGCCGCTGCTCGAGATCTCGACCGACAAGGTGGACACCGAGGTGCCGAGCCCCGGCGAGGGCGTGGTGGCCCAGATCCTCGTGGGCGAGGGCGAGACCGTCGAGGTGGGGACGATCCTGGCCGTGATCTCGCCCGCCGGCTCGGCGATCGCCGAGCCGGCCCCGGAGCCCGAGCCGGCCGCAGCGCCCGCACCGGCGGCGGCCGAGCCGGCGCCCGCGGCAGCAGCCGTCGAGCCTGTCGGCGCTGCCCCGGCGGCGCAGCCCGCCCCCGCACCGAGCGGGAACGGGCGCACGTTCGTCTCCCCGGTGGTGGCGCGCATCGCGGCCGAGCACGGGGTCGATCCCGGATCGGTACCGGGCACCGGCACCGGTGGCCGGGTGACGAAGAAGGACATCCTGGCCTACATCGAGTCGGGGGCTGCGACGGCGCCCGCTCCCGAGCCCGAGCCGCCGGTGGCAACACCGGCCCCCCCGCCGGCGCCAGCGCCGGCACCTGCCCCGCCGGCCGCCGCCCCCGCGCCTGCCGCAGCGCCTGCACCGGCCGCCCCCACACCGGCCGCGCCGCTCCAGGTGGGCGAGGTCGAGGAGGCGATGAGCGCGATGCGCCGCGGCGTGATGGAGCACATGCGGCGCTCGCTGGACACCTCCGCGCACGTGTCCAGCGCGATCGAGGTCGACATGTCGAAGATCGTGGCCGCGCGGGCTCAGCTGAAGAAGGAGTACGAGGCGTCCTACGGCGTGAACCCGACCTACCTCGCCTTCATCGCCAAGGCGACGGTGGAGACGCTGACCGACTACCCGTGGATCAACGCGGAGATCCGCGGCGAGAAGATCGTGACCAGGCCCTGGGTCAACCTCGGCATCGCCGTCGCACTCGAGGACGGCAAGGGCTTGATCGTGCCTGTCGTGAAGAACGCGCAGGACCTGAACCTGCTCGGGCTCGCCCGCTCGATCGCAGACCTCGCGCAGCGGGCCCGCACGAAGAAGCTCCTGCCCGACGACGTGCAGGGCGGCACGTTCACGATCACGAATCCCGGCGGCTTCGGCACCTTCCACGGGACGCCGATCATCAGCCAGCCCCAGGTCGGCATCCTCGGCACCTACGCGCTCGTGAAACGCCCCTGGGTCGTGCAGGACGAGCTCGGGCACGACGTGATCGCAATCCGCCCGATCATGAACATCACGCTCACCTACGACCACCGCCTCGTCGACGGCGCCTACAGCGGCGGCTTCCTCCGCGACCTGCGCGAGCGGCTCGAGGGGTGGGACGAGGAGTAGCCGGCGCCGCTGCGCTCCGCACGGCGCTGCGCACCGCGGTCGAGGGCGCCCGCGACCCCGCGTACGCGTCCGGTGCGCAGGCGTACACACCGACCTCGAGCTCCTCTACGACTGCATCGAAGCGAATCTCGACGATCGCGAGTTCTTCGTTCGCAAGGCCATCGGCCGGGCGTTGCGCGACTTCGCCTGGCACGACCCCGTCGAGGTCGACCGCTACGTCCGTGCGCACGAGAGCCGCCTCAGCGGCCTCTCCCGGAGAGAGGCGACGATGAACCTCGCTAGGCTCCTGGCATGAGCGGCGCCTACGTTCTCGACGCCGGGCTCGTCCCCTACCGGGAGGCGCTCGAGCTGCAACGGTCGCTCGCCGCCGCAGTGTCGCAGCGCGCGGTCCCGGAGACGATCGTGCTGCTCGAGCACCCTCCCGTCGTCACGACCGGCCGCCGCACGGAGCAGGCGAAGGAGCTCCACATCCCCGCCGGAGCAGAGGTCGAGCTGGTGGAGACGGATCGCGGCGGCAAGTCGACCTACCACGCGCCCGGGCAGCTCGTGTGTTACCCGATCCTCGACCTGAAGCTGCACGGCAGGGATCTGAAGAAGTACGTGCGGGACCTCGAGCGGGCGATCGTGCAGGCGCTGGCGGCGTTCGACCTGGAGGCGACCACGATCGAGGGGCTGACCGGGGTCTGGATGCCGCCGTCGGGGTCGAGGGGGCCGCGCAAGATCGCATCGATCGGCGTCAGGGTCTCGCGCTGGGTGACGACGCACGGCTACGCCCTCAACGTCGACCTCGACCCGGCACCGTTCACCGACTGGATCACGGCCTGCGGCCTCGAGGACGCCGAGTTCACGACGATGGCCCGCGAGCTCGGGCGACCGGTCACCGTCTCGGAGGTCAAGCCGGCCGCGATCGCGGCGCTCGGCGCGGTGTTCGGGCTCGAGCTCGACCAGCTGCCCGCCGACGAGGGTGCCGGCCTCTGGGCCCAGCCCGTGCACGAGAAGCTCGCAGCGCGCTGAGGCGCGGTCAGGCCACGGCAGGCCGGCGGGTCGGCGCGTTGCGCCAGGCCGGCAGTGCGAGCGGGCTCAACGTGCACGCGAGGTAGACGACGCCGAAGGAGACGAGCGTTGCCTGCAGCCCGACGAGCTCGACGCACGCGGCGGTGAGGAGGGCGCCCACGGGTGCACCGGCCATCACGCCCGCGCTCAGGGCGCCGAACACCCGCGCCCGGAGCTCGGGCGGCACGCGCTCGTAGCTGAGCGTCCCGAGGATCGGGTTGACGGGACCGATGCCGGCGCCTGCGATCGCGAAGCCGACCACCGCGGGGCCGATTCCCGGCATGGCGGCGAGGAGAAAGAAGCGGGACGGCCCTCCGAGAGTGAACCCGGCGACGAGCGTCGCCACACGCGGCAGCCGGTGGCCGATCCACGCAAAGACCAGGGTGCCGCCGAGTGCCGTCATGCCCATCACGCCCGCCATCAGGCCGAGCGCGACGACGCTGCCGAGCACCCGGTCGGCGTAGACGGGCATCAGGACACCGCCCATTCCGGCGTCGAGCGTGTTCGTGACGAGCACCATCACGACGAGCGCGCGCACGAGCGGCGTGCGCCAGAGGAACGCGTACCCGGCGCGCAGCTGGGCGAGATAGCCCTCGGCCGCCGCGGCCGCGTCCGGAACCCGCGTGGTGTGACGCACGAGCACCCGGACGAGCAGTGCCGAGGCGGCGAACGTGGCCGCGTCGACGAGAAGCGCGTTCGTGGGCCCGACGAGAGCTATCAGGACGCCGGCCAGAGGCGCGCCGAGCATGTTCGCGCCACGCGAGACGCCGTCGAACAGGCTCGTGCCGCGCTCGAGGGTCATGTCCGCCTGCTCGAGCAGGTCGGGCAGGAGCGCGTCCCGGGCCGTCTGTCCCGGCGCATCGAGCAGCGCGCCGGCGAACACGAGCGCGAGCAGTGCCGCCAGGGGCAGCCCTACCGTGGCGTGGAGGATCGGCACGAGGAGCACCGAGGTGCCGCTCGCAAGATCCGCGACGATGCTCGCCCGGCGGTAGCCGAGGCGATCGACGACGACGCCTCCGAGGGCGGACGAGAGCACGAACGGCAGCAGCGAGAAGAATCCCGCGAGACCGGTCTTGGCGACGCTTCCCGTCGTCTGGAGCACGAACCAGGGGATCGCGAGCTGCGTGATCCGGTTGCCGGTGATCGAGATCGCGTTGGCCGCCAGCAGCCCGACGAGCGGCGCGCGCCTCATCGCGGCTCCTCCCGCGGGAAGAGACGGAGCAGCAGGCGCACGGCGCGCGCCTCTGCCGGACCGTCGGTCCGGACGCTGCGCAGGAACGGGGCGGCAAGCTCGTCGATCCGGGCCATCAGCTCGGTCGCCTCCTCCGGCGTCATGCTCAGCGTCTTGTGGGCGATGTGGCTCGCCGCCCTCCACTCGGGCTCGAGCGTGCGCTCGCGCTCGACGAAGCGAAGCGTCTCGCTGTCGCCGCGCGCCACGAGCTGAGCGCTCAGCAGCTGCGCCGCCGCCTGGGACGCCGGCCGCAGGTCGTGCGCCGGCTCGAACGCGAATCCCGTCCCGATCGCCCGCCACGGCCGCTTGCGCCCGATGCCCCCACCCGCGTCCTCGACGAGCCCGAAGCGGGCGAGCGAGCGGAGATGGTAGGACGCGGCGGAGGGGCCGATCCCGATGGCCGCCCCCACCTCGGTCGCAGTCGCGGGGCCGGCACTCTGGAGGTGCTCGAGAATCTCGAGCCGGACGGGGTGCGCGAGAGCGCGCAGAGCTCTCGGATCACGAACGACGACGTCCCCGTGCGGCATCGAAACAACTCTATCGAAACAGATGTTTTATTGCCAGAGAGCGAGCCGGCCGTGCCCCGCGAGCGCGCCCGTATGATGATCGTCGATGCACGCCTCCGCCCCCGTCGCCGAGCGACCGCGCCGCCCCGAGTGGATGAAGGTGCGGGCACCAAGTGCCGAGGGCCGCTATTTCGACGTCAAGAAGCTGATCCACGGCGCCAGCCTGAACACCGTCTGCGAGGAGGCGCGGTGCCCCAACATCGCCGAGTGCTGGGGCAAGGGGACGGCGACGTTCCAGATCCTCGGCGACACGTGCACCCGCGCCTGCCGCTACTGCTACGTCCACTCGGGCAAGCCGGAGGCGGCACCCGACCCGCTCGAGCCGCTGCGCCTCGCGCAGGCGGCCGCGCAGATGGGGCTGAAGCACGTGGTCGTCACCTCGGTCGACCGTGACGACGTGGCCGACAAGGGTGCCGGTCACTTCGCGGCGACGATCCGCGCGCTCAAGGCGAAGCTGCCGGACTGCTCGGTCGAGGTGCTGACACCCGACTTCCTCGGGGCCGAGGAGCCGGCCCTGGCGACCGTGATCGGGGCCCGGCCCGAGGTCTTCAGCCACAACATCGAGACGGTGCGCCGCCTGCATCGCCGCATGCGCGGCGCCAGGGCGAGCTACGACGGCGCCCTCTGGCTGCTGCGGCGCGCGAAGGAGGTCGCCGACTACCCGGTGCTGACGAAGACGGGGATCATCGCGGGCCTCGGCGAGACGAACGACGAGATCGTGGAGACGATGCGCGAGCTGCGCGCCCACGGCGTCGACGTCGTCACCATCGGCCAGTACCTGCAGCCCTCGTCGAAGCACACGGAGATCGACCGCTGGGTCCACCCCGACGAGTTTCGCTGGCTGCGCGAGCAGGGCGAGGCGCTCGGCTTCGGCTCCGTCTTCGCCGGCCCGCTCGTCCGCTCCAGCTACCGGGCCGACGAGCAGAAGCACGCAGCCGACGCGGGCCTCGGCGTCGTCGCCTACTAGGCGCCCCGGCCGCCCTCCACCGCCACCCGGAGCGACGGAGGCCGCGCGTGCGGCGGCCTCCGTCGTACTCGGGTTCGGCGCGACTATGCGCCGCCGGGCTGAACGACCCCGTTGACCGTCAACTGGTACGGAGCGTACTGCGTGGCACCCTCGCCGGGATCGTTGTAGGTCACGATCGCGCCGACGAAGTCCGCCTTCTTGTCGATGTACTTCTGCACGTTGGCCTTGCCGCTGAGCGAGAAGTCACCGGTGAGGGGGAAGCGCTTGAGGGTGATCTTCTTCTTCGCGTTGTCGATGCTGACCACGGTGACGGTGAAGTCGGACACCGCCGTCGGCCGGGTCTCGGAGAGGGACTTGAACGGCGTGAGGGACGATCCGTCGGACACGACCGTGCCGTTGACCTTGACGTCATCGACCCACATGCCCGGCACGGGAAGCACGCCGTTGCCCTGCACGGCCGGGTCGTTCACGACCCGGAAGGAGAGCAGCACGCTCTTGCCCGCGAACGGGGCGAGGCTGCAGCTCTGCTGCCTCCAGGTGCCCGTGCCACCGGACACGTCGGTGTAGCCCGGCAGCTTCTCGACCACAGCGGCGATGGCCCCGGGGTCGTGGTCGGTGATCGTGTCCGTGCAGGAGAGCGACTCGTAGGTGGCACCACCGTCGGTCGAGACCTGCACGAACCCGAAGTCCCAGCCGAGCTCGAGGTCCCAGAGCGACCTGAACTTCAGGGTCGGCGAGCCTGCGGGGACGGTGATCGGCGTCACGGCCGCCTCGTCCCGATCGTCACCGGTGCCGGAGTAGAGCGCCGCGTTACCGGGCTGTCCCGGCGGGCTGGCGTCCACCGTCCAGGCGAGCGGCGAGGTCGGCAGCGTCGTCGCCCCCTTGAACCCGAGTGACGTGATCTGTCCGCCGTTCACCGGGGCGCCGCCCCCGTTGCGGAGCTGCACGTAGTCCGAGCCGTTCGACGGCGCCCCGGGAGACGAGTACGCCTCCGGCGAGCTCCAGAGCACCGTCGTGTCGAGCGTGGGCACGCTCACCGTCGCCTCCTTGACGGAGCCGAGGATCTTGTATCCATCGTCGACGAGCCCGTCGAGCGCGACCGCGAGCGTCCAGTCCGAGAAGATCGACTGGGAATCGACCTTCTTGTTGCTCGTGGCGGCCAGCGCCTCGTCGACCCCGCCGAAGCCGTTCGCGTCGCCGCGATGGAGGGCCGTCATGAAGCCCGTCCCGTACCGACCGTGCATGAGCTCCATGATCGAGTAGGCGGCCCCGTAGTCGGCGAGGATCTCGGCCGGCCCCTGGTCCTCCCACCGTGTCAGCGAGTTCTCGGGACCGCACGCGGCCCTCGGGTTCGGGTTCACGGGTGTCGGGACGCTGAGGAAGCCGGTGAAGCACTGGATGTGGCTGTCGAAGCCCTTGTCCGTGATCGGCAGGCTTGGGTTCACGTAGCCGACGAGGGTCTGCGCCCAGTCGGAGAGCCCCTCGTTGATCCAGTTGAACTCGTCTGCGTCTTCGTAGCTTTCGAGCAGGTGCTGGTACTCGTGGGCGAAGACGCCCTCGTACAGGCGCGGGCGTGCCGGAGCACTGGTGCACGCGTCGGCCGATGGGTTGTCCGGCGGGTTCGCGCCGGTGCGATGAAGCCAGTCGAACGCGTCGATCGTCATCACGTTGCGGTCGAGGAAGTCGTTGATCTGCGACGAGAAGAACCCGGCGATGTAGGTGAAGCGGCTCGCGTTGTCCGTGTCGTAGTAATTCGTGTCGCGAACGTTCGAGATCAGCGTGACGATCTTGTCGCCGTCGCCCGCGTAGTAGTCGTCCGGCAGCCCGAAGGCGGGCGGGATGATGGCTCCTCCCGTGCCGTCGCGGGTCGGCGGGACGCTGAAGGCGGCGGACTCCTTGGGGTACATGTTGGTGTCGAACTCGCTGATCAGGCCGGCTATCTGCGCGTCGGTGACGACGTTGCGGACGCCGTCGTTACGGCAGTCGCCTGCCGGGAAGTCCGTGGTACCCGTCAGGAATCCCGGAGCGGTTCCCTCCTGTACCCACACCTCGATGTGCTGGCCCAGGCCACGAAGCGTGAAGCCCCTGAAGCGATACAGGCCGAAGACGTCGTCGAGCACGGGCATCACCCGCACCGTGCCGAGCGGCGGATCGGCGCCTGCCGCCGCGGCGGACGGGGCAGCTGAGCGTCGTGCCGGCGCGGCCGGGGCCTGTTGCTCGACGGAGAGAGAGCCTCGCTCGACGAGGTCGCTCGCATGCTTCGTGTCGACGTCGACTCTCTGGACGGTCGCGCTGCCGGCCGTGGTCGCTCCGGCGGCGACCAGGCATATGCAGGCCGCGACGACGGCCAGAGACCCGTGTGATCTGCTCACGTTGTTCCCCCTTGCGAAATTGGTGTGCAAACGGCAGGACGGTCTACCACGTCCCGGGCCTCGTGCGCAAGCGCCCAAGCCCCGACTCGGTGCCGCTAGCCGTGCGGCTTCGCCATCGCGTGGTAGTCGAGCGCCTCGTCGAGCACGCTCGCCTCCACGCCGGCCTCGAGCGCGACCTCGCGGAGCGAGCGGCCGCTGGCGGCCGCCGTCTTCACGATCTCGGCCGCCCGGTCGTAGCCGATGAACGGGTTCAGCGCCGTCGCCGCCGAGAGCGTCAGCTCGGCATAGCTCTCGCACTGGTCCCGGTTCGCCTCGATCCCGTCCACGCACTTCTCGGCCAGGAGGCGGGAGGCGCTCGCGAGCAGCGCGATCGACTGCAGCAGGTTGCGGGCCATCAGCGGGATGTAGACGTTCAGCTCGAAGTGCCCGTTCATGCCGCCGATCGTGATCGCCGTGTCGTTGCCGATCACCTGCGCAGCCACCTGGGTGACGACCTCCGGGATGACGGGGTTGACCTTGCCGGGCATGATCGAGGAGCCCTTCTGCAGCTCGGGCAGGAAGATCTCGGCGAGGCCGGCGCGGGGACCGGAGCCGAGAAAGCGGAGGTCGTTGGCGATCTTCGTCAGCGAGACGGCGACGACCTTGAGCGCGCCCGACATCTCGACGAGACCGTCGCGTGCGGCCTGCGACTCGAACGGGTCGGCCGGGGCCGCGATCGGCAGGCTCGTGTTCGCGCTGGAGGAGGTCGCGCACGCGCGCGGCGAACTCCGCGTGGGTGTTCAGGCCGGTGCCGACTGCCGTGCCGCCGAGCGGGATCTGGCCGAGCCGGGGCAAAGCGTCCTCGACCCGGGCGATTCCCTGGCGCACCTGCGCCGCATAGCCCGCGAACTCCTGCCCGAGCGTCACCGGCACTGCGTCCATCCAGTGGGTGCGCCCGGACTTGATCACGTCGTCGAACGTCGACGCCTTCGCCTCGAGCGATTGCGCGAGACGCCTCAAGCGCCGGGAGCAGATCGTTGACCGCGCGATCGAGCGCGGCCAGGTGCACCGCCGACGGGAACACGTCGTTCGACGACTGGCCCATGTTGACGTGGTCGTTCGGGTGCACGCCCTCGCCGGCGAGGCTCGCGATCACCTCGTTGGCGTTCATGTTCGAGCTCGTGCCCGAGCCGGTCTGGAAGACGTCGATCGGGAACTGGTCGTCGAACTCGCCCGCCGCGACCCGGTCGGCGGCGGCGGCGATGCGGCCGGCCATCTCGGAGTCGAGCAGACCGAGGTCGGCGTTCGCGCGCGCGGCAGCGGCCTTGATGCGGCCGAGCCAGTGCGCCACGGCGGCCGGGATCGGCTCGCCGGAGACGGGGAAGTTGGCAACCGCCTTGTCGGTCTCGCCGCCCCACAGCTTCTCCGTGCTCATGCAGGCAAGCGTAGACGAGCAGTCCGCGAGCGAGCGTCAGTAGAAGAACGCGGGGTTACGCGATCCCTACGGATGCCGCAAGCTCGCGCGCGATCGCGTGCTCGCCGCTGCCCGTGCGCACCGTCAGCGGCCCGCCGAACGGCGCAGCCCGAGTCAGCTCGAGCGAGTTCCCCGGGACGAGCTCGCATCTCTGCCAGGTACCGCAGCAGGTCGGGGTCGTCGTCCGGGACGCGCGCGACCACCGCCGTGTCGCCCGGGACGAGGTCGGTGAGCGTGCGGGACGCGCCGTCCGCGATCCGCAGTGTGCTGTCCGGAATCGGGTCGCCGTGAGGATCGTGGGTCGGGAAGCCGAGCGCCTCGTCGATCCGCGCCTCGAGCTTCTCCGAAAGGACGTGCTCGAGCCGGTCGGCCTCGGCGTGCACCTCGTCGAGCGACATCCCGAGCGAGTCGGCGAGGTAGCGCTCGAGCAGCCGGTGATGACGCAGCACCTCGAGCGCGCACAACCGCCCGCGATCGGTGAGGACGACACCGCGGTACGGCGCCCGCTCCACGAGCCCGAGCTCCGCGAGGCGCTTCATCATCGCCGTCGCGGACGGCGCGCTGACGCCCATCCGCTCCGCGAGAGCCGAGGTCGTCGCCTTCTTCCCCTCGCCGTCGAGAGCGTAGACCGCCTTGAGGTAGTCCTCGACGGCACTCGTCAGCTGTGTCCCCGTCCCGGCCATGGTCTCCGATTCAGGGTACATGTAACCTGTAATTAGGAATGGCTAAATCCCATCTCACCCGACGCCGGCTTCTGGCCGCGGCGGCGCCCCTCGCGGCTGCGCCCGTCGTTGCGCGCTACGCCCTCGACAGCCCCGCGCGGGCGAGCGGCTCCGACCCCGCGAGCCACGACCGCGCCATGCACGCGGCGATGGGGCACGCCGCGATGATCGGGGACGCCGCCCCCGCCGTCGGCGGCCCCAACGATCTCGACGAGCTGCTCTATCCGCCGCCGACACTCCCTCACAATCCGGGTCGCGTGCGCGAGTACACGTTGATCGCGACCGACCGTGACATCGAAATCGCTCCGGGTGTCTTCTTCCCCGCCTGGACCTACAACGGCACCGTCCCGGGCCCGGTCATCCGCGCCACGGAGGACGACCTCCTGCGTGTCAACTTCGCCAACAACGGCTCGCATCCGCACACGATCCACTTCCACGGGATCCATCCCACGAACATGGACGGTGTGTTCGAGATCGTGCCGCCCGGCGGCGAGTTCACCTACGAGTTCGAGGCGAAGCCGTACGGCATGCATCTCTACCACTGCCACGCGACCCCATTGAAGAAGCACATCCACAAGGGGCTCTACGGCGCGTTCATCATCGACCCGAAGGAGCCGAGGGCACCGGCGCAGGAGCTCGTGATGGTGATGAACGGGTACGACACCGACGGCGACGGGAGCAACAACTTCTACACCGTCAACGGCCGCAGCCTCTACTACGCGCGCTACCCGATTCGCGTCAAGCGGTCCGAGCTCGTGCGGATCTACCTGGCGAACCTGACCGAGTTCGACCTGATCAACTCGTTCCATCTCCACGCCGACTTCTTCCGTTACTACCCGACCGGATCGAGCGACCTCTTCGAGTACACGGACACGGTGATGCAGTGCCAGGGACAGCGCGGCATCCTCGAGATCGAGTTCGCGAACACGGGCACCTTCATGTTCCACGCCCACCAGTCCGAGTTCGCCGAGCTCGGCTGGATGGGTTTCTTCGACGTCGTCGACTGATGGAGGCAGGCGCGGCATCGGGTCACGGGCTCCGCCAGCGCCTCTGGATCCTCGCGCCGATCGTTCTGCTTGCCCTCGTCGTCGGCGCCTTCGTCTACGGCGGCTCCTCGATCGTCGACCTGATCGGACGTAACCCGCCCTCACCGGACGCGTTCGACATCCGCCGCGTCGAGTTCCGCGCGGGGGAGATCCGGATCCACGTCCGCAACCCGCAGCCCGCGAAGCTGACGATCGCCTCCGTCACGGTCGACGATGCAATCGTCCCGTTCGCCCTCGACGGACCGGCGACCCTGAAGCGCCTCCGCGGCAGCACGATCGTCGTGGCGTACGACTGGGTCGCAGGACGACCCGATCGCGGTCGGTGTGACGAGTTCGACGGGTATCGAGACCGTCCGCGAGATCCCGGCTGCGGTGGCGACCCCGACGGCCTCCGCGCGAGGCTTCCTCGGCTACGGGGTGATCGGATTCCTGGTCGGCGTCGTGCCGGTGGCGCTCGGGCTCCTCTGGCTCCCGTCGCTGCGCCACGCCGATCCGAAGTGGCTGGCCGCCTTCATGGCGCTCACAGCGGGCTTGCTCTCGTTCCTCGCCGTCGAGTCGCTCGCGGAGGCGTTCGCGAAGGAGGCGGTCCTGCCCGGGGCGCTCGGCGGCTCGGGCCTCGTGCTGCTCGGGGTCGCGCTCAGCGCGCTCGGGATGACCTTTCTCTCGAGTCGCCTCGCACGGAGCCGCACCGGCATCGCGGGACTGGGTCTGGCGCTCCTCGTTGCGATCGGCATCGGCGTGCACAACCTCGGCGAGGGTCTCGCGATCGGCACGTCCTTCGCGTTCGGCGAGCTCCAGCTCGGCACGTTCCTGATCGTCGGCTTCATGATCCACAACCTCACCGAAGGGCTCGCGATCGCCGGTCCCGCGACCGAGGCACGGCGCGTCACCTTCCTTCAGCTCGCTCGCGCTCGCCGTCATCGCCGGCGGCCCGGCGATCCTCGGGGACGTGGATCGGCGGCTACGCGTCGACCGACGTGCTCGCCGTCGCTGTTCTTCGCGGCAGCTGCGGGGGCCGCGCTCCAGGTCGTCGCCGAGGTCGGCCGTTTCGTGGCGCGACGGCACCCGGGCGGTCTCCGTTCGGGCTGGGTTATCGGCGGCTATCTCGCCGGGATCACGGTCATGTACCTGACCGGGCTTCTCGTCGGCTGATCTCGACGCGTCGATGCGTAGTTCCTGCTGAGCCCGGTGCAGGGACTCACCGGCTGCGCTGCAGCCCGCCGTGGGCCACCATCGAAGGAGACGACCGAGGAGGATCATGATGACCACCACCAAGGCATTCACGCTCGAGGACGCCCGCAGGATCGGGACGAAGCTCGGGATCGAATGGACGACCTCGCCGTTCGGCGTCGGCCAGTACCTGCTCGGTCTTGAGGTCGAGCTCGAGCACGGCGCTCGCGACCCGGAGACGGACGTCACGCACGACGACGACCTGACCACGGGGAAGATCGCGTGGGCACACCTGAAGGAGCTGCCTGACTACTACACGCGACTCGCGGTGATGGAGGCGGAGGCGCGAAGCTGACCGAAGGAGGAGGCGGCGGCTTCAGCCCGCCGCCCGGGCTCCTGCCGCAGCGGCGAGCAGCTCCTCCCACTGCGCGAGCTTCACGCGCGGCCGTCCCTGAACTCCTCGCCACGAGCGCACTCGGCGGCGTCGATCGCCTGCCAGCCCGCGTAGGTCGACCGGTGCCACGCCCCTCTCGCGCGAGCAGGTCGGTGACGTCGCGTTCGCCCGGGCCGGCAACAACCCCGCCGCCGCGTCCGCGAGCAGCGAGCTCGACCGTCTCGGTCGCGTCCTTCTTGTTCGTGCCGATGACGCCGCTCGGCCCGCGCTTGATCCAACCCGTGCAGTACACGCCCGCGACGCGGCGCGCCGTCGTCGCCGAGCACGCGGCCGCAGCCTCGTTCCCGATCGTCGCGCGCTCGCTCGTCGAACGGGACGCCCGGCATCGCGATGCCGCGATAGCCGACGCTCCGCAGGACGATGCCGCACGGGGATCACCTCGCGCTCGTCGGTCGGGACGGCGCGAATGGCGCCGTCGGCGTCCGCGACCAGCTCGTTCCGCACGACCTCGACCGCCTCCACCCGCCCGTCGCCGAGGATCGCCACCGGCGAGACGCAGAAGCGCAGACGCACGCGTCTTCGGCTTGCCCGTCGGCGGGATCGCCGGCCACCTCGCGCAGCACCTCGACGTTGCGCCGCGCAATCGCGGTGTCGTCCTCGAGCGCCGCCGCGCTGCCCGGGTCGAGCTCGAGATCGGCCGGGTCGACGACGAGGTCGGCTCCTGCCAGCTCCGTCAGCTCCTGCGAGCTCGGGTGTCGTGAACGCCGCCTGGGCACGGGCCGCGGCGGCCGAGCATCAGGATCTCCTCGATGCCCGAGCCGGCAATCGCGTGCGATCGCCGCGTCGGTCGTGTCGGTCGGGCGCCAGCTCCTCGGCGGTCAGGGCGAGCATGCGGGCCACGTCGACGGCGACGTTGCCGTTGCCGACGACGACGGCGCGCTCGCGCGAGAGGTCGAACGGGGATCCCCTGGAAGTCGGGGTGGCCGTTGTACCAGGCGACGAACGCCGTCGCGGGCCACGAGCCCGGCAGGTCCTCGCCCGGGATCCCCATGCGGCGGTCGGTCTGGGCGCCGAAGGCGTAGACGACGGCGTCGTAGAGCGCCGCCAGCTCGTCGTGGGAGAGTCGCGCCCGACCTCGACGTTGCCGAAGAAGCGGAAGCCCGGCCCGTTGGCCGCGATCTTCTCGAACGCGCGCGAGACGGACTTGATCTTCGGATGATCGGGCGCGACGCCGAGGCGAACGAGGCCCCACGGCGTCGGCAGGCGCTCGAACAAGTCGACCTCGACCTGCGGATCCTCGTTCGCGAGCAGCGCCCCGGCGGCGTAGAAGCCCGCGGGGCCCGAGCCGACGACTGCGACGCGCAGGGCCATGCACCGATCCTAGCCCGCGGGTTGTGACAAAGTGTCACAAGGGCTCGGAGGGGGCGCTCGTACGCCGCCTGCAGAACCCGGGAAAGAACTCGGGCGTCCGGCTGAAGCCGGACACCGCCTCAGCGGGCTCCCGCCACGCAGGAAAATCAGGGTGGCGGAAAGGAAATCAGGGTGGCGGAAAGGCGGCCTCAGTGCGAGCAGCCGGAGCCGCAGCCGCCGGCATGGTCGGCCGGGGCTTCCTCGCCCTCGGCCACCTGGAACGAGTGGCCGCAGCCGCACGAGGAGGCGGCGTTCGGGTTGTCGATCTTGAAGCCCGATTCCTGCAGGCCGTTGAGGAAGTCGATCCTGGCGCCCTGGAGGTACGGAACGCTGAACGGGTCGACGACGACCCTGACACCCTCGAGCTCGAGCTCGTGGTCGCCCTCGGCCGGCGCGGTATCGAACCCGAGCCCGTACTGGAAGCCGGAGCAGCCACCGCCCTGGATCGCCACGCGGAGCACCATCGAACCGCCGTCGGGCTCCTCCGCCATCAGCTCGCGAACCTTCTCGGCCGCACCGGGGGTGAGGGTCAACAGCGTGTCGGTCGGGCGCTCGGTGATCTCCATGGGCAGATCGTAGCCGAACGGGGCGCCGCCACGGCGTCCCCCGTCCGGGGCACCCGGCCAGGAGGCCACGACGCCCCTGCCACGGGGAGCTTGTGACACCCGTTTCTGGCTGAGAGTGCGGGATCGCCCTCCATCTCGTGCGACGGGCGGCACAGGTGGTAGGTTTGGGCGCAGCGCTCCCCTGGAGCGACCAAGGACACGCATGCTCTCGGACTGGCTCCCGTTTCTGATCTACGCCGTGTTCGCGGCGATCATCCCCGCCTCGATGGTGGCGTTCACGTTCATCTTCGCCCAGCGCCCCGTCACCCGGACGAAGCAGCGGATGATCCCGTTCGAGTCCGGCGTCTCGGAAGGAGCGCCCTCGCAGGAGCGCCGCTTCACGGTCAGCTTCTACCTGACCGCGATGCTCTTCATCCTCTTCGACATCGAGATCGTGTTCCTGTACCCGCTCGCGATCCAGCTCGACGCGCTCGGCTGGTTCGGACTGGTCGAGTTCCTGGTCTTCATCGCCATCCTCTTCGTCGCCTACGTGTACATCTGGCGCAAGGGGGCGCTGGAATGGCACTGAGGCGCAAGCTGCCCCTGCTCAGCGATCGCCCGCTCGCCCGAGCCGGGCTCAGCTCCGAGCGGGTGCTGATGCCCGGCACCAGGCCCGGCGTGTTCGAGGAGGAGATCGAGGGCATCGAGGACGCGCTCGGCATCACCACGATCGAGAAGGCAGTGGCCTGGGCGCAGAAGAGCTCGATGTGGCCGGACACCTTCGGGCTCGCGTGCTGCGCCATGGAGATGATGTCGATCGTCTCCGCGCGCCACGACATCGCCCGGTTCGGGATGGAGCGGTTCAGCTCGTCGCCGCGCCAGGCCGACCTCCTCATCGTCTCCGGCCGGGTCACCCACAAGATGGCGGCGCCGCTGCGCCAGGTGTACGACCAGATGCTGGAGCCGAAGTGGGTGATCGCGATGGGAGCCTGCGCCAGCTCCGGCGGCATGTTCAACAACTACACCGTGCTGCAGGGCGTGGACAAGGTGGTCGCGGTCGACATCCATGTCCCCGGCTGCCCGCCACGGCCCGAGGCGCTGATGGACGGCATCCTGCGCCTGCACGAGAAGATCATGGCCGGCATCCCGCCCGCCTACCAGATCAGGGGTGTCGCCCAGTGACCCGCGGCACGAGGGCCCCCGCCTGATGGCCTACGAAGCGGTGCCGGGGCTCGTGGAGACGGTGGAGGCGCACGGGGAGACCACCCTCGTCGTGGATGCTGCCCGCGTCGTCGAGGCGTGCACCCACCTGCGCGACGAGGAGGGCTTCAACTTCCTCTCCGACCTCTCCCCCGCGGACTACCTGGGCTGGGGCGAGCGCGGCGTCGCCGGCTACATCGGCACGCCGGGCGGCCGCGACCTCCACGCACCCGGGTCGCAGGGGCACGCGCGCGTGCCCGACCCCAGGCCGAAGCGCTTTGCGGTGAGCTACCACCTCCTGAGCGTCGGGGATGCCCCGAAGCGGCTGCGGGTGAAGGCCTGGCTGGACGACGGCGAGGAGATCGACTCGGTGGTGCCCGTGTGGCCGACGGCCGACTGGTTCGAGCGCGAGGCCTGGGACATGTTCGGGATCGTCTTCCGGGGCCACCCCAACCTGCGCCGCATCCTGATGGAGGACGACTGGGACGGCCACCCGTTGCGCAAGGACTACCCGATCGGCGGCGAGCCCGTCCGGTTCTCGGGGGAGGAGTAGGCGTGTCCGCGCTCGAGCGCACGGCGAAGATCTACGAGGGCTCGCGGATCCCGAAGCCGATTCCCACCGTCCTGCAGGTCGATCCCGCGCAGCACGACCTCGACGACATCCTCACGGTCAACTTCGGCCCCAACCATCCCTCCACCCACGGCGTGCTCCGCCTCGTCGTCGACCTCGACGGGGAGCACATCGCCGGTCTCTCCGCCGTCGTCGGCTACCTGCACACGGGCTTCGAGAAGACGATGGAGCAGAAGACGTGGTGGAAGTGCGTCACCTACCCGGAGCGCATCGACTACGTCTCGTACCAGTACAACGAGCTCGTCTTCGTGCTCGCGGCCGAGAAGCTGCTCGCCATGGAGATCCCGAGCAAGGCGACGTGGATGCGCATGTGCATGGGAGAGCTGAACCGCATCCACTCCCACCTGATCTGGCTCGGCACCTCTGCCCTCGAGCTCGGCGCCATCTCGATGTTCTGGTACGCGTTCCGCGAGCGCGACCTGATCGTCGACCTCTCCGAGATGGTCGGCGGTACGCGGATGCACACCCGCTACTTCCAGGTCGGCGGGCTGGCCGAGGACATCCCACCCGGGTTCTACGACGAGGCGAGGGCGTTCTGCAAGCAGATGGTGAAGGGGATCGACGGCTACGAGGCGATCCTCGACCGCAACGAGATCTGGATGAAGCGCACGAAGGGGATCGGGCTGCTGTCGGCGGACGACGCGATCGCGCTCGGGCAGTCCGGCCCGGTGCTGCGCGCGTCCGGCGTCGACTGGGACCTCCGCAAGAAGACGCCGTACCTCGCCTACGACGAGGTCGATTTCGACGTGCCCGTCTACCGAAACGGCGACGTGTACGACCGCTACAAGGTGCACATGGACGAGATGCGCCAGTCGGTGCGCATCATCGCCCAGTGCATCGACCGGCTCGAGGAGATGGAAGGCGAGCCGTGGATCGCCGACGACCGCAAGGTGGTGCTGCCCCCGCGGCACGAGCTCCACACCTCGATGGAGTCGCTGATCCACCACTTCAAGATCGTCACCGAGGGGTTCCTGGTGCCGGAGGGCGAGGTCTACACGGTCGTCGAGTCGCCCCGCGGCGAGCTCGGCTGCTACGTCGTCTCCGACGGAGGGCCCAAGCCCTGGCGCGTGAAGTTCCGCGCGCCGAGCTTCGTCGCGCTCGAGGCGACCGCGACCTGCATGACCGGCGCGTCCGTGGCGGACATGATCGCCATCGTCGGCTCGCTCGACGGCGTCATGGGAGAGGTCGACCGATGAGCGGCCTCTACGAGGAGATCCAGGAGCTGCGCACGCGCTACCCCGAGGAGCGCTCCGCGGTGATGCCGGCGCTGCAGCTCGCTCAGGAGCGGCACGGCGGCTGGCTGCCCGAGGCGGCGTTCCGCGAGGTCGCGGACGCGCTCGACGTGACGCCCGCCTACTGCCTCTCGATCGCGTCCTTCTACGACATGTTCCGGCTGGAGCCGGTGGGCGAGACCGTGATCGAGGTGTGCACGAACATCTCGTGCGCCCTGAACGGCGCCCAGCAGGTGGTCGAGGCGTTCGAGTCCGAGCTCGGGCTCGCTGCAGGGGAGACGAGCGAGGCCTACACGCTGCGCGCCGTCGAGTGCCTCGGAGGCTGCGGCTGGGCGACGATCGTGGCCGTCAACAACCGTCACAGGCTGCGCGTGCGCGCCGAGGACGTGCCGGCCCTGGTCGCCGAGCTGGAAGGGCGAGAGCTCCCGCTCTCCGACGACGCCGGTGAGGACGGAGCCGATGACGGCGACGCCTGAGATCGTCTTCGCAGGCACCGACGGCGGTGCCCTCACCGCCATCGCCGACTACGAGGCGGTGGGAGGCTTCGCCGCACTCGCGAAGGCGCTGGCGATGACCCCCGACGAGGTGATCGAGGAGCTGAACGCCTCGAACCTGCGCGGCCGCGGCGGTGCCTTCTTCCCGACCGGGCGCAAGTGGAGCTTCGTGCCCAAGCCCGACACGCTCGCGAAGCCCCACTACCTCGTGATCAACGCCGACGAGTCGGAGCCCGGCACGTTCAAGGACCGCGAGATCATGCTGCGCGTGCCGTTCCGGTTCCTCGAGGGCTGCCTCATCGCCGCACACGCGATCGAGTCGAAGCATGTCTTCATCTACATCCGCGGCGAGTACGAGCAGGAGTTCGAGGTGCTCGTCGACGCGCTCGAGCAGATGAGGCCGAAGGGCCTGCTGGGCGACGTCACCATCGTCCTCCACCGTGGAGCCGGCGCCTACATCTGCGGCGAGGAGACGGCCCTGCTCGAGTCGCTCGAAGGGAAGCGGGGGCAGCCGCGCACGAAGCCGCCGTTCCCGGCGATCGCAGGTCTGTACGCATCGCCGACCGCCGTCAACAACGTCGAGTCGATCACGACCGCGACCTCGGTGCTGGAGCTCGGCGGAGCCGAGTACGCGAAGCTCGGCGTCGAGAGCTCGACCGGCACACGCGTCTTCTCGCTCTCCGGCAACGTCGTCAGGGGCGGCAACTACGAGCTGCCGCACGGGTTCCCGCTGCGGGACCTGATCTACGAGGTGGGCGGCGGCATTGCCGACGGGCGCGCGCTGAAGGCGGTCATCCCGGGCGGCTCGTCGACGCCGATCCTCACCGCGGAGGAGGCCGGACGGGTCACCCTCGACTTCGACTCGCTCGTCGGCGCGGGCACCGCCATCGGCTCGGCGGCCGTGATCGCGATCGACGACCGCTGCTGCATGGTGCAGCTCGCGGTTCGCGTCTCGCAGTTCTACGAGCACGAGTCGTGCGGGAAGTGCACCCCGTGTCGCGTCGGCACGCGCTGGCTCTCGAGCATCCTCCAGAAGATCGAGGACGGCCGCGGCGCACAGGCGGACATGGACCTGCTGCTCTCGGTGGCCGAGCGCATCAACGGCAAGTGCCTGTGCCCTCTCGGCGACTCCGACGCGATCGCCGTCGCGAGCTACGTGGACAAGTTCAGGGACGAGTTCCAGGCGCACATCGACCAGGGCGGCTGCCCCCTGCACGGCGAGTCGTCGCTCGACCACGTGCTCGCCCCGGTGATGCAGCACGTCCACGAGGCAGCAGCCGAGGCGCTCGCATGAGCGAGCTCGTCACCGTCACGATCGACGACCGCGAGGTCTCCGTCCCCAAGGGAACGGGCCTCGTCGAGGCCGCGGCGTCGGCCGGGATCGAGATCCCGGTGTTCTGCTACGAGCCCCGGCTCGGGCCGCCGGTCGGTGCGTGCCGGATGTGCCTCGTGGAGATCGAGGGCCTCCCCAAGCTGCAGGCCGGCTGCACCCTGTCGGCCCAGGACGGGATGGTCGTGCGCACGGCCGCCTCCTCGGAGAAGGCGGCCGAAGGGCAGAACGCCACCCTCGAGTTCATCCTCGTCAACCACCCGCTCGACTGCCCGGTCTGCGACAAGGGCGGCGAGTGCCCGCTGCAGGACCTGACGTTCCGCTACGGCCCCGGCAACACGCGGATGTCGTTCTCGAAGATCACCCTCGAGAAGCCGATCCCGGTCTCGCCGCTGATCGCGCTCGACCGCGAGCGCTGCATCCTCTGTTACCGCTGCACGCGCTTCTCCTCGGACGTGGCCGAGGACGAGCAGCTGATCGCACGCAACCGCGGCGCCCACACCGAGATCGCCACCTTCGCCGACGACCCCTATCGGGCGCCTTTCTCCGGCAACGTGATCGAGCTGTGCCCGGTGGGAGCGCTCACCTCCACGCAGTACCGCTTCGAGGCCCGGCCGTGGGAGATCCAGAACGTTCCCACCGTCTGCGGGCTCTGCCCCGTCGGCTGCAACGTCAGCGTGACGACGCGCGAGGGCAAGGTGAAGCGGGTGCTGAGCCGGAATCATCCCGAGGTGGACGGCGGCTGGATCTGCGACAAGGGGCGCTTCACGTACCCCTACCTCGAGGCGGAGGACAGGATCACCGAGCCCCTCGAGCGCGGGGCCATGGGCCTCGAGCCGATCTCGTGGGACGCCGCTCTCGACCGGGCCGAGGAGCTGCTCCACGCCGCGCGGGGACGCACCGTCACCGCCCTGTCGGGCTCGGAGACGCTCGAGCAGGCGTACGGGCTCGCGAAGCTCCTGCGGGTCGGCCTCGACGCCCACTCCGCGGTGCTCCCGGAGTCGACCTCGTCCGCACTCGACGCCTTCCGCCTGCCGCTGTCGGCGATCGCCGAGGCCGAGCTCGTGGTCGTCGTCGGCGACGACACGGTCGCAGACCGTGCCCCGATCGTCGATCTCTGGCTGAAGGCGGCGGCTCGCAACGGCGGCGAGATCGTCAGGTACGGGCCGGCCGGCTCCGTGCCGACGGCACCCGGCGGGGCGGCGCCCGCTCTCGCCGCGCTCACGCAGCCCGGCGACCCGCTGGGCGAGCGGCTGCGCGCCAGCGACCGCGCCATCCTCGTCTGGTCGGGCCCGGGCGGCGGCGGCGGAGCACGGCTCGCCGAGGCCGCGCACAGCCTCGGCTTCGAGGACAGGCCCGGCTGCGGCGCCTTCCATCTGCCGGCAACGGCCAACGGCGGCGGCGTCGCGCTCGCCTGGTCGGCCGCCAGCGACGGCGAGGAGACGAACCCCGAGCCGATCGGCCTCCTGATCGTGTCCGGCGTCGAGGCGGCCGCGGACGCCGGCGTGCGCGCGCTGGCCGAGAAGGCCGAGCGCGTGATCGCGATCACCATGTTCCACGGCGTCGCCGTCGGCTGGGCCGACCTGGTGCTCCCCGCCACGAGCCCGCTCGAGCGCGACGGCACCCTGATCAACCTCGAAGGACGCCTGCAGCGGCAGCGCCGCACCGTCGTCGCACCCGTGCCCGACGAGCTCGCCTGGACGGCGCGGCTGGCCGAGCGGTTCGAGGTGGAGCTGTCCCCGCACGCCACCTCCGTCTTCGCGGAGCTGTCGGCGAAGGCGCTCGGCGGCGTCGCCGCCGAGCAGTTCGCACAGACGGCGGCTCTGCCCGCGCGCGCGCCGTTCGTGGCGCCGGCACCGGCAGCCGAGGTGAAGGCGCCCGCCCAGGCATCCCCCGACGGGCAGTTCGTGGGCGAGCTCCGCCTGCTCCGCTATCGCCCGCTCTTCTCGGGCCCACAGGTAGAGCGGGTGCACGAGCTCCAGTTCCAGCGGCCGGACGCCGAGGTCGAGATCTCGGCCGCCGACGCCGCGAGGCGTGGCATCGAGAGCGGCGACCGGGTCGCAATCCGCTCGAACGGCACGTCCGTGGAGCTGCGTGCCCGCGTCAACCGCAGGCTCGTCGAGGGCGTCGCGCGGGTGGCCGACGAGCACGCGGGCGACCTGCACCAGCACGTCGAGATCACGAGGAGCCAGGCATGACCTCCGGCCTCTGGCTCGCCTCGGGGGCGAACGGCGAGCCCTGGTGGATCGCGCTGATCAAGGCGGCGATCGTGATCAACCTGGTGCTGGTCACGTTCGCCTACCTGACGCTCGCCGAGCGGAAGATCATGGGGCGCATGCAACTCCGCTACGGGCCGAACCGTGCCGGTCCCTACGGGCTGCTACAGCCGATCGCCGACATGGTGAAGCTGATCCGCAAGGAGAGCTTCTTCCCGGCGGCGGCGATCGACGTGCTCTACATCTTCTCGCCGTTCCTGGCGGCGTTCACGGCGCTCACCACCTTCTCCGTGATCCCGTGGGGCCCCGGCTGGGAGATCGGCGGCTACCAGGTGAACGGCTACGTCGCAGACCTGCCGATCGCGCTGCTGCTGATCTTCGCGATCGGGTCGCTCGGCATCTACGGGTTCATCGTCGGCGGCTGGGCATCCGACTCGAAGTTCGCGCTGCTCGGCGCCATGCGCACCTGCGCCCAGCTCGTCTCGTACGAGGTGTCGCTCGCTCTCAGCGTGCTCGGCGTGATCCTGATGGCGCGCTCGCTCTCGCTCGTCGACATCGTGCAGGCGCAGGCCAACGACACCTGGTACGTGCTGCCGCAGTTCGTCGGCTTCGTCATCTTCCTCCTCGCCGGCACGGCCGAGACGGCGCGCGCGCCGTTCGACCTCCCGGAGGCCGAGCAGGAGCTCGTGGCCGGCTACCACACCGAGTACGGCGGCATGCGCTTCGGGCTCTACTCGATGTCCGAGTACATCAACCTGATCACGCTCACCGCGCTGTGCGTGACGCTGTTCCTGGGCGGCTGGCACGGCCCGCTCCTGCCCGGGCCGCTCTGGTTCCTCCTCAAGCTCTTCCTGCTGCTCTTCCTCTTCATCTGGGTGCGCACGACGATGCCGAGGCTCCGCTACGACCAGCTGATGCGCTTCGGGTGGAAGGTGCTCCTGCCGGTCGCCACCCTCAACGCGGTCGTCACGGCGATCCTCGTGGTGGCCATCTAGGGTGATGCGCCGATGAGCCCTCAGCCGTTCGGGACACTCAAGGGATTCGGGGTCACCTTCCGCCAGATCTTCCGGAAGCCGATCACCCAGCAGTACCCCGAGTTCAAGCGGGCCGTGTACCCGCGCTTCCGTGGACGCCACATGCTCAATCGGCACGAGAACGGGCTCGAGAAGTGCGTCGGCTGCTCCCTGTGCGCCGCCGCCTGCCCGTCCGACTGCATCCGGGTCGTGGCCGCGGAGAACACGCCCGACAACCGCGTCTCGGCCGGTGAGCGGTACGCGAGGATCTACGAGATCAACATGAGCCGCTGCATCTTCTGCGGCTACTGCGAGCTCGCCTGCCCCTTCGACGCCATCACGCTCGGCAACCAGTTCGAGATCTCGGAGTACTCGCGCGACGACCTCATCTACACCAAGGACATGCTGCTGGTCGAGCCGATCAAGCGCGTGCCGGTGCAGGACGCCGACCTCTTCGACACGCCGATCCCCGCCTACAAGTCCTCGAGCTAGGCAGGCATGGGCAACTTCCTCGTCTGGGTGATCTGGATCCTCGCCGCGCTCGCGTGCCTCGGCACCGGGCTCGCCGTCGTCAGCTTCTCGAACCCCTTCTACTCCGCGCTCGCCCTGATCGGGAACCTCGCCTCGCTCGCCGTGCTGTACCTGCTCGCCTCGGCCGAGTTCGTGGCCGCGGCGCAGATCCTCGTCTACGGAGGCGCGGTGATGGTGATGTTCCTGTTCGTGATCGCCTACCTCGGCGGGCGGGCAGACACGCCCTGGGCAGGAGGGCCAGGCTGGCTGCAGCTCGGCGCGCTCGTCGCCGGGGCGGCGCTGCTCGTGGAGGTGCTCGTGGCGCTGCTCTTGAAGGCGGGCGGCAGGCTCTCCGACGAGGCCTCCGTCTCCGACGCGTTCGGCAGCCCGGCCGAGATCGGCAAGCTCTTCCTCACCGACCACCTGCTCGCGTTCGAGATCACCTCGATCGTGCTGCTCGTGGCCGCCGTCGGCGGCGTCGTGCTCGGCACGAAGGCGAGCGCGGAGGACGACCCGTCGTGATGGGCCCCGGCGTCCCCTGGTACCTCGCCGTGAGCGGCGCGCTGTTCGCGATCGGCGCCACCGGGGTGCTGCTGCGGCGCAGCCCTCTGATCGTGCTGCTGTCGCTCGAGATCATGCTCAACTCGGCAAACCTCGCGCTCGTCAGCTTCTCCAGGCTGTTCGGCGCCGTCGACGGCCAGGTGTTCGCGATGGCCGTAATGGCCGTCGCCGCCGCCGAGGTGTGCGTCGGGCTCGGGCTGATCGTCGCGATGGCACGGCGCAACGTCCCGCTCGACGTCGACCTGCTGCGGGAGCTGCGCGGATGATGGTCGCAGGAGCATGGCTGTGCCTGCTGGCGCCGCTCGCCGGAGCGCTTGCGATCACGCTCGCCGGCACGCGCATCGACCGCCGCACGGCCGGCTGGGTCTCGACCCTGTCCGTGTTCGTCGGCTTCGCCGGGGCGCTGGCATCGCTCGTCGCCACCGTCTCCAGGGACGCAGCCGACCGCGAGGAGCTCTCCACCGCCTGGACCTGGCTCGGCGCCGGCGACTTCCGCGTCGGCCTCTCGATCCTGGTCGACCCGCTCGCCCTGACGATGATGCTGATCGTCACCGGCGTCGGCGGCCTGATCGTCTGGTACTCGATGGGCTACATGGCGGGCGACGACGAGGAACGCCGCTACTTCGCCTACATGGCGCTGTTCGTCTTCTCGATGCTCATGCTGGTGCAGGGCGGCAACCTGCTGCTCCTGCTCGTCGGCTGGGGCCTCGTGGGCCTCGCCTCGTACCTGCTGATCGGCTTCCACCACGAGCGCGCCGAGGCGGTCGCCGCCGCCAAGAAGGCCTTCGTCATGAATGCGATCGGAGACGCTGCGATGGCGCTCGGCTTCTTCCTCCTGATCGCGAAGACCGGGTCGCTCGACTTCGAGACCGCGTTCGACGCGGCCTCGAGCGGGGAGCTCTCGTCGAGCACCGTCAACCTGGTCGCTCTCGGCCTGCTCGGCGGTGCCGTCGCCAAGTCGGCGCAGTTGCCGCTGCACACCTGGCTGCCGGACGCGATGGAGGGCCCCACGCCGGTCTCGGCCCTCATCCATGCCGCCACCATGGTGACGGCGGGGGTCTACCTGATCGTCCGCGCACACCCCCTCTTCGAAGCGGCGCCCGACGTGCAGCACCTCGCCGCCGTGCTCGGCGCGCTCACCCTGCTCGTCGCCGGCGTGATCGCTCTCGCTCAGAACGACATCAAGCGGGTGATCGCCTACTCGACGATGTCCCAGATCGGCTACATGTTCCTCGGGGCCGGCATCGGGGCCTACTCGGCCGCGATGTTCCACCTGATGACGCACGCCTTCTTCAAGGCGCTCCTCTTCCTCGCGGCCGGGGTCGTCATCCACCATCTCGCAGGCGAGCAGGACATCCGCCAGATGGGCGGCCTGCGCCGCTTCATGCCCGCCACGAGCGTCGTCTTCCTGATCGGCTCGCTCGCGCTCGTCGGCATTCCCCCGCTCTCGGGCTTCTGGTCGAAGGATGCGATCATCGCGTCGGCGCTGGCCGACGGCGGCGCCCTGGGCTGGACCCTCTTCCTCGCCGCCCTCCTGGGGGCGCTCCTCACCGGCCTCTACACGTTCAGGCTCTACTACCTCGTCTTCCACGGAGAGCCCTCGCAGTGCGTGCTCGACCACGCGGGCGGCCACGACGATCACGCCCACGGCCCCGAGAGCGCCGACGGTCACGCGGCGCACGCTCACGCCGAGGGCCCTCGGTCGATGCTGATCCCGGTCGGGGTGCTGGCGGTGCTGGCGGCCGTCGGCGGGCTGATCAACATCCCCGGCCTGTGGCACCCGTTCTCTCACTGGATCGGCGAAGTGGCCGAGCCGCTCGTCGAGCCGTCGACCGCCCAGGACTACCTCACCTCCCTGATCGCGGTCGCGCTCGGAGCCGCCGGCATCCTGATCGCCAGGAGCGCCTTCGGCGCCGGTCGCGAGCTGGTCGCGAGCCCGCGTCTGCGCACGGTGCTCGAGAACAAGCTCTACGTCGACGAGCTGTACGACGCCCTCTTCGCACGCCCGGCGCAGGCACTCGCCGTCCGCTTGCGGGACGACGTCGAGGCACCGGTCGTGCAGGGCTCGCTCGTCCAGGTCGGGCGCGGCACCCGCGAGGCAGCGGGCGAGGTGGCCCGGCTGCAGTCCGGGCTGCTGCGCACCTATGCCCTCGCGATCGCCGGCAGCGTCGTCGTCCTCGCCATCGTCTTCCTGGTCGTGCGCTGATGCTGACGACCCTGCTGATCCTGCTACCGCTCGTGGCCGCGCTCGTCGTCTGGACGGCGCCCCTGCCTCGGGAGGCGACGGCTGCTCTCGCTGTTCTCGTCGCGCTCGTCGAGGTGACGCTCTGGGTGATCACGCTGGCCGGCTTCGACTTCGGCTCCACGACGCTGCAGGAATCGGCGCAGCAGGACTGGTTCAGCGATCTCGGTGTCCAGTATCTGGTCGGGTTCTACGGCTTCTCGCTGTGGCTCGCCGGCCTCGCCGTCGTCCTCGGCGCCGTCACGATCGGCTACGGCGCCTGGGCGGGACGCGAGCGGCCGCGCGCGTACTTCGGCCTGATGCTGTTCCTCGTGGGCGCCGTCGTCGGGGTCTTCGCCGCCCAGGACCTGCTGCTCTTCTACGTCTTCTTCGAGGCGATGCTGATCCCGATCTACGTGCTCGTGGGCGTCTGGGGCGGTCCCGACCGCGTCAGGGCGACGGTCATGTTCGTGATCTACACGATGGCGGGGTCGCTGCTGATGCTGGCCTCCATCGTCGCCTTCGGCCTCTCGCAGGGCACCTTCTCCCTGCTCGAGTCGGGCACGAGCGGCAACGACTGGATCTTCCTCGGCTTCGTGGCCGCGTTCGCGGTGAAGGCACCGCTGCTCCCCTTCCACGGCTGGCTGCGCGCCGCGTACACGGAGTCGCCGCCCGAGGTGGCGGCCCTGCTCTCCGGCGTCGTCTCCAAGGCTGCCGTCTTCGGGCTCGTCTGGATCGTGTTGCCCCACTTCCCGGGCCCGGTCGCCGACTGGCGCACGCTCCTGCTCGTGCTCGCTGCGGGCGGCCTCGTCTACGGCTCGCTCCTCGCCTTCCGCCAGCCGGACATTCGCGGCGTCGTCGCGTACTCGTCGATGGGGCAGATGGGCCTGATCACGCTCGGCATCTTCGCGTCGAACGAGCTCGGCCTCGACGGCGCGGTGCTCCACTCCGTCAGCCACGGGCTCGTCTCCGCCGCCATGTTCCTGCTGGCCGGCATGCTGATCGAGCGCACGGGCACCGACCGCTTCGACCGGCTCGGTGGCCTCGCGAAGGGACGGCCGGCTCTCGCCACGCTCGTGATGACCGTGGGCATGTTCACGCTCGCCGTCCCGGGCTCGTCGAACTTCGCCGGCGAGTTCGCCATTCTCGCGGGCGTGTTCGACCGGGGCTGGGGGTATGCCGCCGTCGGAGCCGTCGCGATCGTGCTGGCGGCCATGTACTCGCTCCGCCTCATCTCCGCAATCCTGCACCGGACACGTGGCGAGGCTGTCCGCGACGAGGCGCGGGATCTCGGCGGCCCGGAGCTGCTGCTCGTCGTTCCCCTCGTGGCGCTCCTGTTCGCGCTCTCGGCCTGGCCGGCGGCGATCAGCGAGCGCTCGTTCCCCGGTGATGCCCGCGCGACGACCAGCTCGGAGGCGCTGCCGTGATCCTGGGCGCCTCGATCGCGACGCCGAAGGTCGACTGGTTCGCGCTGTCGCCCGTGCTGGCGCTGCTCGCCGCGTCGGCGATCTGCCTGCTCGGCGCCGTGCTCGTGCCGGCGCTCGCACGCAGGGTGTTCTCGGCCGCGGTCGCCGGGGGCGGCTTCGTCACGGCGGGCGTGCTGGCCGCCTTCGTGCTCGACCGCTCCCCCGAGCAGACGCTGCTGATCGCGGAGTCGGTGACCCGCGACCAGCTGGCGGCGCTCGCACAGGTCGTGCTCGCCGCTGCAGGGGGCCTGGCAGTGCTGGTGTCGCTCGGCGACCGCCGGCGCGACCACGTCGGCGAGTACTACGCGCTGCTCGCCGCGGCAGGCAGCGGCATGCTCTTCTTCGTCTCCGCCGAGAACCTGATGACGCTGTTCCTCGGGTTGGAGTGGTTCTCGATCGCGCTGTACATCCTCGTCGCGCTCGACACGCACCGCAAGGCGTCGCTCGAGGCAGGGCTGAAGTACCTGATCGTCGGCAGCTTCGGCTCCGCCATCCTGCTGTTCGGATCGGCGCTCACCTACGGCGCGACGGGTGAGCTGGGGTTCAACGCGATCCGCGACGCAACCGGTGCGGACGACCCGCTCTTCGTCGTCGGCCTCGCCCTCATCCTTGCCGGCCTCGCGTTCAAGGCGTCGGTCGCCCCCTTCCACATGTGGACGCCGGACGTCTACCAGGGGGCCCCCACCGCGGTGACCGCGTTCATGTCCGCCGCGACCAAGGCGGCGGCACTCGTCGTCACCCTCCGCATCCTCGTGACGGCGTTCCCCGAGCAGGCCGAGATCTGGTCGGTGGCGGTGGCGGTGCTGGCGGTCGCCTCGCTCGTGATCGGCAACCTCGCCGCGCTGGCGCAGAAGGACGTGAAGCGGATGCTCGCGTACTCGTCCGTGTCGCAGGCCGGCTTCATGCTGATCGCGATAGCCGCCAACACGCCGCTCGGAGCTCGTGCGCTGCTCTTCTACCTGATCCCGTACGGTGCCGCCTCGGTGGGCGCGTTCGCCGTCGTCGCGGCCCGGGAGCGCGAGCTCCAGCGCCCCGTCACCTTCACGACGCTCGAGGGCTACGGCTGGGAGCAGCCGTTCCACGGTGTCGCGATGTGGGTGTTCATGCTCGGGTTCGCCGGCTTCCCGCTCACGGGCGGGATGATCGGCAAGTTCTACGTCTTCTCCGCGGCCTACGAGGCCGGCTGGTGGTGGCTGGTCGTGATCGGCGTGATCGCCACCGCGGTGAGCATCTACTACTACCTGGCGGTCGTGCGCGCCATGTTCATGCGCCCCGCCTCGGCCCGCGCCGACCTCGTCGTCGCCGGCGGCTCGCCGCCTGCCGACCCTGCGCTCACCGTGGCGATCGGGCTCGCGGTCGCCGTCACGGTGGCCACGTTCTTCTTCGTCTCGCCGCTGATCGGGCTCGCGAAGGACGCGGCGACCTCGCTGCCGTTCTAGTGCCGTCCCTCATCCGCGGCATCCTCTTCGATCTCGACGACACGCTGGCCGACTCGTCCTCGGTCGAGGAGCGCATCTGGAACGACGTCGCAGCGCTGATCGGGCTGCGCTTCGTCGACCTCGATCGCGCGGTGCTGCGCGGACGGTACCTGGAGGCCCTGCACAGGCACTACCCGGCCCTCGCTGCGGGGGACATCGACATGCCGACCTTCCGGCGCCTCCGCCTGGCCGAGGCGCTCGAGCCGTGGGGGCCGCTGGAGGACGAGTTGCTCGAGGCGTACATCGCGGAGAAGGCCCGCATCGCCGAGGAGATGGTGCCGGCGCCCGGCGCCATCGAGACGGTGCGCGCACTGCGCCGGTCGGGCATCCGCGTGGGCGTGCTCACGAACGGCCCGTCCGCCTTCCAGCGGCGCAAGCTCGAGACATCGGGCATCGGCGCCGAGGTCGACGCGATCGCCGTGTCCGGTGAGCTCGGCGTGGCAAAGCCCGACGAGCGGGCGTTCGCGCTGGCGCTCGACCTGCTCGAGACGGATGCCGCCGACACGGCCATGGTCGGCGACTCGCTCGAGAACGACGTGCTCGGAGGCATGAGAGCCGGGCTCGCCGCGGTCGTCTGGATGCCGGGCAGGCGCGAGGGCCAGGCCCCGCACGGAGCGCTCGTGGCTCGCTCGGTCGCCGAGGTGCCGGGCCTGCTCGGGCTCCCCTGACCCGTCGTCTACGCTCTCGGCATGGCGACCCGTCTGACCTGGCTCGGGCACGCGGCGTTCCGGCTCGACACGCCTGCAGGGAAGCGGGTCTACATCGACCCCTTCCTGACCGGGAACCCGACCTGCCCCGCCTCGGAGCTCGAGCCGGAGCGGCTCGATGCGATCCTCCTCACCCACGGGCACTTCGACCACGTCGGGGACGCGGTCCGACTCACCCAGGCCTTCGCCTGCCCGGTGATCGCACAGGTAGAGCTGCGGGGCTGGCTCGCGGCGCAGACGAACGCCGAGCCGGACCTGCGGGAGTCGCTCAACAAGGGCGGCTCCGTCGAGGTGGCGGGCCTGCGCGTCACGCTGACGCACGCAAATCACTCGTCGTCCGCACCCACGGGCGAGTACCTTGGAGAGGGCTGCGGCTTCGTGCTCGAGGTCCCCGCCGGCCCCACCGTGTACTTCGCGGGCGATACCAACGTGTTCGGCGACATGGCGCTGATCCGCCGGGTCTACGCACCTGACGTGGCCGTGCTTCCGGTCGGCGACCATTTCACGATGGGCCCGCGGGAGGCGGCGCTGGCGGCCGAGCTCGTGGGGGCGCCCCGCGTCGTGCCGAGCCACTACGGCACCTTTCCGCTGCTCACCGGCACGCCCGAGGCACTTCGCCCTCTGCTGCCTCCCGGGGTCGAGCTGCTCGAGCCCGCGCCGGGGGAGACGATCGACCTGTGACCGTGCGCGAGCGCTGGTTCGGGGCGACGGGCCGCCGTGTGCCGGAGATCGCGCTCGAGGGCTCGCTGGACACGTCGGAGGCCGTGGTGCTCGAGCGGCCACCGCAGGATCCGGCCGAGCTGCGCGCCGCGCACGCGCGCGGTGTCCCCGTCGTCGTCCGCGCCGCCAACGCCGCCGAGGTGAGGCAGGCCCTCGCGCACCCCGAGGTGGCCTGCGCGCTGGTGCGCGATCCCGCCCTCCTCGCGCTCGACCTGGCGGAGCTGACGTATGGCTGAGCCGGTCGTAGCCACCTACTCGATCTGCGCCTGCGATCTCTCGGCCGGACAGTGGGGCGTGGCGACCCAGTCGAAGTTCCTCGCGGTCGGATCGGTCGTCCCGTGGGCGTCGCCCCACGTCGGCGCGATCGCCACGCAGGCGTACGCGAATCCACGCTACGGGCCTGACGGGCTCGCCTTGCTCGCGGCCGGTGCGTCGGCGGTGGACGTGGTGGCCCGGCTGACCGCAGCCGACGCGGATCGCGACGAGCGCCAACTCGGCGTCGTCGACGCGAACGGGGAGGCAGCGACGTTCACCGGCTCCGGGTGCCACGCCTGGGCCGGAGGCCGCACCGGAACCGGGTACGCGGCGCAGGGGAACATCCTCGTCTCCGCCGCGACGGTCGACGCGCTCGCAGACAGGTTCGAGGCGACCCCCGGCCGGCCGCTCGCCGAACGGCTGCTCGACTGCCTCGACGCCGCGCAGGCCGCCGGGGGCGACAGCCGCGGACAGCAGTCCGCGGCTCTGCTCGTAGTCGAGCGCGACGGTGGCTACGCGGGCCTGTCCGACACGCTCGTCGACCTGCGCGTGGACGACCACGGGCGCCCTCTGGAGGAGCTCCGTCGCCTCTACGGGCTGCACCAGGCACTGTTCGGCTCGACGCCACGCTCGGAGTGGATCGCCGTGGACGACGGGCTCCGGCAGGAGCTCGAGCACAGGCTTGCCGCGCTCGGTCATGCGACGCTCGAGGACTGGGCCGGCGTCGAGAACCTCGAGGAGCGCGTCGACGGCACCGACGCGATCGATCCGGTCGTGCTGGCGGCGCTCCGGGAGGCGTCGTGACCGAGCGCGTCCGCGTCCTCCGCCTGGACGAGGTCGACGGCTACGCCGACGAGCACAGGCCGCGCTGGCACATGATCCGCTCCGTGCTCGGGATCGAGTCGTTCGGCATCAACGCCTGGCGGGCCACCGAGGCCGGCCAGGAGCTGATCGGCGAGCACGACGAGCTCGGACAGGGCGCCGGCGGCCACGAGGAGATCTACCTCGTCCTCTCGGGCCGTGCCACCTTCCGTGTCGACAGCGAGACGGTCGACGCGCCGGCAGGCACGATCGTCTACGCCAGGGATCCGGCGGTCCGCCGCAGCGCCACTGCGGACGAGGCCGGCACGACAGTGCTCGTGGTCGGGGCACGACCGGGCCATGCGTTCGCGATCTCGCCCTGGGAGAGGTCGGCGGAGGCGCTGCGATTCTGGAGCACCGGCGACTGGGAACAGGCGATCGGAGTGCTCGGAGCCCAGCTCGCCGAGGATCCGGGCAACGCGAACGTCCTCTACAACCTCGCCTGTGCGGAGTCACGCGCCGGGCGCACGGACGACGCGCTCGGGCATCTGTCGCGTGCGATCGAGCTGGAGCCGCGCTTCAGCGAGGGCGCTCGTGACGACCCGGACTTCGCGGCGATCAGGGACGACAGCCGCTTCCCGTCCGCTCCGGCCGCGACGTAGCCCGCTTCACGAGTCTCCCGGTAGCCGTAGCCCACGCGCGAGCTCGCGGAACGCCGGCACCGGGTCGTGCTCGGGGCTCGCGACGAGCAAGACGGCGCCGGGCTCGGGCCCCGCAAGCGAACCGACGAGCAGCTCGAGGCCGACCGCCAGCGCGAACGCCTTGTGTGCCTGTGGCCCGCCGAACGGGACGAGCTCCTCCGGTCGGGCACGGCCGGTCAGGACATCGCCGTGGGTGACCGCCCCCATCGACACGTCGACCACGACCGGATCCCCTCCGCTCGAGGGAATGCCGATCGCGAGCGGGTTCGTCCCCGTCAGCGGGGGCCCGCCCGAGGGATGCGGCAGCCGCCGAGGGGAGGTGGCGGTCAGCAGCGCCACGAGCCCGGCCTCGGCCAGCTGCCGCACCCAGTAGCCGAGCGCGCCCGTGGGAAAGCAGCGCTCCGCGACGACGAGGCGTGGCCCGTCGGGCCGGGCTGCGCCGAGCTCGCGGCAGACCGCCGCGAGCACCAGGTAGCCGAGGGCGCCCGCGCCGTCCCAGCGCTCGATGCCGCCGATCGTGTCCCGCCGAACGGGTCGGGCCGAGGGGTCGACGCCCTGCCTCTCGAGCCACGGGATACGCGCGTACCCGTGCGTGTGCTTGCCACGCCGCTCGGCATCGCCGAAGTGCGCGAGCAGCGTCCGCGCGTCCTCTTCGCGGAGCCCCAGAGCATCGATCCTGGCCTTCGCCTCGACGGCATCTCGTGGAATCCCACCCATCCGGGTGAGCGTATCCCTCTGTTGGTTGGAGATCCTCACGAAATGCTTACCGGCCCTCCGCACACCGCAAACACGCGGCTCCGAGGATGCGCTCCGATAACCCGTACTCCAAGGAGGCAACCAGCACATGCGTCGACCATTCCTCATCATCGTCGCGTCCGCCGCGGCGCTCGCCACGGCCGGGCTCGCGCTCGCCACGGTCACGGCATCGGGCGTGAGCGCCACGACCGCGACCTTCAGCGCCGCAAAGGAGCGCTCCGAGACCCGGACGTGCACCGGCGACGGGGACACCTACGAGATCACGAGCGGGCGCTACGTCGGCACGGTCGACTTCGCCGACCCGAACAGCGATCTCGACGGCCCCGTCCGCATCCAGGTGCGGGCAGTGCTCAACAAGACCGACGGCGTCGGCTACGTCGAGGGCTACGTCCGCATCAAGGACGACGACCGCCGCGGTCACGCGAAGTTCGTCGGCACCCTGGACGGCTCCGGGAACGTCGACGGCTTCGTGCAGGGTCGTGTCAACCGCAAGCACGCGCTGGTGCTCGGAAGCATGAGCGCCAAGTTCAGCGCCGACGGCGGCTTCACGGAAGGCAAGATCGGGAACGGCTCCACTTCGCTGCCGGCCGTTCTCGTCGGCCGCCCGTGCAAGGACTCCAAGCGCCCCGGCGTCGCCGTGCGCCTGGTCGTGAAGGGCAAGGTCTCCAAGCTCGACGCCGCCTCGATCACGGTCGATCCGAGGGACTCCACCCCGGCGCAGTCCTGCGAGATCAAGGCGGGCACGTCCCCGTCGCTCGAGGGCGTGGCAGTCGGCTCGGAGGTCGAGATGGGCTGCGGCCTCGTCGACGGCAAGATGACGCTGCTGAAGCTGAAGAAGCACCGCTGAAGCCGGCTCTGAGCTGTGGCCTGCGAGAGGGCGCCCGCCGGCGCCCTCTCGCATTTCCAGCTCTTCAGGAGAGGACGGTGAGCGGCTTGCGGATCGAGCCGCGCCGCAGGCCCCGCACGCGCTCCGAGATCGCCTCGATCGCGGCGCTCGCCTCGGAGGCGGGAGCGGCCTCGAGCACGGGGGTGCCCGCGTCGGCCGCCTCGCGCAGAGCGGGGTCGAGAGGCACCTGCCCGAGCAGCGGCACCCCGATCTCGTCGGCGAGCCGCTGACCTCCACCCGAGCCGAACAGCTCCTGCCGGGTGCCGACCAGGTAGGACATGTTCTCGATCACCCCGACGATGTGCATGCCGACCTTGTCGGCCATCCCGGCCGCTCGCACCGCAACCTGCTGGGCCGCCGGCTGCGGCGTGGTCACGATCACCACCTCTGCACGTGGCAGCAGCTGGCCCAGGGAGATGGCGACGTCGCCCGTGCCGGGCGGCATGTCGACGAGCAGCGTGTCGAGCTCGCCCCAGTGGACGTCGGAGAGGAACTGCTCGAGAGCGCGGTGGAGCATCGGGCCGCGCCACATCACGGGGCTGTTGTCGTCGAGGAAGAAGCCGATCGACATCAGCTTCAGCGGCCCCCGCACGGGCGGGACGATCATCGTGTCGACGACGACCGGCCGCTGGTGCACGCCGAGCATGTGAGGGATGGAGTGGCCGTAGACGTCTGCGTCGAGCACACCGACCTTCTCGCCGCGCGCAGCGAGCGCCGCCGCGAGGTTGGCCGTGAGCGTGGACTTGCCGACCCCGCCCTTGCCCGAGGCGATCGCGACGACGCGGGTACCGGGGCTGAGCGAGATCGACTTCTCCGGCCGGCCGCCACGAAGGCGCGTGGACAGCGCCGCCTTCTCCTCGGGGCTCATCACGTCGAAGCGGAGTGCGACGGAGGTGACTCCGCCGACGGCGCCGACGAAGCGCTGCACCTGGTCCTCGAACGAGGAGCGGAGCGGACAGCCCGCCACGGTGAGCGCGATCGTCACGTCGACGTGACCGCCGTCCTCGATCACCACGTCGCGCACCATCTCGAGCTCGGTCACGGGCCGGTGCAGCTCCGGGTCGATGACCGATTCCAGCGCCTTCAGGATCGCGTCACGGTCGGGGGCCATCGTCAGCGAGGGTACCAGCGACTCGGTAGTTGCCCGTGCAAGGAGCGGCCGGAACCCCTACTTGCGATGTAGTGGTTTGCCCCGATGACTCCGAGCCTGCGTCGGCGGAGACTGCGGCAAGCCCATTCGCTCGAAGCAGGAGTTGGGGCACGTCAACCGGGAGGCAAAAGCTATGTCCAGTCGCAGAATTCTCGAGATCGGCGGCGTCGTCGCCGGTGTCGTCATGATCGCGTTCGGCATCGGCGCGCTCGTGATGAGCATCAACGCGCGCAACACCGTGAGCGATGAGATCAAGGCCGAGCAGATCGTCGGGTCCTCCGACATGAACCCGACCGACATCACGGCCGCGATGTCGGAGGCCGGGCTCGAGGGCGTCAGCGCGCCCGACTGCGACGTGGCCGAGAAGCCGATCGAGTCCGGATCGGACGCACGCTGCTTCGCCCAGTACCTTCGCATCCACGCGCTCGAAGGCTCGGGCGGCCTGACCTACTCCCAGATGGGCAGGTTCCTGGCGGCGAGCGACCCGACCGATCCCGCGGGCACGAGCGACTCGGAGGCCGCCCTCAAGGACGAGGAAGGCAAGCCGGTCTCGAACGCAACCCGCAACACCTGGGTGACCGCGACCGCTCTCGCCACGGCGTTGAACGTCTCCTACATGGCCGAGCAGATCGCGCTCTTCGGCCTGATCGTGGGGATCGCCCTGCTGCTCAGCGGCATCGGCTTCGTCATCCTCGCCCTCGTCGTCCTCGGCAAGCACGACAAGCCGACGACGGCGCCGGTCTGACGAGCACCGGTTCGCGGGCCGTGCCTCCGGTGAGGCGGCTCGGCCCGCACTCCGACTCCGAGGGGCGAGAGCCCATGTCGGCGCAGGCGTACAGGCTGCTCCGACCTCCCGGAGCAAGAAGGGGCGGCGCAAGCCGCCCCTTCAGCGCTGCCGAAGCGCGCCGGCGAGATCGGCGCAGAGCGCCGGGGTGGCGGCGGCGACAACCCGGGAGCGGCCCTCCAGGTCCAGGGGCGCGGCGGCGAAGGGCCCTCCCTCGAACAGCTCGATCGCGTAGCCCCGCTCTCTGACGAGGAGTTGCGCAGCGGCGATGTCGATCGACCGCGCGGGCTTGAGCGAGCAGACGGCGTCGACACGGCCCGCTGCCAGGTGACAGAGCGAGAGCGCGAGCGAGCCCATCACCCGCAGGCGCTCCGCCACGCCCTGCATGGCAGGAGCGCGCTCGGCGATGAAGGCGGTCGTCGTGCCCTCGAACGAGAGGATCTCGATCGGGTCCTTCGGCGGCGGGCCCTCGAGCTGCCGCCCGCCGAGGCGTGCCCCCCGACCTCGTTCGGCTGTCCACTCCTCGCGGGCGCCGAAGTCGTAGACGTAGCCGAAGGTGACGTCACCCATCGTCGGCCCCCCGGCGACCGCCAGCGAGAGGGAGAAGAAGGGGATGCCGCGCTTGGCGTTGACAGACCCGTCGATCGGGTCGACGACGACCCTGACGTTGCCGCCCGTTCCGAAGACGCGCTCGCCGAGCTCCTCGGAGACCAGCGTGAAGTCCCCGCCACGAGCCTCGAGCCGGGCAACGACGGCCGCCTCGGCCGCAGCGTCGATCGCGGTGGTGTCGTCGCCTCCCTCACCGGCACGCAGGACGGGCTCGCGCTCGACCCGGCTCGGGAGCTCCGCCAGGACTCTCTCGATGTCGGACACGCACGCCCGGCAGAGGGTGAGCCAGTCGCTCATACGGGATGGAAGAGGAGCCCGGATGTGAGCTTCGGGTAGAAGTAGGTCGTCTTCTGCGGCATCACCTCGCCGCGGCGGGCGCGCTCGAAGACGTCCTCGATCCGCGTCGCGCGGAGCAGGAAGGCCCCGTCGAACGCGCCGCCGTCGACGCCGGCTACTGCCTCGGCGACATCCGGCGTGTAGGCGATCCCCTCGTGCCCCACGAGCCGGTCGACGAGCTCCACGTCGAGCTCTCCCGGCTCACCGGCGACGGGGTGTGCCGACCCGTTCGCGTAGAGGACCGCGTGACCCTGGTCGTAGGGAAGCGCCGCCAGCGCCGCGAGCGCGTCGGCGACGGCCAGTCCGGGCCCCTCCGGCGAGAGACCGGCGGATCCGCGAAAGAGCCTGTGGGTGGGGAAGATCTCGAGGCCCGGATCGCTCGTCGAGACGAGCACGACCATCATGCGGGAGCTGGCCGGGGTCCGCTCCTCGGCCGCGTAGGCGAGCGCGGTCTCGTAGCGGTGGTGGCCGTCGGCGATCAGGAGCTGCCTGTCCGCGAACGAGGCGGCGACGCCCTCGCCCGGCAGCCGCCACAGGCTCGTCCCCCCTGCCTCCAGGTCGGGTGCGCGCCGGGGCGGGGTCAGCGGCGGCTCGCCGTCGTAGAGCAGGAAGATCGGCTCGAGCTGGGCCCGTGCCGCCCGGAGCAGCCGCAGACGGCTCTCCTTCGGGCCCGCATGGGTGCGCTCGTGCGGCAGCACCGTCAGGGCCTCGTACGGCTCGACGCGAAGCGAGGCGACGATGCCCTCACGGCGGCGCGCCACGCCGTCGGGCCCCACGTAGTCCTGGGCAACGGCCCACACGGCCGGCTCGTCGTCGCGAACGAGCACTCCCTCGTCGAGCCAGGAGCGGAAGAGCCGGCCCGCCTCCTCCTCCGACTGGTTCAGGGTCAGGTGGACGACGTTGTGCGGGTCACGCGCGCGATATGCGTCTCGCTGCTCGGGCGTGAGCACGTCGTAGGGTGGAGCGGTGACCTCGGGGACCGGGCTCGCATACCGGATCGCACGGAAGGGGGCGACGTCGGCCATCGTGTGCGAGCCTACCGCGCACGCGGCCCTAGACTCCCCGTCGTGACGACCATCTCCGAGCTGGCCGAGGACCGGACCGTCGAGGGGGTGTTCGCGGTCGGCCGCAAGGAGCGGCGCCGGACGCGTGGCGGCTCGCCCTATCTGGCGCTCGAGCTCGTCGACCCGAGCGGCCGCATCGAGGCGCGGGTCTGGGACGACGTCGAGCTGCTCGACCGGCGCTTCGAGGCCGGCGACGCCGTACGCGTGCTCGGCCGCGTGGAGCGCTTCGGCGGGCGCCTGCAGGTGCAGGTGCGGACGCTCGAGGCGGCGCCCGAGAGCGACCCGGCCGCCCTGGCTCCGGCCATGCGCCGCGACGCCGACGAGCTCGACGGCTTCCTCGAGTTCCTCGCGGGGGAGATCGGCCACCCCGGGCTCGCCGGGCTCGTGACGGGCATGCTGGCCGACCGCCGCCTGCGGGACGCCCTGCGATCGCTGCCCGCAGCGGGTGCCGACGGCCACCACGGCTACGCCGGCGGCCTGCTCGAGCACACCGTGGGCGTGGCGACCCTGTGTCGCGAGACGGCACAGCTGCATCCGCGCCTCCGCGCCGACCTGCTCCTGGCGGCGGCGCTTCTGCACGACGTGGGCCGGACGGTCGAGCTGGAGCGAGGGCCGACCTTCCGGCAGACCGAGGAAGGGCGTCTCCTCGGCCATGTCCACCTGGGCCTCCGACTGATCGAGGGCCATGGCGGCGCCCTCGCTGCCGGCGTGCGCGCCGAGCTGCTGCACGCGATCGGCAGCCACCACGATCGCAACCTCGCGAGAACGGCCGAGGCCGCAGTGCTCTACCACGCGAACCAGCTCGACGCACAGGCGGCGACGCGGCCGGTCGGCGACGACTGAATCCGCGTGGCGGCCGTCTTCCTCGCGCTCGCCGCAGCAGCGGCCTGGGGAGCCGGCGACTTCTTCGGCGGGCTCGCGTCTCGGAGAACGCATGTGCTCACCGTGCTCGCGATCTCGCAGCTGGCGGGTCTGCTCGGCCTGCTCGCCTGGCTTCTCGCATCCGGCGACGGCTGGCCCGGCTGGTCGAACGCCCTGCCCGCGCTCGGAGCCGGACTCGCCGGCGCAGTCGGCCTCGCGTGCCTGTACCGGGGCTTCGCCATCGGCGCGATGGGGATCGTGGCGCCGATTTCCGCAACCTCGCCGGTGGTGCCACTCGCCGTCGACGCGGTGCAGGGACGCTCTCCTGGCGCGCTGCAGTGGGTCGGGATCGCGCTCGCGCTGGCGGGCGTCGTCCTCGTCTCGCTCGAGCCCGGCGCCCTCGGCTCGCGCACGGCGGCAGGCGTCGGCCTGGCCCTGGTCGCCGCGCTCGGCTTCGGCCTCGTCGTCGTCGGCCTGGCAGGCTCGGCGGACGCCTCCGTCCCGTGGGCGACGACGCTCGCGCGGACGTCTTCGTTTGCCACGGTGGCGCTCGCGCTGGCCTGGGGGCGCGTCCGGCCGGCGCCCCCGGCTGCGCTGCTGCCGATGATCCTCGCCGTCGGCGTGTTCGACACCGGCGCCAACGTGCTCGTCGCGTCGGCGACGACGAAGGGCCTGACGGGCGTGGTCGCGGTGCTGAGCGCCCTCTACCCGCTCCTCACGATCGTCCTCGCGCGCCTCGTCCTCGACGAGCGCCTGGATGGTCGGCGCCGCGCCGGAGGCGTCGTCGCGCTCTCGGGTGCGGCGCTGGTCGCCGTCGGCTGACAGGGAGGCGGGGCGCGCTGGACGCGGTCAGACGTTGAAGCGGATGTTGAGGACGTCCCCGTCCTGGACGACGTACGTCTTCCCCTCGAGCCGCTCGACACCGAGCTTGCGGGCCTCGGCATGCGAGCCGGCGCCGAGCAGGTCGTCCCAGCGGATCACCTCGCAGCGGATGAAGCCCCGTGCGATGTCGGAATGGATCGTGCCGCCGGCGTCGAGCGCGGTCTGCCCGTCCCGGAGCGTCCAGGCCCGCGTCTCCTTGTCACCGGCGGTGAAGAACGTGATCAGCCCGAGCGCGTCCTTCAGCCGGCGCACCACCTCGTCGAGCGCGGAGGGCCCGTCTCGGAACGCCGCCGCCTCCTCGTCGGGAAGCTCGGCGAGCTCGGCCTCGAGCTTGCAGTCGATCCCGGCAGGGCCGTTCTCGATCGCCAGCAGGGGCTTGGTCGTCAGGGGATCGAGCTCTGCCGGAAGCTCCCCGGGCCATTCCGCCAGCGTCCTGCCGCCCTCGAGGTGGGCGAGCACCGCGGCCAGGGCCTCCGCCTCCTTGCGAACGGCCGGATCGCCCGACTTGGCCTGCTTCTCGACACGCTCGAGGCGCCGCGCCACGTGATCCGTGTCCGCCACGAGCAGCTCGAGCTTCAGCGTCTCGAGGTCTCCGGCCGGGTCGGATCCGTCCGAGAAGCCGTCGGTGACCGCGAGCAAGGCGTCCACCTGGCGCAGGCCGCCGAGCAGCGCCGGCCCGGTGCCGGGCACGTCCTGTACGCGAATTGCCGCGGGCGTGACCTTGCGCGCGCCGACGAGCGCGGCGAGCCGCTCGAGGCGCTCGTCCGCGATCGTCGCCATGCCCACGTTCGACTTGTCCGTCACGGACGCGTACGCCGTGATCTCGGCGCCCGCCTTCGTGAGCGCGTTGAAGAGCGTGGTCTTCCCCGCGTTGGGGAGCCCGACGATGCCGACCTCGAGAGCCATCGGCGGCGAAGAGTAGCGGCGGCCTCGCGGGCGACGGCGCCGACCCGGTCAGCGACGGCCGGCGCTCAGGGGCTGCTCAGGAGCTTGAAGCGCGCTCCCGTCGGATCGGCTGCCTGGGCCAGCCGGCCCCACGGGGTGGTCTCCGCCGCCTGGGTGATCGTCCCTCCGAGCTCCACGATCGCCTGCAGGGCCGCATCGGTGTCGTCGACACCGAAGTAGACCGACCAGAAGGCGCTCGCGCCTTCGGGGAGGAATGCGGTGGCATCCATGATCCCTGCGAGCCGATCGTCTCCCTCGCCGAGGGTCGTGTAACGAAAGTCGTCCGTATCACTGGCCACGTTGGCGTCCCAGCCGAAGACGTTGCGGTAGAACGCGACGCTCGCGTCGTAGTCGCGCGTCAGGAGCTCGAACCACCTCGGCGTCCCTGCCTCACCCACCACCTCGAAGCCCTGCACGCCGCCGGGCTGCCACACCCCCACCGTCGCCTGACCCGGGTCGGAGAGGATCGCCATGCTGCCGTTCTCGGGGACGACCATCGGTGCGAGGTCGACCCGGCCTCCGTTGGCAGGCGCAGCCTCCGCAACCGCGGCGATGTCGGCCGTCGTCAGGTACACGGTCCAGGCATCGGGTATGCCGGCCTCACCGTCGTTGTGCATGCAGCCGCCGACGTGCTTCCCGTCCCTCGTGAACGTGAAGTAGCCGCCAAACCCCTCCTGTGGGGGCTCGGCGGTCCAGCCGAAGACCTGGCCGTAGAACGCCGTGGCCCCGGCGGTGTCGGAGCTGTAGAGGTCGATCCAGCAGGGGGCGCCGGGGACGGGCTGTGGTGCGGGCATGGCAGTTCTCCTCTGGAGTGGGCTCTGCGTTGGCTGTGTCGAGATGGGGCCGGCCTCGTTGTCTTCGACGAGGTTCGCGGTGCAAACTCATCGGTCGCGGCACCGATTGGGGGCGACAGCGAGCAGAGTCGCCCTGCGCGACCCGCGGACGTACGGACGTGCCGTCGTCAGAGGCCGAAGCCGACCCGGGCGTCACGCGCGAAGCGCTTCATGTAGACGACGCGGGTGAGCACGACGGCGATGCGGCCGTCGTCGGTGTCGAGCTGGTGGGTGCCCTGAGCACCCGACGCGAGAGCGTGCTCGAGCGCGTCGGCGCCGGCGGGCGGAACGTTCGCAGCGAGAATCGGCCCTCCGGCAAACGCGATCTCGACGCGGACGGAATCGGCGACGTCAGCCAACGGATACCACCTCCGTGAGGACGCCGTGGACGGCGTCGGGATGGACGAATGCGACCTGCAATCCGAAGAGGCCCGGGCGCGGCTCCACGTCGATCAACTCGGCGCCGTCGCGCTCGAGGTCGGCGATCGCCGCAGCGACGTCGTCGACCTCGTAGGCGACGTGGTGCATGCCGGGGCCGCGCCTGGCGAGAAAGCGGCCGACCGGCGTGTCGGCGCCGGTGGGAGCGAGCAGCTCGATGCGGCTTGCGCCGACGAGCACGGAGGCGGCGTCGACGCCCTGGTCGGGGACGACCGAGCGGTGCTCGAGCGTCGCACCGAAGCGCCGGGTGTACGTCGCGATCGCCTCGTCGAGGTCGGGCACGGCGACGCCGAGGTGATGGATGCCGCGGATGGCCACTGCGGCCGATGCTAGCGGTGGGCGCCCGGTCAGAGGCCGAGAGGCTCGTCGGCTGTGCGCTCGAGCACGCGCACGGTGCCGACCGTCTCGGCCGAGCGGGACTCCTGTGCCACGTTCGCCATCATGGCGACGAACTCCTCACGGTCCAGGGTCTCCTTCTCGAGCAGCGCCTCGGCGAGGTGGTCGAGCGTGACGCGGTGCTTCTGCAGCAGGCGCACCGCTTCCTCGTAGGCGTGGTCGGTGAGGCGTGCCTGCTCGCTGTCGCGCAGCCGCTTCGTCTCCTCCGAGAGCGCGTAGTTGTCCGCCCGCATGGTGCGGGCCGGGGCCACCTCCGACATGCCGTACTCGAACACCATCGCGCGGGCGATCTGGGTGACTTTCTCGAGGTCGCTGGCAGCGCCGTTCGTGACACGGCCGAACACGATCTCCTCGGCGGCGCGGCCCGCGAGCGCGACCTTCATCACGTCGAGCAGCTCCTCCTTCGTGTGGAGGTACCGGTCCTCGACGGGGAGGTAGTAGGCGAGACCGAGCGCGTCGCCGCGGCCGACGATCGTCACCTTCTGCACCGGCATCACCTCGCCCATCAGGTGTGCGAGCAGCGCGTGGCCTCCTTCGTGGTAGGCGAGGATCCGCTTCTCCTTCTCGGTCACGACGCGGCGCCTCTGCAGGCCGGTCAGGATGCGCTCCATCGCCCCCTCGAAGTCGGCCTGGCGGATGTACTGCTGCTCCCGGCGGGCGGCGAAGATGGCCGCCTCGTTCGTGATGTTCGCGAGATCGGCGCCGGTCAGCCCTGCGGTGCGCCGCGCGAGCTGCCCGAGATCGACATCGGCACCGAGCGGCTTGGAGCGCGTGTGCACGCGCAGGATGTCCTCGCGCCCCGCGAGATCGGGCGGCGAGACGTGCACCTGACGGTCGAAGCGCCCGGGCCGGAGCAGCGCGGGGTCGAGGTCCTGCAGCCGGTTGGAGGCGCCCATCACGACCACCTCGTCGCGCCCGCCGAAGCCGTCGAGCTCGACGAGCAGCTGGTTGAGGGTCTGGTCCTGCTCGCGGTTGAACGCTCCACCCGCCCGAGCCGTGCCGACGGCGTCGAGCTCGTCGATGAAGACGATCGACGGGGCGTTGCGCCGCGCCTCTTCGAACAGCTTGCGGATGCGCGCAGCGCCGAGGCCGGCGAACATCTCGACGAAGGCGGAGGCGCTGGAGGAGTAGAAGTTGGCGCCCGACTCGTTCGCCGCCGCCTTGGCGAGCAGCGTCTTGCCGGTGCCGGGTGGACCGTAGAGCAGGATCCCCTTGGGAACGCGCGCGCCGAGCTTCTCGAACCGCTTGCGGTCGCGCAGGAACTCGACGACCTCCTCCAGCTCGGCCTTGGCCTCGTCGACGCCGGCGACGTCGGCCCACGACACCGTATCGGTCGTGTCGCGCTCGACCTGGGCCGGCTTGACGCGAGGCATGTACTGCATGGTGCGCAGCAGCAGCCAGATGATGATGCCGAAGAAGATGATCGGCAGCCAGGTGATCAGGAAGGCCCCGATGTCGTCGACGGAGTGGGGCCAGGTGACCACGATCTCAGTATCGGTGCCGGCGGTGGCGCGTCAACCCGTGGCCCGGAATCCGTCAGACGCGAAGGGCGACGACGGTGCTCCTCGCGGGGGCGACCCGGACCTCGACCGCTGCGAGGCCGGGGTGCCGAAGCCAGGCATCACGGCGTGGGTCTGGCTCCCCCGCCTCGTCGGAGAACCCGCCGACGAGAACGGTGCCCCCTGGCGCCATTAACCCGAGGACGGCGTCGGCGTCGTTCCTCGCGTCACGCGCTCCGACGCGCAGCAGGTCGAAGGGAGCCTGCGGCGGCAGGACGTCGCGCCAGGCTCCCGCGAGGATCCGCACGTCGGGGTCGTGGACGAAGAGGGCTGCCGCCGCAGCGGCACGGGTCCGGTTCGACTCCGCCGAGACGAACGCCGTGCCCGGAGGGAGCGCGGAGACGATCCAGGCTGCGCCGACGCCGAGGCCCGTACCGATCTCGCCTGCTCTCACGACCCCTCGCCGGCCGGACAGCACGTGCAGCAGGGCGCCCTCCTCGGGAGTGCACGACCGCTCGAAGCCGCTCTCCACAGCGAGCGCGACGGCGCGCTCGACGAGGGGAGGCGCTCTCACCCGTGCCCGGCCACGACCTCTTCGGCGGTCGTGAACGTGACCCCCGCGTCCCGCCACTGGGCCAGGCAGGCGGCAGTGCGCTCCTCCGAAAGCCCTCGGGAGGCGTCCTGGACGAACGTGACCCGGCGCCCACGGCGCAGCATCCCGATCACGGCGGCGTGATTGCAGACGTCGGTGGCGACACCGAACAGGATCACCTCGGACGGGTCGAGCACGGCGAGCAGCTCCTCGGTGCTCGGATTGGTGAACACGTCGAAGCTCTTCTTCAGCAGCAGCAGCTCGCGGCGGCCCTGCACGAGCCGGCCGAGCAGACCGGGCGGGAAGGGGACGTGCGAGAGTGGCAGCGGGTCGGCCTGGGCCGTCTCGTCGATCTTCTGCGCCCCCGGGGTGCCGCGCAGGCAGTGCGGCGGATAGGTGTCGACGAGATCGGGCGTATCGGAGATCTCGGGGTCGGTGAGCTCGTGGTCGTCGGCGGAGGCGACGTGGACGATGCCGGCCGTATGCGCAAAGCGGACGAGCCGCGCCATGGCAGGCACGGCCTCCTCTGCGCCGGGCACGGCGAGCTTGCCGCCGGGCCGGACGAAGTCGACCTGCGTGTCGACGTCCCACAGGATCGGCCTACCCGACACGCTCCAGCCTCTCGCTCGGCCTGAAGCGGCGGCCCACCTTCGCCGTCGGGCGCCCGTCCGTCATCACGATGTCGGCGGTGAAGTCGTTCTCGCCGCGGATGAGCGAGGAGCCGACGCCGTACGCGTCGACCGGCACGCCCTGCTCCTCGAACTGCTGGATCTTCTCGACGGAGAACCCGCCCGAGGCGACGATCTTGACACGCTCGAAGCCGTCCGCGTCGAGAGCGTCGCGCACCTCGTGCACGAGGCGCTCGTTGACCCCTCGCGGATCGAAGTCGCCCATGCCGTCCCACAGAGACCGGTCGACGAGCTGCGAGGAGGTGTCGAGGCGGACGCCCCAGAGCCGGGGGCCGAGTGCCCGGGCAACCTCGAGGGCCGTCCGCACGGAATCGTTCTCGAAGTCGACGAGGACGGTGATGTGGAAGTCGTCGGGCGCCCAGTCGGCGAACTTCGTGGCGGCGAGGACCGTGTTCCCGCCGTAGGCCGCGATGAGGGCATGGGGCACGGTGCCGACGCCGCGACCCCCCCACCAGGAGGCCTGGGCGTCGGACGTGACGCCGACCTCGGCGCCGACCAGGGCGCCCGCCACGTACGCGGCGTACCCGTCGCCGGTCTGCACCCGGTGGTGGTCGTGGCGCGCCGGCATGAAGATGATCGGCTTGCCCGCGGCCGCCTCGAGCACGCGGGCGGTGTTCGTGGAGATCAGGGTGCGGCGGGCGAGCACACCGAGGTAGACGGTCTCGAGGTGCGCAAACAGGGTGTAGTCGCCCTCGATCGTCATCACGGTCTCCCAGGGCTCGGCACGGTCGCCGTCGCGGAGAGCATGCACCGTGAGCGCCTCCCAATCGTGGGAGCAGAGCATCAGGATGGCGATAGCCTCGTCCATGCCGCCCAGCATCGCGTGCTTCTTCTGGAACACCTGCATGACGACGCGGGGCCGGCGGCCGTCGGCGAGGAGCGCGGCTCGCGTGTGGTTGAAGTAGGCGTCCGTGTAGTACCCCTCACGCATCTTCTCGACCGGAAGGTCGAAGACGGCGGGATCGAGGCGCTCGCGCATCGGGCGGACGGTGTCGCTCACAGGCGCTCCGGTGCGGCGTCCGCCTCGGCGGCGAGGCAGGCGTCGAGCGCGGCCGAGGCAACGTCGAGTTGCGCAGGCGAGGGCTCCGCGGTGGAGAGACGCGCCTGGAGCTCGTGCCCCGGACGCGCCAGCGCTCGCGCCAGCGGATGACGTGGGTGCCGGCCCATCCACGCGAACACCTCGACGGCGGCGCCCATCGCACCGAGGGCGCCGAGCGCCCTGGCGCCGGGACGGATTGCCACAGGCGCTCTCGCCGCGAGCGCCGCCGCCGCTGCGGAGGTGACGAGCAGCGGCCCGATCAGGTGGCCACCGCAGCGGTCGTGCTCCTTCGTCGCGGGCGAGCCCTGCTCGTAGGTGCCGATCGAGACGTGCTCGGCACCGTGATAGGCCGCGAGCTCCCCACCCCGGAGAGCGACCGCGGCGGGGACGAGCGAGGCCAGGGTCGCGACCGCCTCGCGTGAGGCGAGGCCGAGCGTCGAGCGGCGGGCGACACCGGCAGCGACGGAGCCGGCGACGACCGCGACCGCGACGAGGGGCCGCTCGAACGGAAAGCGCGCCTGCGGCAGGCTACGGCGAATCTCGGGGAGGAGCGCGAACGCCTCTGCGAGGCGGAGCGGCCCGCGCAGGAACGGTGTCTGCACCCCGGGCGCGAGCCGCGGCTTCAGCCCCGAGGCAGTGCAAACCCGGCCGTCGGGCGTGCGCACGGCCGCGCCCCAGGCGAGAGGTCCGTGCACGAGCACACCGTTCGCGAGCGCCATGCCTCCGAGGCGCAGCTTCTCCATGGAAAGAGGGTAGCGTCCGGCCGTGGACACGAAGCGCGTCACCGATCTGATCGCAGAGGCGCGGGCGGCGCGTCCGCTCGTCCTCGTCGGGATCGGCGGCCGCGGCGGCGCCGGCAAGACGACCCTGGCGCACGCGATCCCCGGCGCGCAGGTGGTGGCGACCGACGCATTCTGGGACGGCGACGGTTTCGACCTGGCACGACTTCGTGCCGAGGTGCTCGAGCCGCTGCTGCGAGGAGAGACCGCACGCTACGACGCGTACGACTGGGCGTCGCGCACGCAAGCCGGCGGGCGCGTCGTCGACCCTGGCGGCGTCGTCGTGATCGAGGGCGTCTGTGCGCTGCACCGCATGTTCAGGAACGCCTATGACGTGCGCGTGTGGGTCGAGGCCCCCCGGGAGGTGAGACTGGCGCGCGCGATCGAACGCGACGGCGAGGCGGCTCGGGCCGAGTGGGAGGAGCGCTGGATGCCGTCCGAGGACCGCTACGTCGAACGCGACGACCCCGTCTCGTCGGCGCACGTGGTCGTGGACGGGTCGGGCAGCTAGCTCGCGGAGACGTGACGATCCCGGGATCGCCGGACGGTCATCCCTCGGCCGCGGAGCGAAGCGCGTGCTGGAGACGTTCGGAGACGGGCCCGCGCTCGAGCGGCCGGCCGTCGAGCTCGACCACCGGCACGACCTCACGCACCGAGGACGACGTGAACGCCTCGTCGGCTGCGGCGAGCCGCCCGAGCGGATACGACCCCTCGAGGACGACCAGGCCGAGGTCGTGCGCCAGGCCGAGCAGGGCGGCGCGGGTCTCGCCTGCGAGAATCCCGAGGTCGACCGACGGCGTCACCAGGATCTCGTCCTCACGCCACCAGATGTTCGTGACCGGCCCTTCCAGCACGATCCCGTCCGCGTCGACGAACACGGCATCGTCCGCCCCTCGGCGCTTCGCCTCCGCCTCGGCTGCCATGTTGACGGCGTAGCTGACGGACTTCGTGCCCGGCAGCAACCACGGCGAGGACGGACGTGGCAGTAGCAGAGAGACGAGCCGCTGGCCGCGGGCGCGCACCTCCTCGATCCATGTGGGCACGAGGCCGACGATGGCAATCCCGACAGGCTCCCCTCCGGGCGCGCCGGGAGTCCAGTAGAGGCGGAGCGTGGCATCCGGGGCGCCGGCATGCGCAAGGGCCTCCGCGGCGAGCTGCTCGAGCACGGAGGGCTCCGGCGCCGGCAGGCCGATGCGCTCGGCCGACCGGCCCAGCCGGGCGATGTGCTCTGCGAGCCGAAACGGGCGCCCTCCGTACACCCTGGTCGTCTCGAAGGCCGCGCGGCCCCGCGTGAACCCCTCGTCGTCGGCGAGCAGGACGGGCTCGTCGGGATCGACGATCCCACGCCCCGAGACGGCGACCGCGAGGGGCCGCGCCGGGGTCACGCCCGGATCCTCGGCATCGGCGTCATCGTCCGCCCCCGCCGCCGCCCGACCGGACCGCTGCCGGCCGCGCCGGTGGGGAGGGGCCCTCGAGCGGCGCCCCGATCGCGTCGAGCAGGGGTCGCGCCTTCGTCCACGACTCGTCGACCTCGTCACTCGCGTCGGAGTCCCAGACGATGCCGCCGCCCACCCAGAGATGAATGCGCCCGTCCGCCACCGCGAACGTGCGGATCGTGAGGGCGAGCTCGAGGTCGCCGTTGCCGTACACCCGGCCGAGCGCGCCCATCGACGCTCCGCGGCCAACGGGCTCGAGCTCCGCGATCAGGTCGAGGGCTGCGATCTTCGGGGCGCCCGTGACCGAGCCGCCGGGGAACGTCGCGGTCAGCACCTCCGCCAGGCCGACCCCCGGGCGCAGCGTGCCCTCGACCGTCGAGACCATGTGCTCGACGCCGGTCATGGCGCGCGTCGCCATCAGCTCGGGCCAGCGCACGCTGCCGGCCTCGCAGACCCGCGAGAGGTCGTTCCGCTCGAGATCGACGATCATCACGTGCTCCGCCGCGTCCTTGGGCGACGCCGAGAGCTCGGCGGCGCCTCCGGCGGGCCGCGTGCCCTTGATCGGGCTCGTCCACACGCGGCGGCCGCGACGTGCGAGAAAGAGCTCCGGCGAGGCCGAGACGACGGCCCAGCCGTCGCCCCTGAACGGGGCCGGGTGCAGGGGCTCGAGGTGCGCCAGCCCGGTCGCCAGCGCCGAAGGGTCGCCGCCGAAGGGGGCAGAGAGATGCTGGACGAGGTTGACCTGATAGGCGTCGCCGCGCTCGATCGCCGCCTGCACCGCAGCCACGGCGGCACCGTACTCGGCTGCCGTCCAGGTCCGCTCCCACCTGCCGATCGCCGGTCTTTCGTTGTCATGTTCGACAACATAGCCCGGCGGCCGGACGGAACAGGCTGCACGTGGAAGCGCGCACGGCTCCGGCGGCGCAGGCACACGCCCGCGCCGCATCGGCTCCGACAGCCCGTATCCGAGGTAGAGATCCGCGACGAGGCCCTCGCCGCCGGGAGCGAAGAAGCCACGGGCGCCCAGCCACGACTCGATGCGCTCGAACGCCCCGACCGGATCGTGCAGCTCGAGCAGATCGCTCATCCGCCGTTCCTCGCACGACGGAGAGCCCGGTAGCGGCGGATGAGCGCGTCGGTGGAGGAGTCGTGTGCCGGCACGGGATCGTCGGGCGCGGCGAGCTCGGGCGCGATCCGCTGGGCGAGCTGCTTGCCGAGCTCGACGCCCCACTGATCGAACGGGTTCACGTTCCAGACGACGCCCTGGGTAAACGTCGCGTGCTCGTAGAGGGCGACGAGCGCCCCGAGCGCGAACGGCGTCAGCTCCTCGGCGAGGATCACGTTCGAGGGCCGGTTCCCCTCGAAGACACGGTGGGGCACGAGCTCCTCCTCGACGCCCTCGGCGCGCACCTCGTCCGCCGTCTTGCCGAACGCCAGCGCCTCCGCCTGGGCCAGCACGTTGGCGATCAGGAGATCCTGGTGGCCGCCGACGGGATTGAGGGATCGCGCGAAGGCGATCAGGTCGCACGGGATCAGACGAGTCCCCTGGTGCAGGAGCTGGAAGAAGCTGTGCTGCCCGTTCGTCCCGGGCTCGCCCCAGGTCACCGGAGCGGTGTCGTACCCGACGCGCCGACCGGTGAGCGTGACCGACTTGCCGTTCGACTCCATCGTCAGCTGCTGCAGGTAGGCCGGAAAGCGCTCGAGGTACTGGTCGTAGGGAAGCACCGCCACGCTGGACGCGCCGAGGAACGTCGTGTTCCAGACGGAGAGCAGACCGAGCAGTGCGGGCAGGTTGCGGTCGACCGGGGCGGCCCGGAAGTGCTCGTCCATCGCGTGCAGCCCGTCGAGCAACTCGCGGAAGCGCGCGGCCCCGACCGCCACCATGGTGGAGAGGCCGATCGCGGAGTCCATCGAGTAGCGCCCGCCGACCCAATCCCAGAAGCCGAATGCGTGCTCGGGGTCGATCCCGAAGGCGGCTACCTCCGGCAGGTTGGTCGAGACCGCCACGAAGTGACGGGTCACTGCTGCTTCCTCGCCGCCGAGACCCGCCAGCAGCCAGTCTCGCGCCGTCCGCGCGTTCGTCATCGTCTCGAGTGTCGTGAACGTCTTCGACGCGACGATGAAGAGCGTCTCCGCGGGGTCGAGATCGCGCGTCGCCTCCACGAAGTCGGTGGCGTCCACGTTGGAGACGAAGCGGAGGCGGAGGTCGCGGCGGCCGTAGGCACGGAGCGCCCCGTACGCCATCGCGGGGCCGAGGTCCGACCCGCCGATGCCGATGTTGACGACGTTCCGGATCGGCCTCCCCGTATGACCGGTCCACGACCCGTCGCGCACGCTCTCCGCGAAGGCCGCCATGCGATCGAGCACCGCGTGTACCTCCGGGACGACGTCGACCCCGTCCACGACGAGCGACGAGCCACGGGGGAGGCGGAGGGCGATGTGCAGCGCGGGCCGGCCCTCGGTGACATTGACCCGCTCCCCCCGGAACATCGACCCGGCCCTGTCCAGAAGGCCCACCTCGGCGGCGAGAGCCTGCAGCAGGCGCAACGTCTCGTCGCTCACGCGCTGCTTCGAGTAGTCGAGGTAGAGCCCGGCCGCTTCTGCGACGAGGCGGCTTCCGCGTCCCGGGTCGGCGCCGAAGAGGTCGCGCAGGTGGACGTCCTGCATCACTCCTGCATGCGTCTCGAGCGCCCGCCAGGCGGGCCCGTCGCTTCGGGTGATCAGGGGCGTCGGCATCGGCTCCTCTCGCCGTCGGAATCGCGGCCCCATCGAGCGTATAGGCTCGACCCATGCAGCTGGGGATGGTCGGTCTGGGCCGGATGGGCGCCAACATCGTGCGGCGGCTGCAGCGCGACGGGCACGAGTGCGTGGTCTACGACATCGACCCGGACGCAGTCGCAGCACTCGCTGCGGAGGGGTCGACCGGGGCGGAGTCGCTCGCAGACCTGGTCGCGAAGCTCGCGGCTCCGCGGCATGTCTGGGTGATGCTGCCCGCCGGCGCGATCACGGAGGCTGCCGTGACCGAGCTGGGCTCGTATCTCGCCGCCGGCGACACGCTGATCGACGGCGGGAACAGCTACTACCGCGACGACATCCGGCGCGCGCACAGCCTCGACGAGGCGGGCGTCCGCTACGTCGACGTCGGCACGAGCGGCGGCGTCTTCGGGCTCGACCGCGGCTTCTGCCTGATGATCGGCGGTCCGGCGGACGCGTTCGCAGAGCTGGAGCCGATCTTCGCCTCGCTCGCACCGGGTGCCGAAGCGGCGACGCGGACACCCGGCCGAAGCGGGCCGGCCCGGCCGGAGGAGCGCGGGTACCTGCACTGCGGCCAGGCGGGCGCAGGGCACTTCGTGAAGATGGTTCACAACGGCATCGAGTACGGGATGATGGCGTCCTTCGCAGAGGGGCTGAACATCCTGCACAACGCCGACGCCGGACTGCAGGCCCGTGCCCGGGACGCGGAGACGGCACCCCTCGACCATCCGGAGTTCTACCCCTACGAGCTCGACCTCCCGGCCATCACGGAGCTCTGGCGGCGCGGCAGCGTCGTGGCATCGTGGCTGCTCGACCTCACCGCCGCCGCGCTCCACGAGTCTCCGACGCTCGAGGGCTTCGCGGGACGGGTCTCCGACTCGGGCGAAGGCCGCTGGACGGCCATCGCCGCGATCGAGGAAGGCGTCCCCGCGGACGTGCTCACGGCGGCGCTCTACGCGCGCTTCTCGTCCCGCGGGGAGGCGGACTTCGGCAACCGCGCCCTCTCGGCCATGCGCAGGCAGTTCGGGGGGCACCAGGAGAAGCCGCCCGCCGCGTAGACGGGGCGGGCTCTTACGCCGAGAACTCGCCGTGGTCGGCGGCGACGAGCACCTGCCTGGCCGCCTCGAGGTCGGCGGGATCGACGAGCACCTCGCGCGGGCCGCCGGTCGGCACGCCGTCCCACGCCCCGGCTCCGAAATCCGTGATGCGGTGACCGCAGCGGATTCCCTCCGCGCGCAGGAACGCGCACACCATCTCGGCAACCGGCTCGTTGGGGACGATCGTGAGGCGGACAGGCGAGCCGGTCATTTCCCGAGACCCGTGACGGCAGCCCGGAACGCGTCGACCGCGAGTTCGAGATCGTCGACCGGAATGCGCTCGTCGGCGGAGTGGACGAGCCGGGAAGCGAGCTCGCCGCTCATCGCGCGCATCGGGAAGAACCCGTAGGCGACCGTTCCGAACTCCTGCCGCAGCCAGTGCGAGTCGGTGAACCCGGCACACGCGATCGGAGCCAGTCGGGCGCCGGGCTCGAGCTCCCCCACCCAGCGCTCGAGCGCCCGCCAGAGCTCGGTGTCCATCGCAGAGCGCGTACCACCGTCACGCTCGAACCACTCCAGCTCGTAGTCCCCGGGGCCGAGGGCGGCCCGGACGAGGGGGTCGGCGTCCTCGGGCGTCATCCCGGGGAGCAGGCGGCAGTCGACGGTGACGACGCACCGTGCCGGGATCACGTTGCGCTGCCTGGACGCCTCGATCAGCGTGGGCGAGAGCGTGAGCGAGAGCAATGGCTCGACGAGCTCGGCCGCGAGCGGATGCAGCGCCCGGGCACGGTCGAGCGCGGTCTCGAGCGGGGGCGCCTCGCCGAGCACCAGCTCGAGAAACCGGTGCACCTCGGGGATCACCTGCTTCGGCGGGTCGTAGCGCCCGAGTGCGTCGATGTACGGAGCCGCCTTGACGAGCGCGTTGTCGGCGATCGCGGGCATCGACGCGTGCCCGCTGCGCCCCCGTACATGCAGGCGAAAAGGCGCGCTCATCTTCTCCGCCACGGCGCAGAGATAGAAGACGTTGCCCCCGAAGACGCACCGCTCGCCGCCACCCTCGTTGAGCGAGAAGTCGGCGCGAACGAGCTCCGGATGCTCCCGCACGAGCCAGGCGAGGCCGTAGTCCTCGTTCACCTCCTCGTCGGCCGTCAGTGCGAGGATCACGTCGCCTGCCGGCCGCAGCCCCTCGCGCGCGAGCGAGGCAAACGCCACGGCGCTCGCCACCGCCTGGCTCTTCATGTCGAGGGCGCCGCGGCCCCAGATCTCACCGTCGACGAGGTCTCCCGACCAGGGGTCGCGCGCCCATTCCTCCGGGTCGGCGCGCACCGTATCGGTGTGCGAGATGAGCGCGAGCGTCGGCCCGCCCCCGCCCGGCAGGCGGGCCACGAGGTTGAGGCGGTCGGGTGAGCGCCCGACGAGCTCGGCGTCGATGCCGTTCGACGCCAGGTAGGCCCGCAGGATCTCCGCAGCGACCGTCTCGTTGCCCGGCGGGTTGACCGTGTTCGCCCGGATGAGCTCCTGCAGCAGGCGAGTCGCCTCCTCGCGGAGGGTCACACGCCGTCGGCCCTGGACAGTGCGGCCGGCTCGTTGCCGATGTCCCACAGCTCGGGGTGCTCAACACGGTGGACGAGGCGGCCGAGCACCTCGACGGGCGTCCGCCTGGTCTCCCTCACGCGCTCGCCGATGACGCGGGAGGCGCGGGGTTGCCGAGCAGAGGCTCCGGGGCCTGCACACGATCGGTGTCCGGCATGCGGGGAGCATACTCTCGGTCGATGGGTGATCTCTTCGCCGACGCAGCCGGGCGCGCGCAGGCCGAGGCAGCGCCCCTGCCACAGCGTGTGCGTCCTCGGACGCTCGACGAGCTCGTGGGACAGCGCCACGTGCTCGCGGAGGGCTCGGCCCTCCGGCTCGCGATCGAGGACGACCGGCCCCCGTCGATGATCCTCTTCGGCCCCCCGGGCGTCGGGAAGACCACCCTGGCCCGCATCGTCGCCGAGACCACGGGTGCGGCGTTCGAGGAGCTGTCCGCCGTCTCGGCGCGTGTCGACGACGTCCGCGGCGTCCTGCAGCGGGCTCGTGAGCGGCTCGGCGGCTCGGGACGGCGCACGATTCTCTTCCTCGACGAGATCCACCGCTTCAACAAGGCGCAGCAGGACGCGCTGCTGCCCGCAGTGGAGAGCGGGCTCGTGACGCTGATCGGAGCGACCACCGAGAACCCCTACTTCGAGGTCAACTCGGCCCTGCTCTCGCGCTGCACCGTCGTCGAGCTCGAGTCGCTCTCGGACGAGGAGATCGAGGCCGTCGTCACGCGGGGCGCCGTCGCGCTGGGCGCCGAGCTGGACGCGGCGGTGACGGCCGCCGTCGTGCGGCGGGCGGGCGGGGACGCCCGCAGCGCCCTCGGTGCGCTCGAGCTCGCCTGGGACACTGCCCGCTCCGAGGGTGCGCCGCTGCAGGAGCGGCACGTCGCCGACGCGTCGCGGAAGCGGCCGCTGCGGTACGACCGCGCCGCCGACCAGCACTACGACTTCGTCTCTGCCTTCATCAAGTCGATGCGGGGCGGCGATGCCGACGCCGCGGTCTACTACCTCGCCGCCATGCTGGAAGGCGGCGAGGATGCCCGCTTCATCGCGCGCCGCATGGTGATCCTCGCCTCGGAGGACGTCGGCAACGCCGACCCGCGCGCGCTGCTCGTGGCGGTTGCGGCCGCACAGGCGGTGGAGTTCGTGGGACTGCCCGAGGCGCAGCTCAATCTCGCCCAGGCAGCCGCCTACCTGGCGCGGGCCCCGAAGTCGAACGCGTCGACCGTTGCGATCATGGAGGCACGTCGAGACGTCCGGGAGCGCGGCAACCTGAGCCCTCCGGCGATGCTTCGCGACACCCACTACCGTGGCGCAGCCGCGCGCGGGCACGGCGAGGGCTACGTCTATCCGCACGACGACCCGGCCGGCTTCGCGCTCGATTACCTCCCCGACGAACTGAGGGGCCGGAGCTACTATCGTGCCTCCGGACACGGAGAGGAGACGACGGATGACGATCGGGACGGGTGAGCCGGCACCGGAGTTCGACCTGGAGGAGGCCTACGGGCTCCCGCGCGTCCGCCTGTCGGACTTCCGCGGCAGGCGCAACGTGCTGCTCGTCTTCCACCCGTTCGCCTTCACGCCCATGTGCGCCGAGGAGGCGCTGGACCTGCAGGAGAACCTGCAGTCGTTCGACGACGCCGAGACCGACATCGTCTTCGTCTCGTGCGACACCTCGGCTGCCCGGCAGGCATGGAAAGAGCAGCTCGGTGCCACGTACACGTTCGCCTCGGACTTCTGGCAGCACGGCGCCACCGCCAGGGCCTACGACGTCTTCAACCCGGAGACCGGCGGGTCGCTGCGCGGGACCTTCCTGATCGACAAGGACGGTGTCGTGATCTGGTCGCTCGTGAAGCCGCCCGACGAGCGGCGGGACGAGATGGTGCCGGACTCGCTGCACGCGCTCGAAGAGCGCTAGTGCCCCTCGCCCGATCGGAGGCGAACGGAATCGTGAGATCACTGCACGTCGAGTCCTGGGGCGACGCCGCGGCGCATCGTGTCGTGTTCCTGCACGGCATCACCGGACACGGTGGGCACGCCCGTCCACTCGCCGAGCTCTGGCTCGCCGACGACCACCACGTCCTCGCGCCCGACCTCCTCGGGCACGGCGCCTCGCCGTACGAGCCCCCGTGGGACATCGGCTCACAGCTCGAGGCGATCCTGTCGAGCGTCGAGCACAGGCCGGCTGCCTGGATCGGCCACTCCTACGGGGGACGCCTCGCGTTCGAGCTCGCGGCCCGGCACCCCTGGCTCGTGGAGCGCCTCGTCCTCCTCGACCCGGCGCTCCACCTCGACCCCGCAATAGCGCTGCACGTGGCGGAGGAAAGCCGCGCCGACAGGTCGTATGGGTCGTTCGAGGAGGCGGTCTCCCGGCGGTACACGGAGAGCGGGCTGTTCTCGGCGCCGCGCGAGCTCGTCGAGCAGGAGCTGCGGGCCCACCTCACCCCCTCCGAGGACGGGCGCTGGCGCTACCGCTACTCACAGGCGTCCGTGATCGCCGCCTACGGCGAGATGGCGAGCGCACCGCCGGCGTTCACAGAGGTGACGGCGCCAACCCTGCTCGTCCTCGGGGCCCGCTCGTACCTGCCGTACGACCACCTGCTCGACGCCCACCGCAGGGCAGCAGGTGACCTGCTCGAGGTCGTCGTCGTCGACGGCGGCCACACGCTCCTGTGGGACGCGCTCGAGCAGACGGCGACGTTGATCACGGACTTCCTCGCGCGGAGCTGAGCAGCTCGTGCGGGCCGCGAGGGAACGGTCACCGCTCCTCTCGCAGTGACCCGCGGGAGGCGGGGGAGTACGCCCCCGCCTCAGTCGAGGTAGTACTCGTCGGCGATCGTGAGCACGTCGTCGAGCACGGCGATGCCCTCTTCTGCCTCGGCCCGCGTGATCGTCAGCGGCGGGCAGACCATGATCACGTTCCAGTGGGTCATCAGGTACAGGCCCCGCTCGAGCGCCGCCTTCGCGAGCCTTGCCACCGGCGCAGCTGCCTCGCCGCCGCCGTTGAAGGGCACGAGCGGCTCGCGTGTCTCGCGGCTCTTGACGAGCTCGAGCCCCCAGAAGCAACCGAGACCTCGCACCTCGCCGATCGACGGGTGCCGCTCCTGCAGCCCGGCCAGCGCGGCGCCGAACCAGTCCCCCATCGCAGCCGCGTTCTCGACCACTCCCTCGTCCCTGAAGATCTCGATGGAGGCGACGGCCGACGCGCAGGCGAGGGGATGGCCGGAGTAGGTGAGGCCTCCGGCGAAGAACCGGTCGCGCACCCAGTCGGCGATCGGCTCGCGGATGATCATCGCGCCGAGTGGCACGTAGCCAGAGTTGATCCCCTTGGCAACGGTGACGATGTCGGGCACGACGTCCCAGTTGTCGACGGCGAACCACTTGCCGGTGCGGCCGAAGCCGGCCATCACCTCGTCGCAGACGAGCAAGATGCCGTGCCGGTCGCAGACCTCGCGGATCGACTGGAGGTACCCGGGCGGCGGCGGCAGGATGCCGTTCGTGCCCGTGACGGTCTCGAGCATCACGGCGGCGACCGTGTGGGCGCCCTCGTACTGGAGGATCTCCTCGAGGTGCGGCGCACCCGTGCAGACAGGGCAGGGGTCGGGATGGCCCGCCGAGCAGCGATAGGGATACGGGTCGAACATGCGCACGACACCGGGCATGCCGGGCTCGACCGGCCACCGTCGCGGGTCGCCTGTGAGGGTGACGGCCGCGTTCGTGGCACCGTGGTAGGAGCGGTAGCGGGCGACGATCTTGTGGCGGCCCGTGTACCAGCGCGCCAGCTTGACAGCGTTCTCGTTGGCCTCGGCGCCGCCGTTCGTGAAGAACGACATCGAGAGGTCGCCGGGAGTCACTTCGGCGAGCAGCTCGCCGAGCCTCGACCGCGACTCGGTCGCCATCGGCGGCCCGATGGTGCAGAGCCTGTCGGCCTGCTCCTTGATCGCCTCGATCATCCGCGGATGCTGGTGACCAAGCGACAAGTTGACGAGCTGGGACGCGAAGTCGAGGTAGCGCTTGCCGTCGTAGTCCCAGAAGTAGCGGCCCTCTGCGCCGGCGACCGCGATCGGGTTGATCGCGCTCTGCACCGACCACGAGTAGAGGACGTGCTGCTTGGCGTCGGCGCTGATCTTCGCTCCGAGCGCGGGGTTCGTCTCGACAGTGGCCATGCTCTCGCTCCTCGATCGCGGGTCGACTCCGATGCTAGCGCGCGTCCCGCCACTTGGCCGCGCGTCAAGCAGGGGCGCACGGATGCCGATGATCGCAGTGTGAGCGACCGGCATGGCCGCTCCCTGCGACGAACCACGTGAGCGACACCGTTTCCCCGACGCCCCCGCTTTCCGCCCCGGGCCTACCGGAGGGCCGCGCACGCCTGTGGGCGCGCACCGGCGCGAAGAAACCGCCCGAGCTGCGCACGCGAGCCCTCTGGCTCGTCGCGGGGCTCGCTGCCGCAGGGTTCCTTGCCGGCCTCCTCGCAGGGAACGGCACCGGCGCGCCCCTGTCCCAGCTGACCGCAGGCGGCCTCGTGGCGCTGATCGTGGCGACGCTGGTGTCTCCACTCCCGGATCGGGCGGTCTGGCTGGCCCTCGTGGTGCTCGGGCCCGTCTGCTTCGCGATCGGTGCGAAGCCGCTCGACCACCCCGAGAACTTCGTGGGGCTGCTCCTCGTGGGCACTACCTGGGTCGCCGCCTATCTGCCGCGCTCACTGCTCGCCGCCCATGTGCTGGCGGCGACGGGCGCGGCGGCCTGGGTGCTGAACGGTCACGACGGCCACAACGCCCTCGCGGCCATCGTGCTGTGGACGGTGGTCTTCGCGTCGGTCGGGGCCGTGGTCACCACCCTCGCCGCCGCCCTGCGCAGCGCGCATGCCCGGGTCGAGAGCATCGGGGATGCGGTCGGCGCTCACTTCTACCGGGGCGTGCTGGAGCCGGACGGCAGCTATACCGAGAGCTACGCGGGCGCCGGCTTCGAGCGCCTCATCGGCCGCCCGCCGTACGAGGGCGAAGACACGGGCGCGACGTGGATGAGCGCGGTCCACGAGGACGACCGAGGTGGCTACCGCCGCTGGCTCGGCTCGATGAGCGCAGGATCGTCCGACGAGCTCGAGTACAGGCTCGTCGGGGCCGACGGCGTCACGCGCTGGGTGCTGGAACGCGTTCGCGTCACGGCCGTCGACGGCGGCCGCATCTTCCACGAGGGGATCGTCTGGGACGTGAGCGGGAGGCGGCTCGCCGAGGGGAGCCTCCAACGGACGCGCGAGCAGCTGAACGACCTGATCGACGCGATCGACGAGGTCGTCCTCCAGTACGCGCCGAGCCCCGACGGATGGCGCACGACCTTCGTCGGCCCGGGGCTCGAGCACCTCGCCGGCCTGCCGGCCGGGCACGACCTGCCCGACCCGCTGCTCGACTCCGCCTCGCTGCTCGATCGGAGACGCATCCTCGAGCTGCGGGACAAGGTGCTGCGCGACGGGCGCGGCGAGATCGAGTACCGCGTGGTCGACCCATCGGGTGCGCAGCGGTGGATCTCCGAGCGCCTGTGGGTGAGATCCGACGGCGATCGCACCATGGTCGACGGGATCGCCTCCAACGTGACCGAGCGGGTGCTGATCACCTCCGAGCTGGCAAACGCGCGCGACGAGGCCGAGCGGCGCGCGCGCACGGATCCGCTCACGGGGCTCAACAACCGACTCCACTTCTCCGAGCGCCTCGACGCCGAGATCGCCCGGGTGCGCCGCGAAGGAAGCCCGTTCGGGCTGATCCTGCTCGACCTCGACCGCTTCAAGCAGCTGAACGACCGTCACGGTCATCTCGCCGGCGACCGTGCGCTCGTGGCCGTGGCGACGCGACTGGGCCGACGCCTCCGTCCGTACGACGTCGTTGCCCGCTGGGGCGGCGAGGAGTTCGCCGTGCTGGTGGCACAGGTGTCGGACGAGCAGGCGCTCGCCACGGTGTGCGAGTCCCTGCGCCAGGTCGTGGCCGAGTCTCCGATCCCGATCGGGAGCAGCAGGGTGACCGTGACGACGTCCGTGGGCGGAGTGCTCGCGGCGGGCCCCTACGTCACGGCGGACGGCCTGCTCGCGAGCGCCGACGAGGCGCTCTACCGCGCCAAGCGGAAGGGGCGCAACCGGGTCGACGTGGCGGCGACCGCACCGGCGCAGGGTGCCACCGTCGTCAACCTCGGCGCGCGCCGCCCTCGCGTCCGCTGAGAGCACCCAGGGCCGAGAGGACTAGAGGTCGAGCAACGCCGGCCCGAGGCGGCGCAGCTGATCGACTCCCAGGTGATCCGCCCCGCGCCCGATCGGCTGGAGGCAGACATGATCCGCGCCCGCTTCGAGGTGGCGTGCGACCTGTTCGCGGATCGCGTCCTCGTCGCCCCAGGCAACGAGCGCGTCGACGAGCGCGTCGCTGCCGCCGTCGGCGAGATCGTCGTCGCCGAAGCCGAGCCAGCGGAGGTTGTCCGTGTAGTTCGGCAACGTGAGATACCAGGAGAGCGCCTCTCGTCCGAGCCTGCGGGCCTCGGCTGGGTCGTCCTCCAGCAGGACGAACTGCTCGGTGGCGAGCAGCTTGCCGGGGCCGAGGATCGGCCGCGCGCGGCGGGTGTGCTCGACGGGCACGAGGTATGGGTGCGCCCCGTCGGCCATCGCCGCGGCGAGCTCGAGCATCGCCGGCCGAAGCGCCCCGAGCAGCCGCGGCGGCGGCTCGGCCGGCCGCGGCCCGGTGTAGTCCGCCTCGTCCATGGCCTCGAGGTACGCACGCATGGTGGCGACGGGCTTGCCGTACGAGTGCCCCCGTGGTGCCAGCTGAGGCGGGTGGCTGACCCCGAGGCCGAGTAGGAAGCGACCGGGGAACGCTTCCGCGAGGGCGTTGGCGCCCGCCACCATCGCCGTCGGGTCGCGCACCCAGATGTTGGCGATGCCGCTTGCGACGACGACCCGCCTCGTTGCCGCGAGCAGCAGGGCACCGTGGCTGAGCGACTCCTTGCCGTTGTGCGCCTCGCTGTACCAGAGAGCGGCGTAGCCGAGCTCTTCGACCTCGGCCGCAACCTCGCGCTCCAGGGCAGCCGGAGCCCATCCGAGGGCGCCGAGCCAGACACCGACGCGTCCGAGCGCGGTCAGCGGGGCCGCCTCACGGAGGCAGCGCACCGGCCAGAGCTGTGGGGGTCGAAGCCGCGCATCACGACGGAAGCGAGTCTAGGCATTGGCCGAGCTCCCGGCGCGCAGGAACGTGAAGACCTCCGTGTGGTCACTGCCCGGCAGAGCGGCGTCGACGGCATCCCACAGCGCTCGCACGGCCGCACCGATCTCGTGCGGCGTGCCCGCCGCAGCCGCCGCCTCGGCGAAGAGGCTCACGTCCTTCGCCATCAGCCGCGTCGCGAAGCCGGAGTCGAACGTGCCGGTGAGCACCCGGCGCACGTATTTGTCGGCCGAGGCGTGGCTTCGCCCCGTGGAGACGTTGACGACGTCGAGGATCGTCTCCGGCTCGAGGCCCTGGGCGATCCCGAACAGCAACGCCTCGCCCGTGGCCGCCGTCGACGTCGCGGAGAGGAAGTTGTTGAGCAGCTTCAATGCCTGCCCCTGCCCCGCCTGCACGCCGACGTGGAAGACGTGCTTCGCCATCGCCTCGAGCGCCGGGCGATGCGCCTCGAGCGCGTCGCCCGGCCCCGCCCACATGACCGAGATCGATGCCTCCAGTGCGCCGCTGCGGCCGCCGGAGACGGGTGCGTCGACGTAGCCGAGGCCCAGCTCGAGTGCCTCCGCGAACGCCCTCTGCGCAAACGCGATGCCGACCGTGGAGAGGTCGACGACGGTCGAGACGGCGCGATCGGGTGCCTCGCCGATCTGCGCGAGCACGCCGAGCACGGCCTGGCCGTCCGGAAGGCTGAGGAAGACCGTCTCCGCGCTCTCCGCGACGTCGGCGAGCGAGGCAGCCGCGTGCGCGCCCGCCGGTGCCCGCGAGGCGGTGCCGGCCGCGTCGAAGACGACGAGGTCGACGCCGGCGCGGGAGAGGTTCGCCGCCATCGGCCCGCCCATGTTGCCGAGGCCGACGAAGCCGTACCTGTGCGCGGGGCTCACTTCGCCTCGCCGGGCTCGATGCCCTGCTCCTTCAGCACCTCGCGCGCGAGCCGGAACGCCTCCACGCCCGCCGGGATGCCGCAGTAGGCGGTGATCTGCAGCAGCACCTCCTTCAGCTCCTCGAGGGTGCAGCCGTTCCGGAGGGCGCCGTGAAAGTGGAGCTTGAACTCGTGCGGGCGGTTCAGCGCCGACAGCATGCAGAGGTTGAGCATGCTGCGGGTCTTGCGCTCCAGGACGCCCCGCGCCCACGTTCCGCCCCAGCAGAACTCGGTCGCGAACTCCTGGAACTCGCGGTTGAAGCTGTCGGCGCCGGCGATCGCCTGGTCGACGTACTCGGCGCCGAGCACCTCGCGCCGGACCGCGAGCCCGGCCTCGAAGCGTTCTCGTGACATGAAGCCTCCCGTCGTGTCGTGGTGCCCCTCTCGGGGCACTCTAGGGCGACGGGCGCACCCGCGGGCTCGCGCCGGCCGGCCCTACGGGACGACCGGAGGCTCCGGCTCCGGCACGGCGAGCTGCGCGAAGGCCTGTTCGAAGACCTCGTCGGACTGGGCGCCCAGCACGATGAGGCGCCGGTCGAGCAGGAACGCCGGAATGGCGTCGATCCCGATGCCGTGCGCCTGGGCGGTCGCGAGCGCAACGTCCTCCCCGTACAGGCCTCCCTCGATCGGGCCGGCGGCGCCCTCGAGCCCGAGCTCCTCGGCAAGCGCGTGCAGCACGTCGGGGTCGCCGATGTTCAGCGCCTGCTCCCAGTAGGCCTGCATGAGCCGGTCGTGCGTCGCAGCGTGCTTCCCCTGTGCGCGCGCGAGCTCGGTCAGCCGGAGCGCCGCACGCGAGTTCGGCACCACCTCCGGTGGCGGGTCGTAGACGAGGCCCTCGCGCGCGAACCAGCGCTCGAGGTTCTCGTGGAAGGCCTCGCCGTACCGGCGCAGGAGCTCCGACCGCGGAATGCCCTCCGGCGGGTACTCGGGGTGCAGGTCGAAGGGCAGCCACTCGACCGCGGCGCCGAACCGGCGCGCCAGCCGCTCGGCCGTCCGCTGGCCAAGCCGGCAGAACGGTCAGATGTAGTCCGACCAGATCAGGATCTCGTGCCCTGCCACACGAGCCACCCTATCCAGGCTCTACCGTCGCGCGCACGCGCGACTCCCTGGCCTTCACGAGCGCGGTGACCGTGTCGTTGACCGGGGCCTCCGCGTGCACCGCTCGCCCGGCACGTGAGACGGCGCCGTTGATCACGTCGATCTCGGTTCGGCGGGCCGCCTTCAGGTCGAGCAGCACGGAAGGGCGCGCGGCCGGGATCCGGCTGCCGAACGCGCGCACGTACTCGACCGGGTCGTCGAAGGGCAGCGCGATGCCGAGGGCGCACGCGACGTCGTAGGCCTCGACCGCGCACCGGGACGCGACCGACCAGGCGTGCGGATCGTCCATCGCCTCCCCGATCGTCACATCGAGCAGGGCACAGGTGCCGCTGAAGCACACGTTGCAGACGAGCTTCTCCCAGACGAGGACGTCGGCGTCGTCGTACGTTCGGACGGTGAAGCCGGCGGCGCGCCACACGTCCGCGACGCGCTCGAGGCGGGCGGTCGCCGGCCCCCGGCGCTCGCCGAGGCGGAGGAGCTCCATGCCCTCGTGGTGGACGGCTCCGGGGGCGGTGACCGAGGCGCCGAAGCCGCCCGCCACGCCTACGATTACCCGGTCGCTCCCGTGCGCGTCGCTGCCGAGCACCTCGGCTGTCGCCTCGACGCTGCCCAGCCCGTTCTGGATCGGCAGGACGACCGTCGTCGCGCCGACCAGTGCGCGCGCTGCATGCGCCGCGTCGCGGACGTCCATCGCCTTGGTCGCGATGACGACCAGGTCGACCTCCCCGACGTCCGCTGCGCTCGTGGTGGCACCGACTCGCACCGTCCGCTCACCGCTTGCGCCTGCCACCCGGAGGCCGTGCTCGCGGATCGCCGAGACGTGCGCCTCCCAGGTGTCCACCACCCATACCTCGTTGCCGGCGGCGGCGAGCAGGCCGGCGTAGACCGATCCCATCGCCCCGGCTCCGACGACGGCGATCCTCACCGACGACCGGCCCTGGCGCCGACGGGCGAAGACGGCAGTCGGAGCTTCCTCACAACGCCGTATTCCACCGGACCCGCCCGCTTCGTGCGCCGGCACGACCGGCCTGGACGTCCCCGCCACGGCGGTATCCGCACATGACCCCGGGGAAACACCGCAGGCCGATCGGTGACGAGCCGGATGCCGCCGGGTCGCCGCCCGACGATCCTTGGTGGCACGACGACAGAAGGGAACGGAGATGAAGGTGCATGAGGTGATGACGACCGAGGTCGTCACGGTCCGGCCCGATGCAACGCTCAAGGAAGCAGCGCTCCTGCTGGCCGCGAACGGGGTCTCGGGGCTGCCCGTGGTGGACGGCGAGGGGGCCGTCCTGGGAGTCGTCTCCGAGGCCGACGTCCTGGCAAAGGAGACCGCCCCCGAGGGCGAGCGCCGAGGTATCGCGCACTGGCTGCTCGACACGAGGGATCCGTGGCTCGAAACCCGCTTCGCGGCCAGGACGGTGGCCGAGGCGATGTCCTCGCCCGCCCGCACGATCGGCCCCGAGGAGGCCGTCGCCGAGGCCGCCACGCGGATGCTCGAGGACGGGATCAACCGCCTGCCCGTCGTCGACAGCGGCGGGAAGCTCGTCGGCCTCGTCAGCCGCGGCGACCTCGTTCGCACGTTCGCGCGCTCCGACGAGGCGATCCGGCGCGAGATCCAGGACGACCTGCTCCGGCGCGCCCTCTGGGTCGACCACCCCGAAGACATCCATGTCGAGGTGAGCGACGGCGAGGTGATCCTCTCGGGCAGGGTCGACTCCATCGCAGATGCCGAGCTCGTGCCGCTGCACATACGCCGGGTGCCCGGCGTCGTCGGCGTCACGTCGAGGCTCGCACTCCGCGACGAAGGGGAGGCCGCGCGCTAGCGCGCCGGGGGAGGAGCGCAGCCTCGCTCCTCCCCCGCCACCAGCCCTAGCCTCGAAGCGGGACCGCGTATGACGGCATCGGAGCACCGGTCGCACCCCGAAGCTTGAGCGGGAAGCCGAGGAAGGCGAACTCGTACTGCTTCTCTGCCGCGATCTCCTCCATGTCGACGACCTCGATGATCTGCGCGCCGGCCGTCGCAAACATGTACGCGTGCACCGGGAGGAAGACGTTCTCCTCCTCGGACGGAAGCACCTCGAGGCCGATCGTGTCCCCGGCGATGCACATGGACCCTGCCTCCTCGCACAGCCACTTGCAGGCGTCCAGTCCGATCCCCGGCGTGTTGACGAGATAGCCGTCGAAGTCGGGCCACACGGTCATCCGACCGGTGCGCACCAGCACCACGTCGCCCTTGCGAATCGCCGTTCCCTGCTTCGCCAGCGTGTCCTGCAGGTCCTTCGGCGTGATCGCGTAGCTGTCGGGCAGGCAGCTGACGCCGTGCATGCCGGCGACGTCGACGAGCACGCCTCGCGCGATCACGGGCGGGTACTTCTCGAGCCCGCCCTTGTTCCAGATCCGGCTACCGAGATCGCGGTCGGCCGTCCAGCCGTTCCAGAACTTCCCGTGGAAGCCGAGGTGGTTGAGCGTGTCGATGTGCGTGCCGCAGTGCGTGTACATGTGGATCGAGTCGCCGCAGTACGAGTACTTCTCGTGGACGTGGCTCCCGACGCCCGACAGGTTGTCGTTGACCGATCCCTGCGGGGTGTGCGTCATCCAGATGCCGTAGCCGGGGTCGCCCGCCGCGACCCACGACGGCATGCCGATGAAGTACTCGACGTTGAGGTCGAAGACGTGGCTTCCGTCGAGGTGGTCGAGGATGGCCCGGTTCGTGTCCTGCGTGATCCAGTTGAGGCGCCCGATCTCGTCATCGGGGCCCCAGGGGCTCTTCGATACCTTGAGTCCGTCCTGCTCGAGGATCGCCTCGGGTACGAGCTCGGAGTCGGCCATCGCATCCTCCTTCGGGAGTCGTGTACACGGCGAGCCTATCCCGTTCGAGGCGCCGGGTACGAGCCCGATCAGGACGATGGCTTCTATAGTCGCCGCATGGACGTGCGCCTCGAGCAGGACGGCCTCGGCACGGTCGAGGTGCCCCGGGAGGCGCTGTGGGGGGCGCACACCGAGCGAGCGCGCGCGAACTTCGGCGTCGGCGGCCTCACACTCGGCGATCTGCCCTCGCTCGTCTCGGCCTACGCCGAGGTGAAGCGCGCAGCCGCCCGGGCGAACCTCGCGCTCGGCACGATCCCTCGCGCCACGGGCGAGGCGATCGCGGACGCGGCGGGCAGCGTGGCCGGCGGCGAGCACCCTGACGCCTTCCCGCTGCCGGTGCTCCAGGGCGGCGGTGGAACGTCGACGAACATGAACCTGAACGAGGTGCTCGCAAACCTCGCCGAGGAGGCGCTCGGCGGCAGGCGCGGCGACTACGCGCTCGTGCACCCGCTCGGGCACGCCAACCTCTCGCAGTCGACGAACGACACCTACCCGACAGCGCTCTCGGTCGCGGTCGTCCGAGAGGGGCGCTCGTGTGCCGACGGGCTCGACCGCCTGCGCGGTGCTGTCGACGCGGCGGCGGCCCGCGCGGGGCCGCTCGAGCGGCTGGGCCGCACGTGCCTCCAGGACGCCGTCCCGCTCTCTGCTGCGGCGGGGCTACGGGCGACGGCGTCGGGTCTCGAGCGCACGGCGGGCGACCTGCGCACCGCGCTCGACCGGCTCCTCTCCGTGCCGCTCGGGGCCACCGCGGTCGGTACCGGCCTCGGCGCGCCTCCCGGGTTCACGGCAGCTGCCGTCGAGGCCCTCGCCGACGGGACCGGGCTCGCGCTCATGGCGTCGCCCGACCCTTTCGACGCGCTCCGGCACGCCGACCCGTTCGTCGCCGTCGCGTCCGCGCTCGGCCGGGCATGGTCGGTGGCCGCGCAGCTCGCAGCGGATCTCAGGCTCCTGTCGTCGGGCCCCGTCGGCGGTCTCGGCGAGGCCGTCCTCCCGCCCGTGCAGGAGGGATCGTCGATCATGCGCGGGAAGGTGAACCCCGTGCTTCCCGAGCTCGTCGTCCAGGTCGGCTACGAGCTCTCCGGCGCGCACACCGTCGTCGATCGTGCTGCAGCCGGCGGCGAGCTCGAGCTCAACGTCATGGAGCCCGCGATCGCCGCGAGCCTGTTGCCGGCGCTCGCGAAGGCAGGGAGGACGGCCCGCCTCTTCGCCGACCGCTGCATCGACGGGCTCGGGTGGGACGGAACGCGCATCGCCGCGAACCTCGCCGGGTCGCTGGCGGCACGTGTCGGGCACGAGGTCGGCCCCGGCAGCGTCGGCTAGCCCACCCCGGCGTACAGGTCGAGCATACTGCGACTCTCTCATGGAGAGCATCCGCTTCTACTACGACGTGGTCTGCCCGTACTCGTACCTGGAGTCCCAGGTGATCGAGGCGGCCGAGGACGCGGGGCAGGTGACGGTCGAGTGGCTGCCGTACGAGCTCCGCCCGGCGCCGAAGGCGCTGCTCCAGGTGCGCGGCGACCACCTCCGCACGGACTGGACGCAGAACGTGTACCGCCGCGCGCTCGCCATGGGCGTGGAGATCCACCTGCCCCGCCACCAGCCGCGCTCGACCGCGATCGTCGCGACGTGCCTGTGGGCGGCCGAGCAGGGACGCCTGCGTCAGCTCAAGCATGCGCTCTACGAGGCCTTCTTCTGCGAGGGCGAGGACATCTCGGCCGACGCCGAGATCGCCAGGGCGGCAGCCGCCGCCGGGCTCGACCCGGACGACGCTCTCGTGGCGGCGAACGCAGCCGGGCGCCGCGCCGAGATCGACGCCGTCCGGCGGGAGGCAGAAGCGGCCGGCGTGCGGGGCGTGCCGACGCTCCTGGCCGAGGACGGGCGCACGCACTGGGGCATGGGTGGGCTCGACCGCCTCCTCGCGGGCGAGCCGCTCGTACCCCGCACGACCTAGCGCGCGCATCGGGGCGTGCGATGATCGACACGTGAGCGCACGCGACGTCCTCGAGGAGCTGCTCGCCGCGACCGGAGCCAGCCGGGTCACCTTGCGCCGCGACATCCCCGGGGAGGAGGCGTTCCCCGTCGTCGAGGAGGCGCTCGCACCGGGTGCCGGCTCGCTGCGCGACGAGCGGTCGGTGCACCTGCCGACTCAGCCGGTCGTGTTGGAGATCCAGGCGGGCCGCCAGGTCGTCCAGGACGACTGCGCCGCGGCGTACGACGACCCCGCGTTCCAGCGCATGCTCGTCGCGTACGGCGGGCTGGCGGCGCAGATCGTGACGCCGATCGAGGTCGGCGGACGCCTCGAGGCGATCCTCTCGGTCCACGACCTCGGCGGCCCCCGGCGGTGGGCCGACGACGAGGTCGCCGCCGCGACGGCGGCGGCGGGCCGGCTCGCGGAGCTCCTGTGAGGATCTCGCCGGACGGCGGCCACAACCGCTGGCACCCGGACCTCGAGCCGGTGGCGGTCGTCCGTCCGGGCGAGGAGATCACCTTCGAGACACGTGACGGCCTCGACGGGCTCCTGACACGGGAGAGCACCCACGCGGACTGCGGACGCCTCGACCTCGGTCTCGCCCATCCGCTGACCGGCCCCGTCGCCGTCGAGGGCGCCGAGCCCGGAGACGTGCTCGAGGTGCACGTCGTCGGCTACGAGACCGCGGACTTCGGGGTCAACGCGGTGATTCCGGGCTTCGGGTTTCTCGCCGACGTCTTCACCGAGCCATTCCTCGTCGGCTGGGAGCTGGACGGCTCGCACGCCAGGTCGCCAGAGCTGCCCGGCATCGCAGTCCCGGCCGTCGTGCACGCCGGCGTGATGGGCGTCGCCCCGTCGCACGAGCTCATGGAGCGTCAACGGACGCGGGAGGAGCGAATCCGCGAGCGCGGAGGCCCGGTGGCCGAGCCCCTGCCCGAGGCGGCCTATCCCCCCCTCGCCGCAACGGGCCTGCGCACGATCCCACCGAGGGAGAACGGGGGCAACATCGACGTCCGCCGCATGGTCGCCGGGGCGACACTGCTCCTCCCGGTGCACGTGCCCGGTGCGCTGTTCTCCACCGGCGACGTGCACTTCGCGCAGGGCGACGGGGAGGTCTGCGGCACGGGCATCGAGATCGAGGCCGCAGTCACGATCCGGTTCGGGCTGCGCAAGGCACCGCGCTGGGTCCCCCGCTTCCCGGCGTATCTCGCGCCCGCCCAACCGGGGCGCGAGTACTTCGCGACCACCGGCATCCCCGAGGACGACGCGATGGACCTCACCGCAGCCGCCCGGGCTGCTCTGCTCTCGATGATCGACTGGCTCGAGATCGAGCACGGGCTGTCCCGGCCGGCCGCCTACTGCCTGTGCTCGGCGTGCGTCGACCTCCACCTCTCGGAGGTCGTCGACGTCCCCTACCCGCTGGTGTCCGCTCTGTGCCCGCTCGACGTCTTCGCAGGGAGCGTGTCCCCATGAGCAGCGGCCTCGAGGACGGCGATGCCCGAGGCGTAGCTCGCTCGGGATTGATGCCCGTCGAGCACGACGCGCTCCATCAGCCGAGCTCGAGCAGCTCGACGACGCGCAGCGACGGCTCGGCGCCGACCTTCCGCATCAGCTCGACGCCGCGCGGAACGTCCGTGGCCTCGAGATAGCCGTCCAGCACCTCGCGGCTCGCCCAGCACGCGACCAGCGTCCCGATCCCGTTCTCGTACAGGAGCGCCGCGGTGACGACCCCGTCCGGGCGGGTGGCCTTGCCCTCCTCCATCAGCATCGCCAGCCGGGCCGCCTGGTCGCGCGACAACTCCGCCTCGAGCACGACAGCGGCCATCATGTCGAGATCATCTTCTTCTCGATGCCGACGCCCGCCTCCCGAGCGCGCTCGACCTCGAGCGGCACCGTCGCAGAGTCCTGCAGGGCGATCCCGGTCGAGTCGAAGACCGTGACCTGCTCGTCCGACTGGCGCCCCTGCAGCTCGCCGCAGATCACCTTGCCGATCTCGCCCGCGATGTCGTCCACCGTGATCAGCCCGTCGCGCAGCGGGACGTTGATCTCGCCGTCCGGCACGCACTGGCGCATGTCGTCCACGAAGACGCGACCGCGCTGCAGGAGCCGCGGGTCGAGCTCCTGCTCGCCCTCCAGGTCGGCGCCGAGCGCTGCCAGATGGGCGCCCGGCTTCACCCAGGCGTCGTCGACGATCCAGCCGCGTGCGTGCGTGCCGGTGACGATCACGTCGGCGCCCTCGACCGCGGTGCGAACGTCGGTCGTCCCGTTGATCGACAGGTGCGGGAAGCGCGGCGCCTGCTCGGCGAGAAAGCGGTCGACCGACGCCTGCGTGCGGCTCCAGACGCGCACCTCGTCCCACGGGAAGACCGTGTCGCAGGTCGCGAGCGTGCCCTCGCCGACGCTGCCGGTGCCGAGGATCGCGAGCACCCGCGAGTCGGGTCGCGCGAGCCACTTCGCCGACACGGCCGCCGACGCGCCCGTGCGCATCAGCGTGTGGAAGGAGCCGTCGCAGATCGCGAGTGGGAACCCGGTCACCGGATCGGTATAGACGAGGATCGAGAAGACCGCGGGGAGGTCGAACTGCGCGTTGTCCTCGCGGATCGAGACCCACTTGCACGCGGCAGCCTCCGGCTCCTCGATCCAGGAGGGCATCACCTCCCACTCGCCCTTGTAGCGGTCGAGCACGATGTGCCCCTTCGGCTCCATGTACACGCGCCCGAGCCCGTGCATACGGAAGGCGTGCTCGACGCACTCGACGTACTCGGCCGGCGTGAGCAGCCCCATCATGTCCGTGCGGCCGAGAATCAGGGTCTTGCGGTTTCGCCAGCTCTCCACCGGGTCGACTCTACGACCGAAGCGAGGACGCGACAAGGTCGAGCAGTCTGTCCAGCGCGACCTCCTCGAACGTCGGCAGGAAGGGCGCGAGCCGCTCCCGGGCGCCCTGGAGATGGCGCCGCGCGCGCACCGCGTCGCCGGACTCGTGCCGGTAGCCGGCGGCCGCGAGCTGACGCAGGCCGCGGGCGACGGCCGCGGTGGTCGCGTCGCCGCTGGCGACGGCGTCCTCGAGCGCGACAGCCGCCGCCACGTACTCGCGTGCCGTCAGACGACGCTCGGCTTCCCAGAGCGCCGCTCTCGCGCGCGCCTCGGGCGGTGGCCACTCCTCGTCGCTCACGCTCCGATAGTAGAGTCGGGGCGGATGGCGGCTCAGGTGCTCTCCATCGACCGGGAACGCAGCGCCGCTCGGATCGAGCGCGACATCGAAGCGCTGGCCGGGCCCGAGTTCACCGTCTCCAGCGAGGCGATCCGGCGCTACGCCTACACGCCGGTCTACCGCAACACGCTCGACTACTTCACGCGCGCGCTCGAGGAGCTCGGTTTCACGGTGAGCGAGGACCCGGTGGGAACGCTGATCGCCCGCAACCGGCCACCGGGAGAGCCGGTGTTCGGAGTCGGCTCCCACTGCGACTCGAACCGAAACGGCGGCAAGTACGACGGCACGATGGGCGTCGTCACCGCGCTCGAGGTCTGCCGGCTCAACGCAGAGCACGGTCTCGACCTGCCGTTGCAGCTCATCTCCTTCCTCGAGGAGGAGGGATCGGGCTTCGGGCAGATGCTGCTCGGCAGCCGGATCATGCTGCAGCGCGTGACCGAGGAGGAGCTACGGGAGTCGTTCCGTGCGATCGACGACGGCCGCAGCTTCTGGGAGCACGCCGAGGACGCGGGCTACGAGCCGACGCGCTGGCGCGAGTCGATCCACGCCCTCGACGATCTGACGGGCTGGATCGAGATGCACATCGAGCAGGCGCGCGTGCTGCAGGACACCGGCAACCGCATCGGGCTCGTGCACACGATCGCGGGCTACGTGCACGCCGACGTGTTCGTCGAGGGACGAGGCGACCACGCGGGGGCGACGCCGATGGATCTCCGCCTCGACCCCACAACGGTGCTCGCCGAGACGGTGCTCGAGCTGGAGCGGCTCGCTACGGCTGCCGGCCAGGGGACGGTGGGCACCGTGGGCGAGATCGAGGTCGACCCGGGGCTGATCAACGCGATTGCGAGCCACGTCCGCTTCTCGCTCGACATCCGCGGGCCGGTCGAGGAGGCGTACCACGGGGTCGCCGACGAGATCGCCGCGTTCGCGGAGCGTGCCGCTACCGCCCGTGGGATGCGCGCCACCGTCCGCCGCCGGCAGACGCTCCCGCCGACACCGCTCGACGCGGGGATCGTGGACGCGCTGGACGCGGCCGCGGCAGCCGCGGGCGAGCCGTACATCCGCATGCACTCGGGCGCGGCGCACGACACGATGTGCGTCGCCGACCGCATCCCGAGCGCGATGGTCTTCGTACCGTGCGTGGACGGCATCAGCCACCACCCGGCAGAGAGCGCCGACCCGGCCGACGCAGCCCTCGCCGCGGAGATCATCCTCGGCGCCATCGCCGACCTCGTCTAGCGAGCCGGGACTTCCCGCGGCAGCGCCAGCCCGCCGAGAGCCCACAGCGCCGCCAGGGCGACGAAGGCGGCGACACCTGCGTCTCGCGAGAACGCGACCCCGACGAGCGGGGTGAGAGCCAGCACCGTGAGCGCTCCCATGCCGTTCACGAAGCCCACAGCAGTCGCCGGGCTCGACCGGTACAGGGTCGCGGCACCGGTGAACGACGTCGCGAACGGAATCCCGGCCGCGAGGCCGACGGCGCAGGCTCCGGCCAGGGCGAGCGCGGGCGAGCCGCTCGCGAGCGCGAGCGTCCCCGCGCAGCCGACAGCCGCGCTGGCCACGATCGCGACGCGCACGTGCCCGGGGTGGACGCGCAGCAGCCAGCCGCCGAGCGGCCGCGACACGACGCCGAGCACGAGGGTGGCCGCCCCGAGCGCGCCCGCCTGCGCCGAGGTGAGCCCCGCCGTCTCCTGCAGCAGCGTGACGACCCAGTTGCCGACGACCACGCTGAGGCCGAACGACCCCGCGAAGACGATGGCGAGCCTGACGAGCCGCGGGTCGCCGGCCAGCGCGGCGAGGGGTGCGCGGCGGCCGCTCGCACGGTGCGCGTCGGGAACGCGTGGGCCGGCCGCGAGCAGCAGCCCTGCCGCCGCAGCAACGGCGACCGCGCTCGCGTAGGGCGCCCGCCAGCCGAGGGGATCGAGGAGCAGCGGCACGATCGCGAGCGCCGCGCCCCCTCCTGCGGTGGCGAGCCCTCCGTAGAGCCCCTGCGCGAACGGCGAGCCGCCGCTCGCCCGGACGTAGTCGCTGCCGCCGATGAACGCGAGCGCCGTGCCCACGCCCATCGCAAGGCGCGCCGCGAGCGCGAGCGCCGGGTCGGCCGCGATCAGCGCCACGGCATTGCACGAGGCCAGCACCGCGAGCCCTGCGGCGCAGACGCGTGCGGCACCGAAGCGGTCGCTGAGTCGTCCCGACGGCAGCTGCATGAGCATGTGGGCGAGGAAGAGCACCGTCGTGAACAGGCCGACGACGGCCAGCCCGACCCCGTACGCGCGCCCCAGCTCGTCGGCGACGGCGCCGACGTCGGCGATGTTCCAACCGGCCGCGAAGCCGACGGCGCTCCCGCCGATGACGGCTCGCGCACTCACGGCCGCTGCGAACCCGGGATGATGACCGCAATGGCAGGACGCTCGACGATCCGCGGACTCTACTGATGGACGCCGTGCTCCTCGGCGTGCTCGCAGGCGTGCTGTTCGGCGGGATGACGGTCGCAGTGCGGTCGGGCCTCGGACGCGGCGCCGACGCGGCCACGGGAGCCGCGGTGATCGCGTCGACCGCGTTCGCGACGAGCGTCGCGCTCGCACTCCCCTCCTCGCTCGCGGGCGTCTCCTTCGACGAGCTCTGGCCCTTCTTCGCGATCGGGCTGCTCGTGCCCGGCTCGTCGCAGATCGTGTTCGTGCTCGCCATCCGTCACGCCGGCCCGTCGCGCGCGGGCATCCTCGTCGGCACCGCGCCGCTCCTCTCCGTCCTGCTCGCAATCGCGCTGCTCGACGAGCCCGTCCGCCCGTGGCTGCTCGTCGGCACCGCGCTCGTCGTGGCAGGCGGCGCGACGCTTGTCGCGGATCGCGGGCGGCCCGTCGGCTACCGGCGGCTCGGCATCGTGCTCGCGCTCGTCTGCGCGGCGCTGTTTGCGCTGCGCGACAACGCCGTACGCTTCGCCGCGGAGGACGTCGACCCGGCACCGCTCCAGGCATCGGCGGCGTCGCTGGCGGCGGCCGTGTTGATCACGGCGGTCTATGCGACGCACAGGCGGGCACGGGTCACGCCCGGTCGGCTCGGTCCCGCCGTCAGGGCGTTCGCGCCTGCGGGCGTCCTGCTCGGGTTCGCCTACGGCGCACTCGTGACCGGCTTCGACCGGGGCGACGTCGGGATCGTCGCCCCGCTCAACGCCACGCAGTCGCTCTGGGCGGTCGTCTTCGCCGCGCTCCTCTACCGGCACACCGAGGCGATCGGGCGGCGCACGTTCCTCGCAGGAGTGCTCGTCGTCGCCGGCGGCGCGCTCATCGGCGTCACGCGCTAGAGCGCCGAGCCTGTCTCCGCGCCGACGGCACGGAGGTACGCCAGGACGGCGAGAACCCGCCGGTGAGCCTCGGCCGACCGGGACAGTCCGAGCTTGCCGAGGATCGAGCTGACGTGTGTCTCCACGGTCTTCTCGGTCAGCCAGAGCTGCTTGGCGATGCCGGCGTTGGTGCGACCCTCGGCGACGAGGCCGAGCACCTCGCGCTCGCGGGGCGTGAGCTCGGCAAGTGGGTCGTCCTCCCGTGGCGGAGCGAGCAGTTGCTTCACCACCTCGGGATCGAGCGCCGACCCGCCGCCGCTGACGCGTTGCGCGGCGTCGAGGAACTCGCCCACGTCGAGCACGCGGTCCTTGAGCAGATAGCCGAACCCGCCGCCCGAGCCCACGAGCTCGACGGCGTAGCGGCCCTCGACGTGCTGCGAGAGGACGAGAACCGCGGTGTCGGGGTGCAGGCGGCGGATCTCGACCGCCGCGCGCAGGCCCTCGTCCTCGTAGGTGGGCGGCATGCGCACGTCGACGATCGCGAGGTCGGGCTGGTGCTCCGCCACCACGGCGAGCAGCGCCTCTGCGTCGCCGACCCGTGCGAGGACGGTGTGCCCGGCGTCCTCGAGGAGGCCGGCCAGCCCCTCCCGCAGCAGCACGGCGTCCTCGGCGATCACGACCCGCACGGGAGCACCACCTCGATGCGCGTGCCCTCGCCGCTCGGGCTAACGATCTCGAGGGTGCCGCCGTGGGCGGCCACGCGGTCACGCAGGCCGGCGAGGCCGGAGCCGCGACGGATCACAGCGCCGCCGACGCCGTCGTCGTGCACGCTCACGATCAGCGCGCCGTTCTCACGAGCCGCCCGTACCGCCACCTTCGACGCCGATCCGTGCTTGACCGCATTGGTGAGCGCCTCGCAGGCGACGAAGTACGCCGCCGCCTCGACGCTCGCGGCGACGCGCTCGCCGGCTGCGTCGACGTCCACTGGGACGGGCGACGAGCGGGCGAGGTCTCGGAGGGCCGCTGCGAGTCCCTCGTCGAGGCGCGCCGGGCGCACGCCGGCAGCGATCTGACGGAGGTCGGCGATCGCAGCTCCCACCTCCGCCACAGCCTGGTCGAGCGAAGGCGAGAGAACCTCGGCTCCGCTCGGTAACGACATCTGGAGGCGCCGCAGCTGCACGCCGAGCGAGACGAGCCGCTGCTGTGCGCCGTCGTGCAGGTCGCGCTCCAGCCGCCGTCGCTCCTCGTAGCCGGCCTCGATGATCCGCGACCGCGAGGCCGCGACCTCTGCGAGCTGCAGCCGGACCTCGACACGGAGCCGTGCCATCTCGATCGACAGCGCCGCGGCCGCGAGCACACCGCGCAGCAGGTCTCGCTGCTCGTTCAGCGCAGGGTCGTGCAGCAGCACGGCCGTTCGCGCGCCGTCGCGGTGGATCTCGCGCTGCTCCCGCTCGTCGCGCGGCAGCTCGGCGACGACCTCTGCCGTCGTGTCGGCGTATGCGCCGCTCTCAGGCATCCAGAAGAAGAGCGCGGCCGTCGGATCCTCGAGCGCCACGGAGAGCACGGCGCATACCTCCTCCGGTGCGCGACGCCCGTCGCGCACCTCGTCCTCGAACCCCCGCACGAGTCGCACGCCCTCGTAACGGGCCCGCCTGTACCGCCGATCGACGAGATCCTGGATGCGGGCACGAAGTGGCCGGAACGCGAGAGCGACCGCGAGCGTCGCGAGCGCGATCACCCAGGGCGACTCGCGCCCGACGAGGACGCCGAGCCCGATCGCGATCGCGGCATAGGCCGAGACGAGCAGCGTCGTCAACGTCACGTAGACCAGCGTGCGGTTGACGAGCGCTTCGATCGCGTACAAGCCGTGACGCGTGACTGCCACCCCGACAGCCCCCGCCATGGCGATCCAGATCCCGAGGAGGAGCGGCAGCACGATCCAGTCGACGATCGTGGTGTCGATCGCGTAGCCCAGCAGCCCGGACAGGACGCACAGGACGAGAACGACCGGCACGAGCGACGCGGCCCATGCGAGCCACAGGGTCTGCAGGCGCTCGACTCCGCTGGAGCGCCGCAGACGAAGCCGGATCGCATGCGCGCCCGCGAACAGGCCCGCGAGCATGCCGAGCAAGAAGCCCCAGGCCGAGGCTCCGACTCGAAGCCCCTCGCCGACGGCGTTGTCGGCCAGGGGATTCGGCACGGAAGCGTCGTTGCCGTAGAACGGTGACGGGTCGAGCATCATAAGGACGACGAAACCGACGAAGGAGAAGACCGTGACTCCGGCCACCCAGCGCCAGCGGTGCGAGAGCAGGCGGCCCTCGGGGAAGACGAACGCGATCGCGATCGGCCAGGCGTAGAGCAGGGGCCAGGTCGCCCTGTCCATCTGCAGGCCCCAGCCCTCGCCGAGGAGAAGCGTCAGCGGCACCTGAACGGTCAGCGCCAACGGCCCGAGCAGCAAGATCCAGGCGATCACGTTCCGGGGCTGCCGATTCGCGATCAGGAGCCCGACCCCCGAGGGCGCGAGGAATGCGGCAACGAGAAACGGCGCGAGCCACACGGGGATCCAGTCCGTCTGAAGCCCTGCGATGCGCGCGAACTCGCCTGCCAGGAAGACGACGTTGGCAAGGGCGGCTGCCCAGGCGGCGATCCGGAGCCCGCTCATGGACGACATCTTTCCGCCTCGGCGCACGGTTCCGCAATGGGTGCCAGCACCGAGATGGATTCCAGCGCCCGCGCCGATGTGCCGACGGCTGCGATGGCGCACCCTCATGCCATCCGTACTTCGACATCCAGTGAGGGAGAAGAGACCATGACTTCCAGCAAGGTGCTGCCACTCTGCGGCATCGCGTTCGTCGCCCTCGTCGCGCTGACGCTCGGCATCAGCGGTAGTACGCCCGAGCCGGGTGCCTCGGCGGGCGAGGTGGTGTCGCACTACACCGGCAACGAGGCCCGCGAGTTCATCACCTCGTTCCTCTTCGCCGCAACGGTCCCGTTCCTCGTCCTGTTCGCGCTCGGCCTCACCCGCTCGGCCCCGGCGCGGGACGAGCGGAGCTCGCTCTGGGGGCAGGTCGCGAACGCGGGTGCGATCCTCGCGGGAGGCGCGATCCTCGCCACCGCAGCGATCCACTTCGCGCTGCTCGACGCCGCCACCCAGGACGCTGTCGCGTCGGACGCGGTGCTGGCCCTGAACGCCCTCGACGGCGCGACCTGGGTCGCCTTCAACGCAGGGTTCGGCGTCATGATGCTCGGCGCGGCGGGGCTGCTGATCCCGAGCGCCGGTGCCCGGCGGGTGCTGGGCTGGACGGCCCTCGTGCTCGGCGTCGCGTTGTTCATCCCGTACGCCGACTTCTTCGCACTCATGGTGATGCTCGTGTGGTTCATCGTGACGGGTCTCGTGCTGCGCCGGGGAGACATCGGACCGGCTCCGTCAGCGCAGCGCATCGAGCCGGCATCCGCGGCCGTCACCAATCCCTGATCGGGGACATCCTCAAAGAGCCGCCGCGACGGCTGCCCCCACCTGGGCGGTCGTCGCCGTGCCGCCGACGTCCCTGGTGCGCGGGCCGTCGCGGCACACGGTCTCGAGCGCCCGCAGCACCGCCGCCGCCGCGACCTGCTCGCCGAGGTGGTCGAGCATGAGCGACGCGCTCCAGATCGCGCCGGCCGGGTTTGCGATCCCCTGCCCGGCGATGTCGGGCGCCGAGCCGTGCACGGGCTCGAACAGCCCCGGAGCAGTGCTACCCGGGGCCACGTTGGCGCTCGCCGCCATGCCCATGCCGCCCTGGATCGCCGCGGCGAGGTCGGTGAGGATGTCGGCGAAGAGGTTGGAGGCGACGACGACGTCGAGCGAGTCCGGGTCGCGCACCATGCGGGCCGCGAGCGCGTCCACGAGCACCCGCTCGACGCGCACGCCGGGATGCTCGGCCGCGACCTCCTCCACGATCTCGTCCCACAGCACGTAGCCGAAGCGCGAGGCGTTCGACTTCGTGGCGCTCGTGAGCACCCCTCGGCGCTCGGCCGCGAGGCCGAAGGCGTGGCGGACGATGCGCTCCACCCCGGCCCGCGTGAACACGCTCGTCTCCAGCGCAACCTCGGACGGGAGCGTGTGGTGGGCGCGTCCGCCGACGCCCGAGTACTCGCCTTCGGTGTTCTCGCGCACGAAGAGCATGTCCACGTCGGACGGCCCGCGGCCGGCGAGCGGGCACGGGACACCGGCGAGGAGCCGGGCGGGGCGGACGTTGGCCCACAGGTCGAGCCGCTGGCGGATGTGGAGGATCGACCCCCACAGCGACACGTCGTCCGGTACGGAGGGGTCGCCGATCGCGCCCATCAGCACCGCGTCGTGGGCGGAGAGCACGTCGAGCGCGTCGTCCGGCATCATCACGCCGTGCTCGTGGTACCAGGCGCTTCCCCAGGGAAGCTCGGTCCACTCGAGCGAGAGGCCCAGCGCGTCGACGACGCGCCGGGCCTCCGCCATCACCTCCGGCCCTACCCCGTCACCGGAAAGCAGGGCGATGCGGTGCGTCACGCTGCTGCGCCGACCTTCCCGGGCACACCCTCCAGGTAGCCGACCGCCTCGTCGACCGAGACGACGTCGGCGTACTTCGCCTGGATGTCGAACAGGTTCGCCTCGTGCGGCGCCTGCGCGCGGTCGCCCACGCACTCCCGGGGCACCATCGTCGGCCAGCCGTACTGCAGCAGGTCGATGGCCGTCGCCCGAATGCACCCGCTCGTCGTCGCCCCGCAGAGGATCACCGAGTCCGCCTTCTGCGTGAGGAGCACGGAGGCGAGGTTCGTGCCGAAGAACCCCGACGCGCCCTTCTTCACGATCACCGTCTCGTCGTCGCGCGGCTCCAGCCGCGGGTCGATCTCGACCCACTTGCCGCCCATCTGCAGGTCGGCGAGGGGCGGCACCTTCTGCATCCACAGGCCGCCGTCCTTGAGGCTGGGCTCGAACCCGATCGTGGTGAAGACGACCGGTAGGCCCTTGGCGCGCGCAGCGTCCAGGACCCGTTTCGTGGCCTCGACCTGCGGCGTGAGGTCGGAGCCGAGCGCGCACTCGGGATCGGTGAAGCCGCAGGAGAAGTCGACGACGAGCACCGCCGGGCGGTCGCCCATCGTCACGCCCTGCCCGAGCCCGGCCTTCGCGTAGACGTCCCGGGCCTCCTCGTCCGACATCACGTCACCGCCTTGACCGCCGGCAGGAGCTCCTCCCCGAAACGCGCGCGCTTCACGAACTGGCCGTCTCCGGGCTTGCCCACGAGCTCGTCGTTCTCGACGATCACCTGGCCACGCACGAGCACGACCTCCGGTGCACCAGTGACCTCGGTGCCTTCGAACAGGTTGTAGTTGACGTTCGTGTGGTGCGTCTTCGCGGAGATCGTGAGCTTCTTCTCCGGATCCCAGACGACGATGTCGGCGTCGGCGCCAGGGACGATGGTGCCCTTGCGGGGGTAGAGCCCGAACAGCTTCGCGATGTTCGTCGAGACGAGCTCGACGAAGCGGTTGGGGGTGATCCGGCCGGTGCGGACGCCGAACGTCCACAGCATGTGCAGCCGGTTCTCGATCCCCGGGCCACCGTTCGGGACGACCTGGAACTCCTCGCCGTTGATCCCCTTCTGCTCCGGCCAGTTGAACGGGCAGTGGTCGGTCGACACGGCCGACAGCACGTCGTTCTCGATCGCCTTCCAGAGGTGCTCCTGGTGCTCCTTCGGCCGCGGCGGCGGCGTATAGATGTACTTCGCACCCTCGAAGCCCGGCTTCTCCATCATGGTCTCGTCGATGAAGAGGTACTGGGTGCACGTCTCGCCCCAGACCTTCCAGCCCTTCTCGCGCGCCAGCGCAATCGGCTCGACGGACGGCTGGCAGGAGACGTGGACGACGTAGAGCGGGGCGTCCGCGACCCGTGCCAGCTGGATGGCACGGTTCGTCGCCTCGGCCTCCGTCTCCATCGGACGGCTGCGGGCATGCCAGACGGGCTCGGTGTTGCCTGCTGCCACCGTCTCCTTGACGATGATGTCGATCGCATCGCCGTTCTCGGCGTGCACCATCACGAGGCCGCCCGTCTCGTGCGCGGTCTGCATGACCCTGAAGAGGGTCTCGTCGTCGACCATCACCGCGCCCTTGTAGGCCATGAAGAGCTTGTACGAGGTGACGCCCTCGTCCGGGAGCTTCGCGAGATCCTCCAGCGTGCCGCCGGTGTGCAGATCGGTGACGGCGATGTGGAAGCCGACGTCGATCACCGGCGGGCAGCGCTCGATCTTCTCGTGGTACTTCTCGAGCGCCTGGGCGAACGTGTCGCCCGGCGTCTGCACGCAGAAGTCGATCAGCGTCGTGGTGCCGCCGAACGCCGCGGCGGTCGTCCCCGACGTGAAGTCGTCGCACGTCGTGGTGCCGCCGAAGAACATCTCGATGTGGGTGTGCGGGTCGATCGCCCCGGGCATCACGATCTTCCCGGCCGCGTCGATCACCTTGTCGGCGGTCACGTCGAGGGACGCTCCGATCATCGCGATCGTGCCGTTCTCGATGTAGATGTCTCCGACGTAGTCGTCGGCCGCGGTGACGATCCGGCCACCCTTGATCAGCACGGACATTGCTGTCACTCCCCTTTCATCTCTGTGTGCTGTATACGACACGTCGCGCATCACCGCGTCAAGCGGGATCGGGCGGTGTCAGCTCGTGCCAGTCGGTCGCCTGCTGGAAGGCGTGCGCGACGCGCAGCACCGTCTCCTCGTCGAGTCGGCGGCCGACGAGAGCCAGGCCGACGGGGAGGCCGTCGACGAGACCGCACGGCACGCTGACGACAGGGAGGCCGAGGCAGCTCCAGGGCGAGTTGTACGGGATCAAGGAGAGCCGATACGGCAGGCTCTCGCCCCCGGCGTCGACGACATCCTCTCCGATCCGCGGCGCGACGATCGGCATTGCCGGTGCCACGAGCACGTCGCAGCGCTCGAACAGCCGGCTCCCCTCGGCGTACAGGCGCCTGCGCGCGCGCTGCCCCGTGACGACGGCCGTGCCGGGGAGGAGGAGGCCGGCGAGCAGGCGGACGCGGACGTCGTCGCCGTACTCGTCGAGGCGTGTGCGCAGCCAGTGGAGATGGGCGGCTGCCGCCTCCGGCAACATGATCAGCTGCTGCACGACCTCGGTCTCGCGCAGAAAGCCCGCCTCGAGGCGCTCGGAGGTGGCGCCGAGGGCGACGAGTTGGCCGACCGCAGCCTCGGCGGCAGTTGCGACCCGCGGATCGATCGCCCCTTCGAAGAGATGCGACACGACGCCGAGCCGCAACCCGCCGATCCCGCCGCCCAGCAGCTCCGCATAGCGCGGTACCGCCGTCTCGACGGTCGTCGCGTCGCCACGATCGTGCCCTGCGATCACCTGCAGCAGGAGCGCGCAGTCCTCTGCCGTGCGGGCCAGCGGGCCGACCGTGTCGAACGTCCACGACACCGGCACGACGCCGCGGTTGGGGACGCGACCGGTCGACGGGCGGACGCCCGTGACCCCGCAGAGGCAGGCAGGGATGCGCACCGACCCTCCGGTGTCGGTGCCGAGCGCAGCGGGCACGAGATCCGCCGCCACCGCCGCGCCGCTACCGCCGCTCGAGCCACCACAGATGCGCTCGGTGTCCCACGGGTTGTGAGCCGGCCCGAAGTGCCGGCTCGACGTCGTCGCCCCCCAGGCGAACTCGTGCGTGTTCGCCTTGCCCACCACGACGGCGCCCGCGTCACGCAGCCGGGCGACGACCGTGGAGTCGGCCTCGGCGACGTTGTCGGCGAGAATCCGCGAGGCCGCCGTCGTGCGAGCCCGGGCCACGTCGATCACGTCCTTGACGGCAACGGGCACGCCGTGCAGAACGCCGCGTGACGGCCCCCGCTCGAGCGCGTCCGCCTCCGCGAGGGCCTCCTCCTCCCGCAGCGAGATGAACGAGTTGAAGACACCGTCCTCGGCCCGGATCCGCCGCACCGCGGCCTCCACCGCCTCGCGCGGGGAGAGCTCGCCGCGGCGGATCCGCTCCGCGAGCGCGGCGACCGTCACGACTCCTCCGCGCCCGGCAGGAACAGGCCGGCCGGGGGCAGCTCGCCGCCCTGCCTGTCCTCGATCTCGATCAGCGACGGCAGGATCGTCGCGAGGAAGCCCTGCACGGCGACGAGATCGGCGTCGGAGGGCTCGACCCCGTGCACGCGCGCTGCCGAGCGCAGCTCGGCAACCGTGGGGACGTGGTTAGACTCGGTGGACATGCCGATCTACGAGTACCGGTGCACGGCCTGCGGGGAGAAGTACGAGGAGTTCCTCTCGCTGTCGACGAAGCCTGCGCCGCCGTGCCCGGCGTGCGGTTCGACCGAGGCCGAGCGCCTGCTCTCCCGCATCAACACCGAGTGGCTCCCGAGCAACGTCGCCTGGGACCGCGTCGGCCGCAGCTGGGACTGAGCCGGCCGAGGCGGCCGGCAGTGTGAGCGGCGCTGCTGCACGTGGAGGTGGTCATCGCCCGAATACGTCAGACTTGTGCACTCTGTCATATCCTCGAGCGGGGGAGCAGCCATGCCGTACACACAGATCGACGACGGGATCCGGCTCTACTACGAGCTGACCGGCCCCGACGACGGGCCGGTCGTCATCCAGTTCGGCGGCGGGCTGTTCGGGCGACACAACTTCGGCGCCGTCAACGACGGCTTCCGTGAGAACGGCTTCCGGCTGCTCTCGTTCGATGCACGGGGATACGGCGCCTCGGACCACCCCCGTGACGCCTACACGATCGAGATGTGGGCCCACGACGGCGTGCGCCTGCTCGACGCCCTGGACATCGACCGCGCCCTCGTCCACGGCACGTCGATGGGCGGGATGATCGCCATCGCCGTCACGGCGTTGCACCCGGAGCGCGTGATCGCGACGTGCGCCGACGTCGCGTTCGCCAAGCCGGACGTCTACCGGCGCACCGTGTTCAGGGTCTGGCGCCGCATGGCCGAGGCGATGCCGTGGGACGACTTCTCCGACCACGTGACGACCCAGGCGGTCGGTGCGAAGTTCCTCGAGAGCGACGAGGGGAAGAGCACCTTCGAGCTCGTGCGGGCCGTGATCGGGTGGAACGACCCGTACACCGTGCGCCAGGCCTGCATCGCGATGGAGGAGATGGACCTGACGCCGCTCGTCCCGGAGATCAGGCGACCGCTGCTGATGACCAACGGGACGCACGACATCCTCTGCCCGCCGGAGCTCGCGCCGTCGGGGCTGGGCGCCCGCAAGATGGCAGCGATGAACGAGAACATCACGACGCACGAGTTCCCGGACATCGGTCACGCCGACCTGATCGAGTGCCCGGACGACGCCGTGCGGATCGTGAGCGCGTTCTTCCGCGCCGCGCTGTAGTCGGACAGCACCGGCCCCTCGCGCCGGCGCCGGCGGCCGCGGTCTCCGTCGCAGCCGGGCGCCGGCGCTGTGGGGACGGCTACTTGAGCGGGTTCGTCCCGGCCATCCAGATGATCACGCGCTTGAACTTCCCCTCCTCGTCGAAGGTGAAGAAGTTGCAGTTGTGCATGTCGTTCTTCGTGCCGTCGACGAGCTCGCCGATGTACCCCTGCTCGGTGGCGACCTTGCCGGCGGCCTCTTCGACGACGATGTTGCGGATCTCGTGCAGGATCGAGCTCGAGGCCGCGAAGAAGTCCGTGAACATCCTCCGGATCTCGTCTGCGCCCGCGAACGTGGCATGGTCGGTCTGAACCGTCAGCGTCGCGTCGTCGGCGAAGTGCGCGAGGACGCCGTCGATGTCCTTGGCGTCGACCGCGTCGAAGTACGTCTGCGGGGCACGCGCCAGCGCCTCGCGCGTCCAAGCCTGCGTCGTCGTGCTCATACCCGAACCTCCTTGGGAGCCGTGTGACGTGATCGTATCGCGGGGCCGGCTGCGGCTCCGTTCAGGAGCCCCGCGTTCTTGGGGGTGGGTGATGCTCGTGCCAGTGGCGCGCGATCTCCGCCCGGGTCGTCACCCACACGTCGTCGCACGCGCCGACGTGGGTCAGGAAGCGCTCGAGGCCGCGGATGCGCCCGGGCCGGCCGACGATCCGGCAGTGCAGCCCGACCGACAGCATGCGGCCGCCCTCCTCGCGCAGCTGCTCGAGCGCGTCGATCAGATAGGCGGCGAACTCGTCGCCCGTGACGAAGCCGTTGACGAGCAGGAACTTGAAGTCGTTCGAGTCGAGCGTGTACGGGATCACGAGGTGGTCGCGGCCCTCGACGTCGACCCAGTACGGCAGGTCGTCGGCGTACGAGTCGGAGTCGTAGAGGAAGCCGCCGTCCTCGGCCACGAGTCGCCGGGTGTTGTCCGAGCCGCGACCCGTGTACCAGCCGACCGGGCGGACGCCGCACGCCTGCTCGATCGCCTCGATCGACCGGCGCATGTGCTCTCGCTCCTCCTGCTCCGGCATCTCTGCGTAGTCGATCCAGCGCCAGCCGTGGCTCGCGACCTCCCAGCCGGCGTCGATCATCGCCCGCGCCGCCTGCGGGCTCCGCTCGAGCGCCTGGCCGACGGCGAACACGGTCAGCGGCAGCCCGTGGGCGGTGAACAGGCGATGGAGGCGCCAGAAGCCGGCGCGGCTGCCGTACTCGAACATCGACTCCGTGCTCAGGTTCCGCCGCCCGACGGTGGGTGGCGCGCCCACGACCTCGTGCAGGAACGCCTCGGAAGCCGGGTCGCCCTCGAGCGGGGTGTTCTCACCGCCCTCCTCGTAGTTGACGACGAAGCTGAGCGCCAGGCGCGCGCCGCCGGGCCAGCGTGGGTCGGGCGGGTGCGGCCCGTACCCGACCAGGTCCCGTGGGCCGCTCACACGACCTCCACGTCTCCGAACACGCCCGCCGCGGCGAGCTCCCTCACGCGATCGAGCGAGTAGCCGCAGTCGTCGACCAACACGGCAGCCGTGTGCTCGCCGCGGGCAGGGCCGCGGGCCGGTTGGCGCTCCAGCGACCGCCCGGCCCCGTCGGCCAGCCGCAGCGGCGTGCGGATCGTGCGCACGGCGCCGAAGGTCGGGTGCTCGTGCTCGACGACATCCTCGCGCGCGACGGTCTGGGGGTCGACGAGGGCTTCCTCGACGCTGTTGATCCTCGATGCGGGGACGCCCGCTTCGACGAGCGCCTCGACCCATTCGTCGACCCCGCGCAGCCGGAACGCCTGCTCGAGGATGGGCACGAGCGTGTCGCGGTGCTCGTTGCGAGCGGACATCGTCGCGAACCGCGAGTCCTCGCGCAGCTCCGGTCGCTCGATCACGTCGCAGAGTCGCTCCCAGAACTTCTGCTTCGCCGCGCCGACCACGAACCACCCGTCGGCGGCCTCGAAGTTCTGGAAGGGCACGATCGTGGGATGGGCCGAGCCGCGGCGCCGGGGCGGGACAAAGCCGTGCGTCGCCGCCCACGGGCCGATGTACATCAGCTCGTGCAGCGCCGTCTCGAACAGCGACACGTCGCAGTCGCAGCCCTCGCCGTCCCGGCGGGCGCGCCAGATGCCCGCCAGCATGGCGATCGCCGACGCGTAGCCACCGGAGAGATCGACGAGCGAGAGGCCGGACTTCATAGGTGGGCCGTCGGGGTCGCCCGTGAGGCTCTGCCAGCCCGCCAGCCCCTGCATCATGTAGTCGTAGCCGCCCTCGGACGCGCGCGGCCCGGTCATGCCGAAGCCGGACAGCGAGCAGCAGACGATGCGCGGGTTGACGTGCCGCAGCTGCTCGTAGGTGAGGCCGAGCTTGCGCGGCTGGTCGCCGCGGAGGTTCGAGTAGACGCCGTCGCACACCCTGACGATGTCGTGCAGCACCTCTTCCGCAGCGGGATGTCGCAGGTCGAGCGAGACGCTCTTCTTGCCACGGTTGAACGTCTCGAAGAACAGCGAGTCCTCGCCCTCGGCGAACGGAGGCACGTAGCGGCCGACGTCGCCGCCGGCGCCGGGATCCTCGATCTTGACGATCTCGGCGCCGAGATCGGCGAGCTGCAACGTCCCCCACGGTCCTGCCCCGAACTGCTCGACGGCGACGATGCGGACGTCGGCCAGCGGCAGTGTCACGCGACCCGCGCCTTCAGGCCGGCGGTGACGTCGTGGAGTCGGGGCACCTGCTCGAGCACGACGAGCACCGCTCAGCGCCTCGACCGACCGGATGAGGCGCGCTTCCAGGCCTTCTCGTACCAGGGGCGCAGGAAGCCGAGGTGCTCGCGCATCTCGGACGCTGCGCCGTCGGCGTCGTGGGCTGCCACGGCCTCGAGGATCCGCAGGTGGTGGGCGTGGATGGCGCGGTGGAACTCGCGTCCGAGCGTGGAGCGGGCCAGGTTGGTCTGCAACACCGAGAAGATGGGCTCGGCCGACACCGTGAGCAGCGTGTTGCGGCTCGCGCCGAGCAGGCAGGAGTGGAACTCGGCGTTGTGGGTGAACTCCTCGGCGTTGCCGAGGCGCCCCGCGTCGTCCGGCACGGACGCGCGCAGCCGTTCGATGTCCTCATCCGTGCGGCGTATCGCCGCGAGACGAGCCGCCGGCACCTCCACCAGCTCCCTCGCCTCGAGCAGCTCCTCCAGCGTGACCAGCTTCGTCTCGGTGAGCAGGTTCACGTTGGCGTGCACGAAGGACGAGATGTAGTCGACGGTGGGCAGCGTGACGAAGCTTCCTCCCGCCGCGCCCTTCGAGGTGCGGATCAGGCTCTGCGCGGCGAGCACGCGCAGAGCCTCGCGGATGGTGGCGCGGCTGACTCCGAAGTCCGCTGCCAGCGTGGCCTCGCTCGGCAGTCGCTGCCCGGGCGTCAACTCGCCCGTCATCACGAGCTCGCGCAGCTGGTCGGCCACCTGCTCGTAGGCCTTGCGGACTCGGCGCACGGCAACCCCGGGGCGCACGGCACCCGGCGTCGACGTGGAAGCGCGCGTGTCGTCGCCTGCCTCGGAGGAAGTCGTCACGCCAGCCTCAGTCGATCCCGAACTCCACGTTCCCCGCGAGCGAGGTCGGCGAGGACGACGGCGGCAGGCCGCGCTCGCTGTAGTAGTCCGTCAGCGAGGTGAAACGGGGACGCGTGCGGAGCTCTGCGCGCAGCGCCGCCGTCGCCGCCTCGTCGACCTCCAGCGACACCTCGTCGGCGAAGACGACGCCGTACGCGTCCTCGGCCAGCTCCAGCGTGGTGAAGTCGTCGAGCACGTCCTCGCGCACGGCGTCGGGGTCGCGGTCGAGCGGGTCGCCGTAGCCTGCGGCGTTCGGCTCCCGGAACTCGATGAACTCGCCTGCGGCGAACGGGATGCCGGTGACCTTCGCGTGGAGCGCCTCCTCGCGTGGTGTGTCCGGGTTGCGGCGACACGAGGCGACGAGGCCGTTCCAGCCGCCGAAGATCCCGAGCGGCGGGTCGGTCTGGCGGTCGCCCTCGCACGAGTACACGCCGTCCACGAGGAAGCGGTTGCGACGGATGATGCCGATGCCGCCGCGCCACTTCCCCGGCGCTGCAGGCTCCGGTCGCAGCTCGTACTGGTCGCAGCGGATCGGGAAGCGCCTGTCGAGCTCCTCGATCGGGTTGTTGCGCGTGTTCGCCATCAGGTTGTCGACCGAGTCCATGGCGTCCTTGCCGTGCCGGCCGCCGTACGAGCCCTCGTTGACCTCCAGGTACAGCCAGTACTCGCCCGCCGACTCGTCGAAGCCGGAGTACGCGCAGAAGTGGATGCCCGCCGAGTTCCCGGCCGTCACCTTGTCGGGAAGAGCGTCGGCCAGGGCGAGGATCGTGTTGTCGACCACCCGCTGCACCTGCGTGAAGCGGGAGAAGCACGCGCGCGGGAAGTTCGGGTTGAAGATCGTCCCCTTCGGCGCGATCACCTGCACCGGCCTGAACACACCGTCGTTCTGTGGCACGTGCTCGGGAAAGGTGACCTCGTCGAGCAGGATCGTGCGCACCGCGTAGTAGGCACCGACGAGCAGCGACCCCTCGAAGGGCACGTTGAACCCGGTCGGAACCTCGGGGTTCGAGCCGGTGAGGTCGATCGTGATCTCGTCGCCCTCGACGATCACCTTCGTCTCCACGCGAAGCCGTACGCCGCGGTTGCGGGCGTCGTCGTCGAGCCAGCCGACGATCGGCCCGTACTCCCCGTCCGGGATCTTCGCGATCTCGGCGCGCAGCATCCGCTCCGAGTAGTCCATCCAGTCGTACGCCGAGCTCATCACGACCTCTGCGCCGTAGCGCTGGACGAGCCGCAGGAAGCGCTCCCGCCCGAGCTGGCACGCCGCGAGCATCGCGTTCATGTCGCCGCGGTTCATCGTCTCGGTGCGGACGTTGTCGAAGATCATGCGGTCGACGTCGACGTTCAGCTCGCCGCGCCGGTACCAGCGCAGCCCGTTGTAGAGCTTCGCCTCGGCGTACACGTCGAAGGCGTCCGCGTTGATCCCCGGGAACGAGCCGCCGACGTCGAGCACATGGGCGGTCACGGCTGCCCATCCGAGCAGCTCGCCTTCGTGGAAGATCGGGACGGCCACCGCGATGTCCGGCGAGTGCGACGCGCCGAGGTAGGGGTGGTTGTGGACGATCACGTCGCCTTCCTCGATGTCGTCTCCGAGCCGGTGCAGGAAGCCGCGGATGTACCAGGGCAGCGAGCCGATGTGCATCGGCGTCGAATCCGACTCGCAGAGCTCGCGTCCCTGCGCGTCGAAGATCCCGGCGCCGAGGTCCTCGGACTCGCGGATGATCGACGAGTAGCTCATGCGGAAGAGCACGCCGGCCATCTCCTTGGCGATCGCGTGGAAGGCGCCGCCGAGCACGCGGAGCGTGATCGGGTCGACCTCCACCCGGTCGCGGGTCGGCGGCCCGGGTTGCCTGCCGACTTCGTATTCGGTCACGGACATACCGGCTCCCTCCTAGCTCTCTGTCGTGACGACGTCGGCGACCGCGGCGAGTGCCTTGGCCTCGGCCGATGCGGCCACCTCGATGACGATGTTCCCGTACCGATCGACGTGCGCCCCCATGCCCGGCGGGATCACGGTCGTCGTGTCGTACTGGTTCACGATCGCCGCTCCCACGAGCCGGTTGCCGGCCTTCAGAGCGGCCCGCTCGTACGAGCGCGTCGTCACCTGTTGGAGCTCGCCGTCGACGTGGAACCACGCGACGCCCTCGTGGCGCAGCGCTGAGTCGGGCGACTCGTCACCCGCCTCGAGCTCGGTCGGGAGCAGCGGCGGCATCACCCCGACACCACGAACGCGGATGTTCGGCAGCTCGATGTCCGACTCCTCGAAGCGACGCGAGTACTCGCGCTCGTGGATGTCGTGGAAGTCACTGCGGACGCGTTCCACCCACGCATCGTCGATCGCGCCCGCGGGAACGTCGACGCGGAGCTCGTAGCCCTGCCCGAGGTAGCGGCAGTCCGCGATCCGGTGGATCACGATCTGCTCCGGCTCCATCCCGTCCTCCTCGAGCTGGGTGCGGACCTTCGCCTCGAGCTCCTCGAAGAGCGCCTGGGCCGCCGCGGCGTCGAGCGTCGAGAGGCGCTGGTAGGCGGTCGCCACCTCCTCGTAGACCATGTCGGTCGCCAGGAGCCCGAGTGCGGCCGTGACGCCCGGGTAGGGCGGCACGAGCACGTGCGGCGTGCCGACCTCGAGCGCGATCTGGGCTGCGAACAGCGGGCCCGCGCCACCTGTCGCGACGAGCGCAAAGTCGCGCGGGTCGTAGCCCTTGCGCACCGAGTTCTCCTCGATCGACTGCACCATCGAGTGGGTGAGGATCTGGACCGCGCCCATCGACGCGTGCTCCACTGTCATCCCGAGCGCCTGCGCCGGGCCCTCCTCGAACGCCGTGCGGGCGAGGTCGGCACGCAACGTCATGCCGCCGCCGAGGAACGCCTCGGGCTGCAGCCAGCCGAGATTGACCATCGCGTCGGTCGCCGTCGGCTCCGTGCCGCCGCGGTCGTAGGCAGCCGGGCCCGGCGCCGCACCGGCCGAACGCGGGCCGACGCGGAAGATCCCGCCCTGGTCGACGTACGCGATCGAGCCGCCGCCGGCACCGATCGTGTCCACGTCGACCATGGGGATCATCGCCTGGTACGGCCCGACCCTCGTGTCGAGCAAGTGCTTCATGCGCAGCCTGCCGTCCTGGGCGAGCCCGATGTCCGCCGAGGTGCCGCCCACGTCGAGGGTGATCACGTTGTCGTAGCCCGCCTGCTTGCCGGCCCAGATGCCGCCGACGACGCCGGCGACGGGGCCCGACATCAGCAGGTTGACGGGGCGCTGCACCGCCGCCTCGGGCGTTGCCACGCCGCTCGCCGACGTCATCAGGTGCAGGCCGGTGCGGACGCCCAGCTCCCGCAGCTCGCCCTCGAGCCGGCCGACGTAGTTCGCCACCCTGGGGCCGACGAACGCGTTGAGGCAGACGGTGGAGAAGCGCTCGTACTCGCGGTACTGGGGCAGCACGTCGGACGAGACGGAGAGAAAGGCCTCGGGGAACTCCTCGCGCACGATCTCGGCGACGCGCCGCTCGTGATCAGGGTTCAGGAACGAGAACAGGAAGCAGACCGCGACCGACTCGACACCGGCCGCCTTCAGCTTCCTCGCCTGTGCGCGAGCCCGCTCCTCGTCGAGCGGGACGATCACCTCGCCGTCGCGGGAGATGCGCTCGGGCACCGTCAGGCGGTAGCGCCGTCGCACGATCGGGTACCGCTGCCAGGGGAGATCCTGGTAGTTGGAGAAGTTGAGGGGCTTCTTGTGACGCGCGATGTGCAGGATGTCGCGGTAGCCCTCCGTGGTCAGCAGGCCGACCCTGGCCCCGTTGTGCTCGATCACGATGTTCGTGGCGATGGTCGTCCCGTGGAAGACCTGATCGAGCGACCCCGGGTCAGCACCCGCGTCGGCCGTCAGCTCCCGGATGCCCTGCACCGTCCCCTGCGACGGGTCATCGGGCGTCGTCGGCAGCTTGTGCACGAGCACCGTTCCCGACTCGTCGTCCACGTAGATGAGGTCGGTGAAGGTGCCGCCGACGTCGACCCCGATGCGCCTCATGCCCCGGCCTCCGTGGTCAGCACGATCTTGCCGAAGAACGCACGGCTCTCCATCAGGTCCATCGCCTCCTTGACCCGCTCCAGCGGGAACGTCGCAGCGACCTGGGGCCGCAGCGCGCCGCTCTCGATCAGGCGGAAGCACGTCTCGACCTCCGCCCGGGTGAACACGAACGAACCGATCACGGACAGCTGGCGGCGGAAGAACGGGATGATGTCGAAGGGCACGACCTCGCCTGCGTGGCCCCCGCAGATGACGACGCGACCGTCCTTGGTGAGCGAGTCGAGCGCCTTCTGGAACAGCTCGCCGCCGACGTGCTCGAACACGACGTCGACCCCGCGCCCGCCGGTGGCCGCCATCACCTCCTCGACGACATCGTGGGTCGTGTAGTTGATGCCGATGTCGAGGCCGAGCTCGGCTGCCTGCGCCAGCTTGTCGTCGCGGCTCGAGTTCCCGATCACGATCGCGCCGGCGTGCTTGGCGACCTGCACCGCCGCCGACCCGATGCCGCTACCGACCGAGTTGATGAGCACCGTCTCGCCCGCCCTGAGCCGGGCGCGGGTGACGAGCATGTGCCAGGCGGTGCCGAAGGCGATGTGACCGGCGGCCGCATCGACGTCGGAGACGCCGTCCGGGATGCGGATCAGCTGCGTCGGCTTGCACACCACCTTCTCGGCGTACGCGCCGCCCGTGCCCATCCCGATGAACCAGGCCGGCGCCTCGCAGAGCGACTCGCGGCCCGTGCGGCAGTAGGTGCACGAGCCACAGACTGCGATCAGGTACGCGGCGACGCGATCGCCGACGCTCCAGCCCTCGACACCCTCGCCGAGCTCGGCGATCCGCCCTACCGGCTCGACCCCCATGATGTGCGGTGGCTCCACGGGGAAGCGCGAGGTCCCCTCCCGAACGTCGACGTCGAGATGGTTGAGCGCGGTGGCCGTCACGTCGATCACGACCTCGCCCGCCCCGGCGGTGGGATCCGGGAGGTCTTCGACGCGTAGGACGTCGGAGTTGCCGAACTCGTGGAAGACGACTGCCTTCACGGCAAACGCTCCTCTCGCTTGGGGACGCCGGACTTGTGTTTATGTCTGACATTGGCGATTCTGTCAATTCGATGCCGTCGCTCGCCACCGCCCGCTCGTTCCTGTTTGCGCCCGGTAGTGACAGCCGCAAGCTCGCGAAGGCGCTCTCGGCCGGCGCCGACGCGGTCGTCGCCGACCTCGAGGATGCCGTCCTGGCGGCGGACAAGGAGAGAGCACGGGCGGTCGTCGCCGAGGCGTTGAGCGGCGCTCGCGGCGAGAGCCTGCGTCTCGTCCGCGTCAACGCGGCCGGCAGCACCTGGTTCGAGGGCGACCTTGCCGCACTGACCGCGGTCGAGCTCGACGCCGTCGTCGTGCCGAAGGCATCGCACGAGGCCGCCGAGCAGGCCGGGAAGCTCGGCGTGCCCGTCGTCGCGCTCGTCGAGACCGCCGCGGGCCTCCGCGAGGCGTACGCGATCGCGTCCGTCCCACACGTGGAGGCTCTCGTGCTCGGCGCCGTCGACCTCGGCCTGCAGCTCGGGCTCGAGCCGAGACGGGACGGCCAGGAGCTCCTCCACGCGCGCTCCACGCTGGTCGTCGACTCGGCCGCCGCCGGCATCCGGCCACCGATCGACCAGGTCTGGGTCGCCGTGCACGACACGGCGGGCCTCGCCGCCGACTGCGAGCTCGCCCGCTCGCTCGGCCTTCGTGGCAAGGCGTGCATCCATCCGGCACAGGTCGCCGTCGTCAACGAGGCGTTCACGCCATCCGCAGACGAGGTGGCGCGGGCACAGGCCGTCGTCGCGGCGTACGAGCAGGCAGCCGCGGCCGGCGCGGGTGCCGTCGCGCTCGACGGCGAGATGATCGACCTGCCGGTCGTGGAGCGCGCCCGGGGGATCCTGGCCAACGCGAAGAGGAGCGTGCTGCATGCCGAGTGAGCAAGCGCCGAAGGAGTGGCGCGGCAGGTTCTACGAGGACTTCACGGCGGGAGACGTGTTCCGCAGCCGGTTCGGCCGGACGATCACCCGCACCGACAACATCTGGTTCACCTGCCTCACCATGAACACGAACCCGATGCACTTCAGCGAGCCGTATGCGGCAGGCACGCGCTTCGGGCAGCCGCTCGTGAACAGCGCCTTTACCCTCGCGGTCGTCACCGGGCTCACGGTTCCCGACACGAGCGAGAACGCCGCCGCGAACCTCTCCTGGACGGACATCACGCTGCCCAAGCCCGTGTTCGAGGGCGACACGCTGTGGGCCGAGAGCGAGATCCTCGCGTGTCGGGAGTCGAGCTCGAATCCCAGTGTCGGCATCGTCTCGATGCGCTGCCGGGGGATCAACCAGCGGCACGAGGTCGTGATCGAGTACCTCCGCACGTTCATGGTCTACAAGCGCGACGCGCCCGAGGTGACCGACACCTTCCCGCACACCGACCAGAGCTGGACCGTCTGACGGACGACACGACGAAGGAGGCACGATGACGACAGCTGCCGAGACGATCGCCTCCTGGACGACGAGGCTGACGATCGACGACATCCCCGACGAGGTGGTGGAGCAGGCGAAGCTCCACGTGCTCGACGTCCTCGGCTGCGGCCTGGCCGCCCACGCCGAGGGCATCGCCGGCGAGGGCCGGGCGACCATGGCCGAGCTGGGCGGTGTGGCGCAGGCGACGGTGATCGGCACCCAGGAGCGGCTGCCGGCCGTGAACGCCGCGTTCGCCAACGCGATGCTCTGCCACGGCCTCGACTTCGACGACACGCACTCCGACTCGGTCAGCCATGTCTCGGCCGTGGTCGCTCCGGCTGCACTGGCTGCCGGGGAGTCAGCACATGCCGACGGGGCCGAGGTGCTCGCAGCGATCGTCGCGGGCAATGAGGTCGTCTGCCGCATCGGCATGGCGGCGCCCGGCGCCTTCCACAAGCGCGGCTTCCATCCCACCGCCATCTGCGGCATCTTCGGCGGCGTCGCCGCCGTCTCGCGCCTGGGGGGCGCCGACGCCGACGCGACGACGCGCGCGCTCGGCATCGCGGGCTCCTTCGCGTCGGGGCTGTTCGCGTACCTGGAGGACGGGACACCGACCAAGCCGATGCATCCGGCGTGGGCCGCCCACGGGGCGTACGTCGCGACCCGGCTGGCCGCGCACGGAGCCGTCGGGCCCCGATCGGTGTTGGAGGGGAAGTTCGGGCTCTACCACGCGTTCCTCGGCGCCGAGCAGGGCGAGGTCGACATCGCCGGCCAGCTCGCCGACCTCGGCCGGCGATGGGAGACGCCCCGGATCGCGTACAAGCCGTACCCGGTCTGCCACTTCATGCACGGCTCGCTCGGCGCGGCGGCAGAGGCGCTGGGTGAGCGGACGCTCTCGCCCGCAGAGATCGACGAGGTCGTCGTGTCGGTCCCTGCGGCCGGCGTCTCGCTGGTGCTCGAGCCCGCAGCCCAGAAGGTGGCGCCGCGCTCCGACTACGAGGGGAAGTTCTCGCTCCAGTACTCCGTTGCCTCGATGCTCGTCCGGGGGCACGTCTCGGTGGCCGACTTCACGGACGAAGCGATCACCGACCCGGCGGTGCTGGACGTCGCCCGGAGGGTTCGCTACGAGACCCGCGAGTACGCGACGTACCCGCAGGCGTTCCCGGGCGCAACCGTGGTGCGTCTCACGGACGGCACGGTGCTCGAGGCGGACTTCCCACACCAGAAGGGTGGGCCCGAGAACCCGCTCTCGCACGACGAGGTGCGCGCGAAGTTCCGCGAGAACGCATCGCTCGCGCTCGCGGAGCCCGAGGTCGTGGCGCTCGAGGAGGCGATCCTCTCGCTCGAGCGGCAGGGCGACCTCACCGCGGCGCTGGCCCCTCTCGCCATCCGCGAGACCGTCGCAGCGTGAGCCTCGCCGAGCTCACCGACGAGCAGCGCGAGATCGTCGCGGCCGTCCGCACGTTCGTCGACCGCGACGTGATCCCGGTCGCCTCGGACCTCGAGCACGCGGACGAGTACCCGACCGCGCTCGTCGAGACGATGCGCGAGATGGGGCTGTTCGGAGCGACGATTCCCGAGGAGTACGGCGGCCTCGGGCTCGGCGTCGACACCTACGCCCTGATCGTGCTCGAGCTCTCGCGCGGCTGGCCGACCCTGTCCGGCGTGATGAACGGCAGCTTCATGGCCGCGACGATGATCCGGCTGCACGGGACCGAGGAGCAGCGCGCCCGCTTCCTGCCGCTGCTCGCCTCGATGGAGCTCCGGGCCGCGTTCTCGATGACCGAGCCCCACGCGGGCTCCGACGTCCAGGCGATCCGCACGCTCGCGACCCGCGACGGCGACGACTACGTGATCTCCGGCCAGAAGATGTGGGTCACGAACGGCTGGCGCGCGGGCCTCGTGATGCTGCTGGCGAAGACCGACCTGTCTGCGGATCCTCCCCACAAAGGCATGACCGGGTTCATCGTGGAGAAGGAGCCGGAGACGAGCCCGCCGGGACTGACGATCCCGATGCCGGGACTGCCGAAGCTCGGCTACAAGGGCGTCGAGTCGACGGAGCTCGTGTTCGACGGCTTCCGCACACCCGTGTCGAGCGTGCTCGGTGGCGAGCAGGGCGTCGGGCTGGGCTTCAAGTACTTCATGAGCGGCATCGAGATGGGCCGCGTCAACGTCGCCGCCCGCGGTGCAGGGGTCGCGAAGGCCGCGCTCGACGACGCGATCGCCTACGCGCGCGAGCGTGAGGCGTTCGGCAAGCCGATCGCGCAGCACCAGGCGGTGCAGCTGATGATCGCCAAGATGGCGACACGGGCGGAGGCGGCACGCCTGCTGACGGTGCAGGCCGCCCGGAAGAAGGCGTCCGGCGAGCGCGCCGACCTGGAAGCCGGCATGGCGAAGTACTTCGCGACCGAGGCCGCACAGGACAATGCGCTCGACTGCATGCGGATCCACGGCGGGTACGGCTACTCGCTCGAGTACCGGCCGGAGCGCTACTACCGGGACGCGCCGCTGCTCCTGATCGGCGAGGGGTCGAACGAGATCCAGCAGCTGATCATCGCGCGGCGCCTGCTCGAGCGGACGGAGGCCTGACCGTGGACTTCACGCTGCCGGAGGAGCTCGGCGAGATCAGGTCGGCGGTGCGGGAGCTCTGCGCACGCTTCCCGGGCGAGTACTGGCGCGGCCTCGAGCCCGACCGCTACCCCGACGAGTTCGTGCAGGCCCTGACCGACGCCGGCTGGCTGGCGGCGCTGATCCCCGAGGAGTACGGCGGCGCCGGCCTCTCGATCACGGCCGCCAGCGTGATCCTGGAGGAGATCAACGCCTCGGGCGGCAACGCCGGCGCGTGTCACGCGCAGATGTACACGATGGGGACGATCCTGCGACACGGCTCCCAGGAGCAGAAGCAGCGGCTGCTGCCGCGAATCGCGTCCGGCGAGCTCCGCCTGCAGGCGTTCGGCGTCACGGAGCCGACCGCGGGCTCCGACACGACGGCGATCGCCACGACGGCGACGCGCACGGACGGGGGCTGGCTCGTCCGCGGCCAGAAGATCTGGACCTCCCGGGCGCTCCACTCCGACCTGATGCTGCTGCTCGCCCGCACGACACCCGCGGACGAGGTGGAGAAGCGGACGCTGGGGCTCTCCACGTTCCTGGTCGACATGAAGCACGCTCGGGAAGCCGGGACGATGACGATCACTCCCATCAAGACGTTGATGAACCACGCGACGACCGAGATCTTCCTCGACGGCGTGTTCGTGCCGGACGAGGATCTCGTCGGCGAGGAGGGGCTCGGCTTCCGCTACATCCTCGACGGGATGAACGCCGAGCGCGTGCTGATCGCGGCGGAGTGCATCGGCGACGGTCGCTGGTTCGTCGAGAAGGCAACCGCGTACGCCCGCGAGCGCGTCGTCTTCGGGCGTCCGATCGGAGCCAACCAGGGCGTGCAGTTCCCGATCGCCCAGGCCCACGCGCAGATCGAGGCCGCCGACCTGATGCGCTACAAGGCCGCCTGGCTGTTCGAGCAGGGGCTGCCGTGCGGCCCCGAGGCGAACATGGCCAAGCTCCTCGCCGCGGAGGCGTCCTGGCAGGCCGCCAACGCGTGCCTCGACACCCACGGCGGCTTCGGCTTCGCCGAGGAGTACGACATCGAGCGGAAGTTCCGCGAGACACGTCTCTACAAGGTGGCGCCCGTCTCGAACAACCTCATCCTGGCGTATCTCGGCCAGCACGTCCTCGGCATGCCGCGCTCGTACTGAGTCACGAGACGCGCCTCCGCTCGGGTCTCCGTGGACGATAGATTCACGGAATGCTCCGGCTGGACGGCAGAGTCGCCCTCGTCACGGGCGCGGCGTCGGGAATCGGCGCGGCAACGGCGGCGCTGTTCGCCGAGGCCGGAGCGAATGTCGCACTCTGCTGGTACGCCGGCGACCAGCACGACGTCGGCCCCGTCGCCGAAGCGGTCGAGCGCCTCGGGCGCAGGGCGCTCGTGCTCGAAGGTGACGTCGCCAGGACGGAGAGCGTCGAGCGGATGGTGGCGACCGCCGTCGCAGAGCTCGGCCGGCTGGACATCGTCGTCGCAAACGCTGCGGTCGCTCGTGACGTGGCCTCCCACGACCTCGACGACGAACGCTGGCTCAGCCTGCTCGACATCGACCTCGGCGGGGTCTTCCGATGCTTCCGCGCCGCACTCCCGCACATGGTCGAGAACGGCCGGGGACGGCTGCTCGCAACCAGTTCGATCGCCGGCGCCGTGCAGGGCTGGCCCCGCCACGCTCACTACACGGCCGCGAAGGCGGGAGTCGTCGGGCTCGTCCGCAGCCTCGCCCTCGAGTACGCAGCGCACGGCATCACCGTGAACGCCGTGGCGCCGGGCGTGATCGTCAGTCCGCAGACGCTGGACCCCGTCAACTCGCTCGGGCCGGCCGGCCTCGAGGAGTTCGCGAAGAGCGTACCCGTCGGCCGGAATGGCCAGCCGCTCGAGATCGCGAACGCGTTTCTCTTCCTGGCGAGCGACCGCGCGTCGTATATCACGGGGCAGACGATCGTCGTCGACGGCGGGGTCACACTCTCGCTCGTCTGAGCCCACGCGAACTCCAATCGAGGAATTCGAGGGGTGTAGCATTGGCCTCGCCCGTCTCGCCCCAGTCCGATCCGACGACCAAGGAGGAGCGAGTGACCAAGACGGCCGCCGCCACCCCGGTACGCAGTCAACGCGGGACGGTACTCATAGATCTCTCACTCGAGATCACGAACGGGATGCCGGCGCACGCGTTGTTCCCGTCGCCGATCATCCTTCCCTATGTCACGCACGAGCAGGCGATCGCAGCCGGGCTCGGGGACCCCGACGACGCGTTTACCTACTCGGTCAACTACATCTCGATGCTGGAGCACGTTGGCACGCACGTCGACGCGCCCCTCCACATCGGAGCCGGAGGAGCAGCGATCGACGCCGTGCCTCTCGATTGGTTCACAGGCAAGGCGGTCTGCCTGGATCTCCGCCACATCCCCGACCTCGGCGACATCGAGGTCGACGACCTGGAGCGGGCAGAGCACCAGGCCGACGTCGAGATCGACGGTCACATCGTCCTCCTCTGCACGGGGTTCCACGAGCGCCACTGGCCCAACCGCGAAGTGGTAACGATGAATCCGGGGCTGACCATGGCCGCCAGCCACTGGCTCGCCGACCGCTCGCGCGTGCACGGGGTGGAGGGACCTTCGACGGACAAGGCGGGGACGACCGGGTTTCCCAATCACCGGGTCTGCCGCGACAGGGGAATGATCCACTACGAGTGGCTCGTCAACCTCGAGCAGCTGCTCGGCAAGGGCGAGTTTTCGTTCACGGGCTACCCGCTGAAATGGTTGGGTGGGACGGGCTCGCCGGTACGCGCTGTGGCCGAGTTTCCGGCGTAGGCCGGGACACCCGTAGGAGTGCGTCGTGGAGCTGAGTGACTATGCCGCGCACGACGCGGTCGGTATCGCAGGGCTCGTGCGCAGCGGCGAGGTGTCGGCCGCCGAGGTCGAGGATGCCGCCAGACGCGCGATAGACGCCGTCGGCCCTGCCCTCGGAGCCACGGTCGGAAGCCTGGTCGAGCCGGCGCTCGGGGCAAGCAGCGACGGGGCCCTCGGCGGTGTGCCGTTCGCCATGAAGGAGGTCGGCGCCCATCTCGCCGGGCAGGTCACCCAGCTCGGAAGCCGCTGGACAGGGGGCGGCGTCACGGGCGGGGCGGACACGCATTTCGGCCAGCGCCTCCGCGCTGCTGGGCTTCGTGTGATCGCCCGGACGCGGGCACCCGAGTTCGCGTTCAACGTCACGACAGAGCCGGTCGCGCACGGGCCGACGCGCAATCCGTGGAGTCTCGAGCACAGTGTCGGCGGATCGAGTGGTGGAGCGGCCGCGCTCGTCGCGGCGCGGGCGCTGCCGATCGCCCACGCGACGGACGGCGGCGGCTCGATTCGCATCCCGGCCTCGCTCTGCGGGATCGTCGGCCTGAAGCCGACGCGCTCGCGGACTCCCGTCGGCCCGGGACTGTGGGAGGGCCTCCACGGCATGGCCCATGACTTCGTCCTCTGCCGCACGCTGCGCGACGCTGCAGCGGCGCTCGATGCTCTGCACGGGCCGGGCCCGGGCGACAAGTACGTCATTCCACCGCCCGTCCGACCCTACGCGATGGAGGTGGGGGCCGAGCCGGGCCGTGTACGCGTTCGCTGGACGACCGACGCCTGGTCCGGAGCACCGGTGGCGCCCGAGTGCAGCGCTGCCGTGGAGGGAGCGGCGCGCGCGCTGGAGGCGTTCGGCCACGACGTCGAGGCCGGGTCGCCGCCGATCGATCCCGACGTGTTGCACCGCGCGCTCGTCACGACCTGGGCAGCGGGTCTCGCCCAGCGCGCGGCGGTGCTCGAGCGCGGACTGGGTGCGCCTCCTTCGCTCCGTACGGTCGAGGCCTGCACCCTCGCCATGCTTCGCCACGGGGCGACGATCTCGGCGGTCGACCTGCTCGACGGCTACGGCGACTGCAACGCGGTCGGGCGGGCGATCGGCACGTTCTTCGAGAGCACCGACGTCCTCGTGCTGCCGACGGTGGCGAGGCCCCCGTGGCGGCTCGGCGAGCTCGACCAGAACGACGGTGGGCTGGACAGCGATGCGTGGGTGCGCAGGCTGTTCTCGGTCTATGCCCCGTTCACCGCGATGTTCAACATCACGGGCCAGCCGGCGATCAGCCTGCCGCTCGCCTGGAGCGCCGACGGCCTCCCGATCGGCGTCCAGCTGGTCGGGCGCTACGGGGACGAGGTGTCCCTGCTCCGCCTCGCGTCCCAGCTGGAGCAGATCTGCCCATGGGCTGCCCGGGTTCCGCCCACCGCCTGCTGAAGCGCTCGCGGCGGGATGGTTTCCGTTAACCGCAACCCACCTTCGCTCACGATCGCGAGACGCGATCGAACGCCATGAGCGAGTCGCGGAGGCGCTCGACGTCGAGGTCGCGGCCGATGAAGACGAGCCGCGAGCGGCGGTCGTCGTCGGGCCACTCTTCGAGATGAATCGGGTGGGTGCACGGCGTGCTGGACACAGCTGACGAGCACCGGACCGGTGCCGCCGACATTCAGGAAGCCCTTCACCCGGAAGATCTCCTGACCGCGCGCCTGGAGAAGCATCGTCAGCCAGATGCCGAATGCCGTCCAGTCGACCTCGCCCAGATAGAGCACGCACGAACGCAGCTCATGGTCGTGCTCCCGGTGGGCGAGTTCGGGCCCGGCCGCCTGCTCGAACTCGCGGGGGTCGCGTCCCGTGCCGTCGAAGAGCCAGTCCGGGTCGACCTCCCCGAACGTTGCCGGGCGCGCGTGCGCAGTGGGGTTCAGGCGGGCAAGCTGCTCCTCCAGGTCTACCCGGCCCGCCGAGACGGCTATGTCGGCCTTCGTGATCACGAGCCGATCCGCGACTGCGACTTGCTTGACCGACTCGGCGCCGCGGAGCCCGTGGACGCCGTCGACGGTGGCGACGACACTCTCCAGCTCGTAGTGGTTGCGCACGACCGGATCCGACAGGAGCGTCATCACGATCGGCGTCGGGTCCGCCACCCCCGTGGTCTCGACGACGACACGTCCGAAGTGCGGCACCTCCCCGGCGTCGCGGCGGTCGAGGAGGTCGCGCAGCTCGTCGGCGAGGTCGCCGCGCAGGACGCAGCAGACGCAGCCGCTCGACAGCAGCACCGTGCGCTCGTCGACCCGGCGCAGCAGGTGATGGTCGATCCCGATCTCACCGAGCTCGTTCACGATCACGGCCGTGTCGCCCATCCCGGGGTGCTCGAGCAGCCGCGAGATGAGCGTCGTCTTGCCGCTGCCGAGGAAGCCGGTGACGAGGACGACGGGGGTCTTCACCGGCTGAGCTCGGCGACGAGGCCCTCGTCGAGCGGGTCGAGCGGACGGCCCAGCAGCCGCTCGGCCTCGCTCCAGACGGCGCCGACGTCCTGGACGACGGCCGAGCCGCCCTTGCGATCGGAGAGGACGTAGACACCGCCCGCCCAGTCGCGCAGGGACAGCCCGAAGTGGTCGAGGACGCGGTCGAGCAGTGCGACCCGGAACGCCCGCGCCCGCCGCCCGCCGTCCTGCTCGGCCCAGTGGTCGTTCAGGATGACACCGCAGAGCGCACACATTAGAGTCGTCTTTGTATACAGGAAGGGCTCCTGCATCACCACCGACAGCGGAGGTTCGTGATGGCAAAAGAGATCCTCGTCGCGTACGGCGTCGACGTCGACGCAGTCGCCGGCTGGCTCGGGTCCTACGGGGGCGAGAACTCGCCAGACGACATCTCGCGCGGGCTGTTCGCCGGCGAGGTGGGGACGCCCAGGCTGCTCGACCTCTTCGCGCGGAACGGCCTCAAGACGACCTGGTTCATCCCCGGGCACTCGATCGAGACGTTCCCGGCCGAGACCCAGATGGTCGTCGACGGCGGCCACGAGATCGGCATTCACGGGTACTCCCACGAGAACCCGATCGCGATGACCCGCGAGCAGGAGACCACCATCCTCGACAAGTGCATCGACCTCGTCGAGAAGGTGTCGGGACGGCGGCCGACCGGCTACGTGGCTCCGTGGTGGGAGTTCTCGAACGTCACGAACGAGCTGCTGCTCGAGCGCGGGATCAAGTACGACCACTCGCTCATGCACAGGGACTTCCATCCGTACTACGTCCGCGTCGGCGACTCCTGGACGAAGATCGACTACGCCAAGCGCGCAGAGGAGTGGATGGTGCCGCTGCAGCGGGGCGAGGAGACCGATCTGATCGAGATCCCGGCGAGCTGGTACCTCGACGACCTGCCGCCGATGATGTTCATCAAGGGGGCTCCGAACAGCCACGGGTTCGTGAACCCGCGCCACCTGGAGGAGATCTGGATCGACCAGTTCGACTGGGTGTACCGCGAGTACGACTACGCCGTGTTCACGATGACGATCCACCCCGACGTGAGCGGCCGCCCGCAGGTGCTGCTCATGCACGAGCGGATCATCGAGCACATCAACAAGCACGAGGGCGTGCGCTGGGCGACCTTCGACGAGATCGCCGACGACTTCGCGAAGAGGTCGCCGAGGCAGAAGTAGAAGGGGCGGTGCGCTAGCCGGCCTCGGCGGCCAGCGCGGCGGCGGGGTCGAGGCCGGCACCGAGAGCGATCTGCAGCAACACCCGCGCCTTCGGGCCGGCCAGGTCGCCCGCGAAGAGCGCGCCCGCTTCCACCAGGTCGCGCCCGCCACCGCGGCCGTAGACGGGCTCGACGCGCCCCGCGGCGCAACGCGAGCAGACGGCGACCGTGACCCCGCGCGCGACGGCGTCGCGAACGCCCTCCACGACCTGGTCGTTGGCGTTGCCGCGGCCTGTTCCCTCGAGCACGACGGCGCTCGCCCCCGCCTCGACCGCAGCGTGCACGAAGCGCGCGTCGCTGCCCGCGTGGAGGCGGATCAGGTCGACGGGAGCGAGCTCGGTCGGCACGGGCAGCGGCAGACGCCGCTCGGCTCGCCGCTGGAAGACGACGCGCTCCCCGTCGACGACCCCGATCGGGCCGTAGCCCGGCGATGCGAAGGCGCGCAGTGCGCTCGTGTGCACCTTGCGCGCCTCGCGTGCCGCGTGGAGCTCGCCGGCGAACGCGATCAGCGCGCCGCGGCCTCGTGCCTCGGCGGCCGACGCGGCGCGAATCGCATCACGCAGATTGCGCGGGCCGTCGGTGTCGGCCTCATCGGCACCTCGCTGGGCCCCGGTCAGCACCACGGGGACGTCGGAGTCGAGCAGGCGGTCGATCAGGAACACGCTCTCCTCCATCGTGTCGGTCCCGTGCGCGACCACGACGCCGGCGAGATCGCGTCGGCCCGCGTGCGCGATCACCCGCCGGGCGAGCGAGAGCGCAAGCGTCCCGTGCACGTCGAAGCTCGGGACGCGGATGAAGTCGTCGAGCTCGAGTGGCGGCGCCTCGGGCCAGGCGAGCATCTCGACGAGCTCCTCGCCGCTCACCGCCGGCACGAGCTTGCCGGTCTGCGGATCGGGGCGCATCGCGATCGTGCCCCCGGTGGAGACGACGACGACGGTCGCCACGGGAGCCGGCCTACTTCTTCGCGCGCTTGGCCGTCTGTGCGACGTCGAGGCTCCCGCCGACCTCCTCGCCGAACTCCTCCTCGACCCGGCGCACGGGCGTACTGCGGAAGCGCAGGCGAAGCGTGACGACGACGAGCACCACGAAGATCAGCGTCAGCGTGACCGCGGTCGTCCCGGCCCCGAGCGCGTAGAGATTCGGAAGGATCGGCCGGCTCTGCGGCCAGGTGCCGATCAGGACCGGCAGCGGCTGCGGCTCGTAGCCGTTCTGCAGCAGGATCGTGCGGTCGAAGTCGTTCCAGGCCAAGGTGAAGCCGAACAGGAAGCTGCCGAAGATGCCTGTCCAGACGAGCGGCAACGTCACCTCCCGGAACGTGGTCGGTCCGTTTGCCCCGAGGTCGCGAGCCGCTTCCTCCACATGACGGTCGTAGCGGTTCCAGACCGCGAGCATGACGAGGAACGAGAACGGGATCCCCCAGATCACGTTGGCGCCGAGGGCCGTGTACCACAGGCTCGGCGTCTCGCCCATGTACCTCCAGAGGAGCTGGTTGCCGAGCCCGACGAGGAACGCCGGCGTCATCAGCGCCAGCATGAGGATGTAGAAGGCGAGGACGTCACCCTTGAGTCGCCAGCGGCGGCGGAACGCCATCGACAGCGAGAACCCGAACACCGCCACGAGGACGCCCGCGACGAGGGCCAGCCAGAGGGACTGGCGGCCCGAGGCGCTGACGTCGTCCGCGATCGTGTTGAAGACGTCCGCGTCCCACAGCGTCTTCCACCAGTCCAGGCTGAGCGGACCGCGGAACGGGAAGGTCAGCTGTCCCGTCGACCCCTGGAAGGAGAGGATCGCCATCAGGATCATCGGGATGTAGAGGAAGAACAGGAACACGGCGAAGTACGCGCCGAGGCCCCACTTCGCCCAGTCGCGGCGCGACTTGACCTCGCGCCGCACGACGACATCCTGCGGGCGCGCCCCTGCCTCGGCGGCCGATGCCATCGTCTCGATCACAGATCCTCCCGCAGGTTCGAGAAGCGCGTGATTCCCCAGACGCCGGCCAGCAGGGCGATGACCAGCAGCACCGCCGACGCCGCACCCTGCGGGTACTGAACCGCCCCGATCTTGGAGCTGATCAGCGTGCCGACGGAGGTGACGTTGCCCCCGCCGACGGTCGCGACCGTGCCGTAGTCGCCCATCGTGAGCACGAAGATGAAGATGGAGCCGATCACGATGCCGGGCATCGTCTGGGGCAGGATCACCTCCCTGAACGTCCCCCACCAGTTGGCGCCGAGGTCGCGCGCGGCCTCGATGGCGGAGCGGTCGACCTGCGCCAACGTGAAGAAGAGCGGCGTGACCATGAACAGGATGTAGAGCTGGATCATCGCGAGCCGCACCGACAGCGTCGAGAAGCCGAACTCCGGTATCGGCTCGGAGATGACCTGCAGCTTGATGAGGATCTGGTTCAACGCTCCTTCCCGGCCCATCAACGGGAACGTCCAGGCGATCGCGCGGGTGAGGAAGCTCGTCCAGAACGGCGCCAGCGCGATGATGAAGAGAGCGATCTGGAGGCGCAGGCTCTGCACCTTGAGGGCGAGGAAGTACGCGACCGGGAAACCGAGGACGAGACATGCCACCACCGCGATCGCCGACGTCACGACCGTGGAGAGCATGTTGTCCCAGTAGGTGCGGTCGTGGAAGAGCTCGCTGTAGTTCGCGGTGGTGAAGGTCGTGTCGAAGCCGGCGTCCGTCCAGGTCCAGAAGCTGACGAGGACGATGATCACGAGCGGCGCGATCAGGTAGAAGCCGATCCAGAGGAACCCGGGCGCGGCCAGCGCGGCCGTCACCCAGCCGCCTCCGCCACCCCTGCGCCCCTTGCGGCGGCCACCGTTGCCCTTCCCCGAGCGCTCCGCGGCGACGGTCTCGATGTCCCGGCTCTCAGGCACCGAGGAGCTGGACATCCTCCTCCTTCCACGAGATCCGGATCCGCTGGCCCTCGCGGCCGCGCAGCGCGGGGTAGTGCTCGGCGGCGACCTTGGCGAGCATGCGCTCGCCGCCCGTGAGCAGGTGGAGCTTGACGAGGTCGCCGAGGAACTCGACGAACACGATCTCGCACTCGGCCGAGTTGAGGGCGTCGCCGGCGGCGCCGTTCGTGTCGACCGTCACTGCGGCAGCCCGGACGGCGATCATCGCAGGGTCGCCGACGGCATGCGGAGCACCGGGAGCGCGGACGCTCGCACGGACGTGCTGCTCGTCCTCGATCACCAGCCGCTCGCCGTCGCGCTCGGTGACCTTGCCGCGGATGATGTTGTTGTCGCCCATGAACCGCGCCACGACCTCGGTGGCGGGCCTGGTGGCGATCGTCAGGGGATCGGCGACCTGCTGGATGCGCGCATCGTTCATGACGACGATGCGATCGGCCATCGAGAGGGCCTCTTCCTGATTGTGCGTCACGTGGATGAACATCAGCCCGAGCTGTCGCTGCAGGTTGCGCAGCTCCACGCGCATCCGCAGCTGGAGCAGGCGGTCGAGGTCGCCGAGTGGCTCGTCGAGGAGAAGCGCCTTCGGCTTCGTGACGAGGACGCGTGCGAGCGCCACGCGCTGCTGCTGGCCGCCCGAGAGAGCACTCGGCTTGCGGTCGGAGAGCGCCTCCAGCCCCACCATCTCGAGGGCCTTCATCGCCTCCTGCCGCCGCTCGGCCTTGCCGACACCGTGCATCTTGAGCCCGAACTCGACGTTCTGGAGCGTCGTCCGGTGGGGGAAGAGCGCGAAGTGCTGGAAGACGGTGGTGGTCGGCCGCCTGTGCGGCTGCATGTCGACGAGCGACTCGCCGTCGAGCAGGATGTCGCCCTCGGTCGGGTACTCGTGGCCGCCGATCATGCGCAGCGTCGTCGTCTTGCCGCAGCCCGATGGTCCGAGCAGGACGACGTACTCGCCGTGATCGACGTGCAGGTTGACGTCCTCGACGGCAACGGTGCCGCCGGCGAAGACCTTGGTCAGGCCGACGAGATCGAGTCCCGTCCGCTCGATGGAGGAAGGGGCGGCAGCCGCCGCCCCTTCCTCTCGCGAGACCGTCTGATCCTCCATCCCGCCTCTACGCGGACAGGAAGTCGTTGACCGTCTTGACCAGGTGCACGCTCTCCCGCGGGTACGAGTTCCAGGAGGCGTACTTGCAGATGCGCTGCGCGAACGAGCCGCCCTCGCGACGCTCGCCCTTCTTGATGTCGCCGACCTTGCCCGTGATGCCCGGCAGGTCGCTCGCCGCCGCCTTGCCGCGCCACCAGTAGTCGTACTCGGCGGCCGCGAACCCGGCCTTCTTCCCCGCAGCCGACTTGATCCAGGGAAGCAGCTTCTGCCCGTTCGCGATGTAGTAGCCCTGGCGCATGATCGACGCGCCGAGGTACCCGTTGTAGTTCCAGTTGATGTAGTCGTAGCAGGCCTGCAGCTTCGCCGGGTCGGTGACCTTGGACGAGATGCCCTCGGTGCTGCACCAGCCCCGGAAGCCCTCCTTCGGCGCGGCATAGAGGATGTTCACGCCTGCCGCCTTGACGAGCGCCACGGCGGGTGACCACATCGACTCGAGGACGACCTCCTTCGAGACCATGAGGTTGACCGAGTCGGTGAAGGCCGACCAGAACGCGCGGAACTGGCCGTCCTTCTTGTACTTGGTCATGATCTTGAACAACGTGTTGATCTCGGCCTTCGTCGGATTGCCGAAGTCCTTGAACTTCATCAATCCGAGCGCGGACGCGGCGAACGCAGCGTCCTGAGCCATGATCCCCGGGTCGCGCAGGAGCGACACGCGCCCCTTCCACTTCGTGTTCAGGAGCTCCGCCCAGGACATCTGGTTCGGCCGCTTCTGGATCACGTCGGCGTTGTAGCCCATCGAGTCGGCGTTGAAGTGGGCTGCGGGGCCGACGATGTAGCGAGGCTGCTTCTTGCCGCCGATCGGCTTGCCGTTCTCGCCGATCCAGCGCACGATCTGCTTGTTGTTCGCCGGCCCACCGGTGAAGGCAGGCAGCCCGGTCGATCCGTCCGGGTCGACGTAGGTCGTCCGGAACGGCGCGTTGCCGTCACCGAAGGTGCAGACCTTCGAGGCGGGGTTCAGCTTGCCGTAGCTGAAGAGCTTGTAGAACTGGTTCCAGCTCGCGATCCGCCTCGTGTCGACCGGCTGCAGGCTGCCCGACGGCCAGACGAGCAGCGTCTGGTAGTTGTAGCCGCCGAACACGTCGAAGGTGTCCGGGGAGGTGATCGCGATCTGCGGCTGCTTCTCGGACGGAGCCAGGATCGGCTTGACGGTGAAGCCGAGGTCCTTGGAGGCCTGCTTCGCGATGTCAGGGGTCGGGAACTCCACGCCGAGGGTGAGGACCCGCAGGGTGCCGGTGAACTTGCCCTGGCTGTCGACCTCGCTGGACCGACTGCCGGCAGCGGCCGCCGACCCGGCGAACGCACCGAGACCACCGACCGCGGCAGCTGCGGCGCCACCCCTGAGCAGCAGATCGCGACGGCTCAGGCCGCCACGCTCGTCCTCCATCCTCGGACGCCCAGTGAGATCGCTCCGACCAAGATCCTGGCCCGCCGCCAACTCCTCGGCGTACTCGTAGGGGTCGTACTCGTGCTCACGACTCATGACCCGACTCCTTTTCCCCTCGCCGCCTCTCGAGGATCTCGACAGTTCACACGGGGCGTCCGCACCGACGGCGGCTGGCATCTCCGATGCCCCGTGCCCCGGTACCCGATGGTTGCGACCGACCCTGGAATGGCTCTTGTATACAGCCGCGGCGTACCGGAGTCAACGTCGCACCCGCCGGCCGGTATCTAGCACGGCGGCTGGGGGAACCCGATCGACCGTCCGAGCCGTGCCGCCTCGGGCCCAGCCAGGGTGAAGTCGACGTAGGCGATGCTCATCGCGCGGAAATCCTGCCGTCGGCCCTCGCGGAGCACCTTCTGGAGAATCGCGATTCGCCGATCCTGGAGAGCGAACCAGCGCGCAAGGTCGGTGCGCAGCTCGCTCGGCGCGCGAAGCCTCCGTACCTCGCTCTCCTGGGCCTTGATGAGGGGAAGCACGACGGTGACCGCGGCGATCACGTTCGCGGGCTCGCTGACATCGGGTGGCCGGACCCTGTCGAGTCGCGGTCCGTAGGCCCGGCAGATCGTCGCCACGCGTGCGAGATACTGCGCCCGGGTCGGCTCGGCTCGCGAGCCCGTACCGAAGACGAGCACGAGCGCGGCAACGACTCCGGCCGACAGCACCGCTCCGGCGGCTGCGAGGCGCGCGCGACGAGCTCTCGGCATTCGCATCACCGACTCCTTCGCCGAGAGGCCGCGTCCGGTTTCCGTTTCACGTGCGAGAGGGCACTGCCTTGCACGAGGTCACGGCGACGCCGCCTCCTGCGCCGCCCGCGGCGCCGCCAGGCGCGCGACGACGACGATCGCGAGATAGACCGCGGCGCCGGCACCGACCCCCCAGAGGACCTTGACCCAGCTCGAGGGCACGGCGTAGTAGACGCCGACTCCCGCGGCGATCGCCGAGAGCGCGGCGACGTTGACCCCGTTCAGGTACCGGTAGGGCCCCTGCGGGTCGAACAGCCCTTCGACGTCGATCCGTTGCCGCTTGACGAACAGGTAGTCGGCCAGGACGACCCCGGCCAACGGCGCGGCGACGTTGCCCAGGTGAGTGATCCAGCGCTGTGCGTTGTCGACGAAGTCCGGAAAGGCCGACAGCGTGATGGCGGCCACGGCCGCGGCCACCGTCGCCCACACCCGGCCGAGCCGCGGAACCGAGTTCACGAGGGAAAGACCTGCGGTGTAGACGTTGGTGATGTTCGCGGCGAGCCCCTGCACGACGATCGCGGCCAGGAGCGCGACGAGCAACAGGTTGCTCGAGGTCAGGTCGGCGACGGCGACGAAGGGATTCGTCGCACCGGTCGCAGCAGCCGCGTAACCGCCGACGAACGTGGTCACCGCTGCCGAGGTGAGCGCCGAGGCGACGAGCCCGGTGCGCATGTCGCGGCGGGTCGGCGTGTAGCGGCAGAAGTCGGCCACGTTGGTGACGATCGTGAGCGACGCGCCACACATCACGGTCACGTACGTCGCAAAGCCTGTCCAGGTCAGTGCCTGGTCGGGCGAGTCGAAGACGCGGCCCACCGCGTAGCGAGGGTCGTCGGTCGAGACGTAGAGGGCGACCAGCACGACGGTGAACGCGAGCGACACCGGCAGCACGCCGCGCAGCAGCCAGCGCATCACGTCGAACCCGAGCACGGCGAGCGTGGCATGGACGACGGCGAATGCGAGAGCAAGCGGCACGAGCGGCAGGCGGTCGCCGGTCATCGCCTCGTAGATCGCCTGCGCTCCGAGCCCCGCGACCAGTGCCTGCGCGGCGAACCAGTAGGTGGCGGCGACGACCCGGTAGGGCGACGAGAGCAGGCGCGCCCCCCAGAAGCCCAGGTGCGTGCGCATGGCGACCTGGCCCGGAAGCCCGTAGTCGACCCCGGGTTGCGCCACGACCGTGAGCAGGGCGAACGCAAGCGCCTGGCCGGCGACCATGGCGGCGACGGCCCACCACAGCGGCAGTCCCCCCGACGCGACGGCGAGCGCGCCGAGGACGTACATGACCGGGTTGAGGAAGAACGTGAAGTTGATCGCGAACAGATCGCGCCAGCCGACCTTGCGCAGCGCCGCCGGGATGGGCTCGACGCCGTACCCCTCGATCTCGGGCATCAGCGAGCGAGCCGGTGCCTGGTGAAGAAGTCGATCACGACCCTGTTGTGCTCGTCGGTGTTGTCGAAGACGGTCGAGTGGTTGGAGCCACGGACGACATGCTTCTCGGCGCCGGCGATGCCCTCGAAGATGGCCTGCTGGCCCGCGCCGCCGGGGCCCTGGTCCCAAGGCGTCATGATGTCCTCGTCGCCGCCGAGCACGAGGGCGGGCGAGGTGATGCGGGGCAGCCAGGACCGCAGGTCCATGTCGCACATCGCCTGACAGGCTGCCGTGAAGACCTCGGTCGAGTTCGAGTCCCGGAGGATCTGCTGGATCGTGTCGATCGCGGTCACGCCGTCCGGCGTCTCCAGGAACGCCCGCGAGAGCGCCTGCCAGGCGATCAGCTCGGCGAGGATGCGGCTCCCCGGGCCGTCCGGGTCGAGGCGCGCGATGTCGATCCAGTTCCCGAAGATCAGCCTTCCCGCCTTGCCGAGCTTGGCCGCCGCGCAGTTGATCACCACCGACGTCGTCCGCGCCGGGTACTTCGCCGCGAAGACGATCGCGATCATGCCGCCCATGGAGGTGCCGTGGACGTGTGCGGTGTCGATGCCGAGCGCGTCCATCAACCCGGCGAGGTCGTCCGCCCATACCTCCATGTCGTAGTGCTGCACCGGGCGGTCCGAGCGCCCGTAGCCGCGCTGGTCGTAGTCGACGACCTTGAAGTGCTGCGACAGGGCCGGTGTCGCCGGCGCGAAGTTGAAATGCCCGAAGCCGGCGCCGTGGATCTGCACCACGGCCTCGCCCTCCCCGCTGACCTCGTACCAGAGGCGCGCTCCGTTGACCTCGGCCATGCCCTCCACAACCGCCTCCTCTCGTGGTGAGGGCCGAGCGTAACGCACCGCCGGCCGCTGCCGGGCATGCCTCGAAATCCGTGGAGGGCTGACGGCTAGGCCGGCTCCAGCGTGATCTCGACGCTCTCCGGTGCGATGCCGAGCAGCTCACTGCGGAACTCGTCCAGCGTCCAGGCGCGCTTGGGCAGGATGCGCCGGAGCAAGGAGAAGCGCGCGGGCTGCTCGAGGAACGGGTACGGCTCGACGCCGACCCGCCGGGGTGCCAGCGGCTCGAGCCTGTAGCCGGCGACGCTCTCCGCCTCCCCGGCGTCGATGTCCTTCAGGCAGAAGTAGAGCGAAAGCCGGTCGTAGACCTGGAGCCGGTGGTAGTCGGCCAGGCGCTCCTCGTCCGAGGCGCCTGCTGCCGCCGTCCGCGCCGCATACCCGGCCTCCTGCTCCTCGACGAACGCGTCGACGAGCTCCTTGACCTCCGCGGCGTGCGTCAGCTGGAGCTCGGGCTGAGAGCCGTAGCGGTGACGGTAGATGCCCGCCCCGTGCATCGAGACGAGCAGCCCGGAGTAGGCGTCCTCGTCGGTGATCGCCGCGATCCCGGCCCGGTAGAACGCGAGGTGCGCCGGAACCTGGACGTCGAGGAAGTTGAGCGGCTTGCCGGTCTCGGGCTCGATCAGCGGCGCCTGCTCCCACACGGCCCACCCGTCGTCGTGTCGCTCTGTCGCGACCACGAGCGAGGCGTGATGCGGGCCCCGGTCCGCCCAGGCCCGGGCAAACGCCGCCGAGAGGTCGGCATGATCGGTCTGCAGGACGACCTGCCAGGCATCCCCGGTATCGCGGACGATCATCGCGGCGCTGCGAGCCTCTTCACGGGCCGGGACGTCATGCGGCTCAAACATACAGAATGCCCCAGGTGGCGCACACGCCCGCTTTCTCGCTCCGCTACGAGGAGGACGCCGAGGGGATCGTGGCGGCGGTCTTCCTCGACATCCGCAGGCGGATGGCGTTCGTGCCGGCGCTGTTCAAGGCACTCGCCTCCGAGCCGGAGGCCCTCGTCCCGGCCTGGCTGCAGGCCCGCTCGCTCTACGACGATCCCCGCTCGGTGTCGGCGGCGGCGCGACTGCGCACGGTGGCCGAGCCCGCTCTTGCGTACCGGCCGGGTGCCGCCGTACGCGAGGCGGTCGGCCCGTTCGCCGAGGAACTGCCGGCTCTGCTGCTGATCGTGACGTCGCTCGGACTTGCGATCGACGGCGCCGTCCCCCTGCAGCCGCTACCGCCGCTCGACCTGCCCGAGCCGGGCCCCCTGCCCGAGACCCCGGTGCCCGAGGAACGGGGCGAGCACCCGCTGTTCGAGGGGATCCGCGCGGTCTACCTCACACACCACGTGCCGAGCATGTACCGGGCCCTTGCCGCTCGCGGTCTGCTGGAGGAGCCGTGGCACGCGATCGGCCCCTTCCTGGCAGGCGCAGCCGGTGCGACGCTCGTCACCGCGGTCGAAGAGGCGGCAACGGCCGAGGCGCGAATGATGCCCGAGCACGCGTTCTTCGCCTCCGAGGAGGCACGGCCGCTGCTCGATCAGTTCCGCCGGGCGCTGCCTCGCAATCTCGTCTTTGCGCTGGCAGCGTCGGCGCGCTAGCGCGCGACGGCCGGTGAGAGGCTCGCCGCGACGAGGGCGCCTGCCGCCGCCAGAAGGCCCGTCACGATCCAGAAGACGTCCCAGCCCGCGTGGGCAGCAAGAGCGCCGAGGAGCGGCGTCGAGAGGGCCGAGAGCAGGAAGACGACGGTTGCCGCGACCGCGACCGACCGCGCGGCCAGCTCAGGAGCCGCACGCTCTCCCGCGCTGACGTAGACGAGGGCATTCCAGCCGAGCGCGCCGAACCCGAAGAGGATGGCGGCGGGGATGACGACCACGGCGCTCGCATGGAGGGCGAACGTGAAGAGGAGAGCGCCGACCGCAGCCACGGCACCGACCTCCACCAGGGTGCGCGTACGCCGCGTGCCTCCCCCTCGGTCGGCGACGTGCCCCCACACGACCCTCGACACCATCGCGGTCACGTTGATCGCGAAGTAGGCGACGCCGGCCGCGAACGCGGTCAGTCCTGCCGCCCGGGAGGCGGGTACGACGAAGGTGAGCACCGCCTGCAGGACGACGATGTAGCACGCGGCGACGACGAACAGCCGCTGCATGCCGGGGGCGCGCCAGATGCTCCGCAGCGGACGTCCCGCCCGCAGGCTCCGCGGGGTAGCAGACTCGTCGGCCGTGAACGCGAAGACCACCCCCGTGACGGCGACCGCGACCGCGGCGACTGCGAGCGTCGCGCCCACGCCGCCGTGGGCCTCCAGGCCGGGCATGGCGACGGCGGCGACGGTGCCGCCGAGCGGCACCGACATCTGGCGGACGCCGAGCGCCCAGGCGCGCCTGCCGGCCGGGTAGACGCGGAAGAGGGCCCCCGCCCCGGCGATCGGGATGACGGCCGAGCCGACGCCCGACACGACGAGCGCGACGAAGAGCACGCGGGCCGAATCCGCCGCAGCAGCAGCCGCGAGACCGGAGGCGGCGAGCGCGGTGCCCGCGAGCGTCGGGATCCTCGTGCCGTAGCGATCGACGGCGGCGCCGGCGGCGATGAGGGCAAGGCCCGAGCCGAACAGGCTCGCGGTCAGCACGGCACCGAGCGCGGCCAGGCCGAGGCCGAACTGCCGGCTCAGCTCGGGCCCGATCGCGGGCAAGCCGAAGTTGACGAAGGCGACGGCCGCCTGCGCCGCCGATGCGGACGCGAGCACCGCTCCCGGAGGACGAGCAACGGCTCTCTGCACCGCTGCATTATGTTGACGCGATGGAGACCGACACGATCGTACGGGCGCGCCGGCGCCGGCAGGCACTGGACGCGCTCGACACGGAGCGTGACCGCGAGGCCGCTCTCCGCGAACAGCTGGACGAGATGCTGACCGAGCTCGAAGGCGCACGTATCGACGCCGTTGCCTTCGCACGCATGGACCCGGCCGACGTGGAGCTCGTGCGCGAGACCCTCGATCCGCTGCCGCCGCTTCCGGAGGAGGAGTGGCAGGGGCTCGAGGACGAGTCGTCCGCCGAGACGGCGCGGCTGCAGCGCGAGGAGCGGGAAGAGCGCGAGGCGGAGTGCGCACGACTGCGGCAGGTGATCGAGAGATGCCGCCGCTGCCAGGGCGCACTCGAGCGGTATCTCGAGGCGCTGGAGGCCTGAGGGCCCGGAGCGGCGCTCCTGCAGCCCGCCCGGGACGATTGTTCATTGCATACTGTAGGGTCCCGCCGGTGGGTATTCTCGCCGGTCAAGCGCCGCTCTCCCGTACCGCGAGTGCAGCAGCAGCGGATCTCATCCGCGAGGCGATCATCGAGGGGCGCGTCGTCCCCGGCCAGCGCCTGAAGGAAGAGGAGCTCGCGCAGGAGCTCGGCATCAGCCGAACGCCGATCCGCGAGGCTCTCCACCTGCTCCAGACCGAGGGCCTCGTCGAGGCGGCGCCCAACCGTGGTGCGACGGTGCGCACGTACGAGCGCGCCGACCTCGAGGACATGTACGAGCTGCGTGCCTTGCTCGAGGGGCAGGCGGCAGCACGGGCGGCGGGCAGGGTCACGGGCGACGACCTCGACGAGCTGCGCTCGAGCTGCGACCGCTTCGAGCGGCTCCTCGACGGCAGCGACCTGCCGGCGCTCGTGAAGGAGAACTCGCGCTTCCACGACACGATCCTCGGAGCGGCGGGGAGCGAGCGCCTCAGCGGGATGGTGCGCCAGGTGGTCGCCATGCCGCTCGTCTACAAGTCGTACATCCGGTATTCGCCCGCCCAGGTCGCAGCCTCCTTCCACTACCACCGCCAGCTGACCCACGCACTCGAGCGCCGCGACGCACAGCGGGCCGAGCTGATCATGCGCGAGCACGTGTACGAGGCTCGCGACGTGCTGGTGCAGCAACTGGAGGCCGGCATTCCCGGCGCAGGCGAGGTGGCATGACGCCGCCGACCGAGGACCGCGAGGCAACGGGAACTGCCGAGGGACAGGGGATCGGACCGCTCGCCGGGATCCGGGTCGTCGAGCTCGGCACACTGCTCGCCGGGCCGTTCACGGGCCGCCTGCTCGGCGACCTCGGCGCAGAGATCATCAAGGTCGAGGCGCCGGGCCAACCCGACCCGATCCGCAACTGGGGGAAAGCGCGGTACGAAGGCCGCTCGCTCTGGTGGCCCGTGCAGTCGCGCAACAAGAAGTGCGTGACGCTCAACCTCCGCGAGGAGAAGGGGCAGGAGCTGATGCTCCGACTGGTCGAGCAGGCCGACGTGGTGACCGAGAACTTCCGCCCCGGCACGCTCGAGCGCTGGAACCTCGGGTACGAGCAGATGGCCGCGGTCAATCCAGGCCTCGTGCTGGCACGCATCTCGGGCTACGGCCAGACCGGGCCGTACGCAGCGCGCGCCGGGTTCGCGTCCGTCTCCGAGGCGATGGGCGGCATTCGCCACATCAATGGCTTTCCCGGAGAGCCGCCGCCACGGATGCACCTGTCCCTCGGCGACTCGCTCGCGGCGATGTTCGCCGCCCAGGGCATTCTGGCCGCCCTCTACTGGCGCGACGCGCTTGGCGGCGGGCTCGGGCAGGTGGTCGACGTCTCGCTCATGGAGTCCTCGTTCGCCCTGCTCGAGAGCACCGTTCCCGAATACGACCGCCTCGGGATCGTCCGCGGGCCGCAGGGCACGAACCTGAAGGGCATCGCGCCGTCCAACATCTTCAAGTCGAAGGATGACGCGTGGGTGGTGATCGCAGCCAACGCCGACAACGTGTTCCGGCGGCTCTGCGAGGCGATCGGGCGCCCCGAGCTCGCCGACGACCCCCGTTTTGCCACGCACCTGGCCCGCGGCGACAACCAGGACGAGATCGAGGGCATCGTGGCCGAGTGGGCCGGACGGCACGACGCCGGCGAGATCGACAGCGTGCTGAACGAGGCCGGGGTGATCTGCGGGCCGATCTACACGATCGCGGACATCTTCGAAGATCCCCAGTACCGCGCGCGCGAGATGCTCGTCGAGCACGTCGACCCCGAGTTCGGGCCCTACATCGGCCCGGGCATCGTGCCCAAGCTGAGCCGCACGCCCGGGGCAGTGCGCTGGTCCGCGACGTGGGAGGAGGGCAGCCACAACGCCGAGGTGTACTGCGGGCTGCTGGGCCTCTCGAGCGACGAGCTCGAGGCGCTTCGCGAGGAGGGAGTGATCTGAGCACCCCGACGATCACGATCTGCGACGTGGCGCCGCGTGACGGGTTGCAGAACGACGCCCGGACGCTCGAGCCGGTCGTCCGCGCCGAGCTCGTCAACCGGCTGGCCGCGGTCGGCGTCCCGCGCATCGAGGCAGTCAGCTTCGTCAGCCCCTCCCGCGTGCCCCAGATGGCGGGCGCGGAGGACGTCGTGCGGGCGATCGAACGGCGCCCCGGCGTCGTCTACGCGGGTCTCGCGCTGAACGAGAAGGGCTACGATCGCCTGTCCGCCACCGACCTCGACGAGGTGCACTTCGCGTTCGCCTCCACCGAGACCTTCAACCAGCGCAACCAGGGCGCCACCGTCGGTGAGTCGATCGCGAGCGCCGTGGGCATCGTCGCTCGGGCGCACGCCGACGGCCGCCGCGCCACCGTGACTATCGGGGCGTCGTTCGGGTGCCCCTTCGAGGGACGGGTGGATCCCGGCCGCGTGCTCCAGATCGCCGCCGAGATCGGGGCGGCCGGGCCGGACGAGCTCGTCTTCGCCGACACGATCGGGGTGGGCGTTCCGCGCCAGGTGAGACGGCTCGTCGGCGAGGCGGCGGGGCTCGGTATCCCGGTCGGCGTGCACCTGCACAACACGAGGAACACCGGCTATGCGAACGCCTTCGCCGCGATCGAGGCCGGAGCCACCGTGCTCGACGCGTCGCTCGGCGGCATCGGCGGCTGCCCCTTCGCGCCGCGCGCAACGGGGAACATCGCAACCGACGACCTCGTCTACCTCTTGCACGGCGAGGGGATCGAGACGGGCATCGACCTCGACGCGCTGCTCGAGGTGACGGCCTGGTTGCAGGAGGTGCTCGGGCGGGAGCTCGAGGGACAGGTCTATCGGGCCGGCAACTTCGCGCCGGTCGCCGGCTGAGACGACAAAGGAGAGCTGAAGATGGCCTACAGGCTTGGGGTCGACGTCGGCGGAACCTTCACCGACCTCTACCTCGTAAACGACGAGAGCGGATCGGCGCAGTACCGCGTGAAGACCCCGTCGACGCCGACGGACCCGTCGCTGGGCGTGCTGACCGGCGTGCAGCGCATCTGCGAGGAGGCCGGGGTCCAGGTCGGCGAGATCCGCAACATCCTGCACGGCACCACCGTGGCCACGAACGCCGTGCTCGAGTCGAAGGGCGCGCGCGTAGGGCTGATCACGACCCAGGGCTTCAAGCAGATCCTGCACCTGGCGCGCTCCCAGACGCCGGGCCCGCTCGCGGGCTGGATCATCATGCTCAAGCCCGACCCTCCTGCCTCGCTCGCGGATACCCGCGAGGCGGTCGAGCGCATGGACGCCGGGGGCGCGACGCTGGTGGCAGTCGACGAGGCGCAGGTCGAGGGCGTCATCCGCGACCTCGTCGAGTCCGGAGTCGAGTCCCTCACCGTGGCGTTGATCAACTCGTACGTGAACGGCGAGCACGAGCGGCAGATCGGCGCCATCGTAGAGCGGCTCTACCCCGGGTTCCCGGTGACCCTCTCCGCGGACGTGCTACCGGAGTTCCGCGAGTACGAGCGTGCGCTCACCGCCTGCATGAACTCGTACGTCCGCCCCAAGGTGCAGAGCTACGTCAGTCGCCTGCAGAGCGAGCTGACCTCGATCGGCGCCCGGGCCGAGGTCAACATCCTCCGCTCGGACGCCGGCCTGATGACGACGACGGAAGCCGCGCGCAACCCGATCTACGGTGTCCTGTCAGGCCCTTCGGGTGGAGTCGCGGGGGCGCTCTTCGTGGCCACGAAAGCGGGGTTCAAGGACATCCTCACCTTCGACATGGGAGGCACGTCGACGGACGTCTCGCTGTGCCAGGACGGCGAGCCGACGATCGGGCGGGAGACGTCGATCGGTCATTTCCGCATCAAGGTGCCGTCCGTCAACGTCCACACGGTCGGTGCCGGTGGCGGCTCCATCGCCCACGTGCCGGAGCTGACGAAGGCGCTCCGCGTCGGCCCGCAGTCCGCCGGGGCAGAGCCCGGCCCTGCCGCCTACGGCAAGGGTGGCGAGGAACCGACGGTGACCGACGCCAACGTGGTGCTCGGCCACCTGCCGCCCAGCCTGCTCGGCGGCGAGATGTCGCTCGAGGTCGAGGCGGCGCACACGGCCGTGCAACGGATCGCGGACGCGATGGGGCTCGCGACGGCCGAGCAGGCCGCCGAGGGCATCCTGGCGATCGTGAACGAGAACATGGCGGGGGCATTGCGTCTCGTCTCCGTCCAGCGCGGCCACGACCCGCGGGAGTTCGCGCTCGTCGCCTACGGCGGGGCCGGACCGCTGCACGCGAACGCGGTGGCCAAGCTGATGGGGTCGTACCCGGTCATCGTGCCGCCCGCCCCGGGGCTGTTGTGCGCCATCGGCGACCTGGTGGCGGACTTCCGCGACGAGTTCGCCCAGACGCACATCCGCCTCGTCGCCGAGGCGAGCGGGACGGATGTGGCCGACATCCTCGACGGGCTCGGCGCGCGGGCGCGGGAGTGGCTCGACGGCGAGGGCATGGACGGCGCCGCGCAGCGCCTCTCGTACGTCGCCGACATGCGGTACCACCGGCAGGGATACGAGATCCCGGTGTCCCTCGAGCCCGACGAGGTTCGCTCGGGCGGGCTGGGCGGGCTCGAGGAGCGGTTCAACCAGCTCCACGAGCAACTGTACGGCTTCAGGATGCCCGGCACCGCCTCCGAGATCGTCAACCTGCGAGCCGTCGGGTTCGGCGCCGCACCCAAGCCGGAGCTGCGTACCGGCACCGTCGGAGGCACCGACGCGTCCGCAGCGGTCGTCGACGAGCACGACGTCGTGTTCGACGGGAAGAAGGTGCAGACGAAGATCTACGACCGCGCCAGGCTCGAGCCGGGCGCGGAGATCGCGGGCCCCGCGATCGTGACCGAGTTCGACTCCACCACGGTGGTCCTGCCGGACCACCGGGCAACGGTGGACACGAACTACAACATCCTGATCACACCCAGCGCGTAGGAGGGAGGACGAGATGGCAACCACGGAGCACCCGCCCCTCAAGATCGCCGCAATCCCCGATCTCGACGTCGATCCGGTTACGCTCGACATCATCGAGGGCGCCCTCAAGAACGCGCGCTACGAGATGGACGCCGTGCTCTTCCGCTCGGCCATGAGCCCGGTGATCCGGGAGCAGCACGACGAGTTCCCGATGATCACCGACCCACGCGGCCGCATGGTGGTGGGGCAGTTCGGCGCCTACATCAACGAGATGATGGAGGAGTGGGACCGGGGCGTGTACCCGGGCGACGTGATCCTCACGTCGGACCCGTTCAAGTGCTCGGCGTCGATCTCGCACACGAACGACTGGCTCGTGCTCGTACCGATCTTCTACGACGACGAGCTCGTCGGGTGGTCGTCGCAGTTCGGTCACCAGATGGACGCGGGTGGCCCGCTGCCCGGGTCGCTGCCGACCGGTGCGAAGACGATCTTCGAAGAGGGGATCATCATCCCGCCGCTCAAGATCATCGAGCGGGGCGAGGTGCAGGAGGACGTGCTGCGCCTGATCCTCAACAACGTGCGCCTGCCCGAGATGAACAGGGCCGACCTGTTCGCCATCGTCGCAGGCTGCCGCGCAGGCGAGAAGCGCGTGATCGAGCTGTGCGAGCGCTTCGGCAAGGACACCTACCTCGCCGCGCTGCAGGCGCTGCTCGACCGAACCTACAACGCGATGAAGTTCCTCATCTCCGTCGCGATCCCCGAGCAGCCGCAGACCTTCATCGACTACGTCGACGACGACGGGCTCGGCAACGGCCCCTACAAGATGCAGCTGACGATCTGGCGCGAGGGCGAGCACGCCTTCTTCGACTGGTCGGGTACCGATCCCCAGGCCCTCGGCCCGGTCAACTTCTACCTCTCCGAGGGCATGTTCAAGATGTTCATCGGGATCTACCTGATCATGGTCAACGATCCCCAGATCCTCTTCAACGACGGCTTCTACCCGCTGCTGCACGTCGTCATGCCGGAGGGCAGCCTGCTCCGCCCCCGCTACCCGGCGGCGCTCGGCTGCCGCACGCACGCGCTCGCACGGCTGTTCGACGTGCTCGGCGGCGCGCTCTGCAAGCAGGCCCCGGAGCTGAACACCGCGGCCGGCTACGGCACGAGCCCCTACATGCTCTACTCGGGCTGGGACGGCCAGGGCGAGTTCTTCTACTCCATGGAGATCCTCTACGGGGGCATCCCGGGCCGGCCGATCGGCGACGGCATGGACGGCCATTCCTGGTGGCCGCTGTTCGAGAACATCCCCACCGAGTACCTCGAGGCGTACTACCCGCTGCGGATCGACGGCTACACGACGGTCACCGACTCGGGCGGGCCGGGGCTCCACCGCGGCGGCAATGGAGTGGAGAAGCGCTACGTCTACCTCGAGCCGGGTGAGGTCTCGATCCACGACGACCGTTGGCTGACGCGCCCCTGGGGCGTGCTCGGAGGGCTGCCGGGCGGCCGCTCGGAGAAGATCCTCCAGCGCGCCGACGGCACCGAGGAGCGACTGCCCTCCAAGTGCGACCACGTGGTGGTGGAGCCGGGCGACATGCTCGTCTACCGGACGGCCGGAGGCGGCGGCTGGAAGGACCGCCTCGACCGGCCCGTCGAGGCGGTCGTGCGCGACGTCTCCTTCGGGCTCGTCTCGCGTGAGAACGCGCTCGCCGGGTACGGCGTCGTGATCGCCGACGACGGAGCGGCCGACGAGGCGGCCACCGAGGCGGAGCGGGCGCGCCAGCGCAGCGAGCGTGGCGACGCGCAGAACTTCGACTTCGGCCCGTCGCTCGAGGACGTGCTGGCGAACTGCAAGGCGGAGACCGGCCTCGAGCCGCCGACGCCCGCGAAGCCGCTGCGGTGGTCACCGCTCGAGCCGTCCGCGGACGCGCTCGCCCGCGTGCGGAAGGGTGACGGGATCCCGGCGCCGTCGTGAGCCCGCACCTGGCCGGGTTCGGGGAGCGGCAGGGCGCCGGCCGGCGCCCTGCCCTCCTCGTGATCGACATGAGTGTCGGGTTCACGAGCCCCGACTCGCCGCTCCACTGCGACCTCGAGGGGGTCGTGCGCGCGATCGCACGGTTGCTCGAGGCAGCGCGCGAGCAGGGTGTGCCGGTCGTCTACACGACCGTGTCGTACGGCGAGGCGGACCGGGCCGTAGCGAAGGCGTTCGTCGAGAAGATCCCGGCCCTGCTCGCGCTGGAGGCCGGGAGCCGGTTCACGCAGATCGACCCGCGGATCGCGCCACTGGCGCACGAGCCCGTGCTGAACAAGCTGTTCGCGTCGGCGTTCTTCGGCACGCCGCTCCAGAGCATGCTCGCCGCGCAGGGTTGCGACTCGGTGATCGTCACGGGAGCGTCCACCTCCGGATGCGTGCGCGCGACCGCGGTCGACGTGCTCCAGCACGGCTACCGGCTGACGGTCCCCCGCGAGGCGGTCGGCGACCGCGATCCATCGGCGCACGAGCAGGCGCTGTACGACGTGGACGCGAAGTACGGCGACGTCGTCTCGCTCGAGCAGGCACTGACGACGATCTCGGCGGGCGGCTGAGAGCTCGAGCCGGCTCTCGGTCTGAGCCGCTAGCGCCCGAGCGATTCGTACTCGGGGTTCGGCGCCCAGCCGAGACCCGAGGCCATGCGGTTCGACATGTTGAACATGCCCGTCACCTCGGCGATGTCCATCACGTCCTCGTCGCTCCAGCCGGCGTCACGCAGGCGCTGCACGTCCGCTTCGGTCATGCTCGCAGGCTCGCGGGTCAGCTTGACCGCATAGTCGAGCGCCGCCTTCGTCCGCTCGGGGACGGCGGCCGCGTGGTGGTCGGCAGCGATCTGGTCTGCGAGAGCGGCGTCCTTGGTCAGCTTGCGCAGGGCCGCCGAGTGGGCGGCGACGCAGTACGGGCAGTCGTTCGCCGTCGAGACGACGACGGCGATCATCTCGCGCTCGGCCTTGGACAGCCCCGAGTCCCCCTTCATCAGCTCCTCGTAGTGCGCGTTCCAGGCGAGCAGGTGGCTCGGCCGCAGCGCGTACACACGCAGCACGTTGGGGACGAACCCGAGCTTCTCGAGCGGGGCCGCCCAAAGCTCGAGCACCTCCGGTGGCAGATCGGCCGTGTCGGGTGCACGGAGCCAGGTGAGCCGCTCTTCCACGGCGACGATCCTATTTGCGCCGCGATAGGCTTGCACGCATGGCTCTGGATCCTGCACGAGTCGTCGCCCGGCTTCACGAGCTGCGGGCCCTCACCGGTGACGAGAACGGCGCCCAGCGCGTCGCCTGGACCGACACCTGGAGCACCGCCCGCGCCTGGCTCGCGGAGCTGCTTGCCGACCTGCCACTCGCAGTCGAGCGCGACGAGGCGGGCAACGACTGGTACACGCTGACGGGGGCGTCCGAGCGGGCCGTGCTGATCGGCGGCCACATGGACTCGGTCCCGAACGGGGGCTGGCTCGACGGCTCCCTCAACGTGCTGGCGGGCGCGGAGGTGCTGCGCCGCATTGCCGGCGAGGGGACTCCGCCCGTGACGGTGAGACTCGTCGACTGGGCCGACGAGGAGGGCGCCCGCTTCGGGCGCTCGCTGTTCGGGTCGTCGGCAGCGGCAGGCTCGATGTCCGACCAGGACGAGCTGCGCCAGCTCCGGGATCGTGACGGTGTCTCGCTGACGGACGCCGTCGGCCGCTTCGGCGTCGACCTCGATCGCGCGCTCGACGCCCGCCACCAGCTCGAGAGCGCCGCCGCCTACATCGAGCTCCACATCGAGCAAGGCCCCGTGCTCGAGTCGATGAGCCTGCCGCTCGGCGCCGTGCTCGGCACCTACGGTGTCGAGCGCTGGCGCATCACCTGGACGGGTCAGGCCGCGCACGCCGGCTCGACACCGATGGACAAGCGCCGCGACGCCCTCGCAGGTGCAGCCAAGCTCGCGCTCGAGATCCGTGACATCGCCGCCCGGGTCGGCAACGGTGCCGTGTGCACCTCCGGCGGAGTCGTCTGCAAGCCGGGAATCGTGACGTCGGTCGTCGAGACGGCGGAGCAGCTGCTCGACCAGCGGCACCTCGACGCGGCGAGCCTGGCGGAGCTGCTGCTGCAAGCACAGGAGGCGAGCAGGCGCTTCGCCACCGAGGAGAGCATCGACGTCGCCTGGGAGCGCCTCTGGAACATCGAGCCGATCCTCTTCGACCGGGCGCTGGTCGACCTCTGTGACGACGCCTGCCGCGAGGTGGCCGGCGCATCGCACCGGCTGCCGTCGGGCCCGCTGCACGACGCGGCCGAGGTGGCGCGGGCAGGCGTCCCCACGGTGATGATGTTCGCACAGAGCCTCCGCGGCCTCTCGCACACGAAGCTCGAGGACACCCACGAGGAGCACCTCGAGCTCTCCGTCGCAGCGCTCGACAGGCTGGCCTCGAAGACGATCTCCCGGGTCACGGGCGACGGCTAGAAACCGCGTCGCCGTGGCCGCGGGTCTCGCCACCGGCGGCTTCCTGACGTGGAACGTCGCCAACGTGGGTGCCGTGGCCGACCCCCTCGCGCAGGCCTACGGCGTGTCGCTCGCGGCCGTCGGCCTGTTGACGACCGCCCTGTTCGTCACGCATCTCGCCGTGCAGTTGCCGGCGGGCCACGGCGCCGACCGCTTCGGTGCCCGGCGGGTCGCGCTGGCGGCGATCGGCGCCGCGCTGGCGGGAAACGCGCTCCTCCTCGCGTCGGACGCCTACGCCGTGGGCATCGCCGGCAGGCTCGTCGTGGGGATCGGCTCGGGAGCCGGCTTCGTCGCCGGCCTCGACCTGGTCCGGGCCGGTGGAGGAGGCGCCGCGCTGCAGGGTCTGTACGGGGGCGCCACGATGGCAGGAGGTGGCCTCGCACTGACGGTCGTCCCGTGGCTGACTGACGCGACGCTCGTGGCGCGCCGCCTACTGGGGCGGGATCGTGCTCGCCGCAGCCGCCGCCGTGCCGGTGGCCGCGGCCCACCACCTGCCGCGGGTCGGCCATCGCGGGGACGGCGTGCTGCGCGATGCTCGGCTGTTGCCGCTCGGGATCCTGCAGGCGGCCACATTCGGCCTGGCCGTCGTCGCGGGCAACTGGGTGGTGACGCTCCTCGAGCGCGATGGAGCCGGCCGGGCTCTCGCCGGCGTCGCGGGCGGGACGGTCCTCCTCGCGGGCATCGTGACGCGCCCCTGGGGCGGAGTGCTGGTGCGGCGAGGAGGCACCCGGCGGCACAGGCTCGTCGCATGGAGCCTCGTCGCCGCCGCGCTCGGGGCGGGCCTGCTCGCCTCGGGCGGACCGCTCCTGCTCGGCGCACTCGGGGCCCTCTTGCTCGGCCTCGCCGCAGGCGTTCCCTTCGCGGCGATCTTCGCCGCGACCCAGCGGCTGCGGCCGGACGCCCCTGCGGCCGCGATCGCCCTCGTCAACGGCTGTGCCGTCCTCACGATCCTCGTGGGCACGCCGCTCGCCGGTCTCGCATTCGAGCTGCCGGGCGACGGGCGCGTCGCCTTCGGCGCGATCGCGGCGCTGTGCCTCCTCTCGTTGCTCGCGCTACGGCGCGCCGAGCTCGAGCACGACCCGGGGAAAGCGCTGCGAGCCCCCGCCGGCACGTTTCTGGCGCCCGACGCGCCGGAGACGGATAATCGGTGAGAACCCACGAAGGAGACGACGCAGATGGCATTGAGCTTCGGAGTCACCGTCCTGCCCGACCCGCCCTACCAGCGACTCGTGGAGCTGATGAGCCTTGCGGAGGAGAACGGCTTCGAGATCGGCTGGACGTACGACTCCCACGTGCTGTGGCAGGATTCGTTTCCGCTGCTGACGCTGGCGGCCCAGGCGACGTCGACCATGAAGTTCGGGCACCTCGTCACCAACCCGGGTACGCGCGAGCCGACGGTCCTGGCGAGCCTCTACGCGACGCTGCACGACATCTCGGACGGCCGCATGGTGATGGGGATCGGGCGCGGCGACTCCGCACGCCGCTACATCGGCCAGCAGCCTGTGCGCATCGCCGAGTTCGAGACGGCGCTGCGGATGATCAAGCCGTTCATGAACGGCGAGGAGGTGCACTGGAACGACAAGGACCTCCAGCTCAAATGGGTGCGGCCGGAGCTTCCCGAGATCCCGATGTGGGTCGCAGGCTACGGGCCCAAGGCCCTCGCCGTCGCCGGCCGGGTCGGCGACGGGGTCATCATCCAGCTCGCCGACCCCGAGATCATCCAGTGGATCATGGGCACCGCCCGTGCCGCCGCTGCCGAGGCCGGGCGCGACCCGGACGCGCTCAAGTGCATCGTCTGCGCACCGAGCCACATCTCCGACGACCTGGCCGACGCGCGCGAACAGACCCGCTGGTTCCCGGCCATGGTGTCCAACCACGTCAAGGACCTGATCGAGCGCTACGGCACGGACGGCTCCGTCGTCCCGAAAGCGCTGACGGACTACGTGCAGGCGCGGGAGTTCTACGACTACAACGACCACTCCCGCGTCGGCGCAGCCCACGGCGAGTTCGTCACGGACGAGATCTGCGACCGCTTCTCGGTCCTCGGCACCGTCGAGCAGGCAACAGAGAAGCTGCGCGAGCTCGAGTCGATCGGCGTCGACCACTACAGCATCTACCTGATGACGCACGGCCAGGAGGAGACGCTCACCGCCTACGGGCAGCACATCATCCCGGCGTTCGCCGGAGCTCCCTCCTGAGCGGGCCGGCCGGGGAGCAGATCGAGGCCTGGCGCTCCGTCGCAGCCGGCTGGGAGCGGCGCCGTGGGCTGTTCTGGCAGGCGACCCGCCCGGTCTCGGAGCGAATGGTCGAGCTCCTCGGCCCGCGCGAGGGAGACACGGTGCTCGACCTCGCCGCCGGGCCCGGCGACACCGGCTTCCTCGCCGCACCCCGGGTCGGCCGGGGTGGACTGCTGCTCTCCACGGACGCAGCACCGGAGATGGTCGAGGCCGCACGGCGCCGTGGCGCCGAGCTCGGCCTCGACAACGTCGAGTACCGGATCGTCGACGCGGCCGCGATCGACCTTCCGGACGCATCCGTCGACGGCGTGCTGTGCCGCTACGGCGTCATGCTCGTCCCCGACTGCGAGGCAGCAGCTCGGGAGATCGCCCGCGTCCTACGGCCCGGCTCACGGGCCGCGATCGCAGTCTGGGCGGAGCCCGAGCGGAACGACTGGATGACGGCCGCCGGACGCGCCGCCGTGCACCTCGGGCTGATGAGCCGGCCCGCCGCAGATGCCCCCGGGCCCTTCCGTCACGCCGATCCGCTGAAGCTGGGCGCGCTGCTCGAAGGCGCGGGCCTCTCCGTGACGACGGTCGACGAGGTCGAGATCACCTGGCTCGCCTCCTCCCTCGACGAGTGGTGGGACGCGAGCCTCGACACCTCGCGCATGCTCGCGGGCATCGTCGCGACGGCGACGGGCGACCAGGTCGCCGCAATCCGCGCCGGCGCTGCGGAGCGGCTTGCCCGCTACGTCCGGCCCGACGGCTCCGTGGCCGTGCCGGGCCTCGCACGTGTCGCGCTCGCCGAGCGCCCCGGCTGACGCGGCCACGGACTGCCCGGCCGCGGCGCTACAGGATCGTCTTGCCCAGAGCGCTCGCCACGAGCTCCACTGCGGTCAGCGCCGTCGTGTTCTCCCTGTCGAGGATCGGGTTCGCCTCGACCACCTCCAGCGAGCCGGCGATCCCCGACTCCGCCACGAGCTCGCACGCGAGGTGCGCCTCGCGATAGGTCAGGCCGCCGCGCACCGGCGTGCCCACGCCCGGGGCCACCTTCGGATCGAGTGCGTCGAGGTCGATCGAGACGTGCACGAAGCCGGGGCCGGCCACCCTGGCGAGTGCCTCCCTGACCGCCCGCTCGATGCCGATGCGATCGATGTCGCTCATCGTGAAGACCCGCACGTCCGATTCCCTGAGAAACGCACGCTCCGCCTGGTCGAGCGAGCGGATGCCGACGAGCACGACACGGGCGGGATCGACCGCCGGCAGCGGCAGGCCGTCGTGTGCGAACCACGCGCCGCAGCAGCCGAGCGCCGCCGCCAGGGGCATGCCGTGAACGTTGCCGGACGGGCTCGTCTCGGGCGTGTTGAGGTCGCCGTGGGCGTCGATCCAGAGCACGCCCCCCGGCTGTCCCGCGGCGCCCGCGAGGCCGGCCAGCGTGCCGAGCGCGACCGAGTGGTCGCCGCCGAGCACGAGCGGGCTCGACCCCTCGGCCACCGCTTCCCCGACGAGGGAGGCGAGACGTGAGGACGTCTCGAGGATCTCGGGCAGGTAGCGCGCCCGCTCGTCCACGACGGCCAGCGCCTCCGGGGCCGGGGTGGCGATGTCGCCGCGATCGCTGACGAGCAGCCCGATCTCCGTCAGCCGCTCCTCGAGCCCCGCATAGCGGATTGCGGACGGCCCCATGTCGACGCCCCGCCTGCTCTGGCCCAGGTCGAGCGGAGCTCCGATGATGGAAACGTGCCTGGCGCCCGTCACGACGCCCGAGCCTAGCTACACTGGCGGACTCCACCCGGGCGAGGTAGCTCAGCTGGTAGAGCACACGGCTGAAAACCGTGGTGTCGCCGGTTCAAGTCCGGCCCTCGCCACTGGTGTTGCTGCGCAGCATGGAATCCCCGAGTGGGGATTCCATGCGCGCCAAGACCCCTGAAGCCGGGAACCTACGGTTCCCTGTGACCCTCCCTGGTGGTGGTGACCCTCCCTGCCGAAGCCGGCCGATGCTGCGCTCAGAGACGGATGCGGAGCGTCTTGCCCACCGAGGCGTGCAGCATCTGGGCGGCGTTGCCGCCCGAGATGGCGATCGACATGTTCCGGTAGCTGTCCTCGTACAGGATCACGGCGCCCGTGCCTGCATCGGCGAACGTCCGCGCGGCCACGGCGTAATACCGCTCGCCGGACAGCTCCAGCTCGACGCGCGTTCCCGGGACGACCCCTGCCCGCTCCACGTCGTCTCGCGTCAGGTTGAGAGCAATGTTGCCAAAGCTGTCGACATAGAGCATCGTGGCGTCGACGACGCCGTCGCCGTAGACCGGCTCGGGCAGGTCGAGCCGCACGAGCGCGCCCGGGTCGATCGGCGGGCCCAACTCCGAGAGCGGGACGCCGCCGGCCAGATGCGCCGCCGCAGGCGCGAAGATGTCGCGGCCGTGAAACGTGCGTGAGATCGAATCGAGAGCGTAGGCGGGGTTCGCGAGCTCTCGCGCCTCCTCGATGCCGGCGCTCTCGGCCGCCGGGAGCAGCAACCCGTTGTCGGGGCCGACGTACCGCCGCCCCTCGCGATCCTGCAGCGCCAGCGCACGCCGGTGGCCGCCGACGCCCGGGTCGACGACGGCGAGGTGAACCCCGATCGGCATGTAAGGCAGCGTGTTGGCGAGCACGAGCGCTCCCTGCAGGACGGCCTGCGGCGGGATGCCGTGCGTGATGTCGATGATCTGGGCCTCCGGCGCGATCCGCTTGATCACGCCGTGGCAGGTGCCGACGAAGTCGTCCCGGAGGCCGAAGTCGGTGAGAAACGTGATGAACATCGAAGCCGAGTCTACGAGCTGACAGGCGGCTCCGCGGCGACGCGCCTCACCGCGTCGACGAGCCCGTCCGTGTCGTGGGTGACCGCCTCGGCGACGACTTCCAACCCTGCGGCCCGCGCCGCCCGGCTCGTCTCGGGCCCGATGCAGACGACGGGGATCGACGAGCGGACACGGGCGAGCGCACGGGCGGCCGAGGCAGAGGCGAGGACGCACAGATCCCCGTCGAGAGGGCCGGGCGGATGGAGCTCGTGCGTACGGTAGAGCGGAACGAAGTCGGCTCCGAGCTCGTCGACGAGCAGCCTGCGCGCCCCCTCGGCGCCGGCGAACAGCACCCGGCCCGCAGGCCGGGGCAGCTCCGCGAGCAACCCCTCCTGCGTCGCCACGGTGGGCACGAGAGCGACCTCCCCGAGCACGGCCGCCGTGGCACGGCCGATTGCGGCGATGCGCGGCAGCGGGCCGGCCGCTCGGCGGAGCAGCTCGCGCGCGCCGTTCGCACTCGTGACGATCACCCAGTCGTAGCCGTCGACGGCGATCGGCTCGTCGCCGAGCGGCTCGATCTCGATCAGGGGGCAGTGGACGACCTCGTGCCCGAGCGCGTCGAGCCGCTCCAGGAGCTCGCTCTCGTGACCCGCCGGCCGCGTGACCACGATCCTCACGAGCGCGCAGCGGCGACGAGCTCGGCAGCGAGCGCCGCAGGGTCGTCGCCCGACCGTCTCTCTACCCAGGCACCGTCCTCGTCGGCGACGAGCGCCGTCAGCGTCGCGCCGTCATGGTGCGCTGCGACCGGAGCGAGACAACCTCCGCCGACGAGTGCCACGCAGCGGCGCTCCGCCTCGACGCGGCGACGGGTCTCGGCGTCGTCGATCGCCGCGACGAGGTGCTCCTCGCCGGCCCGTACCTGCAACGCGAGCGCACCCTGGCCGGCCTCGGGCAGCATCATCTCCGGGTCGAGGCGCAGCCCGATCTCGGCTGCCAGCCCGAGCCGGTCCAGGCCACAGGCGGCGAGCACGATCGCGTCGAGGCCGCGCTCCCCCCGCTTGCGCAGCCGCGTGTCGACGTTGCCGCGCAAGGGCTCGACCGAGAGCGTCGGCTCGAAGGCGAGCAACTGGGCCCGCCGACGCGCCGAGGCCGTCCCGATGCGCATCCCCGGAAGGATCCGGGAGGCCCCGCAGAGTGCGTCGCGGGCGTCCTCGCGCTCCGTGTAGGCACCCACCACGAGACCGTCGGTGTCGCTTGCGGTCATATCCTTGGCCGAGTGCACGGCTGCATCGATACGCCCCTCGAGAAGCGCCTCCTCGAGCTCCTTGACGAAGACGCCGCGAGAGCCGATCTCGCCGAACGGACGCGTGCGGTCGCGGTCACCGGCGGTGGTGACGGGCACGAGGGCGATCTCCACTCCGGGCCCACGCAGGCCGGCAGCGGCGCGCTCGGCCTGGGTGAGCGCGAGCCTACTGCCGCGGGAACCGACGCGCAGCAGCACGGCAGCGGCGATGGGGGGCTGTGCGGGTCTCGCCGCACACGAGGCGGCCCCGCGGGCGGATGCGCACGAAGGCGGTCGGTGCCTGCAGCGGCAGCGGACGCCCGATCAGGAACGGTCGCGTCATGACTGCTCCTCCTCCTCGCCGAGCCCGAACAGGTGCCGCACGACGTCAGCATAGACGACGCCGTCGGCGGCGGCGGCCGCCTCCTTCATGCGGATCGTCGGCAGATGCAGGAGCTTCGCCACGATCTGGCTGGTGACGGCCTCCACGAGCCTGCGGTCGTCCTCCGGCAGCCTCCCGAGCCGGGCGTTGGCCTTGGCCAGCTCGGTTGCCCGGATCTCCTCGGCGCGCGCCCTCAACGAGGCGATCGCGGGCACGACCGCGAGCGACGCCTGCCATTCGCGAAACCGCTCCGCCTCCGCCGCGACGATCCGCTCGGCGCGCACGGCCTCCGTGCGACGGCCGGCGAGCGAGGCCTCCACGACGGCCTCGAGGTCGTCGATGTCGTAGACGAAGCAACCGTCCAGCCCGGACAGGGCCGGGTCGATGTCGCGCGGCACCGCGAGATCGATGAAGAGGATGGGTCGGCCCCGGCGAGCGCGCAGGGCGGCGGATGCGCCGCCCAGGTCGATCACGAAGCCGGGAGCGCTGGTCGAAGCGACGACGATGTCCGCGTCGGCGAGGGCCTCTGCGACGGACTCGAGCCCGATCGCCCGGGCGCCGACCTGGCGCGCCAGCTCCTCGCCGTGCTCGAGCGTCCGGTTCGCCACGGCGGCGATGGTCGCGCCCCGGCTGCGCAGGTTCCGGGCGGTCAGCTCGCTCATCTTGCCCGCACCCACGAGCAGGACCCTGTGCCCGGCCAGGCTCTCGAACACCTGCTGGGCGAGGGCTGCCGCGGCCGCGGGAACGGAGGCGGGGCTCTCGCCGATCGCCGTCTCGACCCTGGCCCGGCGGCCCGCGTACAGGGCCTGCCGGAAGAGCCGGTCGAGCAGCGGGCCGGGCGCTCCGGCCTCGAATGCGTCACGTACCTGCCCGAGGATCTCACCCTCGCCGGGGACGAGCGAGTCGAGTCCGGCCGAGACGCGGAAGAGGTGCAGGGCGGCACTGTCGTCCCGCAGCCGGTAGAGCACCGGAGCGAGCGACGAGCCCTCGCTGCCTGCGAGATCGACGAGGGCGGCACCGCCGCGTTCGTCGAGCGGGGCGTCGTGCTCGCTGGCGAGGTACAGCTCCGTCCGGTTGCAGGTGGAGAGGACGACTGCCTCACACCCGCTCGCAAGGCTGCGGGCGAGCGACGACGCAGCGTCGCGGTCGACTGCGACGCGCTCCCGCAGCTCGACGGGGGCCTGGTGGTGCGAGACGCCGACGAGTGCGAGCTTCATGCGGCGAAGTGGGTCAGGGGGAGGACGACGGCAACCAGGGCGAGCACGAGCACGAGCAGCACCGCGAAGCGCCGGCCGCGAAGGCCCGCCTCCCACCGCAGCACGAGCGTGGTGGCGACAGCCGCGCAGATGCCGAGCGTGACGGCCATGGCGGCATCGAAGTCGCCTCGCTCGAAGCTCGCGAGGCCGACCAGGACACCGCTCGAGAGCACGACCAGCGACACGAGGGCGGCGCGGGCCGAGAGCCGATCGAGCGCGTCGAGCGGCGGCACCCGCAGGCGCAGCAGCCGCGCATCGCGGCGCTTCAGGCGCCGCTCCTGCCAGAGGTAGAGCACCGCCATGCCGGCGGCGAGGGTGAGCCCAGCGAAGCCGGCCAGCATCAGGCCGACGTGAACGGCCAGGAGGCCGCCGGGCTCGTCGCGGGCCGCAACCCCCGTGCCGCCCCCGGCCCAGGCTGCGATGAGCAACGCTGCTGCAACCGGCATCACGGCGAGGCCGAGCAGCCGGTACCGCGGCCTGCAGCCCCAGATCAGATAGGCGCCCACGATGAGCCAGACGAACAGGTTGAGCGCTCCCGCCCAGGTGCCCCAGGGGAACCCGTCGCTGTCGATCGCCTGCACGACGAGCAGCGCGGTCTGCGCCAGCCAGCCGATCCGGACACCCCAGGTGGCGAGCCTGCCGGCAAAGCCCGGACCACGCAGCTCGCCGGCATACGCGAAGGCCGCCTCGCCGTAGGCGATCAGCGCCGGCCAGACGAGGAGCTCAGCCATTGTCCCGGCGGGCACGCGCGAGCTCCGCCAGCTCCGCCGCCTCGCGCTCGAGGCGCACGAGCTTGGCGGCGATGATCGCCACCCACAAAAGCACGAAGACGAGCACCGCGCCGTAGGCGAGCGCCACGTAGTCCCCCTGGCTCACGTCAGCGCCTCCCGCAGGTCGCGCAGGTGCGCGTCCGTGCGCTTGCCCACGATCTCGACCCTGTACATCACGTAGGCGAGCGAGAGGATGGCCACGAGGGAGACGAGGAACGCCGAGAACATCGTCCCGGTCATCTGCGGCCCCTCGCGGGTGAAGACCACCGGGTGGATGAAATTGCTCGCGAGCCGGATGGCCATGAAGCTGACCGGGATCAGGGCGACGCCGAAGAGGGCGTAGACGGCACAGATGCGCTCGCGGCGCGGGCCTTCCTCGATCGAGAAGCGGAGCATGAAGTAGGCGCAGTAGAAGAGGAAGAGCACGAGGAAGAGCACGAGCTGGTTCTCGCTCCACAGCCACCACACGCCCCACGACGCCTTCGCCCAGATCGAGCCCGTGATGAGCGTCAGGGCTCCGAAGATCGTCCCCTGGTGGATCGCCGTGTAGCTCTCCAGGTCGCGCCGCTCCCCACCGACCCACAGGAGGCGCAGCGCCTTCCAGGCACCGAGCCCGAAGCACGCGTACGCGGTGAGCGCGATCGGCACGTGGAAGTAGAAGATCTTCTGGGAGATCCCCTGGTCCGCGTCCTCGGGCGCGACGAAGAAGACCATCGCGATCGCGGCGGCCATCAGCACGACGGCGCCGAGCGCCAGCGCGGTCAGAGCGCTATTCCGTGACGACGTATTCAAAGGAAGCCCAGGAAAGTATTGCGAAGACGGCGTCGTAGAGGCCGAGGAAGAGGAGGTACTTGCCGCTCTCGGGCGAGACGGCGGCGCCGACGCCTCCGACGACGAGAGGGATCGCGAGAGGCAGGAGCAGGAGCGGCAGGATCACCTCGCGGCCCCGGCTCGCCGCCGCCATGGCCGCAAGCAGTGAGCCGACCACGCAGATCCCGAGGCTCGCAAGCAGGACGCCTGCGACCGCTGCCGTGTCGAGCGGCGCGAAGAAGAGCGCGAACGCGGGGAGCGCCACGACCTCGGCAACTGCCAGGAACGCGAGCGTGGCCAGTGTCTTGCCGAGCCAGATCGCGCTTCGGTCGCAGGGCGCGAGCACGAGCCCGTCGAGGGCGCCGGCCTCGTTCTCCGGCGACCAGGCACGGGCAAGGCCGAGGAGCGCGGTGAAGACGATCGCGACCCACAACAGCCCGTAGGCGGCATCGTCGCTCGTCCCTCCGGGAAGCGCGAAGTGGAAGACGACGAGCGTCGCGACGACGAACAGGAGCATCGCCGGCAGGGTGTCCTTCGCCCTCAACTCGAGCCGCAGGTCCTTGCGAGCAAGGGCGGACACGTCGGCGAGATAGCCGATCATGCGAGCGAGAGCCTCTGCGTCGCAAGCGCCGAGACACGCTCCGGGTCGTGAGTCGCGACGAGAACGGTGCGCAGCCCGACGAGCTCCTGCAGCTCGCGGTCGAGCAGCGCCGCGCCCGCCTCGTCGAGAGCCGTGAACGGCTCGTCCAGCAGGAGGAGCCCAGGGTCGTGGAGCAGGGCACGGCAGAGCGCGAGGCGCTGCGTCATCCCCCGCGAGTACGCCGCCACGCGCTCGCCGCGCGCCTCCCAGAGACCGAACCGCTCCAGGAGCATCCCGGCCCGCTCGCGCCGCTCGGGGACGCGATAGAGACGGCCGAAGAGCTCGAGGTTCTCGAGCGCCGTCAGGTTCCGGTACAGCAGGGGCTCATGGCCGAGGTAGCCCAGGTCGCCACGCCCGGCGTCGACCTCGAGGCTCCCGCGGGTGGGGGCCGCGAGCCCCGCGACGAGCCGCAGCAGCGTCGTCTTGCCCGAGCCGTTCGCGCCCGTGAGGACGAGGAAGCCGCAGCGATCCAGCTCGAACGTGACCCCGCGCAGCGCCAGCTTGCGCCCGTATCGCTTCTCGACGCCCGCCGCTCTGATCACCGCCGCGCCTCCCACTCCCCGACCGTCCGCGAGCCTCTCCCCAACCGCCCCCGGGGGCACCGGAGGTGCCCTGGTGTCACGGTAGCGGCGATTCCGTCACGCAAGCGTGCCGGGAGTGTGCCGGGACTGCGCCGGGCAGGCCCTTTCCAAGCCGGGCAGGCCCTTCCCCAGCGCGTCGCGGGTCGGTCAGCCGAGCGTGTCGAGCAGTACGAAAAGACCGAAGACGACGCTGACGACGCCGTTCACCGTGAAGAAGGCGGCGTTCAGCCGGCGCAGGTCGCCGGGTCGCACGATCGTGTGCTCGTAGACGAGAAGCACCGCCACGACCGCGACTCCCGCCCAGTACGCCGGGCCGCTCGAGAGGCCAACGCCGACCGCGGCCAGCAGGCCGATGCCGAGGGCATGGAAGAGCCGCGCCCCGGCGAAGACGCCGCGCTCACCGAACCGTGTCGCCCACGAGTGCAGCCCCTCGCGCCGGTCGTGCTCGACGTCGAAGAGCGCGTAGAAGAGGTCGAAGCCGGCGACCCACAGGCCCTGGGCGGCGAAGAGGGCCCAAGCCTCCCACGGCGCCTGGCCCGTGACGGCGATCCACGCGCCCACCGGAGCAAGGCCCGTGCAGAGGCCGAGCCAGAGATGACAGAGCCAGGTGAAGCGCTTGAGGTACGGGTAGACGACGAACAGCGCAACGGGGATCGGCCACAGCCAGCGCACGACCGGGTCGAGCTGGAAGACGGCCACGAGGTAGAGAGCGAGGGCTGTGACGCAGAGCGCCCACACCTGGCCGCCCGTCAGCCGGCCGGCCGGGAGCTCACGCGACGCGGTGCGGGGGTTGCGCGCGTCGATGCCGGCATCGATGACGCGGTTGAGGCCCATCGCGAACGTGCGGGCGCCCACCATCGCAGCGGTGACCCAGAGCAGGTTGCCCCACCCCGGGAAGCCGTCGACGGCGAGGAACGCGCCGGCGTAGGCGAACGGGAGCGCGAAGACGGTGTGCTCCAGCCTGACGAGCGACGCGAAACGGCGCGGGAGAGACACTGCCGCCGTGCTCATGTCTGGCGGTGCCGCGAGCCCTGGTCTCCGGCCGCGAGCTCGAGGCCGTGCGCGAGGGCAGGCAGGATCACGGCGAAGCCGTCCCGGCACCCACCCGGCGAGCCCGGCAGGTTCACCACCAGAGTGGCGCCGCGGAGCCCGGCGACGCCCCTGGAGAGAAGAGCGTGCGGAGTCCGCGTGAGAGCGTCGGCCCTGATCGCCTCGGCGATCCCGGGCGCGTCGCGGTCGATCACGGAGCGGGTCGCCTCGGGAGTGACGTCGCGGGGCGTGAAGCCGGTGCCCCCCGTGGTGAGCACGAGCGACGCCTCGGTGGCCAGTTCCGCGATGGCACCGGCGATCTGCTCGCGCTCGTCCGGAACGACCCGGCGGGTGACCTCGAAGCCCTCGGCGCGGAGCAGCTCGACGAGCGTGTCCCCGCTCAGGTCCTCTCGTGTCCCGTGGTGGACGCCGTCCGAGACGGTGAGCACCGCCGCCTCCACCTTCAGGCCTCGCCCTTCGTCTTCTCGACCAGGGCGAGCCCCGTGATCGTCATCGCCTTGTCGATCGCCTTGGCCATGTCGTACACGGTCAGCGCGGCGATCCCGGCGGCGGTGAGCGCCTCCATCTCGACGCCGGTCTGCGCGGTGGTCTCCGCGACGGCCTCGATCTCGACGCCGCCCTCGCCCACGGCGAGCCGGACCTCCACCACCGAGAGCGGAAGCGGATGGCACAGCGGGATCAGGTCGCTCGTGCGCTTGGCCGCCATGATCCCTGCGATCTGTGCGGTCGTGAGAGCGTCGCCCTTCGGGAGATCACGGAGGCGCGCAGCGGTCGCGGGCGCCATCTCCACCGTCGCCCGCGCGACCGCACGGCGGCGGGAGAGCGGCTTGTGACCGACGTCGACCATGCGCACCGCGCCGGTCTCGTCGACGTGGGAGAGGTCCGTCATCTGCGCAACGCCCGCTTGCCGAGCTCGAGCAGGCCGCGCCGATGCCGGCGCACCGCGCCGAGGCGTGCGCCGACGCCGTCGCCGTAGAGCGCCCCCAGGGCACCGCGGAAGCCGTCCACCACCATGTCCGAATAGGGATACCACCAGGGAGGGGTCAGCCGCCCCGCGTCCGCGTCGGTGTACTTGAGCTGGGACATGGCGTAGAGCCCGTGCTTCGAGTGCGTGCGTCCGATGCCCGAGTCCTTCCGCCCTCCCCACGGAGCCTGCCCGAGCCCGTAGGAGTAGGCGTGATCGTTGACCCACACGGAGCCGGCCTCGATGCGCTCGGCCACGCGCCGGGCCCGGGCGCGGTCGCGCGTCCACACGCTCGCCCCGAGCCCGTGGCCCGAGTCGTTCGCACGGCGGATCCCATCCTCTTCGTTGTCTATTCTGTCAACGATGACGACGGGGCCGAAGATCTCCTCGCTGCGAATGCGGGACGAGATCGGCTCGCCCGCGAGAACGGTGGGCTCGTGGAACCACCCGGGCAGGCCGGTGTCGGGCCGTCCTCCGCCCGTGACGACCTCGGCGCCATGGGCGACCGCGTCGGAGACCAGCGACTCCACGCGGCTGCGTTGCTCCTCGGTCACGAGCGGGCCGAGATCCGTGCGGGGGTCGGCGCCGCACCCGATCCGGAGTGCGGCGGCACGCTCCCGGAGGCCGTGCAGGAACGGCTCGTAGAGCACCGCGTCGACGTAGATGCGCTCGACGCCGGAGCACACCTGCCCACAGTTGGCGAACGACGCCCAGAGCGCGCCCTCGATCGCACGGCCGAGGTCGGCGTCGTCGAGCACGATCATCGGATCCTTGCCCCCCAACTCGAGAGTAATCGGGCAGAGCCGCTCGGCCGCTCGGGCCGCGACGACGCGACCCGCGTCCGCCGAGCCGGTGAACACGAGCTTGCTCACCCCTCGTTGCCGCACCAGTGCGTCACCGGCGCCCTCGCCCGCGCCCTGCACGACCCGCACGAGCCCAGCGGGCGCTCCGGCACGGCGGAACAGCTCCTCGACCAGGCCCCCCGTCAGCGGCGTCAGCTCGGACGGCTTCAGGACGACCGCGTTGCCCGCCGCAACGGCCGCCGCCGCCTGGGTCAGCGGCACGGCCAGCGGGAAGTTCCACGCCGACACGACCCCGACCACACCGACCGGCTCGTAGCGCAGCCAGGCCCGCTTGTGCGGCAGGTACGGCTGCGGCACGGGCACGCGCTCGGCCCGGAGCACCTTGCCGAGGTTGCGGCCGAGCCAGGTGAGGTTGTCCAGGCAGACGAACAACTCCGACGTGTACGCCTCCACGAGCGGCTTGCCCGTCTCGCCCACGATCGTGCGGGCGACGTCGTCGCCCTCGTCGAGCAGCACGTGCACGAGTCGCCGTAGGAGCCGCGACCGCGCCTCGGCTGGTTCCCGGGCCCATGCCTCCTGCGCGAGGCGGGCCTCCGAGACGATCTCGCCGATCGCCGCCGGCTCCGTGACGGGAACGCGCCCCACCTCGACGAGCGTGGCAGGATCGAGAGAGACGAGCTCGGTCGGGGAGGCCAGCGGCGTCGCGCTCACGTGCGCATGGTACTGCGGGCATCGAGCGCCGAGAGCTCCGTGTCGGCCCACTTCCAGGGCTCGCGTGCGAGGACGCTCGAGCGAGCTCGCGCCAGCCTGGCCGCGCGCTCGGGCTCGGGCAGCTCCAGGGCCTGCTCGAGCGCGCGCGCGGTGGCCTCGACGTCCAGCGGATCGACACCGAGAGCGGACTCGCCGAGGTGCTCCCACGCGCCGGCACTACGCGAGAGGACCAGCACGCCGTTGCGCTCGTTGACGAGGGGTGCCTCCGCGGCGACGAGGTTGAGCCCGTCCATCACCGGGTTGACGAGGAGGACGTCGTACTGCTTGTACGCGGCGACCGAGCCCCTGAAGTCGTCCCGGATGTGGAGCTGCAGCGGCGACCAGCCGGGCGTGCCGTACGCGGCGTTGACGGCCGCCGCCTCCGCCTCGAGCGCGCGGCGGTAGTCCACGTACTCCGGGATGCCTTGCCGTGAGGGGTCGAGCAGTGCCAGCATGCCCACGCGCCCGTGCAGATCCGGGCGGCGGCGCAGCAGGCAACCGAACGCGGCAAAGCCTGCGACGGCGTTCTTCGCCGGGTCGGTGCGGTCGACGCGCACGATCAGCCGCTCGGGACGGGAGGCGAGGAGAGACCGCTCGCGCTCGAGCACCCCCTCTTCGGCGGCGAGCGCCGCGAGCGCTGCGGCGTCGACCGCGGCCGGGTTGACGTGCGAGCACGCGAGCGCCTCCTCGGCCCGGTCGAGCAGAGCAGCCGACGTGTGGACGAAGGCGGAGCGCCAGCGCTCGGCGTGGAAGCCGACGCTGTCACAGGCGAGCAGGCCCTCGTGGATCGACCGCACGACGGCCGCGGGAAGCACGGACCAGCCCTCGGCAGCAACCCAGGGGATGTGCACGAAGTGGGCGAGGCGCGCATCAGGGCGCTCGGCCCGCACGAGAGCCGGTGCGACGTACAGGTGGTAGTCCTGGAAGAGCACGACTGCGTCCGGGGCCCGCTGCAGCTCGGCGAGCACCGCATCCGCAAAGCCCCTGTTGACGGCGACATAGCCCTGCCGCCAGGGGCCGAGCAGGTCCGCCCCGGGATCGTGCAGGAGATCCCAGAGCCCGTGCTGGACGAACCACAGCGCGGGGTTCGCGACCGTGGCGTAGAAGCTCCGGTACGCCGACGGGTCGTGGTCGACGAGCCGGAGCCGCACGCGGGCCCCGCCATCCAGCTGCTCCACGCGCGGCCCGGCGGCCGCGAGGGCCCGATCCTCCGCCGAGATCGCACTCGCGATCCAGGTGACGTCGTACCGGGATACGAGGGGGCGCAGGGCAGCAACCAGGCCGCCCGAGCCCGCCGAGCGCACCACCTCTCCGGTTTCGCTCCGCTCGTAGCCGACCGGGCCGCGATTCGAGACGACGATCAGCCGGCGCCGCACGGCGCTACGGGCCGGCGGGGCGCTCTGCGAGCGTCACCTGCACCACCTCGCGCTGCTTCCCTGCGCGCAGCACGACGATCGGCACGCGCTGGCCGGGCAGCAGCAGCGTCACGGCACGCGACACGTCCTGCGCGCTCGAGACCGGCGCGTCGCCGATGCGGACGATCAGGTCGCCGCCGACCCAGACGCGCAGGCCGTTCCAGCTCACCACTCGCGTGCCGCCGCGGAGGCCCGCCTTGGCCGCGGGCGTGTCCGGCTCGACCTGCGTGACGAGCGCACCACGCTCGGCCCCGAAGCCGAAGCGGCGCGCGAGGCCGCGCGTGACGTCCTGCGTGGTGATCCCGATGTAGGCGTAGCTGACACGGCCGGTGCTGTTGAGCTGGTCGAGCGCCCTGCGCGCAATGTTGATCGGGATCGCGAACCCGACTCCCTCCGCCGTGCCGCTGTTCGAGCGGATCTGCGCGTTGATCCCGATCACGCGCCCTTTCGCGTCGAAGAGCGGGCCGCCGGAATTGCCGCGATTGATGGGCGCGTCCGTCTGGATCGCGCCTGCCACGTTGTAGCGCGAGGTGAGCGAGGCGATGGAGCGATCGACCGCGGCGACGACCCCGACCGAGAGAGAGCTCTGCTCGTTGAAGGGGCTGCCGATGGCGGCGACCGGCGTCCCCACGACAACCGCGTCGGAATCGCCGAGCGGCACCGGGGCCAGCGGGTGGTCGGTCGGGTCGACCTTCACGACGGCGACGTCGCTGAAGAGGTCCCAGCCGACGATGCGGGCCGGCACGCGATCCCTGTCCTTGAACTCCACGAACAGGGCGTCGGCGCCCCTGACGTCCTCCGGCGAGGCGCCGTCGGGCAACCCCGCCACGTTGGTGACGACGTGCGCGTTCGTGAGGATGGTGCCGTCACCGTCGACGACGAAGCCCGACCCCTGCGAGAGCCCGTCCGCGCCGAGGTTGGCATAGAGCGTCACGACACCCGAGGCGCGACCGGCATAGAGCGCCGCCGGGTCGAAGCCGTTGCCGAGCAACGGCGCCGGTGGTGGCTCGTCGTTGCCGGTGCCGGACGTCGTCGTCGCACCGGCGGCGGCGGCGGCGATCACGGTGGTGCTGTCACCCTCGGTCAGTCCCGTCACCGATCCGAGCACGAGCGCCAGGCCTCCACCCAGCAGAGCTGCGGCGAAGGTGACGGCGACAACCGCAGCAGGGCGCATCGCCCGCACTGTAGCCATGTCTCGCGTCTCCCCGTTTCCACGTGGAAACGGGCGCCCGGCATCGGCCTACGCCGGCGACGGCTCGGCGGGGAGGTCGAGCGTGCACACCGTGCGTCCCGGCCCGCTCTCGATCGCGACCTCGCCGCCCATGCGCTCGGCCAGCTCCCGCGCGATCGCCAGCCCCAGCCCGCTGCCGGAGGCATGAGCGCCCTCCACCCGGTAGAAGCGCTGGAACACGCGCTCGAGGTGCTCGGCCGGAATCCCGGGCCCGTCGTCCTCGACCGAGAGCGTGGCCCGATCCCCACGGCGCTCCGCACGGAGGAGCACACGCGTGCCACCAGGCGTGTGCACGAGCGCGTTCCCCGCCAGCGCCCGGCCGATCTGGAGGACGCGCTCCTCGTCCGCATGGGCCCAGGCATCGCCGTCGCCGACGACCTCGAGCAGGTGCCCCGAGGCCTCTGCGAGCGCGTGGAGCTCCTCGGCGACGAGACGCGCGGTCTCGGTCAGCTCGACCTCCTCGGACTCGATGCGCAGCCGCCCGGCATCCATGCGGGAGAGGTCGAGCAGCTCGGTTGCGAGCTTCGTCAGACGCTCGACCTGGCCCCGGGTGGTGCTGAGGAACTCCCGCCGCGTCTCCTCGTCCAGATCCTCGTCCGCCAGCAGCTCCAGGAAGCCCGAGAGCGAGAACAGCGGCGTGCGCAGCTCGTGCGACGCGTTGGCCACGAACTCCTTGCGGGCCGAGTCGAGCTGGGCGACCTGGACGCGCATCCTGTCGAACGCCGTGGCGAGGCGGCCGAGCTCGTCGTCGCCCGAGTCGACGACAGGCTCGTCGAAATGGCCCTTGGCGATGCGATCCGTCGCCCGCTGCAGCCGCAGGATCCGCCGCGCGTGCATCGTGGCGGCGACGAAGCCGAGCAGCAACGCGATCCCGAGCCCGGCCAGGGTGGCGTAGAGCATGCGGCGCTCGACGAGCCGCACGGTCGCGAGCTGATCGCCGAGAGATGCCGAGACCAGGACGATCCCGGTCGTCGGCAAGAGCTGCACGGCCACCTCGCCGTACTCGTCTTCCCCGCGCGTCACCCGCGCCCTCACCGCGCGGCCGCTCGACGCCGCCTCGAGGGCAGCGGGGTCGCGCGCGATCTCCGTGGACGTGCTCTCCGCAGAGTCGGACACGACCGACAGCGTCAGTGGGCTCGAGAACACCTGGAAGACGACGACCCGCGCCCCGAAAGCGTCTGCGAAAGCTCGTACCACAGCGTCGAGCCGGACGGGGCTCGACAGCACGTCGCTGTTTCCGGCGATACTCCTCGTGATCGTGTTCGCAGTGGTCTGGAGCTGCACGAGCTTCGCGTCGACGAGACTGCGCTCCAGCGACGGCACCACGATCACATAGGCGGCGAGCAGCGCACCGCCGACGATCACGACGAGGGCGAGCGTCAGCTTGACGCGGATGCCGCCGGGAGGGCTCATCCGTCGCGGAAGCGGTAGCCGGCGCCCCGCACCGTGAGGATCAGCTCGGGCTCGCGCGGCTCGCGCTCGATCTTCTCTCGCAGATGGCGCACGTGCACGTCGATCGTGCGCGGCTCGCGGTAGTCGGCCCCGCCGCGAAGCCGCTCCAGCAGCTGCCGCCTGGAGTACACGACACCGGGGGTCGAGGCGAGCAACGCGAGCAGCTCGAACTCCACGAACGTCAGCTGCACCGGCTCGCCCCTGACCTCCACCGTCCGCCGCGGCAGGTCGATCGTCAGCTCTCCGCGGTCGATCGTCTCCTCGCGCCGGCCACCGGCGGGAGGGATCGCGGCCCGCCGAAGCAGCGCACGCACTCGGCTGCGGAACTCACGGATCGAGAACGGCTTGGTGATGTAGTCGTCCGCGCCGAGCTCGAGGCCCAGCACCTTGTCCAGCTCGTCGTCGCGGGCCGTGAGCATGATGATCGGGACCGTGCTCTCGGTGCGCAGGCGGCGGCAGACCTCCAGCCCGTCGAGCTTGGGCAGCATGATGTCGAGCACGACCAGGTCGACCTGCTCCTCGGCGAACCGCGCCAGCGCCTCGTCGCCGTCACGCGCCTGCACGACCCGGTATCCGTCCCGCTCGAGCGGGTACGTGAGCAGGGTCTGGATCGAGTCCTCGTCGTCGACGAGGAGGATGGTGAGGGTATCGGGCATGGTCCCGCGGGGGGTGCGAGGAGCGTCCGTGCCCTCGCCGCCCCTAGACTAGCCCCCGGCATGGCAATGGCTCGGCGACCGTTCCCTGACGGGGGTTCTCTGGGGAGCGACGGAGGATCGCGACCCGTCCCCGCCGCTCGAGGTAGCGCCGGCCACCGGAGAGGCCGGGAGGCCGTCCATCAGCGCTGAGCCCTCCAAGCAGCGCGTCCCCCGTGCCCGAGTGCGACGAGGCTCGGTGGAGCAGCCGATCAACGGTCGGCTCGTGCGGGCAGCGCTGCTGCTCGTCGTTCCCGCCCTCCTGCTGACGTCGTTCACGGTCACCCGGCAGGGACCTCTCCCGGCTCCGGTGCTGCCCCCCTCGTTCGACATCGCCTCGGCCGTGGCCACGACGCGAGAGCTCGCTCTCGATCACCCGAGTCGCGTCCCCGGAACGGCGCTCGCCGACGGCGCTGCGCGCTGGTACCGGGAGAAGCTCGCTCTCTACGGTCTGGAGGCGCGCGAGGACACGTGGGAGGAGGACGTGCCTGGCCTGGGCCAGAGGCGGCTGCGCAACATCGTCACGGTCGTGCCGGGGAGCAGCGACGACGTGATCGTCTTCCTCGCCCACCGCGACAACACGGGCAGAGGTCCCGGCGCCAACGTGAACGCCTCCGGCACGGCCGCGCTGATCGAGCTCGCACGCGGCTACGCGCAACTCGGGACGGTGGCCGGGCGGCCACAGCCGCAGCACACCCTCGTCTTCCTCTCCTCCGACGGCGGCGCCTACGGCGGCTACGGCGCAGCGCGGTTCGCCTCTTCGTCGGCACTCCGCGACAGGTTGATCGCCGTCGTCTCGCTCGACGGGATCGCCGGCCGCGCACGGCCACGGCTCGCTCTCTCCGGCTTCGGCTCGCGCTCGCCGGCTCCGGCCCTCGTCCGCACGGCCTCGGTCCGGGTCGCGGAGCAGACGACGAGGGAGCCCTCCCACCCCGACTGGCTGACGCAGCTCGTCGACCTCGGCATACCGTTCGGGTACGGCGAGCAGGCTTCCTTCCTCGGTCGTGGCATCTCCGCCGTGCGTCTGGCGACCGTCGGGGAGGGCGCCGGCAACGCCGCAGCCGACACGCCCGAGAGCCTGGACCTCGTTCGCTTCGAGCGGCTCGGCCGGGCGGCGGAAGCGCTTCTCTCCTCGCTCGACGCGAGTGTTGCCTTTGCCGGCGACACGGCAGGCTCGCTCTACCTCGGCGATCGTACGGTACGCGGCTGGGCGATCGAGCTCGTGCTGCTCGCCTCGCTCGTCCCGTTCCTCGTCGGCTCGATCGACCTGTATGCCCGCTGCCGGAAGCGCGGGCTGTCGCTCCGGGGCGGGTGGCTCGGGCTCCGCACACGTCTCGGCCTCTGGCTGTGGGTCGGCGCCGTGGTCACCTTCGGCGCCTTCGTCGGCATCTTTCCGCGCAACGGGTCACTGCCGCCGTCGCCGGACAGCCCCGTCGTCTCCGACTGGCCGGTGGCAGGGTTGCTCGCGCTCCTCGCACTGGTCGGCGTGGGCTGGCTACGCGCCCGGCCGAGGCTCGCCGCTCGTGGCGCACCCGATGCCGCCGACGAGCTCGCCGGGTACGCCGTCGCGCTGCTGGCGCTCGGCGGCGTCGCGGTCGGCACGGCAGTCGCCAATCTCTACGCGATTCTCTTCCTCGTCCCCTCGCTCTACGCCTGGCTGTGGCTGCCTCAGGTGCAGGCGCGATCCGGCTGGGCACGCGACGCGCTCTACGGCATCGGGCTGGTCGGTCCCGCCCTTGCCCTCGTCGCCGTCGCGAACCAGCTCGATCTCGGGCTGGACGCGCCGCTGTACGTCGCGGCGCTGATGACGCTCGGCTTCGTTCCCTGGCCGACCGTACTGGCGCTGCTCGCCTGGGCGGCCATCGCTGCCCAGCTGGGCGCGCTGGCCGGAGGGCGCTACCGGCCCGGTGGCCTTCGCGAGACCGCCGAGAGCGCTGGCGGCGACGAACCGGCGGCCCTGCCGGAGAGCTAGAGCGGGAGGAACCGCACCGGCGACCCGGCGGCCAGGGTGCCGGTGCCGCGGGGCACGTGCACCAGGGCGTCGGCGGCGGCGCTGCGAACGATCATGTGTGACTCCTGACCGCCGATCGGGGACAGGGCCACGCCGCCGTCGGTCCACGTGCTGCGGGCGCGCACGAAGTCGTCCCGCCCAGCGTTGCGGGCGACGGCAGTGGAGAGGACGCCGGACAGATAGCGGGGCCCCGGATCGGACGCGCCCTGCAGGGCAAGCACGGCAGGGCAGGCGAAGAGCAGGCAGCCGACGAGCGATGAGACCGGATTGCCGGGCAGGCCGAACACGAGCGTCGACCCCCGCACTCCGAAGGACAGCGGCTTTCCCGGCCGCATCGCCACCCCCCAGAAGACCTCTTCCACCCCCAGCGCGCGCTCGATCCGCCGCACGAGATCGTGCGGCCCGACGGAGACCCCGCCCGAGGTGACGAGCACGTCGGCGCCGAGCCCGTGCTCGATCGCAGCCCGGTGAGCGTCCTCGTCGTCTGCGACCGGCCCGATACGCTCCACCACGGCCCCCGCGGCCACGAGCGCGGCCTCGAGCATGACTCCGTTCGACTCGTAGATCTCGCCATCGGCGAGCGGCACACCGGGCGGGCGCAGCTCGGTGCCCGTCGCCAGCACGACGACTCGTGGCCGCGCCCCGCATCGGACGGTAGAGACACCGCAGGCCGCGAGCGCCGCGATCCGGGCGGGGGTCAGCGTGGTCCCGGCGGCGACCGCGACCTCGCCGGCAGTGACGTCGCCTCCACGTGGACGCACGTTTGCTCCCTTGACAACCGAGGTCGTGACCGTCACCGCGTTCTCTGTCTCGGCAACGTCCTCCAGCGGCACGACGGCGTCGGCGCCTGCGGGGACGACGCCGCCGGTGGCTATGCCCATCGACTCTCCGGGCTCGAGCGCCCGCGTGGCCGGGCGGCCGGCAGCGATCCGCGCCACGACCGGGAGCGATCCGGGCGTGTCGCCGGCACGGAGGGCGAATCCGTCCATGGCCGAGCTCGGGAACGGCGGCAGATCGACGTTGGCCACGGCCGGCTCCGCCAGCACACGGCCGGCCGCGTCTGTCAACGGCACCTGCTCGACAGCGAGCGGGGCGGCGCGGGCGAGAACGTGCGCAAGCGCCTCGTCGACTCCGAGAAGAGCGGCCACGGCCACAACGCTACCGTGCCGGATCGCGATACCCTCGCGGACGTGATCTCTGTCGTCATCCCGGTGCGCGACGAGGAGCGGAGCGTGGCGCTCCTCCACGAGGAGCTCGCGGCGGCGCTCGACCCGCTCGGACGCCCCTGGGAGGCGGTGTTCGTCGACGACGGCTCGGGCGACAGCACGTTCGCCGCCCTCACCCGGCTCCACGCCGCCAACGAGAACGTGCGCGCCGTGCGCCTGCGGCGCAACTTCGGCAAGGCCGCGGCCCTGGCCGCCGGCTTCGCGGAGGCGGAGGGCGAGGTGATCGTGACGATCGACGGCGACCTGCAGGACGACCCGGCCGAGATCCCGCGGCTCCTCGCCAGGCTGGACGAGGGGTACGACCTCGTCTCGGGCTGGAAGGCGAGACGGCACGACCCGATCACCCGCAGGCTTCCCTCCAAGCTGTTCAACTGGGTCGCCGGGCGGATGTCCGGGCTCCGCCTCCACGACATGAACTGCGGCCTCAAGGCGTATCGGGCCGAGGTCGTGCACGGCATGCAGCTCTACGGAGAGCTGCACCGCTACATCCCGGTGCTCGCCCACTATCGCGGCTACCGCGTCACCGAGTTGCCCGTCAACCACCGGCCCCGCGAGCACGGGCGCTCGCGCTACGGCGTCGAGCGCTATCTGCGCGGCTTCCTCGACCTGCTCACGGTCACGTTCATGGGCCGCTACCAGCACCGGCCCCTGCACCTCTTCGGCGGCGTCGGCCTGCTGACGAGCGTGATCGGTGTTGTCATCCTCGGCTACCTGACGGTGCTGAAGCTCGCCGGCCAGGCGATCGGGCACCGGCCGCTGCTCACGCTCGGGGTCCTCCTCGTCGTCGTCGGCATTCAGTTCCTCTCGCTCGGTCTCCTCTCCGAACTGCTCACGAGCCAGCACGAGGAGCGCGTCTCCGACGTCGAGCGCAGGAAGCGGCTCGTCGACGAGGTGCTGCGCTAGCGCTCCCCCCGCGGATCGACGGCGGAGCCGGCCAACTCGATGCGCGCCCTCTACTTCGGCACCTACGACCGTGCCTACCCGCGCAACGCGCAGGTGATCTCGGCCCTGCGCGGAGCCGGGGTCGAGGTACTCGAGCGGCACCGGCCGGTGTGGGAGCAGCGGCACAACTGGTCGGTCGGGCTGCGGCAGCTCGCACGGCTGGCCGACGCCGAGCGGATCCTGCGCAAGGGCTCGCAGGGTGACGCCGACGTGCTGATCGTGGGATACCCCGGTCACTTCGACCTTCCCGCAGCCAAGCGGGTCGCCCGGGGGAGGCCGGTCGTCTTCAACCCCCTCGTGTCGCTGCACGACACGCTCGTCACCGACCGGGGGCGGTTCCGGCTCGGCGGGCCTGCCGCCGGCGTCCTGCAGGTGATCGACCGGCGCGCGTTCCGTCGCGCCGACCTCGTGGTTGCGGACACGGAGCAGCAGGCCCGCTTCTTCCGCGAGTCCTTCGGCCTGGCCGGCGACCGCGTGCGCGTCTGCTTCGTCGGTGCGGAGGACAGGCTCTTCCGCCCGGGCTGGCAGCCGCCCGTCCCCTTCCACGCCCTGTTCGTGGGCAAGCTGATCCCCCTGCACGGCCTGGAGACCATCCTCGCCGCCGCGGCGCTCGTGCCGGAGGTTCCGTTCCGGATCGTGGGAAGCGGACAGCTGGAGCACCTGCTGCAGGCGCGGCCGGCGAACGTCTCCTGGGTGCCGTGGGTCGAGTACGAGAACCTCGCCGGCGAGCTCCAACGCGCAGGATGCGCACTCGGCGTCTTCGGCGCCGGCCCGAAGACCGCCCGGGTGATCCCCAACAAGGCATTCCAGGCGCTTGCCTGCGAGCGGCCGCTCGTGACGGCGGACACCCCGGCTGCGCGCGAGCTGCTGACCGACGGTGCGGACGCCCTGCTCGTGCCGGCTGGTGACCCGGCCGCCCTCGCAGCCGCTGTCCGCTCCCTCGCCGGAGACCCGGAGCTGGCGGAGGGGCTCGGGCGGGCGGGCCGCGCCACGTACGAGGCGCGCGCGAGCGAGACCGTGCTCGGAGCGCAGTGGCGGTCCCTGCTCGAGGACGTGACGGCGGGGCGATGACGGCGCCCCGCGTCCTGCTGTGGCTCGCCGTCGCCTCGTTCGGGAGCGGCTTCGGCGCGCTCGCCACGCTCCAGCATCGCGCGTTCGAGACGGGACGGTTCGATCTCGGGAACCTCACGCAGGCCGTCTGGTCGACGGCGCACGGCGACTTCCTCCAGGTCACGAGCCTGCGAGGCCCCCAGATCTCGCGACTCGGCGCGCATTTCGACCCGCTCGTGGCCGCCCTCGCGCCCCTCTGGTGGGTGTGGCCCGACCCGTCGCTCCTGCTCGTGGCCCAGGCCGTCGCCGTCGCGCTCGGCGCGCTGCCGGTCTACCTGCTCGCGCGCAAGCACCTGGGGAGCGACTGGGCGGGGCTCGGCTTCGCCCTCGTCTACCTGCTCTACGCGCCGACCCAGTGGCTCGTCCTCGACGACTTCCACCCCGTCGCCTTCGCGACACCGCTGCTGCTCGCCGCCATCTGGTTCCTCGACGAGGGGCGCCTCGCGCCGTTCGTGGTCGTGGCGGCCCTCGCCTGCCTGACGAAGGAGCAGGTCGGCCTGACTGTGGCCGTGCTCGGCCTGTGGTTCGGCATCAAGCACGGTCGCCGCTACGCCGGCGCGGCGATCGCAGGCGCAGGCGTGGCGGTGGCGCTCGTCGCCACCGTAGTGGTCGTGCCGCGCTATGCCCCCGGCGAGGGCTCGCCGTTCGCAGCCCGCTACGACGCGGTGGGCGGGTCGCCGGCGGGCATGCTGAAGACGCTGGTCACACACCCGCTCCGCCTCCTCGAGGAAGCAGTCCAGGGCCGCGACCTCAGCTATCTGAGAGACCTCCTCCTGCCGCTGGCGGCGCTCCCTCTGCTGGCACCGCTGCTCGCGCTCACAGCCCTGCCGGAGCTCGCGCTCAACACGCTCTCGAGCACGCGCACGCAGACGTCCGTCCACTTCCACTACACGGCGGCGGCGATCCCCGGCCTGGTCGCCGCCGCCGTCTACGGTGTCGCGCTCGTACGGCGACGGCGGCCGGCGGCCGCGTCCGTGCTCGTGCGCCTCGCGGTCGTCACCGCCGTCGTCTCCGGAGTGCTCCTGGGCCCGCTGCCCGTCTGGCGCCATGTGCCCTTCGGAGAGACCCTCGCCACCCGCGATCACGTCGCCGACAGGCACGATCGGATCGCCGGCCGTGTGCTGCGGCTGATCCCGGCCGATGCGGCGGTGAGCGCCACCAACACCCTGGGCGCACACCTCTCGGAGCGCAAGCGCATCTTCAGCTTCCCCGTTCTCGGCGAGGCGCGCTGGGTCGTGGTCGACACCCGCCGGCCGAGCTACCGCGACCAGGCCGTCGCGCCCGAGCGGTTCGCACGCGCCCTGGCGCGCCTTCGGGCAGACCCGGAGTGGACGATCGTCCACGCCGAGGACGGCCTGCTCGTCCTGCGCAGGCCCTGAGACTTGTGCTCAGAGCGGGATCGCCTGCGGCAGCAGGTACGCGCTCAGCGCGAGCACCGAGATCCTGGCCGCGTCGTCGTCCTCGGCGGCAGCGAGCGGGACGGCCCAGCCGAGATACCAGACGGCGAGGTACGGGGTGGTCGCCAGCACGAGGCACGCTGCGAGCCCGAGGCGGGCGCGCCCGCGGCGCGCCTCACCAGCAAGCCAGACGACGCCCGCGAGGAAGGCCACGGCGGCGAGGACGAGGGCGGCACGGTCGGGAACCCCCAGCTGCTCCAGCCGGTGGGGAAGCGCGTAGCTCGTCTCGAGCGCTGCGTTGTCCGCGAGCGGGACGACCGCAAGGGGCCAGTCGAGCCCGTAGCGCCACGTGCCGAGAGCGACGACGGCTGCGAAGGTCGCTGCAAACCCGAGGTGCGCGGTCCGGCGCCCTGTCGCCCGCGCCTCGAGGGCGCGCAGCCCGAGGAACAGGAGCGGCACCCACTTGAAGAGCACGGCAAGTGCCCACACCGCTCCCGCAGCCTGGAGGCGCCGGGACGCTGCGAGCGCGAGCGCAGCCATCAGCAGGGCGCCGAGCAGGGCGTCGTTGTGACCGCCGCCGGCCAGGTGCACAGCCAGGACGGGGTTCCAACCCACGAGCGCCACGGCGAGCGCCCGCCGACGGGAGAGGCGGCCCGCGAGCAGGGCAGCCACGACCACCGACAGGGCCGCCAAGACCTTGTACGACCACGCCGCAGCGTCGTCGGACGAGCCGGCCGCAAGAGCCACCGGCTCCGAGACGAGCGTGAACGCGGGCCCGTAGACGGAGGTCGTGCCGACCCAGGCCCGGCCCATGTGCGGAAGCGCCGGATTGCCGGGCACCTCACTCGGCGGGTCCGAGTACGGGTTGCCTTCTCCGCGCGCGGCGATCCATCCGTACGACCAGTAGCTCCATGCGTCGGTCGACAGCAGCAGCGGCGCGCCCAGGGGCACGAGCTGGATCGCGATCGCGATCGCCACCGTGGCGACGTAGGAGGCGCCCGCGCGTCGTATCCATTCGAGACCGGCCAGGTACGCCGTGAAGGCGGCCACGAGCAGGATCAGGAAGAGCACCGCAGATCCGGTCGCGCTGCCACCCTCGCGCGGCACGAGCGGCGACCCGTCCTGCCAGGCCAGCGCGCAGGCCGCCGCCACGAGAGCGAGCGTGCCGCCCCCCGCGACGAGCGCACCCGGATGCCTCACGGAGTCGTCGTCACGCTCGACCCACCCGGAAGATCGCGTGTGCCTGCCGCCGGTGACTCGGTGGTGCCGGTCTTGTCCGTCTCCGTCGTGTCGGTCGCGGTCGTGCCCGTCTCCGTCGTGTCCGTCTCCGGAGGCACGTAGTAGGGGTCGTAGGTGAGCGCCCACTTGCCACGCTCGAACGGCTTCCACTGCGGCTCCGTCCGCGGCTCCGCGAACTCCCTCGGCTCCCGCAGGCCGATCGTGCCCTCCATCGTGCGCCGCCAGATCTCGGCCGGGAAGCTCCCTCCCGAGACCGAGATGCCGTGGACGTTCTCCATCGGGATCTCGCCCGCCTGGTACCCCATCCAGACGGCCGTCGAAAGGTCAGGCGTGTACCCGACGAACCATGCGTCCGCGTGCTTGTCCGTGGTGCCGGTCTTGCCTGCCGCCGGACGCCCGAAAGAGGCGCGCGTGCCGGTGCCGTACGCGATGTTGTCCTCGAGGATCCGTGTCACCTCGGACGCCACCCAGTCCGGAATCGCGCGAGATCGCTTCGGGGTGCCCCACCCGGCCTCGGTGTCCTCGCTCCCGTTGGCGAGCACCACCTTCCGGATCCCCGTCGGCTCCGAGTACACGCCGCCGGCCGCCAGGGTCGCGTAGGCCGATGCCATGTCGAGCGGCGAGACCGCGATCGTGCCGAGGCCCATCGACGGGACGAAGCTGCCGTTCACGTCGAGCGGCGAGCGGACACCGAGCTTCGTCGCCATCGCGGCCACCTTGTCCGGGCCCACGTCGAGCGTCAGCTGCGCGTAGACCGTGTTGTCGGATCTCAGCGTGGAGCGCGCAATCGAGCTCCAGCCGTTGTAGCTCGAGTCGTACGTCTTCACGCACCACCACGTGCCGTCGTCGCAGCTCCCCTCTTCGACGGGGCGGTACGTGAACGGCGCGGAGACGTAGTAGCTCGTGTCCGGATCGACGCCGCTGTCCACGGCTGCGGTCAACACGAAGGTCTTGAAGGTCGAGCCCGGCTGGCGGCGCGCCTGCGAGAGCAGGTTGAACTGGTTGTCGCGCCGCCCGGGCACCACGGCCGTCATGGCGCGGATCGCTCCCGTGGACGGCTCGATCGAGATGACCGCGGCCGCCGGGTCGCCCGGCTCCGTCAGCGTCTCCCGGATCGCCGCCTGCGCAGCCGCCTGCCAGCGCGGGACGATCGTCGTGTAGACGCGCAGCCCGCCCGACCGCACCGTCTCCGCGCCGTACTGCTCGATCAGGCGGTCGCGCACGTACCCGAAGAAGTAGGGCTCGCGGATCTCCTTGTACAGCCGTCCTGGGCGGAGACCGAGATCGCGAGAGCGGGCCGCCCAGTCGTGCTGCCCGGAGGTGATCATCCCCTGCTCCTGCATCGCGTCCAGCACCTCGTCGCGGCGCCCGAGCGCGCGCTCGGGGTCGACGTAGGGATCGTATGCCGACGGCGCCTGGGTGAGCCCGGCCAGCAGCGCTGCCTGGCGCAGGTTCAGCTGCCGTGCCGACTTCGAGAAGTACGTCTGGGCGGCGGCCTCGATCCCGTACGCGAGGTTCCCGTAGTAGACCTGGTTCAGGTACGAGGCGAGGATCCGCTGCTTCGTCCAGGCGTCGTTCAGCTTGAGCGCCAGACAGGCCTCCTTGAGCTTGCGCTGCACGGTGCGCTCGTTGGAGATGTAGAGGTTCCGCACGAGCTGCTGGGTGATCGTCGAGCCTCCCTGCACCACCTCCCGCGCCTTCACGTCCTCCCACAGCGCGCGCGCAATGCCCTGCGGATCGATGCCCCCGTGCTCGTAGAAGCGCCTGTCCTCGATCGCCACCGTCGCCTTCGACATCCACGGGCTCACGCGCGAGAGCGGTACCACCTGGCGGTTGCGCTCGGCCGGGATGGCTCCGAGCAGCGAGCCGTCGGCGGCGTAGACGAACGAGTTCTCGCCGATCCTCACCTCGCGCAGCGCGTCGAGATCGCACGAGGAGCCGAACGCGTAGATGCCGGCGCCGGCCCCCACGACCGTCACCGCGACGACCACGGCAAGGACGAGCAGGGCCGCGAGCAACGGGTGCCTGCGGCGTCTCCGGCGGCGGCGGCGCAGCACGAGGTCGTCGAGGTCCGGTGCCGGCCGTCCGCGACGGGGCGCAGTCATGCGCCGATGGTAGCCAGGGCGCCCGTCCAGCCGACGCCCGGCGCAGGCGATCCGCGACGGCCCGGCTACAGTGCCCGCGTGGAAGCCGGTCGTCGCACTGCGGGGCCTGCGCTGTGGATCTTCCTGGTGAGCAGGGCGGCGATCTGGCTGCTGGCCGCCGCGACGCTCTTGCTGTTCGAGCGCCATCTCAATCCCGAGCGCGGCGCCTGGGACACGCCTCGCCTGCACGACGCCGGCACGCTGGTCGACGTCCTCGCCCGCTGGGACAGCAACTGGCTCCTCCAGATCGCCGAGGGGGGCTATTCGTGGCCCTCGGCGTCGCCCGCGTTCTTCCCGCTCTACCCTCTGCTCACCGGGGCGCTCGGCCGCGCTCTCGGGGGACACTTCGTGATTGCCGGCGCCGCCGTCTCGCTGGCGGCCGGCGCGGCCGCTTTCGTGCTCCTGCACCGGCTCGCATCCCTTCGCCTGGGGCCGGCGGCGGCCACCCGTACCGTCCTCTTCCTGGCCGTCGCCCCGATGTCCCTGTTCCTCGGCGTCGTCTACAGCGAGTCGCTCTTTCTCGCGCTCGGCGTCGGCTGCTTCCTGGCCGCCGAGCGCGGCAGGCTCGGCTGGGCAGCGACGCTCGCAGGTCTGGCGCTCCTGACCCGGCCGCAGGGGGCAGCGCTGCTGCCGGCACTCGCGGTCTTCGCCTGGAAGCGCTCCGGCGCGCGCGCCGGTGACCTCCCTGTGCTCGCCGTCCCCGTGGCTCTCTTCCTCGTGTACCCGGCCGCTCTCTGGCTGTGGGTGGGACGTCCACTCGCCTTCCTCGACGCCGAAGACCAGTGGGAGCGCCACCTCTCATGGCTCGGGCCGCTGGGCGGCCCGCTGCGGGCGCTGCAGGACGGTGACGTCGTCGAGCTCGCCTTCGCGCTCGCGATGACGGCGCTCGCCGTGCTGGCCTGGCGGCGGCTCGGGGCCGCCTACGGCGTCTACGCCCTCGGCGTCCTGGCACTCGCCATGTCCGTTCCGTCGGAGCGCCTGGGGGGGCTCTACTCGTTTCCCCGGCTCTCTCTGGTCGCCTTCCCCTGCTTCATGGCCCTCGCCGGCGTGATCCGCAGCCGCCGCCTGACGATCGCAGTGTCGGCGGCAGCCGCCGCGCTGCTCGCCGTCTATGTGGTCAGATGGGCCCTGTGGTACTGGGTTTCCTGAAGGTCGCCCGTCGGTGACCGAACCAACCAGCGGCCCCGCCGCAGACGGGCCGCACGCCGATCCGGGCCACGGCAGGCTCGTTGCCTGGTGCGGGTTCGTCGCCGCGCTGGCCGCGCTGGGCTACGTCGCACGTCTCGCAGACTCGGGCGCCACCGCAGACGACGTCCTCTACCAGTGGTCGACGGCCGTGGGCGGCAGCATCCAGTACCTGGTCATGGCGGCAGTCGCGATCGCGATCGGCCGCCCACTCGCGCGAGCCGTGGTCGGGGCCCGCCGGCCCGCCTCGTGGGGACGTGCGGCCGCGCTCGTCGTCGCGGGGCTCGTGACGATCGTGATCGCAGGCGGGATCCTGGGCCGGTTCCTGGACGCAGGGGAGGAGCAAGGGCTCGTCCCCGACGGCTGGGACGGGAGCAGAGCGGCACCGTTCGCCGCGAACTTCGTGGTCGTCGCGCTGTTCGCCCCACTCGTGGAGGAGTACGTCTTTCGCGGTGTGGGCTTCGGCCTCGTCTCGTCGGTTGCAGGCCCGATGGTGGCGATCCTCGCCACGGCCCTCGCCTTCGGCCTCGCCCACGGCCTCGTGCTCGGCCTGCCCGTGCTGACACTGTTCGGCGCCGTGCTCGGCTGGCTCCGCTGGAAGACCGATAGCCTGTACCCGCCCATGATCCTGCACGGCATCTTCAACGCCGGCGCGCTGATCGCTGCCGTCACGGTGAGCTCGTCGTGAGAGACCGGTTCGAAGCGGTGCGCGAGCAGATCGCGCTCAACGACGAGGCGATCCTGGCCGCCGTCAACCGGCGCCTCGAGCTCGTGTCCGAGCTGTGGCAGCTGAAGCTCGAGCTCGGGCTGGACACCGTCGACCCCGACCGTGAGCGGCTTCTCCGGCAGCGGCTCACCGCTGCCTCGGCGGGGCAGCTCTCACCCGAGGGAGTCGACCGGCTGGTGACGGAGCTGCTCGACCTGACCAAGCGGGAGCTCGGCGCCTCACCATAGGGCGCGGCGGCCGGCGTCCGCCTAGAGCTCTTCCTCTTCCTCGGGCCCGGTGGCGAAGTCCTCCGGCGTGACCTCGTCGAGGAAGCGCCGGAACTCGGCCGGGTCGAGATCGGCGAGGGAGGGCTGCCCGATCAGCTGGCGGCTCGCCTCCTCCTCGTCCCCCTCGAACTCGACCCCGGACTCCTCGATCACCTCGTCCACCGCGAAGATCTTGGCGTCCGTGCGGAGCGCGAGCGCGATCGCGTCGGAGGTGCGGGAGTCGATCTCGATCTCGGAGCCGTTCTGCACGATCGTGATGCTGGCGTAGAACGTGTTCTCGCGCAGCTCTGTCACCGTGACCCGCTTGATCTGCGCATCGAGGGAGCCGATGATCGCTGCCGCGAGGTCGTGCGTCATCGGCCGCTGCGGCTCGCTGCCCTGCAGCTTCATCAGGATCGCGGCAGCTTCGGGATGGCCGATCCAGATCGGCAAGAAGGTGTTCCCGTCCTGCGTCTTCAGCAGCACGATCGGCTGCTTGCCGACCAGATCGAAGCTCACGCCGTAGACGGTCAGTTCTCGCATGGGTCCCTGCGAGCAAGTGTATCCAGCAGCTGCGGCTGCCCTGGAGGCTCGCCCCGGCGGGCGCGCAAGAGGGTGGACGGCTTCGGAGGAGGCGCTCAGTCGGCCTGGAGCCGCTGGTGCCCCACGGAGGCACGCGGTGCGAGCCACGAGCAGATCGCAGCGGTGGCTGCCGCCACGAGCAGGATCAGGCCGACCGGATCGAGGACGTGGGCGAGCGTCAGGAGAAATCCGGCCGCCGAGAGCAGCACGGTGAGCAGCGCGAGATCCTCGGCGAGCTCGATGTCGCGTTTCATACCCAGAGCTTCGGCACGCGGCAGCCGCGCCACATCACCCGAGAGAGTGACTACGGCGAGCGGCGCGACGGCTGGGCAGCGGTGCGCGATACGGACGGAGTGGTCGGTGAGTCACCTGCGAAGGTGCTTCCGTGGCCGAACGAGAGACCGGTCGCCTCCACAGGCGCTACGATGTTGGTCGGGTGCCGCAACGATCGGTGCCGCAAGGGTTCTTCCAGCGGGTGCCACATTGATCGGCTCCTGCACGCTCCACCCTCAAACGACCGGGTGGTTCGGCTTCTCGCCGGCCCATACCGCTGTCGGCGATCCGCAGAGGATCCATCGAGCGAAGGGAAGACCATGTCTCGTTCATCCAAGAAACGCCGGACGCTCGGCGGGTTGGTCGTCGGCATCTGCGCGACGGTCGCGCTTGCCGTCAGCCTCGGTGCCGGCGCAGGGACCACAGCGATCGCGGCGGCGCCGGTGAACACGTCGCCGCCGACGATCACGGGGACGCCGCAGGAAGGCAAGAAGCTGACCGGGAAGGATGGAACCTGGACAGGGAGTCCGGCCGATATCAACGTGTACTGGGTGCGCTGCAACAAGACGGGCGCCAGTTGCGCGAAAATCAGCGGCAGCGAGTCGGGCACCTACACGCTCACGTCGGTCGATGTCGGCAACACGCTTCGCTTCCGGGCCGATGCCAAGAATGCCGACGGCACCACGTCTGCCTCGTCGGTCCCGACCGCCGTCATCACGGCGGCCACAGCGCCGCCGCCGCCCGTCACAAACGGATGCACCAAGACCGGCGGAACCGTTCCGGTCGCCGGCATTACGTCACCCGCACGTCTCACGATCGACCAGACGCAGGTGAGCCCGAGCACGATCAGCTTCGGTACCCGCTCGCTGACTGTCCGCTTCCACGTCAGCGCCTGTAAGGGCTCCGTCGAGGGGGCGCTCGTGTACGTGGCGGCCGTGCCGTACGGGCAGTTCGCGGTCCCGAACGAGCAGACAACCGCCTCCGACGGCTGGGCGACGCTGCAGTTCAACGCGCAGGCGGGCTACCCGGTCAGCAACAAGCAACAGCTAATCGTCATGTTCGTCCGCGCCCGCAAGTCGGGAGAAGACGTCCTTGGCGGCATCTCCAGCCGTCGCCTCGTCTCCTTCCGCGTCACCCGCTGATGGGCCGAGATCCAGGCTCACCGATCCGGCTTTACCAAGGAGGGAGAGTTCTTTGTCGATCTGGCTGCTGATCGTGATCATCCTGGTGGTGCTCGTTGTGTTCGGCGGGTTCCGTTTCCGCAGGCGGTAGACGCGTCCACCGACGAAAGGATCGCCGCGCGGGGGGCGGTCCGGGTCAGGCAGCGTCGAGGGGGCCACGGATCAGGTAGCTGTGGCCGCCTCGACGCATCTTGGCGCAAGGGATCGGAGCGGCAGCCAGCCAACGCTCGACCAGAACGAGCAGGTCGGTCACCCAGGCTCCTCCGGTCGGTGGCGCCTGGAACCGCACGATCCATCCGGGGCCCGCGGCGAGCTTCGCCGAGAACGTCTGTGCGGCATGGTCGAGCAGGAGCATGGCGCAGTACCGATCCGGGGCCACGATCTCGACAGCTTCGACGCCGTCGAAAGCCAGGGTCGTGTGAGCCGCCGGCGCAGGCGGCGCCAGCTGCAGACGGCGATGTACACGGCTGCGGCCACGGTTTCGCGTCAGGACGGTGACGGCGGGTGGGTCGGACATGTCTCCTCCAGGCCGGGTGGGCAAGGCGGCCGAACAGCCAGTGCAGGTCAGCCCCTGGTGTGCTCCAGCCCGCTTCGCCTGTGGGAGGACGTTTCGTCGGGCCACATGCTCTTGAGGCCCGACGAGGTTCGCAGCACCGATCTTTGTGGCGCCGCAGCGTCCGACTCTATCACTCCACGACTCCCGGCCCTCCGCTGCGCAACGAGTTAGAATCAAGGCGCCCGATATGGCCGATAGTGATCTTCAACGTCTCCGCGTCCTGATCGCGAACGAGAAGCGCGACCGGCTCGAGTTGCTCGCCCAGGTCGTGAACGGGCTCGGGCACGACGTGATCGCCCGCGAGATCTACGTCAAGGAAGTCGGGCCCGCCACAGCCAGAGAGGCCCCCGATGTTGCCCTGGTCGGCCTCGGATCGAGCTCCGAGCACGCGTTGGAACTGATCTCGGAGATCGTGCGCGAAGCCACATGCCCGGTGATCGCAATCCTCCACGCCGACGACCCCGCCTACATCCACGAGGCCGCCAAGCGCGGAGTGTTCGCCTACATCATCGATGGCAGCCCCGACGAGCTGCAAAGCGCGATCGACATCACCCTGCAACGGTTCGCCGAGTACCAGAGCCTACAGGGGGCGTTCGGGCGCCGGGCCATGATCGAACAAGCCAAAGGCATCCTGATGGCCCGCCACGCGATCGGCGCCGACCAGGCATTCGAACGGCTCCGCGACCACTCCCAACACAACGGCCGCAAACTCAGCGACGTCGCCGCGGCAGTCGTCGAAAGCCACCTCCTCCTCCTTCCTCTGCCGCCACCGCCTCAGCAGAAGCCCTAGCGACCTCCAGGCCACCGCCGAAATCGTGCTCTTGTGCGTTTCGACAGGCACCTTCGAGCGGAAGGCGCGCGCGGGCCTTTCGAAGTGGTCACGCGGGCAGGTAGCCACTGCTCTAGCCACCGGGCCGCTAACTGCGAGGACCGCCAGGTCGGGCGACAGACACTCCCGCCTGCGCCAGGGTGCGGGAATGTCGGCCGAACCAGATGCGAGCCAGGTAGGGCTACGGGGCACGATAGAGGATCATCGCGTCCGGTTGCCCGTCCGGACTCCGGCCAGATCTCGCCTGGCAGCCACACCTCGATATTGTCCCCGGCCGCAACCTTGACCTCGCTGTAGTGCGATGGAGCACTCGCAAGGGCAACCCCGCGTCCGCCGGCGAGTTACCGGAATCGTGTTAGCCGTCCGCAACTATGAACGCGACGAATACGAGGACGGCCAATACACCGATTGCGAGCGCAATGAAGGCTCGCGTGTTCGTTTTCGGGGAAGCGCCGCCTGCCCGCCATGCGGTCAGCGCCGCTGCGAGTCCCAAGACAGGAAAGAGGAACCAACCAGCGCCCTGATGATCCAGCGCCACCAGAACGATCCAGGCAACAATCGTCGCCGCCGCGAGGCTGAGCGCTGCCCGGGTGAGGGACTGATCGTCCCGTGTTGCCGTACCTGTCAATGACACTGAGCGCGCCTCCTATTAGATGAGCCACGACAGTACAACGTCCACGCTCGGTTGCGCGACGTACTCTCGCTCGACGACCCGGCGACGCTTCGGAAACCCTCTCCTTGTGCTCGACACTACGGTCCCCACCGCAAGGCGAACTAAGGGCGACCTCCCATGAGTGATGACCCTTCGAAAAGCAAAACCCCTGCGCTAGCAGGGGTTTTGGAGGTGGGCGATCCTGGATTCGAACCAGGGACCTCCGCCTTATCAGAGCGGCGCTCTAACCAACTGAGCTAATCGCCCGCAGCGAGGGGGGAGTGTACCGAACGTGCGGGCACCCTCCCCGCCGGCGGCGCCGGCCGGATCCCGTCCCGCGCTACAGCACTTCGAGCAGCTCGACCAGCTCCTCGAGCCTCGTCTCGTCGCCGAAGTGGATCTCGAGGCGGCCCCCTCCGATCGTTGCCGGCAGGCCCGTCACCCGCTCCGCTGCCTCACGGGCCCGTGCCGCCAGGGCCGGGTCGACCGTAGCGGTCGTGCGCCGGCGGCGCGCGCCGCCGTCGCGGGCAGCCTTCTCTGCGGCCCTCACGGTCATCCCGTCGCGGGCGATCTTGCGCGCCAGGCGCCGGCGTGCGTCGTCGTCCGGCAGGGCCAGCACGGCACGGGCATGGCCCTCCGTCAGCTCCCCGCGCGCCAGCATCCAGAGGACGTCCTCCGGCAGCTCGAGCAGCCTCAGCCTGTTCGACACGGAGGGCTTCGAGCGGCCCACGCGGGAGGCGACGTCGCCGAGCGAGAGCTCGAACTCGTCGATCAGGGAGGCGTATGCACGGGCCTCCTCGACAGGGGACAGATCCTCGCGGGCCACGTTCTCGACGAGGCCGAGCAGCAGCGTGTCACGATCGTCGGCCTCGCGGATCAGCGCCGGGATCGTCGGTACGCCGGCTTCGCGAGCCGCTCGCCAGCGGCGCTCGCCCGCGATCAGCTCGTATCCGCCCTCCCGGCGGGAGCGGACGACGACCGGCTGCAGGACGCCCTGGTGGCGAATCGACTCCGCCAGGCCAGACGTCGCCTCCGGCTCGAAGCGACGGCGCGGCTGCCTCGGATTCGCATGAACGGACTCGGTCGGCAGATGCTGGAGCTCGGCCACGCCGGCTCCTCCGATCAGCACCTCGAGGCCGCGACCGAGGCCGCGGCGCGGTGCGTCAGGAACGTTCGACAAGCTCCATCGCCACCTTCCAGTACGCCTGCGCGCCGGTCGAGCGCCGGTCGTAGGCAATCGCGGGGAGCCCGTGGCTCGGCGCCTCGGCAAGGCGGACCGAGCGGGGCACGGACGTGGTGAAGACGAGGTCGCCGAAGTGGCGGCGCAGCTCGTGCTCGACCTCGGCGGCCAGGCGGGTGCGGCCGTCGACCATCGTCAGCAGGATCCCGGCGACCGCCAGCCTGGGGTTGAGGCGCGCCTTCACGAGGTTGATCGAGCCGAGCAGCTGGGAGAGCCCCTCCAGCGCGTAGTACTCGGCCTGCACCGGCACGATCACGCGGTCCGAGGCAGCGAGCGCGTTCACGGTGAGCGGGCCGAAGGTGGGCGGGCAGTCGAGGAAGACGAAGTCGTACGCGTCGGTAGCAGCACCGGCCAGTGCGTCGGCGAGATAGCGCTCGCCGCCCTCCAGCGCCGACAGCTGCACGGCGGCCGCCGCGAGATCGGGCTTCGCAGGCACGAGATCGAGATTCGGGAACGCGGTCGGCCGCGCGAGGTCACGAAGCGGCATGCCGTCCAGCAGGTCGTGCGTCGAGACGCCGTTGGCACGCTGGCCGAGCCCGGACGTCGCATTCGCCTGCGGGTCGAGGTCGACCAGGAGGCAGCGCTCCCCCGCCTCGGCGAGACAGGCCGCCAGGTTGACGGCGGTCGTGGTCTTACCGACACCACCCTTCTGGTTCGCGAGGGCGTAGACGCGGGCGGGCACCCATCCAGGCTAGCCGTGGCGGCGGACGCCCAGGCTGCCGGGACGAGGCGTTCGCGGTCGTGCCCGGCTACGCGAGAGGCCGCTTCTTCGCCATGCCGGCACGGCGGGGAAAACCCGGCGGTGTGGGCCCGGTCTTGCGCAGCACGAGGAGACCCGGCGGGCCCGGATCGAGTCGGGCCGCCAGCCGTTCGGCCACGGCCGCCACGCGGTTCGGGTCGGCGCTCGGGCCGACCCAGAGAACGACCGAGCCGCCCTCCCACACGAGCGGCAGGCACCACTCGGCCGCCGTCACCGGCTGGGCGAGCGCCTTTGCCACGGCGACGCCGTACGTCTCGGGCTGCTGCTCCTCGGCGCGCCCGTGAACGACCCGCAGGTTCGGCAGCTCCGGCAGCCAGCGCTCGAGAAAGACGCACTTTCGGCGCTCCGCCTCGAGCAGAGTCACTTCGCGATCGGGCAGCGAGGCGGCCAGGGGAACGCCCGGCGTGCCGCCGCCCGAGCCGACGTCCACGATCGGGCCCGCGAGCGACCGCACGAGCTCGACCCCCCGGAGCGCGTCGTCGAGCAGTACGCGCCTCGCCTCCGCAGGGTCGCCGAGAGCGGTCAGCCCGGGCGTTGCGACGACCTCCCGCAGCCAGCGGTCGAGGACGTCGCCGGGCACGCGCCCCTCCGAGGCCGACAGGCTCAATCTGCCGAGCGGCGCGGCACGATCACCACGAAGCGATTCGGCTCGGCGCCCTCGCTGCCGGTTTCGACCTCGGGATCGTCCTTCAGCAGCTCGTGCACGATCTTCCGCTCCACTGCCGTCATCGGCTCGAGCTCGACGCGCGACCCGGTGGCGCCGGCCTGTTCCGCCCCCCTCCGGGCAAGCGCCTCGAGTGAAAGGGCACGACGCGCCCGGTAGCCGGACGCGTCGACCACAACGGGAACGCGGCTCTCGCCGTGCTGCCGATAGCCGATCGCGTTGGCCAGGTACTGCAGGGCGTCGATCGTCTGCCCGTGGCGGCCGATCAGGACACCGAGGTCGTCTCCGACCAGCGTCGCCACGATCTCGTCCTCGCTCTGCTCGATCTGCACGCTGACCGGGACTCCGACGGTGGCGATCGTGCGCTCGAGCAGCTCCCGCACGTGGCCGGCCTGGCCCGGCTCGGATACCGGGTGGTGCCCGCTGGCCGCGACGGGCGAGGCTGCCAAGGGAGCATCGGCAGTGGCGATCACCCGGGCCGGGGTGTAGCCGACGCCGAGCAGGCCGCGCTCGCCCTCGGTCACGACCTGGAACCGCACGGAGTCACGGTCGAGGCCGGGCACCAGCCGCTCGAGCTCCCGCACGGCGGCCCATTTCGCCTCGCCGACGGTCTCGCCGGTCGTCTCGACCGAGACCTCGTCGCTCATCGTCGTCCCCCGCCGCCGCCACGCTTGCGCTTGACCCGACGGGGTGGCCCGGCAACAGGCTTGCGCTCGACCTCGGCAGTGGAGAGCTTCGCGCGGCCCTTGCCGCCTGCACCGTTCCCGCTGGGCACCGGCTCGTCCTTGGCCGGCGTCCGTGAGCTTCGCTTCTCCGGCGCCGCGGGCTTCGGCATCAGCTGCCGCGTCACGAGACCCTGGCCGGTCGTCCACAGGTTGGTGGTCAGCCAGTAGATCATCAGGCCCGACGGGAAGCTGATGATGAACGGGATGAAGACGATCGGCAGCACCATCAGCATGATCCGCTGCGCGCCCTGCATCGTCGTCGACATGAAGTACGAGGACGACAGCTGGCTCGCGACGTAGATCACGATCAACAGCGGCCCCCAGCCGTTCTTGACGGGCTCGGTGATGTCGACGAGGCTCAGCCACTCAAGGCTGGAGCCCGGATAGTTCGGGAAGATCTCCTTCTCGAACCCGCGCAGCACGTAGAAGAGCGAGATGAAGATCGGGATCTGCAGCAGGATCGGCAAGCACGAGGCGGCCGGGTTGATCTTGTTCTCGCGGTAGAACTTCATCAGCTCTTCGTTCTGCCGCTGCTTGTCGTGCTTCCACTTCTGCTGGATCGCCTTCATCTCGGGCGCGTGGGCCTGGAGGTTCTGCATCGAGTGGATCTGGCGCACCGTGATCGGGACGAGCACGATGCGCACGAGCACCGTCAGGGCAACGATCGACCACGCCCACGAGAAGCCGATCGAGCCGTGCAGCCACTTGAGGACCTCCGTGAGGACGTTCTCGAGCGGCTGCAGGACGCTGAAGAGCTGGCCCGTCACGCGGTGTGCTCCTTCTCACGGCGGCGGAACAGGCGCGCGTCCTCGGCACGGTCGACGCCACCGTGGCTCCACGGGTTGCAGCGAAGCACGCGCCACCCGGCGAGCAGCGACCCCTTCAGAAGCCCGTGAGCCCTGAGCGCGTCGAGCGCGTACTGAGAGCAGCTGGGGTGGTACTTGCACGTCCCCGGCGGCGTCAGCAGGCCGAACGTGTAGCGCCAGGCGTAGACGAGGCCGAGCCCGACGATTCTCATGCGCCTGCCTTCCCGAGCACCTCGGTCACCTGCTCCACGAGCCACGCGTGGCCGCGCGAGTCGGCGGGCTCGGCAATACCCGGGCGGGCAGCCAGGACGTAGTCCCGGCCCGGCGGCACGGAGCTCTCCAGCTCCCGCCACGTCTCGCGCAGTTGCCGCTTCACCCGGTTGCGCGCGACCGCGGTGCCGACTGCCTTCGGCACGGCCAGGCCGAGGCGTGGCACGCCGTCGGGGTCGTCCTCCCGCGGGAACCAGTGCAGGGTCAGAAATCGCGTGGAGACGGAGCGGCCCTGACGGTAAACGGCGTCGAAGTCCCGCGAGCGGGACAGGCGGTACCGGCGTTCCACGGCAGGGAAAGCGCTCAGGCGGAGAGGCGCTTGCGCCCCTTGGCGCGGCGGCGCTTGATGATCATCTGCCCGGCGCGCGTGGACATGCGCGCGCGAAAGCCGTGCTTGCGCTTCCGGCGTCGGACGTTGGGCTGGTAGGTGCGTTTCACAGTGCTCTCTCGTGAAGGAGGAGTCGCGGCTGGCGCGACGGAGCGGCCAGTATAGACGAGCTATTCGGGCCGCCGGGTTATCCACAGGGATGCTCGCTGCGGGACGGCTGGAAAGTGCTGCACCTGCGCTGCCGGCGTTGCCACCAAAGGACAGTGCACGTACGCTTTCCACAGGTGTGGAGAGTCGTGTGGAGACACGCGAAATCCCTGCAATACGGCTACTTTTTTCGGGCCTTCGGCGGCGGGTGAGGCGCATTGAGCGGGCGGTGAGACGGTGCTATGCTCGCCCTCCGCCGCAACCCACGAAGGAGCACCAACAGCGTGGAAAACCCCGTCGAGCCGACCGCCGAGCACCTCTGGAGCGACGTTTCGGGCCGGCTTCGCGAAACGCTGAACGAGACGACCTACGCGACGTGGTTCGGCGATGCACGGGCGGGTGAGCTCGGAAACGACACGTTCTCGCTGGCCGTGCCGAACGATTTCACGCGCGAGTGGATCGAGGCCAACTTCCTCGGCTTCCTCAAGGGCGCCGTGCGCGACTCGCTCGGCCGCGACGTCCGGGTGGCGCTCACCGTGCGGGAGCCCGACGTGGTGCCCGGCGAGGTCGTCGAGCTACCCGCGCCCGTCCGCGCGGCCGATGGCGCGGTCGCGCCCACGAACCCCAAGTACACCTTCGACCTGTTCGTGATCGGGTCGTCCAACCGCTTCGCCCACGCGGCCGCGCTCGCCGTCGCCGAGGCTCCCGCGCAGGCCTACAACCCGCTCTTCATCTACGGCGGCACGGGACTGGGCAAGACGCACCTGCTGCAGGCGATCGGCCAGTACGTCAGCGAGCACTCGCGAGGCTCGACGACGCGGTACGTGACGAGCGAGACCTTCATGAACGACTTCATCAACTCCCTGCGAGACAAGCGGATCGAGGGCTTCAAGCAGCGCTACCGCACGTACGACGTCCTGCTCGTCGACGACATCCAGTTCTTCGAGGGCAAGGAGCGGATCCAGGAGGAGTTCTTCCACACGTTCAACTCGCTCTACGAGGCCGGCCGGCAGATCGTGATCTCGTCCGACCGGCCGCCCAAGGAGATCGCCACCCTGGAGGAGCGCCTGCGGTCGCGGTTCGAGTGGGGCCTGATCACGGACATCCAGCCGCCCGACCTCGAGACCCGCATCGCGATCCTCCGCAAGCGTGTCACCACCGACCGCATCAACATCAGCGATCCCGAGGTGCTGACGTTCATCGCAGGCCGTGTCTCGACGAACATCCGCGAGCTCGAGGGTGCGCTCACGCGCGTCGTCGCATTCTCCTCCCTCACCGGGCTACCGCTCACGGTCGAGCTGGCGGAGCAGGTGCTGCGCGATCTCTTCCCACAGGGCGATGCGATCCCGCAGGTGACGATCTCGTCGATCCAGGAGGCCGTCTCCGACCGCTTCGGCATGACCGTGACCGAGCTGTGCAGCCAGAGGCGATCCCAGTCGATCGCCTACCCGAGACAGGTCGCCATGTACCTCTCGCGCGAGTTGACGGACGCCTCCCTCCCGAAGATCGGCAAGGAATTCGGCGGCCGCGATCACACCACGGTGATCCACGCCACCTCGAAGATCACGCGCATGATCTCTGAGGACAGGTCTGTGTACAACCTCGTGCAGGACCTCACAGCACGGATCAAACAGACCCGATGAACTGGGGATCGCGGCGCACCGTTACGTCGAGCCTGTGGGACCCGGCGGTTTCTCCCCATCCGGACCCACGTGCGCAACTCCGGTGGTTGCAGGGAGGATGGCCGTCTTCCCCGTCGTCCACACTGCTTATGTACTACTACAAGAGGTTCTAACTCAATCATGGAAACAGACATCGCAGTCGGCGCAGGCCTCAAGGTCACGTGTGAGCGCGACGAGCTTGCGTCCCGGTTGGCCGCCGTCTCGCGCGTCGTCTCCTCCCGCGGCACCGTGCAGGTGCTCGCCGGAGTCCTCCTGCACGCCAGAGACGGCTTGCTCGAGCTCGCCGCCACGGACATGGAGCTCTCCCTGCGCACCACGCTCGCGGCGCAGATCGAAGGCGACGGAGCGGTCGTCGTGCCGGGCAAGCTCCTCGTCGACCTGACGCGCCTGCTGCCGCCCGGAGAGGTGACGATCGACTACCGGCCGGATGAGGGCGTGGCACACGTCACCGCGGCGAGCTACTCGTCCCGGCTCAACATCTTCGCCGCGGAGGACTTCCCCCGGCTTCCGTCGGTCGACGTGCCGCTGCACGCGATCGAGACGCCCTCGCTGCTCGATACGGTCGACCGGGTGGCGCGCTCCGCGTCGCGCGACGAGTCGCGGCCGGTCCTGACCGGCATCCAGGTCCGGTTCGAGGGCAAGTCGCTCGCGATGGCGGCCACCGACTCGTACCGGCTCTCGTTCAAGCAGACCGAGCTCGCGGCGGTGGGCCCCGACATCGAGGCGATCATCCCTGCGCGTGCCCTTGCCGAGCTCGCCCGCGTGGCGGTCGGCACGGACGTCGTGCAGATGGGGATCAACGAGAACACCGTCGTGTTCGGCGCCGGCGACGCCTGGTTGACGACGCGCCGGATCGACGGGCAGTTCCCCGACGTCAACCGGCTGCTGCCGGAGGCGTTCGAGATCGAGGTCGACCTGCCCCGCGCCGAGCTGCGCGACGTCGTCCGCCGCGCCGCCGTCATGGCACAGCGGAATGCGCCGCTGCGGTTGCGGTTCGCAGAGGGTGAGCTCACCGTCTCGGCACAGAGCCAGGACGTCGGCGAGACGAGCGAGTCGATGCCCGCCGCCTACACGGGCGAGGCCCTGGAGATCGGCTTCAACGCGGAGTTCCTCGCGGACGGGATCGACTCCGTCACGGGCGACACGGCGCGGCTGAAGCTGATCAATCCGCTGCGCCCGGGACTGATCACGGCTGCAGGCGACGACTCGTTCTGGTACCTGATCATGCCAATCCGGCTCGCCGGCTGATCGTCGACGAGGTCACGCTCCTCGACTTCCGGTCGTACGCCCGGCTCGAGCTGGGCCTCGAGCCCGGGCTGGTGCTCGTGACCGGGCCGAACGGCTCCGGCAAGACGAACCTGCTGGAGAGCCTCCACGTGGGCACCCAGGGGTTCTCGCCCCGCACCCGCGCGGATGCCCAGCTCGTCCGCCACGGCGCAGACCGGGCCCGCATCGCCCTCTCCGGCGCGCGAGGCGGCGTCGCGACCGGGCTCGAGGTCACCCTCGGACTCGGCGAGGCAAAGCAGGCACGGCTGAACGGGGCGCTGCTGCGCTCTGCCGAGCAGCTCCGCAGCGAGGTCTCGACGCTGGTCTTCACCCCCGACAGGCTTGCCGTCGTCAAGGGCGGCCCGGCCGCGCGCCGCGCCTACTTCGACCGCGCGCTCGGCCGGCTGTACCCCGCGCGCGCCACGCTGCCCCTCGAGTACGGCGCGGCGGTGGGGCAGCGCAACGCCGCGCTCCGACGCACCGCCGCGGGAGCGTCCTCGCGCGATGCAATCACACCCTGGACGCTCCAGGTGGCCGAGCTGGGGCACGCCCTCACGGCTGCCCGCAGCGACGTGATCCAGCTGCTCGCCGCAGCCTTCGCGGAGCGCGCCGGCGAGCTCGGGCTCCCCTCCGCGGTGCTCGACTACGATCCGGACCCCCCGACCGTGGTGGCGCTCGAGCAGCGCCTCGACCGTGACCTGGAGCGGGGCACGACCGGGCTCGGGCCCCATCTGCACGATGTCACCCTGCTGTCCGCCGGCAGAGATCTCCGCAACTACGGCTCGCAGGGAGAGCAGCGCCTGGCCGTGCTGTCGCTTCTCCTCGCCGAGGCGGAGCTGCTGACGCGAAGACGCGGCCTGCCGCCGTTGCTTCTGCTCGACGACGTCCTCTCCGAGCTGGATGCAGGCCGGCGGCGGATCCTCAGCGACCGCATCGGCGCCGTCGGGCAGACGGTGGTCACCGCCACGGGAGCCGAGGCGTTGCCACTCGCGCCGGCACAGGTGCTCGCCGTGACCCCGGGCCGGGTGACCCGCGCCTGATGGAGCGGCTCGACAGCACCGTGCGGCGCGCGTTGAAGGGGGTCGGCGTCCCGGATGCGGGACAACTCGCCGAGCTCACCGCCGCCTGGCCGGCCGCCGTCGGCGACGCCATCTCCAGGGCGGCCTGGCCGCAGCGGATCTCGCGCGACGGCACGCTGGTGGTCGCCACCGTCTCGTCGGCCTGGGCGTTCGAGCTCGGCCGGATGGGGCCGGAGATGCTGGAGAAGCTGCGCGAGGCGATCCCGGCGGCGGCGCCTTCCAGCCTCAAGTTCGTGCCGGGACCGGTGCCCGAGCCGCCCGCCGTGCTCCCCGAGCATCGCAGTCCGACGCCGGTGCAGGTGGCGCCCGAGGACGAGCGCGATGCCGCCGAGCTGACCGGCGGCATCTCCGATTCGGAGCTCCGTGAGTCGATTGCCAGGGCCGCGGCGGCAAGTCTCGCGCGGGCCCGCGCCGACCGGCGTTTCTGATAGACTTACACTTCCCCGCAAATCCCTTATTTGCAGGGATTTTTTCGTGAATGGAGTGATTCCCGAGCTTGACCGACACGACATATACCGCCAAGGACATCACCGTTCTGGAGGGCCTCGAGCCGGTCCGGCTGAGGCCGGGCATGTACATCGGCTCGACCGGCCCGCGCGGCCTTCACCATCTCGTCTACGAGGTCGTCGACAATGCCGTCGACGAGGCTCTCGCAGGACGCAACGACCTCGTCGACGTCACCATCCATCCGGACAACTCCGTCACGGTCCGCGATGCTGGCGCCGGCATCCCGGTGGACATGATCGCCGACCAGGGCCTGCCCGCTCTCACCGTGGTCCTGACGAAGCTGCACGCGGGCGGAAAGTTCGGCGGAGAGGGCTACAAGGTCTCCGGCGGCCTGCACGGGGTGGGGGTCTCGGTCGTCAACGCGCTCTCGGAGTGGCTCGTGGCCGAGGTGCACCGGGACGGCAAGGCGTATCGCCAGGAGTTCGCCCGCGGCGTGCCGCAGGGCGAGATGGAGGTCATGGGCGACGCCACCGGCAGCGGCACCACGATCTCCTTCCTGCCCGACCGGGAGATCTTCGAGGAGATCGACTTCACGACTGCGACGCTGGCCCAGCGGCTGCGCGAGACGGCGTTCCTCACGCGCGCCCTGCGCATCGTCCTCCGCGACGAGCGCGCCGGCGGCCAGGCGGTCGAGTTCTACTACGAGGGCGGCATCCGGGACTTCGTCGCCCACGTGAACGAATCGAAGGACCCGGTGCACAAGCACGTCGTCTACTTCGAGGGCGAGACCGACCAGGGCAGCGTCGAGGTGGCGATGCAGTGGAACACGTCCTACGTGGAGTCGGTGTTCTCCTTTGCCAACAACATCAACACGACCGAGGGCGGCGCCCATCTCTCGGGCTTCAAGGCGGCGCTGACGGGGACGCTCAACAAGTACGCCCGTGACAAGGGCCTGCTGAAGGACAAGGAGGACAACCTCGAGGGCGAGGACGTCCGGGAGGGCCTCGCCGCCGTCATCTCCGTCAAGCTGCGCGACCCGCAGTTCGAAGGCCAGACGAAGACGAAGCTCGGCAACCCCTGGGTGCGCGGCCTCGTGGAGCAGACCGTCAACCAGAAGCTCGCGGAGTTCCTCGAGGAGAACCCGGCCGAGGCACGACAGATCATCACGAAGGCCGTCTCCGCCTCGCGGGCCCGGCAGGCTGCGCGCAAGGCCCGGGAGCTGACGCGGCGCAAGAGCGCGCTCGAGAACTCGTCGCTGCCGGGCAAGCTCGCCGATTGCTCGCTGCGGGACCCCGACCTGTGCGAGCTCTACATCGTCGAGGGCGACTCCGCGGGCGGCTCCGCGAAGCAGGCCCGCGACCGCACCTACCAGGCGATCCTGCCGCTGCGCGGGAAGATCATCAACAGCGAGAAGAACCGCATCAACAAGGTGCTCTCGAACAACGAGATCCAGGCGATGATCACCGCGATCGGCACCGGCTTCGGCGACGAGTTCACGATCGAGAACATCCGCTACGGGCGCATCATCGTGATGACCGACGCGGACGTGGACGGTGCCCATATCCGCACGCTGATCCTCACGTTCATCTACCGGACGATGCGCGAGCTCGTCGAGGCGGGGCACATCTACATCGCCGTCCCGCCGCTCTACCACGTGAAGCTCGGGAACCAGGAGCTGTACTTCGAGAAGGACAGCCAGCTCGAGGAGCTACTCGTGCGCGAGCGCGTCAAGGACATCGCGATCACCTCGCGGGACGGCGACGACGTCGGGCTCACGGAGGCGCGCTATCAGCGCTTCGCACGCGCGCTCTCGGAGCTCGAAGCCTGGCAGTCGAAGCTGGCCAGTGATTTCCCGGGCGCCGCGGACTTCGTGGTCGCCCACCGGCTGGTCGAGGGCGTCGCCACGACGGTCACGGAGGCCCAGGCGCTGATCGAGGCGTTGCCTGCCAACGGCTACGAGCTCTCGGTCACGGAGAGGCTCGAGGACAGGCTGCGCATCAAGGTGGTCGAGACCGAGACGAGCGCTGCCCAGTACGTGGAGCTGCCGGTCGACCTCCTCACCTCCGCCGCCTACGCCAACGTGCAGCGCGCCTACCAGCGTCTCGCCGAGATCGTCGGCATGCCGGCCTTCCGGCTGGCTTCCGGGAAGAAGACGGCTACCGCCGAGACGTTCGCGGAGTTGCGGGAGAGGGCGCTCGAGCTCGCGAAGGAGGGCATGCACATCTCACGCTTCAAGGGCCTCGGCGAGATGAACCCGGAGCAGCTGTGGGAGACGACGATGGATCCCGCCCGCCGCATGCTGCTGAAGGTCGAGGTGGACGACGCGGCGGCGGCCGACCAGGTGTTCTCGATGTTGATGGGTGACCAGGTGGAGCCGCGGCGCCTGTTCATCGAGCAGAACGCAAAGGATGTGAAGTTCCTCGATGTCTGACGTGACCGAGCCGCTCGGCGCAGGACGGGTGGAGCCGCGCGAGCTCGAGCTGGAGATGCGCTCCAGCTACCTCGACTACGCGATGTCCGTCATCGTCGGCCGTGCGTTGCCCGATGTCCGCGATGGGCTCAAGCCGGTGCACCGTCGCGTCCTCTACGGGATGCACGACGCCGGCATGCAGCCCAACCGGCCGTACAAGAAGAGCGCGGCCGTCGTCGGCGACGTGATGGGCAAGTACCACCCCCATGGCGACTCCGCCATCTACGACACGCTCGTGCGGATGGCGCAGCCGTTCTCGCTGCGCTACCCCCTCGTCGACGGGCAGGGCAACTTCGGCTCGCTCGACGACGATCCGGCGGCCGCGATGCGGTACACGGAGTGCCGGCTCACGCGGCTTGCCACCGAGCTCTTGCGCGACATCGACATGGACACCGTCGACTTCGGGCCGAACTACGACGAGTCCCGCAAGGAGCCGTCGGTGCTCCCGTCGCGGTTCCCGAACCTGCTCGTCAACGGCTCTGCCGGCATCGCCGTCGGCATGGCGACGAACATCCCGCCACACCACCTGGGCGAGACGATCGACGCGGTCGTGCAGCTGATCGACAAGCCGGACGCGAACGTCGACGACCTGCTGAAGCACATGCACGGCCCCGATTTCCCGACCGGCGCGATCATCGTCGGCCGCTCCGGGATCCGTGACGCCTATCGCACCGGCCGCGGCCGCATCGTGATGCGGGCCCGGGCTCACGTGGAGGAGCTGCGCGGTGGAAAGAGCGCCATCGTCGTCACGGAGCTGCCGTACGGCGTGAAGAAGGGCGGCGACTCGGGCGTGATCAAGAAGATCGCCGACCTCGTGCACGAGAAGGTGATCACCGAGGTCTCGGATCTGGCCGACCACTCCGACAAGTCCGGCATGCGGATCCAGATCGAGCTCAAGCGCGACGCGATCCCGCAGGTCGTCCTCAACAAGCTCTTCAAGCACACGGCCCTCCAGGCGACCTTCGGCTACAACGCGGTCGCCCTGGCCGAGGGCGTGCCGCGAACGCTGTCGCTGCTGGAGCTGATCACCCACTACCTCGTCTACCAGCGCGAGATCGTCACGCGCCGGTCGAAGTACGAGCTGCGCCAGAACGAGAAGCGCGCCCACGTCCTGCAGGGCTACCTGATCGCGCTCGACAACCTCGATGCCGTGATCGCGCTGATCCGCGGCTCGGACGACACCGACGACGCCCGCAACGGGCTGATGGAGCAGTTCGGGCTCTCGGAGATCCAGGCCCAGGCCATCCTCGACCTGCGGCTCGCGCGACTCACCGGCCTCGCCCGCAAGGAGATCGAGCTCGAGTACGCCGACCTGCAGGAGCGCATCGCCGAGCTTCGCGCCATCCTCGGCGATCCGGCCCGCGTCGACGGGCTGATCCGGGAAGAGCTGCTCGAGATCAAGCAGACGTACGGACGGCACGACGATCGCCGGACGGAGATCGTGGTCGGCGAGGACTCCCTCGAGCTCGAGGACATGATCGCCGAGGAGGACATGGTGATCGCGATCACGCGCTCCGGCTACATCAAGCGCCTGCCCGTGACCACCTACCGCGAGCAGCGGCGAGGCGGCATCGGCGTGATGGGCATGGACATGAAGGAGGACGACTACATCGAGCACCTCTTCGTCGCCTCGACCCACGATTTCATCCTCTTCTTCACCAGCGTCGGCAAGGTCTACCGGCTGAAGGTGCACGAGCTGCCGCTCGGCTCGCGGCAGTCCAAGGGGCGGGCGATCGTCAACCTGCTGCCGTTCAGGCAGGACGAGCTCGTGCGCGCGGTGATCGCGACCCGGGACTACAAGGAGTCGAAGTACCTCGTCTTCGCCACCAAGCGGGGCGTGATCAAGAAGACGGAGTTCCTCGAGTACAACACGCCGCTCAAGGCGGACGGCATCATCGCGTTGAAGATGCGAGAGGAGGACGAGCTGATCGGCGTGCGCCTGTCCGACGGCGACGACGACATCCTCATGGTCTCCCGGCTCGGGCAGGCCGTCCGCTTCCACGAGAAGGACGTGCGGTCGATGGGCCGCCCGGCCTCGGGTGTCGCCGGCATGAAGATGCGCGCCGGTGACGAGGTGATCGAAGTGGACATCGCCTCGGACGACGCGGACCTCCTCGTCGTCACCGAGAACGGCTGGGGCAAGCGCACGCGCGTCTCCGAGTACCCGGTCAAGGGCCGCGGCACGATGGGCGTCAAGACGGCCCAGCTCGTCGAGGGGAAGGGCAAGCTCGCCGGTGCCCGCATCGTGCGCGAGGGCTACCAGGTGATGCTCATCTCCGACGGTGGCACGGTGATCAAGATGTCCGCCGACGACATCAAGCGCTCCGGCCGCGCCACCCAGGGTGTGATCGTGATGCGGTTGCGAGAGGGCGAGCACGTCTCGAGCCTCGCGCCCGTGATCGGCTCCGACGAGGACGACGCTGCCATCCTCGGGGAGGCGCTGCTCGCAGGGCCCGAGGATGCCGGCCCGGCCGGCGTGGCAGGCCCGGCGGTGGACGTCGACCTCGAGGTCGAGCCCGACCTCATGGATGACGACAGCGCGGACGACGACGGCGAGGAGTAGGGCCGCTGCGGTGCTTCGTCAGCGCTGCGACTGGCCGGCGGCGCGCAGGGCTGCGGCCGCCTGCTCCGGCGCGACCGTGTTGACGTAGATCCCCGCCCCCAGCTCGGCTCCGCCGAACACGGTCAGCCGGGGCACGACCTCGAAGTGCCAGTGCCCGCCGTCGTGGAGCCACGCGTTCCAGGCCACGGCGCCCTCCAGCCGTCGCAGCCTCCGCACGCCTTCTGCCAGGAGCTCGAGCGCTCGCACGAGCAGGGTGGTTCCTGCGAGAGCCTGCTCGGAGTGCTCGACCGGCGCGATCAGGAGCTCGTAGGGCGCGCGCCCCGCAGGGTGCGTCAGGAGCGTCACCCCTCCGCTCTCGGCCACGAGGTACCGCTCGTCGGCCAGCGCGCTCGCCGTGAGCCGGCACAGCACGCAGTCCCGGCCCCTCAGCCGTGGCTGCTCCTCGGCCACCACGGGTGGAGGCTCCGGCAGCGAGACGAGCTGGGAGTGGGAGTGCGCGAGGCTCGCACCGGCCGCCCCGCCCTCGTTCACGAACGCGTGCACGTACGCGAAGCCGCTGCTCCGCGCATCGTGCGCCCGGGCCTGCCACGCCTCGGCCACGAGCGCCAGCCGGTCGTCGGTGAGCTCGGCGAGCGTGCGCACGTGCGCGGGGGAGTGGACCACGACCTCCTGGCGCTCGAAGGCCGGGTACCGGTTCGGGAAGACGCGAACCTGCCAGGACGGAGAGCCGAGCCGAAGCGACTCGGGCGGCGTCAGCTGCTCCCGTCCCGCGCAGAAAGGGCAACTCTCGATCTCGTCCAGCGTCGCCGCCGCGATCGGGCGCACCGTCGCGCAGGGCCGTAATCGCCTGCCCGGCGCGACGATCGTCGAACGGCCCGACAGCGGGTCGGACCGGCGGTCTACTGCTGATCCCCTGCGAGCTTCGAGAGCGCGGTGAGCAGGTCGATCGGGATCGGGAAGACGATCGTCGAGTTGTTGCTCGACCCGATCTCGAGCAGCGTCTGCAGGTAGCGGAGCTGCACCGTGATCGGCTCCTGCGCCATCACCGCCGCCGCGTCCTTGAGCCGCTCCGAGGCCTGGTACTCGCCCTCGGCCGAGATCACCTTTGCTCGCCGCTCGCGCTCCGACTCGGCCTGCCGCGCCATCGCGCGCTGCATGTCCGACGGGATCTCGACGTCCTTCACCTCGACGATCGACACCTTGATGCCCCAGGGCGACGTGGCGTCGTCGATGATCGACTGCAGCAGCACGTTGATCTTGTCGCGCTCGGAGAGAAGCTCGTCCAGTTGGTGCTGCCCGAGCACCGAGCGTAGGGTCGTCTGCGAGATCTGCGACGTCGCGGCCATGTAGTTCTCGACCTGGACGATGGCCGCCTTCGGCTCCACGATGCGGAAGTACGCGACCGCGTTGACGCGCACGGGCACGTTGTCCTTGGTGATCACCTCTTGCGGCGGCACGTTCAGCGTCACCGTGCGCAGATCGACCTTCACCATGCGGTCGATCACGGGGATGAGGATGAACAGCCCCGGCCCCTTCGGCTCCGGCAGCAGGCGGCCCAGCCGGAAGATGACGCCTCGTTCGTACTCCCGCGCCACTTTCACCGTCGCGAAGAGCAGCATCACGAGGAGGACGAGGATCACTGCGACGACGATCAGTGGAGTCGACACGGTCAGTCCCTTTCGTTGGGGTGCTCAGATCCTACGACGAGCTCGAGGTCGTCCTCGACGGCCTCCACGACGACGTGCTGGCCCTGCTGCATGGGGGCTCCGTCTGCGCGCCGGGCCCTCCAGAGCTCGCCGTTGACAGACACGAGACCGCCGCTCCGCACCACGGCGGGCACACCGATGAGGCTACCGACTCCGACGGCGACCGGGTTCTGCCGGGCCCGCGCCACGCGCGTCAGGGCTATCCCGACGAGGAGCGCCATCGTGACGGAGATCCCGGCCGCAGTCCACACGGACACCTGGTACGCCGGCCCCGCGGGGTCGAACAGCATCAGCGAGCCGATCACGAACGTGACCGCCCCGGCCACCGTGAGCGCGCCCTGGCTGGCGACGAACGCCTCGGCCACGAGGAACGCGACCGCCAGCACCATCAACAGAGCGCCCGCGACCGAGACCGGCAGCACCTGGAGCCCGTAGAGACCGACGATCAGCGAGATCGCCCCCACCGTCCCGGGGAAGACCAGGCCTGGGTTCCACAGCTCGACGAGGATGCCGACCACGCCGAGGGACAGCATCAGCGCGATGATGTTGGGATCGATCAGGAGATCGAGCGCCTTCTTCCAGGCGGACATCTCGACCCGGTCGACCTCGGCGCCCGCCGTCTGCAGGGTCAGCCCCTTCGGCTTCGTGACGAGGCCGTCGACCTCCTCGAGCAAGCCGGGGAGCGTGGGTGCGATCAGGTCGACGATGTTGCGCGCCTCGGCCTCGCGGGCTCCGAAGTTCGCTGCTTCCCGGACCATCGCCTCGGCCGCCTCGGCATTGCGCCCGTGCTCCCGTGCCAGCTCGGCGATGTACGCGGCTGCGTCGTTCACGACCTTGCGCCGCAGGTCGTTCGAGAGGTCCTCGCCACTCGTCGTGATCGGGGTCGACGAGCCGATGTTCGTCTGCGGCGCCATGGCCAGGACGTCGGCGGCCTGCCCGATCACCGCGCCCGCAGAGTCGGCGCTCGAGCCGGACGGAGCCACCCAGACGATCACGGGCACCTTCGCCGCCAGGAACGTCTTCACGAGCTCCCGCATGGACGACCCGAGACCCCCGGGCGTGTCGAGCTCTACGACGAGAGCTGCGTATCCCTCGCGCTCGGCGCGGCGCACCTGATCCTGCAGGTAGTCCTGCGTCACCGGGTTGACGTCGTTGTCGAACTCGGCGACGAGCACCTTCGGCGTCGCCCCCGCAGCGGGAAGCGCGAACGCCAGCGTGCCGGCCATGACGAGCAGCAGGAGCAGAAAGCCCCGCAAACAGGGTACTCGCATCAGCCGTAAGGATTCTATCAGGGTGGTGTCGAATCACTTGTGATCGGGTGGCGCGTCAGCCACCCTGGATGTCCTCGTGAGAAAAGCACTCGCCGCCGCAGCCGTCCTTGCCGCCGCATTCCTCCTGCCGCAGGCTGCGTCCGCAGGCCTCGCCACCATCACCTCGCGCGATCTGCCGTTGCAGGCCGGCCGCACCCTCGCCGGCACGGCATCGCCCTTCGACCTCGTCGGCCTGCACTGGCGCGGCAACGGCCGCGTCGAGCTGAGCGCTCGCTCGCTCTCGGGGCGCTGGAGCGCCTGGCAGGACGCGGCGCCCGAAGCCGAGGATCAGCCCGATCCCGGCAGCCGCGAGGGCCGCGCCGCCGCCACACGCCGCTGGAACGTGGGCAACCCGATCTGGGTCGGCCTCTCGACGGCGATCAGGTACCGCACGACGGGCCGGGTCACGGCTCTGCGCGGCTTCTTCGTGCGCAGCCCGGCGGTCGGCGTGCCGTTGCGCACGCTCGCGACGGCAGCGATGCCGGCGATCGTGCCGCGGAGCGCCTGGGGCGCCGACGAGTCGATCCGCGTCGGCGCGCCGCAGTACGCGTCTTCCGTGCGGTACGCGGTCGTCCATCACACCGCGACGGCCAACGACTACACGCAGGCGCAGGCGCCGGCGATCATGCGAGCGATCCAGGTCTACCACGTGAGGAGCAACGGCTGGAACGACATCGGCTACAACTTCCTCGTCGACCGGTTCGGCACCGTGTACGAGGGCCGCTATGGCGGCATCGACCGGAACGTGGTCGGCGCACATGCGAAGGGGTTCAACACCGGCTCGGTCGGTGTGGCGGTGATCGGCAGCTTCGAGGGCGCCGGCATCCCGCCGGCTGCCCGCTCCTCGCTCGCCGCGCTTCTCGCCTGGCGGCTCGATCTGGCGCACGTGGACCCGCTCTCCACGCTCACGGCCGTCTCGAGCGGAAGCGACCGCTTTCCCTCCGGCATCCCCGTCTTCCTGCGCGCCGTCTCCGGGCACCGCGACACCGGGCTGACCGCGTGCCCCGGTGACTCGCTCTACGCGAGCCTCGGCGAGATCGCGACCGAGACCCAGGCGATCGGCCTGCCCAAGCTCTACGAGCCGCGGCTGACCGGTGCCCTGGGAGGGCCCGTGCGCTTCCGGGCGCGGCTGTCGAAGGCGCTGCCGTGGACGGTCACGATCACGGATGCGGCCGGGGCTCCGCTCGCCACCGGCACCGGCTCCACCGCCACTGTCGACTGGACGTGGGACTCGACCGGCCTCGGTCTTGCCGGCGTGCGCTGGCGGATCGGTGCCGGCGCGACGCTGACAGCGGCGGCCGGGGCCCTGGGAGTGTCCGGCGGCGGCAGCGGAGGCGGTGCGGGCAGCGGCACCGGCGCGCTCGCCATCGCGGGAGCCGCCGCCGACCCGGAGACGATCACGCCGAATGCGGACGGTGCCGACGACGCGACGACGCTCACCTACACGACCACGGCGGCCTCGACCGTCGACGTCACGCTGCTCGACGCGGCCGGCGTCGTCGTAACGCAGCTGCTCGATCCGACACGGCGGCCGGCCGGCGAGCACACGCTGATCTTCGACGGGCTCGGGCTCCCGGACGGGGTGTACACGTTCGTGGTGACGGCGATCGGCGACGACGGCACCAGGGTCACGAGCCCGGTCACGACGAGGATCACGCGGACGCTCGGGCAGGCCACGGTGGCGCCTGCCATCTTCGCGCCCGGCGTCGCAGGCCGGCCCCGCAGGCTCGGTGTCAGCTTCCAGCTGGCCGCTGCGGCCACCGTCCGGGTTAGCATCCTGCGCGACGGGAAGTGGGTCGCGACGCCGTTCAAGGGTGCTCTCGCCCCGGGGCCTCAGCTCGTCGGCTGGGACGGAGCCAAGCGACTCGGGCGTGCGCTCGACGGCGCCTATACCGCGGTCGTCGAGGCGACGGACGCCGTCGGTACCGCCGCCATCACCCTCCCGTTCCTGAAGGACACGGCGCCGCCCCGGCTGCGCGTGCTCGCCGGCAAGAAGCCGCGTCTCTGGGTCTCCGAGCCGGCGTCGCTGACCATCCGTGTCAACGGCGCCGTGCGCCGTCTCGCTGTCGACGCGGCGGGCCCCGTCGCGCTGCCGGGAGTTCGGACGCTACGAACGCTCGTCGCCGTCGCGCGTGACGCCGCCGGCAATCGCACCGTGCTCCGGCGTCCAGTGAAGCCTGGTCGCGGGAACGCTTCGCCGGGAAAGGCGTAGCAGACGGTCCCGCCGGGAGGGCGGGACAGCGGGTCCGCCCTCCCGGGGCGCAAGTAGACTCGCTCCGTGCAACCCTCCTTCCGCCCACGCCGTCGAATCGGACGTGAGCTGCGGCCCGAGCAACCCGTCGTCCACGAGCAACTCAGCGATCCCATCCTCGTGAGGCGTGCCAAGGACGGAGATGCCCGAGCGCTCGCGGTGCTCTGCGAGCGCCATGCGCCCCGCGTCGAGCGGCTCGCGCGGCACGTCCTCGACGACCCCGAGGACGCACGCGACGCCGCACAGGACGCGCTCGCCAAGCTCTGCGTCAAGATCGGGCAGTTCCGCGGCGAGTCTGCGTTCTCGACCTGGCTGCACACGCTCACCGTCAACGTCTGCCGCGACGTCGCCCATCATCGCGGCGCCCGGCACACCACGCCTCTCGAGGAGGACACGCGCGTCTCGCCCGGCGCCGGTCCCGATCGAGAGGCGGAGCTGGCCGAGTTGCGGGCCGAGTTGCGCACGGGCCTCGCCGGCCTTCCGGCAGGCCAGGCGCAGGTGCTCGTGCTGAAGGACGCGCTCGGGTTCTCCTTCCAGGAGATCTCCGACGCGTCGGGCATGCCGCTCGGGACGGCGAAATGCTACGCGCATCGGGGCCGCGCGGGCATGCGCGAGCTGCTCGAGCAGGCGCAGGAGACTCCCGCGTGAGCGAGGCCGTCCCCTTCGGACGTGACCGGATCGAGGAGATCCTCCCGCACCGCGAGCCATTCCTGTTGCTCGACGAGGTGATCGAGCTCGAGCCGGGCCGCAAGGTCGTTGCGACACGTCTCGTGAGGGCCGACGACTGGTGGTTCCCGGGCCATTTCCCGGGCCGCCCGGTGATGCCCGGTGTCCTCATCGTGGAGGCGATGGCGCAGGCGGGCGCGGTGGCGGTGTTGATCGAGGAGGCGAACCGCGGCAAGATCGCCTTCTTCGCCGGCATCGACGACTGTCGTTTCAAGCGCATCGTCGAGCCCGGCGACGTGCTGACGCTCACCTGCGAGATCGACACCATCCGGGGCCCGATCGGCCGCGGCAAGGCGACCGCGTACGTGGGCGAGGAGCTGGCAGCCCGCGGCACGCTGACGTTCGCGGTGGAGCGATGATCGGCGTCGCCTCGGGCCGCCCGATCGGGATCACAGGTCTCGGCGCCCACGTGCCCGAGCGGGTGATGACGAACGACGACCTGGCTGCCTACGTCGACACCTCCGACGAGTGGATCCGCGAGCGCACGGGCATTCGGGAGCGCCGGATCGCCGCTGTCGACGAGGCTCTCACCGACATCGCGCTTCCCGCTGCGCAGAAGGCGTTGCAGGATGCGGGTGTCGCCGGCGCGGACATCGACCTGCTGATCTCCGCCACGGTCACTCCCGACATGCTGTTCCCGACCTCGTCCGCCCTGATGGCCGACGCGCTGGGTGCCACCGAAGCGGCTGCGTACGACCTGCTCGCCGGCTGCACCGGCTTCATGTACGCGATCACCCAGGCCTACGCCATGCTCGCCTCCGGCCTCTCGCAGCGCGCCCTCGTCGTCGGAGGCGACGTGCTCTCGAAGATCCTCGACTGGGACGACCGCTCCACGCTCGTGCTGTTCGGCGACGGCGCCGGCGCCGTCGTGATGGAGCCGGTCGAGCGCGGCGGCTTCCTCGGCTTCGAGCTCGGAGCCGACGGTGCCGGCGGCGTGCATCTCTGTTACCCGGGCAGCGGCTCGCGGCGCTTCGACGATCCTGCCACGATGCTGAAGATGAACGGCCGCGAGGTGTTCAAGTTCGCCACGCGCGTGATGGTCTCATCGGCCGAAGCCGTCCTCGCCGAGTGCGGCAGGTCGATCGACGAGGTCGACGTATACGTGCCTCATCAGGCGAACAAGAGGATCATCGACTACGCGGTCGGTAAGCTCGGCGTCCTCCCGGAGAAGACGGTGGTCAACGTGGACAGGTACGGGAACACCTCATCGGGATCCATCCCGCTGGCTCTGGCGGACGCGCGTGCGGACGGAAGGCTGGTCGACGGCGCGCTCGTGCTGATGACCGGTATGGGCGCCGGCCTCACCTGGGGCTCGGCGTTGGTCGAATGGACGAACGGAAAGGGTGCGGCATGACGAAGGTGGCTTTTTGCTTTCCGGGGCAAGGCTCGCTCGAGGCGGGCATGGGCCGCGAGATCGCCGAGGCCGTACCGCAGGCGATGGAGGTCTACAGGCTCGGGAGCGAGGCGTCGGGGCTCGACCTGCAGGAGCTCTGCTTCGAGTCGCCGCTCGAGGAGCTCGTCGAGACCGAGGTGCAACAGCCCGCGCTCGTTGCCACCTCCCTGGCCATCCTCGCGGCCCTTCGCGCCGAAGGTCTCGAGCCCGATGTCGTCGTGGGGCACTCGGTCGGCGAGTTCGCGGCCCTGGCCTCGGTCGGTGCGATAGGCACTCCGGAGGCGATCGGCCTCGTCCGCGAGCGCGGCCTCGCCATGGCCGAGGCAGCGCGGCTTCATCCGGGCGCGATGGCGGCCATCCTGGGGCTCGACGACGAGGCGGTGGAGAACCTCTGCCGCAAGATCATCGGCGTCTGGCCTGCGAACTACAACTGCCCCGGGCAGATCGTGATCTCCGGGGAGCACGACGCGGTGGAGGTGTTGTGCGTCGAGGCCGAAGGCCTCGGCGCCCGACGAGCGATCAGGCTCAAGGTCTCCGGTGCGTTCCACAGCCCTCTCGTCGCTCGTGCGGCCGATCGCCTCAAGCCGGCCGTCGACCTGATCCGCTTCCACGATCCGATCGCTCCCTTCATGTCGACGGTGACGGCCCGCATCGAGCCCGCCGCCCGCCTCGCTTCGCTGCTCGTCGACCAGCTGACTGCGCCGGTTCGCTTCACCCAGGCGGCCAGGGCGCTCATCCACGACGGGGTCACCACCTTCGTCGAGGTGGGGCCGGGCAACGTTCTCTCCGGTCTCGTCAAGCGCATCGACCGTGGGGTGCGCACGTTCTCGGTCAACGACCTCGCCAGCCTGGAGAAGGCCCGGGACGGGCTGTCCACTTGAGCGACGGCTTCTGCTCGCTCGCGGGCCGGACAGCGCTCGTCACCGGTGGCTCGCGGGGCATCGGCCGAGCCGTGGCCCGCGAGCTCGCCCGCGCCGGCGCGACCGTCGTCGTCGGTTACCGCAGCGGGCAGGAGGAGGCCGAGGCGGTAGCGGCCGAGACAGGCGGCCGTGCCGTGCAGGCGGACGTGTCCGATCCGGCGTCGGCTGCCGCCCTCGTCGAGGCCGCCGGCGACCTCGACATCCTCGTCAACAACGCCGGCCTGACCCGTGACGGCCTGCTCGCGCGCATGTCCGACGACGACTGGCACACCGTGATCGAGACGAACCTGTCCTCCGTCTTCTACACGTGCCGCGCCGTCGCCCGGCCGATGATGAAGAAGCGCGCCGGGGCGATCGTCAACATCTCCTCGATCGTCGGGGTGCACGGCAACTGGGGGCAGACGAACTATGCGGCGTCGAAGGCGGGCATCATCGGCTTCACCAAGTCTCTCGCCCGCGAGCTCGGCAGCCGGAACGTACGCGCCAACGTCGTTGCGCCCGGTTACGTCCGCACCCAGTTGACGGAGGTGCTGCCCGAGGAGGCGACGCAGGCGATGTTGCAGCAGACGCCGCTCGGCCGTCTCGGCGATCCCGAGGACGTTGCGGGCGCGGTACGGTTCCTCTGCTCCGACGAGGCGTCGTTCGTCACGGGCGAGGTGTTGCTCGTCGACGGCGGCCTCGGCATGTAGCCTGCCTCTCCGTGAGCGAGGCGAACACCCACAGGCGCAGGATCGTCGTCACGGGGCTCGGCATGGTGAGCTCTCTCGGCAACACGGTCGAGGACACCTGGGCGGCTCTCATCGCCGGCCGCTCCGGCGCAGGCCCGATCACCCAGTTCGACACCACCGGCTACCCGGTCGACTTCGCCTGCGAGGTGAAGGACCTGGAGGTGACGGACTACGTGGACTACAAGGCGTCACGCCGGATGGACCGCTTCACGCATCTGGCGCTCGTGGCTGCGCGGCAGGCCGAGGCAGACTCGGGCCTCGACATCTCCAGGAGCCCTGATCGGGTGGGCGCGGCCGTCGCGACCGGCATCGGTGGGCTGAAGTCGTTCGAGGCGTGTGTCGATCAGCTGCGGCAGCGTGGCGCCGACCGCGTCAATCCCTTCTCGATCGTGCAGATCATCCCGAACCTCGCCGCCGGGTGGGTCTCGATCGAGCTCGGCACGAAGGGGCCGCTTCTGTCGGAGTGCGCCGCGTGCGCCGCGTCGAACATGGCCATCGGCGACGGCATGGACGCGATCCGGCTCGGTCGCGCAGATGTGATGTTCTGCGGCGGCACCGAGGCACCGGTGACCGGGGTCGGCATCGCCGGCTTCGGCGCCATGCGCGCCATCTCACGTCGAAACGACGACCCCGAGCGCGCGTCGCGGCCGTTCGACGGCGAGCGCGACGGCTTCGTGATGGGCGAGGCGTCGGCGATGGTCGTGATCGAGGAGCTGGAGCACGCACGAGCGCGTGGCGCCAAGGTCTACGCCGAGCTGCTCGGCTACGGGGTCTCGTCCGACGCCACGCACGTGTCCGACCCGGACCCGACGGGTGAGAGCCCTGCGCGGGCGCTGGCGATGGCGTTCGGCGATGCCGGCATCGATCCGTCCGAGGTGGGCTATGTCAACGCGCACGGCACCTCGACGCCCATCGGAGACGCGGCCGAGACGCGCGTGCTCAAACTGGCGCTCGGGGAGGAGAAGGCCTATCGCACGCCCGTGTCGTCCACGAAGGGGGCGACCGGTCATTGCCTGGGAGCGGCCGGCGCGGTCGAGGCCGCGTTCACGATCCTGGCGCTCGAGCGCGGGATCCTGCCGCCCACGATCAACCAGACCACACCCGATCCCGAGTGCGATCTCGACTACATCCCGAACGAGGCGCGCCACGAGCAGGTGGAGATCGGCGTCTCGAACTCGTTCGGCTTCGGTGGGCACAACGCCTGCCTCGTGTTCCGCCGCTGGCCGGCCGGCTAGAGCAGCGCGGCCCGGCCGCGGGCGTCGCGCCTACGATCTGCGCATGGAGATTCGAGCTCCCGATCCCGAGCGAGACTTCGGCGAGGTGCTGGCGCTCATGCAGGCGTGCGACCGGGCGGCATACGGCGGCACCGACTGGACCGCGGCCGAGCTGCGCGAGGAGTGGGAGGGGCTCGACCTGCAGCGAGACGCCTGGCTGGCGGTCGTCGACGGGCGCATCGCGGGCGTCATGCACCGCTACGACCGTCGAGGGGGACGTATCCTCGCCGACGGCTACGTCCACCCCGACCTGACGGGCAGGGGCGTGGGCTCGAGGCTGCTCGAGACGGTCGAGCGCCGCGCGCTCGAGCTGGCGGACGAGCTCACCGGGGGCGAGCGCGTCACGGTGGAGACAGCACACCTCGTCGGTGACCTGCAGGCGCCGAGGCTGCTCGCCTGCCGTGGCTACGAGCGTGTGCGGACGTTCTTTCGGATGGTGATCCAGCTCGACGACGCCGGGCTCCCCGCTGCCGTGTGGCCGCCCGGGCTCTCGCTGCGTCGGCTCGATTCCGTGCGGGACGGCCCCCGGGTACAGGCCGCGCTGGACGAGGCGTTCGAGCACGAATGGGGGTACTACGCCCGCCGACCCTACGAGGAGTGGTTCGAGCGCACATTCGGCCCGCCGTTGTTCGACCCCACGCTCTGCCCCGTCGTCTGGAGCGGCGACGAGCTGGCGGGCATCGCCCTCAACTACCCGAAGCGGATGGGGGACTGGGGCTGGATCGGCTCGCTCGCGGTGCGGCCTGCCTGGCGCAACCTCGGCCTCGGCCTCGCACTGCTCCGCGAGAGCTTCCATCGCTTCCACGAGCGCGGGGAGCGTGTCGTGGCGCTCGGTGTCGATGCCGAGAACCCCACGGGCGCCGCGCGCCTGTACCAGCGAGCGGGCATGAGCGTGCTGTGGCAGGCGGACGTCTGGGAGAGGGAGCTCCGGCCGGGTGATTGAGGTCGAGCTGCGACCCCCCCTGGAGGAGGATGCCGAGGGCATCGCCGAGGCCCTCAATGCCCACAGCCGCTCGCTCTTCGGCGCCGACGCTGTCACGCCGGGCGAGATCCGGAGCTGGTTCGAGACGCCCGACCTCGACCCGGCCCGCGACATGCGCGTCGCGGTGCTGTCCGACGGCGCCGTCGCCGGCTACGCAGACGTGGCCGGTGGCTACGGCGAGCCGATGCGCCTGTGGGTCGACCTGCGGGTGCGACCGGGGTACGACGCGGTCGGGAAGCCGCTCTTCGAGCTGATGGAGCAGCGCGCCCGCGAGCGGTCCGGCGGCTCGTGCGTGCTGCGCGCCCAGGCCCAGGACGGTGACCCCGTCACGCCGGCCGTGTTCTGCGAGGCCGGCTTGCGCACCGTGCGCAGCTCGTACCGGATGGAGATCGACCTCGGCCGGACGAGGCCCGCCGACCCCGTCTGGCCCGGCTCCCTTCGTCCGGTCACCTTCGACGCCTCTCGCGGGTGACGAGCGCGTCCACGCGGCGCAGCAGGCGGGGTTCGCCGACCACTGGGAGTTCCACCCGACGGCGATCGAGGAGTGGCGTCACCGGCTGCTCCGTCCGCCACACGACCCGTCGCTCTGGTTCCTGGTCGAGGACGGTGGCGAGATCGCAGCGCTCTGCCTGTGTCGTCCCCACGAGACGGGCGATCCCTCCCTGGGCTGGGTCGGCGAGCTGGCGGTCCTGCCGCCGTGGAGGAGGCGGGGCCTCGCGCGAGCACTGCTGTTGCACGCGTTCGCGGCCTTCCGTGCGCGGGGCCTGACGCGTGTCGGGCTCGGCGTCGACGCGGCCGGCACGACCGGCGCCGTCGCGCTCTACGAGAGCGTCGGCATGCGGGTCGTCCGCCGCAACGACACCTACGAGAAGGTGCTCGCCTGATGTCGTGGTTGCGCGCGAAGTGCCCTGACTGCCGCACCGTCACCGCCGTCTGGGTCGGCGACGGCTACCAGTGCCACGCCTGCGGCCGCGAGTACGCCGCCGGCCTCGTGCGGGTGCCGAGGGCGCACGGGCGAGGCGGTGAGGCGATGGCCGAGGCGGCGGCGCTCGCGCTCCCGTACCCCGAGGCTGCCGTGATCGCGTGTGACTCGCTCGAGGCGCAGATCGCCGCCCAGGCAGCCGCCAGCCCGCCACGGTCCGTCGTTCTCGGCGGCTGCTGCTGTGCCCATGTCGGTGCGATCGAGTCGCTGGCGGCGCGATCCGACGACCTCGCGGTGGTCTGGTTCGATGCCCACGGCGACCTCAACACTGCCGAGACCTCGCCGTCCGGCAACGCCTGGGGGATGCCACTGCGGATGGCGATCGACCGTGGCGCCGTCCGGGCCGAGAACGTGGCGCTCGTCGGCGCCCGCTCGCTCGACCCGCCCGAGCGGTCGTTCCTGGCCGAGACGGGGATCGACGACGACATCGGGCGCGCGCTCGCCGGGGCCGATCGCCTCTACGTCGCGCTCGACTGCGACGTGCTCCGGCCGGGACAGCTCTCGTGCTTCATGCCCGAGCCTGGCGGGCCGACCATCGAGGAGGTGGAGCTCGCCCTCGCCGATCTCGCCGGCCGCCTTCCCGTCTCGGGCCTGGGGCTGACCGGCCTGACCCCGGCTGCCGACGTGGCCACCCTGCAGCGGTTTGCGACTGCAGCCGGCCTGTAGAGGGTGCCCTGCAACTCTGCGGAGCCGGGTCGGGTCTAAGATCCCGTAGATGTCCGCCACCGGCCGCATCGACGTATCGATCGAGCACAAGCTGGCCGCCCCCGACGACCCGGCCGCGAAGCAGCATCCCAACACCTGCCCCGGCTGCAGCTCCCACTACCGTGACGACGAGCTCGCGGGCTATCTCCGTGTCTGCCCCCAGTGCGGGCACCACTTCCCCGTGCGGGGGCCCGAGCGGATCGAGCAGCTCGTCGACCCGGGCACCTTCGCCGAGGACGAGACCGGCCTTCGCTCCGCCGATCCACTCGACTTCTTCGACCTCAGGCCCTACGTCGAGCGGCTGGCGGAGGCAGAGGTCTCCACGGGCCTCGGCGATGCCATGATCACGGGCGCCGCGGCGATCGAGGGCCGTGCCTGCCGCTTGGCGGTGATGGACTTCTCGTTCATGGGCGGGTCGATGGGGAGCGTGGTGGGCGAGAAGTTCGCGCGCGCGTGCGAGTCGGCGACGGAGGACCGCGTCCCGCTCGTCTCGGTGTCGGCCTCGGGCGGCGCCCGCATGCAGGAAGGGATTCTGGCCTTGATGCAGCTGCCGAAGACCGTCTGCGCCGTCGAGGAGCTTCACGACGGCGGCGGAGCGCTGATCTCGGTGATCGCGCACCCGACCACCGGCGGCCTGCTGGCGAGCTTCGCCTCGCTCGGCGACGTGATCCTGGCCGAGCCGGGAGCGCTGATGTCGTTTGCCGGCCCGCGAGTCGTTGCCCAGACGACCCGCGAGAAGCTTCCGGAGGACTTCGGCCTGGCGGAGTCGAACCTCCGCTTCGGCCACATCGACGCGATCGTGCCGCGGCCCGAGCTGCGGCCCGCGCTGGCCCGGTTGCTGCGCCTCTTCGGAGAACCGGGCTGATGGCCACCGAGGCGGAGCTCGGCCTGCGCGACAGGCTGGCGAAGCTGTCCGGCGTGAAGCTGCTGCGGGGAACCAAGCTCTCGGCGGAGCTCGAGCGGCTGCAGCGCCAGCTGGAGCGGTTGCGCAGCGATACGTCAGACGAGGAGATCTGGCTTCGCGTCGAGCTCGCCCGGCACCAGGACCGTCCGTACACGCTCGATTACGTCGCCCGCATCCTGGACGACTTCTTCGAGCTGCACGGCGATCGGAGCAGGCTCGACGACCAGGCGGTCGTGGCCGTCCTCGGGAAGCTCGACGGGAAGACGGTTGCGCTGCTCGGCCATCAGAAGGGCCGCGACATCAAGGAGCGCACCAACCGCAACTTCGGCATGGCGTATCCGGAGGGCTACCGCAAGGCGATGCGCGTGATGGAGCTGGCGGACCGGCACGGGTTCCCGCTCGTGACGCTCGTCGACACGCCCGGTGCGTATCCCGGGGTGGCAGCGGAGCAGCACGGGCAAGGTGGGGCGATCGCGCGCTCCCAGGCGGCAATGGTGCGCCTGGGCGTCCCAACCGTCTCCGTCGTGATCGGAGAGGGCGGTTCCGGCGGCGCCGTAGCGCTGGCGGTCGCCGACCGCGTGCTGATGCAGGAGAACGCGATCTACTCCGTGATCTCGCCCGAGGGCTGTGCCGCCATCCTGTGGCGTGACGCGTCGCAGGCCAAGAAGGCAGCCTCTGCGTTCAAGCCCGATGCCGCACACTGCCTGGAGCTCGGGGTGATCGACGGCATCGTGCCGGAGCCGGAGGGTGGTGCGCACACAGACCACGACGCTGCCGCCGCACTGCTGCGGGAGGCGCTCGTCTCTCACCTGGCCGAGCTCGCCGGCACGGCTCCGCAGGAGCTCAGGAGCGCCCGGCGCGCCAAGTTCCGTGCCATGGGCGTCCTCTCCTGACGCATTCCGCGGCGTGAGGGTGGATCGGCTCTCTCCACACTTTCCACAGGCTTATCCCCGGACGTGAAATCGCCGAGAGCAGGGAAAACGCCGTTTCTGTAGCGATGAGGTTACGGCCGCGGCCTCACGGGGGATGATGTGCGAATGCCTCTCGACGAGTACAGCCGCAAGCGGGATCGCCGGCGAACGCCGGAGCCCTTCGGAGGAGTGCCGGGCGACGGTGCGCCGGTCTTCGTCGTGCAGCGGCATGCCGCCCGCCGGCTCCACTACGACTTCCGGCTCGAGCGAGCAGGCTCGCTTGCGAGCTGGGCCGTCCCGAAGGGGGTGCCGCTCGAGCGGGGCGAGCGCCGTCTCGCTGTCCACGTCGAGGACCATCCGCTCGAGTACGCCACGTTCGAGGGTGAGATTCCCGCCGGGGAGTACGGAGCGGGAACCGTGGAGATCTGGGACAGCGGCACCTACGAGCTGCTCGAGGAGAAGCGCGACGGGGGCCTGACGGTGCGCCTCGACGGCCGGCGGCTCCAGGGTGTCTGGACCCTCGTGCCCGCGGCTCTCGACGGCGACCCCGACAACTGGCTGCTTCTGCGTAAGGACGGCCGCCAGAGCGCCGGCTCGTCCTACGCTCCCATGCTCGCGACCGCTGCGAGCCGTCTGCCGGGCGGCGAGGGCTGGTCGTTCGAGCCCAAATGGGACGGCTACCGCGCGATCGTGACCATCTCGGGTGGCGAGGCGACATTGCGGAGCCGGAACGACAACGACCTGACCCCGCGTTTCGCACCTCTCGCCCGGGCAGTCGCCCACGCGACGCGCTCTCCGGATGCCGTGCTGGATGCCGAGATCTGCGCGCTCGACGAGCAGGGACGGTCGAGCTTCTCGCTGCTGCAGCGGGGTGAGGGAGACCCGGCGCTCGTCGTGTTCGACCTGCTGGAGCTCGACGGCGAGACGCTGGTCGGGGAGCCGCTCGAGCGCCGCCGCGAGCTGCTGGCCTCTCTGCTCCAGGCACCTTCGCGCTCGGTGATCGTCTCGCCCTTCTTCGAGGACGGCGCGGCGCTCTTGCGCGCCGCGGAGGCGCAGGGCCTCGAGGGCGTGCTCGCCAAGCGCCTCGGCTCCCCCTACCAGCCCGGTCGCCGCTCCGGGGACTGGCAGAAGATCAAGTTGAAGGAGCGCCAGGAGCTCGTCGTCGCCGGCTACACGCGCGGCAGCGGGCGGCGGGCGGGCACCTTCGGCTCGCTCGTGCTCGGCGTCCGGGAAGGCGGCGCGCTCCGGTTCGCGGGAAGCGTCGGCACCGGCTTCGACGACGCCGAGCTCGACCGGCTGGCGGGGCTGCTCCGCCCGCTCGAGCGGCCGGCGTCGCCGTTCGAGGCTCCTCCCCGCCTGCCGCGGGTGCGCAAGGCAGACGTCGTCTGGGTCGAGCCGTGCCTCGTGGTCGAGGTGTCGTTCGCCGAGTGGACGCGCGACGGCCTCCTGCGGGCACCCGTCTACGTGGGGCAGCGCGAGGACAGGGCTGCCGTCGAGGTGCGGAGCGAGCGCGCGGCCATGGAGCCGGAGGTGCGCCGGGGCAGCCGCGTGTTGAAGCTGTCCAACCTGGACAAGCCGTTCTGGCCCGAGGAGGGGATCCTCAAGGGCGATCTGCTCGCGTTCTACCGCGACGTGGCTCCCGTGCTCGTGCCGCACCTGCGGAACCGGCCGTTCACGATGAAGCGCTACCCGGACGGTTGGCAGGGGAAGCACTTCTTCCAGAAGGACGCGCCCGCGCACATGCCGGACTGGATCCGCACGGCACCTTTCCCCGCCTCGACCCGCACGGGGGAGAAGCGGACGATCGACTACGCGCTCGTCGACGACGCGCTCGCGCTCCTCTGGATGGTGAACATGGGCTGCATCGACATGAACGCGTGGACGTCTCGCGCGGACCGTCCCGGGCGCCCCGACTGGGTGATCTTCGATCTCGATCCTTCCGAAGGAGCCGGGTTCGACGAGGTCGTCGAGACGGCGTTGCTCGTCAAGGAGGCGCTCGACCTGCTGGCTCTGCAGAGCTTCCCCAAGACGAGCGGCTCGCGCGGGATCCACGTGCTGGTGCCGATCGCGCGGCGGCACACCTACGAGGACACGCGGTCGTTCGCCTCGATCGTGGCGGCGGCGCTCGCGCGGGCGCATCCGGGGCTCGTGACCACCGAGTGGGCGAAGAGCAAGCGCCGCGGCGTCCTGGTCGACGCCAACCAGAACGGGCAGGGCAGGACGACCGCGAGCGTCTACTCGGTGCGGCCGAGGGCGGGAGCGCCGGTCTCCACGCCCCTGCGCTGGGAGGAGGTGCGGGCGGATCTCGATCCGGCGGCCTTCACCATGGCCGAGGTGCTCGACCGTGTCGCCCGGGACGGAGACCTGTTCGCGCCGGTGCTCGAGCTGCGGCAGTCGCTCGGTGCCGCCCTACGCGCTGTCGGGGGGTGAGGGGCGCGCCTCGCCCCGCTCACTCGCCCAGCTTGCGGGGATGCCCGAGCGTCGACAGCTCGGCGATGTCGCGGCGGAAGAAGAGCGAGGTCGTCCAGTCGGTGACCACGCGCAGCTTCCGGCTCGCGAGCGGCAGCGCGTAGAGGTGGTAGGTGCGGGCCACGAACCAGCCGGGAAAGCCCGACAGTCGCGTGCCGAGGACCTCGGCGATTCCCTTGTACCGGCCGAGCGTCGCGACCTGGCCGAGCATCCGATAGCCGTAGGGGCGAGGTTGCCCGTGCAGGTTCTTCGCGAGCCGCCGTGCCTGGCGCAGCGCGTGCTGGCACGTGGGCGGGTCGAAGCGGCCGGGGGTGCGGGTGTTCGGCACGGCTGCGCAGTCGCCGAGGGCCCAGACGTCGGCGCGTTCCTGCACGCGTAGCGTCTCGTCGACGCGAACCCGCCCGCGCTCGTCGAGCGGGAGGCCCAGCCCGGCGAGAAGCGGGTTGGCCTTCACCCCGGCCGTCCAGACGAGCGTCCTGCATGCGACGGCGTCGCCGTCGGAGAGCGTTGCCACGCTCCCGTCGTAGCCGGTCAAGGTCGTGCCGACCCGGATCTCGATGCCGCGCCGCGTCAGCGCCCGGGCTGCGTAGGCGCCCAGCTGGTGGGGGATCTCGGCCAGGATCTGGGGTGCGGCGTCGACGAGCACCCAGCGCTGCCTGACGCCGCGGAGAGAGGGGTAGTAGCGCATGCGCGGCATGGACGAGATCGTTCAGCTCGGCCAGCGCCTCCACGCCCGCGTAGCCGGCACCGACGAAGACGAAGCCGAGCTCCTCCTCGGCCCCGCTGCCGCCGAGCGCGGCGGCCTCGAGCCGCTGCAGCACGTGGTTTCGCAGCCCGATCGCGTCGGCCAGGTCCTTGAACCCGCGCCCGTGCTCCGCGAGCCCGGGCACCGGGAAGGTGCGGGTGACCGCGCCCAGCGCGACGACGAGTCGGTCGTAGCCGATCTCCAGCGGCCCCGCGATCGTCTCGGCCGTCACCGACCGGCTCGCCTCGTCGAGAGAGACGGCCCGCCCGAGGAGCAGCTCGGCGTGCGAGCACATCTGGCGCAGCGGCACCACCACGTGACGCGGCTCGAGCGTTCCCGAGGCGGCCTCCGGCAGCAGGGGCGTATAGAGCATCGAGTTGTCGGGTGAGAGCACCGTCGCCCCGCGCTTGCCGAGCAGGCGCGCGACGTAGGCGCCGGCGAAGCCGCCGCCGAGCACGAGTGTCCCTCCGCGAGACGGCCTGCGCTCCATGGCCGGATGCTCGCTGCCCGGGCCGTCTCGCGCAAATGCCGGCGTGCTCCGGCGCACGGCGGCGCGCGGGCGGGCTCAGCCGGGCGGCGCTTCGCCCAGCTCGCGCAGGCGCCGCTCGAGAAAGCGCCGCTCCGCCGTGGTCACGGTCAGCGCGAGCGCCGTCCGGTACGCGGACGCGCGCCTCCCGGCGCCGGTCGAGGCGGCGCAGGAGATCGGCGCGGGTCGAGTGCAGGTGCCTGTAGTCGTCGAGGCCCTCGAGCGCGTCCACGAGCTCGAGGGCCTCCGCCGGTGCCCCGGCGAGCGCGAGCGCGGCCGCGCGGTTCAGCCGGACGACCGGCGTCGGCTCGAGCTGCTCCAGCAGCGCGTACGTGTCCGCGATCGCCTGCCAGCTCGAGCCCTGCGCGTGCCCGGCCGCGATCGCCGCCTGCAGCTGATAGGCACCGGGGCTGCGGTGACCGTGGGCCCGCTCGAGGAGCCGCAGCCCCTCGTCGATCTCCGCCGCGTCCCACAGCGACCGGTCCTGCTCGTCGAGCAGGACGAGGTCGCCGGCAGCGTCGACGCGCGCGTCGCGGCGCGAGTCCTGCAGGAGCAGGAGCGAGAGCAGGCCGAGCGCCTCCGCCTCGTCGGGCATCAGCACGCAGACGAGCTTCGCGAGGCGGATCGCCTCGCCGCAGAGATCGCGCCGCACGAGCGCGTCCCCGGCGCTCGCCGCGTAGCCCTCGTTGAAGACGAGGTAGAGCACGCGCAGGACGGCCAGCAGCCGGTCCGGCAGCTCATGGTCGGCGGGAACGCGGAACGGGATCCCCGCCACCCGGATCTTGCGCTTCGCGCGCACGAGCCGCTGTGCCATCGTGGCCTCCGGCACGAGGAAGGCGGCGGCGATCTCGGTGGTCGTCAGCCCGCCGACCTCGCGCAGCGTGAGCGCGATCTGCACGTCGGTGGCGAGGGCGGGGTGGCAGCAGGTGAAGACGAGCGCCAGGCGCTCGTCCGGGATCGCGGTCACCTCGGGCTCTTCCGCGGGCATTGCCTCGAGCCGGGCCAGCAGCGTGGTCTTCTCCCGGAGCACCCGCTCCCTGCGGATACGGTCGATCGCGCGGTTGCGAGCCGTCGTGACGATCCACGCACCGGGGTTGTCGGGTGCCCCGGTACGCGGCCAGCGCTCGAGTGCGGTCGCGAACGCGTCCTGCACCGCGTCCTCGGCGAGCCCGAGGTCGCCGAGGACGCGGGTGAGGATGGCGACGGCACGTGCCCATTCCTCGCGGAAGGCCGCCTCGACCGTCACCGGGCCGTCGGGCGGATCTCCAGCGAGCCGTACTCCGCCGCCGGGACGAGCGACGCGAGGCGGATCGCCTCGTCGAGGTCGGGCAGGTCCACGAGGAAGATGCCGCCGAGCTGCTCCTTCGTCTCCGCGAAGGGACCGTCGGTGACGATCGTCTCGCCGTTTCGCACCCGGACGACTCGTGCCTCACCGGCGGCTGCCAGCTCGTGGCCCCTGGCCTGCGGGTCGGCCTTTGCCATCTCGTCGAACAGGGCGATCCAGCGCGGCATCGACTCCGCACGCGCGGCAGCAGCCTCGTCCTCGCTCATCTCGGCCCAGGCGGCCTGGTCGCTGTAGACGAGCAGCGCGTAACGCATCTCAGCTCCCCTCTCCGTCGGCGTGCACGGCGCGCACCTCGACGGCGCCGTGCTCGGCGCCGGGAATGCGAGCTGCCCATTCCACTGCCTCCTCGATCGTCGGGCACTCCAGCAGGAAGTAGCCCCCGAGCGCCTCCTTGACCTCGGCATAGGGTCCGTCCGTGACCGACGTCCGGGTGTCGCGCACGCGCACCGTCGTCGCGTCCCCCGTGGGTGCGAGCTCGTCGCCGTCGACCATCACGCCTGCCGCCCGCGCTTCGCGCGCGAACGCCGCGTAGCGCTCCATCCACCCGTCCCGCTCCTCCTGCGGCAGCCCCTCCCAGCCGCTCGCGTCTGCGTAGATCGATGCCAGGTACTCCACTGTGCCTCCTTCGTGGTGGACGATTGCACCACGGCGACGAACGGGGTGCCTCCAGATCGACAGCTCGCCGTCAGCCCGCCGCCACCATGCGATCGAGCAGCGTGCGGGCCGCTCCCTTGTCGAGCATGTCGTTCAGATTGCCGCACTTGGGGCTCTGCACGCAGGAGGGGCAGCCCTCGTGGCACGGGCAGCCGGCGAGCATCCGCGCCGTGTCGGACACCCAGCCGGAGAAGCGGTCGAAGCCGCGGGCGGTGATGCCGACGCCCCCCGCGTGCCCGTCGTAGACGAACACGGTCGGCAGCCCCGTCTGGAAATGCACGTTCGTCGACAGGCCGCCGATGTCCCAGCGGTCGCACATCGCCCACAACGGCAGGAGCGAGATCAGCGCGTGCTCGGCCGCATGGAGGGCGCCGAGCAGCCTGGGCATCTCCTCCAGGCCCTCGAGCAGCCCGCTGCCCGGGCAGAACCACACCGCCTCCGTCTGGAACGTGGACTCGGGCATGAGCAGCGGCGCCACGTCGAGGGTGGACCCGTCCGCGATCGCCTTGCGCTGGTAGGCGATCACCTGCTCCGTCACGGACACCTGTCCGAAATGCAGCTCCACGCCGAGACCCGTGCCGACGCGGAGCGTGGCCTCGATCGCCGTCTCGGTGTCCTTCTGCACCTGGGTGTACCAGTCGACCCGCGCGGGCGTCACGACCGCAGTGCGCGCCTCGACGTCCAGCGAGCGCACCAGGTACTGCTCGCCCAGGTGCAGGTAGATGGCGCCCTCGTGCACCGTCGAGTATGCGCGCTCTCGCTCGACGAGTCCGAGCACCGAGCCGGTCTCCCCGTCCACGATCGTGAACGACTCGGCATCGCCGGACCGCAGCGAGAAGCGTGCGGCCGGCGTGTCACGGCCCTTCCACACGTACCCGGCGGGCGTTCGCTCGAGCTCGGGCAGCACTGCCGCGCGGTCGAGCGCCTCGGGGCCGAGCGTGTCGGCGTCCGCGTCGGTGACGGGCCCCTCGAAGGCAGCGGCGTAGACGTGGCCGTCGAGGATGCGCGGGTTCGCGTGGTCGAGCAGGGCCGCCTCGACCCGGCGCCCGAGCAGTGCCTCCGGCTCCCGCATGAAGAACTGGTCGAGCGCGTCCTCGCTGGCGACCAGCACGGCCAGTCCGCGCTGACGTCGTCCGGCCCGTCCCCACTGCTGCCGCAGCGAGGCGGCGGTTCCCGGGAAGCCGACCGAGATGGCGCAGTCCAGCATGCCGATGTCGATGCCGAGCTCGAGCGCGTCCGTCGCCGTCACCCCGAGCAGCTCCCCCTCGACCAGCCGCCGCTCGATCTCGCGCCGCTGCTCGCGCGTGTAGCCGGCACGGTAGGGCGCGAGGCGCTTTGCGGTGGCCGCGTCCACGCGGTCGCTCGTGAAGCGGTGGATCAGCTCGGCTGCCTTACGGCTCTTCGCGAAGCAGATCGTCCGCAGGCCGCGGGACACGAACGCGGCCATCAGGAGCGATGCCTCGCCGAGGGTGCTCGCGCGGAGGCCCAGCTCGGGGTCGAGCAGCGCGGGGTTCCAGAGGGCGATCTCTCGCTCGGCGCGTGGCGACGAGTCCACCTCCACGACCGTTGCCGGCCTGCCGGTGAGCGCCTCCGCGAGCTCCGCGGCGTTCGCGATCGTCGCCGACGCGAGCAGGAACTGCGGCTCGGCCCCGTAGGCGCGCGCCAGCCGCCGCAGCCGCCGCAGGACGTTGCCGACGTGCGAGCCGAACACGCCGCGGTACACGTGCGCCTCGTCCACGACGACGTACCGGAGGTTGTGCAGCACGTCCCCCCAGCGATCGTGGTTGGGCAGGATGCCGATGTGGAGCATGTCGGGGTTGGTGAGGATTACGTTGGCCCACTTGCGGATCTGCCAGCGCCTCTCCGGCTCGGTGTCGCCGTCGTAGATCGCCGGACGCAGGCCCTTCAGGCCGAGCTCCGCGAGCGACCGGGACTGATCCTGCGCAAGGGCCTTCGTCGGGTAGAGGTAGAGCGCCCGGGTGGTGGGCTCCCGGGCGACGGCGTCGAGCACGGGCAGCGTGAAGGCGAGCGACTTGCCGGATGCGGTCCCCGTCGTCACGATCACGTTCTCTCCGCGGGACGCCGCCTCCCAGGTCTCCGCCTGGTGCGTGAAGAGCCCGTCGACGCCCCGCCGCAGCAGCGCCGAGACGACGAGCGGGTCGAGGCTCTCCGGTAGGCGCTCCACGCGCCCGGCCCGCGCGGTCTCGGTGGTCAGCGACGCGAGCTCTTCGCCGGCGAGGAGGTCGGCCCACCCGCGGTCGGGGCCGTCCGGCAGCGCGCTCGCCATCCTCGGCGTCACGCCTCCAGATACGGCGCGAACGCCCGCTCGTAGTGCCCCTTCCCACGCGCACCGACGATCGTCTCGCGTGCCTCGCCGCCGCTGAAGAGCATCACCGTCGGGATCGAGAGGACGCCGTAGCGCGACGGTGTGCGCAGGTTCGCGTCGATGTCGAGCTTCACGAGCCGGAGACGCCCCTGGTTGTCCGCCGCGATCTGCGCGAGCGCAGGCTCGATCGCCTTGCACGGCCGGCACCACGGTGCCCAGAAGTCGACCACGACCGGGACGTCGCTCGCCAGGACGTCGTCGTCGAACGTCGCGTCCGTCACCTCGGTAGCTCCGCTCATCCCGAGAGCGTAGACGCCCGCCGCGTCCCTTGACCTGCGGCCGCGCCCGGTGCGACTCTGCGGGGACGGTGGCGGTGTACGTCGTTCGGCGGCTTGCCTGGTCCGCGGTGCTCGTGATCGCGGTGACGCTGAACGCGTACGTCCTCTTCTACGTCGTGCCCACCGAGGACGTCGCGGTCGGCGCCTCGTTCGCGAACGTGTCGGAGGACACCGGCGTGAACCGCTTCGAGGTGCAGGGGTCGGTGCTGACGGGGTATCTCCGGTTCCTGGGACGGATCGCTCAGGGCGACCTGGGGCAGTCCTGGCGGACGCAGGAGAGCGTGGCGGAGATCATCGGCCGGGCCGCTCCGGCGACGGCCTCGCTCGTGCTGGGTGGCCTCGTCGTCTGGATTGCGCTGGCGCTCGCGATCGGCGTGGTCTCGGCCCTGCGCCCGCGCTCGCTGTTCGACCGGGCCGGGATGGTCTTCGTCCTGGTCGGCGTCTCGGCGCAGCCGCTCTGGCTCGGATACGTGCTCGCGTACGTCTTCGGCTACCGGCTGCAGTGGTTTCCGATCGCGGGCTACTGCGACGTGATCCGCCCGCAGGACGGCGTCAGCTGTGGCGGTCCCGTGCAGTGGGCGTACCACCTGATGCTGCCCTGGCTCGCGTTCGCGCTCGCGTTCGCGGCGATGTACGCCAGGATGATCAGGGCGAACCTGTTGGAGGCGATGCACGAGGACTACGTCCGTACCGCGAGGGCGAAGGGGCTCTCGGAATGGGCAACCGTGCGGCGGCACTCGTTCCGCAACGCGGTGCTCCCGATCGTCGCCATGGTCGGGATGGACGTGGGTCTCGCATTCGCCGGCTCGCTCTTCATAGAGCGTGCCTTCCGGATCCCGGGCATCGGAATGCTCACGATCACGTCGCTGCAGCGCCGCGACCTGCCGGTGATCCTCGGCATCGTCATCGTCGTCTCCCTGGTGATCGTCGTCTGCAACCTGATCGCCGACATCGCGCTCGGGGCTCTCGACCCCAGGGTCGGCGGCCGTGCCTACCGGCCCCGACGCGTCGCTCAGCGGGCCGCTCCCGCGCCGGCGGCAGAGCACGCCCGCCCGGCGCCCGTCTCGTCGGCCTGACGCTGCCGGCAGTCAGAGGCGGCCGCGGATCGCGCGCCAGCGCAGCGCCGGCACCCGCCAGGCCGCTTCCAGCGCGATCGAGCCCGTCATCTTGGATCCGCCCACCTCCCGCTCGGCGAACACGATGGGCAGCTCGACCACGTCGAACCCGGAACGCAGGGCCCGGTAGGTCATCTCGATCTGGAACGCGTACCCGCGTGAGGCGACCGCGTCCAGGTCGATGGCCTCCAGCACCCGTCGCCGGAAGCACTTGAAGCCACCGGTCAGGTCGCGCACCCCGACGCCGAGAATCCTCCGCGCATAGAGCGAGCCACCCGCAGAGACGGCGCGCCGCACGGGCCCCCAGTTGGCCGTGCCGCCCCCTGCGACGTAGCGCGACCCGAGAGCGACGTCGGCCCCGCCTTCGCAGGCAGCGATCAGCCGTGGCACGTCCGCCGGGTCGTGGGAGAAGTCGCAGTCGACCTCGAGCACGAGCTGCGCTCCCTGGTCGAGTGCGGCGTGGAACCCTGCGATGTATGCGGGCCCGAGCCCTTCCTTGACCGGACGGTGCAGCACCTCCACCCATGGCAGCTCCTCTGCGAGGCCGTCGGCGATCATCCCGGTGCCGTCGGGCGAGGCGTCGTCGATCACGAGCACCCTGTCGCGCGTGGTGTCGAGCACGGCGCCGAGCGCGCGCACCATGCCCTCGACGTTCTCGCGCTCGTCGTAGGTGGGCAGGCAGACGACGGCGCGCGACATCTTCGGAATCCTGCCGGTTTCGGCGTGCCTATGATCGTGCGACGGTGCCCGCGCTGCCTGCCAACTCCGATCTCGCTGACCAGCTCGACCTGCTCGCGGACCTCTCGGAGATCCTCGGGGAGCAGTCGTTCCGCGTCCTTGCCTACAGGCGGGCGGCGACGCGCATCCGCGAGACGGCCGCCTCGGTCGCCGAGCTCGCTCTCGCCGGGAAGGCGAAGGAGCTGCCGGGCATCGGCCAGACGATCGAGACCAAGATCGTCGAGGTCGTGGAGAGCGGCGAGATGAGCGCCCTCACGAAGCGCCGCGCCGAGGTGCCCGGCGAGGTCGCGTCGTTCATGCGCCTGCCGGGCCTCGGGCCCAAGACGACCGCACGCATCTGGCGCGAGCTCGGCGTGACGACGCTCGCCGGGCTGAAGGAGGCGGCAGAGCAGGGACGGGTTCGCGCCCTGGCGGGGCTCGGCCAGAAGTCCGAGGAGAAGATCCTGAAGGCGCTGGCGCAGGGCGAGGGCGCCGTCGAGCCGAGGCGTGGGCTGCTGGGCCACGGACTGCCCGTCGTCCGCGAGGTGGTGGAGGCTCTCCGGGCCCATCCTGCGGCAGTGGACGTGTCGGAGGCCGGTAGCGTGCGGCGGCGCAAGGAGACGTTCCGCGACCTCGACGTGATCGCCACCGCCACCGACCCCGCGGCGCTCACCGGCCACTTCGTGTCGCTGCCGTGGGTGCTCGACGTCGTCGCCCACGGGGAGACGAAGGCGACCGTGATCACACGGCAAGGACTGCGGCTCGACCTCCGCGTCGTGCCGCCGGAGAGCTACGGCGACCTGATGCAGCATTTCACCGGGTCGAAGGAGCACAACGTCGCCATGCGTGAGGACGCGCAGCGCCGCGGCCTCTCCGTCTCCGAGTACGGCGTCACGGTGGTCGAGACGGGCACGGTGCACAACTTCCGTCGCGAGGAGGACCTGTACGCCTTCCTCGGCTATGCCTTCATCCCGCCGGAGCTGCGCGAGGACGGCGGCGAGCTCGAGGCCGCCCGCGAGGGACGCCTGCCGGCCCTCGTCGAGCAGAGCGATCTGCGGGGGGAGATGCACTGCCACTCCACGTGGTCGGCCGACGGCAGGGCGACGATCGAGGAGATGGCCGCGGCGGCCTCGGCGCGCGGCTACTCGTACCTCTGTCTCACGGACCACTCGCACTACCTGCGCGACGGCCGGCTCGAGGCCCAGTGGGCGGAGATCGACGCCGTCAACCGGCGTCTGAAGCCGTTCCGCGTGGTGCGTGGCATCGAGGCGAACATCCGTGCGAACGGAGAGCTCGACGTGGCCGACGGCGATCTGGAGCAGCTCGATTGGGTGGTCGCCTCCCTGCACACGTCGTTCGACCGCAGCCCCACCGAGCGGGTGCTGTCTGCCGTCGAGAACCCTCACGTCGACTGCATCGGGCACCTCACGGGGCGCCGGCTCTCTCGCCGGGCCGGAGCCGCGCTGGATGTGGAACGGGTCGTCGCCCGCGCCGCCGAGACGGGCACCGCGCTCGAGATCAACGCACAGCCGGACCGCCTCGACATGCGTGACGTGCACGCGCGCATGGCCGGCGAGGCGGGCGTCCGGATCCCGGTCAACAGCGATGCACACTCGGTCGCGGCGCTTGCCTATGCGGAGTTCGGCATCGGGCAGGCGAGGCGGGCCTGGCTCACGAAGGAGCAGGTGCTCAACACCCGCACGTGGCCGCAGATCGCCAGGATGCTCCGGTGAGCGACTTCCGCCAGGACGGCGCGGCGGCCCTCGACTGGCTGGCCTCGTACCTCGACCGCGTGCGCGAGTACCCGGTCCTCTCGCAGGTCGAGCCGGGTGCGATCAGGGCTGCGCTCCCCGCCTCTCCGCCCGACGCGCCCGAGCCGTTCGCCGACGTGCTGCGCGACCTCGACGACGTGCTCATGCCCGGCATCACCCACTGGCAGAGCCCCCGCTACTTCGCCTACTTCGCCTCGACGGCTGCCGAACCGGGGATCCTGGCCGAGCTCCTGATCGCCGGCCTCAACCAGGTGGGCATTCTCTGGCGGGCCTCGCCGGCCCTGCAGGAGCTCGAGGAGGTGACGCTCGACTGGCTGCGGCAGCTGCTCGGCCTGCCGGAGGGGCTGCACGGCCACATCGAGGACACGGCCTCGTCGGGCCTGATCACGGCGCTTGCCGCCGCGCGCGCGGCGGGAGGAGGCCGGCGAGTCGTCGTCTGCTCCGAGCACACCCACTCGTCCACCACGAAGGCCGCACGGCTGCTCGAGCTGGACGTGCGAATGGTGCCGGGAGACGGCGCCTTCGCGATGCGGCCCGACGTCGTCGACCTCTCCGACGCCTGTGCGGTGGTGGCGACGGTCGGGACGACCTCGTCGGCGGCAGTCGATCCCGTCGCCGCCATCGCGGACCTGGCGGAGGCGGCCGATGCGTGGCTCCACGTGGACGCCGCCTATGCGGGCTCGGCCGCCGTGTGCCCCGAGCTGCGCGGTCCGTTCGCCGGCTGGGAGCGAGCGGACTCGATCGGCGTCAACCCGCACAAGTGGCTGTTCACGCCGATGGACTGCTCGGCCTTCTGGACGCGGCGGCCCGACGACCTGCGGCGTGCGTTCAGCCTCGTGCCCGAGTACCTGCGGGTCAGCGAGGACGTCGTCAGCCTGAGCGAGTTCGCCTCGCCTCTCGGCCGGCGCTTCCGGGCGCTGAAGCTGTGGGCCGTGCTCCGCTGCTTCGGCCGTGAGGGCCTGCAGGCGCTGATCCGGGAGCACGTGCGCCTCGCGGGGGAGTTCGCGCGCTGGGTGCGCGAGGAGCCCGGCTGGGAGCTCTGCGCGCCTCTCTCGTTCGCGCTCGTCTGCTTCCGGCGCGAGGGCAGCGACGAGGAGAACGAGGTGCTGCTACGGCGCGTCAACGAGGGAGGCGAGATCTTTCTCTCCCACACGAGGCTCGACGGGCGCTTCGTGCTGCGGCTCGCGATCGGCAATGCCCGTACGACCGAGGACGACGTACGCCACGCGTGGGAGGTGCTGCGGCGCGAGGCCGACGCTACGGCGTAGCCACGGTCGCGGCCGTGAGGCGGGCGACGCTGCCCGTGTCGCCCTGGATGGCGACACCGTCGACGTCGCCGTCGACGAGCAGGTGGTAGAGGCCGACTGCGTCGCCCGCGACCGTCGCCGCAGCGTCGGGGGAGAGGCCCGGCACAACCTTCCCGTCCAGCAGCGTCGCCGCCTCGCCGCCGCAGTGGAACGCCACCCGTACGTCGGGGGCCGTCGGCGCCACGGCCGTCCGTAGAGCGCGCTCCAGCCAGCCCGGCGTCAGGTCGGCCACGCCCGGGGGGCCGAGCGTGCGGGCTCCCCAGCGAGCGAGTGCAGCAAGCACGGGCCTGAGGCTGACGCCGTCCTCGGTCAGCTCGTACACGGTGGCCGACGCCGGCGGTGGCAGTCGCCGCTTGCGTACGACGCCGCCTTGCTCGAGATCCTTGAGCCGGGCGGCGAGAATGTTCGTGCTGCAGCCGCCGAGCCGCTCCAGCAGGTCACCGTAGCGCAGCGGCCCGTGCTGCAGCTCGCGCACGACGAGGAGCGACCAGCGCTCCCCGACGAGATCGAGGGCGTGGGCGATCGGGCAGTACTGGCGGTAGCTCTTGGACATCCGCGATCCGAGTGTAGACCTCCTCATTGCGATTCGCCAGTGAACCCTTGCACTTTGCAAGCACAGACGCTAGTGTCACACCCTCGAGAGCGGACGAAAGGATGGACGGATGGCTCCCTCGGCACGGACGAAGTGGCTGGCGCTGGCACTCCTCTGCGTGGTGCAGTTCATGGTGGTTCTCGACATCGCCATCGTGAACGTGGCGCTGCCGTCCATCCAGGCCGACCTCGGGTTCTCGCAGGAGAACCTGCAGTGGGTGATCTCCGCCTACGCGCTCGTCTTCGGCGGCTTCCTCCTGCTCGGCGGCCGCGTCGGCGACCTTCTCGGCCGGCGCCGCGTCTTCATGGCGGGTCTCGCCATCTTCACGATCGGCTCGCTCCTCTGCGGCTTCGCGTGGAGCGAGTCGTCCCTGATCGGCGCGCGTGCGGTGCAGGGCCTCGGCGCCGCGACCCTCTCACCCGCCGCCCTCTCGATCCTCACCCGCACCTTCGCCGAGGGGCGGGAGCGAAACGTCGCCCTCGGCGCCTGGGGAGCGGTGGGCGGTTTCGGTGCGGCCGCAGGCGTGCTCCTCGGCGGCATCCTCACCGACCTGCTGTCCTGGGAGTGGATCTTCCTGGTCAACGTCCCGATCGGCGCGGTCGCGCTGGTGCTCGCGCCGCTCTGGCTCGGCGAGAGCCGGGACGAACTGGCGTCCAGCTTCGACGCGATGGGCGGGTTCCTCGTCACCGCCGGCCTCGTGCTGCTCGTGCTCGGCATCACGCAGGGCCAGGGCTGGGGCTGGGGCTCCCTGCGTGTGATCGGCCTCTTCGCCGCCGCGACTGCACTGCTCGCCGCCTTCCTCGGCTGGGAGGCGCGCGCCCGCGAGCCGCTGATGCCGTTCTCGATCTGGGGGTCGAGAACGCGAACGGCTGCGAACGTCGCCGGCTTCATCCTCGGCACGGCGCTGTTCGCGATGTTCCTGATGCTGACGCTCTACATGCAGCAGGTGCTCGGCTACTCCGCGATGAAGACGGGGGTCGCCTACCTCGCCGTCGCCGGTACGGCCGTCCTCTGGGCGAACGTCGCCGCCGTGGCGGTGAACCGGGTGGGCGTGAAGCCGGCACTCGTCTTCGGGATGGCGCTGCTGACGATCGGCCTCGTCTACTTCACGCAGGTGTCCGTCGGCGGCTCGTACTGGGCTGACCTGTTCCCAGGCTTCCTGCTGATCGGGCTCGGGATGCCGTTCTGCTTCGTGCCGATCACGATTGCGGCCGTCGCCGGCACCTCGCAGGAGGACGCGGGGCTCGCCTCGGGCCTGATCAACACCTCGCAGCAGATCGGGGGCGCGCTCGGCATCGCCCTCCTCTCGACGATCGCGACGTCGGTGGCCGACAACCGGCTCGCCTCCGGGGTCGCGTCCCCGCAGGCATTCGTGGACGGGTATCGCGCCGCCTTCTGGGTCGGCGCCGGCGTCGGCCTGGCGGGCGTGCTCGTCTCGGTGCTGGCCGTGCGCCGCAGCGATCTCGCGGCGGTCGAGAGCGTCGCCGAGGCGTCTGCCTGACGGCCCTACAGGCGGCGCAGCACCTCGAGCAGCTCCGACGGGTCGCGCACCGTGAGGTCCGCGGCCTCGCGCAGGCCGGCCGGGCTCTCGTCCGAGACGACGGCGAGCCTCACGGCGAGGTCGAGGCCGTCGAGCGCCGCGAAGGCGTCCAGATCGGTCGCGTCGTCTCCCGCATAGAGCGCGCGCCGCAGACGCGCCCGGCCGAGGAGCGCGCGCACCGCCGTCCCCTTGTCGGCGGCGACGGGAGGCCGCACCTCGAGGACCTTGCGTCCCCAGCGCGGCTCCAGGCCGGCGGCTCGCGCGCGCTCGGCGACTGCCTCGAGCTCCCGCAGCGCGGACTCCTCGTCGGCGTCCTCGCGGAAGTGGAAGGTGACGGTCAGCGGCTTTCGCTCGGCCTCCCGATCGACCGCCTCGGCCAACGCCGCCACCCGCGGCGCCCATGCGCGCGCCTCCGGCACGAGCTCGAGACCGTGCTCGCCGACGTAGGTCAGCTCCGGCAGGCCTACCACGCGCTGCGCGTCCTCCCCGGGACGACCGCTGATGCAGGCGACGAGGCCGTAGCGGCGGTGCAGGCGCCGTAGCTCCACCCTGGTGGCGTCCGGCACGGAGGCATCGGCGGGGCGCGCCACGATCGGAGCCAGGGTCCCGTCGACGTCGAGCAGGAGCGCCGTCGCCGGCGGATCGGCGGCGAGCGCACGGAGGAGGTCGGGGGTCTGCACTCAACCCTAGGATACGGTGGTGCGCCTCGTCCTGATCGGGCTCGTCGCGGGCGTCTTCAGCTCGCTCTTCGGGGTCGGAGGCGGCATCGTGATCGTGCCGCTGCTGATCATGGCGGCCGGCTTTGCTGCGAAAGAGGCCTCCGCCGTCTCGCTCGGCGCCATCGCGATCACCGCCCTCGCAGGTGTCGTGCTCTACTCCTTCCGCGGTGAGGTCGACGTCGGGTACGCCGCGCTCGTGGGGGGGCCGGCGATGATGGGAGCGCTGGCGGGGGCCTCGCTGCAGCGCCGGCTCTCGGGCCCTGTCTTCATGGTGGCCTTTGCCGTGCTTCTCGCCGCCATCGGCATCTGGCTGCTGGTCGCATGAGCGGGACGACGATCCTCCTCGGCGTGACGCTCGGCCTCTGCGCCGGCGTCCTCTCGGGCCTCTTCGGCGTCGGCGGGGGCATTCTCTTCGTGCCGGCCCTCGTCGCTCTCGGGCTGGGGCAGGTCGAGGCGGCTGCGACGTCGCTGCTCGCGATCGTGCCCACGGCCGCCGTGGGGATCTGGCGGCAAACCAGGTACGGCAACATGCGCGTCAGGCCTGCGCTCGTCGTCGGGATCGCCTCGATCGCCGGCGTCGAGGCCGGCGTCCAGATCGCGACCGGATTGCCCGAGGTCACGCTCAGGCGCCTGTTCGGCCTGCTCCTGATCGCTGTCGCCTGTCAGCTTGCGTGGCAGACCCTGCGCATCCGTCGCCGCTACCCTGGGTCGACGTGAGACGCGCCAGCATGCTCGCGCTACCCGTGCTCGCGGTCGTCATCGCCGCGATCGCAGCCGCCGCCCCGTCCCAGCCCCAGGCTCTCGGGACGGCTGTCCTCGCGCGCGTGACCCAGCCCGGGCTGGCGGAGCAGATCGCTCTCACGGTCTCGGCGCCGCCAGCGTTCGACGACGGCCTCAGCGGGTGGGCGTTCCCCGAGGACGGCTCCATCGTGCGGATCGGCTCCGGGACGGCCGCCGCCGCCGCGCAGTCGGGGGTCTCGTCGAGCGCCCAGGCCGTCGTCGAGGCGCTGGCCGTCACCCTCTTCGGCGGAGAGATCACGGTCGAGTCGCTGAGCGGCCGCGCCACCGCCGCCGCGGGCTCCGCAAACGCCTCCTCCGACGCATCGGCCTCCGGGCTGACAGGGCTCACCGTCCTCGGCCAGCTGATCACGCCGTCTGCGAACACCCAGGTTCCCCTGGCGGACTGGGGCCTCCTCGACATCCTTCCCTCGATCGTCGAGTCGACGCTCGAGCCGCCCCGCTCCGCCCGCTCGTCGGTGACGGTGCTCCGGGTCAAGCTGCTCGCAGCTCACGGCGGCCTTCCCGCCGGGAGCGCGATCGAGATCGGCACTGCTACCGCATCCGCGGCCGTCGCCGAGGTACCGGTGGAGGTGCCGGTGGCGCCGCCGGCGGTTGCGCCCGCGAAGCCCGTGACGGCGGCGCCGGTCGTGCCCCCCTCGGCACCGCGCGAGCCCGGCAAGATCATCCCCGGAGCGCCGGCCGAGCTCGTCCGGCCCGCCCCGGTCGTGTCCGCACGGCTCACGGCCGGGGGGTTCGTGTTCCCGGTGTACGGCCCGGCCTCGTTCGGGGACACCTTCGGGGCTCCTCGCGCCGACGTCGACGGTGGCTGGCATCACGGCGAGGACATCTTCGCCCCGCTTGGCACGCCGCTGCTCGCGGTGGCCGACGGCAGCATCTTCTCGGTCGGCTGGAACGACATCGGCGGCTGGCGCGTCTGGCTCCGCGACCAGGAGGGGAACGAGTTCTACTACGCCCATCTGTCCGCCTACTCCCCTCTGGCCGTCAACGGCCGCCGCGTCAAGGCCGGCGACGTGATCGGCTTCATGGGCAGGACGGGCGACGCGGAGCACTCACCGGTGCACCTGCACTTCGAGATCCACCCGGTCGCCATGCTCGCGCTCGGCTACCACGGCGTCGTCGCCCCGTATCCGTTCCTCCTCTCCTGGCGAAGGGCGGAGGACGTCTCGTTCGCCGCCGGGCGGGTGTACCTGCCGATCGACGGATCACGGGGCGTGGGAGCCGCGCCGCCGGCCGGGGCGATCCTGCTCGAGGCCGAGGACATCTCGCGCGCCAGCGGCCTCGTGCCGGGCGCCCTGGCGGAGGCGCTCTCGGGCCGGGCGCCCGAGGGCACCCGGCCCGCACAGGACAGGTAGCGCGAAGCGCCTCAGGCGCCGTCGGCGGCAGCCCCGTCGTCCGCGGCCTCGCTCGCCGTCTCGGGCACGTCGACGTCGAAGCCCTCCAGCGGATGGAGGTCGTCGTCGCCCGCGACCTTGTCGAGCAGCCACTGGCGGGTGCCGGGGCCGGTCCACGGGTTGTACAGCGCTCCGGCGACGAGGCCCGCGAGCAGCATCGCCTTGCGGCCCTTGTGCCCCTTCTTGCTCTTGCCCTTGAGCGTGTCTGCGGCCTTGCCGAAGTCCTCGAACGCCTTGCGCAGGTTCTCCTGAACCTTCGCGTCGGTGGCGAGCTTCGACGCCGACTGGGTGATGCCGCCGTTCTCCTTCACCAGCGGGCCGTAGAGCTTGCGCGCAGCGCCCAGAGCCTCCTTGAGGTCCTCGCGGAAGTCCGGGTCGGTGAGTGCGCGGTCGAGGTAGGGCTTCAACGTCTCCACGGCGGGGGCGACCTTGCCGGTCTTGGTCTTGGCCATCGCAGGCCGTCCTTTCCTCGGTTTCTGTTTCCTCTCCAGTATGACGCTCGCCGAGCGCCTACGATGTGGGTCGACCATGCGACGGATCAAGCGATTGTCGCTCGTTGCGAGCACGCTGCTCGCAGGGCTCGTGTACGTGTGGGTCGCTGCCGTGAGGGCGGTGCCGGGCGTGCGCGCGCGCAAGGCGGCGGCCCGGCGCTCGCAGCGCTCGTCGTAGCCCCCCGGCGTGCCCCGGCCGGCCGGCCGGCCGAAGGGGTGACGGCTCTCGCGCGTACGCTGCCACGGTGCTCGCACCCCCTCTCGTACGCGGCAACACGGCCACCCGCGCCGGCTCGCTGCTCGCCGGCCTGTTCCTGTTCTCGCTCGGGATCGTGCTTCTGCTCGAGTCGGAGCTCGGCCTCTCGCCATGGGACGTTCTCAACCAGGGCGTGTCCGAGCACTCGCCCCTCTCGTTCGGGCTCGCGAATATCGTCATCGCCCTCGCGGTGCTCGTCGTTGCGTGGGCCCTGGGTGCCCGGATCGGCCCCGGCACCGTCGCGAACGCGATCCTGATCGGGCTCTTCGTGGACGGGCTGCTGGCCATCGAGGCGGTGGCCGGCCTGTCGGAGCAGCCGCTCGGCGTGCGGATCGCGTTGATGGTGGCGGGGATTCTCGTGATCGGGGTCGGCTCCGGCTTCTACATCGGGGCCGGCATGGCGGCGGGCCCCCGCGACTCGCTCATGCTCGTTCTCTCCCGCCGCAGCGGTGTGCGCATCGGCGTCGTGCGCGCCACGCTCGAGATCGCCGTCACGGTGCTCGGGTTCGCCCTCGGCGGCACCGTCGGGATCGGCACGCTGGCGTTCGCGTTCGGCATCGGGCCCGCGGTGGAGCTGGCGTTCTGGCTGCTCGCCCGCTCCCCGCTCGCCGATACCGCAGCGGACGCGAGCCATGCTGCGTGAGAGCCGATCTCGCCGCCTCCCTTCGGCGACCGGGCCCCGCCCGACGCACTACCATCCCGGCCATGAAGGGACTGGTCTGCGCGGGCGGGGAGGCGACCCGTCTCGGCGAGCTCACGCGCGTCACCAACAAGCACCTGCTGCCGGTGGGGAGCTGGCCCATGGTCTACTACCCGTTGCAGCTCCTGCAGCTCGCGGGCGTCCGGGAGGTGCTCGTCGTCACGGGCAAGGGGCATGCGGGTCAGATGATCGACCTGCTCGGAGACGGGCACCTGTCGGTGCGGGGCAGCGAGGAGCCGTTGCTCGAGCTCGACCTCACGTACAAGGTGCAGACGCGTCCCGGCGGGATCGCGCAGGTCGTCGGCATGGCACGCGACTTCGCGGCCGGCGAGCCGCTCGTGGTCGTCCTGGGCGACAACATCTTCGAGTACTCCCACGCGGCCGAGATCGCCGACTGGGGCTCAGGGGGGGCCGGAGCGAGGGTCTTCGTCAAGGAGGTGCCCGATCCCGAGAACTTCGGAGTCGTCGTCTACGACGGCGACGGCCAGGTCGTCGACCTGGCGGAGAAGGCGGGCGTCGTCGACCTTCGCTATTCGTCGCCGCCGACCAGCGACGCGGTGGTCGGCCTCTACTGCTACCCGCCCGACGTGTTCGACGTGATCGAGCGTCTCGAGCCGTCGAGCCGCGGCGAGCTCGAGATCACCGACGTCAACCGCTGGTACGCCGACCACGGCGAGCTTTCCGTCACGCGCGTGCGTGGCTGGTGGGAGGACGCCGGCAAGCACTGGCAGCACCTTGCCGCGATCGGGCGCACGATCGACGAGACCGGCGTCAACAAGCCGTGATGGTCGAGGGCCTGCTCCGCATCCCGTTGCGCCGCTTCGAGGACGAGCGCGGCTGGTTCTGTGAGCTGCGACGCGAGAGCCTGCTGCCGAAGCCGACGCTGCAGACCAACGTGTCGTTCTCGCGCCGGGGAGTCGTCCGGGGCCTCCATTTCCACGAGCGCGGGCAGGACGATCTCTTCGCCTGCCTGCAGGGGACCGCCCGGGTGGTCGTGCTCGACCGGGACACGGGCGCGACGTTCAGCGAGGACATCGGCGACGAGAACCCCGTCGCGCTCTTCATCCCGGGCCGGCACGCGCACGGCTTCGAGGCGCTCACCGATCTCCTCTTCTGCTACCACGTGACCGAGGAGTACGACCCGGCCGACCCCGACGAGCACGGGATCCCGTGGAACGATCCCCGCGTGGAGCATCTTTGGAGCACGAGGACACCGATCCTGTCCGCCCGCGACGCGTCCTGATCACCGGCGCGGGGGGACAGCTGGGCCGGGCGCTGCAGGAGGCGTTCGCGGCCGACGACGTGCTGGCGCTCGATCGCGCGGGCTGGGACGTCGCCTTCCCGCCGCCGTCGGGACTCGGCCCGGTCGACCTGGTGCTGCACGCGGCTGCGTGGACGGGTGTGGACGGCGCCGAGGACGACCCCCAGGGCGCCGCAGCCGTCAACGTCGGAGGCACGGCCCATGCAGCGGCGCTCGGTGCGCCACTGGTCGCCTTCTCGAGCGACTACGTGTTCGACGGACGCAAGGGATCGCCGTACGTGGAGTCGGACGGCCCCAATCCGCTGTCGGCCTACGGGCGCACCAAGCTCCACGGCGAGGCTGCCGCCGGGGAGCGCGCCTGGGTCGTGCGGAGCTCGTGGCTGTTCGGCCCCACCGGCCACAACTTCGTCCGCACCATGTTGCGTCTCGGCGCCGAGCGTGAGGAGGTCGCGGTGGTGGACGACCAGCGCGGCTGCCCGACCTATGTCGGACATCTGGCGCGCGCGACGCGCGAGGTCGTGCACCTGCCGTTCGGCGTGTGGCACGTCGCGGCGGCGGGCGACTGCACGTGGGCCGATTTCGCCGAGGCGATCTTCGAGCAGGCCGGCCTGTCGTGCCGCGTGCGCCGCATCGGCTCGGCGGAGTTCGGGGCGAGGGCGCCGCGGCCGGCCGTGTCCATCCTCCGCAGCGAGAGAGGCGCACCGGAGCTGCCCCACTGGCGCGACGGCCTGGCCGAGTGCCTCGCCCGGCTGCTGTCGCAGGCCGACCCTCTCGCGGCGGGAGCGTAGCGAGCCGCGGGCCGCTACGGCTTCGCGACCACGTGGGTGCACGACGGCTCCTGCCGGCCTCGTGACGAGCGAGAACCGCCTGCCCTCCTCGCGCGCGGCACCGCCGGTGCGGTGGGCGACCGGCGGCGCCGCGCGTTGGGAGGCCGGATCAGGCGAAGCTGCGGTTCGGGTCGCGGCGACTGGCGAGCACGAGGAGGCCTCCGGTGAGGAGGAGTGCCGTTGACAGGCCGACGAGGCCTCCGATGAAGGCGTCGTTCCAGTCGAATCCCGTCGAGCCCGGCTGCGCCGCGAACGTCGTCAGCGCTCCGGGCCCGCGCGTCCCGTCGCGATCGTCCGGGCGGAGCGTCGTGAGCGTGCTCACGGCGCCGGGCCCGCGCCGGCCTGCGCGGTCGTCGGGTCGCGTCACGGTTGGGGCAGCCTCGGTCGACGTTGCCGCTCCCGGGCCGCGGAGCCCGGCGCGGTCGTCCGGCCGTGTTGCGATTGCCGCCTGCTCGGCCGATACGGCACCAGGACCGCGGGTACCCGACCGGTCGTCCGGGCGCTCCGCCTGCGCGACCGGAGCTGCAATCGATGCGGCCAGCACCAGCGTCCCGAAGAACCTCGTCCGACTTCTCATCTCCGTCTCCTTCCTCTTCGATCGCCCGCTGCGATCTCACGAGGCGGAGGATCGGGGACGGCGGTAACGGCGGACCTACCGTTCGGTAACCGTCGCGGAGTAGCTTCCGCCGTGTGGAGTTCAAGGTGCTCGGCCCACTGGAGGTTCTCGATCAGGGACGCCCGCTCGACCTGGGAGCGCCCGGCCAGCGAGCGCTGCTCGCCTTCCTTCTCCTCTACGCGAACGAGGTCGTCTCCTCGGACCGCCTCGTCGAGGCGCTCTGGCCGCACCGGGTGCCCAAGACCCCCGCCAAGACGATCCAGGTGTACGTCTCTCGATTGCGTACAGCCTTCGGCACTGCGCGCGGAGCGCTCGAGACGCGTGGCTCGGGGTATGTCCTGCGCGTCGGCCCCGGGGAGCTCGACCTGCACGAGTTCGAGGCCCTGCTGGCGCGCTCGCGGGGGGAGGAGGCTGCACCACGCTTGGCGACCCTGCGGGAGGCTCTCTCGCTCTGGCGTGGGGCTCCGCTCTCGGACTTCGAGTACGACGTCTTTGCGCAGCCCGAGGCAGCGCGGCTGGAGGAGCTTCGCCGCTTGGCTCTCGAGGACAGGATCGAGACGGAGCTGGAGCTCGGGGGAGGCGTGGAGCTCGTCGCCGAGCTGCGGGCACTCGTCGGCGCGTGGCCGTTGCAGGAGCGTCCCCGCGCGATGCTCATGCGGGCCCTCTATCGCGCCGGCCGCCCGCAGGAGGCGCTCGAGGCCTTTCGTGACGGCAGGCGTGCACTCGACGAGGAGCTCGGCCTCGGGCCCGGGCCGGCGTTGCGGGAGCTCGAGCTCGCAGTGCTCAGGCAGGACCCCGCTCTTGCCGCCGCGCCGGCTGCGGCCACCGAGACGCGAGGGACGATCGTCGCCGTGGCCGATCGCGCCGAGGGTACCGAGGCGCTTGCGGATCTCGCGGGAACGCTCGCGTCAGGCTCCGAGCGGCGGGAGGTGGTGCTCGCGCGCATCGTGCCGACCGGCGAGCTCTCGTCCGCGACGGCGCAGCTCGATGCCGTACGCGTCGCGCTGGCTGCTCGGGGAGCGCCTGCCCGGATCGCCGCCTTCTCCTCGTCGGCCCCGGGGGAAGACGTTGCCCGGCTTGCGAGTCAGCAGGGTGCCGACACGCTGCTGCTCTCGGCCGCCGGCGATCCCCTCGCCGGGCCGTATGCCCCGGTCTTCGACATCGCGACCTGCGACGTCGTAGCGCTCGTGGAGAGCGGCGGAGCGGTCGGGGGCGGGCCGATCGTCGTCCCTTTCGGGGGATTCGAGCACGACTGGGCTGCGCTCGAGCTCGGCGCATGGGCCGCGACGGCGCTCGCTCGACCGCTGAGGCTCATCGGAGCCGCGGACGAGGTGCCCGGAGGGCGCGACGCGAGCCGCCTGCTCGCCGACGCGTCGCTGATCGTCCAGCATGTTTCCGGCGTCGTCGCCGAGCCGCTCCTCGGCCCGCCGGGCAGCGAGGGCGTCGCGGCGCTCGCCGAGGGCGCAGGACTGCTCGTGCTGGGACTGTCCGAGCGCTGGCGCACGGAGGGGTTGGGCGTGACCCGCCGGGCTCTCATCGCCAGCCCGGTTGCTCCGACCGTGCTCGTTCGGCGTGGGCTGCGGCCCGGAGGGATCGCCCCCCGCGATGCGCTGACACGGTTTACTTGGTCGATCCGATCGCCCAGGATCTGAGGCTCACATGCTTCAGGTTGGGTCGCAGCTGGCCGGCTACCGGATCGAGGAGCTCATCGGTCGCGGCGGCATGGGAGTCGTCTATCGAGCGACGGAGCTCGCGCTCGACCGTCCGGTCGCTCTGAAGTTGATAGCTCCCGAGCTGGCGGGCGACGCGACGTTCCGGCAGCGCTTCCTCCGCGAGTCGCGGCTGGCGGCAGCGATCGACCATGGAGGGATCCTGCCCGTGTACGCGGCAGGCGAGGCGGACGGAGAGCTGTACATCGCGAACCGGTTCGTGGCTGGCACCGATCTCCGCAGGCTGCTCGAGGGCGGGCCGCTGCCTCCGGCACGCGCGCTGGCACTCGTCGCCCAGGTCGCGGACGCGCTCGACGCCGCCCACGCGCGTGGCCTCGTCCACCGCGACGTCAAGCCGGCGAACGTGCTCGTCGACCGGGACGACCACTGCTACCTGTGCGACTTCGGCCTGACGAAGCAGTTCGGCGAGGGGGGCACCACCGCGTCGGGTCTGGCGGGCTCGCTCGACTACCTCGCCCCCGAGCAGATCCGCCGCGGAGAGGTCGACGGATCCACCGACCAGTACGCGCTCGGGTGCGTCCTCTACGAGCTGCTCGTCGGCGTGCCGCCGTTCCGGCGCGCGACCGAGGCGCAGACGCTGTGGGCGCACATGCAGGAGGAGCACCAGACACCTGACGGCTACGACGCGCTCGACCCGGTCCTTGCCCGCGCGCTGTCGAAGGAGCAGGACGAGCGCTACCCGAGCTGCAGCGCGCTCGTCGACCACGCGGGGGCCGCTCTCGGCTTGCGGGCGTCCCCGGCGGGGATCCGGGTTCGCCGACGACGTCTCGGTCGACGGTTCCTCGCGGCGGGCGGGCTACTGCTCGTCTCCGCAGTGGCCGCGGTCGTGATCGTCCTGGATCGGGGCACGTCGCTCGAGGCGGTTGCCAACTCGGCCGCTGTGGTCGACCCGGTCACGCGAACGGTGTCGGTGGTGGTACCGGTCGGCAATGCGCCGACGGAGGTGGCAGCGTCCGACGACTGGGTGTGGGTGCTGAACGCGAACGACGGGTCCGGAACGATCTCGCGCCTCGACGCCCGCACGCGAGAGCGCGTGTCGACGTTCTCGGTAGGCGGGACACCGCGCACCATCGCCGCCGCGTTCGGCTCGCTCTGGGTCGGAACGACCGAGGGTCGCGTCTTTCGCATCGACCCGGGCTCGGATCTCGTCGATTCGAGCTGGACGCTCCCGAATGCCGGTGCAGCGACCGTGTTCACCAACGACCAGGGCGCAGGCTGGCTCGCCGTTGGCGCGAGCGCCGTCTGGGCGGGAAGCAGTCGTGCCATCTCGCGGATCGACCCGGTCACCGGCCGGCTGCGGTCGCTTCCGAGCCGAGTGTGGGGGCCGATGGCGTACGGGTTCGGCTCGCTGTGGGTGCTGGGAAACGAGCTCGAACGGCTGTCGCCCTCGACGATGCGTCGCGAGGCGGTCGTCGAGCTCGCCGGAGGGTTCGTGCGGGTCGCGGCCGGGTTGGGATCCGTCTGGGTGACGGATGACGAGAATCATGGGGTGCTCAGGATCGACCCCCTGGAGAACGGCATCTCGCACGTGTACCAGGTCGGCGGCAGCCCGTTCGGGATCGCGATCGGCCCGGAAGCCGTGTGGGTAGCCGTCGACGACGGTACCGGGGTGCGCATCGATCCTCGAACGAGCGGCGTGACGCTGATGTCCGTCGGCGGCGCGCCCCGGGGGATCGCGATCGGGCGGGGGTTGGTGTGGGTCTCGGTCAACTGAGTTGACCATCCCGAAGAAACCCATGATCATGGGCGGCGTGAAGCCGTGGGTTGCGGCACTGTGCGTTGCCCTGGCGCTTCTCACCGCCGCTTGCGGCTCCGCGGATTCTGCGGAACCGGTCGCGGTGAGCTCGTGCAGCGCTGTGCACCACGAAGGCGACGGCGAGCCGAACGTGATCATCGTCTCGGACCTGCCGCTGCGCGGGATCGCCGCGGCGACGACGAAGCGCATGGTTGCGGCGATCGAGCACGTGCTCGGCGAGCGCGAGTTCAGGGCGGGGAAGTACCGCGTCGGGTACCAGTCGTGCAACGACACGGTCGGCGACGAGCCGTACGATCCGCTGGTCTGCAAGAAGAACGCGCAGGCATACGTGGCCGCGAGGGACGTCGTCGGCATCATCGGGCCGTGGAACTCGGGGTGCGCGGTCCTCCAGATCCCGCTCGTCAGCCGCAGGGCGGCGGGGCCGCTGGCGATGATAAGCCCGTCCAACACGTTCGCCGCCCTGACGAGAGAGGTGTCTGCGGGCTCCCCTGCGACGGTCAGCCTGTACCCGGACGGCGTGCGTAGCTACGTCCGCGTTGTCACGCACGACTTCGCCCAGGGCGCCGCTGCTGCTCGCCTCGCCTCGCGGCTCGGAGCGCAGCGGGTCGCAGTGATCCACCAGAACCTGGGCGACGAGTACGTGCAGGGCCTCACGACGTCCTTCCTCGCGGCGGCCCGCAGCCTCCAGCTCGATGTCGAGGAGTTCGACTGGGAGGAGCGCGAGACGTATGCCGTGCTTGCCTCCTCGGTAGCCGCGGCACGACCCGGTGCGGTGTACCTGTCCGGACTGACACAGGTCAACGCGAAGCGGCTGGTCGAGGATCTTCGTGCATCGCTGCCGCGCAACGTCGAGTTGATCGGCCCGGATTCGTTTGCCGCCGAGGATGTGGCACGGGAGCTGGGCGCTGCAGGAGAAGGGATGTACGTGACGGTTCCCGGGATCCCCGTTGGTGCTCTGCCCGCGGCGGGAGAGCGGCTGGTGCTCGCGCTGGGGCTCGCCGCGGGCGAGCCGGATGCGACGTACGTGGCGGGAGCCGCGCAGGCGGCCGTCGTCCTGCTCGACGCCATCGCGCGCTCGGACGGGACGCGGTCCTCCATCGTGGACGAGATGTTCGCTGCGAGGGTCGTCGACGGCATCCTCGGATCGTTTTCGTTCGACCGCTTCGGGGACATCGTCCCGGCGCCGGTTGGCGTCTACCGCTTCGGGGACGGGAAGCTCGTGCTCGAGCGGGTGATCCAGACTGCTTCGAGCGGCTGAGCCTGTCGGAGAGGGCCTCCGCGCCCGGCGCTGAGAACAGCCCACCGCGAACGACGAAGGCTACCCTGTGCCGATGCGCGTTCTCGTGACCGGCGGTGCCGGCTTCATCGGCTCGCACTTCGTCAAGCGCCTGGTCGCCGCGGGCGACGAGGTGGTCGTGCTCGACAAGCTCACCTACGCCGGCAACCCCGCCAATCTGGAGGATGTCGAGCACGCGCTCGTCGTCGGCGACATCGCCGACCCCGGGGCGGTGGCGCGCGCCGCCGATGGCTGCGAGGCGATCGTCAACTTCGCCGCGGAGACGCACGTCGACCGCTCCATCCTCGGGCCGCAGGAGTTCGTGCACACCGACGTGCTGGGAACGATGACGCTGCTCGAGTGGGCGCGGGCCAACGACGCGCGGTTCGTGCAGGTCTCCACGGACGAGGTGTACGGCGACCTGGAGGCCGGGGGCCGTGCGCTCGAGACCGACGCGCTCAAGCCGTCGAGCCCCTACAGCGCCGCCAAGGCGGGCGGCGACCTGCAGGTGCTGGCGTACGTCCGCACGTACGGCGTCAGCGCGTCGATCACGCGGGGTGCCAACACCTACGGCCCCAACCAGTACCCCGAGAAGCTCGTACCGCTCTTCGTCACGAACGCCCTGCAGGACCTGCCTCTGCCGGTGTACGGCGACGGCAAGCAGGTGCGTGAGTGGCTGCATGCGGAGGACCACTGCGCCGGCATCGAGCTCGTCCTCCGCGAAGGCGCCCCGGGCGAGATCTACAACGTCGGGGGCGAGGATCACGAGAACCTCGAGGTCACGCATCGCATACTCGAGCTCACGGGCGCCGGCCCGTCACTGATCAAGCACGTCGAGGATCGCGCCGGGCACGACCGCCGCTACGCCGTCGACGACGCCAAGCTCCGCGCACTCGGCTGGGCGCCGCAGCACTCCTTCGGCGAGGCGGGGCTGCCGGAGACGGTCGACTGGTATCGCTCCAACCGTGCGTGGTGGGAGCCGATCAAGTCCGGTGCGTACCGCACCTACTACGAGCAGCAGTACGCAAACCGACTCAAGGCCTGAGCCGTCCAACCGAGAACAGTCGGTAGGAACTGCGATGCGCCATCTCATCCTTCTCGCCATTACGCTCGTCCTGCTTCCCGTCGCCGCTTCGGCGGCGCCGAAGCCCCAACCGGTCTCTGCGGCGACTCTCGCGACACCGCAGTTCGTCCTCACCGGCGGCGGCTACGGCCACGGCGTCGGGATGAGCCAGTTCGGGGCGTTCGCCCAGGCCGATGCGGGCCGCTCCTACCGGGACATCCTCGCCTTCTACTATCGAGGCGCCCGGATCGGGAAGGCCCCCGTCGCGAAGGTGCGGGTGCTCGTCGCGAGCGGCCGGCCGTCGGTCACGGTCGGCTCCACCGTCCCGTTCCGCGTGCGCGACGCCGCCGGAGTCGCCCACAGCCTGCCTCCCGGCGAGGTCGTCGTCACGCCCGAGTTGGAGATCAGCCTCGACGGTGCCCCCGTCGCGCTCGCTGGGCCGCTCACGTTCAGGCCGGGTGCGGGGGCTCCGCTCGAGCTCGACGGCAGAGGGTACCGCGGCGATCTGCGCGTCTCCGTCGTGCAGGGCGCGCTCCAGGTCGTCGACTATGTCGGCCTCGATGCGTACCTGCTCGGTGTCGTGCCCGGCGAGGTGCCGAAGGAGTGGCCGGCCGAGGCGCTCCGGGCACAGGCCGTGGCGGCCCGCTCGTACGCGCTCGCCAGTCTCGTCAAGGGCAGGCAGTGGGATCTCTATGCGGACGTTCGCAGTCAGGTGTACTACGGCGTCGAGCGGGAGTCGCCCTCGACCACGGCTGCCGTCAAGGCGACCCGGAGCGAGGTGCTGCTCTACGACGGCAAGGTCGTGACGGCCTTCTACTACTCGTCCTCGGGAGGGCGCACCGCCGCGAGCGAGGACGTGTTCGGTGTGGCATCCGCCTACCTGCAGTCCGTCGACGATCCCTGGGACGAGACCTCGCCGTTCCATCGCTGGGAGCCACGCGTCTTCACCGCGGCGACGCTCTCGAAGGCATTCGGGCTCAAGTCCCCCGTCACCGACGTCAGCGCGGTGCCGACCCCGTCCGGCAGGCCGTCCACGGTGCTGCTGACGACGCGGGACGGCGCGACCGTGTCGTTGCGCGCAGCCGACGTCCGAGCCCGTCTGGGGCTTCGCTCGACAGCCTTCCGGCTGGGAGTCCTCCGGTTCGCGCGACCCGGCCCGCCCACCTCTCCGGGAGCGCCGGTGCAGCTCGGCGGTATCGTGCGCGACGTCGACGGTGCCGTCCTCGAGAAGCTCGGCGCGGCCGGCGCGTGGGTGCGCTCTGCCCGACTCACGCCGGCTCCGGACGGAACGTTCACGGTGACCGTGCGTCCCACGCGCACCTCGACCTACAGGCTTGCGGCAGGGGGCCTTCCGGGCCCGGCGCTGACGCTCACGGTCGTCCCCGGGACAACGGGTTGACGATCTCTCGCAGGGGGTCTGTGGTCGCAGCCGGCGTCGCGCTCGCACTCACCCTGCCCACGGCGGCTGTCGCCGGCCGCTACGCGATCGGCCTGGAGCGCGGCGCCGACCACGCCGCAGTCGGAGCGGAGCTGGAGCGCCGTACGGGCACGACTCCGGCAAGCCTCGCTCCCCTCCCGGCGCTCGTGACGAGCGCCCCGTCGGCGGCCGGGCTCACCGGCATCCCGGGGGTGAGGTACGTCGAGCGCCTCCCGGAGCGACGGCAGGCGTTTCTCCCCAACGACCCGCTCGTCGCGCGGCAGTGGTACCTGGCGCAGAATCGTGCGTACGACGCGTGGCAGGAGCTGCCGCCCCTGGCGCCGGTCCGTGTCGCCGTGATCGACTCGGGCATCGACGGCACGCACCCGGAGCTGGCCCCGCGCATCGCCGCATCCCGGAGCTTCGTGGGTGGATCCGCGCGCGTGGACGCGCAGGGCCACGGCACGTTCGTGGCGGGGCTGATCGCCGCCGGCGCGAACGACGGGGTGGGCATCGCCGGCCTGTCGCCCTCGGCGGAGCTCGTCGTCGCCAAGGTCGTGTCCCGCAACGGGACGATCCCGGTCGAGGCCGAGGTGAAGGCGATCCGGTGGGCAGTGGCGCGCGGAGCGCGCGTGATCAACATGAGCCTCGGCGGCGTACGCGACCCCAACGACCCCTCGCGCGACACCTACTCGCGCCTGGAGGCGGACGCGATCGACTTCGCCGTGCGGAAGGGCGTCACGATCGTCGCTGCCGTCGGTAACGCAGACCAGGCGCCGGCGCAGCCCTGGAAGTACGCGAGCTGGCCTGCGGCGCTGCCGCACGTGCTCGGTGTCAGTGCGCTCGCCCGCAACGGCGGGTCGCCGACGTTCTCGAATCGCGACGTGCTCTACAACGACATCGCGGCTCCGGGACAGGAGATCCTCTCGACCTTCCCGTTGCCGCTCACGGCGCTCCGGCCTGCGTGCCCCGATCAGGGCTATTCGCCCTGCGGCTCGGGCGAGTACCAGGAGGCAGAGGGGACGAGCTTCGCCACGCCACAGGTGAGCGCAGCCGCTGCGACGCTGCTCGCCACGCTGCCTGACCTCACCTCCGACCAGGTCGTCACGGTGCTCGAGCGCTCTGCCGTCGACGCAAGCCCGGCGAGCGGCTGCCCCAGGTGCGTGCCGGGCAGGGACGCGCTGACGGGGTGGGGCAGGCTCGACGTCACGGCCGCGCTCGGTGCGCTCGTGCTGCCGCTGCCGCCGGCCGACCGGCACGAGCCGAACGACGACGCCGGCAGCAGGGCATTCACGCTCTGGGGCACCGAGCGCAACGTGGTGGCCACCCTCGACTACTGGGACGACCAGAGTGACGTCTACCGAACCTACCTCCGGCGCGGCCAGCAGCTGCTCGCCACCCTGGTCGGGTCGCCCGGGACCGACCCGGCGCTGGCGCTGTGGAAGCCCGGTACGAAGGAGATCGACGACCTCTCCCGCCAGGATCTCCGGGTGCGGCTGTCTGCCGCCGCGGGCCCGAACAAGCGTCTCGGCTACCGCGCCAAGGCGGCGGGCTGGTACGCGCTCCACGTCAAGCTCGCCTCCCCCGGCAGCGGGCAGTACCGGCTCTCCGTCGCGAAGCGCTAGTCAGGCGTTCTCGAGCAGCTCGTCGTCCGGCACAGCGCGCAGCATCCGTGCAGGGCTGCCGACGACGACCGTGCGGGCCGGCACGTCCTTCGTCACGACGGCGCCCGCGCCCACGAACGCCTCGGCGCCGATCTCGACGCCCGGGCAGACGATGGCGCCGCCCCCGACGCGCGCGCCGCGGCGAATCGTCGGCCCCTTCACGTTTCCGAGGCGTCGCTCCGTGCGGCCCATCCAGTTGTCGTTCGTCGTCACGACGCAGGGGGCGATGAACACGTGCTCCTCGATCGTCGTGTAGGCGGTGATGTAGGCGTTCGCCTGGATCTTCGTCATCGCGCCGATCGTCGTGTCGTTCTCGACGAGCGAGCCGCGCCCCACGACGACGTCGTCGCCGATCGCGACGCGCTCTCGCACGCAGGACTGGTCGCCCAGGATGACGCGCTCGCCGACGGTCGAGCCTGCGAACACGATCGCCCCGGTCGACACGATCGAGCCGGCTCCGATCAGGGTCGGCGGCAGCTGCTCCCGCTTCGCCGTCGAGCGCGGGGACAGTGTCGGCTGCTTGCCCACGACCGCGTGCTCGAGCACCTTGACGTCGTCCCCCAGCACCGTTCCCGGGTACACGACCGCGGTCGGATGCACGTCCGGGCTCATGCCGGCGCTCCCGACCGCAGCGACGTCGTCAGGCGGTCGAGGGCGCGCACGACGGCCAGGCCGTCGACGGCCACCCGGTGATCCCCCGGGCCCTCCGCGACGAGCCGGAGGAAGTGCTGCAGTTCGAGCCGGAGCGGCTCGTCGTTCGCGATCTTGGGGCTGAAGATGTCGCCGGTGCGGGTTCGCCACTCGCCGTAGGTCTGGGCGGGCTCCCATGGGCCCTTCTCGTACACGGTCACCTTGCGCTCGAGCTCCATGTCGTCGAAGACGACCATCTTCTCCCGTCCGACGACGGTCATCTTCCGCATCTTGTGGGGGTCGAGCCACGACAGGTGCATGTGGGCGACCCTGCCGGAGGGGAAGCGGAGGAAGCAGAAGACGACGTCCTCGATGCCGGGCTGGACGAAGTCCTGTCCGTGGGCGACGACCTCGGCGGGCTCCTCGCCCAGGAGCCAGAGGATCACCGACACGTCGTGCACGCCCAGCGACCAGAGCGCGTTCTCGTTCGAGCGGATCACACCGAGGTTCTGCCGGTTGCCGTACACGCAGGCGACCTCGCCGAGCTCCCCCGTGTCGACGAGCTCCTTCACCTTGCGCGAGACCGGGGTGGTAGAGCAGCAGGTGGCCGGGCATCAGCACCTTGCCTGCCGTCCGTGCGAGCTGCAGGAGCTCCTCCATCTCGGCGACCGTCGTCGCCGGAGGCTTCTCGACGAACACGTTGCGTCCCGCCTCGAGCGCTCGCTTGGCGAGCGCATGGTGGGTCGGCACCGGCGTCGCGATCACGACGGCGTCGACCGTGTCGTCGGCCAGCATCTCGTCGAACGACCCGGTTGTGCGGGCGGAGGGATAGCGCTCGGCGTACTCCGCGCGCCGGCCCTCGTCCGTGTCACATACCCAGGCCAGGTCGGCCAGCTCGCCGACCACGCGAACGACGTTCTTGCCCCACCCTCCGACGCCGGCGTGGGCGACCCGGATCACAGCTTCCAGACCCTGTCACTGACGATCCCGCGCCGGCCGATCGCGTTGCGGAGGTCGACGACGAGCGCCGCCTCCTCCACGAGCTTGGCGTAGTCGATGCCCGAGTGCGCGGTCGCGATCACGACCGCGTCGTAGGCCTCCGGCTCGAAGCGGCGCGGACGTGCGTGAGTGGCCGTTCTCCGTCGAACTGCGGGACGTGCGGGTCGTGGTAGGAGACCTCTGCTCCGGCGTTGTCGAGCAACTCGATCAGCTTGACCGCGGGCGACTCGCGCATGTCCGAGATGTCGGCCTTGTAGGCGACGCCGAGCACGAGGATGCGCGAGCCCTTGAGCGACTTGCCGGCCCCGTGGTTGAGCGCCTGCGACACCCGTGAGCGGCAGTAGTACGGCATGTTCTGGTTCACCTCGCCTGCGAGCTCGATGAAGCGGGTGGAGAAGTCGTACTCGCGTGCCTTCCAGGTGAGGTAGAAGGGGTCGATCGGGATGCAGTGGCCGCCGAGCCCCGGCCCCGGCTCGAACCGCATGAAGCCGAACGGCTTCGTGGCGGCGGCGTCGACCACCTCCCAGATGTCGATGCCCATGCGATCGCACAGCTGGGCGAGCTCGTTGACGAGCGCGATGTTGACCGAGCGGAAGATGTTCTCGAGGAGCTTGGTCAGCTCGGCCGCCTCCGGCGAGGAGACGCGGTGGATCGTGTCGATGGCGGATGCCGTACAGGGCCGCGGCCGCTTCGGTCGAGGCCTCGTCGATGCCGCCGACGACCTTCGGCACGTTCTTCGTCGTGTGGTCGACGCGGCCCGGGTCGACGCGCTCCGGCGAGAACGCGAGGTGGAAGTCCGCTCCGGCGGTGAGGCCGGAGACGCGCTCGAGGATCGGGCGGATCTCGTCGCGGGTCGTACCCGGGTAGGTCGTCGACTCGAGCACGACGAGGTGCCCGGGACGCAGCCGCTTCGCGATCTCCTCGGTGGCGGAGCGGACGATCGAGAGGTCGGGCTCCCGCTGGCGCGACAGTGGTGTCGGCAGGGCGATCAGGATCGCAGTCGGCATCGCGGAGCTCGTCGTAGTCGGTCGTCGCGCGCAGCCGCGCCGCGGTCGACGAGCTGCTTCAGCGCCTCGCTGGGGACGTCCTCGATGTAGCTCTCGCCGCTGTTCAGCTGAGCGACGCGCTCGGCGCTGACGTCGACGAGCAGCACGGAGCGCCCCGCGTCGGCGAAGACCTGGGCGAGGGGGACGCCGACGTACCCGGCGCCGACGATGGCGACGTCATGAGCCACGGCGGTTGATCGTAGCGGCGACCACGGCCGCGATCCGTTCGGAGGCGTGCCCGTCGCCGTAGAGGACAGGGCGGTCGTCCGGCATCCGGGCCTGCGCCAGGCCCGCTGCGATCCGGCCGGGATCGTCGTCGACCAGCACGTTCGCGCCCACCTCGACGGTGTCCAGCCACTCCGTCGAGGGACGCAGGGTGACGCACGGGACGCCGTACCAGTACGCCTCCTTCTGCAGCCCGCCGGAGTCGGTTGCGATCACCGCGGCCTGCGAGGCGAGCGCCGCCAGGTCGAGATACCCGAGCGGCTCGATCACACGAACGTGCGCCGGCAGCTCGATCTGCTGCTCCGTGAGGACGCGCCGGGTACGCGGATGGGCGGGAAGGACGACGGGTAGCGTCGAGCCCGAGAGCCCCGCGGCGATGCGCCGCAGGCGCTCGGGGCGGACGTTCGCCTCGCGGTGCACCGTGGCGACGACGTAGCCACGCGGCGCGAGGCCGAGGCGCTGCAGGATCCGTGAGCGGTCGCGGGCGAGCGGGGCGAAGCGCCGTGCCACGTCTGCCATCACGTCGCCCGTGACGTGTACCTCGCCTGGCACGGCCTCGCTCCGAAGCGTCGCCGCCGACCGCTCGTCGGGGGCGAAGAGCAGCGCCGAGAGCCGGTCGACCTCGATGCGGTTGCGCTCCTCTGGCATCTCGAGGTCGCCGCTCCTCAGCCCTGCCTCGACGTGGGCGACCGGTACGGATCCCTCGTGTGCGGCCCGCGCTCCGGCGAGCGTCGTGTTCGTGTCGCCGAGCACGATGACCAGATCGGGCCGCTCTCTCTCGATCGCCGCCGCGATCCCCGCGCGGATGGCGTCCGGGTCGGCCGTCCGCAGGTCGAGCCTGTGGGCGGGCTCCGCGAGCCCGAGCTCGTCGAAGAACACCTCGGACATGGCGTCGTCCCAGTGCTGGCCGGTGTGCACCACGATCTCGTCGACCGCCGCCGCGAGGAGAGCCGCGGAGAGTGGCGCGGACTTGATGAACTGCGGCCGGTTGCCCACGATGGAGAGCACGCGCACGTCGCCAGCGTACTGCGGCCCGGCTGTCCGGCGGGCTCCCCCTTCCGGGTGATGATCGACGGGGCGTTCGATCCTACGGTGCGGGCGTCGTCGATGGAGGGGTTGCCGTATGCGTCAGCTCGAGAGCGCGTTCCAGGGGCACCGCGTCGCCGGTGGGTCCGGTGCGTACGTGGTCTCCCGGCGGGACTCCATCCTCCTCGCGCTCGTCGCCTGCGTGCCCGTCCCGCTTCTCGCGGTCAGCGGGCTGGCCGTGCCGCTGCCCGAGATCGTGCAACGGGTCGCGGCCTCCCTCGTGCCCTTCGTGACGCGCGACGACCCGGCGCAGGCGGAGGCTCTCAGCCGTGCCTCCATCAGGCTCGCGCCGGGAGAGTCGGCGCAGAGCGCGTCTCCGAGCATTCGCCCCGCTTCGATTGCGGTGCGCCCGCAGCCCCTTCCCGGACCGGCCGCTTCGAGGGTCGTCCGCCCGGCGGCCGGAGCGGCTGCTCCTGCCGCGGGCGCCGGCCGGCCTGCGCCCGCGCGCGCCGAGCGCGCCGACAGCGCCGCGGTGACCGTGACCCGGGACCCGGCTCCTGCTCCCGCCAACCGCCTGGCCACCGGAGCCGGCGGCGACGGCGAGAGCGGCTCCGGCAGCGGCTCCGCCGGGAGCAGCGCCGGGAGCGGAGGCACGGGCGGCGGCGGCAGCCCGCCTGCAAAGGACCCCGTCGTGCCGCGGATCGTCGTCGGCCCCGTCGAGCTCGGGCCGAGCGTGGAGTCGCAGCCGGGCTCGACGACGATCTCGGCCACCGCCACGCTGCCGGTGGCAGGGGACGTGACGGTCACGGCCACCATTCCCGTCGACACCTCTGCGCTGCCGGCGCTTCCCGTCGAGGATCCCACGGCTGTCGTGACCGGCGTCGTCGAGACGGTGCAGGCCGGTCTCGGTGGGCTAGGCGGCCTTGGCGGCCGCGGCGGCCGCTAGCGAGCCGCCGGGCGTGCGTTCTCGGAGCGACCAACGGGTTGCCGAGCGGGCTCCGCGCCTGGTGCTGCGCTTCGCGGTGCTCCTGGCCGTCGGGCTGGCGGCCGCAGCTGCGCTGATCCTCGTCTTCGTGCGCCACGCCGACACCGCGCAGGCAGAGCGGAGTGCGATCAGCCGCGCGCGGTTCGCGACCGAGGCGGTCGTCAAGAGCGCGCTGCGGCCGCCCGACCTGACGGCACCGGTCTCCGGATCGCGCCGTCGCGAGCTCGATGCGGTCTTCTCCCGGCTTCTGCTCGACGGCACGATGCGGGTCGCGGTCCTCACGGCCGGCGGGCGGACGGCGTACTCGACCGACCATCGTCTGATCGGCACGCGCGCCGGTGCCCTGGAACGCTTGCAGGAGGCGTTGCGCGGGCAGGTCGTGTCGTCGGTCGAGCCCGCGGCAGCAGGTGACGGCACGACGCGCATGCTGGTCACGCTGGTGCCGGTCGTCCTCGGCGCCGAGCGGGAGCGCGGGGTGGTGGCGTTCGAGCAGGACTACGCGCCGATCGCGACGGCCGCGAACGACGCCGTGCTTCCCATCGCGGGCGTGCTCGAGGTCCTGCTCGTCCTCTTCTTCGCCGTCTTCCTGCCGGTGCTCGCCCGGGTGAGCTGGCGTATTCGCCGTCATATCGACGAGCTCGAGCACGTGGCCACGCACGACGAGCTCACGGGCTTGCCGAACCGCCTCGGGTTCCAGCGCGCGCTCGCAGCAGCCGTCGTCACGGACGCCGACGACGAGCTGCCCGGCGTGCTCGTGCTCGACCTCGACGGGTTCAAGGAGGTCAACGACGCCCTCGGTCACGATGCGGGCGACCGGCTGCTGCTCCTGATGGGCGAGCGGCTGGAGGCCTCCGCGCCCGTGGGCTCGGCGGTGGCGCGCCTCGGTGCCGACGAGTTCGGCGTGCTGCTCCAGGGTGCCGACGAGAGCGCCGCGCTCGGGGTCGCGGCCGCGATGAAGCAGGCCGTAGCAGCCCCGCTCGTCGTCGACGGCGTGCGCTTGTCGCTCGACGCCAGTGTCGGGGTCGCAACTGCGGCACCCGCGGACGGGATGGCGGGGGAGAGTCTCCTGCGTCGCGCAGGCGTCGCGCTGCACCTCGCCAAGGAGCGCCGGTCGGGCATCGTGGCGTACGACGCGGGCGAGGACGGGAGCGATGCGTCGCGCCTGGCGTTGACGGCCGAGTTGCGCGAGGCGATTCGCACGGGAGCCCTCTCCGTGCACTACCAGGCACAGTCCGAGGTGCGCACCGGCTCCGTTCGCGGAGTCGAGGCCCTGGTGCGCTGGGAGCACCCGGTGCACGGGATGATGCCGCCGTCCGCGTTCGTGCCGCTCGCCGAGCGGGCCGGGCTCGTGGCGCAGCTGGGACGGTTCGTCCTCGCAGAAACGGTGCGCCAGTGGCGAGAGTGGAGCGATCGGGGGCTCGACCTCGACGTCTCGGTCAACCTGACCACTGCAGACCTGCTCGACCTCTCGCTGCCCGACGCCGTGCTCGGCCTGCTCGAGCAGCATGCGATGCCGCCGGCAAGGCTCGTGCTCGAGATCACCGAGAGCACGCTGATGGGAGACGAGCGCCGGACCCTCGACGTGCTCGGGCGGCTGCGCTCCGTCGGCGTGCGGATCGCCATCGACGACTTCGGCACGGGCTACTCGTCGCTCGGCTACCTGAGCCGGCTGCCGGTGGACGAGGTGAAGATCGACAGGTCGTTCGTGACGGGTCTCCCGGCGGACGCGGGGAGCTCCTCGATCGTGCGGCTCACGGTCGAGCTGGCGCGGACGTTCGGCCTTTGCGTGGTCGCCGAGGGCGTCGAGACGGCCGAGCAACTCGAGCACCTCGCCGGTCTCGGCTGCGACGTCGCGCAGGGGTACCTGATCGGCCGGCCGGTGCCCGCGGAGGCGCTGACGCAGCGACTGGCGCCGCCGCGAGCGGGCCGCGGGCGGGCGGGTCGACCCGGCGCTCTCGCGACGTAGCGCGGCTACACTTCCGATCCGCGCGGGCCGTTAGCTCAGTTGGTAGAGCAGGGGACTCTTAATCCCAAGGTCGAAGGTTCGAATCCTTCACGGCCCATCAGAATCCCGGCGGAGGATCGCCCTCCAGGCCCGCATCACACTCTCTCGAGCGGGCTTCGGGATCCGACCGGGCTTCCGCATCGGGTGGGCGTTCATGCGGCCGAGGCCTCCGTGCGGCCTCCCGGCTCGCCTCAGAGGCTGTCGCGGAGGATCGCCTCGAGCGCGTCCGCGTCGACCGGCCTGGGTGCGTTCACGAGCAGCCGCTGCTGCTTGAGCGCGCCCTCGACGATCGCCGGGATGTCGTCCTCCGTGTAGCCGACCTCGGTGACCGTCGTGGGTGCGCCGACGTCGCGCATCAGCGTCAGGAACGACTCCGCGAGATCGTCGCCGCCGTCGATCAGCCGGGCCGCCTCCCGGCAGCGGTCGGGCGCGGCGTCGGCGATGAACCGGAACGATGCCGGCGCGGTGACGGCGACTGCGAGGCCGTGAGGGACGAACGCGACGCCCCCGTAGCCCGGCGGCGACCACGCGTGCTTCAGCGATGCGATCGGATACGAGAGCGCGTGCGGGATGTGCACGCCGGCGCTGCCGAAGCCGACACCGGCGATCGTCGCTGCGAGCGCCATGTTGCTCCGCGCGTCGACGTCCGAGCCGTCGGCGACCGCGTCGCGCAGGTTCGCCCCGACGAGCTCGATCGCCTTCGCGCAGAGGAGGTCGGCCATCGGATGCGCGCCCTGGTAGGGCGGGCGCTCGGCGGGCGGGAGCTTGGGGCGGCGGTCGTACGGCAGCGTCGTATACCCCTCGAGGGCGTGGAGGAGCGCGTCGAGGCCGACCGAGGCCGTCACCCCGGGCGGGCAGCTGACCGTGAGGAGCGGGTCGACGATCGCGATTCTCGGGCGCAGGTGACGGTGCGAGATGCCGCTCTTCACGCCGACGTCGACGATCGCGACGGTCGTCACCTCGGAGCCCGTGCCCGAGGTCGTCGGTAGCGCGACGAGCGGCAGCACGGGGCCCGGCACCTGACGTCCCTCTCCCACGGGCTTGTTGAGGTAGTCGTAGATGCCGCCGCCATGGGTTGCGAAGAGTGCGCACAGCTTTGCGGTGTCGAGAGCCGAGCCTCCGCCGATGCCGACGAACCCGTCCCAGCCACCGGTCGTGGCGACCTCGATCGCCTCGGCGATCGAGGCCTCGGTCGGCTCGCCGGCGATCCGGTCGAAGACGCCGCTCTCGATCCCCGCGGTGCGCAGCTCCTCCTGCATGCGCTCCGCGATCCCGGAGGAGGAGACGAACGGGTCACAGACGAGGAGCGCCCGCGTGACGCCGAGCCGGGCGAGGTGACTGCCCGCCTCGGCTGAGCTGCCCGGGCCGAACACGATGTGCGGGAGCTCGAGCGAGAACGTCGTCTCGAGGCTCACAGCGCCCGTTCCTCGGCGTCCTGCCAGTCGGAGAGGCCGAGGAGCTCGTTCAGCTCGTCGAACACCATGAGGCGGTCGAGCACCTCGCGGCTGGTGCGATCGCGCTGCAACGCGGTCGCGATCTCGAGCGCCGACTGCGCGGCGGCGAAGAGCGACGTCGTCGGGTACAGGCAGATCCGGAAGCCCGCCGCCGCCGTCTCCTCGGCCGTCAGCAGCGGCGTCTTGCCGTGCTCCGAGTAGTTCGCGACGAGCGGCCTCTCGCCGACGGCGGCCGCGATCGCGTGCATCTCCTCGACCGACCGCGGGGCGTCGGGGAAGAGCACGTCCGCTCCCGCCTCGGCGTACGCCGAGAGGCGGTCGATCGCATCGTCGAGCCCGTTGACGGCAATCGCGTCGGTTCGCGCGATGATCACCGTGTCGGGGTTGGCGCGCGCAGCGAGGGCGGCACGCACCTTGCGCACCATCTCGTCGCGCGGGATCACCTTCTTGCCCTCCATGTGACCGCAGCGCTTGGGGAACGTCTGATCCTCGAGCTGGATCGCCGAGGCGCCTGCGCGCTCGTACTCGCGCACGGTGCGGGCGACGTTCGTCAACTCGCCGAAGCCGGTGTCGGCGTCGGCGACGAGCGGCACCGAGACGACCTTCGAGATCCGCTCTACGTGCCCGTACATTTCGGTCTGCGTCATCAGGCCGATGTCCGGGAGCGCGAAGTTCGCGGCGGCGGCGGCGTAGCCGCCCGTGTACAGCGCCTCGAAACCCGCCCGCTCGTAGATGCGTGCGACGAGCGCGTTGTAGGCTCCGCCCACGAGGAGCACGTCGCCGGTCATGAGCCGCTCGCGGAGTCTGCGCGCGGGGGTCATACCGCGCAGCCTAGCGGCGCTCGGCGCCCGCCCCGGTGACCGCCGGAGTCGGGCAGATCACGGGACCGCTGAGAACGAGAGGCGCGGACAGAGCACGAACGGGGCTCATGACGTGCGGCGGGGCGGGTGCGAGCACGAGGCCACGGGATCGTTGCTTTACTTTGTGAACCATCGGCATCGAACTCCTCTCCACGGCTGACTCGAGCAGCATCCCTTCGCGTCAGGCCCGGATCGGGAAGCGCGGCGCGGTGCAGCGGATCTAGATGGGAGCCGATCTGCCTGAGGGCGACACGCTCGAGCGGCTCGAGCAGGAGGAGCGGAGGCTCTCCACACGCCGGGCGCGCCTGCACGACCGCATCGACTTCGTTCGTGCCAACGGGAACGCCGACGGCCTGCCGGCGACCCCCGAGCAGCTCGAGGCCCTCGAGGAGCAGGAGCGCGTGCTGTCGAGGGAGCGCAGCGCGTTGCACGCGCGGATCGGCGAGCTGCGCAGGGCGGCCGACCGTGGTGCCCGCCCGGAGGACGCCGGCCCGTCGTGATCGCGAGCGCGGTCGGGTAGGCGGGGCCTCAGCCGGCGCTCGGGGCGGCACGGAACGACCGGATCGTCCCGTCGCCCGCGCCCGAGACGATGCTGGTGCCGGCCGCCGTCAGAGGCGCGTACGCAGGCCCTGTTTCGAGCAGGTTGAGCAGCGTGCCGGTCCGCGTGTCGACGACGGCGATCTTCCCGATCGCGGAGGCAGCCGAGAGGGCGATGCTTCCGACCCCGAGCGGCTGGGGCTGCGGCCCTCCGCCGACATTCAGCGTCCAGGCCGGTGCGAAGCGACACCGTCCGTCGACCCGGTAGCCCGCGAGGCCCCTTTGCGTCTCGCCCCCTTTCGAGAACTGCGCCTGCGCGACGACGAGCGTGCGTGTCGAGGGGAACCAGGTCGGCTGGGCCAGGAAGCCGTCGTTTGCGGTTGTCGGGCCGATCTGCGCCTTGAAGAGGGGAGCGCCGAGCCGGTCTCGCCGCCAGACGTACATGTACGAGCTCTTCGAGTTGATCGCGAGCAGCGCCGGGCAGCCGGAGGGTTGGAACAGCATCGGCGTGCCGCCGAAGCCCTGGTCGCCGAGCAGGTTCTCCTCGTCGTCGGGTTGCACGACGGATCGCCGGACACGGAGGGACGGGTCGAGCGCCAGCACACGCTCCGCGAGCGGCTGCTTCTCGATCAGGTTGCCGTTGTCGTGGAAGGTGGCGTTCGCCGTCGCGGTCCACAGGACCTTCGCCGCGGCGTCCCAGGACGTCCCGGCCCATCCCCAGATACTGCCGCCGTTGGCGGGGCCCGGCACCACGTCGAGGGTGTTCGTGATCCGCCGGGTGAGCGTGTCGACCGCGACGAGCCTCCCGTCCCAGCTGACGCCTGCCGCATCGGGCCGGTCGCAGTGCGAGCCCACCGGGACGAGCACCTTCCCGTCGAGCTCGCGCAGGGCGCTCCACACGTACTCCACCGACGTCCGTCGCACGACCGTGACCGGCCAGCCCCGCACGACGCGACCGGTCGCGACGTCGAGCGCGAAGAGCTTGCCGTTCGCTCCGATCACGTAGAGCCTGCGATGGTCGCTCGACACGGCGGGAGTGGACGCGATGCCCGCGGCGCCGCCGCAGACGTTCGTCACCGGGGCGCCGAGCGAGCGCTCCCAGACGACGCCGCCGCCCCGCGCATCGAGGGCGTAGACGACGTTCGCGCCGGTGGCGACGAACAGGAGCGGCCGTGTCCCGCCGGGTACCGGCGCCCGGGCGAGATAGAGAGGCTGCGCGACGACCGACCCGCCGAGCTTCCGGGCCCATTCCAGTCGTAGGCGCTTGGCCAGCGCCGCGTCGAGCCCTGCCGGAACCGTGTTCGCGATGCCCGGCGTGCGTCCGTACGCAGGCCAGTCCAGCGGCGCCGCAGACGTTCTGCCGCTCACGGTGGCGGCTGCGGGAAGTGCTGCCACGGCAAGCACGATCGCGACTGGCAGCCAGGTTCGGAATGCGAGTTCGAGGCGATGCAACGTCGGCGGCGGGTGGTGGAGTCGAGGCCGCCAGTCAACACCGCGTGGTTAAGAGCAGGCTAAGGAATCGTCGCCGACTCGCCCATCCGCCTCCGTCCGCGCCGAGGCGCGAGCACCTGTCCGGTGTCAGCCTGTCGTGATGGCGAGGGCGCTCGGGTAGGTGGCCGTCATCGCGACCCAGATGTCTTCGTGCTGCACGAGGAGCCGCACGCGTAGCTCGCGGCCCGAGGCGATGGTGCGCGAGACAGACCCGATCGTCACCTCGTGGTAGACCCAGACCGGCAGCAGGTTCCAGTTGGAGAAGTGCACGTCGTTCTCGGCAAGCTTGACGCAGCTCGCGCCGCCTGCGTTGCAGTCGTAGAGATAGACGTGTGGGTGAACGTTCTTTCCGAGCTGGAAGAGCTCCGTTGTGCTCCACAGCTGCAGCCTGACAGGGCCGTTGAGCACGATGGGCGCCGGCAGCACGTAGCGCCACTCCTGCCACTCTCGAGGATCGCTGTTGTCGTCGTCGCCGTCGCTGCTCTTGATCGTGAGCCCCTGTGGCCCGTCCGAGTCGTGATCCGGGACGGGCGACGCCGCGGCCGGCGTGGTCGTCGAGATGTCCCAGACGTCTGCCGACGGCCCGCTCGGCTGCAGGTAGAGGGTCGACGGGATCACGGTCGAGTCCACCGTGATCGTCACGGCCGCGTCCGCCGTGCGGCCGGTGCCGTCGTCGATCCGGTAGGTGAAGCCGTCCGTGCCGACGAATCCCCCGTTCGGCGTGTAGGTGAAGGATCCGTCGGCGGCGAGCGAGAGCACGCCGTTCGTCGGTGCGGTCACGGTCGCCGAGACGGTGAACGGATCGCCGTCCTCGTCGAAGTCGTTCACGAGCACACCGGGCGGCGCGATCACGAGCGGGGTGTCCTGCGGGGTCACGAACGCGTCGGCGGCGGCCAAGGGATCGTCGGGCTGCGCGGTGACCGTGATCGAGACGGTCGCCGTGTCGGTGCCGCCGGCGCCGTCCGACAGCGTGTAGGTGAAGCTCTCGGAGCCCCAGAACGCCGCGTCGGGAAGGTACGTGAAGCTGCCGCCGCCGTTGTGCGTGAGCGTGCCGTGCGCGATCGTGGAGCCGTCGAAGGAGCCGACCGTGAGCGGATCGCCGTCCGGGTCGGAGTCGTTGGCGAGGACGTCGAAGGTCACGCCGGCGGCGTTGTCCTCGTCCACGGAGGCGGCGTCGTCGATCGCGACCGGCGGGTCTTGCTGCGCGGTGACCTGGATCGTGAACGTCTGCGGTGCGCTTGTGTCGGAGCCTCCGTTCGCGGTGCCGCCGTCGTCGACGGCGGTCACGGTGACGGTCGCGCTGCCGTACGCGTCCGGCGCAGGAGTGAACGTCAGCGTCCCGTCGGGCGCCACGGCGGGCTTGCCGCCGGACGTGAAGAGCGCCGGATTCGATGTGGTCACGACGAACGACACCGTCTGCCCGGCCTCCGCAGGCGCTCCCGGCCCGATCGCGGTGGCCCACCCCGGGATCGTCGCGGCACCAGAGTCCTCGAGCACCGTCTTGTCGGGGCCTTTCTGGAACGTGGGCGCGGCGTTCGGAGCCGGCGGGGCAGGCGGCGGAGCCGGCACGGGTGGGGCGGGCTCGGGAGCGGGCGGCGGCGCAGGTGGTGCAGGTGGCGCGGGAGGCGCAGGCGGCCTGGGAGCTGCAGGACGCGGGGCCGCCGGGGGCGGCTGCGGGGCAGCGGGTGGTGCGCTCACGGTCATCGTGACCGTCGCCCGGGACGTGGCTCCGTCGGGGTCCGCCGCCGTGTACGCGAAGGCGACGACGCCGCCACGGTCGTCGGGCGCCGTGAAGAGAATGCGGCCGCCGTCCTCGCGGGCGGCGCCGGTGCCCGGCGGCTCGAGACCGACGACGCGCAGCGTGTCGCCGTCGGGGTCGCTGTCGTTTGCCAGCACGTCGACGAGCACCGACTCGCCGGCCGCCACGCTCGCCGTGTCGTCGAGTGCCTGCGGAGGGAGGTTCGCATCACCGACTGCCACCGCGACCGCTGCGGTGGAGACGGCATGCGCGGGATCCGAGACCGTGTAGGTGAAGCGCGACACACCCCGGAACCCGGGCGGTGGTGTGTACGTCACCGCGGTGCCGTCGTTCTCGATCGTGCCGCGGGACGGTTGCGAGGTGCGCAGCACCCAGAGAGGGTCGCCGTCGGGGTCGGCGTCGTTGTCGAGCACCGTGATGCGTACCGGTGTACCGGCCGGCGTGCGGGCAGTGTCCGGCGCGGCGCGTGGCGGGTCGTTCTTCGGGGTGACGAACACGGTGCCGCGGGCGGTTGCTCGGCCGCCGTTGCCGTCGGTGACCCCGTAGGCGAACGTCACCTTGCCGTTGAAGTCGTCGGGAAGCCGCAGGTTGACGCGGCCCTCCGAGATCTTCGCCTCTCCGACCGACACGTCGGAGACCTCGGAGATGGCAAGCGTGTCACCGTCCGGGTCGCTGTCGTTGGCCACGACGTCGACACGTGCCGGCGTGTCCTCGCCCACTCGCAGGACGTCGTCACGGGCGACGGGATCGTCGTTGACCGGCTTCACGATCACCCGCAGCAGCGCCCTCGTGCAGTGCCCTCCCGTGTCGCACAGCTCGTAGGCGATCGAGACGGGGCCGTTGAAGTTCGGCGGCGGTGTGTAACGGATCGATCCGGTCGGCGTCACGACAGCGGTCCCGGGGACGTCGCCGTCGAGGATGCGGACCGTGACCGCCCCGCCGACGCTGCCGGTAGGGCGTACCACGACGCTTGCGTCCTCCTCGATCCCCGCTGCCATGTTGACCGCGATGCCGGCTCTCGCGGTGGTGAGCGCCTGCGCCGGCGGCGCCGGCGCCACGAGGCCCGTCGACAGGGCCGTCGCGGCGGCCGCGAAGGTTCCCGACACGGCACCGACTGCCGGGGTCAAGGGGAGCCTGCCGAGCAGGGGCGCGTGTGACAGCCACGACAGCGGGCCCATGGCGAAGCGCAGGCGGCCCAGCGAGACGCCGAGGAACGCCCGCACGACCTTCGGGTCGAAGTGCGTGCCGGCGCAGTTCGCGATCTCCTCACGCCCGGCGACTGCGTCCGCCGCGCTCTTGTACGAGCGCGCGGAGGTGATCACGTCGAAGACGTCGGCGACGGCGACGATACGGCCGGCGAGCGCGATCTCCTCTCCTGCCGCCCCGTTCGGGTAGCCCTTGCCGTCCCAGCGCTCGTGGTGCTGGGTGACGGCTTCGATCCACTCTCCGAGCCACTCGCGCAGGGGGGCGACGATGGCGCCGCCGGCCTGCGGGTGGCGCCGCAGCAGCTCCCACTCCTCGTTGCTCGGCCGCCCGTCCTTGGCGAGGATCTCCGTCGGCACCTCGAGCTTGCCGATGTCGTGCAGGAGTGCCGCCCAGTTCAGCAGGTCGATGTCGTGCTTGCTCAGGTGCAGCTCCTCGCCGATCATCTGGACGTAGGCGCGCACGCGATCGGAGTGGCCGCGGGTGAGCGGGTCGTGCGTGTCGAGCGCCGCCACGAGCGACAGCAACTGCTGTGCGGCCTCGACGGGGGTCGCGTTCGAGGCGCCGAGTTTCGCAGCGGCAATGCGCTCCTCGAGCGTTCCGACGCTGCGGCTCTTGAGGGCGGTGCGGAAGCGCGACGGCGCGTTGTCCGGGAAGACGAGCGAGAGCTTGTACAGCGCGACGAGCGGGAGCAGCCTGCGGGCCACGCGATCGACCGCGAGCAGGACGACGGTTGCGGCGCCGGTGAGCGCGATCCACCAGCCGAGGTAGAGCCAGAACGACTCCGTCGGGGCGGAGACGAGCCGGCTGACGATCGTCACGAACCCGATCGAGGCGAGGATGGGGATCAGGAACGCGGCGCCACGGATCAGCGCGGCCTGTACGGGCCGCGGGGCCCAGCGGGTGGATGTGGCGGTGTGAGCGTCGGTGCTCATGCGTGTTCCCGGAGCCTTGCTCCGTCACCACGCTTATCGGCACCCGAACGGGGGATCCTGAGGGTCGGGCGTGGGCCGTCTCGCCCCGTCCCGGGCCGGTCGTACGACGGCCGTGCAGGGCGTTCGCGTCAGCGGCCGCCCCAGCCGAAATCCTCGCCCACAAGGACGGAGAGCCGCTCGTTGTGGGGCGCGTAGTACTGCTCGAGCCGGAGGCGGGTCGCCGGTTTCATCGGGACGTACTCGCGCTCGAAGATCGGCGGATACGAGGGCAGGTCGTGCGGCCCGGCGCCGAGATGCTCGAGCACCCGAGCGTAGGTGGCCGCCGGGTCGCGGCGGAGCTGCTCGCTCGCGAGCACGAGCAGCTGCTCGCGCGGGAACACGGCCAGCCAGCGCTCGAGCTGCTCGGCGTAGCGGCCGCGGGCGAGATAGGTGAAGTCCCACCACGCGTGGCTGAAGTAGCTCGTGTCTCCCAGCCGCCCGAGCTCGCCGTCGACCCGCTCGGGCTCCCGCTCGAGCGCCTCCTCGAACGCGAGGGGCTCGCGGCCGAGCGCGACCTCGTGGTGGTAGTGCGAGAGCGCCCGGTCGACCGGGTTGCGCAGCAGCACGACCAGCCGCGCATGGGGAACGAGCGCGTGCACCCGATCCGGCGCGTGGGGGTGGAGCACGTAGCTCGGGCTCGCCTCCCCCACGAGCGGGCGGCGCCCGGAGCGGCCGCCCGTCAGCCACAGCCACGGCCTGCTCGGGAACTGCCCCCGGTACCACGCCTCGCCACGGCCGTAGTGCCGGTCGAAGAAGCTCACCTCCTTCCACGCCGGCCCGGTGACCTGCGGATGCCAGCGCAGGTAGGCGTAGAGCGCAGTCGTCCCGGCCTTCTGGGCTCCGATCACGAGGAAGTCGGGCAGCGGCCTCGCTCTCGCCGTAGCGCGGCCATACGCCCAGACGCCGTTCCGCAGCAGGGCGCGAAGCGGCGTCGGCAGCGTCGGGATCGACTCCGCCCGCAGCCGCGGCAGTCTCACTCCGGGTAGCCCAGCTCGCGCAGGAGCGCCCCTGCCTCGCGCTCGACGTCGGCCGCCTGCTCGGGCGAGAGCCGCTCGCGCCAGCGGCCGACCGAGCGATCGTGGGCCAATGCGAGTGCCTCGGCGAGCGGCGCCGGATCGCTGCCGAGGTGCGCGGCGAGGGTCGCCGCCGTCCCGGCCGGGTCCGCGACGAGATCCTCGTAGCGGATCTCCAGGGTGCGCTCGGACGAGCGCCGTGCCGCCGTCACATAGCGTCGCCAGGCCCAGGCGGCCCGCGTCGCCTCGTTCGAGCGGAGGAACTCCTCCGCACGCTCGGGCTCCACCCAGAAGCGGGCGTGCGCCCCGTAGCGGAGCCCGGCATCGTCGGCCGCGCCTCGCGACTCCTTCAGCCAGCCGCGCTCGATCAGCGAGCTGACCACGTCGCGCCCGTCGCGGACGATGTGCACCGCGCGGGCGCTCGGGTATGCCCGGAGCGCGGCGGAGGCGAGGAAGCTCATCTCCGGCGTCTGCTCGACGGCTCGCTGGCGACGAGCGAGCGCGAGCCGCCGTACGCGTTCCAGGATCTGCCGGAGGCGGCGGGCTGCCTCGTCCTCGCTCGCCGTGATGAGCTCCGGCAGCGCCGCCTTCAGCGGCGTCACCTCGCTGAGGTCGACGAAGCCGGGCTGGGCGCCGAGCGACTCGCCGAGGAACGTCGTGCCCGAGCGCGGCGAGCCGATCACGAACACGAGCCGCTCCTCCAGGCCCGGGCGCCGCCGGCGCCTGAGCACGCGTGCTGCGCTGCGGCCGTACAGCGAGGCCTCCCGCAGGGCTCGGAGGGGGCCGTCTACGACGCGTCTCCGGCGGCCGGGACGGCCCCGATCCGCTCGAGGTAGGAGACGACGAGGGCGCAGCTCTCGCCAGGCTCGAGGGCCACCGTGTCGACCACCACCTCCGCCGCCTCCGGCGGCTCGTACGGGTCGTCGACGCCGGTCATGCCGGTGATCTCGCCTGCCGCCGCCCTGGCGTAGAGGCCCTTCACGTCTCGTTCGGCGCACTCGGCGACCGGGGCGTTGACCCAGACCTCGACGAACGTGCCGTGCTCCTCCACGAGCGCCCGTGCCCGCGCGCGCGCCTCGCGGTACGGAGAGATCGCGGCGATCACGACGGGCGCCCCGTGGCGGACGAGCCGCGAGGCGACCCAGCCGAGACGCGCGATGTTCGTGTCCCTGTCCTCGCGCGAGTAGCCGAGGTCCTTCGACAGGTGCGTTCGCACGACGTCGCCGTCGAGCGACTCGACGACGAGGCCGCGGCGCTCGAGCTCCTCTGTGAGCAGTCCGGCGACGGTCGTCTTGCCCGCGCTCGGGAGGCCTGTCAGCCAGACGGCGAAGCCCGCGGCCTTGGCGCTCACGTGGCCCGCCTGGGTCGACAGAGCCGGTGCAAGGGGTGGGTGCTCGAGCGTGGCATGACGGGCGAGATGATGGTAGCCGGGATACGCCCTGCGGCCGCTCCACTATCGTGTGCGGCCCTTGAAGGTGCTCCTCGTCGCGATGTACTTCCCACCCACGGGCGGCGGCGGCGTGCAGCGGCCGCTCAAGTTCGCCACGCACCTTCCTTCGCTCGGCATCGAGACGCACGTGCTGGCGCCACGCGACTCGAAATGGCTCCACCGTGACGCGGAGATCGAGCCGCCCCCCGGTGCCGTCGTCCATCGTGCCCGCTTTCTCGGCCCCCAGGCCCGCAATCCCTCGGAGGAGCTGCACGGTACGCGCGGCGCCAGGCGGCTGGCCCGGCACGCGAGCCTGGCGGGCCGCCGCGTGCTGCTGCCCGACGCCAGCGTCAGCTGGAACCTGACGGCGATCCCCGAGGCGATTCGCATCGTGCGGCGCGAGCAGATCGACGTCGTCGTCACGACCTCGCCGCCGTCGTCCGTCCACTTCGTCGGGGCCGCCGTCAAGCGGGCGACAGGGATCCCCTGGGTCGCCGACCTGCGCGACTCGATCGTCGCTCATCCACACCGGCGGGCCGAGCGCCGCTCGGTTCGGGTGAAGGAGCGGGCCGAGCACGCCGTGGCGAGGCTCGTGGCGCGGCGGGCCGACGCCGTCGTCGCCGTCTCGGAGGCGATCGCCGCCGAGATGCGCGAGCGCTCGCCCGTGGTGCCGGTCGTCGAGATCCCGAACGGGTCCGACTTCGACGACTTCGCCGGCCTCCCGTACCGCCGGGGCGAGCGGTTCCGGATCACCCATACCGGCTCGTTCTTCGGCAAGCGTGACCCGCGCCCGTTCCTGTCGGCGCTCGCGGGAGGCGACTTCGACGACGTCACGGCCCGCTTCGTGGGCGACTTCCGTGCCGCCGACCGCGAGTGGGCCGAGCAGCGGGGCCTGGGCGCGCGGCTCGAGCTCGTTCCGTATGCGCCTCGCCGCCGCTCGCTCGAGCTGCAGCGGGACTCGGAGGCACTGCTGCTGCTCATTCCGGACGCCGGCGGCCGGGGCCGCGGCGTGCTGTCCGGGAAGGTGTTCGAGTACCTGGCCGCTGAGCGGCCCATCCTCGCCGTCGTCCCGCCCGACGGCGCCGCCGCGGCGCTGCTGCGGGAGACGGGCGCCGGCGTGGTGGTGGCGCCCGACGACGTCGCCGGCATGGCACACGAGCTCGGAGCGCTGCGGGACCGCTGGCGGGCCGGCCTGCTCGAGAGCACCGTGCTCGCCCCTGCCTGGCGCGAGCGGGTGTCGCGGCAGGCGCGGGTGCGCGAGCTCGCCGATCTGCTCGAGGCGGTCGTCGGGGGCGCTTCACCGCACCCTCCACCTGGGCCGTGATGTAGTCTCGCACCGGTGCGCAGGGGAGCGATCGTCCGCATGGCCGGGATCGGGATCGTCGTTGCGATCCCGGTCACGCTCGTCGCGGTCCTGATTCCGTGGCTCCCGACCTCGGCCTCCGAGGAGATGGACCGGATCGAGTTCGTCTACTGGTTCGCGACGGTCATCTGCATCGCGATCTTCGCGCTCGTGATGGCCGTGATCATCTACTCCATGATCACGTTCCGGGCGGCGCCCGAGGACGAGTCGGACGGTCCCTCGATCCACGGCCACACCGGGCTCGAGGTGATGTGGACGGTGGTTCCTGCCGTGCTGGTCGTCGCGATCGGTGTGCTCAGCGCCGTCGTCCTGTCGCAGAACGGGAAGGCCGGCAGCAACCCTCTCAGGGTCACCGTCTTCGCGCAGCAGTTCGCCTGGCGGTTCGAGTACCCCCAGCAGGACAAGCTCAGGTCCGGCGAGCTCGTGCTGCCGGTCGGGCGCAGCATCGAGTTCGACATGACCTCGGCGGACGTGATCCACTCGTTCTGGATCCCTGAGATGGGCCAGAAGCAGGATGTCGTCCCCGGCATCCAGACGTCGATCATCGTGACGCCGAAGCGGACGGGCACCTTCACGCTCGTGTGCACCGAGCTGTGCGGCCTCGGCCATGCGACCATGCGGGCGCCGGTGCGGGTGCTCTCGCAGGCAGACTTCGACGCGTGGGTGCGCGAGAAGCAGTCCGGCGCGGGCGGAAACGGCGGCGGCGGCACGGGCGCAGCCCTGTTCACGGCCGCCGGCTGCGGCAGCTGCCACGCGTTCGCTCCTGCCGGCTCGACCGGTGCGATCGGCCCGCCGCTCGACGATCTCGCGGCTGTCGCGGAGCAGGCGGGCCAGCCCGTCGAGACCTTCACGCGGGAGTCGATCGTCGACCCCGGCAAGGTGATCGCGGACGGCTACGCCGACGGGGTGATGCCCAAGAACTACGGCGAGTCGTACTCCACCGAGGAGATCGACGCGCTCGTGCAGTACCTGACGGGGGCACAGCAATGATCAGTCGCAAAGGAGCGATCGGGTGACGAGCGTCGTCGAGCACGGGACACCGCACAGCAGTGGGCCGGGAGCCGATCCGTGGGCTCCGAGGCCCCGCGGCATCCTGATGCGTCCCGGCCTCCTGCGGGCCGCGTGGTGCGCGGGCCTCTTCTTCCTGATCGGGATGTACATCGTCGTCTCGATCCGCTGGCTCGCCGGCTGGGACCCGGTCTACGACTGGAACATCATCACCGCCGTCGGGGCGCTGACGACGGGGCCGATCGGGTTCCTGCTCGGGCTCGGCGCGTTCGACTACTGGCTCTACTGGATCTCCGGCCGCCCGACCCGCCCCGAGGATCACTCCGGTCACGGCGCCCGCACGTGGAAGGACTACTTCAAGGTCAACACCGACCACAAGGTGATCGGCGTCCAGTACCTCGCCACCACGTTCGTCTTCTTCGTCCTCGGTGGGCTGATGGCGATGCTGTTCCGCGCCGAGCTCGCGCAGCCGGGCATGCAGTTCATGGACACGCAGACCTACAACGGCCTCGTCTCCGTGCACGCCGCGTTGATGATCTTCGTCTTCATCATCCCCGCCTTCGCCGGCCTGGCCAACTTTGCCGTCCCCCTCATGCTCGGCGCGCCGGACATGGCGTTCCCGCGCCTGAACGCGCTCTCCTACTGGCTGCTGCCGATCGCCGGCATCATGTTCCTCGCCAGCTTCCTCGCCCCCGGCGGCGCCTTCGCCACCGGCTGGACGAGCTACGCCCCGCTCGCCTCGGAGCAGCCGATCGGCCAGGTCTTCTTCAACATGGGCGTCCAGTGGGCAGGAGCGTCCTCGATCCTGACGGCGCTCAACTTCCTCGTCACGATCATCACGATGCGGGCCCCCGGGATGACGTTCTGGCGCATGCCGCTGCTCGTCTGGGCGAACTTCACGACCTCGCTGCTCGTCGTCATCGCCACCCCCTTCATCGCCGGCTCGCAGTTCTTCGTCATGTTCGACCGGATCATGCACACGAGCTTCTTCGTCCCGGCGGAGGGCGGCTACGTGCTCGGGTACCAGCACATCTTCTGGTTCTACAGCCACCCGGCCGTGTACATCATGATCCTGCCCGGCTTCGGGATCATCTCCGAGATCATCTCTGTGATGAGCCGCAAGCCGATCTTCGGGTACCGCCTGATGGCGTTGTCGCTGCTCGGCATCCTCGTGCTCGGCTTCTCGGTCTGGGCACATCACATGTTCGTGGCGGGGATGGCCGACTGGCTGCGCGTGCCGATGATGATCTCGACGCTCCTGATCGCGGTGCCGACCGGCGTCAAGGTGTTCAGCTGGCTCGCGACCCTGTGGGAGGGGAAGCTCCGGCTCAACACGCCCATGCTGTTCGCGCTCGGCTTCATCTCGATGTTCGTGATCGGCGGCCTGTCGGGCATCTACCTGGCCTCCGTGCCGATCGACATCCATGCCTCCGACACGTACTTCATCGTCGCGCACATCCACTACGTGCTCTTCGGCGGCTCCGTGCTGACGATCTTCGCCGGCATCTACTACTGGTTCCCGAAGATGACCGGCCGCATGTACAGCGAGCGCCTCGGCAAGTGGCACTTCTGGCTCACCTTCGTCGAGCTTCAACCTCACCTTCTTCCCCATGCACTGGGTCGGTCTCGTCGGGATGCCGCGGCGCGTGGCGGACTACGCCGACCGCTTCGCCGACCTGAACCTCGTCGTCACGGTTTCCTCGTTCCTGCTCGGTGCGTCCGTCGTCCTGTTCTTCTACAACGTGATCGTCAGCTGGGCACGTGGCCCGGTCGCCGGTTCGAACCCGTGGCGCGCGATGACGCTCGAATGGCAGGTCAGCTCGCCGCCGCCGGTGTTCAACTTCGACGAGATCCCGCAGGTCGTGGGCGGCCCGTACGAGTACGGCGTACCCGGTGCGCGCCACGCCGTCCTCAAGGGAGCCGTACCACAGGAGACGCACGCATGAGCAGCGAGCTGAAGGTGGTCCTCGTCGTCGCGAACGAGACGCTCGTCGGCGACGAGCTGATCGCGGCCGTGCGCCGCCGGGCCGAGCGCGGCCCGATTCGCGTCGCGATCGTGGCCCCGGTGAGCGAGCCCGGGGCGGGCTACGTCGTCTACGAGGACTCACGCCGTGCTGCCGCCGGCCGCCGCCTCGACCGCACCGTCGACGCGCTTCGCGCCGCCGGCATCCCCGCCCACGGCGGCGTCTTCTCGTCCGGACCGCTGGATGCGGTCAGGGACGTCGTCGCCCAGGAGCAGATCGACGAGCTGATCGTCTCGACACATCCCGAGGCGAAGTCGGGCTGGCTGCGGCGGAACCTGATCGACGAGATTCGCAAGGTTGCAGGCAGCCGCCCCGTCGAGCACGTGGTCGCCGACGTGGCGGCGCGGGCAGGCACCGCCAACGTGCTCGTCGTCGCGAACGAGACCGTGCTCGGAGAGCCGCTGCTCGAGTGCATCCGGCGGCGCGCGGCGGAGGGGCCCGCGAGCTTCGTCATCGTCAGCCCGCAGAGCGACGTCCAGGCGTCCGAGCACCCCGAGGCGGAGCGGCGGCTGCGTGCGGCGCTGTCCCAGCTCAGGGCCGACGGCGTCGAGGCGCACGGCCAGATCGCGCATCCGGACCCGTACACCGCCGCGATGCAGGCGATCTACGACGAGCGTGTCGACGAGGTGATCGTGTCGACATTCCCGGACGAGCGCTCGGGGTGGCTGCGGCGCGATCTCGTAGGACGCCTCCGGGGTGACTCGAAGCTGCCCGTGGAGCACATCGTCGTCGACCCGGCGCTGGTCGAGGCGGCCGCGTGAGCGCGCACGCTGAGGCCCTGCACGGCCACGGGGACGACCACCACGGGCCTCCGGTCGCGAACAGCTCCTCCCGGCTCGCGCCGACGATCCTCGGCATGTTCCTGTTCATCGCCTCCGAGGCAATGCTCTTCGGGGCGTTCTTCACTGCCTACTTCTTCGTCCGGGTCGTCAACCCGGCCGCCTCCGAGGTCTGGCCCCCCGAGCCCTTCGAGTTTCCGACGTTCGTCGCCGGCATCAACACGGCCGTGCTCGTCACCTCGAGCTTCACCATGCACTGGGCGCTGCAGTCGATCAAGCGGAACAACCGGCGCGGGCTCCAGGCCGGCCTGGTGCTGACGATCCTGATGGGGACGGCGTTCCTGCTCACCCAGGCCATCGAGTACGCGCACGTGGGCTTCAACACGGGCGACGGAGCTTTCGCCTCGGTGTTCTTCGGCCTCACCGGGCTTCACGGTGCGCACGTCTTCATCGGACTGACGCTCCTCACGATCGCCGCCGTGCGTGCCTTCCGCGGCCACTACTCGCCGGAGCACCATCACGGGGTCGAGATCCCCGGGATCTACTGGCACTTCGTCGACATCATGTGGATCGTCGTGTACGCCGCCGTCTACCTCCTCTGAGGGACGTCGTGGCAAATCCGCTGCGCAGCGAGGCGGCCGCGTTCCACTGGGTGCTCGGCACCGTCGTCGTGGCGGCCCTGGTCGTCGGAGCGTCCTGGCTCGCCCCGTGGCTCGGCCTGGTAGTCGTCGTCCTGCTCGCCGGGGTCGCCGTCGCGTGGTTCCGCGTCTCGCGCCGTCGCCGCCCGCCGGCGCCGCCACAGGAGCGCGCCGACGTCGAGGACACGCCCGCGCCCTAGCCGTCCGGGCGGGGGACGGCGTTCGCGGCGTGGGCGACTCGGGTGCGCGGTCTAGGAGCCGGCGACGGAGGAGACGTAGGCCGCGACGGCGGCGATCTCGTCCTCGCTCAACTGGCCCTTGAACGAGGGCATGGCGCCCTGGCCGTTCGTGACCCGGTCGGTCACGAGTGCCGCGTCGGGCCGTGTCGTGTCGAGGTCGGGGCCGATGTTGCCGCTCGAGCCGGCCTCGGCGAGCGCGTGGCAGCTACCGCAGCCGGCCGAGGCGAACACGTCCTTGCCTGCAGCGACGAGCGCGTCGTCCTGGGGCGCCTCCGCCGGTGTCGTCTCCGTGGGCGTCGGCTCGGGGGCAGTCGTCTCGGCCGGGGGTGGCGCGCCGGCCTCGCTCGGGTCGGCGGTGCCCGCCACGGCGGCCACGTAGCTGGCGACGTCCTCGGCATCCTGCCCGGTGACGATGTCCGCCGGCATGCCCGGCCCGCCGGCCGGCGGATCCGTGACGGGGTAGGCGATCTGGCCGCGGACGACCTGCTGGATCGTCTCCTGTCCGAGCCCGTCCCGCCGCGAGGCGAAGAACGCGTCGTCGAGGTTCGGTCCGATCTGGCCGGCCGTGCCTGCATCCGCGAGGACATGACAGCTGCCGCATTTCTGCGTGAACAGCTCCTTGCCCTTCGAGCGGTCGCCCGTACCCTCCGAGTAGCCCACGGTGCCGCCGCAACCCGCGAGCAGCAGGCCGGCGGCAGCGCAGGCCGAGGCCACGGCGACGAGCCGCGCGCGACCGGCGGGGACGATGGCGATCGAAACCCTCACTCGGGGCGAGTCTATCCCGATTGGCCGGACGCCGAGGCGGAGACCTGACTCCTCAGCTGCTTCAGCTGCGTCTTCACGATCGGGGCGTTCGGGTCGTCCGGGGCGAGCTTGAGGAAGCGCTCGTAGGCGGTGATCGCGACCTCGAAGTTCTGCGCCTGCTCGGCCGTGGACGCCAGCTCGAGCTGCACGTTCGGGTCGTTCGGCTGCAGGTCGGCGATCTGCTCGTAGGTGGCGACGGCGTCCGTGGCAGCCGCGTTCGACGCTTCGATCGCGGCCGAGATCTCCGTCGATGCCTTGGCGTTCACGGCCTGGCCGATCTTGTCGTCGACGATGGAGGTACCGTTGACCGTCAGCGAACCGGGGAAGTTCTGGCTCGCGCCGGCGAATGCCGCCTGCAGCTGGAGCGACTGCACTTCCCTGGCCTTGGCCGTGGCCAGCGCCAGGTAGAGCCCGGCGAGCTCGCGGCGCGCGTCGACGTCTCCCGGCTTCAGGGAGCTGTAGGTCTTCAGCGCCACGATCGCGTCGGCGGTCTGCCCTTCGGTCTGCAGGGCCGTCGAGAGGTCGCGCCACGCCTGCGCGTCGTCGGGGCTCGCCGTGGTCTTCTTGCGTGCATCGGACACGGACGGCAGGTCGCTCGAGCCGCTCGAGCGCAGGATGTCGCCGATGCCGGTGCCGCCGGCGCCGACCCCGAAGCCGACGAAGCCGACGGCGAACATGAGGGCGAGAAAGACGAACATCCACTTCGCGTGCCGTCGCAGGCGCGGGAAGAACATGGTGTCCTCGATGGTGGGCGCCATCGTCGACGTGCGGGCCGAGGCCTTCGTTACGCCAGCATCCGGCTTCGCGCCCTTCGAGCGCCGTCGATCAACCCGTGCCATTCGATTCCTTTCTCGGACGTTCGTGAACCTTCGACGAACGTATCGACCACATGTTGGGGCGCGCCCCCCAGCACCACTGCGGTGACGGGGTCCTCCCACGGGACGAAACTCGTCTCGGTAAGAGAAATGATAGCCAGGTCGGCTCTCTTGCCTACTCCCAGCGACCCGATCTCGTCTCCGAGGCCGAGTGCTCGCGCCGCGCCCAGGGTGGCCAGCTCGAGCGCGTGCGCGGCCGTGAGGGCGTCGGGCCGTCGCGCGCGTGCCCGGGCCGCCTCGATCGCTGCCCGCATCTCGGCGAACATGTCGAACGAAGGTGTCGAGGCGGGGCTGTCGGTGCCGAGCCCGACGCGGACGCCGGCTGCGAGCAGCTCCTCGAGCGGGGCCACGCCGCAACCGAGGTACGCGTTCGAGCGGGGGCAGTGCGCAACCGCGACGTGGTGGCGTGCCAGCAGCTCGATCTCGTCGAGCTCGACGTGCACGCAATGGGCTGCGAGCACGGACGGCCCGAGCAGGCCGCGCTCGGCGAGAGCGCGGATGCCGGTCTGCCCGGGCGGGTCGGGCAGCCAGCCGGGAGGGAAGTCGGGACCGAAGCCTGCGCCGGAGAGCAGCCACTCCTGCTCTCCCAGGCTCTCGGCGAAATGCGTCGCGACCGGCAGCCCGAGCTGGAGGCAGGACTCGTACAGCTCCGGCGTGCACGTGTACGGGGCGTGGGGCGAGACGCCGAGCCGCACCCGCTCGGAGAGCCACGGCGTGACCCGCGCCTGCGCCGGCAGGAAGGACGCCTCGATTGCCTCGGGGCCGCCGAAGACCTCGAGGTGGACGATCGCGCGCAATCCCGTCTCGGCGGCAGCGACGACCGCCGCGCCGGAGAAGCTGGCGTCGCCGATCGTGGTGATCCCCGAGCGAAGGCACTCGGCGGCGCCGAGCCGTGCGATCGCCGTCATGTCCTCGTCGTCGAGCCGCTGCTTGCGGCGGATATGCATCGCGATCCACGGGCCGAACGGCAGGCCGTCGCCGAAGCCGGCATAGCTCGCATACTCGATATGGGAGTGCGCGTTCACGAAGCCGGGCACGATCGCGCAGCCCTCGTGCCGCTCTCCCGCGCCCAGCTCGGCCGCGCTGCCGACTGCCATGATGCGGCCGTCGTCCCCGATCGCCACGGCTCCGTCCCGGATCGGGTCGCCCTCGACGGGAACGACCCAGTCGGCGGAGAGGACGGCCGTCACGTCCGGTCTGTCTCGTCGCCGTCTCCGGCCTCCGCGTCGTCGTCGGCCTCGGCGTCGTCGTCGGCCTCGGCGTCGTCGTCGGCCTCCGCGTCGTCGTCACCGAGCTCCGGCTCGTCGGCGTCGGGCTCCCACTCGTCGCCGAGGCTCTCGTCGAGGCTCCCGTCGTTCCAGTCGCTCTCGTCGTCCCAGCCACCGTCGTCGGGGCTGTCGTCGTCGAGCCCGCCGCCGCCGTCGACGTCGCTGCCGCCGCCCCCGCCATCGTCGTCGTCCGTGCCGTCGTCGTCCTCGTCGACGAGGCCCGCGACAGCCCAGCGCCGCTCCATCAGGACCGACAGCCAGATCGACGACTCGAACAGGATCAGGAGCGGGATCGTCTCGAGCGCCAGCGAGACCGGGTCGACCGTCGGCAGCAGGATCGCGAAGCAGACCATCAACACGATCCCGAGACGGCGGTTGCGTCTCAGCCTCGCGGAGGAGAGCACGCCGATGCGGACGAGCGCCAGGATGAAGATCGGCATCTCGAAGGCGATTCCGGTCGCGAGCAGCACCATCGCCGTGAACGTGAGGTAGTAGCTGGCCCGGATCTGGATGTCGTAGAGCGAGTCGTCGAAGTTCGTCAGGAACTCGATCGCGGCCGGCAGGATGATGAAGTAGGCGAATGCCACGCCGACCGCGAACAGCGCCGTGGCGATCACGACGAACACGGAGATCACGCGCTGGGTGGCCCTGTCCATCGCGGGGGCGAGGAAGGCCCACACCTGCCAGAGCAGGATCGGCAGTGCTATGGCAACTGCCGCCAGCAGGCTCACCTTCACCGCTGTGGTGAACGGCTCGGTGACGCCGAGCGTGACGAGCACCTTGTCGGGCGGAAGCGGTTCCTTGAGCCACTCGATCAGGCGCGAGTGGAACGCGAACGCGAGCAGGAATGCCGGCACGAGCGCCGCGAGCCCCAGCACGAGCCGGTGTCGCAGCTCGCTGAGATGCTCGACGAGCGTCGCTTCTTCGTCCGTCCCGAGGCGTCGGGGGGCGATCCGCCGGAGTCGCCTCATCCCGCTGTGCTGCTGGTTAGGAGACGGAGTCCCGCTCGCGCGGCTGCGACGTCACGGCGGGCTCGGCGGGCTCGGCAGGCGGCAGCTCTGCCGTGTAGATGTCGTCGTCGTCGTGCTTGTTGTCGCCGGTGACGGAGTCCTTGAACTCCCGCATCCCCTTGCCGAGCTGTCGCCCCATCTCCGGCAGCCGCTTGGGGCCGAAGACCAGGAGCAGCACCAGCAGGAGGATGAGCATTTCCCAGATACCGATTCCGAAAGGCATGGCGCGTACAGTAGCAGCGTGTGTGCGAGTCGCACCGGACGGGTAGGGAGCACCCGAGGATCGCGCGTCCGGATCTGGTAGCGCGTCCGGATGTGTTAGAGGGGGCGTTCCCCGTAGCGCTGGTCCGGCTACCATGTCCAGACCGGGGACGCCAGTACGGCAGAAGCATATTTCATCTCTCCGCGGACAGGAATCGAGGACGGACACAGTGGCACTGCTCGAGATCAAGAACCTGCACGTCGCCCTGGAGGACGGCACCGAGATCGTCAGGGGTGTCGACCTCGCCGTCGACGTGAACGAGAAGCACGCCATCATGGGCCCGAACGGCTCCGGCAAGTCGACGCTCGCGTACGCGCTGATGGGCCATCCGGCCTACGAGATCACCGAGGGCCAGATCCTGATCGACGGCGACGACGTGGCGGAGATGGGAGCGGACGAGCGGGCGCAGAGAGGGCTCTTCCTCGCCTTCCAGTACCCGCACGCGATTCCGGGCGTCACCGTCACGAGCTTCCTGCGCAGCGCGATCAACGCGAAGCGCAAGGCGGCGAACGGCGGCGAGGACGACCCCGTGCCGATCCCCGAGTTCCGCAAGGAGCTGCTGGGCGCCATGGAGGACCTGAAGGTGCCGCGGGAGCTCGCGTCGCGCTACCTCAACGACGGCTTTTCGGGCGGTGAGAAGAAGCGCGTGGAGATCCTGCAGATGGCGATGCTGAAGCCGCGGGTCGCGGTGCTCGACGAGACGGACTCGGGGCTCGACATCGATGCGCTCAAGGTCGTCGCGAACGGCGTCAACGCGCTCGTCGGCCCGCAGATGGGGGCCCTCGTGATCACCCACTACCAGCGCATTTTGAATTACGTCACTCCCGACCACGTGCACGTGTTCGTCGACGGCCGCATCGTTGCGTCCGGTGGCTTCGAGCTCGCGCACCAACTCGAGGCGGACGGCTACGAGGCCTTCATCCCCGCCGGTGTAGGAGACAGCGCATGAGTACTGCCGAGAACGAGGTCGTCAAGGGGATCCGTAGCGACTACCAGTACGGCTTCTCCAACCCCGACGAGGCCAAGGACTACTTCTTCAAGTCCGGGCGCGGGCTTTCCCACGAGGTCGTCGAGGCGATCTCCGAGCACAAGGCCGAGCCGGCCTGGATGCGGAAGTTCCGCCACGACTCGCTCGACTACTTCTACGCGCGGCCGCTGCCCACCTGGGGCGGAAACGTCGCGGAGATCGACTTCGACAACATCTACTACTACATCCGGCCCACCGAGAAGCAGGTCGACAGGTGGGAGGACCTGCCGGCCGAGATCCTCGACACGTGGGACAAGCTCGGCATCCCGGAGGCGGAGAAGAAGTACCTCGCCGGCGTCGGCGCCCAGTACGAGTCGGAGGTCGTCTACCACAAGCTGCAGGAGGACCTCGAGCAGAAGGGCGTCATCTTCCTGGACATGGACTCCGCCCTGCGCGAGCACGAGGACATCGTCAAGCAGTACATGGGCACGATCATCCCGCAGAACGACAACAAGTTCGCGGCGCTCAATTCGGCCGTCTGGTCGGGCGGCTCGTTCATCTACGTCCCGCCAGGCGTGCGGATCGAGATGCCGCTGCAGGCCTACTTCCGTATCAACGCCGAGAACATGGGCCAGTTCGAGCGGACGCTGATCATCGTCGACGAGGACGCGTACGTCCACTACGTCGAGGGCTGCACGGCGCCGATCTACTCGTCCGACTCGCTGCATTCCGCGGTCGTCGAGATCGTCGTCAAGCCGCGCGGCCGCTGCCGCTACACGACGATCCAGAACTGGTCGAACAACGTCTACAACCTCGTCACCAAGCGAGCGGTGGCGCACGAGGACGCGACGATGGAGTGGGTCGACGGCAACCTCGGCTCGAAGCTGACGATGAAGTACCCCGCCATCTGGCTGATGGGCGAGCGAGCCCACGGCGAGGTGCTCTCGATCGCGTTCGCCGGCAAGGGCCAGCACCAGGACGCGGGCGGCAAGGTGGTGCACGTGGCCAAGAACACGTCGAGCGTGATCACGTCCAAGTCGATCTCCAAGGACGGCGGCAGGGCCGGCTACCGTGGCCTGCTCGAGGTCGCCCGCGGCGCCACCGGCTCCAAGTCGAAGGTGGTCTGTGACGCACTCATCCTCGACGACGAGTCGCGCTCCGACACCTACCCGTACATCAAGGTGGACGAGAGCGACGTCGACCTCGGCCACGAGGCGACCGTCTCGAAGATCGGCGAGGAGCAGCTCTTCTACCTGATGAGCCGTGGCCTCTCCGAGTCCGACGCGAGCGCCATGATCGTGTCCGGCTTCGTGGAGCCGATCACGAAGGAGCTGCCGCTCGAGTACGCGGTCGAGATGAACCGGCTGATCCAGCTGCAGATGGAGGGATCCGTTGGGTAGCGCGGTGACGGGGGTCGACTTCGTCGCCGTTCCGTCCACCGACTGGAAGCGGTCGCGCGCGTTCTACGTGGAGACCCTCGGGCTGCGGCCCGACGACACCGGGGAATCCGAGTTCTGGGTCGGCGAGACGTGCTTCGGTATCTACGAGCCGGCGTCGTTCGGAATCGAGTTCGCGCCGCAGAAGAACGCGCACGTCGCGCTCCACGTCGACGATGTTGCGGCGGCTCGTGCCGAGCTCGAGGCGAGCGGCGTGGAGTTCCTCGGCGAGACCTTTGACACGGGCGTCTGCCACATGGCGTTCTTCAACGACCCGGACGGCAACGACCTGATGCTGCACAACCGCTACGCCCCGCATGCGAGCTGAGCTGCTCGAGCGCTACCGGGCGATCGCCCTGCCGACGAAGTCGGACGAGCACTGGCGCTTCACCGACCTCACGGGCTTCGACCCCGATGCGTACACCGCGGCGGGCGTCGGTGCCGTCTCGATTCCCGAGACGATGCTCGAGATCGACGCCTCCGGCGTCGCCTCCGTCGGCGAGGCCGGCATCACGATCGACTCCGTCCCGGAGGGCGTCCGCTTCGAGCTCCTCACCGACGACCATCCGTTGCTCGGGACGCTCGTCGGCCACAGCGAGAAGTTCGCCGCCCACAACGCAGCGATGTGGGAGCACGGCATCCTCGTGCACGTGCCGAAGGGCGTCGTGGTCGAGAAGCCGATCTACATCAGGATCGCGAACTCGATCGAGGGCGGGTCGCTGTTCTGGCGGCTGCTGATCGTTGCCGAGCCGCAGAGCCGCTTCACCGTGATCGAGGAATACGCGTCAACCGTGCCGGAGCTCTCGGGCTACTCCAATGCCGCGGTCGAGATCGTGATCGAGGACGGTGCCAAGGTCGAGTACGTGTCCGTGCAGAACCTCTCGCAGCAGACGTGGCATTTCGCGTCGCATCACGCCACCGTCGGGCGCGACGCCGAGCTCGACTGGGTCGCCGGCGGCTTCGGCTCCGGCGGCGGCAAGGTGTGGATCCAGAACGACCTCGCAGGCCAGGGAGCGACCTCGAGGGTGACGGGTGCGTACTTCGCCGATCACGAGCAGCGACTCGACTACGACACCTTCCAGGAGCACATCGCGCCGAGCACCACGTCGGACTTCGCGTTCAAGGGCGTGCTGCGGGACTCAGCGAGCGCCGTCTGGCGCGGCATGATCCGGGTCGAGGAAGGCGCGCAGAAGACGAACGCCTACCAGGAGAACAGGAATCTCCTGCTGTCGAAGACCGCGCACGCCGACTCGATCCCCGGTCTCGAGATCCTCGCGAACGACGTGCGGTGCACGCACGGTGCGACGCTCAGCCAGGTCGACCGCGAGCAGCTCTTCTACGCCATGGCCCGTGGTCTCTCGCGTCGGGAGGCCGAGCGGCTGATCGTGCGCGGGTTCTTCCAGGACGTGCTCGACCGCATCGAGCTCGAGCCGGTGCGCGACGCGCTCGGCCGCGCTCTCGAGTCCCGCATCCCCTAGGCCGGGCCGCCGCGCGGGCCGGCTCTACCGCTTGACGACGACGACGGCGTCGGGCGCGTAGTCGGCGCCCCGATTCGGGCCGAGCACGGTGACGCGATAGCGGCTCGCGCGCCATGCGGGCCGCAGCGCCAGGGCGAAGGTGCCCTTCGGGCCGCGCAGGCGCACCCCGAGCAGGCGCTTCCAGCCGCGAGCGCCGCCGCAGCGCCAGCAGTCGACCCACGCGAAGTGCGTCACGGCCGTTCCTGCCGTGGTCGGCGACGTGCCGAACACGCCCCGGCCGGCGAACGTCGCCGTCCCGCTGATGCGCTCGCGCGAGAGCGAGGCCACGAGCTCGGTCGCGGCACCCTGCCAGCGCGCGAGCCGGAGGGCGGTCGAGCCGTCGCGTTGCACGGGCGTTCTCTGCAGCGCCCAGTGCCGGCCGTCGGGCGTCGTGCGCACGAGCACCGCCTGCGCGACCCCCTGCTTCGGCGCGGGCGAGCTCGTGTCCGCGCCGAGGATGCGACCTCCCGGCAGGTAGCGGCCGGACGGCGGCACGAGCAGCGTCTTGCGGACGCCTCGCTCGATCCAGCTCACCTCGGCCGCCCCGCGCCCATCGACCTTGAGGGTCGGCTTCGAGCCCCCGAGGGTCACGTCGACCGATCCCGCTGCTGCTGTCGCGCACGCCAGAGCTGCGGCGACGACGGCGACCTGGACGATGGGGATGCGGATCCGCACGCGAGTCGTCCCGATGCTACTCGCTCCCGTGACTCGGCACTTTCGAGCGCGGAGATCGGGGAGTTCTCCGATGCAGGACGCCCGGGGTGGTGGCACGGTCGCAGGTGAACCGCGCGACACGAAAGGAGATGCGCATGTTCACGTACATCGGGCTGATCAAGGTCACACCCGAGGGAAGGGAGCAGTTCGACAAGGCACCCGAGTACCTCGAGAAGATCGCCCAGATCATCACGTCCGAGGGTGGCACCCTCGAGCGGACGCTCGCCGTGATGGGCCCCTGGGACTTTCTCGCGATCGTCCAGTATCCGGACAACGAGACGGCTTTCCGGGTGCTCGCCAAGATCGCGAAGCTCGAGGTCGTCGAGACCGAGACCTTCCCGGCCGAGGATGTCGCCGTCTTCATGAAGGCGCTCGTCTAGAGGGGAAGCGCTTGCTCGGGGGAGGGCTGACGGGGCTGCCGACCGGCGGCCCCGTCGCTACTCGGTGACGAGCTCGCGCCGCCGCCGCTCGGGCTTCGCCGGGGGCACGACGGCCCTGAACACGGTCGACGCGACCACGCTGCCGATCGCTCCCAGGTAGAGGCCGAGCGTCCACGGCCGGGTGGTGTCCGTGCCGCTCATCACCCCGTGCACGGTCAGCGCGGCGAACACGCCGTACGTCGTCCAGTGCAGACGCCGCCAGTTCTTCGCGCCGATCCGCTTCCGTTGCGAGAACGAGACGAAGACGAGCAGCATCAGCTCCGCAGCGACGACCCCGATGCCGGTCCACAGCGGCCGGTACGGGATCTCGCCCGGGACGAGCAGGCTGACCCAGGTGATCGAGACCGACTGGTCGAGCACCAGCGTGATGCCGTGCAGGGCCGTGGCGCCGAGGGCAAGCAGCGCCAGGAACCGGTGCAGGTCGGTCACCGTCGCAGGCTTGAGCGCCTTGCCGAACGGCCTCGCCTTCAGGACCAGGCCGGCGACCACCGAGCCCGTCAGCAGGAGGTAGGCGGCGAGGCCGCTGGCCCGCGCCTCGATCCAGAACGTCGGATCGGTCTTCATCCGAGTCCCCCTGCGAGCACGACACGACCGTCTCCGGTGACGAGCACGCAGGGGATGCCGAGGGAGCTCGCCTCCTCGGCTGCGGCGCGCTCGCCGGCCAGGAAGAGCGTCTTTGCGGCGACCTCCGCCGATGCCGCGCTGTCGCCCACGGCGGTGACCCGCAGGAGGTCGCTGCGCGACGTCGCACCCGTCGCCGGGTCGACCAGGTGGTGTAGCTCGACGCCGCCGCGGCGCCAACGGCGGTGGTCACGACCGGAGGTGGCGACGCCCCCGGCGGTGACCCCGAGCGTGATCGGCGTGCCCGGCACGTCCACGCTCACGGGCCAGGGGCCGCCGCCGAGCAGCCCTGCCACCGCAAGGTCTCCGCCTGCGTTGACGAGGCAAGGGCCCGCGCTCGCCAGCAGCTCGCAGGCACGGTCGGCCGCCCAGCCCTTCGCGATGCCGCCGAGGTCGAGCCTGAAGCCGTCCTCGAGCTCGATGCGGCGCCGTCCCGGGTCGAGGAGCACGCGGCCCCCGCAGGGGGCGCCCGCCGCCACCGCGGGCCCCACATCCGCCATCTCGTCGAACGTGCGGTCGTAGCCGGCCGCGATGACCGCGTCGTGCACGGTCGGGTCGAAGCGCCCGCCGCTGCGCTCCCTGGCGCTCACGGCGAGCTGCACCACCGCGAACAGCTCCGGGCCGACGTCGAGCGCACCCGCGCGGTTGAGCGCGCTCAGCTCCGAGCCCGGCAGGAAGCGGGAGAAGATCTGCTCCAGGCGGCGGAGCTCGGTCTCCACCGCCTCGAAGATCGTGCCCGGCACGGCGAAGTCACGGTCGAGGAGGAGCTCGACCGTGACGCCCATCGCCTCGAACTCGTGGCGGGTGCGGGGACGGCCTTGTGTCGTGGTCGGCGTCATCACTTCTTCTTCGAGGTGCTCGTGCTCGTCACCGGAGGCAGCTGCACGACCTGCACCGGCGGTGCGGCGGCGGGTGCCGGACTAGGAGCCGGAGCCGGGGCCGGAGCCGGGGCTGGAGCCGGGGCCGGAGAGGGCGCCGCCGCGGGGGCGGGGGCGGAGGCGGGAGCCGACGGGGCAGGCAGCGGCGCGGACGGAGACGAGGCGGGGGTCGGCGGTGCCACGGCCGTCCTCGTGGCAGCCGGTGCAGCACCGCGAGAGCCGCCTGCGTCCGTCCCCGTCTGCCTGGTGGAGACCGGGGCCGGCTGGGCTCTCTGCCCGGGCGTGGCCGCGGAGCTCGTCGGCGAGCCGGCTGCAGCGGGCTGTGCGTAGGCCGAGGCCCAGGCGACGACGCTCGCCGCGTAGGAGCGCGCCTGCGCTGCCTGCCCCGAGGCGATCTGCGCCGCCCGGAGCGCTGACGCCCGCGACGCCTCGAGCTCGCGCAGGTGCTGCTGCTCGGCCACGGCTATCTGCCACCGGCGCTTGCTGAGCCGCCGCTCGTACAGCGCCCAGCGTCTTCCCACGATCACCTTCACCTTGGCAGCGCGCCGCTGCAGCTTCTTCTCGCGCTTCGCGAGGGCTGCCAGCCGGGGATCGAGCGGCGTCGCCGAGGCCGCCTCCCAGGGATGGGCGGCGACGAGTGCCCAGATGAGGAAGAACACGACGATCGAGGCCGCGGCTGCATACAGCCGCACGAGGTGGTTGGCCATTGCTCCTACCCTCTCCTCTCGGCCGCGTTCTTGAGGGCCTCACACTGCCGCTCGGCCTCCCGCTTGGCGGCGTCGCCCTGTCTCTCGGCCGCTTGCTTGAGTGCCTCGCATTGCCTCTCGATCTCGCTCTTCGACAGCTGCAGCGGGGCGGGCTGTGCCGGCGGGGTGGCGGCGGGCGGCACGGGTGCGGCAGGCGCAGCGGCCGGTGGCGCGGCCGGCGCGGCTGCTGCGGGAGCCGGCGTCGCGTCCGTCGCGGGCGCGGCGACCGGCATCGAGTCGCCCGGGTCGGTTCGCGTAGCGGTCGGCGCCGGCTGGAGGCGCGGCGCCTTCCCGCGCCCGGGCTTGGGCCGGGTTGCAGCCGTCCCGGCGGGCTGTGCCTCGGTCCGTGGCGCAGCCGGCTCTGCCCGGGCCGGGGCGCCGGCGGGCGCCGGAGCCGCTGTCAACGCCGGCAGGGGGCCGAACGACGGAGCGCTCACCAGCGAGGCGCGCGCGTAGCGAGGTACCGGCGGCAGCTTCGGCGGGCGCGCGGCCAGAGCCTTGTTCAGCGATGCCTCCCACGCGTCCAGCCTGGCGTGACGCTTGGCGATCGCTGCCGACGCGACGACCTCGGGCTTCGTCTCGGAGTCGCCGAGGTGCCCCGTCGTGATAGTGGCGTAGGCGCCCGTGACCGATGCTGCGCCGAGGAGCAGCGCGAGGGCGATGCCGTGCGGCCGGCCGATCACGCCGAAGCCTCGCCGAGGCGGTGCAACGGCGAACGAGAGATGGCCGCTTCTGCGGCGAAGGCGTTCACTCCCATCGTCTACCTTTCTGCGCGGGGGGCGGGTCTCTACCCTGCTAGAGCGGATCGACAGCGGAAACCTGCGCAGGATCCCTCCTTCGGGTGCAGTCCTCTACGCTTGTCGGATGGACGAACTCGGCCTCTTCCCGCTCGGGATGGTGTTACTGCCGACCGAGCAGGTGCCGCTCCACATCTTCGAGCCGCGCTACCGGGAGCTGATCGACGAGTGCGTCGAGCAGGAGATTCCGTTCGGGCTCGTCTACGCCGACGACGACGGCATGCGTGCGATCGGCACGCTGGCGACGGTGACCGAGGTGACGGAGCGCTTCCCCGACGGACGTCTGACGATCGTCGTGGAGGGTGGCGAGCGCGTTCGCGTGGTCGAGCTGACCGAGGGCCGCAGCTTTCACACGGCCGAGGTGGAGCCGCTCGAAGACCTGGACGACCCGCCCGACGACGAGGATGCCGACCGTGCGCTCGAGCTGTTCGGCCGGCTCGTGGAGCTGACCGGCGCCGAAGTCGAGACGCCGGGCGTGGACACGCCGCAGCTGTCGTTTGCAGTCGCCGGCCGCTTCGACTTCTCGCCCGAGCTGAAGCAGGAGCTGCTCGAGGCGACCTCCGAGCGGCTGCGCCTGCGTCGCCTCGCCGATCTCCTCTCTGCCGCGGCCGAGACGGTCGAGCGGCAGAGGGAGATCGCCGCCCGGGCGCAGACGAACGGCAAGGTGCACCCGCCGCGAGCGTAAGCCCGCGCCGCGGCGGGCGCTGTTAGCCTCGCTCCCGTGACCGCCGGTCTGACAGAAGCGGAGGCGCGTCGACGCCTGGAGGCGCGCGGAGAGCCTGGTGAGCCGGTCGCGAGCCGCTCCACGGCCGGCATCGTCAGGGCGAACGTGGTCACGCCGTTCAATGCGATCCTGCTCGCGCTCGGCGCCCTCACCCTGGTGTTCGGCGACTGGCGCGACGCTCTCTTCCTGGGGATCGTCGTCACCAACTCGGGGATCGGCATCTGGCAGGAGCTGCGCGCCCGCAACAAGCTCGACGCGCTTGCAGCGCTCGTGGCGCCCCGCGCCACCGTCGTTCGCGAGGGCGCGCCGCGAGACGTGCGCGTGGAGGAGGTCGTCGAGGGCGACCTCGTGCGCCTCGCCGCCGGTGACCAGGTCGTCGCGGACGGCCCGTTGTTCGAGACGTCCGGGCTGCTCCTCGACGAGGCGATCCTCACGGGGGAGTCGAGCCCTGTCGCACGGGAAGTGGGTCAGGACGTGCTCTCGGGCTCGTTCGTCGTGGAGGGCACAGGATCCTTCGTCGTCTCGGCGGTGGGTGACGACTGCTACGCGGGCAGGATCACGGGCACGGCGCGCGAGTTCCGCCATCCGCGCTCGCCGCTCGAGCGCGCGGTCAACCGCCTGCTGTACGTGCTCGTCGGAGTGATGCTGCCGCTCGGCGGCATGCTCGTGGTGGCGCTCGGGAAGCACGACGTCGGCATCCGCCAGGCGGTCGACACCGCGGTCGCCGGGATGGTCACGATCGTCCCGGAAGGGCTGTTCCTGCTCGTCTCGGTCACCTATGCCGCCGCGGCGCTGCGGATGGCCCGCGCCGGCGCGCTCGCCCAGCAGCTGAACGCCATCGAGTCCCTCGCTTCGGTCGACACGCTGTGTCTCGACAAGACCGGCACGCTCACCGAGGCGCGGCTGCGGGTGGTCGATTTCGTGCCGGCGGCGGGGGTCGAGGAACCGTTCCTGCGGCACGCGTTCGGTCGCTTCGCCTCGTCGGCAGACGTGTCCAACGCCACGCTCGACGCGATCAGGGCTGCCGTCGAGATCCCGGCAGAGCCGGCCGACGAGCAGATCCCGTTCGTCTCCCGACGCCGTTTCAGCGGCATGCGCGTTGCCGGCACCCGCTACGTGCTCGGCGCGCCCGAGCTGTTCCCCCTGGACGGCGTGACGGAGGCAGTCCGGGCGCAGCAGGATGCGGGCCGGCGCGTCGTCGCACTCGGGACGGCGAGGGCCCCCTTCCCCGAGGATCCCGACCTCGGCCCGCCGCCGCTCGACACGCTCGGGCTGGCAGTGCTCGCCGAGGAGCTGCGCCCCGATGCCCGCGAGACGGTCGCGTTCCTGGCCGAGCAGGGGGTCGAGATCAAGGTCTTGTCGGGCGACTCCCCGCATACCGTCGGCTCGATCGCGCGCGACGCAGGCATCCCGATGCGTGCCGGCCCGATCTCGGGCGACCTCCTGGACGAGACCGCCGACTTCGCCGCCCTCGTGCGCGACGTGTCGGTGATCGGGCGCATCTCGCCCGAGGGGAAGCGGCGCGTGGTGGAGGCACTGCGTGCGGACGGCCGCTACGTGGCGATGGTCGGTGACGGCGTCAACGACGTGCCGGCGCTGAAATCCTCCCGCCTGGCGATCGCCCAGGGCTCAGGCACCCAGATGGCGAAGGCGGTCGCCGACGTCGTGCTCGTGAGCGGGGACTTCGCGGCCGTGCCCGGCATGGTGGCGGAGGGGCGCCGCATCCTGCGCAACATCCAGCGCGTCACCAAGCTCTTCGTCGCGAAGTCGGTCTTCGCCGCCTTTCTGATCGTGGCGATCGGGATCACTCCCACCGAGTACCCGCTGCTGCCGCGGCACCTCACGATCGTGGGCACCCTGGCCGTGGGGATTCCCGCCTTCTTCCTCGCGCTCGCGCCGAGCGAGGGGCCGTGGCGTACCGAGGGCTTCCTGCGCGAGGTGACGCGATTCGCCGTCCCCGCGGGAGTCGCCGCGGGGCTCGGCGTCACCGCGAGCTACCTCATCTCGCTCAACGTCTTCAATCTCGGCCTGCTGCAGGCGCGAACGGCCGCGACCTCGACGCTGATCGTGGTGGGCCTCTACCTCGTGATCGCCCTGGAGGCGACGAGCACGCGGCGTGCGCGCCTGGTGGGCTTCCTCTGCGCGGCCCTGTTCGCCGTCTACGTCGTCATCCTCGCTGTGCCCGCGCTGCGGGACTTCTACGAGCTCGCGGCGCCGAACCTCGCGGCGGTGATGCTGATCGTGCTGGGCGCAGGGATCTCGATCGGCTTTCTCTGGCTCACCGACGACCGCTTCGTCCCTCTCCGGCGCCCGGCCGGCTAGGGCTCCCGGGTACCATGGCGTGATGGCGATCGGCACCGCACCCGCCCTGGACGCACAGCGCCTGCGTGGCGATTTCGCCGTCTTCGAGGAGCTTCTCGACGGGAAGCCGCTCGCGTACCTCGACTCGGCGTCGTCGACGCAGAAGCCGCGGCAGGTGCTCGATCGCATGCGGCAGTTCTACGAGCACGAGTACGCCAACGTGCATCGCGGCGTCTACCGACTGGCCGAGCGTGCCACGGAGGGATACGAGGGCGCGCGGCTGACCGTGGCCGCGTTCCTGAACGCACCGTCGGAGCGCGAGGTGATCTTCACACGCAGCGCCACCGAGGCGATCAACCTCGTCGCCTACTCGTGGGGGCTCGACAACCTCGGCCCCGGCGACCTCGTCGTCGTCACCGAGCTCGAGCACCACGCGAACTTCGTGCCCTGGCAGTACATCGCCAGCCGCACCGGCGCGAGCTTCCGCCACATCCCGATCGACGACCACGGGGAGCTGCAGCTCGACGCGCTCGCCGGGCTGGCCCGCGAGGGGAATCTGAAGGTGGTGGCGACAGGCCTCGTCTCGAACGCGCTGGGCACCGTCAACCCGGTCGAGCAACTCGCTGCGTGGGCGCACGAGCAGGGCGCGATCATGGTCGTCGACGCGGCCCAGGCCGCTCCCCATCGCGCCGTCGACGTGCAGGCGCTCGGCTGCGACTTCCTCGCGTTCTCGTCGCACAAGCTCTGCGGGCCGAGCGGTATCGGTGCTCTGTGGGGCCGAGGCGAGCTGCTCGAGGGGATGGCGCCCTTCAACCTCGGCGGGGAGATGATCCGCTCGGTCAGCCTGGAGCGGACGACGTTCAACGAGCTCCCGTTCAAGTTCGAGGCAGGCACGCCGGCGATCGCAGAGGCCGTCGGCTTCGGCGCCGCGATCGACTACGTCCAGGCCGTCGGCCTTAAGGCGATCGAGCGGCACGAGCACGGGCTGACCGTCTACGCGATGGAGCGGCTCGCCGAGCTTCCCTGGGTGCGCGTGTTCGGCCCTCCGGCCGATCGCCGCACGGGGATCGTCTCCTTCGAGGTCGAGGGCGTGCATCCGCACGACGTGGCCCAGGTGCTGGACTGGCACGGCGTCGCCGTCCGGGCAGGTCATCACTGCACGCAGCCGCTGATGACGCGCCTGGGCGTCGTCGCCACGACGCGCGCGAGCTTCTACTTGTACTCGCTGGAGCACGAGGTCGACCGGCTGGTGGACGGGCTGCTGGACGTGAAGCAGAGGTTGGGATGACCTCCGGACGCACGGCATCTCGTGGCTGCGCGAACGGGCGGCCGCCGGCGTGAGCGAGTTCGAGCAGCTCTATCGCGAGGTGATCCTCGACCACTACAAGGCGCCGCGGAATCACGGGCTGCTCGACCCGAACGACGCCGTGGCGGAAGGGCAGAACCCGCTCTGCGGCGACGAGGTGACCGTGTCCGTCCGCTTCGGCGACGGCGACGTGATCGAGGCGGTCGGCTTCGAGGGCCGTGGCTGTGCGATCAGCCAGGCGGCCACGTCGATGTTGACCGACCTCGTGAAGGGCCGCACCGCCGAGGACGTTGCGGTGATGCCCAAGGAGGAGCTGCTCGACGAGATCGGGATCCCCCTCACGCCGGTGCGGTTGAAGTGCGCGCTGCTCGGCCTGGGCGTCCTCAAGGTGGCGCTGCACCGTTCGAAGGGCACTCCGCTGCCGGAGGAATGGGGCGCGTCGACCAACGAGATCAACGTCAGCTGACCGTGCCGGAGCTCGAGGTCTGCCCGCTCGCGGAGCTTCCGGCCGGCACGGTGCGGATCGTGCGCGTGAGCCCGTTGCTCTCGATCGGCGTCTACAACTGCGGCGGTGCCCTGTATGCGCTGGAGGATCGCTGCTCGCACGACGACGGGCCGCTGTGCGAGGGCGAGTTCGACTGCGGCGAGGGCGTGGTCGTGTGCCCGCGTCACGGAGCCCGCTTCGAGATCGCTACCGGTCGCGCGCTGACGCTGCCGGCGTACATCCCCGTGGAGACCTACCCCGTGCGCGTCCGGGACGACGGTGTCCTGATCGTCGAGGTTCCATCCCTCTGAGCAGGGATTTCGCAACGACCGCTTCCGATGGTAGGTTTCCGCTACCGCGGAAAGGAGGTGGTCCGGACGTGACAGATTCCTGCAGTACCGGCAGTGGAGGTACCAGCGGGTAGAGGCGTGTCCCCGAGACCCATTGGGGAATCGCCATAGCCACGCGTAGGGGACGCGCGATCCGCGCCGCCGACCGGGATACTCCGGCAGGGCAGGAAGCGCCTCTACCAATTCGACGCTGGCTACCGGGTAACGCGGGGCCGCCCCAGGGCGGCCCCGTTCCTTTCCGGGACGGGGATCAGGCGTCGGCGGCCGCGGCCGCGACGGCGCGGCGTAGCTGGTCGACGAGCCCGATCGGCTCGCCGAGCCCGAGGGCCTTCTGCCCGGCGCCGCCGTCGGAGACCACGTTGTCGCCGAGCGTGAGCATCGTCAGCTGATCGCGTGTGAGGGGTGCGTGGGGCAGCCGTTCGAGCAGCAGCGCCTGCGGCCGCATCAGCCAGAGGGGCAGGTGCAGCGCAGGACGTCGCGTGGACTGGACGTCCTTGAGCAGCCGCCAGAGCCCGTTCCAGTCGACGACGTCCGGGCCGCCGAGCTCGATCACGCCCCCCTGGCGTCGGTCGGCAAGGGCCGCGCCGACGGCAGCGGCCAGGTCGTCAACCCAGATCGGCTGCAGGCGCTGCGTGCCCCGCCCGATCACGGGGGTCACGGGAGCGAGCCGCGCAATGCGCAGGAAGCGCGGCAAGACGCCTCCGTCGTGGCCGAAGACGAAGCTGGGGCGCAGGATCACGTGGTCGATCCCCGAGGCGGCCACGGCCCGCTCGCTTGCCCATTTGGCCCCGTAGTAGGGAACGCGGTCACTCGTCTCCGCGCTCGTGCCGAGTGCGCTCATGTAGAGGAAGCGGCGCACTCCTGCGTCTCGAGCCGCATCGAGCACGTTCCCCGTGCCCGCGGTCATCACCCGCTGGAAGTCTGTCGGGCGACCCGCGATGATCGCCACGAGGTGGACGGCGGCATCGACGCCCACCATCGCTCCCCGGAGGGAGGCCGGGTCGGTGACGTCGCCGCGGGCGAGCTCGCAGTCGACGTCGTCGAGCATCGTCGCCCCCGCCGCGTGGCGCACGAGCGCCCGGACCCTCTCACCCCGGGCGGCGAGCGCGCGCACCACGTGGCGCCCGACGAAGCCGCCCGCGCCCGTGACGAGGATCATGGCGACAGTCTCGCACGCCGCCGCCGCCGCGGCAGCTGTGGAGGAGAAGTCGCACTTCGGTAACAAAGGGTGTCTCCCTCCGGGAGACACCCTCCGGGAGACACCCGCGTCCGGTCGGCGCGCGCCGGGCCGCGAGGCCGGTCTCGTCTTCCTGCCGCTCCTGCGCCGGTCAGGGGCGTGCGTCGAAGTTCTTCCAGTACCTGCTCGGTGTGGGCCCGCGCTGGCCCTGGTACTTGGATCCGAGCGCACCCGTTCCATACGGCGTCTCCGCGGGCTCGGACATCTGCACGAACGACAGCTGCCCGATCTTCATGCCGGGGTAGATGGTGATCGGCAGGTTGGCGACGTTGGAGAGCTCGAGCGTCACGTGACCGTCCCAGCCCGGGTCGATGAAGCCGGCGGTCGAGTGGATCAGGAGGCCGAGCCTGCCGAGCGAGCTCTTGCCCTCCAGTCGGGCCACGAGATCGTCCGGGAGCGTCACCCGCTCGAGCGTCGACCCGAGCACGAACTCGCCCGGATGGAGGATGAACGGCTCCTCGTCCTCGACCTCGACGAGCTCCGTCAGCCCCTCCTGCTCGACCTTCACGTCGATGTAGGGGTACCGCGAGTTCCGGAACACGCGGAAGAGCCGGTCGACGCGCACGTCGAGGCTCGACGGCTGCATCAGGCTCGGGTCGTAGGGGTCGATGCCGATCCGGCCGGCCTCGAGCAGGCGCCGGATCGCGCTGTCGGAGAGAACCATGGCAGTCGATCCTAACCCGGGTCGAGAGCATGGGAGGGCAGTGAATGCGCTAGGCTCCTGGCCCGGTGTCGATGCTCTACGGACCCATGGATCCGAATGAGCGCTTCCGCGCTCGACGGAACCGGAACCGTCGAACGAAGCGGCGGCGCCGGGCCGCGGTCCTGGCCCTGTTGCTGGCGACGGTGATCGCGGTCGCGATGGGAGCACAGATGATCGGAGGCGACCCTCACCGGCCGGCGGCGAAGAAGGCTCCGGCCGCGGCGCTGCCCGACACGGCCGTGGTGGTGGCTACGCGGCCGCGGCCGCTGCCCGTCGAGATCCGCGGGGTGCACGTGACGGGTGCCCTCGCCTCGCTGCCCGGGAAGTTCGAGGAGTACGTCGGCTACACGCGCTACGGGCTCAACACGATCGAGCTGGACGTCAAGGACGAGGGCGGCGAGATCGGCTTCGTCCCGGCGGGTGTGCCGCTCGCCACGCGCGTCCGGGCGACCCGGCCCTACTACGACCCGGTCAAGGTCGCACGTCTCGCCCACCGCAAGGGCATCTACCTGATCGGGCGGGTCGTCACCTTCCAGGATCCGCAGCTCGCGAGCGGGCGGCCCGACCTGGCGATCCGACGGCCCGGCGGCGCCGTCTGGACGACGCACGCTGGGCTCGGCTGGGTGAATCCTTATGACCGGCGCGTCTGGGACTACACGGTCTCGGTGGCGGAGGCGGCTGCCAGGGCCGGTTTCGACGAGATCATGTTCGACTACGTGCGCTTCCCTTCCGACGGAGACATTGCGAGCGCCGTGTATCCCGGCAAGACGAGCGTGCCGCGCGGTCGGCTGATCGCCGACTTCGTCGCCTATGCGAAGAAGCGGCTGCAGCCGCTCGGGGTCAGGGTCTCGACGGCGCTGTTCGGGCTCTCGGCCACGCGCGATCTCGGGATCGGTCAGGTGCCGCGCTACATCTCGGAGCACGTCGACGCGATCGTGCCGATGTCGTATCCGGCCCTCTACGGAGGCGGTGAGCTGGGGATCGCGAGCCCGACCGCGCAGCCGGGCGAGACCGTCTTCCGCACGCTGGCGGACTTCCGTCGTCAGATGGAGGGCTCGCGCGCCCAGATCGTGCCGTGGGTGCAGGACTGGAACTACGACACCCAGCAGGTGCTGGCCCAGATCGACGCGGCCCGGCTCCAGGGCGCCAAGGGCTTCCTGCTCTGGAACGCGAACGGGTTGTACACCGTGCGCGCGCTCGCCCCCGCCGACGGCAGCTGACCGCTCTGCGTCAGGGGGCGAGGCGCGAGCGAGCCCACCCGTCGCCGTCCCGTTCGTAGCGGATGCGATCGTGCAGGCGATCCTCGCGACCTTCCCAGAACTCGATTGCGTCGGGAACGACCCGGTAGCCGCCCCAGAAGGGCGGCAGCGGTAGCTCTCCGACCGTCGCGAACCGCTCCTCGACCTCGGCGTAGCAGCGCTCCAGCTCGGCTCGCGTCCCGATCGGCCGGGATTGCGGCGACGCCCAGGCCCCGAGCTGGCTGCCGAGCGGGCGCGTGCGAAAGTACTCGAGGGACTCGCCGTCCGTGAGGCGCTCCACCCGGCCCTCCACGCGCACCTGCCGCCTCTGCGCCTCCCAGTGCAGGACGAGCGCCGCCCGCGGGTTCGCCTCCAGCTCGCTTCCCTTCCGGCTCTCGCGGTTCGTGAAGAAGCTGAAGCCACGCACGTCGTGGCCCTTCAGCAGCACCATCCGCACCGAGGGCGCTCCGTCGGGAGTCGCCGTCGCAAGCGCCATCTGCTCCGGGAAGCGCACGCCTGCGCCGGGCGCCTGGGCGAACCAGGCGTCGAACTGCGCATGTGGGTCGGGGTCGAGCTCCTCCACGTCCACGAGCCGAGACTACCGTTGGCGCACTCCGGTACGCTCCTCCTCGTGGCCGCCACGAGGACGATCGAGATCCGTACGGAGATCCCGGGGCCACGCTCCCGTGACATCCTCGAGCGTGCGCGCCATGCCGTCGCAAAGCCCCTGCAGGTGTACCTACCCGTGTTCGCGGCCAGGGCGCTCAACGCGACGATCACCGACGTCGACGGCAACACGCTGATCGACTTCGCGGGCGGGGTGGGCGTCGTCAACGTCGGCCACTGCAACCCGCGTGCCGTGGAGGCGATCCAGGAGCAGGCGGCCCGCTTCGTGCACACCGACTTCACGGTCGTGCCGTACGAGTCGTACATCGAGGTGGCCGAGCGGCTGGGTGCCCTCGTGCCGCTTCGCGGCCCGGTCCGGGCCGCGTTCTTCAATTCCGGCGCCGAGGCGGTCGAGAACGCCGTCAAGATCGCCCGGCTCCACACCGGACGGCCGGCAGTGATCGCCTTCGAGGCGGGCTTCCACGGTCGCACGCTGCTGGCGATGACGATGACCTCGAAGGTGCATCCGTACAAGACGGGCATGGGCCCGTTCGCGCCGGAGGTCTACCGGGCGCCCTTCCCGAGCGACTACAGGGGCCCGTCCGCAGTCGAGGCGCTCGCCGAGCTCGACCGCATGTTCCACACGCACGTCTCGCCGGACCACGTCGCGGCGATCGTGTTCGAGCCGGAGCTCGGCGAGGGAGGGTTCGTGCCCGCGCCGCTCGAGTTCGTGGAGGGGCTGCGCGCCCTCTGCGACCGGCACGGCATCGTCATGATCGCGGACGAGGTGCAGACGGGCTTCGGGCGGACGGGCCGGATGTTCGCGATGGAGCACTACGGCGTGGAGCCGGACCTGATCATCGTCGCGAAGTCGATCGCCGCGGGGCTGCCGCTCTCGGGCGTGATCGGCAAGGCGGAGATCATGGACTCGCCGCACGCGGGAGCGATCGGCGGCACCTACATCGGCAACCCGGTGGCGCTCGCCGCCGCCCTCGCCGTGCTGGACGTGTTCGCCGAGGAGAACCTCGTCGACCGCGCACAGGTCATCGGCGACCGCATCCGGGAGCGGATGCTCGCCTGGCAGGAGCGCTGGCCGGCGTTCATCGGCGACGTGCGCGGCCTCGGGGCGATGCTCGCGATCGAGCTCGTGCACGACCCCGTGACGAAGGTGCCGGCCCCGGAGCTTGCGGCGTCGATCATCGACGCCGCGCTCTCCCGTGGCCTGATCCTGCTCAAGGCCGGTGTCGCCGGTAACTGCATCCGCGTGCTGTGCCCGCTCACGATCGAGGAGGCGGTCCTCGACGAGGGGCTCTCGGTCTGGGAGGACGCGCTCGCTGCCGTGCTCGACTGACCGGCGCGCGGGGGTGTCTCCCCGCCCGGGCCGGGTCAGTACTGGAGCGTGCGGCGTCGTTCGTGGCGCTCGAGCGCGAGCTCGATCAGCCGGTCGAGCAGCTCCGCATAGGGGATCCCGCTCGCCTCGAACAGCTTTGCGTACACGCTCGTCGACGTGAAGCCGGGGATCGTGTTCAGCTCGTTCACGACCACCTCGTGGCCGGGGAGCACGAAGAAGTCGACCCGAGCCATGCCCTCGCAGTCGGTGGCGACGAACGACGAGATCGCGAGCTCGCGTACCCTGGCGGTGACCGCTTCCGGCAGGCGGGCGGGCACGATCAGCTCCATGCCGCCCTCCGCGTACTTCGCGTCGAAGTCGTACCACTCCGCGTGGGCCACGATCTCGCCGACGGCCGAGGCGATCGGGTCGCGGTTGCCGAGCACGCCCACCTCGACCTCCATGCCGCGCTGCAGCTCCTCCACCAGCACCTTGTCGTCGTGTCGGCGGGCCAGTGCCACGGCCGGGCCGAGCTCTGCCTCGGAGCCGACTCTGGAGATGCCCACGGACGATCCGAGACGCGCCGGCTTCACGAACACCGGATAGCCGAAGGGGTTCTCCTCCGGATCGTCGGGTCGCAGCGTCACGCTCCTCGCCACCGGGATGCCGCTGTCCCGCAGCACGGCCTTGAAGCGATCCTTGTCCATGCAGAGCGCGGACGCGAGGACTCCCGCCCCCACGTAGGGGACGCCGGCCAGCTCGAGCAGGCCCTGCACCGTGCCGTCCTCGCCGAAGGGGCCGTGCAGGATCGGCAGCACGACGTCCACGGCGGCGAGCGCCGCCGGCGACGCCGACGAGAGCACGGGCAGCGACCCCGCCGCGCTCCCGGCCAGCTCCTGCGCCGGCGCGGGCGGCAGCGCCCAGGTGCCGTCACGGCCGATCTCGATCGTCTGCACGTCGTACCGGGAAGGATCGAGGGCGTCACGCACCGATCGGGCCGACGTGACGGAGATGGCGTGCTCGCTCGAGCGACCTCCCGCCAGGATCGCGACCCTGACCCGGCCTGTCACGGGACGGGCGTGGTGGCTGTCGTGTCGGTGGGCGTCGTCGTGGTGGGCGTGGTCGTGGTGGGCGGCGTCGGCTCGGGCGGCGCCACGTAGCGTCCGACGTAGAGCGTCACGATCGTCGTCGGATCCTGCTGCGTGTTCCCGGGCGGGTCCTGGCTGACGACGACGCCGTCGTACCCCTCCTGATCGGTCTCCTCGAACGTGACGGTGGTCTTGAAGCCGGCCGCCCTCAGGGTCGCCCGGGCATCGGCCACCGCCTGGCCGGCAACGTCCGGAAGCGGTGTCGTCGTCGGCCCGTTGGAGACGGACAGGGTCACCGTCGAGCCCTTCGTGGCCGTCGAGTTCCCCGCCGGCACCTGGTCGACGACAACGCCCGCGGGCTGCTCGTTGTCGACGTCGAGGCGCGCCACCGCGAACCCGGCTGCCTGCAGTTGCGAGGCGGCGGTGTCGTAGAGGAGCCCGATCACGGACGGCACCCCGAGCGCCTTCGGGCCCTTGGAGACGTTGATGCGAACCTCGGCGCCGGAGACCAGCATCGTTCCGCCTGCCGGTGCCTGCGCCGTGACGGTGCCGGGAGGCTTGGCCGAGTTGACCTCGACGGTGCGCGCCTCCAGCCCCGCCTGGGTGACCGCAGTGACGGCATCGGTGAGGCGCAGGCCGACGACGTCCGGGGTGCGGACGGTCGGCTTGCCGCTCGAGACGAGCACCGTGACGATGCTCCCCTTCGCCAGGCGCGTGCCGGGAGACGGATCCTGGTCGTAGACGATGCCGATCGCCGTGTCGGCGTTCGGCAGGCGGCGCACCTTGGCCTCGAAGCCGTTGCCCACGATCAGCTCACGCGCCTTGGCCTCGAGCAGCCCCTCGTACTCGCCGACGGCGATCGGCTTGCCCTCGTCGATCTGGCTCTGCACGCTGTCGTACAGGAAGAACCCCGCCACGGCGAGCGCGAGCAGCGCGCCGAGACCGAGCGCCCACGGCCACCAGTTGCGGCCACGCACCACCGGGCCGTCGTAGGCGCGGTAGCGCTCCTCTCCGCCATAGGTGCCGCCCGCCGCCGTCCGGAGCTTCGGAGCCAGCTGGGTGGCCGCGGTCTCGTCGATCGCTCCCGCGCCCGACAGCACCATCGTCGCCGCGTGCTCCGTCTCGCTGCCGACCGACTCCCCGCGGGTGACGAGCTCGAGGTCGCGATCCATCTCGCCCGCGTTCCGGTAGCGCTCTGCCGGCTCCTTGGCCAGCGCGCGCAGCACCACGAGGTCGAGGTCGTGGGAGATCTCCGACCCGCGCGTGGACGGCGCGTCCGGCGTCTGCGAGAGGTGCTTCATCGCGATCTCGACCGGCGTCTCGCCGGTGAACGGCACGGTGCCCGTGAGCAGCTCGAAGAGGACGACGCCGGTCGAGTAGAGGTCGGAGCTCTCGTCCACCGGCGCCCCGCGAGCCTGCTCGGGAGACAGGTACTGGGCCGTGCCCACGATCGAGCCTGCCTCCGTCATCTCGCTGGCACCGGCGCGAGCGATGCCGAAGTCCGCCACCTTGACGCGGCCCTCGCGATCCACGATCACGTTGTGCGGCTTGATGTCGCGGTGGATGATCCCGTTGCGGTGCGCGTAGCGCAGCGCCGCAAGGATCTGCCGCGTGTACGAGACCGCGACCGGCACCGGGCAGGGGCCGCGCGTCACGATCAGCTCCTTCAGCGTCCTGCCCTCCACGTACTCCATCACGATGTAGTAGGAGCCGTTCGAGACGCCTCGGTCGTGGATGGAGACGATGTTCGGGTGCGAGAGCGCGGCCGCATGGGTTGCCTCGCGGCGGAAGCGCTCGACGAACTGGTCGTCGTTCGCATAGCGCTCGTGCAGGATCTTGACGGCCACCTTGCGGCCCAGCTCCTGATCCTCGGCCAGCCACACGTCGGCCATCCCGCCCGAGCCGAGCTTGCGATCGAGCAAATAGCGGCCGGCGAACAGGGTTTGGGTGAGGTCGTTCTGGCTCATTCGTCTCCGTACGTTAGGGATTCGGCGCCGATTGCAGGAGCGCCTGCATCACTTGACGTGCAATCGGGGCAGCAGTTGCTCCGCCGGTCAGCGACTGGTCTTCCAGGACGACGGCCACGGCGAGCTCGGGGCGCTCGCCCTCCCGACCCGCGAAGGCGATGAACCACGTGACGTTGCTCCCCGCCACGCCGGTCTCCGCCGTGCCCGTCTTGCCGCCGATACGCAGGCCGGAGATCTGGGCGGCCGTGCCGGTGCCCGCCTGTACCGCCCGCACCATCATCTCGTTGACATCGCGCGCCGTCACGGGCGAGATGGCGCGCCGGACGCGCTCGGGTGTCGTCTTGCTGCGCGTCTTGCCGTTGGGGGTGACGATGCGGTCGACGACATACGGGCGCATCAGGATGCCTGCGTTGCCGATCGTGCCTGCCACCATCGCCATCTGCAGCGGCGTCACGAGGAGCCGCTCCTGGCCGAAGGCCATGCGGCCGGCGTCGACGTCGGTGTCGCGCTTCGGGTCGTAGAGGCGCAGCTCGCGGTCCTCCAGCCGGTAGAGGCCGCTCGGCCGCCGCTCGCTCTCCGGGGTCTCGAGCGGCGGGCGGTCGTAGAAGCCGAACTCCCTGGCCTGCTTCAGGATCCGTCGCGCGCCGAGCTTCAGGCCGATGTTGCAGAAGACAGAGTTGACCGAGAACTGCAGGGCGGTCGCGAGCGTCACCGTGCCGAAGGGTCGCGACGTATCGAAGTTGTTCACGCGCCTCCCGTAGACGGTGCAGTAGCCCGGGTCGTCGAAGGTCGACGTCGGCTCGTACACGCCCGACTCGAGGGCGGCGGCGGCGGTCACCACCTTGAACGTGGAGCCCGGCGGGTAGAGGCCCTGGGTGGCGCGGTTCAGAAGCGGCGAGGCAGGCGTGCAGCGTGCGCGAATCGCCTCGATCTTGGCGAAGTCGTCCTCGACCTGGTTCGGGTCGTAGCTCGGTGTCGACGCCATCACGCGGAGCTTTCCCGTGCGCGGGTCGAGCGCCACCACGGCGCCGCAGTTGTCGCCGAGCGCGTCGAAGGCCGCCTTCTGGCCGTTCAGGTCGAGCGTGAGGCGGACGGAGTCGCCCACGATCGGCTTGCCCCCGAGCTTGTCGAGCGACTGGTCGACGAGGGAGGAAAGGCTTCTGACGGAGCCGGTCAGGTAGTCGTTCAGCGAGCGCTCGAGCCCCGTGCGCGAGCGTGCGGCCGTCGAGTAGCCGACGACGTGCGCCGCGAGCTTCCCCTGCGGATAGCGGCGGAAGTAGTACGTCTTGCCCTTCACCACTCGGGGCTGGTTACGGGCGACGACGCGCGACGGCGTCAGGATCACGCCGCGCCGGATCTCGAACTGGGCCACCCGCTGGATCTCGTTGTCCTGGCGCTCGGCCAGCGCGGGCCTCGCCCACGTCTGCCAGTAGGTGGTGGCGACGATGAGGGCCACGAGCAGCGCCATCGCGACCGCTGCCACGCGCTTGATCTGGCCGTTCACGGGCGGTTCGCCGTGGCTACGGCGCGATTGGAGACGAGCAGCAGGAGAGCGAGCATGACGAAGTTCGAGAGGATCGACGATCCGCCGTAGGAGACGAACGGGAGCGTGATCCCGGTCAGCGGCACGACGCGAAGCACGCCTCCGACGATGATGAACGTCTGCAGCGCGAAGCCGAACGCGAGGCCGGCGGCCAGCAGCTTGGAAAAGCCGTCCTGCGCGATGAGGGCGATCCGGAAGCTGCGCGCGACGAAGACCATGAACAGGAGCAGCACCGCCGCGGCGCCGACGAGGCCGAGCTCCTGCGCGATCGCCGAGTAGACGAAGTCGGTGTTGAGGTACGGGATCAGCTGCGTCCCGTCGACCGTCTCGAACGTCCCCTTGCCGAGCCCGGTGCCGCCGTAGCCGCCGTTTGCGATCGAGTACAGGCTCTTCACGAGCTGGTAGGAGTCGCAGTTCTGCCGGTACTCCAGCTTGCCGTTGATCGCGCAGTAGACGCGCTCGTCGGTCCACGGGTGCAGCCACACCGTCACCCGCTGCTGCACCCGGTCGAGCGCGTTGTAGAGCGCCGCCGATCCCGCCACGAAGAGGCCCAGCCCGGCGCCCACGTAGAGCGCCCGGCCGGTCGCCGCGTACAGCATCGCGAGGAAGATGCCGAAGTTGAGCAGCGCCGAGCCGAGGTCGCTCGTCTGCACGAGCACGAGCATGGCGGCTCCCCAGATCGCGAGCAGCGGCCCCAGGTCCTTCAAGCGTCCCTGAGCGAGCGCCTCGCGCTTGTCGCGCAGATAGCCCGCCAGGAAGACGATCAGGAAGATCTTCGCCAGCTCCCCGGGCTGGAACTGGAGCCCGCCGACCTTCACCCACAGCTTGACGCCGTTGACACGGTGGCCGAGGCCGGGCACCGACGGCAGCAGCAGGAGGACGACGGCGGAGATCCCGAACAGGTACTTGTAGCGCTCCAGCACGCGATAGTCCCAGCGCAGCCACAGGAGCGCGCCGGCGAAGACGGCGATCCCGAGCGCCACCCACACCGCCTGGCGGCGAGCGTCCTCCGGCCCGAGCCTGTAGATGACGGTCAGGCCGACCGCCGTCAGCAGCCCGGCCAGCGGCAGCAGTGTCGAGTCGGCGAACGAGACCGTCCTTCGTGCCACCACGTGCGCCGCGACGTAGAGCCCGAAGACGACGCCGACGTAGGCGACCCAGCGGGTCGAGGCGACGCCGCTCGTGGCGACGGAGACGCTTGCGAATGCGGCCGAGGCGACGAGTGCTGCGAAGACGAGGTTCGCGAGCTCCTTGTTGCGCGCGGTCATCGCGCCAGGCCCCACCAGATCAGGATCGCCGCGACGGCGAGGGCGAGCATGATCGCGGCGAATGCCAGCCATCGCCCGCCCGCCCCGGCGCCGTGGCGCCTGACCGCGCGCTCGGAGGCTGCGACGGGCTGGTCAGAGACCGGGGCCTCGACCGTGAGCGCCGTCTCGGCCGTCGGCCCGTCCGGCCCCGGCACGGCGGAGGCCGGACGGGCTCTCGGGTGCGGCTCGCCCTCGAGGATCTCGAAGACGACGACGGTGACGTTGTCCTCTCCTCCGGCGCGATTCGCCGCTTTCACGAGCCCGTCGGCGACGGCGTCGGGGTCGGCGCCGGCCGCGGCCACGACGGCGAGGATCTCGTCGTCGCGGATCATCGACGAAAGCCCGTCGGAGCAGACGAGGTAGAGGTCGCCCGGCAGCGCCTCGATGCTGAACGTGTCGACCTCGACTGCCGACTCGGTGCCGAGCGCACGGGTGATCACCGACCGGTGCGGGTGCTGCTCTGCCTCCTCGGGCGTCAGGCGGCCGCTGCGCACGAGCTCTGCGACCAGCGAGTGGTCGGCCGTCAGCTGCTCGAGCGCGCCGTTGCGCACGAGGTACGCCCGAGAGTCGCCGACGTGCCCGACCGCGATCGTGCCGCTCGCTTCGTCCACCAGCAGCGCCGTGACCGTCGTCCCCATGCCTGCGGCGCCGGGGTCGGCGAGCGCATGGCGGTAGATCCGGTCGTTCGCCTCGTGGATCAGCTCCGCCACCGTTGCCTCGCCGAGGAGGCCGGCCGCGCGCTCCTCCAGCGCACCGGCCGCGAGGCTCGACGCGAGCTCCCCCGCCTGGGCTCCTCCCATGCCGTCCGCGACCGCATACAGCGGTGGGTCGCACACGAACGCGTCCTCGTTCTGGATGCGCCGCCGTCCGGTGTCGGTGAGGGCGCTGGCCCGGCCGGTCCTCACGGCAGTTGCTCCTCGACGGAGAGGACGGTCACGGTTCGACTCGCAGGTCGGTCTGCCCGATCCTCACCACGTCACCTGCCTGCAGGAGGCGGGCCGTCGAGACGCGCGCGCCGTTCACGAACGTCCCGTTCGTCGAGCCGAGGTCTTCCACCCAGAGGCCGTCAGGCCGCGGCTCGAGGGCCGCGTGGCGGCTGGAGACGAAGTCGTCACCGTTGAGCTGTACCCCGTTCTCGGCTCCCCGGCCCAGGCGCGTCCGCGCTGCCACCTCGAGCGTGCTCCCGATCGCGAGCGCCGGGCTCTGGACGACCAGGAGCCGTGCCCGGGGTTGTGGGACGGCGGGGCCCGTCGCTGCGCGCAGCACCTCCGCCTCCTGGGCGCTGAGAATGATCGACTCCTGCGGTGCGACCGTGAGGTCGCGCGTCGCGGACCGCACGACCGCCCAGATGAACAGGTAGAGGAGGATGAGGAAGGCGATCTTGAGGACGAGGAGCGCCTGCTCGGCGTCGATCGCCGAGTAGATCATGGCTGCCTGCGGCCGAAGACGATCTCGGTGGAGCCGATGGTGATCCGGTCGCCGTCCGCGACCTGCTCGCGCACCACTTTGCGGCCGTTCAGCTCCGTGCCGTTGGTCGAGCCCAGGTCCGAGACGAAGTAGTCCTCGCCGACGCGCGTCAGCTCAGCGTGCCGGCGGGAGACGTTGCCGTCCACCACCCGGATGTCGCACTCGCGGGAGCGGCCGAGCACCACCTGCCCCGACGCCACCGGGTAGGTCCGGTCGTCGATCGTGAGCGTGACGATCTCGGGCTCCGGCTCGGGCTCCGGCACCGGCTGGGGCTCGGGCTCCGGCTCCGGCTCGCGGTAGACCATCGTCGAGTCGGGCACCGGCTCGGGAGCGAGCTCCGGCTCGGGGAGCGGCACTGTGACGGGCGGCGTCGGGAAGGGGGCTGCGGGAGCGGGGGGTGGCGCGGCCGGGATCGAGACGCTCGCCGCGGCCGGACGATCCGGCTCGGGCCGGGGCAGCGGCGGCAGCGCCGCATCGGGCTGGGCGACCCGCGCGGCGATGCCGAACTCGCCGATAGCGAGGTCGGCATCGGTCGCCATCGCGACGCGCGGCGGTGACAGCAGCGCGTAGCCCTCCCGCTTCGCGTGCTCGGTCAGGTACTCCTGGAGCTCGCCGACGAGCGAGCCCTCGTACGAGGTGAACTGCTGCCGGTCTCCCGGCGAGAGGTACACGGTGTACTCGTTGGGGACGTACACGCGCGAGACCGAGACGGAGCGATGCTCGTCCATCTCCTTCGCCAGCTTGCGCGCCAGCTCGACGGGCTGCACGTGGGTGCGGAAGGCGCGGCCGAAGACGCCCTCGAACAGGCCCTCGATCCTGCTCTCGATGCTGCGCAACAGGCTCATGCGTGGAAGGCCTCCTTCGCGCAGCGTGCTGCAGAGCACGTCCCGTCGGTACCAGGCTTCATGGTGAAACGAGTCCTAAGGGTAGCGCTCGCGACGGATCTCGAGGGCCGCGAGCAACCCACACAGCACCCAGGTACCGGCCACGATCGAGAACGCCGGGATCGAAGGGGCGGCGATGAGCACGAGCGCCAGCTGGCCCGCGCCGAGAGCAGCGATGCCCCAGAGCCCACGTCTCCGCGCGTGAGGGAGCGCCACCGCGGCGGCGGCGAGCGCGAGACCGGTTGTCACGAGTGCGCCGTTCGCCCGGAGCACGGTGCTCGCCCCGTTGACGATGTCCGAGACGCGGTCGGAGCCCGTCACGCCGATGTTGCCGACCGTCGTATCCGTGAGTGGGAGCGGCGAGCCGCGCAGGCCCGCCACGAGCGCGGCTGCCATCACGCCCGCCAGCGCCTGTGCCGCCTTGCGGACGGGCCCTCGTGCCGGCTGAACCGCGAGCGGCAGCAGGGCCAGGCCGCCAAACGGGGCGAGCACGGGGCCCGCGACGAACAACAGCCCTGCCCGCGCGTCCCGCCAGCAGAGCGCGAGCCAGCCGAGGGCCACGGCAGCGTACGCCAGCGCCGCCGCCTGGGCGACGTTCCCGAGCGGGAAGACAGGGGCGAACAGTGCGATCGCCAGCCCGGCCCGCGGCCGGCGCCAGGCGGCGGCGCCAGCGGCGAGCGCGAGCAGCAGCACGAGCCCCGGGGGCCAGAACGGGAGGAGGGTCGCGCCGACCGTCGCCGTTGCCGCTGCCAGCGCGGCGCCGGCAATGCGCTGGCCCGGAGGGACGGGGGCGGCCTGTGGCCGCGGCGCGGGCCTCCGCCGCTGCTTCGGCTCCGGCCGTGGTCGCGCGACGGCGCGGTCCCGGCGCGGCGCCTCGAGCGCCGTGCGAAGATCGTGGGCGAGCCGCTCGGCCTTGGGCCTGCGGGCAGGCTCCACCGCCAGTGCAGCGTCCACGGCGGCGAGCAGGGGACGGGAGAGGCCCGAGCGATGGCCGGCGAGCGGCGGTGCGCCTGCTTCGATGGCGGCGGCTACCTGCGGCAGCGGCACGCCCCAGAACGGGTGCTGGCCCGCGAGCGCCTCCCACAGCAGCACGCCGACCGCCCAGACGTCGCTCGCAGCGGTCGCGTCGCCGCCGCGGAGCCGCTCGGGCGCGATGTAGGCGAGCGTGCCGGGAACATCGCCGACAGCCGTCAGGGTGTCCGCCTCGTCGAACTGGGCGAGCCCGAAGTCGAGCAGCCGCACCGAGACAGCCGGCTTGTCCTCCACCAGCACGTTCGACGGCTTGACGTCGCGGTGGACGATTCCGATGCGATGGGCATGAGCCAGTCCGTCGAGGATCTGGGCGGCGGCCTCGACCGCGTCGTGGTCGTTCAGCTTCCCGGTGCGCAGCGCTTCGCGCATCGTCTGGCCCTGCACGTACTCGTACGCGATGTAGACGTGCCCGCTGTCGCCGCCGAAGTCGTACGCGCGCACGCAGCGCTCGTGGCGCAGGCGTGACGCCGCCTCCATCTCCCGGGCCGCGCGCGAGGCGCGCTTGCCCTCGCGTGGCACGATCTTGAGCGCCACCTCCAGCCCGGTGCGCTCGTCGCGTGCCAGCCAGACGGAGCCCGAGCCGCCTCTGCCGAGCGGGCGCAGGGGACGGTACCGGTCGAGCACGAGGTCTCGTCCGGGAAGGGCATAGGCGGTGCTCGACACGTCCCTGGCCTCTTCGCCGCCGGAAACGGCCTCCCTCCCGGGCGGCGCGACCGGATCATCCCGTACACTCGTCCCGTCCCCTGACGGGAGCATTCAGCGTGAGCGCGCCTGACGACGACATCCTCGACTTCGACTTCTTCGGAGACGACGCAACACGGGAGGCCCAGGCTTCCGCGAGGCCCGGAGGTGGCGAAGGGCGCCCCCCGTCGCGTGGGCCGGGAGGTCGCGGCCCAAGGCGGCCGCAGTTGCGTGCGCCCCAGGGCCTGACGCCGCTCCTGCGTCTCGTCGGCCTGATCGCGTTCGCGATCGTGATCGTCGTGCTGCTCGTGATCTGGGGGCAGGGCTGCTCGAACGACAAGAAGCGCACGACCTACAACGACTACATGATCGAGATCGGCGACATCGGCGCCGCGTCCGCCAAGATCGGCAAGGACCTCGGCGACCTGCTGACCACACCGGGCCTGAAGCAGGCCGAGCTGGAGACCAAGCTCGGAGGGCTGATCCAGCAGCAGCAACAGGACGTCCAGCAGGCCGACGGGCTCGACGCGCCCGGCCCGCTGAACCCCGCCAACGAGCGTGCGGTGCAGGCGCTGCAGCTGCGCGTGGGCGGCCTGCAGGGGATGCTCGCGACGTTCAAGTCGACGGCCTCGTCGAAGGACGCGACCGTGGCGGGCCAGCAGCTCGAAGTACAGGCTCGGCGGCTCGTCGCAGGCGATGTCGTCTGGCAGGACATGTTCCGGCTGCCGGCGGCAGCGGTGCTCGAGGGCGAGAAGCTCTCGGACGTGACGGTGCCGCAGTCCGTCTTCGTCGAGAACGTCGAGCTCTTCTCGACCAAGTCGATGACGGCGATCTGGCAGCGCATCCACGGAGCCTCGACGGGAGGCACGCCCTCGGGTGTCCACGGGACCGGGCTGCAGTACACGAGCGTGACCCCGGCCGCGAGCTGCACGCAGGGCTGCACGGGCAACGGGCAGCTCTCGCCCGACGTCGAGGCGACGATCAGGGTCTCCACCGACCTCGGCTTCGTCGTCGGCGTCACCAACACGGGCGAGAACCAGGAGGTGCAGGTGCAGGTGACGCTGACCGTGCCGAAGGGGACGGACTCGATCGTGAAGAAGGGCACGATCGATCTGATCGACGTCGGTGAGACGAAGACCGTCGCCTTCAAGGACTTCCCGAACGTGGACTTCGGCGAGAAGACGACCGTGCAGGTGAGCGTCGAGCCCGTTCCCGGCGAGCAGAACCAGTCGAACAACACCGCCGAGTACCCCGTCATCTTCTCGCTCGAGTAATGAGCGTCGAGCTCGTCGTTGCGATCGCGGCGTGCGCGGTGGCCACGCTCGCCCTTCTCGCGACGGTGATGGCGATGCGTGGCATCCGGCGCGTGCACGCCGCGCAGCGAGCGATACTCGGCGGCTCCTCGACGGACATGGTCGATTTCGCCGTCTCGCTGCAGGCGCGGATCGACGACCTGCACCGTGCCGTCGACGAGGTCGCAGCCGGGCTGTCCCGCGTCGACCGCCGCGTCGACGGGGCGATCACGAACACGTCGGTCGTCCGCTACGACGCCTATGAGGATACGGGTGGCCAGCAGTCCGCGTCCTTTGCCTTTCTCGACGCGACCCGCACGGGCACGGTGGTGACGGCCATCCAGGGCCGTGATTACGCGCGCATCTACGTGAAGGACGTCGACCGCGGGAAGGCGTCCGTCGCGCTCTCGCCCGAGGAGCAGCAGGCGATGGAGCGCGCCATGGGGAGGTAGGTCAGCGCCGTCTCCGGCCTCCCCGGCGTGAGAGGCCGGGCAACACCCCGCCCCGAGCTCCCCGGTAGCAGGGGGCAGGCTCGTTTCAGGGCGTGCGCCACTGGTACGCTCGCCCCACGTGCATCAGGTACTCGTCCTGAACGCGAGCTACGAGCCGCTCAACGTGTGCTCTGTCCGCCGAGCGCACGTCCTCGTGTGGAAAGGCAAGGCCGAGGTCGTCGAGAGCCACGACAGGCCTCTCCGCTCGGCCGCCGTCGAGTTCGTGCGGCCCCATGTGATCCGCCTGCTCCAGTACGTGCGCGTGCCGAGAGCAATCAAGCGCCGCATCTCCCGGAGGGCTCTGTTCGCACGCGACGGCTGGCGGTGCGTCTACTGCGGCACGACCGCCGGGCGGCTCACGCTCGACCACGTGATCCCGCGCTCGAAGGGCGGCGACTCCGTCTGGGAGAACGTCGTCACCGCGTGTGCGCCGTGCAACCTTCGCAAGGGCGACCGCCTGCTCGAGGAGGTGGCGATGTCGCTCCCTCACCCGCCGCGGGCACCCGCGCCGGTGCTCTTCATCCGCCTCGCCGCCCAACGGGTGCCGGACAGCTGGCGGCAGTATCTGCCGTCGCTCGAGGCGGCCTGATCGCCGGCTAGGGCCAGTTGCCGGCCCGGTAGACGCGGCCCGGCAGTGGGTGGCCGAGAACTCCCTCGAGCCACTCGGCGACGCGGATGAGGGCATCGAGGTCGACGCCCGTGTCGAACCCCTCGCGCTCCAGCATGTAGACGACGTCCTCGGTGGCGACGTTCCCCGTCGAGTGCGGGGTGAACGGGTAGCCGCCGATCCCGCCGATCGACGTGTCGAGCAGCGACGCCTGGCCTTCGAGCGCCGCCAGCGAGCAGGCGACGGCGGTGCTCCGCGTGTCGTGGAGATGCACACCGATCGGCTCCCGCGTGGTGCACGCCCGCTCGACCGCACGCCGCACCTGCGTCGGCGACGCCACGCCGATCGTGTCGGCCAGCACCACCTCGTCGGCGTCGGCTGCGACGCACTGTGCCACGAGGTCGAAGACGCGCATCTCGTCGACGTGTCCCTCGAAGGGGCAGCCGAACGCGGTCGAGATCGTGACCGTGGCGCGGCGTCGATCGGCGTGAGCGGCAGCGATCACTGCTGCCGCGCCTGCCACCCCGTCGTCCACCGACGAGCCGGCGTTGCGCTGCTGGAACGTCTCGCTGGCGGCGAAGGTGACGCGGACGTCGGTCAGCGCCGTCCCCTGGAGCCGCTCGTAGCCCCGCTCGTTCAGCACCAGCCCGGCGAATGTGACGTGCTCGCCCGGCTCGAGCAGCGCAGCCGTCTCCTCGGCCCCGGCCATCTGCGGCACGAGATCGTCGCGCACGAAGCTCACGGCCTCGACACGGGCGACTCCCGTCCGCGCGAGCCGGTTGGCGAGCTGGGCGCGAATCGCAGGCGCGAGAGCCGTGGGCTCGCTCTGGAGCCCATCCCGCGGCCCGACGTCGCAGATCGTCGCCTGCCTCACCTCTGGACCCTACCGGTCGGCCCGGTACGACCCGAAGACGCGCAGGTGCGCGGTGAGCGACTGCATCTCGCGCAGGGTGGCTGCGATCTCGGGGTCGAGCGGATGGCCGGTCAGCACCGCGTCGAAGCGGTAGCTCCACGGCTGCGACGGGATGGGACGCGAGACGAGCAGGTTGAGGTCGATCCCGTGCCGGTCGAGCGGCTCGAGCGATCTGCGGAGCGCGCCCGGCCGGTGGTCGGTCATGAACGAGAACGCCGTTCGCCAGATGCCGTCGCGCCGGTCCAGGCGCGTGTACGGCGCCACCGAGACGAAACGCGTGTAGGCCTCCGGGTGATCACCCACGTTGTCGGCCAGGATCGTCAGGCCGTGAATGCGCGCTGCCCGCTCGCTCGCGATCGCGACGACCGCGGGGTCGCCGATCCGCGCCACGTCGGCCGCCGCGTCACCCGTGGTCGGCGCTGCGGTCGCCGTGGCCCCGGGCAGCGACGCCAGCAGCTTGCGGCACTGGTCGAGAGCGACGGGATGCGAATGCACCTCACGCACCTCGGGCAGTTCGATCTCCCCCGGCCCGACGAGGCAGTGGTGGATGGGCAGGATCGCCTCGGCCACGATCGAGAGCGGCGAGTCGAACAGCAGGTCGTGAGTCTCGGCCACAGGGCCGACGAGCGAGCTCTCGATCGGCAGCACGCCGAAGCGGACCCGGCCGGTTGCCACTGCGTCGACGACGTCCGAGAACGTGGGGAGCGGGATCAGCCGGGCTGCCGGGAAGAGGCGGTCGCAGGCGGCAGCCGAGTAGGCGCCTTCGCGGCCAGGGTATGCGACGGTGAGCTCGTTCGATGTCATGCGGTCAGGCCTTTCGGGACGACGGGCTCCGCGGGAGATCTCAGCTAGCCGGGCGCGGGCGGACAGCGAAAGCGCCGGCTAGCCCGTAAAGGCGAAGCCGAAGAACGCGAAGCCGAAGAGGGTCGAGGAGGGCTGCGCGCTCTGCATCGTCGTCACAGAGTAGGCGCAGCCTCGAGCCTGCGCAAGACGGTGCTGCCGAACGACGACGTGGTGGCGGTGCCGCCGAGGTCGCGCGTCGGGGTCTCGACGAGCGCGGCGTCCACCGCCCGTGCCAGGGCGGCAGCGTCGTCGGGGCGGTCGAGCCCGTGCTCCAGCAGCAGCACGAGCGAGCGGAGCATCGCAGCCGGGTTGGCGATCCCCTGCCCTGCGATCTGCGGTGCGGAGCCGTGCACCGGCTCGAAGAGCCCGGGCCCGTCGTCGCCGAGCGATGCGGACGCGGCGAGGCCGAGGCCGCCGGTCACGGCCGCGGCGACGTCCGAGAGGATGTCGCCGAACGTGTTCTCGGTGAGCACGGTGTCGATCGTCTCCGGAGCCTGCACGATCGTCATCGCGAAGGAGTCCACGAGCGCGTGATCGAGCACGACGTCGGGATAGTCGGCGGCGCCGAGCTCGGTGACGACGTCGCGCCACAGGCGGGACGTGTGCATCACGTTCACCTTGTCGACCGACGTGAGCCGGCCGTCGCGGGACCGCGCGATCTCGAAGCCGCGCCTCGCGATGCGCTCCACCTCGGGGCGCGAGTACTCGCACGTGTCGTACCAGGTGCCGTCCTCGCGGATTCCCTTGGCGCCGAAGTAGAGCCCTCCCACGAGCTCGCGCACGATCAGCATGTCGATGCCGTCGGCGGCTGCGGGACGAAGGTTGGCGTAGACGCCGAGCTCCTTGCGCAGTCCCAGCAGGCCCTGTTCGGGACGGACGGGCCGGCCCTCGAGCTCCGGCAGGCCGACGGCGCCGAGCAGCACGGCGGTGGAGGCCTTGCAGGCAGCGAGCGTGGAATCCGGGAGTGGCGTGCCCTGCTCGATGATCGCGTTCCCCCCGAAGGCGTGCTCGGAGTGGTCGATGCCGAGGGCGTCGAGCACCCGGGTCGCCTCGGCTGCCACCTCCGGCCCGATCCCGTCTCCGGGCAGCACGGCGACGTGGCTCACGCGATCCCCTGCGCCCGCTCGTAGGCGGCGATCTCGTCCTCGTGCTGGAGCGTCAGCCCGATGTCGTCGAGACCGTTGAGAAGGCGGTAGCGGGTCGACTCGTCGAACGCGAAGGGGATCACCGTCCCGTTCGGAGCCGTGACGGTCAGCGCCTCGAGGTCGACCACGACCTCCGAGCCACGGTCGAGGTCGACGGCCTCCATCAGCGACTTCACGTCTGCGTCGGGCAGTTGCACGACGATCATGCCGACCTTGGCGGCGTTCGAGCGGAAGATGTCCCCGAACGACGGTGCGATGACGACGTCGAAGCCGTAGTCCTGCAGTGCCCAGGCTGCGTGCTCGCGCGAGGAGCCGCAGCCGAAGTTGCGGCCCGCGAGCAGGATCCGCGCACCTTCGAACTGCGGCTGATTGAGCTCGAATCCGGGGCGCTCGTTGCCGTCCTCGTCGAAGCGCCAGTCGAAGAACGCGTACTGCCCGTAGCCCGTGCGCTCGATCCGCTTCAGGAACTGCTTCGGGATGATCTGGTCGGTGTCCACGTCGGGGCGGTCGAGCACGGCGACGCGGCCCTCGACGGTCGAGATCGGCTTCATGCCGTCACCTTCGACCCGGCGAGCTCCCGGACGTCGACGAAGCGGCCGTTGATCGCGGCAGCAGCGGCCATCTCGGGGCTGACGAGGTGCGTGCGGCCGCCGCGGCCCTGCCTGCCCTCGAAGTTGCGGTTGGACGTCGACGCGCAGCGCTCACCCGGCGCCAGCACGTCGGGGTTCATGCCGAGGCACATTGAGCAGCCCGCGAGGCGCCACTCGAAGCCGGCGTCGAGGAAGATCCGGTCGAGCCCTTCCTCCTCCGCCTGGCGCCGCACCTTTGCGGAGCCCGGCACGACGAGCGCCGTGACCTTCGGGTCGACGTGCCTGCCTTCGACGATCGAGGCGGCGGCGCGGAGATCCTCGATGCGCGAGTTGGTGCAGGAGCCGATGAAGACGCGGTCGATCCGGATCTCCTCGATGGGCTGGCCGGGTCGCAGGCCCATGTAGGCGAGCGCCCGCTCGCCGGCGACGCGGTCGTCGGGGTCGTCGAACGAGGCCGGGTCGGGCACGGTGCCCGTGACCGGGACGACCATGCCGGGGTTCGTTCCCCAGGTCACCTGCGGCACGAGCTCCGTGACGTCGACGACGACGTGGAGGTCGTAGGACGCGCCGGGATCGGACGCGAGCGAGCGCCAGTCCTCGACCGCACGCTCCCAGTCCGCCCCTGCGGGTGCGCTCGGGCGACCCTCGAGGTAGTCGAACGTCGTCTCGTCGGGCGCGACCAGGCCGGCGCGGGCGCCCCACTCGATCGTCATGTTGCAGATCGTCATGCGATGCTCCATCGACAGCGCCCGCACGGCCTCGCCCGCGTACTCGACGACGTACCCGACGCCGCCGTCGACGCCGACCTGACCGATGGCGCCGAGGATCATGTCCTTGGCCGTGAGCCCCGGCGGCAGCTCGCCGGCGAACTCGAGCAGCATCGTCTTCGGCCGCATCTGGTTCAGCGTCTGCGTCGCGAGGACGTGCTCGACCTCGGAGGTGCCGATCCCGATGGCGAGCGCGCCGAACGCACCGTGGGTCGAGGTGTGGCTGTCGCCGCAGACGATCGTCTTGCCGGGCTGCGTGAGCCCGAGCTCCGGGCCGATCACGTGGACGATGCCCTCACTTCCGGAGCCCGTGCCGTGGAGCTCGATCCCGAACTCGGCGCAGTTGGCCCGGAGCGCGTCGAGCTGCGCCTTCGCCATCGGGTCGCTGATCGGGCCCGGCAGCGTCGGCACGTTGTGATCCATCGTCGCGACGGTCAGGTCGGGGCGGCGCACGCGGCGTCCCGCGAGGCGAAGGCCTTCGAAGGCCTGCGGCGAGGTCACCTCGTGCACGAGGTGGAGGTCGATGTAGAGCAGCGTCGGCTCGCCGGGCTCGTCGCGAACGACGTGCCGGTCCCAGATCTTGTCGAACATGGTGCGTGGGGCTGCCACCAGGCCATGGTACGCACCCGCGCTGCCACCCGGGCAGGAAGCCGTGCGACGGGCGGCATCCTAGAATGGTGCGATCGTGGTCTGCCCCGCGTGCGGAAACGAACTTCCGGGCGAGTTCCCTTTCTGCCCCCACTGCGGTACGGCTCTGGCCGCGGCCGCCAAGGTGCAGGGATCACGGGAGCGCAAGGTCGTCTCCGTGCTCTTCTGTGACCTCGTGGGTTTCACCGCGGCGTCGGAGTCGTCCGATCCGGAGGAGGTGCAGGCGCGCGTCGCTCCGTACCACCGGACGGTGCGCGATCGGATCGAGGTCTTCGGCGGGACGGTCGAGAAGTTCATCGGGGATGCCGTGATGGCCGTGTTCGGCGCTCCGGTCGCGCGCGAGGACGATCCCGAGCGGGCGGTCCGCGCCGGCCTCGCGATTCTCGGGGCGTTGCGCGACCTGAACGAATCCGACCCGGCGCTCGGGCTGTCGGTGCGGGTGGGCGTGAACACGGGCGAGGCGGTGGTCACGCTCGATGCTCGACCGGAGGCCGGGGAGGGCATGGTCACGGGCGACGTCGTCAACACGGCCGCTCGCATCCAGGCTCAGGCGCCGGTCGACGGCGTCGCGGTCGGCGAGGGCACCTATCGCGCGACGGAGAGGGTGTTCGAGTACGACCTGCTCGAGCCGATCGTCGCCAAGGGGAAGGCGTTACCGGTGCCCGTCTGGCACGCGATCGCCCCACGCGCACGCTTCGGCAGCGACGTGATCCGCACGATTGCGACGCCGCTCGTCGGCCGCCACGCCGACCTGGCGCTGCTTCGGGGGACGTTCGACAAGGTGCTCGCCGAGAGATCGGTCCAGCTCGTCACCGTCGTCGGTGAGCCGGGCGTCGGCAAGAGCCGGCTGGTCGCCGAGCTGTTCGCCTACATCGATGCGCTTCCCACGGTCGTCATCTGGCGACAGGGACGCTGCCTGCCCTACGGCGAGGGCATCACGTTCTGGGCGCTCGGGGAGATCCTGAAGGCGCACGCGGGGGTGTTCGAGTCGGATTCGCCCGAGGTCGCCGCCATGAAGCTCGACCAGGTGATCCCGGCGGACGCAGACACGGCCTGGCTCCGGGCGCGCCTGTTGCCCCTGCTCGGACTCGACGCCGGCACGGGAGTCGCGCGCGAGGATTCACCGTTTCCTGCGTGGAGGCGCTTCCTGGAGGCGATCGCCGAGCGCGGGCCGACCGTGCTCGTGTTCGAGGATGTCCACTGGGCCGACGAGGCGCTCCTCGCGTTCCTCGAGCACCTCGCCGACTGGGCCAGCGACGTCCCCCTGCTCGTCGTCTGCACGGCGCGGCCCGAGCTCTACGACCGCGCGCCGACGTGGGGCGCCGGGCTCCGCAAGGTGACCACGATCGGCCTGGCGCCTCTTTCCCCCGAGGACACCGCCCGCCTCGTCTCGGCGCTGCTCGAACAGGCCGTGCTCCCGGCCGAGACACAGCAGCTCCTGCTCGACCGTGCCGGCGGGAACCCGCTCTACGCCGAGGAGTTCGTCCGCATGCTCAGCGACCGCGAGCTGCTGGACGAGCACGGTCGGCTCGCCGTCGACGGGGACATCTCGTTCCCGGATTCACTCCAGGCGCTCATCGCGGCGCGGCTCGACACGCTCGCTGCGGACCGCAAGGCACTGCTACAGGCGGCCGCCGTGATCGGCAAGGTCTTCTGGTCGGGCGCGGTGGCCTCGGTCGCCGAACGGTCCGAAGCCGACGTCGCACAGGCCCTGCACGAGCTGGCGCGCAAGGAGCTCGTGCGGCCGGCCCGCCGGTCGTCGATGGAGGGCGAGCAGGAGTACGGTTTCTGGCATGCGCTCGTCCGGGACGTCGCCTACGGGCAGATCCCACGGGGGGAGCGCGCCGCGAAGCACGTCCAGGTCGTCGAGTGGCTCGAGGCCAAAGCCGGCGACCGTGTCGACGACCTCGCAGAGGTGCTCGCCCACCACACGGCGGAGGCGATCGACCTTGCCACTGTGACCGGGGACACAGCGCTCGCGGCCGAGCTGGCGGATCGTGCGCGGCGCTACGCGCTTCGTGCGGGCGAGCGGGCGCTCTTGCTCGACACGGCCCGCGCTCGGCAGCTGCTCGAGCGCGCGCTCGAGCTCACGCCTGAGCAGGACGACGCCTACGCGGGCGTGCTCCGAAGCTGGTCGCAGGCGACGTTTCAGGCGGGTGACGTCACGAGCGCCGGGGTCGCATACGAGCGTGTCGCGAAGCTGTTCCGCGAGCGCGGCGACGTCGAGGGTGCTGCCGGCGTCCTCGGCTCGCTGTCGACCATCCGCTACTACCAGGGCGACCCGCGGGCGATCGCGACGGCCGAGGAGGCGGTCGAGCTCCTCGAGGCCGTGCCCGGGGAGGCCCTCGTCGATGCGCTCGCCGAGCTCGCCGGCTCGTACCTCGTCGTGGATCACTATCGTGAGGCGCTCGACGCGGCAGAGCGCGCCCTCTCGCTCGCGGCGACCCTCGGGCTGCCGGTTCCCCTGCGTGCGCTCAGCTTCGGCGGCAGTGCCAGGGCGGCGTTGGGAGACGAGCGCGGCCTGGGAGAGCTCGAGCGCGCCGCGGCACTCATGCGCTCGCAGGGGGCGGGACGCGAAGCCGTCGTCGCCGCGAACAACCACGCCTCCTTGGTCTACGAGATCGAAGGCCCCGACGCGTTCGTCAACGCGATGGCAGACGTGAGAGCGCTCGCCGAGGCTCGAGGCGTCTTCGTACCGCACGTGCTTGCAGAAACGCAATTCGCGCTCGTCGAGATCGGGAGGCTCCACCACGTCATCGAGGGCTGCGACGAGATCATCGCCGCGCTCGAGGCAAACGGCATCAGGAACCGGGTGTCGTACGCCGAGGCGGCCTTGGTGTACGCGCTCTACGAGGCTGCCGAGTACGCGGAGGCGTCGGCGCGCACCGAGCGGATGCTGGCCAGCGTCCCGGAGGGGCTGGCGGGACGTCTGCTGTGGGAGGTCCACGTGTCGGGTTCCCTGGGCAGGGCGGCTGTAGGCGACCGCCCCGGCGCGCGCGACCTCCTGGAGCTCGTGGTGGCGGGGCAGCCGTTGATCGGCCCGGACGCCGCGTCGCGGCTTCCGCTCACGACCCGGTGTGCGCTGCTCGTCGGCGACATCGATCTCGCGGAGCGCCTCTGCCTCGGCGTCGAGCCGCGATACCGTATGCACGTTGCAGGGCTCACCGCGGCCCGCGCGCAGATCGACGAGGCCCGAGGAGCTCCCGAGATCGCGGAAGGCGGATTCACGGCGGCAGCCGAGCAGTGGGAGGCGCTCGGCGCACCGCTCGAGCGAGCGTACGCGCTCCTCGGGGCGGCTCGCTGCCATACGCCCTCGGGGCTCACCGATGCGCTCGTCGCACTCGGGGAGGCTCGCACGCTGTTCGCCTCCATGGGTGCGAACAGAGGAGTCGTCGCCTGCGACGCGCTCGTGGCAGGGCGCGAGTGTCGCCCGCGAGTGACGTCGCCCGGTCGCCGGCTCCGTGGCCGGCGACCTCAGACTCCCGAGAGCACCCCGTCCACGAATGCGTCCGCGTCGGCCTCGATCAGGATGGGGTCGAACGTGTGCGACACCGGCCCCGGCGTCTTCAGGCCGTCGCCGGTGACGAGCAGGACGACCCGGGAGCGCTCGCTCAGCTCGCCGGCGTCGACGGCCGCCCGCAGGGCGCCGAGCGTTACCCCCGTTGCCGTCTCGCCGAAGACGCCGGTGGTGCCGGCCAGGAGCGCCATGTTCTCGCCGATCTCCTCCTCGGCGACGGCGTAGATCGCCCCGCCCGTGGCACGGGCGGTCGCGACTGCGAAGTCGCCGTCTGCGGGGTTGCCGATCGCGAGCGAGCGCGCGATCGAGTCCGGTCGCACCGGCGTCACCCGCGCCCCCGTCTCGAACGCCGTCACGACCGGGCGGCACCCCTCGGCCTGGCCGCCGAACAGGCGCGGTGACGCGCCCCCGACGAGGCCGAGCGTGCGCAGCTCGCCGAAGCCCTGACCGACCTTGTGGAACAGCGCACCCGACGCGATCGGGATTGCGATCGCATCAGGGACCTCCCAGCCGAGCTGCTCTGCGATCTCGTAGGCGATCGTCTTCGATCCCTCCGCGTAGTAGGAGCGCAGGTTCACGTTGACGAAGCCCCAGGGCAGCTCGAACGACAGCTCGACCGAGAGGCGCGAGCAGTGGTCGTAGTGCCCGTTCACCGCGTAGACGGTCGGCCCGTAGGCGGCGGCGGCCAGGAGCTTCTCCGGTTCCAGGTCGGCGGGGACGAAGACGGCCGCCTCGAGGCCCTCGGCTGCCGCGCGTGCCGCGACGGCCCCGGCCAGGTTCCCGGTCGACGAGCACGAGAGCGTCGTCAGGCCGAGCTCCTGCGCCTTGCGTGCGGCGACGGCGACCACCCGGTCCTTGAACGAGTGGGTCGGGTTGGCGGTGTCGAGCTTGAGCCAGAGCTCGCCGATCCCCAGCTCGGCAGCAAGGCGCGGGGCGGGCTGCAGGGGCGTCATGCCCGGTGCCAGGCGCGCGTCGGCCGGCGCTGCGACGGGGAGCAAGTCGGCGTACCGCCAGATCGACTGGGGCCCGGCCTCGATGCGCTCCCGCGTCACCGTGGCGCGCAGCGTCTCCCAGTCGTAGACCGGGTCGAGGGGGCCGAAGCAGTTGCTGCAGGTTCCGACCGCGACGGGCTCGTGCACGGTCGCGCAGATGCGGCAGGAAAGAGAAACAGCGGGCACGTGGTGAACCTCCTGGTCGTCGCTCGACATCCGTCCGGGATTGGCACCGTCGCCCGATATGTGGGGCTGGTTGCCGAGGCGTCACAGGGCCGGTCCCTCAGCCTCTCTCGATGCGGAGCGGGACGAGACCCGCTGCCGAAGCGGCAGTCTAGCCGACCGCCGTCCCCTTTGCCACCTCAGGCGGACTCGTAGCGCGAGAGCGTCACCGCCCCCTGCGAGGCCGACGACACCAGCGTCGCGTAGTTCGCGAGCACGCCGCGACGGTGACGCGGCTCGGGCTCGACCCACTCGTCGAGCCTCGCCGCGATCTCGTCGTCCGAGAGCTCGACGTCCAGCCGATGGCTGTCGACGTCGATCGCGATCATGTCACCCTCGCGCAGGGCCGCGATCGGGCCGCCCTTCGACGCCTCGGGTGCGACGTGCCCGACCATGAAACCGTGCGTCGCGCCGGAGAAGCGTCCGTCGGTGATGAGCGCCACCGACTCGGACAGCCCTTCGCCCACGATCGCCCCGGTGACGTGGAGCATCTCGCGCATGCCGGGGCCACCATGCGGGCCCTCGTAGCGGATCACGACCACGTCGCCCTCGACGATCTTCCCCGCCTTCACGGCGGCGAAGCAGTCCTCCTCGGAGTCGAAGACCCGGGCCGGCCCGCGGTGCACCGTGCGCTCGTGCCCGGCGAGCTTGACTGCGCAGCCCTCCGGCGCGAGGTTGCCGTAGAGGACGGCGACGCCGCCGCGGCTCTTCAGCGGGGTCTCGATGGGGACGACGACGGTCTGTCCCTCGGTCTCCACCGCTTCGTCGGCGATCTGCCCGATCGTGCGCCCGTCCACGGCACGCGCACCCTCGTGCAGGAGGGAGGCCTTCTTCAGCTCCCGCGCGACGAGCCCGACGCCACCGGCGTTGTACATGTCGTTCGCGTGCCAGCGCCCCCACGGCTTCATGTCGGCGACGATCGGGGTGCGCGCCGAGACGCGCTCGAAGTCGTCGATCGTGAAGTCGATGCCGAAGTCGCGCGCGATCGCGACGAGATGCAGCACCCCGTTCGTCGAGCCGCCGGTCGCGGCTACCGACGCCACGGCGTTCTCGAACGACTCCTTCGTCACGAACGAGCGCGGGGTCACGTTGTCGCGCACGAGCTGCACTGCGAGCAGGCCGAGCTCGTAGGCGGCCTTCTCCTTGGCCACGTGCATCGCCGGGATCCCGTTCACGCCCAGCGGCGAGAGCCCGAGGAAATCGAGGATCGTCGACATCGTGTTCGCCGTGAACTGGCCGCCGCAGGCGCCTGCGCCCGGGCAGGCGACCGACTCGAGCTCGTGCAGCTCGGCGTCGGACATCTTCCCGGCTGCATGAGCCCCGATCCCCTCGTACACGTCGCCCACGGAGACCTCGCGCTGGCGGTAGAGACCGGGTGCGATCGAGCCGGTGTAGAAGGCGATGGCAGGAATGTCGAGCCGTCCGATCGCCATGGCCGTGCCGGGGTTCGTCTTGTCGCAGGCACAGAGCTGGACGAGGCCGTCGAAGAGGTGCCCGCGGGCGACGAGCTCGATCGAGTCCGCGATCACCTCGCGCGACACGAGCGACGCGCGCATGCCGGACGTCCCCATCGAGACTCCGTCCGAGACGGCGATGGTGTTGAACTCCATGGGCGTGCCGCCGCCGTCCCGGACGCCGCGCTTGACGTGTACCGCCAGGTCGCGCTGGTTCAGGTTGCACGGCATCGTCTCGATCCAGGTCGTGCCGACGCCGACGATCGGCCTGGCGAGATCCTCGTCGGTGAAGCCGGTGCCTTTCAGCATGGCGCGGGCGCCGGCTCGGTCGGGCCCGTCGGTGAGGGCGGCGCTGTGGCGCTTGGCGGGATCGGAGGGACGATCGTACGGCGTGGTCACGGTGATCCTTTCTCGATGGGGTAGCCGTCGCGACGGCACCATTCACTGAACGAGCCGGGGTAGAGGCGAGCGTCGTCCCGCCCGGCGAGCACGAGCCGCTGGATGACGGAGCAGGCGGTGACGCCCGAGCCGCAGTAGGCGGCCACCTCGGCATGGCCCCCGCTGCCGTCCGGCAGCGGGTGCTCGAAGAACGCGTTGCGGGCACCGGGGATCCGGCCGGCGACGGGGTCGAGCGGCTCCGTCTCGCCGCGCCAACGCTCCGGGCTGCGGGCGTCGTAGAGCACGAGGCCCGGGTCGCCGAGGCGCGAGAGGATCTCCTCCGCGGAGATCGTGTCTCCGGCCCGCTCGCGCGCCACGAACCGCGCCGTCGCCGGCGGCGGCTCGTCGGTCACCAGCGGGCCGACGTAGCTGCGCAGGTCGACGGTCCCCGCCGCGTCGTGCCCGGCGTGACGCAGGAGCCACCAGCATCGGGCTGCCCAGCCGGTGCCGTCGTCGAGTGCGAGCACGAACGCGTCGGCGTCGATCCCGGCCCGGCCGAAGGCCTCCTCGAGCTGCTCGACGTGCGGCAGCGGGTGGCGGCCGCCGCGCGCGGGGTCGTGCACGGCCGCGGAGAGGTCGTGCTCGGGGTCGAGGTGGGCGGCGCCGGGAACGTGGCCCGCCTCGTAGGCTGCGCGCGCGCGGACGTCGACGAGCCGGACGCTCACAGGGCGCCCCGGGGAGACACCGGCAGCTCGAGCACGTCGTGCTCCGGGAAGCGCTTGCGCAGCGCGACGGTGCAGGCGCCGGGATCGGTGGCCCAGGCGATCACCGTCGGGCCCGAGCCGGAGAGCGTCGCGCCGGCGCATCCGGACGGTGGGTCGGCGCGGATGGCGGCGAGCTCGGGCGAGGCGCGGTAGGGCTCGTGCAGGGCGTCCCAGAGGGCTGCCGCGAACAGCTTCGGGTCGCCGGTGGCGGCTGCCGCCCCCAGCAGCGCAGCCCGGCCCGCGGTCGCCGCCGCGTCGGCATGCGGCACAGAGTCCGGCAGGGTCGACCTCGAGGCGGCGGTCGACGTGCGCACCTTCGGCACGATCGCCACGGCGGCGAGCGGCAGGCGCTCGGCGACCCGCGTCGCGTGGCCGTCCCAGGTCAGCGTGAGCCCACCGAGCAGGGCCGCCGCGAGGTTGTCCGCGTGGCTCTCGAGCGTTCGGCCCGCGGCCAGGAGATCCTCGAGCGGGGCCCCCGGTGCGGCGGCGGCGAGCCCCAGCGCGATCGCCGCGGCGGACGAGCCCAGCCCCCGCTCGAGCGGGATCCCGTTCGTGAAGGCGAACCGCTTGCCGGCAGGGCTCGCGAGCAGCGCATAGGCCCTGACGGCCAGGTTCGTCTCGTTCTCCGCCAGTTCGCCCGCGCCCTCGCCCGCGACGGTCACCCCCTCGCCCTCGGTCACCTCGACCTCGTTCCAGAGGTCGAGGGCGACGGCGGCGCAGTCGAAGCCCGGGCCGAGGTTGGCCGACGTGGCGGGTGCGCGGACGATCATCCGCGCGCTGCCGCGGCGATCGAGTCGGGATCCGGGTCGACGAGGATCGGCGTCGGCCCGTAGCGGTCGGCGTTCTCGGTGTCCTTGAGGCCGTGGCCCGTGATCGTGACGACGAGGCGCTCACCGGCGACGGCGCCGCGGCGGATCGCCGCCAGGCCGGCGGCGGACGACGGCTCGCAGAAGAGGCCTTCCAGCACGGCGAGCTCGCGCCACGCCTCCACGATCTCCTCGTCCGAGACGGCGACGACGTGCGCGCCGGCGCCGGCCACGCTCTGCGCGTGCACCGGCACTCCGATCCGGATCGCAGAGGCGAGCGTCGTCGGCCTGTGCTTCGCTTCGACCGAGTAGAGGGGCGTCGTCGAGCCGAGCTCGGCGAGTGCCTTCGCGTACGAGGCCGTGTTGCCGCCGCCCCCGTAGGGGATCACGAAGGCGTCCGGCTCGCCGGCCAGCTCCTCCACGATCTCGAAGACCGCCGTCTTCTGACCTTCCTGGCGGTAGGGGTTGACGGAGTTGACGACGACGTGAGTGCCGCGGCGCCCCAGCTCGCGGGCGGCCTCGAGCGCCTCGTCGAACGCTCCGCGCACCTCGAGCACCCTCGCTCCCAGCATCCGGGTCTGTGCCACCTTCGCGCTCGCGACGGCACCCTGCGGCGACAGCACCAGTGCCGGGATGCCTGCTCTCGCGGCATACGCGGCGGCCGAGGCGGCAGTATTGCCCGTCGAGGCGCAGATCACGGCCTCGGCCCCCTCCTCGACCGCCTTCGAGACGGCCACGGTCATGCCGCGATCCTTGTACGAGCCCGTCGGGTTCGACGCCTCCCACTTGAGCAGGAGCTCGACGCCGAGGCGCTCGGACAGCCGCGGTGCGCGGAGGAGCGGCGTCGAGCCCTCGCCGAGCGAGACCACCGGCGTCGCCTCCCCCACCGGGAGCCTGTCCCGGAACCGCTCGATCAGGGGAATCGTCATGTGCGCTTTCACGTCGTCGGCGGGAGACACGGGCGGCGGCGACTAGCTCCAGCCCAGCTGCTCGACGCCCCGGTCGGAGACGACCGGCAGCGCGCTCGCGTCGCCGCGCGACTCGGGGAGGCTGCGGATTGCCGCGAGGGCGGCGTCGACGCTCCCCGCCGGCGCCTCGTGGGTGACGACGTGGAGGACGGCGTGGCCGTCCAGCGGCTGCTGCACGAGCTGTGCCACCGAGACGCCCTGGGCGGCCAGCTCCTGGGCGATGTGCGCGAGGACGCCGGCACGGTCCTCGACCTCGAGTCGGAGATAGTACGGGGATGCGAGCTCTCCGGCGGGGAGCCGCTCGAGCTCGCGCCAGACGGGGTCGTTCTGGAGGAACCCGGTGCCCGTCGTGCCGACGACCGAGACCATGTCCGCGACCACCGCCGAAGCGGTCTCGATCCCTCCGGCCCCGGGGCCCTCGAGCGTGATCTCGCGGATGGCATCCCCCTGCAGCATGACCGCGTTGAACGCTCCCTCGACGGCCGCGAGCGGATGGTGCCGGTCGACGAGCGCGGGACCGACGCGCACGTCGACCCGGTTGTCGACGAGGCTTGCCCGGCCGATCAGCTTCACGTGCATCTCGAGCGCGCGCGCCGCGGCGACGTGGTCGAGGGTGACGCCCTCGATTCCCTCGACGTCGACCCACTCGAGCGGCACGCGCGACCCGAACGCGACGGTGGCGAGAATGGCCGTCTTCGCTGCCGCGTCGAGACCGGCCACGTCCTCCGTCGGATCGGCCTCGGCGAAGCCGAGTCGCTGGGCCTCGGCGAGGGCGTCCGCGTAGGAGCGACCGCTCTCCATGGCGGAGAGGATGAAGTTGGTCGTGCCGTTGACGATCCCGAGCACCCGGTGCACGTTCGTCACGATCAGCGACTCGCGCAGCACCTTGATCACCGGGATCGCGGCGCACACCGATGCCTCGAAGCGCAGCTGCACGCCGCCCGAGGCCGCGGCCTCGAACAACTCGACGCCGCGGCGGGCGACGAGCTGCTTGTTCGCCGTCACCACCGGGCGGCCCGAGCGCAAGAGCTCCAGCACGTAGTCGCCGGCCGGCTCGACACCGCCCATCACCTCGGCCACGACCTGGATCGAGGAGTCGTCCCGGATCGCCGCGATGTCGTCGGTGAGCACCCCCGGGCCGGGCGAGAAGTCCCGCTGCTTGGACGTGTCGCGGACAAGGGCACGCGCGACCCGCAGGCGATGGCCGGTCGCCCGCTCGATCTCGTCGGCGCTCTCCTCGAGCAGGCGGTGCACGGCTGCGCCCACGGTCCCGTACCCGAGCAGGGCGACGGGCACGTCCACTGTCGCCGTGCTGCTCACGGGCTCACCGCGTGGCGCCTCGTCGGCCGGTCTGCCCCGTGCCAGGACGGGCAGCCTGCGTCGCTGCCCGTCAACGTTCCCCCGCGCGGTGCATCAGCGACCGCAGCTCCTTGCCGACGGTTTCGAGCGTGGACTGGGCCGCCTCCGCGCGCATCGCCTTGAGTCGCGCCTCGCCGTTGCCCATGTCCTCGATCCACTCGCGCGCGAACTCGCCCGACTGGATGTCGGTCAGGATGCCCTTCATCTGCTCGCGCACGTGTGCGTCGACCACCCGCTTGCCGCGCGTGTAGTCGCCGAACTCGGCCGTGTCGGAGATCGAGTAGCGCATGCCGGCGAGGCCGCCCTCGTACATCAGGTCGACGATCAGCTTCAGCTCGTGCAGGCACTCGTAGTAGGCGATCTCGGGTGCGTACCCGGCCTCGACGAGCGTCTCGAAGCCGGCGCGGACGAGCTCGGCGGCGCCGCCGCAGAGCACTGCCTGCTCGCCGAACAGGTCGGTCTCGGTCTCCTCCTTGAACGTCGTCTCCAGGATGCCGGCACGGGCGGCGCCGATGCCGACGGCGTACGCGAGCGCGATGTCGCGGGCCTTGCCGGAGGCGTCCTGGTGTATCGCGATCAGCGCCGGCGTGCCGTACCCCTCGGTGAAGAGCCTGCGGACGATGTGACCCGGCCCCTTGGGGGCGACCATCACCACGTCGTGCGAGGCGTCCGGCGCGACGCGCTCGTACAGCACGTTGAAGCCGTGGGCGAACAGGACGGCTGCTCCGGGCTCGAGGTTCGCGGCCACGTGGTCGTCGAACACCTGTGGTTGCACCTGGTCGGGCAGCAGCAGCGAGACGAGCTGGGCGCCCCGGACGGCCTCCGCCACGTTGGCGACGGCGAGGCCGGTCGCCTCGGCCTCTCCCCACGAGGGGGAGCCTTCGCGCAGGCCCACCACGACCTGGACGCCGGAGTCGCGGAGGTTGAGCGCGTGCGCGTGGCCCTGGCTGCCGTAGCCGATCACGGCCACCTTGCCCGAGAGCAGGCCGAGGTCGCCGTCGCGGAGGATCGTCGCCATTCGTGGTTCCCTTTCGTCAGGTTGTTGTCGTGGGAGCGAGGCCGTTCCTCGCCCTGGTTGCGTCGTTCAGTTGATCGCCGACAGGCGTCGCGCCCGCCCCCGCGTCGAGGCGCGGGACATCCCCACGCGGCCGGTGCGGACGAGCTCCTGGATCCCGTGCGGTCGCGCGAGCTCCTGGAAGGAGTCGAGCTCCTCGGGCGTGCCCGTCAGCTCGAAGACGATCGCCTCCGGGCCGAGGTCGACGACCCGTCCCTTGAACGCCTCCGCCGTGGAGACGAGCTCCGCACGCCGGTCCGGCGCGGCGCTCACCTTCAGCAGCAGAAGCTCCCGCTCGACCGCCTCGCCGGGGGTGAGCTCGGTCACGCGAAGGACGTTGACGAGCTTGTGGATCTGCTTCTCGATCTGCTCGAGCGTGTGGTTCTCGCAGTCGACGCGCAGCGTGATGCACGACACGCCCTGACGTTCGGTCGGGCCGACGGCGAGCGAGTCGATGTTGAAGCCCCGGCGGGCGAACATCGTCGCGATGCGCGCGAGCGCACCGGGCCTGTCCTCGACGAGGACCGAGATCGTGTGCTTGTTCTTCACGAGGCTGCCTCCACGGGGTCCACATACTCCACCATGTCCAGCGCGGCCGCGCCTGCTGGAATCATCGGGAAGCACTGCTCGGACGGGTCGACACGGCAGTCGACGACGACGGTGCGGTTCAGCGACAGCGCCTCCTGTAGCGCCGGCCGCAGGTCCGCCTCGGACTCCACCACCATGCCGACGCCGCCGTACGCCTCCGCGAGCTTCGCGTAGTCCGGCACCTGCGCGGTGAGGTGCACGTGCGAGCGCCGGCCCTCGAAGAACATGTCCTGCCACTGCGTGACCATGCCGAGGTAGCCGTTGTTGACGAGCACGACCACGATCGGCAGGTCGTCGAGCACGGCGGTCGTCAGCTCCTGCGCCGTCATCTGGAAGCAGCCGTCGCCGTCGACGCACACCACCTTCGCCTCCGGCCGGGCGGCCTTCGCCCCGATCGCCGCCGGGATCCCGTAGCCCATCGTGCCGAGGCCGCCCGAGGTGATGAAGTTCCGCGGCCGCTCGGTCAGCAGGTACTGCATCGCCCACATCTGGTGCTGGCCGACCCCGGTCGTGAAGATCACGTCGTCACCGGCGGTCAGTTCCTGGAGCGTCTCCATCAACTGCTGCGGCTTCAGCCATTCGGCGCTCGTGCCGTAGCGGAGCGGGAACTCGTCCCGCCAGCCCTGGATCCTGGCGATCCACTCCTCGGGGGGAGCGACGCCGGCTTCTCGATGCGTGGCCACAGCCTTGACGAGCTCGGCGAGCGCCTTCTTCAGAGGGCCCACGACGGGGACGTCGGCGTCGCGCAGCTTCGAGATCTCCGCCGGGTCGATGTCGAGATGCACGATCGTCGCACCGGGGGCGAAGGCGGACAGCTTGCCGGTGACGCGGTCGTCGAAGCGGGCGCCGACCGCGACGAGGACGTCGCACGTGTTCATGGCGATGTTCGACCACTTGGTCCCGTGCATGCCCGGCCAGCCGAAGTGGAGCTCGTGCGTCTCGGGGAAGGCGCCCTTGCCCATCAGGGTGGTGATCACGGGTAGCCGGCCCGCCTCGGCGAGCCGCCGCAGCTCGTCGCAGGCATCGCCGTTCAGCGTCCCGCCGCCGACGTACAGCACGGGCTTCTCGGCGCGGGCGATCCGCTCCGCCGCGTCCCGGATCTGTAGCGGGTGCACCTTCGCCGGCGGGCGCCAGCCGGGCAGGTCGACCTTGTCCGGGTAGGAGAAGTCGAGCTCCGCCTCCTGGAGGTCGCGCGGGACGTCGACGAGGACCGGCCCACAGCGGCCGGTGCGGGCGATGTGGAAGGCGGCCTTCATCACCTGAGGGATCTCGTTCACGTCCTGCACGAGCCACGAGTGCTTCACGATCGGCATCGTGATGCCGGTGATGTCGCACTCCTGGAAGGCATCGGTGCCGATCAGGCTGGAGCGCACCTGCCCCGTGATGCACACGAGCGGGGTGGAGTCCATCCAGGCGTCGGCGATCGGCGTCACGAGGTTGGTGGCGCCCGGCCCCGACGTCGCGATCGCGACGCCGACGCGGCCCGAGGCGCGCGCGTACCCCTGCGCCATGTGCCCCGCGCCCTGTTCGTGCCGTGCCAGCACGTGGCGTACGGTGGTGCCGCGTGCCATCGCGTCGTAGGTCGGCATGATGGCGCCGCCCGGGATCCCGAACATCACCTCGACGCCTTCGGCCTCGAGCGAGCGCAGGATCGCGTCCGCACCCGTCATCTTCATGATCTCGTCCTCGCCCTCTGCGGAGGCGTGCGCGCGCTCCGCGCCCGGGCGGGCGAGATCCCTCTCGGATCTCTGTCGCTTGTCTTGGGTGTCACGGTGCTCGATCTCCTTCTTCGTTCGCCCGGTAGGCGTACCCCTGGTGTCGTCTCGGTCGGCGTGTGCGCCCTTTGTGACGGGCGCGTGAGCGACATCTCCCCTAGACGGGGAGAATGAGCGTCAGCTCGATGCCGGCGCCGCGCGATACCGCGCGGCGCGGATCGCATACCTGAGTCGATACGGCGAGGCAGAGCATCGGAGCACTGAGTGTGCCTGAACAATCGATTAGTGGCAAGGTGCCATCGTCCGGAACGCATGGTGGGATCGCCCTTGTCGTGCGCGCTCGGGGCCATTATCCTCGATGGACGATGCACCGGGCGAACGGCACCTTTGTGACACCGGCAGCGGCTCGTGCGCTGCCGGCCACCCCGTTCGCCTTCGTCGCGCTGCCGCCGGGCAGCTAGCCGGCGGCCCGTCCTCCCGCCACGCCGGCTAGCGAGCGTCCAGCGCACCGGCGGGTAATCTGCATACATCCCGGAGTTAATGCATACTATGCAATCCATGACGTCCGTCAGCATCGTCGGAGCGGCCGGGTACACCGGCCAGGAGACGCTCGACCGGGTGCTCGCGCACCCGCAGCTCGAGCTCGTCGCGCTGGGCTCGAGCTCGCTCGCCGGCAGGCCCGCAGCCGCGCTCGACCCACGCCTGGGCCGGGCCCGCGCGCATGCCGTGCCGGCGTTCGTGCCCAACGACGAGGCGCTCGGCTGTGGCGCGGACGTCACCATCCTCTGCCTCTCGCACGAGGAGGCCGCGGCCCTGGAGCCGCCCGCCGAGGGCCTGGTCGTCGACCTCTCGGGCGCACACCGCCTCCGCGACCCGTCCCAGTACGAGCGCTGGTACGGCTTCGTCCACCCGCGCCCGGGCGGCCTCGACCAGTGGGTCTACGGCCTGCCGGAGCTCGTCGAGGGCAGCGGTCGGCTGATCGCCAACCCCGGCTGCTACGCGACGGCGACGCTGCTCGCGCTGACGCCGCTGAGGGAGGCGATCGAGCCGGGCTCGGTCGTCGTCGCGGCGATGTCGGGGATGACCGGGGCCGGCCGCACGCTGAAGCCGTCCACCCATGCCGGCTTCGTGCTCGAGAACGTCTCTCCCTACAAGGTCGGCGAGCACCAGCACGTGCCCGAGATCGCCCAGCTGCTGGGCTTCCCGGTTTCCTTCACTCCACACCTGCTTCCCGTCCGCCGTGGCCTGATCGCGACCTGCAGCGTGCGCTCGACGGGCGCCGAGCTGCGCCCTCTGCTGGAGGAGGCATATCGCGCCAGCGAGGTGGTCACGGTGCTGCCCGAGGGGGTGGCGCCCGAGCTCTCCCGCGTGCAGGGGACCGACACGGCGGAGATCGGTGTGTTCGACGATCGCTTCACGGGCCGTACGACCGTGATCTGTGCGGAGGACAACCTCGGCAAGGGCGCAGCCGGCCAGGCGATCCAGAACGTCAACCGTGCACTGGGTCTCGCCGACACGGCAGGGCTGCGGCTGCCCGGGGTGCTGGTCTAGCCGTGTCCGTGACAGCAGCCCAGGGGTTCTCCGCGGCCGGGATCGCGGCCGGGCTGAAGCCCTCCGGCAAGCCCGATCTCGCGCTCGTCCGCTCCGTCTCGCGCTCGGTGGGCGGAGCGATGTGGACAGCGAATCGAGCCCAGGCCGCGCCCGTGCTCGTCTCCCGGCGGCACCTGGAGCTGGCGGAGCCGCAGGCCGTCGTGATCAACTCCGGCTCGGCCAACGCCGCCACCGGCGCACGGGGCGAAGCCGACGCCGAGGCCATGGCTCACGGCGTCGCCAAGGAGCTCGCCCTCTCCCCCGAGGAGGTGCTCGTGCTCTCCACGGGGGTGATCGGCGTGCCGGTCCCCATCGACCGCGTGCTCACGGGTGTGCGCGAAGCGTCCCTCGCTCTCTCCCCGTCCGGAGGGAGCGCAGCGGCCGGAGCGATCATGACGACCGACTCCGGTCCCAAGGAGGCCGTGGCGCACGGCCCCGGCTTCACCGTCGGGGGCATGGCGAAGGGCGCCGGGATGATCCACCCGTGCCTCGCCACCATGCTCGTCGTCCTCACCACCGACTACCCGCTCGCAGCGGGCGAGGTGGATTCGTTCCTCAGGCCCGCCGTCGAGGGGAGCTTCAACCGCATCTCCGTCGACGGCGACTGCTCCACGAACGACGCCGTCGTGCTGCTCGCGAACGGCGCCAGCGGGATCGCGCGCGACGCGGCCGCCGACGAGGCGCTCGTCCAGGCCCTCGACGAGGTCTGCTCGAGCCTGGCGCGTCAGATCGTCGCCGACGGCGAGGGGGCCACGGTCGTGCTCGAGATCCACGTCACCGGCGCCTCCTCCGACGGCGAGGCGGTGTCGATCGCGCGCCGTATCGCGACCTCGCCGCTCGTCAAGACGGCTGCGTTCGGGCGCGACCCGAACTGGGGGCGCGTGCTCGCGGCGGCCGGGTCGGCGCCGCACGGAGACGGCTTCGCCGCGCTCGAGCCGGACCGGCTCAGCGTCGGGTTCGAGGGCGTGGAGGTGTTCGCAGCCGGCGCGCCCACAGGGCGTGTGCCCGAGCTCGCCGGCCCCTCCTGCCGGATCGAGCTCGATCTCGGGCTCGGTCGGGGCTCCGCGTCGTATCTCGCCTCGGACCTGACATACGACTACGTGCGCATCAACGCGGAGTACACGACGTGATGCGCTCCCGGGGAGGCCGGCCGTGGCCCGTGTCGTCCTGAAGCTCGGCGGCCGTGTCGCCGAGCAGGCCGCGAGCCAGGCACGGGCGCTGCGCGCGGAGGGCCACGACGTCGTCGTCGTGCACGGTGCCGGGCCGCAGATCACGGCCGAGATGGAGCGCATCGGCATCGCTCCGTCGTTCGTCGGCGGCCGCCGGGTGACGACACCCGAGGTGCTCGAGGTGGTGCGTGCGTCGCTGCTCGCCGTCAACGAGGCGGTGTGCGCGGCCATCGGGCCCGACGCCATCGGGCTTGCGGGTGATGCGATCGGCCTGCCCGCGCAGCAGGTGCCCGCCCTCGGGCTCGTCGGCGACCCGGTGCCTTCGGCGCCCGCCGAGGTGCTCGAGGCCCTGGCGCTCGGCCGCATCCCCGTCGTCGCCCCGCTCGCCGCCGGGCCTCTCAACGTGAACGCCGACGAGGCGGCGGCGGCGCTCGCGGTCGGGCTCGGGGCCGAGTGGATCCGCTTCGTCTCGGACGTGCCCGGCGTGCTCGTCGACGACCAGGTCGTGCCGGAGATCGGCGTCGACCTCGCCGGGCGGATGCTCGCGGACGGCTCCTTCCAGGGCGGCATCGTGCCGAAGCTCGAGGCGGCCCTGCGCGCAGTGCGCGGCGGTGTGCACGCGTCGATCGGGATGACGGAGGTGACCGGATGACGGTGCCGCCCGGCCTCGACCCGCCTGGCTCGTCCGGTCTGCATGCTGCGGTCCTGCCCACGTATGCCAGGGCGCCGCTCACGATCGTGCGGGGGCAAGGGTGTCGCGTGTGGGATGACCAGGGACGCTCGTACCTCGATCTCGGTGCCGGCATCGCCGTCGTCACGCTCGGGCACTGCGCCGCCGGCCCCGCCGCCGCGGCGCACGAGCAGCTCGACCGCCTCTGGCACGCGTCGAACCTGTACTGGACCGAGCCGATGCTCCGCCTCGCCGGGCTGCTCGACGAGCGGCTCGGGGGTGGTGCCGCCTTCTTCTGCAACTCGGGCGCCGAGGCGAACGAGGCGGCGCTGAAGTACGCGCGCAAGGCGACGGGACGCACCCGTGTCGTCGCGCTCGAGGGCGGCTTCCACGGACGGACGCTCGGAGCCCTCTCGGCCACCGGCCAGCCTTCCAAGTGGGAGGGGTTCGGGCCGCTCGTTCCCGGCATGGCGTTCGCGAGGCCGAACGACGTCGAGTCGCTCGAGGCGGCCCTCGCTCCCGCGGCGGACACGGCGCTGCTGCTGCTCGAGCCGGTTCTGGGCGAAGGGGGCGTGATCCCGCTCGAGCCCGGCTTTGCACAGGCCGCGTCGGAGCTCGCGCGCGAGGTCGGGGCTCTGCTCTGCGTCGACGAGGTGCAGGCGGGCCTGGGGCGCACGGGAACGTTCTTCGCGTTCGAGCAACTCGGTATCGAGCCCGACCTCGTGACGCTGGCGAAGGGTCTCGCCAACGGCCTCCCGATCGGTGCCCTGCTGGCGTCGAGCCGCGCGGCCGCGGGCTTCGCGCCGGGTGACCACGGCTCCACCTTCGGGGGGAACCCCGTCGCGGCAGCAGCCGCCTGTGCCGTCGTCGAGGCGCTCGACGAGGGGCTGCTGGCACATGTCCGCGAGCGCGGGGAGCAGCTCTCGAGCGGCCTGGCGCGGCTGCCCGGCGTGGTCGAGGTACGCGGTCGTGGGCTGCTGCTCGGGGCGGTGCTCGACCGGCCGGTCGCCCCCGTCGTCGACGACTGCCGGGAACAGGGCCTGATCGTGCTCTCGGCGGGGCCCGAGGTCCTGCGGCTGACGCCGCCGCTCGTCGTCGGCGCGGACGAGGTCGATGAGGCCCTGGGCGTGCTGGCAGCCGTCCTGGGCGCATAAAGTGATGCATATTCTGGTACGATCGCGCATACTATGAATCGCAGGGAGCGCCAGGCGGTCATCCTCCGCCTCGTCCAGGACAGGGCCGTCTCGACCCAGAGCGAGCTGGCGCAGGCACTCAGGGACGAGGGCCACGACGTCGTGCAGACGACCGTCTCGCGCGACATCGGCGAGCTCGGGCTCGTGAAGGTGCGGGCGCCGAGCGGCCGCCTGGTCTACGCGGCTCCGGGGGCCGGCGACCTCGACAGGTTGCGGGCGATCGGTGCCGCCATGCGCCGGTATGCGATCGGCGTCGAGCCGGGGAGCGGTGGCCTCGTGATCGTGACGACCCCCTCGGGCTATGCGAGCGCGCTCGCGCAGGCGATCGACGAGGGTGGGCATCCGGCGATAGCGGGCACGCTCGCCGGCGACAACACGATCTTCATCGCCGCACGGGAGGGGAGCGAGGCGCGGGAGCTCTGCGCCGAGCTTGCGGGGCATCTCTCCGACGGCGGCGCGTAGACACGGCCGAGCGGTCAGAATGACGACGATGGCGGGGAAGCGACGATGAGCCTCTGGTCGGGCAGGGTCGAGGGTGCACTCGACCCCGCCGTCTGGGAGTTCCTGCGCTCCGACGACGCCGAGCTGCTCCGGTACGACTGCGAGGCGACGGCCGAGCACGCGCAGCGGCTCCACGGCGGCGGCCTGCTCACGGACGCCGAGCTGTCCGAGGCCGAGACGCTCCTCGTGGAGATCGCCCAGGATCCCTCCGGGTATCTCGCGAGCGACGAGGACGTGCACAGCGCCATCGAGCGACGCCTCGGCGAGGTGGGCCGCAAGATCCATGCAGGCCGCTCGCGCAACGACCAGGTGGCGGCCGCGTTCCGTCTGTACGTGCTCGACGCCTGCGCCGAGGCGCGGGAGGCGATCGATGCGCTCGCCCTCGTCACGCTCTCGTTCGCCGAGGCGGAAGCCGAGACCCTGATGCCCGGCTACACCCACCTGCAGCGTGGCCAGCCGGTGACCCTCGGTCATCACCTGCTCGCCTGGGTGGAGATGCTCGAACGTGACCGCCGCCGCTTCGCGGCCGCTGCCGAGGCGGCCGCGGCCAGCCCCCTCGGCGCCGGCGCGCTCGCGGGGTCGACACTCGGGCTCGATCCGCCGAGCGGTCAGATGCGCAACTCGATCGACGCCGTCGCCGACCGCGATTTTGCGTTCGACTACCTCTACGCCGCCGCCGTTCTCTACACCCACCTGTCGCGCATCGGCGAGGAGATCGTGTTGTGGGCCTCGTCCGAGTTCGGCTTCGCGAAGCTGCCCGAGAACGCCGCCACGGGCTCGTCGATGATGCCGCAGAAGCTCAACCCCGACGTGGCGGAGCTCGCACGGGGCAAGGCCGGCACCGCGATCGGCCGGCTCACCGGCCTGCTCGCGACGGTCAAGGGCCTCCCCCTCGCCTACGACCGGGATCTCCAGGAGGACAAGGCGCCGGTCTTCGCGGGCCGGCGCGACGTGAGGCTCGGGCTCGCGGCGCTGACGGCGCTCGTCAGCGGTCTCGCCGTCGATCGCGAGCGGCTCGCGGCGGCGGTCGCGGACCCGCTGCTGCTCGCCACCGACGTCGCCGAGGACCTCGTCCGCGGGGGCGTCCCGTTCCGCGACGCGCACGAGCGCGTCGCCGCCTCGGTGCGCGACGGTTCGTACAGGCCGGACGGCACGGCCGCCGAGAGCGTCGCCGCCCGCGGTGCGCCCGGTCCGGGCGCAGTTGCCGACGCGATCGCGGACGCCCGTCGCCGCTTCAGCGGTAGCCACTAGGAGCACCCACCCCGCAGGCATGTGACGAGGACGCCCTCCGGCGGCGTACATCGGTCGACAAACCGACCTCCGGAGGATCTCTGATGAAACGTCTTGCCATCGCGGCCGCGCTCCTGCTCGCCGCCGCGGCACTCGCAGGTGTGGCGCGGCCTGAAGGCGCGCGGGCCGTCGAGGCCTCTGCCGACGGCGACTCCGTCACCGTCACCGGCTCGGCCTCGGTCGCGTCGGTGCCGAACCGCGCCGTGCTCTCGCTCGGCGTGGACAGCCGGGCTCAGACCGCCCGCGCGGCGACCAGCGCGAACGCCAGGGAGATGCGTCGCGTGATCGATGCCGTGCGGGCGGCCGGCGCGGGCGACATCTCCACCCAGTCGGTGTCGCTCTCCGCCGTCTTCGCCGAGAGCGGTGCTGTCACCGGCTACTCCGCCTCGAACGTCGTGACGGCCACGGTCGACGTGGGTCGTGCCGGAGCCGTGATCGACGCCGCGGTCGAGGCGGGCGCGAACCAGGTCTGGGGGCCGTCGCTGTCCAGCAGCGACCAGCGCAAGCTCTACCTGGAGGCGCTCAAGGGCGCCGTGGCCGATGCGCGGGAGAAGGCGCAGACGCTCGCGGCTGCCTCCGGGCGCTCGCTCGGCACGGTGACGGAGGTCGTCGAGAGCGGCGGCTATGCGCCGGTGCCGCTGATGGAGAAGGCCGCTGCAGCAGACAGCGGCACTCCCGTCGTGGCCGGCCCACAGGAGACGACCGCTTCGGTCACGGTCACCTTCGCGCTCGCCTGAGGCGTCGGCGTAGCGCGAGAGCCGCAGGTGCTGGAGGGGCCTCGCCCTCCAGCACCTGGTCTCTCGTCGTCAGCCTTCGGCTCGCTGCACCCGGCTCGTGCTCGCGTCCCGCAGGCGCGAGGACATCGTCTTCAGCATGTTGACGGCGAGCCGTGGATCGTCCTGGATCCGCCGCTCGACCGTCTTCTTGTCGACCTCGAGGACGCGCGCCTCGCCGACGGCCCGTACCGTCGCCGAGCGGACCTCGTCCTCGAAGATCGCCATCTCGCCGAAGAACTCGCCTGCCTGCAGTGTGGCGAGCTGTTGCTCGCCGTTCCGGCCCTGCTTGACGATCTCCACCTTGCCCGACTGGACGACGTACATGCTGTCGCCGTTGGCGCCCTCCGACACGATCACCTCGCGGTTGCCGTACTGCTGCCCCGAGAGGATCGTGTGCTCGGAGCCGTAGCCGCCCGGCACGGGGATGTAGAACTCGGGATAGCCCCACATGCCGTGCTCGGAGACGTCGAGGCCCATCGTCTCGACCTCGGGGTCCGTGCGAATCCCGAAGGTGACGTCGAACAGCCAGAGCACCAGGAACGACGCCGTGAAGGTGAACGCTCCGACCGCTGCCAGGCCGAGCGCCTGGATGCCTAGCTGATGCAGGCCACCGCCGTAGAAGAGCCCCGCCGAGCCCGTGTCGAGCTTCTCGGCGAGGGACGGCACGGTCAGGAAGCCGAGCGAGAGCGTGCCCCAGATGCCGGACATGCCGTGGGCCGCCACCGCTCCGATCGGATCGTCGATCCCGATCCTCTCCACGGCGAGGACGCCCAGGACGACGATCACTCCTGCCACGAAGCCGATCAGCACGGCGGCCCACGGCGAGACGAACGCGCACGCCGCCGTGATCGCGACGAGCGCACCGATGGCGCCGTTCAGCATCATCGAGAGGTCGGGCTTCTTGATCAGGAGCCAGGAGGTGGCGACCGCGCCCAGCACCCCGGCCGCCGCCGCGATGTTCGTGTTCAGCGCCACGTAGGCGAAGAAGCCGACGCCGCCGAAGTCGACGCTCAGGGTCGAGCCCGGGTTGAAGCCGAACCACCCGAACCAGAGGATGATCACGCCGAGCGTCGTGTACGCCATGTTGTGGCCCGGGATCGCATTGAGCTCCCCGTCCGCCCCACGCTTGCCGATGCGTGGGCCGAGGATGAGCGCGCCGGCGAGCCCGGCGAGAGCGCCCTGGTAGTGCACGACGGTCGATCCGGCGAAGTCCTGCATGCCCTTCGAGAACAGCCAGCCGTCCGGGCTCCAGATCCAGTGCGAGACGACCGAGTAGATCAGGACGAAGACCGCGCCGAACGCGAAGTACACCCACAGCTTCGTGCGCTCGGCCATCGCGCCCCAGACGATCGCGAGCGAGACCGCGGCGAACGCCACCTCGAAGAGATAGCCCGCGGCGGCGGGAATGGAGCTGAACCACGAGAACGGCGCGGCGCCGATCGTCAGCAGCTCGTCGACCGAGGGGAGGAAGCCGGAGCCCCCGACGAGCCCGTTGCCTCCGTCGCCGAACGCGATCCCGAAGCCGACGACGTAGTAGACGATCGAGGCTATCGCCAGGATGAGCACGTTCTTCGCGGCGATGTGGCCGACGTTCTTCATGCGCGTCAGGCCCGCCTCGAGGAACGCGAAACCGGCCTGCATGAAGATCACGAGGATCGCGGCCAGAACCACCCAGATCGTGCTCGCCGCGAATGCGAGCTCCTTGGTCGTCATACGGTCTCGACCTCCTCCAGCCTCAGGCCTGTGCGGTTGTGCGTGACGGTGTGCACCGGGGACACCCAGCAGATGCCGTCGCCGGCCGCGTGCCCGGTGCGGGCCGCGTCGACGACCGCGTGGATGACGGCGTCGGCGATCTCGTCGCGGACGACGAACGTCATGTGGGCCTTCGGCAGGAAGCGCGACTCGAACACCCGCCCGCGGTACTCGTGCGTGATGCCCTTCTCCCGCCCGTGGCCGACAGCCTCGATCACCGTGACGCCGACGTGGCCCGTGTGCTCCTCGACGGCCTCCATCACCGTCTCGACGCGATCGCGGACGACGACTGCCTCGACTTTCATCATCTGCATGCCCCTCCCCTTCCGGACCAACGAAAAAAGCCCCAGCGCTCCACGAGGAGCCCTGAGGCGTCATTGCCATACCGGTCGCGGGCCGACATCGGCCCCGCCAGGCGCCGAATGGTAGACAACCCGGCGGCCCGTCGCAACCGCCATCTCGCGTCGCCGGAGGAGTGGCGCGGCCGGTCGTGCCCTGCTACCCTCGGCAGCGCAATGCTGGCTCGTATCTAGGACATCCGTTGCCGCGGCCCACCCGGGCCGCCTCTCGCTGCCGTCCTGGATCGCCCGTTTCGAAGGAGCATTGCATGACACATCGATCTGCACGTCCCGAGGTCGCCGTCGAGGTGCGCGACCTGCGGAAGGAGTTCTCCCGTCGCGACCGCAAGGCCGGGCGCTTCGCCCGCAAGCGGGTCCCCGCGCTGGACGGGGTCACGTTCTCGATCGCCCGCGGCGAGTGCGTCGCCGTGCTCGGGCAGAACGGCTCGGGGAAGTCGACGCTCGTGCGCCTGCTCTCGACCCTGCTGCTCGGCGACGGTGGCGAGGCGCGCGTGTTCGGCCACGACGTCGCCCGCGAGACGAAGGAGGTGCGCCGGCTCGTCAACAGGGTCTCGGTCGAGGCTTCCTTCTTCAAGAAGATGTCGTCGGCCGAGAACCTGCACTACGCGGCCCGCTTCTACGGCATGACCCCTGCGCAGACCCGTGAGCGGATCCCGGCCATCCTGGAGCGGGTCGGGTTCCCCGCCGACCGGCGAGGGGAGCCGATGGAGAACCTCTCCCGCGGCATGCAGCAGAAGGTGGCGCTCGCACGTGCTCTGCTCACCTCGCCGGTGCTGCTCCTGCTCGACGAGCCGACGACGGGCCTCGACCCGCGCTCCAAGCGGGAGGTGCAGGCATTCATCCGGGAGATCCGCCAGCTCCACGACGCCACCATCCTCCTCTGCACCCACGACATGGACGAGGCAGAGGCGCTTTCGGAGCGGGTCGGGATCCTCGACCGTGGACGACTGCTCGCGCTCGAGCCGGCACGCGAGCTGATGCGGCGCCACGCCGTGGGCACGCTCGAGGACGCCTTCCTCGCCGCCACCGGCCGGCCGTTCGAGGAGGAAGGAGACGACGACGACCGGGAGGTGTACGCGTGAGGGCCCTGTCCACCAACCTGCGGGCCGAGCTGATCGGCCTCGGCGGTGTCGTCGAGCGCAACGTCTACCTGACCCGGCGCTATATCTGGTGGGACCTCGCGTTCTTCCTCTGGACCGTCGCCAACACCCTCACGATCGTCTTCATCGCGAAGGGGATCGAGGCGACCGGCGGCCAGATCGACGTCGGCCGCGCGACGACGTCGCTGCTGGTCGGCGCCGTGATCTGGGCGTATCTCGGCATCCTCTTCGAGTTCATGACCGAGACGGTCGCCTGGGAGCGCTGGGAGGGGACGATCGAGTACACCTTCATGGCCCCGCTCTCGCGGATCGTGCACCTCGGCGGCATGGGGATCTTCGCCGTGCTCTACGGGCTCGTGCGGGCGGCGCTGCTGTTTCTCGTGGTGGCCGTCTTCTTCGACCTCGATCTCGGCGGTGCGAATCTCCTCGCGGCGCTCGTCGTCCTCGTCGTCGCGTCCGTCTCGTTCATCGGCATCGGGATGATGACGGCCGTGCTGCCGCTGATCTCTCCCGAGAAGGGCACGCAGCTCGGCTTCATCGCGCAGGGGATGCTGCTGGTCGTCTCCGGCGTCTACTACCCGGTGTCCGTGCTCCCGACGTGGATGGAGTGGCTCTCGACGGTCTCCCCGGCGACGTACGCGCTCCGCGGCATCCGTGGCGCGGTTCTCGACGGGGCCGGGGTGGCCTGGGCCGATGTCTGGCCCCTGCTCGTGATCGGCGTCGTCTCGATCCCGCTCGGCCTTCTCGTCTTCCGGGTCGGTGAGCGGTACGCCAAGCGGAACGGCAAGCTGAAGCGGAGCGGCTGATGGGGCTCGAGCTCACAGTGATCCCGGCCGGCGAGCATCCCGGCCTCGAGGCGTACGCAGCCGTCCACAGCGCCGTCGTCCCGCGGGAGCCGGTCACCGCCGCCGAGGTCGCGCGCTCCCGGCTGCGCAAGCCCGGCGACGTCCGCCTGCTGGCCCGCCTCGACTGGCACGTCGCCGGCTGCGCGGGAGCGATTCCCTCCGACCTGCCGGACCGCACCTACGCGGCCGTCGCGGTCCTGCCCGAGTTCCGCCGGCGCGGCATCGGCGCCGGCTTCCTCGCGCGCATCGCCGCGGTCGCGAGCGGGCACGGCAGCAGCATCGTCTCGGGCGCGATCGAGGAGGGCGACGAGCCGGCCGCCGCATTCGCCGCCCGCTACGGCTTCGTGGAGGCGTTCCGGGAGATCGAGGTCGTGCGGCCGCTGGCGCAGGACGAGGAGGAGGGGCCGGCGCCGGCCCGGATCGAGATCGTGCCGGTCGGCGCCCGCCCCGGCCTGCTCGAGGGGGCGTACGCCGTCGCCTGCGAGGCGCTCCCCGACATGCCGCTGCCGCAGCCGTACCTGGTGCCACCACTGCCGCAGTGGGCGGACGAGGACGCGAGCGGCCCCGGTGTCCTCCCCGAGGCGTCTCTCGTGGCGGTCGACGGCGGCCGCGTCGTCGGGTTCGCCGGCCTCCTGCGACGAGCCGCCGACCCTCGCCTCGCCGAGCACGGCCTCACCGCCGTCGCTCGCAGCCACCGCGGGCGCGGGATCGCCACGGCGCTCAAGCGTCGACAGATCGCCTGGGCGGCGCGGCACGGCTACCGCGAGCTCGTCACCTGGACCCAGGAGGGGAACGGCGCCATGCAGGCGGTGAACCGCACGCTCGGCTACCTGGAGCGTCCCGCCTGGATCCGTGTCGAGGCGCCCCTCGCGGCCGTCGAGGAGGCCCTCGGGCGACGAGCGTGAGGCGCCTCCCCGCGGTCCCCGTCTACCTGCTCGTCGAGGGCTTCGGCTCGCTTGCCTTCATGCTCACGTTCACGGTCACGAACGTCTACTACGTGACCGAGGTGGGCATGAGCCCGCTGCAGCTCGTGCTCTGCGGCACGGCGATGGAGCTCGCCATCTTCCTCTTCGAGGTTCCGACCGGCGTCGTCGCCGACACGGTCAGCCGCCGGCTCTCGATCATCTGCTCGTTCGTCGTGCTCGGGGTGGCGGCGACCCTGTTCGGCCTGCTGACGGCCCCGGTGCTGATCATCGCCGCCTACGCCCTCTGGGGGATCGGCTACACGTTCCAGTCCGGCGCCTACGAGGCGTGGATCGCAGACGAGGTGGGAGGGGAGCGCCTCGCGGCCGTGCTCCTGCGCGGCGCCCAGGTGAGCAACGCCGGAGCACTCGGCGGCGTCGTGCTCGGCACCGCGCTCGGCGTCATCGACCTGCAGCTCGCGATCATCGCCGGGGGAGTGGGCGTGCTCGCCCTCGCGCTGTTCCTCACGGCGGCGATGCCCGAAACGGGCTTCCGCCCGCACGTCGCGGCAGACGGACAGGTCGGTCCCCGTGCGCTCCTGGCCACTGCCGGGCGCGGGGCGCGGCTCGTGCGCGGTCATCGCCTGCTCCTGCTCATGCTCGCGATCGCGTTCTTCTGGGGACTGTGGACGGAGAGCTTCGATCGCCTCTGGCAGGCCCAGTTCCTGACGGGCGCGGGGCTGCCCGGCGTCGGCGGCCTTTCCGGAGTCGTGTGGATCGGCATGCTCACCGGCGGCGCCCTGGTGATCGGGATCGCCGTCACCCAGGTCGCGGTCGGCCGGCTCGAGGGTGCCTCGCGCGAGCGGCTCGCCCGGGTGCTGCTCGGCGCCAACGCCGTCATCCTCGTCGCCGCGCTGCTGTTCGCGCTGGCGGGCACGCCCTGGCTCGCGATCGTCGGCTACGCCGCGGTGACGGGCTGTCGCCAGCTGATCGTCCCACTGCAGTCGGTGTGGGTGAACCGCACGATCGACGACTCGTCCGTGCGGGCCACGGTGCTCTCGATCGTGAACCAGGCCGACGCGATCGGGCAGGTGGCAGGAGGCCCCGCCATCGGTGCCGTCGGATCCTCCGTCGGCCTGCGACCGGCCCTCGCTCTCGGCGCGTCGGTTCTCGCACCGGCGCTCGCGCTCTACGGCCGTGCGGTCACACGCACCGGGCGCGACCCCCTGCTCGAGACGGGCGCCCCCGACCGTTGAGTGCGGCGTGCCGGTGACGGCGCTGCTAGGCTTTCCCGGCCAAGTTTCGAGGCGACGTTGCCTCAGGCGCTCTTCTGCGCCTGGGGCTCTTTTCGTTTTCAGGGAGGAAAACTGATGGCAAGACCACGCAGTGCGAGCGGCGGGACGACGCCGGCCAGGCGCTCGGCCACGGTGCGAAGCAAGGACCGCGCGACCTCGAGCGTCGCGGCGCGCCGTGCGGTGCTGAAGCGCATCAAGGACGAGGGCATCGAGCACGTCCTCTTCTGGTTCACCGACCTCGAGGGGCACCTCAAGTCGTTCGCGATCACCCCGAACGAGATGGCGGATGCCCTCAACGACGGGATGGGCTTCGACGGCTCGTCGATCACCGGCTTCAACCGGATCGAGGAGTCGGACATGGTGGCCATCCCCGACCCCGCCACCTTCCAGGTGATGCCGCGACCGGTCGACGAGCACGGTCACGCGCTCGGCGCCAAGGTCGGTCGCATGATCTGCGACGTCGTCAAGCCGGACGGCACCCCGTACGAGGGCGACCCGCGCTACGTGCTGCAGCTCGCGCTCGAGCGGATGCGGAAGCTCGGCTTCGACACGTTCAACGTCGGCCCCGAGCTCGAGTATTTCCTCTTCGAGGACGACAAGGGCACCGAGACCCTGGACGAGGGCGGCTATTTCGCGATGACCGCCCAGGACGCCGCCACGGAGGTGCGCAACGACACGATCGCGGCGCTCGAGTCGGTCGGGATCCAGATCGAGTACCACCACCACGAGGTCGCCCCGTCGCAGCACGAGATCGACATGCGCTACGACGACGCGCTCGCGATGGCCGACAAGACGATGACGTATCGGATCGTCGTCAAGGAGGTCGCCGCCTGGCACGGCTACTACGCGACGTTCATGCCGAAGCCGCTGTTCGGCGAGAACGGCTCGGGCATGCATACCCACATGTCCCTGTTCAAGAACGGCCGCAACCAGTTCTTCGACGCCAAGGATCCGCATCACCTCTCGAAGACGGCGAAGTCGTTCATCGCCGGACTGCTCGTGCATGCCCGCGAGATGTCCGCGGTGCTCGCGCAGTGGGTCAACTCGTACAAGCGGCTGGTGCCCGGCTACGAGGCACCCGTGTACGTCGCCTGGTCGCAGCGCAACCGCTCGGCTCTGATCCGGATCCCGCTGTACAAGCCGGGCTCCGAGCAGGCGACGCGGGCCGAGATCCGGTGCCCCGACCCGGCCTGCAACCCCTACCTGGCCTTTGCGGCGCTGCTGCACGCGGGACTCGAGGGGATCGAGCGCGGCTACGAGCTGCCCGACGAGATGACGACGAACCTGTATCGGCTCTCCGAGGTGGAGCGTGGGGAGCAGGGAATCGAGGCGTTGCCCGGCTCGCTGGGCGAGGCAGCCGTCGAGCTCGCCGGCTCCGAGCTGATGAAGAAGGCGCTCGGCGAGCACATCTTCCCGCGCTACGTGGAGCTGAAGCGCAAGGAGTGGGACGAGTACCGCATCCAGGTCAGCGAGTGGGAGAGGGATCGCTACCTCGCTGCGCTGTAGGACGTGGTCGCGGCCTCGCCTGCCGCGGGAGCGAGGTGTCGAGGGGCCGGGCGACCGGCCCTTCGACACGGGCTGGACATCATCCGCCGGATGACGCATCATCCACGGTGCAGGCCGTGCCGCAAGGCGAGCGGCCAGCCTGTGTCTGACGGCCGATCGCGGGTCCCTGATGGGGGCCCGTGGTCGTTGTGGCCCGATCCGGGGGCTACAGGCCCGGCTTCCAGACCATCAGCACCACGATCGCCACGATGGCGGCGAGCAGGGACGCGTTCAGCGTCAGGTTGACCGGGTCCCGCAGCCGGGCTGCGAGCTCGGCGCTGGGTGCATCGCCGTCCGCCCCGAGTCGCTCGGCCAGCTCGCGGGTGTGCCGGTCCTGGCGGCCGGCGACCGCTCCGACGACCGCGACCCACGCGAGCAGGGCAAAGGTGGCCGAGAGCCAGCCCGCGGCGAGGTCGAGGCCCAGCCGGTCGACGAGCCAGAACCCTGCTGCCACCGAGACCACGAGGCCGAGGCCGACGATCGGGACGGCGGGGCGCACGGCCCGGAGCAGCAGTGCGATCTCGGACGGCCGCTGTCGCCGCATCGCCGCGAAGCGCAGCACGGCGGCGGTGATCGAGCCGCCCACGAACAGGAAGGCGCCGCCCAGGTGGAGGAAGAGGAGGCTCTCGTGGCTCATGAGCTCCGACGATAGCCTGCAGGCGTGCTCGAGCTCCTCCGTATCGCCCACATTCTCTCTGCCTGTGTCTGGGTCGGGGGCACGGTCGCGCTCGTCTTCGTCGGCGTCCCCGCCGTTCGCAAGCTCGAGGGTGATGCCCGCGCGACCGCCATGCGGGCTCTCGGGCGCCGTTGGCGACCGCTCGGGTGGAGCGCCATGGGCGTCTCGATCGTCTCGGGGCTCTGGCTCACCGACCTGCACGGCGGGTTCAGCGAAGCGGCCCTCTCGACCGATTTCGATCGCATGCTCATCGTCAAGTCCGCTCTCGTCGCCCTCCTCTGCGGCGGGGCGGTGATCCACGACTACGTGCTCGGGCCGCGCCTGCAGCGGCAGCTCCGTGCCGGGGCCGCCCAGGCTCCGGCGACGCGCCGCCGCCTCGTGATCGTCGGCTGGTTCAACTTCGCGCTCACGCTGGCCGTGCCGATCCTCGGTGCCCTCGTCCTCTCGTATCTCGACTAGATGGAGGACGCCGCCCGTCACCTCGCCCTGCTGACCAAGACGATCGAGGTCGTCAACTCCTCGCTCGACCTGCAGGAGGTGATGGAGGCGATCGCGCACGAGACGGCGTCCGCGCTCGAGACCGACGCCTGCTTCGTCTACCTGTACGACGAGCGGGCCGACGAGCTCGTGCTTCGGGCCACGCACGGGACGCTCGTCGAGGATGCGACCAAGGCGCCGCGCATGCGCCGGGGCGAGGGCATCACCGGCGTCGCAGCGGCGCAGGGAGAGCCGATCATGATCCCCTCGCGGGCCCACCTCGACCCCCGCTTCAAGGCCTTCCCGAACCTGCCCGAGGAAGGCTACGAGTCGATCCTCGCCGTGCCCATCCTCGCGCGTGACAAGCTCGAAGGCGCTCTCAACGTCCGTACCCGCGAGCCCCGCGCCTTCAGCGAGGGCGAGATCGACCTGCTCGTGGCGATCGCCTCCCAGGTCGCCCGCACGATCGAGCACGCGAAGCTCTACGCCCAGGCGCAGCGGCGCGTGCACGAGCTGGAGGCGCTCGCCCGTATCTCCCAGGCCGTCTCCGAGTCGCTCTACCTGGAGGAGTCGCTGGAGGCGATCGTGCGAACCACCGTCGAATCGATGCACGCCACCGGTGCGGCGATCGTGCTCGAGGACGGGCGCGTCGCCTGGCCCGAGGGACGGGCCGGGAAGCATGCGGTGCGCCTGCCGCTTCGCTGGAGGGCCCGCACGATCGGCGAGCTCGTCGTCGACCGGGACATTCCCTTCAGCGACGACGACCGCCAGCTGCTCGAGGCGGTCGCGAGCCAGGCGGCGGTCGCGCTCGAGCACGGGCGCATGGCGTTGCGCGGCGTGCTCGCCCAGGAGATCCACCACCGCGTCAAGAACAACCTCCAGACCGTCGCCTCGCTCCTGCGCCTGCAGGCCCGTGCCGACAACGTCGACCCCAAGAAGGCGCTCGGGGACTCCGTCAACCGGATCCTCGCGATCGCCGCGGTGCACGAGGTGCTGACCGAGCACCGTGAGGACGACGTCGAGCTCGACGAGCTGATCGACCGCCTCCGGGCCATGCTCGTGCAGGGCCTCGTCGCGGGCCGGCAGGTCTCGTCCGAGCTCGAGTCGGTATTCCTGGCCGGTGAGCGCGCGACGTCCCTGGCGCTCGTCTTCAGCGAGCTCTTCGGCAACGCGCTCGAGCACGGCGGCGGGCACGTTTCGATTACGCTGCACGAACGCGACGGCAACGTTGTCCTCGCGATTGCCGACGACGGCGACGGCATGCAGGCGGCTGCCGACGGCACCGGCCTCTCCATCGTCCGCGCGCTCGTTCGTGACGAGCTCGGCGGGGAGCTGAGCCTCAGCGACGACGACGGCCTGCGTGCCGAGGTCAGGTTCCCGGCGCACGTGTGACGAAAGGACGGCGATGCGAATTCTCATCGCGGAGGACGAGACGATCATCCGGCTCGACCTGCGAGAGCTGCTCGAGAAGGCTGGCTTCGAGGTCTGTGCGGAGGCGAAGGACGGCGAGGAGGCCGTAGCGCTCGCCCTCAGCACGGAGCCCGAGCTGGCGCTGCTCGACGTGAAGATGCCCAGGCTGGACGGGATCGACGCTGCCCGGCGGATTCTCGACGAGCGGCCGATCCCGATCGTGATGGTGACTGCGTACGGTGAGGAGGAGATCGTCTCCCGTGCCGTCGAGGCAGGCGTGTTCGGCTACCTGGTGAAGCCGTTTCGCGAGTCCGACCTGCTGCCCGCGATCGCGACCGCACGGGCGCGGCACGACGAGCTGCAGGCGTTGCGGGAGGAGGCGGACTCGCTCTCCGAGGCGCTCGCCGCCCGCAAGGCGATCGAGCGCGCGAAGGGGCTCCTGATGGAGCGTGAGGGCCTGTCCGAGCAGGACGCCTTCGCACGGTTGCGCAAGGCGAGCCAGATCTCGGGGCGGCCGCTCAAGGTGGTGGCCGACGCCTTGATAGCGACTCTCGACGTGACGCAGTGAGGGCGACGCGCAGGCGCCGCCCATGCCCGTCTCGTCAGTGCACTCCGAGCAGCCGCTCGCCCTCGCGGCGTCGCACGAGCCGGCGGGCGAGCCAGGCCAGGACGACCGCCAGCGCGACCGGCCCGGCCACGACCAGCACGTAGAGCACCGCCGCCGCCTCCCAGGCGAGGATGCGCAGCGCCTCGTCGAGCACCCGCTCGAAGCCCGACGGGGCCGCCGGTACGGCGAATCCCTGCTCGGTCTGCAGCTGGAGCTGGATCGTCGCGAGGCGCGCCTCGCCGGTCACCAGGGTGCTCTGGGCACGCACTCGAGCGAGCTCGCTCCGCGCGGCGTCGCGGCGCGCGACGAGCGTCGCCTTCGTCCCGGCGGCGATCCCGGGGGCGGCGATCCGGGCCGACAGCCGTGCGATCTGCTCCCGCAGTGCCGCCTCGCGCAGGGCCAGGTCGTCGACCTGCCCCTGCAGGTCGTCGATCTGCACCTGCTGCGTGACGATCGTGCCGAGGCCCGAGAGGCTGACGATCGCGTCCTGAACGCGCGCGGTGGGCACGCGCAGGGTCATCGAGGCGGAACCGGTCTCGGCAGTCGCGTACTGGACGTCGACGACGTAGCCGCCCAGCCGTCGCGCCGTCGCCAGCGCGCTCTGTGTCGCCTTGGAGAGGGCGTCGTTGTCCTGCACCGAGATCGTCAGCGACGCGGAGTAGCGCTGGGCCCGGTCGGGTGTCGGGGCAGGTCCCGCGTCGGTCGTCGTCAGGCCCGACTTCGCGGCAGGCGGGAGAGCGCTTCCCGCCGCGTCCTGTGCGGCGGCCGACTCGGTCGCGAACGGTGCGTCGGCGGTGCGCTGAGGCTGCTCGGTGCCGGCGAGGCGGGTCACGCCCGCGATGGTCGCCACGAGCACGGCGGCGGCCGGCAGCGCGACGAGCGCGAACCGCCGGGAGGAGAAGCGGGCGAAGGGCGAGGGTCGCCGCGTCGCCTGCGTGGCGGCGATCGCCCGCACGCGCTCCCGCAAGGCCTCGCCTGCGACGGGTCGGGCGGCGCGCAGCTCCCTGGTCAGGTCAGCGGAGTCCATCGTCTCTCACCCTCTCTTCGAGTTTCCCGAGCGCCCGGCTGAGCCGGGTCGACACGGCGGTTGTGCTGATGCCGAGCACGCGTGCGGTCTGCTCGCCTTCGAGCTCGAGCACGATGCGGAGGGCGATCACCTCACGCTCTCCGGCGGAGAGGCTGGCGAGTGCCTGCTGCAGCGCGGGCGAGAGCCCCTCGACGAAGTCCGCCTCGTGCGCCTCGGGGCGCGCCGCCGCCTCCTCGCGCCGGCGCCTGCGCGACTCGGAGCGATACCAGTCGAGAGCCGTCGTGCGCGCGATGCCGATCAGCCACGTTCTCGCGCTGGCGCGCCGCGGGTCGAACCGCGACCACAGCCGCAATGCCTTTTCGAAGGTGGCCCCGGACAGGTCCTCCGCGAGCGTGCGGTCGCCGGTCATGTAGAGCAGGAAGCCGAAGACGTCGTCGAGGTGGTGCTCCGCCGCCTCGGCGAACGTGGACGGGGCGGGCGGCGTGCGTGAGCGGGCGGGTCAGTGTCATGGCGTGCACGACCGTTGTACGCCGCAGGGTGGCTGTCGCGTCACACGGAGGCGAGACGATGCGGGCGCCGATCCCGGCTAGGCGGACTCGAACAGCACCTCCCACCGCGCCAGCAGCTCCTGCAGCTCGTCACGCGCGGCCCGGTGGGCGGTGAGCACGTCCATGTCGTTCCAGTCCTCTGCCAGCCTCGCCTCCAGCTGCTCGACGTGCCTCTCGAGCTTGGCGATGCGCGCTTCCACCCGCTCGAGCTCGGTCGGCTGGCGCTTCTGCGCCCGGGGGCGGGCCGGCTTGGCCTTCCTGGGCGTCTCCTGCGCAGCGACGGGCGTCGCCACCGCCTCTTCACGCGCGCGCACGAGGTCGGCCCAGCCGCCGTCGTAGGAGCGGAGCGTGTGGTCCTCGATCGCGACCGTCCGCTCGGCGACCGCGTCGAGCAGGGCGCGATCGTGCGAGACGAGCAGGAGAACGCCCGGGAACGCCTCGAGCGCGGCCTCGAGCGCTTCCCGGCTCTCGAGGTCGAGGTGGTTCGTCGGCTCGTCGAGCACGAGCAGGTTCGACCCCGAGGCGACGACGACGGCGAGGGAGAGCCGCCGGCGCTCGCCGCCCGACAGCACCGAGACCTGCTTCTCGTGCTCGCTCCAGCCGGAGAAGAGGAAGCGTCCCAGCAGCTGTTGCGCCTGCGGTCGCGCGAGCCCAGTCATCGACATGGCGCACTCGAGCACGGTGCCGCGCTCGTCCAGCTCGACGTCGTGCTGCGAGAAGTAGGCGGGCTGCACGCCGTGGCCGACCCGGATCGTGCCGGCATCGACCTCGCGGTGGCCGAGCAACGACTCGAGCAGCGTCGTCTTGCCGGATCCGTTCGGCCCCACGAGCGCGACGTGCTCGCCGCGCTCCAGAACGAGCGTCGCTCCCTGCAATAGCTGCTTGTCACCTGCCGTGACGACCAGGTCGTCGGCCTCCAGCACGATCCGGCCCGTCCGCGCAGGCTTGAGGAACTCGAAGCCGAGCGTGCGGCGCCGGTGTGTCAGGTTCTCGAGCTCGCCGGCCGCCTTCCTCCGCTCCTGCTCCAGCCGCCCGATCTGCGTCAGCTTGGCCTGGGCCTGCTTCGCCTTCGACTTCTTGTAGCGGAAGCGCTGCACGAAGCGCTCCAGCCGCTCGATGTCGTCGCCGACGCGGGCGACCGTCTTCGCCGCTGCCTGCGCACGGGCCGCCCGCTCGAGACGCCACTGGTGCCAGGGGCCCGAGAAGTAGAGCGACCTGCCTCCCTCCAGCTCGAGCACGGCCGTCGTCACCGCCTCGAGGAACCAGCGGTCGTGCGCGACGAGCACCACGGCTGCGTCGAGGGTCGTCAGCTCGCGCTCGAGCCACTCGAGGCTCTCGACGTCGAGGTGGTTCGTCGGCTCGTCCAGCAGCAGGAGATCGGGATCGCCTGCGAGCGCCCGCGCGAGCGAGGCGCGGGTCAGCTCTCCGCCCGAGAAGGTCGAGAGCTGGCGGTCGAGGTCGGCGTCCCGGAACCCGAGGCCGCGCAACACCGAGGCGGCACGGTCGCGCCAGCCCCAGCCGCCCGCGTGCTCGAGGCGCGCCTGCGCCTCGCTGTAGCGCCGCATCGTGGCGTCGTCATGGGCGCCCCCGGCCATAGCCTGCTCGAGCCGTCTCAGCTCCTCCTCGATCCGCACCAGGTCGGCCGCACCGGAGAGGGCGTACTCGCGCAGGCTCAAACCCCTGTCGCGCGGCGGGCGCTGGTCGTGCAGTGCCACCCGGGTGCCCTTGGCGAACGCGACCTCACCTCCCTGGAGCGACGTCTCGCCGATCAGCGCCCGCAGCAGGGTGGTCTTGCCCGCCCCGTTCTGTCCGGCGAGAGCGAGCCGCTGCCGCCGGTCGACGGAGAAGGAGACGCCGTCGAAGAGCGGGTCTCCGGAGAGCTCCTTGCGGAGGTTGGAGGCGATCAGGACGGCCATTTCGGAGCGGTGCTCGCTCGACGCACGAGGGCGTCGCTGGGCACCGAGAGCGAAGCGTAGTCGCACCGCGCCGCGTGCCTTGCGGTTACGGGCGGGGATTACGGGGTAGGAAGACACCATATGGATGACGAGCTCATCGTGATCGTCGGCGGCGGTCGCGCGGCAGCGAGCCTCGTGGAGAGCTATCGGGACGCGGGCGGAGAGGGGTTCGTGACGATCCTCTCGCGCGACTCGACGCCGCCGTACAACCGGCCGCCGCTCTCCAAGGGGTTCCTGCGCGGAGAGATGGAAGCGGACGGCGTGCTCGCGTTCCCCCAGGACTACTACGAGGAGCGGGTCGTCGACCTGCGGCTCGGGTGCACCGTCGCCGGCGTCGATCTCGAGGGCAGGAAGGTCACGCTCGAGGACGGCGAGACGCTCGGGTTCACGAAGCTCGTGATCGCGGCCGGGGCACGCCCCCGCCGGCTCGATGTGCCGGGAGCGGATCTTCCCGACGTGCACACGTATCGCACGCTCGCCGACGCCGCGGCGGTGCGCGACGCCGCGGACGGCGCGCGCAAGGCCCTCGTCGTCGGCGGCAGCTTCATCGGCGCCGAGGTGGCGGCCTCCCTGCGCGCGCGGGGCCTCGAGGTGACGCTGGTCGAGCTCGGTGACCGCCTGATGCCGGCGCTCGGGTCGGCCGGCCTCTCGGACGAGCTGCTCGAGCTGTACCGCTCCCACGGGGTCGACGTCCTGCTCGGCGAGAGCATCACCGAGCTCACGGCCAACGGGCGCTCGCTGACCGGAGCGCTCACCGACTCCGGCCGCAGGCTCGAGGCCTTCCTCGTCGTCGTCGGGGTCGGCGTGGTTCCCAACGTCGAGGTGCTGGAGGGGAGCGGGATCGAGATCGACGACGGCATCGTCGTCGACGAGAGGTTCCGCACGTCGGCTCCCGGCGTGTACGCCGTCGGCGACGTCGCCCGGTACCCGGATCCGATCTCCGGCCGCCTGCGGCGCGTCGAGCACTGGTCGGGCGCGGACGCGCAGGGAGCGCACCTGGGACGCGTGCTCGCGGGCGCCCGGGCCCCCTATGCGGAGGTGCCCGTCTTCTTCACGCAGCTCTTCGGCGTCAAGCTCCAGGTGCTCGGAGACGTCGAGGGGGCCGACGACTTCGTGCAGCGGGGCAGCGTCGCCGAGGGCCGGCTGCTCGGGTTCTACCTCCGCGAGGGGCAGCTCGTCGGGGCCGTGCTGTCGGGCCAGAACGCCGACGTGGCAGAGGAGCTCCGGTCGCTGCTGAGCGAGAAGCAGAGCGAACCGGACCGCGTCATGCTCGCGAACGAGGCGGTGCGTCCGGCGGCCGCGTTCGCCTGAGCGATATCGTAGGCCGCCGTGGCGACGGATCCGAGCAGACAGACGATCGACACGATCCGGGCACTCGCCATGGACGCCGTGCAGCAGGCGAACGCCGGTCACCCGGGTACCGCGATGGCGCTCGCGCCGGTCGCCTACCTGCTCTACCGCGACGTCATGCGGCACAACCCCGCCAACCCCGGCTGGGCCGGGCGCGACCGCTTCGTCCTGTCGGCCGGGCATGCCTGCATGCTCCAATACGCGGCGCTGCATCTCGCCGGCTACGACCTCACGCTCGACGACCTGCGCCAGTTCAGGCAGTGGGGCTCGCGCACGCCCGGGCACCCGGAGCTGGGGCACACCGCGGGCGTGGAGACCACAACCGGGCCGCTCGGCCAGGGGTTCGCCAACGGTGTCGGTCTCGCGATCGCGCAGCGGTTCCTCGCCGACCGCTACAACCGGCCGCAGCACGCCATCGTCGACTCCTGGGTCTATGCGATCTGCTCCGACGGCGACCTGATGGAAGGCGTCTCGCAGGAGGCGGCGTCGCTCGCCGGTCACCTCGGGCTGGGCCGCCTCGTCTACGTGTACGACGACAACCACATCACGATCGACGGCACGACGTCGTTGACGTACACGACCGAGGACAAGGGCAAGCGCTTCGAGGCGTACGGATGGCACGTGCAGCACGTCGACGACGGGGAGGACCTGGACGCGCTGCTGGGGGCGTTCGCCGCAGCGAAGGCCGAGGAGCAGCGCCCCTCCCTCATCGTGGTGCGCACCCACATCGCCTATCCGGCGCCCAACGCCGTCGACACCTCCAAGGCGCACGGGGCGCCGCTCGGCGAGGCCGAGGTACGCTCCACGAAGGAGCGGATGGGCTTCGACCCGGACGCCACGTTCGCCGTCGCCGACGAGGTGCGTGCCCACATGGCGTCCGTGGCGGAGCGGGGCGCCGGCCTCGAGCACGAGTGGGACGCACGGCTCGCAGCCTGGACGGCGGCCCACCCCGACCTGGCGCGCGAGCGCGAGCTCGACCTGGCGGGGGCACCGCGCGAGGGCTGGCTCTCAGCGCTGCCCGTCTTCCCGGCGGGCGAGGAGGTTGCCACCCGGGACGCCGGCAAGAAGGTGATGCAGGCCCTGAAGCCGTTCACCCCGACCATGATCGGCGGCGCCGCCGACCTCGTCGAGTCGACCAAGACCGAGTTCGAGGGCGCAGGCGTCTTCGCCGCCACGCACGCCGGGCGCAACATCGCCTTCGGCATCCGCGAGCATGCGATGGGGTCGATCGTGAACGGGATCGCGCTCGAGCCCGGCCTGCTGCGCCCCTTCGGCTCGACATTCCTCATCTTCTCGGACTACATGCGCCCGGCCGTGCGGTTGTCCGCGCTGATCGGGCTGCCGGTCGCGTGGGTCTGGACCCACGACTCGATCGGCGTGGGCGAGGACGGCCCCACCCATCAGCCGGTCGAGCATCACATGGCCCTGCGGGCGATTCCCGGTCTCTGGTACGTCCGCCCCGGCGACGCGAACGAGACGGCGATGGCATGGCGGATCGCGCTCGAGCGCGAGGACGGGCCGGTTGCGCTCGCCCTGAGCCGCCAGAAGCTGCCGACGCTCGATCGCTCCGAGGTGGCCTCGGCGGACGGTGTCCTGCGCGGCGCCTACACGCTGTGGCAGGCAGGCGACGGCGAGCCCGAGCTGATCCTGCTCGCAACCGGCTCCGAGGTGCACGTGGCACTCGAGGCTGCCCGCTCTCTCGAGGCAAACGTCCGCGTCGTCTCGATGCCGTGCTGGGAGCTGTTCGAGGCCCAGCCCCAGAGCTACAGGGACGAGGTGCTGCCTCCGTCGGTCGAGGCCCGCCTCTCCGTCGAGGCCGGCATCTCGCTCGGCTGGGAGCGCTGGGTCGGCCTGCGCGGCGGCTCGGTCGCCGTCGACCGCTTCGGTGCGTCCGCCCCGGCGGGCCGCATCTTCGCGGAGCTCGGCCTCACCGCCCAGAGCGTCTCGGCCCGCGCGCGTGCGATGCTCGAGGGCCGCTGATGCGCGTTGCCGCCTCGTTCGACCACCGCGGGGTCAAGCTGCGCAGTGTCGTGCTCGAGACGATCGAGGCGGCAGGGCACGCAGCGCTCGACCTCGGGGTCGACACCGACGCCGAGCGGGTCGACTACCCGGACCGCGCGCTCGAGCTGGGCCTGGCGCTGCGCCGCGGCGAGGCCGAGCGAGGTGTGCTCGTGTGTGGCTCCGGGGTCGGTGCGTCGATTGCCGCCTCGAAGATCGACGGGATCCGAGCGGCGGTCTGCCATGACTCGTACTCGGCCCGGCAGGGCGTGCAGCACGACGACATGAACGTGCTCTGCCTGGGCTCCGAGATCGTCGGCGGCGAGCTGGCCGCGGAGCTCGTGCGGGCCTTCCTCGGCTCGCAGTTCGACGGCGGAGAGCGCTACGTGCGACGTCTCGAGAAGGTCGGCGAGCTGGAAAGGATGGGTAGTGGCTGAGTCACGGCTTCACCAACTGAGCGAGCGCGGGGTCAGCGTCTGGATCGACTCCCTCTCCCGGGAGATGCTCGAGACCGGCGCTCTTGCGCGCCTGATGGACGAGGACGCCGTCGTCGGGGTCACGTCCAACCCCACCATCTTCCAGAAGGCGCTCGCGGAAGGAGACAGGTACGACGAGCAGCTGCGCACGCTCGACAGCGACAGCCCGGTCGATGTCTTCTTCGCGCTCGCGATGGACGACATCCGTGCCGCCTGCGACCTCATGCGCCCCGTCTGGGAGCGCACCGCCGGCGTCGACGGCTGGGTTTCGCTCGAGGTGGACCCGACCCTCGCCTACGACCGGGAGCGCACCTACGAGCAGGCGATGCGGTTCAACCGCGAGGTCGCCCGCGACAACCTCTACGTGAAGATCCCGGCCACCGAGCCGGGGCTGGGTGCGATCGAGGACTGCATCGCGAAGGGCACGCCGATCAACGTGACGCTGATCTTCTCCCTCGAGCGCTATGCGGCCGTGGCGGAGGCCTACGTCCGCGGGCTCGAGCGCCTCGTGGCCGCGGGCGGCGACCCGTCGCAGGTCCTGTCGGTCGCGAGCTTCTTCGTCTCGCGGGTCGACACGGAGGGCGACCGGCGGCTGGAAGAGGCAGGACGGCCCGACCTGCAGGGGAAGCTCGCGGTCGCGAACGCCAAGCTTGCCTACCAGCACTACCTGCGCACCTTCTCCGGCGAGCGCTGGCAGTACCTCGCCGGCAAGGGCGCCCGGCCGCAGCGCTGCCTGTGGGCCTCCACGTCGACCAAGAACCCGGCCTACCGGGACGTGCTCTACGTGGAGGAGCTGATCGGGCCGGACACCGTGAACACGATGCCGCTCGAGACGGTCAGAGCCTTCCAGGATCACGGCGAGGTGCGCGAGTCCCTCACGGACGGGCTCGACGACGCGCGCAGGGTGTTCTCCGACCTCGCAGACGCGGGGGTCGACGTGGACGACGTCGTCGCCGTGCTCGAGGCCGAGGGCGTGCAGAAGTTCGCCGACTCGTTCGCAGAGCTGCTCGCCGGCATCGGGGCGAAACGGGAGTCGCTGGCGCCGGCGTGACCGGGCCGGGCAACCCGCTGCTCGAGGGCCTGCACCTGCGGCGCCGGCCGGAGCCGTGCGCCGTCGTCATCTTCGGAGCCTCCGGCGACCTCACGAAGCGGAAGCTCTTTCCCGCTCTCTACGCCCTCGCCTACCGGAAGCTGCTGCCGGAGCAGTTCGCCGTGCTCGGGGTCGCGCGCACCCCGCAGAGCTCGAAGGCGTTCGCGACGGCCATGAAGCGGGCGGTGAAGGAGTTCGCTCGCGATCCGTTCCGCCAGGACGTGTGGGACTCGCTTGCCGCCGGGCTCCGCTACGTGGGAACCGAGTTCGACGACGAGGAAGGCGAGGACCGGGTCGGGCAGGCTCTCGAGGAGCTGGATGCCGAGCGGGGTACCGGCGGCAACCGGCTGTACTACCTGGCGGTGCCGCCGCAGGCGTTCACCGCCGCGGTGACGGAGATCGGGGAGCGGCGCGCGAGAGAGGGGTGGGTACGGCTGATCGTGGAGAAGCCGTTCGGCCGTGACCTCGCGTCGGCCCGTGAACTGAACGAGCTGGTGCACCGGTGGTTCGCCGAGGACGAGATCTTCCGCATCGACCACTACCTCGGCAAGGAGACGGTGCAGAACATGCTGGCGCTGCGGTTCGCCAACGGCATCTTCGAGCCGATCTGGAACAGGCAGTTCATCGACCACGTGCAGATCACGGTGGCGGAGTCGATCGGGATCGAAGGGCGCGCCGGCTTCTACGAGTCGGCGGGCGCGATCCGCGACATCTTCCAGAACCACCTCCTGCAGCTCCTCGCCCTCACCGCCATGGAGCCGCCGATCGACTTCACCGCGGACGCCGTGCGCAACGAGAAGGTGAAGGTGCTGAGGGCGATGCACACGCCCGGCCCCAAGTCGGTCGTGCGCGGCCAGTACGGCCGTGGCTTCGTGGAAGGGGTCGAGATGCCCGGCTACCGTGAGGAGGACGGCGTCGCGCCCGGCTCGCTGACGGAGACGTACATCGCCGCCAAGCTGTTCGTCGACAACTGGCGCTGGGCCGACACGCCGTTCTACGTGCGCGCCGGCAAGCGCCTCGCCCGACGCGAGACCACGATCGCGATCCAGTTCCAGCGCGCTCCCCACCCGCCCTTCGAGGAGATCGCCGGGGACGGGCTGCGCCCGAACGTGCTGCTCATCCACGTCCAGCCCGACGAGGGCGTCTCCCTGGCGATCGGCGCCAAGGTGCCCGGAGCCGGCATGACCATTCGCACGGTGCACATGGACTTCCTCTACGGCGGAGCATTTCGCACCGGGCTGCCGGAAGCGTACGAGCGGCTGATCCTCGACGCGCTGCTCGGTGACGCGACGCTGTTCACGCGCGAGGACGAGGTCGAGGAGCAGTGGAAGCTCGTCGACGCCGTGCTGGGCGCCTGGCAGCGAGACCGTCCCCGCTTCCCCAACTATGCGGGCGGCTCCTGGGGGCCGCGCCAGGCGGACGACCTCATCCATCGCGACGGGCGCTCCTGGCGCCGGCACTGAGCTGACGTGGGCGTCGTCGCCGAGATCGAGCGCAAGCTGGCCCGCCTGCGCGCGTGCGAGGAGGAGGACGGCACCCCGGAGCTGCGCACCAGCACGATGACGCACGTCGTCTGGGCGCCGCCCCGGTGGCTGCCACGGGCTCGCAAGACGCTTGCCGGCCTGGCGGAGCGGCACCCGTCCCGGACGATCTTCCTGGTACCGGAGCCGGGTCGGCGCGCAGAGATCGTCGCCGACGTGGCGGTGCGGGACTTCGCAGTCGACGGGCTCTCCCGCGAGGTGCTCTCGGAGGTCGTGGAGATACGGTTGCGCGGCCCGGCCGCGCGGCACCCCGGGTCGATCGTGCTGCCACTTCTCATCTCCGACCTGCCGGCGTTCTGCCGCTGGCGAGGAGAGCCGGCCTGGGGCTCGGGCGCGCTCGCCGAGATCGTGGACGTGTGCGACAGGCTCGTCGTCGACTCGTCCGAGTGGCGCAACGTCCCGGTCGCCTACGCGCGCCTGGCCGATCTCTTCGACCAGGTTGCGGTCTCCGACATCGCGTTCTCGCGCACGTTGCGGTGGCGGGCCCGCCTCGCCGGGCTGTGGCCGGGGATCGCGGCGGCCGAGCGCGTCCGTGTCGCAGGCCCCCGTGCGGACGCCGAGCTCCTCGCGGGCTGGCTTCGCTCACGCCTCGGACAGCCGCTCTCGCTGACCCGGCGCAGCGCGGAGACGGTCTCGGCCGTCTGGGTGGACGGTGCCCCCGTCGAGGCCCCCGGCGAGCCCGAGAGCGGGCCCGACCTGCTCTCGGCCGAGCTCGACCAGCTCGGGCGGGACAGGATCTACGAGGCGGCCGTCAGGGCGACGGCGAAGTGATCGCCGCCAGCAGGGCCTCGTGCAGGAGACCGTTCGACGAGACGCCCAGGCCGCCGTCGGGCCGTGCCACGCCCTCGCCGTCGGTGAACCTGCCGCCCGCCTCCTCGACGATGGGCAGGATCGCGGCAAGATCCCAGAGCGAGACTCCGACGGCGTCGATCGCACCGTCGGCGGCTCCCTCCGCCACGAGCATGTGCGCCCAGAAGTCCCCGTAGCCGCGCGGATGCCAGCAGCGGTGCGCGAGCTCGGGCAGCTGCTGCTCGAGCGCGAAGCACAGGACGGCATCCTCGACGGCCCGCACCGAGGAGACCTGCATGCGCTCCCCGTTCACGAACGCGCCACATCCGCGCTCGGCCCACCAGCGCCGGCCGAGCGCGGGCGCAGAGGCCACTCCGATCGTCAGCTCGCCGTCCTCCTCGAGCGCGATCAGCGTCGCCCACACCGGGACTCCCCGGGAGTAGTTTCTCGTGCCGTCGATCGGGTCGACGATCCAACGCCGGCCGCTGCCCGCGTCGCTGCTGCCGTGCTCCTCGCCGACGACGCCGTCGCCCGGCCGCTCCTCGGCGAGCCTGCCGCGGAGCGCCGTCTCGACTCCATGGTCGGCCTCCGTCACCGGCGTCAGGTCCGGCTTGGTCTCGACGACCAGGTCGTGTGCGCGGAAGCGCCCGAGCGAGATCGCGTCGGCGGTGTCGGCGAGCGCCAGCGCAAGAGAAAGGTCGGGGCTCATGCGAGCCCCGACCTTAGTCGATCGCGCTGGGGGATCCGTCCGCTCTAGCGGGAGGCGACGAGCCTGAACTTCGGCTTCGCCACCGTCAGCCGCAGCGGCGGCGACCAGGTCATGAACTGGTGGCCCTCCGGCAGCGCGCTGTTGAGGCCGCGGATCCGGTACCACCACGTGCCCGGCTTGAGTGGCAGCGTCGTGGCGGTGCCTCCGTCCACCGAGACGCGCTTGAGGGCGCGCCACGGATAGCGGGACGGCGACCACTCGATCTCGTAGGTGTCGGCGCCGGGAGCGGGCAGCCACGCGACGAGCGGGCGGCCGTAGAAGGGCTTGCTTCCCGTGGACGCGATCAGTCGTCCCGACGGGGAGAGGCCGGAGGCATAGGCGGTGCCCTGGCCGGCGACGACCGGGGATGAGGCCTTGCCGAAGGCGAGGATGCGTCCGGAGGCGCAGGCGTCCTGCGGCACCTCGGCGTCGTAGTACTCGTAGCCGGAGACCTTCCCGTCCGTGCCGACCTTGCCGACGAGCTTGACCGGCACCACCGTCCAGAAGAAGCGTCCGTTCGGCCAGCCGCTCTCGAGCAGCTCGATCTGGGGCCAGCTGCTGTTCGACGCCTGCTCGACGGTGTTGCCCGTGGAGCCGGTCGTGGCGGCAGCCGGTGTCTCGACGACTGCGGCAGAGCTCGAGCCTGCCTCGCTCGCCGGCTTCGCGACGAAGCCCTCGGCGGTGAACGTCTTGCCCTCGTCGCCGAGCTCGAGGATCTGGCTCGCCGCGTCGGCGACGGCCTGCTCCTCGGTCGGCAGCTTGAGCGTGCCCTTGTTGCGAGCGGCGTAGGCGGGGCCGCCGACGATCGCTCCGCGGAGCACGGTGTTGACGCACTGCCGGTCGCTGAAGACGTAGACGCGGTAGAAGTCGTACCTGTTGCCGGCGGCGTCACGGGAGCCGGTGAACACGAACGCCGGCGTCATCTCGTGTGCCTTCGGGTTGGTCGTCGTGCTCGTTGCGAGCGCGGTCACAGCTGCCACCGGCCGCACGACGCCTTCGTCCATCGCCGGGTTGTTCGAGGCGAACTCCCTGCTCCACGGCCCGTAGTTGACGGGCGTGATGAAGCCCTGCAGCTTGGCGACCCGGCGCACTGCGCGCACCCGCCACTTGACGGTGCCGGTGAAGTTCGCTCCCTGGTGGAAGGCGTAGAACTCGCGCATGTCGACCGCGTTGACGCGGGTCTCGACGACGCGGTTGATGCCCGTGAACCACACCTGGTAGCTCGTCGCGCCTTCGACCGCAGTCCAGCGGGCCAGGCCCGGGTACGGCGTCGCCTGCTTGGGGACGTCGCTCCAGCGGATGTTGAATCCGTACGAGGGGCTCCACTTCGAGGTGCCGTTGTGCGTCACCGCGCGCACGCGCGCATACGCGGCGTACGGCGCGCCCGTCATCCACGGGAGCGTCAGCGGGATGGCGACGGCCGGGCTCTTCAGCGACGAGCTGGCCCAGAAGATCGTGCCGTCCTGGAAGTTCGGCGTCTTCGAGAGCTGGAACTCGTAGCGTGAGGCGCCCCGGACGGGTGCCCACGAGAACGACGGTGTCCGGGGGAAGTCACGGACGGCGGGCTCGCTGGCGCGGAGCAGGAACGGCTTCAGGCTGCTGGGGGCCTGAACGGAAGCAGCGTCTCGTGCAAAGGCGGAGCCGGAGACGAGGGCGGCCGCAGCGAGCACTGCGAGGCCGAGGGAGGCGAGGCGAACGATGCGCATAGCCCGTATGTCGGCAGGAGCAGGGTCGCTGCTCTCCCCCGAACGGGGGACGGGCGGTGGACGCCGCGTCAGTCGAGCTGCAGGTAGATCAGCGCCACCAGGAAGGTGCCGACGAAGAGCAGCATGAAGAGCCCGAACAGGGCCCAGCCCAGCTGCATGTTGCGGCGCTCGAGCTCTGGATCCATCGCTATGCCACCAGGGGGTCGATCGCCGCGGCTACGAACAGCAGGGCGAGGTAGGCCAGGGAGTAGTGGAACAGCAGCACGGCGTTCCGGCGCGAGCTGTGCCGGCGCAGCTGCCAGGCGAGGAAGAGGAAGTAGCCGCCGAGGAGCGCCGCGGCGACCGTGTAGACCGGGCCGAGCCACCAGCCGACCGCGACGGTGAAGGCCACCAGCACGAGCGAGTAGAGCAGGATCTGGCGCGTCGTCTCGCGCTCGCCGCGCGTCCCGGGCAGCATGGGCACGTTCGCCGCCTGGTAGTGCTCCTTGATCATCAGGGCGAGGGCCCAGAAGTGCGGCGGCGTCCACAGGAACACGATCAGGAACAGCCACAGCGCCGGCAGCGTCAGGTTGCCGCTCGCGGCGGCGAAGCCCACGAGCGGCGGCACCGCGCCCGCCGCGCCTCCGATCACGATGTTCTGGTCGGTCGAGCGCTTCAGGTACCCGGTGTAGACGACGACGTAGAAGAGGCCGCCGACCAGGGCGAGGGCGGCCGTGAGGACGTTCACGGTCGACGCGAGCAACGCGAAGGAGAGGGCCATCAGGACGACGCCGAACTCGAGCGCGCGGGGCGCCGGCACCCGCCCTGCCGCCACCGGCCGGGCCGCGGTGCGCTCGCCCATCAGCTTGTCGATGTCGGCGTCCAGCATGTGGTTGAGTGCGCTCGAGCCGCCGCAGGCGAGCGCGAGGCCGGTCATGGCAGCGAGGAAGCCGGGGCCGTCGGGCCATCCCTGCGCACCGACGAACATGCCGGCCGCGCCCGTGAGCAGCAGCAGCGTCATGATCCGCGGCTTCGTCAGGGTGACGTAGTCCCGCCACGGGCCGAACGGGAGCGTCTCGCCCCTGAACGAGAGCGAGAGGGCGCCCAGTGCCGCTGCGAGGGCCGCTCCCGCGCCGGCGACGTGCAGCCCGACCGCCCAGCCTGCCCCCTCCGACCACGCAACGACGCCGCCGCTCGCAATCGCGGCCAGCATCAGCGCGAGTGCCGCGAGCGTGGCGATGAGCAGGCGCGGATAGGCCATCCGCGCCGCGACTGCCGCCGCCGCGAGGAACGGGAGCGCGACGAGCGCGGCCCCCCAGTGGGCCCGGCCCAGGTCGAGCGCGGCGCTGACGACGACGGTGGCGGTCGCGACGGCACCGGCGAGCAGTGCGAGCCGGAGGAGTGGCCCGGGCCCCGGCGCGGCGGCTGGTGCCGCGGCGTGAGACGGGGCGCTAGAGGGCACCGGAGTCCTTCAGCGTGCGCCGGAGGTCGTACAGCGGCCGCGCGCTCGTCACGTACGGCACCTCGTCGAAGTTGTGGGCCGGGGGCGGCGAGGTCGTGTACCACTCCAGCGTGTCGGCGAGCCACGGGTCGTTCCCCGCCCGGCGGCCGTTCAGGCTCTTCACGATGGCGGCGAGGAAGACGAGCATGCCCACCCCCATTGTGTAGGAACCGATCGTGGAGGCGAGGTTGTACGCCTGCAGGAGCCCCGTGTCGCCGTAGGTGAAGACGCGGCGGGGCATCCCGAGCATGCCGGCCAGGTGCTGGGGGAAGAACGCCAGGTTGAAGCCGACGAAGGTGAGCCAGAAGGCCGTCTTCGTGAGCCGCTCGTCGAGCAGGCGCCCGTACAGCTTGGGCCACCAGTAGACGAGCCCGCCCAGGATCGAGAAGACGGCGCCGCCGAACAGCACGTAGTGGAAGTGGCCGACGACGAAGTAGGTGTCGTGCAGCTGCCAGTCGACGGGGAAGGCGGCCAGGTAGATGCCCGTCAGGCCGCCGAAGGTGAACACCGACAGGAACGCGACCGCGAACAGCATCGGCGTGTCGAAGCTGAGGTTGCCGCGCCAGAGGGTGGCGAGCCAGTTGAAGATCTTCATCCCGGTGGGCACCGCGATCACCATCGAGACGAGCATGAACCAGATGTTCAGCGGCGTCGCCAGCCCGACCGTGAACATGTGGTGCGCCCACACGAGCATGGAGAAGAACCCGATCGCGATCGTCGAGAACGCGATCGCCTTGTAGCCGAAGATCGGCTTGCGGCTGAAGACCGGGAGGATCTCCGAGACGATCCCCATGGCCGGCAGGATCATCACGTACACCTCGGGGTGCCCGAAGAACCAGAACACGTGCTGGTAGAGCACGGGGCTGCCGCCGACCGACGGGTCGAAGAAGTGGAACGTGCCGGGGAACTGGCGCTCGAGCAGGAGCGCGGTCAGCCCGGCCGAGAGCACCGGCAGCACGAGGAGCAGCAGCCACGCGTACACGTAGATCGACCAGACGAACAGCGGCATGCGGGTCCAGGTCATCCCTGCCGTGCGCATGTTCTGGATCGTGACGATGAAGTTGATCGCTCCGATGACCGACGAGATGGTGAGGATGTGCAGCGACAGGATCCACAGGTCCTGGCCGTTCCCGGCCGCCTGCAGCGAGAGCGGCGGGTATGCGGTCCACCCGGTGTTGGCTGCGCCCCCCTTGGCGAAGAACGACAGGCAGAAGACGAGGCCGGCGAAGAGGTAGAGCCAGTACGAGAGGGCGTTCAGCCGTGGGAACGCCATGTCCCGGGCGCCGATCATGAGCGGGACGAGGAAGTTGCCGAGGCCCGCCAGGATCGGCACGACGACGAAGAACACCATGCCGGTGCCGTGCATCGTGACCGACTCGTTGTAGGAGGTGCCGGTCAGGATCGACTGGTCGGCCTGCGCGAGCTGCGTGCGGATGAGCAGCGCCAGGAAGCCCGAGATGGCGAAGAAGACGCCGGCGGTGCCGATGTAGAGGAGCCCGATGCGCTTGTGGTCGACGGTGACGAGCCAGCCGGCCACCCGCCCTCGCTGCCACTGGGGCACGGGGTGCGAGCCGGTGCTCGTCGTTGCCACCGGGTCAGTTGCCACTCGCGAAGCGCTCCTTCAGGTAGTCGGTCATCGCCTTCATCTGGGTGCTGTTCCAGTCACGGCCCACGGCCGGCATCAGGTTCTGGCCGTTGCGCAGCAGCCGCTCGATGCCGGCCGCGTCGCCGACGAGCGAGGATCCCTGCAGCTGGGGCGCGTTGACGGCGACCTTGCCCTCGCCGGCGAGGCCGTGGCACTTCGCGCACGCCCCGTCGTACGCCTCGCGGCCGAGCGGCGAGGTGCCCGCATTCTGCTGCGCCTGACGCCCGGACAGCCACGCGTCGAACGCGGCGCGCGGCATCGCCTCCACGGTGGCGAGCATGCGCGCGTGGTTGAGGCCGCAGAGCTCGGCGCACTGGCCGGAGAAGGTGCCTGCCCGCTCGGCCTTGAACCACGTGCGATTGACGCGGCCGGGGATGGCGTCGATCTTGCCGCCGAGCGCCGGGATCCACCACGAGTGGATCACGTCGAAGGTCGGCGCGGTCACCTCGAGCTCCACGACGCCGCCGACGGGCGCCCGCAGGGCGTCGATCGCGATGACGCCGTTCGGGTACTCGAACTGCCAGTAGAACTGGCGGCCGGTCACCTTGACGACGAGGTTGGGCTCGCCCGCCGTGGCCGTGGGCACGTCCTTGATGCCGGGAAGCTTCGCGAGGACGAACACCGCGATGGCGAAGAGGATCAGGACGGGGCCGATCGTCCACATCGTCTCGAGCCGCGAGGAGCCGTGGATCTGGGCGCCGTCGGCGTGGCGCTCGCGCCGCCCGCGGCGGAAGCGGATCACGAACACGATCAGCAGCGTCTCGACGAGGAGGAAGACGCCGAGGAGGAAGAAGGTGATGAACCAGTAGCTCTGGCTGATGCCCTCGGCGTTCGGCGACTCCGGGGGAACGGGCCCCAGGCCGCCGTTCCCGCCGAGCGCGGGAACGGCGAGAACGAGCGCGGCGAGGACCGCCGTGACGGTTGCTGGCAGCTTGAGGCGCACGAGCGGTGTCATTCTATGAGGGTGAGCGACACGACGCGAGATCGAACCAGCGTGCGCCTTCCCGCAGACGTGACGCGGCCGTTCCAGGTCTACGTGAACGGGGTGCCCAAGCGAGAGGGGCCGGACTACGTCGTCCGCGACGGCGCCCTCGTCTTCGACGGCGAGCTGAGGGAGGAAGGGAAGCTGGGCCTCTTGCGCTGGACGTCGATCGTGCTGGGCATCGCCGGGAGCTACGGCCGCAACGACTCGGTGGACGTCGTGTACGAGGTCGACGGGCAGCCGGTCGTGGCGGCGAAGCTCCCGGTCGAGCGGGCTCTGTAGCCCCTCGACCGCGGGCCGGCCGGCGTCAGGCCGGTGTGAGCACGAGCCAGGCGAAGCCGAGCGCGCCGCGGTAGCCGGCCTCGTAGTCGCGCTTCCTCTCGGCGGCGAGAGCGAGCGCGTCGGGGTCGGAGGAGCTCTCGAGACCGGCGCGCCAGCCCGTCTCGAACGAGTCCCACTCCTCCGCGGTGGAGTGGTCACTGTCCTCCACCCTGAAGCCGGCGGCCCCCGCCAGCGCCAGCAGCCCGTCGAGACCCGGCAGGTCGCCGATCACGCGGTGCGCCACCTGGCTCGGCTCCTGCGCCCAGAACGCGTCGCCGTAGAGCACGCGCCCGCCCGGGTGGACGCGCTGCCGCACCGCGAGCAACGCGGCCCCGGCGCCGCCGAAGGCGTGCGAGCTGCCTACGCACAGGACGACGTCCCCGCCGTCCTCGAACGAGGAGGCCTCGGCCTCGACGAACTCGACCCGCTCGTGCAGGCCCCGCTGGGCGGCCAGCCGGCGGCCGCGGTCGAGGGCGGTGCGATCGGTGTCCACCCCGGTGCCGGTCGTCGCCGGGTGCGCTTCCAGCTGGCGGAGCATCAGCTCGCCCCATCCGCACCCCAGGTCGAGGACGTGATGGCCGGGCGAGATCGGAAGCCCGCGCACGAGGGCGGCGGCGCGCTCGTCGGAGAGCGGGGCGTTGAAGCGCAGGCCGGCCTGGGCCAGCCTGCGCAGCTCGTCACGCACGCCCGGCCGCCTCGGCCGCTGCGTGCAGGCGGGCGGCGTCGCCCGGCGTGAGCCTGCCGTGCTCGAGCTGCCACTCCCAGTTGCCGCCGGTCACGCCCGGCCGGTTCATGCGCGCGCTGCTGCCGAGGCCGAGCACATCCTGGACGGGGACGAGCGCGAGGGCAGCGCGCGACGAGAGCGCCAGCTCGACGAGCGACCACGTGCTCCTGCCCGGAAACGTGCCGGCAAGCGTGTCCGTGTCATGGGTCGACGTGCAGATCACCTGGTTCACCCGGTGGTTCGACAGGCGGTGTGGGTTGTCCTCGCTGCCACCGAACGCCCACACGAGCACGGCCATGCCGGGAAAGCCGAGCTCGTCCCGGAGCTCCTCCACGTCCGGGGTGATGACGCCGAGATCCTCGGCGATCACGGGCAGCGCCCCCAGCTCGCGCTCCGCCGCCCGGAAGACGGCCGCACCCGGGCCCTGCTCCCAGTGACCGTCCCTGGCCGTCGCCTCGGCGGCCGGAACGGCCCAGTAGGCGGCGAAGCCGCGGAAGTGGTCGATCCGGAGCACATCCACGAGCCCGAGCGCCCGGCGCAGCCGCTCCACCCACCAGCCGTAGCCCTCGCGCGCCAGTGCGGCCCAGTCGTACAGCGGGTTCCCCCACCTCTGCCCGTCGTCGTTGAGTGCGTCCGGCGGCGCGCCGGCCACGAAGCTTGGCGGGAGGAAGAGCTGCGGGTGCGCCTCGTGGTCGCAGCTCGCCGGGGCGACGTAGATGGGGAGGTCGCCGACGATCCGCACTCCGCGTTCGGCTGCGTAGGCACGCAGCGTGGCCCACTCGCGCTCGAACCGGACCTGGTCGGCAAGCGCGTCGCCGCCCGCGTAGGCGACCCAGTCGTGCACCCAGTACGCGTGGCTCCGCTCGAACGCCCTCGCTTCGGAGGGCTCGACTCGAGCGTCCGGGTCCCCGAGCAGGCCCGGCCAGCACGCAAACGCCGACGGGGACGCATACGGCGAGCCGTGCTCGTCCGGCGGATTGAGCGGCAGCACCTGCCACCAGCGGGCGCCTGCGGCGGCCAGCCAGTCGACGAAGGCGAAGGCCTCCGCGCCCAGGCGGCCGCCCGGAAGGGACGTCGGGTGGAGGGCGATTCCGAGCGAGCGTGTGAGCCACATGCCCCGGACTGTTTACCTTGTCAGGGCATGCCCTTGCCTCGCATCCAGATTCAGGACGTCTCGCCGCAGGTCGATTGCGGGCGCTACGCGGTCAAGGCGACCCTGGGCGACAGGGTCGATGTTTCCGCCACGATCTTTCGCGACGGCCACGACGTGCTGCGCGCCGTCGTCCGCTACCGGCGCGCAGCGACGCGCAGGTGGAGCGAGGCGCCGCTCGAGCCGATGGGCAACGACCGCTGGCGGGGGAGCTTCACGCCGGACACGCTCGGGCGCTTCGAGCTGCGGGTGCAGGCATGGGTCGACCCGTACGCGACGTGGCTCGGCGAGGTCGACCGCAAGGTCGCTGCAGGGCAGTCGGACCTGTCGGGTGAGCTGTCGGAGGGCGAGGTGCTGTTCGGCCCCGGCACCGTGGAGGCGTGGCGCGAGCGGGCCGCACAGCTGTCGCTGGCGGAGCGGCGCGAGGCGGCGAAGAGCCCCGCCTTCCCCGTCGACGTGGAGCGGGAGCGCGCCCGCTTCGGCGCCTGGTACGAGCTCTTCCCCCGTTCGTGGGGCGGCTTCCGCGGCGTGGCGGAGGTGCTGCCGGAGCTCGGTGCCCTGGGGTTCGACGTCGTCTACCTGGCGCCGGTGCACCCGATCGGGGTCACGAACAGGAAGGGCCGCAACAACACGCCGCGCGCCCGCAAGAGCGACCCGGGCAGCCCCTGGGCGATCGGCTCCGCCGCGGGCGGGCACGACGCGCTGCACCCGGTGCTCGGCAGCGAGGACGACTTCGACGTGATGGTCGAGGCCGCACGAGAGGCGGGCGTCGAGCTGGCGCTCGACTTCGCGATCCAGTGCGCGCCGGACCACCCCTGGCTGTCGCAGCACCCCGAGTGGTTCCAGCGCCGCCCGGACGGCTCGATCAAGACCGCGGAGAACCCGCCCAAGCGCTACGACGACATCCACAACGTCGACTGGGACACCGACGACCGCGAGGGGCTCTGGCAGGCGCTGCGCGGGGTCGTGCTGCACTGGTGCGCGCGCGGCATCCGCGTGTTTCGCGTCGACAACCCCCATACGAAGCCGCTGCCGTTCTGGGAGTGGCTGATCGCGACTGTGCGGGCGGAGTTCCCGGACACCGTCTTCCTGGCCGAGGCGTTTACCCGGCCCGGGCCGATGACCGCGCTCGCGAAGGTCGGCTTCGGCCAGTCGTACACGTACTTCACGTGGAAGAACACGAAGGCCGAGCTGGTGGAGCTCGTCGAGCAGGTGCGGTCCTGGTCGGCCTTCTACCGGCCCAACATGTGGCCCAACACCCCCGACATCCTGCACGAGTACCTGCAGAAGGGCGGGAGGCCGGCCTTCGAGGCGCGGCTCGTGCTCGCCGCCACCATTTCTCCCAGCTACGGCATCTACTCCGGGTACGAGGCGTGCGAGAACGTGCCCGTGCGCACGGGCAGCGAGGAGTACCTCGACTCCGAGAAGTACGAGGTCAAGCGGCGCCGGCTCGAAGGGCCCCTGCTGCCGCTGATCCGCCGGCTCAACGAGGTCAGGCGCGCGCACCCGGCCTTGCAGCGCCTCGAGAGCCTCGCCTGGCTCGAGACGCAGAACGACGACCTGATCGCCTTCAGCAAGAGCGAGGACGGCGACACCGTGATCGTGGTCGTCAACCTCGATCCGCGTGCTGCCAGGGAGGGGCTCTCGATCGTGCCGGGCAGCCTCGGGCTGCCCGACACGTTCGCGGCGCTCGATCTGCTGGACGGCGCCACGTATCGCTGGCGCACCGGCCGCAACTACGTCCGCCTGCCTCCCGGCGGGGCGCACGTGATCACCGTGGCGGAGACGGCATGAGCGCGCCGGGCGTGCCTCTGCCCTCCTCCGGCGCCGCCGCGGGCTCCTCGGCCGGGTGGTTCGAGCGCGAGCCGCTCTGGTTCAAGACCGCGGTCTTCTACGAGATCCACACGCGGGCCTTCTTCGACTCCTCCGACGACGGCTCCGGCGACTTCCGCGGGCTCACCCAGAAGCTCGACTACCTGCAATGGCTCGGGATCGACTGCGTGTGGCTGCTGCCCTTCTACCCCTCCCCGCTGCGCGACGGCGGCTACGACATCGCCGACTTCTACGGCGTCCATCCCGACTTCGGCACGCTCGAGGACTTCGAGAGCTTCGTACAGGCGTCACACGAGCGCGGCATCCGCGTGATCGCAGACCTCGTGATGAACCACACCTCGAGCGATCACCAGTGGTTCCAGGAGTCGCGGCTCGGGCCGGCGTCGCCGAAGTACGACTGGTACGTCTGGTCGGACACCGTCCACGTCTACGAGGACGCGCGCATCATCTTCGTCGACACGGAACGGTCGAACTGGACGTGGGACGAGCAGGCGGGCGCCTACTACTGGCACCGCTTCTTCGCCCACCAGCCCGATCTCAACTACGAGAACGTCGAGGTGCAGGAGGCGATGCTCGACGTCCTCCGCTTCTGGCTCGACCGGGGCCTGGACGGGTTCCGGCTCGACGCCGTGCCCTACCTGTTCGAGCAGGAGGGGACGATCTGCGAGAACCTCCCCGCCACCCACGCCTTCCTCCGGCGTGTTCGCGCGGAGGTGGACGCGAACTACCCGGACCGGGTGCTCCTCGCCGAGGCGAACCAGTGGCCCGAGGACGTCGTCGAGTACTTCGGCGAGGGCGACGAGTGCCACATGGCGTTCCACTTCCCGGTCATGCCGCGCATGTTCATGGGCCTGCGCCGGGAGGAGGCGAAGCCGATGATCGAGATCCTCGACCGCACGCCCCCGATCCCCGACAGCGCCCAGTGGGGCCTCTTCCTGCGCAACCACGACGAGCTGACGCTCGAGATGGTGACCGATGAGGAGCGCGACTACATGTACGCGGAGTACGCCAACGACCCGCGCATGAAGCTGAACCTCGGCATCCGCCGCCGCCTGGCGCCGTTGCTCGACGGCGGCCGCGACGAGATCGAGCTGATGCACGCGATCCTCTTCTCGCTGCCCGGCTCGCCGGTGCTCTACTACGGGGACGAGATCGGGATGGGCGACAACGTCTACCTGGGAGACCGCGACGGGGTCCGCACCCCGATGCAGTGGACGGGCGACCGCAACGGCGGCTTCTCGCGGGCGGACTTCGCGCAGCTCTACCTGCCGCCGCTGATGGACCCGGTGTTCGGCTTCGCCGCCGTCAACGTCGAGGCGCAGCTGCGCTCACCCACGTCGCTGCTGCGCTGGCTGCGCCGGTTCATCGAGTTGCGCAAGCAGCACCCGGTCTTCGGGATCGGTGACTACGAGGCGCTGCGGCCGGAGAACCCGAAAGTGTTCGCGCACGTCCGCACCGCGGACGGCGACGTCGTGCTCTGCGTGCACAACCTGGCCCGCTCCGCACAGGCGGTCGAGCTGAACCTCTCGCGCTGGGAGGGACGGATCCCGGTGGAGATGCTGGGACGCAGCCCCTTCCCGCCGATCGGCGAGCTGCCCTACCTGCTGACGCTCGCACCGCGCGGGTTCTTCTGGTTCCAGCTCACGGAGGACGGGCAGGGATGAGCCGCTCGCAGGCTCTCGGCTCGGACGAGCTCCTCGAGCTGGTGGTTGGCCGGCGCTGGTTCGGCGCCAAGGAGCGCGAGCCGGAGGGGGCACACGTCGCGGCGGTCGCACACGCCGACGGCGACCTCGAGCTCGCGCTCGTCGAGGTGCGCTTCCTCGAGGGGACGCACGACACCTACGTCCTGGCGCTGTGCTTCGCAGACGGGGCACCGGAGGACGCACTCGACCGGCCGGCGTGCGTGCGGCGCCTGGCGGCACTGTGCGGGGTCGACACCCCGTGTGCGACGGTGCGGCCGATCGGTGTGGAGCAGTCGAACAGCTCCGTCGTGCTGGACGAGGCCCATGTCCTGAAGCTGTATCGCAGGCTCGAGGCGGGCCCGAACCCCGAGCTCGAGCTGTTGCAGGTGCTAGCAGAGTCGGGCTTCGCGAACGCTCCGCGGCTGAACGGGTCGCTCGAGTACCGCGGCGACCCGCTCGACACGGCCCTCGCCGTCGTCACCGGGCTCGTCGACTCGGTCGGGGACGGCTGGGAGCTCGCCGTCGACGCCCTGGCGGCCGGTGACCCGCAGTGGCTGCCGCGCCGGGCCCGCAGGCTGGGCGAGGTGACGGGCGCCATGCACGCCGCTCTCGCCGCCACCGACGATCCGCAGCTCGCCCCGGAGCAGCCCAGCGCCGAGTTGGTCGGGCTCCTCGCGGCCACGATCGACGAGGACATCTCGCGACTCACACTGGACGCCGCGGGCCTCGCCGAGACCCCGCTCGGAAGGCGGCTCGAGGCGGTGCGAGACCTCGTGCAGGAGCTCGGGCACGTAGGCCCGCCCGGTCTCGTCGCGAGGGTGCACGGCGACTACCACCTGGGGCAGGTGCTCTGGACGGCCGCGGACGACTGGGTGGTGATCGACTTCGAGGGTGAGCCCGCCCGCTCGCTCGCGGAGCGCCGCCGCCGCACCTCGCCGTTGCGGGACGTCGCGGGCATGCTGCGCTCGTTCGCGTACGCGGCAAGCGCGGCGACGCTGCTGCACGACGTGCACGCGCCGGAGGAGTGGGAGTGGTCGTGCCGGGCGGCGTTCCTCGACGGCTGGCGCTCGACCGTCGACCAGCGGCTCCTGCCGGCGGGAGAGAGCGGGCTCGAGCGGCTGCTCGAGCTGTTCGAGCTGGAGCGCCTCCTGTACGAGGTGCGGTACGAGCTCGGGAACCGCCCCGACTGGGTCTCGATCCCGGCACAGGGCCTCGAGCGCCTGCTGGAGAGTCGATGAGCGACGGGCTCGGCGAGCTCGACCTCCACCTCGCGGGCGAGGGGCGACACGAGCGACTCTACGAGCGGCTCGGCGCGCACCTGGTCGAGGGCGGCGTCCGCTTCGCCGTGTGGGCGCCGAACGCGCGGGCGGTGTCGGTCGCCGGGGACTGGAACTACTGGAGCGAGGGATCGGACCCGCTCGCACCCGTGGGCTCGTCGGGGATCTGGGAGGGTGTCGTCGCCGGCGCGTCGGAGGGAGCTCGCTACAAGCTCGCCGTCACCGGCGCGGACGGGGTCACCGGCCTCAAGGCCGACCCCTACGCGGTCTACGCGGAGGTGCCGCCCGCGACAGCGTCTGTCGTCTTCGGCTCCCGCTACCGGTGGCGGGACGACGAGTGGCTCGAGCGCCGCCGCCGCACCGATCCGCTCACCTCACCCATGTCCGTGTACGAGGTGCACCCCGGCTCCTGGCGGCAGGGGCTCTCATGGCGAGGGCTCGCCGCTGAGCTCGTGCCGTACGTGGCAGAGCTCGGCTTCACGCACGTCGAGCTGATGCCGGTCATGCAGCACCCGTACGCGCCGTCGTGGGGCTACCAGGTGACCGGTTACTACGCGCCGCAGTCGACCTTCGGCGATCCCGACGACTTCCGCTTCCTCGTCGACGAGCTGCATCGGCACGGGATCGGCGTCCTGCTCGACTGGGTGCCTGCCCACTTCCCTCGTGACGAGTGGGCGCTCGCGCGCTTCGACGGCACGGCCCTGTACGAGCACGAGGATCCGCGCAAGGGTGCGCATCCCGACTGGGGCACGCTGATCTTCAACTTCTCCCGTCACGAGGTGCGGAACTTCCTGCTCGCGAACGCGCTCTACTGGGTGCGGGAGTTCCACGCCGACGGGCTGCGCGTCGACGCCGTCGCGTCGATGATCTACCTCGACTACTCGCGCGAGGGCGGCGACTGGGTGCCGAACGCCCAGGGAGGCCGGGAGAACCTGGAGGCGGTCTCGTTCCTGCAGGAGCTGAACGCGGTGCTGCACGACCGCGAGCCGGGCGTCTCCGTCACGGCGGAGGAGTCCACCGCCTGGCCCGGCGTCTCGAGGCCCACGAGCGGCGGCGGTCTCGGCTTCACGTTCAAGTGGAACATGGGCTGGATGCACGACACCCTGGACTACGTCGGGCACGAGCCGGTGCACCGCCGCTTCCACCACGATCGGCTCACCTTCTCGCTCATGTACGCCTGGGACGAGAACTTCGTGCTGCCGCTCTCGCACGACGAGGTCGTGCACGGCAAGCGCTCGCTCCTCACGAGGCTGCCGGGCGACCGCTGGCAGAAGCTCGCCACCCTGCGCGCGCTCTACGGCTACATGTGGGCGCATCCCGGCAAGCAGCTCCTGTTCATGGGGGGAGAGCTCGGTCAATGGGACGAGTGGTCCGAGGCCCGGTCGCTCGACTGGCCGCTGCTCGAGGACCCCGATCACGCCGGCCTGCGCGGTCTCGTCGGCGACCTCAACGCCGCCTACCGGGCCGAGCCGGCGCTGTGGGAGGTCGACTTCCGCCCGGAGGGGTTCGCCTGGCTCGTCGGCGATGCGCGCGACGACAACACTTTCGCCTTCGCGCGCTACTCCGGCGACGGCGCACGGGCCCTCGTCTGCCTGACGAACTTCTCCCCCGTCGTGCGCGAGGGCTGGCTGCTGCCGCTGCCGCGAGGCGGTGGTTGGCGTGAGGTGCTCAACACCGATTCCCGCTTCTACGGCGGCTCGGATGTCGGTAACGGCCTCGGCGTGGACGCCCAGGAGGCCGGCTCGGGCCACGGCTTCGCCGCGCACGTGACCGTGCCGCCGCTCGCCACCGTCTGGCTCGCTCCGGCGGGGTAGCGCCCGGCCGGCCACGCGCGAGCTAGCCTGCGTCGTCGTGGCGCACGAGAACAGCATCGTCGTCGAACAGCTCGTACGCGAGTTCAGGAAAGGCCCGCGGGCCGTCGACGGGATCGACCTTCACGTCGCCCCCGGCGAGATCTACGGTTTCCTGGGGCCGAACGGCGCCGGCAAGTCCACCACCGTGCTGATGCTGACGACGCTGCTGCCGCCGACCTCCGGCACGGCGCGCGTCGGCGGCTACGACGTGGTCAGCGAGGGGCCGAAGGTGCGCTCGGTGATCGGGGCGGCGCTCCAGGAGGCGGCGCTCGACCCGCTCCTCACCGGCCGCGATCACCTCCGGTTGCAGACGATGCTGCAGGGGATCGCGAAGCCGGAGCGGAAGCGCCGGCAGGACGAGCTGCTCGAGCGGGTCGGCCTGACCGAGGCAGCCGACCGCAAGGTGCGCGGCTACTCGGGCGGCATGAAGCGGCGCCTCGATCTCGCACTGGCGCTCGTCCACCGTCCGAGCATCCTCTTCCTCGACGAGCCGACGACGGGGCTCGACCCGCAGAGCCGCACCGCGCTCTGGCGCGAGGTGGCCCGCCTCGCCCGCGACGACGGTGTCACGGTCTTCCTGACCACGCAGTACCTCGAGGAGGCGGACGTGCTCGCCGACCGGGTCGGGATCATCGACCACGGCCACATCGTGGCCGAGGGGACGCCCGCGGCCTTGAAGGCGGAGATCGGCCGGCCGAGCGTCCACGTGATCCCCTTTCGCGAGGACGACCGCTCGCGCATCTCGGCGCTGCTCGCCCGCTTCGGGGAGCCGCTCGGCGACGGTCACGACCTCGCCTTCAGGCTCGGCGCGGGGCTGGGGCTCGCCGACGTGATCCGGGCCATGGATCAGGAGGGTGTCGTCGCCGACGACGTCGAGTTGCGAGCGCCGACGCTCGACGACGTGTTCCTGGAGAAGACCGGCAGGACGCTCGAGGGCGCCGCCGCTGCGGAGGATGAGGACGCGATCCGGTGAGCGCTCTCGCCACGCAGGTCGGCGCACTGGCGCAGCGGTCGATCACCCGCACCGCCCGGCAGCCCGCGAGCGCCATCCCCCCGCTCGTCTTCCCCGTCGCGCTCCTGCTCGTCAATGCGGGCGGGCTCCGCGCCTCGACCCTGCTGCCGGGCTTCCCGACGGACTCGTTCCTCGCCTTCGCGCTCGCGGTGCCGTTCATCCAGGGCGCGCTGTTCGCCACCATGAATGCCGGCACCGATCTCGCCCGCGACATCCAGACCGGCTTCTTCTCCCGGCTCGCCCTGACCCCGATGCGGGGCTCGTCGCTCCTGGCCGGGCAGCTCGCCGGGATCGTGGTGCTCGGCGTCCTGCAGGCGGTCTTCTACATCATCGTCGGGCTCCTGCTGGGCGTGCGCTTCGCCTCGGGCCCGGGCGGGGTCGCGCTGCTGCTCGTGTACGCCGCGCTCGTCGCGCTCGGCTTCGGTGCGCTGGGGTCGTTCCTCGCGTTGCGGACGGGCTCGGGCGAGTCGATCCAGGGCCTGTTCCCCGTGTTGTTCGTGTTCCTCTTCATCTCGTCCATGAACACGCCACGCGAGCTGATCGCCGTCGACTGGTTCCGCGTGCTGGCGACGGTGAACCCGGTCTCGTACCTGATCGAGTGCGTGCGGGGACTGATCATCACGGGGTGGGACGGGAAGGCTCTGGCCCTGGGCTTCGGCGTCGCCGCGGCGATAGCCGTCGTCTCCCTGGCCGCCGCGGCGTGGGCGCTCGGCCAGCGGATGGAGCGGACGTGAGGATCTGGTCGGTCGCCTCGGGGGTCGCCTGGCGGACCGTGAAGATCGTCGTCACGACGCCGTCGCTGCTGTTGCCGACGTTGATGTTCCCCATGTTCTTCTTCACCGCCTTCGCGGGCGGGCTCTCACAGGTGCAGGAGGTGCCCGGGTTCGACTTCCCCGACGGCTACACGGCGTTCCAGTTCGTCTTCGTGCTCCTGCAGTCCGCCGCCTTCGGCGGCGTCTTCACCGGTTTCGGCATCGCGCGTGACTTCGAGGGAGGCTTCGCGCGCAGGCTGCTGCTCGCCTCGCCGAATCGCACGGGCATCGTCCTCGGCTACGGGATCGCCGCGATGATTCGCTGGAGCCTGACGGCAACCCTGCTGACGGTGGTGGCGCTCGTCTTCGGGATGCGCGTAGGCGGCGGCGCGGTCGACGTGCTGGGCCTCTACACGCTCGCGCTGCTCGTCAACGTGTGCGGCTTCACGTGGGCCGCGGGCATCGCCATGCGGTTCCGCACGATCCAGTCCGGCCCCCTGATGCAGATGCCGGTCTTCCTGCTGCTCTTCCTCGCCCCCGTCTACGTGCCGTTGACCGTGCTGACCGGCTGGATCCACACGGCCGCCCGCCTGAACCCGGTCTCGTACCTGCTGGAGGCGGGGCGGAGCCTCATCTCGGGCGGCCCCACACACGTGGCGCTGGCGTTCGGTCTGGCGCTGCTGCTCGGCGTGGCGTTCACGACGTGGGCCATGCGCGGGCTTCGGGCGGCGGAGGCTGCCGGCTAGGACTTCGCGGGGGCTTCGTTCGGCCCGTCGAGATCGATCTCGTCCCAGGCCTCGATCTCCCCGACGACCTTGTCCTTGCCCTCGCCGCCGAAGACGACGTCCTTTGCCCCCTTGGTGAGCACGAACGTGTCGTTGCCCTTGCCGCCGTAGGCCACGCCGCCGTCCTCGCCGAGCGTGATGCGGTCGTTGCCGTCGCCGCCGTGGATCACGTCGTAGCCGGCGCCGCCGTCGAGGGTGTCGTTGCCGGCGCCGCCGTCGAGGGTGTCGTCGCCGTCTCCGCCGGTGAGCTTGTCGTTGCCGGCGCCGCCGTCGAGGGTGTCGTCGCCGTCCCCGCCGGTGAGCTTGTCGTTGCCGGCGCCGCCGTCGAGGGTGTCGTCGCCGTCCCCGCCGTCGAGCGTGTCGTTCCCCGCCTCGCCGCTGAGGAGGTCGTCCCCGTCTCCTCCCTCGAGCGTGTCGGCGGCGGCGCCGCCGCTGAGGGTGTCGTTGCCCGCGCCGCCCTTGAGCTTGTCCTTGCCCGCCCCGCCGTCGAGCGTGTCGTCGCCGTCCCCGCCGTCGAGCGTGTCGTTCCCTGCCCCGCCGCTCAGGTGGTCGTCGCCGTCCTCGCCGAAGAGGACGTCGTTCCCGGTTCCGCCCTCGACCACGTCGTCGCCCGCGCCTGCGTGAACCGTGTCGTTTCCGCTGCCGGCGTCGATCTGGTCGGCCCCGTCGCCCCCGCTGACGGTGTCGTTGCCGGCCTGCGCAGCGATCGTGTCGTTGCCCGCGGACCCTGCGATCTTGTCGGCCTTCTTCGTGCCGACGATCGAGATGCCCTCGACCGCCTCGGCGCCACCCGCGCTACCGCCCGTGTCGCTGCTGCTGCCAGAGCCTGTGCCACTGCCAGCGCTGCCGCTGCCGCTGCCGCCCGTGTCGCTGCTGCTGCCGGAGCCGCTGCCGCCCTGGCCCGTGTCGCTGTCGCTGCCGGTGCCGCCCGTGTCGCTGCCGCCGCCGCTCGTGCCGGTCTGGGAGCTCGTGCCGGAGCCTCCCGGGTCGGTCGCCGCGCCGCCATCGCTGCCGCCGCTGCCGGTCGTGCCGCCGTCACCGGTGCCTCCGGCCACGCCGCTGCTGCCCGTGCTGCTGTCGCCCTCGCCGTAGGTGGGCGCGCTCGGTGCAGGGCCCTCAGTGCCCCCCGCCTGCGTTTCGGCGGGCTCGCTGCCGGGCTCCGCCCGGGCGCCGTCGCTCGATCCGGACTGCACGTCGCCCTGCGCGGCCCGGATGCTCGCGCCCGCAAGGCGGGGCGAGGCCGCGGCCGTCGTGAGAGTGAGACCGGAGACGAGGCTGATGCGCGAGGGCTCGGACCGTGCCGGCGCCGGAGCCGGAACGTGAGGTGCTCGCTCGAGATGCCGTGCCGGGGCCGGCAGCGCGAGGCGCGAGGCGATGACAGGCCGTAGTGAGACGCCCGTCTGCCCGGAAACGGCCGCCTGACGGGAGAGGGAGGAAGCCTGTGCCCCCTGGGAGGACCCGTCCCGGATCGTGTCGGCCCCGGCGACGGCGACGCCGAGCGAGAGCGCGATCGTGACGGGCACGAGCAGCGACCGCCGGTGCAGCACGGCGAGCAGGCGCCTCGCGTCGTCGCTCGAGCACTCCATCAGCTCTGCCAGGGCGGCCACGACGGCGTTCTCGTCGAGCTCGAGTGCCGCGCCGAGCGACGCCATGTCGTCACGCCGGAGCGAAATCGAGCTCGATCGCGCCCCGCGGAGCGCCGAGACGAGCTCGAGGTATGCGCTGAGAGTCTCCTCGGTGACATCGCGGTCGCCGGTCAGGCGCCGCGTCGCGCCTCCTGCTGAGAGAACGCCTCCCTCCAGGTCGACCTCGAGGCCCGAGCGTGGGGGTGCGATGGCCTCGAGGTCGATCTGATACAGGTCGGCGAGCAGCCGTGACAGCGTCGGTCCCGCGGCGCGACGGCCGCGCTCGAACTGCAGCAGGTCGAGCGTCCCGAAGCGCCCACCCGACTCGCGAGCGAGCCGGCGCAGCGACACCTCGTGCCGCTCGCGCGCCTCACGGAGCGCGTCCCCGAGGCGCGATGCCCATCCGCGCGGCTCGAGGGTGACGCCGGGTGCGATCTCGTATCCGCTCATCTCCTTTGTTCTCGTCCACATCCCCTTCGCGGGCGTCCCCCGGGAGGGGGATCGGGACAGCGGGGCCGGGCGGTGAGGTGGCCAGGCGGGCCGGTGGCGTAGCTAGGTTGGTGCGGTGAAAACCTGGCCCGGAGCGCCGTTCCCCCTCGGTCCCACGCAGGACGCGAACGGCACGAACTTCTCGCTCTTCTCGGAGCATGCCGAGCGCGTCGAGCTGTGCCTGTTCGACGAGGAGGACCGGGAGACGCGCTGCGAGCTGGCGCAGAACACGGCCCACAACTGGCACGGCTATCTGCCCGGCGTCGGCGTGGGCCAGCGCTACGGCTACCGCGTCCATGGCCCCTGGGCTCCCGACCGCGGCCACCGGTTCAACCCGCACAAGCTGCTGATCGACCCGTACGCGAAGGCGATCGAGGGCCCGATCCTCTGGGAGCGCGGCCGAACGCTGGCGTACGCCGACGGTGACGACATCGTGATGGACGAGACCGACAGCGCCGCCGCGATCCCGAAGAGCGTCGTCGTGGACGAGTCGTTCGACTGGGAGGGGGACGATCTCCTGCGGCACAGCTGGGACGAGACCGTCATCTACGAGCTGCACGTGAAGGGCTTCACGAAGCTGATGCCGGAGGTGCGGGAAGACCTGCGCGGAACGTACGCGGGGCTCGCCTCCGAGCCCGCGCTCGCGCACCTCGCCTCGCTCGGGATCACTGCGGTCGAGCTGCTGCCGATCCACCACATCGCCGACGAGCATGCGCTCGTCGGCAAGGGCCTCGGGAACTACTGGGGCTACTCGACGATCGGGTTCCTCGCCCCCCACGCCGGCTACTCGGCCACGGGGACGCGCGGCGAGCAGGTGCGGGAGTTCAAGGGGCTCGTCAAGGCGCTGCATCGTGCCGGGATCGAGGTCATCCTCGACGTCGTCTACAACCACACGGCGGAGGGGAACCACCTCGGGCCGACCCTGTCGTTCAAGGGGGTCGACAACCTCTCCTACTACCGCACCATGCCCGACGACCCGCGGCACTACATGGACTACACGGGCACCGGCAACTCCCTCAACCCGGCGCACCCGGCCGTCCTGCGGCTGATCATGGACTCGCTGCGCTACTTCGTGATCGAGTGCCACGTCGACGGCTTCCGCTTCGACCTCGCCTCGGCGCTCGCGCGCGAGCTCCACGACGTCGACCGCCTCTCGGCGTTCTTCGACATCATCCACCAGGACCCGGTGCTGTCACAGGTGAAGCTGATCGCGGAGCCGTGGGACGTCGGCGAGGGTGGTTACCAGGTCGGCAACTTCCCGGTGCTGTGGACGGAGTGGAACGGGATGTACCGCGACACGATGCGGGACTTCTGGCGCAGCCACACCGCGGTCGGGGCTTTCGCGCAGCGGTTCACGGGCTCGAGCGATCTCTATCAGAGTGACGGTCGCCGACCGTTCGCGTCGATCAACTACGTCACCTGCCACGACGGCTTCACGCTGCGTGACCTCGTCACCTACAACGAGAAGCACAACGAGGCCAACAAGGAGGGCAACGCCGACGGCACGACCGACAACCGGTCGTGGAACTGCGGCGTCGAGGGAGAGACCGACGACCCGGCGGTGCAGGCTCTGCGCGAGCGGCAGACCCGGAACTTCCTCACCACCCTGTTCCTCTCGCAGGGCGTGCCGATGCTCCTCGCCGGCGACGAGCTCGGGCGCACGCAGGGCGGCAACAACAACGCGTACTGCCAGGACAACGAGATCTCGTGGCTCGACTGGGAGCTCGGGGACGGCTCGAGCCGGTTGCGCGCCTTCGCGCAGCGGCTGGTCGCGCTCCGGCGTGAGCACCCCGTCTTCCGACGTCCGACTTCCTCACCGGTGCCGAACATCGCGGCTCGGGTGCACCCGACGTCTGGTGGTTCCGCTCGGACGGCCGTGCCATGACTCGCCGTGACTGGCAGCGGGGAGACGCCTTCTCGCTGGGCGCGTTCCTGAACGGCGCCGAGATCACGGCCGTCACCCACGAGGGCGAGCCGGTCGTCGACGACTCGTTCCTGATCCTGTTCAACGCGTGGGAGGGCACGATCACCTTCCGCCTGCCGCCCGCCCGCTTCGGCAGGCGCTGGGCTCTCGAGCTCTCGACTGCCGAGCCGGAGCTCGGGGCAGGCGCCTACGAGTTCCCGGTGCGCGGAGAGGTCGCGGTCGAGGGCCGCTCCCTGCTCCTGCTCAGGCGGGTCGCGTAGCGAGCGCGTTCGCGAGGGTCTCGATCCTGGCGAGGAACGTGCGCTCGAGGCTCGCGAAGGTGAAGGCGTTGGCGAGGGCGAGCCTCGCCTGTGCAGCGATCCCTGCGAGCAGCTCCAGCTGACGCTTGTCGAGCCCCTCGGGGTTGTCGAGCGCGACCATGACCGCAGCGAAGCCCGCGTCGAGGGCGAGCGGGGCGACCGCGTAGGCGTCCGCTGCCTCGTCCCGGGAGGCGCGCCCCAGCAGCGCGGGATAGTCGGCGCGCTCGAGCACGAACGGCTCGGGGTGCGCGCCGAGCAGCGCGGCCGCCTGTGCGGGGATGCGCGAGCCCGGCGGGACCGGCACCGCTGCAGCGCCGACGGCGGCCGAGCTGCGGCAGACGAGCTCGCTCGTGTCGGGGTCGGTCAGCCACACCGAGGCCCGTGCGAAGCCGAGGATGCGGGCGGTGCCCTCTGCGATCCTGTCGAGGACGGCCTCCAGCGCGGTCACGGACGACAGCTCGCGGGACAGCTCGAGCAGCGCCTTGGCAGACTCGGCCTCGCGGCGCTGCGCTTCGTACAGCTGCGCGTTCACGAGCGCCACCGAGGCGTGCCCGGCGAGCACCTCGAGCAGGCGGACGTCGTCGGCGTCGAACTGGTCGAGGCCCAGCTTGGAGATCACGATCACGCCGACGACCTCCGGCCCGTAGCGGAGGGGGACGGCCAGGAGCGACTCGGCGATCTGGGTGGTGCCCGCTATGTGATGCCCGATGCCGCAGTTCGCCGCGTCGCCGGTCAGGAACGGCTCGCCCGTCCTGGCCACGTGCCCGGTGACGCCGATGCCGACGCGGGTGGCGAGCACCTCGAGCGCCGACCCCGGAGCCGCCGTCAGCTCGCCGCGGAAGGCGACCGGGCGCAGATCGTCACCCTCGCGGAGGAACACGCGGCAGTTGTGGTAGTCGAGCAGCTGGCGCAGCTCGTTGGCGATCGTGGCGCCGATCTCGGCGATGTCGTTGATCCGGCTGAGCTTCGACGAGACTCCGTGCAACATCTTCAGGTGCGCGATCGAGCGGTCGTCGCGGCGGCCGGCCGGCGTCTCCGGACGCTCGCTCTCGTCCTCGTGGAAGACGACGATCCTGCTCTTGCCGCGAGCCTTGGCGGTCATCATCGCGAGCTCGGCGCAGGCGACGAGCTCTCGCGGGTTGGCTGCGTGCTCGGGACCGAGCGCGATGCCGACAGAGACGCTCATGGCGCCCGCGGCGTCGAACTCGGCCGAGGCGACGCCTCCGGCGATGCGCTCCGCGAGCGACTGGGCGGCTGCGAGATCGCCGGAGCGGACGATCACCGCGAACTCCTCGCCGCCGATGCGGCACACGTCGTCGCCCTGTCGTACCACCGCCCGCAGCTGGTCGGCGAGCTCGGCCAGGACCGTGTCCCCGGTCGCGTGGCCGTAGACGTCGTTGACCCGCTTGAAGTCGTCCAGGTCGAGCATCACGAGCGCGACGGAGTCCTGCTCGGCACTTGCGCGCAGGAGCTCGCTGCGCAGGCGCTCGTGGAAGGCACGGTGGTTCCACAGGCCGGTGAGCGGATCCGTGTTGGCCTGCAGCTCCAGGCTCGCGTGCACGTGGGCGTTGTCGAGCGCGAGCGCGGCGGCGTCGCCGAAGCGCACCGCCAGGCGGAACTCGTCGTCGGTGAACTCCCGGAGGCCCACGCGGTAGATGTTCAGGGCTCCCTTCACCCGCCCGCGGGCGATCAGCGGCACCGCGATCAGCGACTCGGGGTCCGGCGGGGTGCCCTCGACGAAGCGGACTCTCGGGTCGAGGTCGGCGCGGTTTGCCAGCACGGGCTCGCGGTGCTCGACCGCCCAGCCGGTGATGCCGGTGCCGAAGGCGAACGGCTCGTCGGCGAGCACCTCCGCGGCGTACTCGCCCCGGGCGAACACGCCTCGCAGCTTCGCCTCCGCGTCGTCGGCCTCATAGAAGGCGAGGTCGTCGTGAGGGATCAGCTCGCCGACGGTGTCGGCGATGCGCTCCAGCAGCGCGTCGAGGCTCTGCTCGGAGAGCACCTCGTGGAACACGTCGGCGAGCTTGCGATACGACTCGACGAGCGCGGTGGACGCACCCGTGCCGGGATTGCCGTGGACGAGCTCGACGGGAGAGGCAGCCGCAGGTGTGTTCGGACCATGGTTCACGTGTCTCGACCACTCATCGGCGGTGCAATGGGCGCGCTTGAGAACTGCGGCTCTCGTGCCGATCAGGTGCTGGAGATGACACGGGGTAGGAGATGATGCGACCATTGCCGAGAATGTTCGCCGTGAGGACAACGGTGGCGCTCGTGCTCTCCGGGCTGGCCCTGGTGCTGGCGTCCCCGGCGCCTGCTGTGACGCGCCCCGTCGTCTGGTTCGAGAAGGACGGCAAGCCCGTGGCCGCACCCCGCTCGGTGGCGACGATCGAGGGCCGGCTGCACGCGCTGCTGTCGGGGCCGACGGCCGGCGAGCGAGCACGCGGGTTGCGCTCCGCCATCCCGGCCCGCACGCCGCTGCGCGCGCTGCGCATCGAGCGGCGGATCGTCACGGTCGACCTGGGCGCGCGGTTCGCGGCCGGGCGCAGCGAGACGTCGTTGCGCAACCGGGTCGGCCAGCTCGTGCGCACGCTGCGGGCCGTGCCGGGGGTGCGCGGCGTTCGCGTGCTCATCGAGGGCGGCACCCCTGTCGGCCTCTTCCCCGGTTACGACCTGCGCCGCCCGGTCAGCGCCCCCGTTGAGCCTGTCGAGCGCGGCGCGTCTCCGCGCGACCTGCGCCGGCTGCTCGTCGATCTCGGCTACATGGCTCCTTCGGGGCTCTCCGGAGCGGACTCGACGCAGGTCGCCGTCGGCGTGCTCGGCTTCCAGAAATGGGCGGGCCTGCCGCGCGACGGCGTGCTCGGCGGCGCCACGGTCATGGCGCTCGAGCGGGCCGCGCGACCGCAGCCGGCGCGCCGGGCGCCCGGGCGGCGGATAGAGGTGCACCTCGGCCGCCAGCTGGCTTTGCTGATCGACAACGACAAGGTCGTGCGCTCGGTGCACATCTCGTCGGGGGCGGGCGGTGCGACGCCGGTGGGCTCGTTCCGCGTCTATCGCAAGGAGCGCTACTCCTGGTCGGTGCCGTTCGAAACATGGCTGCCCTGGGCCAGCTACTTCACGGGCGGGATCGCCTTCCACGAGTACTACCCGGTACCCACGTATCCCGCGTCCCACGGCTGCGTGCGCGTGACGCGCTACGACGCGGCGATCCTCTACGAATTCGCCAGGTTCGGTACGGGTGTCGACGTGCTCTACGAGAGCAGCGTGTGACCGCGCGACGCGCGATCGGTGCCCTGGCGGGTGGCCTGGGTGTCGCGGCAGGCGTCGTCACGGCCGCGATCGTGGCCGCGGCGCTGCTCGTCACGCTCGGCCTGCCGGACCAGGGTCGAGCCGACGCCACGGTGGCGACGCCGGCGCGCATCGCGGCGCTGGTGCGGTCTGCGCCGCCCGCGGAGCTCGTGGTGGCTCTCAGCCTCGGCGACCCGGCCCTGCAGGCCGGCGTCGTCCGCGACGGCCGGGTCGTGCTCGCGCGTGGCCTCGAAGTCGAGGTGATGAGAGCGGTCGCGCGGCGTCTCCGTGCTCGCACCGTCCGCTTCGTCGACGTCCGCCCGAGCTCGCGCCTGCTCGCCGCCGGGGTGCGCCCCTGGGGTGTCGCGGTAGCGTCGGTGCGTCCCAGTCGGGCCGCCGCCGCGTCCGCCGACCTGAGCATTCCCTATCTCGCCACCGACCAGGCCGTCGTGCCGCGCCGCGGCCTGCCGAAGGTGCGGGCGCTCGCCGACCTTCGCAGCCGTGTCACCTGTGCGGTGCGGGGGAGCGACGGCGCCGCGGCCATCGGAGCGGCAGTGCGCCCCCGCGTGCGCCCGCTGCTCGCGCCCTCGGCCGAGCGGCTGCTCGAGCTCGTCCGCACCGGCGTGTGCGACGCGGGGCTCGTCGACGCGACCGGGGTGGGCCGCCTGCTGGCCGGCAGGGGAGGGGCCTTCGGGCCGGTCACGACGCGGGTCGAGTTCGGCCAGGGGCTCGTCGTCGCCGTGACGCGGGACGGCCCCGTGGCGGTCGCCGACGTCGACCGGGCTCTGCGCAGGCTCCGGGCCGACGGCACGCTGCACCGTCTCGCACGCACGTGGCTCGGGATCGACCCGGCCCGCCTGCGCCTGCTGCGCTGAGCCCGCCGGGCGCCGCTACTCGGCCGCGCCGCCTCCCACGGGTGGCTCGGCGCTCCAGGGGAACGTGATCCAGCGGTCGGTGCGGCGCCAGACGTACTCGCTCGCGACCGTGGACCGGGGCTTCTCGTAGAGGACGGCGATCCGCACCTCGCCCACCCGGCCGGCGCAGAAGTCGCGCACGAGCTCGAGAGTCGCGCCGGTGTCGGCGACGTCGTCGGCGACCAGGACGCGGGCCTCGCCGAGGTCGACGAGGTCGGGCACGGGCGGCAGCAGCATCGGCAGCTCGAGCCGCTCGTCGACCCCCGTGTAGAACTCGACGCTCAGCGTGGCCGTGTTCTTGACGCCGAGGGCATACGCGATCGCGCCGGCGATGAGCAGGCCGCCACGGGAGATCCCGAGCACCAGGTCGGGCGTCCAGGCGTCTGCGTGGATCGCCTCGGCGAGCGAGCGCGCTCCGGAGCCGAGGTCGTCCCAGGTCATCACCTCTCGCTCGGCCGCGGTCACCATGAGCGGGAACCTATCGCCTGGGTGCGCTCTACCGCCAGGGGCCGGGGCCGTCGTCGTGCCTGCGCCGGAACCAGCCGAGCCACAGCAGCACTGCGAGCGTCGCGAACGGGAGCACCGTCGCGGCCACGATCCAGCCGATCGGGCCCGCGGCGGCGAGACCGATGATCAGGGCCGGCAGCCCCATGAAGAGGAGCACCGCGACGGCGATCACGACGGGGAGCCGCACGCGCTCCAGCGTACGCGCCTGCGGGTGGGCCGCGCAGCCCCCCGGGAGCTACTGCTGCTGCGGTCGCTCCGCCGCCGGCGGGGCGATGCCGAACTCGGCGGCGAGGCAGACGGCGCAGAACGGCACCAGCTGTCCCCACCCGTCGGCGAAGTAGCGCCAGCCCTCGCGCTCGGCGCTCTCCTCGCTCTCCGCCTCGAGTCCGCAGAGGGAGCAATGCTCCGACCACAGCACCAGGCCGAGCAGCGATGCGCAGTCGAGGCAGTAGGTGCCCGGGTACTCCTGCCCACGAGCACGCGTCAGCCAGCCGTGCTCGTCCATGCCGCAGTCCTCGGCGTCGTGGCCGCAGCAGTCGCAGCTCTCCGGCGTTTCCCCCCGAACACGCTTCGACCCATTCCGGTCTCACCGTAGTCAGGGTGATGCGAGTAGCTAGATGGGGGGATCAGGATCCCTCGAAAGGGTCATAGCCGCCCGGGGCCTGGTGCGGGGCCGCTCCGCCCGGCGCGGCGGCGACGTTGCTCGTAGAGTGGTCTCCTGTGGGCGACCCGCTTCCCTTCGGCACGGCCGAGATCCTGGCAGCGGTGGCCGGTGCTGCGAAGGTGCTCGACGCCGGCTGCGGAGGCGGGCGGCTGACGATCTCCCTGGCGCAGGCGGGCGCCGAGGTGACGGGGATCGATACGAGCTCCGAGCGGCTCGAGCAGGCGCGTGGCCGGGCCGTGGCGGCGGGGGTCGAGCTGCGTCTCCTGGAGGCCGACTTCAACAGCGCGCTCCCGTTCGCCGACGCGTCCTTCGACGCCGTCACGAGCCGGCTGGCCCTGATGGCCGCCGACGACCCGGTCGCGACGCTGCGCGAGCTGCGGCGGGTGCTGGAGCCGGGCGGCCGGCTCGTCACGGTCGTGTGGGCGTCGGTCGACGAGAACCCGTGGTTCGCGGCGCCGCGCGAGGCGGTCGCGGCCGTGCTCGGCGACGAGCGGGCGAGGTTCGCGCGCGCCTTCGGCAGGCTCGGCGACCCGGACGAGGCTGTCGCGGCTCACCGTGCGGCCGGCCTCGAGGGAGTCGAGGCCCGCCTGCTGCACGAGCTCCGGCCTGCGCGCGACCCCGGCGGCTACTGGCAGGACCTGGCGCGCGAGAACGGGCACTTCCGCCGTGTCGACGCCTCCCTGGACGACACCCAGCGTGCGGCTCTGCTGGCCGAGTTGACGGCGCGGCTTGCTCCCCACCGTGAGGGAGACCACCTCGCCCTGCCGCGTACGCTGGTGCTCGTGACCGCCCGGGCGGCGTAGGCCCGGGCGTCGCCGCTCGCTCGCCGGCCGCCGGACACCGGTGGAAAGGCGTCCGGCACCCCCGTATCCTTGCGTTGTGCCGATCTCGACACCCCGGGATGCGAGGCCTGGTCCCGGGAGGGATGCGCGATGATCGAGGTCGAGGGGAAGCAGGTCTTCACCGAGCTCCACGAGCTCGTCGACCCGGCGCACACCGCGCTCGTCGTCGTGGACATGCAGCGCGACTTCTGCACGCCCGGCTGGGCGTTCGACCGCCTCGGCGTGGACATCTCGATGTACCCGCCGATGATCCCGCGGCTCGCGCGCCTGATCGCGGCGGCGCGCGCCACGGGCGTCCCGGTGGTGTTCGTCCAGATGACGGTGCTGCCCGGGCGGGCGAGCGAGTCGCCGGCCCAGATCCGCTTCAACCTCCGCCTCCACCTCGCAAGCCGCGGGGAGGGTGAGCCGCTGCAGTACACGGTCGACGGGTCGGAGGGGCAGGCGATCGTCGACGAGCTCGCCCCCGAGCCCGGCGACCTGATCGTGAAGAAGTACCGCTCGAGCGCCTTCTGGGGCACGAATCTCGACCTCCTGCTGCGCAGCAACGGGATCAAGTCGGTCGTCATGACCGGTGCGACGACCGAGGGGTGCGTGGAGTCGACGGCGCGTGACGCGCTCTTCAGCGACTACTACGTGGTGATCGCCGAGGACTGCGTCGCGAGTGACGACCCGGCCCAGCACGACGCCTCGCTGCTATTGATGCGCCACCGGTTCGACATCGCCACAGCCGAGCAGATCGCCGGCGCGTGGCCGGTGCCGAAGGTCGCCGCCGCCTCGAGCCCGGCATGAGCCTGCTTCCCGAGGCGAACGTGATCTCGTTCGCGCGCGGGATCCCCTCTCCCGACATGTTCCCGCTCGCGCAGCTGGCCGAGAGCGCGAAGCGCGCGGTCGAGCAGGACGGTCGCGTCGCGCTCAACTACGGGCCGCCGGCCGGGTTCGGGCCGCTGCGCGAGTGGCTGGGCGAGCGCCACGGTGTCGCGCCCGGGCGCGTGATCGTGCTGCCCGGGTCGCTGATCGGGCTCAACTTCGCCGTCTGGCACCTGCTGCGCGAGGGTGGGCGCGCGATCGTGGAGGCCCCGACCTACGACCGGATGCTGCACACCCTCGCGGCGACGGGCGCCGAGGTCGTCACGGTCGATCGCGGCGCCGACGGGCTCGACCTCGACCGCCTGCGCGCCCTGGCAGCAGGCAGCCCGCGACCGAGACTGCTCTACCTGCTGCCCACCTTCCACAACCCCACCGGCAGGACGCTGGCCCTCGAGCAGCGGCACGCTCTCGTCGACCTCGCGCTCGAGCACGAGCTGACCGTCTTCGAGGACGACCCCTACGGCCTGCTGCGCGTCGAGGGCGAGGCGCTGCCGCACGTGCACGAGCTCCTCCGCGCCCGCGGCGGCGACGACCTCGCCGTCTTCTCGTCGTCCTTCTCGAAGGTTGTCGCCCCCGGCCTCCGCGTCGGCTACCTGCTGCTGCCGCAGCAGCTCGTCGCCCCGGTCGAGGCGCTCGCGACGCGGACGTACGTCTCGCCGGCGCTCCTGCCACAGGCACAGCTGCACGACTTCCTGACGGCCGGCGGGCTCGAGCCGCACCTCGAGTACCTCTGCTCGTTCCTGCGGGTGCGGCGAGACACGCTGCTCGGCGTGCTCGACGAGCAGCTGCCGGGGCTCGCGGCGTGGACGCGCCCTGAGGGCGGCTACTTCCTTTGGCTCGAGCTGCCGGAGGAGGTCGACGCGGCAGCCCTGAACGAGCGCGCCCGCGCCGCCGGAGTGGCGTTCGTGCCGGGAGCCGGGTTCTTCCACGGCGACCGGGGGCGTAACACCGCGCGGCTCTCGTTCAGCTACCCGTCCGTCGACGAGATCCGAACCGGGGCCGGCCGACTTGCGACGCTCGTACGCGAGGAGCTCGGCCGTTGACCACTCACCCACGACAGTCGGAGAGGCAGCCATGACGCTCGACCCGCAGTTCTTCGTGCAGGACGATGTTCCCGTCGAGGGCCCGCCGCGCGAGCTCGTCGGCTACGGCGAGCACCCGCCACGCGTGCGCTTCGAGAACGAGGCAAAGGTGGCGGTGCAGATCGTCGTCAACTACGAGGAGGGCTCGGAGAAGACGTTCGCCATGGGCGACGGCGAGAACGACATCCTCTACGAGCTGCCGTTCAAGCTCGAGGGGCAGCGCGACCTGGCCGTCGAGTCGATGTACGAGTACGGGACGCGCGCGGGGATCTGGCGCATGTTCCGTGTCTTCGACGCCGCAGGCATCCCGGTCACGTTCTTCGCTGCCGCCGTCGCGCTCGAGCGGAACCCGGCGGTGGCCGAGAAGCTGGCACGGCGGGGGGACGAGGCGGCCGGGCACGGGTACCGCTGGAGCAACCACTTCGAGATGACGCGCGACGAGGAGCGGGAGGCGATCCGGCGCGCGGTCGAGTCGATCGCCCGCACGACGGGCTCCCGGCCGCTCGGCTGGTACTGCCGCGAGATGAGCACCAACACCCGTGAGCTGGTCGTCGAGGAAGGCGGGTTCACCTACGACTCGGACTGCTACAGCGACGACCTTCCCTACTGGACGCGAGTTCTCGACAGACCGCACCTCGTCGTCCCCTACGGCCTGGTCGTCAACGACGCCCGCTACGTGGTGCCGCAGGGCTTCGGCAGCCCCGAGCACTTCCTCGAGATGGCGAAGGCCCACCTCGACCGGCTGCGCAACGACGGCGACGACGTGCCGCGGATGATGTCGATCGGCCTGCACCCGCGCATCACCGGCAACCCCGGCCGCGCGGATGCGCTCGCCCGCTTCATCGACTACGGCCAGTCGCTCGGCGACGTCTGGTTCGCGCGCCGGATCGACATCGCCAACCGGTTCATCGAGCAGGAGCCCGCCGAGAAGTGGCTTTGACCGCTGAAGGCGACGGTGAGGGCGGGATGCCGGCGCCGACGAGAGGCGTGCCCCCGACAAGAATCGAACTTGTGCACGCGGTTTAGGAAACCGCTGCTCTATCCACTGAGCTACGGGGGCTCGGGGGAAAGGCTACCGCGTGCCTGCGCGCGCTATCGTCGCTCTTCAGAGCGGTTCGCTACGACGCCGTCGGGGCGAGCAGGGACGCAAGCCTGCGAAAAAGGTTGCGTCCGGGGTGCGAGGCCGTCTCCCGTGTCACGGCTGCCGCCGTTTCGCGCGCCCGCCTCTCGGCGCCTGCGCGGGTGGCGGCGAACATTGCCTGTGGGGGATAGCCGTACCTGGGTGCCGCCGTCTCGCTGATGGTCGCTGCGCTCATGAGTGCCTCCGCCTGGTCGTCGATCGGGTCGTCGAGCTTCATGACCTGACCGTAGAGCGGCCGTGCCGATGCGACATCGGCAGGACTGCCTAACTGCCGTGCCTAACCTCTCCAGGCGAGCGAGGGGGCGGCGAGCCCGTGCTCGAGCGCGTACCGCGTCGCCGCGCTTCGGGTGTGAACGTCGAGCTTTCGATAGACCGAGCGCAGGTGCGCATGGACCGTGCGCACGCTCAAGACGAGTCGCTCCGCCACGTCCGCATCGGTGCAGCCTTCGGCGACCAGCGCCAGGACCTCGAGCTCGCGGGCAGTCAGGCTGCCCTCCGGGGCGTCGGTGTCCGCTCGCGTCCGCACCGCCCCCACGAGCTCGACGGTCGCACCCAGTGGAAGACGCGTGCCCTCCTTCCAGACGGTCTCGAACCGGTCCGCTCCGAGAGCGCCCCGCGCGTCGGTCAGGAGGCGGTCGTGACGAGCGCTGAGCCGCGCCATCAGCGGCACGCCGATCGCTTCCAGCACGGTGTCGGCGGCGCCGAGCAGGCGCACGGCCCGCTCGAAGTCGCCGCTCGCCGCGGCGAGGAAGGCTGCCGATTCGAGCACGAGCTCGGAAAACCAGCGGTCGCCGAACTCGACGAACAGCGTCAACGATTCCTCGAACTGCTCTGCAGCGGTGTCGGTGTCGCCGAGGTCTGCGTTGATGCCCGCCAGATTCCAGAGCACCTTGGCGAACGTCCGGCGGTCGCCGACCGCACGGAGGATGTCGAGGCTCTCGGTGGCCTGCGTGCGGGCCTCAGCCTCGGCTCCCCCGGGACGGACGACGGCGAGGCCGTAGAGCGAGAGCGCGACGCCGTGCGAGTCACCGAGCCGGCGGAAGAGCGCAAGGCTGCGCTCGAAGAGCGGTCGCGCGCGGTCGTCCTCCCCCGTGACCACGAAGTGCATAGCGAGCCGGTCGAGCGTCCGCGCCACTCCTTCCTCCTCGCCGAGGCCCTCGTAGACCGCCAGAGCCTCGTCGAGGAGCGTCTCGGCCGCTTCGTACTCCCCGCGCGCCCTCCGCACAAGCGCCAGCCCCGTGGTCGCCTCGGCGACCCCCTTCGCGTCCTCCAGCGAGCGAGAGAGCGCGAGCGCGGCCTGGCAGAGCTCCTCGGCACGGTCGTAGTCGCCCTGGTAATGGGCGAGGACGCCGTTCCCGCTCAGCGCGCGGGCGCGGGCCGGCGACGCCTCGGCTGAGGCTGCCAGCGCCTCGTCGAGCCACAGGCGGCCCTCGCTCAGGTAGCCGCGCTCGAACCAGAAGCGCCACAGAACAGCGCACAGCCGCAGCGCCGTCGCTGCGTCTCTCCCGTCGAGCGAGAAGCGCAGGGCCGCACGAAGGTTGTCGTGGTCGGCCGCCAGCGCCGTCCGCCATCTCGCCTGGTCGGAGGCGGCGACGCCCGCGGCGGCCGTCTGCGCGAACCGCAGGTAGTGCGTGGCGTGCGCCGCTTCTCGTGTCCGCTGCCTCGGCGCTCGAGTCGAGCAGCTCGCCTGCGTATTCGCGGATCGTCTCGAGCATGCCGAAGCGGTCGCCGTCGACGCGTACGAGGCTCTTGTCGACGAGCGAGCCGAGGGTGTCCAGCCCTCCTCCGCAGACGCCCTCTGCCGCCTCGAGCGTGCAACCGCCGACGAACACGGAGAGACGGCGGAAGAGCGCCTTCTCGTCGTCGTCGAGCAGTTCGACGCTCCAGGCGATCGTGTCACGCAGCGCTCGATGCCGGGAGGGTGCGTCGCGCGATCCCGAGGTGAGGAGCTCCAGGCGGCGCTGCATCCGCGCCAGCATGGTCGTGGGAGAGAGCACCTTGACCCGGGTCGCAGCGAGCTCGATCGCGAGCGGCAGGTCGTCGAGGCGACCGCAGATCTCGGCGATCGTGGACAGGTCCGGCTGGCTCGGCTGGAAATCCGGGCGCACGGCACGTGCCCGCTCGAGGAAGAGGGTGACGGCGTCGTCTCGCGTGAGCGGCTCGAGGGGGAGCTCCTGCTCGCCGCTCACCCGCAGGCGCGTACGGCTCGTCACGGTCACCTTCAGGCTCGGGCTGGCGGCGACGATCGCCGCCAGAGCCGGGGCGGCGGCCACGACCTGCTCGAAGTTGTCGACGACGAGCAGCAGCCGGCGGCCCTCGATGTGTGCGACGAGCCGCTGCTCGAGATCGCCCTCTCCGTCGAAGAGCCCGAGCGACCGCGCGATCGTGCCGATCACGTGATCGGGGTCGCGGACCGCCTGGAGGGGCACGAAGACGACCCCGTCCGCGAACTGCTCCGCTGCCGCCGAGGCGAGCGCGTGCGCGAGGCGCGTCTTCCCGACCCCGCCGGGGCCCGTGATCGTGAGCAGACGGACGTCGCCCCGCCGCAGCAGGCCGGCCGCCTCGGCGACGCTCGCGTCCCGCCCGATCAGGGCCGTCATCGGCGCGCTCACCGGGCGCCCCCGGCCACGAGCTCGTGCAGGCGCTCAGCCATCGCGAGCGCGAAGCGCGGGTCGTTGATGTCGGCGTCGACCTCGTGCACCTCCACCGTCGACCGGTCGACATGCACACGCAGGGCGGAGAAGAGCGCTTCGTCCGCCTCCGCGTCGTGGAGTAGCTGCCCTTCCAGGCTGAGCAGCGAGAGGCCCCGGAGCGGCACGAACAGCGCGGTCGGCCCGGCAGCCGCGTTCAGCTTGCGGGCGAGCACGGCCGCCAGCTGCCGGCACTCCCCCACCGAGGCCCGCGTCGCCGCCAGGACGTCGTCGTGAAGGTAGACCGGCCGACCCTCGAAGCGCTCGGGCAGAGGCTCCGGGAGCCCGGTGGACGAGATGACGATCACGTCGAGGGCGCCGAGCGAGACGACCTGTGGGATGCCGAGCCGTCCGGCAGTCTCGAGCCGCTCCGGGCCGGAGGGCCAGATGCCGCCGAGGAGCTCGTCGGCGAGCTCCGTCGTCGTGATGTCGAGCACGCCGACGACGAGCCCGGTCGCGATCAGTGCCTCCATCGACCGACCGCCGGTGCCAACCTGGTGGAAGACGAGCACGTCGTAGCCGAGCTCCTCGAGCCGCTCGCGGGCCGTCGTCACGCACGGGGTCGTGACACCCCACATCGACGTCACGAGCAACGGTCTCTCGTCGTCGGACGCGGGCTCTGCTCCCGCGGCCATGCCGGCGAGAGCACGGGCCGCGTTGGCGAAGATACGCGTGGAGATCCGGTTGATGCCGGCGACATCGACGACCGAGTGCACCATCGCCACGTCGGCAGTGCCGACGTACGGGCTCGTATCGCCGGACGCGACGGTGGAGACCATCAGCTTCGGCACGCCGATCGGCAGGGCTCGCATGGCGCGCGTGGCGATCGTCGTGCCCCCGGTGCCGCCGAGCGCACCGATCGCATCGAGCCGGCCTTCGGCGTGGAGCCGGCACACGACCGTGGCAGCGCCGCGGCCCATGGTCTCGATCGCCACGGCACGGTCTCGCGCAGCGGCAAGTACCTGAACCTCGGCGCCCGCAGCCGCGGCCACCTCCCGGCGCGTCACGTCGGGCTCGGTGAGAGGCTCGTCGAGGATGCCCGCGTCGACGAGCAGCACGTCGACGTCGCACGCACGGATCCTGTCGCGGAGGAATGCGTACTCGCGACCCTTGGTATCCAGCGTTCCGACCAGGACGACGGTCGGGCGCGACTCCTGCGCTTCGGTCGTCACGCCTCCTCTCGGCGTGCAGTTGCTGCAGCCTGGCCAGGCAGCATGCCAGGAAGGAGATCGCTTCGTCGGCTCCCCGCCCCACCTTGCCCTGCCGCGCTGGCTGTTTGTCCCGGGGAGGTTGTCGACGCGCCGGGCGAGATCGAGGTCGAAGCTCGCGACGTGTTGATCGCGGTATCGCCGATCAGACTGATTGCGTCCGATCCGCACCTACGGGCCGCGGGGCCCGACGCTCGTGCGAGCGCCGGGCCCTCGCGGTCGCCTCAGCTTCCCGCCGGCTTCACGTTCTGGTTGACGTGGAACACGTTGTCCGGGTCGTACGTCGCCTTCACCTGTGCGAGCCGGTCGTAGTTCGGGCCGTAGGTCGCCTTCACCCTGGCCTGGCCCTCCTCCATCATGAAGTTGACGTAGGCGCCGCCGGCCGAGTACGGGTGGAGCGCCTCCCAGTACCCGATCGTCCAGTCGCGGATCGCGGACGCGCCTGCCGGATCGGGGTCGACGCCCACGAAGACCTGCGACCAGATCGCGTCCCGGTAGGCGAACGCGGTGTCCTCCACCGCGACGTCGTGCACGGCGCCGTCGATCGGGTACAGGTGCGAGCCCGACTTGAAGGTCGGCATGCGGTCGTTCCAGTCCCGGTTGCGCGCGATCGCCTCGTCCGGGATCTCCTTGACGAAGTCGCCCCGCCAGTACCACTGGTCGCCGGGGCCGTAGAGCCCGTCGAAGGCGCTGTTCAACGCCGGCAGCGGCATCCGGCCGACGCCGTGCATGAGCGGCTCGGCGATCGAGAGCAGCGGCTGCATGGCGCGCTCGGCCTCCTCGTCGGTGCCGTCGACGCACCAGACGACCCCGCACACCTTGCGCAGGTGGATCTCCTCCGGGAACGGCGGGCCGGGCGGCACGGTGTGGAAGTTGAAGAAGCCCGAGACGTTGCGAGGGGCCGAGGGCAGCCACTCCCGGTAGGCCGCGAGCAGCTCGTCGGTGTCCTCGAGCGCCCAGAATGTGGGGCCGCCCACGACCGTGTCGACCGGTTGGGCCCGGAACACGAACTCGGTCACGACGCCGAAGTTGCCGCCGCCGCCCCGGATCGCCCAGAACAGGTCCGGGTGCTCGTCGGCGCTCGCCGTCACGCGCGACCCGTCGGCGAGCACGAGCTCCGCCGAGAGGAGGTTGTCGATCGTCAGCCCGTAGGCCCGGCTCAGGTAGCCGTGGCCACCGCCGAGTGTCAGCCCCGCCATACCCGTGGTCGAGATGATCCCGGTGGGCACGGCCAGCCCGTGCGGGTTGGTGGCGGCGTCGACCTCGCCCGAGAGGCAGCCGGCGCCGACGCGGACGGTGCGGGTGCCCGGATCGACCGAGATGTCCCGCAGCAGGGAGAGGTCGCAGACGACGCCGTCGTCGACGCTCCCGAGCCCGCCGCCGTTGTGCCCTCCCGCCTTGATCGCGAGCGACAGGTCGTGCTCGCGCGCGAAGCGGATCACGGCGGCGACGTCGTCGGCCCCCGCACAGCGGGCGATCAGCCCCGGCCGCTTGTCGATCATTGCGTTGAACAGCGCTCGCGCGGTGTCGTAGCCGGCATCGTCGGGTGCGATCAGCTCGCCGGCGAACCGGCCGAGCTCCGCGCGGGCCGCACTGGCTGGTGAGACGGTCGTGCTCACAGGTGCCTCCTCGTTCGTGGGTTGCAACGAGGGTACGACCGGTCGCGCTTCCCGTCATGACGCGGTCTGACAGACTTCGCACGGCGGATCCGGCAGGGTCGATAATCAGATCTGACTATCGACATGCATCTTCTTCCCGGCCCGCTGCGCCTGCCGCCGTCGTTCCCGTTCGCGGGACGATCCGGCGAGCTTGCCACCCTGAGCGCCCTGCTGCCTCGCGCTGCCGCTGAGGGGCGGCGCGCCGCCCTCGTCTCCGGCGAGCCGGGAGCCGGGAAGAGCCGCCTCGTGCGAGAGCTGGCGACGGTGCTCGCGCGCGAGGGCGCCTTCGTGCTCTACGGCGCATGCGACGCCGTCGTCGCAACGCCCTACGGCCCGCTCGTCGAGGCCCTCGACGCCTTCGTCCGGGCACAGGAGCCTTCGACGCTGCGCGCCGACCTCGGATCCGGGGGCGGCGAGCTGACGCGCCTCCTGCCGGACCTGCCGGACCTCGTCGGCGGCCTGCCGCCTCCGCGTGCCGCCGACTCGGACGCGGAGCGCCATCTCCTGCACACGGCCGTCACCGACCTGCTCACGGCGATCGGCGCGCGCGCACCCGTGCTGCTCGTGCTCGAGGACGTGCACTGGGCAGACGTCCCCACCCTGCTTCTCGTCCGCCACCTGGTGCGTGCGGGCAGCGCCGCGCGGATGCTCCTCGTCGCCACCTTCCGCGACATCGAGGCCGACATGTCGCCGGCGCTCGCGGAGACCCTCGTCGGCGTCAGCCGCTCGGAGGGCGTCGTCCGCGTGCGCCTCGCAGGCCTCAGCGACCTCGAGGTGACCGAGTTCGTGCGCCTGGCAACCGGCGCCGACGTGACCCGGGAGGTCGCCGAGGCGATTCTCGGCCTCACGGACGGGAACGCGTTCCTCCTCACCGAGCTCTGGCGTGACCTCGTCGCCTCCGAGGCGCTGGAGGTCGGCCCGATAGACGTTCGGCTCCGGCTCGCAGTCGACGACATCGGCACGCCCGCGACCGTGCGGGAGGTCGTCACGCACCGTCTCGCCCGCCTGCCGCGCGAGACCGGCGAGGTGCTGGAGCTCGGCGCCGTCATCGGGGCCGAGTTCGACCTCGACGCGGTGCGCCGCGCTGCCGCGCTCGAGGAGGCGGCCCTGCTCGATGCGATCGACGAGGCGGTGCGGAGCGGGCTCGTCCAGGAGGCGCCCGGGCGGCGGCTCGCCTACCGCTTCGCCCACGAGCTCGTGCGCCGGTCCGTCTACGACCGCGTGCCGGCCGCGCGCCGTGCGGCGCTGCACCTCCGCGTGGGCCGGGCGCTCGAGGAGGAGCCCGTCGCCGGGTCGGGACGGGCCCGCCTGGCGGCGCTCGCGCACCACTACGCGGAGGCGGCGCCGATCGGAGAGCGCGACCGGGCCGTCTCGTACAACCTGCTCGCCGCCGAGTCGGCCTCGGCGGGCCTCGCCTTCGAGGAGGCGGCCAAGCGGTTGCGCACGGCGCTGGCGCTCGGCATCGACGATCGACGCGAGCGCGGCACCGTCCACGTCGACCTCGGCTATGCGCTGCACCGGGCCGGACGCTCGGTGGAGGCGCTCGACGCCTTCCGCGAGGCGGCGACGATCGGCAGGGAGCGGCGCGACACGGAGCTGCTCGCCCGCGCCGCGATCGGCTTCGAGGAGGCCTGCTGGCGGCCGGCGATCCACGACGAGGGTGCCGTCGAGCTGCTCGGCGAGGCGGTGGCGGCCGTTGGAGAGGAGGCATCGGAGCTGCGCGTCCGCCTGCTCGGCGCGCTCACGCGCGCTCTCGACTTCCGTGGCGAGTACGCGGTCGCACGCCTCGCGCGCGACGAGGCGACGGCGATGGCTCGGTCGCTCGGCGACCGCGCGGCACTCGGATGGGTGCTCTCGTCGGCCTACTGGTCGCGCGGCGCCCGGTCGGCGGAGGAGGTGCACGAGATGCTCACCGAGGCGGCGCAGATCGGCGACGAGCTCGGCGACGCCGAGATCCGCGCGGAGGCGCTCTGGTGGCTCGTGCCGTCGCTCGTCGGCCTCTGCGACCACGCCGGCGCCCATGAGGCTCTTGCCGGCCTGTTCGAGCTCGCGGAGATGCTGCACGAGCCGTTCCGCCTGCACGTCGCCGAGCACTACACGGCCGCGCTGGCGTTGTGCGACGGCGATCTGGCGGCCGCCGAGGCGGCTGCAGGCCGCGCCCACGACTGGAGCCGGCTGCTCATCGGCCGCGATGCGTCGGGTGTCCACGGCATCCAGATGTTCGGCATCCGCCGTGAGCAGGGCCGCCTCGCCGAGCTCGCGCCGGTCGTGCGCCTGCTCGCAGGCTCGGCCGGCAAGGGCGCCTGGACGCCGGGGCTCGTGGCCGTGCTCGCCGACCTGGGCATGGAGCGCGAGGCCCGCCGCGAGCTCGCGCGCGTGCGCGCCGAGGGGATCGACGCCAGGCAGCACGGGCTCTGGCTCGGCACGCTCACGTACCTCGCGGACGCGTGCTGCGCCCTCGGCGACGGCGAGACGGCGGCCGCCGTGTACCCCGGGCTCTCCCCGTACGCCGGCACGAACGTCCAGATCGGCCACCTCGTCGCCTGCCTCGGCTCTGCCGACCGGCACCTCGGGATGCTCGCCGCGACCCTCGGGGAGTGGACGCGCGCGGAAGGCCACTTCGAGGCGGCGCTCGCGCTCAACGAGCGCATCGGTGCACGCACGTGGATCGCGCACACGCTCGTCGAGCACGCCCGCATGCTCCTCGGCCGCCGGGCAGGCGACGACCGGGAGCGAGCCGCGGCGCTGCTCGGCCGGGCCGCCCAGCTGGGGCGGGAGCACGGGCTCGTTGCGGTCGTGGCGAAGATCGCCGCGCTCGGTGCGGCCGTGACGACTCCGGCGGCGCTGCCGGACGGCCTCACGTCGCGGGAGGTCGAGATACTCACCCGCGCAGCGCACGGGCTGTCGAACCGCGAGATCGGCGCCGAGCTCTTCATCAGCGAGCACACCGTCGCCAACCACGTTCGCAGCATCCTGCGCAAGACGGGCTGTGCCAACCGGACCGAGGCCGCCACGTACGCGCACCGGCACGGGCTCGTGACGGGGTAGCCGTGAAGGGCTACCATCGGACGATGCCGTTCTACGTGATAGAGCGCACGTTCGCCGAGCAGCTCGAGCTGACGGCCGACGACGTCCGGTTGATCGAGGAGGTCAACGCCGACGAGGGAGTCAGCTGGCTCTTCTCCTTCCTCTCGGCCGACCGCCATCGCTCGTACTGCCTGTACGAGGCGCCGTCGCCCGAGGCGATCGTCGCAGCCGCCAGGCGGGCCGACGTGCCCGTCGACTCGATCGTCGAGGTGTCGAAGTTCGTGCCTGCCGAAATGCTCTCCTGACGGCGCTGCCCGCGTAGAGGCGCGCCCTGGCGAGCCGGCCCCGCGGCCGCAGCCGATAGCGTGCGGCCGGGATGAAAGCGCTGCGCCTCGACGACCCGATGGTGTTCTCGTACGCGGACGTGCCGGTACCGACCGTGGCCCCCGGCGACGTCCTCCTCTCGGTCCGCGCCTGCGGGATCTGCGGGAGCGACGTGCACGGCTTCGACGGCACCTCGGGGCGCCGGGCGCCGCCGCTCGTGATGGGGCACGAGGCGGCCGGGGTCGTCGTCCGCGCGGGTACGGACGCCGGGCCGTGGCGGGAAGGCGATCACGTCACCTTCGACTCGACCCTCTTCTGCGGCGCCTGCCCCTCCTGCCTGGCCGGTCGCACCAACCTCTGCGAGCAGAGGCAGGTCGTCGGTGCCTCGTTCCCGGGCTACCGCCGCGACGGCGCCTTTGCCGAGCTCGTGGCCGTGCCGGGCCGGGCGCTCGTGCCGGCTGCCGCACGAGCTGCCCTTCGAGCGAGCAGCGTTCGCAGAGCCGCTCGCCGTGGCGCTGCACGCGGTGGAGCTCGCAGGCGAGGTGGCGGACGCGACCGTCGCCGTCGTCGGCACCGGTGTGATCGGGCTGCTCGCCGTCCAGGTGCTGAGGGCGGCCGGGGCGCGGCGGGTGATCGGGATCGACCTCGACGCGCAGCGGCTCGACGTTGCGCTCCGGCTCGGCGCGGACGCCGCGCTGCGGGCGGACGACGACGGGCTCCACCTGGCGCTCGCCGAGGCGACGGAGGGGCGCGGCGCCGACGCGGTGATCGAGGCGGTCGGGGTCGCGGCGTCGATTCGCACCGCGATCGCCTGCGCGCGGCGTGGAGGCCGCGTCGTGCTCGTCGGCAACATCACGCCGGTGGTGGAGATGCCCCTGCAGGCCATAGTCACGGGTGAGCTGACCCTCGTCGGGTCGTGCTCCTCGTCGGGCGAGCTCGTTCGTAGCGTGGGGCTGCTCGCGAGCGGCGCCGTCGACGTGGAGCCGCTGACGAGCGCGATCGCCCCCCTCGAGGAGGGCGCGCTCTGGTTCGAGCGCCTGCATGCCGGCACGCCGGGCCTCCTCAAGGTGATCCTGACCCCGCCCGCCGGTCGGGCCTGAGCATGGGATCGGGCCTGTTCGACCTGACGGGCACGGTCGCGATGGTGACCGGGGCGAGCAGAGGGCTCGGGCGCGGCATGGCCGTGGCTCTCGCACGGGCGGGCGCGGACGTGGTCGTCACGAGCCGGACGTCTGCGTCGCTGCGCGAGGTGTGCGACGAGGTCGAGGCGCTCGGCCGCCGGGCGGTGCCGGTCGAGCTCGAGGTCCGCGAGCCCGCGAGCATCACGGCCGCGGCCGAGGCGGCGCTCGCCGCCACGGGCCGCATCGACGTCCTCGTCAACAACGCCGGCTGCAACGTGCGCAGGCCCGCGCTCGAGGTGAGCTGGGAGGACTGGAACGTCGTCCTCGACACGAACCTGCGGGGCGCGTTCTTCGTCGCGCAGGCGGTGGCGCCGTCGATGATCGAGCACCGGTTCGGCCGGGTCGTCAACATCGGCTCGCTCACGAGCGTGTTCGGGTTTGCGGGCATCGCTGCCTACACGGCGAGCCGGGGCGGCATCCGGCAGCTCACCATGAGCCTCGCGGACGAGTGGGCCGCGCACGGCGTCACGGTCAACTGTCTCGCGCCCGGCTGGTTCCGGACGGCGCAGAACGACGTCATGTTCCGCGACGAGGAGTGGGTCGAGACGCTCCGAACGAGGATCCCGGCCGAGCGAACCGGCCTGCCCGAGGACCTGGACGGAGCCGTCGTCTTCCTCGCCTCCCGCGCGAGCGCCTACGTGACGGGGCAGACGCTGGTCGTCGACGGGGGCTTTGCGACCGGCTCCACCAGGACGATTCCGCGCCCCCCGGGCCCGGAAACCGCCGGCTGACCGGGCGCGGCCCCTCCGGGCGAGGTTTGGCGAAGCCTGCCGGCGGGTAGGATGTGAGCAGGATTCGCAAACATGCGTAAATGGCTCGCGCACTCGCGCACTCGCGCACTCTGCGCAAACGGCTCGTTACGCAAATGGCTCGTTAGGAGTTGAACAGGATGCGTAGATGGCTCGTATTTGGCACGGCTCTCGCGGTACTCGCTCTCGTGGCCGCCGGTTGCGGCGGAGACGACGGGGGCGGTAGCAGCGAGCCTGCGGGCGTGCGGATCGCCGTCGTCACCGACGTCGGCGGACTCAACGACCGTGGCTTCAACGCTCTCGCGAACGCGGGCCTGGAGCGAGCCAAGGACGAGCTCGGCGTCGAGGGCCGCGTCTTCATCTCCAAGTCCGCCACCGACTACGTCCCCAACCTCTCGACTGCTGCCCGCGACGGCTACGACCTCGTGATCGGCAACGGCTTCCTGATGGGTGACGCAGTCGCCACGGTCGCGACGCGCTTCCCCGACACGAACTTCGGCATCATCGACTTCCCGTGGGAGGCGCTCACCGGCGCACCCCCGAACGTCGTCGGACTGATCTTCGCCGAGCAGGAGGCCGGGTACCTGGCGGGCGTCGCGGCGGCGACCGTCTCGCAGAGCGGCGTCGTCAGCAGCGTCGGCGGCCAGGCCGTTCCCGCAGTGGTCGCCTTCCTCGCCGGCTACAAGGCGGGCGCCGAGGCGACGAACCCCGACGTGACGGTGCGCAGCGGCTATTCCGAGGACTTCGTCGACCAGGCGAAGTGCAAGGAGCTCGCGCTCAACCAGATCGGGCAGTCGTCGGACGTCGTCTTCGCAGCCGCAGGCGGCTGCGGCCTCGGCGCCCTGCAGGCCGCCAAGGACAGGGCCGTCTGGGGCATCGGCGTCGACAACGACCAGGCGTTCCTCGGCCCGCACATCCTGACGAGCGCCACGAAGAAGGTCGACGTGGCCGTCTTCGAGACGATCCAGAAGGTGCTCGACGGCAGCTTCGAGGGCGGCCAGAGCACGCTCTTCGACATCTCCACCGGAGGCGTCGGGTTCGGCGAGGTGAGCCCGGACGCGCCCGATCGCGACGCGCTGATCCAGACGCTCGAGGACGTCGCGGGCCAGATCTCGGACGGCGAGATCACGCCTCCGAACAAGTAACGCTCCAGCGGCGCCGCATGCGGTCAGAGCGGCTCGGCGCCCGCCGGCGCCGCCCGCTCCAGCGCCTCGTGCGCAGGAGCGGGCGCCCCGGAGCGGAGGAAGATCGCCGCCACCGCTCCGGCCGCGACGGCGAAGACGGTGCCGATCAGGAATGCCGCGTGGTAGCCGTCGACGAGGGCGGCGAGCGAGCCGCCGTCCCCCGTCCGTGCGGCCGCGACGCTTGCGAGCACCGCCAGGCCGAGCGCGCCGCCCATCATGAACGAGGTGTTGACCACGCCCGAGGCGAGCCCCGAGTCCTCGGGCTTCACGTCGCTCATGGCGGCGAGCAGCAGCGGGTTCATCGCCATGCCGATGCCGACGCCGAGGACGAGCATGCTCGGGAGCACGTCGACGGCGAAGCTGCCGTCGACCGGCGCGCGCGCGAACAGCCCCAGCCCGATCGCGACGAGCGCCATGCCGCCGACGAGCGGCCGCTTGACGCCGTAGCGCAGGACCAGCTTCGCCGAGAGGCCGAGCGAGAACGCGCCCATGAGCAGGTTCGCGGGCAGGAATGCGAGACCGACCTCGAGCGGGCTGTACCCGAGCACGAGCTGGAGATACAGAGCCGAGAGAAAGAACATCGCGAACATCGCCGCCGACCAGAGGACGCCGACGACGTTCGAGGCCGCGACGCTGCGCAGGCGGAAGAGCCCGAGCGGCATCAGCGGCTCGGCCACCCGCGCCTCGATCGTGAGGAAGAGGGCGAGTCCCGCCACCGCGGCGCCGAGCAGCCCGAGCGTTCGGCCGGACGTCCAGCCCTGCTCGTTGCCGTTCACGATCGCGTAGACCGCGAGCATCAGCGAGGCGGTCACGGTGACCGCGCCGGCGAGGTCGAGCCTGCTCTCGCTGCGCTGCCCGCTGCCGCCCGGCAGCAGGAGGAGGCAGAAGACGACGACCGCGACGCCGACCGGCAGGTTCACGAGGAAGATCCAGTTCCAGCTCAGGAGGTCGGTGAGGACGCCGCCCGCCAGCACGCCGATCGAGCCGCCGCCCGCGGCCACGAAGCCGATCACGCCCATCGCCTTGGCGCGCTCGGCCGGCTCGGTGAAGAGGAGCATGATCAGCGAGAGCGCCACCGCGGCCACCACCGCGCCGCCGATCCCCTGCACCGCGCGCGCACCGATCAGCATCGCCTGCGAGGTCGCGAGCCCGCACGCGAGCGACGCGACCGTGAAGAGTCCGACGCCGAGCACGAACATCCGCCGCTGGCCGAACAGGTCGCCGAGCCGCCCTGCCAGCAGCAGGAGCCCGCCGAACGTGAGCGTGTAGGCGTTGATCACCCACGCGAGCGACGCCTCCGAGAAGCCGAGATCCTCGCGGATCGACGGCAGGGCGACGTTGACGATCGAGATGTCGAGCACGATCAGCAGGTCGCCGAGGGCGAGGACGAAGAGGGCGAGCCATTTGGTGCGCGTGTCCGTGATCTTCATGCGTTCTCCCGTTCGGGCGGTGACAGGTCTCGCATGCTTGGACGGAGTGGGCGACCCGAACTCATCGGTCGCCCGACCGATGAGGAACGGCGCCGTGCCAGGTCCAATTCGCGATGGCCGACTTCGCGATCCGGGGCCCGATCGCGCGCGACGACCTGCCGGGCCTCTGCGACCGCGTCTGCGCGCTGCTTCGTGCCTGCGGGCCCGGCACGGCGCACTGCGACGTGGCCGGTGTGGCGGCCGACGCGGTCACCGTCGACGCGCTCGCGCGGCTGCAGCTTGCCGCCCGCCGGCTCGGCTGCCGGGTGCGGCTCCGCAACGCCTCGCGCGAGCTGCGCGAGCTCGTCTCGCTGATGGGTCTCACCGACGTCCTCCTCGACTAGGCGTCGAGCCGGAGCGGCAGGCCGAACAACGGGAAGAGCCGCTGCGTGTCGAGGAAGAAGGTCAGCTCGACGATCCGGCCGTCCGCCACCTCGAGCACCTGCAGCGCCCACGGCTCGTAGCCGTCGCCCGTACTCGGCCGGCTTGTACTGGCCGAAGGCGGGCGCACCGTTCGCGGGCACGGCCGGTATCACGCGCGAGCCCTTGCAGCCGATCCCCGGCCCGACCCACCAGGTGAAGATGTGGTCGCGGCCGCGCAGCCAGAGGTCGTAGGGCGGCATCGACTGGGTGGCGTCCTCGTGGATCAGGTCGGTGAGGGCGTCCATGTCGTACCGCTCGAACGCGTCGACGTACCTGGCGAGCAGCTCGGCATCGGCCACGTCGACCGACGCGGGGCCGTCGGTGCTCACGTCGCTCGCCGCGAGCGTGGCGCGCGCCCGCTGCAGCGCGCTGTTCACCGAGGCGACGCTCGTCTCGAGCAGCTCGGCGGCCTCCGCAGCCTGCCAGCGCAGCACCTCGCAGAGGATCAGGGCGGCTCGCTGTCGCGGCGGCAGGTGCTGCAGCGCCGCCACGAAGGCGAGCCTGATCGTCTCCCGCGCGACCGCAGCCTCGGCCGGGTCGGGGATCGGCTCGATCCACGTCACCTCCGGCAGGGTGCACAGGTTGGCGGCGTCCGGCTCGCCCGCGGGGCCCAGGTCCATCGGCCGGGCGCGGCGCTCGCGCCCGTTCAGCATGTCGAGGCAGACGTTGGTCGCGATCCGGTAGAGCCACGAGCGCACCGTCGAGCGGCCCTCGAAGCGGCCGCTGCCGCGCCAGGCGCGGATCATCGTCTCCTGGACGGCATCCTCGGCCTCGAAGCCGGAGCCGAGCATGCGATAGCAGTAGCCGGTCAGCTCCGACCGGTGCCGCTCGAGCTCGGCCGCGTCGGCTGTCGCTGCGAGTTCGCTCACCGGCCGGAGCCTACCGGGACCGCGGGGCGCCGCCGTCAGCGGCGACTGCTCGGCCGGGCGATACGGCCGAAGGCCCGGTTCGCGCCCCCGTCGCTCGAGAACGCGGACAGCTGCAGCAGCTCGCCGTCCAGCTCGAGGCCCGAGCCGACCAGCCCATCGCCCCGCAGGCGCACGTCGTCGCCCAGGCCGGGAGAGCGCTGTCGCGTGCGGGTCGCGGCCGCGGCTCGCAGCACGAAACCGGCGATGAGCCGCTCGTCGGCGGCGGGCCCGTCGAGCTGCTCGACGGCGTCGAGCAGGTAGCCCTGGCGGAGCTTCGGCCACAGCCGCTCGAACGCCTCCGGCCGCGAGACCCAGTCGAGGCAGAGGGTGTCGCCGAGCGCGAGCAGCGCTCCCGCCTGGCCGGGCCGGAGCGGGAAGGCGTCCGCCAGCTCGTCCAGCTGCACCTCGTGGCTCGCGAAGAGGTCGGACTGCGCTGCCGTGGGCGAGCTGACGCCCATCCGGTCGGACTTGGCCCGCACCGACTCCCACACGGTGCGCTGCGCAGCGCCGAGTGCGAGCGGCTGGGCAGCGAGCGCCTCGGCCTTCGACCGGCGCACCTCCGGGTGGGCGAAGTGGGCGGCCGAGTCGAAGAAATCCGAGCGCCTCGACCAGCGTCCCTCCTCCACGCAGGAGACGGGGATCGGCAGCGTCGTGCCCGCCTCGACGAGGACGCTCACGTTGAGGATGCGGTTCTGCTTGGCGCCGACGAGCTCCTCGCCGTCGAAGAGCAGCACGCGCTCGTCGAGCGGGTTCGAGACGGCGAGCTGCGGCACGCTGCCCGACTCGCTCACCTCGCTGATCTGCAGCCCGCGCGGCAGCGCCTCGTCGAGGGTCAGGTAGGCGGCCACGGGGTCGGCCACCGGGAACAGTGGGCAGACGACGATGCCGCGGTGGGTGGTGGGCTCGCCGGGGGCGAAGGGCAGGGTGGCGGTGACGGTCTCGGTCATGGGGCTCCTCTCGTGTCTCCGGGGAGTCCGGTGGCGCCACCGTCGGTCTTACGGCACCGTCGCGTCACGGCTCTCTGCCCGCCCGGTGACGGGGGCCGTCGCGCCTACGATGGCGGGGTGGCAACCTCCAACGCCCGCACCTTCGTCCGCCTGCTCGGCTTCCTGCGGCCCTACCGCTGGTCGCTCGCGCTCTCGACGCTGCTCGCGGTGCTCTCGCAGGGCGCCGCCATCGGGGTGCTGGTGCTCACCGGCGTCGTCATCGACGAGCTGCGGGGCGACCCCGACTCGCGTCGCCTGACGCTCCTGCTCGCCGCCATCCTCGGCGTCGGCTTCGTCAAGGCGCTGCTCATGCTGGGGCGGCGCTTCATCTCGGGCCGGCAGGCGCTCGCCGTCGAGTGGGACATGCGCGACTCGTTCTACGCGCGGCTGCTCCGCCTCTCGTTCGGCTTCTACGACCGCCACCAGACCGGGCAGCTGATGTCGCGCGCCACCGTCGACCTGCAGACGATCCGCTTCTTCCTCGGCTACGGCCTCATCTTCTTCGTGCAGCACGTGATCACGGTCGTGGCCGTCACCGCCGTCCTCTTCTTCTACGAATGGCGCCTGGCGCTGATCGCCCTCGCCATCACGCCGTTCCTCGTCGGCATCGCGTACCGCTACAGCGAGGTCTCGCACCCGGTGCTGCGCGACGTGCAGCAGAAGCTCGCCGACGTGGCGACCGTGTCGGAGGAGTCGATCGTCGGCGTCCACGTCGTCAAGTCGTTCGCCCAGGAGGACCAGGCCGAGGCGCGCTTCCGGCACGCGGCCGACGAGGTCTTCCATGCGAGCGTGCGGGCGAACCGGCAGCGCGCGATCTACGTGCCGCTGCTCACGTTCCTGCCCATGCTGGCCCAGGCGGGCGTGCTGCTCGCCGCCGGCCACTTCGTCGTCACGGGCCGGTTGACGCTGGGCGGCTTCTTCGCCTTCAACCTGCTGCTGATGATGCTGGTGGCGCCGCTCCGCATGCTGGGCATGTGGATCGGGCAGGCGCAGCGCGCCACCGCCTCGGGCGAGCGCTTCTTCGAGGTGATCGACGAGCCCGAGCAGGTGGCCGACGCCCCCGCCGCCGGTGAGCTGCCCGAGGGCCCCGGCAGGGTGAGCTTCGAGGGCGTCGACTTCGGCTACGACCCCGGCCGGCCCGTGCTGCAGGGCATCGACCTCGTGATCGAGCCGGGCACGACGGTGGCGCTGATCGGCGCCTCGGGGTCGGGGAAGACGACGCTGGCCTCGCTCGTGCCGCGCTTCTACGACGCGGGCGTGGGGCGGGTGCTCGTCGACGGCGTCGACGTGCGCGACGTGACCCGCCGCTCGCTGCGCCGCGAGGTGGGCGTGATCTCGCAGGACCCGTTCCTCTTCTCCGCGAGCGTGCGCGACAACATCGCCTTCGGGGTGCCCGACGTGCCGCAGGATCTCGTCGAGGCCGCCGCGCGTGCAGCGCAGGCGCACGGCTTCATCGAGCAGCTGCCCGACGGGTACGGCACCGTGATCGGCGAGCGCGGCATCACCCTCTCGGGCGGGCAGCGGCAGCGGCTCGCGATCGCGCGGGCGCTCGTGATCGACCCGCGCATCCTCATCCTCGACGACGCCACCGCCTCGGTCGACGCCACCACCGAGGCGGCGATCCGCGCCGGCCTGACCGAGGCGATGCGCGATCGCACGACGATCGTGATCGCGCACCGGCTCTCCACGATCGCCCTCGCCGACGTGGTCGTCGTGCTCGAGCACGGCCGCATCGTGGCGCGGGGGACGCAGGAGGAGCTGTTCGAGACGAGCCCCGTCTACCGCGAGATCCACGACTACGGGCTGCTCCAGGAGATCGGGGTGTCGGCGTGAAGGTCTGGCAGGCGGGCGCCCACCTCTCCGAGGAGCGCGGCGGCAAGGTCGGCGACTGGTCGTGGCGGATGAGCCGCCGCCGCATCGCCATGCTGGGCCGGCTGGCGCTGCCCTACCGCTGGCGCACGGCCGGCGCGGTCGCGTCGCTGCTCGTGTTCACGGTCGTCGCGCTCGCGCCGCCGCTCCTCGCCAAGCTGGCGGTCGACGAGGGGATCAAGAGCGGCGAGCTGCGGCGGCTCGTCTGGATCGTGCTCGCGTTCGTGGCGACGGGGCTCGCCACGTTCGGGCTCTCCTCGGTGCAGACCTACCTGACGGGCTGGGTGGGCGAGCGCGTGCTCGCCGACCTGCGCCAGCGGCTCTTCGCGCACCTGCAGCGGCTCTCGCTCGGCTACTACGAGCGCAACCGCACGGGCGCCATCGTCAGCCGCATCACGAACGACGTGGAGGCGCTCGACCAGCTCGTCACCGACGGCGTCACCTCGCTCGTGCAGAACCTGACGCTGGTCGTCGGCACCGCCGTCGTCCTGTTCGTGCTCGACTGGCGGCTCGCGCTCGCCACCCTCTCGATCCTGCCGTTGATGGCGCTCGCGACGGCCTGGTTCCGCATCCGCTCGAACCGCGCCTACCGGCGCGTGCGCGAGCGCATCGGCAACGTCACCGCCACGCTGGCCGAGGACATCTCGGGCATGCGCGTCGTGCAGTCGTACGCGCGCGAGTCGCGCAACCAGACGAGCTTCCGCGGCATCAACAGCCTCTACCGCGACGCCAACTACGAGACGATCGTGCTCAACGGCCTCTACTTCCCGGCCGTCGACTTCCTCGCCTCGCTCGCGACGGCGATCGTGCTCGGCTACGGCGGCTACCTGCTCGTCGACGACCAGGTCACGATCGGGACGCTGCTCGCCTTCTTCCTCTACCTGGCGAACTTCTTCGACCCGGTGCAGCAGCTCTCGCAGCTCTACAACACGTTCCTCTCGGCCACGGCCGCGCTCGACAAGATCATCGAGGTGCTGGACGAGGAGCCCGAGATCGTGGACGCCCCGGGCGCCGCGGCGCTGCCGCGCATCGAGGGGCGCGTGCGCTTCGAGGGGGTGCGCTTCGGCTACGGCGCGCTGCCCGAGGTGCTGCACGGCATCGACCTGGACGTGCCCGCGGGGACGTCGGTCGCGCTCGTCGGCCACACCGGCGCCGGCAAGTCGACGATCGCGAAGCTGATCGCGCGCTTCTACGACCCGCGCGAGGGCCGCATCACGATCGACGGCCACGACCTGCGCGACGTCGAGCAGCGCTCGCTGCGCCGCCAGCTCGGCGTGGTGCCGCAGGAGGGCTTCCTGTTCGCGGGCACCGTGGCCGAGAACATCGCCTTCGCCCAGCCGGACGCGTCGCGCGAGCAGGTCGAGCGGGCGGCGGCGGCGGTCGGGGCCGACCACTGGATCCGCGAGCTCGAGCACGGCTACGACACCGAGCTCGGCGAGCGCGGCTTCCGGCTCTCGCTGGGGCAGCGCCAGCTCGTCGCCTTCGCGCGCGCCCTGCTCGCCGACCCGCGCATCCTCATCCTCGACGAGGCCACCTCGTCGGTCGACATCGGCACCGAGCGGGTGATCGAGGCGGCGCTGCGGCGCCTGCTGGACGGCCGCACGGCGTTCGTGATCGCGCACCGCCTCTCCACCATCCAGAGCGCCGACCTGATCGTCGTGCTCGCGGACGGCCAGATCGTCGAGCAGGGCACGCACGCCCAGCTGATGGCCCGCGGCGGCTCGTACACGAGCCTGTACGGCGACTGGGCCGAGCGCGTCGCCTGAGGGCGTGCCTAGGGAATCCGCTCGACGAGCGCCTGGAACGTGGCGGGGTCGAGCGCGGGCGGGCTCAGGCCGGCCGGATCGAGTAGGTGGCGGTCGCCGGTGACGATCACGCGGGCGCCGGCAGAGCGAGCGAGCGCGACCAGGTAGTCGTCGGCGGGATCCGCGTCGACCACGTGCTCGGGCTCCGGATCGTCCATCTGGAGGGCGGCGCGTGCGAGCACCTCTCGGAGCCGCACGAGGTCGGGCGCGCTGATTCGGCCTGAGACCCGCCGATCTCGGAGGACGCGATCGAGCTCGGCGACGAGCATCGGCGACGTGACCAGCTCGAACGCCCCGGCGAGACAGGCCAGGACGATTCGCGCCGGAGGGCCGGCCCGCCCGATGGCGGCAGACACGAGGACGTTGACGTCGACGACCGCGCGCAGCACCTACGTCCTGGCCTTGCGTGCCTTGCGGCGCGTCTCGTGCTGCACGCGGACAGCGAGCTCGAGCGCCTCCTCCCAGTCGAGGGTTGCCGTCGTGGCGATGTTGTCGAGCGCAGTGAGGCCGAGCTTGTCGCGGAGGGCCTCCTCGACGACCTCGGAGTCGCGCCTGCGCTGCCGCGAGGCGGAGACGCGCAGCGCCCGCGCCACGTCGGGGTCGAGGTAGACGGTCAGCCGCTCCTTGGCCATGTCCATATCGTACAGCTTTGACGTCATGACGTTAAGTGCACGCGAACGGAAACCGGAGATAGAGGTCGCGACGAACATGTCCGGGGCTTCCGTACCCGGACTCCGTCGACGAACCCGGTCATGAAGTCCCCCGTTGGCGGCAGGTCTTGTGCAAGGGTTCTGCCGATGGTTTAGCGGTATGTCTGCGCCAGATTCCGTCGCTCGCCTGATCCGGCTGCGCCGGCCGGCACTGTGTCAGCGGTGCGGAATCTTGCTGTCTTCAAGCACAGAGGCGTGGTGGGGCGCCACGGCGAAGTCCGTGACGTGTCGCCCGTGCGTTGAAGGCGCCGAGCTCGCACTTCGTCTCGCCGGCAGTTCAGGTGGCTCTGCGCGTCGTGAGCACGAGCGGCGGCAGGCACAGGACGACCGGCGTCGGCGCGAGCGGTTCGGGTTTCTGGCTCCTCTGGTGGCTGCCACGAGCGAGCCGAAACAGTCCACGCAGGCGTGGGCGAAAGGTGCCTGGGGTGAACAGGAGCTCGGCCAGCGGCTGGATCGCGATCTGGCCGGAATCGGAATCGCTCTGCACGACCGCCTAGTTCCGGGGTCGAAGGCGAATATCGACCACATCGTCGTCGCGCCGTCAGGAGTCTGGATCGTTGACGCGAAGGCGTACGACGGCGAGGTGAAACGCAGGAGCACGGGGAGCTTCTTTCATCCGAGCGCAGCGCTTGTCGTCGGTAGCCGCGATTGCTCCAGGCTCGCGGACGGTGTCCGTGGGCAGATCGACGTCGTCAGGGCGGCGATTGGCGCTCACCGCGGTGACGATCTCCCCCTCCATGCTTCCCTGTGCTTCGTCGGCTCGCAGTGGAGCCTGTTTGCCAAGCCGTTCACGTTCCGTGACGTGCTCGTCGCGTGGCCAGAGGCTCTTGTGAGGGCAATCGTTGCCGATGGCCCACTCGACGGGCCGATGGTCGGGTGGGTAGCGGCGCATCTCGCACTGCAGCTGCCGTCGGCCTGCACGTCCGCATCGTCCCCGTAAGATCCGGCCGTGTCCGGTGTGACTGGTGTCTCGATGCGTGATGCGAGAGATGCCCTCGACAGGGAGCTGCTGGCGCGCGGCGTCCTCGGCCTCGCGGACGAACGCGACGACGTCGGGGTCGCGCTCGCGGAACTCCTCGAGCACGAGCTCGTCGCCCTGGATGTATGCGGTCGTGATGGTTTCGTGCAGTGCGGTCATGATCAGCCTCCCCTGCTCCCCCCGTAGGTCAGGCCGACGGTGTCTCGGTCTTACGACGCACTGTCCCCCTCACCGGCGAATCGATCATCGGTGAGAACCACGACCGTCGCTTCTCGTTGTCCACATCGGGAACGGCAGCCGTGCCCGCCCTGGTACGGGACTTCTGGCTTGTCATCACGAGCTCGTGTGGCACAACCGGCCGGTTCGTTGTACCCTCGCGCGACATTCGACCGAGGAGGCTCGCATGGCACTTGCACGCGTCGTCACGTTCGATGGGGTCGAGGCGTCCAGCCTCGAGGATCTGGAGCGCCGGCTGCGGGAGGACGACCAGCCCGCCGACATCGCCGCCACGGAGATCCTGGTGCTGCACGACCCCGACACCGCCACCTCGCTCACCGTCCTGCTGTTCGACAACGAGGACGACTACGCCCGCGGCGACGCCGCGCTCAACGCGATGTCGCGAGACGACACGCCCGGGTCGCGGACGTCGGTGCGGAAGTACCGGGTCGCGATCCGGCAGACCTTGTAGTCAGGCAGAGGCACCACGCCGTGGCGAGCCTGCGGGTGGAAGACTCACGGGCGTGTTCGCGGTACTGGTGACCGGGCCCCCTGGGTCCGGCAAGACCGTCACGTTGACGTCGTTGCTGGACGCGCTGGCCGAGGATGGGATTCCCCACGCCGGTGTGGACGTGGACGAGGTCTCTTTGGCCTATCCGTTCCCGGACCTCGCGCGGCGTTGCGAGCACCTTCGCGCCTGGCGCGATTCCCACGCGCGTGCCGGGGCGACCCTTCTCGTCGTGGCCGAGGTGATCGAGTCACGGGCGCATCACGCCGACGTGCTCGCGGCGCTCGGCGCGGGCGACCACCTGCTGGTGCGGCTCCAGGCTGATCTGGCGACCCTGCAGGAGCGCATCATCGCTCGCGAGCCCGACGGGTGGTTCGGTTTGGATCACCTCCTCGACGAGACGAAGCGCTTGCAGGCCTCCATGCCTTCGCTGGAAGGAGCTCACCTGGTGCTCGACAGCGAGCGTCTGACGGTGCCGGAGATCACGGAGTCCATCCGGTCGGCGCGCCCCGACGTGCTCGCCGCCGAACGCGCGCGCTGACGGGCGCCGCGCTTGACGCACGCTCTCGCCGCCGCTAGCGTCGCCGGTCGTGAGGGGGGCTTTGCCTCCGTGGGCTGGGCGTGCCGCCATGGTCGCCGCGGCGGCGCTCCTTGCGTGCGCGCTCGTGCCCTCCACCGCAGCCGCCGCAGCCGATCCGCTCGAGGGCCGGTGGGAGTTCGTGGTCGAGAGCGGCGCGCCGTTCCCGGCCGGCCCCGTGTACGACTTCGTGCAGACGGCGCCCGGGACCTTCACGAACAAGGTCGTGCGCGCGTGGGGGGCCGGGGTGTGCGCTGGCATCGACGACCAGTTCACGCTGACCCGCGCCGGCTCCACGAGCCCCGGTGCCCAGGCGGCCTACCGCGGCACCGGGAAGGTGTACGGCGCGATCCAGCCCTGCAACCCGCTGCGCACCGTCGAGATCGAGCTCGTGATCCGCGCCGACGGCAGGGCGCTGCTCAACATCAAGGACAACCCGGGGCAGGTGCAGCACTTCCGGCGCCTGCTCGTCCACGTCGGTCAGGTGAGCTTCGACTTCCGCGATCGCGTGGAGCGGACGGTCGAGGGCCTCCGGGGCCAGATCGCGACCCTCGGCGGTCGCCGTGACGCGGTCGAGGCCCGCCTCGTCCTCGCGCGTCGGAGTGCGAACGCGGCGCTGAAGGATCTCCGGCGGCTCGACGCAGAGGCCGCCCGGGTTGCGAACGAGGTGGACTCGATCCGGCGCTCCTACCGCCGCCTGGGCAACGCGGCCGCGCAGAACCCCGGCCTCGTCGCGAGCTTCGTGAAGCGTGAGCGCGAGCTGCGCCCCCGAGCGCAGCAGATCGCCGCGCAGCGGCAGGAGGCGCTCTCGGCCGGAGCCTCGGCGGCGAAGACGATCGAGTCCGCCCTCACCGAGCGCCAGGGGCTCGACCGGCAGCTCGTCCAGCTCGGCCTGCGGATGCGGGGGCTCGACGCGCACGTCGAGGAGATCCGCGTCACGGCCGACGGCGAGCTCGTCTACCGCGCGACCGTGAACAGCGAGGTCTCGGATCAGATGCGCAGGCTGAAGCGCACGATCGCCGAGTGGGAGCGCCTGCTCGCGAGCTTCGACCGCGAGCGCAAGGCCGCGAAGGAAGAGTTCCTCGCCGCGCAGCGGGCGGTGTCCGCGGCCGAGCTGCGGCTGGCCGACCAGATCTGGACGTCGGGCCTCGTGCGGTTCTTCGTCGACTGGGCCTCGTCGGCGATCGACGTCGGCCTCGCCTCGTCCAAGGGCGGGATCATCGGCGCCTTCGCCGAGCTCCAGAAGCAGATCCTCGAGCACGCGGTGTTCGTGAAGGCCGTCGACCGCATCTCGCCGCAGCCGCCGGCGGGCACCGATCCGGGCTCGATCGAGGCCGAGCTGAACCGGCTCTACCGTGGCGGCATCCAGGAGTCGTTCGCACGGCCGGTCGTGAAGGCGGGCGGCGAGCGGCTCGTGAAGGAGACGGCGATCGCCTTCGTGACGGACTCGCTCGCGGCCGAGATCGCGAAGGGCGTCTACTTCCCGGCGAAGTACGAGGCGCGCTTCAAGGCGGCCGGCGACACGTTCGTGCGCTCCCAGACGAGGGTCAACTTCACCGCCTACACGAAGGCGGCGAAGCGGTTCAAGCGCGCCCACGCGCTGCTCGGCGCCCAGGGCGACCGGATCAGGGAGCTCCGCGGCGGCCACGAGCTGGGATTCAGGAGCCTGGCGAAGACGCTCGGCGTCCAGCTGCTCAAGGACGCCGCACAGGCGGCCCTCAAGCAGCGCTTCGCCGACCTGCCCGAGCAGCAGGCCTGGGTCGAGTTCCTCGAGAAGGACTGGTACGCGCGGTCGCTCTGGCCCCGCTTCGCGATCGCATCGGGCTTCTACTGGGACACCTACGACCAGTTTCAGAAGCTGCTCGAGGCGCAGGCGTCGTACCTCCTCGCCCTGCCCACCGCCGGGGTCGAGGAGCGCGTCCTGAAGCCGTTCCCGCGCGCCGGCACGCTGCGGATAGCGCTCCGTGGACAGGGCAACCCGGGCACGCTCGAGCTCGTCGTCGGCGGCGTGCAGGCGAAGCCCCTCGGCGGCTTCGTGTACGAGGTCGCGGCGGGAGAGACCTTCGTCGACCCGACCGGGGCGATGACGATCGTGATCCGATGAGGGGCCTCGGAGCCGCGGCGCTCGCGCTGGCAGTGGTCGCCTGCCTCCCTGGCGCGGCAGCGGGGTTCGGCACCACCCCGGATCCCCTGGGGCAGACGGCGGTGCACTGGAAGATCACCAGGGCGGCTCTCGAGTGCGCGGCGACGCCGGGCACCGGGCTCGCCGACGAGCCGGGTCGTTGCATCGAGCCGAGGACGATGGCGCTCCTCTCGGGCGAGGCGGCGAAGACCGAGTTCGGCGCCGTCGAGGCCCCCGACATCGACGGGTTCTTCGAGGACCTGCCGCATTGCACGAACGGCGACCATCTTGCCGCGTACCCGTCCGGCAAGGGGTTGCCGACCCAGGCCGCGGCCCACCGGATGCTCAGGGCCTGCCGGCGCTACCTGGTGCAGCGGCTCGAGTCGGCGATCCACGCTGCCGAGGGCCTCGTCGACGCGCAGGGGCGGGTCGTGGCAGCGGCGGTCAGGACGAGCGGCGCCTCCCGCTCCAAGCGGTGCCAGTTCGTGGACCGGCAGGTCGGGCTCGACCGGGTCGAGCAGTTCCGCGCCAAGCTCGACGTGCGGCTCAACGTCAAGGGCCGCGCGGCCGCCCGCATCATCGCCGGGCTGCTCGGCTTCGGCGGCAACCCACGGGCCGAGCCCGCCAAGTGCCAGGTGCTCTGGCACCTCGGCGCCGTCCTGCACGGCCTGCAGGACGCCTACGCACACGGCAACTGGACCGACCACCCACAGCGCGGCCAGGGAGGGCACGAGAGCCCGCCGGGCCTCGGGCGCCGTGACCTGAATCCCTTCATGCGGCTCGTGCGCGGGACCTCGGAGCCTCCCAAGGGGTGGCTGACGACCTGCTACTCGCTGCTCGGCGAGTGCGAGGGGCGCGTCGACCACGGCACCTTCGCGAAGGACAACGGCGCGGTCTCGCTCAGGTCACAGCCGGTGGGGAGGAGCTACCTCACCTTCGGCGCCGCCAAGGAGGAGCGCGGCAAGGTGGCGCCCGGCTTCCAGGACTCGAACTTCAAGCTCGCCGCCGAGGCCGCGGTGCGGGCGACGAAGGACGTGTGGCGCTCGTTCGGCGAGGAGCTGTTGCAGCGCTTCCCGGGCCCCCGCGGCCAGGCCCGCGGGAGGCAGATGCTCTGCGCCCTCACCCACGACGACCCGGTGAAGGACTGCTTCGCCCTCACCCTGAGCGCGAGCGGCCGGCACGTGCCGGGGACGGGAACGACGCTCGCGGTCTGCTCGCCGGCGCCCGTCGGCGCGCTCGTCGAGGGGACGATGTCCCCGGCGGGCGGCCTTGCCTCGGGCGCAGCCAGGCAGGCGACCGTGGCGAAGGTGGGGCAGCGGCTCCCGAACTCGCCGGGCACGGCGGTCGGCTTCCAGCTCGAATGGAGCCTGCGGCCGGAGGCGGTGCCGGGCCTCTACGACGTCGCGGTCACCGCTCGGCTCGGCAAGCACCAGGTCTCGTCGACCACGAGCGTGCGCGTGCCCGCCCCCGGGCCGGAGTCGTACCCCACCGAGTGGCCCTTCACCGGGATCATCACCGCGCGCTGCATCTCCTACCGCTGAGCGGCCGCCGGCTCGAGCCGCCACGGAGAATCGTCGGGCGAGCGCCGACCGTGCCGGGCTACCGCAGCGGCAGAGCGAAGAGCAGCGCGAGGAGGCAGAGCGCGACCGCGACGTCGTCGTAGAAGCGCGCGTTCCGCAACAGCACCGGCGCGAGGGGCCCGCCGCCGGCACCGTGCGCTTCGGCCAGCGCGTGGAGGCGCGCGGCGAGGAAGCCCACGAGCGAGGCGAGCGCCATCGTCACCGCCGTCCCGAGCGGCATGCCCGGCAGAAATGCGCTGCATATGCTCGCGCCGAAGAGCGCGACCGGCACTGTCCCCATCGACCCGACCCCCTGGTCTCATCATGAGCGAGCCGAGCGCCGCTGTCACCTCTCGAGCGACTGGGGTCGGGTCTGCGACGCCGAACGAGGTGTTGTGGGTTCACCGCTGCCCTACGGGGGTGTCGTCCGGTGGGGTCGCTAGCATTGTTCTCTATGGAGACAACACTCTCGGTCGAAGCAGCAGGCTCGGATCTGGCGCGGGAGCGGGAGGAGCGCTGGCGCGAGGAGGAGCGGCGCGTGGACGAGCTGGCGGCGCTTTCCGCCCACCTGAGCGCCGCGACTGCACGTTGGCTCGAGCTCGTGTGGGAGCTCCACGAGGCCGGCGCGAGCGACGATCCCGCCCGTTTTGTCGCCTTCCGCTGCGGGATCACGGTGCGCGAGGCGCGCGAGTACCTCCGGGTCGCAGAAGCGCTGCAGGAGCTGCCCGCGACACGGGCGGCCTTCACGCGGGGCGAGCTGACCCTGACGAAGGTGCGGGCCCTGACGAGGGTCGCGACCGCGTCGTCCGAGGCGGGATTGCTCGAGCTTGCGGGGGCGCTCACGGCGTCGCAGCTGGAGCGCGCGCTGCGCGCCTTCCGCCGGCTCGCGCTGGAGGAGGCGCGCGAGACCCACGAGCTGGAGTACGTGGACTACTTCTTCGGCGACGACGGCGCTCTCTTCCTGCGCGCTCGCCTGGCGGCCGAGGACGGCACGCTGCTCGTGAAAGCGCTGGAAGCGGCGCGGGAGCGGATCGTCGAGCGGCGGCGCGGAGAGCGACAGGCAGCAGCCGAGGGCGAGGATCCGGGCGCCACGCCCGCGCCGATCCTGCTCGAGCCGGCGCGCTCGGCGCGGTTGGAGGCGCTGCTCGAGCTCGCGGAGGCTTCCCTGGCCGGGTCCGGCGAGCCGGCGAGCATGGAGGCGCGGGTGGTCGTCCATGTCGACGCCGCCGCGCTGTCGCACGACGGCAGTGGCCGCTCCGAGCTCGAGGACGGCCCCGTCATCTCCCCGGAGACGGCGCGGCGGCTGGGCTGTGATGCGGAGCTCGTCGCCCAGGTCGAGCGGGACGGGCTGCCGCTGAGCGCCGGGCGCAAGCGGCGCACCGTGCCGCCGGCGCTGCGCCGCCTGCTCGAGGCACGCGACGAGAGCACCTGCTGCTTCCCCGGCTGCGAGCGCCGCCGCCACCTCCAGGCGCACCACCGGCACCACTGGGCACACGGCGGCGAGACGAGCCTCGACAACCTCGTGCTCCTCTGCTTCCACCACCACCGCCTCGTCCACGAGGGCGGATACGCGATCGAGGACGACAGCGCAGGAGGGCTCCGCTTCCGAAACCGCCACGGCGTCGTCTGCCAGACCCTGCCGCCGCGGCCCCCGCCCGGGAGCATCGACGAGCTCCTTGCCGAGCACGGCCGGCGGGGGCTCGAGATCGATCCCGAGACGAACCGGCACGGCGCCCGCCGCCCTCTCGACCTTGCGCGAGCGGTCTCTGCGTGCAAGCACATCCTTGCCACACCCGCCGGCGCCTGACGGAGCCCCGAGCAACGCGGACGCGGGAGCGGGGGCCCGCGTGTCGACGGACGGCCTGAGCGACCGTGACAGCCCAGCGTCAGCCGCCGATGAAACGCTCGAACCGCGCGGCGAGGAGCTCCCGATCGGGTCTCGAGCGGGAGCTGCGCGGCAGCACGATCGCCTTCTCGTGCGCGCCCTTGAGCAGCTCGAGCATCGGCCCGTCCTCTTCGTCGAGGAGCCGCGGGTGCACGCGCACGACGTAGTCGGGCGAGACACCGACCAGATCCTCGTCGAAGGCGCGATGGTGGATCGAGCAGAGGCTGAGCCCGTTCGTCACGGTCGGCTCTCCTGCGGTGTGCGTATCCGGGACGATGTGCGCCGCGTCCAGGAGCCGGGGCTCCTTGAGGCGGCAGATCGTGCACTGGTTCGCATACGCCGGCAGCACCCGTGCGCGGAACCTCGCCTGATGCAAGCGGACGCGCGTCTCGCGCACCGCGTAGCGACGCTCGATCGGTTCCTCTGGAAGCACCCACTCCCGCTCGTCGTACGGGCCGACCATGCGACCGGTCGTCAACCGCACCGAGCCTCCGATCGGATCGTCCGCTGTGACGAACATCGGCCACTCGGGTCGGTACCAGCCGGGCCGCGTCCCGACGAAGTAGACGATCGGCACCTGCAGTTCGAACGACGCGCGGAGGGCTCGGTTGTCGGGCTGGTCGATGGCGCCGGCGCGATAGGCGTAGACGAAGCCGTCCGGCGTCTCCTCGTCGTCGTAGGGCGACCTGTACGAGGTGTTCACACTCAGTGCCGCAGGGCCGCGCTGCGCCGCGGCGCGGTAGATGCCCTTCTGGTAGTTGAGGAACGGCACTCGACGCCCCCGAAACGCGAACCCCTCGGCTAGCCCGCCGGCGTATGGAACCTCCATGCCGTGCTTCGCGCAGAGAACTTCGAGTGCGGCGAAGCAGGACGAGCGTACGTCGTCGTCACGCATCGGACGATCATCCTCGTTCCGCCTACGAGATGGAAGATGCCAGGTACCAGGTCGCCTCCCCAGGGCTGGGGAAATGCGGCAGTCAGGTCGTCTCCGTTCCATGTGCCGGCTTCCGCCGCCTGAATCCTGCCTCGGCGCCGGACGATGAGCATCGGAGCCCGCCGGGCTCGCCGTTGGCGTGGAGCGAGCACCTCGAACCCCGGCGAGCCCGCGATCTGCGATCCTCCAGCCGACAACCACGAACCAAGGAGCGATGTTCGTGACGCCTGATTCATTCGTCCGCGGTGTCGACTTCGTGTCGGTGCCGACGGAGGATCTCGATCGTGCCGCCGAGTTCTACGCGAACGTCGTCGGGCTCGAGCCTGGCCCGCGCTGGCAGCGACCCGGGCAGCCCGCGATGGGTGTCGAGTTCGAGACCGGCACCGTGACGCTCGCGATCATCCACTGCGAGGCGTTCGGAATCGAGTTCAGCCCGCACCAGGTGCCGATCGCGCTTCACGTCGACGATGTCGAAGCCGCCCGCGCCGAGCTCGAGTCCCGCGGTGTCACCTTCATGGGAGACATCATCGACAGTGGTGTGTGCCACCAGGCGCTCTTCCGGGATCCCGACGGAAACCTGCTGGACCTGCATCACCGGTACGCCCCGCGGGGGTAGATCCGGGCTCGATCGACGGGCTGTCCGAACCGAAGGCGATGGAGGCGTCACGCGTGGCGGAGGAAGACCTGACAGGAGCCGAGGCGAGCAAGACGGTACTGCGTCGGATCGTCGACGAGGTGATCAACGGCAAGGACCTCGGCGCAGCGGACGAGCTGTTCTCCCGCGACCATCTCCTCCACCCCGAGGCGGCAGGCGTCGGCCGCGGCCCCGAAGGGATGAAGCAGGCGTTCGCCGGGCTGCACGAGGAGTTCCCCGACGTCCGGGTCGAGATCGAGTCGATGGTCGCCGAGGGCGACCTCGTGGCCGTGCGCCTGACCTTCCGCGGCACGCACGCGACCACCGGCGAGCAGGCGGTCTGGCCGGAGACCGTCTTCACGCGCGTCGTCGACGGTCGAGCCGTGGAGAGCTGGGAGCTGACCGACACGGGTCGCAGCTGGAACAGCCCTCCCTGGTAGCGACGGTCGACGGGCGCCGCCGGCGTGCGGGCCCGACGTGCGTTGGGAGCACACGCAGTCCAGGGGTGTCCAGACGAGTCAACTGGCGTCGCCCGGTGTCGGCGGGTAGCTTTCTTCTCGAAAATGCACGAAATTCTGTACAGTTTGGACATGGCTCGCATCGTCCCTTTCACGGACGCCCGCGCGACGCTCAGCGACCTGCTCGACCTCGTCGAGAACGAGCAGGAGCACGTGATCATCACCCGGCAAGGAAAGCCGATCGCGATCGTCATGTCGGTCGGCGAGTGGGAGTCGTGGGAGGAGACGATCGACGTCCTCTCCGACCCGGAAGCCATGGAAGCGCTGCGCCTGTCGGAGGAGGACGTGAAGGCCGGGCGACTCGTCGGCCTCGACGAGGTCAAGCGAGACCTCGGGCTTGCCTGAGCTACGGCTCACCCGCCACGCACGCGAGCTGCTGAACGACCTCCCGCTCGACCTCCAGCGTGCTGTCGTGAACGCGATGGATCGCCTTCTCCTCGACCCGCGTCAGCACGGCAAGCCCCTCCGCGGCCGGATGCGCGGAACCTGGGTCGCGAAAGTCGGGAGCTACCGCATCCTCTACACGATCGAGGGCACCGAGGTCTCGCCGGCCGTCGTCGTCCGCGCCGTGCTGCACCGATCGGTGGCCTACCGTCGGCCGTAGGCTCGCCGGCGTTCCGGTGTCGGGTCTTGGCTTCCTCGCGTAGAGTTTGCGCCATGAGCGCAGCCCTCATCCGTGAGGTCGGAGCCATGCCGGAGGTGGGCGAGGCGCCCGAGCCGTCCGGCGACGTGATCGACGTGCTGGCGGCTCCGGTCAACCCGATCGACCTCGCCGTGTCGCGCGGGATCCTCGCGACCGGTCATCCCGGGCTGCCGTACGTCCCCGGCTGCGAGGCCGTCGGCCGTACGGCGGACGGCAGGGTCGTCTGGATCTTCGGCGGCTCGCTGGGGAGGACGTCGAACGGCGCGATCGCCGACCGCGCCGCGGTCGGCGACGCCCACGCGATCGACGTGCCCGAAGGAGCGGACCCCGCGCTCGCGTCCGCGCTCGGGATCGCCGGGCTCGCCGGGTGGCTGCCGTTCGCGTGGCGCGCGCCGCTCCGAGGCGGCGAGAACGTGCTCGTGCTGGGCGCCACGGGGTCGGTCGGCCTCGTCGCCGTGCAGGCCGCAAAGCTCCTCGGCGCCGCCCGGGTCGTCGCGGCCGGCCGCAGCGCCGCCGGGCTCGAGCAGGCCGCGGCGTACGGCGCGGACGCGACCATCCGCCTCGACGAGGCCGCCGACCTCGTCGCGGCCTTCAAGGAGGCGTTCGCCGGCGAGGGCCCGAGCTACATCTTCGACCCGCTCTGGGGCGAGCCCGCTGCGGCCGCGATCCAGGCCGCCGCGCCGCGCGCGACGCTCGTCAACCTCGGCCAGTCGGCGGGCGCCACGGCCGAGCTCGCCTCGGCGGCGGTGCGCTTCAAGAACCTCTCGATCCTCGGCCACACCAACTTCGCGCTGACCCGCGACGAGCTCGCCGACCACTACCGCCGGCTCGTCGAGCACGCGATCGCGGGCGAGATCCGGCTCGATGTCGAGCGGGTGCCGCTCGATGCGGTCGCCGACGCGTGGCGCCGCCAGGCCGAGGGCCCCGGAACCAAGCTCGTCGTCGTCCCCTAGGACGAGGGCCGCGGCGGGGGCTCCGGCTTCCCAGGGAGCCGAGCCCCGGGTGCCGAGACGGGCTCGAACGCCTTGCCCTTCCGAGGCTACCGCTTGAGCGCGCGGCCGACCTTCAGCGCGAGGAGCGCAGCCGCCCCTGCCGCGATCGCGCCGGCCGCCCTGGCCGCCGGCCGTTTCTTCGCCTCGACGCTGGCGCGCAGGTCGGCGACCGACTCGGCGAGCCGCTGCCGCTCGGTCGCGAGCTCGCTGCGGATCTCCTCCTCGCTGCGCCGGGAGCTCATCGGCCGCCCCTGAGCAGGTCGCGGGTGCGCCGCGCCTCCTCGATCGCCTGCACGGGCTTCAGCGGCCCCGCCCGGCGGAAGAGGCTCCGCGAGATGAGTGCGAGCCCCACCGCCGCCAGCACGAGCAGCAGGAAGACGATCAGCAGCGCCAGCCACCAGTCCACGACCAGGGCGAGCAGCGCGGCGATCGTGGCCAGGGCGAACACGAGCGCGAACAGGGCGATCACGCCTGCCCCGATCGCCGTCGCGACGCCGCCGGCCGCCGAGGCGCCCTTGCGCTCGAGCTCGGCCTTCGCGAGCTCCTTCTCGAGCCTGGCGAGGGAGCGCACGTGGGCGACGAGCCGCTGTGCTCCGGCGCGAACCCCCGCCGCTCCACGGTCGTCTGCGACGGTCATGATCTCGTTTGCCTCACCCCGACACGGTAGCGCCTCGAGCCGAGAGGGAGGGCGGCCGACGGCGTCACATCTCGACGCTGGGCGCCGCCGGGCGCGTGGATGTCGAGCAGGCGGGCCCCGGCCGGGCCGCTCGTGAAGGTGTGCTCGACCCCCGGCGTCGCCGCGACGAACGTGCCCGCCTCCGCGACGACCCGGCGGCCGTCGACGAGGAGCTCGGCCGTGCCCTCGAGGACGTAGAAGGCGTCCGTGTGGTCGTCGTGCGTGTGCGGGCCGGGGCCGCCGAAGGCAGGGTCGAGGTCGAGCTCGATCAGCGACAGCTCGTCGCTTGCGACCTTGATCGTCGCCACGCGACGGCTCCCGTGCAGAGTCTCGCCCTCGCCGGCGTCGAGCAGGATCGCGTCGGTTGCGGGCAGGCCGGACCCCGGCGCGGCGTCGACGCTGTCGAACGGGCCGGGGCCGCCGCGGTCGCGCTCGCGGAGCGCATCTGCGAAGCGCCCGTCGGGCGTGTGGAGGTTGAGGAACCGCGCGGGGGAGAGGCTACGGAACCCGTGCACCACGCCGGGCGGCGCGTACACGAACCCGCCGGGCCCGAGCGTGTGCTCCTCGTCGTCGACCAGGAACGCGAGATGCCCGTCGAGGAGGTAGAACGCGTCGGCGTGATGCCGGTGGACGTGCGGGGCGGCGCCGGGACGGGCGTCGGGGAAGACCGACTCCGTGATCGTCAGCGCGGGGAGCGCCGACTTGAGGACGATCCGGCCTCCGAAGAGGGGCTCGCCCTCGCCGGGGCGGAGAACGATTGCTTCGGCCATGCGGGAAGGATCGCGCGAGCCGCGGCCGTCCGCAGTGCGGGAGGCGCGTGGCCGGGAGTACGGACAGCCGTACGTCGGGCCGCTGCCGGCGGCGAGCCACCGTCTGTGCGGCCATCGACGTGTGGCCTTCCGTACCGTCGTCTACGGCAGGCCGGACGGCCGCTGGACGAGACGGCTTCTACCGTCGGCGCATGGTCGACGAGCACGTCATGCGAGAGGATCGGCGCCGCCCCTGGCAGGTGCTCGCGGTGCTCTGCCTCGTGCAGCTCGTCGTCGGGCTCGACCAGGCGTTCGTGATGGTCGCCCTGCCCACGATCGAGCACGACCTCGGCTTCGCCGCCGGGAACGTGCAGTGGGTCGTCACCGCCTACGCGGTCGCGTTCGGCGGCTCGGTCCTGCTCGGCGGTCGCGTCGCCGACGTCTTCGGCCGGAGGCGCACGCTGCTCGCGGGCCTCGCCCTGTTCGCCCTCGGTGGGGCGTGCGCCGGGCTCGCGCCCGACACGGGCGCGCTCGTCGTGGCCCGGGCGCTCCAGGGGCTCGGAGTCGCGTTCGCCGCGCCCGCCGCGACCTCGACGCTCACGACGACGTTCGTGGGGCGCCGCGAGCGCGGCCTCGCGCTCGGCGTCTGGGCGGCGGCCGGCGGCCTCGCCACCGCCGTCGGCCTCGCCCTCGGCGGTGTCGTCACCGACACGGTGGGCTGGCGGTGGATCGGGGCGATCGACGTGACGGTCGTGGCGCTCGTGACCGTGCTCGGCCTGTCGCGACTTCCCGCGGGCGTGCGCAGCCGCCGCAGCCTCGACCTCGCCGGCGCCGTGCTCGCCGGCACGGGCCTCGCCGCGGCCGTGCTCGCCGTCTCGCGCGTCGCCCCCGACGGGGTGGGGGCGGGCTCGACGCTCGCGGCTGCGCTCGTCGCGATCGTGCTGCTCGGAGCGTTCCTGCTGGTCGAGCGGCGCGTCGAGGACCCGCTGCTGCCGCTCGCGCTCGTCCGCTCGCCCTGTGTGTCGGCCGCGAACGTCGTCGCCGTGCTCGTCGCCGCGTCCGTGGCCTCGATGATGCTGCTCCTCACGCTCGTCTCCCAGCGGGTGCTCGGCTACACGCCCGCGAGGGCGGGGCTCGCGCTGCTGGCGCTCTCGGTGAGCTGCGCGATCTGGGCGCTCGCAGCCTCGCGGCTCGTCGTGAGGACGGGCCCGCGGGCGCTTGCCGCCTCCGGCCTCGCGCTCCTCACCGTCGCGCTCGCGTCCTTCGCACGGATGCCGGAGCACGCGACGTACGCACGCGACCTGCTGCCCGGGCTGCTCCTCGCGGCGATGGGGATGGCGTTCGCCTTCGTCGGCCTCAACACCGCCGCGCTGTCGACCGTCCCCGCCAGGCACGCGGGGCTCGGCTCCGGGCTGCTCGGAACCTCGCAGCAGGTAGGCGGTGCCCTCGGCGTCGCCGTGCTGTCGTCTCTCGTCGCCGCGCACGGGTCGTCCGGAGCGCCGCCCACGGGGCAGGCGCTCGCGGCCGGCCTCGGCGCCGCGTTCTGGGTCGATGCAGGAGTCGCCCTCGTCGCCGTGGGCGCGGCGCTCGTCCTGCTCGGCCGCGCCGACTGCGCGACCGCGCCGGCGCCGGTCGGCACCCCGGCCCGTGCCGCGGCCGCCGCCTGAGGCGGACCTGCCCGCGCGTCGAGCGCTCGTTGTCCGTCCGCGGGCCTGGTCGATACGCTTGTCGAGTCATCGAGAGCGACGAGAGGGCACCGCCCGACCGTCCACCAACCTGCTTCGCCGCAAGGTGGTCACGTGATGAGGCTCCCGCTGGGAGCAACGGCGAAAACCGGAAGGTGAGCGGCTGCGCGGCGGCCTCCGAGAGGAGGGTAAGAACGAGCGCACCAGTCGAGGACTACGGAATGCGTCCAGAGAGCGGGCTCGTCCCGCCGCCAACCGGCCTCGAGCGGCGCGGTGGCAGAGATGACGCGGCTGACCAACGGCAAACCGCTGAAGGAGGAACCACGATGAGCAGCAAGCGCAGGAGCCCCGGCAACGACCTTCCGGGCGGGCTCCCCTGGGAGATCCGCACCGACGACCTCGGCCTCGAGATCGCCGACACGATCGGCCACTCCCTCACCCTCGACGAGCAGTGGTGCGTCCCCGACGAGCGAGGCTTCACCTGGTGGGGCCACGAGCTTGCGCAGAGCGTGTGGTCGGAGCCCGGCTTCGACGACGACGGCTTCGAGATCTTCCGGCTGCACGCGCAGACCGACCTGTTGCGCGACTTCGATCCCACTCCCGAGAACCTCGCGAATCTCAACGCGCTCGCCGGCTTCGCGACCACGAGCGGCACCCTCGTCGACGGGGAGGCCGGCACGGTCCGGCTCGCGGCGAGCATGTACGCCCACGGCGAGACCGAGGACTGGTCGCGCAGGGTGTTCCAGCTCGTCGTCGCCATGCAGGCCGCGGAGGCGCACGCCAGCGCCGGCGTTCTCGCCGAGGTGCTCGGCGCCACGGTCGCGGCGACGCCCCATCCCCTCTCGGGCGCGCGCCCCGGCCCGGACGACATGCTCGACGTGCTGCGCGACGTCGTCGCTCCTCACGGGGTGCCGTCGTCGGCGTGGGCGGGAGAGGAGATGGAGCGGACGCTGGAGGTCGTGCGCAGTAGCCCCTACACCGTGCTCGCGACCGGGGACGAGTCCGGCTTCTCGGCCGAGCTCCCCTTCCAGAGCCGCACCTCGCTGCTTACCGTCTCCACGCGGGAGCGGAACCCACAGCTCGGCAGTGGGGCCCTTCTGCTCCTGCACCTGCCGATGACGATCGACGAGGCCGACGGCGTCGCGTTCGCGACCGACCTGAACCGGCGCGAGCTCGAGTCGCTCACCCGTGCGCACTTCCTCGGTTCCTGGCACTGGCGGAACGACGGGCTGTGCTTCGTCACCTTCCTGCCGAGCATCGTCCACCTCGTGCGCGGCAGCCTGCTCAACCTCGTCATGTCCGCCGCCCGCCGGGCGCAGTGGGTCGCGGAGACGTTCTACGGAGACGACTGGGAGGCGAACGTGGACGAGCAGGACACGCCGCTCGCGACGCCGGCGACGCTCGACCTCGTGTCCCTGCTGTTCCGTGACCCCGACGCCTGAGCGCTGTATCGCATCCGACACCCCGAGAGGACTCATCTGCCATGACCACGATCTCCGAGATCGCCGTTCGCTGCGCCGTCTGCGGCGCACCCGACCGGGCAGCCCGGCTCGCCGGCACGAGCTCGTTCGGCCCTCCCGACCTCGATCTGCGCCCCTATGGCCCGGCCCGCTGGGCCCTCGAGTTCGCCGTGCAGCGCTGCAGGTCGTGCGGCTACTGCGCGGGGTCGACCGGCCAGGCGCCCCCGGGCGCCCGCGGAACCGTCGAGTCGGTCGTCTATCGCGACGTGCTGGAGCGCTCCCGGCTGCCGCGGCTCGCCCGCTCGCTGTTCTGCGCCGCCCTCCTCGACGAGGCGGCGGGCGAGCCCGAGGCCGCTGCCTGGCATTTCCTGCAGGCCGCGTGGGCCTGCGACGACAGGAGCGCGCTCACGCAGGCTCGCATCTGCCGTGAGCGCGCCGCCGAGATGCTGGGGCGGGCGCTCGAGACGGGCGATCTCGAGATGACGGTCGCGGCTGCGCTGACCCTCACCTCGGACGTCTGGCGGCGCGCCGGCCGCTTCGAGGAGGCCGTCGCCGCAGCGGCCGAGGCCGAGCAGCTCTTCGGTGAGAGCCCGGAGGACGAGGCGGCCGTCGCTGCGGCGGCGATCGCCGCCTACATCCGGGCACTCGCGGACTCGGGCGACGACGAGCTGCACAACACCGCGGAGGCCTTTGCCGACGAAGGATGACGGCGGGTTGGAGACCGGGCAGGGGGTGGGGGAGCGTTGTCCGCCTTCTCGGCGGCGCCCGCGCGCAGCGCCCGACGGGTTGCGACATCATGGGCGCACGTGGCACGAGAGGAGACCGGGTGAGCACATGGGTCGTGACAGGCGCCAATCGCGGTATCGGGCTCGAGCTCTGCCGCCAGGTGCATGCCCGCGGTGACACCGTCGTCGCGGCCTGCCGCCGCTCCTCGCCCGAGCTCGACGCGATCGGCTGCACCGTCGTCGACGGCGTGGACGTGGCGGGCGACGACGCGGGCGCCGCGCTCGAGCGCGGCCTCGGCGGCGGGCCGGTCGACGTGGTCGTCTGCAACGCGGGCGTCCTGCGCCACGAGTCGGTCGACGCGCTCGACTTCGAGGGGATGCGCCGGCAGTTCGAGGTCAACGCGCTCGGGCCGCTGCGGGTGGTCTCCGCGCTGCTGCCGCGGCTCGGCCCGGGCGCGAGGATCGGGCTCGTCTCGAGCAAGGCAGGCTCGATCGGCGATGGGCCGTCGGGCGGGATGTACGGCTACCGCATGTCGAAGGCGGCGCTCAACATGGCGGGCGCCAACCTGGCGCACGAGCTCGCCCCGCGGGGGATCCTCGTCGTCGTGCTGCACCCGGGCTTCGTGCGCACCGAGATGACCGGCGGCTCGGGCGCCATCGAGCCGGCAGAGTCGGCAGCAGGGCTGATCGCGCGCCTCGACGAGCTCGACGCCGAGCGCAGCGGACGGTTCCTGCACGCGAACGGGGACGAGATCCCCTGGTGAGTCAGTAGGGATCTCTCGGCGAGCGGTCGTCCGAGAGCGATTCCCGCGAGCGCAGCACGAGCGCCTCGATCACGTCCGCGAGGTGCCTCTCGTCGATGTGGTGGTCGCCTCGCTCGACCCGGAGCCTGTGGGCCGCGAGCAGCACCTCGCCGTGCGTGAAGCCCGTGGGCGGCTCGAAGCGGTAGGTGGCGAGCTCGATCGTGAGGCCGAGCGGGTCGTCGAAGTAGATCGAGTCCATGAAGCCGCGGTCCTTGACGCCGCTGTGGCGGATCCCGCGCTCGTCGAGGCGCTCCACCACCTGGCTGAAGACCGCACGCGAGAGCGAGAACGCGATGTGGTGCACGCACCCCGGGTCGGTCGGCGTCCGGCGCGGATCGGGGGCTCGCTCCTCGTTCGTGAACACCGTGATCAGGCGCCCGTCGCCCGGGTCGAAGTAGAGGTGGCTCTCGCCCGGGTTGTCGAGGTTCGGCTGCTCGAACACGAACGGCATCCCGAGGAGGCCTTCCCAGAAGCCGATCGACGTCTGCCGGTCGGCGCCGGTGAGCGTGATGTGGTGCAGGCCCTGACTCTGGATCTTGCGCATCGTCGGTCTCCTCCGGGGGATCGTCTCGAGCGCCGGCGCGCGTCCCGCAAGGCCGGGGCCTCCTGCAGGGAACTGTAGGTGCCGCAGGCCCGCCCGGGCGGCCGGCGCCGTCGGGGTGTCGGCTGCCGTCCGATGCCCCCGACATCCTCGGGACATGTCCCCTGCGGCCAATGTCGTCCCGATCGGGCGCTCCCTCGCCGGCGCCGAGCCCTCGCTGGAGGAGCTTCCGGGCACGGTCTGCCTGCGCGGGCAGGTGCCTGCACCCGTCGCCTACGCGGTGGTCGACTGCGAGACGACCGGCACCGACCCGGCGACCGACGAGATCGTCTCGCTCGCCCTCGTGCTGCTCGATCCGGACGGCAGCGAGACCGCGCGGCGAACCTGGCTCGTGCGGCCGTCGTGCCCCATCCCGGCCGAGGCGACTGCGGTGCACGGGATCGGGGACGAGGACGTGGCGGGGGCGCCTGCCTTCTCGGACATCGCCGCCGACGTCCTCGACCTGCTCGACCGGGCGGTGTTCGCCGCCCACAACGCCGGGTTCGACCTGGCCATGCTGCAGCGCTCGTTCGCGCAGGCGGGGCTCGAGTACCGGCCGCCGGCTGTCGCATGCACGCTGGAGGCGTTCCGGCTGCTCGACCCGCGCGCTCCCAACCACCGTCTCGAGTCGATCTGCGAGCGCAGGGGCATCACGCTCGAGGGCGCGCACGAGGCGCTCGGCGACGTGCTCGCCACCGCGTCGCTGCTGCGTCTCCTGCTCGATCAGGGTCTTGCGCCCGAGACCGTCGCGCTCGACCACGTCGCCTACATGCGGCTCCGCTCGCGCGGCGACACCCGGCCGGCGTCGGAGCCGCAGGTGCGCAGGGTGTTCGGCCTCGCCCGCTCCGCCGGGATGCTGCTGGCGGACGGGAGCGTCGACCGTGAGCGGGTGGTCGCGCTCGTCGAGCGCGTCGCCGGCACGGCCGACGTGGAGGCGCTCACGCGCGAGCAGGTGCAGGACGTGTACGACGCGCTCGAGCTGCTGATCGAGCAGCGCCAGGCGACCGCCAGCGCCGCCAGCGCCTAGCGCCTCACCGCGCTCGGCTGACGGCAGTTCCCTTCTGCTTGAATCGGGCCATGGCCGATCGCCACCACGTCCGGATCGAGTACTGCGCCCCCTGAGGGGCGCGAGGGAACGCCGCCGGTCTGGCGGCGCGGCTACTGGAGGAGTTCGAGCACGTCGTCGGTACGCTCGAGGTGGTGCCCGGTACGGGCGGCATCTTCGACGTGCACGTCGACGGCGAGCTCGTGTTCACGAAGTCGATGCTGGGGCGCTATCCGCAGCCCGACGAGGTCGTTCCGCTCGTGCGCGCCCTGCTCGGCGGCTAGCGCCGCCGAGGTGGGAAGACGGCCTGCCGGTGGGGGAATCGGACGGAGCGCGGTTCTCCTGCTACCGTGTTCGGTAGTTAAGAGCGAGTCCGGTCTGCGCGTGTGCGCCTTCCTTACGCGTTCGTGAAGAAGTAAGGGAGGTGTATTTCTATGGCAGAAGGAACCGTGAAGTGGTTCAACGATGCGAAGGGTTTCGGATTCATCGAGCCCGCCGAGGGGTCGAAGGACCTTTTCGTGCATCACAGCAACATCGCGGGTGACGGCTTCAAGTCGCTCCCGGAAGGGGCGAAGGTCACGTTCGAGGCCCGCGAGGGCGCGAAGGGCCCCGAGGCGACCAACGTAACCGTCGTCTCGTAGTTCGGGTTGCCGGATGCCCGTGGCCGCTTCGGCGGCCACGGGCTCCGCGCCCGCATCCCACACGACCGTCGAGAGGAGATGCGCCATCGCCGTCAAGGAAGAGAAGATCGAGATGGAGGGCGAGATCACCGAGGCCCTCCGCAACCGGATGTTCCGGCTCAAGCTCGACAACGGCCACGAGATGATCGGCTATACCGCCGGGCGGATGAAGCGGTACCGCATCCGGATGCTGCCCGGCGACCGCGTCCGGGTCGAGTTGTCCCCGTACGACCTCGACCGCGGCCGCATCGTCTACCGCCTCCGCTAGCGCGCCGCCCGATGGCCGACCGAGCCGAGGAGCTGCGCGTCGAGCTGGCGGGCCTGCTCGCCCGCTACGCGCCGACGCTCACCGACGCCGAGCGCGCCGACCTGCTGCAGCTGGAGCAGCGCTGCGGCTGGCGCCCGGGCAGCCGGCCGACCCGGCCCGAGCCCAAGATCAGCGCCTTCCTCGACCTGTTCGACCGGGCCGAGCAGGAGGAGATCACGAACCACACGATCGCAGACGGCTCCGTCGCTGCGCTGCGGAGCTCTTTCCGCGACCGCCTCGCCGACGGCACGTAGCCAGGGCGCCGCCGCGGCGCGAGCCGCCCGGCGGAGGGCCGACGCGGCGCAGGTGGGATACTGGGGCTGAGGAGCGCGCCGTCCGGCCCGTCGCGGCCGTCTCCGACCCGTCCTGCACCGACGAAAGGGCCTGGTGGCACGAAGCGGGTTCGTCATAGTCGCGAACCGCCTTCCGGTCGACGAGGAGGTGACGCCCGCCGGGTCGGTGTGGCGGACGAGCCCCGGTGGGCTGGTGACGGCCCTCTACCCGGTGCTCGCGGCCCGTGGCGGCACCTGGGTGGGCTGGGCCGGGAACGCCGGGCCGGCACCGGACCCGTTCACCATCGACCGGATCCGGCTGCACCCGATCGCGCTGCGGGCCGATGATCTCGAGCTCTACTACGAGGGGCAGGCCAACTCGACGATCTGGCCCCTCTACCACGACGCGGTCGAGCCGCCGGTCTTCAACCGCAGCTGGCGCGAGGCCTACCGCGTGGTCAACGCCAGGTTCGCCGACGCCGCCGCAGAGGTGGCTGCAAACGGGGCAACGGTGTGGGTACACGACTACCAGCTCCAGCTCGTCCCGGCCATGCTGCGGGCGCGGCGGCCCGACCTGCGGATCGGCTTCTTCCTGCACATCCCCTTCCCGCCGATCGAGCTGTTCATGCAGATGCCCTTGCGGGCGGAGGTGCTGCGCGGCCTGCTCGGCGCCGACCTGGTCGGATTCCAGGAGAAGCTGGCCGCCCAGAACTTCGTGCGGCTGGCGCGGCACCTGCTCGGGCTCCAGTACGTCGGCCAGAGCATCCACCACGAGGGTCGCACGACGAAGGCGGCGGCGTTCCCGATCTCGATCGACGTCCGTGAGATGGAGCAGCTGGCCGCGAGCCCCGAGGTGCAGGAGCGTGCCCGGGAGATACGCGCCGAGCTCGGCAGCCCGAGAACCCTGATCCTCGGTGTCGACCGGCTCGACTACACGAAGGGGATCGAGCTGCGGCTCGAGGCGTTCCGGGAGCTGCTCGAGGAGGGCATGCTCACCGCCGGCGAGACCGTGCTCGTCCAGGTGGCGACACCGAGCCGCGAGCGCGTCGAGCACTACGAGGCGCTGCGGATGAGGGTCGAGCGCGAGGTCGGCCGGATCAACGGAGACTTCGGGCGCGTCGGGGTGCCCCCCGTCCACTACCTGAGGCAGTCGTTCGACCGCAGCGAGCTGGCGGCCCTCTACTGCGCCGCGGACGTGATGGCGGTGACGCCGTTGCGAGACGGCATGAACCTGGTGGCGAAGGAGTACGTCTCCGCGCGGGTCGACCTGGGCGGTGCGCTCGTGCTGAGCGAGTTCGCCGGAGCCGCAGGCGAGCTGCGGCACGCGTTCCTCTGCAACCCGCACGACCCGGACGCCGTCAAGAGCGCGCTCGTCCAGGCGGTCCAGGTCGATCCGAGAGACGGCCGGCGGCGCATGCGGCTGATGCAGCGGCACCTGCGATCGCACGATGTGAGCCGATGGGCCCAGTCCTTCCTCACGGAGCTCGGCGCGGCGTAGGCGCGGCCGCCGCCCCGGCCCCGCTGCGACGTAAGACGCAGCCGGTCGCGGGCCGATACTCCCGTGCATGCGACTGCAGACGGACGGTGCTCTCACGCTTTCCCCCTCCGACGTCACGGGGTACCTCGCCTGCCCGCACCTGACGACGCTCGACCTGCGGGCAGCCCGCGGTGAGATCGAGAAGCCGAAGCTCGACTCGCCGCACCGTGACCTGATCTTCCGCAAGGGCAACCAGCACGAGGCCGACTACCTGGAGCGGCTCGTGGCGGAGGGCCGCTCGATCGCGAGCATCCCGACCTACGACGATCCGGGGTTCGACGCGGACGAGTCGCCGTCGGCTCACGGAGGAGGCGATCCGCGCCGGCGAGGCCGATGTCGTCTACCAGCCGTACCTCGCCGACGGGCGGTGGCGGGGCTTCGCCGACTTCCTCGAGCGCCAGCCGGACGGCGACTACGAGCCCGTCGACACCAAGCTTGCGCGCAGCGCCAAGCCCGCGCACGTCCTGCAGCTCATGTTCTACGCCGAGCAGGTGACGAGGATCCAGGGACGGCCCGTCGAGAGGGTTCACGTCGAGAACGGCCGGGGCGAGCGGGAGACGTTCCGCGTGAGCGAGTTCGATGCCTACTACCGCCGCGTGCGGGAGCGGTTCCTGGCCGCGCTCGAGCCCAACGGTGAGACCTACGGTTGGCCGTGTGGCCACTGCGGGATCTGCGACTTCCGGCAGGTCTGCTGGCAGCAGCGCGTCGACGACGACCATCTCACGCTCGTCGCCGGAATCCGTCGCGGCCAGGCCGAAGCGCTCGCCGCGGCAGGGATCGGCACGCTCGCAGAGCTCGGCGATCTCGCTGCCGGCACCGTGATCGAGGGTGTTCGCGCCGAGCCGCTCGAGGCGATCCGCCGGCAAGCGTCGCTGCAGCTACGGGGGCGCCGCGAGGAGCGGCACCTGTGGGAGCTCCTGCCCGAGCAGGACGGACGCGGCTTCAGGCTGCTGCCCGAGCCCGACCACGGCGACGTCTGGTTCGACATGGAGGGCCACCCCTTCTACGAGGCCGCCCGCGGGCTCGAGTACCTGTTCGGCTTCTGCTACCGGGACGACGACGGCGAGGTTCGCTACCAGGCCGTCTGGGGCCGTAGCCGGGACGACGAGCGCGTCGCCTTCGAGCGGTTCGTCGACTGGGTCGTCGACCGCCGCCTCAGCCACCCGCGCCTGCACGTCTACCACTACGCGTCGTACGAGCGCTCGGCGCTGACCCGCCTGATGGGCGAGCACGGGACGCGCGAGCAGGAGGTCGACGACTTCCTGCGCCAGGAGGTGCTGGTCGACCTCTACCGCGTCGTCAAGCAGGCGCTGCGCGCGTCCGTCGACAGCTACTCGATCAAGGCGGTCGAGAAGCTCTACGGCTTCGAGCGTACCGCGGACGTGTCGGGCGGCGACGACTCCGTCGTGCGCTTCGAGGAGTGGGTCGAGACCGCCGACGACGCGATCCTCGACGACGTCGAGCGCTACAACGAGGAGGACTGCCGCTCCACCTACGAGCTCCACGAGTGGCTGCTCTCGATCAGGCCCGACGGGACGCCGTGGCGCGAGCCTCCCGAAGACCGGCTCCCGACGGACGAGGCGGCCGCCGCGGCCGACGAGCGCGAGGCGCTGACGGAGGCGCTTCTTGCCGAAGCCGTCGTGGGTGACCCTCGCTGGCTGCTGGCACAGCTCCTCGACTACCACCGCCGCGAGGCCAAGCCACAGTGGTGGGAGTGGTTCCACCACCTGACGCTCGACGAGGAGGAGCTGATCGCCGACACCGATACGATCGGCGGCTTGCTGCCGGTCGGCGAGCCCGAGGAAGACCGATCGTCGCTACGTCTATCGCCTCACGTTCCCTTCACAGGATCACAAGATCGGCGGCACCGCCGTCGATCCGGCAACCGGCAGGTCCTCCGACGTCCAGGTCGACGACGAGCAGGGCGTCGTCGCGCTCCGCCGCGCCAGGAACCGCTCCGACGAGCCGCTGCCGGCGGCCCTGATCCCGGCCCAGCCGATCGCAGACCTGCATCAGCGCAGGGCGGTGGCCCGCGTTCGCGACGTCATACCTTGCGCGCGACGGCGCCTATCCCGCGCTCGTCGACGTGCTCGAGCGGCGCCTTCCCGACGTGCGACTCGACGTCGACGACCCCGTCGACGCCGCGCTGTCGCTGGGGCAGAGCACCCTGTTCGTCCAGGGCCCTCCCGGCTCCGGCAAGACCTGGCACGGGGCGCGCATGGCCGTCGCGCTGATGCGCAGCGGGCATCGGGTCGGCGTCACCTCGCTCAGCCACAAGGCGATCCACAACCTGCTCCACGCCGTCGAGGCGGAGGCGCACGAGGTGGGCTTCCGCTTCATGGGCCTGAAGAAGTCGACGCAGGGCGATCCCGACAGCCGCTTTCCGAGCGCGACCGGCATGATCGAGAGCAGCGACGCCTGGCGCCACCTGCTGGACGATGGGCTGCAACTGGTCGCCGGCACCTCGTGGCTGCTTCTCGCGCGCCGAGTTCGAGCGCCACCTGCACACGCTGTTCGTCGACGAAGCCGGTCAGGTCTCGCTCGCCGATGCGATCGCGGTGGGCACCGCGCGCCGAGCGGCTCGTCCTGCTCGGCGACCCGAATCAGCTGCCGCAGGTCTCGCAGGGCGCCCAGCCCGACCAGGCGAAGGTGTCGGTGCTCCAGCACCTGCTCGGCGATGCGCTCACCGTGCCGCCCGAGCGCGGCCTCTTCCTCGACGCAGACGTGGCGGCTCCGTCCGGAGCTCTGCCGCTTCACCTCCGAGGCCTACTACGAGGGCGGCTCGAGCACGCCCCGGATGACTGCGCAGAGCGCACGCTCGCGCACCGCGGACGGGCTCGCCCTGCTGGCCGTCGCCCATCACGCGCTGCAGTCAGATCGTCGTGGCCAGGAGGCGGACGCCGTCGGCGCAGGAGATCGGGCGGCTGCTCGGCCGGCCGTTCACGGACGAAGACGGCGCGTTCGCCCGCTCGGCGTGGCCGACGTGCTCGTCGTCGCCCCGTACAACGCGCAGGTGCGGACGCTGCGCTGCACGGCTCCCGGACGGCGTGCGGGTCGGCACCGTGGACAAGTTCCAGGGCCAGCAGGCGCCCGTCGTGCTCGTCTCGATGGCCAGCTCGAGCGGCGAGGACGCGCCGCGCGGCATCGACTTCGCCTTCGACGCGCACCGCTTCAACGTCGCCACCTCGCGCGCGCAGTGCCGGGCCGTGCTCGTCTGCGCGCCGCGCGCTGCTCGATGCCGACTGCACGCAACGTCGAAGCAGATGAAGCTCGTCAACGCCGTCTGCCGGTTCGTCGAGCTGGCGGAACGGCGCTGAGCCGGGCAGATGCCCGCGCGCTGACGCTCAGGCGCGCTCCGCGGTGACCGGGACGGCGAAGACGAGCGTGTTGCCGAGGTACCGGCGGCGTCCGGCGTCGTAGGCGCCGCCGCAGGTGACGAGCGTCAGCAGGGGCCGCCCCTCGGTGGCGAAGATCCGCTCGGGCAGGTCGTCCTTGCCGACGAGGCGGCGTGCGACGACGCGGAACACCCTCGTGGAGCCGTTCCGGTACCCGACGATCACCCGGTTCCCGGGCTCGAGGGCGGCGAGCCGGAAGAACACGGCGCGGCCCTCTCCGTAGTCGACGTGACCTGCGATCACGGCCGAGCCGGCGTACCCGGGCGACACGCCGTGGCGGTACCACGCGGCCGTCGCGTTGTCGGGTGGCAGCTCCATCTCGCCCGTCTCGCGCTCCACGCCGACGGGCACCACCCGAGCATCGACTCCGAGCACGGGGATGCGGAGCGAGACGGGGACGGGCTGCGTGCGCCGGGGCAGGTCCTCGACGCGGGCGCTGCGCACGGTCACGACCCGGACGGGCTTCCGCGTCGCGGCGGCCGGAAGGGGGGAGGGGATCGGGCGCGCATCCTTCCGGACCGAGCCCGGTGACGAACGCGGCGACTGTGTGCCCAGGCCGAGCCCGGCGACAGACCCGACCGACGTGTCCGGCCGTGACGTGAGCCACCAGGCCGGGACTGCGACGAGCGTCACGGCGCCGGTCGCGAGGAGGAGAAGGAGCGGGATTCGTCTCATCGGGTGGCCGGCGGGGGCGCTGTGGCCCCCGCCGGCGATGGTATGCCTAGCGCTTCGAGCGCGCGAGCGCTGTGCCCGACGCGACGACGACGATGCCTGCGATCGAGATCAAGGCGATCGCCCACAGGGGGAACGCATCCGACGTGGAGGCGAGCCCGACCGTGCCGGACGGGACGCCGGAGGGCGATCCGCCGAGGTTCGAGATCGTCTGCACGAGAACGTTCAGGTTGTCGTCCGCGAGCGAGCCGACGGCGTACACCACGTAGCCGGTGCCCGCGTCCAGGCTCAGGTCGACGGGGCCGATCACCGGCTCGGTCGTGCCCGTGGCCGCGACGGCAGCGGAGTAGGTGCCGGCCGGGACGTCGGCGGACTGCTCGTCCGGGTTGGCGAGGTTCGTGAAGAGGGCCGAGTCGTTGGCCAGCACGTCGACTGCCGGGGCGGCGGCCGTGTGCCTCACGGTCAGGCGCGCATTGCCTGCCTCGACCGTCGAGGTGTCGTTCACGAACACCGTCAGCGCCGGGCTGCCGCTCTCGTCCAGATGCGCCACGATCGACGCGTTGGTGTCCTGCTCCACCGTTGCGCTGCCCGAGAGCGCGGGATCGGCGTCGGCCGGATCGCCCGCGGCACGAATGGCGATGTCGTAGGTGCCTGCGGGGAGGTCGAGCGGGTCGGTGACCGTCTCGAACTCGAAGTTCTCGAGCGTGAGCTCTCCGTTGACGTAGACGTCGACCGCAAGGCCGGGGACGCCGTGGACGACGGTGACGTTCGCCGCCTGGGCGAGCCCGACGACGCCGAGCGAAGCTACCGCTCCGACCGCGATCAGGGTGAGTAGGCGTTTCATGTGACCTCCTGCCGTGTGGGGGTGGATCGGGTAACGGGTCTACCTGGTTATTCAGGTTTTGTCCAAGATTGGATCACTGCGGCTAGGTTGCCGTCATGACCTCGACCGTGCCACGGTCGCTCGTCTGGGCGACGGACATCGACACGCTCCCGATCGACCGGGTGGTCGAGCGGCGCGACGGATACCTCACGATCCGCTCACCGTCCAACCCGGCGCACTACTGGGGCACCATGCTCCTGTTCGACCGGCCGCCGGCTGCAGGCGACGGCGAGCGCTGGGAAGCGCTGTTCGAGGAGGCGGTCGGGGACGACCCGCGCGTGCGCCACCGCGCCTTTGCCTGGGACAGGAGCGACGGCGTCCTCGGCGCCGCCCAGGAGGAGCTCGTCGCCCGCGGCTACGTGCTCGAGGAGAGCGTCGGCCTCGTCGCCGAGGCGGCCGGCGTGCAGCCGCACCCTCGCGAGAGTCGCGACGTGACCGTCCGTGTGCTCGACCCCGCCGACGGGGCCGACGAGGAGCTCTGGTCAGCCGTCGTCGAGCTCCAGGTTGCGAGTCGCGACGAGGTGCACGAGGAGCACGGCCACCGGGCGTTCACGCGCGCCCGCCAGGCGGGCCTGCGCGAGCTGTTTCGCGCCGGGCACGGCGCCTGGTACGTCGCCGTCGAACCGGCGAGCGGCGAGGTCGCCGGCAGCCTGGGCATCGTCGTGACGGGAGGGCGGGGAAGGTTCCAGGTCGTCGACACCGCAGTTGCGTACCGGCGGCGCGGGATCTGCTCACGCCTCGTCGTCGAGGCGGCGCGGCACGCGGCCGAGGCTCACGGAGCAGAGAGGTTCGTGATCGTCGCCGACGCCGCCTATCACGCACTCGGGCTGTACGAGTCGCTCGGCTTCGAGCGGCGCGAGCGGGTGTTCGGCGCCTGCCGCTGGCCTCCGCCCCCCTCGCCGGACTGAGGTCAGCCGTCGCTTGCCGTGCGCAGCTCGGCGGCCAGCCTCTCGAACGGCTCGAGCGAGGCCGGGTTCGCGAGCGAGTCCTTGCTGGCCGCCCGCTCGGGCAGCTCTCCCGAGAGGATGCGCTTCACCGGCACCTCGAGCACCTTGCCCGAGAGCGTCCGCGGTACCTCGGCGACGGCGCGCACCTCGTCCGGGACGTGGCGCGGCGAGCAGTCCTCCCGGATCCTGGCGCGGATGCGCGCGACGAGCTCGTCGGTGAGCTCCGCTCCCTCTCGCAGCACGACGAAGAGCGGCATGAAGCCCTCGGTGCCCGCACGGGGGATGTCGACCACGAGCGCGTCCACGACCTCGTCGACCGAGAGCACCACGCGGTAGATCTCGCTCGTGCCCATGCGGATGCCGCCGCGGTTGATCGTCGAGTCGGAGCGGCCCGTGATGATCGCCGTGCCACGCTCGGTGATCTCGATCCAGTCGCCGTGACGCCAGACGCCCGGGTATCGCTCGAAGTAGCTCTCCCGGTAGCGGCTGCCGTCGGGGTCGTTCCAGAAGTACAGCGGCATGGACGGCATCGGCTCCGTGATCACGAGCTCGCCCACCTGGCCGACGACGGGGCGGCCCTCCTCGTCCCAGGACTCGAGCTTGACCCCGAGCGACCGTGCCTGCAGCTCTCCGCGGTACACGGGCAGGGTGGGCACGCCGCCCACGAACGCCGTCGCGATGTCCGTCCCCCCGGACGTGGAGAACAGCCACGTGTCGGCCCCGAGCTCCTCGTAGACCCAGTCGAACCCCTCGGGCGAGAGCGGCGAGCCGGTCGAGCCGACGCTCGAGAGCCGCGACAGGTCACGGCCCTCTCCCGGGTGCAGGCCCGCCTTCAGGCAGCCGGAGAGATACGCCGCTCCGACGCCGAAGCACGTCACCCCGGCACGTTCGGCGAGATCCCACAGCACGCCCAGGTCGGGGTGTCCCGGGTTGCCGTCGTAGAGCACGATCGACGCCTGCGTCAGCAGGCCGCTGGCGAGGAAGTTCCACATCATCCAGCCCGTCGTCGTGAACCAGAAGAGGCGATCGTCGTCCTGCAGGTCGACGTGCAGGAGCAGTACCTTGGAGAGCTCGAGCAGCACGCCGCCATGCCCGTGCACGATCGGCTTCGGCAGCCCCGTCGTGCCCGAGCTGTAGAGCACCCAGAGCGGATGGCCGAACGGCACCTGGGCGAACGTGAGGGGTGTGTCGGAGCCGCCGGCCAGGAACGTCGCCCAGGTGACGGTGTCCCGCAGCCCGGCGAGGTCGGGGTCGCCGTCGAGGTAGGGGAGCACCACCGTCTGCCGGAGGGTCGGCATCTCGGCCTGCAGGCGCTCGAGGACGTCGCGCCGGTCGAAGTCCTTGCCGCCGTAGCGGTAGCCGTCGACGGCGAAGAGCACCGTCGGCTCGATCTGCGCGAACCGGTCGACCACGCTGCGCACCCCGAAGTCGGGCGAGCAGCTCGACCAGATCGCCCCCAGGCTCGCGCACGCGAGGAAGGCGGCGATCGTCTCCGGCACGTTCGGCATGTAGGCGACCACACGGTCGCCCTCCCGTACTCCCAGGCGGCTCAGGGCGGCGGCGATGCGTGCGGTGTCGGCGCGCAGCTCGCCCCACGTCGTCTCGCCGAGCGGGCGCAGCTCCGATGCGTGGCGGATCGCCACCCTCTCGTCGTCGTGGCCGCGGAAGAGGTTCTCGGCGTAGTTCAGCCGCGCGCCCGGAAACCACTCGGCGCCGGGCATCTCACGCGAGCCGAGCACGCGCTCGTACGGCACGGACGCCTGCACGTCGCAGAACTCCCAGACCGATGACCAGAACTCCTCCAGCTCGTCCACCGACCATTGCCACAGCTCGTGGTAGCCGGGCAGGTCGAGCCCGCGGGTCTGCTCCAGCCAGCGCCGGTAGCGCGTGATCGTGGCCCGCTCCACCCGCGCCGCTGAAGGCTCCCACAGGGGCTTCCGGCCGGCGGACACGCATCCATCATCGCCGAAACCGCGGGCGTAGGATGCGGTACATGCAGCAACCCGGCGTTCCCCTCGGAGCAACCGGCGGCCTGGCCGCGTCCCGCGAGCTGTGGCGCGAACGGCTGGCCGCCACACCCGAGCGCGAGGTGCTCTCCTCCACGATCTCGGGGGTGGAGAACGAGCCCCTCTACGGGCCCGAGGAGGTGGCGGTCGACCACGACCGCGACCTGGGCTTTCCCGGCTCGTTCCCCTTCACGCGCGGGGTGTACCCGTCCATGTACCGCGGCCGGCTCTGGACGATGCGCCAGTTCGCCGGCTTCGGCTCGGCCGAGGAGACGAACGAGCGCTTCCGCTACCTGCTCGAGCACGGCCAGACCGGGCTCTCGACCGCGTTCGACATGCCGACGCTGATGGGGCTCGATTCCGACCATGCCCGCTCGCTGGGCGAGGTCGGGCGGGAGGGGGTGGCGGTCGACTCGCTGGACGACATGCGCACCCTCTTCGCCGGCATCCCGCTCGGCGAGGTGTCGACGTCGATGACCATCAACGCCCCGGCCGCGATGCTGCTCGCCCTCTACCTGTCGGTCGGCGAGGAGCAGGGGACGCCTCGCGCGGAGCTGCGCGGGACGATCCAGACGGACATCCTCAAGGAGTACATCGCGCAGAAGGAGTACATCTTCCCGCCGGAGCCGTCGATGCGGCTCGTCACCGACATGGTCGAGTTCTGCGCCCGCGAGATGCCGCTCTGGCATCCGATCTCGATCTCCGGCTACCACATCCGGGAAGCCGGCTCGACAGCTGCGCAGGAGCTCGCCTTCACCCTCCAGGACGGCTTCACCTACGTGGAGTGGGCGCTCGAGCGCGGTCTCGACGTCGACGAGTTCGCCCCCCGCCTCTCGTTCTTCTTCAACGCCCACATCGACTTCTTCGAGGAGATCGCCAAGGTGCGCGCCGCCCGCCGCATCTGGGCGACAGTGCTGCGCGACCGCTACGGCGCCCGGGACGACCGCTCGCTGCTGATGCGCTTCCATGCCCAGACGGCCGGTGTCTCGCTCACCTGGCAGCAGCCGCTCGTCAACATCGCGCGCACCGCGATCGAGGCGCTGGCAGCGGTGCTCGGCGGCACCCAGTCGCTCCACACGAACTCCTACGACGAGGCGCTGGCGCTGCCCACCGAGGACGCCGTGCGGATCGCGCTGCGCACACAGCAGGTGATCGCCTGCGAGACGGGGGCCGCGAACGTGATCGACCCGCTCGGCGGCGCCTGGTACGTGGAGCACCTGACGAACGAGCTGGAGCGCCAGGCCTACGCCTACTTCGAGCAGATCGAGGAGCTCGGCGGCATGGTCGCCGCCATCCGCGAGAACTTCCCGCAGCGCGAGATCGCCGAGGCGTCGTTCCGCTACCAGTCGGAGGTCGAGAGCGGGCAGCGCCTCGTCGTCGGGGTCAACGCGCACACCGTCGACCAGGACGAGCCGATCCCGCTGCACCGCATCGACCCCTCCCTCGAGCGGCAGCAGATCGCCCGGGTGCAGGCCGTGCGCGCACGACGCGACAGCGCCGCCGCGGAAGCCGCGCTGGCAGCGTTGCGCGCCGCGGCGGCCGGAGACACGAACCTGATGCACCCGATCGTCGACGCCGCCCGGGCCGACGTCACCGTCGGCGAGATGTGCGACGCCCTGCGCGAGACCTGGGGCACCTGGCGCGAGACCCCGGTCTTCTGATGGGCTGGGATCCTCTCAGCGCGGAGCAGCGTGAGGTGCGGGAGCTGGTGCGTTCGTTGGCGCGGGAGCGGATCGGGCCGCGGGCGGCGGAGATCGACGCGTCGCACGAGTTTCCGTGGGACGTGGTCGAGCTCTATCGCGAGCACGGCCTGTTCGGGTTGTTCTTCGAGGAGGCGGACGGGGGCCTGGGGACGGGTGCGTTGCTGTCGCTGGTGGCGATCGAGGAGGTGTCGAGGGTCTGCGCGACGAGCGGCTTGATCCTGGCGGTGCAGGAGCTGGGGTCGCTGGGGTTGAAGCTGGGCGGCTCGGCGGAGCAGCGGGCCTCCTGGGTGCCGCGGCTGGCGTCGGGGGAGGTGCTGGCGGCGTACGCGCTGACGGAGGCGGGGTCGGGCTCGGATTCGGCGGCGATGCGGACGACGGCCCGCCGTGAGGGCGACGCATACGTGCTGGACGGGTCGAAGCGGTTCATCACGAACGCGGGCGTGGCGGGCCTCTACACGGTGTTCGCGAAGACCGACCCGGAGCTGGGGCACACGGGGATCTCGGCCTTCGTGGTGGAGGCGGAGACGCCCGGCTTCGAGGTGACGCGGTTGGAGCCGAAGCTGGGCATCTCCGGCTCGACGACGGGCGAGTTGGCGTTCACGGGCTGCCGGGTGCCGGTCGCGAACAGGCTGGGCGAGGAGGGCGAGGGCTTCCGTCTCGCGATGCGGATCCTGGATCGCTCCCGCCCCGGCGTGGCGGCGCAGGCGCTCGGGATCGCGCAGGGCGCGACCGACTACGCGCTCGAGTACGCGCGCAGCAGGGAGACGATGGGGCAGCCGATCGCCCAGCACCAGCTGATCGCCGCCAAGCTGGCCGACATGGAGACGAAGACCGAGGCGGCCCGCGGGCTCCTCTACCGCTTCGGCCGCATGGTCGACGAGGGTGCCGACGAGAGCGAGCTGACGAAGGCGTCCGCCATGGCCAAGCTCTACTGCGGCGACGTCGCCATGGAGGTCACGACCGAAGCCGTGCAGATCCTGGGCGGCTACGGCTACGTCAAGGAGTACCCCGTCGAGCGCATGATGCGCGACGCCAAGATCACCCAGATCTACGAAGGCACCCAGGAGGTGCAGCGCCTCGTGATCGCACGCGAGATGCTGAGAGAGCAGCGCTCGTTCCTGCTCGACGGTGTGGCCTAGCGGCGGTCGCCCCGGCGACGGGCCCCTCTAGAGGCGCTGGATCAGAGTGCCGGTGCCGAGGCCGCCGCCGCAGCACATGGTGACGAGCCCCAGCTCCGTGTCGGAGCGCTCGAGCTCGTGCAGCAGCGTCGTCAGCAGCCGTGCCCCGGTCGAACCGAGCGGGTGGCCGATGGCGATCGCGCCGCCGTTCACGTTGACGCGCCCCATGTCGGGCTCCAGTTCCCTCTCCCAGGCAGCCACGACCGAGGCGAACGCCTCGTTGATCTCGATCAGGTCGATGTCGTCGATCTTCATCCCGTTGCGGTCGAGGAGCTTGCGGGTCGCCGGGATCGGGCCCGTCAGCATGATCACCGGGTCGACACCGACCGTTACCTGGTCGAGGACGCGGGCGCGCGGCTTCAGCCCCAGCTCGTCTGCCTTCTCACGGGACGTGAGCAGCAGCGCCGCCGCCCCGTCCGAGATCTGCGACGAGTTGCCCGCCGTGATCCGCCCGTCCTCGCGGAAGGCGGGCTTCAGCTCTGCCAGCCCTTCGACCGTGGTTCCCGGGCGCAGGCCCTGGTCGGCGGTGACCGTCCGGCCGTCGATCTCCCACGGGATCACCTCGCGGAGGAAGCGGCCCTCCTCCGTCGCCTGCACCGCCCGCTGCTGCGAGCGCGCGCCGATCTCGTCGAGCTCGGTGCGCGAGATGCCCCAGCGGTCGACGATCATCTCGGCGCTCAGCCCCTGGGGCACCAGGTCGTAGCGCTCCATCAGCTCGGGCGAGAACGGCACGCCGACCTCGTCCGACCACTCGATCCCGACGAACATCGGCACATGGCCGAGGTGCTCGACGCCGCCGGCGACGACGACGTCGTTCACGCCGGCGGCGATCTGCGAGGCGGCGAAGTTGACGGATTGCTGCGCCGAGCCGCACTGACGGTCGATCGTGGTGGCCGGTACCTCGACCGGGAGCCCGGCCGCGAGCCAGGCGTTGCGGGCGACGTTGACCGACTGCTCGCCGAGCTGCTGCACGCAGCCCGCGATCACGTCGTCCACCGCCAGTGGGTCGACCCCGGCACGCGAGAGCAGCTCTGCGTACGTCCGCCCGAGCAGCTCCGTGGCGTGCGTGTCGTGGTAGTAGCCCTTCTCGGGATGGCCGCGCCCGACCGGCGTGCGGACTGCCTCGACGATTACGACCTCGCGTCCCGTCATGCCACTCCCTTTCCGCTCTCGAACGACCCGGTCACGCAAGGCTAGCGCTCGCGCGGCATCCAGCCGAACCGCCGCCAGGCGACGGCCAGGCCCGCCGCACCCCAGGCCAGGACGACCAGGATCGCCGTCGGGTCGTGCCAGAACGACTCGCCGCGCAGGTAGACGTTCTTGAAGACCTCGATCAGGTAGGTCAGCGGCAGCACGTCTGCGACCCACCGCAGCAGCTCCGGGTAGTCGCGCGTGGGGCCGAACGACCCCGACAGGAAGGCCATCGGCAGCACGATCAGGTTGACCACCGCGGACGATCCCTCCGCCGAGCGGATCAGGGACGTGGCCCCGAACCCGAGACCTGCGAAGCCCGCCACGCCGAGCAGCACGGCGAGCACTAGCCCGGCCCAGTTCTTGGGTGCGTGGGCGCCGTAGAGGACGAGCCCGAGCACGAGCGTGAGCGCCATCTGCAGCAGGAACACGACCAGCGTCGACGCGACCACCGCCGCCAGGTAGGTGGGAGCCGGCAGCGGCGTGGCCCGGACGCGCTTGAGCACCCCGCTCTCGCGCCGGATCACGAGGGTGATTGCGAGGCCCGCGAACGCGGTGTTGGCGCAGCCGTAGCCGACGAGGCCGACGAGCAGTGCGTCCACCGCCGGGAAGCCGTCGATCTCCCCGTCGTAGACGGCACCCAGTAGGAGGAACAGCATGGGTGGGAAGACGAAGACAAAGACCGCCGACTCGCGGTTGCGCCAGAAGAGCAGTTGCTGCGTCCGCAGCTCGTGCAGGAACAGCCTCACGGGCGTCCGTCGCCGGCGTCGTCGCCGTCGACGAGGTCGAGGTAGACGTCCTCGAGCGACGGCCGTGCGACCTCGAGCGCGTCCAGCTCGCGCCCTTCCGCCATCGCCTTGCCGGTCAGCTCTGCGAGCAGGCGGGTCGGCTCGTCCGTCTCGATCATCACGTCGCGCCCGCCGTCGCGGTAGCGGATCTGCACCTTCGGCGTGACCCCGATCAGGTCCGTCGGCGACCCCTGTCGGACGATCTTGCCGTCGCGGATCACGGCGACGCGGTCGGCCAGCTGATGAGCCTCGTCGAGGTAGTGGGTCGTCAGCAGGATCGTCTTCCCGAGCTCGCGCAGCGACCGCACGAGCTCCCAGGCGGTGCGGCGGGCCGAGGGGTCGAAGCCGGTCGTGGGCTCGTCGAGGAACACGAGCTCCGGGTCGCCGACGAGCGCGACGCCGAGGTCGAGCCGCCGCTTCTGGCCGCCGGAGAGGGTCTTCACGCGGGCACCGGACTTCTCGGCCAGGCCGACGAGCTCGATCACCTGGTCGATGTCCCGCGGGCGCTCGTAGTAGCCCGCGAACATGCGGTGCACCTCGCGCACGGTGAGGGCCGCGGGCAGCTCCGACGACTGCAGGACGACGCCTATGCGCTGGCGCAGGGCGGCGCCGCCGTGCCAGGGGTCGACGCCGAGGACCTCGACCGTGCCGCCGTCCCGGGAGCGGTAGCCCTCCAGGATCTCCACCGTGGTCGTCTTGCCGGCGCCGTTCGGCCCCAGCAGGCCGAACACCTCGCCGCGCTCGACCGTGAACGAGATACCGCGCACCGCCTGGACGGCGCCGTAGCTCTTGCGCAGCTCGGAGACGGCGAGCGCGGTCAGGGTGCGAGCTCGATCTCGGCCATGCCGGCCACCGGGAAGCCCGGGTCGTTCCCGGTCAGGGCGACGGCGATCTCGGAGCAGTCGGGCTGATGGCCGACCATCGCCACCGGCCCGGGCTCCCCCGCGAGAGCCGCGACCAGCGCGGCGGCGGTCGCTCCCGGAGCCAGCCGCTCCTCCATCCGGAGCGGCGCGCCGGTCGCGGTCGCGATCGCCTCCGCCGTCTGCCGCGCACGTACGAGCGGGCTCGAGAGCACGAGCAGCGGCGCGTCGTCGCGAGCGGCCAGCAGCTCGCCCAGCGCCCGGGCCTGCTCGATCCCTTCGGGGGCGAGCTCGCGGGCCGCGTCGGGCTCGCCCGGCGAGGCCTTCGCATGCCTGCAGAGGTAGACCAGCATCGTCAGCAGGATAGGCGCAACCGTCGTTTCACCTCCCCGTAAGGATCGGGAGAGGGCGTCGCTGGCATAGTTGTCGCATGAACGATCGGGGCGTGCGGTGAACGAGCGGCTGATCGGCCGCGCGGCCTTCCTCGGCCTGCTCGGCGCCGGGGTGGCCGGCCTCTTCTTCGCCCGGGACGTGACGCGGGCGGTCGACCGGCTGCTCCCGGAGAACGTCTCGTCGGCCGTCTCGACCGGCGGCTGGCGCATCTACACGATCGCCGACCGCATGCCGGACCTCGTCCCCGCCGACTACCGGCTCACGGTCGACGGCCTCGCCGGCAAGCCCGCGAGCTTCACGCTGGACGACCTGAAGGCGCTGCCGCGTGCCGACCAGATCTCCGACTTCCACTGCGTCACCGGCTGGTCGGTCGACGACGTCCACTGGGCCGGCGTCCGCATCGCGGACGTGCTCGGGCAGGTGGCGCCCGCGCAGAGCGTCACGAGCCTCCGCTTCGTCTCGGCCGAGGCTCCCTACGAGGACAGCCTCACGGTGGAGCAGGCGCTGCTTCCCGACGTGCTGCTCGCGTACGAGATGGACCACGGGCCGATCTCTCGTCCGCACGGTGCGCCCGTGCGCCTCGTGATGCCGCGCATGTACGGCTACAAGAGCGTCAAGTGGGTGACGCGCATCGAGCTTCGCGCCGAGGGCACGCCGGGGTACTGGGAGCGTCACGGGTACGACGCCGACGCCTGGGTCGGCGACTCGAACGGCCTCTAGTGTCGGGCTCCCCCATGGCTGCGCCGGCACGGATCGAGCGCTTCACCCTCACCGAGCGGCTCCTCCACTGGATCCACGCCTCCGGCTTCCTCGTCATGCTCGCGACCGGGCTCATCCTCTACCTCCCGTTGCTCTCGACGTGGATCAGCCGCCGCAACCTCGTCAAGAACGTCCACCTGTGGGCGGCGGTGGCGTGGGCCGTCGCGATCGCGCTCGTGTTCGTGCTCGGCAACCGCCGGCGGCTGCTCGACGACTGGCGCGAGGCCGAGAAGCTCGACCGGGACGACAGGCGCTGGCTCCTCGGCAGGCGCGTGCGGCAGGGGAAGTTCAACGCCGGGCAGAAGCTGAACGTGATCGTCACCGTGGCCTTCGCGCTGTTGTTCGCCCTCTCGGGCTTCTTCCTCTGGCTGGGAGAGCGCGACCACACGTTCCTGCTCGACGGGACGGGCACGCTCCACGACACGCTCACGTTCGCCTCGGTGGCCGTGCTGGTCGGCCATCTCTACCTGGCCGTGATCCATCCCAGCACCCGGCACGCGCTGCGTGGGATCACGACCGGCCAGGTGGACGAGGCGTGGGCGGCGAAGCATCACGCGAAGTGGCTGGAGGCGGAGCGTCGCGGATCCGGTGGGTGAGTAGGATCGTGGCGTGTCCACCACGCTCCGCTACGTCGTCTGCGACGTCTTCACCGACACGCCGCTGACCGGCAACCAGCTCGCCGTCTTCACCGACGCCCGCGCGCTGGACGAGCGGACGATGCAGGCGCTCGCGCTCGAGGTCGGCTTCTCGGAGTGCGTGTTCGTCTTCCCTGCCGAGGGCGACGGGAACGTCCGGATACGCATCTTCACTCCGCTGACGGAGCTGCCCTTCGCCGGGCATCCGGTGCTCGGCACGGCGTTCGTGCTGGCCGCGCCGCTGCAGCTGCCGGTGATCCGGATCGAGACTGCGGCCGGAGTGGTCGCCGTCGAGCTCGACCGCGACGAGTCGGGCAGGATCGTGTTCGGCCGCATGGAGCAGCCGATCCCCCGCATCGAGCCCTTCGCCGAGGTGGAGGCGCTCTTTCGCGCGCTCGGCATCGAAGGGTCGGCGCTGCCCGTGGAGCGCTACGACAACGGCGCCACGCACATCCTCGTGGGGCTCTCCTCCGAGGCGGACGTCGCGGCGCTGCGTCCGGACGTGGCGGCGCTCGCCGTCTTCGACGTGACCGGCGTCGACTGCTTCGCGGGCTCCGGCTCCCGTTGGAAGAGCCGCATGTTCTGGCCGCTCGGCGAGGACGCAGCCACCGGCTCCGCCGCAGGCCCGATCGCCTGCCACCTGGCACGGCACGGGAGGAGCGGCTGGGGCGACGAGATCGTGATCCACCAGGGCGCGGAGATCGGGCGCCCCTCGACGCTCTACGCGCGAGCGGAGGGCAGCGGCGGCCTGATCGACCGGGTGATCGTGGGTGGACAGGCCGTGACGGTCGCCCGCGGCGAGTTCCGCCTGCCCTGACCCCGCCGGCGCAGTCTTGCCTGCGCGGGTTGGCCGACGCCGGTGCTCAGGCCGGCGACGCCCAGGCGACGGCGCCGACGTCGATCAACTCGGGCGCGAGCACGCGCCAGAAGCGGCCGCCGTCCTCGGAGACGTAGAGGCGCGAGTCGGTGGCGAAGACGATGTGGTCGGGCTGGTCGGGCGAGATCGCCACGGCGCGACCCGGCGGCAGACCGCCGCCCGCCTCCCGCCAGGTCGTGCCCGCATCGTCCGAGATCACGAGCGGAGGCCTCCGCCCGACCACGGCGACGATCCGGGAGCCGACGCGGTCGGCTGCGACGAGCAGCGGCAGGGAGACGTCGACGGGCTCTCCTGCCGGAACGTCGTCGTCGACGAGCTCGGAGTCGCCGCTCGCGAGGTCGACGAGGACGGTGCCCAGGGCGGTGGTCGCGAGAGCCCGCATCAGCGCGCGATGATCGTCGAGACGAAGCGGCTCGCGATCAGGCCGGCCTGGTGGGGATCGGAGCCGCGCAGCCGCGCGACCGCATACGCGAGCAGGAACGAGTCGCCGGCGCCGGTCGGGTCGACGGGGCCGTCGACCGGGACTGCGTCGACCTGTGTGGCCAGGTCTCCCGAGATGATCAGCGCGCCCTCGGAGCCGAGCGTGAGCACCACCTCGGGGATGCCGAGCGCCCGCAGCGAGGCCTCGTCGAGGCCGCCGCAGAGCTGCTCGGCCTCCTCGTCGTTCAGCTTCAGGGCCGTGATGTGCTCCAGCACCCTGCGATCCACTATGCCGTCGCTCTCGAGCGGCCCGACCCGCCGGAGGCGCACGAGCCCGTGCGCGTCGAGGACGAGCCGGTGGCCCCGCGCCGTCAGGGCCGCGAGCGTCTCGAGGCCGAAGTCGTCGCGGGTGAGGCCGCCGACGAGCACCCACGGCGCCTCGCCGACCGCCTCTGCGACCCAGTCGCGGACGTCTGCCGGAGACCACGGGTCGGCGAGCGCGTCGATGCTCATGATCCGACGGTCGCCCTCGTAGTGGAACGAGAAGCGGCCGGTCGTCTGCGACGGCCGCCAGTGCACCGGGAAGCCGAGCTCCTCGAGGGCCGGCACCAGCGCATCGCGGTCGGCGGCGGCCGAGCGGCAGACGAGCACGACGTCGGCGTCGGGACTGATCTCGCGGAGGGCGCGGGCGCAGTACCAGACCGGGCCTCCCGGGCGCGGCGGCGCTCCCGCGACCGTGTCGAGGACGAGGTTCCCGACGATCGCCGCGCGTGGCATGAGCCGATGCTAGAGGCTGGGCGTGCGAGGAGCGTGCGGCGGCCTTCCGGCCCGCGTGTGGCGGCGGGAGAGCAGCGCCACCGGCAGCGCGATCCCGAAGGCGACGAGGAAGCTCGGCACCGTCACGGGGATGTTCCAGGCAGGCGGATCGAGGCGCTGAACCTGCTCCACCCACCAGCCGGGCCCCGTCGGGTAGAGCCACTGGTAGAGCATGAACCCGACCGTCCAGGCTGCGATCAGCCCGGGTCGCCAGGCGGCACCGGCAAGGAGGTCGTCGCGCGTGTAGGCACGCCCTGCGGTGAGCCAGTCCGCGAGGAGGACTGCGAAGAGCGGCACGAAGAAGGAGCCGAGCAGGAGCAGGAACGACTGGTACGAGACGAGATCGATCACCAGGGCGCCCAGCGTGCCGAGGCCGGTCGTCACGACGACCAGCAGTCGCTGCGGGACGCGTGGCGCGAGGTTCTGCAGCGAGACGGCGCCGGAGTAGGCGTTGGCAAAGGCCTCGTCCGTCTCGGCCACCGTAAGTGCCAGCAGCGCCACGACGGCGACGAGGCCGCCCGCCACGACGGCGGCGGGCAGCGCGGCGGCGTCCGAGAGGTCGCGTGAGAGCACGAGCACCGCTCCGAGGGCGAGCATCCACGCGTCCGTGATCCCGTAGCCGAGCCCGACTCCGCCGAAGGCGGCTCGCGGAGTGCGACAGTAGCGCGTGTAGTCGGCCACGAGCGGGATCCAGGAGACCGTCACGCCCACGACGATGTCCGCCCCCTGCCAGACCGACAGCCCGCCCTCTCCGCCCTGTCGCCACAGTGCTCCCAGGTCGGCGCCGTCGAGCGCCCACCAGGTCAGGTAGCCGACCGCGAGCGGGACGGCCCAGACGCTGATGCGGCGGACGAAGCGGCGTACGACGCCGATCGGGCCGAGCAGCCCGAGTAGCAGCGCGAGCGCGCCGAAGAGGAGCGTCCACGCCCATTTCGCCTCGAAGCCGAAGATGTCCTCGGAGAGCGCGCCCGCGGCCGAGGCGATCACGATCAGCTCGAAGATCGTCCAGCCGAGGCACTGGATCACGTTGATGCTCGTGGGCAAGAACGAGCCGACCCGCCCGAGCGGCGCGCGCAGCAGGACCATGCCGGGCACGCGGGCCTGCGCTCCGATCGCCGCTGCGGTCGCGAGCATCAGGTTGCCCACGAGGCAACCGAGCACGATCGCCACGACCGCCTGCGGCAGTGAGAGGGCCGGGACGAGGATCGCTCCCGACACGATCACGAGCAGCGACACTCCGAGGTTGCCCCACAGGAGGCCCGTGTCGAGCGGGCCGAGCACGCGCTGTGGGGCGGGAACGGGCTCGATCGACGTCGTCTCGCCCGCGCTGGTCACGCGCACAGGGTACGGCTGATTACTCGCCGAGCAGGCGTCGGAGCACGTAGCGCAGGATGCCGCCGTGCCGCACGTACTCGCGCTCTCGGGGCGTGTCCAGGCGCACCACGACGCGGAACTCCCTGTCGTCCGCGTGCACCGTCACCTCGCGCGCGTCGCCGTTCTCGACGCCGAGGACCGAGAACTCCTCACGGCCGGTGAGGCCGAGCGACTCGAGGCTCTCGCCGGGAAGGTACTGGAGCGGCAGGATCCCCATCATCAGAAGGTTCGAGCGGTGGATCCGCTCGTAGCTCTCGGCGATCACGGCCCGCACGCCGAGCAGGTTCGGCCCCTTGGCGGCCCAGTCGCGCGAGGAGCCGGACCCGTACTCCTTGCCCGCGAGCACGATCGTCGGAGTCCCTTCGGCCAGGTAGCGCTGCGCAGCGTCGAAGATCGTCGTCTCCTCACCGGAGGGAACGTGCAGCGTCCAGGTCCCCTCCGAGCCGGGCACCAGCCGGTTCCGCAGTCGGACGTTCGCGAACGTCCCGCGCACCATCACTTCGTGGTTGCCCCGCCGCGACCCGTACGAGTTGAAGTCCTTGCGCTCGACACCGTGCTCCACCAGGTAGCGGCCGGCGGGCGAGTCGGGCTTGATCGACCCGGCGGGAGAGATGTGGTCGGTCGTGACCGAGTCGCCGATCGAGACGAGGCAGCGGGCGCCGGTGATGTCGTCGACCGTGCCCGGCTCGGGGCTCATCCCGTCGAAGTAGGGCGGCAGCCGTACGTAGGTCGATGCGTCGTCCCAGGCGTAGAGGCTGCCCGAGGGGGTCTCGAGCTGACGCCATGCCGGCTCGCCCTCGTAGACGTTCGCGTAGGTGGAGACGAACATGTCACGGTCGATCGCGCTCTCCATCGTCTCCTGCACCTCCGCCGGAGAAGGCCACAGGTCGGAGAGGAACACCGGCGCGCCGTCCGGATCGTGGCCGAGTGGCTCGGACAGGAGGTCGACGTCCATTCGTCCGGCGAGCGCGTAGGCGACCACGAGCGGGGGCGAGGCGAGGTAGTTCGCCTTCACCTCGGGGTGGACGCGCGCCTCGAAGTTGCGGTTGCCGGAGAGCACGGCGCAGGCGACGAGGTCACCTTCGCCGATCGCCTTCGAGATCGCCTCGGGCAGCGGCCCCGAGTTGCCGATGCAGGTCGTGCAGCCGTAGCCGACGGTGTGGAAGCCGAGGCCCTCCAGGTACGGCGTCAGACCGGCCTTCTCGAAGTACTCGGTCACCACCTTCGATCCCGGGGCCAGGCTCGTCTTCACCCAGGGCTTTCGCTGGAGCCCGCGCTCCACGGCCTTCCGCGCGAGCAGGCCGGCGGCGATCATCACGGCCGGGTTCGACGTGTTCGTGCAGGAGGTAATGGCTGCGATCACGACAGCGCCGTGGTCGAGCCACACCAGTTGTCCGTCGATCTCGCACGAGACGCCCGCGGGCACGTCCGCCACTGCCGCTGCGCCGACCGCCTGGCTCCCTGTGGGAGCGGTCGCGCCCGGCTCTGCGGTCGAGGGCGGGTCGCTCGCCGGGAAGCTCTCGGAGACCGCCTCGTCGACCGGTGTGCCGTAGTCGATCCCGAACGAGGGCAGGGCCTCCTGGAAGGAGCGCTTGGCGTCGCTGAGAGCGATCCTGTCCTGCGGCCGGCGCGGCCCCGCGAGCGACGGCTCCACCGTGGAGAGGTCGAGCTCGACCACCTGCGAGTAGGTCGGCTGCTCGTCGGGGTCGTGCCAGAGGCCGTTCTCCTTGCAGTAGGCCTCGACGAGGGCGACGCGATCCTCGTCGCGGCCGGTCAGCCGCAGGTAGCGCAGCGTCTCGGCGTCGACCGGGAAGAACCCGCACGTGGCGCCGTACTCGGGCGACATGTTCGCGATCGTCGCCCGGTCCGCGAGCGGCAGGCTCGCGAGACCGTGGCCGAAGTACTCGACGAACTTCCCGACGACGCCCGTGCGGCGCAGGATCTGGGTCACGGTGAGGACGAGGTCGGTGGCCGTCGCGCCCTCGGGCAGCGAACCGTGCAGGCGGAAGCCCACCACCTGCGGCACCAGCATGGAGATCGACTCGCCCAGCATCGCGGCCTCGGCTTCGATGCCGCCGACGCCCCACCCGAGCACCCCGAGGCCGTTCACCATCGTCGTGTGCGAATCGGTGCCGACCAGCGTGTCGGGGAACGCCTGCCCGTCGCGCTCCTCGATCACCCGGGCGAGAAACTCGAGGTTGACCTGATGGCAGATGCCGGTGTTCGGCGGCACCGCCTTGAAGTTCGCGAAGGCCGACTGCCCCCAGCGTAGGAAGGCGTAGCGCTCGTGGTTGCGCTGGAACTCGAGCTCGGAGTTCCGCTCGATCGAGAAGCGCGTCGCGAAGTCGTCCACCTGCACCGAGTGGTCGATCACGAGCTCGACCGGGATCAGCGGGTTGATCCGCTCGGGATCGCCGCCGAGGCGTGCGACGGCGGCGCGCATGGCCGCCAGGTCGACCACGGCCGGGACGCCGGTGAAGTCCTGCAGCAGCACTCGCGCCGGGTTGTAGGAGATCTCTCTCGACGGTGCCGCACTTGCGTCCCAGCCTGCGACGGCCTCCACGTCGGTCGCCCTGACGGTGACGCCGTCCTCGCGCCGCAGCACGTTCTCGAGCAGGATGCGCAGGGTGTACGGCAGTCGCGCCACGTCGTAGCGGGACTGCAGCGCCTCGAGCCGGAAGAGCTCGAGCTCGCGCCCTCCGACGGAGAGCGTCGAGCGCGCGCCGAAGGTGTCGGGGTGCGCCATCGTCTCGATTGTAGGCGTGATGGCCACCTCGCTCCGCGCTTCCCCGGCCCGGGTGTCTCCCTGCGGGTGTCTCCCTGGGGGAGACACCCTTCGTTTCGAATGTGCAACTTCTCGTCCACAGAGTCGTGGCCGTCGGGGTCGGCGCTGCGTCGGAGGGCCTCACCCGAGCACGGCGACGACGCCGCACCAGTCGCGCAGGCGCTCCGCGTCGATGTCCGTCGCGCGGGAGAGCTCGTCGAACCGGGCCCGGCGTCCGGGACGGCCGCCGGCGTGAACCCACGTGGCCGCGTCGTAGGCCGGATCGCCGGCGCACGGAATCGGGTCGATCGCACAGAGGCCGCGGCGGTTGCAGCGCACCACGGAGCCCGGGCCGAGGTTGCCGTGCACGAGCGAGAGCGCCTGTGCGCCGTCCAGGAGCCGTGCGAGAGCGGTTCGCGCCCACGCCACCCGCGTGCCGCGCACACGGCTCTCGGTCACTGCACGCTCGAGACGCTCCCCCGCGATCGTCTCGAGCCGCGGCAGCGAGGTCGGCGGCGTCACCTGGAGAAGCGACAGCAGCGCCGCCACGTCCTCCGCGCGTGCGTCGGCGGCGGGGTCGCCGGGGCGGATGCGCTCGAGCAACAGGGCGCCCCGGTCCGGATCTGCGCGCAGCACCTCCGGTGCTCCGCGGCCGTCCCAGGCGCGCAGCGCCGACACCTCGTCGGCCGCACGCCCCCGGGGAGAGACGAGCTTGAGCGTCCCATCGCGCCCGTCGGCGGCGGTCGCCTCGAAGCAGCAGGCGCGAGGCTCGGAGTAGACCTCCCGGCCCAGCGTGAGGCCCCACGCAGCAGCGACCTCCTGCAGCCGGCCCTGGAGCCCGGCCATCTCTAGCCGAGGTGATCGAGATAGGAGGCCGCGGCGCGGCCGTAGCCGCGGGGCCGGCCGTGCCCAGCGCGATCCTTCACGCGATCGACTCCAGCTCGCCGGCCGGGACGACGCGTTGGATCTCCTCGAACAGCTCTCGCTCCTCTGCGCGTACGTGGTCGTCGAGCAACCCGGCGAGCGCCGTCAGCGTCTCGGGCGCGACGTCTCCGGTCGCCGCCTCCGACCGCAGGGCCCTCGCCAGGCCGTGCAGCTGCATGTGCTCTCGCAGGATCCTCGCGAGCAGTGCAGTCCTCCCCGCGTGGCGTACGTAGAGGGGAAACAGAGCCTCCTCCTCGCGGCGGAAGTGCTCGACAGTCTCCGAGAAGAACGCCTCGGCGTACGCCTTCCCTGCTGCGAGTCGCTCGTCCTCGCCGGCGCCGGCCGCCTTCCGCAACCGGCGCGCGTGCGCGAGCTCGTGGTGATGGTCGTGCGAGAATGGCACGAGCGCCGGGTGGCGATTCACTCCCTGCCCCTCTCCAGGAGCCTCTCCATGCCGCGCTCCGTCAGCGTCTTCCGCTCCGGGTCGAAGTGCCGGGCGACCGCCTCCCCGTACGGTCGCGCGACGCGCTCGGCGTAGGCGCCGAAGCCCTCGTCCCGCACCGGCCGCAGATCCTCCGTGTACGGGTCGAGCAGGTGCTGCCGGCCCATGTGCCTGGCCGAGTTGAAGAACGCGATGCCGATTCCCGCCGACACCTCGAGCAGGCTTCTCCGCTCCCTCACCGCCGTCGCGCGCAGGCCCGCGTACAGTGCTGCGAGCTCGGCGGGTGCGGGAAGGCCGGCGGCGTCCTCCCGCAGGCTGGCGAGCGACTCCTTCAGCGCGGCGAGCTCGAGGGGCGGGATGTCGATCAGGCGGGCTGCCGTGCCGGACCCTCCCTCGAGCGCCCCGAGCAGGTCGTCGACCGAGCCCAGGTTCGCGCCCGGCGCGATCACGCCGGCCGCCTCGAGCTCCCCGACGAGGGCGTCGAGGTAGACACGTGTGCCGCGCGTGATGTCCGCGGCGGCCGCCAGCAGCCACAGGGGCGAGAAGCCGAAGGCCGCGATGGAGCCGAGCTCGACGGCGTTCCCCGCCGTCTTCCGCACGGCGAGCCTCTTCGCGTCGGGCTCGTACTCGTCGGCCGTGCCCGCGGGTGCCTCGACTCCGCCGACCATCTCGATCGAGATGCGAAGGAGGTTCCTGGCGGTCGCCTCGTAGAGGCGCGAGCGGCGCACGAGCCGCGGCAGCACGAGCTCGGCGGTCTCGTGAATCGTCCCACCTGCAAGTGCCACGACTGCACGCACCGCGCGCTCGGGCAGCGACACCAGGAAGGCAAGACGTCCGCGCATCGATAGCATCATCACCGATGGCGACCGAATCGATCCGTGCGCAGCTGCAGGAGGCATTCCCCGACGCCGAGATCTCGGTCGACGACCGCACGGGCGGGGGCGACCACTTTCAGGTGAGCGTCGTCTCGCGAGCGTTCGACGGGCTCTCGCTGATCGAGCAGCACAAGCTCGTCAACGCGGCGCTGGCGGGCCCGCTCGCAGACGGGACGATCCACGAGCTCCGCATCCGAACGAAGGGAACCGCATGAGCACTCTCTCCGACCAGATCAAGCAGGTGATCGAGACCGAGCCTGTCGCGGTCTTCATCAAGGGGACGCCCGACGCGCCCGCCTGCGGCAACTCGTTGCGCGCGCTACAGGCCCTCTGGCAGTCGGGGGCGCCCATCACAGCGGTCGACATCCTGCCCGACCCCCGCATACGCCAGGAGCTGACGGCGCTGAGCGAGTGGCCGACGATCCCGCAGGTGTTCGTCAAGGGCGAGCTGATCGGGGGCGCGGACATCACGGAGGAGCTCAACGCGAGCGGGGAGCTGCGGCGAAAGCTCGACGACGCACTCGGGACCGAGCGCGAGCAGGTTGTGCGGACGGTCGAGCTGGCGGTACCCGCCGCGTAGAGCTACACCTTCTCGCGCGTGCCTCGGGCGGGGCGGTTAACATGGGTCAACCTCGCGCGTGACCTAGGAACAGCGACATGCCGTCGGCTGAAGGCCTTGCAGTGATCGTGGTCGAAGACGATTCCATCGTCCGCTGCTGGGTGCGCACGAGCCTTCGTGGCAGCGGCCTGCGGGTGGCCGGCGAGGCGCGCAGCGCCGCGGAGGCGGAGGAGCTCGTCACCCGCCGCCGCTGCGACGTGCTGCTCGTCGACCAGCACCTGCCCGACCGTCTCGGAACCGAGCTCGTGCGCCGGCTGCGGGCCCAGGGAGTCGAGCTCCCCGTGGTCCTGATGACGGCGAGCGCGGAGCAGGGCCTGAACGAGACGGCGCGCGAGGCCGGCGTCCAGGCGAGCGTCGTGAAGTCATCCGACCCGGCGCAGCTGATCGAGGTGATCCGTGGCGCTGTCGGCGGCAACGGCGTCTTCGACGTCGCGCATCCTCGCCGTCCGGACGGGCAGGCCAGGCTCGCTCCGCGCGAGCAGGAGGTGCTCGCACTCGTCGCGTCCGGCCGGACGAACCGGGAGGCTGCGGCGAAGCTCGGCATCTCGGAGGAGACGGTCAAGACGCTGCTCGAGCGCGGGTACGCAAAGCTCGGAGTGCGCCGCCGGGCCGAGGCGGTGCTCGAGGCGCGTCGCCGCGGGCTCGTGTGAGCAGCGACGACGCGATCGGGGACCTGCGAGCAGAGTTCGCACCCGAGATGCGCCTCCGTGTCGACGGGCTCGCCGCCGCGATGGCTGGAGGCGATGGCGTCGAGGTCCTGGAGCGAGCCCATACGCTCAAGGGGTCGGCGGCCGCGCTCGGGTTGCCGGCGCTCATGGCCGCGATGGAGCAGATCGAGGCGGCCTATCACACGCGACCGGTGGAGGCGGAGGCCGCGGATCGGGCGCTCGCCGAGGCGCGCGTCGTGGTCGACGCCCTGCCGGCGCCCGAGGGCGACGTCGCCGGGCTCGCGCACGCGCTGCGCACGCCGCTCAACGTCGTGCTCGGCTACGGGCAGCTGCTGCGCGACGCCGGGCTGGGCGCCGCGGAGGGAGAGCACGCGGACGCGATCGTGCGCGCCGCCGAGGAGATGAGCGTCCTGCTCGATCGGGCTGCGGGGGCGGCCGTCGCGCAACCCGGCAGGCAGGTGGCCGCCGGCACGTCCGGGACGGCAGAGGTGACCGTGCTCTACATCGAGGACGACCCCGCCAGCGGGCGCCTCGCCGAGGAGGTGCTGCGGCGCCTGCCCGCCGTCCGCCTCATCGTCGTCGCCACGGGCTCGGACGGGATCGCGCTGGCCGAGCGCGAGCGGCCGCATCTGATCCTGCTCGACCCCGGCCTGCCCGACATCTCGGGCGACGAGCTGCTGAGGCGGCTTCGCGACGGCCCGGCTGCCGCGGCCTCCGTCGTCGTCGTCACGGGGGACTCTCGCCCCGAGCGGCTGCAGGAGCTCCTTCGGGCCGGAGCAGGCGAATGCCTCACGAAGCCCGTCGACCTCGGCCGTCTGCTGGCGCTCGTCGACGGCGCCCGCCCGGGCTGATACGGGGCGCTGCGTCTACGACGCGCCGGCGGGGGCTCTGGGCGACCAATGGCGCACCGCGCTCTCGACGTGCGCGCGCATGAGCCGTGCCGCCCGCCTGCTGCTTCGCGACTCGACCGCGGCAAGGATCGCACGATGCTCCGCGACGTCGTCGTGCTGCCAGGCGGGTGCTCTCCTGCGCTCGGCCAGCAGCCGCCGGCCGACGTCGGCGATCCACAGCGACTCGAGCAGTCGCACGAATGCGTCGTTGCCGGTGGCAGCCGCGACGGCGAGGTGAAAGGCCCGGCTCGCGTCGTGGGCGTCGTCGGAGGTCGGTGCAGCCTCCTCCAGCTCGATTGCCTCGCGCATCCGCTCGAGGTCGTCGACGGTGCGGCGCTCGGCAGCGAGGCGCGTGATCTCGGGCTCGATCGTGAGACGCGCCTCCAGTCGCTGCCGCACGTTGTCGAGGCCGACGTCCGCGACGAAGAAGCCGCGGTTGACCTCGAACTCGACCAGCCCGTCGCCCGCGAGACGTCTCAGCGCTTCCCGCACCGAGCCGCGCGAGATCCCCAGCTGATCGGCGAGCTCGCCCTGGCCGAGCCTCGAGCCGGGGGCGATCGCACCGGAGACGATCATGGAGCGGATCTCGTCGTGGGCGAGCCCGACGACCGAGCGGACCCGCAACGTCCGTGCCTGAGGCTGGTCGTCCTGCAGAGAGGGGCGCATGGTTGACATTCGATGTTCGAACCTTATATCGTGGCCGCCCAGGTGAGCGCAAGGGGACCGCGCTCTCAGACGACCGAACGGAGGCGGATCGACATGAGCCAGACCGACGCCGGCGGCGCGGCCTCTACGGGCCAGCTCGGTGGCAAGAACCTCACGACCATCCACGCGGTCGCCCAGGCGCTCGCGATCGGGCCGATGTTCTCCGTCGCGCTGATCCTCGGCGGCGTCTCGCGGCCGGACATCGGGGCCGGCTGGAACGGCACCCTGGCCGTCCTCCTGGCAGGGCTCGGCGTGCTCGCGATCGCCTACACGATCTCGCTCTACGCCCGCAAGTACGCCGGCGCCGGCGCCGTGTACGAGTACCTCACACACGGGGCGCACCCGTGGGTGGGAGTCCTGACGGCCGGCTTCTTCTTCGTCGGCGCGCTCTTCCTCGGCGGCGGCGGCATCTATCTCGGGCTCGGCATCCTCACCGACGGCTTCTGGACGGCGCACATCTCCGACAGCGGCCCGGCCTGGTGGGTCTGGGGGATGATCGCGCTGGGGATCGTGCTGGTCCTCAACTACATCGGCGTGCGCATCGCCATCCGCGCGATGCTCACGTTCGCCACCCTCTCGTTCGTGCCGATGCTGATCCTCGCGATCGTGATCATCGCCAAGGGCGGCGAAAGCGGCAACACGCTCTCCATGTTCAACCCGGGCGAGACCTCCCTCTTCGGTATCACCGGCGGCGGGGTGCTCGGCGGCATCCTGCTCGGCATCCTCCTCTTCGTCGGCTTCGAGGCGGCGGCCTCGATCGGCGAGGAGTCGGCCGACCCGCACCGATCCATCCCCCGCGCGCTGATCGCCACCGTGGCCGTCTCGGCCAGCTTCTACGTGGTGATGTCCTACGCCTTCTCGATCGGGTACGGCAAGGCCGCCGTCAGCGAGGGCGCCTGGGCGTTCTCGCCGGGGCCTGTCAGCGAGATGGCGACCACGTACATCGGCTCGTGGTTCGGCACCCTGCTCGAGCTCGTCGTGATCCTGGACGCCATGGCTCTCGCCCTTGCGATCTGCGTCATGATCGGGCGCGGCTTCTTCGCCCTCGGCCGCGACGGCCTGCTGCCGAGCGTGTTCGCGAAAACCTCCCGCTTCGACACCCCGTGGGTGGGCAACCTGATGGTGGCGGTCGGTGGCATCGGCCTCGTGATCCTCGTCGCCATCACGGACTACGGCACCTCGTTCGGCTTCGTGGACGAGGCCGGCGCGTTCGTGCCGTTCTTCCCCAACGACCAGTTCGCCACCTTCATCCTCTCCGCCACGATCGGCTCGTTCGCGATCGAGCTCGTCTACCTGATCCTGGCGGTCGCGGCGTTCGGGCTCGTGCGCAAGAGCGGCAACCAGTGGTGGCAGTACGTGATCGTGGCGATCGCGGTCGTGACGCCGATCGCCGGCTTCTACGGCGCGCTCAATCCCGACCCGCACGACAGCAGCAACTTCAACTGGGTCGCGGTCTACTGGACGCTGGCGCTGATCGGTGTCGCGGTCGCCTGGTTCGTGATCCTGATGGTGACCCGCAGGGCCCACGTCGACAACGCTGCGGCGCACGCTGCCGAGCACCACGGGCTGCCACCGCTCGACGAGACGCTCGCGTACGAGTCTGCGGGGGACACCACCCCGCTGTAGGCGGGCGCCGGACGATGAGCGATCTCGCCTGGCACGGCGTCGGCGCGGCGGAGGAGGCCCCGGTGGGCTTCCTTCGCCGGGTCGAGGTCGAGGGCTCCTTCGTGTGCCTGGGGCGCACCGCGGACGGCTGGGTGGCGTTTCAGGACGCCTGCACGCACGAAGAGTGCTCCCTCGCGGACGGCGAGCTCGAGGGCGGGGTGATCGTCTGCCCCTGCCATGCCTCCGAGTTCGACCTGCGCACGGGGGACGTCCTCTGCCCACCCGCGCTCGAGCCGCTGCCGATCTACGAGGCGCGCGTGGAGGGCAGCGAGCTGCAGGTGCGCCTGAGCCCGCCGCCTGCGGCCGCAGAGGCCGTGCACGAGCGCCGCGACCACGTTCCCGAGGCCATCGCCCGGGCCGCGACGACCGCCGGCCCCTCCGTCGAGGGCCTCGTCCTCGACGACGTCGACCTCACCGACCTGGACACGTGGGAGCGCGGCGTTCCCTACGAGTGGCTGACGCTACTGCGGCACGAGGCGCCGCTCTTCTGGCAGCCCGAGCGCGACGGCCGGGGCTACTGGGTGTTCACCCGGTACGACGACATCGTGCAGATGTCGAAGGACTGGGAGACCTACAGCTCGGAGCTGGGCGGCACGTCCCTGCAGGACCTGACGCCGGCGGAGGTGGAGGCTCGGAAGTCGATGATCGACACCGACCCGCCCGCCCACACCCGGCTGCGGGCACTCGTCAACAAGGGCTTCACGCCGAGGGTCGTCAACACCTACGAGGAGCGCATCCGCGGCCTGGCTCGGGGCATCCTCGCGCAGGCCTGCGAACGCGAGCGGTTCGACTGGGTGGAGGACGTCGCCTCCGAGATCCCGATGTGGGTGTTCTCGGAGATCATGGGCCTCCCGGTCGAGGACCGGCGGCTGATCATCGAGCTCGGCGACAAGATCCTCGGCAACGCCGACCCGGAGATCGTGGGCGAGGAGTTCGTGGAGGAGCGGGCCCTGAACGACCCGGAGCTGCGCCTGCTGCCGTTCTCGAGCCCCTTCTCCCTGGAGCTGATCGAGTACGGGTGCAAGCTGGGCGAAGCCCGTCGCGCCGAGCCACGCGACGACATCACGACGCGGCTCGTCGAGGCCGAGGTCGAGGGCTCGCGCCTCTCGGAGCACGAGTTCGGGCTCTTCTTCATCCTGCTCACGACCGCAGGGAACGAGACCACGCGGCACACGATCAGCCTCGGCCTGCTCGACCTGTTCGCCCATCCCGAGGAGAAGGCGCGCCTGCTCTCCGACCCCTCGCTGGCCGGCACGGCCGCCGACGAGATCCTCCGTCGCGCCCATCCCGTCCACCATTTCCGCCGCACCGCCACCCGGGACGTGACCGTGCACGGGCGCCGCATCAAGGCGGGTGACAAGGTGACGATGTGGTACGCGTCGGGCAACTACGACGAGGACAGGTTCGCGGACCCGTTCCGGCTCGACCTCGGGCGGCAGCCGAACCGGCATCTCACCTTCGGCCTCGGCGGCCCGCACTTCTGCCTCGGTGCCCACCTCGCGAGGCTCGAGGTGAAGATCTGGCTCGAGGAGATGATCCCCTACCTCGATCGCCTCGAGCCGGCCGGCACCCCGACGCGGCTGCGCTCGAACTTCTTCAACGGCATCAAGCGCCTGCCGGTGCAGGTGCGCGCCTGACAATCGACGAGGAGGCCCGCAGTTGACCCACCACAACGAGGCCGAGGCCGCCGCGAGGACGCTGAGGGGGCTCGGCGTGCGCGCCGTTCGGTTGCTGTACACCGACCTGCACGGCGTCGCGCGCGGCAAGGACATCCCGATCGGGCATTTCGCGGGCATGTGCGAGGAGGGCGTCGCCTTCTGCGCCGCCGTGATGGGCACCGACCTGCGGCACACGCCGGTCGTGGGCGGCGAGGAGGGGTACGTCGACTTCGCCATCCGGCCCGACCTGGAGACGCTGCGGGCCGTCCCGTGGCAGCCGGAGGTCGCCTGGTGCCTCGGCGAGGCCTGGACGCTGGACGGCTCCGACCACTGGCCCTCGTGCCCCCGGGCGCTGCTCCAGCGCGTGGTGGACGCCTACGCGGCGCACGGCCTCGAGCCGGTCGTCGCGCCCGAGCTCGAGTTCTTCCTCGCCGAGCGCGACCCGTCCGCGACGAACGGCCTGCGCCGCTACGTCGACGAGCTCTCGCGGGTCTACACCGTGGGAGCTGTCTCCGATCCCCGCGAGATCGTGTTGCGGATGCTGCTCTGGTGCGACGACCTCGGCCTGGATGCGTTCGCCGCGAACCACGAGTTCATGAACTCCCAGTACGAGATCAACGTGAAGCATTCGGGAGCCGTCGATGCAGCGGACCGCGCCTTCATGCTCAAGGCGGCTGTGAAGGAGATCGCGGCACGGGAGGGGATGATCGCCACCTTCATGGGGCGGCCGTTCGGCGACCAGGGGGGCTCCGGCTTCCACCTGCACCTCTCGCTGACCGGGAAGGACGGGCGCAACGCCTTCGCCGAGGAGGGCGGCCCGGACGGGCTCAGCCCGCTTGCCGCACGGTTCATCGCAGGCGTGATCGAGCACGCGCAGGGCCTGCAGGCGCTGCTCGGTCCGACGATCAACTCGTACAAGCGGATCCTGCCCGACAGCCTCGCGCCCACGCACGCGAACTGGGGCCACGACAACCGCACCGCTTTCTGCCGTGTCCCGAACGAGCGGGGCTCCCGCTCCCGCGTCGAGATCCGGGCGGCCGACGGCGCCGCCTGCCCGCATCTCATCACCGCGGCTCTGCTGCTCGCAGGGCTGGACGGCATCGAGCGAGGGCTGACTCCGCCGGACGCGGTCGTCGGCGACTCGTACCGCCTCGACGACGCCCATGCCGGCTCGACGCTGCCCTCCGACCTGGGAGCGGCGCTCGATGCGCTCGAGGCAGACGAGGTGCTCGTCGAGAAGCTCGGCGCGCAGCTCGTCTCCACGTTCGTGGCGATGAAGCGGTTCGAAGTGGAGCGCTTTGCCGAGGCGGTGGGCGAGCTCGACGTCGAGGTCGTGACTTCGTGGGAGATCGAGGAATATGCGTCCCATCTCTAGCCCACAGGGACGGTGCGTCAGGATCGAGGTGGACGGGGCGGAGCGCTGGGGCCGCCTCGACGGCGCCGAGATCGTGCTCTCCGACGGCGTGCGCGTCGCGGAGGCCGGTGCGACCTACCTCGCTCCTGCCGCGCCCTCGAAGATCATCGCCGTCCACCTCACCTACCGCTCCCGCGTGGAGGAGTACGCCGCCCGCACGCCGCCGCAGCCGTCCTACTTCATGAAGCCGCCGAGCACGCTGAACGGGCATCGTGGCCTGCTGCGGCGGCCGAAAGGGGCGCGGTTCCTCAACTACGAGGGGGAGCTCGCAGTCGTCGTCGGCAGGCGGATGACGGGCGTGCCGATCGAGGAGGCGCTGGACTACGTCGGCGGGTACGCGTGCGCCAACGACGTGGGGCTCCACGACTTCCGCCATGCCGACCGCGGCGCCATGTTGCGCGTCAAGGGGCAGGACGGCTTCCTGCCGCTGGGCCCGGAGCTCGTGGCGGCATCGGAGTTCGACCCGACCCGGTACACGTTGCGCACGTACCTGAACGGGGAGGTCGTGCAGGAGGCGACCGCAGACGACCTGCTCTTCCCGGTCGCCTACCAGCTCGCCGACCTGTGCCGCGTGATCACGCTCGAGCCGGGGGACGTGGTGCTCACCGGCACGCCCGCCAACTCGCGCCCGATGGAGCCGGGCGACGTCGTCGAGGTGGAGATCAGCGGCCTGGGACGCCTGACGAGCACCGTGGTCGAGTGGGACGTCGACCTCTCCGGCCCCGGGGAGCAGCTCGAGGTGTCGGGCAACACCCTGCACGTCGCGCTCGCGATCCCCGAGGAGGAGGCGGAGCGGATGGTGGCCGAGGGCCGCACGCCGTGATCCGCCTGCACCGCCTCGACCACGTCTGCCTGCGGGTCGCCGACCTGGCAGAGGCGTCCGCCCGCTGGCAGCTCCAGTTCGCCCTCGTCGAGCGCTCACGCGAGGATGGACGGGCGCTGCTCGCCTGCAACGACGAGCCGTACTGCCTCGAGCTCGTCGAGGGCGGCACCCCCGGGCACGACCACTTCGCATTCGAGCTCGCGCACGACTGCTCCCTCGACGACGCGCGCGCGCACCTCGCGGAGCGAAGCGTCTCCTGGCAGGAGCGCGACGGGAGCCTCCTCGTCGACGACCCCGACGGACGGCCGGTGCAGGTGATGCCGTACCGGGCTCCTGCCGGTGAGACCGGCCGCTGGCCCCAGCACGCCCGTCCCTCGACCAGCGTCCACCTGGGCGGAGCCCGCAGGCTCGGGCACGTCAACTGCCTCACGGGGGACATCCAGGCGGGCTTCCGCTTCTACACCGAGGTGCTCGGCATGGGCCTCTCCGACTGGCTCGGAGAAGCCGGCGTCTGGTTTCACGTCAACTCGGACCACCACGTGATGGCGCTCGTCGACGTGGGCTACGCACACTTCCACCACCTCGCCTTCGAGACGGTGGACATCGGCAAGATGCGCGACATGCTCGATCACCTGGCGCGGCACGGCCGCTGGCTCGGCTGGGGGCCGACACGGCACGGCATCGCGGGGAACATCGCCAGCTACGTCCGCATCGTCGAGGAGGAGTGCTTCGTCGAGCTCTACTGCGACATGGAGCAGCTGCAGGCAGACCACCTTCCGCGCACCTATCCGGACGACCGCTACTCCTCCAACACGTGGGGGCCGCTGCCGCCGCGCTCGTACTTCCGCTTCGACCCGGTCGCGATCGAGAGCGAGCGGGGGAGCTGGGAGACCCGGGGCAAGCTGCTGCCGCCGCCGCCCGACGGGTGGCCACGGTGAGCCGGCTGCAGGGGTTCACGATCCCGCGCACGCCGGAGGGCCGCTCCTCCCTCGTGCCGTACCCGCCCTGGCACTACGTCGGCACCTTCCTCGTCGTCGACTACTGGGCCGACCCCGACAAGGCCGTCGCGTTCCTGCCCGAGGGGCTCGACCCTCATCCCGACCCGGGGCGCTGCGCGCTCGTGGTGGCCGACTGGCAGTCGTGCTCGGAGGGCGGCGGCGAGCTGCTCGACCCGTCGCGCTCGCAGTACAAGGAGTTCTTCATCGTGCTCAACGCGCTCCTCGACGGCGAGGAGGTGACGACCTGCGCCTACATCTGGGTCGATCGCGACTTCGCGCTGACGCGCGGTTGGGTGCAGGGCTTCCCCAAGAAGCTCGGCTCGATCTGGGTGACGCGCAGCTTCGGTCTCGGCGGCCCCGCCGACCCTGGCGCGGAGGCCGGCGCGCGCTTCGGCGCGACCTGCGCGGCGTACGAGCGGCGGGTCGCGCAGGCGACCGTGACCCTCGAGCGGCCGTCGGAGGGCGGCCCCTTCCACAACGCGCCGCCGATCGTCAACGTGCGCCACTTCCCGCGCCTTGCCGCCGGCCGCCACGACGACCCCGCGGTGCACGAGCTCGTCCGCGCGAAATCCCGCGACCGCATGATCTCGGAGGTCTGGGAAGGCAGCGCCACGCTCGACTTCTTCGGGGCGGGGCACGAGGAGCACGACGCGCTCTCGCCCGTCAGGATCGGCAAGGGCTACCGCTTCACCTTCGCGTACACGGTCGACGATCTCGAGACGGTCAAGGACCTGCGCGCGTGAGCGCGGAGCGCAGGGTCGCGCTCGTCACGGGGGGCGGCACCGGCATCGGGGCTGCGGTGGCGCGGCGCCTTGCGGCCGACGGGTACGCCGTCGCGGTGACGGGGCGCCGCGCCGGCCCGATCGGGGAGGTCGCCGCCGAGATCGGCGGGCTCGCCGTCGTCGCCGACACCGGGGTCGTCGAGGACGCCGGCCGCGCCGTGGCGGAGACCGTAGCCCGCTTCGGCGGCCTCGACGCTCTCGTCTGCAACGCCGGGATCGGCGGCGAGGGATCCCTGCACGATCTCGACCCGGCGCTCTGGGACGACGTGCTCCGCATCAACCTCACAGGCGCCTTCCTGACCGCTCGCGCTGCCATCCCGCACCTCGTCGCGCGCCGAGGCGCGGTCGTGACCGTGTCGTCCGCGGCGGCACTGCGCGCGAGCCCCGGCTCGCTCGCCTACTGCGCCTCCAAGGCCGGGCTCGCCATGCTCACCCAGTGCATCGCCGTCGACCACGGCCCCGAGGGCGTGCGCGCCAACTGCGTCTGCCCCGGCTGGGTGCGCACCCCGATGGCGGACGACGAGATGGACGCGCTGGCGGGGCGCCTCGGTACCGACCGGGACGGCGCCTACGCGGCGTGCCTCGCCGACGTCCCTCTCGGCCGTGCCTCCACGCCGGCCGAGATCGCCGCCACCGTCGCGTGGCTTCTCTCCGCCGAGGCGGCCTACGTGAACGGCGCCGTCTTGCCCGTCGACGGAGGCCACACCCCGGTCGACGTCGCCACCGTCGCCTTCGGCAGGGTGTCGGCATGAGCCGTGTCGACGTCGCCGGTGTGCCGGTCTCGACCGAGCACTACATCGGTGGCGAGCGCGTCGGCAGCGACGCGACCTTCACCGACATCTCGCCCATCACGGGGGAGCCGATCGCCGAGGTCGCGCGCGCAGGCGAGCGCGAGGCCGCGCTCGCGGTGGAGGCGGCCGAGCTGGCCTTCCCGGCCTGGGCGGCTCTCGGGGCGGCCGGCCGGGCCGCGTACCTCCACCGGCTCGCCGACCTGATCGACGCGAACGTCGAGCCGCTCTCGATCGTGGAGTGCACCGACATGGCGATGCTGCTGCGCTCGCTGCGTGCCAGGCTGATCAACCGGTGTGCGCGCAACTTCCGCAACTACGCCGATCTGGCCGTCGAGTACGAGGAGCGGGTGTGGGACTCGAACGGCACCCACAACCGTGTGCTGCGGATGCCGAGCGGACCCGCAGTCGTGATCACGCCATGGAACGCGCCGCTGATGCTCTCCACGTGGAAGATCGCACCGGCCCTCGCCGCCGGGGCGACCGTGATCCTGAAGCCGGCGGAGTGGTCGCCGCTCTCGTGCTCCCTGCTCGCCGACCTGGCCGGTGAGGCGGGCCTCCCGGCCGGGGTGCTGAACGTGGTGCAGGGGATCGGGGAGGAGGTCGGTGCCGCGCTCGTCTCGAGCCCCCGGGTGCGGCGGATCTCGTTCACGGGATCGCCGGAGACGGCCCGCCACATCGGCGTCGCCGCCGCCCGCAACATCGTCCCCTTCACGGGCGAGCTCGGAGGCAAGGGGCCGCTGCTCGTCTTCGAGGACTGCGATCTCGAGGCGGCCGCGCGCAAGGCGGCCGGCCAGTACGACGACTCGGGCCAGGTCTGCCTCGCCGGCACGCGCCTGCTCGTCCAGGAGAGCGTGCGCGACGCGTTCCTGGAGCTGTTCCACCGGTTTGCCGACGAGCACGTGCTGGGAGACCCGCGCGACGATGCCACCACGGTCGCGCCGATGATCCACCCCGACCACGTCGATCGCGTGATGGGCTTCATCGACCGCGCGCGGGCGAACGGCGACGAGATCGTGCGCGGCGGCAACCGGCTGGAGCGCGGCCTCTGGGTCGAGCCGACCCTGATCGTGCCGCGCTCGAACGACAGCGAGGTGGTGCAGCACGAGGTCTTCGGTCCCGTGCTCACCTTCCAGGTGTTCCGGGACGAGGACGAGGCCGTCGCCATGGCGAACTCGACCCGTTACGGCCTCTCGGCCATCGTCTACACGGGCTCGGCCGAGCGCGCCGAGCGTGTGGGGCGCGCGGTGCGCGCCGGCGTCGTGTGGGTCAATACCTTCCTCGTACGCGACCTGACGGCACCCTTCGGGGGCATGGGCATCTCCGGCATCGGCCGCGAAGGCGGCCAGTACGCGCTCGACTTCTACTCCGACCTCAAGTCGCTGCAGATCCTCGAGGGCTCCTGCCGCTGATGGCGACCGGTCTCGCCTGGCACGAGCGCATGATGTGGCACGACACCGGCAGCGGCGCCTCGGAGCTGGCGGCCGGAGGCTGGCTCGAGCCCCACGTGCACGTCGAGAGCCCCGACACGAAGCGGCGCCTCAAGAACCTGCTCGACGCCACCGGTCTCTCCGACGGGCTCACGCTCCTGCGCCCACGTCCGGCCACGGTCGAGGAGCTGTGCCGGGTGCACGAGCGGGCACATGTCGACCGGGTCGCGTCGCTCTCGGCCGGACGAGGCGGCGACGCCGGCAGCGAGGCTCCGTTCGGCAACGGCTCCTACGAGATCGCTCTGCTCGCCGCGGGCGGCGCCATCGGAGCGCTCGACGCCACTCTGGACGCTGCCGTCGACAACGCCTACGCGCTCGTGCGGCCGCCCGGGCATCATGCCGAGCCCGCCCGGGGGATGGGCTTCTGCCTGTTCGCCAACGTGGCCGTCGCCGTACGCCACGCGCAGGCGGCCCGCGGCGTCGGCCGCGTCGCCGTCGTCGACTGGGACGTGCACCACGGCAACGGCACCCAGGCGATCTTCTGGGACGACCCCTCGGTGCTCGCGGTCTCGCTGCACCAGGACGGTCTCTACCCCCTGGGGTCGGGCACGCTGGAGGAGAGCGGCGGCGGCGAGGGGCGGGGAGCCACGCTCAACGTGCCGCTACCGGCCGGCTCGGGCCGCGGCGCCTACCTGGCCGCGCTCGACCGCGTCGTCATCCCCGCACTCGAGCGCTTCCGGCCGGAGCTGATCGTGATCGCCTGTGGCTTCGACGCGGGAGCGCTCGACCCGCTCGGGCGCATGCTGCTCTCGGCCGCCGCCTTCGGAGAGATGACGGGCAGGCTGCGCGAGGCTGCCTCGCGCCTGTGCGGCGACCGGCTCGTCGTCGTCCACGAGGGAGGCTACTCGGCAGGGCACGTCCCCTTCTGCGGCCTCGCCGTGATCGAGACCCTGTCCGGGCTCTCCGCCGGGATCGAGGACCCCTTCGCCTACCTCGACCAGTTGACGGGACAGGAGCTGCAGCCGCACCAGCGAGATGCCGTCGAGCGCGCGGCGCGCCTCGTCGAGGGCGTTCCCTCGTGAGGCCCAGGCTCGTCCTCGTGCTCAGCGAGAACTGGACGCTGGTGCCGTCACGCGACCTGGGTGCGCTCGTGGAGATGGCGGTCGTGGCCGAGGACGCCGGGTTCGACGCGGTGATGGTGAGCGAGCACGTCGTGCTCGGCCCGAGCGCCGGGGCGAACGGCATCATGGGCAACCCGCGCGACTACGCGATGCCGGGGAACCAGGATCCAGCCATGCCCTGGCCCTCCTCGCTCGTGCTGCTCTCCGCCGTCGCCGCCGCCACCACGCGCCTGCGGCTCGCCGCCTGCGCGGTGATCGCGCCGCTGCGCCACCCGCTGCTGCTCGCGCGGGAGCTCGGCACGCTCGACCTCCTCTCGGAGGGCCGTCTCGTCGTGCAGCCGACGGTGAGCTGGCATCGCGAGGAGTACGAGGCGCTGGGTGTCAGCTTCGAGCGTCGCGGTGCCCTGCTCGACGAGCAGCTCGCGGTCTGGGAGGCGGTGTGGGCAGCATCACCTGCGAGCTTCCACGGAGAGCACTACGCCTTCGACGACGTCTACCTCGAGCCGAAGGCCTGGCGCGCCGACGGGCCGCGCCTGTGGCTGGGCGGCCAGTCGGTGCATCCGCGCCTGCTGCGACGCATCGTCCGCTACGCGCACGGCTTCCATCCGCTCGGCCGTCCGTCCGAGGAGGACATGCTGTCGCTGCGCGCCGGCCTTGCGGCGGCCGGCCGCGACCTCGATGAGCTGGAGCTCGTCGGCGGTCTGCGCGCAGTCTTTCCCGACGACTCCAGCCCCTCGGAGCTGGCGCCGGCGCTCGAGTCCCTCCCGGCCCAGCTCAGGCGCGGCTTCTCCACGTTTTGCATCAAGCCGTCCCAGTTCGTCGACGACCTCGCGCTCTACCCGGCCTGGTGCCGCGAGGTCGTCGAGCGAACGGCAGAGATCGCAGCGTGAGGGTCGAGGTCGCGATCGTGGGGAACGGCGTGGCGGGCACCGCCTGCGCGATGAGGCTCGCCCGCCACGGGATCCGGCCGCTGCTGATCGGCCAGGGCGTCCCCGTCGACCGGCCGCCGCTGACCAAGGCCGCGCTCGCCGACGGTGTGCCGCGCCTGCTCTCGGACGAGGCGCGCCTGGCCGAACGGGGCGTCGAGCGCCTCGAGGGGCTGGTGCGCTCCGCCGACCTGGGGTCGGGCACGCTGTCGGTCGAGGGCGACGAGGGGGAGCTGGTGCTCGAGGCGGACCACGTCGTCCTCGCGACCGGGCTCGCATACCCGCCGCCGCCCATCCCCGGGCTCGAGCACGCCTTCGTCAACGCGAACCCGCGTGTCTTCGACCGCCTCGGCCCGCTGCTGACCGCCGGCCCGGTCGAGATCGCGGTCGTCGGCGCCGGGCTGATCGGAACGGAGAGCGCCGCCACCCTGGCGCAGGCCGGCCACGCCGTCACGCTCGTCGACCTGCTCGAGCGGCCGCTCGACCGGCTCCACGACCCGCTACCGGAGCTCGGCCGGGCCACGCTCGACGAGCTCGGCGTCCGATTCCTCGGCGGAGCCCGCATCGAGAGCGCCGGGGAGCACGTCCTCGAGACCGCCACCCACGGCACGCTCGAGGCGGACGTGATCCTCGTCGCCACGGGCGGTGTCTCGCAGCTGCCTCCCGGGCTCGTCGGCGGAGAGCTGCAGCTGCCGCTCGCGATCGACGCCGACATGCTCGTTCCCGGCCATGCCAACGTGCGCGCCTGCGGCGACCTCGTGCTCGTTCCACACGCGCGCTTCGGCTCTCTGCGCTTCCCGCACTGGGACGCCGCGATCGGCACGGGGGAGCAGGCGGCCGACGCGATCGCCGGCGAGGCAGGCCCGTACGAGCGGCTGCCGTACTGGTGGAGCGACATCGGCCCGCGCCGCCTCGCCGAGGTCGGCTGGGCGGAGGCGGCGGTGCGCTGGGCAGTGGAGGACGGCATCCACGTCGGCAGGGACGCCGGTGGGGAGGCCGTGTGCGCGCTCGTCGTCGACGAGCCGCGCCGGCTGCGTGAGGCACGGGCACTCGTCCAGGGAGGGACGGCATGAGCGCGATCGAGGAGTGGGCGGCGTCGATCACCGTCGAGCAGCTGGACGACGACCCCTATCCGATCTATGCGCGCATGCGCCGCGAGGCGCCGGTGTGCTTCGTGCCGGCGGTCGGCCTCTGGTTCGTGACGCGCTGGGCCGACGTCGAGTTCGCGGCCTCGCATCCGGAGCTGATCGACTCCGCCGTGACACCGTCGCCGCTCGACCGCGTGATGGGCGGCAAGAGCATCCTCGTGCTCGACGGCGAGCCGCAGAAGAAGCTCCGTGCCATGCTCGACCCGTCGCTGCGCCCGCGCGTCGTCGAGTCGACCACGCCGGACCTGGTCGAGCCGCTCGTGGAGAGCCTGCTCGACCGGCTCGAGGCGCGCGGCCAGGCGGAGCTGATGGCCGAGTACTTCGAGCCCGTCTCCGTCCTCTCGCTGGGGCGCGTGCTCGGTCTCGGGGACGTGGAGGGAGACACGCTGCGGCGGTGGTTCCACGGGCTCGCCGAGGGCGCCGTCAACTTCGAGGACGACCCCGCCCGCTGGCAGGTCGCCGACGCGATCGGCGCCGAGATCGACCGCGAGCTCGCTCCCGTGCTCGAGCGCATGTGGGCGGAGCCCGACGGCTCGACGATCTCGACCATGCTGCAGCACGCCGAGGGCACCTTCGAGCAGCGGGTGCGCCAGATCCTGCCGACGCTGAAGGTGATCCTCCTCGGCGGCATGCAGGAGCCCGGTCACGCCGCCGGCACGACTCTCGCCGGGCTGCTCGGCTCCGGGCAAACGGCCGAAGCCGCCGCCGAGCCGGAGCGCCTCGTGCGGGACGCGGTCGAGGAGGGCCTGCGCTGGGTCTCGCCGATCGGCACACAGACACGCCGTGCGAGAGCCGACGTGGAGCTCGGCGGCGTGATCGTGCCTGCGGGTGCCAGCCTCGGGGTGCTCGTGTCCTCCGCCAACCGCGACGAGGAGGTGTGGGGCGACGACCCCGACGTGTTCGACCTGCACAGGCCGCGCCGTAACCACGCCGCATTCGGCTTCGGGCCCCACTTCTGCTCCGGGCACCACTTCTCCCGTGTGCAGATGCGCATCGCGCTGCAGCGCCTGCTCGAGCGCCTGCCCGGGCTCCGGCTCGACCCGGAGAGGCCGCCTGTCTTCACCGGGTGGGAGTTCAGGGCGCCGCGCAACCTGAACGTCGTGTGGAAGAGATGACCTGGCTCGACGTCGGCGCTGCCGATCTCGAGGACGGTGATCTCCGCGAGGCCGCCGCTGCGGGACTGCAGCTGTGCGTCGCGCGCCGCGGAGACGAGTGGTTCGTGTTCGAGACGTGGTGCACGCACGAGGAGTGCCCGCTCTCCGACGGATGGCTCGAGGGCGACGCCGTGCGCTGCGCCTGTCACGGCGCGCTCTTCTCGCTGGCACGCGGCGAGCCGCTCGAAGGCCCCGCCGATGAGCCGATCCGGGTCTTCCCGGCGCGAGAGGCCGGCGGACGCGTCGAGGCCGAGCTCCCGGAGACGATCTAAGCTCCCCGCGTGACGGAACCCGCTCCGACCCCGCTACGGCTGGACATCACGCGCGAGGAGGCGCTCACGCGCACCGCCGAGATCGTCGCGGAGGCCTGGCGCAGCTTCGACCGGGCGCGGCCCGACCAGCCCCCGATCGACGCGCGCATCCGGGAGTTGCTCGCGGAGCGCCTGCCCGAGGTGGGCGCTCCGGCGCTCGGCGTGCTCGAGGACGCTGGCCACGTGCTCGACGCGAGCCTTGCTCAGCCGCGTCCCCGCTACTTCGCCTTTGTCGGGTCGTCGGGTCTCGAGATCGGCGTGCTCGGCGACCTGCTCGCGTCCTGCTACGACGTGAACCTCGCCGCGTGGGCGGCTGCCGCCTCGGAGCTGGAGGAGCATGCCGTGCGATGGGTGGGGGACTTCGTCGGCTACCCGGCCGCGGCCGGGGCGTTCACGAGCGGCGGCACCGTCTCGAACGTGACGGCGCTCGCAGCCGCGCGCGAGCACGCGCTGCCCGGCAGCCGCGAGTCCGGTCCCGTCGGCCGCCGGATGGCGGTGTACTGCTCGGACGAGGCGCACTACTCGGTCGACCGTGCCTGCGAGCTCCTCGGCATCGGCGCGGCGAACGTGCGCTCGCTGCCGCTCGACGCGAACCGGGGCATGCGCGCCGACGCACTCGCCTCGGCGATCGACGACGACCGGGCCCGGGGCATCGTCCCCGTCGCCGTGGTGGCCACCGGCGGCACGACGCTGACGGGAGCCGTCGACCCCATCTCCGCACTCGCCGACATCTGTGACGAGCGCGGGGTCTGGCTTCACGTCGACGGCGCCTACGGGCTGCCGGCAGCGGCGGTGCCCGAGACGGCGCCTCTCTTCGCGGGCCTCGAGCGCGCCAGCTCGGTGTCGGTCGACGCGCACAAGTGGATGTACCTGCCGAAGGCATGCGGCGTCGTGCTCGTGCGGCGGCGCGCGGACCTCGAGGCCGCCTTCCTGCACGAGGAGGCCTACTTCCCCCACGAGCGCAACCAGCCGCATGCCGTCGACATCACGCTCGAGTACTCGCGCCCCTTCAGGGCCCTGAAGCTGTGGCTCGCGTTTCGCGCCCACGGGGCCGAGGCGTTCCGGGACGCGATCGCCGACAACCTGCGCCAGGCGCGCCTCCTCTACGACGAGGTGGTCGCCCGCCCGGAGCTCGAGCCGCTGTGCGGGCCGCCGCAGCTCTCGATCGTCCCCTTCCGCCACGTCGCGGCCGACGGTGATCTCGACGTGCACAACGCCGAGCTCGTGGAGGCGATCCAGCAGGACGGCCGGATCTGGGTCGCCCCAGCCACCGTGGACGGCCGCGTCTGCCTGCGTCCCTGTCTCGTCAACTTCCGCACCACCGACGACGACGTGCGCGCCCTCGTCGACGTGGCCGTCGAGCTCGGCGCGCGTTAGCCCTCGGCGTCCTCTTCTTCCTCCGCGGCGGCGAGCTGCCGCCCCGTTCGGAGCGAGAGCAGGCACAGCGCCGCGATGCCGGCGAAGGCGACGAGCGCCAGATACGGGATGGTGGCGAAGCCCCAGATCTTGAACCACTCCACCTCGCAGAGTGCGCCCTGCTTGCAGAACGACGCCTGCTCGGGGAACCAGGTCAGCTGCAGGTGGTAGAGGGCGATGGCAGCGCCTGCGACCGAGAGCACGAGGCCGTACAGCGCCATGCCCCGGTCGCGGCGGACGGCGGCGATCCCGAGCAGCAGCACGAGCGGGTACATGGCTATCCGCTGGTACCAGCAGAGAGTGCAGGGGATGTAGCCGGCCGACTCGCTGAAGTACAGGCTGCCGCCCGTGGCGATCCCGGCGAGCGCGAAGGCGGCCCAGAGCTCCACCCCGTAGATCCGGTCGGCTATCCACGAGAGCGGCGCCACGCCCCCGCTCCACTCGAGCGGCGCAGCCAGTGCGAGCACGAGGAGGCCCGCCAGCACCACCAGCGAGCCGAGCGTGAGGAAGGTCTCCACCTGTTCGGCGGTCATGGCCGCACCATATGCGGATCGCCTCCGCAGCGCCCCCTGCTGCCGCAGGGCCGTCCTGCAGCCCAACCTCCGCGCAACACCTGCTTAACCGCCCCTAACCCGGGGTTCACGGCTCCACTCGTATAACGAGTACGTGACTCCCCCCGACGACCCGACTCCCTCCACCACCCCTCCAGCGAGCGGCTCCTCTACCTCCCCGCCGTTCGTGGCGCTCGCCGCCGCCGCTCTTCTCGGCGGCGGCGTCGCGCTCGGAGGCGCGTTCGGCGTCGGCGCGTTCGCGGGGACGACGACCACCGTCGTCGAGCAGGCTGCCGCGAGCGCTACGGGCTCGGCCGTCCCCGCGGCGACGTCGGGAGGCCTCTCGGTCAACGAGATCTACAAGCGCAGCGGCCCCGGCGTCGTCCAGATCACGTCGACGAGCGGGCAGGGACAGGCACTCGGCTCGGGCTTCGTGATCGACAAGGCCGGTCACATCGTCACGAACTACCACGTGATCGAGGGCGCGGACGAGATCGAGGTTCGCTTCTCCAACGACGACACGCTCAACGCGACACTCGTCGGCAGCGACCCGTCCACCGACCTGGCCTTGCTCCGGGTCGATGCGACCGCTCGTGCACTGACCCCGCTCACGCTCGCCGACTCGGAGACGGTCGAGGTCGGTGACACCGTCGTCGCGATCGGCAACCCGTTCGGGCTCGAGCGCACCGTCACGTCGGGCATCGTCAGTGCCCTGCAGCGCGCGGTCACCGCCCCGAACGGCTTCGCCATCGATCACGTGATCCAGACGGACGCTCCCATCAACCACGGCAACTCCGGAGGCCCGCTGCTGAACGCGCGCGGCGAGGTGATCGGGGTCAACTCGCAGATCGAGACCGGCGGCTCCGGCGACGGAAACGTCGGCATCGGCTTCGCGGTTCCCTCGAACACGGTCGAGACCGTCGTCGCCCAGCTGCTCAGCAGCGGCAAGGTCGAGCACGCCTACCTCGGCGTGGCGGCCCGGGAGCTCGACCCGGAGCTGGCGCGCACCTTCCGGCTCCCGGTCGACACGGGACTGCTCGTCGAGACCGTCACCGACGGAAGTGGTGCGGCCAGGGCGGGGCTCAGGCCCGGCACCGAGCAGGTGGTGCTCGCGGGGCAGAGCTACCGGGTCGGCGGGGACGTGATCGTCGGCGCCGACGGCACCCGGGTCGCCTCGATCGAGGATCTCCGCGGCGTCATCGCGGCGCATCGACCCGGTGAGGCCATCGACTTGCAGATCTACCGCGACGGCAAGCAGCTGACCGTCGCAGTCACGCTCGGGCGGCAGCCAACGACTCCCTCCTAGTACGGCTTGCCATGCCCGCGGCGGGCGCCTCTCCCCCGGCGTCCGCCAACCACACGAAGACCCCGCCTTGCAGGGGTCTTCGTGTGTCATCGGTGGCGTGCGAGTGCCTCGGCGGTCAGGTCGTACCCGCGTCGGACGATGGCCTGCTTAACCTCGTCCGGCCAGCTGAGGCCGGTCTTGAAGCTCGGGTCGAGCGAGTGCTCGCCGGGGTCGCCCCGTACGATCGTGGTCGGGAGCGCGCGGTTGTGACGGAACGGGAAGGTTGCCTGCTCGAACCGGGCCTCCACGGCCGCCGCGGCGGCACGCCGACGCCCCGGAACCGCGTAGCTGCGCACGATCTCGGCCATGTCGTGCCGCAGAGCGCTCATCTCGCGCACCGACGCGTCGCGCTCCGCCGCGTAGCGTTCCTCGAGCGCGGTGTTGCGCGCGATCGTGATCCGCATCAGCCGGACGATCATCTCGGCCAGGTGTGCCGGCTCGCCACGGTCCTGGCGTGCCTCGGCCTCCTGGAGCTCGCCGATGATCGCCCGCACCGGCGGGACGGCGCGGAACGGCTCCAGCCGCTTGCGCAGCCGGGCCAGGTTCTCGCCGCCGACTTTCTGGTGGCGCGAGACGTAGCGGAAGCCCACGATCTCCTGCACGCCCGGGTTGTCGTAGGCATGGCCGAGCGGGAGGTTCCTGACCCAGCCGCCGTCGGTGCCGATCACCTCGCCGACGCGCACGGGGAGGACGAGCGCGCTGATTGCCGCCGAAGCGAGCACCGCTGCGCCCATCTCCACCGGGTCGGTCGTCCGTGACGAGTAGACGCGCTCGAACGCGTGGTCTGCCTCGTTGTCCTCCGTGTGCGTCACGTCCGTCACGCAGACGAACAACTCGATCGGCGAATCGGCCAGGGCGGCCACGAGGCGGTCGGCCGGCTCGATCCGCTCCGAGATGGTCGCCGGCAGGGCGTAGTCGTGCAGGCCGGCGAAGGGGAGCTGCCACAGCCGGTGCGGCCGGAACGTGTCGTCGGGCTGGAGCGAGAGGCAGAACTCCTCCAGGTCGTCGAGCCGGTCGAGCGCTGCCATCACCCCGGTGAGCGCTCCCGCGGACGTGCCGTAGACCCACCCGACTCTCGGCCACAGCGGGCTCTCCCGCAGACGCTTGAGAAAGCCGAGCTCGAGCAGCACGGCGTTCATGCCCCCGCCCGAGAGCACGAGGGCCACGTCGCGATGCTTGACCATGTCCGTATTCTGCGCCCGTGGACCCGAATGCGCCGCAGAGCCCGCGACCCGGTTCGGCGACCCTCGAGGACGAGGAGCTGGCCCAGGACGAGTGGCTGTGGGAAGACGACGGTGACGCGGATCATTCCGGATGGTTCTGCGTGCGCACGGCGCCGTTCCCGTGCCCCGCGTCCGGCTGCGCGTTCGTGGCGGACTACATGACTGCCGCGCACCTGATCCTCGTCTGGCAGGAGCGCGACGACCCCAACCTGCTGTGGCACGCGCAGCGCGCGATGGAGGTCGGCCGGGACCCGCGGGTCGTCCCCTACGAGCGCTCGTTCGGGCCGAGCGCGTCGTACTACGCCTGGGAGGCCTCGGGCCGGCCGGTGCACGGCGTGCGCGGCAAGAGCTAGCGCGACCCTGGAGGCCACGTCTCACCGGCCTGGCCCGTGCAGCGCCTCACGCCCGCGCGGCTACCATGAGCCTCCGGCGATGGCGATCCAGAGCGAGACGATCCAGGTCACGGGCATCCGCTGCGAGCGGTGCGTCAACCGCCTCGCGGCTGCCCTGCGCGGCCACGACGGTCTCGACTCCGCCAACGCCAACCTGATGGGGCAGGTGATGCTGCAGTTCGACGACGAGAAGACCTCGAGGGAGGTGCTCGTGGCGTCCATGGGCAAGGCCGGGTTCCACGAGGTCGAGCTGGTCTAGGGCGGACGCGGCGGGAATAACCCTCCCGCCCGGTGCGTTTCTCAGTCCCGTATCACAGTGCTACGGTAGCCGGATGGGCGAGCCCGAGCCGGACATCGAGGCGCGCCGGATCGCGTCCACCGCACGCGACAGGGTTCGCTTCGAGGAAGAGGCTCTCGCGCTCGCCGATCAGGTGTACCGGGTCGCACGGCGGCTGGTCGGCACTCGAGAAGAGGCTGAGGATCTTGTTCAGGACACGTACGCACGAGCGTTCAGGAGCTGGAGCTCCTACACCCCCGGCACCAACCTGCGGGCCTGGCTGCTCCGCATCCTCACGAACCTCAACCTCGACCGCGGTCGCAAGGTGCAGCGGACGCCCGACATGCAGCCACTGGAGGAGGGCGACTACTACCTCGCGAACAAGGTGGCCGAAAGCCAGGGTGAGCAGGCGCTCGACCAGGACAAGGTCGTCGAGCGGCTCTCGCAGGACTCGGTCGTGACGGCACTGTCGGCGCTGCCGCACGACTTCCGTGATGCGGTCGTGCTCGTCGACATCGGAGACTTCAGCTATGCGGACGCGGCCCAGATCCTCGACATCCCGATCGGAACGGTGATGTCGCGGTTGCACCGGGGCAGGCGCCTGCTCAAGCAGCAGCTTGCGGAGGAGGCGCTCTCGTGAGTCACGGGCCGTGCGACAAGTGCGAGGAGTTGCTGCAGGGCTTCCTCGACCGGCAGCTGACCGACCCCGAGCGCCTGCAGGCGCAGTCGCATCTCGACGGCTGCGAGTACTGCAGGCGCCGCTATCGCTTCGAGGAGACGCTGCGCGTCTACGTCCGCACGACGGCAGAGGAGCGGATGCCGCCCGGCCTGCTCGAGAAGCTGGCTCAGCTTCGCTCCGCCACCGACGCTCTCTAGCGCCCCGTCTCGTGCCGTTCCACCTAGGCGAACCGCTCGGGTAGGTCCGACGGCGTGTCGACGTCGCCGGGGCTGCCGAGGTCGTCGCACGCGACGAGCCGCGGCTGCCATACGCGCAGGCCCGCGTCGGGAACGCTTGCCCATTCGCTGCGGGCGAGCAGGAGTGGGTGGCCTCGGGCCCCGTCGTAGGAGGCCGCAACGACGGGGGCGCGATGTTCGCGCCAGTACTCCACCACCCGGGCGACGGCCTCGGGAGCGAGGTCGGGACCGTCCGCGAGCACGACGACGGCGGCCTCGCACGCCGACGTCAGCGCGCCGAGCCCGCAGCGGAGCGACGCGCCCGGGCCGCGCTCCCAGTCAGTGCAGCGGACGATGCGCACGGTGCCGGCGAGGGCGCTGAGCGGCATTGCCCGCTCCGGCCCGAGCGCCTCGTCGAGCGGATGGGCACCCTCGACCACGACGACCTCGTCGACGGGAGAGGCGGCCAGGCGCTCCAGCACCGCAGGCAGGAGCAGGCGCTGCTTGGGGGCGCCGAAGCGCGACGCCTCGCCTGCGGCGAGGACGACCGCCCCGACCCGCGTCACGGGCCGGTGGTCGTGACGATGACATCACTGACGACGACGGCCTCGGTCGGCTGCTCCTGCTGGTCGCCGAGCTCGCCGATCCTCTCCACGATGTCGAGCCCCGAGGTGACCGTGCCGACGATCGCGTAGTCCGGCGGCAGGCCGACGTCTGCGCCCGTGACGACGAAGAACTGGCTGCCCGAGGCGCCCGGCGGCTCGGCCTGGGTCTTCGCCATCGCAACCACGCCCTTCGTGTACGCGGCGTCCTGCGGCGGCGGGTCGATCGTCTGGTAACCGGGCCCACCTCCACCGGTCTGGGTCGGATCGCCTCCCTGGATCACAAAGCCGGGCACGATCCGGTGGAAGATCGTGTCGTCGTAGAAGTCGTCGCGGGCGAGCGCGACGAGCGACGCGCTCGTGTTCGGGGCGCCCTTGACGTCGAGCGTGACCGTGAACGAGCCGCAGTTGGTGACGAACTCGAGCGTTGCCGTCAGCTCAGGGTCGAGCGGCTCGTTCGGCGCCGTGCGGGCGCCGTCGTCGCGTGGCGCCGGTGCCTCGGCGGCGGTGCACCCGTTCGCGCTCTCGGCGGCAGTCGTCTCCGTGGCGGGTGCGCTCTCCCCGTCGCCGCCGCACCCGCCGGCGATCGCCGCAAGCGCCGCGAGCAGCATGATTGCGCGCGTCATGCCGGCGATGCTAGATGATTGACCTCCAGGTGAAGCTGTCGCTCGACATCAACGGGGAGCGCCACGACCTCCAGGTCGTGGCCGGCCGGCGCCTCGTCGACGTGCTCCGGGACGACCTCGAGCTGCTCGGGACGAAGCTCGCGTGCGGAGAGGGCTCGTGCGGCGCCTGCGCCGTGCTGATCGACGGCCGCCCGGTCAACTCCTGCCTGCTGCTCGCCGCGGCGGCGGAGGGCCATGCCATCGTCACGATCGAGGGCATCTCCCACGCCGGGCCGACCGGCCTCCAGGCGGCGTTCGTCGAGGAGGACGCGCTGCAATGCGGCTATTGCACCCCCGGGCAGATCGTCACCGCGACCGCGCTGCTCTCGGGCACGCCCCAGCCGACGGTCGAGCAGGTGCGCGAGGCGATGACGGGGAACCTGTGCCGCTGCGGCGCGTACCCGAAGATCGAGCGGGCGATTCTTCGCGCGGCGGGCGGTGAGCGCTGAATGGCGCGCCTCGTCAAGACCGAGACGGAGATGGAGGGGCGCTACAAGGAGGTCTGGGTGCTCGTCGACGAGCAGGACGACCTCGAGAACTGGCAGGCAGACGACGAGCTCGCGCTCGTCGGACGGCCCGCGCCCGGCCACGACGGGGCGGCCCGCGTCACCGGACGTGTCCGCTACACGGTCGACGTGCGGCTCGCCGGCATGCTGCACGCCGCCGTGCTCCGCTCGCCCGTCGCGCACGGGCGTGTTCGCCGGCTCGAGCTCGACGCGGCTCGCGCGTCGCCCGGGGTGCGGGCCGTGCTGGGGCCCGAGAGCCAGCTCTCGTTCACGAGCAAGGCGCCCGTCCTTGCTGCGGAGCCGCAGTATGCGGGGCAGCCGATCGCGGTCGTCGCCGCCGACACGCTGCAGCAGGCGCTCGCCGCGGTCGCCGCGCTCGCCCCGGACATCGAAGTGCTTCCCCACATCGTCTCGGCAGACGAGGCGGTTCGCGAGCAACGGTTCACGGCCGAGCCGCAGGAGAAGCTTCGAGGCGATGTCGAGACGGCTCTTGCCGCCGCCGACGTGCGCGTCGAGCTCGAGCTCGAGACGCCCGGCCACCTGCAGACGGCGCTCGAGCCCCACGCCGCCGTCGCCTCGTGGGAGGGCGACGAGCTCACGGTCTGGGCGTCGACCCAGGGCATGTTCGCCGCTCGCGACGAGCTGGCCCGGAGCTTCTCGTTGCGCAAGGAACAGGTGCGCGTGATCACCGAGTACGTCGGTGGAGGCTTCGGCGCCAAGCAGGGGGCAGGCTTCGAAGCCCTGGTCGCAGCTGAGCTGGCGCGCGTGACGCGGCGGCCGGTGCGTCTCGTCAACGATCGTCACGCGGAGCAGCTCGACGGCGGCCGACGCGCAGCGACCCGTCAGTCGGTGCGGCTCGGGGCGCGCACGGACGGGACGATCGTCGCGATCGACGCCGACGCGGTCGTTGCGATGGGGCAGGGCGGCTGGGTCTTCCCCGTGCTCGAACCTGCCCTCTCGCTCTACCGCTGCGACGACGTCCGTGCCATGACCTTCCCGGCGAAGATCAACCTGCGTGCGCAGAACGCGTTCCGCGCTCCCGGCGTGATGGAGGGGACGGCGGCGTTCGAGCAGGCGATCGACGAGCTCGCCTCGGCCTGCGGCGTCGACCCACTCGAGCTGCGACGCCGCAACCACGTCGACGTCGACCAGGCCAGCGGCCTCCCGTACTCGAGCAAGCAGCTGCTCGCGTGCTACGACCGGGCGGCCGAGCTCGCCGGCTGGGAGGGGCGTGACGCCCTGCGGCAGCCTCGGGCCGACGGTCTCCTGCGTGGCATGGGCTGTGCCACCCAGATCTGGTGGGGCGGCGGCGGTCCCCCGTCGCATGCCACGATCCGGCTCGACAGCGACGGCCGGGCCCGGGTCATGACCGGCATCCAGGACATCGGCACCGGCACGCTCACTGCGGCCCGGATCGTGGCGGCGGAGGAGCTCGGGCTGCCCCTCGACCATGTGCGCGTCTTCGGCGGCGACACGCGCCCGAACGTCTACGGTCCGGTCGCCGGCGGCTCACAGACGACGCCGTCGGTCATGCCCGCAGTGCGCTCCGCGGCGGCGAAGGTGCGGAAGCAACTGCTCCAGATCGCCGGTGACGTCTTCGAGATCGCCGCCGACGACCTGCAGCTGCGCGAAGGAAGGGTCCGCTCGCGCGACGGCGGGATCGACGTCGACGTGACGGAGGTGACCGGGAAGCTCGGCGACGCCACGATCGACGGCTCCGGCGCGCGCGGGCCCAACCCGGACGGGTTCCGCGTGCACACCTTCGGCTGCCAGATCGCCCAGGTCGCCGTCGACCCGGCGCTCGGAGAGGTGCTGGTGGAGAGGATCGTGGCGGTGCACGATGTCGGTCGGATCGTGAACCCGCTGGCGGCCTCGAGCCAGGTCGAAGGCGGCGTGCTCCAGGGTATGGCCTTCGCTCTCACAGAGGAGCTCGTCGTCGACCCGACCACCGGCGTGCCGGTCAACGCGCACCTGGACGACTACAAGGTCCCGACGATCGCCGACACTCCCGAGATCGTGATCGACTTCCCGGGCGTTCCGGACGCCAACCTGCCGACCGTCGGCTCCAAGGGCCTCGGCGAGCCGCCGATCATCCCGACCGCGGCGGCGATCGCGAACGCGTTCGCCCACGCCACCGGCCGGCGCTGCAAGGCGCTGCCGATGACGCGTGACCGCGTGCTGGAGGCGTTGCGATGAGCACCTACGCGCGGCCCACCTCCCTCGCGGAGGCGCTCGAGCTGCTGGCGAGCCCCGGCGCTGCCGTGCTCGCGGGCGGCACCGACCTGGCAGGCCAGGTCGATCGCGGCATCCGCGTACCCTCGCTCTACGTCGACCTGCAGGCCGCCGGGCTCGGCGGCATCAGGGCCGACGGCGCCGGGGTCGAGATAGGGGCGACGACGACGCTCGCCGAGCTCGCCGCCTCCGACCTCGTGCAGCCGTACGCGGCGATCGCGACCGCTGCGGCTCTCGCCGCTTCGCCCCTGCTGCGCAACCAGGGTACCGTCGGCGGCAACCTCTGCCAGCACACGCGCTGCTGGTACTACCGTGGCGTCGAGTGGACGTGCTGGCTCGGAGGCGGCGACACGTGCTACGCGCAGATCGGCGACCACCGCAAGCACAATCTCGAGCCGGGTGAGTGCATCTCGGCGCATCCGTCCGATCTCGCTCCGGCCCTCGCAGCCTGTGAGGCCGTCGTCGTCGTCGGCTCGCGTGACGGCGAGCGCGAGCTCCCGTTGCTCGCCCTGTACCGGCGCCCTACCGCGGACGACCGCTCCCTCGTCGGGCTCGCGCCGGGCGAGCTCGTCGTACGCGTGCGGCTGCCTGCGCCCCCCGACGCGTCCGTCTACCTGCGCACCGGGGAGCGGCAGGCTTTCTCGTTTCCGCTCGTCTCCGTCGCCGCCGCCCGTCGCGGGGGAACGCTCCATCTCGCGGCCGCCGGCGTCGCCAACGTGCCGAGGGCGCTCGACCCGGCCGACCCTCTCGACGGGCTGCCGGGCCATCCGCAGAGCGCGTGGAAGCGCGACGTGCTGGCCACGCTCGTCGAGCGCGCAGTCGCCTCTCTCCGCGCCTAGAGGATTCCCGTCAGGCGCGCGTCGTCACGGCGAGCACGTCGGCCACGTGAACGAGGCCCACCGCCGCGCGCGCAACGCGCCCGCGCTCGCGCTCGTCCTCGACCGTCGGCAGCAACTGCCAGAGCTCCGCGGCGGTGACGAGCGCGTCGCGTATCCAGCCGGCCTCCTCGACGTGCGCGTTGTGCTCGAGCGAGGCGTTCACGGCCAGTCCCAGCCCACCGACGGCGTCCGGCTGGCGTAGCCACAAGAGCGGGGTCGCCATCGCGATGTACTGGTGGATGCGGGCGAACGTCAGCGATTGCACGAGAGCCTCCGGGCCCCGCGGCGCCGTCAGTCGGGGAGGCAGAGCCCCGCTCGCGATGCCTGCCGCCGTCTCGCCGAGGACGCCGCGCACCTGCAGCTCGGAGAGGCCCGCGAGGCGCGCCACCCTCAGGGCCAGCAGCAGAGCGTTCGGCAGGCGCCCGTACGGATAGTCGGTCGCAAACACGACCTGCTCCGGCGCGACCTGGCGGAACAGGTCGAGCAGGTCGACGGCGCTGAAGACGGACGTGTCGAAGTAGACCCCGGGCACGCCGTGGAAGTGGCCGGCGAGGCCGGCCATGTCGGCGATGCCCGCATGGGCGATCACGAGCTGCACGCCGGCGAAGCGCTCGACGAGCGCGGCGAGATGGCCCGCGATCGGCGGCAGCCCGCGCCCGCCGTGGATCAGGATCGGGACGTTGCGCGCGAGTGCGAGCTCGAACACCGGTGCCAGGCGCTCGTCGCCGACCGAGAACTTCTGGGCCCGCGGGTGCAGCTTGATCCCGCGCGCGCCGAGGTCGAGGCAGCGGATCGCCTCCTCCACCGGGCGGTCCTCGAGGTCGAGGCGGGCGAACGGCACGAGCAGCTCGCCCACCTCGCGCGCAACCGCGAGCGTGCGGTCGTTGGCGGCGGTGAACGCAGGCGAGCGGTCGGGCTCGTCGAGGCAGAACGTGAAGGCGCCCGCAAACCGGTGGGACTCGAGCATCGCCACCAGCTCGCCGGAGCGGCCTGCCATGCCGTCGATGTCGTCCCCGAGGTGCGTGTGCGCATCGAACAGCACGGCGTCGGCCGGGAGGTCCGCGCGCACGAGAGCGTCGCAGGACTCGAAGACCGCCTGTGCCTTGTCGAAGACGTCCACCTACGACGATCGTAGCGGTGGTCTTCGCAGCGCCCGGCGGGCTCCGGGCCTCTACTCTGCAGCGGTCAGCAGGCGCTGCACGAAGGCGTGCTCCGGCACCGCACCCGCGTAGCGCAGGCGCCCGTCGATCACCACTGCCGGGACGGAGACGACTCCGAGCCGATCGGCGTCCGCGGCGAACTGGGTCGCCTCGACCGCGGCGGCGGTCACGTGCGGTGAGGCGAGCGCGCATCGGTACGCCAGCAGCACGGCCGGCGGGCAGTGCGGTCAGGTCGGAGTGACGTAGACGTCGATCGTGACCGGCCGCCGCAGCGTCGCCAGAGCGGCGACGGCGTCGTCCGAGAGCCTGCTCTCCGTCGTGCCGGCCTCGACGATCGCCCCCACGACGCTGGAGAGCTCGTAGCCCCAGGGCAGCCCGTGGTAGCGAAGCTCGCCGCCGACCGTGATCTCCGGCCAGCGGCCGCGCTCGCTCGTCACCTCCACCGTGAGCGAGACCCGGTCGGAGAGCGCGGCCACCTGCTCCAGCAGGTTCCGTGCCTCGGCCCCGAAGTCGATGTCGCGTCCCGCCACGATCACGGTCACGGGCGTCTCCTCCGGGCCGAGCACAAGGCGGATCGGGACGTCCCGCTCGAGCCCGGCGAGCACGTCGCGCACGGCCGTCTGCTCGCGCTCGCCTAGCCTGCTCACACCGCTGACTGCTTCTCGCGCAGGTAGGCGAGGTACGGCTGCGGGTCGATCGCAGCGGAGCCGGTGAGCCGCTCGAGCGTCTCCTTCGGCGTCAGCTTGCGGCCCAGGGAGTAGAGATTGTCGCGCAGCCAGTCCGAGAGCGGTCGGAGCTCGCCGGCTGCCATCTGCTCGTCCAGGTCGGGCAGCGCCTCGCGCACCTTCCCCCAGATCTGGAGGGAGATCACGTTGCCGAGCGCGTACGTGGGGAAGTAGCCGATGCCGCCGCCGGACCAGTGCACGTCCTGCAGGACACCGTGACCGTCGTCCGGCACCTCGACGCCGAGGAACTCCCGCATGCGCTCGTTCCAGATCTCGGGCAGGTCCTCCAGGGCGACCGTGCCTTCGATCAGCTCCTGCTCGAGCTCGAAGCGCAGGATGATGTGGAGCGAGTACGTCGTCTCGTCGGCGTCGACGCGGATCAGGCCGGGGTCGGCTCTGTTGATCGCGCGGAGGAAGGCGTCCAGGCCGACCGCCCCGAGCTGCGTCGGGAAGGTGCGCTGCAGCGGCTCGTACCAGTGCGTCCAGAACGCCCGGCTGCGGCCGACGAGGTTCTCCCAGGTTCGGCTCTGCGACTCGTTGACGCCGAGGGAGGGCGCGCCCGCCAGCGGAGTGCGCTGGAGCGCGTCTGCGATCCCGTGCGCGTAGAGGCCGTGGCCCGCCTCGTGCATCGTCGACCAGATCGACTCCAGGTCGTCGTCGTGATAGCGCGTCGTCAGGCGCACGTCGCGATTGGAGAACGACGTGCAGAAGGGGTGCGCGGTCGGGTCGAGCCGCCACGCGCCGTCCTCGAGGCCGAGCGTGGCGAGCACCTGCTCCGCGAAGGCGCGCTGCGCGTCGGGAGGGAACGAGCCGCGCAGGAACGACGCCTCCACCCGCGGGGCCGAGGCCACGAGCTCGGTGAGCGCCGGCCGGAGCACGGCGAAGACCTCCCTCACCTCTGTGGTCTGCATGCCCGGCTCGTAGTCGTCGAGCAGCGGCGTGTAGGCCGAGTCGGACGGGTCGAAGCACTCCACGTAGCGGCGCTTCAGCTCCACGTTCGTGCGCAGGTACGGCAGGAACGAGGCGAAGTCGCTCGTGCGGCGCGCCTCCACCCAGGCGTGGTGGCCGCGGGCGGCTGCCCGCGTCATCTCGACCCTCAGGTCGGCAGGCACACGGCAGGCCTTCTGCCAGTCGCGGCGGGTGACACGGATCAGGCTGGCGTCGTCGGAGTCGTACGGCAGGGACTCCTGAAGCGGGGCGAGGCGCTCGAGCAGCCGGCCGATCTCGGGGTCGGTGAATCGCTCGTGAGCGATGCGCCCGAGCGTTGCGAGGGCCTCGGCCCGCGCCTCCGTGCCCTGCGGAGGCATCGTCACCCGCTGGTCCCAGCCCAGCACTCCGGCCGCCCGGCTCAGGTCGGACACCTCGGCCAGGCGCTGTCGCAGCGTGAGCAGGTCGTCGCTCATGACCCGTGACCCTATCGGTACCCTCCGCGATCGTGCCCGACGTGCTGCTGATCGGCGACAGCGAGCGCAGCACCGAGCTGCGCCACGAGGTCAAGGTGTCGATCGGCGACCCGTTCGTCTATGCCGAGGTCGGCGGCCGGCGGGTGGCGATCGTCTGGAGCATCGAGGGAGAGCGCATCGTCGAGGTCGATCCCGGCATCGAGATCGTCCCGTCGGAGAGCTTCACGGTCGAGGACATCGTGGCCGGGGCCGACGACGTCAACGCCGTCTGGTCGGAGCAGTGCGTCCGCTTCGTGCGCTCGCTGGGCCTGCGTGCGGCAACCGTGCCGCAGACGTTCCCTGTCGGCATCGCGGACGTGCTCCGCGCCGACGGCGTCGAGCTGACGGTCGACCAGAGCCTCTTCGACGACCGCCGCCGGGCCAAGGCCCCCTTCCATCTCGACGGGATCCGCGTCGCCGAGCGCGCGGCGGAGGCGGGGATGGCGGCCGTCGCCGACGCGTTGCGGCGCTCTCGGCCGGCAGCAGGCGGCCGCGCTCTCGACGGGGAGCCGCTCACGTGCGAGCTGCTCAAGCGGCTCGCGACACACGCGTTCGGCGAGCTCGGATGTCGCGGCGACGACCTCGTGGTGGCGCGCGGCGCGCAGGCGGCGAACGGGCACGAGAGCGGCTCCGGCCGGGTCGAGAACGACGATGTCGTTCTCTGCGACTTCTTCCCTCGTCACGTGGAGAGCGGCTGTTACGGCGACCTGACGCGGACGTTCCGCGTCGGCCTGCCCGACGAGACGCTGGCGGCATGGCACCGTGACTGCCTGGAGGCGCTCGAGCTCGCGATCTCGCTCGTGCGGCCCGGAGTCGACGGCCGAGAGCTGAACCGCAGGGTGTGCGCGTTCTTCGAGGAGCGAGGTCATCCGACGACGCTGTCGCAGCCCGACGGCGTGCCGCTGCGCGACGGCTTCTTCCACGCTCTGGGTCACGGCGTCGGCCTCGATCTCCACGAGGCGCCCGGCCTCGGCCGGGTCGGCCAGCCGCTCGTCGCGGGCGACGTGGTGGCACTCGAGCCGGGCCTCTACCGGCAGGGATGGGGCGGCGTGCGTGTCGAGGACATCGTGCTCGTGACCGAGAGCGGCTGCGAGTTGCTGAGCACCTTCCCGCGCGACCTCGCTCTCTGAGTGCCGCGCAGCCTCGATAGGATCGGCGTGTCCTCGACCTGCGCGACCTCGGAGGTCCGTTGAGCGATCAGACGATCAGCAGCCTGTTCCTGGAGGAGCGGCGTTTTCCGCCGCCGCCTGCGTTCGCGGCGCAGGCGAACGTCGGGCCCGAGGCGTACGAGCGGGAGTTCGAGGAGCTGTGGGAGACGGCCGGGCGCGAGCGGGTGACCTGGTTCGAGCCGTTCACCTCGTTGTACGAGTGGGAGGCTCCGTACGCGCGGTGGTACCTGGGCGGGAAGCTGAACGTGGCCTACAACTGCGTCGACCGCCACGTGGAGGCGGGGCTGGGCGCGCGGGTGGCCTACTACTGGGAGGGCGAGCCGGGCGGCGAGCGCCTGGCGATCACCTACGCCGACCTGCAGCGGCGCGTGGTCGCGTTTGCGAACGCTCTGCGCGAGCTGGGTGTGGGCAAGGGCACGGCGGTCGCGATCTACATGGGGATGGTGCCCGAGCTCGCGGTTGCGATGCTGGCGTGCACCCGCCTGGGGGCGCCGCACACGGTCGTGTTCGGCGGCTTCTCGGCCGACTCGCTGTCGGACCGGATGGTGGACATGGGGTGCGAGGTGCTCGTGACCCAGGACGAGGCGTGGCGGCGTGGCAGCCGGGTGCCGCTGAAGCGCACCGCGGACGAGGCGATGGACGCCGCCCCCGGGGTGCGCGCGTGCCTGGTCGTGCGTCGCACCGGCGGCGAGGTGGCGATGCGAGAGGGTCGCGACCACTGGTTCCACGACCTGGACGTGTCGGACGACCCGGCCACGTGCCCGTGCGAGCCGATGGACGCGGAGGACCTGCTCTTCCTCATGTACACGTCGGGCACGACGGCCAAGCCGAAAGGGATCGCGCACACGACCGCCGGCTACCTCGTGGGGGTGGCCACCACCCACCACGCGATCTTCGACCTGAAGCCGGAGACGGACGTGTACTGGTGCGCGGCGGACATCGGCTGGATCACCGGGCACAGCTACATCGTCTACGGCCCCCTCTGCAACGGCGCCACGAGCGTGCTGTACGAGGGCACGCCGGACTTCCCCGACAGGGAGCGCTGGTGGGAGATCGTGGAGCGCTACGGCGTCACCATCCTCTACACCGCGCCGACCGCGATCCGGGCGCACATGAAGTGGGGGCACGAGCACGCCGAGCGGCACGACCTGCGCTCGCTGAGGCTGCTCGGCTCGGTGGGCGAGCCGATCAACCCCGAGGCGTGGATCTGGTACCACGAGCACATCGGCGGCGAGCGCTGCCCGATCGTCGACACCTGGTGGCAGACCGAGACGGGCATGATCCTGATCACGCCCCTGCCCGGCGTCACCACGACGAAGCCGGGCTCGGCCACGAAGCCGTTCCCGGGCGTGATCGCCTCGGTGCGCAACGAGGCAGGCGAGAAGGTCGAGCAGGGCGGCGGCTACCTCGTCCTCGAGCGGCCCTGGCCCGCCATGACCCGGGGCATCTACGGCGACGACGCGCGCTTCCGCTCCACCTACTGGGAGCGCTTCCCGGGGCTCTACTTCGCGGGCGACGGCGCCCGCATCGACGAGGAAGGCGACTTCTGGCTGCTCGGGCGCGTCGACGACGTGATGAACGTGTCCGGCCACCGCATCTCCACGATCGAGGTCGAGTCCGCCCTCGTCGACCATCCCCGCGTCGCCGAGGCCGCTGTCTGCGGCCGGGCCGACGCCACGACCGGCCAGGCGATCGTCGCCTACGTCACCCTCAAGGGCCACGAGGGGCCGTCCGTGGAGATGCTCGAGGAGCTCCGCAACCACGTCGCGCACAAGATCGGTGCCATCGCCAAGCCCGCCAACATCGTCTTCACGCCCGAGCTCCCCAAGACCCGCTCGGGCAAGATCATGCGCCGGCTGCTCCGCGACGTGGCCGAGAACAGGCCGCTCGGCGACACCACCACCCTCGCCGACCCCGCCGTCGTCAGCGAGCTCGCCGAGCGCGCCGCCGAGTCGGCGGACGACGCCTGAACGGGCCCGGGCTTCGAGGCCCGGCTGGGCTGCAGCGCCGGCTCCCACCGGCGACGTCACGCGGTCTCAGGCGCAGCAGCGCGCTCGAACGCCGCGACGGTCCGCTCGACGTCGTTCGGCGTCGTTCGCCAGCTCGAGACGGAGAAGCGGATCGCTGCTCTTCCTTCCCAGACCGTGCCGCTCGTCCAGGCCTCGCCGTCGGCCTGGAACGCCGCCAGCGCGGCGGTCGTGCGCGCGTCGTCGTCGAAACGGACCAGCACCTGGTTCAGGACGACCTCGTTCAGGACGCGACAGCCGGGGACCCGCGCCAGCCCGTCGGCGAGAGCGGTGGCGGCGTCGCAGCAGCGCTCCACCAGCTCCGCCACCCCGGAGCGGCCGAGTTGCCGCAGCGCGGCGTACACCGGAACCGAGCGAGCACGCCGCGAGAACTCAGGCGTGTAGGCCATCGGCTCGCGTCCCTCCGACTCGTCGACCTGCACCAGGTAGGAGGCTGCCGCACTCATCGCAGCACGATGGGCGGCCGGATGCGCGCAGAAGGCGATACCGCAGTCGTACGGCACGTTGAGCCACTTATGGCCGTCGGTCGCCCACGAGTCCGCCCGCTCGATGCCGGCCGTGAGGTGCCGGTAGCGGGGGCTCGCCGCCGCCCAGAGGCCGAACGCTCCGTCCACGTGCAGCCAGCAGCCAGCCTCCTCGCAGATGTCCGCCAGTGCGTGAAAGTCCTCGAACGCACCTGTGTTGACCTCCCCGGCCTGGGCGCAGACGATGGTGGGGCCGTCGCCTGCGCCGACCGCGGCGCGCACGCCGTCGACGTGCGCCCGACCCTGGCCGTCCACGGGCACGCGCACGACCTGCCTCTCGCCGATCCCGAGCACGCGGAGGGCACGGTCGACGGTGACATGGCGCTTTTCGCCTGCGATCACGCGGAGGGCAGGCGCTCCCTGGAGGCCGCCTTCCGCCACGTTCCAACCGTGGCGCTCGAGCACTGCGCCGCGGGCGACGGCCAGCGCAGTCAGGTGGGCCGTCTGACACCCGGTCACGAAGGCGAAGGAGGCGCCGGCCGGCAGGCCCAGGATGTCCTTCAGCCACGTGCCCGCCGTCTCCTCGATCGCTGTCGTCGCGGGCGTGGGAAGTGCGAGGCCGGCGTTCTGATCCCACGCCGAGACGAGCCAGTCTGCCGCGAGTGCCACCGGCAGCGTGCCGCCGATCACGAAGCCGAAGTAGCGGCCCGAGCCCATGGCCGTCAGCCCCGGCTCGGCGTTGCGCGCGAGGTCGTCGATGACCGCGCCTGCGTCCGTGGGGCCGTCGGGCAACGGGACGCCGAGTGCGCTTCGCATCTCGGCCACCGTCGCCGCTGCGGGGACGCGGCGGCCCGGAACGTCCTCGACCCAGCTCGCCGCATGGGCGGCCGCCCGCGCGAGCAACTCTCGCTCTCCGTGCATGCCGACCAGCCTACGCCGGGAGGAGCAGCCGCTCGAACCGCTCTGCGTCGTCGAACGGGCCGATCACGGCCAGGTACAGCTGCTTGCCGAGCACGTCCTGGGCGACGCGCTGCACGTCCTCGCCGGTGACGGCATCGAGCCCGGCGAGCACGTCATCCGGCTCCTCGGCCTCTCCCTGCAGCACCTCGCGGCGCAGCCCGAACATGATCGTTCCGTGGGGGCTCTCCAGCCCGAGCACGAAGCGGCCCTTGGCGAAAGCGCGCGCCTTCTCGAGCTCGTCGGTCGGGACGGGCTCGTCGGCGAGGCGCCGTAGCTCGCCCGCGATCGTCTGCACCGCGTCGTCGATACGGTTGATGTCGACTCCGGCCTGGGCGTGTGTCGACCCTGCGTCGGTGTAGCCCTGGCTCGTCCCGAAGACGTAGTACGCGAGCCCGCGCCGTTCGCGCACCTCGGTGAAGAGGCGCGACGACATGCCGCCGCCGAGCACGGTCGTCGCGAGCTGTAGCGCGTAGCGGTCGGGATGGCCGACCGGGTAGCCCCGTGCGCCGAGCACCAGGTGCGCCTGATCGGACTGCTTCGTGTGCACGCGCACGGCGACACCGTTCGAAGGGATCGTGACGGGCTCGGGCTGCCCCGTGGCGCGCCGCTCGATCGAGCCGAGCAGATCCTCCAGTCGCTCGACGAGCCCGTCGCCGATACGGCCACCGAGGCCCACGACCATGCGCTCGGGCCGGTACCAGTGGTCGATGAACGACGTGAACGTCTCGCGCGTTGCCGCTCGCACCGTCTCCTTCGTGCCGATGATGTCCCTGCCGAGCGGCTGGTCGCCGTAGAGGAGGTTCTCGTACACGCCGCCGATGAAGTCGCGGGGCGTGTCGAAGTACATGTTCATCTCCTCGACGATGACGCCCTTCTCGCGGTCGATCTCCTCCGGGTCGAAGCGTGAGTTGCGAAGCATGTCGACGAGCACGTCGAGCGCGACGTCGCGGGTCTCCGCGGCGCACTTGACGTAGTAGCCGGTGTACTCCTTCCCGGTGAAGGCGTTGAACTCACCGCCGATCCCGTCGATCTCGCTCGCGATGTCGCGGGCTGTGGGACGACGCTCGGTGCCCTTGAAGAACATGTGCTCGGCGAAGTGGGCGATGCCGCCCTCCTCCCGGCGCTCGAAGCGGGCGCCGGCCGCGAACATGACGAAGCACGAGACCGACTGGGCGTGGGGCATCGGCGCCGTGAGGACGCGAATCCCGTTGGAGAGCGTCATGCGCTCGAAGACGGCCATGGTGGCCATGGTATAGAGGGGCCATGAGCCTGACGCACGAGAGGGCGCTGGCCGCGATCCGTGCCGTCGTCGACGGGGCACCGGGCCCTGTCGCCGTCGTTGTCGCCGACGCGCACGGCGAGGTTGTCGCCTCGCTGCGCATGGACGGGGCCGCGCTCGACACCGAGCTGAACGCACGGCGGAAGGCCTACACGGCCGCCCGCAGCGATGCCTTCACGACGCGGCAGCTCGCCGCCAAGGTGGCCGGCTCGCCGACCGAGCTCGCCAGCTTCGATCCGCGCTTCTCGTTCTTCCTCGGCGGCGTCGCTGCTTTCTCGGCCGGACGGCGCGTGGGCTCGATCGGCGTCAGCGGGCTCCCCGGCGACGCCGACGAGCAGCTGGCACTCGCAGGACTCCGTGCGGCCGGGCTCGACCCGCCTCCCTAGCGTGACTGCCGGGCGGCGAGCAACGCGGCTTCCTGCGACGGCGTCGGCCCGACGCCGTCGACGGTCGCCGCCGTCGACAGCGTGGCGCTGACCGTTTCTGCGAGCGGCCGGAAGCTCAGTCCTTCTGCGACCGCGCGCGAGACGTCGACCTCGGCCCATGCCGCTCCTGCCGGGTCGGGTGTCCAGAGCGGGAACGCGGCTCCGGCCCCTGCTGCGACCTCGTCGTCGACGGGGACGAGCTCGAGCGTCGTGGCGCTTGCGCGTGCTGCCTCCCGGAGGACGTCGCTCATTCCGATCGGCGGCAGCGGCCCGGTGGCGTTGTAGGTGCCGTGGAGCGGGGCGACGGTGGTATGCACGAGAAAGGCGGCGAGATCGCGCACGTCGATGAACTGGGCTCGCTGCGCGATGCTCGCAGGCAGCGGCAGCGTCCCACCCTGCGCGGCACGGTGCACCCACCACGTGAACCTGCCGGTGTGGTCGTGCGGCCCGACGATGTAGCCCGGCCGGACGATCCCGGCTCGCCCGTCGAGCGTCTCGCGCACGGCTCGCTCGCAGAGCACCTTGAGACCGCCGTAGTTCCCGTGGGCGAAGATCTCCTCGGTCGTCTCGTCCTCGAGCGTCGCGAGCGGCCCGTCCTCGTCCCGCGGCACCGACAGGTCGGCGTACACGGAGATCGTGGACACGAAGACGAGGTGCCCCACGGCGTCGCGCAGGAGCTCGCACGAGTCGCGTACGAGCCGGGGCAGGTACCCGCTCACGTCGATGCACGCATCCCAGTCCCTCCCGCGGAGCGGCTCCAGGCCACCGTCCCGGTCACCCAGCAGGTGCTCCGCTTCCGGGAACAGGCCGGCGCCCGTGCGTCCGCGATGGAAGAGCGTGACGTCGTGGCCGGCGCCGAGCGCTGCAGCGGCGACGGCCCGCCCCACGAACTGCGTCCCGCCGAGGACGAGGATCCTCACAGGAGCTCGGCCACGCCGGCGAGCAGGCGATCGACTTCGTCCGTCGTGTTGTAGTGGACGATCCCGGCGCGTACCGCCCCCAGCCACGGGTCGAGCCCGAGGCGCTTGATCGTCTCGAGGGCGTAGTAGTTGCCCCACCACACGGCCACCTGGTGCCGCTCGGCGAGATGCACCGCCACCTCCTCGGAGGTCCGTCCCGGCACGTTGAAGCAGAACGTCGGCACGCGGCCGTCCATCGTCGGCAGCCCGTACAGCTCGACCCCGTCCGGCACGCCCGCCAGGAACCGCTCTCCGAGGCTGCGCTCATGGGTGACGATCGAGTCCCAGCCGAGCGACTCCACGTACTCGACGGCTGCCACGAATCCGGCCAGGAGCTCGTGCTGGCAGGTGCCGAGCTCATAGCGGTGCCCGACGGGGTCGTCGGCCGCGGGCCGCACCTTGTACGGTCGCCACGACTCGAGCAGCGCCTTCTTGCCGAAAGCCATGCCCATGTGGGGCCCGAAGAACTTGTACGGGGAGCAGAGGAGCACGTCGACGTCCCAGTCCGCGACGTCGATCTGCCCGTGGGGGCCGAAATGGACGGCGTCCGCCCAGGCGAGCGCGCCGGCGGCGTGGGCGAGCTCGACGATGCGCTTCACGTCCGGTGCCGTGCCGACCGAGTTCGCCGCGACCGGGAAGGCAACGACCCGGGTGCGGTCGCCCAGCTGGCTTGCGAGGCTGTCGAGGTCGAGCGAGAGGTCGTCGTGGACGTCGACGTACCGGACGACGACGCCGAGGTCCTGCTGCAGGTGGAGCCAGGGCGCCACGTTGCCGTCGTGATCCAGCTTCGTCACGAGCACCTCGTCGCCGGGCCCGAGCTCGCGGCCGAGCGCGCGGGTGAGCAGGAAGTTCAGAGACGTCATGCTCTGGCCGAAGGCGACCTCGTCGCCCGAGCAGCCCAGGAAGCGTCCCGCCGTCTCGTGGGCGTGCTCGACGAGCTCGCTCGTGCGCCGGGAGGTCTCGTAGGGGGCTCCGACGTTCGCGTTGTCGTGCCGCAGGTAGTGCGCGACGGCGTCGATCACCTCGTCAGGGCACTGGGTGCCGCCGGGGCCGTCGAAGAATGCGAGCCGGCGCTGCAGCGCCGCGAAACGCGCGCGTACGGCCTCGACGTCGAGCAGGGTGGCGCTCATCTGGCTTCCTCTCCGTTGACGGTCCATCGGTACGAGGGCTTCACGGTCAGCGAGGCCCCGACGAAGCAGTCGCGCTCCCCGTTGGAGATCACCTCGTCGATCTCCTCGGGGACGGTGTCGAGCTGCACCTCGATCGCGACGTCGACCTCGACGAGGGCGAAGCGCCCGTCGCTCTCACGGCGGGTGACGACGCCGTGCGCGGACGCGCTCGAGCGTGGCTCGAGCCCCGCCCGCCGAGCGTGGTAGCGAAAGCTCGTCAGCACGCAGCGGGCGAGGCCGGCGAGCAGGAGATGCTCCGGCGTCCACGCATCCTCCTCGTTCGGGATGTCGCTGCCGCCCTTGCCGCTGCTCGCCTGCCAGGCTGTGTCGAGCGAGACGTCGTAGGTGAAGACGCGGGCGCGCGCGGACATTGTGCGAGCGTACCGTCCGCAGCGCCACCTACGGTTGTCGTACATGCAGCGGTTGAGACCGTTGAGCGAGGTGGACTGCTATCTGCGCTGCTACGGCTGGCGTGGGGGTGAGGACACCGTCAAGGTCATCCGGCCGCACGACGCGGCGGGCGGTGCCGGCCCCGACCTGCTGGCGGAGCGGATCCGGCTCGCCTTCGAGGCGCGGCTCGAGGCCCGCGAGCCCGAGGCCGCGTAGGCACGCGCCGCGTACGCTTCGCGTGGAGGACGCGAAGATCTCTGACCTGAACGTGAACACCCCTTCGGCCGTGCCGGACGTGCTCGGGCCGGATCTCGACGTCGTCTTCTGCGGCATCAATCCCGGCCGCGTGTCGGGCGCGGCGCGGGCGCACTTCGCCAACCCTCGCAACGACTTCTGGCGACTGCTCGAGGCGGCGGGCTTCACGCCCCGGCTCTACGCTCCGTCGGAGCAATTCGCGCTGCTGGCGCTGCGCATCGGGATCACGAACGCCGCGTACCGCACGACGCCGGGGTCGGGTGATCTTCGCCGGGCCGACTTCGAGGGAAGTGCCGCGCGCCTCGTGGGCATCGCGGGCGAGTTGCGGCCACGGGTGATCGGCTTCGTCGGCAAGGAGGCGTACCGCGGCGCCTTCTGCGAGCGGCCGTCGCACGGGCTGCAGCTGCGCCGTGCCGGCGAGACGGCGCTGTTCGTGTTGCCGTCCACCTCCCCGGCGAACGCCGCGGTGCCGTGGGCCGACCGCCTGCGGTGGTTCTGCGAGCTGCGTGAGCTCGTCCGTGGCTGAGCTCAGGATTCGCGAGGCCGCACGTGCGATCGTCCTCGATCCCGACGATCGGATCCTGCTCGTGCGCTTCGAATTCCCGACGAAGTCACTGTGGGCGCCCCCGGGTGGCGGGCTGGAGCCGGGTGAGACCCATGAGGAAGCGCTCCGGCGCGAGCTCGCCGAGGAGGCCGGCCTCCTCGACCCCGCGATCGAGCGCTGCATCTGGGAGCGCCTTCACATCGTGCCGTTCATCGGGGGCCGCTGGGACGGCCAGCGCGAGCGCCACTTCCTCGTCCGCGCGCCCGCGTTCGAGCCGGCGCCTCAGCTCACCTGGGAGCATCTCAACGGGGAGTACATGTTCGCGATCCGCTGGTGGACGCTGGACGAGCTCGGGCGGACCACGGAGGCCTTTGCCCCCGGCCGCCTGCCCGAGCTCGTCCACGATCTCGTCGCCAATGGGCCGCCGCGAGCGCCGATCGACGCCGGCGTGTGAGCCCGGCGCCGGTGCAGAGGCCGGAGGTCGTGGCGGCCGGTCGGCTCCCTACTCCAGGTGCGCGACGTACTGCCCGAGCACTGCGTCCCAGCCGTTGTCGTAGGCTCCGCGCGTCGTCGACCCCTGCTCGCCCAGGCGCTCCCAGTTGCGGTGCTCGAGGTCGACGCGCGTGCCGTCGCCCTCGGTCGTGAAGCGCACGTCGATCTCGGTCGCAGCTGGGGCGTCGGGGTTCACGTGCCAGGCGATCACGGCCCTCGTGGGCGGCTCCCAGACGAGCACCGTCGCCCAGTGCCCCTTCACGCCTCCGCTCGAGACCTCGTAGACCTCGCCGCCTGCGCGTTCCTCCCAGACCAGCTCGCGCACGTCGCCCTGGTGGATCGCGTGCTTGTCGAGCGGCCACCAGGCTGTGGTCTCTCTGGTGAACACCCCGAACGCGCGCTCGATGTCGCAGGCCACGTGCACCGACTTCGTGATCGGTGCGATTGCCATTGTCTCGCTCATCACCTTCTCCCTTCCGCTGTGCGCGTGTAGCGCGTCAGCGCGTCGTCCCAGAATCCGTCGAGCCATGCCCGGAGCTGTGAGAGCCCGGAGGGATCGACCGAGTACAGATGCTTCGTGCCCTGCCTCGTGCTCGTGACAAGCCCTGCCTCCTGCAACACGCGGAGGTGTTGCGAGACGGCGGGTCGGCTGACCGGCAGCTCCTTCGCGATCGCACCGACAGCCGCAGGCCCGTGATCGCGAACGAGATCCAGCACGCGCCGCCGCGTCGGGTCGGCGAGCGCTGCGAGCGCATATTCGTAAGCATCCACTTACCGTAAGTATATACTTACTGACCTCGCCGGCAAGTGCGTCCAGCCCGCAACTTCTTTTTCACACACCCGCCTGTGCCCGCCATTCCAGGCGGGTGTCTCCCGGAGGGTGTCTCCCTGGGGGAGACACCCTCTGTTTCGGATCAGCAACTTCTCGTCCACAGTGGACGGCACAGGGGTTGGGTCAGCTGCTCGTGCGCTTGGTGATCGGCAGGCGCCAGTCGCGCCCGAAGGCACGCGGGCGGAGCTTCACTCCCGGCGGTGCCTGGCGACGTTTGTACTCGGCGCGGTCGACGAGCTCGAGCGCCTTCTCGACGGTCGCACGGTCGAACTCCGCGAGCAACTCCTCGCGTGAGCGATCGAGCTCGACGTAGGCCTCGAGCACCGGGTCCAGCAGCTCGTAGGGAGGAAGCGACTGGTCGTCGCGCTGGTCGGCGCGCAGCTCCGCGGTCGGCGGCCGCTCGATCGTCGTCGCCGGGATCAGTTCTCGCCCTGCTCGTGCGTTCAGATGCCGCGACAGGCGGAACACGTCGGTCTTGAAGACGTCCTTGAGCAGGGCGAACCCGCCCACCATGTCGCCGTACAGCGTCGCGTAGCCGACGGCCAGCTCCGACTTGTTCCCCGTCGAGACCACGAGCCATCCGAGCTTGTTCGAGAGCGCCATCAACAGCGTGCCGCGGATCCGCGCCTGCAGGTTCTCCTCGGTCAGGTCGGGCTCGCGGCCTGCGAACGACTCGGCCAGTGCAGCGGTGAACGCCTCCCGCACCGGCTCGATCGGAATCTCCCGGAAGTCGACGCCGAGGTTGACGCTCACCTCTCGGGCGTCGTCGCGCGTGCCCTCGGACGAGAAGCGCGACGGCATCGACACCGTGTGGACGCGCTCCGGCCCCAGTGCGTCGACGCAGATCGCCGCCGTCAGTGCAGAGTCGACTCCGCCCGAGATGCCGAGGACGACGTCCCGGAAGCCGTTCTTCTCGACGTAGTCCCGGACTCCGAGCCCGAGTGCCAGGCGCATCTGCTCGAGCTCCGGCGCAAACGGGACGACGATGCCCGCTGCAGCGGACGACTGGGCCCGTGGCGCGGGCAGCTCGACGACCTCGACGTTCGGCGGCCGCTCGCGCGAGCGCTCGAGCCCTCGCCGGCGCACGTCGCGAAGCCGGCGGCCGATCGCCTCGGCGGGGTCGACGTCGACGACGAGCAGCGCCTCCTCGAACCCGGGGGCGCGGGCGATCACGCCACCCTCGTCGTCCAGCACGAGCGAATGGCCGTCGAAGACGAGCTCGTCCTGTCCGCCGACGAGGTTGCAGAATGCGAGGTACGACGCGGTGTCGCGTGCCCGGGTGACGAGCATCTCCTCCCGCTCCTCCGCCTTGCCGACATGGAACGGCGAAGCCGACACGTTCACCAGCAGCTGCACACCCGCGAGCGCGAGCTCCGTGGCCGGGGGCCCGGGCTGCCAGATGTCCTCGCAGACCGTCGGGCCGACCAGGACGTCGCCGAAGCGCAACGCCAGCAGCTCGCGGCCCTCGGCAAAGTAGCGGTGCTCGTCGAAGACGCCGTAGTTCGGCAGGAAGTGCTTGCTGTACACGGCGCGGATCTCACCGCCGGAGAGCACTGCGCACGCATTCGTGAGATCGCGCTCGAAGACGGGGCAGCCGACGAGGGCCGTGATCCCGTCGGTCGCTGCCGCGATCAGCTCGAGCGAGGCCCGCGCGGCCCTGAGGAACCCCGGCCGCAGCAACAGGTCCTCCGGGGGGTAGCCCGTGACGGCGAGCTCCGGGAAGACGATGAGGTCGGCTCCCGCCCTCCGCGCATCGGCGATCCCGTCGAGGATCGCCGCGCGGTTCCCGGCAAGGTCACCGACGACGGCGTTGAGCTGGGCGAGCGCGAGCCTCACGGGCGGATCCTCACGATTGCGGGCGGCCCCCGGGGCCGACATGTTTTCGACCGCGAGGCGTAAACTGCATCCTAGCTGGATGACCGGGGTCTTCCTCACGATCTCGCGCCGCTTTCGCGGCCCGCTCACATCCGGGAACGGAGGCTACTCGGCGGGGTTGCTCGCCGGCGCCTGCGGAGCGCCCGCGGTGGAGGTGACGCTGCGCCTGCCGCCCCCGCTCGAGACGCCGCTCGAGGTGCGGCACCTCGGCGGCCGCACGCTGCTCCTCCACGGCGAGGCGCTCGTCGCCGAAGCCCTTCCCGCGGAGCCGCACCTGGTCCCCCCGGCAGGCCCCTCGTGGGAGGAGGCGGTCGCGGCGAGCCGTCACGCGGGCAGCTGGGGCGCGCCGGAGTTCGACGAGTGCTTCGTCTGCGGCACGCGTCCCGAGAACGACGGCCTAGGCATCCATGCGGGGCCGGTGCACGGGCGGCCCGGGCTGGTCGCCGCCTCCTGGATCGCGCACGACGTTGCCCTCGAGATGGTGTGGGCCGCGATCGACTGCCCGGGCGCTTACGCGTTGCACGGGGAAGGCAGGGGGGAGCCGCTGCTCGCGCGCATGACCGCGCGCGTCGACCGCCTGCCCGAGCCCGGCGAGCGCTGCGTCGTCGTCGGGTGGGCGCTCGAGCACGACGGTCGCAAGCGCCATGCCGGCACCGCGCTCTACGACGAGAGCGGCGATCCGCTCGCGGTCTCGCGCCAGCTCTGGATCACCCCGGCCGCGAAGCGGCGGCCGATCGCCTAGCCGCTCCGCGTGGTGAGCGCGACGAGCAGGCCGCCGTCGTCGTCGTAGGCGGGGAAGAGGTCGACCGTGACCGGCTTGCGGATGCCGGCGCGGGTGACGAGCTCGAGTTGCTGGCCGAGCTTGCGGACGCCCCACTCCCGTACGACGCCGATCGCCTCGCCGTCGGAGAGCGAGAGGGCGCTCTCGACGTCCCGGCCCATCAGGTCGGCATCCTGGAAACCGGTGAGCTCGAAGACCCCACGGCCGACCGCGAGCACGCGCGCATCCCGGTCGCAGACGATGAAGCCGGTGGACGGAGCCGGGTAGTAGTCCTCCAACAGCTGATAGACGAACCCGAAGCCACAGCGCCGGCACTGCAACGCGTTCGATGCGGTGAGCCCCTCGTAGCCGTCGAGGTCGATGGAGCGGTTCTTGCAGTTCGGGCAGATGTAGACCGGCATCGAACCGATCGTACGCGCCTCCCGCGTTCAGCTGCCGTTAACGAGCGACTTCCGTGCACAAAGTTAGCGGCTGCTAACCTAGCAGCCACTAACCGACGAGCGGAGGGCCGAGTGCGAGCAAGGATGCTTGCCGAGGAGAACAGGAAATGGTGGACGCTCGCCTCCGTCTCGTTCGCCCTGTTCATGATCATGCTCGACAACACGATCGTGAACGTGGCGCTGCCGGCGATCCAGGGCGATCTCGGGATCGGGGTCTCGGAGCTCGAGTGGGTGGTGACCGGCTACGCCCTCAGCTTCGCGGTGCTGATGCTTACCGGCGGCAAGCTCGCCGACATGTACGGGCGCCGCAGGATCTTCCTCGTCGGGCTCGCGATCTTCACGATCTCGTCCTTCTTCTGCGGGCTTGCCGGCAGTCCCGAGATGTTGATCGCGGCACGCGTCGTCCAGGGCGTCGGCTCCGCGTTCATGATGCCGGCCACCCTCTCGATCATCACCGCCACGTTCCCGCCCAGGGAGCGGGGCGCCGCGCTCGGCATCTGGGCCGGTGTCTCCGCCATGGCGCTCGCGATCGGCCCGCTCGTCGGCGGGTTGATCACGGTGCACATCGGCTGGAACTGGATCTTCTACGTCAACGTCCCGGTCGGCCTCCTCGGCCTCGTCTGCGCGCGCGTGATCATTCGCGAGTCGAAGGACACCTCGCACGAGCAACGGCTGGACGTGCCCGGCCTGCTGACCTCCGGCGTGGCTCTGTTCGCCCTCGTCTTCGCGCTGATCGAGGCCAACAGCCACGGCTGGACGTCGCCCCTGATCCTCGGCCTCTTCGCTCTCGCCTTCGTGGCCGGCGGCGCCTTCGTCCTCCTGGAGATGCAGCAGCGGCTGCCGATGTTCGACCTGACGCTGTTCCGCGATGCGACCTTCGTCGGCGCCAACACCGTGGCGCTGCTCGTCTCGCTGGCCATGTTCGGCGTCTTCTTCTTCATCTCGCTCTACATGCAGAACGTCCTCGGCTACAGCGCCGTGCGGGCGGGTGCGGCCTTCCTGCCGATGACGCTGCTGATCATCGCCGTCGCACCGGCGGCGGGGAAGTCGTCCGATCGGGTGGGCTCGCGTTGGCTGATGGCCGGCGGCATGGGGCTCGTGGCCTGCTGCCTGCTGCTGTTCGCTCAGCTTCAGAGCGACTCGTCGTACTGGTCGCTGCTCCCGGCCATGATCCTCGGCGGCATCGGCATGGCGATCACGATGACGCCGATGACAGCGGCCGCGATGAGCTCCGTGCCCGTCGACAAGGCGGGCGTCGGCTCGGGCATGCTGAACACCTTTCGCCAGATCGGCGGCGCACTCGGGATCGCCGTGATGGGCGCGATTCTCGCCGCGGAGTCGAGCTCGTCGCGCGCGGCGGGCGCGAGGGATGTGGACGCCTTCATGAGCGGCCTGCACCATGCGCTGTACACGGCTGCGGCGATCGCGTTCGCGGCGGCGCTCGTCGCCGCCCTCACCGTGCGCAGCCACGCCTCACCCCTGACCGCGTCCGAGGACTCCTTCGTAGGGGCCGCATGACCGTCCGGAGCTCCGTGCAGGCGCGGCTCCCCGCCGGTGAGCGGCGAGGAGCCATCGTCGCGGCCGCGCTCCGCGTCTTTTCCTCGACGAGCTACGCCGGCGCCACGACGGCGGAGATCGCGCGCGAGGCGGGTGTCTCGGAGCCAATCATCTACCGCCATTTCCCCTCCAAGCGCGACCTCTGGTTCGCCTGTCTCGACAATGCGTGGTGCCGGTTTCGCGCCACGATGGAGGAGAGCCTTGCGGAGCTCGGCGAGGCCGACGGTGTCAGGGCGATCAGCCAGACGGGGATGCGAATGCGCCGCGAGCGTGTGCTCTTGCCGAACCTCTGGATCCAGGGCATCACCGAATCGGCCGAGGACGCCGAGATCGAGAAGGTCGTGCGGCGGCACGTGCGCGAGGTGCACCGCTTCCTTGCCGACGTGATCCGGCGGGCACAGGCCGCCGGCGGAGTCCCGGGCGACCGGGATGCCGACGCGGAGGCCTGGCTCTTTCTCGCCGGCGGCCTGCTCGTCTCGTTCGCCGACCGGCTCGGCGGCGTGCTCTCGCAAGGGGACTTCGAGGCGATCGCAGCGCAGCGTGTCCGCTGGCTGCTCGGAGACGACGGGACGTAGCGTCGGCTGCTCCCGGGCGCCGGGCAGCTCAGGTGACGAGACGCAGCAGCCAGAACGCGGCCATGCCGACCGCGATCGCGACCCAGAGCTGCTTCGTGCGCCAGGCTGCGGCGGCTGCGAGACCGGCAGCGCCGAGCCTGATGCCCCATTCGCCGCGTCCGCCTTCGAGGGACGGAGTGACCAGCGCGGCGAAGACCGCGATCGGCACGAAGTGCAGGAAGCGGACCCAGAATGCCGGCAGCGTCTTCCGCGGCGCGAGGCCCGCGTAGCGGGACGCGAACGTGACGGCGAGCATGCCTGCCACTGTGAGCCAGAACGTCACGCGACCTCTCGTGCGGCGTCGTCGGCGTTGAAGGCCTGATCCGGTGGGCCCGTGCGGGTCAGCCATGCCCCGAGCAGGCTTCCGAGCACGCCTGCGGCGAGGATCGGCAGGCCGCCGGCCAGCTCGCGCGCGAGCAGGTAGGCGAGCGCGCCGGAGGCGGCCGCCACGCCGAGCTCGACCCGCGTGCGCACGAGGGGCACGAGAAGCGCGAGGAAGGCGAGCGGGAAGACGAGGTCGACGCCCAGCGCCGCTGGATCGGGGATCGCCGTCCCCAGCAATGCGCCGCCGAGCGTGGCGGCGTTCCAGGTCGCGAACAGGCTCAACTCCGCCCCGAGCAGGAACGTGAAGCGACGGTCGCTCGAGGCGGCGACGACGCCGAACGCCTCGTCCGTGAGGAAGTACGCGGCGACGGGACGCTGGCGGCGGGAGAGAGGCGTCCTCCGTGCGAGCGCGAGGCCGTACAGCACGTGGCGCACGTTGAGAAGCAGCGTGGTCAGAACGATCTCGAGCCCGCCGGCGCCGATGCCGAAGAGGCCGGCGGCGCTCACCTGCGCGCTGCCGGCGAAGACGAGCAGCGACAGGGCCTGCGTCTCGAGCAGCGACAGGCCTGCGTCGCGTGCGATCACGGCATAGGCCAGGCCGAACGGGATCACGCCGAGCCAGAGCGGCGCCATCGCCCGGAAACCGAGCATGAAGGGGCCGCGCTTGCTGCCACGAGACATGGCTCGATCCTACGGGGATGCAGGCAAGAGAAACGCCCCCGGCTGCGGCTTCCGGGGGCGTTTCGAGTGAGGCAACCCCACAAGGGGGCGTCGGCTGGAGGGCGTGACTCTGCGGCCCAGGCACGTCCTCCGTGCGCCTTCGCCGTTTCCGGGTGGTGCGCCCCTCACACCGTGCCTGGCGTCCGGCGCGGCGTGTGGTGGAGAGGACTCTAGAGGGCATGGCCGGTAAAGTCAAGTAGCTTGGTCAAGTGATTTGCGATACTCTCAGCTTCACGAGAGGGAATCACGCGTTCGGCGCACTGCTTTCCCCTTCGGGGGAGTGCGAACGGGAGGTGGAGCACGATGACCGAGACCCGCAGGAAGGATGCCGCCGCGCCGCGCGACCTGGTCGTCAGGGCTCCTGCCGTCCCCGCATCGCGTCTCGGAGAACGACTGCGCTCGCTCCGGCTCACCGCCGGGCTGACGCAGGCCCAGCTCGGCGGCGCGCGGTTCTCGAAGGAGTACGTGAGCCAGATCGAGCGCGGGAAGACGCGCCCGACCGACGAGGCAGTCGCCTGGCTGGCAGCCCGCCTGGGCGTGGATGCCGCGTTTCTCGGCAGCGGCGTCCTCGCGGACGAGCATGGCCGGATCGAAGCATCGCTGGCACGAGCCGAGGCCCTGGCCGAGGCCCATCGCCACGACGAGGCGGCGGCGCTCTTCGAGGGAGCGCGAGCGGACATCGGCGCCACCGGATCCGTGGAGCTCGAGGTGCGGGCGCTCTCGGGTCGGGCCTGGGCGCTGGTGCAGCGTGGAGCCGCTCGCGAGGCGCTCGACCTCCTGTCGAGGGCCCGCGTTCTCGCAGAGGGGCCGCAGTTCTCCGACGTCGATCGGGCAGGTGTGCTCTTCCGCCTCGGCGTCTGCCGCTACAAGCTCTCGAGCATCGCCTCGGCGGTCGCTCTGCTCGACGAGGCATACGGGCTCGCAGAGCGCTCGGATCTGCCCTGCGACCTGCTCAGGGCCGACATCCTCGGGTGGCGTTCGCGCTGTCGCCGGCGGCGGCGCGACTTCGAGGCCGCGCGGGACGATGTCGAGCGCGGGCTCGAGCTCGCGCAGCCCGCGGACGATCGCAGGGTGATGGCCGACACGTCTCTCCAGGCGTCCCTCGTCGCCGGGCGAGCGGGGTACTGGGCTCGGTCGCGCGACTATGCGCAGCAGGCGAAGGCGCTCTACCAGGAGCTCAACGACGAGCGGGACGTAGGCCGCATGATGCTGGAGCTCGGCGGCCTGCATCTCCTCCTCGGCAAGCCCGAGCAGGCGATCGAGCACCTGCAGGGGGCGCTCGCTCTTGCCGTCGAAGCACAGTCGCAGCCGGACGCAGCGCAAGCGCTCGGCAGCCTGGCTGCGGCGCATCTGCACCTCGGCGACCTCGACGGGGCGGACGAGCACGCACGGAAGGCGCTCGAGCTCACGGCGGGACGCGAGGAGCTCCTCGACGAAACCGGCCAGTCCCAGCTCGTGCTGGGCCGGTCGCTGCTCGAGCGGGGACGGCTCGACGAGGCGGAGGCGTGCTTCCTGGCCGCCGATGCAGCGTTCGAGCAACTCGCATCGGTCGGCCACAGGGCGGAGACATGGGTCGCGCTCGGTGATCTCGCGGGTCGTCGGGGGAACGACCACGAGGCGGCGCGGCAGTACCGGAACGCCGCTGAGGCGCTCCAGGACATCCGCTTCTGACCAGGGAGGCACCGGCTTCGCGGCGAGCGGCGTGGTCAGGCGGTCGTCAGGGTCGTGAGCCCGCCGGAGCCACGGTGGCCGGCGGCTAGACTCGGGCGTAGATGCGCCCGCTCGCGGCCCTCATCGCCGGCGGCTTGGCGCTCGCTTGTGGATTCGCATTCGCCGGCTGTGGCGGCTCCTCGAGCGAGACGAAGTCGGAGTCGACGACGACAGCAACGCTTCCGGGCACCCTGGAGGCGCTCTGGCGTGCGCCCGGCGTGGACGTCGCGATCGTCCCCGGTACCTCGGACTTCGCGCCGGGCGCGAACCGCGTCTCCTTCCTCATCGTCGACAAGCAATCTCGCCTCGTCGAACGTCCCACCGCGCGGGTCTGGATGGCCAGGGGGCTGCGACAGAAGCCGTACCAGCAGGCCCTCGCCAGGCTCGAGCCGATCGGCGTGCCGGGGGGTGCCGAGGCCGACGCGCAGAGCATCTACGTCGTCTACGTCGACACGCCCCGCCCGGGCACCTACTGGCTCCTCGCCGAGCCCGTGGGCGGGCGCGCGGTGCAGGCGCTCGGCAACGTGGTCGTGCGGAAGGAGCCCGCCGCCCCCGCGATCGGAGACCGGGCGATCCCGGTGCAGAACCCGACGGTCGCCGGCGGCAGAGACCCGAAGTCGATCACCACGGCGCGTCCTCCGGACACCGAGTTGCTGCAGACGTCGGTGGCCCAGGCGCTGACGAGGAAGCAACCGTTCGTCGTCACGTTCTCGACGCCCCTCTACTGTCAGACGCGGACGTGCGGCCCGGTCGTCCAGGTCGTCCAGGCGGTGGCGGGGCGCTGGCAGGGAGAGGGTGTCGCGTTCATCCACGTGGAGGTCTACGAGGGCAACGACCCGGCCAAGGGGACGAACCGGTGGGTCGACGCGTGGAGGCTGCCGACCGAGCCGTTCACGTTCGTGGTCGACCGCGGCGGCGTGATCCGGGCCAAGCTCGAGGGCGCGTTCTCCACCGCCGAGCTCGAGCGGGCTGTGAAGAAGGTCGTCCCCGCGAAGCCCTGAGGCGCGGCCGCAGCCGCTTCGTCGTGCCGGCCGGAGGGGCGGTCACGGCGCCACCCCGGCGCCCTCGCCTCTACATTGTCGGAACCATGACGCGTGTCCTCACGTCCCTGCCCGTCGGCGAGCGCATCGGCATCGCCTTCTCCGGCGGCCTCGACACGTCGGTCGCGGTCGCCTGGATCAGGGAGAAGGGTGGGGTTCCGTACGCCTTCACCGCGGACCTGGGCCAGTACGACGAGCACGACATGGCCGCTGTTCGCGAGCGTGCGCTCGAGTACGGGGCGGAGGAGGCTGTTCTCGTCGACTGCAGGTCGCAGCTCGTGCACGAGGGGCTGGTCGCCCTCCAGTGCGGGGCCTTTCACGTCTCGAGCGCGGGCAAGACGTACTTCAACACGACCCCGCTCGGCCGTGCCGTCACGGGCACGATGCTCGTCCACGCGATGCACGAGCACGGGGTCGACATCTGGGGCGACGGCTCGACCTACAAGGGCAACGACATCGAGCGCTTCTTCCGCTACGGGCTGCTCGCGAATCCGGGCCTGCGCATCTACAAGCCGTGGCTCGACGCCGGGTTCGTCGACGAGCTCGGAGGGCGCAAGGAGATGAGCGAGTGGCTGCTCGAGCGAGAGCTGCCCTACCGCTCGTCCGTGGAGAAGGCCTACTCGACGGATGCGAACATCTGGGGCGCCACCCACGAGGCCAAGGAGCTCGAGCTGCTCGACCGCCCGATGTCGATCGTGGAGCCGATCATGGGTCGTCGCGCACTGGGACACAGCCGTCGCGATCGAGCCGGAGACGGTGCGCGTCGCGTTCCGCGAGGGATGGCCCGTAGCGATCGACGGCGTCGAGTTCGCCGACAGGGTGGAGCTCGTCCTTGCCGCCAACGCGATCGGGGGCCGCCACGGCCTCGGCATGTCGGATCAGATCGAGAATCGCATCATCGAGGCGAAGTCACGCGGTATCTACGAGGCCCCCGGCATGGCGTTGCTCTGGATCGCGTACGAGCGCCTCGTGAACGCCGTCCACAACGAGGCCACGATCGACAACTACCGCACCATGGGCCGGCGCATCGGGCGCCTGCTCTACGAGGGGCGCTGGCTCGACCCTCAGGCGCTGATGCTGAGGCAGAGCTTGCAGAGTTGGATCGGGCTCGCGGTCACCGGCGAGGTCACGCTCGAGCTGCGCCGCGGCGACGACTACACGATCCTCGACACGACCAGCCCGAGCTCGACCTACCACCCCGAGCGCCTCTCGATGGAGAACGTCGAGAGCTCGTTCGGGCCTGTCGACCGCATCGGCCAGCTGACGATGCGCCTGCTCGACATCCAGGACACGCGTGGCAAGCTCGAGCTCTACGGCCGTGCCGGCCTCACGCACGTGGAGGGGCCGCTCGAGCTCGCCGGCATGGACGAGGCCGATCCGGACGCGTAGGACGCCCGTGGGCCGAAGGCGTCAGACGACCTCGCCGGCGCGCTCGATCACGACGACGGGGATCCGGGCGTACGGCGAGAGCCGGAGCAGCGCGCGCACGAGCTCGGCACAGTCCTCCGGCTGGATCATCTGAGCTCCGGGGACGCCCGACCAGGCCGCCATGGGCGTGTCGACGAACGCCGGGCAGAGCGCCGTCACCCGCACCCCGCTCTCGGCTTCCTCGCGGTCGAGCGAGCGCGTCAGGGCGATCACGGCGGCCTTGGCGGCGCCGTAGGCGGCGAGCCCCGGCGTCGGCAGCGTGCCCGCGATCGACGCGAGATTGACCACGTATCCCTTCGTGCGGCGCAGGTGCGGCAGCGCCTCGCGCGTGACGAGGAACGTCCCGCGGAGGTTGACGGCCTGCTGGAGGTCCCAGTGCTTCGCCGACGTGTCGCCGATCCGGCCGGCGATCCCGACCCCGGCCGAGTTGACGAGCACCTCGAGCCCGCCGTGGAGGCGGACGTGCTCGGCGACGAGGCGCTCGCAGTCCTCCTCCGACGAGACGTCGGCCTGGACGACGGCGCAGCCCAGCTCGTCGCGGGCAGCCTCGAGCCGGTCGAGCTTGCGTGCCGCCAGCGTCAGCGCGAAGCCCTCCTCGCTCAGCATGCGCGCGATGGCGAGGCCGATGCCCGACGAGCCGCCCGTGACGAGTGCGGATCTCACCTCGTGATCCTCTCACACGGCGTCTCCGCTCCCGGTCCTCTGCTCAGGCAGGGCGAAGGCCGCCAGGGGGGAGGGCGGCCTTCGCTCGTCAGGGGAGAGGAGGAGGGGGGATGTCTCACTCTCCGAGGCAGTCTGATTCGCCGCGGTGGACGCGGCTCCTCTCGGGGCCTCATCGTCAATCCAACACCATCGAGCGGTGCTTCGCACACTGTCCGTACACTCGAGGTGATGTCCGAGGCGCCGTCTCTCACCTCCTTGGCGCAGGCAGGCGGATGCGCGGCGAAGTACTCGGCCGCGCGACTGGAGACGCTTCTCGCGGGCCTCGTGCCCAGCGTGTCGGAGAACCTGCTCGTCGGGCTCGATCCGGCCGACGACGCCGCCGTGTACAGGCTGGACGACGAGCGGGCGCTCGTGTTCACGGTCGACTTCTTTCCTCCCGTCGTCGACGACCCGTGGGACTACGGCGTGATCGCCGCGACGAACGCCCTCAACGACGTCCTGGCGATGGGCGGCGTGCCGATTCTCGCGCTCTCGGTGACGGCGTTTCCCGAGGAGCTCCCCGTCGAGATGCTCGGCCAGGTGCTCGCCGGGGCGGGCGAGGCGGTTCGTGCGGCGGGCGCGATCCTGGCGGGCGGTCACACGATTCGGGACGCGGAGCCGAAGTACGGGCTTGCGGTGGTCGGCATGGTCCACCCGGAGGGGATCTGGCCGAAGAGTGGAGCGCGCCCGGGCGACGCGGTCTTCCTGACGAAGCCGCTCGGCACGGGGCTCGTGCTGCAGGCCCAGCGTGACGGCCGGGCCCCTGCCGGCACCCTCGCCGCGGCGGTCGCGGCGATGAAGACCCTCAACCGCGACGCTGCCGACGCACTGCGGCCTTTCGCACCGGGAGCCGTCACGGACGTGACGGGGTTCGGTCTGCTCGGCCACGCCTACGAGGTGGCGTCGCGCAGCGGCGTGTGCATCCGTCTCGACGGGTCGGCGCTGCCCGCCCTCCCGGGCGCGCTCGACCTTGCGGCCGCCGGCGTGCGCACCGGTGGCGACAGGCGAAACCGGGAGTACACGGCAGGGCGCGTGCACAGCAGTGCAGCTCCGGCGCACGAGGCGCTCGCCTACGACCCACAGACGGCAGGCGGCCTCCTCGTCACCCTCCCGGCCGCGAAGGCAGCGGTGCTCGAGGCCGCGTTCGCCGACCGTGGCCTGGAGCTCCACCGGGTCGGAGCGGTCGAGGCCGGTAGCGGCGTAGAGATCGTCTGACCAGCCTCTACACTCGGCCCGTGGCTACGACGTCGAGGCGCCGGGTGTCGCCGCACCGCTTTCTCCAGGTCGCCGTCGCTTCGCTCGCGATGCTCGGCGTCGTCGTCGTCTCCGGGGCGTTCGTCCGCCTGACGGGGTCGGGCCTCGGCTGTGAGGACTGGCCGAACTGCGGCGAGACGGTGCTCCCGGCCAGCGGCGGGCATGCGCTGATCGAGTTCGGCAACAGGGTCGTCGGCCTGTTCGGCATCCTCGCCACGCTCGCCGTCTGGCTGGCGGCCCGCCGCGTGCCGGGGCTCCCGCGATCCGTCCGGCTCGTCGCGCTCGCGACGTTTGCCGGCACGATCGCGCAGGCGCCGCTCGGCGGCGTCACGGTGCTGCTCGACCTGCACCCGCTGGCGGTGATGTCGCACTTCCTGCTCGCGCTGGTCGTGGTCGCGCTCGCAATCGTGGTCGTGCTCGAAGCCTGGAGGCACGACCGGGTGGCCGGCGTCGCCGCCGTGCCGGCGTGGCTCCGGTCGGTCTCGGCCGTCGGCGTGGCTGCGTGCGCTGCGATGGTCGTCACGGGTGCGGTCGCGACCGCGTCCGGCCCGCACCCGGGAGACGACTCCGACGTGAAGCGGCTCGGGCTCGGGATCGCCGACACGGTCTACGTGCACGTCCGCGCCACCGCGGTCTTCGGCATCGGCGTGCTGCTCGTGGGAGCGTGGCTGCTGCGGGCGCGCCCGTCGATCCCGGGTGTCGGCAGGCTGGGCGCTTCGCTCCTGCTCGTGCTCGTCGTGCAGATGGCGGTCGGCGAGGTGCAGTATCGGAATGCGCTGCCCTGGGGTCTCGTGCTCGTGCACGTGGCGCTCGGGGCCGCGGTGTGGGGCCTCACCGTCGCCGTCTCCTACCTGTTGTGGCGTCCCCAGGAGCTGGTCTCGGGGCGCACGGCGACGAGCGAGGAAGCCGCGCGCGGAGCTCCGGCCTGACAGGCTGCGAGTAAGCTCCGATGGTGGAGAACGAGTTGCGGATCGTCGAGCGGCCGGCGCTCAGGCGTCCCGTCCTGATCGCGGCCTTCCGGGGCTGGAACGACGGGGGACAGGCCGCCTCGCTCGCTGCCGGGTACCTCGTGCGTCGGTGGGACGCCAGGCGGTTCGCCGACATCGACCCGGAGGGCTTCGTCGACTTCCAGACGACGCGCCCTCTCGTCTCGCTCGAGGACGGCATCACGCGTCGGATCGAATGGCCGGAGAACGCCTTTCACGCCGCCGCTATCCCCGGCGCGGAGCGCGACGCCGTCGTGCTCCTCGGCGTGGAGCCCAGCCTCCGCTGGCGCACGTTCAGCGAGCTGGTGGTCGGGCTCGCGAAAGAGCTCCGGGTCGAGCTCGTGATCACGCTGGGGGCCCTCCTCGCGGACGTCCCCCACACGCGCCCCGCACCTGTCACGGGCGCCGCCAGCGATCCTTCGCTCGTCGAGGAGCTCGGGCTCCAGCATTCCCGCTACGAGGGCCCGACCGGCATCGTCGGCGTGCTGCACGACGCATGCCGGGTGGCGGAGCTGCCCTCGGTGAGCCTGTGGTCCGCGGTGCCGCACTACGTATCTCTGGCGCCGAGCCCGAGGGCAGCACGCGCGCTGTGCGAGCGGCTCGGCGGGCTGCTCGAGGTGCAGATCGACGTCTCCGAGCTGCTCGAGGCCGAGAAGGCGTACGCGGAGCAGGTGAGCGAGGCGGTTGCCACCGATGCGGAGACGGCGGCCTACGTGGAGGATCTCGAGCGACGTGCGGACTCGCTCGACGAGATGAGCGACGAGGGAGACCTGCCGACCGGCGAGTCGCTCGCCGCCGAGCTGACGCGGTTCTTGCGCGAGCGCGAGCAGGGCCGCGGCGAGGCGCCGGAAGGCCCCTAGAGCACCTCGGCGCACCGGGCCCCGCGCCCAGGCCTTACGCTGCCGACTCCTCGCGCTCCGGCTCGACCTCCGGCGCCACGTCCTCGCCTGTCGGACGACCGCCGTCCTCGCCTGTCGGACGACCGCCGTCCTGCCCCGGTGCCGGCGCAGCGGCCGGCACTCCCTCCGTGGCCGGCTGACCCGACGCCGGCTCCCCGGCGGGCTTGCGCTTCTTCCGCCGTCGTCGCGACTTCCGTGCCGGAGCCTTGGGTGCCGGCAGGTTGTCGGCCAACACGGCAGCGATCTCCAGGATCTCGCCGAGCTCCTCTCGGGCCCGGTCGAGCACCCCGTTGGCGCGCGGTGTGTAGCCCTCGGCCGAGGCGAGCAGCGCGGCTCCGACCGGAAGCGGCAGCGCCTTCGCGACCTGGACGAGCCGCGCGACGTTCTCCTCGTGCCGGTGGCCGCGTGAGTTCGCGACCGCGCCGAGGAGCCGTTTGGCCTCCGGGAACTCCTGGCTGGCCCTGCGGTCCTGGATCTTGCGCGTGGCCCGTGCCAGCTTCCATGTCCAGCGGCCGAGGATCTGATCGGGCGCCGTCGCCTTCCCCTCGCCGACCGCCCGCAGCAGCGTGCGAACACCGGCGGCGCGATCCTTCTCCCACGGCGGCGCCTGCGTGACGAGCGTGACCAGGTCGTCGAAGTCGGCCCGCTCGACCGGAGTGGCGACGCGGTCGGCGAGTGCGGTCATGCGGAGCCGCCGGTTGGGGTTCTCGGCTGCGCAGACGGCGAGGAACGTCTCCAGCGCTCCCTTGCCGGCGCGCCCCTCGGTGAACTTGCGGGCGAACTCCGCACGCTGGTCGAAGCGGATCTGCCGTCCGGCGATCGTCGCCCAGAATCGCTGCTCGTCGTCGTCGAGGAACTTGGGATCGACACGCTGCCACTCGCGCTGGATGACGAGCAGTCGGCGCGCGACGTCCGGGGTCACCGGCACGAGCCACGGCGCCGGCGAGAGCCGGCGGCGGGCCCGGCGCTGCTGGCGCCGGCGCGGCGCGGGCGTGACGCGTGCGCCCTCCCGGTAGAAGTCGGCGTCGAGCAGCGAGTGGAGAGAGATGACGCGGTCGTTGTGCGTCGAGCCCTTCGTCACGAAGTCGACGACGATGCCCGCCTCCTTGCGCGGGTGCATGCGCATGATGCGGCCGATCCGCTGCTGGTAGACCCGCCGCGACGCGGTCGGGGCGAGGTGGAAGCAGACGGTGGCTCGTGGAGAGTTCCAGCCTTCCGCCAGCAGCTGTGCGTTGATGAGGACGTTGATCTCGCCGCGCTCGTAGGCGGCCAGCGTCTCCGCGAGCCTGACCGGCGGCGTGCGGCCGGAGACCGCCTCGGCCTTGAGGCCGGTGGCCCGGAACTCCTGGGCGAGGTTGTAGGCGTGGTCGACGCCCGCGGCGTAGACGATCCCGGGCGTCGTGCCGAACCGATCGCGGTAGAGGCTGGCGGCCGCCTGGTTGAGGGCTTCGTGGTCGAGAGCTGCGGCGAGCGCCCGCTCCTCGAAGTCGCCGCCGACGATGGGGACGGAGTTGATCGCCGCGGCAGGCGGCACGCGGAGGCAGCGCAACGGCGCGATCAGCCCGCGCCGGGCGGCGTCGCCGAGCGGGAGGTCGTCGACCGAGGCGGGGAAGACGTCGGAGACCTGCTTCGCGATCAGCTGCTCCGTCGCGGTCATGCCGATGTAGACGGGCTCGCTGAAGGAGCGGATCGCAGCGCTCGTCTTCTCGCCCAGTGCGGTGTGGGCTTCGTCGCAGATCACGAGCTGGTACGCGGTGCGGGAGATCTCTGCGGCATGTCGTGCGAACCAGGCGTACGTCTGGATCGTGATCGGGCTGTGGCTGGGCGGCTCGTGGCCGCGATCGATCGCGGCCGTGAAGCGGTCGGCGTAGCCCTCGGTGGTGAGGTCGCGCTGGAACTGCGAGACGAGCAGCCGGCGGTGGGTGAGGATGAGGATGCCGAGATTGCGTGCCGCCTCGACGAAGCCGGCGGCGGCGATGGTCTTGCCGGAAGCGGTCGGATGGCGGAAGCGGTACCGGCGTGCTGCGCCCGGGTCGCTGCCGCTGAAGGAGGGCTCGTCCGGCTCGTCGTCGAGCACGCCGGCGTCGAAGTCGTCGTCCTCCTCGTCGAGCTCGCCCGGCTCGGGCTCGGCACTCTCGCCGGAGCCACCGTTCCCGTTCTCCTCCGCCGCACGCTGGTTCGCGGCGATCAGCTCGGTCAGCATGCCGGCGAGCGCGTCCACCTGGTGCCGGCGCAGGTCGGTGCCGGCGGCCGTCTGCGGCTTCGGCGACGCCAGCACGCGCTCGAGCCCGAGCATCAGCCCGTAGCGGACGCGCCAGAGGCTCGATGGGGCGCGCTCCCCGGCCTCGATCTCTGCGATCGCGTCGTCGAGCGCGCTCCTGCGCGCGGTGCCGGGCGCGAGCGCGACGACGGGATCCTCGCCGGCGTGCAGGAACGGCTCGCCGTACCAGGCTTGTGCGCGGAGCGCGGAGGCTTCCAGGCCTTCGGCGGGCTCCGACGTGAGTGTCGGGTTCAGTATCGCGTCGTGCATGTGCGCAGCACACTGTGCGGTGCCGCTCCTGAGGTCAGCGCAAGCTCGCGTCTCGAAGCCGGGGAGCAGCGCTCGTCAGAGAGTACCGTAATTCGTCGGATGGTGGACGAACTCTCGCCGGCGCGGGGCTCTAGGGCTGCGCCTGGAGAGACCGGCCGGTGACCCGCTGCGAGGTGCCCGTCGCGTCGAGGTGGGGCGTCAGGCCGCCACGGAAGAAGGGGAAGCCGGCTCCGAGGATCAGGCATGCGTCGATCTCCGCGGCGGAGCCGACGACGCCCTCGTCGAGCAGGTGACGGCACTCGTCGGCGAGCGCCTCGAGGATCGAGACGTGGATCTCGTCCACCGTCCGGCGTCCCTCGCCGGTGATCACGATGTCCATCTCGCCGCTCGCGAAGCCCTCGAGCGTCGGCGAGAGCGGGAAGCGCTCCGGGAAGGCGTCGTGCAGCGTGTGCAGGACGTGATTGGCCACCTGCGGCCCGACCATCGCGAGCAGGGCCGAGGGCGGCATCGGGGTCCCGAGCCTCAGCGCCGCCTCGTCGGTCTCCTCGATCGTGTTGCCGTGCTCGAGCGCCTGCATGAGGACGCTCGACTGGCGGGTGAGGAGTCGGTTGACGACGAAGCCGGGTGCGTCCTCGACGAGCACGGCGCGCTTGCCGAGCTTCTTCGTCACCGCCCAGGCGGTCGCGAGCGTGACGTCGTCCGTGGCCGGGGTGCGCACGAGCTCGACGAGCGGCAGCACTGCGACCGGGTTGAAGAAGTGCATGCCGACCACCCGCTCGGGATGCTCGAGCCCCTCGCCCATCGCCCCCACGGAGAGCGACGACGTGTTCGTGACGAGCAGGCACTCGGGCGAGACGAATCGCTCGAGGCCCTGGAAGACGTCGCGCTTGACCGAGAGCTCCTCGAACACCGCCTCCAGCACGAGGTCGCAGCCGGCGTACGCCTCGAAGCCGTCGCCGGCGGTCACGATCGAGTCGAGGAACCGCGCCTTGCCCTCCGTCAGGCGCCCCCTCGCAGCCTGCTTCTCCACGTCGGCCCTGATCGCCGCGAGCGCCTGCTCGACCCTGTCCGGGTCGACGTCGGTGATCACGATCGGCGTCTCGAGCCGGCGCAGGAACAGCGTGGCCAGCTGCGTCGCCATCAGGCCGGCGCCGACGATACCGACCCGTTCGACGCGCCGAGCGCTCGCCTCCGGTATGCCGACGCCGCGCTTCGTGCGGCGCTCGATGAGGTCGAAGGCGTACACGCCGCTCTGCGCCTGAGGTCCGGGTAGCAGCTCGGCGAGCGCGTCTTCCTCGGCTGCGTAGCCCTCCTCGAGTGACCAGGCGGCCGTTCCCGCGATCAGGTCGAGCGCGCGGTAGGGGGCGAGCGCGGTCCCGTGCACGGCGTCGTCGACCGCGAAGCGCGCCTTGCGGCAGGTCTCCGGGGCGTCGGTGAGGTCGGCCTCGGGGCGCGGGCGCCGCCCCTGCTCGACCGAGCGCACGAGCCACTCGATCGAGTCGTCGAGGAACTCGACGTCCGCCAGCATCTCGTCGGCGAGGCCGATCTCGACTGCCCGGGCGGCGCCGATGAGCCGGTTCTGCCTGAGCGGGTTGGCGACGACGAGCTCGACCGCCGCAGCAGCGCCCACGACGCGTGGCGCGAGCTGCGTGCCGCCCCAGGCGGGCACGATGCCGAGGAACACCTCCGGGAAGCCGACGTGACGCACGGAGCGGGCGATCGTGCGGAAGTCGCAGTGCAGGGCGATCTCGAGGCCGCCGCCGACGGCAGCGCCGTTCACGGCGGCGAGCGTCGGGTAGGGCAGGCTCCGGATCGCGCCGAACGCGTCGTGACCCGCCTGTCCGGCCTGCCGGGCGAGCTCCGGATCGGTCATCTGCGGGAACTCGCTCAGGTCGGCGCCGGCGGCGAACACGAATGGCTTGCCGGTGAGGACGAGGCCCTGCCAGTCGTCGGCCTGCAGGCGCGGCAGCAGATCGTGCAGCGAGGCGAGCGCCGCGCGCCCGAAGACGTTCGGCTTCTGCCAGTCCTCGCCGTTGTCCATCGTCACGAGCGCGAGTGGCCCGACGCGCGTCTCGACGCGCCGGAGGTGGAACCGGGTGGGCGACTCAGACATGTCGGAGCGTCTTCCCGCCATGTCCGAGGTTCTCCCAGAGGAGCGCCGCGCCCATGCCCATGCCCACGCAGAGGGCCGTGAGCCCGTAGCGCACGTCGGCGCGCCGCTCGAGCTCGTACGCGAGCTGCGCCATCAGGCGCACGCCGGTGGCCGCGAGCGGGTGGCCGCAGGCGATGGCGCCGCCGTGGGGATTGAGCCTGGGGTCGTCGGGTGAGATGCCCATTCCGTCGCACCAGCTCAGCACCTGCACGGCGAACGGCTCGTTGATCTCGAACAGGCCCACGTCGTCGATCGTGAGCCCCGCCTGCGCCAGCACGCGCTCCGTCGCCGGCACCGGCCCGATCCCCATCAGGTGCGGCTCGACTCCCGCGTAGGCGAAGCCGACGAGCCGCATCGACGGCTCCAGCCCGAGCTCCGCGGCGACGCCTTCGGCCGCCAAGAGCGCTGCCGTGGCTCCGTCGGTCAGGCCGGCCGAGTTGCCAGCGGTCACCCGTCCGCCGGGCCGGAACGGTGTGCGCAGTGACGCCAGCCCCTGGATCGTGGTGTCGGGCCGCAGGAACTGGTCGCGGTCGGCCACCGTCCAGCCCTCGTCGGTGAACACGCTCATCGGCACGACCGTGCGTGCCATCACGCCCTCCGGATCGGCCCAGGCGGCGGCAGCCCGGCGTTGCGACGCGACCGCGTACGCGTCGGCGGCGTCCCGCGTCAGCTGCGGGAAGACGTCGTGCAGGTTCTCGGCAGTCTGCCCCATCGTGGCGGCGCTCTCGTCGATCAGCCGCTCGCTCACGAAGCGAGGGTTGAAGTCGACCTCCTCGCCCATGGGATGGTGACCCATGTGCTCGACCCCGCCGACGAGCGCGAGCTCGACGGCGCCCATCGCGATCTCGCCTGCGGCCGTCGTCGTCGCGGTCAGCGCGCCGGCGCACATGCGGTCGACCGCGAAGCCGGGCACGGAGTGCGGCAGCCCTGCCAGCAGGGCGATGTCACGGCCGAGCGTGAGGCCCTGGTCGCCCACCTGCGCGGTCGCGGCGAAGACGACGTCGCCGATCCGCTCGGCCGGGACATCCGGGTTCCGCCGCAGAAGCTCGCGCACGGCCTTCACCGCCATGTCGTCCGCTCGCGTCTTCCAGAACCAGCCGTCGGGCCCGGCCTTGCCGAAGGCCGTTCGCACACCGTCGACATACACCACCTCGCGCAGCGCACGTGCCATGAGCGCAAGCGTACTACTCGTTGACTGACCGTTCGATCAACACCCCGGGGGCGTCGTACCCGGCGGTTCGGGCTGACAGACGCGCCCGAGTATGTGACGATCGCGCGGAGGCCGGCGGGCGGCGCCGGCCTCTTTTCCTGCTCACGGCGTCCGCCGCTGGTGCTCGCGCCTGCGGTGCCGGCTACGGGTCGCCGGCGGCGAGCTCGCGCGAGCGGACCATGGCGGCCTGGATCGCGTTGAGGAAGGCCGCGCGGACGCCTGCCACCTCGAGCTCGCGAATGGCGGCGATCGTCGTGCCGCCGGGGGAGGTGACCATCTCGCGCAGCTCGACGGGGTGCATTTTCTTGTCGCGCATCTGCTTGGCCGTCCCGAGCATCGTCTGCACGACGAGCTGGGTCGAGATCTCGCGCGAGAGGCCGAGCAGCAGGCCCGCCTCGATCATCGCCTCGGCGAGCAGCGCGAAATAGGCCGGCCCCGAGCCGGAGACGGCGGTGACGGCGTCCATCAGCTTCTCCGGCACGCGGACGACGGCTCCCAGGTGCGCCAACGCCTCCTCGGCGAGGGTGACGTGCGCATCGTCGGCGTGGGCGCCGGCACAGAGCCCCGCCACGCCCTCGTGGACGACCGACGGCGTGTTCGGCATCGCGCGCACGACGGGGACGCCCGCGGCGAGGTGCCGCTCGATCAACGCGGTCGGGATCGCAGCCGCGACCGAGAGCACCGTCTGCTCCGGCGCGATCAGCGGGCCGATCTCGCCGAGGAGGTTCTCGATGTCCTGGGGCTTCACCGCCAGCACGACCAGCGCGGCGCCGCTCGCCGCCTCTCCGTTGGACGGGGTCGCCACGATCCCGTAGCGCTCGACGAGGTGCTCCACGCGCTCGGACCGGCGGCTCGACGCGACGATGTCCTCGGGCGTGCGCCATCCCGAGGAGAGCAGGCCGCTGATCAGCGCCTCGCCGATCTTGCCTGCCCCGAGCACCGCGATCCTTCGCTCGTTGACCATCGGCACAGTCTAGGCGGCGCGGCGCGTGCGCAGGCGTGTGCGGCGTGCCACGTCGAGGCTCGCGCCCGGCACCAGGCCCCGCGACCAGCCCAGAAGCAGGATCTCGCCGGCGAGGCCCTGCCATTCGCCGTAGGGAGCGAGCAGCTCCGCCGTCTCGGCAGCGTCGACCCAGCGGCCGCGCAGGGCGGAGAGGAGCTTGACGAGGCCGAGGTCGCCGACGACGCCGTGGTCGTAGCGGCCGAGCCCCTCCAGCGCGATCACGCCGGCCGACCACGGGCCGATGCCGCGCTCGCGCTCGAGGTGCGCGCGCACCACGCTCGTGGGATGGTCGCGGAGCCGTTCGAGGTCGACGCCGCGCGCGAGCCGGACGAGCGTGGAAGCACGGTGCGTGGCGAGACCGCACCTGCGCAGCTGGGCCGGCGAGAGGCGTGCCAGTGCCTCCTGGGAGGCAACCCGCTCGCCGCAGGCGCGCAGCACCGCCCGCTCGACCGAGCGGGCGAGCGACGACTCGACGAGCTGGCCGGCGACGGCACGCAGGGCCGCGTGGGCGACGGTCGCCAGGCGCAGCGGCCGATAGCCGACGAGCGCCCGCGCCGAGGCGCCGATCAGCGGATCGCGCGCGAAGCGGCTGTGGAAGGCGGCCGTGTCGTCGTCGAGCGCGAGCATGAAGCGCGCGCGCTCGACTCCGCCCTGCGAGCCGGCCCGGATCGCGACGCGGCCGTCGGGACGCTGCCAGGCCACCGCCGTGTCGCCGCCCGGGAGCGGCGCCGTCCACCGCTCACCGCGCGACATCAGGCTGAGCCGGTACGGGCCGGTCGGGATGACGAGGTCTTCGGGCACGGGCCCCGACCGTATCGTGTCCGCTACTACGAGGCGCGCACCCGGCGCGGCCGCTACCGTCGCCGTTTGATGAGCGTCGTCGATGCCGTTTCGTTGCGCTCCCGGCGCCGCAAGCTGCGGCTGTTCCTCGACGAGCTCCGGCCCACCGCGACGACGACCGTGCTCGACGTCGGAGCCGACGAGGTCGGCTTCGGCGGCGCGGGCGGCGAAGCCCGGTGCGCAACCCACAACTTCTTCGAAGAGCTGTACCCCTGGCCGGGCCGGGTGACGGCGCTCGGTCTGCACGATGGCAATCTGTTTCGCGAGCGGTACCCGGCGGTCACCTACGTGCAGGGCGATGCGTGCGACCTGCCCTTCTCCGACGATGCCTTCGACATCGTCTTCTCGAACGCGGTGATCGAGCACGTCGGCGGTCGCGATCGCCAGCGGGCCTTCGTGCACGAGGCCCTGCGCGTCGGCCGGCGTGTGTTCCTGACGACGCCCAACCGGTGGTTCCCGCTCGAGGTCCACACCCGCTTGCCGTTCGTGCACTGGCTGCCCGAGGCCGCAGCGCACCGGGCCTACGACCTCGCCGGCAAGGCCTTCGCGAAGGAGAACCACCTGCTCGGCCCCGGCGACCTGCGTTCGCTCTTTCCCGTGCCGGTGCGCGTCGTCAATCTCGGCATGACCCTGGTCGCGATCACGTGAAGCGCTCGAGCTCGTTGCCTCGCGTCGCACTCGTCGTCTTCATCGTCGGGCTGGCACTGCACAACCTCGCGATGGCAGCGCTCTGGGAGCTCGGCGTACGCGGCGGCGCACTGGACGCGGTCGCGGCCTGGAAGGACGTCCTGCTCGCGGTTGCGCTGGGCGTGGCCCTGTGGGGAGCGAAGGCGGTTCCGCTCACCCTCTGGGCCGACCGGCTCGCGCTCGTCTTCGCCGCGGTCGTCGTCCTGTACTGGCTGCTGCCGCAGTCGTGGCTCGGCGGCGATGCGAGTGCGCGCGGAGAGCTCTTCGCCTTACGACACGATCTGCTCCCGGTCGGCGCCTACTTCCTGGGCCGCCTGCTCGTGCTCTCGGCGAGCGAGTGGCGGCGTGCCTCCTTCGCTCTCGTCGGCACCGCGATCGCGGTGGTCGTCTGGGGGCTGATCGACGTCTACCTCGTGCCGCTGCAGTGGTGGCGGGAGTCGGGGGTGCCGGGCTGGTTCGACGAGCAGCTCGGGCTCACCTACCAGGGCCTCTCGGGCCTACCGGAGAACTGGGTGCTGAACACGGGTGACGAGCAGAACCCGGTACGCCGGGTCGTCTCCTCGTTCCTCAGCCCGCTCGCCACCGCGTACCTGCTCGTCGTCGTCCTCGTGTACCTGCTCGCGCGACGGTCGTCCCGCTTCACCCTTGTCGCCGCCGGAGCCGCCTATGTGGGGCTGCTCTGGACCCACACGCGGGCGGCCTTCCTCGCCCTCGCAGGCGGGCTGGTCGTGCTCGCCCTGGTGCAGCGCCGCTGGCTCCCGGTCGTGCTCGCGGCGGCCTCGCTCGTCGTCGGCGTCGCCTTCGTGAAGGCGTTCCCGGACGTCGGGCCGTCGACGAGCTACACGCAGGCCGAGCTCGAGTTCCTGCGCGAGCGCGGGCAGGCGAGCCCCGGCGTCGACGCCGATCCGCTCGGCGGCGGAGACGCGTCCACCACCAGCCACCTGAGGAACCTGCGCGACGGGGTCGAGGCGGTCGTCAGGCATCCGCAGGGCTACGGGCTCGGCAACTCCGGGGTCGTTGCGTCTCGCACGGGAGCCACCGTGATCGCCGGGGAGTCGACGTACACGGAGATCGGGGTCGACACGGGCCTTGCCGGCCTGGCCGCGTTCTCTGCCTGGCTGCTCGCGGTGCTGGCCGGCCTCCGGAGCCGATCGCAGTGGCTGACAGCCGCCTGGGCTGCGGTCCTGGCGATCGCCCTGCAGACCGACGTGATCGGGATCCACTGGATCGCCTACGTCGTCTTCGCCCTGGCCGGCGCCGCGCTCGGGGGCGGGCTGCCCCGGGAGGCCCGGTGAGAGCGCTCATCCTGCGGATCGGCTACTTCCGCGTCGCTGCGTTGCTCGTGGGGGGTGCGCTCGCCCTCGAGATCGTCCGCACGCAGGTGCTCGCGGAGGGCTCGGCGGGTGCCGTTGCCTGCACGGTGGGCCAGATCGCGTTCCTCGTCGCCGCGAGCGTCCCGTTCGTCCTCGGCCTGCGCGCGCGGCAGTGACGCCGGTGAAGCAGGCTTGTGGGACGGCCCGCGGGGGCGCAGAATTCATCGATGGGCAAGGGCTACGCCGAAGGGCCTGCCGCCGAGGAGGCGGAGCGCCGCCTCGAGGAGCTGGCCGCCGGCCCGCCTGCGGCACCCCCGGATGAGCGATCCGCGGTGATGGGCTCCACGGCAGCAGAGCCGGAGCGCCACTTCCTCGGCTGGCTCGGCGAGGTCGACCCGGACGAGCTCTTCGCCTCCGGGGCGGCCTGGGGGATCACGGTGGTGCGCCGTCGCGCGGACTGACGTCCGGCCCGGACTGTTGTCTTCCTCCGGCACGGGTCGAGGGGCCGAAACCGCAGCGGTGAGATGACACACCCCGCAGGTACAGTTCAGCCATGAGCAAGCCGGTCGAGCATCTCGATCGCGTGATCATTCGGTTTGCCGGTGACTCCGGCGACGGGATGCAGCTCACTGGAGATCGCTTCACGAGCGAGACCGCCCTGCTCGGCAACGACCTGGCCACGTTCCCGGACTTCCCGGCCGAGATCCGCGCGCCGGCCGGCTCGCTTCCGGGCGTGTCGGGATTCCAGGTGCACTTCGCCGACCACGACATCCTCACGCCGGGCGACCAGCCGAACGTCCTCGTCGCCATGAACCCGGCCGCCTTGAAGGCCAACGTGACGGACCTGCCCGCCGGCGGGACACTGATCGTCAACACCGACGCCTTCAACGAGCGCAACCTGCAGAAGGCGGGCTACTCGTCCAACCCGCTGGCCGACGACTCGCTCTCCCATTTCCACGTCCATCAGGTGGCGCTCACGTCGATGACCGTCGAGGCGCTGAAGGAGGTGCAGGGGATCACCTCGCGCGAGGCGGAGCGCTCGAAGAACTTCTGTGCGCTCGGTCTCATGTGCTGGCTCTACCACCGGCCCACGGGGGGGACGCTCGCGTTCATCGAGGACAAGTTCGGCAAGCGGCCCGAGATCGCCGAGGCCAACACGAGGGCGTTCAAGGCGGGGTACAACTACGGCGAGACGTCGGAGGACTTCGCCGTCTCGTACGAGATCGCGCCGGCCAAGCTCGCCCCCGGCCGCTACCGCCAGATCACCGGCAACACGGCGATCACGTACGGGTTGCTCGCGGCCTCGAAGCTGTCGGGGCTGCCGCTCTTCCTCGGCGCCTACCCGATCACTCCCGCCTCGGCCATCCTCGAGGAGCTCGCCCGCCACAAGAGCTTCGGGGTGTCGACCTTCCAGGCGGAGGACGAGATCGCAGCCTGCGGCGCCGCGCTCGGCGCGTCGTTCGGCGGCGCTCTCGGCGTCACCACCTCGGCAGGGCCGGGCATCGTGTTGAAGGCCGAGACGGTGGGGCTGGGTGTCATGCTCGAGCTGCCGCTCCTCATCCTCGACATCCAGCGCGCAGGCCCCTCCACCGGCATGCCGACGAAGCCCGAGCAGGCCGACTTGCTGATGGTGCTCTACGGCCGGAACGGCGAGAGCCCCGTTCCGGTGGTCGCGGCCTCGAGCCCGTCGCAGTGCTTCCACGCCGCGATCGAGGCCGCGCGGATCGCGCTCAAGTACCGCACGCCCGTCTACCTGCTCTCGGACGCCTATCTCGCGAACGGCTCTGAGCCGTGGTTGATCCCGGACGTCGCCTCGCTTCCCGACATCTCCACGACCTTCGCCACCGAGCCGAACGACGGCGACCGGTTCCATCCCTACCTCCGCGACGCCGGCACGCTGGCACGACCGTGGGCGCCTCCCGGCACGCCGGGGCTCGAGCACCGGATCGGCGGCCTGGAGAAGGCGGACGTGACCGGGGCGATCTCCTACGATCCCGACAACCATGACCGGATGGTGCGGTTGCGCGCGCAGAAGGTGGCCAACATTGCGGCCGACATCCCGGAGCTCGAGGTGGACGACCCCGACGGCGAGGCGACCACCCTCGTGCTCGGCTGGGGCTCGACCTACGGGTCGATCGGTGCCGCCGTGCGCCGCGTGCGGCGCGAGGGGAAGAAGGTGGCGAGCGCGCACCTGCATCACCTCAACCCGTTTCCCCGCAACACGGGCGACGTCGTGCGCGCCTACGAGAAGGTGCTCGTCCCGGAGCTCAACACCGGGCAACTGCTGCAGCTCGTCCGGGCCGAGTTCCTCGTCGACGCGGTCGGCTACAACCGCGTCCGCGGGCTGCCGTTCCGCTCCAGCGAGCTGGCCGACGCGATCACGGCGCTGGTGGACGCATGACCTTCAGCGCCGTCGTCACGCGCGACGATCGGGTTCTCGTCGCCTGCCAGGGACGACAGGTGGCGGCGCTGGCGGGCACACGCGCACGTAGGCTGCTCGACCAGCTGGCGCGCGCGCACGACGAGGACGCAGAGCAACTCGTGTTGGCGAAGGCGACCGGGAACTTCAAGCGCGGGAACGAGCGATGAGCGCGGGCAACGGCGACCTGCTCAAGCTGACCGCGAAGGACTTCAAGTCCGACCAGGAAGTCCGCTGGTGCCCGGGCTGCGGGGACTACGCCATCCTCAACGCCGTCCAGGGCTTCATGCCCGAGCTCGGGATCCCCAGGGAGAAGATCGTGTTCGTGTCGGGCATCGGTTGCGCGGCGCGGTTCCCGTACTACATGGAGACGTACGGGATGCACTCGATCCACGGGCGTGCCGCCGCCATCGCGACCGGCCTCGCCACGGCGCGGCCCGACCTCTCGGTCTGGGTGATCGGGGGCGACGGCGACATGCTCTCGATCGGCGGTAACCACCTGATCCACGTGCTGCGCCGCAACGTGAACGTGACCATCCTGATGCTCAACAATCAGATCTACGGCCTCACAAAGGGGCAGTACTCGCCCACGTCCGAGCGCGGCAAGGTGACGAAGTCGACGCCGATGGGATCGGTCGACCAGCCCTTCAACCCCCTCAGCGTGGCCATCGGCGCCGAGGCGACCTTCGTCGCACGCGCGATCGACACCGACCGGAAAGAGCTCGCCGAGGTGCTGCGGGCGGCCACGGCGCATCGGGGCGCAGCCTTCGTCGAGGTGCTGCAGAACTGCAATATCTACAACGACGGCGCCTTCGACTTCGTGCGCGAGGAGAAGGAGAACAGGCTGTACCTGCGCGCCGGCGAGGAGGTGCGCTGGGCGGACAAGGGCGTCCGCATCGGCGTGGACGGCTCCGCGGAGATCGTGAGCGCCTCCGCAGGAGGGCTGCTCGTGCACGATCCGCGCCGCGTCGAGCCGAGCGTCGCCTTCGCGCTCGCGCGTCTCACGTTCGGCACGGTCGGCGCCGTCCCGCTCGGCGTCTTCCGCGACGTCGAGCGCCCCGTCTACGACGAGGAAGTGGCCGGGCAGATCCGCGTCGCCCGCGAGCACCTGGGAGAGGGCGACCTCGCAGAGCTGCTCGTCGCGGGCGACACCTGGGAAATCGGCTGACCCCGGTCCGGGCGGGCATGCAGCCGTTCGCCTGAGGCAGCGGGTGCGCACGACCGGAGCCGCGGGAGGAGTCCCTCCGCGGCTCCGTCGAGGCAAGCCCGCTCAGGCGGTCGTCAGCACGTCGACCGAGACGATCGACGAGGGGTGCATGAGGCGATCGCCGACGAGCGGCCACTCGCCGCGCGGCTCCTCGAGCTCTGAGATGACCGAGCGCGCGAGCACCAACGCGCTGTCCCGGTTCGGTGCGGTGCCGACCTGCACGACCTCACCGTCGGTGAGCCGGATCACGACCCGCCGCAGCTCCGACGGCGTCCATTCAGCGGCGCGGTCGAGCGAGGGGGTGACGGGTACTTCGAGTACTGCCACGGCGTCCTCCATCCGTCGGTCGATCGTTGAAGGGAGTGCCGCAACTCCCATCCTGGTGCACACAGTTATCGCACCGCGACGGGCAACCCTGTCTCCCTCGAAGGAGTCATTCGCCGCGTTGGACGTCGACCGAGACGATGGCGCCCGGGCGGACGAACCGCTCGTCGATCTGGGGCCACTCGCCCCGGGCAGCCGCGGCCTCGATGTGACGCACCATCTCGCGGGCGATCTCGACGGCGGGCTCGCGGCCCTCCGCACGCCCGACCACGATGTCCTCGTTGCCGTTGATCCGCAGCACGACGCGCCTGTTGTCGACGGCAAAGACGGGCCCGGTGTCCTCGAGGGCGACGGCCGCGTCGATGTCGCCGTGCTCGGCCTCCGCGCCGGCACCGCCGAGATCGCGCTGTCCGAAGTCGCGGTTTCCGAAGATCGTCATGTGCCGTGTTCCTCCTCGATGAGAGCAGACACACTGCGTATCGGCGCCCGCAGGCCGGACGCGTGTCCCTCGATCGAGGCAGATCGTCCTCGAGGAGGACATCAGACCCTCCACGGGGACGATGCGCGGGCCGCCGGCAGGACCTAGGCTTCATCTCCATGGAAAGGAGGTGTGATGCCGACCCACGCATCGATCAGGCATGCCGCGCTGCGCGAGCCGGAACGTCGCCCGCAGAACGCGCGGCACATCGCGCTCGCGGCACGCAAGCAGGCTCGCCGCGAGCAGCGCGGAGCCCGCACTCGCGCATGACAAGCGTCCAGGGCGGTCGGGGGCGTCACACCTCGACCGCCCACGGGCGCCCCGGCGCTCAGGGGGAAGGCGAGACCGCGAGTTGACGGCGGCTCGTCGCGACCCCGATCGCGACGAGCCCCGTCACACCGGTCACGACGAAGGCGAGACCGGTACCGCCGACCGAGGTCAGCCAGCCTGCGAACAGAGCTCCGAGCGGCGCGAGGCCGACGAACGCGAACAGATACAGCGACACCAGGCGGCCGCGGAGATGATCGGGGGTACCGAGCTGCACGAGAGCGTTGGCGCTGGCCGCGAAGATCGTGAAGCAGGCGCCGATCGCAGCGAGCAGGATCCCCGCCAGCCACGCGTCGTGCACGGGGGCGAGCGCGAGCATCAGCGTGCTGAATCCGACCGCGCCCGCACTGAACGCCCTCCAGCTCGTTCGGCTCAGGGACGCGGTTACGAGCGCCCCGAGAAGGGCTCCGGCGCCGAACGCAGCCGAGAGCAGCCCGAAGGCACGTGCTCCCACGTGGAGCGTGTCGGAGGCCAGCAGCGGCACCAACGTGTTGAAGTTGAAGCCGACGAGGCCGACGAGCGTGACCACGGTCAGTACCTCGCGGATCTCCGGCGTGTCGGCGGCGAAGCGAAGGCCCTCGCGGGTGCCGCGAAGCACCGATGTGCCCGGCGTCTTCTCGACGGGATGGAGCTCGCCCGTGCGCATCAGCGCCAGAGCCGTCAGCACCGCCAGGAAGCTGAGCGCGTTGACCGCGAAGCACACGCCGATCCCGACCGATGCGATCATCACGCCCGCGATCGCCGGCCCGATCACCCTCGACGCGTTGAGGAGGCCGGAGTTGAGAGCGACGGCGTTCTGCAGCTCTCCCGGGCCGACCATCTCGAACGTGAGCGTCTGGCGCCCGGGAGCGTCGAGCACGAGCGTGACTCCCCCGAGCGCGGCGAGGAGGTACACCAGCGGCAGGCCGGCCGTATCGGTGAGGACGACCGCTGCCAGGGCGATCGAGATCAGCATCGCGGCGGCCTGTGTCCACATCACCAGGCGGCGCGTGTCGAGGCGATCGACGATCGCCCCGGCCGGGATGCCGAGCAGCGTGTAGGGCGCGAAGCGGCAGACGATCAGTCCAGCCACCGCGAGTGGGGAGCGGGAAAGCTGCAGCACGAGCCAGGCGAGCGCCACGTTCTGCATCCACGAGCCGGCCAGGGAGACCACCTGACCGGCGAAGAACAGGCGGTAGTTGTGATGCCGGCGCAGGCTGCGGAACGTGCGCGACCGCATCACCAGGGCGGTGCTCACGCCGGATCTGCGATCAATCTCGCGAGCGGCTCCAGTGCTGCCTCGACGGCCGCGAGCTGGTCGGGCTCGAGCAGTCCGAGCCGCCCCGCCAGCCAGGTGGTGCGTCGCTCACGCACGCTGCGCAGGAGCCGCTCGCCGGCCGGGGTCAGCTCGAGCCCGACCCTGCGCCGGTCGACGCTGGAGCGGACGCGTTCGAGCAGGCCGGCGTCTTCGAGCCGGTCGACATGTCCCGACAGGGCGGGAGGCGAGATCCCCTCCTCTTCGGCGAGGGCGCGCAGCGTGAGCCCGGGGCTGCGCTTCACGAGCCACAGCAGCGTCACCTGCCTCCCGGTCACACCGAGCTGCTCCGTCTCCTTGCGGAGCTCGCGGGTGAGGCGAAACAGGACGGGACGCAGGTCGTTGGCGACCTCCAGCGGCGAAACGATAGCTTCCTTAATCATTAATGCACCGAAGGATAGCAGGCCACACCGGCCGAGCGACGGAGCAGGGCTGCTGCCCTCTGCCGGCTCGTGGCCGGTGTCGCGGGGGCGGGGCAGGGCCCCGCACCGCGTCAGTCCTTCTGCTCGGGCTCGAGCTTGTAGCCCACGCCGTAGCGCGTCTGCAGGAACGTGTGCTTCGAGGCCCTGTGGTCGACCTTCTCGCGCAGCTTGCGAACGAAGACGTCGACCGTGCGATCCCGGTGTGACGCCCGGCGGCCCCAGACTCGCTGCAGCAGCTCGTCGCGCGTGAGCACGCGTCCCATGTCCAGCGCCAGCGCGTACAGCAGCCGGAACTCCGTCGGGGTGAGATCGGCGCTCTTCCCGTCGACGTAGGCCTGCACGTTCTTCGTGTCCAGGCGCAGCTCCTCGATCACGATCTCGTCGTCGCGCCTCGGATCCGGCGCCCGCGTGCCACGCCGGGCGGCGGCACCGACCCGCGCCGTCAGCTCCTTCATCGAGAACGGCTTCACGAGGTAGTCGTCTGCGCCGATCTCGAGCGCGTGCACGCGGTCGTGCTCCGTGCCCCGCGCGGACACGACCACGATCGGCGTGCCGATGCCCTCCCCGCGGGCCTGCTCGATCACCTTCCAGCCGTCGATCCCGGGCAGCATCAGGTCGAGGACGCAGACGTCGGGCTGCTCGTAGCGCAGCCGTGCGAGGCCGGTCTCGCCGTTTGCGACGCCCACCGCGTCGAACCCGGCGGCCTGCAGGTGGCGCGCCATGCCCTGCGCGATGACGTCGTCGTCCTCGATGATCAGGACTTTCGCCATGTGGAGATGATGAACGGCCCCCGCCAGTGCGGGGGCCGTCAACGTGTTAGCGGATGGTAACGGAGTGGTTGCCGCGAATCCCTGGCCCCGCTCGGCCCGGGCGTCCGTGTCGGCGTGAGCCCGGCGTGGTCTACGCAAGCTCGGCGCAAGGCGTCTGTTAGAACCCTTGTGAGGATGGAGACCGACGCAACCAGGGGCCGCCTGCTCGTCGAGGAGAGCCGCGAGGCGGTCGTGATCCTCGACGCGGCGGACACCGTCCTGCTCGCGAGCCGAAGGGCGAGACAGTCGATCGACGGTGTCCGCGAGGGCGAGCCGATCCCGGGCGGGCTCCTCTCGGGCGAGCGAGGCATCGTGCCGCTGATCGTCCCCTACGACGTCGGCGGCCGGCGCGAGCGGCTCGTCTACCTGAGCCGGGTGGGAGACATGACCGCGTACGAGGAGCTACGCGCCGGCTTCACGGCAGCCGTCTCGCACGAGCTGCGTACACCACTCGCACGGCTGCTCTCGCTGCTCGAGACCGCCGTGCTCCCCGGCGAGGACGTGCCCGCGCTGGTCGATCAGGCGCGTCGCGAGGTCGAGTCGGTGCGCGAGCTGATCGATGAGGTGCTCTTCCTCTCGGAGCTCGAATCGGGCGGTCGGGTCGTCTCGCTCGGGTCCGTCCCGGTGCGTCCGGAGCTCGACACGGTCGTCGCCGACCTGGCCGAGCGGGCCTCCCGAGCCGGGGTCTCGCTCGTCGTCGAGGGAGACCCCGCTCTCGAGCTGGAGCTGCGCCCGAGGATGCTCCGCGTTCTCGCCCAGAACCTGGCCGAGAACGCGATCCGCCACGCAGGCCCGGGCGCGTCGTTCGTGCTGTCCGTGGAGCGATCGGACGGGGGCATCGTCTTGCGTGGCGCCGACGACGGCGTCGGTGTCGGTGTCGATGAGCTCTCGCGGGTGTTCGAGCGCTTCTATCGCGCCGACCGCGCGCGTGCCTCCCGCGGCACCGGCCTCGGGCTCGCGATCGTCAAGCACATCGTCGGCCAGGCCGGCGGCTCGGTCGAGGCGCGGGGTGGCCGGGGGACGGGTCTCGAGATCTGCTGCAGGTTCCCGCCCGGTAGCCGTTAACCGGAGTCTCACCAGACGTTTACCATTCGTCAGCCCACGGGGGCCCGATGAGCCGGGAGACTCACTGCATGGGGCCACTCCGGGGACATCTCGCGCGCTCTCGCCCTCTCGTTCTCGCCGCCCTGGCGGCGGTGTCCGTGGTGGCCCTGGCGGGTTGCGGCGGCGGCGGTGGGAGCAGCACGGTCACTGCCGATGGCTCCAGCACCGTCGGCCCGTATCTGACGACGGCCGCCGAGGGCTTCCGCGAGGAGCGCTCCGACGTCAACGTGACCATCGGCATCTCCGGTACGGGCGGAGGCTTCGAGCGCTTCTGCAGAGGAGAGACCGACCTCTCGAACGCGTCGCGCCCGATCAAGGACGAGGAAGCCGCCGTCTGCGAGAAGAACGGTGTCGAGTACGTCGAGTTCCAGCTCGCGAACGACGCTCTGACGCTCGTGGTCAACCCCGAGAACGTCTGGGCGACCTGCCTCGCCGTCGACGAGCTGCGGGCGATCTGGGAGCCCGGCTCGAAGCTCGAGAGCTGGAGCCAGGTCCGCGACGGGTTTCCCGACGTGCCTCTGAAGCTGTTCGGCGCCGGAACGGACTCGGGCACCTTCGACTACTTCACCGAAGCGATCGTGGGGAAGTCGGGCGCGAGCCGCACCGACTACTCGCCCTCCGAGGACGACAACGTCACCGTGCGGGGCGTCGCCGGCACCAGGGGCGGGCTCGGGTACTTCGGCTTCTCGTACTACGAGGAGAACCAGGGCATGCTCGCGGCGGTCGAGGTCGACGGTGGCGACGGGTGTGTCGCGCCGAGCGTCGCGACTGCCCAGGACGGGACCTACCAGCCGCTGTCGCGGCCCCTGTTCGTCTACGCGAAGAAGGACTCGTTCGCACGCAAGGACGTCGAGGACTTCGTCGGGTACATCCTCGACAACGAGACGGCGATCGCGGAGCAGGCGCAGTTCGTGCCGCTCAACGAGGAGCAGCTAGCCGAGGAGAAGGGGAAGTTCGAGCAGGCGCTCTCGGAGGTGGGAGCCTAGGTTGGCGAGCGGCGACCTCACCGCGCGGGCGAGCACCACCGCCCCGGAGATCGATCTCAGCCAGTCGAGCCGGCGGCTCGGCGAGTTGCTGATCAGGGTGATTCTCGGGTCCGCGGCATTCGTCTCGCTCGCCACCACCGTCGGCATCGTCGTCTCCCTGCTCTTCCCCGCCATCGAGTTCTTCCGTGAGGTCAACCCGATCGACTTCCTCACCGGCACGAACTGGGCGCCGCTCTTCGAGCCCGCCGCGTTCGGTGTCCTGCCCCTGATCGCCGGCACGCTCTCGGTCACCTTCTGGGCGCTGCTCGTGGCCGTGCCTGCCGGGCTCGGCTCCGCCATCTTCCTCAGCGAGTACGCGAGCCCGAAGGTGCGCGGCGTGCTGAAGCCGACGCTCGAGATCCTCGCCGCGATCCCCACCGTCGTGTACGGCTACTTCGCGCTCACGGCGGTGACGCCGCTGCTGCGCACGATCGGCGTGGACGTGCAGATCTTCAACGTGCTCGCCGGCGGGCTCGTGCTCGGAGTGATGCTGATCCCGACGATCGCGTCGCTCTCGGAGGACGCGATGTCGGCCGTGCCGCAGTCTCTTCGAGACGGCGCCTACGGCCTGGGGGCCGACCGGCTGCAGGTCTCGACCCGCGTCGTCGTCCCCGCGGCGATCTCCGGCATCATCGCCTCCTTCGTGCTCGGGGTCTCGCGAGCGGTGGGTGAGACGATGATCGTCCTGATCGCGGTGGGCCAGCTGCCGCAGCTGACCTTCGACCCGCGTGAGACGGTCGAGACGCTCACCGCGTTCATCGGCGCGACCGGGAACGGCGACCTGCCGACCGGCTCGACCGAGTACAAGACGATCTTCGCCGTCGGCCTGACGCTGTTCGTGATGACCCTGGTGATGAACGTGATCTCGATCCGCCTCGTCCGCAAGTACCGCGAGGTCTACGACTGATGAGCCGAAGGATGAGAGGACGCCTGTTCGTCGCGGCAATGGTGCTCTGCCTGACGGTCTCGTTCGGCACCCTCGGCTGGCTGCTGCTGAAGACGTTCATCGACGGCGTCCCGGGTCTGAGCGCGCAGCTCTTTTCGAGCCCGCCCTCGACCCAGCCGGAAGAGGCCGGAGCGCGCCCCGCCATCATTGCGACGGTCTACCTCGCGGCGCTCCTGCTCCTGATGGCCGTCCCCGTCGGTGTCGCGACGGCCATCTACCTCGAGGAGTACGCCCGCAAGGAGCGCTGGTACAACCGCTTGCTCGAGCTCAACATCCAGAACCTGGCCGCCGTGCCCGCGATCGTCTACGGCATCCTCGGGCTGGCTTTCGTCGTGCGTGGGCCCTTCGGGATCGGGCGGGTGCTGCTGGCCGGCGCGATCATCCTCACGCTCGTCGTCCTCCCGACCGTGATCATCTCCTCGCGCGAGGCGATCCGGGCCGTCCCGGAGTCGATCAGCCAGGGCGGCCTCGCTCTCGGTGCGACCAAGTGGCAGGTGATCTGGCGGCAGATCCTGCCCGCCTCGATCCCCGGTATCGCGACGGGCGCGATTCTCGCCCTCTCCCGCGCGGTCGGAGAGACCGCGCCCCTGCTGCTCATCGGCGCGCTCCAGTACGTTGCCTTCGACCCGACCGTCTTCGGCGCCTTCACGGCGCTCCCCGTGCAGATCTACACGTGGATCAAGCTCCCCAACCCTGAGTTCCAGACGCTTGCGGCCGCAGCCATCATCGTGCTCCTCGCGATCGTGCTCACCATGAACGCTCTCGCGATCTTCCTCCGTACTCGCTTCCGACAGAACTGGTGACGGGATGACCCAGATGGATCAGGAACAACAACCAGACACCCACGCGCGGCTGACCGCCAACGCCCCCTCGCTCGACAGCTCCCGCATGGCCGAGGTCTCGCTCGGGACGACCCGAGCCGACCTGGAGCAGCGCGAGAAGGTGTTCCACGTCGCGGATCTCTCTGTTGCCTACAACGGCAACCTGGCCCTCGGCGGCGTCTCGCTCGACATCTACGAGAACACCGTCACCGCCTTCATCGGCCCGTCGGGCTGCGGGAAGTCCACGTTCATCCGCTGCTTCAACCGCATGAACGACCTGATCGTCGGCGCCAACGTCGACGGGACCGTCGAGTACCACGGCACGAACCTCTACGCACGGGACGTCGACCCCGTCGAGGTACGGCGTCGCATCGGAATGGTCTTCCAGAAGCCGAACCCCTTCCCGAAGTCGATCTACGACAACGTCGCCTTCGGCCCACGCGTACTCGGCCAGAAGAAGGGCCTCGACGACCTCGTCGAGAGCTGCCTGCGCCGTGCCGCGCTCTGGGACGAGGTGAAGAACCGGCTCAAGGAGGGCGCGCTCGGCCTCTCGGGCGGCCAGCAGCAGCGGCTGTGCATCGCACGTGCGCTCGCCACCTCCCCCGACGTCCTGCTGATGGACGAGCCTGCTTCCGCGCTCGACCCGATCGCGACGGCGGCGATCGAGGACCTGATGCACGACCTCAAGCGCGAGTACACGATCATCGTCGTCACCCACAACATGCAGCAGGCCGCCCGGGTTGCCGACATGACGGCATTCTTCAGTGTCAACGTGCACGAGGATGGGAAGGGCCGGTACGGAGTCCTCGTCGAGTTCGACGCGACGACGAAGATCTTCACGCAACCGGCCGACAAGCGCACCGAGGACTACGTGACGGGAAGGTTCGGCTGATCATGCGGGTCGAGTACCGCGAGCGCCTGCACATCCTCGAGTCCAGCCTCCAGGAGCAGGGGGCCCTGTGCCTGCGGGCGATCCGTGGAGCGGTCGATGCGCTGACCAGCCAGGACGTCGAGCTCTGCGACGAGGTGATCAGGTTCGACGACGAGATCGACCGGCGGTACCACCGCATCGAGAAGATGGTGGAGGAGGTGCTCGCGCTCGAGACGCCGGTCGCGGGCGACCTCAGGCTCGTGCTGGCAGTCCTGCACGACTCGATCCATCTGGAGCGGATCGGAGACCAGTCGGTCACTATCGCGAAGCTGACGAAGCTCTCGGCCAGGTTCGAGCCTCATCACGAGCTCGTCGAGGGGCTGCGTGAGATGGGCGCCCGGTGCGAGGAGATGCTCACGATCGCACTGGACTCCTTCGGCGCCCGAGACGTCGAGCGCGCTCGTTCGCTCGTCCAGCTCGACGAGCTGATCGACCGCACGAACCGGCGGGTCACCGACAAGGTGCTCGAGATGGCCGCCAGCCCGGGACAGCAGGAGTGGGGCATGCGGATGATCATCGTCTCCCGCTGCCTCGAGCGCATCGGCGACAACTCCGTGGACATCGGAGAGCAGACGGTGTTCCTCGCCACGGGCGAGTTCGGCGAGTTCGTCGACGCGAGCCACTGACCCGGGCACGGCCGGCCTGCCGTCCCGGCGGGCGCGTCGCAGGCCCTCTCTGTTGCCAGAACGGAGATCGTCCTTCACCAGGTTCTCACCCGATCGTCACCCACGGGTACCCCATGCGCCGAGCCTCGGGCGGCAGTCTCGCTTCGACGGCAATCTCGCAAACGACCCAAGGGGTGGAGAACAGCATGAAGGACGTCATCCGGCGCCTGTCCAGGCTCTCGGTGCTCGGCTCGACCGTCGCGCTCGCCGCGGTGCTCGCAGCGGGAGCCGCCGGCGCCAACACGATTCCACTGGACAGGCCCTCGCTCGGCAAGCTCGGGGGGACGATCACGGCCGACGGCTCGTCGACGGTGGGGCCGTACACGACAGCGGCGGCGGAGCTCTTCCGCAAGGCCGGCGCGGGCAAGGTGAACATCACGGTCGGGATCTCGGGCACGGGCGGTGGATTCGAGCGGTTCTGCCGCAACGAGACCGACCTCTCGGACGCGTCGCGACCGATGAAGGCAAGCGAGGCGGTGAAGTGCAAGGCGACGAACATCGGTGGCTTCCGTGCTTTCACCGTCGCCAACGACGCGCTCACGGTCGTCGTGAACAAGAGCAACACCTGGGCGACGTGCCTCACGGTGCCGGAGCTGAAGAAGATCTGGGAGCCGGGCTCCAAGATCAGCAACTGGAGCCAGGTGCGTGCCTCGTTCCCGGACGAGCCGCTCAAGCTGTTCGGGCCCGGCACGGACTCGGGCACGTTCGACTACTTCACCGAGGTGATCAACGGCAAGTCTAGGGCCTCGCGCTCGGACTACTCGCCCTCCGAGGACGACAACGTGATCGTCCAGGGCGTCGCCGGCACGAAGGGCGGAATGGGCTATTTCGGCTTCTCGTACTTCGAGGAGAACCAGTCGAGCCTCAGGGCGCTGCAGATCGAGAACCCGAAGACCGGCCAGTGCGTGACGCCGTCCGTCGCGTCGGCGCAGAACAACACCTACAAGCCGCTCGCACGGCCTCTCTTCGTCTACGTGAAAGGGCCGGCGTTCAAGCGCCAGGAGGTGCAGGCGTTCTTCGCCTTCATCTTCGCGAACGAGAAGGCGATCGCGACGAGGGCCGACTTCGTCCCGCTCACAGCTGCGCAGCTGAGGCGGGCGCGGATCACCTTCGATCTCGCAGTCAAGGCGGCGAACAGAAGCTGATCGGGGGGCTCGCGAGGGGATCGCGAGCCGGGAAGGGCGGGGGCGGCCCACCGGGCTGCCCCCGCGATCCCGACTCTGGTAATCGACAGTCTTCGATATGATCTCCACGTGGAGAAGCCGCTTCCCCTCGTCGCCTGCTGCAGCCCCATCGCCCGTCCGACGCTGTCGGACTCCGAGGCCGTCGAGCTGGAGACGCTCTTCAAGGCGCTCGCCGACCGCCACCGTGTGAAGATCCTCAACCTGCTCGCCCGGGCCGGAGAGGAGGCGATCTGTGTCTGTGACTTCGTGGCGCCGCTGCAGCTGAAGCAGCCGACGGTGTCGTACCACCTGAAGCTGCTGACCGAGGCAGGCCTGCTCCAGCGCGAGCGTCGAGGCAGCTTTGCCTACTTCAGGCTCGCTCCCCGTGCGCTCGAGCGCCTCGGCGACCTGGTGGCGGCTTCGGGCTGATGCCGGTTCCCGGTCGAGGCCCACGGGTGTGAACGTCCTCTTCGTGTGCGTGCAGAACGCCGGCCGCTCGCAGATGGCCGAGGCGCTCTTCGCCCGGGCCGCCGGCGGCGTGCACGCGGCCCGTTCCGCGGGCAGCGCGCCCGCCGCCCACGTTCACCCGGAGGTGGTCGAAGCCCTGGCCGAGCTCGGCCTCGACGTCTCGGCGCGGCTCCCGCGCCTGCTCACCCGGGCGGACGCCGAGTGGGCCGACGTCGTCGTGACGATGGGATGCGGCGATGCGTGCCCCGTGATCCCGGGCCGGCGCTATCTCGACTGGGAGCTCGACGACCCCGCGGGCAGGGGAGTCGCGGCTACACGCGTGATCCGGGACGAGATCGCCCGCCGGATCGAGCTGCTGCTGCCGAGCCTGGCCCAGGTGGAGGGGCTCCGCTGACTGAGGCCGATCGGCAACGCGCCGCGACCGCCCCCGACACGAGTGCGGTCGTGGCGAGGCTCGCGACGCTCGACCGCTTCCTGCCGCTCTGGATCGGGCTTGCGATGGTGGGAGGGGTCGGGCTCGGGGCGCTGATCCCGCAGCTGAACGACTGGCTCGACGAGCTGCGCCTCGGCACCGTCAGCCTGCCGATCGCGCTCGGCCTGTTGCTGATGATGTATCCGGTGCTCGCGAAGGTTCGGTACGAGGAGCTGGGGCGGCTTCGTGCCGAGCGCGGCCTGTTCGCCGCCTCCCTCGTCCTCAACTGGGTCTTCGGCCCCCTGCTCATGTTCACGCTCGCCTGGCTGCTGCTGGCCGACCAGCCCGCGTATCGCACCGGGGTGATCATCGTCGGCCTTGCCCGCTGCATCGCCATGGTGCTCATCTGGAACGATCTCGCCGGGGGCGACCGTGAGGGTGCCGCTGTCCTCGTCGCCCTCAACTCCCTGTTCCAGATCGTTGCCTACTCGCTGCTCGGCTACTTCTACCTGACGTTGCTGCCGGGCTGGCTCGGGCTCGACACCCAGGGTTTCGAGGTCTCGATCTGGGAGGTCGCGCGCACCGTCCTGATCTTCCTCGGCATCCCTCTCGTGGCCGGCTACCTGACACGGCGCGTCGGCATCCGGCGCCGCGGTCGCCTCTGGTACGAGGAGCGCTTTCTGCCCCGGATAGGACCGATCACGCTGTACGGCCTTCTCTTCACGATCGTGCTCCTGTTCGCGATCCAGGGAGACGCGATCACCGAGAGCCCGCTCGACGTGGTGCGGATCGCGCTGCCGCTTCTCGTCTACTTCCTCGTCATGTTCGCCGTCTCGGTTGCGCTCGGCAGGGCGATCAGCCTCGGCTACGACCGTACGACGGCGCTCGCCTTCACCGCCGCCAGCAACAACTTCGAGCTGGCGATCGCGGTCGCGGTGGGCGTCTTCGGGGCCACGTCCGGCCAGGCGCTCGCCGGTGTGGTCGGCCCGCTGATCGAGGTGCCGGTGCTCGTCGGGCTCGTCTACGTGGCGCTCTGGCTGCGCAGGCGGCTGGTCTGGGGTAGCGCCGCCGCACCCTAGGGCGGCGGCGCTCGCGGGACCGCCTCTCTAGGCCGCGGCGGCTTCGACCGTCTCGGGCGGCAGCAGTCGCCTGGTCTCCCAGCGTCGCGCGGCGAAGGCCGTGGCTGCGATCAGCGCGACGAGGATGAAGACGATGAGGTCGCCGGCGGGAGCGCGGGTCACGAGCTCCATCAAGCCGCCGACGAGGAAGGCCATCGGGATCGTGAACACCCAGGCGAGCAGGATGTTGCCGGCGACACCCCAGCGCACCGCGGAGAGGCCGCGCGAGGCGCCGGCTCCCATCACGGAGCCGGAGATCGTGTGCGTGGTCGAGACGGGGAAGCCGTAGTGCGCGGTCGTCCAGAGGATCGACGCGCACGCGGTCTGCGCGGCGAAGCCCTGCGGCGGGTCGATCTTGGCGATCCGGGTGCCGAGCGTCTTGATGATGCGCCAGCCGCCCGCATACGTGCCTGCGGCCATGGCCAGCGCAGCGGATGCGATCACCCACAGCGGCGGCCGGTCGAAGTCCGCGCTGAGATGGCCGCTAGCGACCAGCGCCAGCGCGATGATCCCCATCGTCTTCTGCGCGTCGTTCGTGCCGTGGGTGAAGGCGACGAAGCCGCCGGAGACGAGCTGGAGCCGGCGGAAGAGCCGATTCGTCGGTGCCGGCGAGCGCCGCGCGATCATCCAGGTGATGGCGATGATCAGCACGAAGGCGATCACGATGCCGAGAAACGGCGCCAGCAGGGACGGGACCAGCACCTTGTCCTTCAGCCCCTGCCACTTGACAACGTTCCAGCCCTCTGCGAACACGGCCGATCCCGTGATGCCGCCGATCAGGGCGTGGCTCGAGCTGGAGGGTAGGCCCAGGTACCACGTGACGAGGTTCCACGTGATGGCGCCTGTGAGGCCCGCGAGCACGATGTCCAGGGTGATCACGTCGGCGTTCACGATTCCCTTCGCCACCGTCGCGGCGACGGCGACCGAGACGAACGCGCCCGCGAAGTTCAGCACCGCGGCCATCGCGACGGCCGATCGCGGTGAGAGAGCGCGCGTCGAGACGCTCGTCGCGATCGCGTTCGCCGTGTCGTGGAACCCGTTCGTGAAGTCGAAGAAGAGCGCGACCGCGACGACCGCGGCAAGCGTCAGCTCGTCCACGGCCTACGTGTTCTTGACGACGATGTTCGCGATCACGTTGGCGGCCGTCTCGCAGGCGTCGAGCGCGCGCTCGAGCGCCTCGTAGATGTCCTTCCAGCGGATCACGATCAGCGGGTCGATTCGCTCGTCCCGGAACAGCGAGGCAAGCGCGTCGCGGAGCATCCGGTCGCCCTGATCCTCGAGCGACTTCAGCTCGACGAGCGCCTGCTGCACGCCCCGCATCCCCTTCAGGTTGTCGCAGGCGGTGGCGAGCTGCTCGACTGCCTTGACGATCACGCCACACTGCTCGACCGCGTGCCGGGTCGGCATCTCGACGCCGTACAGGCCGAGCAGGTCGGACGCCTCCTCCAGGTAGTCGACGACGTCGTCGATCCTGGTGGCGAGCTGGTAGATGTCCTCACGGTCGAACGGAGTCAGGTACTGCGTGTTGAGCAGCGTGATGAGGTCGCGCGTGATGCCGTCGCCGTCGGTCTCGGCCGCTTTCACCTGCTCCTGCGTGACGCCCGAGTTCGGGTGCTCCCGGAAGCGGCGCTCCACGAGACGGGCGACCTGGAGCGCGTTCTCGGCCGCTCTCGCGAAGAGCACGTAGAACTCGCTCGTCTTGGGTGTGAGGGAGATCTTCATCTCGCGGGTCACGTTAACCAATCCGCGACATGCGTGAACGGAGAGCGTGAGTACGCTGAGAGGAATGCGCGAGACGCTCGAGCGTGAGATCAAGCTGGCCCCGAAGGAGGGGTTCATCCTGCCCGACCTGGGGGGCGAGCGCGTGCCCACGCGCGTGTTCGTCTCCACCTACCACGATACGTCCGACCTGCGGCTGGGTCGCCACGGCGTCACGTTCCGGCATCGTGTCGAGGACGGCACCGGTCTGTGGCAGCTGAAGCTGCCGCGCGGCGCCGCGCGGATCGAGCTCGAGCTGCCCGGCCCTCCCGCCCGCCCGCCCGCCGAGATGCTCGCCCTGCTGCCCGCCTACCTGCGCGGCGCCGACCTCGTCCCGGTAGCCCGCCTGCGCACGCGTCGCGAGGGAGTGCGCACCCGGGGGGCCGAGATCGTGGACGACAACGTCGCGGTGATCGAGGGCCAGCGCGTCGCGCGCCGCTTTCGCGAGCTCGAGGTCGAGCTGCTCGAGGGGGACGAGCGCACGCTGCGGCGGCTCGAGAAGGAGCTGCGGCGGGCCGGCGCGGAGTCGGCGGGCTCGCAGCGGCCCAAGCTCTTCCGTGCGCTCGACCTGGCGGAGCCGCTCGAGCGTCGCGAGGTACCTCCCGGCACTCCGTCGATCGAGGCGCTCGGTATCGCGCTGGAGGCGCAGTACCGGCAGGTGCTCGCCCACGACCCGGGCACGCGGCGTGGCCAGGACCCGGAAGACCTGCACCAGCTGCGCGTTGCCACGCGGCGGCTGCGGGCCTTCCTCCGCGGCGCCCGCCGGCTCGTCGACCGCGACTGGGCCGAGTCGCTGCGCGCGGAGCTCGGCTGGCTCGGGGGCGCGCTCGGCCCTGCTCGCGACCTCGACGTCATGCTCGAGCGCCTGCGCTCCGAGGTGGCGTCGCTCGGCGAGGACGGCAGAGCGGCGGACGGGCTCCTCGACCAGCTGGAGTCGGAGCGCGCGCACGCGTACGCCGCTGTCGTCGAGGCGCTCGAGAGCCCGCGCTACACCGCGTTGCTCGACCGGCTCGAGGCCGCCGTGGCACCGCCGCTCTCGGGGGAGACGACCACTCTCGCTCGTCTCTGGCACAGGGAGACGAAGCGCCTGCGGCGGACGTTCGCCGCGCTCGGAGACGATCCCGAGGACGACGTGCTGCACGCGTCTCGCATCGGCGTCAAGCGCGCCCGGTATGCGGCCGAGCTCGCTGCGCACGAGCTCGGCCGCCCCGGCGCCGGCTTCGTCGCGCGGGCCAAGGACCTGCAGGACGTGTTGGGCGAGCACCAGGACGCAGTCGTCGCGGAGGAGCGCATCCGCGCGTGGGCGGCGTCAGCCTCGCCGGAGGGGCGGGTCGCGGCGGGGCGGCTCGTGCAGCTCGAGCGGGGACGCCGGGCGGCCGGGCGCGCTGCCTGGCCGACCGCATGGTCGCGCCTCGATCGCGCGGCCCGGAAGGCGGCTCCCTGAGCATCGACACGGTGCGCGCAGCCGGGGGTGTCGTGCAGCGGGACGGCGACCGCGGGACGGAGGTGCTCGTCGTGCACCGGCCCAGGTACCGGGACTGGACGTTCCCCAAGGGCAAGGCCGAGCCCGCCGAGAGCGACGAGGCGTGCGCGGTGCGCGAGGTGGAGGAGGAGACGGGGCTGCGCTGCGCGCTCGGCGACGAGCTGGCGGCCACGGAGTACGTCGACGCGCGCGGGCGGCCCAAGCGGGTCCGCTACTGGCTGATGAGGATCGAGAGCGGTGAGCTGGAGTTCGAGCACGAGGTCGACACGGCACGCTGGCTCTCGCCTGCGGAGGCGGCCGGCGTGCTGACCTACGAGCGGGACGTCGAGCTGCTGCGGGGCTTGTAGGGTCGAGCAGTGAAGATCGTCCTCCTCGGCTCGGCGGGGCTGGTCGCCGTCGTTGCCGCCGTCGGCGCGCTGATCCTGGGCGGCCGCGACTCGCCTTCTGCCCCGACCCCCTTCGCCGGCGCCGGCGTGCCGGCGGGGATCCAGCTTCCCCCCTTCTCGCTGCAGGACGAGCGGGGGCGGCGGGTGAGCTCCGACGACCTGGGCGGGAAGGTGACCGTGGTCACCTTCCTCGACGCGCAGTGCGTGGACGCCTGCCCGGTGATCGGCAGCGTGGTCGCGCGTGCGATCGACCGGCTGCAGCCCGCGGAACGTGGCGGGCTCGTGGCGATCGGCATCTCCGTCGACCCCGCCGAGGACACGGTCGCCGCCCGGCGGGCGTTCCTGGCACGACATCGCGCGGCCGGGCGGATCCACTACGTGTCGGCGCCGCTCGGCGAGCTGACGCCGCTGTGGCGGGACTTTCAGGTGCTTGCGACCGCAGTCTCGGGCGACGACAGCCTGCACTCCGCCCCGGTGCGCATCTACTCGCGCTCGGGCGAGTGGTTGACCACCCTCTACGCGGGCAGCACCCTGACGACCGACAACCTCGTGCACGACCTGAAGCTCGCGCTCGACTGAGCCGGCCGGCCGCCTCGCGGCCCGCGGGGCGGCGGGTGCCTGACTCCCGGGCTGCGCCGCGCACGTACCCTTCGCCTTCGATGAGCGCGGAGTACGTCTACACCATGTACCGGGCCGACAAGTTCTACGGCCCCGACCGCCAGGTGCTGTCCAACATCTCGCTCTCGTTCCTGCCGGGGGCGAAGATCGGCGTGCTCGGCCCGAACGGCGCCGGCAAGTCGACGCTGCTTCGGATCATGGCGGGTCTGGAGGAGCCGTCGTCGGGGGTCGCCGAGCTGGCGCCCGGCGCGACGGTCGACCTGCTGCTGCAGGAGCCCGAGCTCGATCCGGCCAAGGACGTGCGTGGCAACGTCGAGGACGGCGTTCGCCCGCTCCGCGACCTGCTCGACCGCTTCAACGAGATCTCGGCTGCATTCGCCGAGCCCGACGCCGACTTCGACGCGTTGCTCGCCGAGCAGGGGAAGGTGCAGGACCAGATCGACCGGCACGATGCCTGGAGCCTCGATGCGACGCTCGACCGGGCGATGGACGCGCTACGACTCCCCGACGGCGATCGGGACGTGGCCACGCTCTCGGGCGGAGAGCGCCGGCGGGTCGCTCTCTGCCGGCTGCTGCTCTCGTCACCCGACCTGCTGCTGCTCGACGAGCCCACCAACCACCTCGACGCCGAGTCGGTGGCGTGGCTCGAGCGCTTTCTCGAGGACTATCGCGGCACGGTGATGGCCGTCACCCACGACCGCTACTTCCTCGACAACGTGGCCGGCTGGATCCTCGAGCTCGACCGCGGCAAGGGTCTCCCGTTCCAGGGCAACTACTCCTCCTGGTTGGAGCAGAAGCAGGCCCGGCTGGCTGTCGAGGAGAAGACCGAGTCCGCACGCCGGCGCACGCTCGCCCGTGAGCTCGAGTGGGTCCGCATGAGCCCGAGGGCGCGCCACGCGAAGTCGAAGGCACGACTCGGCGCCTACGAGAAGCTGCTTGCCGAAGAGGACAACGTCAAGCTCGACCGCGTCGAGATTCACATCCCCGCGGGGCCCCGGCTGGGCGATCTCGTCGTCGAGGCCGACCACGTCTCCAAGGGCTTCGGCGACCGGCTGCTCGTCGAGGACCTCACGTTCTCGCTCCCTCCCGGCGGCATCGTCGGCGTGATCGGGCCGAACGGCGCCGGCAAGACGACCCTGTTCCGCATGATCGCCGGCGAGGAGCAGCCCGACGGGGGCGAGCTGCGGATCGGCGACACCGTGCAGCTCGCCTACGTCGACCAGAGCCGCGGCGGCCTCGACGCGTCGAGCACCGTCTGGAAGGAGATCTCCGGCAACCAGGACACCGTGCTGCTCGGCAAGCGCGAGGTCAACTCGCGGCAGTACGTGTCGTGGTTCAACTTCCGTGGATCCGACCAGCAGAAGCGGGTCTCCGACCTGTCGGGCGGCGAGCGCAATCGCGTGCATCTCGCCAAGCTGCTCAAGTCCGGCGGCAACCTGCTGCTGCTCGACGAGCCGACCAACGATCTCGATGTCGACACGCTGCGCGCGCTCGAAGACGCTCTGCTCGACTTCGCCGGTTGCGCCGTCGTGATCACGCACGACCGCTGGTTCCTCGACAGGATCGCGACACACATCCTCGCCTTCGAGGGCGACTCGCAGACGACGTGGTTCGAGGGCTCCTGGGCCGAGTACGCGGAGTGGGTCGTCGAGACTCGCGGCGCCGAGGCGCTCGAGCCTCATCGCATCGCGTACAAGCCGCTCGTGCGCCCCTGAGGGAGCGGCGGGCCGTCCTAGGCAGCCGCACGGGGTCGAGGGTCGGCCCCACGACCTTCGCGAGGGCGCGGGCGCACGCCGCGACGATCGCGACGCGCATGCTCGCATTCTCTCGACGCGGGCGGTCGGCGCCGCCGGGCGCCGGCCCTAGGGATCGATCGGGCGCGGCCCCGGGTCGGCCCTGCGCCCGCGGCCGTCGCCGAGCCGGCGGGCGCGCAGCTGGGCGCGCCGCATCAGCGCCTTCTGATGGTCGTTGGGCTTCTCCGGCCGCTGCGGCTGCAGCCTCAGCCACGAGCCGTCGGAGGAGAGCTCCCAGGCCTGGGAATCATCGGCGAAGACGCTGTCCAGCATCGAGCCGAGCTCCTGTCGCGTGCGGGAGTTCTCGACCGGCACGAGCACCTCGATGCGATGGTCGAGGTTGCGGGGCATCAGGTCGGCGCTGCCGAGGAACGTGGCGGTCATCTCCCCCGTCTCGAACGAGTAGATCCGGCTGTGCTCGAGGAACCGCCCCACCACCGACCGGACGTGGATGTTCTCCGACAGGCCCTCGACGCCCGGGCGCAGCATGCAGATCGAGCGGGCGCAGATCTCGACGCGGGCACCGGCGCTCGACGCGGCGTAGAGCTCGTCGATGATGGTGGGGTCGACGAGGTTGTTGAGCTTCAGCCGTATGCGCGCCTTCTCGCCCTCGGCTGCGGCCGCGGCGACCCGGCGGACCTCCTCGACGAGGCGCTTGCGCATGCTGAAAGGCGCGACCAGGAGCTTGCGGAAGCGCTGCGGGCGGCCGAAGCCGGTGACGTAGTTGAAGACGTCGGCTACGTCGGCGGCGATCTCCTCGTCCGCCGTGAAGATGCCGATGTCCTCGTACAGGCGGGCCGTCGACGCGTGGTAGTTGCCCGTGCCGATGTGCACGTAGCGCCGCAGCCCTCCAGGCTCCCTGCGGACGACGAGGGTCATCTTCGCGTGGATCTTCATGTCCGGGAAGCCGTGCACCACGTGGACGCCCGCCTGCTCGAGCTCGCGCGACCACTCGATGTTGCGGCGCTCGTCGAAGCGAGCTTTCAGCTCGACGAGGCAGACGGACTGCTTGCCCTGCTCGGCGCAGTCGATCAGCGACGACACGAGCGCGCTGTCGTCCGAGGTGCGGTACACCGACGTCTTCATCGCGATCACGTCGGGGTCCGCCGCGGCGGCCTCGGCGAAAGCCTCGAAGCTCGTCCTGAACGACTCGTACGGCTGATGGACGAGCAGGTCGTTGCGGCGAATCTCCTCGAAGAAGCCGGCGGCGTCCTTGACCCGCGCGAGACGGGGGAGGGTGACGGGCACCCAGGGCTCGTCCTTCAGGTCGGGCCGTTCGAGCTTCGTCAGCTGCAGCAGGTCGGCCAGGTCGAGGGGGCCCTCGATCTCGTAGAGCTGGCCGGGCTCGACCCCCAGGCCGGCGCGCAGCCGCTCGAGCATGCCGACGGAAGCCGACGCGGACACCTCCACCCGCACGACGTCCCCGAAGCGTCTCCGCCTCAGCTCCGACTCGACCGCCTGGATCAGGTCGTCCGCGTCGTCCGACACCTCGAAGTCGGCATCTCGGGTGACGCGAAAGACGGCCCGCTCGGCGATCTCCATGCCGGGGAAGAGCATCGGCAGGAAGTGCGCGATCACGGCCTCCAAGGGGACGAGCCGCTTCCCCGTTTCGACGAAGCGATCGAGGCCTTCCGGCACCTTCACCCGCGCGAACCGCTCCTCCCCCGTCTGAGGGTCGACAGCCTGCACGGCGAGCGAGAGCGAGAGCCCGGAGATGTACGGGAAGGGTTGGCCCGGGCCGACGGCGAGCGGGGTCAGCACAGGGTAGATCTCTCGAGTGAAGCGGGTCTCGAGCCGGCGAAGCTCCTTCTCGGTGCACTCCTCGATCGAGCCGATCTCGATCCCCTCGGCGGCCAGGGCCGGGCGCAGCTCCCGCTTCCACAGCTTGGACTGGCGGGCGCTCAGCTCGGAGACGCGGGAGCGGATGTCGGCGAGCGCCTGGCCGGGCGAGAGGCCGTCGGCGGAAAGGACGCCCAGGCCGGTGGCCTCCTGGTCGAGCAGGCCGGCGACGCGCACCATGAAGAACTCGTCGAGGTTCGAGGAGTGGATGGCGACGAACTTGGCCCGCTCGAGCAACGGCTGGGACGGGTCGGCGGCGAGCTCGAGCACACGGGCGTTGAACTCGAGCCACGAGAGCTCGCGGTTCAGCAGGCGCTGGGGAGCCTGCTCTGTGCGCACGGACATGAGCTGATGGTGCCAGAACCGCTGCCGGGAAACCGGGCGGTGAGGGCCGTCTCTACAGGTCCGTGCCGAGCGCGTCCACCACGTAGCGCTCGAAGTGGGCGATCAGTCGCTCCGATACGGGCATCAGCGCGCCCTCCGCGATCATCCCCGAGCGCATGCCTTGCTGCACGCGCTCGACGAGGAGGCGATCCTCCGCGCCGACCTGGTTGTCGAGCTCGAGGTAGTCGGTGATCCAGGCCTCGTCGGTTCCCGGCGCCAGGAAGTAGTCGAGGAACCGGTGCGAGCTCTCGGCTGCGAGCGGCACGATGGGCCCGATCGAGATGTTGCCCCGACCCGGCATCACGTTGATCGTCGTGTTCGGGAGGAGGTAGTGGAACTGGCCCCCGCCCACCTCGCCCGACGCGTCGTAGACGCCGCCGCCGCCGTTCTTGGGGGGCCCGAACTGGCTCGAGAAGGTCGAGCGCTCCTCGAGGCGGTAGACGTCCGGCGTCACGTCGATCGCCTTCGAGAAGCTCGGGTGGGCGATCGCGCAGTGGTAGCACTCCAGGAAGTTCTCCGCGCACACCTTCCAGTTCGCGTCGTACTCCGTGGCGGCGCGCAGATGAAACCCGAGCGCGTCCACGTCCACGCCGCCGGCGGCGACGAGAGAGGGCAGCTCCCCGAGGTGCTCCGCGAGTGGCGGCGCATCGAGGTCGGGGTTGACGAAGACGAACGGCCCCCACGTGTCGGCCTGCACCGGTACGAGGCCGAGCGATCCTCGATCGAAGCCAGGCTCCGCGTCCGCGCGCGGCGCTGTGCGGAGCGAGCCGTCGAGGTCGTAGGTCCACGCGTGATACGGGCACTGCAGCGTCTCACGGCGGCCGCTGCCCTCACAGAGCAGATGGCCGCGGTGCCGGCAGACGTTGACGTACGCGTGCACGCCACCCTCGCGGTCTCGGACCACGACCACGGGAATGTGGCCCGCGCGCGTTGCCACGAACGACCCCGGTTCCGGTATCTCGCCGGTGTGGGCGACGTACTGCCAGCTCGTCGCGAAGATCCGCTCCTGCTCCAGGCGCAGGACACCCGGGTCGGTGTACCAGTCCCAGGGGATCGTGCGGACGCCGGGCACGGTTGCCATCGCCGGATCGTACACGGAAGACAGGTGGGCTGACCGGCGGGTCAGGACCTCGCTCGCGCCTGCCCGCCGGCGAAGCTCACGGCCGGCGCGGGCTGTCGATCTGCAGCAGCCGGGTGCTGGCGTGATCGACCTGCAGCGTCGTGTGGGTGATGCCGAACGCCGCGCCGAGCGCCTGCTCGACCGCACGGCGCAGGGCATGGCAGTCCTGCTCGCGGCCGACGAGCACGTGGGCCGAGAGAGCGTCGAACCCCGACGTGATCGTCCACACGTGCAGGTCGTGGACGCTCTCCACTCCCGGGACGCCGAGGATGACCGACTCGACCTCGCCCGGGTCGACACCGGACGGCGCTCCTTCGAGCAGGATGTGGCCCGAGTCGCGCAGCACTGCCCACGCGCTGAAGAGGATGAGCACTGCGATTGCCGCCGACACGATCGGGTCGGCGAGCTCCCAGCCCGTCGTCAGGATCACGATCGAGGCGACGATCACGCCGACGGATCCGAGTGCGTCGGCCAGGACGTGTCGCAGGGCCGCCTCGACGTTCAGGGACTCGCGGCCCGAGCGCGCGAGCACCACGAGCGCTGCGGCGTTGACTGCGAGCCCGCCGACCGCGACGGCGAGCATCCAGCCGCCGAGCACCTCGGGAGGGTCGGATAGCCGTCGCGCCGCCTCGAGCAGCACCCAGGCGGCGACGAGCACGAGCAGAAGCCCGTTGAGGAACGCCGCGATGATCTCCGCCCTGCGGTAGCCGAAGCTGCGGGCCGGGGTAGCGGGGCGCCGCGCAAGCCAGATCGCGCCGAGCGCGAGCAGGAGCGAGAGGACGTCCGAGAGCATGTGGCCCGCGTCGGCGAGCAGCGCCAGGCTGCCGGTTGCCAGGCCGCCGACGACCTCGGCCACCGTGTAGACGGCGAGGAGCGCCAGCGTCCAGCCGAGCGCGCGCATGCTGCCGGCGGCGTGAGAGTGCGAGTGCTCGTGTGAGTGCCCGTGCGCCATCGCCTACAGGGTGCCTTGCCCGTCAGCCGACGAGCAGGCCGGTGATCCACATGATCTCGATACCTGTGATGGAGCCCCGGTCCTTTTCGCGGCCCCGACTGGCTCTACGCGACGAGATCCTCCGCCATCTCCTCGAACGCCGCCACGAACCTGTCGCAGTCTTCGACGGAGTGCGTGATCGACAGCGTCCACTCCTCTTCCCGCCCCGGCGTCATGAAGATGCCGCGGTTGAGGTTGTAGAGCCAGGCCAGCTCGCACAGCTCCGCGTCCTGGTTCGCCTTGAACGACGCGTAGTCGGTGATCTTCTCTGCCGAGAAGGTGACGCAACCCTTCGAGCCGATCCCGACCGAGTAGCCGGGGAAGTTGTGCTTCTCGATCACGCTCTGACAGCCCTGCATCAGGCGGTTGTTGAGCAGGTCGAGGTGGGCGTACGCATCGGGCGTGAGCACTTCCAGCAGATTGGAGCGGGCCGCCGCCATCGAGAGCGGGTTGCCGTTGTAGGTGCCGACCTGAACGACGTCGCCCGACTCCACGAGCTCGAAGGCCTCCTCGGTGCCGCCGATCGCCCCCGATGGCAGCCCGCCGCCGAGCGCCTTCGCCAGCGTGACGAGGTCGGGCATCACGCCGAAGCGCTCCACCGCCCCACCTGCCGCGATGCAGAGCCCGGTCTTGACCTCGTCGAAGATCAGCAGCACCCCATGCTTACGGGTGATCTCGCGCACGGCCTCGAGGTAGCCGGGCTCCGGCATCACGACCCCGAGGTTCATCATCGCCGGCTCCATGATCACGCACGCAGGCGGCCTGCCCTCTTCGACGAGCTTCTCGATACGGCGCTCCATCGCCTCCGCGTCGTTGAAAGGCACCGGCACCGTCATGTCGACGACCGCCTGTGGGATGCCGAGCCCGTACGGCAGTGACTGCAGGTCGAAGCGGTCCCCGATCCTGTCGTACTCGACCCCGATCGAGACCATCACGTAGTCGTGGTGGCCGTGGTACGAGCCGAAGATCTTCACGATCGTGTCGCGCCCCGTGGCCGCGCGCGCGATGCGGATCGCGTCCATCGTGGCCTCCGAGCCCGAGTTCACGTAGCGCCACTTCGGCAGGCCCCAGCGGCGGGCCAGCTCCTCGCCCACGACGATCGCGTCCTCGGTCGGCGCTGCGAAATGGGTGCCCAGCTCGATCCGCGCGTTCACGGCCTTCGTGATCGCCGGGTGCGCGTGGCCCTGCACCATCGAGCCGAACCCGTTGTGGAAGTCGAGCAGCTCGTTGCCGTCGACGTCCCACACCTTCGGCCCCTTGCCGTGCGAGAGGTACAGCGGCCATGGCACGCGCGTCTGGTAGGAGGAGGCGACACCGCCAACGAGGCTGGCGCGGGCGCGCTCGTAGAACGCTCTCGATCCCTGGGTGCGCGCGTCGAGCTTCGCGGCCTCACGGGTCGTGAGCTCCGAGATGCGGGATCGGTCGATCTCGACCGGGGCGCGTGTTGCCATTGCGACGGCTCCTTGACTGGTTGGTCAAGACCTAGTGTGGCGATTCCCGGCGATGCGTGCCACGCGCGGCTGCGTACACTGCCACGCGTGACCGAGCCTGCCGCAGTCGCCGACCGTCTCGAGAAGCGCCTTTCGCCCCTCTACGAGGACCTCTCCCGCGCCTGGTGGGACCTGAGCGTCGAGGCGACAGAGGAGCACGAGCGGCGGCGCGTCGAGCACGACCTCGCCCTCTCCGACCTGCTCGCCAGCCCCGACCTCTTCGCCGAGATCGAGGAGGCGCGTCGCTCCGCCACCGGCCTCGTGCGGCGGCGGCTCGACCTGCTCCGTGACGCGTTCCTGCCGCGGCAGGTGCCGGCCCAGCTGCGGGCTCGCATCATCGAGCTCGAGGCATCCGTCGACAGGCGCTTCTCGAACCATCGCGGACAGGTGCGCGACAGGCCCGTGGACGACAACGAGATCAAGCAGATACTGCGCGACAGCGACGACGTCGCCGAGCGGCGCGAGGCGTGGGAGGCGTCGAAGACCGTCGGCGCGGCCGTCGCGGACGACGTCCGAGAGCTTGCGCGGCTACGGAACGAGGCTGCCCGTGCCGTCGGCTTCCGCGACTGGTTCGCGCTCTCCGTGGCCACCAGCGAGATGGACGAGGAGCGCCTGGTCGAGACGCTGGACGAGGCCGACCGGGTCACCGCGGCGCCCTTCGAGCGTTGGAAGGCGGCGCTGGACGGGCGCCTCGCCGCGCGTTTTGGCTGCGGCGTGCGCGATCTTCGGCCCTGGCACTATGCGGATCCCTTCTTCCAGGACGTGCCGGTCGAGGGGGGCGTCGACCTGGGCGCCTGCTTTGCCGGGCGGGATCTCGTCGACCTGACGGCGCGTACCTTCGACGGCCTCGGTCTCGAGACGCGTCCGGTTCTCGAGCGCAGCGACCTCTTCCCCCGGGCCGGGAAGTCGCAGCACGCGTTCTGCATCGACATCGACCGCGCCGGCGACACCCGCGTGCTCGCGAACATCGTGCCGGACCAGTACTGGATGGACACGATGCTGCACGAGCTCGGGCACGGGGTCTTCAACGTGGGCCTCGAACCGGAGCTGCCCTGGCTCCTGCGTGACTGCCACCTCGTCCTCACCGAGGGCATCGCGATCCTGATGGGGCGGCTGGCGAGTGACAGGGAATGGCTCGAACGCGTCGCGGGGATGGAAGCGGCGGAGGCAGCCGCCCTCGACGACGCGCTGCGCGCCGCCCGCGCTGCCGAGTTGCTCGTCTTCACACGCTGGGTGCTCGTGATGACGAGCTTCGAGCGCTCCCTCTATCGCGATCCCGAGATCGACCTCGACGCCCGCTGGTGGGAGCTCGTGCAGCGCTACCAGCTCGTGACGCCTCCAGAGGGCCGTCGCGAGCCCGACTGGGCGGCCAAGATCCATGTCGCCGTCGCGCCGGTGTACTACCACACCTACCTCTACGGGCAGATGGTCGCGTCTCAGCTCGCCGCCACGTTACGCAGCGAATGCGGCGGCATCGTCGACCGGGGCGCGGCAGGCAGACTGCTCTCGGAGCGCATCTTCGCCCCCGGCCTTTCGGTGCGTTGGGACCGCCTGCTCGAGCAGGCCACCGACGAGCGCCTCAGTGCGGCGGCGTTCGGGCGCGACATCGCGGGCTGACGTCCGACGCGCCCTCGGTGCGCCCCGTTGCGCGTGGCCGCCACCGGAGTGCGCGTGCCGCCGCCTCGCCGTTCTCGGGTGTCTCCCTCCGGGTGTCTCCCTCCGGGTGTCTCCCTAGGGGAGACACCCTTTGTGGCGGATCTGCAACTTCTTGTCCACAGTTGCGGAACTGCGTGGCCGCGCGGGATGATCGGCGGGTGGCAGCGGCCCTCAATCACGTCAGCGTCGTCGCGAGGGATCTCGCGGTCTCGACGCGCTTCTACGTCGGAGAGCTGGGGCTCGAGCCGCTGCCCACCCCGGACTTCGGCTTCCCCGTGATCTGGCTCCGTGCGGGCGACGGTCAGGTGCACCTGTTCGAGCGCCCGGGCGAGCCGCCCTCACATGCGCACTTCGGCCTCGAGATCGAGGAGTTCATGCCCGTCTACCGGCGTATGAAGGAGCTTGGTGCGCTCGACCACGTCACCTTCGGGAACGCGATGTACGAGCTGCCCGGCGGCGGCATCCAGATGTACGTGCGCGACCCCGCCGGTAACCTCGTCGAGTTGGATCACCGCGACGCGTCCACCATTCCTCGTCACGAGGTGCCGGAGTACAAGGCTCTTGCCGACGTGAGGCCGCAGACGGGAGCCGCAGCCGGCTCCACGCTCTGGCACGCTTCCCGCCCGGGCTAGCGCGTGCCTAGCTAGGCCCAGAGGTCGACCCAGCGCGAGAACAGCGCGCGGCCGTCCGCCTGCATGTTGCGCATGGACGCGCGGAAGTCGCCGAGCAGCCGCCCGAGCCCGCCAGGGCCGAGCACCGAGTCTGCCGACGCCACGTACTCGGGCACCTCTGCCCATGCATCGGCCATCGCCTCGTCGACCTCGACGTGGAACTGCACGCCGTAGGCCAGCTGTCCGACCCTGAACGCCTGCTGGGGGTAGGCCGGCGAGGTTGCGAGCAGCGTGGCGCCGTCGGGGAGGTCGAAGGTGTCCTGGTGCCATTGCAGGGTCGGACGAGGCCATGCGAGACCCGAGAAGACGGGATCGCTGTCCGCTGCAGGCGTGGCGTAGACGGGGAGGATCCCCACCTCGGGGCTCTCACCCCGGTACACGCGCGCGCCGAGTGCCGAGGCGAGCAGTTGCACACCGAGGCACGACCCCCAGAACGGCACCTCCGCCCTCACGGCTGCCGCGATCAGCTCCTTCTCCTGCGCGAGCCACGGATGCTCCGCCTCGTCGTTGACGCTCATCGGGCCGCCCATCGCGACGATCGCCGCAATCCCGTCGAGGCTGGCGGGCAGCGGCTCGCCCTCGTCGAGCTCCACCCGCTGCAGGACGGCGCCTCGGTGCAGCAGGACATCCTCGAAGACGCCCGGCGGCTCACATGCGATGTGTTGGAGGACGAGGACGTCCATGACCGCGTGACTGTACGGGATCCGCGCCGAGATGCCCAAGCAGCAGTCGCAAGAAGGGCGGCCGGGTCAACCCGGCCGCCCTTCTTGCCCTCTGCCCGAGGGGGCTGCGTTACGCCTGCGCGTCCTGATTTGCTTCCTGCGACCTGGGCTCACGGTCGGCGATCCGCTTGGCAGGAGTCGCCTCGACGACGGCCAGCGTCGCGCCTCGCTCTGCCCTGACGCGAACGACGATCCGGTCCCCGACCCCGAGCTTGGAGGCGTCGATCACGGTCGGGATGCGGTGCGCCCAGTGGAGGAAGATCGTCTCCGGCCCGGTCGAGAACGACTGGCGAGCCTCCTGGCCGATCATCAGCCGCAGGGCGTGACGGTTGCCGCCCTTGACGTCGATCGTCACCTTGCCGTCGGCTGCCGAGACGAAGGTGCCGCGGAAGAGGTACAGCGGCTTGTCCGGCCGGCTGAGCGTCTGTCCGCGATCCGCGACAGAGGCCGCGGGCTGCGCCTTGATCGCGTCGAGCGACGCGTTGCGATCGAGCCGGACGTTCACGGTCACGTAGTCGTCGATCGCGATGTCCCCGATGCCGACGACGGTGGGGACGCCGTTCGACCACTTCAGGAAGACGGTCTTCTCGCCGGTGGCGAACGTCTGCTCCTGGCTCTGGCCGATCAGGGAGCGGAGTGCGTTGCGGTTGCCGTTCTGAACGGCAACCGTCACGGACGAGCCGCTCGTCGCCTTGACCTGTCCGACGTAACGGTAGAGCGCCTTGCCGTGGGTTGTGCCGGCGAACGCGGCGGTTGCCGCGACGAGTGTCGCCAGCACGGTGGCAACGGCGACGACGACTGCTGAGCGCTTCATGGCTGCTGAACCTCCGAGTAGGTGTGATCTGCACCTCGGACGGTAGGAGCGTTGTGTTGGCGGCAATTCAGCGCTGCGTAAGCCGCGCGTAAAGCGGAGCGTCCGCTCGCGCGACGTGCTTCAGCTCGAGCGTGAAGGCGGATCCGGCGCCGGTCGCGCTCGCCGCCTTGACGCGGCCACCCATCGCGGCGGCGAGCTCGGCGACGATCGCGAGCCCGAGCCCGGTGCCGACGGGCCGGTCGGCACCGTAGCGATCCCAGAGATAGAACCGCTCGAACGCGCGGTCGAGATCCTCCTCGGCCAGGCCGGGGCCGTCGTCCCGCACCGTGAGGCGGCCCGGTTCGACCACGATCTCCACCGTGCCGCCGCGGGGGGCGCAACGAATCGCGTTCTCGACGAGGTTGGACAGTGCCTGCAGCGTGCGTCCCTCGTCGGCGATCGCACCCGCGGGCTGTTCGACGCAGAGCTCGAGCTCGACCCCGAAGGCGTCGGCCTGGAACGCGTGGCGGGCCACGGCGTCGCTTGCGATCTCGGCGAGGTCGACCGGCTCCAGCACGACGTCGAACGAGCGGCGCCGGAGCCGGGCGAGGTCGAGGAGGTCGCGGATCAGGCGTTCGAGGCGCTGCGCCTCCCGCTCGATCACCTCGGCTGCGCGCCCGGGCTCGACGACGCCGTCGGCGAGGCCCTCCGCGTGGCCGCGGATCGCGGTCAGGGGCGTCTTCAGCTCATGGCTGACCGAGAGCAGGAAGGAACGCTCGGCGTCCTGGGCGCGGTGGAGCTCGTCCGAGAGATCGTTGAATGCCGTTGCGAGCTGACGGAGCTCGGTCGATCCCTCGACGGGGAGAGACTCGGGGCTCTCGCCCTCGGCGAGCCACCGGCTTGCAGCTGCTACCCGGGTGACCGGACGCGCTACGGCACGCGCGAGCAGAAAGGCGGCGACGGCGGCCAGGGCCGCACCGATCAGCGCGGCCAGAGCGAGGCCCACGAGGAACGGCTCCCAGTCGGCGGACTGACTCCGGGCCGAGCGGAGCAGGACCAGGGCGTCGCCGCCGCCGAGCCGCGCTGCGTAGAGAAACGGCGTCCCGCGGACGTCGACGGTTCCGTTCGCCCGCCCGGTGTCGCGTAGTCGTGCAGCAGCCGAGTCGGGAAGGAGCAGCTCGGCTTGCTCGGGCGTCAGGATGGCAAGACGCTCGTCCTCGGTCGCGAGGAACCGGCCGATGTCGGCGTCGACGCCGGGCAGCGGGCTCGCAGCGTGCTGGGCGGCGATCAGGTCGACCTGCCGGGCGAGCGAGCGCAGGGCCTCCTCGTCGAGTGAGTGGCGGGTGAGGGCGGCTCCGACGGCGAGCATCACGAGCGTCGATACGGCGAGAGTCGCGGAGATCCCGACGAACAGGCGGGCCCGCAACGTCCGCGGCCGGCGCAGGCGGCTCACGTTGCAGCCTTGTACCCTGAGCCCCTGACGGTGCGGATCAACTCGGGCCGGTCGAGCTTTCGGCGCAACTGGGCCACGTGGACATCGACCGTGCGGGTGCCGCCGGGGAAGGAGAGGCCCCAGACGCGCTCGAGGAGCCGCTCTCGTGACATCACCGTCCCGGGGTGGGCGAGCAGGAACGCCAGCAGGTCGAACTCCATCCCGGTCAGCTCGACCGGAACGCCTGCGACGGATACCGTGCGGCCGCCGGGCTCGAGCACGACGTCGCCGGCGACCACAGGTCCGTCTGCGGCGTGCGGCTCTGCGCGTCGCAGCACCGCGCGCACCCGCGCCACGAGCTCGCGTGGCGAGAACGGCTTCGTGATGTAGTCGTCTGCTCCGAGCTCGAGGCCGGTGATGCGGTCGACCTCCTCGTCGCGGGCGGTGACGATCACGATCGGCAGCGCTGAGCGGTCGCGGATGGCGCAGCAGAGGTCGAGGCCGTCGGCATCGGGCAGCTGGAGATCGAGAATCGCCAGCCTGACCTCGTTCTTCTCCAGCGCGAGCAGCCCCTCGCCGCCGCGGGCGGCCCAGATCACGCGGAACCCGTCCCTCTCGAGGTAGGCGCGGACGAGGGTGGCGATGTCCTCCTCGTCCTCGACGAGCAGGATCGTGCCGCCACGCGTCGATCCGGCGCTCACGGCCTCGCGCGCTTGAGCACGGCGACCACCCTCGCCGGCCCCTCTTCCGTGTGCCTGACCACCACCGTCGCCCCGGGGCGCGCGAGGCGCCTCGCGCCGGGGCGTCCCCGGAACCGGAACTGCGTGCGTGGCTCGAGCGCGACGGAGACGATCGTGCCGTCGGCCGCGCGGAGGGTGATCAGGCTCCTGGTGAGCGCGGTCACGATTCCTCGCTCGGTGACCGTCGCCGTGCCGAACGCGCGGATGACGAGGGCGCGGGCGCTCTTGTCGTGGACGACTGCCGCGACGAAGCCGGGCTTCAACTCGGCGATCGCCGCGCGCATGCCGTTCAACCTCACGCGCGTTCCGGGCGAGACCGTGAACGCCACGATGCTCCCGTCGAGGGCGCGCAGCACGATCTGGTTGGAATCGGCCGACTGGACGACGCCGCGATCTGTCGTCTGCGCAACGGTCGCACCTGCGCTCGCGGCCGGCAGTGCGAGTGCCAGGGCGGCGAGGACGAGCACGAGCGGGCGGAGCGAGCGCAGAGTCATGCGTGCATCGTCACTTTTGCTCGTAAGCCGGGCGTGGTGCGGGCGTAAGCAGGTTGTAAAACGCGTCGCTCGGCGGCTCGCCGCGCAGTCGCCGCTACCCTCCTTCGGTGGCGAAGCGCGCAGACATCCGTAACGTCGCGATCGTCGCTCATGTGGATCACGGCAAGACGACACTCGTCGACGCGATGCTGTGGCAGTCGGGGTCGTTCCGCGCGAACCAGGACGTGGCCGAGCGCGTGATGGATTCGATGGACCTGGAGCGTGAGAAGGGCATCACGATCCTCGCCAAGAACACTGCCGTCCGATACGGCGAGACGAAGATCAACATCGTCGACACGCCCGGGCACGCGGACTTCGGGGGTGAGGTGGAACGCGGCCTGCGCATGGTCGACGGGGTCCTGCTCCTCGTCGACGCGAGCGAGGGGCCGCTCCCGCAAACCAGATTCGTGCTGCGTAAGGCGCTCGAGGCAAGGCTGCGCGTGATCCTCGTCGTCAACAAGGTCGATCGGCCCGACGCACGGGTGGCGGAGGTCGTCAACGAGGTCTACGAGTTGTTCCTCGACCTCGACGCGGACGAGAGCCAGATCGAGTTCCCGATCGTCTACTGCAACGCGAAGGCCGGCCGGGCCGGCCTCGCCGTCGACGATCTCGCCGACGACCTGCGTCCGTTGCTCGAGTTGCTGCTCGAGACGATCCCGGCACCCGTCTACGAGGAAGGCCATCCACTCCAGGCGCTCGTCACGAACCTCGATGCGTCGCCCTATGTCGGCCGGCTTGCGGTCTGCCGGGTGCGCAACGGCACCATCGGCAAGGGCCAGCAGGTCGCCTGGTGCCGCGCCGACGGTAGCGTCGAGCGCGCCAGGGTGACCGAGCTCTACGTGACCGAGGCGCTCGACCGTGTCGAGGCGGCCGAGGCCGGCCCGGGCGACATCGTGGCGGTCGCCGGTATTCCCGAGGTGACGATCGGCGAGACGCTCGCCGACATCGACGATCCCCGGCCCCTCCCGGTGGAGGAGGTCGACGAGCCTTCGCTCTCCATGACCGTGGGTATCAACACGTCGCCTCTGGCCGGGCTCGAGGGGTCGAGGCTGACGGCGAGCCAGGTCAAGAGCAGGCTCGAGGCCGAGCTGATCGGCAACGTCTCGCTTCGCGTCCTCCCGACCGAGCGGCCCGACACCTGGGAGGTGCAGGGCCGCGGCGAGTTGCAGCTGGCGGTGCTCGTCGAGCTGATGCGACGCGAAGGCTTCGAGCTCACGGTCGGCAAGCCCCGGGTCGTGACGAGGGAGCTCGACGGGAAGGTGCACGAGCCGGTCGAGCGGCTTGCGATCGACGCGCCCGAGGAGTACATCGGCGTGCTCACCCAGCTTCTGGCGCTGCGCAAGGGGCGCATGGAGCACATGGTGAACCACGGCACGGGGTGGGTGCGGCTCGAGTATCTCGTTCCCGCGCGCGGCCTGATCGGATTTCGGACGGAGTTCCTCACCGAGACGCGGGGAACGGGGATCCTCCACCACGTCTTCGATCGCTACGAGCCGTGGCACGGGGAGCTGCGCACGCGTCCGAGCGGGTCGCTCGTCGCAGACCGGCAGGGCCCGACCACGGCGTTCGCCATCTCCAACCTGCAGGAGCGAGGGACGCTGTTCGTCGCGCCGGGGGTCGGCGTGTACGAGGGCATGATCGTGGGCGAGAACGCCCGGTCCGAGGACATGGACGTGAACGCCACGAAGGAGAAGAAGCTGACGAACATGCGTGCCTCGACCTCGGACGAGCTCGTACGGCTGATCCCGCCGCGGCCGCTCTCTCTCGAGCAGGCGCTCGAGTTCATCCGCGAGGACGAGTGCGTCGAGGTGACTCCCGCCTCGATCCGGCTGCGCAAGGCAGAGCTGGCGGCGAGCAAGCGCCAGCAGGCGGCCAGCCGGAAGGCCCGCGGCCTGGCCTGAGCACCACCGCGCCCGTTCCGCCACGTCTCCATGCGCGGAGAGCGGGTCGCGCAGCCATCCGGGGTGTCTCCCGGAGGGTGTCTCCCGGAGGGAGACACCCTTTGTGCCGTGACTGCAACTTGTCGTCCACAGGACGGCTCGAGAGAGCGGTTTTTCGGGCGGCGCGCGGCCAGGCGGCGCGGAGGGAGATCGTTCCCGGCGAGGCGGCTACCGCCCCGACGTGACATGGCTCCGTGGGCCGAGGGGCGTGGCGGCTCGGTCGAGCGGAGCGCCGGATCGGGCCTCGCGTAGTCTTCGGCCGTGCGCGACCTGCAGCCGCTCTTCGATCCTCGCTCGGTCGCCGTCCTCGGAGCCTCGGCCGACCCCGCGAAGTGGGGTCAGTGGGTCGCGGCCGGGGCCCTGCGTGGGGCGCACCGTCGCGATGTGTGGCTCGTCAACCGCAAAGGCGGCGAGATCCTGGGGCATCACGCGTTCCGGGGCCTCGACGAGTTGCCGGGTGCGCCCGAGCTCGTCGTCATCGTCCTTCCCGCCGCAGCCTTCGAAGAGGCGATCGAAGCGTCCCTCGTTGCCGGCGCCCGTGCCATCGTCGCCATCACTGCCGGCCTCGGAGAGATCGACGAGGCGGGGAGGGCCCGCGAACGGGCGGCAGTGGAGCGGGTGCGTGCGGCCGGCGCCGTGCTGCTCGGCCCCAACTGCCTCGGCGTGTACGACGCCGCGGCCGAGCTCGATCTCGGCTCGAACGAGTTCTCGCCCGGTGCTTTGGGGATCGTCTCGCAGAGCGGCAACCTTGCGCTCGAGGTGAGCCTGCTGGCGGCCCAGTACGGCGTCGGCGTCTCGCGATTCGCCTCGCTCGGCAACCAGGCCGATATCGACGCGGCCGAGCTCGTCGATGCGTTCGCGGCCGACGAGGCCACGCGGGTGATCGCCGTCTATTGCGAGGACTTCCACGACGGCCGCGCGTTCGCGCGCGCAGGTGCGGCAGCCCTGGCCGCAGGCAAGCAGGTCGTCCTGCTGGCGGCCGGCGGCAGCGAGGCCGGTGCGCGCGCGGCAGCCTCCCACACCGGCGCCCTCGCCAGCGACTCGGCTGCGGTGGATGCGGCCTGCCGCACCGCGGGCATCCAGCGGGTCGCGACCCCGAAGGAGCTCGTCGACGTCGCGCTGGCGTGCTTCGGGCCCCACCGCCCGCGCGGTCGCCGCGTCGCCATCGTCGGTGACGGCGGCGGCACCGGCGTCGTCTCGGCCGACCTTGCGGCAGCCGCCGGGCTCGAGCTGCCGCACCTCTCGGATCAGTTGAGCGCGAAGCTGACGGCGATCGCGCCCACGATCGTCACCTCGAACCCCGTCGACCTCGCGGGCGCCGGCGAGCAGGACTTCTGGAACTTCGAGCGCGTGACCGAGGCAGTGCTCGCGTCCGGCGAGGTCGACGCCGTCGTCTTCACGGGGTACTTCGGAGGCTACAGCCAGATGAACGATGCTTTCGCGGAGCGCGAGACCGAGGTTGCCCGCTCTATCGCCGCGGCAGCCGCGAGAACCGGTCGCCCACTGCTCAGCCAGGCCATGTTCTGGAACTCTGCACCGGCCCGGGCGCTGCGCGACGGCGGGGTTCCGGTGTACCGCGATATCGAGGCAGCGATCACGACACTGTCCGCTCTCGTCGAGCAGGAGCTCCGACCCAGGGCCGGCGTGGCCGACGTGGGGGAGTCAGCCGAGCCCGTACGCGGCGCCGGCTACTTCGAGTCGCGCGAGCTGCTCACCGCCGCCGGGGTGCCGTTCGGCGAGGCCCGCCGCGCCGGCTCGGCCGCCGACGCCCGTGCAGCGGCGGCGGCGATCGGCTACCCGGTGGCTCTGAAGGCGCTCGGGCTCCTGCACAAGTCCGATCAGGGAGGGGTGGCCCTGGGCCTGGCGGACGAGGACGAGCTCGACGCGGCACTGACGGGCATGCAGGCTCGCCTAGACCCCTGCGGCTACTCGGTCGAGGCGATGGCAGACACCTCCGACGGTGTCGAGCTGATCGTCGGCTGCCGGCGAGATCCGCGCTTCGGGCCCCTCGTGCTCGTGGGGCTCGGCGGCATCTACGCGGAACTGATGCATGACGTGGCCGTCGCGCTTGCGCCCGCGACAGCCGACGAGCTCGAGGCGCTGCTGCTCGAGCTGCGGGCGGCGAGCGTGCTGACGGGCGCTCGCGGCCGCCCGCGTGTCGCCGTTCGCGCCGCTGCCGAGGCGGCGGCGGCGCTTTCCCGCGTCGCTGCCGCCCATCCCGAGATCGCCGAGATCGAGGTCAACCCGCTTCTCGTGACGCCGGAGGGCGCCCTGGGGCTCGACGCTCGCTACGTCCTCGGCTGAGGATGTGCCCGCCCTCGGGCCGCGCTAGTGGAACCGGTCGTCGTGCTCCGGACGCTCCAGCGTCGACCCGCCGCCGGAGCCGACCGGCGTCGGTCGCCGCGGCTCACGCACGCCGCTGTCGGGCGGCGGCTTGCGCAAGCCGAAGAACTCGAGGATCCGCTGCCAGAAACCCGCCCCGGGACCGGCGCCCATCCGGGGATTGTACTCCGCCGTCATCGTCGATCGGCACGCGGCCCGTTGGGCCTGCCGCTCCACGTACGCCGACCGAGGCCGGCCAGGCATGATCCCCCCATGAGCACGATCCACTCGGCAGCGGACGTCCTGCGTACGATCGGCGAGAGCGACCGGTTCCTCGTGCAGCAGGTCTTCAAGCCGATCGCCAACGAGTACCGAATCTCGCTGCCGCCGCCGGGAACGACGGAGGAGGGCCCGCCGCTCCTGTTCGTCCGCCAGAAGCGGATGGCCATCCGCGAGGACATCCGCTTTCGCACCGACCCCGACCAGGATGCGCACGTCTTCATGATCAAGTCGAAGACGGTGTTCGAGTTCGCCGGCAGGCACGACGTGCTCGACGAGCACGGCAGCGTCGTCGGCACCCTCGAGAAGAGCTTCGGGCGGTCGCTGCTCCGCAGCCACTGGGTGGTGCGTGATGCGGAGGGCACCGAGGTGCTCGGCGGCGAGGAGAAGAGCCTGGTGATCGCGCTCATCCGCCGGTTCGCCGGGTTGATCCCCGTCGCCGGCGCCGAGTTGCTCCAGTACCTCCCGTTCGACTTCGTGCTCTCGGGGCAGGGCGGATCGGTCGGGCACTACCGACGCGTGCTCGGCACGTTCCGCGACCGGTACGTCCTCGAGTTGGGCTCGCTCGAGGGGATCGACCGGCGTCTGCTGATCGCGCTGGCCGTAGCGCTCGACGCGCTGCAGGACCGCTGACGACCGCCGCCGTGCCCGTGTGAGAGCGGGCCTGTCGTCAGCGCACCGGGCTCATGCGGGCGGGCGGACGACGGAGTACGTCGCGCAGGCGAAGTCGCCGTTCCGCGCGAGCTCTTCCAGGTGCAGCTCGAGGCGCCGCGGCAGCAGGGGCGCCCCTGCGCCGAGCGTCACGGGCGCAATCGAGACGAGGATCTCGTCCAGCAGTTCTGCGTCGGCGAACTGACCGACGAGGTCTCCTCCGCCGACGATCCAGACGTTCCGCCCACCGGCAGCGTCGACCATCTCCTGGTGGACCGTCGCGATGTCGGCGCTCGTGAACGCGATGTTCGCGCTCGGGACGACCGGCAGCGTCCGGTGCGTGAAGACCCAGCACGGGATGGCGTATGGCCATTTCCAGTCCTCGGGCTCCAGGCCCGCGAACTCGTGGTCGAGGATCCATTCGTACGTCGTCGACCCCATCGCCAGTGCGCCGACTCCCGCGATGAAGGCGCCGTAGCTCAGCGGCCCGTCCTCGTCGCGCTGGCGTGTGAAGAGCCAGTCCAGCGAGTTGTCGGGATCGGCGATGAAGCCGTCGAGCGTGCTCGCCGTGTAGTACTGGGTCAGGCTCACGATGCTCTCCTTGTCCGTTGACCGCGAACGCGCGTCCCGGCCGGCCCTGTGCGCGACGTCCTCCCCGAGTGTGCCGGTGGCAGCGAGGAGGCGTGGAGCGCGACCTCGCCGGCTGCAGTCGGGCACACTGCAGCGGTGGTTCCCGAAGCGCCTCTGCGAAAGAGCAAGAACGGGCTCGTGACGGACGGCGAAGGGTGGTTCGTCGTCAACGCGCGCGAGTCGCGCTGGCGGGACGAAGGCCGGCTCGGTTCCTACTGCACGTTCGAAGGGAAGCGACGCTTCCCGCACTTCGGGATCAACATCAGCGTGCTCGAGCCGGGCGAGTCGCTGGCCCTCTATCACCGCGAGAACGCGCAGGAGGCGTTCCTCGTCCTCGACGGCTCGTGCACGTTGATCGTGGAGGGGCGGGAGCGCGCGCTCGGTGCCTGGGACTTCTTCTACTGCCCGCCCGGCACCGGGCACGTGATCCTCGCCAGGGGAGACCAGAGGGCCGTCGTGCTGGCCGTCGGCGGGCGGGGCCGCGGCACCGCGGGCGGTGTCGTCTACCCCGTCTCCGACCAGGCGGCGAGGTACGGCGCCAGCGTCGAGCGCGAGACCACGGACTTCAGCGAGGCGTACGCCGGGCACCACACCGGCCTGCCACGATCGAAGTTCGTCCCGTACTCCGACGGTTGGCTGCCGAGAGCCGACTGAGTCGGGCCCAGCGAGCGCTGCCTAGCCGCCGACGAGCTCTCCGAAGGCAGGCTCGCCGCGGATCGGGTCGAAGTCGGAATCGCCTTCGGCATAGGCCCGGAACCTCTCCGACAGGTCGATGGCGCGCCGAAGGTGCTCGAGCGCGTCGGCTGCCCGCCCGGCGAGGCTCGCGCAGCAGGCGACGTTGTAGTGCACTCCCGCGTAGCCGGGATGAGCCTCGAGCAGCTCGCGGCCGCGGTCTGCCGCCTCGGCGTACCGGCCTGCTTCGTAGAGGGGGTTGAGCGGCGCCCAGACCTCCCAGCCGTCGGGCTCGTAGGCCTTGCCGGGCGTGCCTCCGAGCGCGAGGACCGTCGTTCCGGGCTCCTCGGCGATCGCGGTCCGCTTCACGCCCGCCCGCGCGAAGACGAGCGTTCCGGCGGGGGCGGCGACGTTCTCGCCGTCGAGCTGAAACGTGGCGCGTCCACGCAAGACGAGGTAGAGCTCCTCGTCGGAGTCCGGCTCCGACTCGTCGTGCTCGTTGATGATGCAGTCGCCCGCCTCGCGGGCCGTCCACGCGTTCACGCCGAAGGACGTGATCCCGAAGTGGTGACGCACGGGTCGCCAGGGGCAGCGTCCGTCGCTGATCTCCTCGATCTCGTCGAGCTGCGCGACCTCGTACTTGCTCACGGGCTCCTCCTGGTCGTCCTCGCTCGCCTGACGGGCTGTGAGGTCTCGGCGGCCGCGGCGGGCGCGCGCATCCTACGACTCCCAGCCGAGGTAGGGTGCCGCGCCGCGCTTGAACAGCCCGCGGGCGATGATGAGCCGCTGGATCTCGCTCGTCCCCTCCCAGATCCGGTCGACCCGCAACTCGCGGTAGAAGCGGGCCGCGGCGAAGTCGTGCATGTACCCGCGGCCGCCGAAGATCTGCAGCGCCCGATCTGCGACCCGGCCGGCCATCTCCGACGCGTACAGCTTCGCCATCGACACCTTCCCGTGCACGACCTTGCGGTCGGCCAATGTGTCGAAGGCGTGTGCGGCGTGGTAGGTGAGCATGCGCGCCGCGAGCAACTCGGTGAGCGAGTCGGCCAGCGGGAACGAGACGCCCTGGTACTCGGCGATCGGCGCTCCGAACGCCTCGCGCTCCTGCGCGTACGCGGTCGCCTCGTCGAGCAGTCGCTGTGCCGCGCCGCAGCAGCGCGCCGCGATGAAGAGGCGCTCGACGAGGATCCACTCCTTCGCCCCGGCGTCGCCGCTCGCCGGCACGCGGTTCGCCTCCGGCACACGGCAGTCGCGGAGCACGATCTCCGGGTGGTGGTCGAGGTAGGGATCGTGCAGGAAGCGCGGCGTGCGCTGGATCTCGAGGCCGGGCGTGCCGGGCTCGACGAGAAAGAGCGTCTGCTCGCCTCCGGCTGTCGCGGCGACGATGTAGAAGCCCGGGTCGCCCTCGCTCGTGACGAACCACTTCTCGCCGTTCAGCACCCACTCGTCGCCGTCGCGGACGGCGGTGGCCTGCAGTCCCGAGAGGTCCGAGCCCGCGCCCGGCTCCGTCAGTGCCCACGCCTCGCGGTACTCGCCGCGGACGATCGGCATCACGTAGCGCTCGATCTGGTCGGCGGTGGCGATCTCGAGCAGCTCTCGCGGACCGCGGTCGACGACCGCGAAGCCGAGCCCGTTCGTCGCCTTGCCCGACTCCTCCTCGAGGGCGACCTGGCCCAGCATCGACAGGTTCTGCCCGCCCTGCTCCACCGGCATGTTCAGCATCGCGAAGCCGGCCGCCCGCGCCTTCGCCCGCAGCGCGTCGACCTCGGCCGGGTCGATCGCGTTGCGCTCGACGATTCGCTGCTCGAGCGGGTAGACCTCCGCCTCGACGAAGCGGCCGACCCGCTGCTTCAGGTCACGGATCTCTGCGGGGAGCTCGGGGACGATCACGGACGGACCTCCTGGGCGGGACGCCAACTGACCGTATGGTCAGGATTCGACTCCCGGAGACTACGCCATCGCACGGAGGATTGCCGACGCCTCGCCGGCGGCGCGCAGGCCGCTCTCGAGGGCGCCGTCCATCAGCGCCCGGTTTTCGCCCGCCGTGTGCTCGCCGCAGGCGTGGAACACGCCGGCCGGCTGCCACGCATCCGGAGGCGGCGCGGCACAGGAGTAGGCGGCGCGCACCCACGGATCGTCGTCCCACGTCGAGAGCACCGCCTGCTCGGGTGCGAGGGCGAGATCCGGGCGCAGCCGGGCGAGCGAGGCGAGCCACGCGCCGGCGCCGCGCTCGATCTCGAGCCGCGCGAGCGCAGGCGCCGAGCCGGCGAACGCGTGAACCACCTGCTGCACCTCCTCGTCGCCGGTGGCGGTCCACGTCCAGTACCGCTCGGGGACGGAGAGCACCGCGCTGGGGGGCGCGGGAGCCGCGAGCGGGACGAACAGCTTGGCCGCGTGCCCGTACTCCACGGCCGCGTACGCGGCGCGGAGCGCCTCGGGCAGGGGCGGCTCGAACGCGATTCGGCCGATCACGCTCGCGGGGACGGCGAGCACGATCCTGTCGGCCTCGACCGCACGGCCGCCCGCGTGAACCAGGGCGCCGGTCGGGCGCCAGTCGACGTGCTCCACCGGGCTCGCCAGGCGCACGGCGTCCCCGAGCTCGGCCGCGAGCGCGAGCGCCACGCGCTGGTTGCCCCGGGCCACGCTCGGCGAGACGTCGCCCGAGTGGGCGGCCAGGCCGGCGAGCGTGGAGGCCTCCACCCGGTCTGCCGTGGCGGCGCACGACACCTCGAGGCGCGCCTGCACCGCTTCGCGGGCGCCGGCGCCGAGCGAGAGCCGGTCCAGCAGCTCGGCGGCCGAGACGCCGTCGAGCCTGGGCCCGGCCACCGCGGCCGCGATCTCGGCGAGCGCGGCTCGCAGGCTCGGCGCATCGACCCCTATGCCTCCGCGCGGCTCACGCTCTCCGTAGCGCATGCCCTTGTCCCAGAGGCCCAGGCCGAAGCGGTCGACGTACGCCCGCATCGTGTCGTTGCCGGGCAGGACGAACTCGGCGCCCAGCTCGACGACGGCGCCGTTCCCGAGCTCCCGAGACCAGACCCTGCCGCCCACCCGGTCGCGCGCCTCCAGCACCGTGACGCCGACGCCCTCCCGCGCGAGAGCGTCGGCGGCGGCAAGGCCCGCGAAGCCCGCCCCCACGACGACGACGTGCGCCGCCGGGGTCAACCGCCCGAGCGCGCCCGCTCGAACGCCTCGCGCTCCGGGTCGGTCAGCGGCCGGGAGCGGCCGGTCGCCCGGTCGCGTGCCACGAGCACCGCCTCAGCCTCCGCCGACAGCTCGCCGTCCCGCGTGCGGATCTCCTCGCGGAGCGTCACGCTCGAGCGTCCGACGCGCTCGACGGCGCAGCGGACGACGACCTCGTCGTCGTCCTGGGTCAGCTCGCGCCGGAAGTCGATCGCCACGCGGGCCAGCACGTAGTCCCAGATGTCGCCGACACCGGCGAGCACCTTCTCGGCGAGCTCGTCCCGGCACTCCTCCAGGTAGGTCGCGTAGACCGCGTTGTTGACGTGGCGGTACGCGTCGACGTCGCGCCAGCGGATCTCGATGCGCTTCTCGTGGGCCATGCCCGATCGTATCCGCTCGGTTGACCAGACGGTCAAACTCTGGTTGGGTTCGATGGATCTCAGTCTTGGATGACGGACGAAACCACGGGAGGTCCCGATGACGACGTTCCATCCTCGTGAGCCGCGCGGCTTCCATCGGCGCGAGTTCCTCACACGCTCTGCGCTCGGAGCGCTCGGCCTCACGATGGCGCCGGGCCTGCTCGCGGCCTGCGGTGGCTCGGGCTCGAGCGACTCTGCCGCGCTCGAGCTCGCCCGGCCGGACAATCCGGTCACGCTGCCGCTCTTCGACGACAACCCCATGATCGCTTCGGGGCTCGATCCGGAGAAGGGCACGCTGAAGGTCTTCAACTACATCGAGTACATCTGGAAGAAGAAGCTCAACGAGTTCGCCAAGCAGTACGGCGTCGAGGTCGAGCTGACGACCTTCACCACGATGGACGAGGCGATCGCGAAGCTGTCCAGCGGCGCGACGGACTTCGACGTCTTCTTCCCGACGCCCGACCGGCTCTCCCGGCTCGCCGCGGGCAAGGTGCTGCAGCCGCTCAACAGGGACTACATCCCGAATCTCTCCAACATGTGGTCGGTCTTCGAGAGCCCGTTCTACGACCAGGGAGCCCAGTACACGGTGCCGTACACGGTCTACACGACCGGCATCGGCTACCGGACCGACAAGGTGAAGGGCACACCCGCCGACCTCGATAATCCGTACGACTTCTTCTCGGACACGGCCGCCAAGGGCAAGGTGTACGTCCTCGACGACTCGCGCGAGGCGCTCTCGGCGATGCTCCTGCGGGACGGCGTCACGGACGTCAACACGGAGGACCCCGACCTCATCGACGCCGCGAAGCAGCGCCTGCTCGCCCTCACGAAGACGGTGAACGTGAAGTACTCGGCGTCCGACTACACGAACCTCCCGGAGGGAAAGGCGTGGATCCACCAGGCGTGGTCGGGCAGCATGGTCTCGGCGCAGTACTACCTGCCCAAGGGCGTCGGCACTGACGTGCTCGGGTACTGGTACCCGGCCGACGGCGGGGGCCTGATCGGCAGTGACACGATCGGGGTGCTCCGGAGCGCCAAGCGCCCGGTGCTCGCGCACCACTTCCTCAACTTCATGCTCGACGAGAAGAACGCGTACGACAACTTCGTCCAGTTCGTGGGCTATCAGCCGCCGTTGCAGTCGATCGATCCCGACAGCCTCGTCTCCGACGAGGCCGTGCCGCCGAACCTTGCCTCCGCGGTCGTGCGGGAGTCCGACTTCGACACCGGCTACCAGGAGCTCGAGCTGAGCCCCAAGGGGCAGGTGCTGTGGCAGAACGCGTGGGCGGAGTTCCAGGCCGGGTAGTCCCCGGCGGCGGCCGGGAGAGATGAAGTACCCGCGCTGGTTCTGGCCGGCCGCCGCGCTGCCGGGCGTCGCCTGGCTGACGGTGTTCTTTCTCGTGCCGTTCTACGCGATCCTCGCCGTTGCGATGGGGCGGGTCGATCCGATCTTCCAGACGCCGCGACCGGCGTGGAACCCGCTCGACTGGGACACGAGCGCGTTCTCGTTCGTCCTCGACGGGCTCTTCGAGAGCGGCGGCACGTTCCAGACCGTGTTCGTGCGCACGATCGTCTACGTCGTGATCGCCGTGGCGGCGTCGCTCGTCATCGCGTACCCCGTCGCGTATGCGATCGCGCGCCACGGCGGGCGCTACAAGGGCCTGCTGCTCGTCGGCCTCGTCGCGCCGTTCTTCATCAGCTACCTGATGCGGATGCTCGCCTGGATCAACCTGCTCGAGGACGACGGCTGGGTGAACGCCGTCCTGCTGCGGCTCCATCTCGTGGGCGGCCCGGTGAACTGGCTCGACGGCCGCGCGTCGTCTGTGATCTTCGGGCTCGTGTACGGGTACGTCCCGTTCATGATCCTGCCGCTGTACGCCTTCCTCGACCGCATCGACCAGCGGCTGCTCGAGGCGGCCCGTGATCTCGGGGCGAGCCCGGCCCAGGCGTTCCGCATGGTCACGCTGCCCCTGTCCATGCCCGCCGTGCTGGCCGGCGTCGTGATCATCGCGCTGCCGATGTTCGGCGACTACTTCACGCCCGACCTCCTCTCCGGCTCCCCGAGCACGACGCTGATCGGCAACCAGATCAACCTCTACATCCGGGGTGGCCAGCAGACACCCGTCGGGGCAGCGCTCGTATGCGTGCTGATGGTGATGCTGGGAGTGCTGATGACCTACTACCTCGTCGTCACCGCCCGCTCCATGCGGAAGTACGGTGACGCGTGAGCCGGGCCAGGGCGTGGCTCGCGAACCCATGGGGGAGGCCGCGCTTCCTGTGGCTGATCACCATCGGGTATCTCGTCTGGTCGATCGTCCCGATCCTCATCGCGATTCGCTTCTCGTTCAACGACGGGAGGTCGCGTTCCACGGCGCAGGGCTGGTCGTTTCGGTGGTACTGGGGTGATCCCGACCTCTCGGTCGCCAACGACCCCGACCTCTTCAGGGCGCTCTTCCAGAGCCTCAAGCTCGCTGCGCTCGCGATTCTGATCTCGCTGCCGCTCGGCGTGGCGTTGTCGATCGGCCTCACGCGTTGGCGTGGCAGGGGGTCGGGGTCGGCCAGGTTCGTGACGCTGTTCCCGCTCGTCACTCCCGAGATCGTGATGGGCGTCGCGCTCTTCCTCGTCTTCACGAACCTGTTCACGTCGATCAGCCTCGGCACGACGGCGCAGGTGATCGGTCACGTCACGTTCTCCATCACGTTCGTCGTGATCATCGTTCGCGGGCGGCTGATCTCGATCGGCAAGGACTTCGAGGAGGCGGCCATGGATCTCGGTGCCTCGTCGGTGAACGCGCTGCGCATGGTCCTGCTGCCGCTGCTCGTGCCCGCGATCGTGGCGAGCGCGATCGTCGTGTTCGCGATCTCCATGGACGACTTCGTGATCAGCGCGTACCTGTCGTCGAGCGCGGGCACCGAGACGGTGCCCGTCAAGATCTACTCGAACGCCCGCGGCACGCCGACACCGGCGCTCAACGCGCTCGCCAGCGTGACGCTCGCCGCCACCGTCCTGCTCGGGGTGGTGATGTTCGTGCTCTGGTCGCTGTTCCGGCGACGCCAGGGCGACGCCGGCTCGGGGCTGGAAGAGCTCGCCAGGCTCGACGTCTAGTTCGGCTGGTTCTTGCTGTCGCCGAGCACCCGCAGCGCCTGGGTCGGCAGGTGCACGGCGACGGCGTCACCGCGGGCGTAGGGAAGGTCGCGCCCGGTGTTCGTGATCAGCGTCTGCACGGCCTGTCCACCGTCGAGCGTCACGTTCACCTGGGTGGTCGGGCCGACGTAGACGATTGCCGTGACGGTGCCGCCGACCCGGTTCTCGCCGGCCGCCTCGCGCACCGGCTCGACCTCGATGCGCTCGGGGCGGATCGTCACCATGACCTCTCCGGCGGCGATGGTCGCCGCGCCTTCGACCGAGAGGGCTGTGCCGCCGAGCCGGACGCCGCCTCTGCCGTCGCACTCGGCCCGCATCAGGTTCGAGACCCCGAGGAAGTCCGCTACGAACGGCGTCGCCGGCAGCTCGTAGACCTGCTGGGGAGTGCCGAGCTGCTCGATACGCCCTCCGGACATCACGGCGAGACGATCCGACATCGTCAGGGCCTCTTCCTGGTCGTGCGTGACGTACACGAACGTGATCCCCACCTCGCGCTGGAGGCTCTTCAGCTCGAGCTGCAGGCCGCGCCGGAGCTTTGCGTCGAGCGCCCCGAGCGGCTCGTCGAGCAGGAGCAGTGCGGGCTCGAGGATCAGTGCCCGCGCCAGCGCGACGCGCTGTTGCTGCCCGCCGGAGAGCTGATGCGGCTTCCGCTCCTCGTAGCCGGCGAGCTGGACGAGCTCGAGCGCCTCGCCCACGCGGCGCTTCGTCTCGTGCTTGTCTGCCCGGGTGAAGCGGAGTCCGAAGGCCACGTTCTCGCCCACGGAGAGGTGAGGGAAGAGGGCGTAGTTCTGGAACACCGTGTTCACGGGGCGCTTGTGGGGGGGCGTCTCGGTCACGTCGGCGTCACCGATCCGGATGCGTCCCGCGTCCGGCCGCTCGAAGCCCGCGATCATCCGCAGCGAGGTCGTCTTGCCGCAGCCGGATGGCCCGAGCATCGAGAAGAACTCGCCGCCCTCGACCTCGAGGCTGACGTCGTCGACCGCCTTGACCTCTCCGAACGCCCTGCTGACGCCTTCGAGCACGACCCCCTGCGCCGTCGTCACGGTGCGGCCAGCTCCCGCACGATCGTCTGTCGGATGAGAGCCCCGGCGACCTTCGTGTCGACCAGGTCGAGGTACCGCATCGAGTCGAAGCCGTCAGCCGCAGCGGCGAGGCACCAACCGGTGTCGCGTGCGTCGATCTCCGAGGAGATCGAGCCGTCGGCCTGTCCGTCTCGCACGAGCTGGACGACGTGATCGAGCCAGGCCCGGTAGTAGAGGTCGACCACCGGCCGCAGGTCGTCGTCGAAGCGGAGCGTGCTCCACACCTCGTTCCAGAGTGCCCGCTGCTCGCGGAAGGGAGACTGTGCGTCGAGCGTGGCGAGCAGCACCCGTTCGAGCCGCTCCCGCCCTGTCGCGAGGTCGGCCAGCTCTGACGAGATCGCCTGCTCCCGTCGCTCCTCGGCGAAGACGAGGGCGCTGCGCAGCAGCTCCTGCCGTGTCGAGAAGTAGTAGTGGACGAGCGCCTTCGAAACCCCGGCCTCGCCGGCGACGCTCGCCATGCGCAGGCCGTGTGCGCCGTCGCGGACGATCACGCGGCAGGCGGCTTCGAGGATCGAGGCGACCCGCTTGCTCTGGAGTGGCGCGGTGGTGGTCATCAAGGGCCATCTTGACCCATGCCGGCCGCCGGCGCTATCCTGACTGACCGGACAGTCAATCACGGTCCCGGATCCGGGAGGCAGACATGAGCGTGGCAGAGCGCGACGGAGCGACGGGGTTGCCGTCGATCGATCACCCGTTGGAGGACGGCTGGACGCTCCCTGCCGCGTGGTACACGGACCAGGGCGTTGCCGAGCTCGAGCGCGAGCGCATCTTCGCGCGCAACTGGCAGTACGCAGGTGCGGCCGAGCAGGTCGCCGAGCCGTCGTCGTACTTCGTCACCGAGGCCGGCCACGTCCCGGTGGTGGTCACGCGCGACCGTGAGGGCACCCTGCATGCGTTCGTGAACGTCTGTCGCCACCGCGCCTACACCGTCGCGCGGGGCTCTGGCTGCCGCGAGACGCTGCAGTGCGCCTACCACGCCTGGACCTACGAGCTCGACGGCACGCTCCGCAAGGCGCCGCGCTCGGAGCGCGAAGAGGGCTTCGACGGGGCGGACTTCTCGCTGCTGCCGGTCGCGGTCGACACCTGGGGCCCGTTCGTCTTCGTCAACCCGGATCCCGGGGCCGCGCCGCTCGCCGAGGCGCTCGGCGCGCTGCCCGAGATCGTTGCGCGTTGCGGGCTCGACTTCGACACGCTGCGCTTCCACTCCCACCACGTGTGGCCCATCGAGGCGAACTGGAAGGTCGTGCTCGAGAACTACCTCGAGTGCTACCACTGCCCGACCGCCCACAAGGGCTTCAGCAAGCTCATCGACGTCGATGCCGATGCGTATGCGCTCTCGGTCTCGCCGACCTTCTCGAGCCAGATCGGGCCCGTTCGCGCCTCGGCGCGGGCCGGCACCGGCTCGGCGCCCTACGTCCCCGACGGCGACATCGTCCACTCGCAGTTCCATCTGCTGTGGCCGAACACCACGATCAACATCGTTCCCGGCCCGGCGAACATCGCCGTCGAGCGCTGGGTTCCCGACGGCCTCGGCCGCACGATCGAGGTGACGGACTACTGGTTCGGCGCCGACGTGCCCGCCGACGTGGTCGACGAGGTGCTGGCCTTCGACGACCAGGTCGGGCGCGAGGACACGGATCTCGTCGTCTCGGTGCAGGCGGGCCTCGTGTCGGGGGCCGTGCCCCAGGGCCGTCTGATGCGCGAGAGCGAGCAGCTGATCGCGGACTTCCAGGCTCGCGTCCGTGATGCCCTGACGGCCTAGCGAGCGCACGTTCGGGTGGCGGCCGGGCGCGGCGGGCCGAGTGTCGCGCTCGCTTCGGCCGTACTAGGGTTGCCGCATGAGCGTCCGGGTCTTCTCGATCGTGCTGGCCGGCGGTGCCGGGAAGCGGCTGGCGCCGCTGACCGCCGACCGCGCGAAGCCCGCGGTGCCTTTCGGCGGCAACTACAGGCTGGTCGACTTCGCGCTCTCGAACCTCGTCAACGCCGGCTTCCTGCGGATCGCCGTGCTGACCCAGTACAAGAGCCACAGCCTCGACCGGCACGTCACCACGACCTGGCGCCTGTCGCCGCTGCTCGGCAACTACGTCACACCGGTGCCGGCCCAGATGCGCAGGGGGCCGCACTGGTTCGCCGGCTCCGCCGACGCCGTCTACCAGAACCTCAACCTGATCGCGGACGAGCGCCCGCGCTACATCTGCGTCTTCGGCGCCGACCACATCTACCGGATGGACCCGCGGCAGATGATCGAGCAGCACGTCGCCCTCGGCGCCGGCGTCACGGTCGCCGCCATCAGGGTGCCGATCGAGAGCGCCGACCAGTTCGGGGTGATCGAGCCGGAGGCGGACGGCCGCCAGATCCGGGCCTTCCACGAGAAGCCCTCCGATCCCGTCGGCATGGCGGCCGATCCCGCCATGGTGCTGGCGTCGATGGGCAACTACGTGTTCACCGCGGACGTGTTGCGTGACGCGGTCACGCGCGATGCGGCGGACAAGGGCTCGGCGCACGACCTCGGCGGTGACATCATCCCCGCCCTCGTGGAGCGAGGTGAGGCGTACGTGTGGGACTTCGCGAAGAGCGAGGTGCCCGGCACGAGCGAGCGCGACCGCAGCTACTGGCGTGACGTCGGGACGCTCGATGCCTACTACGACGCCCACATGGACCTGATCTCCGTCGATCCGGTCTTCAACCTCTACAACGAGGACTGGCCGATCCTGACCTGGCCGGCGCCGCTGCCGCCGGCGAAGTTCGTGTGGGAGGAGCCGGGGCGCATCGGTGCGGCCATGAACTCGATGGTCTGCGCCGGTGTCGTCATCTCGGGCGGCACCGTCCGCCGATCCGTCCTCTCGCCCGGCGTCCACGTCCACTCGCGGGCGCTGGTGGAGGGGTCGGTGCTCATGCACGACGTCGATGTCGGCCGCGACGCCGTCGTCCGGAACGCGATCGTCGACAAGAACGTGACGATCGCCCCCGGCGCTCGGGTGGGCGTCGACCCCGAGGCCGACCGGGCGCGCTTCCCGCTCTCACCGGGCGGGATCCTCGTGATCGGCAAGGGGCAGACGGTCGACGCGTGAGAGTGGCGCTCCTGACGCGGGAGTACCCGCCGGACGTCTACGGCGGGGCCGGCGTGCACGTCGAGTACATGGCGCGCGAGCTCGCCCGCCGGGTCGATGTGACGGTGCACTGCTGGGGAGACGACCGCCCGTCCGGCGACGGCGGCCCGGCCGTGGTCGCCTACCGGCCGTGGGAGGCGCTCCACGGCGAGCAGCCGTACGCCGCTGCGCTGCAGGCCCTGTCGATCGACCTGGCGATGACGGCCGGCGCGGAGCCGGCCGACCTCGTGCACAGCCACACCTGGTACGCGAACCTCGCAGGCCACCTCGCCCGGCTCGTGCACGGCGTGCCGCACGTCGTCACGGTGCACAGCCTGGAGCCGATGCGGCCGTGGAAGCGCGAGCAGCTGGGCGGTGGCTACGCGTTGTCGAGCTTCGCCGAGCGCACCGCGCTCGAGGCCGCCGACGCGATCGTGGCGGTGTCCCGGGAGCACCTGGGCGAGATCCTCGCCTGCTACCCGGCGATCGACCCGGAGCGGACGAGCGTGATCTACAACGGCATCGACACGAGCGAGTACCGGCCCGATCCGGCCGTCGACGTGCTCGCAACGGCACGGGATCGACCCGGAGCAGCCCTCGGTCGTCTTCGTCGGGAGGATCACCAGGCAGAAAGGGCTCGCCCACCTGCTCGACGCCGCGCTCGCGCTCGATCCCTCGGCGCAGCTCGTGCTGTGCGCGGGGGCTCCCGACACACCGCAGCTGGCTGCCGAGATCGCGGCCAAGGTGGAGCGCCTGCGAGCCGCGCGCAGCGGCGTCATCTGGATCGAGCAGATGCTCTCGAAGGCCGAGGTGATCCAGATCCTCAGCCATGCGACGGTGTTCGTGTGCCCGTCGGTCTACGAGCCGATGGGGATCGTCAACCTCGAGGCGATGGCCTGCGAGGCCGCCGTCGTGGCGACGGCCGTCGGCGGTATCCCGGAGGTGGTCGAGGACGGCGTCACCGGGCTGCTCGTCCCGTACGAGGCGGGGCGCGGCGGCGACCCGGTCGACCCGGCCGGGCTCGCGCGCGACCTCGCGGCGCCGGTCAACCGGCTCGTCGGCGACCCGGCGCTGGCCCGGGCGATGGGCGTGGCCGGCCGGGCCCGCGCCGCCGAGCGCTTCGGCTGGGAGGCCGCCGCCGCCGAGACGCTGCGGCTGTACGAGCGCCTGCTCGCGTAGCCTTCGCCCGCCGGCGCCGGCCGGCGAGGCACGATGCGAGGGCATCGACGACGAAGGAGGGCGAGCGAGCGATGGGGCAGGCCGACGACCGAGGCGGGCTGGGGACGCGCGCGATCCACGCGGGCGAGGCGACCGACCCGACCACGAGGGCCCACGTGACCCCGATCTACCAGACCGCCACCTTCGCGTTCGAGACGGGTGAGCGCAAGGAGGACGTCGTCGACGCCGCCATGGCCTGGGAGCCGGGCGCCTACTTCTACACCCGTACCCAGAACCCGACAACCGACGCGTTGGAGCAGAAGGTCGCCGCGCTCGAAGGCGCAGAGGCGGCCGTCGCGTGCGCATCCGGGATGGCGGCCGTGTCGAGCACCGTCTTCAGCCTGCTGGCGGCCGGTGACCACTGCGTCGCCTCGGAGGACGTGTTCATCATCACCCGCTTCCTGCTCGACGACGTGCTCGCGCGCAAGGGGATCGCGGTCACCCGCGTCGACGTTCGCGATCTCGAGGCGGTGCGCGCCGCCGTGCGGCCGGGCACGAAGGCGATCTTCGTCGAGTCGCTCTCGAACCCCCACATGCACCTCGCCGACATCGGCGCGCTCGCCGGCGTGGCCCGCGAGGCCGGCGCGGCGCTCGTCGTCGACAACACCTTTCTCTCGCCGGCGCTCTTCAGGCCGCTCGAGCACGGTGCCGACATCGTTCTGCACTCGGCCACGAAGTACCTGGCCGGGCACGGTGACACCGTCTGCGGGGTCGCCTCGGGCCGCAGGGAGCTGGTCGACCCGATCCGCTACGAGCTCGACGCCCTCGGCGCGGCGGTGAGCCCTTTCAACTCGTGGCTCGTGGCGCGGGGGATCCGCACGCTGCCGCTCCGCATGGACGTGCACAGCCGCAACGCCCGGGCTCTCGCGGCCCTGCTCGAGGGACGGCCCGAGGTCGCCCGGGTCGCGTACCCCGGGCTCGAGAGCCACCCGCAGCACGCCCTCGCGGAGCAGGTGCTCGCACGCGGGTCCGGCGGGATGCTGGCGCTGCGACTCGAGGGAGGAGAGGACGAGATGTACGCCTTCGTGAACGCGCTCGAGCTCGCCTCGATCGCGGTCAGCCTCGGCGACCTGAAGACGCTCGTCTACCCGATGCCGAAGCGCGACAACCTGATCCGGGTCTCGGTGGGGTGCGAGGACCTGGCCGACCTGGTGGACGACGTCGAGCTGGGGTTGGCGGCCCTCTCCGCCAGCTAGGCTCGCGCCATGCGTATCCGTGCCGCCGTGCTGGAGGAGTTCGGGCAGCCCCTCGTCGTCCAGGACGTCGACCTGGCCGAGCCGAAAGCGGGTGAGGTGCTCGTGCGGCTCGTGGCCTGCGGTGTCTGCCACACCGACCTCTACACGGCGTCCGGCGCCGACCCGACGGGGTACGCGCCCTGCGTCCTCGGCCACGAGGGCGCGGGCATCGTCGAGCGCGTCGGCGAGGGGGTCTCGCTCGTCCGGCCCGGCGATCACGTCGTCACCCTCTTCGCGCCGGAGTGCGGCACGTGCGTGCACTGCCTCAGCCCCCGCACCAACCGCTGCATCGCGATCCGCGAGCAGCAGGGGCTCGGCTTCCTGCCCGACGGCACGACGCGCCTGCACCGCGGTGAGGAGCCCCTGCGGCACTTCATGGGCACCTCCACCTTCGCCGAGTACACGGTGATGCCCGAGATCGCGCTCGCGAAGGTGAGCCCCGAGGCACCGCTGGACGGCTGCGCCCCGTTCGCCTGCGGCCTCTCGACCGGCATCGGCGCAGCCCTCTACACGGCGCAGGTCGAGCGTGGCTCGACGTGTGTCGTGTTCGGTTGCGGGCTGGTCGGGCTGGGCGCCGTGATCGGGGCCCGGCTGGCCGGCGCCGAGCGCATCGTCGCCGTCGACCTCTCGGAGGAGCGCCTCGCGCAGGCGCGGCACCACGGAGCCACCGAGGTGCGTGTCGCCGCTGCCGACACGGTCGACTGGGTCCGCGCCGAGACGGGTGGCTACGGCGCCGACTACACGTTCGAGGCGACGGGGAACGTCGCCGTCATGCGCCAGGCAGTCGAGGCGGCGCGGGAGGCGTGGGGGCTCGCCACGATGTGCGGCGTGGCCGGGAAGGGCGAGCTGCTCGAGGTCGTCCCCCGCTTCCTGATCACGGGGCGGCGGGTGACCGGCTCGTCGTTCGGCGGCGTCAAGGGCCGCACGCAGGTACCCCTGCTCGTCGACCGCTGGCTCGCCGGCGAGATCGACGTCGAGGCTCTGCTCTCGCACCGGCTCACGCTCGACGAGGTCGACCACGGCTTCGAGCTGATGGAGGCGCAAGACGGCATCCGCAGCGTGATCGCGTTCGACTGAGCGCACCGGGCGGCCATTACAGTTCAGCCCAGATGAGCGCCGAGCCCACCGAGGTCCCGTTCCTCGATGTCGCCGACCCGGCGTTCTCGATCCGCTCGGACGAGGTGCGCGAGGCGCGTGCTCGGGGCTGGTACGCGCGGACCCCGTACGGCATCGCCGTGCTGCGCTACGAGCCGGTCGGCCGGCTGATCAAGGACCGGCGCCTCGTGCAGGGGAGCGCCGCCTGGCCGGCGCACAACGGCGTCACCGGGCCGTGGGCGGACTGGTGGATGCGCTGCATCCTGAACAGGGAGGGCGACGACCACGGCCGCCTGCGGCGGCTGATGAACCCGGCGTTCTCGTCCCGGCTGATCGCCGCCATGGTGCCGTCGTTCCAGGCGCTCGCGAACGAGCTCATCGACGCGTTCGCCGAGGACGGGCGCTGCGAGTTCATGTCCGCGTTCGCAGAGCCGTACGCGACGCGGGTGACCTGCCGGCTGCTCGGCATCCCCGAGACCGAGTGGCCGGCGCTCGCCGACCACGGCGGCACGCTCGGCCTTGCGCTCTCCGTGGAGGTGAGAGAGCACCTGCCGAAGGTCGAGGCGGCCCTCGCCGGCCTCTACGCCTATGCCGACGAGCTCATCGCCGACCGCCGCTCTGCGCCGCGGGACGACTTCGTCACCCATCTCGTCGAGGCGACCGGTGAGCCCGACCGCCTCTCGGACGAGGAGCTGCGGGACAACCTGGTGCTGCTCATCTTCGGGGGCATCGACACGACGCGAAACCAGCTCGGGCTCGGCATCGACCTGTTCGTGCGAGACCCTGAGCAGTGGCAGCTGCTCGCCGAGAAGCCGGAGCTCGCTCCGGCCGCGGTCGAGGAGATCATGCGGGTGCGCCCGACTGCGACGTGGGTCACGCGCGAGGCCACGGAGGACTTCGAGTTCGACGGCCTCTCGATCGCGGCCGGCACCACTATTCACCTGTTCTCGGAGTCGGCCGGCACCGACCCCGAGGTGTGCGGCGCCGATGCCGGGTTCGACATCGGCGCCACCGGGCGCCCGCGTCATTTCGGCTTCGGCGGAGGGCGGCACTTCTGCCTCGGCCACTTCATCGCGCGCGGTGACATGGGGGAGGCGCTCGCGCTGCTCGCGCGGCGGTTGCCCGGCATGACCTACGAGCGGCCTCCCGTCTTCCTTCCCGACAGCGGCAACACGGGCCCGGTCGAGTTGCCGATTCGCTTCGGCCCGCAGGCGCCGCGGTGAGGATCGTCCACGACGACTCCCGCTGCCGGTTGCACGGGCAGTGCACCATCGCCGCGCCCGAGATCTTCCGCTTCGACGACGACGGCGAGCTCGCCTTCGACCCGGAGCCGGACGAGTCGCTGCGCGCGGACGCGGAGGCAGCCGAGGACGTGTGCCCGGAGCGGGCGATCCGCGTCGAGGACTGAAGGGCGTGGAGCTCGTCGAGCCGGGTCTGCTCACGCTCGGGTGTGCCGACCTCGACGCGCCGCCCCTCTTCTCGCGTGCCGACGTTCACGGGCGCAGGCAGGGCTACGAGCCCGAGGCGGCGGAGGTCGTCGCGGCCGCGCTGGGCCTGAGCGTGCGCTGGTCGTTCCTCGTCTGGGCAGACTTCTATCCGGCGCTCCGCGAGCATCGTGTCGACGCCGTCTGGTGCGGCCAGGGGATCACCGCGTCGCGCCGGGAGCTGGCCGACTTCTCCCGTCCGTACGCCGTCTTCGACGAGTCGGTCGTGGTGCGGGCGGACAACGCCGCCTCCGGCCCGGAAGAGCTGGCCGGGCTTCGCATCGGCGCGATCGCGGGCAGCACCAACATGGCGTTGGCCGAGACGTTCGCGGGAGCGGAGCTCGTCGCGTTCCCCGGCACCGCGGACGTGTTCGGCGACATGATCCGCGCGCTGCGAGCCCGCGAGATCGACGGGTTCGTCGACGACGACGTCGTGATGGTGCCTCTCGACGCGGAGCCGGACCTGCGCCTCGCCTTCACCCTGCCGACGCGCAACCGCTGGGGCGTCGCCGTGCGCCGGGGCGACGATCCGCTTCGCGAGGCGCTCGACGCGGCGATCGACGCGACCACGGCGGACGGGAGCCTGCGTGCAGGCTGGGAGCGATGGATCCCGTCGCTCCCGTTCCCGCTACCTGCCTGAGCCCGGGTCGCGCACGTGGGGCGCGGCGCCGCGACCGGTCGAGGCGCGGGGCGGCTCGGGCCGTAGCCACAGCCAGGTGGCGACGGCCGCCATCAGCGCGGTGACGCCGACGGCGAGCCAGGTCGACGGCCCGAAGGCGAAGAGGACGACGGCCGACACGGACATCGTCGCCGAGGCGGCGCCCTTCGCGCGGCGGCTGACGGCGCGGCTCGCCTGCCAGTCGCGGATCACGGGGCCGAAGACGCGGTGCCCGAGGAGCCAGGAGTGGAGCCGGGTCGAGCTGCGGGCGGCCGCGAAGGCAGCGAGGAGCAGGAAGGGCGTCGTGGGCAGCACCGGCAGCACGATCCCGACGGCGCCGAGGGCGAGGCTCGCCAGCGCGAGCAGAAGCCAGAGGGCGCGTGCCGGAGTGGTCGGCCGGACCTGGGCCACCTCCTCAGGATAGGGCAGCCGCATCAGGTCCCGAAGCCGAGGCAGCTCGTGACGCGGGTCGTCGTGTTGTTGCCCTCGTTCGACTCCGCAACCGCATCCGCCGGGTCGACCACGGCCGTCAGCGTCCCGGCCTTGCACGTCCACGTGAACGACACCGACTGCGCGGGCCCGAGGCCTGGGATCGTGTACGTCCCGATCCCGCTCACGACCACGGCCGTGGGGCCTGCCGGCTCCGTGCCGGCGTTCCGCACCGTGACGCCGTTGTTGCGCAGCGAGCTGACGAGCAGGTCTGGCAGCGCTGGTGCCGTGATCGTCCACGGATGCGCGGCGCTGCCGGTGTTGCCGGCCGCGTCGCTCGCGCGCACGGAGAAGGTGTGGCCGCCGGGCGCGAGCGCCTCGTACGAGGCCGGCGACGCGCACGCCGCGAAGCTGCCCTCGTCGAGCGAGCAGGTGAACGTGAGGCCCTCCTCGCTCCCGGCGAACGCGAACGAGGCCGAGGTCGCAGGCGTCGACGCCGGTGGGGCGGACGTGATCGAGACGGTGGGCGGGGTCGTGTCCGGCGGGGGGACGACCTCCCAGCTCGCCTTCGCCAGGCCCGAGTTCCCTGCCCGGTCGGTGCCGCGGACGACGAGCGCGTGAGGTCCGCGCGCGAGCCCCTTCACCGCGTGCGGGCTCGTGCAGGGGGTCCAGCTGCCGCCGTCGAGGCGGCACGCGAACGTCGTTCCCGGCTCCGACGAGGAGAACGCGATGCTCGCGACGGCATCCGACGTGGTGGCCGGAGGGCCCCGTGTGATCCTCACCGCGGGTGCGGTCGCGTCGACAGGCGTTGTCGGGGCCTGCTTCGGCTTCGCGCCCGGCGCCGGCGCGGGAGCAGCGACCTTCGGCCCGGGCGTCGAAGCCTTCGCTGTCGGTGGCTCCGGCTCTCGGGTTGCGGCCTGGGTCGTCGGCGGGTCGGCGGGCGGCGCGGCCACGCTCCGGCCGGCCCCCGTCTCGGGCGATGTCGCCGTCACAGCTGCGTTCGCGGTGGTCGCAGGCGGCGCCGGCACGGTCGACGCAGGCGCCGTCGCCGTCGTGGGCGAGAGTGTCTCGGCCGTGCTCGCGACCGGGGTCGCGGGCGCCGCCAGGGGTCGGGGCGGCTCCCCGTTCGAGACGAGGGCGGCGACTCCGAGCCCCCCGCCGACGCACAGCGCAGCTGCCCCGATGGCCGCCGCGACGTTCCTGCGCGCCAGCCGCGCGGGCCACCGGGCACCCTGCTCGCCGCCCGGCTCCCAGTACCCCGCCTCGTCGAGCTCGCGGTCGATGCGCGCCAGGGCATCGTCGGTCGGCGTTGCCAGCAGGGGGAAGAGAGCGCGGTAGCGGCGCTGCGCCTCGCGCATGTCGGCGAGAGCTGCCTGGCAGCGCTCGCACTCTTTCAGGTGTGCGATCGTCGAGCTCCTGCGCGGCTCCTTGAGCTGCCCGTCGAGGTGCTGCGAGAGGGCGGGGAGGAAGGCGCGGCACTCGGGCGGCAGACGCCCGGGGTCGACCTGGAGCAGGCGGAGCTCCGTTCGCAGGCTCTCCCGGGCCCGGTAGACGAGTTGCGCCACGGCGTTCTCGTTGAGCCCCACCAGCTCGCCGATGTCCGCATAGCTGCGCTCCTCCAGCTCGCAGAGCGCGAGCACCAGCCGCTGCCGTGGCTGGAGGGACGCGTTCGCGAGGCGCACCTGCTCCTGTTGCGCGCCGAGCAGGGCCATCCGCTCGGGATCGTCCTCGATCGCGAGGGGGAGGAGAGGCTCGGGCACCTCCGCCACCGGCTCGGCCCTCCGCGTGCGGCTGACGCCCTTGAGGAAGAGATTCCGGGTCGTCGTGAACAGGTAGGCCTCCAGATTGACCTCGGCCGCGTCCAGGCGATCGAGGGCGGGGAGGGCCCGCAGGAAGGTCTCGGACACCAGGTCGTCCGCGTCGTGGGCGTTGCCCGCGAGCGAATGTGCGAATCGCCGCAGCCGGGGCTCGTACGCGCGGTAGAGCTCCTCCCAGGCGTACCGGTCGCGCTGCTGGAGCCGGAGCACGAGCGACGTGTCAGTCGGCATCGTCGCCATCCGCCGCATTGTCGCGGCTCGCGACGTAGGCGTCGAACGCCGCGTGTGCCGCCAGCAGCCGGCCGAGCCTGCCGATTCCCTCGTTCGCCCACTCGCGTAGCCATGCCTCGTCGACGGACAGCGACGTGTCGACGGGGCAACGCGGAGGCGCACCCCCCGGGTGCGCCTCACCGCGTCGGCCCGGCCCGTCGCTCACGCGACGACCTCGAAGTCGACCGTCGCGTGGATGCGGAACTTCAGCTCGTGCGACGTGTCCTGCCAGACGAGATAGCCGTCATGGCCGGGAGGCAGCCCCGTGCCGAAGCCCGGGGGCAGCGTGCCGGCCTGGGCGACGAGCGTACGCAGGTCGAAGGCGGCCCTCGCCAGCGTCTGCGTCTCCGATCCGAACCCGCCGTTCCAGTGGTCGCCGGCCTCGACGACGCAGTTCTTCATCAGGCTGCCGTCGCACTCGGCGCCGAAGACAGCGACGTCGAGGTTCACGTGCCCGTCGATCGGAGTGACCATCGTGACGGTGCGGCGGCTCGTGCCCCGGGCGACCGCTGCAACCGTGTCGCCCGAGCCGATCTTCCGGAATCCGCGCCCTACCACCGAGGCTCCTTCGACGAAGTAGTCGAACGAGATCTCGCCTCTCCCGGCCTCGCCGTCGGCGAGCACCTTGATGGAGTGGAACGTGACGGTCGCCCGGGCGCTCGCGGTGCGGAAGCGTCCCCACTCGACCCGCGAGCGGCCTGCGCCGTCCGTTGCCTGCAGGCGGGCCCGGTACTCCGTTCCGGCGAGCAGGCCCGTGACCGACGGTGCCCAGGTCTCGATCCCGTTCGAGCTCCCGGTCGTCCGCTGCAGCACCAGCCCGCCGGTGGCATTCATGCGGTACAGCTCGAGCTGAGCGCGTCCCGGCTCGGAGAGCCGCACGTCGAAGTCCATCCTGCCGACCTCGGTCGGGTGCCGCCGGGACGTGCCGTGCTCGATGCAGTCGGCCCGGCAGCCGATGCCGGCCGAGAGCCCGAGGTCGGGCTGGTCGACGGCGACCTTCACGACGCGCGTCCTGAACGTGCCCTGGCGCGCCTGGATCCGCCCTTGCTCGTCCTTGGCCGAGACGACGATGCGGTAGCCGGTGTCGGGCTCGAGCCCGCCGAAGAGGATCGTGCGTGTCGTCTGGAACGCAGGCACGACGACGTGCCGCGGCTGGGTGCCCGCCGCGAGCCCGAGTGGCTGGTCGAGCCTCGAGACCGTGACGGTCGTGGACGTGGCGACGGTCGTCGTGACCTCGACCGAAGCCGACGAGGCCGTGGCCGTGACGAGCGCCGACCTGATGCACGAGATGGAGCAGCCGGTGCCGGAGGTGAATGTGTTCGACGGCTGTGCCCCCGGGCTGCCCGCCGTGATCGTGCCGGCGGTGGCGGCGCCTGCGAGAGCCGTCGCGACGACTGCCGCGCCGGTGATGCCCTTGAGAATGTCGGTGATGCGAGGCATGAGCGGTCTCCTGGTCTCTGCGGCCGGCCCTGTGCCTGCCGCTCTGACCGGGAAACCCGTTCGCGGGCCCGTCCTTACGCCGCTCGCTGTAAGGAATCTGTAAAGGAGGCCGTGATCCGCGCTCGCGCAGATCCCGGCCCGGCGCGCGATCACCGGGCCGCCTCGGCCGTGCCCGCCCCTGGTGAGGTCGCTAGTCTCACGAAGCGGCGGCGCGTCTCCGGTGGGAACGCGCGGCTCGTCTGTCAGGGAGGTCGAGCGAGGATGGGAGCACATCGATGACGGAGCACGACGCACGCACGGACGACGCACGCGACCCCGAGGCGCCCGAGGCGGCGCCGGCCTCACAGAGGCTGGCCGCGCACGAGCGGCTCTCGACGGGGGGCTCGCACGCTGGACGCGAGCGTGCGCAACCCACCCGTGGCGCGTGGTCTTCGGCTGGGTCGGCATCGTCGCCATCCTGATCGCCCTCGTGGGCACCGTCGGCGGCTCCCTGAAAGACGAGTTCGAGATTCCCGGCTCCGACACGCAGAAGGCGACCGACCTGATCGAGGCTGAGTTCGCCTCCGAGCAGGGCGGGGTGCTGAACATCGTCTTCGCCGCGCCCGAGGGTGAGCGCCTCGACACGCCGGGTCGCCAGGCCGCCGTCGAGGAGGCGATCGCACGGCTCAAGACCGACGAGTTCAAGCCGACCGAGGACACGGCCGGGCTGACGAGCGTGGGGGACCCGTTCGACGAGGGCACGTTCTCCGACGCGGGTCGGATCGCGTACGCCGAGGCCCAGTTCGACCGGGTCATCTACGACCAGGACCGCGAGGCCGTCGTCGCGGTGCAGGACGCAGTCCGCGAGATCGTGGAGCCGGCCGGCGTGACGGTCGAGTACAACGGCGAGGCCGAGTTCCCGCCCGTCGAGCAGGGGACGTCGGAGCTCCTCGGGTTGCTGGCCGCCGTGCTCGTGCTGCTGGTCGTCTTCCGCACCTTCGTGGCGATGCTGATCCCGATCGCGCTCGCGATCGTCGCCCTCGCGACCGCCTTCCTGCTGCTCTTCATCCTCGCCGGCCTCACGAAGATCAACACGATCACCCCGATCCTCGTGTCGATGATCGGGCTCGGGGTCGGCATCGACTACTCGCTGTTCATCGTGACCCGCTTTCGGCAGCTGCTGCACGACGGGCTCTCGCCTCAGGACGCCGCCGCCGAGGCGGGCGCGTCGGCAGGGCGCGCGGTGCTCTTCGCCGGCCTCACGGTCGCGATCTCCGTGGCGGGGCTCGCGTTCATCGGCCTCGACTTCGTGACGAAGCTCGGGATCGGCAGCGCGCTCGGAGTTCTGACCACGGTCCTGATCGCGAACTCGCTGCTCCTGGCCGTGCTCGCCCTGCTCGGTCACAAGGTCGACCGGCTGAAGGTTCCCTTCCTGCGCGCCGTCGACGACTCCGAGGCCGCCCGCGAGCGGTCGCTCGTCGCCCGCTGGGGCCGTTTCGTGGCCCGGAACGCCTCCGTCGTCTTCCCGGTCGTGCTGGTGCTGCTCCTGGCGGTGGGGGCGACCTCGGCGCTCGTGCGCCTCGGCGCCGCCGATCAGGGCACGCAGCCCAAGGAGCAGACGAGCCGGAGGGCCTACGACCTGCTCGCCGAGGGCTTCGGGGCCGGCTTCAACGGGCCGATCCCGATCGTCGTCGACGTCAACGGCGACCCGGACGCTCCCCAGCGGATCTTTGACCGCGTGGACGGTCTCGACGGCGTGGCATCCGTCGGCGAGCCGCAGTTCAACGACGAGAAGACGGTCGCGATCGTCTTCGTGACGCCGGACTCGGCGCCACAGGACGAGGCGACGGACCGTCTGGTCGACCGGCTGCGGAGCGACGTCGTGCCGGCCGCGACCGCGTCGGGCGATGCCGTCGCGTACGTGTCGGGGCTCACGGCCGCGTTCAAGGACATCGCCGACCAGATCATCTCCAAGATGCCGATCTTCCTCCTGTTCATCATCGGCGTCACGTTCATCGTGCTCGCGATGGCATTCCGCTCGATCGTGGTCTCGCTGACGGCGGCGATCACCACGATCCTGTCGGCGTTCGTCGGCTTCGGTGTGCTCACCCTCGTGGTGCAGGAGGGCCACCTGCTCGGCCTGACAGGGCTCGACACGACGGGGCCGATCGAGACGTTCGTGCCGCCGATCACGTTCGCGATCCTGTTCGGTCTCTCGATGGACTACATGGTCTTCCTCATGAGCCGTATCCGGGAGGAGCACGTTCACGGGCTGAAGACCCAGGACGCTGTCGAGCACGGCATCGCCGCCATCGGTCGGGTCGTCGTGGCGGCCGCGGTGATCATGGGCACCGTCTTCGCAGCCTTCATCCTCAGTGCCGACCGCATCCCGAAGGAGTTCGGGCTGCTCCTGGCGGTGGCGATCCTCACCGATGCTCTGATCGTGCGCATGACGCTCGTGCCCGCGTTCCTCACGCTCCTGCACGAGCGGTCGTGGTACATCCCGCGCTGGCTCGACCGCCTGCTGCCGAATGTCACGATCGAGCCGCCTCACGGCGGGGCTGCGCCTGCGGTTGCCGAGCGGTCGGCCGACCAGTCCGGCTGAGAGCGGCTGGTCTCGTGTGATCCCGGCGTCCGGGGTGTGAGCTGCCGCTCGTGCCCCGGACGCAGCGGGCTGTCCCCCGGGTGCGAGCAAACGCTCACACGATCCTTCGCTCCTGCTTGCACGAAGGGTGGCGCCGCTCATCCGGGGGTGTCTACCGTGCGTCGCGTTGCACGTTCCCGACTGCAAGGAGCACCCGACGATGAGCACTCCGACCCTCTCACCCGATCGCGCCGCCACCGACGCGCTGCCGGCGATCGCCGTCGGGGACACCGTCGTGGCGGAGGACGGCCCCGTCGGCCACGTGGAGCGCGTGCTGCGTGCCGATGCCGGCCCGGAGTTCGTCGTCGTGTCCGTGCGGAGCGGGCTGCGCCGTCGCCATCCGGTCGTCTCGTGCGAGCTCGTCGCCGCCGTCGACCCGCAGCGTGACGTGGTGCACGTCCGCGGGCGTAGCGCGTCGATCCGCGGGTTGTCCGAGGCCCTGCCGCTCCTTCTCTAGGAGCGGGCGAGCGGCCCGGCAACGACGCATCCGTGGCCTCCCCGCCGGCAGCGGCGGGCGCGCGGTGTGTCGAGAGGCGAGAATGCCGTATCCGAGATCTGCCCGACACTGCGGCCGCACGACGGACGACGCTGCGCCGCAGGCGCGGCGCCGCACTGGCGCTGCTCGTGGTGCTGGCGGCGGGAGCCGTGGTCGGCCTGACCCTGCGCGGCGGGGGGTCGGAGCCCACTCTCCTCGTGCCGCGCGAGCGGCCCCTGGCCGCCGCTGATCCACTGGAGTACGACGAGGCCGACGCTGCCGCGCTCGAGCGCCAGGCTGCGTTCGGGCTCAGTCATCCTCTGTACGCCAAGAGCCCGGGGGGCGTCGCAGCCGCCGCCCGCAGGACGGCGGCGTACCGGCCGCTGATCGAGAAGGCGGTAGCCGGCAGCGGCTTCGAGGCGGACATGCTGGAGGCGATCGTCTTCCTCGAGAGCGGAGGGCGGCCGGACGTGATCGCAGGTGACGACCCGGCACGCGCATCGGGCCTGACCCAGATCCTGGCAGAGACGGCGAAGAACTTCCTCGGCATGAGCGTCGACCTCGATCGAAGCCGCGCGCTGACGACGAGGATCGTCGCGGCGGTGAAGCGCGGCGACGCAGCCGAGGCGGAGCGCCTGCGCGAGGTACGTCGCTCGGTCGACGCGCGCTTCGACCCCGAGCTGGCGCTCGAGGGAACCGTGCGCTATCTCGAGACCGCGCGGCAGCGGCTCGGAGGGGACGACCTCGCCGTCGTCTCCTACCACATGGGCATCGGCAACCTGACGAACGTCCTGCGCGCGTACGCCGGGGACAAGTCGGGAGCGTCCGTTCCCGTGCTCGTCCGCGAGCAGGAGCTGTCGTGGGTGCGCGTGTTCTTCGACACCGACCCGCTGCACAACATCGCCGCCTACCGGATTCTCGCCCGGCTCGGCGACGATTCTCCCACCTACTACTGGCGCGTGCTCGCAGCCAGGGAGATCATGCGGCTGTCACGCGACGACCCGGAGCGCCTGGCGGAGCTGGCGCGCCTTCACCTGGCCAAGGCGAGCGCGGAGGAGGTGCTGCACCCGCCGACGGCGACCCGGCGCTTCGCCGACGCGGCCGACCTGGAGCTCGCGTGGCAGCGCGGCGAGCTGCAACCGCTGCCTGCCGACGGCCGCTTCTGGTTCACGGTCGACGCGAGCATGGGTGAGCTCGCGCCGAGACTCGATCAGAGCACGGATCTCTACCGTGGTCTGCGGCCGGAGGCCCTCGCTCTGCTCGCGTACATGGCGGAGCGCGTGCACCAGCTCAGCGGCGCCTCGAAGCCGCTCGAGGTCACGAGCACGGTGCGCGACGATGCCTACCAGCGTCTCCTGCGCACGGGGAATCCCGAGGCGACCGCCGGCTACTCCCTGCACACGACCGGCTTCGCCTTCGACATCAGGCGGCGGTACGAGTCGCCGGCGCAGGCCTCGGCGTTCCAGTTCATGCTCGACAGCCTGCGCACCCGTGGCCTCATCGCGTGGGTGCGCGAGCCGTCGGCGATCCACGTCACGGTCGCGTCGGCCGCGGACGCTCTCGTGCCGGTGATGCTCGAGCAGCGCGCCGGCTAGCGATCACCGGCGTTGCCTCCACGTGGGTCCTCTCGAGCCTTGTCGAACGGGCCGATTCGCGATAGCCTCGTACTAGACCGATTGGTCTATTTACACCGAGTAGGAGAGGAGAGACGACGATGCGGATTGCCAAGGAGCAGGTGGACGTTCAGCTCGAGATGCCGGGAGCCGTGATCCGTCAGCGGCGGGAGTTCGGCGACGTGAGCGGGTTCGGCACGATCAGCGGCGAGTACTTCTCGCTCTCCGCGGGCGTCGACACGACCCCGCTCTTCGTGGGACTGGAAGGCAACCTCTGTCAGTGCCCGCACTGGGGCTACGTGCTGGCGGGACGGCTGACCACGACCGATGCCTCGGGGGCGCGCGAGACGGTCGAGGCCGGCGATCTCTTCTACTGGCCGCCCGGCCACAACGTCAAGGTCGACGCCGACGCCGAGATCGTGATGTTCAGCCCGGAGCGGGAGCACACGCACGTGATCGACCACATGGCCGAGAAGGTCGCCGGCTAGGGCGCGGCCCGCGTCGAGCCGCGATCCGCCGCCAGGGCGACAATGCCGGTCATGCACGCGACCAAAAAGCGGCTGCTCGACGCGGGCCTCCCCCTGCTCCTCGAGCACGGCTACAACGACCTCGGCGTACAGGCGCTGCTCGAGGCCACGGGTGTTCCGAAGGGGTCGTTCTACCACCACTTCGAGGACAAGGAGGACTTCGCGCTCCAGGTCGTCGACCAGTACATGCGCGGCGTGCACGAGGGCCTCGAGGCATGCCTGGCCGACGCCGGCCGGCCCCCGCTCGAGCGAGTGCGCTGCTTCTTCGAGACGACGCGGGAGAGCTACCGGGAGGAGGGGTACATGGGCTGCCTGCTCGGTGCTCTCGGCCAGGAGCTGTCGGGCGCCAGCGACGTGTTTCGGCTCCGGATCGAGGGGTGCCTGTCGGAGATCGTCGAGCAGCTTGCCACCTGCCTCGACGAGGCGCGAGCGCAGGGCGACCTCCCGGCCGACGCCGACTCCTGCCGGCTGGCGAGCCTGCTCGTCGACTGCTGGGAGGGTGCGGCGCTCCGCAGCCGGCTGCTGCGGAGGCCCGCGCCGCTCGATGCGATGCTCGACTTCTACTTCGGCGCGGTCTCGCCCGCTTCGGCGTGACGGTGGTGCCCAGCCCGGTCGCGGTGCGCTGAGAGGGGCGATGCTCGCGGATCCCTCAGGCCGTGCACGCTTGCGAGCATCTCTGCGGCGCACCCGCTAGCCTGCTGAGCCATGCCCTACGCTGCCGTCATGGACGCCGGGGCGGTGCCGGCTCTCCACCGTCCCCCGGCCGGGGGCCCGTCGTGAGCAGGAACGCCGAGGCGTTCGACGCGTGGATCCGCTCGACGTTCGTCGAGCTCAACACCGCTCTCGAGGACATCTACTTCGGCCAGGAGGACAGGGCGCACGTCGAAGGCGTCGGCGACGAGCTCAAGCAGCAGATTCTCGAGGAGGGACGCGAGTTCGTCCGCGCCTTGATGGTCGAGGGCAACACCGACGAGGGGTTCGACCGGGCGTTTGACCTGATGGGCGACCTCGGTCTCTACATGGCGTCGCTCCGCCGCCACGAGCTGACGAACCCGGCGCGCGAGCAGCGGTCGCCGCACGAGGAGGCGACGGCGCTCGGCCTCCACGTCGGCGCCTCGATCGGGATGGTGCCGCGGTTCGCGACGAGCCATCTCGCCACCCACAACGCCGCCCGCGACGGCCGCCAGAAGAGCTTCACGTCGCTGCCCGACGAGTTCCTCTTCCTCGACTACAACACGCGCGGCATCTTCGCCTACAAGCGCGCCGCCGACGCGCTGGGCAGGATCGCGCCGCTCGGGATCTCCCACGCCGTCGCCGAGACGCTGTTCGACGACGCCCGCCGGGCGCTCGAGGACGTCTCCGCCTTCAACGACGTCCTCTTCGCCGAGCTCGACACCGACCGCTTCTTCTACAGCGTCCGCCCCTACTACAAGCCCTATCGGGTCGGCCGCCAGGAGTACCGCGGCGCGAACGCGGGCGACTTCTCGGGCATCAACGAGATCGACCTGCTGCTCGGCCTGTGCCGGGGCAACGACCCGTACTACTCGCAGCTTCTCGTCGAGAAGATGCTCTTCATGCGTCCCGAGGACCAGGCAAGCCTGCGGGACACGATGCGCCGTCGCGGCTTCCTCGACCAGTTCCTCGACCATCTCGAGGCAGACGGCTCGGCGCCGTGGTTCCAGCGCAACGCGGCCGCCTTCCTGCGCGCGTGCGAGGCGCATGGACGGACGTCGGCACAACATCACGACGAGCTCGTCGCCCGCTTCATCGCCGGTCCGTCGCGAGCGCTGGACGAGCAGCGCCTGAGCCAGGTCACGGCGAGCGGGCCGCCCCTCCCGGTCCTGCTCGCCTCGCTCGAGGTGCTGCGCGACCTCCGCCTCGCCGCCCCTCGCGACGACATCGCCTCGCGACACGACGACGTCGCGCGCCTCCGGGAAGCGGTCGGGCTCGGCTGAGCCCCGACCGATCGGTACCTCTCCGCGCACGCGTTGGGGCGCGACCGCGCTCGGGTTGCTGCGGCGTCCGCCGCTCGGAGCTCGCCCGCCGTTACGGGCGGCTCGGAAGGCACGGAGCTGCGTGATGTCCCGGCTTGCCGTCAGACCCTGGCTGGCTCGTCCAGCGGCTCGGGCTGAGGCAAGCCGCCTCGCGCCACGAGGGCCGCCAGCTGCGCACGCGAGGTGAGGCCGAGCTTCTCGAACACCTTGGCCAGGTGGTACGCCACGGTTTTCGGGCTGAGGAAGAGAGTGGCTGCGATTTGCCGGTTGGTCGCACCGTCCGCAACCAGAGAGGCGATCCTGATCTCCTGGGGCGTCAGCCCCCCGGCAGCGCTCGGTGAGCGACGGCGAGCGCGGTCGCCAGTTGCCGCCAGCTCGGCCTGCGCACGCTCCACCCACGGCGCCGCACCGAGCGCGTCGAACGTGGAGAGCGCTCTGCGCAGCGGCTCCCTGGCCTCGGCCGGACGCCGGATCCGGCGCAGCCGCTCGCCGAGTCGCAGCTCCGTTCGGGCACGCTCGAATGGTGATGCCAGCTTCCCGAAGAGCGTGAGCGCCTCCGCGAACGCGGTGACGTCGCTGTCGGCGGCCAGCATGCCGCGGCATCTCGCCGCGGCAGCGACAGCCCAGACCCTTCCGGTCGACGCCGCCTCGTCTTCGAGTGTCTGCAACTCCGCACGGGCCTCGGCCTCTCGTCCCGCGAGCACATAGGCCTCGATCAGGTCAGGCCGCCACTGCACGACCCCTGGCTCTTGCAGCCCGAGCTCGCGGACGAGCGCCGACAGCCGCGACAGCCGGTCGATCGCGTCGTCGATGCGTCCGACACCGAGCTCGAGGAGACCGAGCGCGGAGGCACCGTAGACGGTGATCGAGCGGACACCGAGGTGCGACGCCAGCTCGAGGGCGCGCTCCACGTTCGTCCGGCACGCCGCCTCGACGCCCCGCGCCGCCTGGAGCCGCGCGAGCGTGACGAGGCTGAAGGAGAGAAGGTTCAGCTGGTTTGTCGCCTCCGCAAGGCGTACGGATTCGACGGCGCCGGCGTTCGCGGCGCCCCAGTTGCCGACGCGATAGTCGAGCTCGGAGAGGCACGCTGCGAGAAACGGCACGACCCCCAGCGAGCCCGCGCTGCGCGCTGCCTCGAGCTGACTCTCGAAGACGCGACGCGCCTCGTCGTGTCGCTCGACCCAGACAAGGCAGTGACCGATCGTGGCCGCTGCGTTCGGGTCGTGCCCGGAGGCCTCCACCGCGAGAGCGGCTGGCAGCACTCGTTCGAGCACCTTCTCTGCTTCATCCGTCTCTCCCGCCAGGACGAGCGTGCTCGCAAGGAGGTTGCCGGTCGCCTGAGCAAGCTCGTCGCCGATGTGGGTCACGAGTGTTTCCGCTGCCCGGGCGATTGCGAGCGTCTCGCCGACGTCGCCCGACATCTGCGCGGCGATACCCGCGCCGACGAGCAGGATTGCGGCACGCCGCGGATCTGCTTCCTCGACCTGCTCTGCGGCCGCCGCGAGGATGCGGCGAGCCTCGCGCGCGTCGCCGCCCCACATCTCGACGATCCCGCGCCTCCCCGCGATGTCGGCGCGGAGCAGCGGATCGGCCACCCCCCGACCGGCTGCATCGAGCAGCGCTCGGGCCCGTTCCGTCCAGCCGGCAAGGTGGTAGTCGTATCCGGCCTCGAGCAGTCGCCGTGCACGCTGCTCGCCGTCAGGGGTCAGCTGGGCAGCGCGCTCGTACGCGCCACCAGCGGCGGCATGGCCACGACGTAGCCTCGCCTCGTGGGCGGTTTCCTCGAGCAGGGCCGCGACCTTCTCGTCGATCCCTACCGTCGCTGCAGCGAGGTGCCACGCGCGCTCCGCCGGGGCAGACTCGGCGAGTGCGACCGCAAGCGCGCGATGGGCGTCGCGCTTGGCGGCCTCCGTCGCCGTCGCGTAGGCGACCGAGCGGAGCAGCGGATGCCGCCACGCGAGGCGATCGTCGTGCATGCGGATCAGCTCAGCACCCTCTGCCGGCACGAGATCCGCGGCGGCGAGCCCGAGAGCAGGCAAGGATCGGATGACAGCGTCGAGATTCTCGCCACCCGCCGCGGCGACCACAAGGGCAGACCGCGCGCGCAAGCCAAGCGCGTCGAGCCGGTGTCGAAAAGCTGCCTCGACGCCACGACCGGCGGGCATCGGCTCCGGCAGTGGCTCGGAACCACGCAGTTGAGCGTCTGAGAGCGAGCTGGCAGCCTCGGCGAGCGCCAGCGGATTGCCTTCCCCGTACTCGACGAGCCGTCGTACGACCGACGCGGCAACCGCACCGTTCCCGTGGTGCTGCAGGAGGTCTGTCGCGTCCCCTTCCTCCAGCCCGTCGAGCGCCAGCTCGGGCAGGCGGCCGATGTCGAAGACCCGCGCCTCACCGGTTCGCGTGCCGACCAGCAGCACCACCGCCTCTGCGCGGAGCCGGTGGGCAGCGAATCGGATCGTCTCGGCCGACGCGGCATCGAGCCAGTGCGCGTCATCGACGATCGCAAGGACCGGGCACGCCTCGGCGGCAGCCGCGAGGAGGCTCAGTGTTCCCGCCGCGACCGCAAAGCGGTCTCCCGCCACGGGTGGGCGCAGGGCGAGCGCGCCTGCGAGCGCCTCGGCCTGCGGCTCCGGGATCGCGTCCAGAAAGCCGAGCAGCGGGTGGAGCAGGTCGGCCAGCCCCGCGAATGCGAGCTCGGCCTCCCCCTCCAGCCCGCGTGACTCGAGCACCGTGAAGCCGGTCGCCCTCTCTCTGGCGTAGTCGAGGAGCGCGCTCTTGCCGATCCCCGGCTCACCGGCCAGCACGAGCACGCCGCTGGCGCCCCCGCGTGTCTGTTGGAGCAGATCGTCCAGCCGGCCGCGCTCGACCGTCCTGCCAAGCAACACGTGCGCATCATATGCGCCGAAAGTTACGAGACTAGGCATCTGACCGATACCGGGCTTCGGTGCCGATGGCTAGCGTCGAACGGAGATGCGGCTGAGGAAGGCAACGGTGCTCGTGACGCTCGCTGCGCTCGCCGCCGCGCCGCTCGCCTGGGCGGGAGTCCAGGATCGCATTGCCCTGAAGGGGCTCAGCGGCAATCCGACGGATCACTATCCTCCCGCGCTTGCGATCGTCGCTGTCTCTCCGCCCGAGTACAAGCGCGGCTGCTGTTACGACTCCAATGGTGGCGAGTGGGTCGGGCCGCGGTACCAGGCGACCGGGCGCGCGACTCTCGGCGCGGACAGCAAGTACGACTGGAGTGTCGGCGTCGCCGTTCAAGCGGGTGCTACGCGCGCCGCGCTGATCGCGAATCTGACCCACGACTGGCCGGTGGTATCCGAGGGTCGGCAGCTAGTCCAACATCGCGTCGGAGGCCGCGTTGTAGGGACGATCAGCGGCTACTGGGTCTTGACGAGATCGGCGATCGACGAGCGCCTCGGCGGTGCCGACGACGCGCGCATGGAAGCCGCCGTTGGCTTCCCGCTCTGCGATGGCAACACCGCCTACACAACGTTCTCCCTCCTGCTCCCCTCGAGCAATTCGGCCGGCGGAAGCGCCGGCTTCGGCGAGTACGTCATCAACGGCATGCGCCCGACCGACTGGAACGCCGCGAAGGCGATGCAGGCGATCCGCGGCATTCGCCTCGAGGGGAATCGTCCTGCCACGCGCGTGATTGCGCGCCGGCGCGGAGCCTCGATCGCGGGCAGCGTGTTCGATTGCAGCAAGCATCCCGTGGCCGCGCAGGCCGTAGTGCTCGAGCGAAGGACGGGCGGTGCGTGGAATGCCGTCAGGACAGGCAAGACCTCCGCGACCGGGTCGTACTCGCTCGCCGCCCGCGGAGCCGGGGTCTACCGCGTCGTCGCGGGCGCTCGTCGCAGTAACAGCGTCAAGGTCCCGTAGCGGTGACGCGAGGGGAGCATCTCGTCGCCGCGCCCGGTGGTCTCGTCTCGCTCGGGAACCTGACCGCTACCTGACCGGAAAGGCTCGGGGCATTCGCCCCGGGCCTGCAGCATCTCGCAACGACTTGGAAAGCCGCGGGAGCGACGGGACTCGAACCCGCGACCTCCGAGTGGGCCACGCGCGGTTGACCGCGTACACTGGCGCCGCCCGAGCGATGACACGAGTCAGTCAGAGGAGGAGGCCGCGATGACGACGTTCGTCCTTGTTCACGGGGGGTTCGGCAGCCCTGCCGAGCTGGCGCCGGTGATCCCGGAGCTCGAGGCGCTCGGCCACCGCACGATCGCCGTCGACCTGCCGTGCACGGATCCTGCGGCCATGCTCGAGGACTATGCCGGCTCGGTGGTCGAGGCGATGGTCGGGATCGAGGGGCCGGTCGTGGTCGTCGGCCACTCTGCGGGCGGTGCCACGATTTCCCTGGTGCCCGGCGAGGTCCGCGTCGACCGCCTCGTCTACGTGACTGCGTTCGTTCCCGAGCCGGGGCGCTCCATCGCAGACCTCGGCGGGGCTGACGTTGTCGAGACGATCATGGCCGTCTCGCGCGACGACGGCAACGGCTGCCGGTCGTTCGACCTGGAACTGCTGGCCTCGATGGTGCCGCCGGACGAGCGGGAGGCCTATCTCGCCTTCCTCGAGGCAACGCAGCGCCCCCAGGGCTGGGCGGCCATCGAGCAGCCCTGGCCCGGCCGGTCGCTCCCCGACGTGCCGTGCACCTACGTCCTCTGCACCGAGGACAACGTCCTGCCGCCGGCGACACAGCGCGAGATGGCGGCGCGCCTGGGCGTGGAGCCTGTCGAGATCGGCTCGGACCACGCAGTCTTCACGCTCCGGCCGCGCGAGCTCGCTGCGCTTCTCGTGGCGTAGGCCGATCGACGCTTCGGACCGGCGCGGCAGAAAGCAAAGTGAGAGACGGGAGCGACGGGACTCGAACCCGCGACCTCCGGCGTGACAGGCCATGCAAGGGGTACCACGATCCTCCCCGGGACAACCCGGAAGCACCTGATTAGCGGAGCTTTACCTCTTTCCACGGGTAAGGAGTTTCACGGCTCGCCATGACCTTCCCGGAGTCGCCCGCCCCATCCGCACCCCATGGCGGCGTTAGCTACGACGACAACAAGAGGCCCGGCTCTCCGACTGTCCGCGATCTTGCAGTCCAGTTCCGCGGCGGGCTCGACTGCAGTCGCTTTGGAACCGCCCGTAAGGTTGTCCAAACGTGGTGCTGTCTGCGGCTAAGCGGCGGCCACGCCGTCTGAGAGCAATTGCTCGTAGCGCTCGATCGTAAGCAGCACGGCACGCGGCTTGTTTCGCCGCGTGATGACGAAATGCTCGGCGTCGCCGCTTTCAAGCCGGTCGATCACCTGTGGTAGTGCGCGAGCCGCCTCTTTCGACGGCAGGATCTCGTCCAGTCCCACGCGCAGCTTCATCGTCATCTCCTCCTGTGCGGATGTATGTGTCAGAGCAATCGTAGGTCCGCCGGCGGACGGTGCCACCAGCGGTGCCGCTCAGTGCGGGTTCCGTGCGCCAGCCCCGAGCGGTGCCGCGAACGGTGCCGACAGACGATGCCGTCCGACGGCACCTTTACCGTGTTTCTTGCGGCGTGGAAAGGCCCGCGCCGGACTGGAACAAGCGATGGGAGCTGGATGACCGACCTGACGAAGCTGCTGCTCGGGAAGGAGGAGATCCTCGAGGCGAAGCTCGGAGTGACCCGCGCCGCCGTCGAGCACACAGGTGAGATGGGCTCCGCGTCGGAGGCCGACTGGTGCGCGGCGTTGATGGAGTTCCTGCCGACTCGGTACCAGGTATCGAAGGCGTTCGTCATCGACTCGACCGGTGCAACAAGTGAACAGATCGACGTCGTGGTTCACGATCGGCACTTCTGCCCGCTGTTCTTCGAGACCTCGGCCGGTGCGCGCTACGTCCCAGTCGAGAGCGTCTTCGCCGTGTTCGAGGCGAAGCAGGAGATGACGCGCGGCTACGTCGACTACGCGGCCGCGAAGGTCGCGTCGGTCAGGCGCCTGCACCGCACGAACGCCGAAATCGTCGACCGCGGCCAGCGGCGCAATCCGCGCGAGCCGTTCGACATCCTCGGCGGGCTCCTCACGCTCGAGAGCTCATGGACCCCGCCCTTCGGCGACTCGTTCTGCGATGCGCTCGACACGCAAGCGGCCGACGAGTTCAAGCGGCTCGACCTCGGCTGCGCGCTACGCCATGGCGCGTTCGAGGTGCTACCCGATGATGGTCGTGTCGAGGTCGGCGAGGGCCGCGGCGCCCTCGTCTTCTTCCTGACCAGCCTGTTCCAGCGTTTGCAGGTGATCGGGAGTCCGATGGCAATCGACCTGCGCGAGTACTCGCGGAGCTTGCAAACCGACGAGTTCACGCTCGCCGGCGCAGATGGGAGTAAGGCATGACCGCAAGCCAGTTCTACGATCAGCTGCTCGACGAGATCGCGGTCCCGCTGAGCACGATGACGAAGGCGCGCACGAAGCGCGACAACGTAGGCGCCACGACTGCCGCCGTGATCGGGAAGCGGCTCGGCACGGCGCGGACGATCGCGGTCGGCGCGCTCGCGCAGGGGACGCAGGTCGCCCCGCTGAACGACTTCGACCTCGTGGTCGAGGTCGAGCGGCTGATGTCTGGCTGGATCGAGACACCGCAGAGTGCGCTCAACGAGGTGCGCAGGTGGATCGAGCCGGAGATTGCGGGCACGTTCGAGACGAGCGCGCATGCGATCAAGATCACGTTCCCCGATTGCGAGTTCACAGCCGACATCGTGCTCGGGCTGAAGCAGGAGAAGGGCTTGCTGATACCGCACTGCCCGCACGACGACGCGCACCGGTGGATCCCCACGGACCCGGAGACGCACAAGCTGCAGGTGCTCGGGCGGAACAAACAGCTCGGCTCATCCGGGTTTACGCGTGAGGTGCGCATCCTGAAGTGGCTGAACGAGTACTGGCAACTGGTGCACGAGCTCGAGAAGAAGCCGCTCTCGAGCTTCCACATAACCGCGCTTGCACTTCGGCTGCTGACGACGAGCGCGTCGCACGTCGAGTGGACGCCGTTCTTCCTCGACAACGCGGCCGCACTTGTGCTGCAACCCCTTCCGGATCCCGCTGGTGTCGGAGATCCGCTCACGGCGCGCGACCCGGTGTTCGCATCGAACCTGCTTCGGGATGCTGCAGCGAAGACGCGGCGGGCACAAGCGGCGGAGCCAGAAGACGCAGAGCGTCTCCTGCGCGACGTGTTCGGCTACCCGAAGCGGATCCGCGAGGTCGAGGAGAAGCCGTCGGTGACGATCGGGCGCAGCGGCGCGCTCGCAGTTCCCGCGTCGGCCGCGTACCGACACACACCGCACGTCCGCTCCCACGGAGGCGCCGGTCGCTAGGCCTCAACATCGCGGGCGGGGGCGCGCACGTCGTGCTCGGAAGACCCGGGCGCGGCGCCTCCGCTACCTTCGCTCACAAGCGCGGCGGATCGCACGGCGAGTCGGCATCTGGCCCGCGGCTCGGCCGCAGTCGTGGTGGATCGAGGCGCCCCACGAGCTTGAGCTGCTCGAGCACGACCTGCCGCCGGAGTACAAGCACTTCGAGCGCAAGATCATCGGGCGGGCCATCGTGTATCGCGGGGAGGTCGATCTCGACCCGCTGCCGCTGGGACGACGCCTCGCACTCGTTTTCCCTGGCCCGCCGAGCAAGATCAGCCCGGTCGTGATGGCGAACGGGCCGCGAACGCCCCGCCACCGCTTCACGTCGTACAGGCCGATGCCGCTGTGCCTGTGGTACTCACGCGACGAGCCGGACATGCAGTGGCAGCTCGTCCGCGGCCTCGCCGGGCTGATCGACATCGCGCGTGTCCACCTCTTCCGCGAGGCACGATTCCGGCAGACCGGACGGTGGCGCGGTCCCGAGGTGCACTTGGACGACTCGGACGTGCCTACGAACCGCGCATTCCGGCGTGTGCTCGATCGCGACGGTGGTCGTACGAGATGCTGGTGCGGTAGCGGTCGCCGCTACATCCGTTGCCACGGCGAGATTCCGCCGGAACGCGAGCTTGTGATCCTGGGCATCGACAAGGTCGCTACCTCCTCGGAAAACCGGCAGGCAGTGTACGGCTACGCTCCCGACCACGCCGGCACCTATGAAGATCGTTGAGCGGCACTCGATCACCGAGCGTCAGACATGCCGTTCCCGTCAGACAAGGAAGAATGAGAAAGCGCGTCCTCGGACGGGTGCGCGAGGCCACGTTTGACCCTGCAGCAAGGCAGACCTCATCCCATTCGGGCCTTACGTGGTCGAGGTCGTCGCGGCGAAACTGCGGGCAGAGCGCCTGCCGGCCGATGCTTTTGGGGAGGCTCCACCCGGCCGCCGTCGAGCTGGCGACCACAGCCAGCCGCCGCGTCCTCGGCCTCATGAGTGGGTCAGGACTAGCGGAACCAAATCAGCGGACACTTGCAACCCCTGCTGAGACGTAAAGCTAGCGTGCGCATCTTCCGATCGAGGGGAGACGTTCTCAATGCGCGATGCCATCCTAGTACGTTGCCAACTCGAAACGCATGGAGATCTCTTGGCTTCGAGACCGCGAGCAGTTTCTGGCGATCGACGGCGTCGCTCGTCGACAGGAGCAACTCCAGAGTCATCCTTGTCGTATTGCCACCCGTGTCAGATCGCCGCGCATAAACTGCCACGATTGGCGATCCAGGAACCTGTTCTCCAAAGCCTACCTTCTGCTCAACACGCAATCCGCTTTGAGACGCCGCCTTGATGAGAAAATCTCGCGAGATTGGAGACGGACGAGATGACACGCCGACCGAATCGCTCGCAGTCGTCGTTGCGCCGCAACCGGCGACAAGTAGACCGAGTAATAGGAGTACATACGACTGTGGCCGTGTAGCGGTCAAATGGCTGCACCTGAAAGCCCGACAGAAACTTCGCGAATCGTGTCAACGAAGTAGAAGGGTTTGAATGATGCCGTTTCGATACTCTTCCATTTGCCGACCCTGTTATCGCCTGTCAGCGATATCCGCTGGACTCCAAAGATGAACACACCTTTCTGGAAGACGGTGCCTACCGGCGTTGTGATTAGCGAGTAGGACTGACCGCTTCCGAGAGGCGCGTCATCACTCAAGAAGCCACCCGGCGTCAGAGATGAGAGCACGCGGTGCCGCTGCCTAGAACGTGTATCGGCGAAAAACGTGCCGATAACAGCCGCGTCGTCTGGCAACCCCAGAGTGTTGGCGATCTGTTCAACGAAAATGAGGTGTTTAGTCCCGGCACAGTTAGGGCTATCGCGCATGTCGAACTGCAGTCGGAACGCTCGGGGGAGGAGCGGTTGGGAAGGGAAGAATATCGTGAAGCGCCGGTCGCTAGACCTGCCGTAAACCGAGCGGGAGCACCGAGTGGTTCCGGCAAGCGCGCGGAGAGCGGCAGGTGGTTCCCTGAGAGCTGACGACGGCTTTCTAGCCGCAGCCTGGCTCGCACCGCTCGACTCGAGGGTCTTCCCGGTCGGATCGACGGCCGAGGTGGGCCGGTTGGCGACGTATGTGTATGGCCCGACGTAGGGGGTGCGTTGCGACGCAGGCGCCGGATCGACGCCGAGGAAACGTCCCGTCGCTGGGTCGTACTGGCGCGCGCGGAGGTGGTAGAGGTTGGTGGGGTCTTGGTACTGGCCGGTGAACTTGAGGAGGTTCGTGGGCGAGCTTCCGGTTGAGGTGCGGATGGTGCCGTAGGGCTCGTAGTCGTAGGTGCGTTGGGTGGCGCCGGTTTGCGAGGTGACGTTGCGGACTGAGCCGAGCGGGTCGTAGTGGTAGTAGAACGCGTTCGAGCTGGTGGTCGACATGAAGATCAGCTGCTGTCCGTAGACGTAGCGGCGGAGAAGTGCGTTGTTGCCGTTGGCTTCTCGCACGAGGAGCGGCAGGCCATTGTTGATGTCCCAGGCGAAGTTCGTCTTGGCGGAGGCGGCGGTCCCGGTCGAGGCCTGCAATCGGATACCGTCGCCGTTGTAGGTGTAGGTGGTCGTTGTCGAGCCCTGCGACGTGGTTTTCACGTGGTTGGTGAGGTTGTAGGTGAAGGTTCTGGTGCCGGCTGTGAGCTGGTTGCCGTTCTTGTCGTAGGTGTAGTTGGTGGTGCCGGCGGTGAGCATGCGGTCGCTGGCGTCGTAGCTGTAGTTCGTCGTTCCGGTGGGGCGTGTCTCGGTGAGGCGATTGCCGACCGGGTCGTAGGTCCAGCGGATGAACGGGTCCGACCCTGCGGGGCAGGTGCCGGTCTGGAAGCAGACGGAGGTGAGTCTGCCCATGTTGTCGTAGGCGAACGTCTTCGAGACCGGGGAGGCGCCGGTGCGGGTCTCGGTGAGCGGGTTACCGACGGGGTCACGGGTGTAGGTGATGTCGGCGAGGGTGGTTGCGCCCTTGACGCTCTTCACTCCTGTGAGGCGGCCAGCGCGGTCGTAGGTTCGCGTCTCCACGTAGCCGTTCTGGGAGGGCAAGGTCATCGTGGTCGGGTTGGAGGCGGCGTCGTAGCCGTAGCCGGTCGTCCTGGCGCCGCTGACCACGGTCGCGAGGCGGCTGAGCGGGTCGTAGGTCGCGTCGACAACGGTGGCGTCCGGATAGGTTCGCTTCGTCACGTTCCCGGCCGCGTCGTACACGTAGGAGAACGTGTTCGTGGCGCGGGTGACGGTGAGGAGACGGTCGAGGTTGTCGTAGCTTCGCGTTTCCGTGCCGGACCCGTCGACCATCGAGAGCCTGTTGCCGACGTTGTCGAGCGTGAAGGTAACGTCCGGCGTGGTGTCGGAGTAGTTGATCGAGGTCAGCCGGTTGGCTCGGTCGTAGCCGAACGCTGTTGTCCCGTCACCGACGGTGCCGGTGCCGTTGCCGTTCGCGTCGGTGACAGTGAGCTGGTTCCCGTTCACGTCGTAGGTGTACGTCGTCAGCGGCGCGGTCTGGGCGCCGGCGCCGTCCGGGTCGCTGCCGGTCACGGATGTGAGCCGGTTCAAGCCGTCGTAGACGCTGGTGGTCGTGTGGTTGTTCGCGTCGGTCCTGGTGAGCTGGTTCCCGACCGGGTCGTAGGCGTAGGTCGTTACGGGCGCGATCAGGGGACCTGCCCCGTCCGGATCGGGAGCGGTCGCCGTCAGGATGCGGCCGGCGGCGTCGTAGGTGTAGGAGGTGACGTGGTTGTTGGCGTCGGTGACGGTCGCGAGGTTCCCCACCGGGTCGTAGGTGTTCGCGGTCACGTTCCCGAGCGGATCGGTCGTTGTCAGCAAGCGACCGGCTGCGTCATAGGTGTAGCTAGTGCGGTAGTCGGCCGGGTTGGCGCCGGACAGGTTGCCGCGCGGCTCCACCGTCGAGGCCAGGTTCCCGTTCGCGTCGTAGCTGTTGGTCGTCACGGGCGCTGTCAGCGCGCCGGCCCCGTCCGGATCCGGCCCCGTCGTCGACACGAGCCGGTTCGCTGCGTCATAGGCGAACGAGGTCGTGTTGCCGCGCGGGTCGGTTTCGCTGAGCTTGTTGCCGGCATCGTCATAGGCGTAGGTGGTGACGGGCGCCGCCAATGGTCCGGCTCCGTCGGGATCCGGTCCCGTCGTCGAGAGCAGCCGGTCGGCGTTGTCGTAGGCGTAGCTGGTTGTGTGGTTGTTCGCGTCGGTTGTGCTCGAGAGCCGGCCCGCGTCGTCGTAGACGTTGGTGGTCACGTGCCCGAGCGGATCCGTTTCGGTCAGCTGCTGCCCGGCCGGGTTGTAGGTGAAGGTGGTCGTGTACTGCGACGGGGTGCCGCCCGCGATGTTTCCGAGCGGGTCCACGCGTGTCAGCACGCTGCCTGCCGCGTCATAGGTGTACGTCGTCACCGGTGCCGCCAGTGGCCCCGCTCCGTCGGGATCGGGCTGGGTGACGGAGGCCACGTTGCCGTCCGCGTCATAGCCATAGGTCGTCGTCTTGCCGTTTCCGTCCGTCGAGGTCAGCGCGCGGCCCTGACCGTCGTAGGTGTAGGAGCCGATCTGCGCACCATCCTGCGTCACCGTCTCCACGTTCCCCGCCGCCGTGTACGTGTACGAGGTCAGCTTGCCGCGGGCGTCCGTCACGGTCAGCGGATCGTTGTTCGCGTTGTACGTAAACGTCTTCTGCACACCGCCCAGGGAGGGCGGCGCGGTCGCGGTGAGCAGGTTGCCGTCCGCGTCGTAGGTCATCTCCGTCGTCTCGCCCGTCGGCCCCTGCACGGACGTGCCGTTCAGATCGAAGTCGTGGCCGAACACGGTCGCGTTCGTGGCACCATCGACCCTCTGCAGGAGCACATTGTTGGCGTACACGTCCTTCCACACGTGGTTGTTGGGGTCGGTGATCGTCGCCGTCTCCGTGGCCGCGTCCCAGGCGAACGTCGTCGTCTTGTTGAGCGCGTCCGTCTGCGACGTCACACGACCTGTTGCCGGGTCGTACACGTTCGTGATCTGGGCGTGGCTGAGCGGGTCGACGATCGTCGCCAACCTGCCGCCCGCGTCATAGCTGTACGTCCACGACTTCCCGCGCACGTCGGTGTGCGAGGTGAGCCGGCCGCCCGTGTAAGCGAACCCGACGGAGCGGCCATCCGACAGCGACACCGATTCCACCAGGTCGCTCGCGTTGTAGCCGAACGTCGCCGTGTTGCCCGCCGCGTCGGTGGCCGTCGCCAACCGACCGTTTGCCGTCATAGGCGAGCGTCACGCCCTGGCCGTTCCGATCCTTCTCGCTCGTCAGCCGGCCCTGCGCGTCGTACTCGTACACAGTCCGATCCTGACGCGTCAGCCGGTAGCCGCCGGCGACGGACACGAGCTCTGAACGCACACCCCCGGCGCCAAGAAAGGAACCGTCCGGCTGAACCAAGAACGTGACCTGCTGGCCCTCGTCGCCCCGCAACAGCACATCGCCGCTCGGCTGCACCGACAGCGAGGTCGCGTAGTTGTCGATCCAGCCCGGCCCGAACCGACCCGAGGTCGCGTCGGCCGACGTGTACGACCGCGCCAACGCGAACGGCACACCGCTCGCCTGCAACCCGAGATCGCCGACCGAGTACGTGAACGCGCCCGTCAGCGTGTTCACCGGATCCGACAAGCACTCGCTCGGCGCAGACGCATGCACGCCAGACCCACCACACGTGCCATAGGTCTGCTGAAGAGGCTGCGACGCACCGCGGCCCACCTGATAGTGCTCCAGCACCTGCGCATCGGAGAGCGCGTAGTCGTAGATCGCCGCCTCGTCGATCGAGCCGTAGAAGAAACCGGGATACTCCGTCACCCCGTAATCGAGCTGGAACTTGCCGATCAGCACTGAGGCCAGCGTCTGTGATCCGACTGTTGAGACGGCCGACGCGACCTGCGCCCCATCCACGAACAGGCGCATCGTGATGCCGTCGAAGGTCGCCACGAGATGCGAATACCGATCAGTCGGCAGCGCCGAGGTACCCGTGATCGTCGTTTCTCCCGCCGAGTACGCGCTCCGCACAAACCGCGGCACCCGCGACGGCCAATCAACAAACAGCGCCTCGCCAAGGTCGACCGACCCGTCCGGCAGGCCCCAGCTCCCGATCACACCACCCGCGTACGAGCCGCCGCCAGCTGTCGGCTTCACCCAGGACTCCAACGTGAACGGCACCAAACCGCCGGGAAGCAGCGCCGCCGGGCTTCCCTGCGGCACCTGCACAAACGCCCCGTCGGGGTTGTATCCGAACCCGGACGGGGCTGCCGTCGACTCGATCGCACCGTCATTCCACAACGGCAAGCCCGGCCGCGCCCGCAGGAACAACGACCCCGTCGGCCCCGACAGGAGCTTCGTTCCCGGATGAGGGTTGCCCGCCGTCGAATCAGCGAACTGCGCCGGATCAGGCTCCCCCAACCGCCAATACGCCAAAGGAGAATCGCCAAGCACCAGACCCGGATAGGACGGAGCCGCCAGCGCCGCCGACGACCACAACACCCCAGCACCCAGCACCGCGACGAGAAGAGCGGGCCGGCCGCCACACCGCCTCGAGCGTCGACCCAGACCAGTGAGCAGACGCCAGAGCACGTTCCGACGGTCGCCAAGCGACATACTCGTTCCCCCCTCACCACGGCCACCGCAACCGGCGTCCGCTCATAGAGTCCGACTGGCGACTCGACTCTTACAAGCCGCTCACCCTCCTGTCAAGAAAGCGCGTGCATGCGAGTGACGCAAGTCAAGGCGGCCACGGCCATTCGGCAGGGTATGTCGGTGTTCGCCGTCCGGTCAGGCTCCGGTTCGGTGAAGCACGGCGCGAACTGTTGATGGCCACCACTGGGCTCCACCGTGCGCCGTCGGAACCCGGTCAGCGTTGAGGTCGCGTGCGATCTGGCCCAGGCTCCTGCCGGCGGCATGCTCGGACTGGATCCACTGCACGATGCTGGAGGCGACCGTGGCCGGGCGCCCTGGGCTGGCGGCGGTCGTGGCTTGCGCTCGAGCTGGCCGGCGGTGATGCGCGAGCAGCCGTTGCAGCTCGTCGACGGGGATCAGTCGTGTGCCCCATGGCATCGCGACCGTCTCCACGAGGGGCAGGATGCGCCTGTTGAAGGTGGAGCGGCTGACGCCGAGCGCTTGCGCTGCCTGTGTGCGCGTGTAGGCCAAACGCTCGACGCGGGTCGCCTCGCGCGCGATCAGCAGCGTCGGCGGGGCGGCAGCCCCTGGCGGCGGCTGGGCGTGCCGCTGCGCCTTCTCGGTCCTGCGGCGGATACGCCGACGTGACACGCAGACAGCGTACACAAACACTGACCCGTATTTGCACCAGGGTGCATATGTGTCACCTTCCTATTCAGGTGGGGATTGCTGTACATGAGGGCGCGGTAGGGTGCGGCTCGGCGTTGGCCGGCCGGCAGAGCGGAACCGTCACCGTTCGATGCTGAGGCCGCGAGTGCGGGTGAGCTCTCGCTCGAGCTCGATGAGGCGGCGCAAACGGAGGAGGGTGGGGATGTTGTGCTCTTGTTCGAGAGCGCCGAGCATGCGTGCGAGGTCGCCGGGGGAGGCGACCTGGGGGCGCAGGCCCTGCCCGAGTGCTTCTCGGCTGGCGGCGCGGCGCAGGTCGTCGTAGCCGCGGCTGCCGGCAGGCTGCGGCACGAGCTTCAACTCACCCGCGACAGTGTCGAGCGCCAGCACCGGCTCGGCGAGCTCGGCGAGGTCGAGCGGCTGGCCGTCTTTGCGGTGGGCGTCGAGATCCGTGAGCGCCTTGGCGATCCGTGGGAGGTTGTCGTCGCGCCAGGAGGGGGTGATGTCGAGTCCGTCGGTGATCTCGCCGCTTCCGTGGATCACGCGCGCGAAGGCGCCGATCACGACGAAGTTGACGCGACGGGCATCGAGCGTCGCGAGCAGCGCAAATGGGTCGAACGTTGGAGGAGCATGAGCGTCCACGATTCTCCCCTCAGCGTCCCTTCTCGGCCCGGGCCTGCCCGAGCTGTTCCAGCATCCGCACGACGCGTTCGCTCGGCGTCGCCAACAAACCCTCCCGCAGCTCCTGGTCGGCGCTCTCGTCCAGCGGCACCAGCACGAGCGGAATGTCGTAGCCGCAGGCCTGCACACAGGCGAGCAGACTCTCCACCGGCGGAGAGATCAACCCCTGCTCCCAGCGGGCGATCACCGAGCGGTCGCGACCGGTCCGCTCGGCCAGCTCCAGCTGGTTGAGGCCGGCCCGACTACGAGCCTCGCGAATCAGCTCACCGCCACGCATACGGCAACTGTACCGCGCCAGTCACTCCCAAGCCCATATAGGCAGTGAGACGCATTTATGCTATCTTCTGCCATCTGCTTGAGGAGGGAGGTTGCGATGGAGTCGTTGATGACCGCCCGCCAGGTCGCCGAACTGCTCGGAGTGCACGAGAACTGGGTCTACGACCAGGCCGCCGCCGGCACCCTGCCCAGCTACAAGATCGGCGGCACCCGCCGCTTCGACCCCGACGAGCTGCGCCAGTGGATCCTCTCGCACCGCGAGGCCGAGCGCGAGCAAGCCGCCCTCCCAAAGAAGCGCTCGCTGCGCAGCCGTCCCATCGCACCCAGGCGCGCCGAGGAGCGGCAGCCTAAGCTCTTCGACTAGCCATGGCCCACCTCGAGTCCTACCGGCTGCGCGACGGAAGCAAGCGTTACCGCGCCCGCTGGCTCGGGCCCGACGGGCGGGCGCACTCGCGGTCGTTCGCGCTCAAGAAGGACGCCGACCGCTTCGTTCTGGAGCAGCAGCGGCGCGCCTCGCTCGGCGCGCTCTACCAGGCGCCCTCCGAGACGTTCGGCGACTTCGTCGCCGGTTGGCTCGACCGCTACGCCATGCGCGTTCGCCCCTCGACGCTCGTGCGCGTTCGCGAGGTGCTGCCACACCTCGGCATCTTCCGCTCCGTCGCGCTCGACGAGATCCGACCGGCCGCAGTCGAGGACCACGTCGCGACACTCGCGCGCCGCGCACCCCGTCAGGCCGAGCTGACGCTTCGCGTGCTCAAGCAGGTGCTCGCAAACGCCAAGGAGCGAGGGCACCTCGTCGACGAGGGCGTCTTCCGCCTGAAGCCTCCGCGCAGAGACCAACCCGAGATGCGCTTCCTCGACTGGGAAGAGGTGGAGGAGCTCGCCACCAACGCCGTCGCTCCCTACGGCAACATGGTGCTGCTCGCCGCGCTCACCGGCCTGCGGCAGGGCGAGCTCTTCGCGCTCCGCGACCGCAACGTCGACCTCGCGGCCATGACCGTCCAGGTCGAGCACGGCGCCTACCAGGGCCAGCTCGTGCCGGTGAAGACGCGCGCCTCCCGGCGCCGTGTCGACCTTTCCAACACCGCCGCGCGTGTCCTGCGCCGGCAGCTGCTCGCACGGCAACCGAACGAGCGCGGCCTCGTCTTCCCCTCGCCGCGCGGGGAGGTACTGAACGACGACAACTTCCGCCACCGCATCTTCCGGCCCGCCGTCCGCCGCAGCCGGATGGACGGCCTCCGCTTCCACGACTTGCGCCACACCTACGCCGCGCTGATGGTCGCCGCCCGCGCGCACCCCAAGTACCTCCAGGCGCAGATGGGCCACTCGTCGATTCGCGTCACGCTCGACCTCTACGGCCACCTCTTCCCCGACGCAAACCGGGGCGTTCTCGAGAGCCTCGACGCGATCACGACCCCATCCACACCCCATCGCGCGACGGAACCGAACACCACCTCAATAGAGAAAGTCCCTGTTTCCAGGGACTTCGAGAGCGGGAGCGACGGGACTCGAACCCGCGACCTCCGGCGTGACAGGCCGGCGTTCTAACCAACTGAACTACGCCCCCGTGGGCCGACGGATTGTAGCGGCGGCGTTCGGCGGCGGTGGGGAGGTGTGCGCGGAGGCAACCGGCGCCCGGGCGCGAACCTCTCCAGGATGGCCCTCTTCGACCTGATCGCGCTCGGCCTCGCCGTCCTGATGGCGCTGACGGGTCTGCGCCGCGGCCTGCTCGTGGGCGTGCTGTCGCTTGCGGGCCTCGTCGGCGGCGCCTACGTCGGCGCGCGTGTCGGCACCTCCGTGCTGGGGGCCGAGTACGGCCGCTGGCTGCCGTTCGTCTCGCTGGGCGGCGCCGTGCTCGGCGCGGGAATCGGCCAGTCGCTCGGCGTCATGGTCGGGCGCCACGCCCGCACCGGCCTCGCCCTGCTCCCACCCCTGCGCATCCTCGACCATCTCGGCGGCGGCGTGCTCGGTGCAGCCGTCGCGCTCGCGCTGTGCTGGGCGGTCGGCGCCGTCCTCCTCTACGTCCCGGGCCAGACCGAGCTGCGGCGCTACGTCCAGGACTCCACGATCCTCACCACGCTGAACGACCACTTCCCTCCCGAGCGGCTGATCGACGAGTTGGCGCGCATCGACCCGTTCGGCGCGCTCGCCGGGCCCGAGGCCGGCGTCGACGCGCCCGACCCCGGCGTGCTCGGCAGCGCGGGCGTCAACGCCGCCGCGCTCAGCGTCGTGCGCGTCGTCGGCACCGCCTGCGGCCTCGGCATCGAAGGCTCTGGCTGGGTCGCCGCCCCGAACCTCGTCGTCACGAACGCGCACGTCGTCGCCGGTGTCCGCGCACCGCGGGTCGACCGGAACGACGGCGGGCGCCGGCTCGCCGCCACCGTCGTCTCCTTCGACAAGGTCAACGACGTCGCCGTGCTCCGCGTCCAAGGCCTGCAGGCACGCGCTCTCAGACTTGCCGACCCCGTCGAGGGCACGCCGGGCGCGCTGCTCGGCTATCCGGAGAACGGTCCCTACGTCGAGACGCCGGTGCGAGTCGGCAAGGACGTCTCGCTGATCGGCCGCGACGCGTACGGCAACTTCCCCACCACGCGGCTCGTCACCACCGTGCGCGGCAAGATCCGGAGCGGCAACTCGGGCGGGCCCGTCGTCGACGCTCGGGGGCGGGTGCTCACGACTGCCTTCGCCCGGCGTGCCGGCAACGGCGGTGGCTACGGAGTCCCGACCGAGCTCGTGCGCAAGGCGATCGCGAAGGCCGGCTCCACGGCGCTCGAGACGACCTGCGTCGAACGCTGACCGTTCAAGTCCGTCGGCCCTGCCGCCGATAGAGAGAGAGCTCGGGGTCGGGGACTGACGGCAATCATCCTGCGGCCCAGGGACTGAGAAGGGGCGGCGAGCGATTCGCCGCCCTTCTCGTTTCCCGGGTCAGCCGTCGTGGACGACCCGGCCCTCCATGCCGCCCGCCACCGTCACGAGCTGACCGCTGACGTGGCCCGAGAGCGTGTCGGAGGCCAGCGCGACCACCTGTGCCGCGACGTCCTCCGGCTGCGCCACCTTGCGCAGCGCCATCGTGCGCGAGATGCGACGCACCGCCTCGTCGTCGACGAGGCCGCGGGTCATCGGCGACTCCGTCCAGCCGGGCGCGACGGCATTCACGCGGGCGTTCGGGGCGACGCGGGTGACCTCGTTCTTGAGAGACAGCAACAGTCCGCCCTGGAGCGCCGACTTGGCGGCCGCGTAGTCCGCGTGGCCCGCCTCGCCGAAGCAGCCCGCGGTCGAGCCGACGAGGACGAGCGAGCCGTGACCGGTGCGTGCCACCTCGCGGAGGAAGCCCCGCGCCGTCAGGAACGTGGCCGTCAGGTTCTGACGCAGTGTCTCCTCCCAGCGCTCGAGTGTCAGCTCCCACACCGGCACGTCGTCGGCGGGCCACACGCCCGCGACGGCCGCACAGACGTCTACCGAGCCGAGGGCGTCGCGAGCCTCCGCGAAGAGGCGGTCGACGTCGGCCTCGACGGTCAGGTCGGCCTGCACGACGGGTGCGCCGCCGCTCTCGGCGGCGACGGACCGCGCCCGCTCCTCGCCGAGGTTGTAGTGAACGACCACGTTCGCCCCCTCTGCCGCGAACAGCCGGGCGCAGGCCGCGCCGATGCCGCCGGAGGCGCCGGTGACGACCACTCCCTTGCCGGCGAGGCCCGTGTCCACGGTGTCGTACGCTACCCGGCATGAAGGTCTTCGTCGTCAGCGACCTCGAGGGTGTCTCCGGCATCACCAAGACGGGCCAGACGAGCGGCGGGGCGCCGATGTACGAGGAGAGCCGGCGCCTCTACACGGAGGAGATCAACGCGGCGGTGCGCGGGGCCAAGGCGGCCGGCGCGGACGAGATCGTGGTGATGGACTGCCACGGCGCGGGAGACGAGTGGACGTTCAACTCCCTGATCCCCGAGCTGCTCGACGAGGCCTGCGACTTCGTCGTCCAGGACGAGTGGACCGAGTACACCGAGTTCCTCGAGAGCGGGGTGGACGCGGCGCTCTTCGTCGGCATGCACGCGATGGCCGGCACGCGGCGCGGCGTGATGAACCACACCGTCTCGGGCCAGGTCTGGCAGAACCTCTGGTTCAACGGCGTGCTCGTCGGCGAGACGGGCATCAACGCTGCGCTCTGCGGCACGTGGGGCTGCCCCGTGCTGCTCGTCACGGGCGACACCGCCGCCTGCGAGGAGGCTCGCGACCTACTCGGCCCCGGGCTCGTGACCGTGCCCGTCAAGCAGGGGCTCGGGGCGCAATCCGCGCGCAACGTGGCGCCGTTGCGCGCCCGCGAGATGATCGCCGAGGGCGCCCGACGTGCGCTCGCGGACGTGACTGCGGTCGATCCCTTCGACCCGGGCAGCCCCTGCGAGATCCAGGTCGAGTACAAGAACACGCTCGCGCCCGACGAGCTTCGCTATCGCTCCGGCGTCGAGCGGGTCAGCGACCGCATGATCGTCTCCCGCGCCGAGACCTGGTGGGATGCCTGGCGGCAGTTCTTCTTCTGAGGTCGGCCCTCGACGCCCGGCCGCCGGCCCGATTGCCGGGGCACGAGCCTCCTCGACGCGCTCGGGCGGGTTCCCTAGCCGCGCAGTGCCTCGGCCACCGCCGCTCGGATGCGCGCGGCGCCGTGCGCGCGGATCGGATCGCCGTGCGGGATGATCACCTGTTCGATCGCCAGGTCGGCGAGCGCGTCGAGCGACGGAAGCAGGCGCTCGGGGTCTGCCTCGTCGACGAAGACGTGGAACCTGCCGCCTGTCCCGCTCAGGACGTCGCCCGTGACGAGGGTCGCCTGGTCGCGGATGAAGAATACGACCTGCTGCGGCTCGCCGGCCAACTCGATCGCCTCGACGCCGGCCGGAAGCTCGTCCGTGGTCGCCGGGCTCGGGCGCTTCCTCCAGGCAGCGTGAGGAGGCACCCACACCGACGCTGCGTGCCGTTCGACGAAATCGGAGGTGCCGCGGAAGTGCGAAGGCTGAGTGAGGAGGACGTGCACGGGCTTCCCGTGCGGGTCGAAGTCTCCGTCGGGCGGCAGGAACGGGTCGATCACTGCCACCGCTGCGCCGGTCTCGTAGCGGACGACAGGCACCGCCTGGGGCCAGTTCTCACCCGGCTCCCAGTCCGGGTGCGGCGCCAGCCACGAGGACAGCTCGCTCACGCCGGAAGTCTACGAGCGAGGCCATCGGCGCTCCGACCGTCGCCTGCGCTCGGGGGCCGCGCTAGCCGGTTGTGAAGAGCGTCAGCTGCATGCCGTCCGGAGCCCGGACACGCGCGTTGCGGTCACCCCACGGCGTCATCACGGGCGGCGCCACTTCCTCGGCGCCAGCCGCAACGAGCCGCCGTGCGGTCGATTCACTGTCGGTCACTTCGAGCGCCAGCCGCACCGGCCCCGACACACGCTGCCCCGCCTCGATGCGGTCGACCGCGTCGGCCTGCGCCTCGTCGAAGATCTCCAGCGTCGCCCGGCCCGCGTCGAGCACGACGACGCGGCCGTCGTCGGAGCTCCAGTCGGCGATCTGCTCCAGCCCGAGAGCATCGCGGTAGAAGGCGACCGCCTGCTCGAAGTCGGGCACCGTCAGCGCCACTCGCAGTTCCGTCACATCCGACATGTCCATCGGAACGCCGCCGCGCCGGCCCGTATTCCGCTGCCCAGCGGGGCGACGGCTCAGGCCGCGGCTGTCAGCTCAGGAGACGTGCTGCAGCCGGCGCCTCTACACGGAGGAGATCAACGCGGCGGTGCGCGGGGCGAAGGCGGCCGGCGCGGCCGGGTCGCCTTGCCGCTCCGGTCCGGCCCGCGGCGCCCACGCAGGTCACGCGCCGAGCGACGAGGAGGCGGCGCGGTCGAGGATCACCGTCGTTGCGCCCGAGCGGGAGCGGACGAGGCTCGCAGGAGTCTCGCTCGATCGCTCCCCGCCGAAGGCGCGCTTCACCGCGTCCGCTTTTTCCTCGCCGACGACGAGGAAAACGACCTGTGCGCTCGCCTCGAGGGCGGGGATCGTCAGCGTCACCCGCTCGACGAAGGGCTCGAGGCCGGGCTCAGCCGCTACGGCAAGCCGGTCGCGCACCTGCAGGGCCGGTGCGCCGGGGAAGAGGGACGCGGTGTGCCCGTCGGTCCCGAGGCCGAGCAGGACGAGATCGAGGCGCACACCTCTCAGGGCGGTGTCGTAGGCGGCGGCTGCCGCGGCAGCGGGCCGATCGGTCTCGACGGGGTGCACGATCGGGAGGACATCGACGCGATCGAGAAGCGCTTCGCGCACGAGCTGTAGATTGGAGAGAGGATCGTCGGGAGCGACGCATCGCTCGTCGCCGAACCAGAGGTCGACTCCCGACCAGTCCAGATGGGCGGCCGCGGCCAGCTCGTACGCGAGCCGAGGCGTCGACCCGCCAGCCACCGCGATTGCGCCACCCTCCTCCACCACCCCGCCGAGGAGTCGGGCCGCCGTCTCCGCCGCCGCGCGAGCGTCGGGAACGACAACGAGCTCGACCGGGGCGGCCACCGCGTCATCCTCCGGCTCATCGACCTCGCTCAGGCCGACAACGCTACGGGGATCGCCTCGGAGCGTCCAGTCGGAACTCACCCGGCGCGTTCTTCCGGCCGCGACGGTCTCGATGCGAGCGCGACCCAGCTATCGTCCATGATCGCTCCAGTGGACGCGCCCTCGACCCTGATGCTGCTCGACTTTGGAAGCTTCCGCGTTCGCGAGGACGGGCGGGTCATCCCGATCCCCGGGTACCTCATCCGCAGCCGTGAGGGGCGAATCGTGCTCGTGGACACCGGCTTTCCGCGGTCGTACCTCTCCGATCCGGGCGCGGCGGCCGGCGACGACGGCCTTGACTCGTTCGGGACGCTCGTCCGGATCGGTCCCGACAACACACCACGGGGCCAGCTCGCCCTGGCTGGGCTCCGCCCGTCGGACGTGACCGATCTCGTTCTCACACACAGCGACGTCGATCATGTCGGCCGGGTCGGCGAGTTCGCCTCCGTGCCGATCCACGTCGGTCGCGCCGAGCGCGCGCTGGCTCGTCCGCGCTACTTCGGAGAGGCGCAGCCCCTGGCGTGGCCGGAGGCGGAGTACAGCCTTGTGGACGGGGACAAGGAGATCTTCCCGGGTCTCGTTGCTCTCTCGACGCCCGGCCACTCACCCGGGCACCTCTCCCTCCTCCTGCGGCTCGGCGAGAGCGGCACCGTCGTCCTTGCCGGCGATGCGATCTCGAGGGCGTCGGAGCTCGAGACGCAGGAAAACGGTGGAGCGTGGAGCGCCGAGCTGGCTCTCCGCAGCGCCGAGCGGCTGGTCGATCTCGCGGCGCGGGAGTCGGCGCTCCTCGTCCTCGGCCACGATCCTGAGCAGTGGCCGACGCTACGCCACGCTCCCGCCGCGTATTGCTAGCGGGGCTTGCCGCAAGCTTTCGCGCGGGGCGTGAGCCGAGAGCGTCTCAGGAGACTGCTCGCACAGGTGGCGCCGATCGGGGGCAAGATGCCCCGCTCCTCAGCGGACGTCTCGCCCCTGATTGAGGATGATCACGTTGCCGCTCGCGCAATCGCCCGCTGGCGAGACGAGGAAAGCGACCCAGTCGGCCACCTCTGCCGGATCGAGGGGCGCCCCGTGCGGCATCGCCGCCAGCGCCACCCAGAGGACGTCGTCGTCCACGACGTCGAAGAGCCGTGTCTGCGTCATGGCCGGGGCAATCGAGTTGACGGAGATCCGATCGGCCGCATAGCGTCGGGCCAGGTGCTTCGTCAGGTTGTCGAGGGCCGCCTTGCTCGCTCGATAATGCGCCGGGTCGAAGACGTCGAAGTTGTACGCGCCGTTCGACGACACGTTGACGATCTTCTTCACGCCCGGACGCTCGAGCATTAGCGGCACGGCCTGCTGGCAGGAGTAGAAGGCACCGTCGAAGTTGATCGCCATCTGTCGGCGGAGCTCAGCAGGCGAGATCTCGGTGAAGTCGGACATGAAGCAGGTCCCGGCGTTGTTGACCAGCACGTCGAGATGGCCGATCTCCGCCCGCAGGTCGGCGAATACGCGGGCAACCGCGGCGGGATCGGATACGTCGGCGGTGAAACCACGAAACCGCTCCTGCAGCGGCGCGAGCGGCTCGGTGCCTTCGAACTCGAGATCCACACCGGCGACGAAGAGACCGTCCCGAACCAGTGCCCGGGTGATCGCACGCCCGATCCCCTGCGCAGCGCCCGTCACGAGCGCGACCCGCGTCCCGTCGCCGGCCGTGGTCACGAGATCATCCCGCTGTCCTTGACGCAGTCCACATTGCTCTGAGAGTCTATGCGGCCTTGTTCTCGTCACCGGCAGTGCCGGGCGTCCGCCCGTGTGGCTAACAACGGCCGTTCGAGGCCGTCGAATCATGGGAGCGACCAGATTCCCAACCACGTACTAGGAGGCATTGCATGAAGAAGTCACTCGGTCAGGCGCTGCTCCTCGCGCTCGCCGTGGCCGTCACCCTGTCGGCGACCGCGAGCGGTGCGCCGGCTGCAGCGCAGGCGATCAGGTGCAACAGCGCGATGAAGATCGCCGTGCTGACCCCCTACACCGGTCCCGCCGCGTTCCTCGGCCAGGATCAGGGATCGTGGGCGAAGCTTGCTGCCCTGAACGTCGGCAAGAAGGTCGGCCTCAAGGTGCAGATCGTGGCTGCCGACTCGACGCTCGATCCAGCCGTGGCGGCGACAGCTGCTCAGAAAGTGATCGCAAACAGTCAGGTGATCGGCGTCGTTGGCCCCGCCACCTCCGGCGCAGCAGCTGGCACGAGCCCGGCCTTCTTCGCGGCCAAGCTCGCAGCCGTCTCGCCTTCGGCCACGAACGCGGCACTCACCAAGCGCGTCGGCGGGCAGCCGAGGACGGCAACGTCGGCGTTCTTCCGCATCGTCGCTGACGACAGCGTGCAGGGCACCCGTGACGCCCAGTACATGCTCAACACTCTGAAGGCCAAGAAGGTCGCTGTCTTCGACGCCCAGGAGCCGTATTCGCAGGGACTCGCGAACACGGTCGAGGCGTATCTGAAGTCGAAGGGCGTGGCTGTCCAGCGTTTCTCGGTCACGAACAGCACGACCGACTTCTCGGCCCTCGTCAACAGGATCGACAAGGACACCGACGTTGCCTTCACGCCGTTCCAAGTGGCGGCGAACGCACAGGCTGTCGCGGTCGCGCTCCGCGAGCAGGGCAAGCAGGCCGTCGTGTTCGGCACCGATGGGACGATCGACCCGGCCTTCAAGTACCCGGGGTCGTACATCTCGAACTTCGCGCCGGACATCAACCTCAATTCGGAGACGAAGTCGCTCGTCGACCAGTGGAAGAAGGCGAACGCGGGGCGGACGTTCTCCTCGTTCGGCCCGCCCGCCTACGGTGCGACGCAGGTGATCATCGAGGCAGCCAAGAAGGCATGCCTGGCGAAGAAGAACACGTCGATCACGCGGCAGGACGTTCTCAGGCGGATCAAGTCCGTGTCGGTCAAGGACTGGATCCTCGGTGGGACGTTCAAGTTCTCGCGTAAGACGAACGATCCACTGAACGGCTCCTTCTGGCTGTTCCAGATCCAGTCGGACGGCACCGCCAAGCAGATCACAAAGCTCGGTTAGCAATGGCCGGCGCAAGGGGCCCCGGCATAGCCGGGGCCCCTTGCCGGTTTGCTCGGAGCGTCCGTTGTAGGATCCCTGCGTGACCGGGCCAGCCGTCCTTCTCAATCTGCTTCCCGTCGCGGCGGTCGACGTCGACCGTCTCTTCCAGACGTTCGTCAACTCGGCCACGCTCGGCAGCACCTATGCCCTGATCGCCCTCGGCTACACGATGGTGTACGGGATCCTCAAGCTGCTCAACTTCGCCCACGGCGACGTCTTCATGATCGGGGCATATATCGGCCTCGGTGTGCTCAGTGCCTTCGGAGGCGCGTCGAGCCCGAGCATCTCGATCTGGCTTGTGATCGTCGTGATGGTGCTTGCCGCGATGGTCGGCTGCGCGCTTGTAGGGGTCACGATCGAGCGCTTCGCCTACCGTCCCCTGCGGACTGCGCCCCGCATTGCCCCGCTGATCAGCGCACTGGGTGTCTCGTTCTTCCTCCAGTACAGCGTGCAACTCCTCTTCGGGGCACAGCACAAGACCTACGACGCCTTCCTCATGAACGGCGGGAGCCTGTTCGAATCCGTGATCGTCTGGGGGCCGCTCGACGTCTCGCTGCTGCGGCTCATCGTCATCGCCAGCACGGCGGTGTTCATGGTCGCCGTCTGGGCGATCGTCTCGCGCACGCGAATCGGAAAGGCGATGCGCGCGACCTCCTTCGATCGCGACGCTGCCGCGATGATGGGGATCGACGTCGATCGGGTCATCGTGTTCACCTTCGTGCTCGGGTCGGCGCTCGCCGGCGCGGGCGGCGTCCTCTTCGCCCTCCGGTCCGACGTTTACCCGCAGATGGGCTTCATCGTGGGGCTCGCGGGCTTCGTCGCGGCGGTGATCGGGGGCATCGGCTCGGTGCCGGGAGCGATGCTCGGCGGCTATCTGCTCGGGCTGATCGAGTCCGTCACCCAGACCTACATCACGACCGAATGGTCGAATCTCGTCATCTTCTCGATCCTCATCGTCATCATGCTCGCGCGGCCACAGGGCCTGCTCGGGAGGCCGGAGGTGAAGAAGGTGTGAGCGAGCAGGGCCCCCGCATCGGGAAGGACGAGTGGGTGGCACGCCACGGGGAGCACCGCACCGGTCGCGGCGGGCGTCTCGGCACGATCGAGGATCGTCTGCGCGGAGTTCCGTGGTGGGCGTGGCTGACGCTGTTCGTGGGGCTCTTCGCGCTGATGCCGGTCGGCATCAGCGACGGGTACTGGCGTCGTGTTGCCTTCGACACCGTAGTGTTCATGATGCTGGCCGTCGGCCTCAACGTCGTCGTCGGCTGGGGCGGGCTGCTCGACCTGGGTTACATCGCCTTCTTCGGGTTCGGCGCCTTCACGTACGCGATCCTCCGCTCTGGCCAATACGACCTCCACTGGCCGACGATCATCGTGATGGCGATCGCGCTCGGCGGTGGAGCGCTCGTCGGACTGCTCGTCGGTCTCCCGTCGAGGAGACTGAGCGGCGACTACCTCGCGATCGTGACGCTGTTCGCCTATCAGATCTTCATCAGCATCCTCATCAACGGCAACGACATCTTCGGCACAAACTTGACGGGGGGCGTCAACGGCATCCTCAAGGTCGATCCGCTCAGTTTCTTCGGTCGCGAGATACCGGTGAGTACGGACAACGGTGTCTTCAACCTCCCCTATCTCTACGTCGCGCTTGCGGTGTTCACGATTCTCTTCGTCGCGCTTCGGCTCGTCGACCAGTCCCGGACGGGTCGTGCCTGGCGCTCCATGCGCGAGGATCCACTCGCTGCACAGCTGATGGGCATGCCCGTGCCGTGGTTGAAGCTGACCGCGTTCTCGTTCGGGGCCGCGATCGCGTCGCTCACCGGCACGCTCTTCGTCTCCCTCAACAGCTCGGTCTTCCCAGGCAACTACGACCTGACGCTCCTGATCACGATCTACGCCATGGTGATCCTCGGCGGTCTCGGGAGCCAGGCCGGAGCAGTGCTCGGCGCGATACTGATCAGCGTCCTGCTCGAGCTGCTGCGCGATCCCGCCAACTCGCGATACATCTTCTACGCGGCGGTTCTCCTCGGGCTCGTCGCCGTGTTCCGGCTTTCGCTTCGCCTGGCCGGTGTCGTCGCAGGGGTCGTCGCCCTCGGCGTCGTGGTTCGTCTCGTCGTCCACGGGATCGACTCGAACTGGATCGGTGCTGCGCCTGCTGGAAGCGGCTGGCTCGGCGACCTGATCGCGAGGTGGGTCGTGGAGCCCTCGGCACTCGCTCCCTGGCTGCGGTCGGTCGTGTACGTCTCGCTGATCGCTCTCTCCCTGCTTCTCAGCACGCTCGGCGGCTGGTCCCGCCTGGCCGTCCTCGTACCGACGCTGTATCTCGCGATGTTCGTCTGGGAGAACATCCTCGCGGCTCAGCCCGAGGTGACCCGCTACATCCTCCTCGGAGCGGTCCTCGTCGTCGTGATGATCGTCCGCCCGAACGGTCTCGTCGGCGAGAAGCGCGTGGAGATCATCTAGAACAATGGCCGAGAAGCTCCTCGAGTTGCGCGGTGTGTCGATGGCATTCGGCGGGCTGACCGTGGTCAGCGGCCTCGACCTGCAGGTGGACGAGGGTGAGATCGTCAGCGTCATCGGCCCGAACGGTGCCGGCAAGACCACCTTCTTCAACCTCATCACCGGCGTGTACGAGCCGACGAGCGGCGACATCGTCTTTGCCGGCTCGAGCATCAAAGGCCTGGATCCGCACCAGATCACGAAGAGGGGCATTGCCCGCACGTTCCAGACGCTTCGGCTCTTTCTCAACATGAGCGTACGCGAGAACGTCATGGCCGCCTGTTACTGCCACACGTCTGCCGGCCCGTTTCGCTCGATGCTCCGCACTCCAGGAATGCGACAGGAGGAGCGCGAGATCCGCGAGCTGGCAGAGGAGCGCCTCGCGTTCTTCGGCGAGCGGCTGATGGGGTATCGCTGGGACCAGCCGGCGTACTCGCTGTCGTACGCGAACCGGCGCCGGCTCGAGATCGCCCGCGCGACCGCCACGAACCCGCGCCTGCTGCTGCTGGACGAGCCGGCCGCCGGCATGAACCCCAAGGAGACGCAGGAGATCACGGAGCTGATCGCCAAGCTTCGCACGGACGGTGGGTTCACGATCCTCGTGATCGAGCACGACATGCACGTCGTCGAGGGCATCTCCGACCGCGTCGTGGCGCTCGACCACGGCGTCAAGATCGCCGAGGGCACGTTCGAGCAGGTCGCCACCGCGCCACAGGTGGTCGAGGCGTACCTGGGCACGGGCGGGATGGCGAAGAAGTGAGCACACCCGACGCCCCGCTGCTGCAGCTCGACGGGATCAACACCTACTACGGGCAGATCCACATCCTGCAGGACTCGAACATGGTCGTCGGCGAGGGCGAGCTCGTCTGCCTGCTCGGCGGCAACGCGTCCGGGAAGTCCACGACCCTGAAGACCATCCTCGGCATCGTGCGGCCCCGCACCGGCACCGTGCGCCTCGCGGGTGAGGACGTGACGACGATGCCGACGGCGCACCGCATCAAGCGCGGGCTCGCGATCGTGCCCGAGAACCGTCGGCTGTTCGGGCCGATGACAGTGCTCGAGAACCTGGAGATGGGCGCCTACCTGCGTCCCAAGGCCGACCTCAAGGACGAGTTCGAGCGTGTCTACACGCTGTTCCCGCTGCTGTACGAGCGCCGCTCCCAGCTTGCGGGCACGCTCTCGGGCGGCGAGCAGCAGATGGTCGCGATGGGGCGAGCGCTGATGTCGCAGCCAAAGCTGCTGCTGATGGACGAGCCCTCCATGGGGCTCGCGCCCGTGCTCGTGGAACGCAGCTTCGAGATCATCAAGCAGGTGAACGACGCCGGTGTCGCCATGCTCGTCGTCGAGCAGAATGCCAACGTGTCGCTCTCGATCGCGGACCGCGGCTACGTCCTCTCCACCGGGCGCGTCGTGCTGGAGGGCAGGGCCGGAGAGCTGCTGGAGAACGAGGACTTGCGCAAGGCGTACCTGGGACGGTAGGGATGAGCCGCGTCGCACTCGAGAACGGCCTGCCGCCACAGCGCGGCTCCGAGCTGGCGTTCGACCGCCTCGTGCTGGCGCCCGGGGAGACCGTCGCGCTGGCCGACCCGGCGCACGACTCGCTGCTCTTCGTGTCGGGAGGGGGAGGCGCTGTCGGCCCCGACGGGGTGACGACCGGGAGCGCGGCGCTCGTGCTCGCCGGCGAGGAGGCCACGCTCGCCTCAGGGGGCGAGGGGCTCGCGGCAGTGCGTGTCACCGTCGGCGGCGACACCGACCTGCACGCTCCCATGGGAGCGCGAGAGAGGGTCGTGGCGAGCGAGCACGTCGAGCCCGGCAAGGCGACCGGTAGCCGCTCGTTCCAGGTGCTGTTCGGCCCGCACAACGGCTCCACGCGCGCCACGATGTTCCTCGGCTACATCCCGCCCGGCAAGGCGCCCTGGCACTACCACCTCTACGACGAGATCGTCTGGGTCTGGAAGGGGCGCGGCCGCTTCCACCCGCAGGGGAGCGGCGCGGAGGAGCTGGTCGAGGGCTCGGCCTTCCGCCTCTCGCCCCGCGAGGTGCACATCGTCGAGAACCTCGCGCCGGACACGGAGCTCGCCGTGCTCGGCATCTTCACGCCTGCGGGCAGCCCGTCCGCCGCCTATCTGACGGCCGACGTGGCGGCCGCGTACGTGATCGCATGAGCGGCGTCGGCGAAGCGGTTCGCGGCGAGTTCCCGATTCTCGCCAGCGCGACCTACCTCAACGCCTGCTCGCAGGGCGCGCTGTCGCACCGGGTGCGCGCTGCCTACGAGGAGTACCTGACGGGCTGGGACGAGAACGGCGCCGAATGGGAGCACTGGGTCGAGCGCGCCGAGGCTGCCCGCGACGGCTTCGCCCGCCTCCTGCATGCGCGTGCCGACGAGGTGGCGGTGACGACATCCGTCTCACAGGGCGTGAGCGGGATCGTCTCGGCCCTGCCGCTCGAGCGGGGCGCGCGCACGCGGATCGTGATCAGCGAGTACGAGTTCCCAACCGTCGGGCAGATCGCGCACGCGCAGGAGCTGCGCGGCGCCGAAGTCGTGCACGTGCGCCCCGATCCCGACGGCTCCATCCCGGTGGAGCGCTTCGCCGAGGCGATCGACGAGCGCACCGCGCTCGTGTGCTGCACGACGATCTCCTACCGCACGGGGCACCGGCACGACGTGGCCGGGATCGCCGAGGCTGCGCACGCCCACGGCGCGCTCGTGCTCGCGGACAGCTATCAGGCCGCCGGCGCGATCGAGCTCGACATGCGCACGCTGGGCGCCGACTTCGTCACCGGCGGGACGGTGAAGTACCTCCTCGGCTCGGCCGGGCTCGGGTTCCTGTGGGTGCGTGGCTCTCTGCTGGCGGAGCTTCTGCCCACGCAGACCGGCTGGTTCGCCGACGAGGACATCTTCCGCATGGACATCTCCGACTACTCACCCCACGCGACGGCCCGGCGCTTCGACGCGGGCACGCCGCCCGTGCCCAACATCTACGCGGGCGTGGCGGGCCTCTCACTCGTGGAGGAGACGGGCGTGCCGGCTATCGAGGAGCACGTGCGTGGCCTCAACACCCGCCTGATCGAAGGGCTCACGGATTTGGGCGCGACCGTCGTCACGCCGGCCGACCCCGCCCGGCGCGGCCCCCTCGTGTGCGTCCGCTCGACCGACGCCGCTGCCCTCGTCGCCTCCCTGGCGGAGGAGCGGATCATCTGCTCGCTCCGCGACACCAGCCTCCGGATTGCGGCGCACTTCTACAACACGGCCGGCGACATCGACACGCTGCTCGATGCGCTCTCCCGCCGTCGCGCGCTGCTCGCATGACGCGGCGGCTCTCGCCGTGACGGCGCAGGTTCCCCTCCGCACGGGATGAGGCAGCCTCCCGCGCGCCAGATCGCGTACGGCGAGCATCCCGACCAGGTCGGCAACCTGCACCTGCCTGCCGGCGAGGGGCCGTGGCCGGTCGTGATCCTGATCCACGGCGGAAACTGGCGCTGGGGATGGGATCGCACGTTGATGACGCCGCTGGCGCGCGACCTCGCAGCGCGCGGGATCGCCGCCTGGAACGTGGAGTACCGGCGGGTGGGGCAGGAGGGCGGCGGATGGCCGGGCACGTTCGCGGACGTCGCCGCGGCTGCCGACGCCGTCGCGGATCTCGACGGCGTCGATCCAGGGAGGGCGGTCGCCGTCGGCCACTCCGCCGGCGGGCAGCTTGCGCTCTGGCTCGCAGCTCGCTCCCGGCTCGCCGCCGGCCTGCCGGGGGCGGTGCCCCGCGTTGCTCCGCTCGCAGCCGTGTCCCAGGCGGGCTACACCGACCTCGCGCGTGCCGTGGCAGAGAACCTCGGCGACGGGGCCTGCCGGGTGCTTCTCGGTGGGACGCCGGCGGAGCTGCCCGAGCGCTACGCGGCAACCTCGCCCGTCGTGCTGCTGCCGCTCGGGGTGCCGGTGCTGCTCGTCCACGGCGAGGACGACGTCGACGTGCCGCCGTCGCAGAGTCAGGTCTTCGCCGACGCAGCCCGCGCTGCGGGCGACGTCGTCGAGCTGGTCGACCTCCCGGGCGCCGACCACTTCGACGTCATCGAGCCCGGGTCGGCAGGCTGGGCCGCCGTCGTCGAGAGGCTGCCGCGACTCCTGGCCCGGTCGCGCGGAGGTGGCGGGTGAGGCCCGTCCGCATCGCGCTGATGGGTGCGGGCCTGATCGGGCGGGAGCATGCGGCGCTCATCGCCGAGCATCCGGCCTCCGTGCTCGCCGCGTTGGCAGACCCGGCCCCTGAAGCCGGCGCGCTGGCCGAGAAGCTCGCCGTGCCCAGGTTCACGAGCTACGAGCGGATGCTCGACGAGGCGCGGCCCGACGGGGCCGTCGTGGCGCTGCCGAACACGCTCCACCTGGAAGCCGGGCTCGCCTGCATTGCGCGTGGCATCCCCGTGCTGGTCGAGAAGCCGATCGCCGACTCGGTCGCCGCCGCGCTGCGGCTGGTCGAGGCTGGCGAGGAGGCCGGCGTTCCGGTCCTCGTCGGACATCACCGGCGCCACGGCTCCGACATGCGTGCGGCGCGCCGGGCGATCACCGACGGAGAGCTCGGTCGGCTGGTCGCGGTCACCGGCATGTCCGTCGTCCGCAAGCACGACTCGTACTTCGACGCCGGCTGGCGACGCCTGCCCGGCGGCGGCCCGCTGCTGATCAACGCCATCCACGACGTCGACTGCTTCCGGTTCCTGTGCGGCGAGATCGAGAGCGTGCAGGCCGTCGGCTCGAACGCGGTGCGCGGGCACGAGGTCGAGGACACGGTGGCGGTGGCGATGCGGTTCGCCGGCGGCGCCCTCGGCACGCTCGTGCTCAGCGACGCCACACCCTCGCCGTACTTCTGGGAGATCGCCGCCGAGGAGTCGCTGACCTTTCCGCACGAGGCGGAGGACTGTTACCACGTCCTCGGCGAGAAGGCTGCTCTCGCGATACCCAGCCTGGACCTGTGGGAGCACGCGGGCGGGGGCGACTGGCGCGACCCGCTCGTCCGCCGCCGCCTGGACGCGGACCGGATGAGTTGTTACGCAGCGCAACTGGAGAACCTCGTCGCGGTGATCCGTGGCGAGGCGGAGCCCGTCGTGAGCGGGAGAGAAGGGACGATGACGCTCGCTGCGACGCTCGCCGTCGCGCGCTCGATCTCCGAAGGGCGAACGGTGATCGTCTCGGAGCTGATGCCGTGACCGCTGCGCCGTCCGGCGGTGAGCTGTCGTGGCGGCCATGACCCGCAAGGACGGGCTCGGCCTGGCCGCGCTCGGCTTCCTGGACCTGGGCCCACCGGCGTTGATCGAGGTCGCCGCCAGGGCCGGATTCGCCGCCGTCTCGGTGCGCACGCGCGCAGCGGTGCCAGGCGGCCCCGAGTACCCGCTCACGGCCGGAAGCCGACTGAGCCGCGAGACGAGCGCCCGGATACGGGATACCGGTGTGGGCATTCTCCAGGTGGAGCTCGTCTCGCTCTCCGCGGACACCGACGTCGCGTCGCATCGCGCCATGGTCGAGGGAGGGGCCGCGCACGGTGCGACGCGAGTCGTCGCCACGGGGGACGATCCCGACGACCACGTGCTGGCGGACAAGCTCGCCCGGCTCTGTGAGCTCGCCGGGGAGTACCGGATGACCGTCGACCTGGAGTTCATGCCGTTCCGGCACCTTGCCAGCCTCCCGCAGGCGCTCCGGGTCGTAGCGCTCGCTGCGAGCGACAACGCCCGCGTGATGATCGACGCTCTGCACCTGTTCCGGTCGGGCGGCACGGTCGCCGACCTGGCTGCCGCCCCCGCCCATGCCCTCGCCGTGTGTCAGCTCTGCGACGCGCCGCTGGCACCACCGGCGCCCGAGCGGCTTGCTGTCGAGGCCAGGGAGCAGCGACTGCTGTGCGGTCGCGGCGAGCTGCCGCTGGGCTCGCTGCTCGAGGCGCTGCCGGGCGGCTCGCTGCTCGTCGCCGAGGTTCCGATCGGCTCGCAGTTCCCGGAGCTCTCGCCGCTCGAGCGAGCGCAGCTCGTGTACGGGTCGACCACGGCCCTCCTCACCCGGGCAGGCTCCGACGGCGGCGGTCCACGAGGGGACTCGCTCCCGGCGGCCTGACCCCCGGCGGTTGCCCGGATCCCGCTCATCGCCGTGTAGAGGCGCTCAGCAGCATCCGCGTCCTGCGCTGCTCTCGACGAGGGGCAGTTCCCGTGCGGCGGCCAACGGCTTCCGGGCCTTCACGATGGCGCCGTGCAGCCCGTCGGCGACCTCGTGCGTGAAGTCCACCTCGACCTCGACGAGCCCGGCTGCCTCGAGCCCGGCGACGTACTCCGACACCGACAGCGCGCCGGCGATGCAGCCTGCCCAGCCGCCGCGCTCGGCCCGCTCGGCGGTGGAGAGGCGATCCTCGGCGACGACGTCGCTCACGCCGACGCGGCCGCCCGGCTTCAGCACGCGGGCGATCTCCTCGAGCACGCGCGGCTTGTCGGTCGACAGGTTGATCACGCAGTTCGAGATGACGACGTCCACGCTCTCCGCCGCAAGCGGCACGTCCTCGATCTGCCCGCGCAGGAAGTGCGCGTTCGTGATGCCGGCCTCCTGCTGGTTCCGGCGGGCGAGCGCCAGCATCTCCTCGGTCATGTCGAGCCCGTAGACGACGCCGCTCTGCCCCACGCGCCGCGCCGAGAGCAGCACGTCGATGCCGCCGCCGGAGCCCAGGTCGAGCACGGTCTCGCCCTCGTGCAGCTCGGCCACCGCCGTCGGATTACCGCACCCCAGGCTCGCGAGCGCAGCCGTGTCGGGGAGCTCCCCGAGCTCGTCGGCGCCGTAGAGCGTCTCGCCGAACCCTGCTGCGACGGCGTCGGTACAGCACGAGCCGCTGCCGCAGGATCCCTGCCGACCTGCCGCCACCTCCAGCGCCGCCTCCGCGTAGCGCGACCGCACCTCCTCGCGTGTCTCCTCCGCGGGAATTGCCATGAAGACCTCCCTCATCGATGGTTTTCGATATGAATGATGCCACGATATCGAAAGTTGTCAATGCCAAGAGGAAGCCCGGAACGACCAGTCAGTCGAGCGGCTCGGCGGAGCGCGCCGGGTCGCCGGCAGGGAGCACGTCGCGCGACCAGGCGCGGCGCTTCCATTCGGGGACGGGCGTCTCGCACGCCTCCCGCGGCACGAAGCGGGATCGCTCGACCAGCTCCATGCGGTGCACATAGCGTGGGCAGTTCGGCAGCACGTGCGTGACGCGCACCCTGACGACGAGCTGCGCGTCGGGGTAGTCGGGCAGCAGCGGGTCGTCGTCCGCGATCGACGCGATCCCGTTCACGCGGAGGCGCTTGGGGGTGCTGAAGTCGACGAACAGGAGGCCCACCTGCGGGTTGCGCAGCAGGTTCCCGAGGGACAGGTAGGTGCCGTTGCCGTCATAGCTCGGGAACGCGAGCGTGTGGTCGTCGACGGCGCGGACGAAGCCGGGGTCGCCCCCCTTGTACGAGCACTGCGGCATCCCGTCCTCGTCCGCCGTCGCCAGGAAGAACATCTCCATGCGCTCGAGGAAGGCGCGGTCGTCCCCGTCGAGGAAGTCGCGGTCGAGTCGCTCCTCGATCCGGTCTGCCAGGCGCCGCGTGTCGAAGCGGTCCTGCAGGGTGCGGTTCCCCTCGTGATAGAGGCGGCTCATTCGTGGATGATGCGCTCCGTGCGGCCGTTCGTCCATATCAGCGCGCCCGTGCCTGCGGAGGTCGAGGAGGCCCTCCAGCGCGACTTCGAGCTCGTGGCGGAGCCCCGGGGGGCCGACGGCATCGTCGCCATGCTCACGGTGACGGTCGACGAGGCCTACCTGGAGGCCGCCGGCCCGCAGCTTCGGGTGGTGGCCAACTACGCCGTCGGCGTCAACAACGTCGACCTGGAGGCGGCGCGTCGCCGCGGCGTCGTCGTCGCCAACACTCCCGACGTGCTCACCGGCGCCACCGCGGAGCTGGCGCTCGCCCTGATGCTCTCGCTGCTGCGGCGGGTCACCGAGGGCGACCGCTTCGTGCGCCGGCGCGAGCCGTGGCAGTTCTCGCTCGAGTTCATGCTCGGCGAGCGCCTGGCCGGCAAGACCCTGCTCGTGATCGGTGCCGGCCGGATCGGCCGCGAGACGGCCCGTCTCGCCGAGGCCTTCGGCGCCAGGCCTGTCCTCGCCGGCCGCGGGGACGATCTCGACACGCTGCTCCCCGACGCGGACGTCGTCTCGGTGCACGTGCCGCTCACCGAGGAGACACGGCATCTGATCGACGCGCGCCGCCTGCGCCTGATGAAGCCGACCGCCGTGCTGATCAATACCGCGCGCGGGCCGGTCGTCGACGAAGCGGCGCTCGCAGCGGCGCTCCAGGTGGGTGTCATCGCGGGGGCCGGTCTGGACGTGTACGAGCACGAGCCGGAGGTGACGGAGGCGTTGCTCTCGCTGGAGAACGTCGTGCTGGCGCCGCATCTCGGCAGCGCCACGCGCGACACGCGGGTCGCCATGGGGATGCTCTGCGTGGAGGCTCTCCGAGCCGTGCTGCTCCTGGGCCGTACGCCCGCCAACGTCGTCGGCGCCCGCTAGCCTTCCGGGGCGGGACGGGCCGATCCACTACGGGTCGAATGTGAGCTGGCGATGCTCCGACAGGCCGGACACGCCGACGCCGACGAGCCGTAGCGCTCCCGGCCGGTCGCGCAGCCCACGGTCGAGCAGCTCGCACGCGAGCTCTCCGATGCGGTCGGCTTCGTCGATGGGGGCCGGCAGCGTCGTCGATCGCGAACGGATCGAGAAGTCGGCGTAGCGCAGCTTGGCCGTGACCGTGCGGCCCGATACGCGGGAGCGCCGCATGCGGGCGGCCAGCTCGGCTGCGAGCCGGTGCACCTCGGCGTGCAGGAGCGCCCGGTCGGCGAGGTCCCGCTCGAACGTCTCCTCGACCGAGATCGAGACGCGCTCGGACTCGAGCTCGAGGTCGCGGGCGTCGACGCCCCGGGCGCGGTCGCGCACCAGCCTGCCGACGCTGCCGGGTAGCACTGCTCGGAGCTCCACGTCCGACAGCTGGGCGAGGCCGCCGATCGTCTTCACGCCTGCTGCGGCGAGCCGCGCCTCGGCGCGGGGGCCGACTCCCGGCAGTGCCCTCACCGGAAACGGGGCGAGGAACGCGGCTTCCCGGCCCGGCGGCACGACCGTGATGCCGCCCGGCTTGCGCCGGTCCGAGGCGACCTTGCAGACGACCTTGGAGGTCGACACGCCGAGCGAGCAGGAGAGCGCCGTCGCGGCACGCACCGATACCTGGACTGCCTCGGCGAGCCTCCGCGCCCCCGCGAAGTCGGTCACGACCGTGCCCAGGTCGAGGTAGCCCTCGTCGATCCCGACCTGCTCGACGCGTGGCACGACCTCGCGGATCGCGGCCCACACCGACTCCGAGTACTGACGGTAGAGAGCGTGGCGCGGCCGCACGAAGACGAGGTCGGGGCAGCGGCGCAGCGCCTCCGCCGAGCTCATCGCCGAGCGGATGCCGAAGCGGCGGGCCACGTAGTTCGCCGTGGCGACCACGCCCCGACCCTGCGGGTCGCCGCCGACGACGAGCGGCCGCTCGCGCAGCGACGGCTGCTCCAGCTCCTCCACTGCCGCGAAGAACGCGTCGAGGTCCACGTGGGCGAGGATCGGCATCGGCTCAAGGCTATGGTGAACGCGTGATCACGGCCCTGCCGCCTGCGCCTCCGGCGATCCAGCAGCCGGCTCCTTACGAGATCTCCTTCGGTGCCGTGACGGGGCTCGCTGCGCCCGGCACGCGCCGCATCGTGGTGCACGCCGGCGCCCGTACGCTCGCCGACCTGCCGCTGCGCCGGCGGCGGTTCCAGCTGCGCGTGAACCTGCCTTCCGGCGAAACGTCGGTGCGGGTCGTCACGGTGGACGCGAAGGGTCGTCGCGCGTCGGCCACGGTGTCGCACGTGCTCGGGGCCCCCCGCGCTGCCGCGCCGCGCCGGCACGCCGCGCGGCTCGACGGGCTTCTGGCTCGTGAGCTGCGTCGCACGGCGGCCGCATTCGGCCCGACGGCGGGCGTCTACGTGCAGAACCTCGTCTCGGGCGCCGGCGCGGCGTGGAACGCCAAGGCCACGTTCCCGGCGGCGTCGACCCTGAAGCTCGCCATCGCGGTGACCGCGCTCGCGCGCACGGAGGGGACACCGGGGCGCGGCTCGAGCCTCGACAGCCTGCTCCGGCAGATGCTGGTCTTCTCCGACAATGCGTCCGCGAACGCCGTCGAGCGCGCCTTCGGCGGCTCCACGTCCGGAGGGTCGGCGCTCGTGAACGCGCTGATGCGCTCGATCGGCCTGGTCGACACGGAGATGTACGGCGGCTACGAGATCGAGCGCGACCCGCAGCGGCGCCCGGCGGCCGCCATCCCCGTACGGGTGGACAGCCAGCCGTGGTGGGGGCGCGGCAAGAAGACGAGCGCCTGGGACCTCGCGAGCCTGGCCAGGGGAGTGTGGCTCGCGAGCGCTGGGCTCGGCCCCCTTCGCGCCGCCCAGCCGGGCTTCACGGCGCGCGACGCCCGCTACCTGCTCTATGTCCTCTCCCAGGTACGGGACGGTGGGAAGCTCGATCGCGAGCTCGGGCGCGTGGCCGGCGCACGGGTGCTGCACAAGGCGGGCTGGATCGCCACGGCGCGGCACGACGTCGGCATCGTGATCTGGCCCGGCGGCGCCTACGTGACCGCGGTGATGACCTACCGTCCCGGCGGCGCCGGCGTCCGCTCGGACGTGCTCGCAGGCCGCATCTCGCGCCTCGCCCTCGACCGCTTCCGCGGCTAGCGGCGCTTGCGCGCCCGAACGGGCGCAACGTCTGCTCAAACCTCAAAGGAGAGTTCGCAGGGAACCGGAGGTTCCCGGCTTCAGGGGTGTGTGCGCGGCGGGCGTCTGCGTGAGCGGGCGCCCGGAGTCGCGATAGCGACTCCGCTGCCGGCAAGAGGGGGAGGGTTCGCAGGGAACCGGAGGTTCCCGGCTTCAGGGGTGTGTGCGCGGCGGGCGCCTGCGTGAGCGGGCGCCCGGAGTCGCGTAGCGACTCCGCTGCCGGCAAGGAGGGGGGAGGGTTCGCAGGGAACCGGAGGTTCCCGGCTTCAGGGGTGTGTGCGCGGCGGGCGCCTGCGTGAGCGGGCGCCCGGAGTCGCGTAGCGACGTCCGCTGCCGGCAAGGAGGGGGAGGGTTCGCAGGGAACCGGAGGTTCCCGGCTTCAGGGGTGTGTGCGCGGCGGGCGCCTGCGTGAGCGGGCGCCCGGAGTCGCGTAGCGACTCCGCTGCCGGCAAGAAAGGGGGAGGGTTCGCAGGGAACCGGAGGTTCCCGGCTTCAGGGGTGTGTGCGCGGCGGGTGCCCGCGTGAGCGGGCACCCGGAGTCGCGTAGCGACGTCCGCTGCAAACAGGAGGGAGGGGGGCGTCGGCCGTTGGCGGACGCCCCCCAGACCGCGCAGCGCGGACCGCGCCCTCGGAGAGCGCAGCCGTCTGCGAGGCGGTGGCCGGCTCCCGGGAGGCGGTGATCGGGAGATCGGCTCCATCCAGTGAGACTCGCCGTGAGCCCGCGGGTTTGTGAGCGTTCCGTAAGGGCACGGCCGGCGGACGGGAGAGGATGGGAATAGCGGTACACTTTTTGAAGTTACTAGCACTACATGAACCGCGAAAATCAGAACGAGGAGCGTGAGCCCGTCGTGAGCAAGCTGTTGCTCGTCCCTCTCGAGGACATCGTCGTCTTCCCCAACATGAGCGTCACCCTCACCGTCGACGTCGGTGACGAGGAGCGCGTGCTTCTCGTGCCCAAGCGCGACGGCGAGTACGCGAGCGTCGGCGTCGTGGCCGAGGTGGCCGACACGGTGCGCCTTCCGGGTGGCGGCCACGCGGTCGCCCTCAACGGCCTCTTCCGCGGGATCGCAGGCGCAGCCGAGACCGCCCCGAACGGCCGCCTCTACGTCGAGGTCGAGGAGCGGCCCGACGAGACCCCTGCCGGCGACCGCATCCGCGAGCTCGAGACCGAGTACCGCGCCGTCGTCGAGGAGATCCTCGAGCTGCGCGGGGACGACGGGCGGATCGCCGCCTTCGTGCGCTCGATCACCGAGCCGGGCGCTCTCGCCGATACCTCCGGGTACTCGCCCGACCTGACCTTCGACCAGAAGGTGCAGCTGATCGAGGCGGTCGACGTGATCGAGCGATTCGAGCTGGCGCTGCGGCTGCAGCGCGAGCGCCTGACGCTGATGCAGCTGCGGCAGCGCATTCGAGACGACGTCAGCACCGGGATGGAGAAGCAGCAGCGGGAGTACATCCTGCGCAAGCAGCTCGAGTCGATCAGGAAGGAGCTCGGCGAGGACGAGACGTCCGTCGTCGAGGAGTTCCGCGCGAAGATCGCCGAGGCCGAGCTGCCGGAGCAGGTCCGTGAGCAGGCCGAGCGCGAGCTCGGGCGCTTCGAGCGGATGGGCGAGAGCTCTCCGGAGTCGCAGACGATCCGCAGCTACCTCGACTGGATCCTCTCCGTGCCGTGGGGGAAGCGCTCCGAGGAGCGTCTCGATCCCGTCGCCACGCGCGAGGTGCTCGACGCCGACCACGCCGGGCTCGACGACGTCAAGGAGCGCATCGTCGAGTACATCGCCGTCCGCGGGCTGCGCGAAGAGCGTGGGATCGAGCCCGACAAGAAGTCCGGCGCCATCCTCACGCTGATCGGCCCGCCCGGCACCGGCAAGACGTCGATCGGCGAGTCGATCGCCCGCTCGCTCAACCGTGAGTTCGTGCGCATGTCGCTGGGCGGCATCCGCGACGAGGCGGAGATCCGCGGGCATCGCCGTACCTACATCGGGGCTCTGCCGGGCAGGCTCGTCCGGGCCCTGCGCGATGCCGGCACGATGAACCCGGTGATCCTGCTCGACGAGGTGGACAAGGTCGGCGCCGACTGGCGCGGCGACCCGTCCGCGGCGCTGCTCGAGGTGCTCGACCCTGCGCAGAACTCGACGTTCCGCGACCACTACCTCGACGTCGAGCTCGACCTCTCCGAGGTCGTGTTCATCGCCACCGCCAACCAGGCCGAGACGATCCCGGCACCGCTGCTCGACCGGATGGAAGTGATTCGCTTCGACGGCTACACGACCGACGAGAAGGTGGCGATCGCGAACGGCTACCTGTTCCCGCGCCAGCGCGAGCGCAACGGCCTGCACGAGCACGAGGTCACCGTCGGCGACGACGTGCTGGAGGTGGTCATCTCCGAGTACACGCGCGAGGCGGGCGTGCGCCAGCTCGAGCGCGAGCTCGGGAAGCTGCTGCGCAAGACGGCGACCGGGATCGCCTCGGGCTCGGCCGAGGCGCCGGTCGCGCTCGACGTCGAGGCCGTTCGCGGGGCGCTGGGACGCCAGAAGTTCTTCCGCGAGGCGGCGGAGCGGACGGCCGTGCCCGGCGTCGCCACGGGGCTCGCGGTCACCGGCGTGGGAGGCGACGTTCTCTTCGTCGAGGCGACGAGCGTCGCCGGCGGCGAGAAGCTCGTTCTCACGGGGCAGCTCGGAGACGTGATGAAGGAGTCGGCACAGATCGCCCTGTCCGCGGTTCGCGCCAAGGCAGCGTCGTACGGGCTCGAGGAGGAGCAGTTCGAGCAGCGCTCGTTCCACGTCCACGTCCCCGCGGGTGCGATCCCGAAGGACGGGCCGAGCGCAGGCATCACGATGGCTACGGCCTTCGCGTCGCTGCTCACGGGACGCCCTGTCAAGCACACCGTGGGCATGACCGGCGAGGTGACCCTCCAGGGTCGCGTCCTCCCGATCGGGGGGTTGAAGCAGAAGGTGCTCGCCGCTCACGCGGCCGGCCTCACCGACGTCGTCATTCCCGAGCGCAACCGCGCCGACCTCGAGGACGTGCCACAGCACGTTCGGGACGAGATCTCGTTTCACCCGGTGATGTCGCTGTCGGAGGTGCTCGAAGTGGCGCTGGAGCCCGCCGCGAAGCATCTCGATGTCACGGTGTAGGCACTGCCAGCCGGTTCCCGAGGAGGTCCGCCGTGCGGCGGGCCTCCTCGAGCGCCGCTGGACGGTGTCGATCCTCTGGGCCTCGTACGAGGGGGCGTCGCGGTTCAACGAGTTCAAGCAGTCGGTCGGCGAGATCCCCCCGCGAACTCTCGCCCAGCGGCTCCTCGAGCTCGAGCAGGCCGGGGTGCTGGAGCGGCTGGTGACGGACGCCAGGCCCCCGCGGGTCGAGTATCGGCTGACGCCGGCGGGGCGCAAGCTGCAGTCGGTCGTCGACGCGCTGTCCCGCTGGGCAGGGGCATGATCGTGCCGCTCGCTCGAACCGCGCGAGCGCGGCGCTAGCGCCCTCAGGGGCGCCCCGTGACGCCGCGGTGGATCGTCCTTCGGGATGACGACCGCGGCCCGGTTGCCCGGCTACGGTTCACGCACCGTGCTACGAGCAGCCGCAGCCGTCCGTGCCCGCTGGGTCGAGGCCTTTGCGATCGCGCTGGCCGTCACGGGAGTCGTCGAGGGCCTGGTCAGCGCGACCGGCGCGGACGGCATCAGCAAGGGGCCCGGATGGCTGATCCCCCTGCTCGGCCCGGCCATGGCAGCTCCCCTGCTCCTCCGCCGGCGCGCGCCGTTCGCCGCCCCGGTCGCGACGGTGTCGATCGCCGTGGCCGCGACGCTGATCGGCAACGGGCATCTGGTCGGCGACAGCCTCGCTCCCTTTCTCCTCTTGTTCCTCGCGGCCTGGCTGTTCGGACAGCTCGACCTGCGGTCGTCCGCGCTCGGGCTTCTCCTCCTCTACGCGGCCACGCTCGTCGTCAACGTGCAGGCCGACCAGCACGCCGTCGGCGACTTCGCCTTCCCCGTCATCTTCCTGACGCTCGTCTGGGGCACGAGCAACGTCGCCCAGGCGCGCGAGAAAGGATTCCGCGAGGCGGAACAGCGTGCCCGGCGGATGGCCCTCGTGCACGAGTCGGAGGCCGCCAGGGCCGTCAACGAGGAGCGGCAGCGCATCGCCCGGGAGCTGCACGACGTGATCGCACACTCCGTCTCCGTGATGACCGTCCAGGCCGGGGCGGTACGGCGGCTGCTGCAGCCCGAGCAGGAGCGAGAGCGGCAGGCTCTCGAGACGGTGGAGGCCACGGGTCGCCAGGCGCTCACCGAGATGCGCCGGCTCGTGGGGCTCCTCCGTGAGCAGGGGGCGATGCCGGAATTCGCTCCTCAGCCGTCGCTGAAGACGCTCGATGTGCTCGTCGGCACCGTGAGGGAAGCGGGGCTCCCCGTCGAGCTCTCCGTCGAGGGCGAGCCACGTGAGCTCCCGCCGGGTGTCGACCTCTCCGCCTACCGGGTCGTCCAGGAGGCGCTCACGAATGCGCTCAAGTACGCAGGCCCGGCGCGGGCCTGGGTGACCGTGCGCTGGCGCGAGCGCGAGCTGGAGCTCGAGATCGCGAACGACGGCCGCTCGACGGCCGACGGCGACGGAGGCGGCCACGGCCTGGCCGGGATGAGCGAGCGGGTCTCGCTGTTCGGAGGCTCGATCGAGACCGGCGTTCGCGGTGGCGGTGGCTTCGTCGTCACCGCGCATCTCCCACTCGAAGGAGCGTCATGAGCGTGAAGGTGCTGATCGTCGACGACCAGTCGCTCGTGCGGGCAGGGTTCCGCATGATCCTGGATGCCGAGAGCGACATCGAGGTGGTGGGCGAGGCAGCCGACGGGCTCGAGGCCGTGATCGCCGCGCGTCAGACGGAGCCGGACGTGATCCTGATGGACGTCCGCATGCCGAACGTCGACGGGCTCGAGGCGACGCGGCGACTGCTCGACGGCCGTGACGAGGGCCCCCGCATCCTCATCCTGACCACCTTCGACCTGGACGAGTACGTGTACGAGGCCCTGCGTGCCGGAGCGAGCGGGTTCCTGCTGAAGGACACGCCGCCGGAGGATCTCGTGGAGGCGATCCACGTGGTCGCCGGCGGGGACGCTCTGCTTGCCCCCTCCATCACCCGGCGGGTGATCGAGGAGTTCGTCCGGCATCCTCCGGAGTCGGCCCGCCGGCCGCCTGCAGAGCTGGACGAGCTGACTGCCCGTGAGCTCGAGATCCTCGGCTTCATCGCGCGCGGCCTCTCCAACGCCGAGATCGCGAAAGAGGCCTTTGTCAGCGAGACGACGGTGAAGACCCACGTCGCCAGGATCCTGATGAAGCTGCGCCTGCGCGACCGGGTGCAGGCGGTCGTGTTCGCCTACGAGAACGGCGTCGTGCAGCCGGGTGGCTGACCTCGTCCGCAACCGGGGCAGGGCGCTCGGCGAGGCGGGTGATTTCCTCTATACCTCGAACGAGTGTCTGCCGATAGAGGCGATATGGAAGCATCCACGGCCGTCTCGTCGCGCCTGATCGGTGCGTTCTTCGTCGAGAAGGGTCTCGTCACCCAGGAGCAGCTCGACCTTGCCCTCCAGAAGCAGGCGGAGAGCGGCGAGCGGCTGGGCGAGATCATCGTCGCGGAGTTCGGCGTCTCGCGCCTGGAGCTGGCGAGCGTGCTGGCCGAGCAGTGGGCGGAGTTCGAGCGTGACAGCAAGCTGCGCGACGAGCAGGCGGCGCCGGCAACGCCGTCTCCTACGGCAACACCCGCCGTGCCGCAACCCGACGCGGCCCCGGTCGAGCCCCAGCTGCGCCGCCCGATCGGCGAGATCTTCCTCGAGCGCGGCTTCGTCACGCCCGACGACCTCGATCGGGCGCTCGACGTGCAGCGCGAGACGGGGACGCGGCTGGGAGAGGTGCTCGTCGAGCAGGGAAGCCTCTCGCGGCTCGACCTGGCGAGCGCGCTGGCGGAGCAGTGGTCAGCGCTGCAGAAGCTGCGTCCGCCCGAGCCCGTCGAGCCGCAGCCGTGGCAGAACGGCCCCCCCGAGACGGCTGCCGGGCAGGTCGACATCCCACCGGATCTGCGGCGTTCGCTCGAAGAGCTGACCGAGCGCGTGCGCGCCGTCGAGCATTCCTACGCCGCGACTCCGTGGAACGAGGACCTGCGGCTGCTGGGCGAGAACGTACGCGCTGCCATCCATACGGTCGAGGAGCGGGTGACGAAGACTGCGACGCAGGTCGACCCTGCCCAGCTGGAGGCGCTCGGCGCCGCCCTGGACGAGCTGCGAGAGCGCATCGAAGCCCCATCGGCACGGCTCGACTCGCTCGAGCAGCGACTCGGTGAGCTTCCCTCGCTCGAGGAGCTCGAGGCGCGGCTCGAGTCGAGGCTCGCGGAGTTGCGAGTCGCGGTCGACGAGACACGCGCCGATCCGGGCAGCCCGTCCGACGAGTACACCGGCCTGCGCGACCGGCTCGACGAGCTGGCCGACCGCACCGTCGCTTCCGAGCAGCTCGAGGAGCTGCGCGCGCAGGTCGCGGCCCTCGCGGCCACGCCCGCACCGACCGAGGAGATCGCTGCGCTTCGCGCCGCCGTCGAGGAGCTGTCGGCAGGCGTCGTCTCGGCCGGGGAGCTGGAAGCTCTTCGCGCCGAGCTGAAGGACGTCGCGGGCCGTGTCGTCACCGCGGCCGAGCTACACGCTCTGCAGCAGCAGGTCGAGGAGGTGGCCTCCCAGGTCGTCGCACCCGAAGCCCTCGCGGAGGTACGCGACGAGCTCGCGGCCCTCGCCGGACGTCCGAGCCCTGCGCCGGACGTGATCGACGAGCTGCGCGACAGGATCGCCGCGCTCGCCGAGCAGGTCGCGGCCGCCCCCGCCCCCGCCGCCGAGCCCGAGCTGGCCGAGCGGCTTGCCTCGGTTGCCGGTGAGGCCGACGCCGCCCGTGCCGAGGCTGCATCGCTCGCGCGCCGGGTCGAGGAGCTCGGTGCGCACGTGCAGGAGATCGAGACACGCAACACCGAGCCGTCCGGCCCCCGGCTGAGGGAGATCCTGGACGGCCTGCAGGCGGAGATCGGATCGCTCGCACAGCGGCCCGCGGTGGACGTCGACGCGGTCGAAGGCCGTCTCTCCGCTCTGGAGCAGCGCGGGTCCGATCCTGCCCTCGAGGCGCTTGCGGCATCCGTGGAGGAGCAGCGTGCTCGAATCGACGGCCGCCTCGACGAGCTCGCCGGACGTGCCTCCGACACCACCGCCGTCGACGAGCTGCGGGCGATCGTCGGGGAGCTTGCAGGCCGGGTTGCGGTCGCTGCCGAGGCCGAGTCGGTCGAGCTTCGGCTCGGCGAGCTCGAGCGGCGGCTGGCCGACACGAGCGCCCTCGACGACATTCGCGCGCACCTCCACCGTCTCGCCGAGTCCGCCGCGACGGATCGTGCAGCCGTGGAGCACGCGCTGCACGTGCGCATCGAGCAGCTCGTCGCATCCGTACCCGCGCCGGGCGACGTCGCCGAGCTGCGACAGCGCGTCGAGGAGCTGGCCCAGCGACCCGCTGTCGACGACGGCCTGCGCGGGCGGCTCGACGATCTCGGCGGACGCGTCGAGCAGATGCTGGGCGCCGTGGAGTCCCAGGAGGAGCTGCGGCATGCTGTCGCCGAGCTCCAGGGCTCGCGGGCCGAAGAGGCGGCCACGATCGCCGACCGGCTGGCGCGGGCCGAGGCAGCACTCGGTGCGGTCGAGGGTGTGGAATGGCGGTTGCAGACCCAGCTCGAGGAGTCTCTCGCCGTCCGCGCCAGTGAGCTCGAGCACCGCCTCGAAAGCGCGACGAGCCGCCTGGAGGTGCTCGACTCCCTCGAGGAGCGGATCGAGCTGATCAGGGCCGACCTGGCCTCGTCCCCCGGCAGTGGAGCCTTCGAGGAGCTCGTGAGCGCGGTGCGCACCGAGCTGGGCCATCTCGCGGACCGGATCGAGCACCAGGAGCGAGCACTCGCAGAGCTCCCCGAGCCGCCCGATCCGACTCCCCGCCTCGACGATCTGGCACTGCGCCTCGATGCCCAGGCGCGCCTCACTGCCGAGCGGCTCGGCCGGCTCGGCGACGACGTGCGCGATGAGACCGCCGCTGCCGTCGCGGGCGTGTCCGGCCGGATCGACGAGATCGACCGCCGGCTCGGCGACGCTGCGGGCCGGGACGAGGTGCACGGGAGCATCGCCGAGCACGCTGCCGAGGTCGCCGCCGAGCTCGAGACGATCCGCCGGGCGAGCGCCGAGCGTGAGCACGCACTGGCCGAGAAGCTGTCGGGCTTCGCCGACCGGGCCGCGGTCGAGCACAGCCTGGGTGAGCTGCGCGCGTCGGTCGAGTCGGCGCGTGCCGAGACCTCTCGCCGTGTCGAGGAGGGCGTTGCAGGGCTGCGCCAGGAGCTGGAGGGCCGCAATGCGGAGCTCGACGATCGCGTGGCCGCCCAGGAGGGAGCGCTCGCTGGGATCCGCTCGCAGCTCGAGGAGCTGCAGGCGGCAGCGGCCGGCCAGGGCGAGTGGCGCGAGCAGGTCGAGGGAACGCTGAACTCCCGCCTCGAGGAGCTGCGCGGGCTCCGGCAGCAGGATCTTGGAGCCGCGCGCGCAGCGAACGACGCGCTTGCGTCCAGGGTCGACGAGTTGCAGGCGCTGCGTGGCGAGGATGCCGACGCGGCCCGTGCCGCTGCCGACGACTTGCGCGAGCACATGGGGTCACTCGTGGCCTCCCTGCGGGACGAGTCGGCTGCCGCCGTCGCAGCCGCGGAACAGGTTGTCAAGCGCGTCGACGGGCTGGAAGGGCAGCGGTCGGACGATCTCGAGGCCGCCCGCGCTACAGGCGCCGAGCTCGTTGCTCGCCTCGACGACCTCGCCATCCGCACAGCCGCTGCCGCGGCCGAGGCCGAGCGGGCGCTCCGCAGCGAGCTTCACTCGCTCGCGGCGACCGTCGAGGAGAAGGAGGCGGCGGGCATCGAGGCCGGGGACGAGCTGCGTCTGGAGCTCGAGCGCGCCGCGTCGTCGATGGGCTGGAGGCTCGAGCGCATCGAGGAGGCGCTTGCGGCCGACGACAGCGGTAGCGTGCGCGAGGCGGTGGCCGAGCTCGAGAGCCGGCTCGAGCAGCAGAGTGCCCAGCAGGAGGAGCAGGTGCGCGTCACCGAGCGCGCGCTTCGCAAGGGGCTTGCCTCGCTCGGGGAGCGGCTGGCGGACACGCAGACCGCCTACGTCGACGCAGGCAACGCGTTGCGCCGCTCGATCGAGCGCCTCGGAGCGGCGGTCGTCGAGGCCGACGCACGCATGGCGGACCAGATTCCGGTGTCGGATGTCGAAGGCTATGTCGCCTTTGCGCCGACGAGCGAGGGCTACCGCCTCGTGCAGGTGCCCGGCAGACCGCCGGAGCTCGGTGCCACGGTGGAGATCGACGGCATCGAGGGCCGGCTCGTCGTCACCCGCTTCGGGCGCTCGCCGCTACCGCTCGACTCCCGGCCCTGCGCGTACCTCGACAGGCCGTGACCACCTGACGGACGCCGGTAGGGTGGCTCGTCGTGAGACGTCGCCAACGGAGTGCCCGCACCGCCAGGTGGTTCGCCGCCTACACGCTCGTGATGCTCGCCGTCGCAGTCCTCTCCTTCGTTGCCGGCGAGATCTCGATCGGCTTCACGATCCTCCTCACCTCGATCGTGTTCGCGCTGCTGACGTGGCACATGTGGCGGCGGAGCCGCCGCCCCGTGCGCTGACGCGGCCCACCATCGTGCCCCCGGCCGGCACCCCGGCGCCGTTCAGGAACTCGTAACGTTCTCGGAGGAAGGTGGAGCTACGGTCGGAGAGATGTCCGGTGACGCGGCCTCTCTGCTCCACAGCTCCCGCCTCGGAGCGGCAGGCGAGCAACGCGGCGCCGGTCCGAGACAATGAGCTCCATGACCACGATTCTCGTCGTCGACGACGAGCCGATCGTCCGCGACGTCGTCGTCCGCTACCTCCGCCGTGAGGGCTTCGACACGCTCGAGGCGGCCGACGGCGACTCGGCGCGCGAGCTGATCGACAGCGGCAGCCCGGAGCTCGTCGTGCTGGACGTGATGTTGCCCGGCACCGACGGGCTCTCGCTCTGCCGCTGGATCCGCTCGCGCGGGGACCTGCCCGTGATCATGTTGACGGCGCGCGGGGAGCCCGCAGACCGGATCGTCGGGCTCGAGCTGGGGGCCGACGACTACGTCTCGAAGCCGTTCTCCGCGAGGGAGCTGGCGATGCGCGTGAAGGCCGTGCTCCGTCGTGCCCAGCCCCGGGACGAGCTGCGGGAGACGCTCCGCTTCGACGGCCTGGAGCTCGATCCGGTGAGCCGGGACGTCGTCCGCGACGGCGAGGAGCTGCGGCTGACGGCAAAGGAGTTCGATCTCCTCTACTTCCTGGCGTCCAACCCGCGGCAGGTGTTCTCCCGCAGCCAGCTGATGGCGGGCGTCTGGGGCTACGAGGCGGCGCTCGACACCGGCACGCTGACCGTCCACATGCGCCGCCTGCGGGCGAAGATCGAGCGGGACCCGGCCAGCCCCCGGCACCTCGAGACGGTGTGGGGTGTCGGCTACCGGTTCGTGCCGTGATCGGGTTCGCGCTCGTCGTCGCCGTCGTCACGCTGGCCGTAGGGCTGGCGGCGACGCTCGGCCTCCGGCTCCTGCCGACCGTGCGCCTGCAGCTGACCGGCCTCGCCCTCCTCGCGGTCGTCCTCCCGCTCGTCGTCGTCCTCCTCTCCGGGTGGGTGATGTTCCACATGGGCGACGACGTCAAGATCCTCGCGGTCGCTGCGGCGGCGGCGTCAGCTGCGGTGGGGGCCGCGCTCGTGCTCGGCGACTCGATCTCACGGAACATCGACCGGCTGCGAGCGGCCTCCGTCGAGGTGGCGGCCGGTGACCTCGGCGCGCGAGCGCCCGACTCCGGGCCGCGTGAGCTCGCCCAGCTCGGCCGCTCGTTCAACGAGATGGCATCGAGCCTCGAGACCCTCTTCGATGCGCGCCGCGAGCTCGTCGCCGCCGCGAGCCACGACCTGCGCACCCCGGTCGCCTCGATCGCGGCCATGCTCGAGGCGATCGACGACGGCCTTGCGGAGCCTGAGGAGTACCTCGGGCCGCTGCGCGACCAGGCCCGGCGGCTCGGCTCGCTCGTCGACGACCTCTTCGAGCTCGCTCGCATCGACGCGGGAGCGCTCTCGCTCGAGCTGCGGTCCGTCGCCCTCGCCCCCATCGTCGAGTCGTGCCTGAGCGGGTTCGAGGCGGAGGCCCGGGCACGCAACGTCCGGCTCGAGCAGAGGGGCGACATCCCGGTGCCTCCTGCCCGTTGCTCCCCCGAGCAGGTCGAGCGCGTCCTTCTCAACCTGCTGACGAACGCACTGCGCCATACCCCCTCCGACGGCACGGTGGCCGTCGTCCTCTCCTCCTCCGGCGATCACGTCCAGGTCTCCGTCGAGGACGACGGGGAGGGCATCGGGGGGGAAGCCGTCCAGCGCATGTTCGACCGCTTCTGGCGCGGCGACTCGGCCCGGAACGGGTCCGGCTCGGGCCTCGGCCTCGCAATCGCCCGGGGCCTGGTGGAAGCGCAGGGTGGGAGGATCTGGGCGGAACCTCGGACGAACGGCGGCGCGCGCGTCTCGTTCACGCTCCCGCGCTGACGGCCGCTGCCTGCGCAGGCTGCCGGCCCTGGCTCGCCTGTAGGCTGCGATCGTGGGCATGGCAGGGCTTGCAGACGTGCTGGCCGAGCTCGAGGCGCCGGCCCCGTCGCCGGCGGGCGGGTCGGCGGCAGCACTGGCATGCGCGGCCGCGTCGAGCCTCGTGATCATGGTCGGCCGCGGCTCCCCGGCCTGGCTCGACGGCGCTGCCGTGGCGGGCACGGCGGCGGACCTTCGCGCCCGGCTGCTCGCGCTGGGCGACCAGGACGCGGAGGCGATCGGGGCCATGCTGGCCGCGTTCCGGGCGCGAGGCGAGGAGGCGGCCGGCCGTCAGGCGGAGGCGCTGCTGCATGCGACCGAGGTGCCGTGCGAGATCGCGCAGCAGGCGTCCGAGGTGGCCGGGCTCGCGGCCCGCGCCGCGCGTGAGGGGAAGCGGGTGATGTCGGCGGACGCGGCAGTGGCCGCGCTCCTGGCCGAGACGGCGGCGCGCGCGGCTGCGCTGATCGTCTCCGTCAATGCGGCGCTGCTGCGCCGCGGCGCCCACGCCGACCGCGCCGCCGGCCTCCTGGAGGCAGCGGCAGCGGCCGGGACCGCCGCCGCCCGGGCGCGCAGCGAGGCCGTGGCGGCGGCCGGCGCATGACACGGCGAGAGGTGGTCGCGTGCGCGCGCTCGTAAAGGCGAGGCCCGAGCCCGGCCTCTGGCTCGAGGACGTGCCCGAGCCCGAGATCGGGATCAACGACGTGCTCATCCGCGTCCGCAAGACGGGCATCTGTGGCACCGACCTCCACATCCACTCGTGGGACGCGTGGGCGCAGCGAACCGTTCCGACGCCCCTGGTGATCGGCCACGAGTTCGTCGGCGAGATCGTCGAGACCGGCTCGAACGTGACCGACTTCGAGCCCGGCGACCTCGTCAGCGGCGAGGGGCACGTCGTCTGCGGCCGCTGCCGCAACTGCATGGCGGGGCGGCGCCACCTCTGCGCGCAGACGATCGGCCTCGGCGTCCAGCGGCCCGGCGCGTTCGCCGAGCTCGTGGCGCTGCCGATGACGAACATCTGGCACCACTGGCCGGGCATCGACGACGACGTGGCAGCGATCTTCGACCCGTTCGGCAACGCGGTTCACACTGCGCTCAGCTTTCCCGTCCTCGGCGAGGACGTGCTCGTCACCGGGGCCGGCCCGATCGGCTGCATGGCGGTCGCGGTCGTCCGTCACGCCGGTGCCCGCAACGTCGTCGTCTCCGATCCGAACGGCTACCGCCGGGAGCTCGCGCTGCGGATGGGAGCGACGATCGCGATCGACCCGGCCGGCGAGGAGCTCGCAGCCGTGCAGCGCCGGCTCGGCATGACCGAGGGCTTCGACGTCGCCCTGGAGATGTCCGGGAACGCCGATGCGCTGCGCCTTGCGCTCGCGTCGATGGCTCACGGGGGCCGTGTCGCCGTGCTGGGCATCCCGACGGGAGAGGTGCCGATCGACTTCGACCCGGTCGTCTTCAACATGCTCACGATCAAGGGCGTCTACGGCCGCGAGATGTACGAGACCTGGTACCAGATGACGGTGATGCTCCAGTCCGGGCTCGACATCCGGCCCGTGATCACGCATCACTTCTCGCACCGGGAGTTCGAGCAGGCCTTCGCAGTCGCCGCCTCGGGGCAGTCCGGGAAGGTGATTCTCGACTGGACCGATCTCTAGCAGGAGGGAGCCGATGTACGGGGCACTTCGAGACGAGCACGCGCAGGAGCTCGAGAGGCTGAGGGAAGCGCACCTGTTCAAGGGCGAGCTCGTGCTCGAGTCGGCTCAGTCCGCCCACGTCGAGGTCGAGGGGATGGGCGGCCTCCTCAATCTCTGTGCCAACAACTATCTCGGGCTGGCCGATCATCCGGAGATCGTGGCGGCGGCGCGGGAGGCGCTCGACCGTTGGGGCTTCGGGATGGCCTCCGTGCGCTTCATCTGCGGCACCCAGGCCCTGCACAAGCAGCTCGAGCAGCGCCTCTCGGGGTTCCTCGGGACCGAGGACACGATCCTCTTCAGCTCCTGCTTCGACGCCAACGCGGGCGTCTTCGAGGCGCTCCTGGGGCCGGACGACGCAATCGTCTCCGACGCCCTCAACCACGCCTCCATCATCGACGGGATCCGGCTCTGCAAGGCGGCGCGCTTCCGCTACGCGAACGGCGACATGGACGAGCTGGAGGCTCGACTCGTGGAGTCGGCCGGCGCGCACACTCGCCTGATCGCGACCGACGGCGTGTTCTCGATGGACGGTCACATCGCCGACCTGCCAGCCGTCTGCGACCTGGCGGAGCGGCACGACGCGCTGGTGCTGGTGGACGACTCGCATGCCGTCGGCTTCGTCGGCCAAAACGGGCGCGGCACGCCGGAGCTGCACGGGGTGACCGAGCGCGTGGACATCGTCACGGGCACGCTCGGCAAGGCGATGGGCGGCGCCTCCGGCGGATACGTCTCGGGCCGGCGCGAGATCGTGGAGCTCCTGCGTCAGCGTGCTCGCCCCTATCTGTTCTCGAACAGCGTGGCGCCGCCCATCGCCGCCGCGGGGTTGCGCGCGATCGAGCTCGTCGAGAGCTCACCCGAGCTGCGCGAGCGACTCTGGGCCAATACGGCCCGCTTCCGGGCCGCGATGACCGAGGCCGGCTTCTCGATCGTCGAAGGCACGCATCCGATCGTCCCGGTGATGCTCGGCGACGCCGCGGTCGCCGCGCGCTTCGCCGAGCGTCTCTGGGCGCGTGGCGTCTACGCCGTCAGCTTCTCGTTCCCGGTCGTGCCTCGCGGTGAGGCGCGGATCCGTACGCAGCTCTCGGCTGCGCATTCGCCGGAGGACGTCGACTTCGCCGTCTCGCAGTTCGTCCACGTCAAGGGGGAGCTCGGCCTGTGACGACCGTTGCGATCGGCACGGCGGCGTGACGGGGGCGCACGAGCTCGGCGAGGAGTCGCCGGCAAAGCGCGACGTCGGGGTCTGGGTCTGGCCGCGGATCGAGGCGCTCGAGGATGCCGTGCGCCGCGCCGGTGGCTCGGTGGTGCCGTTGGCGAGGGCGGATGCGATCGTCTGCGCCGATGGCGACATCGAGCGACTGCGCCGCTCGTTGCTGCCCGGTGTCCGGTGGGTGCAGCTGGGCTCGGCCGGTATCGAGATGTGGGTCGATGCAGGTGTCATGCGCGAGGACATCGTCTGGACGGCAGCGAAGGGTGTCTATGCCCGGCCGATCGCCGAGCACGTCGTCGCGCTGATGCTCGCCGCGAGCCGCGGGCTGCCCGAGAGGATCCGGGCCGAGCGCTGGGGCTCCCCGGCCGGGCGGCTCCTCCGCGGCGCCACGGTCGGCGTCGTCGGGGCCGGAGGGATCGGCACGGAACTGCTCGCGCTGCTGCAGCCGTTCGGCATGCGGTCGATCGCCCTGACACGCGACGGGCGGGCCACCGCGGCCGATCGGAGCGTCGGTCCCGGCGAGCTCGAACTGCTGCTCGCCGAGAGCGATTACGTCGTGCTCGCTGCGGCGGCGACGCCGGAGACCGTGGGGATGATCTCCGCGGAGCGCATCGCTGCGATGCGACCCGATGCCTGGCTGATCAACGTCGCCCGCGGCAGCCTCGTCGATACGGACGCGCTCGTACGTGCTCTCGGCTCCGGGGTGATCGGCGGCGCGGCGCTGGACGTGACAGACCCGGAGCCGCTGCCGCCGGAGCACCCGCTGTGGCGCCTTCCGAACGCGATCATCACGCCTCACGTGGGTAGCACGATGGAGATGGGCCTCTCCTTCCTGGCCGATCGCGTGGAGGAGAACGTGCGGCGGTTTGCGCGAGACGAGCTTCTGCTCGGGCGCGTGCGCCTGGAGCTCGGCTACTAGCCAGTGGCGCCGTTCTGTGAGTCCGGGACGGAGGCTTCCCGACCAACGGAGACTGCCGCCGCGTCGCCGCTCGGATTGGTCAACATTGGTCAGGACTGGGGCGGGGGCGTGGAACGACCATCGGGCGGATGGACCGCAACGCGATCGCCCGGCGAAACCTCGTGCTCGCGACCGCGGCGTTCGCCGTCTCGTTCAGCGCCTGGGGCCTGATCGCGCCTCTGGCCAAGAAGTTCCAGGACGACCTCGACCTCTCCAATACCCGCACGCTCCTCCTCACCGCCACGCCGGTCGTCCTCGGATCGCTGCTTCGCATACCGTTCGGGGTCCTCACCGATCGCTACGGCGGCCGCCGCGTCTTCACGCTCGTCCTGCTCGCCTCGGCGGTGCCGACGCTGCTCTTCGGTTTCGTGGACAGCTACTGGGCGTTGATCGTCGTCGGGCTCTTCCTGGGCGTAGCGGGCGCGTCGTTCGCGGTCGGCGTCCCCTTCGTGGCCGGCTGGTATGCGAAGGAGCGTCAGGGATTCGCAGTCGGCATCTACGGCACGGGCAACATCGGGACGGCGGTCGCCGCGTTCTCTGCCCCCGCGGTCGTCCGCCACTGGGGCCGGCCGGCTCTCGGCATCGCCGCCGCCGTCGTGCTCGTCGTCTCCGCCTTCATCTTCCACGCGATGGCAGAGAACCCCGCGCGCGCAGGCGCGCCACCGCGGTACGTGGAGGTGCTCCGCTCGGGCTGGCGGCTGTACAGGCTGGCTCTGCTCTACTTCGTCACCTTCGGAGGCTTCGTGGCGATGGCGATCTTCCTGCCCAAGCTCCTGAGGGACTGGTTCGGGTACTCGCTCACCGACGCCGGCCTGCGCGCAGCTGGGTTCACGGTGATTGCGACCGCCGCGCGACCGGTCGGCGGCTGGCTGTCCGACCAGTGGGGAGCGACTGTGGTGCTCGTCGTCGCGTTCGCCGGCATCGGCGCCGACGCGACCGCGTTGGCCGTGCTCTCACAGGAGCCTACGATCGTGCCGGTCACCGTGGCCTGCCTCACGCTCGCCGCCTTTTTCGGCGCGGGCAACGGCGCGGTCTTCAAGCTCGTCCCGCACGAGTTCCCCGACAGCACGGGCGCCGCAACGGGAATCGTCGGGGCCGCCGGCGGCCTCGGCGGATTCTTTCCACCGATCGTGATGGGCATCGTCAAGGATCACTTCGACACGTACTCGCTGGGATTCGTCGGCCTGCTCGTGTTCTGCGTCGCCTGCGTCCTCGTCGCTCTGAGGATGTGGCGTAACGACCGGGCGCTGCCGATCTGAGCCGGTCCTGCCGATCAGGATTGACCAATACTGATCAGGTCGGCGCATGTGGCCGAGGCTAGCGTCGGCCAGGTGACGAGGCGGACGGGGCAACGGGCTGTGCAGAGACCTCCCCGAGAGGGCGGGGCGCGCCGGGCCGGCGCCGGCCTGACGGTCGTGTGCGTGTTGGCCCTGGCAGGCGCTGTGCTCGCCGCCGCGCTGGGCGGGAGTGCCCGGGCGGCGGATCAGGACGGGAAGGCGGTCTTCGGTCAGCTCTGCCAGGGGTGTCACACGATCGGCGGCGGCAAGACCGTCGGGCCTGATCTCGAGGGCCTCGCGGACCGGCGGGAGAAAGCGTGGGTGGAGCAGTTCATCCTGGCGCCCGAGAAGGTGATCGCATCGGGCGATCCGATCGCGGCGGAGTTGATGGACGAGTACGGGGTGGCGATGCCGAACCTCGGCGTGACCGCCGCCCAGATCGGGCCGCTGCTCGAGTTCCTCGGATTCGCGGCCCAGGGGCCGGCAACGACGGAAACGACCTCGACGGAGACGACACCGACGGAGACGACCTCGACGGAGACGACACCGACCGAGACGACGCCGACGGAGACGGCGCCGGCCGAGCCGGCCCCGACGGCCGGCGACGCGCAACGGGGCGAGAACCTGTTCACCGGCTCCGAGCGCTTCGGAGCGGGCGGGCCCTCCTGCCTGTCATGCCATTCGGTGGCGGGAGTGGGAGCGCTCGGTGGCGGCCGGCTCGGCCCCGACCTGACCGGCTCGTTCGCCAAGTACGGCGGAGCACAGGGCCTCGACGCCGCTCTGAAGACGGTTCCGTTCCCGACGATGCTGCCGATCTTCTCGCGCAAGGCGCTGGCGGACGACGAGCGGGCCGACCTGGTCGCATTCCTCGAGACCGCCCCCGATCAGCAGCGGCCTGCGAGTGCGGCCGGAAAGCTCGTCGGCTTCTCGGCGGCCGCGGCGGCGCTGATGGTCATCCTCGCGATGGGGATCTGGCGACACCGCCTGACAGGCGTCCGCAAGCCGCTCGTCAACCGCTCGAGACGGAAGTGAGGCCGTAGTGGGCTGGATCCAGGACCTCGTCAAGCCGAAGACCCGACAGTGGGAGGACTTCTACCGCAACCGCTGGCAGCACGACAGCTCCGTGCGCTCGACGCACGGCGTCAACTGCACCGGCGGCTGCTCCTGGATGGTCTACGTCAAGGAGGGCATCGTCACCTGGGAGATGCAGGCCACGGACTACCCCCTGCTCGAGGCCAACCTTCCGCCCTACGAGCCGCGCGGCTGCCAGCGGGGCATCTCCACCTCCTGGTACGTGTACAGCCCGATCCGCGTCAAGTACCCGTACATCCGGGGCGTGCTCGCGGACTACTGGCGTGAGGCGCGCGCCACGCTCGGGCCGGTGGAGGCGTGGGCCTCGCTCCAGGCAGACCCGGTCAAGCGCGAGAAGATCCAGACGGCCCGCGGCAAGGGCGGCTTCCGGCGCACGACCTGGGACGAGGTGCTCGAGATCGTCGCCGCCTCGATGCTGCACACCGCCAAGAAGTGGGGCCCGGACCGCGTCTTCGGCTTCTCCCCGATCCCGGCCATGTCCTACCTCTCGTACGCCGGCGGCTCGCGCCTGCTCCAGCTCTTCGGCGGCGTCAACATGAGCTTCTACGACTGGTACGCCGACCTGCCGAACGCATTCCCCGAGGTCTGGGGCGACCAGACCGACGTCTGCGAGAGCGCAGACTGGTTCAACTCCAAGTACATCGTCGCGATCGGCTCCAACCTCAGCATGACCCGGACGCCCGATGTCCACTTCATCTCCGAGGCGCGGCACGAGGGCGCGAAGTTCGTCGTCATCTCGCCCGACTTCAGCATGGTCTCGAAGTACGCCGACTGGTGGCTTCCGGTCGAGGCCGGCCAGGACACCGCGCTCTGGCTCGCCGTCAACCACGTCATCCTCCAGGAGTTCCACGCGAAGCGCCAGGTTCCGTACTTCATCGACTACCTGAAGCGCACCACCGACAGCCCGCTGCTCGTCGAGCTCGTGGAGACGCCGGACGGGCTCACCGCCGGTCAGTTCCTGCGCGCCAACACGGTCGAGCGCTACGCAACTGTCGAAAACGGCGACTGGAAGCTGCTGATGTGGGACGCGCAGACGGACGGCCCGAAGATGCCCAAGGGCTCGGTCGGCTTCCGCTGGGCGGAGGAGGACGCCGAGAAGGGCAAGTGGAACCTCAAGCTCGAGGACGGTGTCGACGACACGCCGATCGATCCCGTCCTCTCCTTCCTCGGGACGGCGGGCGCCGAGATCGCGCAGGTCTCGTTCCACGAGTTCGCGGCCGACGAGACGAAGCTCCGCGGCGTGCCGGTGCGGCGCGTGCGCACGGCCGACGGGCGAGAGGTCGTCGTGGCCACGGTCTACGACCTGCTCTTCGCGCAGTTCGGCGTCGGGCGCGGCCTCGCCGGCGACTACCCGACGAGCTACGACGACAAGGGGCCCTACACGCCGGCCTGGCAGGAGCGGTTCACGAACATCGGGCGCGACACCGTGATCCAGCTGGCCCGTGAGTTCGCGGGCAACGCCGAGGCGACGAACGGGAAGTCGATGGTGATCGTCGGCGCCTCCATCAACCACTGGTACAACAACAACCTCTCCTACCGGGCGCCGATCACGGCGCTCATCCTCTGCGGCTGCTGCGGCGTCAACGGCGGCGGCATGAACCACTACGTGGGCCAGGAGAAGCTGACGCTCTTCGCCCCCTGGACGGCGCTCGCCTTCGCGCTCGACTGGCAGAAGCCGCCGCGACAGCAGCAGTCGCCGACCTGGCACTACGTCCACTCCGACCAGTGGCGCTACGAGGGCGACTTCACCGACTACGCGCCCGTGCCGGCAGACGCGAAGTGGGCGAAGGGCCACGCCATGGACCTCGAGGCACTGGCCGTGCGGTCGGGGTGGATGCCGTTCTACCCGCAGTTCGACAGGAACCCGCTCGACCTTGTCCAGGAGGCGCAGGCGGCAGGCGAGGGCTCGAACGAGGATGTCCTGCGCTGGGTCGGCGAGAAGATCGCGGACGGCGACGTCAAGCTCGCGGTCGACGACCCCGACGCAGAGGAGAGCTGGCCTCGCATCTGGCTGATCTGGCGCGGGAACGCGATCGCCTCGAGCGCCAAGGGACAGGAGTTCTTCCTGCGCCACTACCTCGGCACCCACGACAACGTCGTCGCCGAGGAGCACGCGAAGGACAAGGTCAAGACGGTCACATTCCGCGAGCCCGCTCCGCGCGGGAAGATGGACCTGGTCGTCGACATCAACTTCCGCATGGACACCTCGGCGCTGTATTCCGACATCGTCCTGCCGACTGCCACCTGGTACGAGAAGAACGACCTCAACACGACCGACCTCCACTCGTACGTCCATCCACTGCAGGCAGCGGTGCCGCCCGTCTGGGAGTCGAAGTCCGACTGGGAGATCTTCAAGGCGCTCGCGAAGAAGCTCAGCGAGCTCTCGCCGGAGGTGTTCCCCGAGGGGACGGCGCGCGACGTCGTGATGTCGCCGCTGCAGCACGACACGCCGGACGAGTTGGCGCAGACGCAGGTGCTCGACTGGCGTGCCGGCGAATGCGAGCCGATTCCGGGCAAGACGATGTCGCACCTGCGCATCGTCGAGCGGGACTACGCGAACCTCTACAACCGCTTCATCTCGCTCGGCCGCGGGGTTCGCGACGGCCTCTCGGCCCACGGCATCAACATCCCGGTGGCCGAGCACTACGATGCGTTGCTCGAGAACCCGGTCGGCGGCACGCCCGACACGCGCCACATGCGCTGCGTCGAGTGGGGCGGCGAGAGGTTCCCGAGCGTCGAGGACGCACTCGACGCGGCGAACGTCGTCCTCTCGCTGGCGCCGGAGACGAACGGCGAAATCGCCTACGAGGCGTTCAAGGCCGAGGAGAAGAAGACCGGCCTCGTCCTCGCCGACCTCGCCGAGGGCAGCCGCAGCGTGCGCACGACGTTCGGTGACCTCGCCGCGCAGCCGATCCGCACGCTGACGAGCCCGACGTGGACGGGCGACGTCAACAACGGTCGCGCCTACGCGGCCTGGGTGCTCAACGTCGAGCGGCTGATCCCCTGGCGGACGCTCGCCGGACGCCAGCACCTCTACGTCGATCATCCCTACTACATCGATTTCGGCGAGCAGCTCCCGACCTTCAAGCCGAAGCTCAACCCGAAGCTCACCGGCGACATCGTCAAGAGCCCGAGCGGCCCGGACTGCCTCGTTCTCAACTACATCACCCCGCACGGCAAGTGGCACATCCACTCGACCTTCGGCGACACCCATCGCATGCAGACGCTCTCGCGCGGCATCGAGCCGTGCTGGATCAACGACAAGGATGCCGAGCGGATCGGCCTCGTCGACAACGACTGGGTCGAGGTCTACAACGACAACGGGGTAATGGTCACGCGAGTGGCGGTCTCGTCCCGCGTGCAGATGGGCACCTGCATGATCTACCACGCTCCCGAGCGGACGCTGACGATGCCCAAGTCGCAGGTCCGCGGCGCCAAGCGCGGCGGCTCGCACAACTCGTTGACCCGCACTCGCATCAACCCGGTGCAGTTGGCCGGCGGCTACGCGCAGTTCACGTACGGCTTCAACTACTGGGGCCCGATCGGGGTCTTCACCCGCGACACCTATGCCGTCGTCAAGAAGCTCGAGAAGCTGGAGTGGTGATGGCAGGAGGAAACGGAAGGGGCGGCATGGATATTCGCGCGCAGGTGTCGATGGTGTTCCACCTCGACAAGTGCATCGGCTGCCACACGTGCTCGATCTCCTGCAAGAACATCTGGACCGACCGCAAGGGCGCGGAGTACATGTGGTGGAACAACGTCGAGACGAAGCCCGGCACCGGGTACCCCACGCTCTGGGAGGATCAGGACCGCTACCAGGGCGGTTTCGAGCAGAACGGCGACGGCGTCAAGCTTCGCCTGCAGGGCAAGGGCTCGACGCTCGGCAACATCTTCGCCAACCCGAGCCTGCCCACCGTGGACGACTACTACGAGCCCTGGACGTACGACTACCAGGAGCTCTTCGACGCTCCCCCGGGCGACGACCAGCCGACCGCCCGCACGGTCTCGATGATCACGGGCGACACGATGGACGTCGAGGCCGGCCCGAACTGGGACGACGACCTCGGCGGCTCGACGATCTACGCGGCGAACGACCCGAACCTCGAGAGCGTCTCGGACGAGGAGCGGACTCAGCTGAACGAGCTCGAGCGGATGGTCTTCTTCTACCTCCCGCGCATCTGCAACCACTGCGTCAATCCGGGGTGCGTCGCAGCCTGCCCCGCCGGTGCCGTCTACAAGCGCGGCGAGGACGGCATCGTCCTCTTGAACCAGGACAAGTGCCGGGCCTGGCGCATGTGCATCTCCGGCTGCCCCTACAAGAAGACGTACTACAACTGGACGAGCGGCAAGTCGGAGAAGTGCGTCCTCTGCTACCCCCGGCTCGAGACCGGCCAGGCGCCGGCATGCTTCCACTCCTGCGTCGGACGGATCCGCTACCTGGGGCTCCTGCTCTACGACGCCTCGCAGATCGACAAGGTCGCCGCCGCCGCAGACGGCGATCTCGTCGAGGCGCAGCGGGCGATGATCAAGGATCCGTTCGATCCGGAGGTGATCGCGGCGGCGAAGGCCAACGGCCTCAGCGACGCGCAGATCGTCGCGGCGCAGGAGTCCCCGGTCTACAAGTTCGTGATGCAGTGGAAGCTGGCGCTGCCGCTCCACCCGGAGTTCCGCACGCTGCCGATGCTCTTCTACGTGCCTCCGATGCTGCCCGTGATCGCCGAGGTGAAGAACGGCAGCTACGACGTGAGCGGCACCGAGAACGGCAGCGAGGCCGACAGCACCGGGATGCCCTCGCTCTCCACGTTCGAGCGGGCTCGTGTGCCGATCCGCTACATGGCGAGCCTCTTCTCCGGCGGCAACACCGAGATCGTCGAGGACGTGTACCGGAAGCTGATGGCCGTCCGCGTGCACATGCGGTCGAAGACGGTGGGCAACGTCCCCGCGGGGGAGGTCGCACACGCGCTCGCCGACGGGAAGACGAACGCCGAGGAGGCGGAGGCGATCTTCAGGCTCACCTCGCTGCCGACCTACAAGGAGCGCTTCGTGATTCCGCCGATGGCCCGAGAGCTCGCGATCGAGGCGCGCGTCGACCCGTTCCAGCTCAAGCAGGAGGGCGGGTTCGGAACTCGCAAGGGGACGCCGGAGCGGAGGTACTGAGGATGGCGACCTCGACCTCGGTGCTCAACCGGGAGCTCGCGCTCGCCTTCGCTGACGTGCTCTCGTACCCCCACGTCCCCATCGGCGTCCACGTCCAGACGTGTGAGGAGCTCGCGCGCGGCGAGAGCGAAGAGGCGTCGGAGTTACTCGGCCGGTTCGGCGCCTATGCCGAGGCGACGCCGCTCGGCCAGTTGCAGGAGGCCTACACGCTCGCCTTCGACCTCGACTCGCTCTCGGAGTCCGAGCCGACCTGCTACCCGTACGTCGGCCACCACCTGTTCGAGGAGAACCACAAGCGGAGCGCGTTCATCCTCGGCCTGCTCGAGCGCTACCGGGCGCACGGCTTCGTTGCCGAACCGGGCGAGCTGCCGGATCACCTCGTGACCGTGTTGCGGTTCGTGGCCACGTGCGACGACGACGAGCTCGTCGCGGAGACGGTCGACGAGGCGCTCCTGCCGGCCCTGGCCAGGATGATCGGGACGGTGGGGCGCGCGGAGCCGGTGAACGGCCGCCAGCGCTACCAGCAAGTCGTCAACGCCCTCTCCCTCGCACTCCAGGCGCGCCGTCCCGCCTTCGCCTTCGACGAGACCGAGATGGCATGGACCCGGCCCGGCGACAGCCTCGGCATCACCCGCGACACCTGCGGCCACTGAAGAGGAGGCAGCGCCATGTGGAACACCATTCTCTACGCCGTGATTCCCTACCTGGCAGTCGCGGTCGCCGTCGTCGGGGGTGTCTGGCGCTATCGGGCGGATCGGTTCACGTACTCGAGCCAGTCTTCGCAGTTCCTCGAGAGCCGTACGCTGTTCTGGGGCTCGGTGGCGTGGCACTACGGCATCCTCTTCGTGCTCGGAGCCCACGTCCTGGCGGTCATGTTCTGGGATCCCTGGGCAGTTCTCGTCAGCAACCCGAACCGCCTCTACACGCTCGAGGTGATCGGGCTCGCGCTCTCGCTGCTCGCGCTCCTCGGTCTCGTGCTGCTGATCGTCCGACGTCTCACAGTACGGCGGGTCAAGGCCGTGACAACGACCATGGACTGGGTGCTCCTCGTCACTCTTGCCGCGCAGGTTGCGCTCGGAATCTGGATCGCACTCGGCTATCGCTGGGGATCGGAGTGGTACGTCCATACGGCCGTGCCGTGGCTGCACTCCCTCTTCAAGCTCAATCCGAAGCCGGAGTACATGGCGTCGTTGCCCGCGATCGTGAAGCTGCACGCCGTCGGCGGTTTCCTGCTGATTGCCCTCTTCCCGTTCACGCGGCTCGTCCACGTCGTGACCGTGCCCGTCACGTACCTCTGGCGTTCGGTCCAGGTCGTGATATGGAACCGCCGTCCGGCGCGGTAGGCGCAGCCGGCAGCCCCGAGCGCCGGGCCCGCGTCCCGCTGACCGTCATCGCCGGCTTCCTCGGCTCCGGCAAGACGACGCTGCTCAACCGCATCCTCGCGGACGATCACGGGCTCAGGATCGCCGTGCTCGTCAACGACTTCGGCTCGATCGACATCGACGGCCGGCTCATAGTCAGCCGTGAAGCGAACGTGATCACGCTCGAGAACGGCTGCGTCTGCTGCTCCGTGCGGGCCGACCTCGTCGCCCAGCTGACAGGGCTGCTCGAGGCCCCGACTGCCCCGGAGCACGTGCTGATCGAGACGAGCGGCGTGGCGGATCCGGGAAGACTGCTGGTGGCACTCCGCGATCCGCACCTGCGCGGCCTCGCTCGGATCGACGGCGTGATCACGCTCGTCGACGCGGCCGGCATCGAGACGGTCCCCCCGTCGTCGCTCGAGCTCGCACGGCGTCAGCTCGCGAACGCCGACCTGATCGTCTTCAACAAGACCGACCTCGTACCGCGCGGCCGCCTCGCAGGGTTGCAGCAGCGGTTGACCTACCCGAAGGCGCGCGTCGTCGAGGCCACCTACGGGGACGTGCCGCTCGAGCTCCTACTCGGGCTCGACAGGCAGGGCGACGAAGCCGGGGTAGATGCGCCTGCCGGCTCCGAGCCACGTACGCACAGCGATGTGTTCGCAACGTGGACATGGACGTCGACCCGGCCACTCGTCTACGCCTCGATGCGGTCGCTGCTGGCCTCCCTTCCGACAGCCGTCTATCGGGCCAAGGGCTTCCTCTACCTCGCCGAGGCGCCAGACCAGCGTGTCGTCGCCCACGTTGTGGGGAGGCGCGTGGACGTGCGCCCTCACGGGATGTGGGGCGGCGCCCGACCCCGCTCCGAGCTCGTCTTCATCAGCCTCGAGCAGGGGCTCGACACCGTTCGCCTGCGTGAGCGCCTGGCGGCGACCGTCTCGGAGACGACTCGGCCCGACGTCGACTCGCATACGTCGACCCCGGCCACCGCCGCGCCTGCCTGATGCCCGCTCCGGAGCGGGCGCTCGCCCTCGTCTACTCCTGCTCGGGAAGCTCGAACGTGGCGCAGCTCGCCAACGCTCTCGCGGTTCGACTCGATCGCAACGGGCTGGCGGAGATGTCGTGCATTGCCGGTGTGGGTGGCGGCGTGAAGCCGCTCGTGCGCAAGGCGACATCGGGCCGTCGCATCGTCGTCATCGACGGCTGCCCGCTTGGCTGCTGCGAGAAGGCTCTCGCCCGTCACGGTGTCAGGGCCGACCAGGTCGTCCGTCTTCACGAGCGCGGATTGCGCAAGCGCCAGCATGTCGACTTCGCACCCGACGAGCGGGATGAGGTGTACGCGGAGATCCTCGTCGAGATCGACGCCGTGCTCGGGACGGGCGCTGCTACTGCACGGGACGGAACTGCGGAACGCTGAGATGAGGGAGCTCCTGCAGGTGCGTTCCGGGTCGGCGGTCGAGAGACCTGGCCGTGCCTTTCGGCTGCTCGCCGCAGCGACGGGGGTCTCAGCCTGGGCTCTTGTCGTGGTGGGCGGTGCGGTTCGCATCTCGGAGTCGGGACTGGGGTGCCCCGACTGGCCGCTGTGTGACGGTCGCGTGGTTCCGGCCGGCCGGAAGGAGCCGATCGTCGAGTACACACACCGCGCGGTGGCGGCGATCGTGGTCGTACTGCTCATGATCACAACCGTCTTGGCGTGGCGCCGCTACCGATCCCGGACGGACACCGTGCTGCCTCTCGGTATCGCGCTCGCACTCGTCCCACTTCAGGCTCTGCTGGGCGCGATCGTCGTCTGGCTCGAGCTGCCGGAAAGCATCGTCGGCGTTCACTTCATGGTGGGAATGCTGATGCTTGCGCTGTGCGCGCAAGCCTGCGTCGCTGCGTGGCGCGGGCATCGGGTGGTTACGCACACCTTCCGCCGAGTTGCCGTCGCAGCTGCAGTCGTCGGCTTGCTCGTCGTCTCGCTCGGTGCGGCTGTGGTGTCGGCGGACGCGGAGCACGCCTGCGGTGAGCATTGGCCGCTCTGCAACGGCGGCCTCGCGAGCGGCGGAGATCTCGCCATTCTCCAGGTAGTGCACCGCTCGGCCGCATACGCAGCCGTCGCCCTCGCACTGGCGCTACTGATCCTCGGGTTCCGCGGCCATGCGCCGCTGCTTGCCGCGTTGCCTCCGGCTGCTCTGGCGCTTACCCAGGTCGGTCTGGGTATCGGCCTCGTGCTCTCGACCGACGGTTCGCTCCGGCACGACCTGTTTCGCACTCTTCACGTTGCCGGAGCTGCCGGTCTGTGGGTCGCAGTAGTGGCAGCCCTGTCGGTATCGATCACGCCGCCCGCCGGAGCCCAGCACGGACATTGAGCTCGTGACGAGGTGCCCTGCCGCAGTCGGGCCCGGCTGTCACGTAGGGCTACGTCCGGCTCGCACCGCGCCGGACGGGACGGCCACCACGTCAGCGTCCCGTGCGCGCGCGGCCGAGTAGCCGCCCCATCACCGACAACAGCCGGTCGAGATCCTCGTCGTCGTTGTAGAAATGGGTCGAGATCCGGATACCTCCGACACCCGACGTGTACCGCAGCGCGACGTAGACGTGCTCGTCGAGGAGAGCCTGGAGAAACGCTTCGTTGTCGGTCGCGCTGTCCGAGACCTCGAAGGTTGTGATCCCCGAGCGTGCTTCGCGCTCCGTCCGGGTGACGACGTTCACCCCTAGCCGCGGCAGCTCCTCGTGCAGCCTGTCGGTCAGGCGATGAACGTGTTTCTGGATGGCGTCGATCCCGAGGTCGTTGACGAGCTCGACCGACGCACCGAGGCCCACGGCGCCAGGGTAGTTCGCAGTGCCGTTGATCTCGAGGCTCTTCGCCGTCGTGGGGAAGTCGTAGACGCGAACCGGCGTGCTCTGCGGGTTGGCAAAATACCGGCCCCAGCCGCCCTCGGGCTGCTCGAGACCGAGGTACCCCCACGAGGGCATCCGCAACCGGGGGAGCACCGAGCCGCGTACGTAGAGCAGCCCGCAGCCGAATGGCGCGTTGAGCCATTTGTGCCCGCCTGCGACCACGATGTCGGCGGCGGTCTCTCGGGTGCTGAGCCGGGTCGCGCCGAGCTGCTGGATCGCGTCCACGACGAGGAGCGCTCGGTGGGAATGGCAGAGATCCGCCAGACCCTGCAGATCGGCGGCGAACCCGTTCGTCCACTGCACCGAGCTCACCACGACCGCGCTCGTCTTCTCGTCGACCTGCTCGGCGAAGGCCTCGACCGGGAGCGCTCCGCCGCGATTCCTCACGATCCGTAGCTCCCGGATGGCACCTCGCTCTGCGAGCTTCGTCCAGGGAATCGCGACCTGGAGGAACTCGAGGTCGCAGATCACGACGTTCTCGTCCGGAGCGAAGGGAATCGCCGCCGCGATCACGTTCAGGCCGTGTGTCGTGCTTTCCACGAGTGCGATCTCGGACGTGTCGGCGTCGAGCAGCCGCGCTCCCTCGCGCACGGCGGTCGCACGCGCCTCGTCGAGTTCGATGTGGTGGGTCGACGCGTCCCGTTCGGGGCACATCACTGTCCGCTCGAGGAAGCGTTCGATCGCTCGCTGCGCCTCGACCGGGGCAAGCCCGACGCACGCCGCGTCGAGGAACGTCTTGCCCTGCAGGCCCGGGAAATGGTCACGCACGTCGCGAAGCGTCACGGTCGCGCGCGAATCGGTAGGCGCGGAGTTCGCCAGGCCCTTCATCGGGAAATCACCACCAGTTGCATACCAAAGAAATCAACGTTTAGTATGAACGATAATGATTAGGATCGTGTCCGCAGCCGATCGTGACAGGGTGCTTCTCGCGGCCGATTGCCTTCATGGCCAATATCGATCAGGTGCCCGAGCCCTCGGTGCTATAGCCTCGCCGCTGGAACGGAAGCACTCGGAGTTCGTGCCCGCTGAGCTTGGCGGAGGCCCGACGTCGAGGGCGAGGCCGTTGCCGTGACGACGAGCGAGGGCGTACCGCGCGTGTCCCCCGCGCGTGCCGCTGCCGAGACACCCGCAGCGACCGGCGCGCGCCCTCCGCTCGTCGTCGCTTGGGAGGTCACGCGCGCCTGCCCGCTCGCGTGTCGCCACTGCCGCGCCACCGCGCAGCACCAAGCGCATCCGGCCGAGCTCTCCCACGAGGAAGGGCGTGCATTCATCGCGGACCTCGCCGCCGGCTTCCCCGGTGCCGTCCTGATCCTGACCGGAGGCGAGCCCCTCACCCGGCCGGACACGCTCGAGCTCGCCGCGGAGGCAGCGGCGTCGGGGCTCCGCGTGGCGCTGTCCGTGGACGTCGGCTGGCTACTCACCGAGGAGACCTGCGCCGCGATCGTCGCGGCAGGCGTGCAGCGCGTGTCGTTCAGCATCCACTTCCCGGACCGGGAGCGCAGCGACCACTTCGCGTCGATGCCCGGCTTCTTCGAAGCCGCCCACTCCGGTCTCGCGAACCTGCGCGCCGCCGGTATCCCCTTCCAGCTGCACACGAGCGTGATGCGCTCCAACGCTTCCGCCTTGCCGCAGCTGTTCGAGCTCGCAGTCGACCTCGGGGCCGCCGGCTGGGAGCTCTTCTTCCTCGTCCCCACCGGCCGTGGGGCGGGCCTCGCCGGCGAGGAGCTGCCGCCGCTCGAGCAGGAGCGAGTGCTCCTGTGGCTGTACGACCTGCAGCGGTCGGCGCCGTTCCCGGTCAAGCAGATCTGCGCGCCCCATTTTCGCCGGGTCGAGGCACAGACGGCGCGCGCTCGTCAGGAGCGGCGGCCGCAGCGGATCACACGGCGGCTCACGACGATGTCCCGCGGTTGTCTCTCCGGCAACGGGTTCTGCTTCGTCTCCCACGTCGGCGACGTCTGCGGGTGCGGCTTCCTGCCGCTCTCGGTCGGCAACGTGCGCGATCACGGCTTCTCGGCGCTGTACCGCGAGGCGCCGCTGTTCCAGGCGTTCCGCGACCCGGCCCGGCTCGGAGGGGCCTGCGGTGCCTGCGAGTACCGCGCCCTCTGCGGAGGCTGCCGCGCTCGCGCGTACGCGGCAACCGGCGACCCCCTCGCCGAGGAGCCCGACTGCGCGCACGAGCCTCCCGGCTACCGGCGGCTACCGTCCGCCGGTGTCGCTTCCCGTCGTCCGGTGGTCGTCGACTGCGAGACGGGGAGCGGCTGATGCGCGTGCTCCCGGGCGGTGGAGGAGGCCCAGCCTGTAGGCGATCGCGACCGCCTGAAGCTGCGAGTGGCAGCCGAGCTTCCGCAACAGGTGGCGGATGTGGTTGCGCACGGTGGTCTCGGCGAGGCCGAGCCGGTCGGCGATCTCACGCGCTGGAATGCCGTTTGCGAGCAACTCCAGCACCTCGCGCTGGCGCGGGCTCAGGCGGTCGTCGGGTGCCTGAGCGCGCCGCCACTTGTGCGCGGGGCCGCGGGCCGAATGCCCCTCTCCCTGTAGCATCTCGTACGAAGCATGCGACCGTGAACGGGGTCACGCGTGACGAATAATTGTCAGCCGCCCCTACCTCCCGGGATCGGCGGCTACCTCGCCTCGCCTCCACGCGGTGACGGATGAGCACGTCGTCCGGAACCGGCGTGGAAGGCGGCTTGCACTCCGGGGCCGCGCTGTTCACCTTCGATGCGAGTCAGTGCATCCGGTCGTGGAACCGGGCAGCCGAGGAGGTCACCGGGATCGCTGCCGGCGACGTGGTCGGCCGGAACTGCTGGGAGGTCCTCTGCGCCCACGACGAGGCGGGAAGCATCGTCTGCCATCCGGGCTGCTCCTTCCATCGGCTCCTGTGCGAACGCTGGCCGGTGACGCCGCCAACGCTGACGATCAGGACGTCGACGGGCACTCGACGCATGCGCGTCCCGATGATCACCGTGCACGACCGGACGCTGTTCGCTGCGCTTCTCCTCGAAGCGGGTGACGCTCTCGCGCCGGGTTCGACGCCGGCCGAGGTCGAGGCGGAGGTGGGGCACCCTCCCTCGCTCACCCCTCGCCAACAGACCGTCCTGGTGATGCTGACCGACGGCAAGCAGGCGCGGACGATCGCCGCCGAGCTGCAACTGTCCGAGATGACCGTCCGCAACCACATCCGAGCGATCCTGCGACAGCTCGGCTGCAGGTCGCAACTCAGCGCGGTGGCCAAGGCCCGCCGGCTCGGGCTCGTCTGAGGCGAGCTCGTCGGTCGAGCCGGGCTGCCGGCTCTAAGGACGGGTTCTCAGGCTGCCTGCTCCTCGAGCGCGATTGCCCGCGGGAAGAGGATGTTGTTCTCCTCGTGGACGTGCCTGTGCGTGTCGGCCTCGAGCAGGGCGAGCCGCTCGAGCATGGCGCGATACGAGTTGCATGCGTCGAGGGGTGGCGCATAGCCGCCGGTGGCCGAGCGCAGGCCGGCGAGCCCCGCGGCGACCTCGTCGTGCTCGTGCAGCATCATGCGGATCGGGTTCTCGACGGAGCCGAAGAGGAAGCCGCCGGAGGCTCCCTGCTCGAGCGCAACGCAGGCCGGGAACAGGATCTGCTCCTCCTTGACCATATGCTGCTCGAGCTCGTCGGCCGTGGCGTGGAAGAGCGACTGCACGGCGCGGAGCTCGGGATGGTGGCCGCCGTGAGCCTGTGCGACCTTGTCCACCAGGAGGCGAAGCGTCGGGAGCTCCTCGCGCAGGTACCCGTGGTGATGGCCGACGATGTGATCGCAGAGCTCGCTGACGGGCACGGCAGTCCAGTCGACGTCGTCCGCCTCGGCGGCGGCGGGCTCCTTCAGAGCGGCGATCACCGTGTCGACGTCGACGCCCTTGTCGGTACAGGCGGTCGCGAGCGGGGTCTTGCCGCCGCAGCAGTAGTCGATGCCGTAGCGCTCGAACACGCGCGCTCTGCTCGGCTGCTCCAGGACGAGGTCGGCTACGTGGGCGTCGGCGCTGATCGCGCTCATCGAGATTCCTTTCGGCGGGAGGTCGGCGGGTCGGGTGTGGCGCGGTGCGCCGACACAGAGCGTCTCTCGGTCGCTGCGGAGGCACACGAGGCCGATGTAGGTGCTGCCGTCGGTGTCGAGGACGACCAGACGGGTGGAGTCGCTCGCGTCGAGCAGGCCGAGCGCCTCTTGCGTCAACGTGTCGGCGGTCGCTGTGGTCAGGAGGTCGTCGGCGAGTGCGCCCAGCCCTACGTTGCCGGGGACGCCGCGTACGGTCGTACGAGCGACGGCGCCGGTGTACCGCGTTCCCTCGAGGACGGGCACCACCCGAACGGATGGGTTCTCGAAGAGGCGGCGCGCGGCGGCGACGGTGTCCAGCACGGACAGCGCCTTGCCGCGATTCGTGATTGCCTCTCGCACAGGACGGGCAGCGAGCTCGTGACGCCGCGCGGTCGTGTGCATGCGTTGTTGGATGTCCACGCGCCCCATTATAATACGTCAACTACTAAACGTTTAGGAAACTAACACCTAATGCGATTACGGTTTTCCCGAACTGCCGATTACGGTCTCCGCGCTGCTCTCGAGGTCGCACGCGCTCCTTCCGAGCGGCTCGTCACGCGGCATGCGATTGCCGGCGCGACGAGCGCTCCGGCCTCGGTGCTCGCGCAGTCGCTGGCCTCGCTGGTGCGCGCCGGCCTGCTCGTTGCCCAGGCCGGTCCGCGGGGAGGCTATCGGCTGGCGCGCCCGGCCGCGGAGGTCTCGATCCACGACGTCGTGGTCGCGATCGACCCCCAGGAGAGCGAGCCGCAATGCGTGCTGCGGGAGAGTGCCTGCTCGACCAGCACCCTCTGCCCGCTGCACCCGTTTCTCGTCGAGGCCCAGGAGCGGTTCCTCGACACGCTGCGGGCAACGAGCCTGGCCGATGTGATCCGTGGGGGTCGCCCGGTGTGATGACCGCGACGGAGGCGTCGGCCGCGCAGTCGTGACGCGCGGGAATCCCGGCCCGGGTGCCGAAGCCGGCAATCGGCCAGGCATCGGTCTCCCAGGATGTCCTTACGCCGCGCTGGGCGAGCTGACCTCCTCGCGGTCGTGATCGACGACGACGTGCACGATCGGGATCTCGTAGAACTCGCGCAGCCGGTCGACCACGCCCTCCTCGAGCCAGTTCGACGTTCCCGGTGGGTGCGTCGAGACGACGATCTCGTCGGCCGCGAACGTGCGCAGGGCGTCCTCGACAGCACGCAATGGGTCGTCCGCGGCGACCTCGCCGCGCGCCTGCACACCGAGACCTGCGAGCGTCGCGCAGGTCTCGCGAAGCCGGTTCGCGGCCGCCTCCCGGGCCGTGTCCTCGGCGTCGGTCCAGTGCGCGATCGCGCTCGAGAGCGCAGGTGCGATCACCAATACCTCGGTGGGCTGTCCGGCCGCGTGCCGGCACACCTCGTCGCGCAGGGCGCGCCCGCGGAGCGTCTCGTTCGCCACCACGAGGATCCCGTGCACGTCCGGCGACACGGGCGCCCGCTGCGACGCGGGCAGGCCCGTCCGGGGCCGCTCGTGAACGAGGAGGAAGTACGCGGCGACCGAGAGGCCCGTCGCGACGAGCGCGGGAATCAGGATCGCGATCCACGCCCCCGTGGGAGGGTCGCCCCAGAGGGCCAGCACAACGGCCGCGATGGCGATGACCGACCAGAGCAGGAAGAGCGTGATGAGGAAGATACCGCGGTTTCCTCTGAAGGCCCTCTTCACGACCGACACCTCCTTGGGCGAATGCTTCTCATGTCAAGCTTCGGGGAATGCTTCGCATGTCAAGCATCCCGCCCTCGCGCTGCCGGCGCATCGGTGTGTGCGCTGAGCCAGCTCCGCAGATAGCCACATCACCACGGATCGGCAACCAGCTGACCTTCCTGTTCGGCGAGGGGGCGCGGGTCGTGTCGGGCGCCGTCGCGGAGTTCCTCTCCGCGCGCGGGTGGCGCGAGGATCGTACGAAGGGGTCGACAACCAACCTGCGAGAGAGGATGCAATGACAGACGCCGACCGGTTCAGCGGCAAGACCGTGCTCATCACCGGCGGAGCGCGCGGCATCGGCGCGGCCACCGCCGCCCGGTTCGCCGGCGAAGGCGCAGACGTCGTGATCGCCGACTTCGACCTCGCCGCCGCCGAGGAGACGGCAGCCGCGATCGGGGGCCGAGCGGTGCGCTGCGACGTCACCTCGCGCGCGGAGGTCGAGGCCGCGGTCGAGGCGGCTGCCGGCCCGTCGGGCAGGCTCGACGTCCTCGTCACCTGCGCCGGGATCATTCGCGACAACCTGCTGCACAAGATGACCGACGACGACTGGGAGGACGTGATCGCCACGCACCTGCGCGGCACCTTCCTCGCGGCCCAGGCGGCGCAGCGGACGATGGTGGCTCAGAAGAGCGGCACGATGGTGCTGATCTCGTCCACCTCGGCGCTCGGGAACCGTGGCCAGGCGAACTACGCTGCCGCGAAGGCGGGCATCCAGGGAATGGCGAAGACGCTCGCGATCGAGCTCGGCCCGTTCGGGATCACGGTCAACTGTGTCGCGCCGGGGTTCATCGCGACCGCGATGACGGAGCAGACAGCCGCGCGGATGGGCGTCTCTTTCGAGGAGTTCACCAAGGCCGTCGCCGCTCAGACGCCGGTGCGGCGGGTGGGTCAGCCGGACGACGTCGCGGGCGTGATCGCGTTCCTCTGCTCCGCCGATGCCGCGTACGTGAGCGGCCAGGTGATCTACGTCCGCGGCGGCCCGTGACGGCGCGACCTCGAGACAAGCGCCACGCCATGGCGATCGGTGACCACCGGCTGCTCGAAGGCGGGCTGCGAAGAAGGAGCCCCTGCATCTTGATGGGCCGTGCTGGATTCGAACGTCGTCTGCAGTTGCTCGATCCGATCGCGGCCGACGATCGGCTCGAGGCGAGCAGGGTCGATCGGGTCGAGCTCGACGTCGTTCGTCGTCTTCACGACGCGTCCCATCGAGATCGCGCCGGCAGGCGCTCGCGATTCACGAGTCGGCCCGGCCGACCGCCGGCGCGTGCGGAGTCGGCAGCTGCACGCGCACCCGCGCGTCGACCACGGCGGCCGTGCATCGTGCGGCCGTTGCGGAGCACGATGTCGGTCTCCAGGTGCGCCGGATAGTCGGCCATGGCACGATCCTACGGCCGTCGCGACTCGGTCCAGTGGAGCTGCAGCGGCCGTGCGATCCGGCGCACGCGACGGCGGCCGCAGGCGAACGTCGGCCGGTCTCGGCGGGTCTGGGCTCGCGGTTGCGGAGACGGTCGCGGAGAAGGTCGCGGGCACCCCTTCGCCTGCCGCTCGTGGAGCGAGGATCGGGCTAGCCGCCGGCCGGGACGACGACGGCGGGAAGCGCCCAGATCCCGCGCCGGTCGCCCCTGGGGTTCCAGACCACGGCATCCGGATCCGGGATCTGGACGGCGGCGAAGCGCCGCGACACCTCGGAGAGCAGCAGTTCCATCTCCAGGCGGGCGATCTGCGCGCCCACGCAGAGGTGGGGGCCCGCGCCAAAGGTCATGTGCTTGTTCGGCGTCCGGTCGAGCTTGATCTCGGACGGCTCCGGGAACACCGACGGATCGAGGTTGGCCGACCCGTAGCTCGTGGCGACGACCGAACCTTCGGCGATCGTCGTGCCGTGGATCTCGACATCGCGCGTCGCGTTGCGGCAGAAGATCTGGACGGGAACCGCGTAGCGCAGCATCTCCTCGACCGCGGTCGGGAGGAGCTCGGGATGGTCTTGCAACTCCGCGAGAGCCTCGGGGTGCCCGGCGAGGTAGTAGAGCGCCATCGACATCGCGCTCGCCGACGTCTCGTGACCGGCGCTGGCCAGCATCAGCATGCCGAAGGATCGGATCTGCTCACGCGAGAGGCGATGACCGTCGACCTCCGACTCGAGCAACACGGAGAGGAAGTCGTCGCGCGGCTCGGCTTCGCGTTCGGCGATGAGGACGTCGAGGTACGCCTCGATCTCCGCGGTGGCCCGCTTCGCGTCCGCTGGATCCGTCACCGAGCTGAACAGTCGGTGCCCCCAGGCGGCCCACTTGTCCTGGTCGCCCTCGGGCAGCTTCATGAACTCGCCGAGCGTTCCCGTCGAGAAGGGGACGACGAGCTCCGCCACCAGGTCGGCGGAGCGCTTCGCCGCGAGCTCGTCGAGCAGCCCGTTGAGGAGCTCCGTCATCTTCGCGCGCATCGCCTCGATCTTCGACTTGTGAAAGGCGGGGCTGATGAGCGCCCGGTAGCGCTGATGCTCCGGGGGATCGACCTCGACGGGGAGCAACGGATAGTCCCGATGGATGATCATCGGGATCGCACTCACCCCGGGCACGGACGAGGTGTACGTCCTCCAGTCCTGCACGGCGTGCTTCACGTCCTCGTAGCGGGTCAGCAGGGTGAAGCCACCGTACTGTTCGAAGTACGCGTCGCTGTGCAACGCCGGGCAGTGCTCGCGCAGCTCCACGTACGTCGCGGTGGGATCGTGGCAGAACTCCGGATCGCTGATGTCGAACGCTCGGCACGGATCCTGGGTTGGGAGCTCGGGGGCGGTCATGCGTCTCCGGCCTCCACCGCGGGCGGGAACACCCGGTCCCGTGCCTCGGTGTCGTCGGACGTTCTCATCGCTCCACCTCCATCGCACCGCGGGGATTTCGCCTGTCGCCCCTTCCCGGAGCAAAGTGGTATGACAGTACTATAATCGTCCCCGTGCCGTCGTCGAAGGCAGCCGGGCGCCCGAGGGCACCGGGGTCGGCACGGTTCGAACCCGGAGGAGCCAGGTGGCTGACCCGAGAGGAGCGGCGTGACAACCAGCTTTGACCACCACGACCCGGCCTTCGTCGCCGACCCGCACCCTGTCCTGGCCGAGATCCGCGAGCGCAGTCCGCTGATCCACAGCGACCGCTACGGGGGCTTCTGGCTGCTCTCCCGCTACGACGACGTGACGGAGGCGGCGATCGACTGGCGCCGCTTCACGTCGAGTGTCGTCGGGACGACCGTGATCCCGCCGAGCCAGCCGCGCGACTACCCCCAGCTCCCGATCGAGCTCGATCCGCCGAAGCACACGCTCTACCGCAGCATCGTCAACGGGATCTTCGCTAAGAGCAGGGTCGAGGCGCTCCGGCCGGACTTGCACGAGCTCGCGGCGTCGCTCCTCGAGCCCATCGTCGCCCGTGGCGGCGGTGACTTCGTGAGCGAGTTCGCGACGCCTCTCTCGCTCGGCACGCTCGGGATGTTCATGGGACTGCCGGTGGAGGATCAGCCGAAGTGGGCCGACTGGGTACGCCGGATGTTCGAGGGCTCGATCAACGACCCCGAAGGGCAGCGGCGAGCGGGGAAGGAGTTCGAGGAGTATCTGGACGGGCTCGTCGAGGAGCGAAAGCACGATCGTGGGGACGACTTCATCAGCCTCCTGCTCGAGACCGAGGTCGACGGGCATCGCCTGACCGACCTCGAGATACGTGGCTTTGGCGTCGTGATGCTGATGGCCGGTCACGAGACGACGGCCGGCGCGATGTCGATGACGGCGAAGTTCCTCGCCGAGGAGCCCGACGTGCGCGCCCGCCTCTTCGCAGAACCGGAGCTGATGCCGAGTGCCGTCAACGAGTTTCTGAGACTCTTTCCATCGATCCAGATTTTCTGTCGCAACGCGAGCGAAGACCTCGAGTTGCATGGCGAGCACATCGAGAAGGACGAAGTCGTGGCGCTCGCGTACGCCGCGGCCAACCGCGACCCGCGCGAGTTCCCGGAGCCGGACACGTGCGTGCTCGATCGCAAGCCGAACAAGCACGTCACCTTCGGCTACGGCCATCACCTCTGCCTCGGAGCGAACGTCGCGCGCCTCGAGTTGGCGGTGATGCTCGCCGAGCTCGCGCGATTGATGCCGAAGTTCCGGCTCGATTCGAAGTACCCGCACGTTTGGCGCGCGCGCGGCGACGTGCGCGGGCTCCTCTCGCTTCCCATCACAGTCGGAGAGTGACCGTGGCCACGGTCGAGACGGTCCCGGCACTCGTCCTCGAGCGTCTCGGTGGCCTGCCCCGGATCGAGGACGTCGAAGTGCCGGAGCCGGGCCCGGGGGAAGTTCGCATCCGAATGCTTGCTGCCGGCATCTGTCACACGGACATCGCCGCCCCGCGCGATGCGTACCAGGCGCCGCTCGTGCTCGGCCACGAAGGCTGCGGCGAGGTCGAGTCGGTTGGCGAGGGCGTCGATGGGTACTCGGTCGGCGATCGCGTCGTCCTTTCGATCAAGACGGCGTGTGGAGCGTGCCGCCAGTGCCTCTCGGGCCGACCCGCCGTCTGCGCACACGCACTCGCGCTCCGGCCGGGCCGCTCGCGCTGGCGCGGCGAGCCGATCCCGGGCCTGCTGTCGCTCGGCTGCTTCAGCGAGCTGATCGTGATCCCGGCTGCCGCGGCCGTCGTCGTCGATGATGCGCTGCCGATCGAGCAGGCCGCGCTTGTCGGCTGCGGGATCGCCACCGGCGTGGGTGCAGTGCTCAGGTGTGCTCAGGTGCAGCCCGGTGCGGTCGTCGCCGTCTTCGGCGTCGGCGGCGTCGGGCTCAACGTCGTCGCGGGTGCCCGGCTCGCAGGGGCGGGCACGATCGCCGCAGTCGACCCCGATGTGTCGCACCTCGAGCGTGCGGCGGCCCGCGGGGCCACGATCCTCCTCCAGCCGGACGAGGCCGTCGCCGCCTTGACGGAGATCGGCGGCGTCGATGTCGCCTTCGAGGCGATCGGGCACGAGGACGTCTTTCTGGCTGCTCTCGACTCGCTCGCGGTCGGAGGCGAGCTCGTCGTGCTCGGTGGCGTTCCCCCGGATCTGTTCGTTCCCGTGGCACCGCGAACCATCCTGCGCAAGCAGGCGCGCGTTACCGGTTGCATCTACGGCTGGATCGACCCGCAGGTCGATCTGCTCCGGATCGCCCAATGGTGTGCCGACGGCACGATCCCGGTGGACGACCTCGTGACGCGCGTGATCACGCTCGCGGAGTTGCCCTCCGTGTTCACGGAGGAGCGCCGCCCCGGCGTGCGGACGGTGGTTCGCCTCTAGTGGGCGGCGTCGAGCAGTGCACGTCGCAAGCCCGCCGAGACCTCGGCGATCGCGTTCCGCGCGCGATCGATTCTGGCGGGCATGCGGATGAAGCCGTGGATCATCCCGTCGTAGCGGCTCAGCGTGACCGGGACCTCCGCCGCGGAGAGCGCCTCGGCATACGCCTCGCCCTCGTCACAGAGCGGGTCGTACTCGCTGACCAGCACGAGCGCGGGGGCCAGGCCACGGAGATCGGGTGCGCGCAGCGGCGATACCTCCGGGTCGTCCCCCGAAGTCCCGGCGGGGAGGAACAGATCCCAAAACCAGCGCATGGAGGCCGCAGGAAGGTTGCGAACCTCGGCATGCGCGCGATGCGAGTCGGTGTCGAAGGAGCAGTCCGTGATCGGGTACACGAGCACCTGCAGCGCGACTTCGACACCCCGATCGCGCGCCCGGAGTGCACAGACGGCTGCGAGGTGACCGCCCGCGCTGTCGCCGCCGACGGCGATGCGCGGGAAGCGCTCCGATGCCCACGCCGTGGCCGTCCACGCGTCGTCCACCGCGGCGGGGTAGGGATGCTCGGGCGCGAGCCTGTAGTCGACGCTGACGACCGCGCAGCCGGACTCGGCCGCGATCGTGCGGCACAGCTGATCGTGCGAGTCGAGGCTGCCGAGGACCCAACCGCCGCCGTGGAAGAAGACGAGCGCCGGCGCCTCGGTCTCGTGGCTGTAGATGCGCACTGGGACGCCGTCGGCGTCTCCGTCCTCGATCCGGTGCACGACGCCGGGTTCCCCGAACAGGGCGCTCGTTCCCGCTTCCATGAGCCGTCGCGCCTCCTCGACGCCGAGCTCCGGGTGCGGCGGTATCCCGAGCTCCCGCAGGGATTCCAGGTAGGCATGGGCTTGCGGGTCGAGCACGCTACGATCATACGATGGCCTCCGAGCAAGGGCGTCGATCGCCCCGAGTCACCGTCGACCCCGATGTCTGCATGGCGTCCGGGGCATGCATCGCCACTGCTTCCAGGACGTTCCGGCTCGACCCGACGCTCGATGTCGCAATCGTGGTCGACCCCACCGGCGATCCACTCGCCGACGTGCTCGCCGCGATGGATTCTTGCCCCTCGGGCGCCGTCACCGTCGAGTTCGACGACTAGACGGGCACGTTCCGCGACGTTGCGCGTCGTACTCGGCCGCTGCCGCGCCGCGGGTGAGGAGTGGTGTACGTTGAAAACCGTGGTGAGTCGTTCGACACACCTCGAGCGAATGCGAAAGCCTGTATGGGCTTCCTCGTAGGCGTCGACATCGGGGGGACGTTCACCGACTGCGCGGTCGTCGGTGACAGCGGCGACATCACAGTTGGCAAGGCGCCGACGACGCCGTCCGCGCCGACGGAGGGCTTCTTTGCTTCGATCGGGGTCGCCGCGCGGCAGCTCGGGTCGACGGAGCGCGAGCTGCTCGAACAAACCGATCGCCTCGCCCACGGCACGACATCCGGCACGAACGCTGTCGTGACACGACGGGGGGCGCGGGTCGGCTTGCTCGCCACCCGGGGCCACGTCGACGCGATTCGCATCATGGACAACACAGGGCGGGCGACGGGTGTGCCCCTCGAGCAGCTCCTCCATCCGCCGAGTTCCTCCTTGCCCGCTCCCTTCGTCGAACGGGGCCTGATGAAGGAGATCACCGAGCGGATCGACTTCGCGGGCGACATGGTCGTCGCACTCTCGGAGGACGAGTTGCGGGCTGCGGTCGCGGAGCTCGTCGCGGCCGGCGCAGAGGCGCTCGCCGTTTCCTTCCTCTGGTCGTTCATGAACCCCGCGCACGAGCTGCGCGCCGCCGAGCTGATCGAGGCGGAGCATCCGGGGATGCACGTCTCGCTCTCCCATGCCGTCGCTCCGAGGGTTGGGGAGTACCCGAGGACCGCGACCACGATCCTCAACGCGTATGTGGGGCCGATCATGAGCGCGTACACCCAGGAGATCGAGTCTCGCGCGGCAGAGCTGGGCTACCGGCACGACGTTCTCTTCATGCAGTGCAATGGCGGCCTCGCGCGCGGCGAACGCGCACGGGCGACGCCGATCCTGACGCTCCAGTCGGGCCCCGTCGCGGGCGTGATCGCGGCCGGTGAGTTCGGGCTCGCGATCGGCGCTCCGCAGGTGATTACGAGTGATATGGGGGGCACGACCTTCGACGTCAGCGTGATCGAGGACGGCCGCGCGCTCGTGCGGGACGAGACCGTGATCGAGCAACATCGGCTGTTCCTCGACATGGTGGACGTGCAGTCTCTCGGCGCGGGCGGCGGCAGCATCGCGTGGGTGGACGAGACGACGGGCGCGCTGCGCGTCGGCCCGCAGAGCGCGGCCGCCGATCCTGGGCCTGCGTGCTACGGACGGGGCGGTACGGAACCGACCGTCACGGACGCTGATCTCGTGCTGGGCGTGCTCGATTCGGAGCGCTTTCTCGGCGGCCGTCTTCGGCTCGACCGCAACGCTGCGGAGGCTGCCATCGCTCCGGTTGCGGACGCCCTCGGCCTGACGATCGACGAGTGCGCGGCAGGCATCGTCCGAGTCGTCGACTCGAGGATGAGCGACCTGATCCGATCGATGACGGTCCAGCGCGGCCTCGACCCGCGCTCGTTCACGGTCTATGCGTTCGGTGGCGGGGCCGGAGCTCATGCCGGGCTCTACACGCAAGGCCTCGGGATCGGCAGGTTCGTCGTGCCTCTCCGTGACGCCGCCTCCGTCTGGTCTGCGGTGGGTCTCGCGACGGCCGATCTGCTCGACGTGGTCGAGCAGCCGCTCTTCATGCGCGACCCGTTCGACGGCGACGCTCTGACCGAGGCGTTCGAGGTGCTCGAGCGACGCGCGCGCGCCGAGCTGGGGGATCAGGAGGCGACCGTCGAGGAGGTGCGAGTCGAGCGCTTCGCGCGCTGCAAGTACGGGCTCCAGGTCTACGAGGTCCAGGCGCCCGTGCCGGACGGCCACCTCGACGCCGACGGAGCGCAGGCCGTCGTGGCGTCGTTCGAGGACGTGTACGCGCGGCGTTACGGCGCGGATGCCGGCTATCGCCAGGCGGGTGTGATTCTCACCGGCGTCGGCCTCCGTATCCACGGTCGTGTGAGGAAGCCGGCCTCTGCGGCCGTTGCGCTGGCGGGGCACGAGCCGTCTTCGGATGCGAGTGCCGGCGAGCGTGCTGTCTACTGGCCCGAGTTGCGGGAGCGAATTCCGACGCCCGTCTGGCGCGGCGAGCATCTCCTGCCCGGGAATGTCGTCGAAGGCCCGGCGGTGGTCGAGCTTCCCGACACGACCGTCGTCGTGCGCCCCCTGGCCCGGCTCGAGATCGACACGTTTGGAAACGCGGTCGTCACCGCACCGGCGAAGGCGCAGGTCGGCTTGCAGACTGGAGGTGGGCAATGAGCTCCGTCGAGTACGCGCGTCGCTGGTCGTCCCTGATGGAGGGGTATGTCCCGCCCGATGAACTGGTGATCCCGGCAGGGCTCGCCTTGCACGGAGAGCATGATGTGGAGATCGACCCGGTCACGTACGAGGTGCTGCGCTCCCGCCTGTGGTCGATCAACGAGGATCACCTCAACACGGTTCGCCGTATCTCTGGCTCGGGCGTGACGGTGTACGTCTGGGATCTGAACACGTCGATTCAGACGGAGCTCGGTGACGGGGTCGTGTTCGGCCCCGGCATTCTCTTCTTCGCCGGCTGTGCCGACCTCGTCGTCAAGTGGACGCTCGAGCACAGGGCGGGCAACGTCGGTATTCGCGAGGGCGACGTGTTCGTCCAGGACGACCCGTGGGTCGGGACGAACCATCAGATGGACGTCGCGGTCTACGCGCCCGTCTTTGTCGACGGTCGGCTGTTCTGCTGGGTCTACAACTGCGTCCACCAGCAGGAGCTCGGCGGTGTCGAGCCGGGTGGGTTCGTGCAGCAGGCGCCCGACACCCACTGGGAGGCTACGGCGTTCCCGCCGATGAAGCTCGTCGAGGGTGGCGTCTGGCGGGAGGACCTCGTGGACGCGTGGATCCGTCGCTCACGGCTACCGGAGCTCTGTCTGCTCGAGCTCAAGTCGCAGGTCTCGGGTGTCGAGTTCGCGCGCGCTCGCATCACCGAGGCGATCGAGGACTATGGCCCGACGGTCGTCAAAGGTGTGATGCGGCGGATGATCGACAACACGGAGCGGGTCGTGCGGAGCAGGCTCGCGACGATTCCGGATGGGCAGTGGCGCGACGTCCGCTACTGCGCCGGCGGCCTCCCGGACGACCGGAGCCTGCATCGGCTCGAGCTGACGATCGAGAAGCGCGATACGACCTTGACCTTCTCGAACGAGGGCACCGACGACAGTTACGGGTCGTTCAACATTCCGGTGGGTGTCTGGCGCGGAAGCATCCTGAACGCTGCGCTACCGATGCTCGCGTACGACCAGTACCTGTGTGGGGCCGGTGTGTTGCGGTGCCTCCGCTTCGAGCCGCGGCTCGGCGCGATCAACTCCGCGCGGCATCCGGCCGCTGTGAGCACGTCGCTCGGGACGAGCAACTCGATCAGCCAGGCCATGCACCTGCTCAGCAAGATGCTCGGGACATCCGAGAGCGAGCGTCACAGCATGATCGCGGCCTCCGCCCACCACACCCAGGTCTACACGCAGATGTTCGGGGTCGACCAGAGCGGCCAGCCGTACGGCAACTTCCCGTTCGACGGTATCGGCGGCGGCTCGGGGGCGTTCTCGTTCCGGGACGGCATCGACCACGGCGGCAGCATCATCTCGCCAAAACTCGGGATCGGGAACGCTGAGGAGTGGGAGCGCGTGATCCCCTTCCTCTATCTCTATCGACGTGAGGTTCTTGCCGGTGGAGGACACGGCCGCTGGCGGGGCGGCGCGGGCTTCGTCACCGGTTGGACGGGGCACAAGACGGACAGTTCGTTCATCTCCTCCGGTGGGCTGCTGCAATCGGCGACGCAGGGTAACGGCTCCTCGGGCGGCTACCCGGGAACGGGAGGGACGTTCTGGTCGGCCGAGTCGACCGCGATCGAGGATGTTCTCGCGTCCGGTTCCCTGCCCGGCACGCCGGCCGAGCTCCGCGCAATCGCGCCGGAGGGTGGTGCCCCGCCGCCGAAGAAGTTCGACAACCCGCTCGCGAGCGGTGATCTCTTCGAGGTGATGCCTCCGATGGGCGCGGGCCACGGCGACCCGCTGCTACGGGAGCCGGACAGGGTCGCCGACGACGTGGCATCGGGCCGCGTCTCGATCGCAGACGCCCGGCGCATCTATGGCGTCGTCGTGGGTGATGGCGCGACCTGGGACGAGATCGAGACGACCGAGCTCCGCGGCGCGGTGAGGAGCGCCCGCCTGGCGAACGCCCGCGTGCTGCCCGCCGCTGGGCGGGGCAAACTCGGCCGCCACGCTGGGGTCCTGGCCCTCGCGGTCGAGGACGTTCGCATCACGCCGGTCGACGGGGGCCTGCTCCTGTCATGTGCTCACTGCGACGAGATTCTCGGCGACGCTGGTACCGGCTATCGCGCGGGCTGCGCTATCGTCGAGACGTCGCTCACGGAGATCGATCCGCAGATGTTTCTCGATCCGCGCTCGCAGGTGGACGACGACCTCGTCCTCCGCCACTTCGCCTGTCCGGGCTGCGGCACGTTCCTCGATGCCGACATCTGCCGCCCGGAGGATCCGGTCTACAACGACGTCGTGATCCGGCATCTCCCGGCCGTCTGAGCGGGTCAGAGGATCCGCCCATGGAGAACGCGGGCCCGGCACAGCTCTCGGAGAACATCTTCTGTTTCACCGACAGCTGCAACGCCTATGTCGTCCGTGACGGCGATGCCGCGCTCCTGATCGACCCGGGGTCGGGAGCCGTTGCCGACCGGCTCGCCGGGATCGGGATCGAGCGGGTCGAGTGGGTCCTTCACACCCATCATCACCGCGACCAGTGCTGGGGCACGGGCCGCCTCGCCGCCGCCGGGGCAGCCGTCGCCGTTCCCGAGTACGAGCGTCACCTTTTCGATCAGGTCGAGTTGTTCTGGCAGTCCCGCCGGGTATTCGACAACTATGACGACCGCAACACGTTCTTCACGCTCGGCGAGAGCGTCCCCGTCGACGCGCTGCTCGAGGACTACGAGGAGTTCGCCTGGCGCGGCTACCGCTTCTTCGTTCTCCCCGCCAAGGGACACACCTACGGTTCTTCCGCGCTCGTCTCGGAGATCGACGGCCGCCGGGTCGCGTTCACCGGCGACCTCATGGCCGCCGGGGGCGCGCTCTACCAGCTTCACGCGATGGAATACATGTACAGCGGGCTCGAGGGACTCGTGTTCACGCTCCAGTCGATCCAGGCACTCAGGCGGCAAGATCTCGCACTCGCGCTTCCGTCGCACGGCGAGCCGATCGCCGACGTGGCAGGGGACATCGAGCGACTCGAGAGCCGGATCATGGACTGTGTGCAGCTCGGCCGCGGGATGCGGATCGCGGGCATCTGGAACGTCCCCGAGGTCGCTTACCTGCCGAAGCTCGAACTGTACGAGATCTCGCCCCACCTCCTCTGGGGCGGCGACTCGACGTGCTCGAATTTCTACGTCCTCCTCAGCAAGAGCGGGAAGGCTCTGTTCGTCGACTACGGCACAGCGAACCTGGCGCACTTGCACCTGCACGCCGATCATGAGGGCCTGGAGACGCTCCGGTTCGTCGAGCACCGGCTGGACACGCTGCGTGACGACCACGGCGTCACGCAGATCGACCTCGTCATCCCCACCCACATCCATGACGACCATGTCTGCGGAATCCCGTACTTGCAACGCTTCCACGACACGAAGTGCTGGGCTCTCGACGTCGTCGCGGACGTCATCGAGAACCCGGCCGCGTGGGCGAGCACGCCGTGTGTGTACCCCAAGCCGGTTCGCGTCGATCGACGTCTGCGCGACGGCGAGCGCTTCGTCTGGGAGGACTACGAACTCGAGATCCACCACGCGCCCGGGCAGACCGAGTTCCACTCGGTGATAGCGACCGTGGTCGACGGCAGAAAGGTCGCGTTCACGGGGGACAACTACCTCCACGACGAGATCGAGCGAGACGGTGTCAGCAGCGTGCTCCCGTACCAGACGACCGTGCTGCGCAACAGCTTCCAACTCGAGATGCATCAGCGTTGCGCACACGTGATGCGGGCGATCGGCCCGGACCTGGTCTGCCCCGGGCACGGTGGGCTGCTCGAATGCTCGGAGGAGGCGCTCGACGCCTACGAGCAATTCATCGACGAGAAGGAACGGGTGTTCCGCGGGCTTGTCGCCACGCCCGCGGATCACTTCATCGACCTCTTCTGGGCCCGCTTGCTCCCGTACGTCGCCTCAGCGCGTCCGGGGGAGGAGATCCCCTTCAGGCTGCTTCTGCGCAACAACCTCGAGCGGGCAGCCTCCTACGGAGCGCGACTCCTCCTGCCATCGGGCTGGACCTGCGCGGTCGACCTGGTCGAGATCCGTCTCGAAGCCGGAGAGCGCGGCGAGCTCACGCTGGCCGCCCGGGCTCCCGACGATCCCGACCTCGAGCGGCGGATGCTCGCCGCCGAGATCCTGATCGACGGCCACAGTCACGGCCCGGTATGCGAGGCGCTCGCCACCGTTCACGCGGGCAGATGACGCGCGGATCGCCGACGCGGCGATCCGGTTCCGTGCGAGAACGCCCGCCCACTTCCGATCAATCAGTCGGAACGGAAGCCGTAGCGCTCGAATTCAGGCGCGACGGCCGAGGCTCCCTCGGCAGCGGGGACGATGCGGGTCGGATCACCGTCGTCGACGACGAGACCGACCACCTCCCGCCCCGGCGATTCGTCGCTCTCGACGAGTGCCCACGCGACGATGCGGGCGCTGGCGGCGTCCTCTGCGTACTCACCCCGGTAGAGCGCGGTCCAGCCCGACTCGGCAGGAATGATCGAGTGGATGACCTGTGTCATGAGGGAGAATCATACGGGTTCCAGGGGGCGACCTGTCATCTGGCCTACTGTAGGATCGCAATAGGTGCGGAGGCAGACTGCGATGAGTGAGATGACCCTCGACGCCGATGCCGTGCGCGCGCTTGCGCCGAGCGCGCTATTCGCGCTCGAGGAGCGCGTCGCCGTCGTCACGGGTGCCGCGGGCGGTATCGGCCGCTGGCTGTCTGCGGGCCTCGCCGCCGCCGGCGCCTCGGTGCTCGCGACCGACGTGCAGGAGCCCGGACTGGTCGAGCTCTGCGAGACGCTACGCAAGGCCGGCGCGACTGCCGACTACATCGTCGTCGACCTGGACGACGAAGCGGCTCCCGACCGCATCGTCTCCGCCGCCGTCGAGCGTTTCGGCGGGATTCACGTGCTCGTCAACAACGCTGCGGTGAACCGACGCATGCCGATTCTCGAGATGGATGTCGACACGTGGGATTGGATCACACGGCTCGATCTGCGCGTGCCCTACTTCCTCTCCCAGCGCGCGGCACGCGAGATGATCGCGCAGGGGGTCGGCGGGGCCATACTGTCCATCAGTTCACTGAATGCCGGGTACGGGCTCGAGCAGATCTCGGTCTACGGTCCGGCCAAGGCGGGGCTCAGCCAGCTGACCCGCGTGATGGCTCTCGAGTGGGCGGAGTACGGCATCCGTGCGAACGCGATCGCTCCGGGCTTCATGGATACGCCCCTGGCCGCGCCCATCTGGGCTGATCCCGATATCAGTCGCTGGATCTTCAACCGCGTCCCGTTCGAACGTCCCGGACGCCCGGACGAGCTGATCGGCGCGTGTCTGCTGCTTGCCTCGGAGGCGGGTTCGTTCCTGACGGGACAGACGCTCTACGTGGACGGCGGGGTGAGCACAGGAGGTCGTTGGTTCCACCCCGACCGGTGACCGATCGGCATGCGACCCATCGCCGAGCAGAGAGGAGCGTGTGATGAGAAACGATGGCAACCTCACCCGAGAATCGTGTCCGACAGTCGGGCGGCGCTTCGCAGGGGTGAGAGAGAGGTGCGCCGAGTTCGTCGCCTTGGTGGACAACCATGTCCAGTGACGCATCAGCCGTCGTCGGCCTGGAGGCTTCCGAGCCACTCGAGCTCGTTCCGGGTGTGGCGATGCGACCACTGTTCGGACGGGGTGCGATGCTCAATCTGCTCGAGCTCGCGCCCGGAGCGCACGTGCCGGTGCACGATCACCCACACGAGCAACTCGGGTACGTGATCGAGGGCGTGCTCCTGCTCGAGATCGATGGTGTCGACCACGAGCTGCATCCGGGCGATGCGTTCCGTATCGACGGCGGCACCCCGCACAGCGCCCGATCGGTCGGAGGGTGCACCGTCCTCGACGTCTTCCAACCCGTGCGGGAGGACTACAGGGAGAAGGCAGGACTGTGAGAACCAACCCGGTCAAGGAGGCACTCGCGAGGGGCGAGGTGGCGCTCGGCACGATGGTGACGGAGTTCGCCACCCCCGGCATTGCGCGTCTGGCGTCGGGCGCAGGCGCTGAGTTCATCCTCTTCGATCTCGAGCACACGGGATACGACTACGAACGCATGCGCAACGTGCTTGCTGCAGCCGAAGCAAGGAACGTCGTGCCCTTCCTCCGTGTCCCGGACGCCGATTACCAGTTCGTCTCGCGCGGTCTCGACATCGGAGCGCTCGGGATCATGGTCGCCTCAGTCGAAAGCGCAGAGGAAGCGGCCTCCATCGCGGCTTCGGCTCGGTTCCCTCCGGTCGGAAAACGGGGCTTCGGGCTCCTGCTCCAGCGCGACGACTTCCTGCCCGAGGGACTCCCGGCGACGCTCGAGCACGTCAACGCGACGACGATGACACTCACGCAGATCGAGACAGCGGCTGGGTTGGACGCAGTCGAGCAGATAGCAGCGGTGGACGGCGTCGACGTCCTCTGGATCGGCCATTTCGACCTGAGTGCGTCGCTCGGGATCCCTGGTGACTTCGCGAACGCCCGCTTCCGTGACGCCGTAGACCGGGTACTCGCAGCCGGCGAGAAGAGCGGGAAGCCGGTGGGAATGGTCTGTTCGAGCGTCGAGGAGGGTGCGGCGCTCCTGCGTCGCGGTTTCAGGCTCCTGGCCTATTCAATCGACGTCCTCCTCTACCAGGACGCACTGCGCGCTGGACTGTCCCGGCTCAGCGATGTCCGCGACGGCAGCGACGCCCCACCATCCGTGCCTGCGCCAGGTTGATCGTTCGTGTTGTCATTCGTACGTCGTCCTACTCCCACCGTTCCCAATCGAGCAACAAGGGGATGGAGACCTACGCTCGGTGATACCCGCCAGCGCGGCTGCCCCGAGGAATCTGTCCTCTAGTCGTTCGCGGGCATCTCGATCAGCTCGCCGGTGGTCTCGAGGAGCTGGTTGTGCCGCTCGCGCAATGCTTCGGTAACCGTCCCGGGAACGGCCCCGCCCCCGATTGGCCGGCCGTTGACCTCGGAAACCGCGAGGATGCCTCCGTACGTCGAGGTCACGAACGCCTCGTCGGCCGTGTAGATGTCGTAGGTGGTCATGTTGCGTTCGGACACCGGGTAGCCGAGCTCGGCGGCTATCTCGATCACCATCGCTCTCGTGATGCCCGCGAGGATCTCCTGCGGGCCGGGCGTGACGAGCTCGTTGCCGTGTACAGCGAAGAAGTTGTCGCCGGCACCTTCGGCCACAAACCCGTGAGCGTCGAGAAGAAGAGCCTCGTCGGCGCCTGCGTCGGTCGCCTCGAGCCGGGCGAGCATCTGGTTGAGGTAATTGAGTGTCTTGGCCCGCGGGTCCAGGGATGTGGAAGGCGTCTTTCTGATCGACACGATCCTGAGGCGCAAGCCTGTCGATCCGAAGAACCCCGCCATGCTCGCGGGCTGGACGCGCGAGTGCACGAGGATGAGGACGGTCGGCGCGTTGGTCGCTGCCCGTGTGTCCACCGAGGGAAAACTCGTCCCGCGGCTGATGACGATCCGGACGTACGCGTCGCGGTAGCCGTTGAGGCGGACTGTCTCGAACACCGCCTCTCGGACGTCGCTCTTGGTCATCGACAGGTTGAGCCTGAGCAACGAGAGCGAGCGGAAGAGGCGGTCGAGATGGTCATCGAGCCGAAAGATCCGCGCTCCGTGGACGCCCAGCGTCTCATAGACGCCGTCCCCGTAGAGGAAGCCACGATCGAACACCGAGACCTTTGCATCCTCCACGGGGACGTAGTCCCCGTGGAGATACGCAACTTTGCTGTCGACGAACGGTAGTCCGGTCACGCTCCTCACCTTCCTTTCTCACGCGGGAGAGAGCTCACCAGCCGGCTGCCACCGGGTTCGTGAGGCGACCGATCCCCTCGCCCTCGATCGTCACCTCGTCGCCGGGCTGCAGGTACTGGGGCGGGTCGAGGAAGCACCCGCAACCGGCCGGGGTGCCGGTCGAGATCAGATCGCCCGGCTCGAGCGTGATCACCTGCGTCAGGAACTCCATGACGACCGGGATCGGGAACAGCCAGTCTGCGGTGGTTCCGTCCTGCTTCTGGTCGCCGTTGACGTACGTGGCGAGCCGCACGTTGAAGGGGTCCGTGAGTTCGTCCTTGGTCACGATTGCCGGTCCGATCGGCGAGAATGTGTCCGGGTTCTTGCCGAGGATGATCTGGCTGTCCTGCGTGCGCTTCGACCAGTCGAACTGGATGTTGCGTGCGCTCACGTCGTGGAGCAGCGTGTAGCCGTAGATGTAGTCCAGGGCGTCAGCGGCCGCGACGTTCTTCGCACGCTTGCCGATCACGAAGGCGAACTCGACCTCCCAGTCCGTCAGCGTCTCCGGGGACGGGATCAGGATCGGGTCGCCCGGTCCGCAGACCGCGTTCGGAAGCTTGGCGAAGAAGTACGGCTCCGCCGGGAGTGTGCTGTTCGCCTCGGCGCCGTGGCTCTTGTAGTTGATGCCGACGCACAGGATCTTTCCAGGGCGAAGGGGTGCGAGGATTCGGCTCGGCTCGAACGGCTCGCCGGTCGCTGTCGGCTGCGCGCCCGATTCGATGAGCGCGACCATGTTGTCGAATCCGGTCGGCGCGATTCCGGCATCCGTCTGGATGCCGACGGCGGTCTCGCCGTTGTCTTCGAAGCTTACGAGTCGCACTGAGATGCTCCCTTCCGTATGGTCGCTGACGCAGTCGCACGGGTCGAAGAGAACTGGTAAAACAGAACACCATCATACACGTTAGCGCTCGCCTGGCGGGGTGGAACGACGATCGGTAGACCTGTAGGATTGCATTCCAATCTATCAAGGAGAAGTCGATGAAGATCGCAATCGTCGGCGCCGGAGCGATGGGTTCGATCTTCGGCGCACGCTTCGAGCAGGCGGGACACGACACCGTTCTGGTCGATGTCGCACAGCCCCTCGTGGACAAGATCAACGCCGATGGTGTGACCGTCGTGCGCGGCGAGGAGGAATCCACGACGCGTGTTGCAGCCACGACCGACCCGAGCTCGGTCGGCGAGGTCGATCTCGTCGTGTTCTTCACCAAGTGCTACCACACCGAGCCGGCGGCGAAGGCAGCTCGTCCGCTCGTCGGCCCGGACACTGTCGTCGCGTCCCTCCAGAACGGGTGGGGGAACGGGGACGTCCTTGCGGGCGTCTTCTCGTCCGAGCAGGTAGTCGTGGGCGTCACCTACAACAGCGGCCTCGTGCTCGACCTCGGCAAGGTGATGCACCCCGCCGAGCAGCCGACAATCGTCGGCTCCTTCGTCGACGGATCCGGGGCACGGGCGGAACGTCTGGTGCAGGCACTCTCCGACGCAAAGCTCGTAGCCACGGTCGCCGATCCGGTGCGGCCCGAGATCTGGAAGAAACTGATTCTCAACGCTGCCACGCTCCCGGCGTCCGCGCTCGCCGGCATGACGGCCGGGGCGTTCGGAGCTCACGAACCTTCGCGTGAACTCGTCGTCGACACGGCACGAGAAGCGACGAGCGTGGCGAATGCGCTCGGGTTCGCGGTCGACCCCGAGGAGCGGGCATCGGCAATTCTCGCTCTGCTCGGAAAGGCTGGCGCGTCGAAAGGTTCGATGCTGCAGGATTTCGAGGCTGGGCGCCGGTCGGAGATCGACGTGATCAACGGCGCAGTCGTCAAGGCGGCCGACGAAGTAGGTGTCGATGTGCCCATCAACCGGACGCTCGTGCGTCTGGTCAAGGGCTGGGAAGCCCAGCGAGGGCTCTCATGAGCACGCGCCTGACCTACCATGGAGCCGCGAGCTTCGAAATCGTCGGCCCCACTCATCGGATCCTTGTCGATCCTTTTCTGAGTGAGAACCCACTCGCTCCGTGCTCGCCGGATGAGATTGCCACGCCGGACGTGATCCTCGTCAGCCATGCGGCGTTCGACCACTACGGTGACGCGCCGTCGATCGCGATACGGACGGGCGCGCCGGTGGTGTGCGATGCGGCAGTGCGCGCGAAGCTAATCGATGACGGAGTCCCGGCCGATCAGATCACCGCGACGACGTGGGGAATCGTCGTCGAGGTTGCGGGCCTTGTCGTCCGGCCCGTGGAGTGCCACCACTGGTCGATGGCCACGCTGTCCGATGGACGTCAGGTCGTCGGCAATCCGATGGCATTCATCGTCGAGACCGAACCTGGTGTCCGGATCTACCACTACGGCGACACGTGTATCTTCGACATGCGGTTGATCGGAGAGCTGTACAAGCCGACCGTCGGCCTGATGGGTTGCACACTCCCCCGGGAGCTCTCGCACCTGATAACGGGGCCGGGAACGTTCCTCACGGGCGAGATGGATCCCGACGAAGCCGCGCGTGCGTCCGAGATGCTGGGGCTCGAGCTGGCCGTCGCGTGCCATTACCTCGCGTCGAACGAAGACGTCGACCGCTTCGTCGAGCTCGTGCCGGAGCATGACACGAGCGGTAAGCGTCGCGTCGTCGCTCCGCTCGTCGGAGAAACGCTCGTGGTCGAGCCTGGTCGCCACTGGATCGAGTAGCCAGGGGACAACTCCGGCCCCACCGCACCAAATGGGAGAGTCGGCCCCGGGTTGCCCCATGATCACGGGGCGGCGTCGTGCCTGCCCCGATCGTCGTTGTCGGCGTGGAGTTCTCGTGCCAGCGCGGCGTCGCGCGTGCGCGCGTCGGCCTCGAGATCGCCGTCCAGGATTGCGATGTCGTGCAGGTCGGGTAGGCCGGTTGCCGCAGAGAGCTCGGGCACCACATTTCGGACTGCCCGATTCCACGTATCGACGCCGCCCAACGCGATCGCACGCATGGGGCCGACCCGACGCCAGCGGCGGGCAAGTCCTTCGCGCATCACCAGGTCCACGTCCTCCGCGGTCGCCACTCCGTTCTCGACGAGCCAGACGCATTCACGGACGAGCGCGAACTGCAAGCGGTTCCACAGGAATCCCGGCACATCGCGCCGCACCACCACCGGGAGCTTTCCGAGCGCGGCTACCGCGTCGCATGCGAAGGTGACGGTCTCGGGGGAAGTGAGCTCGCCCGAGATCACCTCGACGGTCGGCATCAGGAGAGGCGGGTTCAGGTAGTGCGTGCCGACGGTTCTTTCCGGCGCACCGACTGCTGCGCCGATAGACGTGATCGAGAGCGACGACGTGTTCGTTGCGATGACCGCGTCGGGCGCAGCAGCGGCGAGAGCAATCGTGAGGACAGAGGCCTTCAGCGCCAGGTCCTCGGGGAGCGACTCGATCACCAGCGTGGCGCCCTCGGCGGCTTCGCCAGGGTCGGGCACGGCCGCGATCCGATGCGCCGCGCGCGTGACCTCATCCGGAGTGCGGAGCCGATGCGCGAGCAGCAGCGCGAAGCCTTCGTCGACGCGCCGCTGGGCCCGCCCGAGATCACGTGCGTGCACCGCGACGTCGTGACCGGCGAGTGCGTATTCGCACCCGATCTGGGCCCCCATGAGTCCGGCTCCGATGACAGCGACACGCATAGCCGTAGTATTGTCGTACAAGTTGCAAGAGAGTGTCGCAATCGTCACGGGAGCAGCCTCCGGCATCGGTGAGGCCACTGCTCGACTGCTCGCAGCGCGAGGCTTCGACGTGGTGCTCGTCGCGCGCCGGCAGGAACGGCTAGAGGCCGTGTCGGCAGAGATCCGAGCAGCCGGTGGGCGTTCACTCGTCGTGCCAGCCGACCTGTCGACACCGTCAGCGCCACAGGGCATCGTGGATGCGGTACTGGAGGCGCGCGGTCGACTGGATGTGATCGTGAACAACGCTGCCACCTTGAACCTGACGCCGATGGAGGACGTCACGCTCGAGGAGTTCGACCGCCACGTGGCGGTCAATGTCCGTGCGCCGTACTTCCTCGTACAGTCCGCGCTCTCGGCATTGAGGGCTTCACCTTCGCCGGTCGTGGTCAACGTTTCCTCTGCCGCCGCGGTCATGTACCGGCGCCGCCAGACCGTCTACGGCCTCACCAAGGCCGCTCTCGAGCACCTCACGCTCAACCTGGCGGCAGAGCTTGCCCCCGCTCGGATCCGGGTCGTGGGCGTTCGTCCGGGGCCGGTTGCATCCGAGATCCACACGGCGGTCGAGGACCCGGAGAAAAGGCTGCAGGAGCTCGGGAGACTCGTTCCGCTCGGCCGCGTCGGGCGCCCCGACGAGATCGCGCGCTGGATCCTGCATCTCATCGAGAGCGATTCCGAGTGGGTAACCGGAACGGTGATCACCGTCGACGGCGGCCGCCTCCTCGGTCCGCCCGAAGCCTGAAGCCTGTCGTGGGAGCCTCTCGTGTCAGCGCCTCCGCCTCGGTCTATAGTCGCACGGTGACGAGGGGGCCGGGCGGGAACATCTGTGCAACCGTGCTCGTGCCCCTCGGCTTTGCCGTGGGTCGTCCGGGCGCTCCGGCATGAAGGAGTTCCGCGCGGGCGGCGCAGCCCGATCCCTCGAGCCGCCGGTGGGATTGCCGATGCCGGGCTTCGTGCGGAATCAGGAGGGCGGAACCGGTTGGGGCCTCCCGCTGGAGACGACCGCAATCGTTCTCGACGCCGGTGCTACGCGGGTTGTGCTTTGCGGCGTCGACACCCTGTGCATTCAGGCACCCGCCGTCGATCAGCTTCGCGCTCGCGTCGCCGACGCCGTCGACACTGTTCCCGCATGCGTGCTCTTGAACTGGAACCACACGCACCGGGCACCTCCCTCGTCCCTCGAGTTCCTCAGGCGCAGTGGATCACTCGTAACCGACGGCGATGCCCAGATTCAGGAATACGCCACGTTTCTCGGTGAGCAGGTCGTCGGAGTCGCGAAAGACGCGGCAGCTGTTCTGGAACCAGCGAGAGTCGCGTGGGGGGTAGGTGTGGTCGACGGGCTCTCGGTCAACCGCCGCGATCGTGACGCCAACGGAAGAGTCGTCCACGGGTGGCGCGAGGACGGACTTCTCGACCGCCAGGTGGTGTCTCTGCAGGCACGGCGCCGCGACGGAACCGCGATCGCAACGCTCGTCTGCTTCGGATGCCACACCGTGTCGGCGGGGATGGATGTGCCGCTGTACTCGTCTGACTACCCTGGAGCCCTCCGGCGCGCGGTTCGATCCTTGACGGCCGGTGAAGCGGTGTTCTTCCAGGGAGCAGGAGGGAACGTCAACCCGCTCTGCGCATTCTGCGACGACGAGTCGGAGGCGGTGCGAATGGGCGAGCGACTGGCACTTGAAGCCGTCCACTCCCTCGCAGACCGGAGTGCATGGCCCAAGCGGCTCGTTCGCCAGATGGATGCGTCACTCGTCCCTATGATCAACTTCCGTTTCGAAGAAGGGCATGACGAGCCTCCGACCTTGGCTGCCGCCGAGGCGCGCGTCGCCTTCCCGCTCCTACCGGCTCCTTCGCTCGAGGAGGTTCGCGAGATCGAAGCCCGGTACGCCGCCGCGGCTCACGAAGCAGAGAGGCGTGGCGCCGGAGCGGCTGAGCGCTTCGGTCTCCTCTATCACGCGAAATGGGCGCGGCGGCTGGCCGAGGACCTCGAGGTTGGGCCGGTTGCGACTGAGGTGGAGGCGCCGGTCAATGCCGTGAGGATCGGGGATGGAGCGATCGTGACGGGCCCGGGTGAGGTTTTCACCGAGATCGGGATGGCTGTGAAGCAACGCGCTCCCGGGACACCGACGATGTACTGCGGCTACACGAACGGAGCCGTAAGCTATTTCCCCACGGCAGAGGCGTTCGACGAGGGAGGTTACGAGTCCGCGTTCTCCAACCGAACCTACGGACTGCCGTCGCAGGTCGCTCCGCTCTGCGCGGACCTTCTCGTCGAGCACGGTGTCAGGCTTGCCGAGAGCCTGTTCCCGCGCTGCGAGCCCTACTCGGGGACGGAGTGGGCGGGGGTTGGCCGACTGCCGGACTATCCGGCCGAGGTGCTTGCGCGTCCGGTCGAGGGGGGCGGCGATCTCCCCGGTACAGCGCCTCCCCCCGGGTAGGCCGGCAGGGTGTTGAGCCTACGCTCTGGCTGCTGGACAGATGGCACGCCATCGTATAGGTTCGTTTCCGTGGTCATCCTGACACCACCAGGACCGGTCACGGTTGTCGCTTCGCACGGCACGCGCCTCGGGCCGCCGGCTGTCTCGAATCGAACATGACGACTCGCTAACGCGGAGGAAACAACGTGGCACAGGTCATCTTCGATCACGTTGGGAAGGTCTACCCGGACGGCACCGTCGCCGTGGACGACCTCTCACTCGAGATCGCTGACGGTGAGTTGATCGTCTTCGTCGGGCCGTCCGGCTGTGGCAAGACGACCGCACTCCGAATGATCGCCGGGCTCGAGATGATCAGTAGCGGTGAGATCTCGATTGGCAACGAAGTGGTCAACAACCTGCCACCACGCGATCGCGATATCGCGATGGTCTTCCAGAACTACGCTCTGTATCCGCACAAGTCGGTGTTCGACAATCTCGCCTTCCCACTGAGACTGCGCAAGCTCGGCAAGCAGGAAATCACGGAGAGGGTTCTACGTATCGCAAAGTTGCTCGAGCTCGAGGAACAGCTCAAGCGGCGTCCGCGTCAGCTCTCCGGTGGTCAGCGCCAGCGCGTGGCAATGGGACGCGCGATCGTTCGTGAACCACTGGCGTTCCTGATGGACGAGCCCCTCTCGAACCTCGATGCGAAGCTGCGAACCCAGATGCGTGCCGAGATCTCGCTCCTTCACAAGGAGCTCGGGGTGACGACGATCTTCGTCACCCACGACCAGGTAGAGGCCATGACGCTGGGCCAGCGGGTGGCCGTCATGCGCAAAGGGGTGCTGCAGCAGGTCGCTCCTCCGCAAGAGCTCTACGACTACCCGGCCAACATCTTCGTCGCAGGTTTCATCGGTAGCCCCTCGATGAACTTCTTCGAAGGCACACTCACGAAGGACGCGGATCGCTTCGTCGTGCTCGTTGGCGAGCAGCGGCTGGGTATCGACGAGATCGAGGCCGGGTCAGTGCCGCGGCTGGGCGAGTATCTGGGTCGCTCGCTCGTGATCGGAGTTCGACCGGAGCATCTCGAAGACGCGGCGCTGGTGCCAGAGAGCCCGACGAGCCGCCTCCTCCAGGGAAGAGTGCGACTGAGGGAGTCGCTCGGGTCCGAGGTCATGGTGCATTTCCAGGTCGAGGCGGCGCCGGCCGTTTCAGAGGATCTCCGCGAATTGGCCGAGGGCGCCGATGAGGGCGCGCTTCTCGATGTGCTCGATCACGAACGTCGGCTCCGAAGGACGAGCTTCGTCGGACGGTTCTCGGTCTCCACGACGGTAAAGGAGGAAGCTGAGCACGACATCGCGATAGCCCCGGGGGCCTTGCGATTCTTCGATCCGGAGACAGGAGCAGCACTCGGTCAGCAGCGTCCACCAACATGACGCAGGCGAGGGCGTCCTACGTAGATATCCGCTTTCCTGCACGCTATGATCGTTTATCGGTCATACAGCGTGCCATATGCGAGGAGGAGTCATGTCCGAAGACGAACGGGGTCCCGGCGAGATCTCGCCGGACGGAATGTCCGTTGACCGGCGCGGTCTACTGGTCAATGCCGCGAAGCTGACGGCCGCGGCCGCGGCCGCTGGGCCGTTCTTCATGGCGAGCAAGCAGGCCGCCGCCGCCGAGTACGCGTCGACAAGCGTGGCCGCGGGTGACCCGATCGCACTGGGCGCCGTGAACGCCGCGAAGAAGTTCGCGGGCGAGGAGTTGGTCTTTCTCTCCGAGGCGCAGCTGCAGGCGCTCGACCCCAAGAACTTCTCCGGCCCCCTGTGGGAGAAGCTCACCGGCGTCAAGGTGACCACCGTCGAGGTGCCGTTCCCGCAGGGGTTCACAAAGGCCGCCGCCGAGCACATCGCGAGATCTGGTGCTTTCGACGTCATCGATTCCACACCGGCTTGGCTGCCTGATTTCGCCGACCGTGGCGTGATCGCCCCGCTCGATAGCTACATCAGCAAGTACAAGGCCAAGTCGACTTTCAACGACATTCACCCCCTGTACCAAGGGATGTCGAAGCGAAAGGGCAAGACGTGGGGATTCTTCGATGACGGCGACATGTACATCCTCTATTACCGCAAGGATATCTTTGCCAATGCCAAGTTGAAGGCGGCGTACAAAGCCAAATTCAAGAAGAATCTTCAGGTGCCACGTTCATGGCCGGAGTTCAACCAAGTGGCGCAATTCATCACCGATCAGATGGGTCCCAAGGTCTATGGCACGGCGCATGCTCGGGCACTCGGAAACGGGAACTGGTACGACTTCTACCAGCAGTTCCGGTCGAACGGCGGAAGCCTCTTCAATCCGACGACGATGAAGGCGTTGATCAACAATGCGACCGGCGTCAGGACGATGAAGCAGATTCTTGAGCTGACATCCAGCCAGCCGCCCGGTGTCAACAAGCTCGACGCGGTCAGCACCTGGGTGAACTGGGTCCAAGGCAACGTTGCAATGGTCTACTCCTGGCCCCCGACCGGACGTTTGTCCGAGAACATCTCGCAGGCCGACAAGGCCTTCTCGTTCGTGCCGAAGTCGAAGATCGTCGGCAAGGTGGGCTATGCGGTCATCCCGGGGAAGAACGGCGAGCATGCCGGCGGATATCTCAAGACCGTCTCGGCCGACTCGAAGAACCAGGAGCTCGCGTACCTGTTCAACCAGTGGGTCACCAGCCCCTCCATCTCACTGCAGCGCGTGATGCTGCCCTATGCGTTGCGAGACCCGTATCGCATCTCCCATTACAAGTCACCTGCGTACCGGAAGCTCTGGCCAGGGGCAAAGGACTACCTCATTGCGCTCAACAACGGCGCGAACAACGGGGTCGTTGACCTCCTGATGAGTGGTGCGGCGGATTACGACGCGGCGCTCGATCGCGAGATGACGGCGATCTTCGCCGGGAAGGACGTGAAGAAGGGGCTCGACGATGCCGCGAAGCAGTGGGATGCAATCACGAAGAAGCTCGGCGTCGCAGCCCAGCGTGATGCCTACCAGCAGTTCCTGAAGATCCCGGGCTCGACGAGCAAGAACACGGTCGCGGTTCGCGGACAAGCAGTGAAGGTCAAGTAGACAACCAGCCGTGAGTTTGTCGGCTGTAGAACCGCAGGGACCCAGGAGGAGACGCGCTGGTCGCGTCTCCTCCTGGGTCGACCGCAACATCCGCTTCCTCCTCGTAGCGCCGGCATTCCTGCTGATCATTGGGCTGACGATCTACCCGCTCGGCTACGCGATCTGGGTGAGCTTCGTCAACTACGACTTCGCGATTCCTGGTCACGCCTGGGTCGGGCTGAACAACTTCCGCGAAGTATGGTCGGATCCAATCGCGCGACACGCGCTCGTGTTGACGCTGTGGCTCGCCTTCGCCATCGTTGCCGTGGAGCTCGTGCTCGGCCTCATGCTCGCGCTCGCGATGGTGCGATCGTTCAGGGGGAGAAAAGTGATCACGACGCTTTTCGTCGTGCCGCTCTTCATCAGCCCCGTCATCGTGGGCACGTTCTTCGGGCTGATCTTGACCCAGCCTTTCGGTCCCACCAACTATCTCCTCGGCAAGCTGCTCGGCCACCCCGTGACTATCGACTTCACGAACGATTCACCATGGGTCTACTTGTCGATCATCCTGGCGGATGCCTGGCAGTGGACACCATTCATGTTCGTGATCCTTCTCGCCGGCCTTACCTCGATCCCGGAGGATCTGTATCAGGCGGCTGACATCGACGGCGCGAAGCCGAGGCAGACATTCTGGTTCGTGACTGCGCCCTTGCTGCTGCCGATCATCCTGCTCGCCGTCACGTTCCGGCTGATCGACTCGCTGAAGTTGTTCGATCTCATCTTCGTCCTGACGCGCGGCGGGCCGGGGAACGACACCTATACCGCGTCGTACTACCTCTACCAGCAGGGATTCCAGTTCTTCCACCTTGGTCAAGGAACCGCGGGGAGCTGGATGTTGATGCTGGTCATCCTTGCCATCGCATTCTGGCTGGTGCGACGGCTCCTCAAACCGATGCCGGTCTGACGATGACGCCTGCGACGACCACAAACAGTGTTCGACACAAGCCCGGCCCGTCCGGAGTCGTTCAGGGCAAACGGTTTCGGCTCGGCGGACTCTTGCGGTTGTCGGTCGTCGGTCTCTTCACGCTCTTTCTCCTCGCCCCCTTCTACTGGGTCGCCGTAACGGCATTCAAGCCGACGACCGACTACCTGCAGACGCCGCCAGTCTGGTTTCCGTCCGAACCGACCACGATCCACTTCGCCACGGCGCTGAAGAGCATGGGCGGGTGGGCCGCCCTGGAGAACAGCCTCATCGTGGCGACGGTCGTGATGGTCGTCTCCGTATTCATCGGTTCCTGTGCCGGCTACAGCATCGCTCGGTATCGCACCGGTGGGACACATTTCGCGTTCTGGATTCTCTCTCAGCGGTTCCTGCCCCCGATCGCAGTCGTAATTCCGATCTTTCTCATGTACCGCAGTGCTCCCGACTGGTTCGGAATCACCCTGTTCGATAGGCGGCTCGGCCTCATCCTGCTCTACACGGTCTTCGTCCTGCCGTGGACGATCTGGATGATGTATGCGTATTTCCGGCAAATGCCTCTCGAGCTCGAGGAGGCCGCACTAGTGGACGGCTGCTCCCGCTGGCAGGCCTTCTGGAAGGTTGCCATGCCGCTCGCAGCGCCGGGTATCGTCTCGGCAGGCGCATTCGCCTTCATTTTCTCCTTTACAGAGTTCTTGTTCGCCCTGATTCTCACGAGCCGCGAGGCAGTGACGCTGCCGGTCGTGATCGCCGGCATGTCCACCGCATTCCAGGGCGCACTCTACGGTGAGTCGAGCGCGCTTACCCTCGTCTCCCTGGTACCGGCTCTCGTTCTCGGGCTGCTCGTGCAACGACATCTCGTTCGGGGGCTGACGATGGGCGCCGTGCAGGGGTAGTTGGGCGTCCGCGCCGTCGATCGGCAAAACGGGATGTTCTCAACGAGTTCCGTGCAGCGCGCGTCGACCACTCACCGTGATCACCAGTCGGACCGATTTCTCCGACTGGATCTCCAGTCTCAACTGAACAACGCTCGTAACGGAGGATTCCATGACCGGGTCAAGTGACCGCTTGCACGTGATTCACGGAAGCGACGCTCCCGTCCCGCAGATGCGAGCCCTGCGCGCCGGACCCGTGACGATGCTGCTCGACGGGATCGATCTTCGCTATCTCAAGATCGGAAGCACCGAGCTCGTCCGGCGGGTCTACAGCGCCGTGCGTGACGTTGATTGGAACACGCTTCCCGCCACCGTCACCGGGCACGAGGTACGCGAGACGGACGGCGGATTCGTCGTCGTGTTCCAGGCGCATCACACCGGGCGCGAGATCGATTTCTCGTGGCAAGGAACCATCACGGGCGATGAGAGTGGCCGAGTGGAGTTCACCTTCGACGGAAGGGCCGAGGAGCTCTGTCGGCACAACCGGATCGGCATCTGTGTGCACCACCCGTGGCGTGAGACGGCCGGTGCGCGGTTCACAGCCCGAACACCGGATGGTGAGATCGGCGGGTCGTTCCCGGACCTCATCGGGCCGCAAGCTCTCGTCGACGGCTCGTTACGCGCACTGTTCGCTCCCTTCGACCGACTCGAGCTCGACCTCCCCACCGGCGGCAAGGTCCTCTTCGAGTTCGAAGGTGACCTGTGGGAGGTCGAGGATCACCGCAACTGGACTGACGCGAACTTCAAGACCTACTCGACGCCTGTCACGCTTGGCCGTCCGGCACCGCTCGAGGCGGGGCAGGGGTTGCGACAGCGACTCGTCATCACACCGGTCGACGTGCCGGTCGCCGCCCTGTCCGACGGGCCGGTGCAGCTGTCGGTCGGAGCGCCCACCGGGACGAGGGTGCCCATGATCGGGCTCGGCCAGGACAGGGATCACCACCGGCCGGATCCCAGCGAGCGCGCGTTGCTCGGTGCTTTGGCGCCCGCACACGTGCGGGTCGAGGTGCGCCTCGACAGCGGCGACTGGCGCGAGGCGCTCGCCGCCGGTCAGGAAACCGCGGCGTCGATCGGATCGAGTCTCGAGGTGTCGCTGCATGTGCTGGAGGAGGACGCAGGACGACTCGACGCTGTTGCGTCGGCACTTGCAGAAGGACCGGCGGTGGAACGTGTGCTCGTCCTCAACGCCGACTCGCAAACCCGAACACCCGCGGAGACGACACGCCCTCAGCTCGTGAACATCGTCCGTGACGCGCTCGGTCGGGCCCTCCCCGGGGCACAGTTCGTCGGCGGCACCGAGATCTACTTCGCCGAGATCAATCGCTCACGGCCGCAACTCGCCGTGTGGGACGGTCTCTGCTACTCGATCTCTCCCCAGATACACGCCTTCACCGACACCGACGTGATGGAGAACCTCGATGCGCAGTCGGAGACGGTGCGAAGTGCTCGTGCTCTCGCAGGGGGCAAGCCCGTGATCGTGTCGCCGATCACGATGAGGCGCAGGTTCAACTTCCATGCCGCCGGTGACCCGGCTCCGACACCTGCCGGCGAGTTACCCGACGAGGTCGACGTGCGTCAGTCGGCCCTCTACGGCGGCGCTTGGACGGTAGGCAGTCTGAAGTATCTCGCTGAAGCCGGCGTGGCAGCGCTCACGTACTACGAGTCGACAGGCTGGCGCGGTATCCTGGAGCGATCCTCCGGCTCCGAGCTGCCGCACAAGTTCCGCTCGCGTCCCGGCGAGGTGTTCCCGCTCTACCACCCGCTCGCCGACGCCATCGGCTGGAGGGGGGCAGAGGTTCTGTCATGCGACTCGAGTGACGTGCTCGCCTCCGTGGCCCTCGCGGTTCGAGTGGAGGACGGCTCTTTGCGGCTCCTGGTCGCCAATCTGACGGCGGTCGAGCAGGCTGTCGTCGTCCGCCCGCTCGAGGGGAAGCTCTCGCTACGGCGTCTGAACGAGTCGACGGCGAGCGAGGCGGCCTCCGATCCGGCTGCGTTCCGGGTGCGCCTCGACGCCGCCATGGCGGCCGGCGAGCTGTCGCTGACCCTCCAACCGTACGAGGTCGTTCGCATCGATCCCGCGTAGGCTCTACGCCGCCCGGTGGAGGTGCCAGTCCGTCTTGGCCTGCACGGCCGAAGCGGCACGAAGGACGGTGCTGTCCCTGAACCGGCGTGTAGAGAGCTGCGCCCCGACAGGCGCTCCGCTCGGAGTCGAGCCACACGGGATCGTGAGCGACGGCACGTGCGCGAACGCCGTCACGAACGCGTAGGGGACGACGGCAGCGGTGGTACCGACGCTCTCGGCGCCCTCGGTGAAGGGGGCTTCGATGCCGATCGTCGGGAAGAGCAGGACGTCGAGCTCGGCGAGCGCGTCGTCCAGCGTCTGCGCCCAGCGCGCGCGGTCTCGGCGCAGGTCGTCGACATGGACCGGTGTGAAGCCGGCTGCGACCTGAAGACGCCTCCTCGTCCCTTCCTCGAGCAACTCGGGATGCGTTTTGAGGGCGTCGCGGTACAGGGCCAGCGCGTCCGCTCGGATGAGGTTCCCGCACGCTTCTGCTGCGGCTTCCCAGCCGGGGAGGCATACCTGCGAGATCGTCGCCCCGGCTGCGCGCAGGGTCTCGACGACGTCCCACACGCGCTCTGCGACCACGTGATCCGACTGCTCGAAGAGCACTTCGACGACACCGACCCGCAGTCCCGCCGCGCCATCGCCGACATCTCGTTCCAGCGCTGAGATGCACGAGGTCGGGTCGTTGGCGTCGTAGCTTGAGATCGCCGTAAGGACATCACGGACGGTGTCGACGGAGCGTGCGAGAGGGCCAACCGTGTCGAGCGACGGGCACACGGGCTGAACGCCGCGGTTCGAGACGGCGCCAAAGGTCGGTCTCAGACCCGAGACGCCACAGAGCGATGCCGGTAGCCGGATCGAGCCACCCGTGTCGGTCCCGATAGCGGCGACGCAGAGATCGGCGGCGACCGCAGCGCCCGAACCGCCGCTCGAGCCACCCGGGATCCGATCCGGGGCGAGCGGATTGACGACATTCCCGAACGACTCGTTGGCCGAGGTCGCCCCGAAGGCCAGTTCGTGCATGTTCGCCTTGCCGAGGATCACTGCCCCGCCGGCATGGAGTCGCCGTACCACTTCCGCATCGGCGGTGGCGACCCGATGGCGAAAGAGCTCGGATCCGACTGTTGTGGGTACGCCAGCGACGTCCACGTTGTCCTTGACGACGACCGGCATTCCGTCGAGCGGCAAGCGGTCGCCGCGCGATCTTCGCTCGTCGATGTCTCGTGCCGTCTCGAGGGCGAGCTCGGGAGTCAGCGTGATCATCACGTGAAGCAGTGGCTGCGCCCGCTCGAGCCGACGCAGCAGCTCCTTCGTGAACTCGACCGCCGGCACGCCCCGACGAAGACCCCGATCGTCGATGAGCGCGCGGACGTCGTCGTCGGTCACGCCGCGGCCGCGGCCTCGTCGAGTGCGTGGAGAACCGCGTCACCTGCTGCGACCGTCCCTGCCGAGCCACCGAGATCGCCTGTCAGTGCAGACCTGTCCTCGAGCGCCGCCGTCACTGCTTCGTCGACCCATGATGCCGCGCGCTTGGCGAACGTGTCGTCGTGCTCGCGGCCGATCCAGTCGAGCAACATCGCCACCGAGAGGATCGTCGCCAGAGGGTTTGCAATCCCCTTGCCCGCGATATCCGGAGCCGACCCGTGCGCTGCCTGGAACAGGCCGTGCTCGTCGCCGACATCGGCCGACGGCGAGAGACCGAGCCCGCCGATCGTTCCTGCGGCGAGGTCGGAGAGGATGTCGCCGAACATGTTCTCGGCGACGATCACGTCGAACGTCGTTGGCCGGGTGACGAGATAGAGGGCGGCGGCGTCGACGTACACGGCGTCGAACGCGATGGCCGGATGCCTGGCGGCCACGGCAGTCGCCACCTCTCGGAAGAACGCGTACGAGGCGAGGACGTTCGACTTGTCGACGCACGTCACTCGCGAGACGCCGTCGGAGGACGCGCCAGCGCGCTCCGACGCCAGGGCGAAGGCCCGCTCGACGATCCTTTCCGTTCCCTTCCGCGTGATGATGCTCGTGTCTGCGGCGACCTCGCCCTCGACGCGGCTCCCGCCGTGACGGCCGGCGTACAGTCCTTCTACGTTCTCGCGCACGATCACGTAGTCGATGCCTGCCGCGTCGCGCAAGGGCGTCGTTGTGCCCGCGTAGTGGCGTACCGGACGGATGCCCGCGTAGAGGTCGAGGCCGAACCGGAGCCGGAAGACCGCATCGGATCCTGCCTCGCGGCCGTCGCTGTGGCGTGCGTCGGGAAGGCCGGCCGCGCCGAGCAGCATCGCGTTCGCGGCTTCGCACGCTGCGAAGGTGGCGTCCGAGAGAGCCTCCCCCGTTCTGCGCCAGGCGCTCGCGCCGACCTCATACGTTTCGAGTCGGAACGAGATCTCGCCGCCGCTCAGCAGTTCGACGCGCTCGAGCACGCGCGCCCCTTCGTGTACGACCTCGGGCCCGATGCCGTCTCCGGGGAGCAGCGCGATGTCGTACGTCACGGCGCTCTACGACTGGGACTCGTGGAAGGCGCGATAGTGCTCGACGTACTGCTCGATGCCTTCCCGCAGCGAGAGGTACCGCGGCTCCCAGCCGAGTTGCGCGCGTGCATTCTCGACCGATAGCTCTGCGCGCAGCGCCACCACTCCCTTCTCCGCTTCGGCGAGCTGCTCTCCGATCTCGATGTCAGCCCCGGGCACGATGTCCCGCACGATCTGTGCCACCTCGGTCGTCGTCACCATCGGACCACCGGTCGAGCCATAGAAGATCCGGTCGGCACCGTCGGGCGCCTCGAGCATTGCCAAGACCAGGCCCGCGATGTCTCGGGCGTGCGTGTAGGGCCTGGGGTGCGCTCCGCCGAACTCGAAGTGGGCCGGCTCGCCCCGTACGGCGCTCTCGACCATTGCCTTGATCGGTCCTACGTACTGGTTCATTCCCAGCCCATATACCGCCGAGGGCCGAATCGTCCGGAAGTTGAGGCCCAGTATCTGGTTGTAGGCGAAGAGCATTGACTCGACCGCGACCTTCGTGGCGCCGTAGAAGCCCGTGCCCGACCCCGCGTTCGCGAGCAGGAGCGGGTGATCACCATCGACAGGCTTGTACACGACTCGTGGCAGGACACCGATCGAGGAGAAGTTGACGATCCGCGAGACGCCGAAAGCGATCATGGCCTCGACGAGATTGAGCACCCCCCCGACGTTGACCTGGAACGCGGTCGAGCGATTCGTCGCAAGGTAGGCAGGATCGAGGATCATCCCGGCATGCACGACCTCGTCCGGACGATGCGTACGGAAGATGTCGAGCACACGTGCCTGATCGGCGATTGACGCAATCTCCAGGGGGATGCCCTCGGCATCGGCCCCGAGCACGAACTTCGCCTCCGGGATGAAGCGCTGCACGTCGAGTACGACGACCTTTCGGCCCGTGTCGCGGAGCGCGCGGACGAGGTGGCCGCCGATGAAGCCTGCCCCTCCGGTCACGAGCGTGGTTCGCTCCCCCACCGGTTTTTGGGTGCTGTCGTCCGCCCCGATATCCATTCTGACCTGGACCATCCCCTGCTCGTACCGCGAGTCGCTCATCGATCCCTCCTGTGTTCCATCAAGGACGCCGCGTGTCGACTGGTGCTCCCGTCCGTCGCGAGGTAGAATCTATACTACAGTGTACCGCCCCGCGCCTCGACCGGAATGCTATATGACGTATGATCAAGTGCCATGACCGAATCGACCGACTCTACGCCGACCCAGGAGCAGGAGCCTCCTGCCGACTTGTTCGAGCGGGTTGCCCGTGAGCCTCGGCTGTCGGACAAAGTGGCCGAGCTGATGTTGGAGACGATTCTTTCGAACCGACTTCAGGTCGGCGATCGACTTCCATCGGAGCGAGAGCTCGGGGAGCAATTCGGGGTTTCGAGAACGGTGATTCGGGAGGCCGTACGTGCGCTCGTCGCGAAGGGCGTGATCGCGGTTCGCTCGGGCAGCGGGCTCCGGGTCGCGGCCGTCGACGCGGCACAGGTCAGCGAGTCGATGAGCCTCTACGTTCGTGGAAGCGACGTCGATTTCGAGCAGGTCCACGAGGTGAGAGCGCTACTCGAGGTGCAGATTGCCGGGCTCGCCGCCGAGCGTTGCACAGACGAGGAGATCTCCCGACTGCTCGAAGTCAACGAGCGCATGAAGGCCGCAGCACAAGACATCGAAACGTCCGCCCGCATCGATCTCGAGTTTCACCGCCTCATCGCCTTGGCGACCCACAATCAGCTCTACCTCGTCCTGATGGACTCGATCGGAGCGTCCCTGATCGACATTCGCCGCGCCAATCTTGGCTCCGGCTCCGCTCCCGAAACACTTGCGCAGCATCAGGCTATTCTCGACGCGATCGCCGGGCGCCAGGCGGATGCCGCGCGGGTGGCGATGGCGGATCACCTCGAAGGCGTCGCATCATGGTGGCGCGAACACCTTGCCGAGTCATGAACATCGCGGTCGCATGACACAGCTGCGCCGACTCGACCACGTTGCGATTGTCGTGCGGGACACCGAGGCGGCGCTTCGCTTCTATCGCGGCCACCTCGGCCTCGAAGTGCAATCGACCGAGGAGATCGCCTCACCGCCTGTCCGGCTCACCTATCTCAACGCCGGCAACATCTTCATCCAGCTCGTCGAACCGCTCAAGCCAGAGGGCCCGCTGGTCGACTGGCTCGGCGAGCATGGCGAGGGGCTCCACCACATCTGTTTCGGTGTCGATGACGTTACGGCGTCGGTCACGTCACTCTCAGATCCGGGCGCTGCCGTCGTGATCGGGAACGGCCGTGGCCGTCAATCGAGCTTCCTGACGTGTGACGACGCAAACGTTCAGATCGAGCTCACCCAGTTCGACCGGGCTGAGGACGTCGATGCACAACCCGGCTGGCTGGCGCCACGGGACTGAAAGCCCGCCGCAAGGGGAAGCCGCGGCGCGGTTGGGCCGTCAGTGAGGGAAAGGCCGCTCGAGCGGCAGGGTTCGATCGAGTTCCACGCCGAAACCAGGGAGGCTGAGCGAAGACACGTTGATCCGGCCATGCTCTGGGACGGGTTCACCGGTCAGCAATGGTGCGAACATCGGCACGATCGTGGCCGCATCCGGAGCCATCATCAAGAACTCGGCGAACGGGCTCTCGTGGCGGGTGATTCCGAAGTGGTACGAGTACACGCTCGAGCCGTGTGGGACGACCAGCACGCCGTGCGCGGACGCGTACGCGGAGATCTTGAGCAGTTCCGTGAGTCCTCCACACCAGTTCACGTCCGGCTGGACAATGTCGGCGCAACGGTTGTCGATCAGCTGGCGGAAGCCCCAGCGCGTCCACTCGTGCTCGCCGGTCGTGAGCAGCAGGTCCCGCGGTGCGCGGGCGCGCACTTCTGCGTACCCCGAGTAGTCGTCGGGGGGTAGGAACTCCTCGACCCACTTGAAGCGGTAGGGGCGGAGCGCTTCGATCAACTTCAGGGTGTATTCGACTGTCAGTGCCATCCAGCAGTCGAACGCCAGAAAGAACTCGTCCGGGTCACCGACCCGTGAGCGCATCTCGGCGGCGGTCTCGACGTTACGACGAAGCCCCTGATCGCCCTCGGCGGGGCCGTGAACGAGCGGGAGCTTGCCGCCGATGAATCCCATCTCCTTGGCGAGATCCGGTCGCGGGCCGGTGGCGTAGAACGAGATTTCGTCCCGCACGGCACCGCCGATCATCGCGTGCACCGGTTCCTCGCGCAGGCGACCGAGCAGGTCCCAGAGCGCGAGGTCGATTGCCGAGATGGCGTTCACCGCCAGCCCCTTGCGGCCGTAATACATCGACGCGCGCCACATCTGATCCCACATCAGCTCGAGTTCGTGGGCACGCTTGCCTTCGATGAACCGCGCCAGGTGATGTTCGATCAGCCAGGCCGCCGGAGGCCCGCCCGTGGACGTGCCGATCCCGATCGTCCCGTCCTCCGCTTCCACCTCGACGACCACCGTGCCGAGCACATTGAGACCGAACGACGAACGCGTGGCCCGGTACTCGGGATAGACGGACATCGGCGTCGCGATCTGGCCGTCGATCCAGTGATCCCGTCCCGCCTGGTCGTGGTAGTCGGCACCGCCGCCTTGGAGCGTCAAAGCGCGAACTGAGGTGATTCGGGGAAACGACGTCATCGTCAACTGGAAGGGCGGGTGCGGGCCGTGCCGGCGACGACGGGATTCGTCAGCTCGCCGATTCCCTCGGCGGAGACGGTCACCGTGTCGCCGGGTTGGAGGAAGCAGGATGGTCGCACGAACGTGCCGCAGCCCGCAGGCGTGCCGGTCGAGAGGATGTCGCCGGGCTCAGCATGATGATCGAGCTCAGCCACTCGCTCGCGGCCGGGGGCGGGCAGAGCTGTTCGGTGACCAGCGCGTCCTGGCGGAGCTCCCCGTTGACGCGCGACTGGATGCGAACCGCGCCCCAGTCGGGCAACTCATCGCGGGTGACGATGCACGGGCCCATGGGGCAGAACGTATCGAAGTTCTGCACCCTCGCCTCCTGGTGGTATGACGGTAGGATGACCATATAGGCTGGCGGCGATGAGGAGCCCGTTGGCCGCCCCCGTCGTCGCACTCGACGACGATCCCACCGGCGCGCAGACGCTCGGAGGGGTGCGCGTTCTCCTCGCCTGGAGCCCGGCGGCGGTCGAGGCGGCACTGCAGGGTCGTCGCGCCGTCCATCTGATGACGAACGCGCGCGCTCTGACGCCCGCCGCCGCCTCAACCGTCGTCGCCGCCGCAGCGACGGCGGCGGTCGCAGGCGCCTCCGGCGCGCACGTGGTGCTGCGCGGCGATTCGACGCTCCGCGGCCACGTGCGGGAGGAGCTCGACGCGCTCCGGGCGGTGGTCGACCCGACCGGCACCGCGCCGCTGCTGCTCGTGCCCGCGCTCCCGTCCGCGGGCAGGGTCACTGTCGACGGCATTCACCTGATCGAGCGAGACGGTGTCCGCATACCGCTGCACGAGACCGAGTACGCCCGGGACGGCGTCTTCGCGTACCGGGATGCGCGCCTGCTCGCGTGGGCCGCGGAGCGCACGGGCGGGACCTTGCCCGAACGCGACGGCCGAGAGCTGCCACTCTCCGAGCTACGTGCAGGCGGAGCCGACCGCGTTGCCGAGATCATCGGCGGGCTGTGCGCGCGCGGGCGCCCCGCCGCCTTCGCACCCGATGCCGAGACGGAAGCCGACCTCGTGCTGATCGCGACGGGCTACGCCCGCGCTACCGCCGCCGGAGCGCGAGCGCTCGTCCGCTGTGCTCCGGCATTCGTCGGTGTCCTCAGCGGCACGACGGCGCCCGACCTCGTCCCCGCCCCGCGCGGCGACGGCGTCCTGGTCGTGTGCGGTTCGTACGTTCCGACCACGACGCGGCAGCTCCAGCTTCTCGTCGACGCGCATCCCGGCGCGCTGGTCGAAGCGGACGTCGACGCTCTGGCCGGCCGGAGCCCGGACACCGAGGTAGCTCGGCTGGCGCACGACACATCGGAGCGAATCCGAAGCACGGGAGTCGCGATCCTCGCGACCCCGCGCGAGCGTCCCGCCGGTCTCCGGACGCTCGCGGCGGGTGAGCTCGTTGCCGAGGGCCTCGCTGCTGCCGTCGCGAGCGTCGATCCTCGTCCGCAGGTGATCGTGGCGAAGGGAGGGATCACCTCTGCGGTGACGCTGCAGCGGGGCGTCGGCGCGGACGTCGCCGACGTCGTCGGCCCCGTGCTGCCGGGGGTGTCGCTCTGGTCGGCGTCGTGGAGAGACGGGACGCCCCTCGACTACGTGGTCGTTCCGGGCAACGTCGGCGGCGCGTCCCTTCTCGCCGATCTCGTTGCCCGCATCGTGTCAGGATCGGGAAGTGCTCAGCCCGTTTCCTGAGATCCTCGCCGAGCGTCGCCGGGCCGCCGCGGCCGCGGGTGCGTTCACGTGCTACGACGTGACGACGTCATTCGCCGTCGTACGGGCTGCGGAGGCCCGAGGCGTCCCGGTGATCCTGCTCCTCAGCGAGGCGTCGTTCCGTGCCGACACCGGCCCGTCGCTCGTCGCCGGGCTCCTTGCCGTGGCCGATGCGGCCCACGTTCCGGTGGCGGTGCAGCTCGACCACGTCGACGATCTCGCGCTCATCGCCGCCGCCGCCGCAGCCGGCATCGGCGCCGTGATGGCCGACGGCTCGCGGCTGCCCTACGAGGACAACGTCGCGTTTGTTCGCGCTGCGCGTGATGCCGTCGGTGCGGCGGCAGGGGTCGAGGTCGAGCTCGGTCACATCGAGGGGGGAGAGGACGTCGCGGCAGCGGTCTCCGCCGGGGCACTCACGGATCCGGACGAGGCGGCCGAGCTGATCGCTGCCACCGCTCCGGACTGTCTCGCCGTCTCGATCGGGAACGTCCACGGGACGTATGCGCAGCCGCCGGATCTCGACTGGGAGCTCCTGAGTCGCATTCGCGACCGGATCGGCAACCTGGCGCTGTCGCTGCACGGCGCCTCCGGCCTACCGGATGCCGACGTGCGCCGCGCGGTCGCGATGGGCGTCTCCAAGGTCAACGTCAACACCGAATTGCGCGCGCGCTATCTCGCCGAGCTGGAGCAGCGACTCCCTGCCGTGCGTCGGGGTTCCGACGTCCTTTCACTTCAGAGCGCGCTGGTGGCCGCGCTTGCCGACACCGTCGCCGGAAAGCTGGATCTCTTCAGCGGGTAGGTGAAGACTCAGCGGATCAGTACGAGCGGGTGGTCGAACGGCTGCTTCGACTTTGCGCGGCTGCAGCTGCTACCGGTCCCGCGCCCAGGCGACGAGCGTGTCGAGGGGCCACCAGAAGCTCCGGCGCACCGCCGGGTTGAGAGGGTTTGTCGGCGCCTCGTGGTCGGCGAGAAAAGCGCTCGTCGATCGGACGACGCGGTACTCCTTGAGAGCCTTGGGTTCCGAGCGCAGCCACCGCCAGAGGGCGTCCGCTCCGAGGCGCCCGACCGTGGTGTCGCGGTCACCGACCATGATCAGGATGCGCGTCCTGGCCTTCAGAGGTGGTGGCAGTCGCAGCGGGTCGATCTGCACGGGATCGACCGGGAACACGCTGAAGACCGCTTGCGGCCGGGGAACGCCCCAGGCGCGAGCGTTGGCGGCGTAGAAGAAGGACAGCGTCGCTCCGACCGAGAAGCCCGCGGCGACGACCGGCAATCCGGGTCGCCCCAAGGCCCGGAAGCCCGCTCTTAGTCCGTCCTCGAGGTTCCACGGAGCGGAAATCAAGGGGTCGTCGTCGCTGCCTGCCTGGTAGTTCGGGAAGATCACGGCACTTCCGCGTGACAGCAGGTGATCGAGCCACTTCAGGTGCCAGTAGAACGGCAGGTTCGCGCCCCACCCGTGCAGGAAGACGACGACGTTCCTCGGCGCTCCTTGGTGCGGCGTAAGCACCCAGACCTGCGTGGCCCCGACTCCGTACGGGCGAGCCGTCCCAGCCTCCGTCGGCACGCTGGGACCGCTCGGCGTAGGCGCACCGCCCAGGCGTCGCCCCTCAGCCGTTGACGCGGCCAGTGCGAGGGCGAGAACGAGGACGAATGCGAGCAGCGCCAGTCGCATACCGCCGGCCCGAATCCATCTGTCCGTCGACGTAGCTCTCATGCGTCTCCGGGTTGGCTCGGAGGGTGTCGACGTGTGCACCGTTTGGCAAGCCTTGCGCTTTCGCTGTCCGTTGTCCAGGCGTCGTAGGCGCGGGGCAGGGAGGCGACCGACCGGCTCCCGCAGATCGAACCTTCACGGGGGAGGCGATGGAATCGTCAGGCGGGTCAAAAACGTCGCCGGTGGAGGCGGGGCGCCATCACAAGGCGACCAGACTCGTGACGGCCGTCGCCCGCGATCATCATTCCGGAAATCCGTACGGTCATGCTACGGTCGCGCGGTGTCGGGAGATGGCGCCCGCCGGCCCTGCAGGACGCCCTTCCCGGCCCTGACATTGCGCCAGCGGGCGAGAAGGCGCTCAGGTCGGCCGCGGGTGCTGCTCCTCGCCGGTCTCCTCGCCGGCACGCTCGCGCTCCGTCCGCAGCTGACCGCTGTCGGTCCGCTGCTCCCCGAAATCCAGGCTGACTTCGGTATCAGCCATACGAGCGCGGGGTTTCTGGCGACCATCCCGGTTCTCTGCATGGGCGTCTTCGCGCTCCCGGCGGCACGCGTGCTCCGTCGGGTGAGCGCCCGGTCCGTGATCGCAGCGTGCCTGGTGGTGATCGCCGTGGCAACTATCGTGCGAGCGCTACTGCCACAGTTCGCACTCGTGCTCGCGATCACATTCCCGTTCGGTATCGCAGCCGGGGTGATGGGTGCAACCTTGCCCGCGGTGGTGAAGGAGTGGTTCTCCGACAGACCGGCGCTCGCAACCGGGATCTTCGCGTTCGGTCTCAATCTCGGTGCTTCGCTCGGTGCCGGCCTAGCCGTTCCCATTGCCAACCATCTGGGAGGTTGGAGGTGGTCGCTCGGGTCGATGGCGGCGATCGGCGCCTTGGCGGTACCTGCGTGGGTCGCCCTCTCGCGCCGGTCGTTGCGTCGGACTCCCCGGGTGACGACGCGCGATCCCCTACCGTGGCGTAGTCCTCTCGCGTGGGGTGCCACACTCATCTTCGGTTTCCAGGCGCTGTGCTTCTTCGGACTGAACACATGGCTCGCCGGCTCGATGGTGGAGCGAGGTTGGCAACAGGGCCAGGCCGGCGTGCTCGTCGCGACACTCAACATCTTCTCCATTCCCGGCGTCCTGCTCGTGACGATGCTCGGCGGGCGTGTGATCGGCATCCGTCCGTACCTCTGGCTCGCGTCGGCGGCACTTCTCGTCGGAACCCTGGGACTCACCGGGGCAGATGGCAGCGCCTGGGCATGGGTATGCCTCATCAGCCTTTCACTCGGCTCGCTCTTCGCCCTGTCGATGACGCTCGCGGTGGTCATGGCTGGCCGGGCGGGGGAGGCAGCGGCAATCGCCGGCATGCAGCTGGGCGTCGGTTACTCGATGGCTGCCGCCGCGCCGCTGGCGCTCGGGGCTCTGCGCGATTCGACCGGCGGCTTCGACGCCGGCTTGTGGCTCGTCGCCGCACTCGCTGGGCTCGTCGTCGTCTCGGTGGCGGGCACGCTCAGGCTGTTCGACCCGACGGTGTAGGAAGCTCGCGGGCTGCAGAACGAGCGCTCCGACGAGGGCGGCACCCGTGAACGAGACGACGGAGTCGAAGCGCGCAGGCAGAGCCAGTCGATCGAGCCGTCGCGGCCGACGAAGGCGGCCGTGCCGGCGTCGTAAGAAAACTCTTAGTTGACAAGGGAGACAGAGGCGTCTAGCTTAAAACAAGACACTAACGTCTCACTAAACGGAGGTCGTTATGCCCAGCGAAGCACCGCTCGGAACGCTCGCCGCGGAAGGTGGTCGCGTCTACGTCGGCTACCGCTGGCCCGGCGGCGTGACCGTCCGGCGGACTTCGGGCGCAAGCGAACGTTCTCTCGCGCCGCAAGGAGGCCACTGATGTTCGAGAAGCTCGCCCAGTTCGTCGTCGGCCGCCGCTGGTGGATCATCGCCGCCTGGATCCTGGCAGCGATCGTCATCGTTCCCTTCTCGCCGAAGCTAGGCGACATCACCAATTCCGACGAGTCCAGCTTCCTGCCCGGTTCCTACGAATCGGCCCAGGCCGACAAGCTCGCCGCCGAGGCCTTCCCCGGCGATGCCGGTGCGACGGCTCTGCTCGTCTACAAGCGCACGGATGGTGCACGGCTGACTACGGCCGACCGTGGCACGATCGCCAACACCGCCCGTGCCGTCGGCGCGAGCGGCATCGACCGCGTCGAGGACATTCAGACCGGGTCCGGTGAACAGGTGTCCCCGGACGGGCGGATCCAGCTCGGCTACGTCCGCTTCGCCGGCGACTCCGGCGACGACGCCGTCCTCGACGCCGCCGAGCAGGTGCGCAGCGAGACCGCCGAGCGGCTCGAAGGCAGCGGGCTCGAGGCCGGGCTGACCGGCGACGCCGCGATCAAGCTCGACGATCGCGACGCCCACGGCACGGCCGAGAAGACCGTCGGCATCGCCACCATCGGCCTGATCCTCGCTCTGCTGCTAGCGCTGTTTCGGAGCCCGGTCGCGGCGCTCTTGCCGATCGCCTCGATCGCGCTCGTCTTCCTGACAGCGAGCTCGCTGATCGCGCTCTCCGCCGAGACGTTCGGCTTCGACGCCAGCCCCGACCTGCCACCGCTGCTCACCGTGGTGCTGTTCGGGATCGGCACCGACTACATCCTGTTCACCCTCTTCCGCTACCGCGAGCACCTGCGGACGGGCGCCCGCGGCTCGGACGCGGTCGTCTACGCCGCCGCGCGTGTCGGCGAGGTGATCACCTTCGCCGCGCTGGTCGTGATCGTCGCCTTCTCGGCGCTCGCCCTCTCGCAGCTCGGCTCGCTGCAGACGATGGCGCCGGGGCTGGTGATCGGAGTGGCCCTGATGTGGCTGGCCGGCCTTACGCTCGTCCCGGCGGTGCTCTCGCTGCTTGGCCCGCGCGTCTTCTGGCCCTCGCGGCGCTGGCAGCACCAGCCCCGGCGCGCGAGCTACCGGCGCGTCGGCGCACTGATCGCCCGCCGCCCCGGCCGCGTCGCTGCCGCCTCCGCTGCCGTGCTGATGGCGTTCGCCGCCGGCGCGTTCTTCTACGCGGCCGACTACGACAGCATCAACCAGCTACCGACCGGTGCCGACTCGCGCGAGGCCTTCGAGGACCTGCGCACCTCCTTCCCGGCTGGCGCGATCACGCCGACCCATGTCTACGTCAGCGGCGACGAGCAGCTCGACCGCGACGAGCTCGCCGCGCTTGTCGCCGAGCAGGAACGCCCCGCGGGTGTCGCCTCGGTCAAGCCGCCGGTCTACAGCGCCGACGGGCGCACGGCGCGGATCGACGTCATCCTCGCCGGCAACCCGTACTCCAACGAGGCGCTTGACACCGTCGAGGGTCCGATCCGCGACGCTGCGCACGACTCCGGAGCGGGCGACCGGATCCTCGTCGGCGGCCAGACCGCGGCCAGCGCCGACATCCGCGCCGCGACCAACCGCGACTACGCGATCGTCTTCCCGGCCGCCGCGCTGGCGATCGCGCTCCTGCTCGCCTGGCTGCTCCGGAGCCTGGTCGCGCCGCTCTACCTGCTCGGAGCCGTGATGCTCGGCTTCGCCGCCACGCTCGGCTTCACCGTCGCCGCCTTCCAGGGCGCCTTCGGCGAGCCGGGTCTGAAGTCGATCCTGCCGGTGATCCTGTATCTGTTCGTCGTGGCCGTCGGCACCGACTACAGCATCCTGATGACCGCGCGCCTGCGCGAAGAGGCGCTTGAAGGCCGCAGCCCGCGCGAGGCGACCGCCCTCGGCGTCGAGCACGCGGGACCGGCGATCGCCGCCGCCGGGATCATCCTCGCCGGCACGTTCACCTCGCTGATGCTGACCGGGATCGCGTCGCTCATGCAGATCGGCTTCGCCGTCTCGAGCGGCATCCTGATCACGTCGCTCGTGATGGCGACCATGCTCGTTCCCAGCCTGACGGCGCTGCTCGGACGTCGCGCCTGGTGGCCCGGCCACCGCGACCAGACCGGTCCCCGGCCGGGCGCGCAGGCGGCCGACGAGTCCTCTGTCACGGAGCCCGCGGCGGGATGAGCGAGCCGCGCGAGCGGAAGGGCCGCGCCCCCGCCAGCGGGGGCGCGGCAGCACGCGGCCGCCGTGCCGACGCGGTCCGCAACCAGGCGGCGATCGCCGAGGCCGCGATGCGGGTGCTCGCTGAGCAGCCCGGAGCCAGCATGAGCGAGATCGCCGAGGCCTCCGGACTCGGCCGCGCCACCCTCTACCGCCACTTCCGCTCGCGGGCTGAGCTCGTGGTCGCTATCCAGCAGCAGGCGCTTGCAGCTGCGGGCGAGGCGATCGCGGCCTGCGGCCTCGACAACCTCCCGCCGCGCGCAGCGCTCGAGTGTGCCATCCGCGCGCTCGTCGGCGTCGGCGACCGCTACCGCGTGCTCGCGCGCGAGGTTTCGCCCGACCCGCGCCGGCTCGAGCGCCAGCAGTCGGTCGCCGGGCCGCTGCTCGCCGCGATCCAGCGAGGGCACGAGCAAGGCGACCTGCGGCGCGACCTGCCGGCGCCCTGGGTGCTTGCTTCGATGGGCAACCTGCTCACACTCGCGCTGCGCGAGATCGGCGCCGGCCGCCTCACGCCCGACCAGGCGGCGAGAATGGTCGCGACGACGCTCTTGCGCGGCGTCGCAGCTCCAGGAGCTGGACGGGACAGCGTCGCCGCCGCCGAGCAGTAGTGCCGTCCGCTTCCGGCCGAGAACCACGTCTGAGGCCTGCGAGGGCGCGGTGGTAGAAGTCGAGCGCGGCGGGTAGCGCTTCCTCGCCTACGGCGCTTCGATCGTGCGCGAGCTGCCGAGAACCGCGCCGGCGGCGTCGAGGGCCCGGGCCTGCACCGCGGGCTGATCGGTGTCGACGGCAATGGCGGTCTCGAAGCCCGTCTTCGCGGCGGAGCTGACCTCGCGGAGGCTGCCGACGTCCTCGCCTGCGAGCACGAGCCACCGCCTGACCTCGGTCGCCCCGTTCCAGCTCACCGAGACGACGAGCTTCCCCTCTTCGTTCCTTTCGGCAGCGATCGCGGGGCGGTCGCTCGGCCGGCCGGTCCAACGGGACTTGAAGGCGCGATAGGAGTCGGTGCCGTCCGCGAAGCTGCCGGCGAGGACGACACGGCCGCTCGGGTCGAACTCGGTGAAATACGGTCGCGCGCCCCAGCCGACGAAGACGTTGCCGTTCGGCAGGAGCTGGGCGTTGCCCTGGCTGGTCGCGAGAAGCTGCTCCGGGTGCTCGTAACTCCGGACGAGCGTCGCCGTACGGCTCGACGTGTCGACGTCGAGCACGAGGGCGCGCGAAACCTTCGCGACCTTGGAATCGGCAACGTTGTCGAACAGCGAGATCGTGCCGTCCGGTAGGCGTCGCGCATCGTGCTGCCACGCGAACGTCGTGCCAGGCCCCATCTCGAAGTCGCTCTTCTTGCCGCCTAGTCGCCAGAGGACACGTCCATCGGATCGACTGATCTCGTAGATCGCGTGGGTGTTGCGCGCGGAGACGAGCAGGTTGCCGTCGGGCTCGACTTCGATCGAGTTGATGTGGAAGTAATCGTGAGGTGAATCCTTGGGGCCGTCCGTCGGCGGCGGCAGCTTCGTGAACGACTCCGAGACCGCGACCTCGTCGGCGCTGTGCCACTCGAAGAGCACCCGACCGGTTGCGATGTCGACCTCCTGGATCACGCCCTCCCAGATCGAGCTGTCGCTCGGCCCTCCCAGCGCGGACAGGTCCATGGGAACGCGCCGGTAGATGCTGATGTAGGCCGTGTCCTGTGGTGTGATCAGGAACTCGTGGATGTCGCCGGCGAGCCCGTTGCCCGCGTAGACGCGCGCGATCTCGTTGTATGACTGATCGACGATGACGTAGTAGCCGTCGCCGACCCCTTTTTCGCTCTTCCCCCGCCACCAGGTGAGGACGGGCTCGCCGCCGTACGACTGGACGCGGAAGTTGGTGACGCCCTTGGTGTCGAGTGGGGCGAACCACAGGAGCCGACCCGCCTCGTCGACGATCATCGGCCCCGTCTGAACGACGTTCTTCTTCGGCGCTACGAAGATGTAGCCAGGCGCTGCGTCGGCTGATGCCGTCGTGATCTCGACGGCGATCGGCCGGAGGTCTGGCCGCGATCGGAACTCCTGGCTCGCTGCGGGTGCCGGCTCGTCCGCGTCACGGCGGAGCAGGACGACTGCCGCGACGGCGACGAGCACTCCGACCGCGAGGCCGGCGATCAAGGCTCGCCGCGGAAACCGACGCTTCATCGGCGATCGATTTCGTGTCCGGCGACCAAGGCTCGCGCGGCGTCTGGACTGCGTCACAGCGACACCGTATCCCGAGTGGTGCCCGTCAGACGCTGGTGCCGCGAGCGTGCCTTTGGCGCGACTGCGATGTCGCTCTGTCGGTTATGGAGCGGCGCGTGACTCGATTGTCTGCTTGAGCCGTGCCAGGTCCTTGCGGTTCGCACGGCGCATCGCGCTCGCCATCATCGGTGCCGCGATCTTGCCGAAGCCGGCCGGCTCACCGCGGTTGCGCAAGGTCATGTGCGTGCCGCCTTCGGGCGTGTCGGACCAGGTGTAGGTCGTTTGCATCGGGAACGGTCCTTCGGCGGTGCTCATCACGAACCGCTCGCCTGGTACCAGAACCTCGACCTCGTACGTGTAGGCGAGACGGCGACCGAGAAACCGTGCGACGAACCCGAGCCGGGAACCGACCGCCAAGGGCTTGGGGGTCTTCCATTCCACGGATTCGATGTTCTCGTACCAGGACACTGCGTTGTCGGGATCGGAGGCGAAGCTGGAGACCTCAGCTCGCGGTCGGTTGATCTCGATTTCCGTCCGAACGTCGACCGGCACGCCGAGATCGTACTCCGACACACGACCGACAACCGCGCTCGCGCTGCGTGCGGTTGGGCTTGACGCCGAGCGATCGCCTCCTGCCTCTTCGTCACCGGGCGGACCGTGGAGGCGCCCGTCACGCATCTCGCCGTCGCGGTGTCTCACGGAGCCGGGTGAGTTACTGCTGCGGCTCCTGGGTGCAGCGACCCACGCCGATGGGGGCGAGCGGCGCATGCTGATGGACCGGGCCATGGATCATCATCCTGCCGGGGCGCAGTGGAGTGGGCCGTGCTGGATTCGAACCAGTGACCTTGGGACTAAGAGTCCACCCTCGTAGGCTGCAGCAAACTGCGACTGGCTGAATCTGACTGCAAATAGCCGCTTTCACCACTGCAGCAGGGAGCACGAACGCGATGAGCTGAAGTTGATGCGGGTGCCTGGGCGCTGCGACCAACCGTCGGCGCCGCCCAACCAGCACGGCTGAGTACGTTCGCCCGCCGTGCGAGTGCCCGCCGCCTCAGAGCGCGACGACGACCCTGTCGCGCTGCGACTCAAGCGCTGCCGTAAAGAGCCGGTGGGTTGCGGCCGCCTCCTCGGGGGTGGCGCAGTGAAACGGTTGGCGCATCCCGTCTCGCCCGTGTGCAAGCTCGTCGACGAATGCGGCCCACATCTGAAGAATCGCATCCGAGAACCCGAACTCGAAGATGCCACCAGTCAGGTGGGGGTACGCCGAGATCGAGCCGAGGTCGACCGTCTGCCACGCCTGCGGCCCGCCCGATCGGTACTCCATCCGACGAAGGGTCTTCGGGTACTTGGTCGTGTACGCGATCGAGCCATCCGTGCCGTCGATCTCCACAGTCCAGGTGTTCATTTCGCCGGGCGCGATACGCTTCGTCTCGACGCGCAGTGGGAACACGCGGCCCTCGTCTTCGACCTCGCACAACAACACTGCGTTGTCCCACGTGTCGCACGGGACTGTGCCGCCGTTGCCGTCGGGACGCTCTGGGATTATGTCGGACAGGATCGCGCGGACGTTGACCGGCTCCCAGCCGGCCCGCAACGGGAGGTGGAGCGCGTGGATGCCGAGGTCGCCCATGCAGCCGTACTCGCCGTTGAATCGGGCAATGCGCTTCCAGTTGATCGGCTTCGCAGGGTCGAGGTCGCTCGCGTGGTGAAACAGCGCTCGCACCTCGATCGGGCGCCCGAATAGGCGCTTGCGAATGAAGCGGGCCACCTCCTGGCCGCCAGGGTAGAACGGCAACTCGGACGAGCACCGGACGAGTAGGTCGGGATGCGCCGCGATTTCGGCGTTGACGGCCGCGTTCGCCGCGATGTCGATCCCGAACGGCTTCTCGCCGAGCAGGTGTTTCCCGGAGCGCAGGCAGGCGATGTAGATCTCCTCGTGGAGGTGGTGCGGCACCGCGACGTAGACGGCCTCGACCGTGTCGTCCTCGAGCACCTGCCGATAGTCCGACACAAGGCGCGGCTGCGGGTCGAGTCGCTCGTACCAGCTGAGGACGGAGGGGCTGGTGTCGCAGACCGCGACGATGCGCGGCCGGACCCCAATCGGGTCGAGATGGAGCCACCGTGCGCAGGCACTCGCGAACTCGCGACCCATGAGGCCGCCTCCGATGACCCCGAACGAGATGGTGCGCTCAGCCACGGAGGAGATCGAGTGCGGCCGCGGCCGTCACGCCTTCGTGAACGACCGCCATGAGCGCTCTCGTCATCGCGGCTGGATCATCGTGCTGGATCACGTTTCGACCGTAGACGATCCCGGCCGCTCCTTCCTCGAGGACAGCCTCGGTCCGTTGCAGGATCTCCTCGTCGGTGGCCCGTCCGCCTCCGCGAACCAGCACCGGGACGTTGCCTGCGATCTCGACCACCCGAGCGTAGTCGTGAAGGTCGTTCGTCGGGTCGGCTTTGACGACGTCTGCGCCTAGCTCGACCGCCTGACGGACGAGTGGCACGATCTTCTCTACGTCGCCGTCGACACCGTACGGCCCCCGCTCAGTCGGCTGCATCACGAGCGGCTCCACCATCAGCGGCATGCCGACTGGGTCGCAGGCGGCGCGCAACGCCGACACGTTCCGGACACACTGGTGGAGGAGCTCGGGCTGATCCGGGAGCTGCAGGAGGTTGCAGACGACGCAGGCGGCGTCGAGCCTCAGCGCCTGCTCGACAGCCCCGGCCACGAGTTCGCTGAACAGGTGGCGCGGAAGTTGCGCCCCGTAGACATTCGCGACGTCCGTGCGGAGCACGAGCGCAGGCTTCTGCGGCCCCTCGATGCGCTGCAGATAGGGCGCCTCGCCGGGTGACAGCTGGATCGCGTCGGGAGCTGCCTCGACAAGCGTTGCGATGACCCACTCCATGGTCTCGATCCCGGCGAGGAACGCCCCTTCGCCGAAGAAGCCGTGATCGACGGCGACGTCGAAGCAGCGGCCGTCGGCGGCGAACAGCCGGTTGAGGCGGGCGTTCATGCTGCCGCCCCCAGACCCGCGAAGGCCAGCGTCTCGTCGAGGCTGAGAAGGCCTTCGGTCGCGCCGACTGCGGTTGTGGCGAGGGCGCCGGCGGCGTTGGCGAGCCGAGCAGCGTCGACGAGCGGCCGGCCGCTGAGTCGTCCGTAGATGACCCCGGCGGCGAAGGCGTCGCCGGCCCCGGTGCCGTCGACGGCTCGGACGGGAAATGCCGGGAGGGCGCCCACGAACTCCGCGCTTGCGACGTAGCACCCGTCGGGGCCGAGCTTCAGCGCCACTTCCGCGACGCCACGCTCACGGAACCAGGTTGCCGCGCTCGCAGGGTCGAGCTGGCCCGAGATCCCTTGCGCCTCGGAGAGACCTACCGTGAGCAGGTCGAGGTACGGCAGGCACGGCTCGATCCGCTCCCAGCGACCAGTGGCGTCGTAGACGGTGTCGAGCGAGGTGCGAACACCGCGGCGTCTCGCCTCGGCGAGCAGACCGGCGGTTGGGGCGCCGTCGAGCATGGGCATGACCAGTGAGCCGGCGACGTGCAGAGCCCGGCCTGCGAAGATCCTGTCGAGGGGGAGCTCCTCGGCGCCGAGCGCACCGTTTGCACCGGGTAGATGGAGGAACGAGCGCTCTCCTGCCGAGTCGACGAGCACGATGGTCGCGGACGTCGGCGCCGCCGGATCGCGCAGCACGCCCTGCGCGTCGAGGCCGCGCTCCTCGAGCAACGCGACGAGGAAGTCACCGAGGGTGTCCTCGCCGACCTTGCCTACGACCGCGACCGATACCCCGAGCCGAGCGAGCCCGGTAGCGGTGTTCAACGCGCAGCCGCCGCCGTGGAGTGAGACGTCTTCCATCAGGGCAACGACGCCGTGTGGCAACTCCTCGACCGGCCGGGCGATGACGTCCGCCACCAGGATTCCGAGACAGACGACGTCGGCCACTAGGCCATCGCGATCTCGACGTCGTCGGCGACGCCGCCGAGGATCGTGTAGTCGGTCGGCGCGGTCTGGAGGATCGAACCGGGCACGAACTCCGACACCGGGCCGTGCGCGACGAGACGGGCGATGAAGCGCTGCCAGGAGACACCGCCGCCCAGGTCGCCGTCGAGCCAGAAGCTGCGATGCCTTGCACCGAGGATCTCGCGTGGCCCGATCGTGTTCGCCTTGGGCGGCACCCATGACCAGTCCCCCCCGAACGAGTGGAGGGCGTTCTGCATGATCGTCATCGGGTGGAGCTCCACGAGGCGGGTGCCCGCCTGCTTATAAGCCTCGAGGTCGCCGGCAAACGCCTCTCCGAGATGGGACTCCCAGAAGGCGATGTGCCCGCACCAGCCGATACCGCCGTAACAGACGTCGGCGCCGCCGAGATCCTCGATGCGGGCGCTGTAGTCGGCGAGCGCCTCGGTCGTGGGGAAATGAATCTGGCTCTCGGGTGGGCGCAGGTCAGGGTCGATGCGCGCGAAGAAGCGGTCGAGCATCGCGCGCTGGAAGGAGCCGGGCCACGAGATCGGTGCGGTCGTACCGTCCTCGTTTGCGTACTCGTCCATGTTGAAGGTGTGCAGATGGGCGAGAGAGAGGCGCTCCGCGTTGATCATCTGCGCGGCGAGCTCGTACTGCGGCATCGGGCCGACCGGCAGGATCGCGACGAGTGGCCGCCCCCCTTCGCGTGCCGTGCGTATCCGTCCCACAATGTCCTCGGCGAACGCGCGGTAGAACGTCGACGGGTCGTCGAGGATCCGGATCCGGAACTCCGGGTTGGGATGGTTGGCCAACTCGCTCCTCGGGATGCGCCTGACGCGCGCGCACGCTTCTGCGTCCCGGAAGCTGATGAAATCGGCAAGGCCGTACGTGAATACCGTCTCTGTCGCCAAATGGTCCTCCTCTCAGGGCAGCAGGCGCCGCGTCGTCCCTCTCAGGTGTGTCAGACATGGAACGAACCCCTCCGCGTACTGGACGCCACATTGCTGTCCGCGAAAGCGGCTCACCGTCTGCATCTGCTCCACGATGTCGACATCGTTGTGATCCTTCAGCCACGTGAGCTGGCTCTCGTGCGCCTCGAGCATTGCGACCTTCGTCGCCATGGTGGACGAGACGTCGACGAACTCGGACGGCTGGAAACCGTGTCCCATGATCGTCTCCATGAAGTAGATGGGAGTGATCTCGGAGTGGTACGGCTTCCCGGTCTCGTAGAGGGGAAGAGCGGCGTAGAAGCTGCAGTCGAAGACGAGTCGCGAGATCTCGTTGTGGTCGCCCATGTAGTCGCCCGACGAGTGCGTGATGATCAGGTCCGGTCTCGCATCCCGAACGAGGTCGATGACGGCGCGCTGCTGGTCGGGGTCTGCTGCGTTGATCTCGGCATCGCTGAAGCCGAGGCACGCATACTCCGCGCCGCAGAGCTGGGACGCCCGCAGGGCCTCTCCCCCGCGGATGGCGGCGATCTCCTCCGAGGTGTGGACGAAGCTGCCACGGTTGCCGCGGGTCGCGTGGCACATGACGACGTTGTGTCCCTCCTGGACGAATCGAGCCAGCGTCCCTCCGCACAGGATCTCGAGGTCGTCCGGGTGCGCGCCGACCGCGAGGACTCTCACACAGCCTCCAGGTCGCCGACGTCGAAGAGGCGCTCCTCGACCGCCTGCAACGCGAGGCGGACGGCTCCGAGCGCGACTGCTTCGTCGCCAAGCGTCGAGAGAACGACGCGAGGCGGGACGGGCACGAGGTCGGCGATGCGTCGCTCGAGCGGCTCGAGCAGGCGCGCGCCTGCCCGCGAGACGCCACCACCGACGATTACCGTCGATGGATTGAGGATCGCGACCGCGGACGCGATCCCCAACGCCAGTCGGCCGATCACCGTGTCGAGGACCTTGCGTGCGGCCTCGTCCCCGAGCGCGGCTGCGGCGAAGACGATCTCGGCGTCGATCGCGGCGGGCTCGTCGCCGGCGAGCTCGAGCATGCGCGCGCTCTCGCCCGCCTCCGCGGCGCGCCTCCCCAGGCGGGCGAACGCCGTTCCTCCCGCGGCGTGCTCGAACGACCCCAGCGCGCGATGCTCCGCGTCCTCGTCGAGGATCGGGAGATAGCCGATCTCGCCGGCGGCGCCCCCAGCCCCCCGGTAGACGTCGCCGCCGATCAGGATTCCGCCGCCGATGCCGACACCGATCTGGACGAACAGCGCATCGTCGATCTCTTGCGCCGAGCCTCTCCAGCGCTCGGCCAGGACGGAGAGGTGCACCTCGTTGTCGACGAGCACGGTGCAGGGGAACGAGGTCTGGAGCCGTCCGGCGAGCGCGAGGCCCTCCCAGCCGTCGAGCTGCGGTGCGAGCGTGACCCGGCCGGAAGCGGGGTCGACGACGCCGGGGGTACCCACCCCGAGCGCGTTGAGGCTGCTCCGGTCGACCCCCACCTCTGCAAGGACCTCGTCCGCCGTCGTCTCGACCAGGTCGAGGAGTGCGGCGGCGCTCTGTCGCTCGCGTCCGTCCGTTCGCCGCCGGGCTGTGCCGAGGACGTCCCCCGCCAAGTCGGCGACGACCGCAAGCACCTTGTTCGCCCCGATATCGATGCCAAGCACGTGCCCGAGGCCGCCGCGAAAGCGTAGGAGGCGCGCACGTGGGCCGGGTCGCCGCCCCTCGGCGCCGACGTCTGCGACATGCTCCTCGAGGTATCCGGAGGCGAGCAGGCCCTCGACCGCGTTGTTCACCGTCGGCTTCGAGAGGCCGGTGGCCCGGGCGACCTCTGCGCGAGAGATTGGCCCGTGGGTGCGGATGGTACGTAGCACGGCCGCCGAGTTGAGCCGGCGGAGGAGCCGGGGCGAACCGGCAGGGCTGTGATGTGACGTTGACACTGGATTCCGAGGATGTTAGAAACTTTTCCTATCAATTTACAAGCCCGTAGGCTCGGTCTCCCCATGACACAGCTCGATCGCACCCGTTTCGACCATGTCGGTCTTGTCACCGAAGAGGCGAAGCCGGGCGAAAGCTGGGTCGAGGCCACCCGCGTCTGGGTCACGAGCCCGCGCGCGCATCCCTACAACGTGGAGTGGCTCCGTTTTGAGCCGGATACCCCCGTGACCGGGCCCCTGCGCACCGAGCCGCACGTCGCCTATCGCGTCGACGACGTCGTAGCTGCGCTCGACGGCCTCGAGGTGTTGGCGGAGCCCTTCGACGTCGGCGACGGGTTCCTCACGGTTGCGTTCGCGATCGTGGACGGCGCCGTCGTCGAGTTCATGCAGTACGCGAACGCAGACGAGGAGGGGTGGTTCTGACCTCCTTCAGTGGTACGGCGAAGATCGAGATCCGCGGGGCCACGAAGGTCTACGAGGCGAAGACCGGCTCGGTCCACGCGCTGCAAGACTTCTCGCTCGACGTCGCGGACGGCGAGCTCGTCTGCATCCTCGGCCCGAGTGGGTGCGGCAAGACGACGCTGCTTTGGGCGATGTCCGGGCTCCATGGCCTGTCGGCCGGCGAGATCCTCCTCGACGGAGCCCCGGTGACCGGGCCGCGGCCGGAGGAGATCGGGATGATGTTCCAGGACGCCAACCTCCTGCCCTGGCGCAACCTACGCAAGAACATCGCGCTCCCCTTCGAGATCAAGCGGCGACCGATCGATCACGAGCGCATCGAGATGCTCCTCGCCGAGGTCGGGCTCACAGGCTTCGAGAGCGCGTTCCCACGCGAGCTGTCGGGTGGCATGCAGCAGCGGGCCTCGATCGTTCGAGCGCTCGCCCCGGATCCTGCCGTGTTGCTGATGGACGAGCCGTTCGGCGCCCTCGACGCCTTCACCCGCGACGAGATGAACCTGCTGCTGATGCGGCTCTGGTCGGAGACGCACAAGACGATCGTCTTCGTCACGCACAACATCAGCGAAGCGATCTTCCTCGCCGACCGCGTCGTGGTGATGTCCCCTCGGCCCGGGCGCCTGGCCAGGATCTTCGACATCGAGCTGCCGCGACCGCGGACGATTGAGATGACGTTCGAGCCTCAGTTCATCGAGCTGATTCAGGAGATCAAGCGCACCGTCGAGACCGGCGCGCGCCACACGGTGGAGATCGAATGAGCGAGGTTCCCCGCGAGCTCCGTGACGAGATCCCCTCGTTTGACAACGAGCCCGGTGGCCGCGATCACGGCACGGTCGACTGGACCGGCTTGACGTCGATCCGCGGTGCGAAGAGCGCACTCGAGATCGGCACGATCGCCGCGATCGCCATGACGGTCTTCTTTGGCCTCGAGTTCATACTGCGGCTGAGCGATACGCCGGCCTACATCTTCCCCAAGCCCACCGCCGTCGTTGGCGCACTGACGGACGACTTCTGGCTCCAGTACGGCCACCACCTGTGGGTCACGTTGCAGGAGTTCTTCATCGGCTACGCCATCGGATCGACGATCGGCCTGATCCTCGCGGCGGTGATCACCCAGAAGCCCTTCATTGAGAAGGTCGTCGCCCCATACGTCATCGTCCTCGTCGTGACGCCCATGCTCGCGCTCGTGCCGTTTCTGCGTGTGAGCCTGATCCAGGGCGTCGGCTTGTGGCCGATCATCGTCGCAGTCGCCCTGGCCTCGGGGCCGATGGTTCTCATCAACGCGTCCACGGGGTTCCGTCGCACCGATCTCGCCAAGATCGCCCTGGCCCGCTCGCACGGTGCGACGACGTTCCAGGTGTTCCGCAAGATCCGCTTCCCGCTCGCGCTGCCGATGATCATCGTCGGCTACATGGTCGGGGCGATCTTCGGCCTCCTGACCGCGATCGGCGGCGAGATGGTCTCTGCCAGCGAGCAGGGCGGGCTCGGTCGCCAGCTCATCTACTTCTCGTCGCTGATCCGGATGGAGAACTTCGGTGCAGTGATCTTAATCATCGCCGCGCTTGGAATCTCGATCTACGTCGTGTTCTATTCCATCGGCAAGCGCTGGGCCAGCTGGGAGAGCTAGCTGGCGGGCGCGATAGAGGAGGAGGGTACGAGGATGGATGAACCACGCCTCATCGAGGAGCACGGCGAGAGAGGAATCAGTCGCCGGGAGCTCCTGAAGCGCAGCGCAGTGACGGGGATCGGCGTCACCGCTCTCGCGGGTCTCAGCATCGAAGCGGCCGGCGCGTCCGGGGTGCGGCGCAGCGCGGTCGACACCGTCCGCTGGGTATCGCCGCGCGGCACGCTCGAAGTGATGGACGACTACAACCTGCTCGTCCCGACAGAGCTGGGGTACTACAAGACTCTCAACATCAATGCCAAGCTGAGCCCCGGCGACGCTTCCGGCAACCTGCCGTCGGTCGCCGCCAAGCAGTACGACATGGGCTATGCCTCGCCGGGCGTCTTCACCGCTGCGGTCGAGGCGGGTGTCCCCGTGACTTCGATCTGGGAGCAGTACCCGGCGCAGGTGTTCGACTTCGTCCTGTCCGCGAAGAGCAAGCTCACGAGCCCGAAGCAGTTGAAGGGCAAGACGATCGCGGTCTTTAACATCGGCTGGAAGAGCATCGTCGACCCGATGCTGGCCGAGGTCGGTGTCGACCCGAAAACCGTCAAGTACCGCGAGTTCGGGTCGCAATGGGTGCAGGCAGTGTCACTGGGGCTCGCGGACGCCGGACTGGCGTGGGAGGGCCTCCGTGCCCAGCTGCTCGGACTGGGCTACTTCGGCTCGGGTACCGGAGAGCTGAAGTTCCTGATCGAGCTCGAAGTGGGGCTCCAAGGGCCCGTCCAACAGCTACCAGGTGCGCACGTCCGACCTCGATGACCCCGCCAAGCGAGACATCTACACGCGGTTCCTCGCCGGTTCGGTGATGGGCTTCGAGTTCTGCCGCGTCAACCCGAGAGCCGCTGCGCAGATCACGTATGGAGCAGTTCCCGGCCTGCAGAAGGTGATCTCACCGCAGGTGGCGGTCGACTCGCTGATGCAGCTCGCGAGCGGCTATCACACATCGCGTCGGCGCCCGCCGGGCCTCTACGGCTGGCACAGCCCGGCCGACTGGACGAAGTACCTCAACACCGTCGCGAAGCTCGGCCAGACCAAGACGAAGCTGAAGCTGTCCGACGTGCTCACGAACGACCTCGTCCGCCCGGCGAACGTCAAGGCCGACAAGGCGCGTGCGCGTGCGGACGCGAAGAAGTACAAGCTCACCTGCGGCATTCAAGAAGACGACGCTCCCGAAGGGGCTGCCGCTGTAACTCGTCGAAAGCGTGAGGCGCCCTGTCCGCAGGGCGCCTCGCGAGCAAGGGAGGGTCACATGCAGAACCCGCTCGCCGGACACACGAACAGCTACCACACCTACAGCTTCGACGAGGCGCTCGCCGGGATCGCGGAGGCCGGCTACCGCGACGTCGAGCTCTCGGCCGTTCCCGGCTGGACCGAGCACGTCGACCTGGCCACGCCGCCCGCGGAGGTGCGCGGCGAGCTCGACCACTACGGGCTGACGGCGGTGTCCCTGTCGGCCCACTCGGACCTGACCACGACCGACGGGCTCGCACACGGGATCACGGCCGTGCGCTGGGCCGCCGAGTTCGGCCTCGACGATCGTGAACACCGCGATCGGCGGCCACTGCAGTCGAGCGACGAGAACGAGGCTGCCGTTCTCGCGAACATCGGGGCGCTCGCCGACGCCGCCGATGCCGTCGGCGTCGTCGTCGCGCTCGAGATCCACGGCGACATCATGGCCTCGAGCGACGTCACGCTGCCGCTGATCGAGCGGATCGGACGCGACGCGGTGAAGGTCAACTACGACACCGCCAACTGTCGAGTTCTACCGGCGACGCAGGCCGTCGACGACCTGCCCGAAGATCACCCCGTAGCTCGCCCACTTCCACCTCAAGGACAAGACGGGCGGCCAGGGCACTGGAACTTCCCAGCGCCGCGGAGACGGAACGGTCGACTTCGCCCGCGTGCTCCAGATTCTGAGCGACGCCGGGTTTGACGGCCCGATCTCGGTCGAGATCGAATTCCAGGGCGAGCCGTGGCCGCCGCTCGCCGATGTCGACGCGCGATGCGGCGCTCGTACGAGCATCTCCGGTCGCTCGGGCTCTCGTAGGAGAAGGCGGATGCCCGCATCGATCTTCATGCCCGAGATGACGAACCTTCGAGGTGCGCGAGTACCTGGAGGCGGCGGGCCGGCAGGTGATCGTCCCGGTTGGGTCGACCGAGGATCACGGCGACCATGGCCCGCTGTGGACGGACGTCTACATCCCGCTCGAGATCGCGAAGCGGGCGGCGCCCGAGCTCGAGGCGCTCGTCGGGCCGCCCATCCCGTTCGGAATCGCCCACGACCATCGCGGCGCGCACGGGCTCGTCCACCTCCGCCTCGACACGTTCTTCGACGATCCTGCGCGACGTTTGCCGTCTCGCTGACCGATGTCGGGCTTCCGCAGATCGTGCTGCTCAACGGTCACTACTGCAACTCCCACGCGATCGAGTTCGCGGTCGCGCAGTTCCACGACGACCTCCCGCCAGGGCGCGCGCGTCTACCCGTTCCCGTACTGGGCAGGGCTCGCGCCCGAGGAGGCCGAGCAGTACCTCTCGGGCAGCGTCGGAATCCACGCGAACGTCGGCGAGACGTCGATCGTGCTCGCCATCGACGAGGGGCTCTGCGACATGGCCCGCGTACGCGACTTCACGCCCGACGCTGCCCGAGCTCCGCACCAACCCGCTCGCCCTGCTCGACCCGGTGTTCCTCGCCACGCCGGGCTCGTTCTGGTCGCTGCTCGAGGACGGCGGCGGCGTGTGGGGGACGCCGAGCGAGTCGACGCCCGAGAAGGGCGAGGAGTTCCTCACCTGGGCAGCGCGCGCGGTCGTCAACGTCGTGCGCGACATGGACGACGTGCACGACCAGCTCGAGCCCCGCTACCTCCGATCGCGGAGGCCTCGCGGTGCCGCACGCCGACCTCGGCGACCGTCGCGTCTTCTACGAGGAGTACGGCGCGGGCGACCCCGTCGTGCTCGTCAACGGCCTCCGTGCCGACCACTCGGCCTGGGCGCTCCAGGTCGAGTACCTCGAGCAGTTGCTCCGGGTCGTCGTGTTCGACAACCCGGGTGTCGGCCGCACCGAGGGCCCCGGCGGCCCGTACACGACCGACCTGTTCGCCGACGTCGTCGTGCCGCTGCTCGGCCACCTCGAAATCGACCGCGCCCACGTCGTCGGCGCGTCGATGGGAGGTGTGATCGCCCAGCAGATCGCCCTCCGCCATCCCGCGGTCGTCCGGTCGCTCGCCGTCCACTGCCCCTGGTGGACGGCGGATCTGCATACGTCGTCGCCTGATGAGCAGCTGGCTGACGATCGCCCGGAGCGTCGCGGTCCGGGACCTCGCGCGCCAGATCTGGCTCTTCGTGTTCACGCCGCGCTTCTACGCCGAGCGGCCCGAGGTGTTCGAGGAGCTCGAGCGGCTGGCCGACGAGAACGGTACCCGCAGTCTCTCGAGGCGTTCTGCGACCAGGCGGAGGCGTGCATCGCGCACGACGTGCTCGAGCAGGCTCGGCGATCGACGTCCCCACGCTGATCACCGTCGGCGACCGCGACCTGCTGACACCGCCGCCGCACGCCTACGAGATGCACGAGCGGATGCCAGGCTCCGTCCTGCACGTCTGGCCAGCGATGGGGCACGCGCCCTTCTGGGAGATCCCCGGACCCGTTCAACCGCCGTAACCACGACTTCCTGAAGGAGCACTGATGGTCACCGATCGCGATCCTCGGCGGCGGCTTCATGGGCGCTGCCCACGCGAACAACTACCGGCGCTCGGCGAGCGGGTGCGCGTCAAGACGGTCGCGGCCCGCTCGGCCGAGAGGGCCGGACGGGTCGCCGAGATCGTCGGTGCCGGCGTCCGACCGACCTCGACGCCACGATCCGGACCCCGAGATCGACGCCGTCGACATCTGCCTGCCGACCCCGCTTCACCGCGACGATCGCCGAGCAGGCGTTCGCGCGGGCAAGCACGTCTTCCTCGAGAAGCCGATCGCGCTCACGCTCGAGGACGCCGACGCGATCGTCGCCGCCGCCGCGCGGAGCGGCGCGGATCTTCATGGTCGGCCTCGTGCTGCGCTTCTGGCCCGAGTACGTCGAGCTGCAGCGCCGCGTCGCCGCGGGCGAGCTCGGTCGGCCGCTGGCCGCCTCCGCGTACCGGCTCTCGCCGCCCGCGGACTGGGCCGACTGGTACGCGGATCGCTCGCAGTCCGGCGGGCCGCCGGTCGACCTGATGGTGCACGACTTCGACCAGATGAACTGGCTGTTCGGCACGCCGCGCACCGTCTACGCCCGTGCCGTCTGCTCCGACCCGCCTACCCCGACCACGTGCGTCGCCGTCGTCGGATACGACGGCGCCGAGGCGGTCGTCGAGGGCAGCATGGCGATGCCCGCGAGCTTCCCGTTCTCGAGCTCGATCCGGCTCCTCTGCGAGGGCGGCGTCGCCGAGTACGCGCTTCCGGCGCCGCTCCGGCCGAGGGCGGGGGGAACATCGGCGAGGCCGACCCGAGCGCGCGCGGGCTGCGCCTGTTCCCGCGCGACGGCGAGCCCGAGGTCGTGCCTGCTCGATCCCGTCGATCCGTGGGGGCCGGAGATCGAGGAGTTCGTCTCCTGCGTCGAGCAGGGCCGCCAGCCCTCGACGGCACCGGCGAGCAGGCGCGGCTCGGCCTCGCGTCTCGCTCGCCGCCAGCCGCTCGCTCCAGAGCGGCCGGCCGGAGGCGGTCTGATGGTGGACGCCCGCGACCGGGTGCTCGCGCGCGTCGAGGCGCTCCGCGACGGACGCCGTCGCGCTGCTCCAGGAGCTCGTCCGCGTCGACTCGACGACGCCGACGTTCGCCCGGCGTCGACGCGAGGACGTGATCGGCGGCGAGACCCGCGCAACGAGATCCTGCGAGAGCGGTACGAGCAGGCGGGGCTCGAGACCCACTGGGTGGCGGACGACCCCGAGCGGCGGAACCTCGTCGGTGTGCGCAGCCGCCGGGCGGCGGGCGCTCGCTGATCCTGAACGCGCCACGTCGACACGGTCGCTCCCGTCGATCCGGACGCCTGGCTCTGCGGCAGCCCGTGGAACCCCGAGATCCGCGACGGTCGTCTCTACGGGCTCGGCTCGACGGACATGAAGGGCTCGGAGGCGCGATGTGGGTCGTCGCACAGGCGCTCGAGGACGAGGGCGTCGAGCTCGCAGGGAGACCTCCAGCTGCACTCCGTGGTCGGCGAGGAGATGATGGAGCACGAGCTCGGGACGACCGCCGTGCATCGAGGCGGGGTTCCGCGCCGACGCCGCGATCGTCACCGAGCCGACCTCGTTCCCGAAGCCGCTGACCGTCTCCCCGGTCGCCGCGGGCGACTGGATCCTCCGCGTCCTCGTCGAAGGTCGCGCCACCCACTGCGGCAACCGGCGCGCTCGCGATCCGCCCGGGCGGGCCCGGGCGACGCGATCGGCGTCAACGCGCTCGAGAAGGCGGTCAGGATCGTCGTCGCGCTTCAGGACCTCGAGCAGCAGTGGGGCCTGACGAAGAGCCATCCGTACTTCATGCCCGGCTTCTTCACGATCTGCCCGAACGTGCTCCACGCCGACCCCGGCGCTCGACATCCCGTTCTACTTCCCGGACCGTGCCGCGATCGAGTACGTGATCTGGTACCCGCCCGCACGAGGACGGCAGACGACGTTGCGCGCGAGATCGAGGAGCACGTGCTCGACCGCCTGCCGGCCTCGACACCTGGCTGCGCGACCATCCGCCGCGCTTCGAGTGGCTGAACAACTGGCCGCCGATGGAGACCCCGTGGGAGCACCCGCTCGTGCAGACGATGGTCTGGGCCCACGAGCGCGTCACGGGCGACGGTGTCCCGCCGCCGAGCCCGCGTATCCGGTCAACTTCGGCGCCGCGTCCGACGGGTCGTTCTACGAGGCCGACGGCATCCCGTGCGTCGTGTTCGGGCCGGGCGACGTGCGAGATCGCCCACTGCAAGGACGAGAGCGTGATGATCCCCGAGGTGGTCGCCGCGGCGAAGTCGCTGGCAGCCGCCGTAACGGAGTGGTGCGGTGTCGCGGCGTAAGCCCTGGGCGGCGATCGTGGAGGCGCTCGAGGCGGAGGGTGTCGAGTATGTCTTCGGGCTCCCGGGCAACCCGACGCTTCTGTACAACGACCTCTACGAGAGCTCGGTACGCCCCGTGCTCGTGCGGATGGAGACCTCCGCCGTGTTCATGGCAATGGCCTACGCCCGCGTGTCGGGGCGCGTGGGTGTCGTGCACGCGAGTCCAGGGCCGGGAATGGCGAACCTCGTGCCGGGGCTGCTCGAGGCGCAGTACGCCTGCTCGCCCCTTGTCTGCGTCGTCTCCGCCGCGGGCCGCGACCACGAGGGTGCGGGTGGGTTCCAGGACGCTCCGTCCCTCGGCATGGTCCGTCCGGTCACGAAGTCGGCGGTGCGAATCGATCTCCCGGAGCGGACCGCGTGGACGATGCAGCGCGCGTTCGCGGTGGCGCAGAACGGCAAGCCGGGCCCCGTCTTCGTCGAGATCCCGGGCGACGTCGCTGCGGCGGAGGCGGAGATCCCGACCTACCGTCGCCCGCTCACCGGCCTGCGCAGCGCCGGCGACCCGGTAGCGGTCGAGCAGGCCTCGCGCCTGCTCGCCGCATCGGAGCGGCCTGTGATCTGGGCAGGCGGCGGTGTCGGGCTGTCGGGCGCCGAGGACGCACTCGTTGCGCTGGCAGAAACCATGGACGCACCGGTCGTGACCACGCCGTCCGGCCGTGGCTCGATCTCGGAGGCACATCGCCTCTCCTTCGGAACTGTCGGCCTCTACCGCACCCGGTCGAGCGCGCGACCCGTCGACGAGTCCGACTGCGTCCTCTACGTCGGCACGCGGCTGGAAGAGTTTCAGACGGGCCTCGGTCGCTACCTCCCCGCGACTGGCCACGTGATCCAGGTCGACGTCGATGCGTTCGAGCTCGAACGTAACATCGCGGCGGACATCGCCGTGGTGGGTGATGCGAGGCTCGTCCTCGAGCAGCTTGCAGCAGCCACGCCAGCTGTGCGAGAGCGGCGGTGGACGGCGGAGCTCGCGGCCTTCAGGGCGGACTACGAGCGCGCTAGTCGAGAGTGAGTGCTCCCCCACCGTGGCCGGACCGTTGAAGACGAAGCAGGTCGTGCACGCGCTCAACCGTGTCTTCGCGGACGGCTTCGTGCTGGTGCACGAAAACGGCGGCAGGATCTCTGGTCGTACTACTGCCCGTTCGTGAAGGTGACCGCGCACCGCGGTTGCGCTGGCCCCCGCCGAGCAGACGGTGATGGGTCTCGGGGTTGCGGGCGCAATCGGCGCGAAGCTCGCTCGACCCGACGCGGACGTCGTGTGCGTCACGGGCGACGGAGCATTCCAGATGTACATGAAGGAGATTCCCACGGCGCTGCAGCATGGGGCGCCGGTCCTCTGGGTCGTGCTGGACAATGCGAGCCTGCACTGGGTGAAGTGGATCGCGCGGGCGACCGGTGAGCGGTATCTCGCCGTCGACTTCGACGCGCAACCGGATCTGGCGGCCGTCGCTGCGGCGAGCGGAGCGCACGCGGAGCGAATCGGGTCGCCTCAGGAGCTCGACGACGCGCTTGGGCGCGCAGCGGCCGCGCTGCGAGAGGGTCGCCCGGCCGTGCTGGTGTGCGCGATCGACACCTGGGACTACCCCGAAGGATTTGTCGAGTTCCACCGCGACATGTGGGGGCTCGAGCTACCCGACGAAGGGAGCGCGACATGAGCTGGATTCAGACCGGATCGAGCATCTGCTTCAAGCCGTACTCGCTCGAGGAGGCGTTGCGGGGGCTGTCCGAGGCGGGGTTCGAGAACGTCGAGATCGGTGCCGTCAAGGGATTCCTCGAGCACCTCGACCCCGACCGGCTCGGGCCGGCGGAGATCGGGGAGACACGGACGCTCCTCGACCGGTTCGGCCTGCGCTGTGTCTCGTTGAGCGGGCACGCGCCGCTCCATCTCGACGAGGGGTTGCAGCGGCTCCGTCATGTCCTCGCAGCCGGAAAGGCGCTCGACGTGCTCGGTCCTGAACACGTTCACCGGGGATGCCGAGACACCCGACGAGGTCGGTCGCTTCAAGGCCAACGCCCGAGTCCTCGCTGACGAGGCACAGGCCGTTGGGATCCGGCTGTGCATCGAGACGGACTCGAATTTGCTGCCGACGGCGGAGATCGGCACGCAACTGCTCGACGAGATCGGTCACGAGTGGATCCAGATCAACTACGACCCGGGAAACGTCGTGTATTACATCGGCGCCAGGCCGGAAGACGACATCAAGCACGGCCTCGGCCGCTACGGGCACGTCCACCTGAAGGATCAGCGCGGTGGCAAGGGAGTGCTCGATTTTCCCGTGCTCGGGGAGGGCGAGATCGACCTGGCGTCGATCCTGCGCGACCTCGCCGGCTCGGGGTTCGCCGGTCCCGTCAGCATGGAGGTCGAGTTCACCGACTACGAGTACCCGCCCTGGGAGGAGTGCGTCGAGGCTGCCCGCCGCGGCAAGGCGTACTGGGACTCGCTCGACGTGGCACGGTCAGGCGAGTCTCGCTGATCGGGGGCGGCCGGTGAACGCGTTCGACATCGGGTCGTACGTCCGGGGCCTGCCGCTCTACGACGTGCACGAGCACCACATGCCCGAGACGCTGCACGACCGCGAGGTGGGGCTGCTGAAGCTCCTTGAGCAGAGCTACGCCGGCTGGACGCAAGCGCGTCCTTATCGCCTCTCCCCGGACGAGCCGCCGTTCTCCCTCCCGCCTGAGCGCCCGTGCACCTGGGAGGACGTGGCGCGCTACGTCGACGGAAGCGGCTCGAACGCGTTCGTCACCTCGCTCGTGTCGGCCCTGACGGAGCTCTACGCGCTCGGTGACGAGGGCATCACGGAGCACACCTGGGAGGAGCTCGACCACGAGATCCGGCGCCGCCACAGGAGCCCGGGTTGGGTGGACGACGTGATCGCGAGAGCAGGCATCGAGCGCATCGTCACCGACCCGTTCTCGAACGTCCTCCTCGACGCACCCGCGAGTCTCGGGCCGCGCTATCGCTCGGTTGCCCGGATCAATTGCCTTGCCGTCGGCTGGCACGCCGATTCTCAGGATCACAACGGCAACTCCGCTCACGCGGTCGCCGACGCGCTCGGTGCGCAGATCGACTCCTTCGACGACTACCTCTCGTTCCTCGAGCTGTTCGTCGACACCGCTCCCAGCCGCAGCCAGGTAGCGCTCAAGAACGCGCTCGCATACGACCGTGACCTGCGCTTCGACGAGCCTGACGAGGGGCTCGCGCGGAGCGCCTTCGGGAACCGGTGTCCCTCGCCCGCCGAGCAGAAAGCGTTCGGCGACTTCGTCGTCGACCGCCTCTGCGCCCTTGCCGGCGACCGTGGCCTGCCGGTGCAGATGCACCTCGGCACCGCTCTCGTCCGCGGATCGCACCCGCTGCACGTCGCCGGTCTCATCGAGCGTCATCCGGGCACGCGCTTCCTCCTGATGCACCTCGGCTATCCATGGAGCCGCGATCTCCTCGGCATGGCGTTCGTCTACCGCAACATCTGGCTCGACCTGACCTGGTCGTTCCTGCTCAGCCCTTCCCACTTCAAGCTCGCGCTGCACGAGGCGATCGAGATCCTGCCGGACGAGTCCCGCCTCATGCTCGGCGGAGACGCCTGGCACATCGAGGAGAGCTACGGCGCTCTCGCTCTCGGTCGGCGCCTGATCGGCGAGGTGCTGAACGAGCGCACGCAGGGCGGCTTCCTGAGCGAGGAGGGCTCCCGGCGGCTAGCCCGCAGGATCCTGCACGAGAACGCCCGCGCGTTCTTCGGGTGAATGGCAAGGTCTGCTCTCATGAGTGCTGCCGCGATACGAACAGGAGCCGATCGAACGCTGGAGCTGCTCGCAAGGCAAGTGGGCCGGCCGCTGAGTGAGGTGGAGACCCCGGTAGCGGTGGTCGACCTCGACCGGCTCGAGACCAACCTGCAGGACATGCAGTCGTACGTGGACGCGCACGGGATCGCGCTCTGGCCGCACACGAAGACGCACAAGTCGCCCGAAATCGGGCGCCGGCAGCTTGAGCTCGGCGCCGGCGGCCTCACGGTCGCCAAGACGGGCGAGGCCGAGGTCTTCCGTGAGGCGGGCGCGCAGCGGATCCTCGTTCACTACCCGCCGCTCGGCACCGACAAGTGGGAGCGACTGGCAGACATGGTGGCCGGAGGCGCCGAGCTGACGGTCGCCGTCGACGGCGTTGCGTCGGCCGAAGGCCTCTCGGCTGCCCTGGCACGGCGCGGCGTGCGGGCGTCGCTGCTCGTGGAGCTCGATGTGGGAATGCATCGCACCGGTCAGACCACGGGGGCCGGGGCGCTGGCGCTGGCGCTGGCCCTCTCACGACTTCCAGCGGTGGAGGTGGCGGGAATCAGCTGCTATCCGGGCCACTGCCGTGGCGACCTCGTCACGATTCGCTCCAGGCTGAAGGCGGTCGACGAGCTTCTGCGCGAGACCCGCGACCGCTTCTCCGCCGCCGGACTGCGCTGCGATCGCATCTCGGGCGGCTCCACGCCCACGCGCCACCTCACGCACGAGACCTGCGTCACCGAGCTTCGCTGCGGCACCTATGCGCTGCTCGACCACCGTGACGGCTCGCCCGACACCCAGGCTCTCTGGGTCGAGGCGACTGTGGTCTCCGACTCCGTGCCCGGCCAGATCGTGGTCGACGCAGGCTCCAAGGCGCTCACGTCCGACCAGCATCCCGAAGGCGGGCACGGAGCGATCATGGGCTTGCCCGAAGCCGATCTGCACACGCTCAACGAGGAACACGGCTATGTCGATGTCTCATCGCTCGAGGAGCGCCCCGCCGTGGGCGATCACGTGCGGATCGTCCCGAACCACGCCTGTGGTTGCGTCAATCTTCACGACGGCTTGCTTGCCGTGCAAGACGGTGTGGTCGATCACGTGATCCGCATCGCCGCGCGTGGCCTCGTCCGCTAGCGGACGCACCGACGTCGCCTCAATCCTAGTGGGCCGTGCTGGATTCGAACCAGCGACCTTGGTGGATTCGAACCAGCGACCTTGGGATTAAAAGTCCCCTGCTCTACCAGCTGAGCTAACGGCCCGCGACGCCAGTCTAGGGCTACCGGGTGCGCTCGAGGCCCCCTCGTGGGGTGCAGTCGGAGTGTGCCGGGCCCGGTGGCGGCCCGATCCGGGGGCAGGGCGCCGCGCGCGCTCCGGTGGAGGTACGCTCCGCTCGTGACCGGCTCCCGTCGGGCCAGCGCGAGATGAGCACAGTCGGGGTGACCCCGGCGAAAGAGCGGCTCCTCCGGGAGCTGCTCGAGCAGGTCGCCGTGCGCCTGCCGGCCGACCGGGTCGACCTCCTGTCGGCGTTCGCCCGCGCGTACGTCCGGAGGTTCCCGGCGGCCCAGGCCGAGGAGCTGAGCGGCGAGGAGCTGTTCGGCCAGGTGATGGGCGCCTTCGACCTCGCCGACGCGCGCGAGCCGGGCTCGATCGCCGTCCGCGCCTTCAGCCCGACGCTCGCGGGCGACGGGTACACGTCCGTCGGCTCGATCGTCGAGACCAACACCCCGGACTCGCCCTTCCTCGTCGACTCGGTCGGCGAGGAGCTGCAGGCGCACGGGCTCACCGTCCGCCTGCTCCTGCACCCGGTCGTCGGCATCGAGCGTGACGAGCACGGTCGCATCGCCTCCGTCGTCCCGGTCAAGGACGCCACGACGGCCGAGTCCGTCATGCACTTCGAGGTCGACCGGCACCTGGGCGCGGACGAGCTCGACCTGCTGGCGCGGGGGGTGGAGCGGGTGCTCGCCGACGTCCAGAGCGCCGTCGGTGACTTCCCCGCCATGCTCGGGCGCCTCGAGGGCATGATCGAGGCTGCGCGCGCCTCCGGTGCCCGCTACGAGGCCGAGGAGATCGAGGAGGCGGTGGCCTTCCTCGAATGGCTGCGCGACGAGAACATCGTCGTCCTCGGCTACCGCGAGTACGCCATCGCCGGGAGCGGCGACGAGCGGACGATCGGGGTCGTGCCGGGCACCGGTCTCGGCATCCTTCGAGACGAGGCGTCGTCGCGGTTCGCCGGGCAGGTGCGCCTGGACGACGTCGAGCCGGCACTGCGGAGCCGCGTCGAGGACGGCGACCTCCTCACCGTCTCCAAGACCAACCGCGTCTCGACCGTCCACCGGCGTGCCCGCATGGACTACATCGGGGTCAAGACGGTGGCGGCCAACGGGAGCGTCGCCGGCGAGCTGAGGTTGCTCGGCCTCTTCACGACGAAGGCCTACATGGAGCCGGCGCCCACCGTCCCGATCGCACGCCGGAAGCTGCAGCAGGTGCTCGCCGCCGAGGACTTGGTCCCCGGCTCGCACGACTACAAGGTCGCCGTCGCCCTCGTCGAGAACTTCCCCCTGGACGAGCTGCTCTCTGCCACGCCGGACACGCTGCGCGGGACGATCGTGCAGCTGCTCGAGCTGCAGGAGCAGCGCAAGGTGCGCCTGTTCGCGAATCGCGACATCTTCGAGCGCAGCGTCTCGCTGCTCGTCGCCCTGCCCCGCGACCGCTTCAACGCGGAGCTGCGCCTGCGCCTGCAGGAGCTGTTCATGGAGCGGTTCCACGGCTCGAGCGTCGACTACCACCTCGCCCTGGGCGAGACCGACCCCGCACAGATCCACTTCCGCATCCACGTCACCGACGGTCAGATCCCCGACGTGTCCTTCGCAGAGCTCGAGCAGGAGGTGGTGGCGCTCACCCGTACGTGGGAGGACCGGCTGCTCGAGCGGCTCGTCACCCTGCACGGCGAGGAGCGCGGCCGCACCCTCTGGCTGCGCTGGGAAGGACGGCTGCCCGAGTACTACAAGTCGTCGACCGACATCGTGCGCGCCGGCCTGGACATCGAGCGCCTCGAGCAGCTCGGCCCAGAGCGAGACCTCGTGGTGGCGCTCCAGAACGAGCGGGGGGCCGGCGAGCAGCTGACCCGCGTCCTCCTCTACAAGACCGGCGGGCGTGCCGACCTCTCGTCGTTGATGCCGGTGCTCGAGGCGCTCGGCCTCGTCGTCGTGGAGGAGGTGCCCGTGCGCGTCACGGGCGAAGGCGAAAGCGACATCTTCATCCACGACTTCGGCGTCCTCGAGCCGGGCGGCGGCCCGCTCGACGTGAGCGCGGTCGGCGAGCGCGTCGCAGACACGATCACCGCTGTCTGGCGCGGCGAGACGGAGTCCGACCGTCTCGATCGCCTCGTCGTCATCGCCGGTCTGACCTGGCGCGAGGTTTCCTGGCTCCGCGCCATGCGCACGTACCTGCTGCGCGTCAGCGCGGGGTTCACCCTCGACTACCAGAACGACGCATTCGCGGCGAACCCCGAGCTCGCCCTGAACCTCGTCCGCTACTTCGAGCTGCGCCACGATCCGTCCCTCGATCACAACGAGGAGGCCGAGGCCGGGGCGAGAGCCAGGATCCTCGAGCAGCTGGACGCTGTCCCCTCGCTCGACCAGGACCGGATCCTGCGCTCCTATCTCCATCTGATCGACGCGATCGTCCGCACGAACGCCTTCCGTCCGGGGCGCGGCTTCCTCAGCTTCAAGATCCGCTCGGCGGCGGTGCCCGACATGCCGAAGCCGCTGCCGCTGTACGAGATCTTCGTCCACTCGACGGAGATGGAGGGCATCCACCTGCGCGCGGGCAAGGTCGCGCGCGGCGGGATCCGCTGGTCGGACCGGATGGAGGACTACCGCACCGAGGTCCTCGGCCTGATGAAGACCCAGACCACGAAGAACGCGGTCATCGTCCCGACCGGCTCGAAGGGCGGATTCGTGGTGCGGCGCAGCGTGCCGTCGGACGAGATCCGGGACGAGGTGCGGCGCCAGTACGTCACGCTCGTGCGCGGGCTGCTCGATGTCACCGACAACCTCGTCGGCGGCGAGGTCGTGCACCCACCCGACGTCCGTGTGCTGGACGACGACGACCCCTACCTCGTCGTCGCCGCCGACAAGGGCACGGCCACCTTCTCCGACAGCGCCAACGCCGTCTCCGAGGAGTACGGCTTCTGGCTCGGCGACGCGTTCGCCTCCGGCGGCTCCGCCGGGTACGACCACAAGGCTCTCGCGATCACCGCGCGCGGGGCCTGGGAGTCGGTGAAGCGGCACTTCCGCGAGCTCGGGCGCAACGCGCTGCAAGAGCCGTTCACGGCGGTCGGCGTGGGCGACATGTCCGGCGACGTGTTCGGCAACGGAATGCTGTACAGCGAGCAGACGCGGCTCGTGGCGGCGTTCGACCACCGGCACGTGTTCCTCGACCCCGCCCCGGACGCGGCGGCGAGCTTCGCGGAGCGTCGGCGGCTGTACGAGCTGCCCGGCTCCTCCTGGGACGACTACGACCGGGCGTCGATCTCGCCGGGCGGCGGTGTCTGGCCGCGCAGCGCCAAGAGCATCGACGTCTCACCCGACGCCGCCGCCGCGCTCGGGATCGAGCCGGGACGCCTGACACCGACCGAGCTGATGCGTGCGATCCTGCGCGCTCCCGTCGACCTGCTCTGGAACGGCGGCATCGGGACCTATGTGCGAGGGACCGACGAGACCGACGCGGACGCGGGCGATCGCGCGAACGACGGGCTGCGCGTGACCGGGAGCGAGGTGCGGGCGCTCGTCGTCGGCGAGGGAGGCAACCTCGGCTTCACGCAGCGGGGCCGGATCGAGTACTCCCTGGCCGGCGGCCGCATCAACACCGACTTCATCGACAACTCCGGCGGCGTCGACTGCTCGGACCACGAGGTCAACCTCAAGATCCTGCTCGGCATCGCCGAGGCGCGGGGCGACCTGACCCGCAAGCAGCGCGACGAGCTGCTCGCGGTGCTCGCCGAAGACGTCGTGCGCCACGTGCTCTACGACAACTACCTGCAGGCCCAGATCCTCTCGCAGGAGGCTGCCGTCTCCTCCATGCGGATCCGCGACTACGAGGACCTGATGGTCGGCCTCGAGGCGGAGGGCCTGCTCGATCGCGCCATCGAGGAGCTGCCGTCGAGCGAGGAGATGGCCGAGCGCGAGCGTGCCGGAGCCGGGATGGCGCGGCCCGAGCTCGCCGTGCTGCTCGCCTACGCCAAGCTGAGCCTGAAGACCGCGATCCTCGACTCGACCCTCCCCGACGACCCCTATCTCGAAGGCGACCTGCGGCGCTACTTCCCGCGCGCGGTGGTGGAGCAGTTCGGGCACCTGCTCGCCGAGCATCCGCTGCGCCGCGAGCTGATCGCGACGATCGTCGCCAAGGACGTCGTCGACTCGGAGGGCGTCACCTTCGTCTCGCGGGCGATCGCCGAGACCGGGTCGGAGCCCCCCGACGTCGCCCGCGCCTATCGGATCGCGCGCGAGGTGACGGGAGCATCCGACCGCTGGCTCGCGCTGGAGGCGCTGGACGGCGTCATCGATCCGGTCGTGCAGAACGAGCTGATGACGTCCGTCGACTGGGTGGTCGGCCTCACGGGCCGCTGGTTCCTCCAGAACGCGCCCGGGGCCGACATCGGCGAGGCGATCGCGGCCAACGCGGACGGCTTCGCCGAGCTCGATGCCGCCCTGCCCGAGCTCGTGCCGGAGGCGTCGCGCGCGGCGCGCAGCGAGACCGCCGCGGCGCTCGTCGCGAGAGGCGCGCCGGACGAGCTGGCGCGTGGCCACGTCTACATGCCAGCGCTCGCGCACGCCCCCGACATCCTCGTCGTCCAGCGTCTCACCGGGCAGGAGCGAAGTGACGTGGCCCGCGCGTTCTTCGCCGCCGGCCAGAGCCTCCACCTCGACTGGCTGGAGACCCAGGTACTCGACTTCGCGGCACGGTCGCGCTGGGAGCAGTTCGCGCTCGACGCGATCCTCGACGACCTGCTGCTCGTGCGGCGGGAGGCCGTCCACAAGGCGGTCGTCGAGCATCCGGAGCTCGAGCCCGTCGAGGCTCTTGCGCGGTTCCTCGCGGCGCGGCCGGAGGCAGTCGGCCGCCTGGAGCGGCTGATCGAGCAGTTCCGCGCCGACGGCATGGACGAGCTCGCGGTGATCACCGTGGCGCTCCGTCAGGTCCGCGGCGCGATCAACTGAGCCGACCGCGCGCCTCGCGTGGCGGGAGCACGTCGCCGCATGCTCTTCCCACTCGTCATACTCAGGCGATGCTCGTCGACTGCGACATACACCTCGGCTACGAGACGCTTGCCGACCTCTCGCCGTACCTCGACGCACCGACACGCGAGCTCGTCACCCACTCGGGGACCAACGGTCTGGTCATGCCCACCTATCCCTGGAACCACCCGACGGGTTGGATCCGGCAGGATCTCTACGAGCGCGGCAGAGACCAGGACGTCCAGTTCGCCTTCATGGACCTCGACACCCTGCGGGCGCGACATCTCGACGCCTACGACGTTACGCTCGGGATCGTCGAGCCGGACGAGGCGGCCTGCTTTTCCGTCCTCCCCAACGCGCAACTGGCCGCCCGGCTCTGCTCGGCGTACAACGACTGGCTGCGCGAGCAATGGCTCGAGGAGGAGCCCCGGCTGCGCGGCATGCTCGTCGTGCCCGCGCAGTTCCCGGAGGCGGCTGCGCGCGAGATCAGGAGGCTCGGCGGCCGGGACGAGTTCGTGGGCGTCTTCCTGCCGGGTGCGGCACGCATCCCCTACGGCAACCCGGTGTACGACCCCATGTGGGAGGCGCTGAACGAGCTGGGACTGCCCGTCGCGGTGCACACCCATTACGAGAGCATCGGCATCGCCGGTCCGCTCACCGCTGCCGGCGCGCCCGACTACTACAGCGAGTACCACACCCTCTGCGGCTCGGGCATGTACGGCCACCTCGTCTCCATCCTCTGCCACGGCGTCTTCGAGCGTTTCCCCGACACGCGGGTCGCGATGGTGGAAGGGGGCCTCGTGCCTTTCGTCGGCTTCCTCTGGCGGCTCGACACGAACTGGAAGGCATGTCGCAGCGAGATCCCGTGGTGCAAGCGTCGCCCCTCCGAGTACGTCTGGGACCACGTGCGCTTCGCCACACAGCCGCTCGAGTCACCCGACGACCCCGCGCAGCTGATCGCGGCGATCGACTTCCTGCGGCCTCGCGACACCCTGATGTACGCAAGTGACTTTCCCCACTGGGATTTCGACGAGCCCGAGCAGACGCTCTCGCAACTGCCTCTCGAGTGGCGCGACAACGTCCGCTGGCGCAACGCGCGGGACTTCTTCCGGCTCGCCGTCTCCGCCGCGGCGTGAGCGGCGGTGTGCGCGAGACGCGCCTGCCCCTGGGAGACGCCCCCGAGGAGGGCTCGGTGCGAATGATCGAGGTCGGCACGCACCTCGTGGGGCTCTACCGGGTGGGGGGTGATCTCTACGCTCTCGCCGATCGCTGTCCGCATCGTGGCGCTCCGCTGTGCCGGGGGAGCATCGCCACTCCGATAGAGGCACGCGACGGCACCCTGGCTCTGGGAGCACACCGGAGCATCGTGCGCTGCCCCTGGCACAAGTGGGAGTTCGACATCGCCACCGGCCGTTGCCTCGTCGACGAACGCCTTCGGGCCCGCACGTACGGGGTGCGGCTGGAAGGCGACGCCGTCGTCGTCAGCCTCGACCGTGGCAGCTCGGCCGCGGGCACCGCCGTCCCCTCCTCGTAGCTCCGGAGCTTTCGGGCGGTTCGGAGCGGCCGGTCGCGTGTCAGGCTGCGGTCAGCCGCGCATCGAAGTCGTCGGCGACACCGTCGCCGGCCGTCTCGCTCGCGAGCCGGAAGACGAGCCCGTCGATGCCGTTGAGGGCCGCGATCTCGCGCTGTCGCGCGGCGCCACCGCCGTCGAGGACCAGCGCTTCCACGTGCTCGAGCTCTGTGACGCAGCCGAGCGCCCACGCGGCGGGCCGGAGCCGGTCGGCGAGAGCGAGCACCCGCTCGGAGGTCCGAGACAGCTCGCCCAGGCCGAGGTCGGGGAGGGAGCCGGCCAGCCCGTCTCGGGCCGCCATGGACATCGCCTCTCCGATCCGGTCGCGGTCGTGCACGGGAAGCGGCTCGCCCTCGTCGTACCGGCCGGCGAGGTCGTAGGCCAGGCTCTGGATCAGAGCGATCAGCGCGGCCGCATCGGCCACCCGCGTCTGCACGTCCGCAGCCCGGACCTCCAGCGTCCCTGTGCCGGGATGCAGGCGCATGTCCCACCAGAGGCAGCCGAGGTCCGGGATCGTGGAGCTGCGCCCGCCCCACGCCAGGAAGTCGGCGAACTCGCTCCAGGTGGCGAACGCAGGCGGGGCACCGAAACGAGGAAGTGTGCGATTGAGGAGCGTGCGCACCGTCGCCAGGCCGGTGTCGGCGCCGGCGTGGAAGGGCGAGTTGGCCCCCAGGGCGATGATCTCGGGGAGGTAGCTCCGCATCGCGTTGTGCACGGCGAGTGCGCGGTCGGCGCCGCCGACGGCAACGTGCACGTGCAGCCCCGACGTGAGCATGTGTCGTGCCGCCCACGGATGCGCCTCGGCGATCGCCGCGTAGCGCGGACGGTCGCTGATCGGCCCCGGGTCGGCGGCGGTGGGATGGGCCCCCACGGCCAGGGCGAGAGCGTTCGGTGCCAGCCTCGAGGAGAGCAGGCGCCTCGTTGAGGCGAGCTCGCGGGCGACGTCGGCCACCGCGACGCACACGGGGCTCACGATCTCGACCTGCGTGGTGCGGAACTCGGCCACGACGCGCGGATCACCGTCGAACAGTGCCAGGGCGAGCTCGATGGCCGGCATGGGCATGCCGGTCGAAGGGTGGACGAGCAGGAGCTCCTCCTCGGCTCCGACCGTGAAGGACGGCACCGCGTCGAACGTCGCGCGCATGTAGCGCTCGTTCAGCTCGGGGTTCGGATTGGTGATCATCTGCCTGTCCTTCCGTCGTCGCTGAGACCGAGCGTCGGCCGTCGGCTTTCCTCGAGCGCGGAGGCGAGCGCAGAGCTCAGGCCTCTCAGCCCTTGCAGGCCGTCGGCCTCGACGGCGCCGAGCCTGAGGCTCTCGCCGGCGTCGTTTGCGAGCCAGAGCGTCCCGTGCTTGGCGAGGAGCTCGTCCGCCGCCGCTTCGAGCAGGTCGATGCCTTCCGGGCGAACCTCTGTCACACCTGTCAGGTCGACCACGATGCGGGTGACTCCTCGCTCGAGCGCGCGCAGGAACTCGGTGCGGATGTCCTGCGACGCGTCGTGGTCGAGCGTCGGCGTCGGCGTGCGAATCCATAGCGCGTCTCGCAACTCCTCGGCTGTGGTAGGCCCGCATGTCGGCGCCCCGTCCGCCATCCTCGTCTCCTTCTGTCGCCCATGCTCTCGGGATCTGAGCGCACCGTAGGCGCCGGCCGATGAGCGGCACCACCAGCGCGATGAGCGAGATCGAAGGATCGTGTCAGCGTCCGCTCACAAAGGCTGTTCCGCCGCGATCCGCCCGATGCGAGAAGGGTGGGCCGGGAGGGGGAGGATCCCCGGCCCACCCTTCGTTTCCGGTCAGTCGACCGGTGGGCCGGGAGGGGGAGGATCCCCGGCCCATTCCTCCGCTGCTGCTACCTGATCACGACCTGGACGAGGCGTCGGGTGGAGACGCCGGCCAGGATGTTGTCGCCCGCCTTGCGTGCGCGGACGAACATGACGAGGGCGTTGCCGCGTTCGAGCGGCAGCCTGGCGGTCGGCGTGATCTGCATCGTGGCCCAGCCGTCGGCGTCGGTCACGACCTCCCTGCCGCCGGCGACCCACGAGTAGGGGATGCCGAGCGCGTAGACGAGAGCGCCCTGCACCGGCCGCCCCGAGGCCAGGACACGGAACCTCGCGATGAACGGCGCACGCGAGCTGATCGACGACGGCTGGAACTTCACGTCCGAGATCACCAGCCGGTTCGGCAGCACCACGTTCCCGATCGGCGTCGGCTCGGTGATGAACCGCGCGGTCGTGCCGCCGCCCACTGCGGCCAGAGACCGCCTGCCGATCACGACCTGGACGAGGCGTCGGGTGGAGACGCCGGCCAGGATGTTGTCGCCCGCCTTGCGTGCGCGGACGAACATGACGAGGGCGTTGCCGCGTTCGAGCGGCAGCCTGGCGGTCGGCGTGATCTGCATCGTGGCCCAGCCGTCGGCGTCGGTCACGACCTCCCTGCCGCCGGCGACCCACGAGTAGGGGATGCCGAGCGCGTAGACGAGAGCGCCCTGCACCGGCCGCCCCGAGGCCAGGACACGGAACCTCGCGATGAACGGCGCACGCGAGCTGATCGACGACGGCTGGAACTTCACGTCCGAGATCACCAGCCGGTTCGGCAGCACCACGAAGGCTGCTGGGATCGTCCCCGTCCCGACGATCTTCTGGGTGCGGGCCGAGTTGGCAAACACCGACGCCTGCGCGCTGATCGCCTTGATCTGGACGAACAGCTGCTGGTCGGAGTCGGCCGGAGTGACCGTATAGGTCGGCCTCTTCGCGTTCGCGATCGGCGTGCAGGCCGGGCCACCGGCCTGGCAGCGCGTCCACTGGTACGTGTACGTGATCGGGGTGCTCGAGACCCACGTGCCGGGGCTCACGGACAGCGTCGCGCCCACGGCCGGCGATCCGCTGATCACGGGCGCGGTGGCGATCCGGAGCTGGCCTGAGATCCCGTTCGGTGTCGATCGCGAGTTGGCGAACCGCTGCCCGAACTGGTTGAACACCTTGACCTGGACGAACAGCGGGCGACCGAGATCGGCTGCGACGACCGTGTAGGTCTTCTTCGTCGCGCCCGCGATGGGCGAGCAGCGGAATGCCTCGGTCGCACTGCACCTCGTCCACTGGAACGTGGCGCCCATCGGCCTGGCACCGAGCCAGGTTCCGTCGGAGGCCGTCAGCACGTCGCCGGCCTTCAGCTTCGTCGACGAGGCGTAGATCACGGGCAGAGCGATGTTGACCGGAATGCGCGGCGCTGCGACGGGCACGGTCTGGGCCGACGTGGCCCCGGCCGAGCCTGCGCCGTTCGTTGCGATGACCTGCACGCGCAGGGTGCGGCCGAGATCGCCGATCACCGGCACGTAGGTCGCCGTGATGGCGCCCGCGATCGCCTTGCACGCGGTGCCTGCGGCATCGCAGGAGAGCCACGTGTAGGCGAAGGTCAGCGGCACCGAGCCCGCCCAGGCACCGCTCGACGCCGTGAGCGTCCCGGCTACCTCAGACGGGCCGCTGATCACGGGGGCGACGGTGCTGGCCGGGGCATCGAACGAGCTCGACGCGACGATCGAGCTGGCCGGGGTCAGCGCAGCAGCGCTGCCGCCGACGTTCGACGCGGTCACCGAGGCGCGGAGGGTGCGCGCGACGTCCGCCGCGGTGGCCGTGTACGTCGGCGCGATCGCGTCGGCGATGGGGACGCACGAACCGCCGCCGGCGTCACACCGCCACCACTGGTAGGCGTAGGCGATCGGCTGCGTGCCGGACCAGCTGCCGCTGGAAGCGGTCAGCACCTGGCCCTCCTTCGCGATCCCCGTGATGGCTGGGAGGAAGGCGAGCGCCGGCGCGCTGGCGGAGGCGACCACCTTGGTGGCGCCGGAGTACGCCTTGCCGATGCCGGCCGAGCTGGATGCCGTCACCGCGACGCGGATCGTCAGTCCGATGTCGGCGGCAGCGAGCGTATAGGCGGCCGACCGTGCACCGTCGATCGAGACGCAGGCGTCACCGGCCGCGCCGCAGCGTTGCCACTCGTAGGTGAACGAGATCGGCGTGCGCCCGTTCCAGCTGCCGCTCGTGGCTACGACCGTCAGGCCCTGCTGCACCGTGCCGGTGATCAGCGGGAGACGCGCGTTCGCCGGGCTGAGGCCGGCCGGGGCGACGAGCCCGCTCACGAACGACCGGCTCGTCGTCGCTCCCGCGGCGTTCGCGGCTGTCACCGCGACGCGGAGTGTGGCCCCCGGCGCGGTGCTCGGGATCACGTACGTGGCTGCGTCGGCCAGCGGGATCGGAACGCAGTTCGCACCGTTCGCGTCGCACTGCTCCCACGCATACGTGAACGCGATCGGCGCGTCGCCGCTCCAGACGCCGGGATCCGCGGTCAGCGTCGCACCTTCTCGCGCAATCCCTCCGAGCGTCGGGAGCTCGAGGCTCGAGGGAGCGACGGCGGCCGTGGCCCCGTGCGCGGCGGATGCCGCGACGGTCAGCAGCAGGGCGAGGAAGGCCGCAAGCGCCACACGGGTGCGACGTTTCGATCGGCCTCGTCTACGAGCGAACGAACCGGTGGTCGTCATGATTGTTCATCTCCTCGAGCATTCATCAGGTTGGGTTGAGGCCCCGACAACATCTGTCGAGACCCTCGCCTATGAGCGTAGGAGTGAGCCGATCAGCGGCGCCACCACGCTCGTGAAGGACACAGGAGAATCGTGTGAGGGTTTGCTCACGCCCGGCCCGGCTCTCGGCGTGGTGACTAGTCGGCAAGACGATAGCCTGCCTCGCGCACGGTGACGATCCGTGCCGGGTGCGCCGGGTCGGCCTCGATCTTCCGGCGCAGGTTGCCGATGTGAACGTCGCACGCTCGCGCGTCGCCGACGTAGGTGCTCTCCCACAGATCGGCCATGATCTCGCGCCTCGAGAATACCTGTCCCGGCCGGCTCGCGAGGAGCGCCAGCACCTTGAACTCCGACCGTGTCACGTGCACCGCCTCGCCGTCGACGAGGACCGTGTGCCGGGCGAGGTCGATGGCCAGCCCGGCGTGCTGGATGGTCGTCGCGCTCGCGGCTCCAGCCCGGTCGAGCTCACGGCGCCTGAGCAGCGCACGGACGCGGCTGACGAGCTCGGCGAGCGAGAACGGCTTCGTCACGTAGTCGTCGGCGCCGAGCTCGAGACCGAGGACCCTGTCGATCTCGGCGTCCCGGGCCGTGAGCATGATGATCGGCACGTCGCTCTCCGCCCGCACGACACGGCAGACGTCGAGACCCGACAGCTCGGGCATCATCACGTCGAGCACGAGAAGGTCGTACTGCCCGGCGCGTGCAGCGTCGAGCGCCTCCTGACCGGTCGTCGCGGTGTCGACCTCGAAGCCCTCCTGCCTGAGCGCGTATCCGACCGACTCGAGGATGTCGGGCTCGTCCTCCGCGACGAGGATCCGTGTCGTCACGCTGCCGTCCTCCCCGCGACGGTGATCGCAGCGCACGTGCCGCCGCCCTCCGACGGCTCGATCTCGACCTCGCCTCCGATCGCGGAGACGACTCCGCCGACGATCGAGAGCCCGAGGCCGAAGCCCTCGGCCGTTCGTGAGCCGCCGCGGAAGAACCGGTCGAAGAGCCGCTCGCGGTCGCCGGGCCGGATCCCCTCCCCGCGGTCGCGTACCTCGATGCGCACCCGGCCGTCGGCGGTCGTGGCCGCAGAGAGGCGCACGGGGTGCCCGTTCGCGTGTTTCACAGCGTTCTCCGCGAGGTTTCCGATCGCCTGATAGAGGAGATCGTAGTGGGACCAGGCGGTCAACCCCGGCGGGCACTCGATCTCGATCGTCGCGCCGCCGCTACCCGCCCGGAAGGTGCTCGCAGCCTGCTCGAGCAGCGACGAGAGGTCGACTTCCTCCAGCTCGATCTCCTCCGCACCGGTCTGCGCCCGTGCCAGCGTCAGCAGCGCCCTGATCAGGCGCTCGAGCCTGTCCGACTGCCGGCTGAGGACGGCGAGGAACCTGTCGCGGGTCGCGGGGTCGTCCTTCGCCCCGCCCTGCAGGACCTCCGTGGCGCTCATGATCGCGGCGATCGGCGTTCGCAGCTCGTGGGCCGCATTGGCCACGAACTCGCGCTCGGCACGTTCGCGGCGGTCGGCCACCGTGACGTCGGTGATCACGAGCAGGGCTGCCTGGCCCGCGATCCGCGCGGGCACGCCCGCAATGGAGAACGTGTCTCCCGAAGGTGTCTGAACGCGCTCGTGTGCGTCCTCCACGTCGCCGCCGAAGAGGGAGGACGCGAGACCGCGAACGCTGACTCCCGGCCACGGCTCGGGCAGTGGCTCCCCCGGGGCGAGCGCGCGCCGGCCGATCTGGAGCCGTGCCCGCGAGTTGGCGAACACCACCCGCAGGTCCTCGTCGACCGCCACGACTCCCTCCTGGAGCTGCTCCAGCACGCTGCGGAAGCGGTTGCGCTCGGCCTCGAGGTTGGCGAAGGAGTCGCGGAGGTGGAGGCGCATCGTGTCCACCGCGCCCCCCAGCTGCCCGAGCTCGTCGTTGAACCTGAGGGTGAGAGGCCTGTCGAAGTTCCCCTGCTCGATCTCGTGCGCCGCTCTCGTCACCCGGCGGATCCGAGACGTGATCAGGATCGCGAGCCCCGTCCCGAGCACGGCGCCGGCGACGATGGCGATCATCACCGTCAGTCCGAGCTGGCCTCGCACGATGTCGCCTGCCGCGACGAGATCCGGACGAGATGCCACCGCGACGAGCGCGCCGGCCGACCCCCCCTGGAGCGGGAGCGCGACGACGATCCTGAGGCCTCCCTCCTCCGATTGAACGAGGCGCGTCCCGTCGAGGGCGCTGCGAACGGCCTCGCCGAGGCCGGTCACGGACTCCGCCCGGATTCCGTTCGAGACGTCGTCGGAGATGCGGGCTCCGTCCGCGCCGAAGAGGAACAACGCGATCCCTCTCGCCTTGGCTGCGGCCGCCACGGACGCCTGGGCCTCCGCCGGCGTCGTCGCCGCCGACACCCGGGCGGCGGCTGTGACGGCCGATCCGGCGGCCAGCTCCTCGGCGCGTGCCCGGAAGGCGTTCTCGCTGCGTACGGTGAGGATCTCCGCCACGGCGACCGCGGTGATGCTGACGATGGCAGCCACCACGAGCGCCAGCCAGACGCGGATGCTGATCGATCGGAACCGGCGTCCTACCACGGGTGTCCGAGCCGTCGCATCACGACAGTATTGCCAGCGGGCGCCGACGGATCTCGGACGCGCCGGATGAGCGATCGCTCACGCGATCCTTCGACCTTGCTCGTCCGGTTGGTGGTGCCGCTCACGGGAGCTCCTCTACCGTCGGAGAGATGGACGAGCTCTCACGCCATCTCTCCCCCATCGACTACGAGGTGCGCGGGCGTCACGGGACTCTCGGCGTCGTCGTGGCGACGAACGACTCCGTCTCTGCCGGCGGAGAGGAGCTCGTCGTCCGCGGCGGGCGATCGGCGCTGCTGCGGTACCACGTCCCCGCGACCCGTGTGCGCGGCCTCTCGGTGGAGGGGCACACCGTGGACGTCGACGTGGACGTGGCCGACTTCGCGCCACGCGCGGGCGCCGACGGGTCCGTCGACCTGCACCTCAGGTCGTAGGCCGCAGGCTGCCCCGGGTCGTGCGGCCGCTCAGTCGCCGGCGGGCGGCAGCACCTTGCCCGGGTTCAGGATCCCGAGCGGGTCGAACGCCCGCTTCAGCGCCTGCATCAGCGGCATCAGGTCGCCGTGCTCCTGCTGCAGCGCCGCGATCTTGCCGAGCCCGACGCCGTGCTCGCCCGTGCACGTGCCGCCGCGCTCCAGGGCATCGTCCACGACCAGGTGCACGAGCTCCTCCGAGCGGCCGAGCTCGTCGGGGTCGCCGGGGTCGACGTGGATGCTGACGTGCACGTTGCCGTCGCCTGCGTGCCCCACGATTCCCGCGTGCAGCCCCAGGCGGTCGACCTGCGTGCGGGCGAAGCCCACCGCGCCGGCCAGCTCGGTCAGAGGGACGCATACGTCCGTCGCCCGCTCCTTGCGGCCGGGCATCCTTGCCGCCGCGGCGTGCGTCACGTCGTGACGGGCCTGCCACAGTCGTGCCCGGGCGTCGGGGTCGCGCTCGTGCACGACGTCCGTCGCGCCCTCGGCGCGCGCGATCTCCTGCACGAGGTCGAGGTCGCCGGCCACCACCTCCTCGCTGCCCGCCGCCTCCACGAACAGGCACGGCCCCTCGGGATAGGTCGTGCCGGAATAGGCGTTGATCGCCTCCACGATCCAGGTGTCCAGGAGCTCCACACGTGTGACGCCGGCACCCGCAGCGACGATCGCCGCCGCCGTGCGGCAGGCGCTCTCGACGTCGGGGAACGCCAGCCGCAGGACGACGGCCCGCTCAGGGATCGCATGCAGCCGAACCGTGACCTCGGTGATCACCGCCAGCGTGCCCTCCGAGCCGACGAGCAGGCCGGTCACGTCATAGCCCGCGGAGGTCTTCGCGGCCCGGCTGCCCGTTCGGATCACGCTGCCGTCGGCCTGCACCGCCTCCAGTGCCAGCACGTTGGCGCGCATCTTCCCGTAGCGCACGGTCGTCGTGCCCGCGGCATTCGTCGCCGCCATGCCACCGAGCGTGGCGTCGGCGCCGGGATCGACCGGGAAGAAGAGGCCGTGCTCGCCTGCCGCCCTCTCGAGCTGGAGCCGGGTCACCCCTGCCTGCACGGTGGCCGTCAGGTTCTCGGGCGAGATGGCGAGGATGCGATCGAGCCGGGAGAGGTCGAGGCTGATGCCCCCCCGCACCGGGATCATGTTCCCCTCGAGGCTCGTGCCGGCGCCGAACGGCGTCACGGGCAGCTGGAGCTCCGTCGCGAGTGCGAGCACGCGTGCCACGTCCGCGGTCGAGCCCGGGTAGACGACGAGATCCGGCCGGTGGGGAGGATGGAAGCTGAGATCGCCGGCGTGCAGGTCGCGCTCCGAGTCGCCGTCGCGAACGCGATCTTCGCCCAGGGCTGCCCCCAGCGCCCGCTTTGCCTCCGTCAGGACCGTCACGCCGGCGGAGCCTCCTCCGAGGGCAGGCTCGCCGCCGCCCGGTCGACCGCCCAGCGGAGGCTCTCGTACACGACCTGCTCGGCCCGCGGGCCGTCGTTCGCCTCGCAGGCGGCGAGGAACTCGCGGTAGCCCGCGACCGACTCCCGGAAGCGCTCGAGGGTCGAGAGAACGAGCCGGTTGTAGCGGTCGGCGCGCCAGAACAGCCGCTCCACCTCGTCCACGAGCCTCCGCCGTCCGCTCGCCCGGTAGGCCGTCGCGTGGAACTCCCAGCGCTGCCGCAGGTACTCGTCCACGTTCTGCTCCTCGGCGAGCTGCCGCAGATGGTGCAGCAGCGTCTTCATCTGCCCGATCTCGCGCGCTCCGACGGCGACGGCGCCGAGGCGTGCCGCGAGCCCCTCGAGCCCGAGGCGGGCGGCGTAGATCTCCTCGAAGTCCTCGCGCGTGAGCCGGCTCACCACCGAGCGTCCCGTGGCGTTCACCGCCACGAGCCCCTCGCGCTCGAGCTGGCTGAGCCCCGCACGCACGGGCGTGGGGGAGACGCCGAGCTGCCTCGCCAGGTCGCGCTGTACGAGCGGCGTCCCCGCGGGCAGCTGTCCTCCCACGATCAGCTCGCGCAGCGTCCGCGCCACGCGCTGCTCGATCGACTCGCGCTCCTCGAGCGGGGGGATCGGTGCGGTCAGCCCTTCCATTCGAGGACAGTTTGCTCTAAGCTCGCCCTCGATGCAATTTGCTATTTCAAATCGCAAATGCGCAGGAGTGACGAGGACCGCTTGAGCGCACGCGTGGGCGTCGACGTGGGAGGCACGTTCACGGACGTGCTGCTGCAGGCAGGCGATGGCAGCGTGCGGGTGCGCAAGCTGCTCTCGACGCCGCCGAGCTACGACGTGGCCGTCGTGGAGGCGGTGGCCGGGCTCGCGGGCGGTGCGGCGGGCGCGGCGGTCGGCGAGGTGGTGCACGGCACCACGGTTGCCACGAACGCGGTGCTGCAGCGCCTCGGAGCGGTGACCGCCCTCGTCACGACCAGGGGCTTCCGGGACGTGCTCGAGCTCAGGCGCCTGCGCATCCCGCACATGTACGACCTCTTCTGGCGCAAGCCGCCGCCCCTCGTCGAGCGGAGCCTCCGCTTCGAGCTGGACGAGCGCGTCGCCGCCGACGGGACCGTGCTGCGGCCCCTCGACGAGGCCGAGGTGCGCTCGCTCGCCGCTCGCCTCGCCGAGCTCGAGATCGACTCGGTCGCCGTCTGCTTCCTGCACGCGTACCTCTACCCCGAGCACGAGCAGCGCGCGGGCGCCATCCTCGCGCAGGAGCTTCCCGCGGCGACCGTGTCGCTCTCCAGCGAGATCCTGCGGGAGCAGCGCGAGTACGAGCGCTCCGCCACCACCGTCGTCAACGCCTACGTGCGACCGCTGATGGCCGGCTACATCGACCGCATCCGCGACGGGCTCGACAAGATCGGGCTCGACCAGGCGCCGCTGCAGATCATGCAGTCCTCCGGAGGCGTGATGACCTCGGACGACGCGAAGCTGCGCCCCGTCTTCGCGCTCGAGTCGGGCCCCGCCGCGGGGGTCGTGGCGGCGCTCGGCATGGCCCAGCTCCTCGGGCTCGACAACCTGATCGCGTTCGACATGGGAGGCACCACCGCCAAGGCATCCCTGATCGAGGGCGGCGCGATCGCGCGCGGGCGCGAGTACGAGGTCGGCGGCTCCATCTCGGCCGGCAGCCGGCTGATCCGCGGCGGCGGCGAGCTGCTGCGGATCCCCACGATCGACATCGCCGAGGTGGGTGCCGGCGGCGGCAGCATTGCCTGGCTCGATCCTGCCGGCGGCCTGCAGGTTGGCCCGCGCAGCGCCGGGGCCGACCCCGGGCCGGCCTGCTACGGGCGCGGCGGCGTGGAGCCCACCGTCACCGACGCGAACGTCGTGCTCGGCTACATGCCGGCCGGCCGGGTCGCCGACGGGCAGATCACGATCTCCCGCGAGCTGGCCGAGGCCGCGGTCGAAAGCGTCGCCCGGCCTCTCGGGCTCACGCTGCTCGAGGCCGCCGACGGCATCCACCGCATCGCGAACGCGCGGATGACCCGGGCCCTGCGCTCCGTCTCGTCGGAGAAGGGGCGCGATCCGCGCGACTTCGCGATCATCGCCTACGGCGGCTCCGGGCCCGTGCACGCGGCCGGCCTCGCCGACGACCTCGGCGTCGCCACCGTCGTCGTCCCGCCCGTGGCGGGGCTGTTCAGCGCCGTCGGGCTGCTCTTCGCCCGCCCGGAGTTCCACGAGGTGCGCTCGTGCCACCTGGACGTCGATGCCGTCGACCCCACCGCCCTCACGGCGCTGCTCGACGAGATGGAAGCGGTGCTGGCGCAGTCGTTCGCCGGCCGCGAGGCGCCGACCTGGGTGCGGACGGCCGACCTCCGCTACGGGGGGCAGAGCTGGGAGATCGAGGTCGAGCTTCCCGAGGGCCCCGTCGACCGCAGCCTGCTCGCGGGCCTGCGCGCGCGCTTCGAAGACGAGCACGAGGTCCTCTACGGCGTCCGCGGGCAGCCGGGCTCACCCGTGCAGGTGCGTGCCGTGCGACTCGCAGCGCTGGGGAGCTCCGCCGCCGGCCTCTCGTTCGACGTCGCCGACGCGCTCGTGCCGGACAGGCACGCAACCCGGAGGCTGTGGCTCGGCGCCACGGCTGCCGAGGTGCCCGTGCGGGCGCGGGCCTCGATCGGGACGGACGCCGAGCCCGGCCCGCTGCTCGTGGACGAGTACGACACCACGGTCGTCGTACCGGCCGGCTGGAGCGTCCGGCGTCAGCTCGAGACGGGCACGCTCGTGCTCCGGCGGGAGCCGCGGGCGTGACCGCGGCCCCCGATCCGGTGACGCTGCAGATCGTCGCGAACGCGCTCCAGTCGATCGCGGACGAGATGGCGACCACGATCGTCCGCACCGCGCATTCGACGGTCGTGCGCGACGGCATGGACTTCTCGTCGGCGCTCTGCGACGCCCGCGGCGACACGGTCGCGCAAGCGGTCAGCGTCCCGTTCCACCTCGGCTCGATTCCGACGGCGATGGAAGCGCTCCTCGGCCACTACGGCCACCGCGCCCGTCCCGGTGACGTCTTCATCATGAACGACCCCTTCGACGGGGGCATGCACCTGCAGGACATCTTCGTCGTCAAGCCGGTGCATCTCGACGGCGCCCTGATCGGCTGGGCCGTGACGACGGCGCACCACGGCGACGTCGGCGGCCGCCTGCCCGGGTCGAGCGCGTGCGACAACACCGAGATCTTCCAGGAGGGGCTTCGCATGCCGTGGCTCCGGTTCTACGCGGAGGGCGAGCCGGTCGAGGAGGTGCACAGGCTGATCGAGGCGAACGTGCGCATCCCGCGCATGACCTTCGGCGACCTCGGGGCCCAGGTCGCAGCGTGCTCCGTTGCGGAGCGCGCGCTGCAGGCGCTCGCCGTGCGCCACGGCACCGCCGAGCTCGCGGCGCTGATGGAGGCGCTGATCGACTACACCGAGCGCCTCGTACGGCAGGAGATCGCGTCGTGGCCGGACGGCACCGCCTCGTTCACCGACTGGCTCGGCTCGGACGGCGTCGAGGAGCGCGACGTGAAGATCACCGCGACGATCACGATCGCGGGCGACGAGGTGGTCGCGGACCTGAGCGAGTCGGCGCCGATGGTGCGCGGCTCCCTCAACAGCACGCGCTCGTTCGTGCTCGCCTCCGTCTACCAGGTCGTGCGCTGCGCTCTCACGGTCGACGTGCCGAACACGGCGGGCGCGTTCAGGCCCGTGCGGGTGATCACGAAGCCGGGCACGGTGACCGAGGTCGTGATGCCGGGCGCCTCGTCCATGCGCGGCGTCACCGGCTTCCGCATCCTCGACGCGCTCAACGGGGCGCTCGCCCAGCTGCTCCCCGGCCGCGTGCCGGCGGCCGGCGAGGGCGGCAACACCCTCGCGATCTTCGGTGCGGACGACCCGGGCTCGGGCGACCGCTTCATCTTCTACGAGCTCGTCGTCGGCACCTGGGGCGGCACACCGGTCTGCGACGGGAACGACGGCGTCACGAATCCGGCGAGCCTCGCAGCGAACATCCCGATCGAGGTGGCGGAGGCCGAGTACCCGATCGTCGTCGAGCGCTACGGGCTCGTCCGCGACACGGGCGGCGCGGGCCGGTATCGCGGAGGGCTCTCGGTGGAGCGCGTCTGGCGCTGTCTCACCCCGGAGACGTCGCTGATCGTCCGCTCGGACCGCGCACGGCACGCCCCGTACGGGCTTGCCGGCGGCGCGCCGGGCGCGACGGCGGTCAACCTCGTCGTCCACCCGGACGGCAGCGAGGAGCGGCTGCCGGCGATGTTCTCGACGATGATCGGCGCAGGCGACGTGTACGTGCACCGGATGGCAGGCGGGGGCGGCTGGGGCGACCCGCTCGAGCGCGACCCCGAGGCGGTCGCGCACGACGTGCGGAACGAGAAGGTGTCGGTGGACGCGGCGGGCGAGCTCTACGGCGTCGTGATCGGAACGGACGGCCTCGTCGACGGCGAGGCGACCAGTGCTGTGCGAGACGAGAGGAGAATGGCGTGATCGGCAAGGCCGACGCAGTCGTGATCGGCGCAGGGATCATCGGGGCGAGCACCGCCCACTTCCTGACGAAGCTCGGCTACGGGGACGTCGTCCTCGTCGACAAGGGCAAGGTCTGCGGCGGCTCGTCGCAGTACTCGGCCGCGCACATCCGCCAGCACTACACGAACGAGGTCGCGATCCGGCTCGCCGTGCGGGGAGCGTGGATGTTCGCGAACGGCGAGGAGGCGTTCGGAGGCCCGACCGGGTTCACGCCGCGAGGCTACATGGTGATCGCGCCGCCCGAGGAGGCGCAGGCGCTCCGCGAGGTCGTCCCGGTGCAGCAGGAGCTCGGGGTGCAGACGTCGCTGCTCACCCCGGAGGAGGTCGTCCATCGCTGGCCGGAGCTCGAGATCGAGGGTGTCGAGCTCGCCTGCTTCGAGGAGACGTCGGGCTACGCGAACCCGGTTCTGACCGTGCAGACGATCGTCGAGACGGCGCGGCGGCTGGGACTCCACGTCCACGAGGGCTGCGAGGTGCTCGCGATCGAGACGTCCGGCGGCAAGGCGAAGGGCGTCGTCACCACCGAGGGCGAGATCGCCACGGACGTCGTCGTCAACGCGTGCGGCCCGTGGGGCGATCGCATCGGCCGCATGGTCGGGATCGACTACCCCCTCCGCTTCAGCCGCGAGCACGAGGCCGTCTTCGACGCGCCGGAGGGCTTCGGCGAGATCCCCGTCATGTCGGACGTGGAGCAACGGCTCTACTTCCGCAACTACGACGGCGGGAAGGTGCTCGTCGGCCAGGGCTGGCCGAAGCACTTCGAGCCCGCCGACCCGGAGGACTACGACGACGGGGTCACCCAGGAGGCGCTCGACTACATGGTGCCGCGGCTGATCCGGCGGCTCCCGGCGCTGCGGGCGCAACTCTCGCAGCCGGGCTACGGCGGCGCCTTCGTGACCGGCTACTCGGGCGTCTACGACATCACCGAGGACTGGTACCCGATCGTCGGCGAGGAGGAGATCTCCGGCTACTACTCGGCGTTCGGCGGCAGCGGGCACTGCTTCAAGATCGGGCCGACGATAGGCGAGTCGCTCGCAGCCGACATCGCCGGCCAGGAGGCGCCGGTCGACATCTCGTCGCTCTCCGGCGCGCGCTTCTCCGCGGGCCGCACGTTCAGCTCCGTGTGGGGAGCGGGGAATAGGGCATGAAGCGTCGAGGCGCCCTTGGTCGTGCCCCGGGCCGGCAGGGCGCCGACGGAGGCCGGCTCCGCCGGCCGGGAGTCGGCGCCGGCCAAGAGCGTCTCGACCCGATCACCTTCGAGGTGATCCGTAACGCGCTCGTCGCGGCAACCGACGAGATGGTGCTGACACTGCGTCGCAGCGCGTACTCGACGAACATCAAGACGCGCTCGGACTTCTCGTGCGCGTTCTTCGACGCCGACCTACGCGCGGTGGCGCAGGGCTTCACACAGCCGGTGCACCTCGGCTCGATGGTCGAGCAGGTGCCGCAGGCCGTGCGGACCTACGGGGCCGCGAACCTCGGGCCCGGCGACGTGATCATCACGAACGACCCGTTCCCGAGCGGCGTGCACCTGAACGACGTCAGCCTGATCGCGCCCGTCTTCGCGGCCGGCGAGCTGCTCGGCTACGTGGCGAACCTCGCGCACCATGTCGACGTGGGCGGCGGCGCGCCCGCGAGCATCGGCGCCTTTCGCGAGGTGTTCCAGGAAGGCGTCATCATCCCGCCCGTCAAGGTGGTCGAAGCGGGGCAGATCGTCGACGACGTCTTCCGGCTGGTCCTGGCCCAGATCCGCTCCAAGCACGAGACCGCCGGCGACTTCCGTGCCCAGATCGCCGCGAACGCGACAGGGGCCCGACGGCTCGAGGCGCTGGTCGCACGCCACGGCCACGCCACGATCGTGACGGCGATGCAGGAGCTGCTCGACTACACCGAGCGGCGTACGAGGGCCGAGATCGCGGCGCTTCCGCACGGCGCCTACGAGGCCGAGGGCGTCGTCGACACCGACGGCTACTCGGACGAGCCGGTGCGGCTCTGCGCGCGCGTCGAGATCGGCGCCGACGGGGTCTCGTTCGACCTCACGGGTAGCGACCCGCAGCGGCGGGCGCCGGTCAACTCGACCTTCGCGCAGACGTTCTCCGCCTGCGCCTACGCGCTCAAGTGCCTGATCGACCCCGACCTGCCAGTCAACGACGGCTTCTACCGGCTCGTCCGCGTGCACGCCCCGCAGGGGACGGTGACGAACTGCACCTGGCCCTCGCCGGTCGTCGGAGGCTGGGAGACGCAGACCCGGCTCGTCGATGTCGTCTTCCGCGCCCTGCTGCCGGCACTGCCGTCGGTGCTGCCCGCGGGCACGAAGGCGATGATGTGCCATGCGGGCTTCGGCGGCGTCGACCCGGTCACGAACGAGTACACGTGCTTCCTCGAGACCTTCGGCGGCGGCTACGGCGCGCGCCTCGAGAGCGACGGCCCGGATGCCGTGCAGGCACACGGCCAGAACACGGAGAACGCCCCCGTCGAGGAGACGGAGCTGAACTACCCGGTGCGCGTCGTGCGGCTCTCCCTGGTGGACGACTCGGACGGGGCCGGCCGCTTCCGCGGCGGGCTCGGCCTGCGCAAGGACTTCCTCTTCGAGCGGCCGACAACGTTCACCGTGCTGTCCGACCGGGTGACCGCAGGGCCGGCCGGCGCCTTCGGAGGGCACGAAGGCAGACGGGCCGAGTACGTGCTCATCCGGGCCGGCGAGGAGACCCGGCTGGGCGCCAAGACGACGGTGGCGCTCGAGGCGGGTGACGTCGTCAGCTACCGCACGTGCGGCGGGGGCGGGTACGGCCCGCCGGAGGAGCGCGACCCGGAGCGCGTCCTGCGCGACGTGCTGGAGGAGAAGGTGAGCGTCGAGCGGGCACGCGACGTCTACAGGGTGGCCGTCTCCGGTCGTGCTCTCGACACGGCGGCGACGGAGGAGCTGCGCGGATGAGCACGGGCATCGACCCGATCGGCTTCGAGGTCATTCGCAACGCGCTCGTAGCGGCGACGGACGAGATGGTGCTCGCGCTGAAGCGCAGCGCCTACTCGACGAACATCAAGACGCGCTCGGACTTCTCGTGCGCCTTCTTCGACGCCGACCTGCGCTCGGTGGCGCAGGCGTTCACGCAACCGGTGCACCTGGGCTCGATGGTGCAGCAGGTGCCGCACGCGATCCGGCGCTACGGCGAGGACAACCTCGGGCCCGGCGACGCCATCGTCACCAACGACCCGCACCCGCGCGGCGTGCACCTGAACGACGTCAGCCTGATCTCGCCGGTCTACGTGGACGGGACGCTCCTCGGCTACGTGGCCAACCTCGCCCACCACGTGGACGTCGGTGGCGGCGCGCCGGCTTCGATCGGTGCGTTCCAGGAGGTGTTCCAGGAGGGAGTGATCATCCCGCCGGTCAAGGTCGTCCGGGCGGGCAGGATCGTGGACGACGTCTTCCGGCTGATCCTCGCCCAGATCCGATCGAAGCACGAGACGGCCGGCGACTTCCGAGCGCAGATCGCGGCCAACGCGACGGGTGTCCGGAGGATCACGGCGCTGTCCGACCGCCATGGGCGCGAGACGCTCCTCGCGACGATGAACGAGCTGCTCGCGTACACCGAGCGGCGCGTGCGGGCGGAGATTGCGCAGCTTGCGCCGGGAACGTACGAGGCCGACGGCACCGTCGACAACGACGGCTACACCGACCGGGCCGTCCGCCTCCACGCCGGGATCGAGATCACGCCCGACGGCCTCCGTTTCGACACCTCCGGGTCGGACCCGCAGCGGCGTGCGCCGGTCAACTCGACGTACGCCATGACCTTCTCGGCCTGCGCCTACGTGCTCAAGTGCCTGATCGACCCCGACCTGCCGGTGAACGACGGCTTCTACCGGCTGTTCAGCCTGAGCGCGCCCGAGGGCACGGTGACGAACTGCACCTGGCCCTCGCCGGTCGTCGGCGGCTGGGAGACGCAGACACGCCTCGTCGAGGTGATGTTCCGCGCCCTCCTGCCCGCGTTCCCCGAGCGGCTCCCGGCAGGCACGAAAGGGATGATGTGTCAGGCGGGCTTCGGCTCGCTCGACGTCGCCAGGGGAACCTACACGTGCTTCTACGAGGCGCTCGCCGGAGGCTACGGCGGCCGGGACGGGAGCGACGGCCCCGACGCGGTGCAGGCTCACGGCCAGAACACGGAGAACGCGCCGATCGAGGAGACGGAGCTCAACTACCCGGTGCAGATCGCCCGGCTCGCGCTCGTCGAGGACTCCGAGGGGCCGGGCCGCTTCCGCGGAGGTCTCGGGCTGCGCAAGGACTTCCGCGTGCTGCAGGCGACGACGTTCACGATCCTCGCCGACCGCGACCGGCTCGGCCCGTGGGGCGCTCTCGGCGGCCACGACGCGGCGGTCGCCGAGTACGTGCTGATCCGCGACGGCGTCGAGACCGAGCTCGGCTCGAAGAGCACCACCGAGGTCGTCGCAGGCGACATCGTGAGCGTGCGCAGTTGCGGCGGGGGCGGCTACGGCCCGCCCGCGGAGCGCGACCCGGAGCGCGTCCTGCGCGACGTGCTCGAGGGCAAGGTCAGCGCCGAGCGTGCGCGGGAGCACTACCGGGTCGCGATCGAGGATCGCCGGATCGACGAGGTGGCAACCGACAAACTGAGGAGAGGAACCGCATGAGCGTGCGCCTGGCGATCGACATCGGAGGGACGTTCACCGACGCCACCCTGATCGACGAGGAGACCGGCGAGGTCTCGATCGCCAAGGTGCTGACGACGCCTGGCGATCCCTCCGAGGGGTTCATGCAGGCAGCCGAGCGCGCGCTCGCCGAGGGCGGCGTCGAGCCGGGCGAGGTCACGTTCGTCGTGCACGCCACCACGGTTGCGACGAACGCGATCATCGAGGGGAAGATCGCCCGCAGCGGCTTCGTCACCACGGACGGCTTCCGCGACCTGCTCGAGATCGCGCGCCAGGTGCGGCCGACGCTCTACGACACCCGGTTCGAGAAGGCCCCGCCGCTCGTGCCCCGCGACCGCGCAGTCGTCGTCCGCGAGCGGCTCGGGCCGAAGGGAGAGGTGCTCCACGCGCTCGAGGACGACTCGGTGCGCGAGGCGGCGGCGATCCTGAGGCGGGAAGGAGTCGAGTCGGTCGCCGTCTGCCTCCTCCACGCCTACGTCAACCCCGAGCACGAGGAGCGGGTGGGGCGCATCCTCGCGGAGGAGCTGCCGGGCATCCCGGTCTCGCTCTCGTCCGAGGTCGCACCGGAGTTCCGCGAGTACCTGCGGGCGTCGACCACCGTCATCAACGCGGTCATCCGGCCGGTCGTGGAGCGCTACCTCCAGCGGATCGAGAGCAGGCTCGAGGAGGCGGGGGTGCAGGCGAAGCTGCTCGTGATGCAGTCGAGTGGGGGCATCTTCGGCTCGGACGCCGCGAGCGTGCGGCCCGTGTTCATGGTCGAGTCCGGGCCGGCCGCGGGGGTCATCGCCTCGGCCTACCTGGGAGAGACGCTCGGGCGCCCCGACATCCTCTCGTTCGACATGGGCGGCACCACGGCCAAGGTCGGGCTGATTCAGGGCGGTAGGCCGTCCGTGACCAAGGACTACAACGTCGGCGGCCATGCCGGCGCTGGCATCGGTGGCATGTCCCTCTCCGGCTATCCCGTGCGGACACCGGTCGTCGACCTCGTCGAGATCGGCGCCGGCGGCGGCTCGATCGCCTGGATCGACTCGGGCGGGCTGCTGCGCGTGGGGCCGCAGAGCGCCGGCGCGGACCCGGGCCCGGTCAGCTATCGGAACGGCGGCACCGAGCCGACCGTGACGGACGCGAACGTCGTCCTCGGCCGCCTCAACCCGGCGTACTTCCTCGGCGGCGAGATGGACCTCGACGTCGAGGGCGCCCGCCGGGCGATCGAGGAGCGGTGCGCGACGCCGCTCGGCATCTCGGTCACCGAGGCGGCGAACGGCATCGTCGAGATCGCGAACGCGGCGATGGTGAACGCCCTCCACCTGATCTCGGTGCAGCGAGGCTACGACCCGCGCGACTTCGTCCTCGTCGGCTTCGGCGGCGCCGGGCCGGTGCACGCGAACGCGCTCGTGCGCGATGCGGAGATGCCGACCCTGCTGATCCCGCCGAGCCCGGGCATCTTCTCCGCCACGGGCCTGCTCACGACCGACCTCAAGCGCGACGCCGCCGTCACGGTGATGCGGAGGCTCGAGGAGATCGACCACGGCGAGGTGGCGGCGACGTTCGCGCAGCTCGAGGAGGCGGGCCGGGCGGAGCTCGAGGCAGAGGGCATCGGCGGTGAGGCGATGGAGTTCCTGCGCCGGATCGACCTCCGCTACGTCGGCCAGAGCTACGAGCTGACGATCCCGGCCGGCGACGACCTGCTCGACCGGTTCCACGCCGAGCACGACCGCACCTACGGCTTCGCGGCGCCGGGCGAGCCGGTCGAGGTCGTGAGCCTGCGGCTGACGAGCATCGGCAAGATCGAGAAGCCGCCGCCGCGCCACCTGCACCCCGGTGAGACGCCGGCGCCGAAGGAGCACCGGCCCGTCTACTTCGCGGAGGTGGGCGACTACGTCGAATGCCCGATCCACAGCCGCTACGACCTGCCGGCGGGAGCGTTGCTCCAGGGCCCTGCAATCGTGGAGGAGTTCGACTCGACCACCGTCGTGCACCCGGGCTACTGGGTGCGAGTCGACAGCGTCGGCAACCTCGTCATCGAAAGGGGGGCGGCATGAGCGACCGGGACCGCTACGGCATCGTCCTGTCGAAGAACGTGATGGTCCCGATGCGGGACGGCGTCCGGCTCGCGTTCGACGTCTACCGGCCGGGCCTCGACGGGGACTTCGTCGAGGGCCGCTTCCCGACGATCATGGTCCACACCCCGTACGACAAGACGGACAAGCGCTACAGCGAGATCGCGGACTTCTTCGTCCCGAAGGGCTACAACGTCGTGCTGATCGACCTGCGCGACCGCTACTGCTCGGAGGCGTCCGGCGTCTACTACCACGCCGCCACGCCGCACACCGGCCGGGACGGCTACGACATCTGCGAATGGATCGGCGCGCAGCCGTGGTCGAACGGGCGCATCGGCACCGTCGGCAGCTCCTACGCCGCGATCACGCAGGTGCGTACCGCGATCGAGGCGCCGCCGCACCTGACCGCGATCTGGCCGGACGTGGTGCCGACCGACAGCTTCCAGAACCAGTGCCGCGAGGGCGGTGCGATGCAGCAGCACATGTTCTGGGCGCTCTTCATCCACGCGCAGGACGCCCAGGACATCGCCGGCGAGCCGGGCAAGCAGCAGGACGTGTGGAACGACCTGCGCGACCTGCGCCAGCTCTTCGGCGCGACGCCGTGGCAGCGTGGCCAGACGGCGCTCCGGCACGTGCCGCCGCTCGAGGACTCGCTCATCGACTACTACACGCGCGGCGCCCGCGACGAGTACTGGGACCGGGTCGAGCACAACTACACGCTGTTCTGGGATCAGCACGCCGACATCCCGGTGACGATGTCGACCGGCTGGTACGACCCCTTCCCGACCGCCGACACCGAGTACTTCACGGCGATGACCGAGAGGAAGCGCTCGCCGATGCGCCTCGTCGTCGGCCCGTGGAGCCACGTCGGCATGCGCGGCGACTCCACGTTCTGCCACCAGGTCGACTTCGGGCCCGACAGCGTGTGGGGTGTGCGGCGGTACTTCGACGAGCAGCTCGCGTACTTCGACCGCCACCTCCCGGACGACGCCCCCGGTCAGCCGGCCGACGAGGCGCCGGTGCGGATCTTCGTCATGGGCGGCGGGTCGGGCCGGATGACGGCGCAGGGCAAGCTCGACCACGGCGGCCGCTGGCGCGAGGAGTGGGAGTGGCCGCTCGCCCGCCGCGTCGAGACGCCGTACTACCTGCACGCCGACGGCGGCCTCTCGCCGGCGCCGCCCGCGGTCGGCGCCGCACCGCGCCACTTCACCTTCGACCCTGCCCACCCGGTGCCGACGCTCGGCGGTCTCTACTGCTCGATCGGCGAGCTGCCGGCGGAGGGTGCGGGCATGGAGCAGGCGTGGGCGCGATTCCTCAGCCCGGTGCTGCGGCTGCGCGACCTGCTCACGCCCGGCCCGGTCGACCAGAAGGAGGCACCCGCGTTCTACGGGTCGGAGCCGCCCTACCCGCGGCTCTCGGAGCGGCCCGACGTGCTCGTGTTCCAGACCGAGCCGCTCACGGAGCCGGTCGAGGTGACCGGACGCATGAAGGTGCACCTGTGGATCTCGTCGAGCGCGACCGACACCGACTTCACCGCGAAGGTCGTCGACGTGCACCCGGCCAACGAGGACTATCCCGAGGGCTTCGACATGATCCTCAACGACTCCGTGATCCGCTGCCGCTACCGCGAGGGCTTCGAGCGCGAGGTGCTGATGACCCCCGGCGAGATCTACCCGGTCACGATCGAGCTGCCGCCGACGAGCAACCTGTTCGACGTCGGGCACCGGATCCGCGTCGACGTCTCGTCGTCGAACTGGCCGCGTCTCGACGCGAACCCGAACACGGGCGAGCCGATGGGCAGGCACACGCACCAGGTCGTCGCAGAGCAGAACGTGTACGCCGACGCCGACCACCCGTCCCACATCGTCCTCCCCGTGATTCCCGGGTAGCCGTGAGGTACGGCATCGTCGCCGCGCTGAACGTCATGGTCCCCATGCGGGACGGCGTCCGGTTGGCGTTCGACGTCTACCGCCCCGGGGTGGACGGGGCGTTTGCGGAGGGGCGCTTCCCGACCCTCATGTGCCATACGGCGTACGACAAGGCGACGAAGCGGTACAGCGAGATCGCCGACTGGTTCGTGCCGCGCGGCTACAACGTCGTGCTCGTCGACATGCGCGACCGCTATCGCTCGGAAGGGTCGGGCACGTACTTCCACTCGGCGACGCCCCACACCGGCCGGGACGGCTACGACATCGTCGAGTGGATCGCGGCGCGGCCGTGGTCGAACGGGCGCGTGGGGACGGTCGGCAGCTCGTACGCCGGGCAGGTGCAGGTGCGCACGGCGCTCGAGCGGCCGCCGCACCTGACGGCGATCTGGCCCGACGTCGTGACGACGAACAACTACGCGAACTGCGCCCGCGAGGGCGGGGCCATGCAGGGGCACATGTTCTGGGCGCTCTTCATCCACGCTCAGGACGCGCAGGAGGTGCTCCACGACCCGGAGCTCTCGGGCCAGGTCTGGGACGACCTGAAGAGCCTCCGGCAGCTCTACCGGGCGACGCCCTGGGGGCGGGGGCAGACGTCGCTGCGGCTCGTGCCTGCGCTCGAGGACACGCTGATGAACTACTACACCCGCGGCGCCTACGACGAGTGGTGGTCGCGGATCGAGTGCGACTACACGGCCCACTTCGACCGTCACGCCGACGTGCCGATGACGGTCTCGTCCGGGTGGTTCGACCCGTGGGCGGGTCCGGACGCGGACTACTGGGCGGCCATGACCGCGCAGAGCACGGCACCGCAGCGGCTCGTGCTCGGCCCGTGGAGCCATGTCGGCATGCGCGGGGAGGCGACGTACTGTCACGAGGTCGACTTCGGGACCGACAGCGTGTGGGGCGTGGAGCGCTACTTCGAGGAGCAGCTCGAGTACTTCTCGCGCTGGCTGCCCGACGACGCGACCGGGCACCCGGAGGGCGAGGCCCCGATCCGCCTCTTCGTGATGGGCGGCGGCTCGGGCCGGATGACACCGGAGGGCAAGCTCGACCACGGCGGCCGCTGGCGCGAGGAGTGGGAGTGGCCGCTCGCCCGCCTCGTGGAGACGACCCACTTCCTCCACGGCGACGGCTCGCTCTCGCCGTCACCGCCGGCCGCGGGCGCCGAGCCGCTGCGGTACACCTTCGACCCGGCGCACCCGGTGCCGACCGTCGGCGGCCTCTACTGCGCCGTCGGTGAGCTCCCGGACGAGGGCGCCGGGATGGAGCAGGCGTGGGCACGCTTCCTCCACCCGGTGCTGCGCCTGCGCGACCTGCTCGTGCCCGGCCCCGCCGACCAGCGCGAGGCGCCGCAGTTCTTCGGCTCGGAGCCGCCGTACCCGCGTCTCTCGGAGCGGTCCGACGTGCTCGTCTTCCAGACGAAGCCGCTGACCGAGCCCGTCGAGGTGACAGGGCCCGCCGAGGTGCACCTGTGGATCTCGTCGAGCGCGCTCGATACCGACTTCACCGCGAAGCTGATCGATGTGCACCCGCCGAACGAGGACTATCCGGACGGGTTCGACATGCTGCTCGTCGACTCGGTGATCCGCTGCCGCTATCGGGAGGGCTTCGACCGCGAGGTGCTGCTCGAGCCCGGCGTGCCCGTTCCTGTCACGATCTCGCTGTGGGCGACGAGCAACCTGTTCGACGTGGGGCACCGGATCCGGGTCGACGTCTCGTCGTCGAACTGGCCGCGGCTCGACGTCAACCCGAACACCGGGGAGCCCGTCGGTGAGCACACCCACCTCGTCGTGGCCGAGCAGGCCGTGCACGTCGACGCCGATCGCCCGTCCCGCATCGTCCTGCCGGTGATCCCGCGGTAGCCGTGCCGGGAATCGAGTGGTGCGCTGTCCCCGCCGGGACGTTCACGATGGGGAGCGACCCGCGCGGCGCGTGGCCGCCGGACGTCGACGAGTGCCCTCGCCACGACGTCACCCTCGAGCCGTTCCGGATCGCCCGCGTCCCAGTGACGAACGAGCAGTACCGCGTGTTCGTGGAGGCGACCGGCCGGCCGGCCCCGAGCTCCTGGCCCGGAGGCGCGATGCCGGCCGGAGAGCAGGACGTGCCGGTGACCTACGTGACGTGGCACGACGCCGGCGCCTTCTGCGCCTGGGCCGGGGGGCGGCTGCCGACCGAGGCGGAGTGGGAGGCGGCAGCGAGCGGGGGAGACGGGCGGCTGTGGCCGTGGGGCGACCTGCCCCCGGACACGACGCGCGCCGTCTTCGGCCGGGGCATCGGATCGCCGTCTCCCGCAGGACAGGTGCCCGCCGGAGCCTCTCCCTCGGGGGCGCTGGACCTGGCCGGCAACGTCTGGGAGTGGGTCTCGAGCGCCTACCGCCCGTATCCGTACGATCCCGGCGACGGTCGCGAGGACGCGGCCGGGCGCGACCCGCGTGTCGTTCGCGGCGGCTCGTACCTGCACAGCCCCGACGCGATCCGGTGCGCCGCCCGGCATCCGCTGCTCGCCGCCGGCGCCGACCATTACGTCGGGTTTCGCGTCGCAGCCGACGCCGGGAAGGGCAGCTCCACCCTCGACTGGGTGCCCGTCTCGGGCGGCGTGTTCTCGATGGGACGCGATCCGTTCCCGTACTGCGGGGAGGCGCTCGCGGACGAGTGCCCGGCGCACACCCTCGAGCTCGGCGCCTTCGAGCTCTCGCTGACGCCGGTCACGAACGCCCAGTACGCGGTGTTCGTACGCGAGTCGGGTCATCGGCCGCCCGCGCACTGGGACGGTGGTGGGCCTCAGCCTGCCGACCCCGACCACCCCGTCACCTGGGTCGACTGCCACGATGCGGCCGCATTCTGCACCTGGGCGGGAGCGCGGCTGCCGACCGAGGCTGAGTGGGAGAAGGCGGCACGTGGCGACGACGCCCGGCTGTACCCGTGGGGCACGGCGGATCCGGACGAGCGTCACGCGACCTTCGGGCGCGGCGCAAAGCACGGCAGCACGACCGCCGTCGGCGCCTGCGGAGCGGGCGCAAGCCCCTACGGGCTGCTCGACATGGCCGGGAACGTCTGGGAGTGGGTAGCGAGCGGCTACCGCCCCTACCCGTACCGGCCGGACGACGGCCGCGAGGGCCCGTCGTGGCCCGGGGAGCGCGTCCTGCGCGGCGGCTCGTACGCCAGCCCGTCTTCGCTTCACCTCCGCTGCGCCGCCCGCAGCCGCAGCTACCCCGGCCGCAGGGCTGCGCACATCGGCTTCCGTGTCGCAAGAGGCGTCGAGTAGGACACCTCGGGCCTGGTGAGTGCTCCTCACCCGACGTCGTCGCAGGCGTCGGCGTCGGGGTCGTATGTGATCGTCGCTCGCCCGAAGCCACCGCCGACACCGGGTCGGAAGTCCGTCGCCACAGGGCCGAACCCGGAACCGCCACCGCCGTGGCCGCCGCTGAAGACACTGCTGGAGCCGCCTCCCCCGCCGCCGTAGAGGCCGCCGCCTCCGCCGCCTCCGCCGCTGACCTCGCCTCCGGCTCCGTCGCCGCCGGCTCCGAGCGAGCCGGCCGTTGCCGAAACCGAGTGATCGGATGCGTTACGGCCCGGGGCACCGCCACTTGTCCGAGTTCCTCCCTGCCCACCCGTCGCCGCGTTCGCCCTTCCCAGGGGGGCGAAGCCGTCCTGCCCGATCGGGTCGCCGCCGTTGCCGCCGCCCGTACCGAGTGGGCCACCGATCCCGTCGCCGGCACCCCCCGAGCCGCCGCCGCCGACGATAATGCGGTGCTCGAGCTCGTCGCCGCCTCGGCGGACATCCGTTGCTCCGCCTCCGCCGGAGCCCGCTTTCCCTGGACGCCCGTCCCGCCCGAGGGATGTCCTGCCGCCGGTGCCGCCTCCGTTCCAACCGCCGGCTCCCGGAGTCGAGCCCACGGCTGCGTCGCCCCAGCCGCCCACGCGGACTCGCAGGGTCTCGCCCGGCTCGACCTCGAAGGTGGCGACCGCCCGCGCGCCGGCACCGGGTGCACCGGCCGTGCCTGCCCTACCACCGGCCCCACCGACGACCTCGATTCGAACCCGGCAAATACCGGCTGGCACGAGGTAGCTCTGGGGCGAGCGCGTGAACTCGAAATCTTGCACGACGCGCGAGTTCGCTTCGGCCAGCACCCAGGCGGGGGAGGCCACGACGACCGCGGCAATCGCCAGAGAGGACAGGCGAACGTTCCGTTGCCGTCTCGACGTGGTCGGTGCCGCCTGTCCGACACGGGGGTGGGCTGTTGCCCGACGCGTAGCTCGCAGTCATCGCTTCCCTCCTCAGGTGGGTTGCCTCGATCTGGTCATGCCGGGACAACGTTCGGCTTCGCGGGTCGAGCGGAGGTTGAACGCCGGTGCAGCGAGCTTCTGGCCCCCGGTGCAGCGGCTCCTGCCCCCGGTGCAGCGAGCCCTGGCCGCCGATGCGGGGGAGTGCTAGCTTCGGCGCGAGCCGCGCATGGACTTTCGCATCCTCGGTCCGGTCGAAGTGGTCGCCGATGGCCGCGTCGTTGCGCTGGACGCAGCGAAGCCACGTGCGCTTCTGGCAATCCTGCTCCTCCATCCGGGCGAGCCCGTGTCGAGCGAGCGCCTGATCGACGACCTCTGGGCGGGCCGGCCGCCGGCCACGGCGGGGAAGGTCCTGCAGGCGTACGTCTCGCAACTCCGCAAAGTGCTCGGTAACGAGGTGATCGTCACCGGCGCGGCCGGCTATCAGCTCGTCGTCGAATCGGACGGTCTCGATCTCCACCGCTTCGAGCGCCTCGTGAGCGAGGCACGCGAGGCTGAGCCCGCCGGCCAGAGGCCCACGGCTTGCGAGAGGCGCTGTCGCTCTGGCGTGGCCCGCCGCTCGCCGATTTCGCCTACGAGCCGTGGGCGCAGGCCGAGATCGGCCGGCTCGCCGAGCTTCGCCTCTCCACGCTCCAGGACCGCATCGACGCGGATCTCGCTGTCGGCCTCGACGGCGAGCTCGTGGGCGAGCTCGAGCTTCTGGTCACCGAGCATCCGCTCTCGGAGCGTCTGCGCGGCCAGCTCATGGTCGCCCTGTACCGCTCCGGCAGGCAGGCGGACGCCCTGGCGGCCTACCGGGCGGCCCGGGAGACGCTGGTCGGGACACTCGGTATCGAGCCGGGGCCCGCGCTGCGGCGGCTCGAGCGCGCGATGCTCGACCAGGATCCGGAACTGGACGTCACGCCCCCCGTGCCGGCAGCCGCCGGGTCGGCGCGTCCGTCACCGAGCCTGCGGGCGCGATCGACCTCGTTCGTCGGCCGCAAACGAGAGTTGCGGGAGATGCTCGCGCTCCTGAGCGACGGGGACGTGCGCCTTTTGACGTTGACGGGAGCGGGCGGCTCGGGGAAGACACGTCTCGCCGTCGAGGCGACCGCCGGACTCGGAGACGAGTTTCCGGACGGCGTGGTGCTGGTCGAGCTCGCCCCGATCGGCGACCCGGATCTCGTCGCAGCGGCGATCGCCGACAGGCTCGGTGTGGGCGACCGGCCGGGACGGGAACCGGCCGAGGCGCTCGCCGCCCACCTGCGCGATCGCCGGATGTTGATCGTGCTCGACAACTTCGAGCAGCTACTCGCGGCAGCACCCGTCCTTGTGGAGCTGCTGGCCGGCGCGCCCGGTGTGACCTTCGTGGTCACGAGCCGAGCGCCGCTCGACATCTCCGAGGAGCGGATCTATCCGGTGCCTGCGCTCGAGCTTCCCGAACCGTCTCTCACGTCTCAGACAGAAGCGCTCGGCCGAATCGAGGCAGTTCGGCTCTTCGTCGAGCGCGCACGTGACGTGAGGCCCGACTTCGAGCTCACCGAGGCGAACGCCGGCGCGGTGGCCGAGCTTTGCCTACGCCTGGACGGACTGCCGCTCGCGCTCGAGCTGGCGGCCGCGAGGATCAAGCTGCTCGCCCCTACCGCGATCCTCGAGCGTCTCGGTGGCAGACTCGACCTCCTCAAGGCCGCTCCCGGCGCCGGGATGCCCGAGCGGCACCGGACGCTGCGTGCCGCGACGGAATGGAGCTACGACCTCCTCACGGCAGAAGAGCAGATGCTGTTCACGAGCCTCGGCGTGTTCGCCGGCGGGTTCACCCTCGGCGGCGCCGAGGGGGTAGCGGGCGACCTCGAGCTCGACACCGTCGATGGCGTCGAGTCGCTCCTGAACGACAACCTGCTACGGACGGAACCGATGGCGGGCGGTGAACCCCGCTTCGGGATGCTGGGGACGATCCGCGAGTACGCGGTCGAGCGGTTGTCCGAGCGCGGCGACGGCGAGGCGACGTGCGGCGCCGGCATGCCGGGTTCTACGCGTGCTCGCCGAGGAGGCCGAGTCCCGCACTCCTCGGACCACAACAGCTGAGCTGGCTCGAGTGCTCGATGTCGACGTTGGCCAACATCCGCGCCGCGTTGACCTGGGCGACGGAGAGCGGCGAGACGGCAGACGGGGCTGCGGATCGGCACAGCGCTCTGGCGCTTCTGGCAGCTGAGAGGATCCGCGGCGGAAGGTCGCGAACGCCTCGAGCGACTGCTGGCCCGCGGCTCCGGCTCGAAGATGGCGCGGGCAAAGGCTCAGGCGCGGGTCGCGTCTCTGGCGCCGTGCAGGGCGACCACGAGGCGGCTGCGTCGCTACGGTGAGGCGAGCCTGCTTGTCCTCCGCCGGGTCGGAGACGACAAGAGTATCTCGACCGCTCGGCCTCCTGGGCGTCTCCGCGATGGCGGTGGGGGACGTCGACAGGGCGCGCGCGCTCACCGAGGAAGAGCCTCGAGATCGCACGGCGCACGGGCGACCTCTCGACGAGGCGTATGCTGCCTTGCACGCCGGTCCGTGCTGGCGCACCGCGGGGCAGCTCGACGAGGCCGAGCGCCTTCTCGAGGAGAGCGTGCGCGGAGCGCGTCAGCTCGGGAACGTGCGCAGCGTCGCGAACTGGACGAGGGCGCTCGGCGGAATCGCGGTGGCTCGGGGAGACTACGTGCAAGCACGCGTGCTCTTCGAGAAGAGCCTCGGCATCCACCGCACGCTCGGCGATCCGTGGGGGACATCCCGCACGCTCTCGCGGCTTGCGCTCTTGTCGTCTGGAGACAAACGACCACGATGCGTCGCGGCGCCTGGTCGCGGAGAGCGTCGCGATCGAGCGTGAAGTGGGCGACGTGCCGGGCCACTTCTTCGACTTCGAGGTGTTGGCGAGGCTCGCAGCCGCAGAGGGACGCCCCGCTCGCGCCGTCCGCCTGTACGCGTGCGCGAGTGTCATCCGCGACTTGGTGGGGAGTTACGCGGTCGAGCCTGGCTGGCCCGACCACCAGCACCATGTTGGCCGGCTTCGTTCCGAGCTCGGCGCAGTGGCATTCGCCGAGGCTTGGGAGCAGGGACAGGCGATGACGCTGGACGAGGCGCTCGAGTACGCGCTCGAGGAGGAACCGGGCCCGGATCGCGCGTAGGCAGCGGTCGTATACGTTCGTCCTCGTGACCCACGAGACCGAGGAGCCCCTGATGCTCGATCACGTCGACGCCGACCGCCTGCGCGACCTCACGCTGGAGCTCGTCGAGATCCACAGCCCGACCGGCGACACGGCCGAGGTGGCGCGCCGCTACGCGCAGCGCCTCGAGGAGATCGGCATGCAGGTCGAGGTGCTCGACGAGCGGTTCCCCGCCACCCCGATCGTGATCGGGCGGCTGCGCGGCGACCGCCCCGGGCCGACGATCGTGCTCAACGGCCATCTCGACACCGTGCCGATCCCGCACGACCCGCCGAAGGTCGAAGGGGGGCGGGTGTGGGGCCGTGGCAGCACCGACATGAAGGGCCCGCTGGCCGCGGCGACCGAGGCGGTGCGCGTCGTGGCCGCGTCCGGGCGGTCGTTCCCCGGCGAGCTCGTGGTCGTGGCGATCGGGCTGCACGAGGCCCCCGGCGGGCGTGGCGAGGACCTCACGTGGCTCCTCGGCGAGCACGGGCTGACGGCGGACTACGCGGTCGTCTGCGAGCTCGCCGGCGATGCGCTGATCGCCGCGCACATGGGCCAGGCCACCGTCGAGATCGAGATCACCCGGCCCGGCATGGCCACCCACGAGCTGCGGGCGGCGGCGGGGACGCCGAACCCGATTCTCGTCGCGGCCCGGGTGATCGAGGCGATTCGCGCGCGCAACGAGGAGCTCGCGACGACGGTGCACCCGCTCGTCGGGGCCGAGACCTACTTCCTGGGGGAGGTGCACGGCGGCGACTTCTACAACCGGCACCCGGCCTCGTGCCGGCTCGTCGGCACCAGGCGCTGGGTGCCGGGCAGCGACCTCGCCGCTGCCCGGGCCGAGTTCGACGCCCTGGTCGCTCCGATCGCAGCGGAGTCGGGCTGCGCCATCGACGTCGACCTGAAGCTCGTTCGCGAGGCGTACTCGATCGATCCGGAGCATCCGCTGGCGCTTGCGCTGCGTGGCGCCTACGAGGACGTGACGGGAGACGAGCTGCCCGTGATCGGCGTCAAGGTCGTCGCCGACGGAGCCGTCTTCCAGGCGGTCGGCGGCATCCCCACGGTCTACTTCGGCCCGCGGGGCGAGGGCGCTCACGCGGACGTCGAGTCGATCGCGATCGAAGAGCTGGCCCGCGCGACCAGGGTCTACCTCGCCACGCTCCAGCGGCTCTGGGGGAGCGCCTAGCGTCGGGGATCTCGGGCTACGAGCGGACGACGCCGCCGCAGCGCGCGCCGGTCGGGCCGCCGTCCGCCCACGCCCGGCGGCCGTTCACCCACACGCCGATCACGCCCTCGGGCGTGCGCGCGGGGTCGGCGTACGTCGCCGTGTCGACGTACCGCTCCGGGTCGAGGAGGACGAGGTCGGCGCGCTTGCCCGGCTCGATGCGGCCGCGGTCTGCGAGGCCGAGCCGGTCGGCCGCGCGGGAGGTGAGACGCGCGATCGCCTCCTCGGCGGGCAGCAGGCCCTCCCGGATCGCGAAGCGGCCCAGGAACCTCGGCGCCGTCCCGTACACGCGCGGGTGCGGGCGCGTGCCGAAGATCCCGTCCGAGCCGACGAGCTGGAGCCGGTGCCGTGCGATCGTCCTCACCGCGTCCTCGGAGGCGTAGTGGAGCACCATCGTCACGTCGAGCGCGCACTCGACGAGCAGGTCGAGCGCTGCCTCGACCGGGTCGCTGCCACGCTCGGCGCCGATCGCCTCGAGCGTCGCCCCGACCACGTCCGCGTTCGGCGCTGCGGCGTGCGCGATCTCGATCCGTGCCGGCCCGAGCGTGCCGAGGATGTTCTCCCACCCCGGCAGGCCGGCCCCGATGTCGCGCAGCATGCGGGCGCGGTCGGCGGGCCGCTCCAGGGCCTGCAGCGTCCCCGGTGCGCCACCCGCCTGCGCCCAGGCCGGCAGCACGCTGGCGAGCAGCGTGCTGCCCGCGCCGTAGGGGTACTGGTCGAACGTGAGGTCGATCTCGGCCGAGGCCGTGTCGAGCAGCTCCAGGAGCGGCCCTACCAGTCGCTCGTCGGCGAGCGACTTGAGGTGCGACAGGTGCAGCGGGGCACCGGAGCGCCGCGCCACCCCGATCATCTCCTCGACCGCTTCCAGCACGCCGTGGCCCTCGTTGCGCACGTGCGGAACAAGGGGCGCTCCTACGCGGGCGGCCTCCGCCGCCACCGCCTCGAGCTCCGCGGTCGCGGCGTAGGCCCCGGGCAGGTACACGAGGCCGTACGAGAGCATCCGCGCCCCCGCCTCGAAGCCGAGCCGCACCTGGCGGCACATCTCCCGCAGCTGCTCCCGCGACGGCTCGACGCGATCCCCGCCGAGCACGAGCTCGCGCACGGCGCCGTGACCCACCGATGGGACGAGTGACAGCGCGGGGCGGGTCTCGTCGAGAGCATCGAGATACTCGCTCACGGTCGACCACGGCCACGTCACCGGGCCGCTGCCCTCGAGCGGCCGCAGGTAGGCCTGGCGCGCGGCGCGCCGCTCCGGCGCGACCGGGGCCGGAGCAAGGCCGTCGGGGTTGATCACTTCCGTCGTGAAGCCCTGCGCCAGCTTCGGCGTCAGGAAGGGGTCGTGAAACGAGATGAGCGCCGAGTGCGTGTGCAGGTCGATGAAGCCCGGGCAGAGAATCAGCCCGGTGCCGTCGACGATCTCCCGGGCAGACCCCGGCGCCGAGTCGTCGTGCCGGGGCGTCACGAAGTCGATCCTGCCGTTTCGCACGCCGACGTCTCCTCGAAACGGCGGTGCGTGGCCCGGGTAGACGAGCGCATCATGGACGATCACGTCGAGCACGAGACTACGCGGCGACGAGGGAGCGACGGAACCCGAGGGCCGTGGCAGCCATGCCGGCCCCCACCAACCCGAGGATGGCGGTGAAGCCGAGCGGCCCGAGCAGCCCGGCTGCGGCGATCACACCCGCGACGAAGCCCACGAGCCCAACGGTACCGAGGGTGAGGTTGAGGAACCCCTGGTGCTCGTGTGCGACCTCGGCCGCACGGGCGCCGCCGAGCGAAGCCGCTGCCGTGCTGTTCGAGAGCAGGAACACGCAGTAGAGGACGGGAGCCACCCCGGGCCTTTGCGCGTAGGCGAGGAGGATCACGCTCGCCCCCTGCGCCACGGTTCCGCAGACGAAGGTCGTCAGCGCGCCGTATCGCCGCTGCGCCGCCCGGACCACCGGCAGCGTCAGGGACACGACGGCGATCGCGCCGGCGACGAACGTCACACTCGCCCTGAGCTCTCCCATGCCGATGTGCTCGCGGAGGACTGCGGGCATGATCCCGACGGCGGCGCCGCAGAACGCGCTCCAGGTGAGGGTCACCCAGCCGATCGTGCGCAGCCGGCGATTCGCCCTGAGCGAGGCGATGCCGCCCGTCACGCGATGTCGTACCAGCGTGTCGGGATCGGGCTCGTGGCCGAGCTCGGGAACGACGGCGAGGATCGCGAGCGCTGCGATGTAGAGCCCGCAGATGCCGGCCAGCACGGCTCGGACGCCGCCGACGTGGAAGAGCAGCAGCCCGACGAATCCGCTGCCGAAGAGCCCGGCCTGGTTGACGGTCGTCCTGATCGCATGCGCGCGCAGGAGCCCGGCGCCCGTCGTCGTGTCGGCCAGGCCCCGGAACAGGGCGCCCTCGGAGAGATTGCGCATTGCGCCGACGACGACTGCCGAGACGAGCACGAGCACGAACCAGTCCCTGCCGGCGGTCGCGACGAGCGGATAGAGCGCGCATGCCGCGAGCGAGACGGCTGTGACCTGGCGCATCAGCCGGAGCGGGTCAGCGCTGTCGGACCAGGCGCCGGCGGGGACGGCTGTGAGGAGCATCGGGAGGTAAAAGCATGCGGTGGACAGAGCGGCCAGGCCCGGCGAGGTGCCGCGCGCAAGGAGCATCCACGGAAGCACGAACATGAACTGACCCTGCACCGCTGCCGAAAGGCTGTTGGCGCTGATCAGGGCCAGCGTCCGCCGGGGAGTGCGTCGCCGGACGGGGCCGGGATCCCTCACGTCGCGGTCGGCGTCGCCCACCGGGCGAGCGCAGCCGCAAGGGCGTCCGCCGCTTCCGCGGCGCCGGCAAACGGAAGCCGTGCGTAGCCGGGTGCCTGAAAATGGATGCCGTCGACGACGGGGAGGCCCACGCGCGCGAGCTCCGAGGCGAGCTCCCGGCCCCGGTCGGCATGAACGAACAGGAACGGCGCGGCGTCGGGCGGGACGGCCGAGAGGCCCGGGGTCGCCGCGATGGCCGCGATGGCCGCAGCCCGGTCGGCGACGAGGCCGGCGTGAACCGAGTCGAGCCACTCCCTCGGCCCGGAGAGGACGGCGAGCGCGGCCTCCTGTGCCGCCACGCCCACCCGCAGGCAGTCCCACTCGAGGGTGTCGACGCAGCGCTCCACGAGAGCGGCCGGGCCCGCGACGAGGCCGAGCCGCAGCTGGGGCAACGAGAGGCTCTTGCCGAGGCTGCGGATCACGATCGCGTCCTCGGCCATCCCGAATGCCGAGGCAAACGCGGTGTCGCCCCAGACGGCTGCCTCGTACGCCTCGTCGGTGACGACGAGGAGACCGTGCCGCTCGGCTACACCGACGACCGCGGCCACATCCGCCAGCGCGGGAAGGTAGCCGGTTGGGTTGCCCGGGTTGCAGAGGAGGAGGGCGCGTGTTCGCGGTCCGACGATCCGGGCGATCGCGTCGGCGTCCCAGCGCCATCCGTCTGCAGGCGACGCGTGCACGTAGACGGGCGTCGCTCCGGCAGCCCGGATCGGGCCCTCGAAGAAGAAGCATGGCGCCGGCACGATCACCTCGTCGCCTGCACGGAGAAGAGACCGCATGCAGACACCGAGCGCCTGCATGGCGCCGTTCGTGACGAGGATCTCGGTCTCCGGGTCGACGCTCCGGCCCCTGGCGCTGGCGAGCTCGCCCGCGAGCGCCTCGCGGAGTGCGGCGAGGCCGCGGGACGGCGGCGCCGTCATAGGCCGTCCGAGCACAGCGGCGACGGCCTCGACGACGTGAGCGGGCAGCGGTGGCGACGGCGTACCGTGCAGGGCGAGGGGCTCCGCCCTGAGCACACCCGAGGCCCGCAGCCGGCGCTCGGCAGCAGAGGTCGGGAAGCCCGCTTCGCTCACGGGACGATGACGGGCAGCACGACGTGCGACGGGTACGCGCTCGTGTGGAGCACCGCCTGCCGTGCGACCTGCATGCGCGTCCCCGTGCCGACGTCCTCGCCGGTGTTGAGGTTGCGGGAGAAGCGGGGGAAGCTCGAGCTCGTCACGTCCACGCGCACGCAGTGGCCCCGCCTGAACACGTTGGCCAGCGGATAGAGGCGGATGCGGTACTCGGCGACCTCGTCGGGCTCGAGCAACTCGACGGACTCGCCCTCGACGCTATCCCGGTAGCGCGCGCGGATGATCCCCTCCGTGAGGAAGATGGAACGGCCGTCCGGGTACACGTCGCAGACCCGGATGACGAAGTCCGTGTCCCTCGCAGACGAGGCGGCGTAGAGGGTCATCTCGACCGGGCCGATCACCTCGAGGTCCCTCGCCAGCGGCTCGGAGGTGTAGACGAGCACGTCGTCACGCCCCTCGAGCACGCGCTGGTCGACCGGCCCCGGCCTGATGGGCGTCTGGGCGCCCTGCGTCATCGTCAGCACCGAGCTGACACCGCCGATCGTGGGCACCGGGTCGGCCGGGTCGTAGTCGTAGCGGTCGGCGGGCTCGTCCGGGCGGGGCGTGTCCGTCGTCAGCAGGCCGCCCTGTCGCAGGTGGAACGCGGTCGGCTGTGTGCCCGGGAGCGGCCACTCGTGCTCGCCCCTCCACTCGTTCGCACCGAGCACGAAGAGCTCCGCGGGTGGGCGCTCGTCCCAGCCGTTCGACTCGTCCTTCAGGAAGCGGTCGTAGAAGGCGAGCTCGTGGTCTCGGATCACGGTGAACGCCGGCGAGAGGTCGACGTCGCCCGTGAACGACTCGATCTCCTCCTCGTGCGACCACGGCCCGATCAGCAGGCGGTTCGGCAGACGATCGCCGATCGCGGCGAAGGACCTGAGGTGCGAGCCCGAGTAGGGATCGAACCAGCCGCCCTGCTGGAAGATCGGCACGTCGACCTTCTCCGGCCGGTGGCGGAACTGCTGCCAGTACTCGTCGTTGACCTGGTGCTCCCACCACAGCCGCCAGTAGTCGACCTTGCGGCCGATCGTCACCTCGTCGAGCTCGATCAGGGGCAGGTGGCCGAAGATCCTGTCGTTGAGGACGATCTCTTGCGCGCTCGGCCCGGTGATCAGGGAGAGGGCGCTCGACCAGAGCGCCGCCGCGCCGAGCGTCAGGGCCAGCTGGAACGCGCCGCCCGTCCAGTAGCCGTCCCAGAAGTAGTCGTCGTGGATCACCTGGGGCGCGATGCACTGCAGGTTCGGGTGCCCCAGATGGGCGAGCTGCCACTGCACGAGCCCGCCGTAGCTGCGGCCCCAGGTGCCGATCCGTCCGTTCGACCACTGCTCGCCGGCCGCCCAGGTGAGGGTGTCGTGCGCATCCTGCCCGTCGTGCGTCCACGCGGTGAACTGCCCGTCGGACTCGTAGCGGCCACGGACGTCGACGACGACGGAGGCGTAGCCGCGCCGGGCGAACCACACGCCCCACGAGATGAAGCGCTCGCGGGTCGACTCGTACGGCGTCCACTGGATGATCGTCGGCAGCCCCTGCCGGCCGATCGGCAGGTACACGTCCGCCGACAGCGAGATCCCGTCGCGCATGGGCACGCGACAGTCGTGGAGCAGCCGGACGTCGGGGATCGGCTGCGGCCCGCTCGGAGTCACGCGCTCTGCGGGCCGTATTCCGAGAGCGGCTTGCCCGGGAAATGACATGCGGCCTGGTGGTCCCGGCCGTGATCCTGCAGGGCGGGGTCGACCTCGGAGCAGATCTGCTGGGCGATCGGGCAACGGGTGCGGAACCGGCACCCCGAGGGGGGGTTGATCGGGCTCGGCACGTCGCCGGTGAGGACGATCCGGCGGCTCTTCCGGCCCGGCACGGGCTCGGGGTTGGCCGAGAGGAGCGCCATCGTGTAGGGGTGCAGCGGGCGGCTGAAGAGCTCGTCCGAGGGCGCGATCTCGACGATGCGGCCGAGGTACATCACGGCGACGCGGTCCGAGATGTACCCGACGACCGCCAGGTCGTGCGCCACGAACACGTACGTGAGATCGAACTCCCGCTTCAGCTCGACGAGCAGGTTGAGCACCTGCGACTGGATCGAGACGTCCAGTGCCGAGACCGGCTCGTCGGCCACGACGAGCTTCGGCTGCAGCACCAGCGCTCGCGCGAGCCCGATCCGCTGCCGCTGGCCGCCGCTGAACTGATGCGGGTAGCGGCCCGCGGCCTCGGGGGGCATGCCGACACGCTCGAGCATCTCGTGGACGATCGTCGCGCGTTCCTTGCGCCCGGCGGAGCCGTGGATGACGAGGCCCTCCGCGATCAGGTCGCCGACCTTCATCCGCGGGTCGAGGGAGCCGACCGAGTCCTGGAAGACGATCTGCATGTGGCGGCGCATCTCCTTGAGGTCTTTCCCGCCGAGCCCGACGATGTCGACGCCGTCGAACGTGATCTCGCCGGCAGTCGGCTCCAGGAGGCGGAGCAGGGTGCGGCCGAGTGTCGACTTCCCGCAGCCGGACTCGCCGACGAGACCGAGCGTCTCGCCGCGCCGGACGTCGAGGTCGACGCCGTCGACCGCCTGCAGGTATCCGGACGTCCGGCGCAGAAGGCCCTGCTTGACAGGGAAGTGCTTCTTCAGGCCGCGGGTGGTGAGCAGGACGCCGTCGTCCCCGGCCGGCTGTGGGGTGTCGGCGCCTTTGCCAGCAGTGTCGGCGCTCATGCGGGCACGCCGACCGTCTGGACGTCGCGCGGCCCGCTCTTGCACAGCCAGCACGCCGACTCCTGCTTGCCGACCGCGAACAGCGGCGGCAGCTCCTCCGCGCAGCGATCGAACGCATAGTCGCACCGCGGTGCGAAGCGGCAGCCGGCCGGCCAGTCGAGCGGGCTCGGAACCATGCCGCGAATCGCCTTGAGCGGCGTCGTGTAGCGCATGCCGAGCAGGGGGATCGATTGCAGCAGCGCCTCCGTGTACGGGTGCTGCGGGCGCGCGAAGATCTCCTCGACCGGGCCACGTTCGACGATCTTGCCGCCGTACATGACCGCGACCTCGTCCACCATCTCCGCGACCACCCCCAGGTCGTGTGTGATCAGCAGGATCGCCATGCCGAGCTTGTCGCGCAGCTCCTTCATCAGCTCGAGGATCTGTGCCTGCACGGTGACGTCGAGCGCGGTCGTCGGCTCGTCGGCGATCAGCAGCTTGGGGTTGCAGCTCAGCGCCATGCCGATCATCACCCGCTGTCGCATGCCGCCGGACATCTGGTGCGGGTAGTCGCGGACGCGCTTCTCGGCCGACGGGATGCCGACGAGCCGCATCATCTCCACCGCGCGCTCCTGCGCCTCGCTCCTGCCCACGTTCTGGTGCAGCTGCACCGCCTCGGCGATCTGGTCGCCTACGGTGAAGACGGGGTTGAGCGAGGTCATCGGCTCCTGGAAGATCATCGAGATCTCGTTGCCGCGGATCGTGACCATCTCGTCCTCGTCGAGCGTCGCCAGATCGCGGCCCTCGAACACGATGTTCGAGGTGGGCTCGACGAGCCCGGGCGGGTCGATGAGCCGCATGATCGAGAGCGCGGTGACGGACTTGCCGCTGCCCGACTCGCCGACGACCCCGAGGGCGCCGCCCTTCTCGATCGTGAAGTCGACGCCGTCCACCGCCCGGATCATGCCGCCGTGGGTGTGGAAGCCCGTGCGGAGGTTCGCGACTCTGAGAAGCTCGCTCATGCTCCGGTCTTTCGTCTAGAAGCGGCCGTGCGGCCGTTGCCGGCCGCCGCTCGCTTGCGCTTGCCCGCGGGCGCGACCGCTGCAGGGGGGCTGGGCACCGCGATGTGGTGCTCGAGCTCCGCCAGCATCGCGGACACGTTACGCGACTGGAGCGCGGCCAGCAGCTCACGGTGCTCGCGCACCATCGTGGTCAGGTCCTTGCCGCGCCCGTAGCGATAGAAGTACGCGCGGATGCGGGGCCAGATCGTCCGCCAGATCTGCACCGTGTGCGTCTGGCCCGAGGACGAGATCACCACGTCGTGGAAGCGGAGATCGGCTTCGACCACGCGCGGCAGGTCGTTGCTCGCAGCGGCCTGCTCCATCACCCACACCTGCTTGCCGAGCTCCGCGAAGTCGGCGTCGGTCAGCCTGTCGAGGGCGTGCGCGAAGCTGTAGCGCTCGAGTGTGAGCCTGATCGGGATCAGGACCTCCTGCACCTCCTCGTCGGAGACCCCGAGCACGACGGCACCCCGGTAGGGGAACGACATCACGAGGCCCTCGTTCTCGAGGTGCCGCAGCGCCTCGCGGACGGGGCCGCGGCTCGTCCCGAGCTCGGTCGAGAGTGTTGCCTCGATCAGGCGCTCGCCCGGCTCGTAGGTGCCGATGATGATCGCGTTGCGCAGGATCTCGGCCACCTGCTGACCGCGGGGCCCGCCCTTGCCGGCGCCTGCATCGACGACTGCCGTGGGGGTGCGTTCGGCGCTATCGGTCATGGAGCACGATAGACTATACGGATTGTCGACAATCAACAAATGGTTGACAATCTTGCACGTCGTGCCTAGTCTAGCCATCCTCGGTGAAGATCACCAGCATCCATACGATTCCGGTGCGTACGCCGATGCGCGAGCCTCTCGTCTGGCCCGGCGGCACGCGTCTGTCTGCCTCGGGACTGCTCGTCGAGATCCACACCGATGAGGGGCTCGTGGGCGTCGGCGAGGCTCCCGGCCCGACACTGCCGACGATCCGGACGATCATCGACGCGGAGCTGACGCAGTTCCTCGTCGGGCAGGATCCGCTTCGCACGGAATGGCTCGTGCACCGCATGGAGGAGTTCACGAGGAACTGGAGCCGCATCGGGGCGTACGCGATCGCCGGTGTCGAGATGGCGCTCCTGGACATCAAGGGGAAGGCTCTCGACACTCCCGTCGCCGACCTGCTCGGCGGCATCTGCCGCGATCGCGTGCCCGTCGTCGGCTACCTCTTCATCGACGAGCCGGAGGCGAACGCGCGCAAGGCGGCGGCGTTCGTCGAGGCGGGATACTCGGAGCTGAAGCTGAAGGTCGGGCGTGACTTCGGCCAGGATCACGACACGATCGCCGCCATCCGCGACGAGGTCGGGACCGCCGTGAAGATCCGGATCGACGCCAACATGATCTGGAGCGTCCCGGCGGCGATCAAGTGGATCCGCGGTCTCGAGCACTTCGACCTGCAGTACGTCGAGCAGCCCGTTCCCGACTTCGACATCCAGGGCCTGGCCCAGGTGCGGCGCTCCGTCGCCGTGCCGATCGCCGCCGACGAGGGCTGCACCGACATCCGCTCGGCGCTCGAGCTGATCAAGGCCGATGCCTGTGACGTGTTCGTGGTCTACCCCTCGGAGGCAGGCGGGCTGACCCGGGCCCGCCACATCGCCGCCCTCGCCGACGCAGCCGGAAAGTGGTGCGCGATCGGCAGCTGGGCCGAGCTCGGCGTGGCCACGATGGCGAACGCCCACCTCGTGGCGTCGTCGTCGAACTTCCCGTTTGCGAGCGATACGCACTACCCACTACAGGAGCTCGACGTGCTCGCCGAGCCCGTCGAGATGAGCGACGGCTTCATCACGGTGTCCAGCGCACCGGGCCTCGGGGTCGAGGTCGACCGGGAGGCGGTCGAGCGTCTTGCCAACATTCAGGTGCGTGAGTCCGTCTTCTATGACGACATCCAGGGTGAGGCACCCCGGGTCGGTCAGATCCTCTGACCGACTTCGACGAAAGGAGGGACGTGCTGTGTCCGAAGAAAAGAATCCTGACGGTTCGCTAGGGGGCGAGCTCAGTCGCCGCGACCTGCTCGTCAAGGCAGGCGTGGTCGGCGCCGGCGCGATTGCGGCCGGATCGCTCGCAGGCGGGGCGAAGGCCTCGACACGACGCTCCTCCGCGACGCCGATTCGCCGTGGCGGCCGGATCACGTGGGCCCTCGAGCAGGATCCCGTCCACGTTGCCCCGTTCGGCGCGATCCTGACCTCCAATCACTGGGGCAAGCAGGCCGCCTACGACTCCCTCGTCGAGTGGGACAAGAACCTCAACATCAAGCCGGCTCTGGCCACGTCGTGGCAGATCGCCCCCGATCAGAAGTCCGTCGTGTTCAACCTGCGCAAGGGCGTCAAGTTCCACAACGGCAAGGAGCTCGACGCCGACGACGTCAAGTACTCGGTGGACCTGATGCTGAACCCGCCGCTCCCCGGCAGCATTGCCACCGTGGGCCAGGTGCCCTCGATCGCGGGTGTCGACGTCGTCTCGAAGTACGTCGTCCGGGTGCGCCTGAAGTCGCGTGACGCACGCCTCTTCGGCTTCCTCGCCTGGGGCCGCTACTCCCCGATCGTGCCCGCGGGCCTGTACGACCAGATCAACGTGAGCCGCAACGCGATCGGCACGGGGCCGTACCGGATGGTCGGGTTCAACCCCAACGACCGCGTCGAGTACGTGGCGAACCAGAACTTCTGGAAGAAGGGCCTGCCGTACCTGGACGCGATGACGCTGAAGACGCTTCCCGACGAGCAGGCCCGTATCGCGGCACTGCGTGCGGGCGCTGTCGACGGCGCCACCGTCTCGTCCGACAGCGCCAAGTCCCTCGCAGGCGACAGCGAACTGGTGGTGCTGAAGGGCGGAACGGCAGCGTTCCGCGAGCTGCAGATGACCCTGAAGCCGGGCGAGACCAAGCCGTACGACGACGTGCGCGTGCGTCAGGCCGTCAACTTCGCGATCAACCGGCAGGCCATCATCAACACCGTCTACGGCGGCAACGGCACCTACTCGGGCCACGTCCCGCCGGGCTATGGCCCGTGGCCGCTGTCGCAGGCGGAGCTGAGGCAGAAGTACCTCAAGTACGACCTGCCGGCGGCGAAGAAGTTGATGGCGGCGGCCAACCAGTCGAAGGGCTTCTCTGTCAAGCTGACGACGTTCTCGACGCCGCTCGACTTCCAGCAGGTCGCCTCGGTGATCAAGTCGCAGCTGAAGGCGATCAACATCGACGTCAACATCGTGGCCGAGGAGCCGGGTACCTTCGCGGCCAACAACGGCAAGGGCAGCTTCGAGTGGGACCTGACCGCGCGGGGCATGCGCGGCGATGTCGACGGCTACCTGGCCGAGTTCAACCCGAGTGCGGCGATCTACGGCATCTGGTATCCCGAGTACAAGGACGTCAGGGTGTGGCGGAACATCGGTAACGGCCGCATCACGCTCGATCAGGCCAAGCGGCTGCCGCTCTACAAGGACGCCCAGAAGCGGCTCCTCACGGGCCTGCCGCAGATCCCGCTCGTGCAGGTGCAGAAGTACCAGGTCGTGCGCAAGCGGGTGCAGGGCATGTACGTCGCCTTCGACGACTTCAACACGGGCCTTCGCAACACGGTCTGGGTGAGCTCGTGACGGACGGCACTTCGTTCGATCGGGAGGGGCGCCGCACAGGCGCCCCTCCCGCGTCGATGCCGGCATAGGCGGTGGGCGGGTACGTCCTCAAGAGGGTGCTGTTCACGATCCCGACGTTGTTCGGGATCTCGATCGGCATCTTCCTGATGGTCAGGCTTCTGCCCGGCGACATCATCGACGTCCTTCTCGGCGGCGACCTCGCGGCCGACGAGGACGTCAAGCAGCAGGCCCGGGAGCAGCTGGGGCTGGACGGCTCGTACCTGGAGCAGTACTGGCGCTGGATCAGCAGCGCCGTGCAGGGCGACTTCGGGTTCTCGTATCGCAACACGCAGCCCGTCTCCGAGATCATCTTCAACGCGCTGCCGATCACGCTCGAGCTCGTCTTCCTCGGGCTGCTGATCGCCGTCGTGGTGGCGATCCCCTTCGGCGTCCTCTCGGCCGTCAAGCGCGACAGCCGGCACGACTACGCCGCCCGGGTCGGCGGCCTCATCGGCGTGAGCATCCCGAACTTCTGGCTCGCCACCCTGCTGCTCCTCTTCACCTCGCGCGTACTCGGGTGGGTGCCGCCTCTCACCTATGTGCCGATCTACGAGGACCCGATCGAGAACCTGAGCCAGTTCATCCTGCCCGCGATCTCCATCTCCGTCTTCACGCTCGCGATCGTGATGAGAATGGTCCGGGCGACGATGCTGGAGGTGCTCGGGCTCGACTACGTTCGCACCGCCCGCGCCAAGGGCGTCAAGCAGAAGGTCGTCGTGTCGCGCCACGCGCTGCGGAACGCGTTGATCCCCGTCGTCACCGTCGTCGGCTTCGAGGTCGGGATCCTGATGGGCGGGTCGGCGATCGTCGAGATCATCTTCGGCCTGCCCGGCGTCGGTAATACCCTCATCAACGCCATCTTCAATCGCGACTACCCGGTCGTCCAGGCAGCGACGATGCTGCTTGCGTTCACCTTCATCTTCTTCAACCTGCTCGTCGACCTCCTCTACGGCGTGCTCGACCCGAGGATCTCCCAGGAATGAGCGGCTTGGACGACAAGAACATCCCCGTGCTGGCGCCGGAGGGCCCAAGCGACCTCGGCGGCGAGGCCTGGTCGTACACGCCCGCGCGCCGCAGCGACCGCCTCGGCAAGTGGAAGAACCCGATCGGGATCGTCGGCGCCGCCATCGTCGGCTTCAATGTCCTGATCGCCGGCCTGGGGTCGCAAGTCTGGAAGACCGACCCCGACGAGCTCGTCTCGACGCGGCTGCAGCCACCGAGCTGGTCGCATCCGATGGGGACCGACGAGCTCGGGCGCGACACGCTGGCCCGGATCATCCACGGCGCCCAGGTCTCCCTGCAGGTGGGCGCCATCTCGGTCGGCATCGCCTTCGTCCTCGGTGTCTCCCTCGGGCTGCTCGCCGGCTTCTACGGCGGCAAGATCGACGCGCTGCTGATGCGTCTCGTCGACGTCATGTTCGCGCTGCCCGGGCTCGTTCTCGCGATCGTGATCGCCGGGCTGCTGGGGCCGAATCGCCGCAACGCCATGATCGCGATCGGGATCGTCATCACTCCCGCGTTCGCGCGGGTCGTTCGCGGCGCAGTGCTCGAGGTGATGGGGTTCCCGTTCGTCGAGTCCGCGCGCTCGCTCGGGTCGTCGCACATGCGGATCATGGTGCGGCACGTGATGCCCAACATCGCGGCGCCGCTGATCGTGCTCGTCACGGTGTACCTCTCGACGGCGATCCTGAGCGAAGCCGCGCTGAGCTTCCTCGGCCTCGGCACGCAGCCACCCGAGGCGTCGTGGGGTGGGATGCTGAACAGCGCTCGCGCCTACCTCGACATCGACCCCTGGCTCTCGATCTTCCCCGGGCTCGCGATCATGATCGTCGTGCTCGGGTTCAACTTCCTCGGCGACGGCCTCCGCGACATCCTCGATCCGCGGCTCGGGCCGCATGTCGGCGGGGTGTCCCAGAAGAAATGAGGTTCCCATGCTCGATGTCCTGATCCGTGGGGGCTGGGTCACCGACGGCGCCGGCAGCCCGCCCTTCCTCGGAGACGTCGCGATCGAGGACGGTCGGATCACCGAGGTCGGCCGTCTCGCGCCCGAGGCGACCGCTGACCGTGTGATCGACGCGACCGGGAGGATCGTCTGCCCCGGCTTCGTCGACCCGCACTCGCACAGCGACTTCTCGCTGCTCGCCAACCCGACGGCCGAGAGCACGATCCGCCAGGGTGTCACGACCGAGATCGTCGGCAACTGCGGCGCGAGCTACGCGCCGGTGACCGACTTCTCCCGGGTCGGCCAGACCGAGCGCCTGCACACCTTCGGCTTCGACGGGCCCCTGATTCCCTGGAGCACGTTCGAGCGAGCACCTCGACTTCATCTCGGGCGTCGGTCACTCCCCGAACCTCGCGTGGTTCGTCGGCCACAACGCGATCCGGCTCGCAGCGGGCGCCTCGGGCCCGAAACCGACGGCCGACCAGGCCGCGGCGATGGACGGCTTCATGCGCGAGGCCATGGAGGCGGGCGCGCTCGGCATGTCCACCGGCCTCGAGTTCAACCCCGGACGAGAGGCGACGATCGACGAGCTGAAGCGCCTCAACGCGATCGCGGGCGAGTACGACGGGATCTACACGAGCCACGTCCGCAACCGCGACTCGGGCATCCTCGACGCGATCGCCGAGTTCCTCGAGGTCGCGCGCGCAGGGGGTATCCGCGCCGAGATCTCGCACCTCAACGTCCGCCACAACACGAACGCGCCCGACCGCGGCTGGGAGCGCGCGGTCGAGATGATGGCCGCTGCCCGCGAGGAGGGGATGGACGTTCTCGCGGACACGACGCCGTTCCTCGACGGCCTCGGGCAGCTGGCGGGGATCCTGCCGCCGTGGGTTTCCGCGGACGGCCCCGCGGCCGCGCTCACCCGGCTGCGCGACCCCGACACGCGCCTGCGGCTGCGCACGGAGTGCGACCGCTACTGGCGCTTCATCCACAAGGGCGAGTGGGACCGCGTGCGCCTGCAGGCGAGCGAGCAGCATCCGGAGTGGGACGGCCTCACCTTCGCCGAGATCGCCGACACGACGCGCAAGGATCCGTGGGACTGCTTCTTCGACGTGCTCTCCGATGCCGGCGAGGGCTTCGAGAGCATCCTCGTCGTCGGTCGCCTGTTCACCGACGAGCACATGGCCGAGATGATCTCGCACCCGCTCTTCTGCCTCGGCGTCGACACGTTCACCGTCACGGAGGAGGGCCCCCTCGCGGACGTCCTCCGGCACCCCCTCGGCTATTCCGGTCACATCCACTACCTCACGCATCACGTGCGTGAAATGCGGACGCTGCGCCTCGAGGAGGCGATCCGGAAGATGACGAGCATGCCGGCCGCCCACTTCGGCCTCTGGGACCGCGGGCTCCTGCGCCCGGGATATGCCGCCGACGTCGTCGTCCTCGACTTCGAGGGGCTGGACGAGGTCTCGACGCTCGACGACCCGCACCACTACGCGCGCGGCATCGAGCACGTCCTCGTCAACGGCGTGCTCGTCGTCGACGACGGGGAGCACACGGGGGCGCGGCCCGGCCGCCACCTGCGCCGGCGGTGATCGATCTTCGCTCGGACCTCTGCACGGTTCCGACGGACGAGATGTGGAAGGCGATGCGCGCGGCCGAGCTCGGCTGGGCGACCTACGGCGAGGACGCTTCGGTCAACGATCTGTGCGGGCGCGTGGCCGAGCTGCTCGGGAAGCCCGACGCGGTGTGGGTGCCTACCTGCGGCATGGCGAATCTCGTCGCGATGCTCACCTTCTGCGAGCCCGGCGAGCGCGTGGTCCTGGAGGCCGCCTCGCACATCCTCACGTCCGAGGCGATGGGGATCGTCGAGGTCGCCCGGCTCGAGCCCCGGCCGCTCTTCGCTCCCGACGGGCGCATGGACCCCGAGGCCGTCGCGGCGCTCGTGGCCCGGGAGCACGCGGCGCTGCTCGTCCTCGAGAACACGCACACGCGGGCGGGAGGGACGACGCTGTCGGCCGAGTCGACCAGGTCCCTCGCGGCGGCCGCCCAGCGCCACCAGTGCAGAGTGCACCTCGACGGTGCGCGGCTCGTGAATGCGGCGGTGGCCCTCGGGGAGCCGCTCGCCGACCTGGCGGCACCTGCCAACTCGGTCGTCTTCTCGCTCAACAAAGGGCTGTCCGCGCCGATGGGCGCCGTCCTGGCCGGGAGCGAGGCGGTCGTGGGACGGGCACGGCTGATGCTGCAGCGAGTCGGAGGTGCGAGCGTCCACCGCGCAGGCATCATGGCCGCCGCGGGGCTGGTCGCGCTCGACACGATGATCGAGCGCATCGCCGACGATCACTCGAGGGCGCGCCGTCTCGGCGAGCGGCTGCGAGTCGTGCCCGGGATCCGCCTCAGGCCCGAGGTGATCGAGACGAACATCGTGCTCGCAGACGTGACGGGAACCGGGCTCGAGCCGGCACAGCTGATCCCCTTGCTCGAGGCGGCAGGCCTGCGCGTGCTGGAGCGGGACACGAGCCGGATCCGTCTCGTGACGCACCGGCTCGTCGGTGACGAGGAGGTCGAGCGAGCGGCGGCGATCGTCGCCGAGACGGTCGAGCGTCACGCGGTGGCGCCGCTCGAGATCCCGGAGATCGAGGGCTACGACCCCGAGCTGCACGGGTGAGCAGCCCGCGGGTCGGGTCAGGACGGCGTGGCGATCTCCAGGAGGTCCAGGGTGGGCCGCCGGATGATGTCCTCGACGACCTGCTCCTCGACGACCGGCATGTGCGGCCCGAAAGCGTGCCCCGTCACCGACCGGAGGCCCTCGATCGTCTGGCGGGCCGAGAAGAACGGGTAGTCGGAGCCGAACAGCAGCTTGTGCTCGACCCGGTACTCGGTCGCGCTCACGAGCGCCTGGTACAGGAGCCACCTTCGCGTCACGAGGCCGGAGATGTCGGCGAACACGTGGGGGTGGCGGCGCACCACGGCGATCGCCTCGTCGAACCACGGATGCCCCACGTGCGCGATCACGATCTTCAGCCTGGGATGCCTGAGGGCGATCTCGTCGATCAGGATCGGCCGCGCCTGCAGGAGCGAGCCGGCGCGGGCGAAGGTCGTCCCCTGATGGATCAGCATCGGCAGCTCGAGCCGTTCGAGCGCGGCGCAGACGCGGAGGAAGTCGGCGCCGAGCGGGTCGACGTCCTGATAGATCGGCCCCATCTTGCAGCCGACGAGGCCGAGGTCGCCCTTCATCCGCTCCAGCTCGTCGATCGCCGAGGCGGACGACGGATCCACGGCTCCGAACCCGATCAGCCGGGCAGGGTCGCGCGCCACGTACGAGGCGACGTAGTCGTTGGGGACGACGAACCCGGCCGCAGGGGCGTTGAAGGCGAGCACGACCGCACGGTCGACGTCTGCGAGCGCCTCGGCGTAGTGCTCGTCGAGGGTGCCGCCCAGCTCGACGCCTGCCCAGGCTTCTCGGGCCTCGGACGCGAACTTCTCGCTGATGTGCGCCGGATACTCGCCGACGTGGGTGTGAACGTCGATGATCATCGCGTCAGCCGCCTGGGCCGGAGGTCGAGCGGCGTGGAGGGGGTGCGGCAGTGAAGATCACCGACATCGAGACCCTACCGGTGAGCGTGGGCGCGGGCTACGACTTCGCGGTCATCATCGTGCTCGTCCGCACGGACGAGGGGCTGACCGGCATCGGAGAGGCGAGCCTGGCCGGGCAGGGCCGTGGGGTGCTCGGGATCCTCGACCACTCGCGTGAGCTCTTGGTGGGGCAGGACCCGGCCCGGATCGAGCACTGGTGGAGCGAGCTGGTGCGCGGCACGTTCTGGTCGACCGGCCAGGTGATCATGAGCGCGGTCGCCGGCATCGACATTGCGCTCTGGGACCTGAAGGGAAAGCAGCTCGGGGTGCCGGTCTACGACCTCCTCGGCGGCCCGACGCGGGAGCGGGTACGGGTGTATCGCCACCTGGCCGGGAACACCGCGGAGGAGCTCGTCGAGGACGCCTTGCGCCTGCGCGAGCAGGGGTTCACCGCGCTCCGCTACCACCCGCTCGCCGCTTTCGACGACCACTCTCTTCGCCACTGGGACCCGCAGGCGTCGATCGTCGCGACGATCCGGGGCACGGAGACGCTGCGCCTCGCGCTCGGGGACGACGTCGACCTCCTTCTCGATGCGCACACCATGTTCAGCCCGGCCGAGTCCGCCTACCTCGGCCATGCGCTCGAGCCGTACCGGCTCTACTTCTACGAGGACCCGATCCGCCTCTTCAACCCCACCTCGCTGAAGCTCGTGCGCGACAAGGTGAACCTGCCGCTCGCCACGGGCGAGCAGCTCGCCCACAAGTGGGAGTTCCAGCCGCTGATCGAAGGGGAGCTCCTCGACTACCTGCGGATCGACATGGTGCACGCGGGCGGGATCACGGAGGCGAAGAAGATCCTCGCCGCCGGGGAGATGCACGGCCAGCGCTCGGCCCTCCACCACGCGAGCTCGCCCGTCAACGGCACGGCCTGCCTGCACGTCGACATGGCCGTGCCGAACTTCGGGATCCAGGAGTGGATGGAGCTCGAGCCGCTCTACGAGCTGTTCCCGAACGCGCCGAGGGCCGAGAACGGCTACGTGACGCCGCCCGCCGGCCCCGGGCTGGGACTGGAGCTCGACGAGGCGGAGGCACGCAAGCGACCGTCACGCGACGCGCGGCTACCGCAGCGGTACTGGCCGGACGGGGGCGTCGGCGACTACTGAGACCCCTGGAGGGCCTCGAGCTCGCCGGCGACGGCCTCCGTCAAGTGCTCCAGGCAGCCGGGCGCATAGGGCGATTGCTGCTCCTGGTACCGGCCGGAGCCGTAGGTCTCCCGGGGTGGCAGGTACCCGAGCGTCCCGTTCGTCATGTTGAGGACGAGGAGCGGCGTGCCCGAGAAGCGCCGTCGCAGGTCGACCTGGAACGCCGAGTAGCACTCGTTCGGCACCGCCACGAGGAGCGCGTCACCCAGTCGCCAGACCCAGAGCGGCATCCGGTGGACGGGGCTGTCGCCGAGCTCGAGGTCGAGGAAGTGGCGCCGGAGCGCCTTCTCCCGCTCCTGGTGTGCATCGGGGGTGGCGCTGGAGAGGCTGTCGACGACACCGAGGGCCTCCTTCCGCCGCAGCTCGACGTGCGTCAGCCGCGCCTCGAGACGCTCGCTCGAGCCTCGCTGCTCCTCGTCGCACGGCTCGTACTCCCAGGTGCCGAGGTTTGCGCCCGACGCCGTGATCCCGGTGTAGGCGAAGCGGGTGCCGGGCGGCGGCATGCCCTCGACCGCCGCTGCCGCGGCGTGCCCCAGTTGCCGGCCGTTGCGATCGGCGATCTCCGGGTCGCCGACGTAGTCGTCGCGTGGAGCGAGGTCGCCCGAGGCGCCCTGGAGGAAGAGAGCGGGAACGCCGTAGGCGCGCTCCAGCACCTCGCGCGCGGCGCCGACGAAGTCGGGTGACAGGAGACGGTTCTGCCACGCGAGCGTCGTGGGATGGCATGCGTAGTTGAAGAGCGTCGCGCGCAGCTCGCCCGCGTCTCCCGTGACCCGCGCGACGAGCAGTGTGTCGTCTGCCTCGACGTCCGGGTTGTACCCGCATGCAAAGCGCCCGGCGTCGGGGTCCCACAGGTCGCGATTGGTGGCCAGTGCGCACGTGCCGGTGCCGTACGTGATCCAGGCCGGGCTGATGGCTGCCTGAGCCTCCGCGACCGCTTCGCCGATCTGCTCGGCGAGCAGGTCGAGATACGGCTGGATCAGCTCCGAGCCCGGCTTGTCGTGGAGCTGCGAGTTGACGTTCGGGCCGGCGTGGGTGTGCGACATGTTGACGAGGAGCGCCGCCTCGTCGAGCCCGGTACGGCGCATCACGGAGGCGCGCAGCGCGCGCTCGTCGGCGGGGTGCTGGAACCAGCCGATGTCGACCGCGACGAGGGCGAGGGTCGGACCGTCGCCTGCGGTCGGCGCGAACACGGCCGCCGTCGCCTCGAACGGCCGGTGGATGCCGTCGGCCACGTCGTGCGTGGCCGCACCCCAGGTTCTGGCGTAGATCCCCGCCGGAGGTGTCACGTCGCGCGTTGCCACGCCGAACGCGCAGCGAGTGTGCCCATAGCGAACGTTCACGGCTTCCCCTTTCGACGACTCAGCTGCCCGACGAGCTGCGCGGGCAGGACTGCCTTGCTCGAGCCGCGGCCGGCCAGGATGACGGCGGTGCCCGTGATCGCGACGACGACGGCGATCGTTCCGGCGATCGCGAAGGCGAGCCGGGTGCCGCCGTGCTCGGTGAGCGTTCCGGCGACGAGTCCCCCGACCGGAGCGCCGCCCATGAAGCCGAAGAGGTAGAGGCTCGCCGCCCGGCCACGCAGGTGCTCGGGCGCAGCGAGCTGGAGCACCGCCAGGGCGCTCGCGCCCCAGAGGATGTAGAAGATCCCGATCACGAACAGCACCAGGCACACGACCGGGAGGCTGTCCTGTGGTGCGAGCACGAGCTGGAAGCCGCCGAACCCGAGCGCTCCGACGAGCACGAGCAGGAGCCGTGCCCGCCCCACCGTGGCGAGGATGAGCGCCCCGCACAGCGCCCCCGCGCCGAAGACGGACGCGATCAGGCCGAAGGTGCCTGCGCCCTGGTCGAGCGTGAGCCGGGCCACGAGGGGAAGCAGCACGTCGAAGTTGAACGAGAACATGCTCACGAGGAGGACGGTCAGGAACGTGACCGCCACCCGTCGCGAGCTCCAGGCGAACGCGAGCGCCTCCGTGACGCTGGCGAGCGTCCGTGGGCGGGTGAAAGGGTCGACGGCCCTGCGTGGGAGGCGGATGGCGAGGATCGCGCAGATCACGATCGCGTAGCTGACGGCGTTCAGGGCGAACGCGGTGCCTGCCCCACCGGCGGCGACGACGAGCCCGCCGAGGGCGGGGCCGATGACGCGGGCGCTCGTGCCGAGGCCGGAGCTGAGGGCGATTGCGTTGGGAAGATCCTCGCGGCCGACGATCTGGAACACGAGCGTGCTCCGGGCGGGCGCGTCGAGTGCGACCGCGATCCCCTGCACGGCGCCGAGGACGTACAGGTGCCAGGCGGCGATCACGTCCGTGAGCGCGAGCACCGCTAGGACGGCGGCGACACAGGCGAGAACGGACTCGCAGACGACGATCATGCGCCTGACGTCGACGCGGTCGGCGATTGCCCCGCCGACGAGGGCGAGCACCGTGATCGGCAGCGTCTGCACGAGGGCCAGGGCCCCGACCGCTACGGGCGAATGGGTCAGCCGCAGGATCAGCCAGTAGGCCGCGATCTGCTGCATCCACGTCCCGATGAACGAGATCCCGTTGCCGACGAAGTAGAGCCGGAAGTTCCGGTGCCGCCGCAGGCTGCCGAACGTCCGGCCGCCGAGCACGGAGAGCGCCGCGACCGGTCCCATCTACAGGCTCGACCTAGAGCAGCGCGGCACGGTCTATCGGAACGCCGAGCACGAACACGCAGTCGCCCTGCTCCGTGACGGGGATCGCCTTCGTCACCGCGACGTAGCCGTCGAGTGGCGCCAGGATCTCCTCCGGCCGGCGGTCGGGACGGTCGATGAACCACAGGCGCCCTACCGGCTCGCCCGCCGCCACGGGATCGCCGGGCTCGAGCAGGGCCTCGAACAGGCCGTCCTCGGGCGAGACGACGATCGTGTCGGGGTTGCGGCCGTCCAGGATCACCGCCGGCGGCAGGCCGAGCGAGGCGCGGGTCTGCACCTCGCCCTCCAGCACCCCGACGTGGCGCAGCACGTTGTTGAGGCCGCTCCAGGCGAGCCGGTGCACGGGCGCGGGCACGCGGCCGCCGCCGCCGAGCTCGGTCGTGATCACGAGCTTGCCCTGGTTCTCCGCCTCGACGGGCAGGAGCCCGGTGCCGTTCACGTCGATGTAGAGGTAGTGCCAGTCCGAGTTCCAGGCCTCCATGCCCTCCAGCATCGCCCTGCGCTGAGACGGGTCCTCGACCACGTGCATGTGGGAGCACGGGAGGAACCAGGCGCTGCGGCCGCCGGAGTGCATGTCGATCACCACGTCGGCCAGCGGGAAGAGCACCCGCGTCAGGTAGTCGGCGAGCTGCTCGTTCGGCGGCCCGTCCGGGCGCCCCGGGAAGGAGCGGTTGAAGTTCGCTCCCGAGGGCCAGTTCCGCGTGTTCGCCTTCGACGCGGCGGGCGAGAGGACGGGGACGACGATCACGCGTCCCGTGACCTGCTGCGGCTGCAGCTCCTGCAGCAGGCGCAGCGCCGCCACCTGCCCCTCGTACTCGTCGCCGTGGTTGCCGGCCAGCACGAGCACCGTGGGCCCCTCGCCGTTCGCGATCGACCCGATGTGGACGAACGTGCTTGCCCACCCTGCCGTATTCGTGATCTTCGGGAACGCGAGGTGCCCGATCTGCTTGCCGGGGCCTGCGAGGTCGATCGTGCAGGAGACGGCGGGGGAGCTCACCCGCGGCTCCCGAGGTAGCGCGTGACGGCGCCCTCGGTGGCCTCGAGCAGCCGGTCGACGTCCTCGTCGGTGTGCGCGTACGAGAAGTGGCTGCGCTTCAGGTTCAGCGGGAGCTCGAAGATGCCGTCCTTCATCAGCTCGCGCCGGTAGCCGACGAACAGGTCGACGTCGTTGCGCAGGAGGTCGTCGTAGCTGAGGACGGGCCCCTCGAGGAAATAGGAGACGAAGACGGAGCCGAAGCCGGCGACGACGGCCGGCACGCCGAGCCGGTCGTAGAGTGCCTGCAGGCCGGTGCGCGCGCGCTCGCCGAGCCGGAAGACGTGCTCGTGCACCGGCTCCCGCTCGAGCTTCTCGATCGTCGCGAGTGCGGCGGCGCTCGTGGCCGGGTGGCCGTTGAAGGTGCCGGCGAAGAAGGCGGGCTGCCCGGGCGTGGTCGAGAACAGGTCCATCAGCTCGGCCTTGCCGCCCAGGGCGGAGACGGGCCAGCCGTTCGCCATCGCCTTGCCGAGCGTCGTCAGGTCCGGCGTCACGCCCGTGATGGCCTGGTAGCCCCCGAGGCCGTGGCGGAACCCCGTGATCACCTCGTCGAAGATCAGCACGGTGCCGTGCTTCGTCGACAGCTCGCGCAGCTTCTCCAGGAAGCCGGCCTGGGGGAGCACCGCACCGATGTTGTGGGGGATCATCTCGAGGATGATCGCGGCGACGTCGTACTGGTCGAGCGCGCGCGCGACGTCCTCGACGTCGTTGAACCGGCAGACGATCGTGGAGTCCACAGCCTCGGGCAGCATCCCGCTCGAGAGTGGATCCTTGCCGCCGACGCGGTCGGCGGGTGAGATCACGTTCATCGCCACCGAGTCGTGCCAACCGTGGTAGCAGCCCTGGAACTTGATCACATGGCGGCGGCCGGTCGCGGCGCGCGAGACGCGAAGGGCGTGGAACGTGGCCTCGCTGCCGGTGCACGTGAGCAGCACCTTCTCGAGCGAGGGAACGTGCGCGACGAGGCGCTCCGCCAGCTCGACCTCGACGCGGGTGACGCCGACTCCCATCAGGTCGAGCGAGCGCCCTGCTGCGGCAACTGCCGCCTCGACATCGGGATCGTTGTGCCCGAGCAGCGGCGGCCCGAAGGCAGCGTGGTAGTCGGTGAAGACACGGCCGGCCGCGTCGGTGAACGTCGAGCCGCCGGTTGCGGTGACGACCAGGTCCTCGAGCCCGGGAACCTGGCGCTGGCCGCTGTTCACGCCTCCGGGGATGACGGCCGCCGCACGTGCGGCGAGATCGGCTCCTGCAACTTGGGTCGAGCTCATGGTTCCGCTCCTCGCTCTCGTTCGTTCGGTGGCGCCTCAGCCGACTCTAAGGCTCTCGAGCACATCCTCGTCGATGTCGACGCCGAGGCCCGGCCCGGAGGGCACCGCCACGCACCCGTCCTCTTCGATGGGAAGGCGTTGCACCGTCAGCGCCTTCGCGATCGGCGTGTCCGCAACGCAGTACTCCTGCCAGATCCCGTCCGGCATCACGGCATTGCAGTGCAGCGAGGCCGCCTTGATGATGCCGCTCTTCCAGGCGTGGGGAACGGTGGCGACGCCGCGCGAGTGCGCGAGCGCGGCGATGCGGAGCGTCTCCGTGATGCCGCCGCAGCGCGTCACGTCGGGCTGGACGAGGTCGACGTGGGCTCGGTCCATGAGCTCGCGGAAGCCCCACCGGGTCTCGTCCTGCTCGCCCGCGGTGATGCGGATGTCGACCGCATCGGCGAGCTCGGCGTAGGCCTCGTACTCGTCGGCCTCGAACGGCTCCTCGAGCCAGTAGATGCCGAGCCGCTCGTACTCGCGCGCGACCTCGATCGCCTTCTTCGCGTCGGCGACGTACCCGAGGCCCGCGTCGATCATGATCTCGACTCCGTCGCCGCCCGCAGCTCTCGCTGCGGCAGCGAGCTCGACGTCGAGAGCCGGATCCTTGCCGAGCGGTCCCCAGCCGAGCTTGACGGCGGTGAAGTTCTGCTCGCGCAGTGCCGTAACGGCCTCCGTCACCGCCGCGGCGGTGTCGGGCATCAGCATGGAGGCATACGCGCGCACCCGATCGCGGTGAGGGCTCCCGAGGAGCTCGTACACGGGCTTGCCGAGCGCCTTCCCCTTGATGTCCCAGAGAGCGATGTCGAGGCCGCTGATCGCGTGCACCGCGATCCCGCGCCGGCCGAAGTAGATGAGCCCGCGGTACATCTTCCGCCAGAGGCGCTCGACGTCGAGCGGGTCCTCTCCGATCAGGAGGTCGCGGAGCCCGAGCGCAACGGCGTGCGAGCTCGGCGCGCGGACGAGCGCCTGCACGAGCTCGGGCGACGAGTCGACCTCTCCGATGCCCGTGATGCCCTCGTCGGTGTGGATCCTGATGACGAGGTCGTCCTGGCTGCCGTCGGCGATTCCCTCGTTCACCTCCGCCTGTCGCAGGACGATTGCCTCGACATCGGTGATCTTCACGGGGGTCTCCTGAGGTGACGGGTCGCGGGCCGGCACGAGCTGCTGCCGGATTGTCGACTATAGCGAAATTGTCAACAATCCTCTAGGATGGTTCCCGGCCGATGAGCGACTCTCCGATCCTCTGCACGATCGACCTCGAGGCGCCCGGGAAGCAGGTCGGCAGGCTCCAGGTTCCGCGCTCGTCGAACGAGAGCGGCTGGTCGAACCAGTACGTGCCGATCGTCTCGGTGGCCCGCGGCGAGGGCCCGAGCGCGCTCGTGCTCGGCGGCGTTCACGGAGACGAGCCCGAGGGACAGGTCGCCGCGCTGAATCTCGCCCGCGAGCTCCTCCCCGAGCACGTCAACGGGCGGGTGACGGTGATCCCGTGCGTCTCGATCGACGCGTCGCTCGACTACACCCGGCTGTGGCCCTCCGGTGCGAACATGAACCGGTCGTTCCCCGGCTCGCCCACCGGCAGGGCGGACGAGCAGCTCGCCCACTTTCTCTCGACGGTGCTGTTCCCTCGCGCCGATCTCGTCGTCGACATCCACAGCGGCGGCCGCACGGGGCTCTGCCTTCCCTGGTCCGAGATGCACTGGGTGGACGATGCCGAGCAGCGCCGACAGATGGCCGACGGGATGCTCCACTGGAACACCGACTGGTGTTGCGTGTACATCGACATCGCGGGCACCGGCCTTCTCGTGGGCGAGGCCGAGCGCCAGGGCAAGATCGTCGTCTCGACAGAGCTCGGCGGCGGCGGGCACGTCACCGCTGCGATCCACAGGCTGGCGGCGAGCGGGCTCCGCAACGTCCTTCGCCGCTTCGGCGTGATCGAGGGCGAGGCCGTCACCCGGGCGTCGCTCGGGCTTCCCGAGCAGGTGCTGCTGATGGCGACCGAGCTCGACAACTACCTGCTCGCGCCCGAGTCCGGGCTCTTCGAGACGCTCGTCGACCTCGGCCAGAAGGTCGCGGTGGACGAGCCGGTAGGGCGCATCCACTTCCTCGAGCGCCCTGACCGCGAGCCGGAGGTGATCCTCAGCCGCACGGCCGGCACGGTGTGCGTCGTGCGGGCCATCGCCACGACCGACCAGGGCGACAACGTCGTCGTTGTGGCGCGCGAGGCCGACCTCTCGGAGCTCGACTGACCGTGGAGCGCTGCACGGTGGCGGCCACCCAGGTCGATGTGGGGCATACCGACCTCGCTCACAACCTCGACGTGCACCTGCGGCTGATCGCCGAGACCGCCGACGCCGGTTGCGACCTCGTCGTCTTCCCGGAGCTGTCGATGACCGGTCACAACGGGAGCCCCGACGTGACACGCCTGGCCGAGCGTCACGACGGCCCTATCTTCCGGGCCATCCACGAGCAGGCGCGCGCCTGCCGGATCGTCGTCTCCTACGGCTTCTGCGAGCTGCATCGGGGGACGCACTTCAACACCTCCGCGCTCGTCGGGCCGGACGGCCTGATCGGCCTGCAGCGGAAGGTGCACGCCTCGCTCGACGAGTTCTTCCACTTCCGCCAGGCATACGAGTGGACGGTGTTCGACCTCGGCTTCTGCCACACAGGGACGGCGATCTGCCACGACAGCGACTTCTTCGAGAGCTGGCGGATCCTCGCGCTGAAGGGCGCCGAGCTCGTCCTGCTCCCGCACGCCAACCGGACGCTGGAGGCGGCGGACGGGTCACACACCTTCGACGGGCGTGCGCGGCATGCTGCGGACGACGAGTTGCTGCAGGCGCAGCGCGCGCTACTCGCCGAGAGCGCTGTGCCGCCACGGCTGCACGACGTCCTCGCGCGCGACAACGGCGTCTTTGCCGTCTTCTCCGACCAGGTCGGCTTCGACGGCCACAGCACCCACGTGGGAGGCGCCTACGTCCTGGGCCCGGACGGATCGATGCTCGCACGCTCGGAGCCGGGCCTCGCCGGCAGCTGGGTCTGCGCCGAGCTCGACCCTGCCCTCCTCGCCCGCGTGCGGGCGAGCGCCGGGTTCCCGCTCAAGAAGCGGCGCCCCGAGACGTACGAGGAGCTGACGTTCCGATCATGAGCACCGACCGAGAGAGGAAGCACCCGTGAGCCAACTCACCGCCGGCGTTGCGCGCGCCGACATCACGCCGCCCTGCGGCCTCCCGCCCGGTTGCTGGTCGTTGCGAACCGGCCTCGCGGACGGCGTCCACGATCCGATGGTCGCGCAGGCGCTCGTGCTCGACGACGGGGAGAGCGCCGTAGCGATCGTCGCGGTCGATCTCGTCTTCGCCGGCGCCGAGCTGACCGCGGAGACGCGCCGGCTCGTGCGCGAGCTGACCGGGATCCCGCCGGAGTCTGTGCTCGTCAACGCGGCCCACAACCACAGCGCGCCGAGCATCTCCCGCGGCGCCACGATCGGCGGCCTCGCGGACGTCCCTGCGTTCGAGCGCTACGCGAGCTGCCTTCCCGATCAGCTAGCGGGTGCCGTCTACTCGGCCTGGCGGCATCGCCGGCCCGCGCGGGTCGGTTCGGGAACCGGCCGCGCCCCCGGGATCACCGTCAACCGCGTGCGGCGCGAGCGACCGGTCGACGACAGCGTGCCGGTGATCCGGGTCGACGCCGAGGACGGGTCGGCGATCGCGGTCGTCGCCGGTTTCGCCTGCCACCCGACGTTGATGGGTGGCGAGATCCTCGAATGGAACGCGGAGTTCGCCGGCCCGCTGCGGGCGGCTGTCGAGCGCGGCGTACCGGGGGCGGAGGTGCTGTTCCTCCAGGCCTGCGGGGGCGACGTCGCTGCCTGGGACTACTGGTTCGGGAACCGCGACGCGAGGCGCCACTCCTACGAGGGTCGCGACGAGCTCGGCGAGGCGGTCGCCGCGGCCGTTCTCGCCACGCTTCCCGGCATAACGACGTCGGCGGACGCCCGCGTCTCCGGCCGGTCGAAGGTGCTCGACCTGCGCCGGCGCACTCCTCCGTACGAGCTCGCCGAGCTCGAGGCAGTCGTCGCCGCGATCGATGCGCTCCCTGCCGTGGAGTTCCCCGAGGTGTGGGGGGAGAGCGTGCACACCGCGACGTCCGCGCAGGACTTTCCGAGCCACTACCAGCGCTCGGCCTGCGGGATGTACGCCGACATGGCCCGCCGCGTCGGAGAGCCGATCCGCGCCGAGATCCAGGCTCTGGCGATCGGCGACGCCGCGATCGCGGGCAACCCGTTCGAGCTGTTCAACGAGTGCGGTTCGCGGATCCGCGAGCTGAGCCCGTTCGCGACGACGTTCACGCTGGGGTACTGCAACGACTACACGGGGTACATGCCAGCGAGCGAGGACCTCGATCTCGTGGCCGGCGTATTGCTCGACGACATCCTCGACCAGGACCGCTACCGCTGGGCCTACGGGATCACGAGCTCGAACGTCGAGCGCGGCGAGGTCGACCGGCTGGTGGACGAGAGCGGCACACTGCTGCAAGGTCTTCGGGGAGCGTCGTGAAGATCACCTCCGTCGAGGCGCACGTGTGCAATGCGCGCATGCGCAACTGGGTCTTCGTCCGGGTCGTCACCGACGAGCCGGGCCTGCACGGTTGGGGCGAGGCAACGCTCGAGTGGCACACGCGGGCTATCGTCGGCGCCGTCGAGGATCTCGCCGACCTGCTCGTCGGCGAGGATCCGACGAGGATCGAGCACCTCTGGCAGATGATGTTCCGCCAGCACTTCTGGCACGGCAACGACATCGTCCGTGGCACCGCCATGAGCGGGATCGACATCGCGCTGTGGGACATCCTCGGCAAGGTGCACGGCGTTCCCTGCCACAAGCTGTGGGGCGGCCCCGTACGGGACCACGTCCGACTCTACGGCCACCTCGGGGGCGGCAAGATGGAGGACTTCTACGAGAGCGACGAGCCGCAGCGGTTCGGCGAGCTCGCCGCCTCGATGGTGGAGCAGGGCTTCACGGCGTTCAAGTCGATGGCGGTGCCGCCGACGATGCCGCTCGAGGGGCTGGCACCGATCCGTCACGCCGAGCGCTGCGTCGCCGCCATGCGGGAGGCGGTCGGCGAGGGGATCGACATCATGGTCGACTGTCATGCCCGGCCGAGCCCGCGCATGGGCCACCTCTTCGCGGCGGCACTCGAGCAGTTCGGCCTCTACTGGTTCGAGGAGCCGTGCTGGCCGGAGCGGGTCGAGGACATCGCCGCCATCCAGCGCTCGGTGCGGACGCCGATCGCCACGGGAGAGCGGCTCGTCGGTGCGCAGGCCTTCGCCGACCTCCTGGCCCAGGGAGCCTGCAGCGTGATCCAGCCCGACATCACCCACTGCGGCGGCCTCACCGAGGTCAGGCGCATCGCCGCGCTCGCCGAGGTGCACCGGGTCGCGCTCGCGCCGCACAACCCCCAGGGGCCCGTCTCCACCGCAGCCTCGATCGAGCTCGGCCTGGCCACCCCGTCCTACGTGATCTGCGAGGCGGTCACCTCCGACGTGCCGTGGCGCGCAGAGGTGGCCTCCGAGTCGCATCCGATCGACCCGGCCGGCATGCTGGCGCGCGCGAGCGACCGGCCCGGGCTCGGCATCGAGATCGACCTCGACGTGGTCGCACGGCACCCGTTCGAGCCGGAGCTGCCGCAGCGCGTCTTCTACGCCGACGGCAGCGTCGGCGACTGGTAGGCGGCGTCGCCGTGTCCGACCTGCGCTTCGCCGAGCTGGGGGTCGCGACGACGTACGAGGCCTCGGGCCGTGAGGGCCTGGTCGAGGGCGAGCTCGTCCGGGTGGTGGCAGGCTCCAGGGCAGCGGGCCCGGCCTGCACGGCCCTGTGCGGAGTGGGCGACAACCTGGCCGTGCACAGGGCGCTCGACCTCGTGCGCCCGGGAGAGGTGGTCGTTCTGGCGCTGTCCCAGCCGTGCACGGAGGCGCTCGTCGGCGGGCTGCTCGCGCTGCAGGCGAAGGCGCGCGGGGCCGCAGCGCTGCTCGTCGACGGCGCCGTGCGCGATCTCGACGAGCTCACGCAGCTGGGACTGCCCATCTGGGCGCGCTCGGTGTGCGCGGCCGGTCCCGCGAAGGAGGCGCCGGGCGAGCTGGGCGTCCGCGTGACCGTGGGGGGCGTCGACATCGAGCCGGGCGACGTCGTCGTTCTCGACGGCGACGGGGCCGTGGTGGTGCCCCGGGCCCGCCGGCCGGAGGTGCTTGCGGCAGCCGAGGCGAGGGAGGCCTTCGAGCGGGCGCTGCTGCCGCGCCTCGAAGCAGGTGAGGCGACGCTCGACGCGATGGGGCTGAGAGGAACGTCGTGAGCGACGGGTACGAGGCCCGCCGGTCGAGCTTCTCGTGGCAGATCCCGGCGGACTTCAACATCGCGGCGGCGTGCGTCGACCGGCAGGACCCCGGCTCGCCCGCGCTGCTCGCGCGGCGGCGCGACGGCTCCACGCTGTCGGTGTCGTTCGGGGAGGTCGCCGCGCTGGCGAGCCGTTTCGCCAACGCGCTTCGCGGCCTCGGCGTCGGACCGGGCGACCGCGTCGCGATCGTCCTCGCGCAACGGCTCGAGACCGCCGTCGCGCACGTCGCCGTCTACCGGCTCGGCGCCGTGGCGGTGCCGATGAGCGTCCTGTTCGGCTTCGATGCGCTCGAGCACCGCTTCCGCGACAGCGGGGCACGCGTGATCCTGACCGACTCGGAGCGTCTGGAGCGGGTCGCCACCGCGGCGATCGGGACGGGGGCGCTGATCGTCGTCGTCGACGCCGAGCCGCCCGCGCCCCATCGCAGCTTCGCCTCCCTCGTCGAGGACGCGTCGCCCGTGCTCGTGCCGGCGGCGACGACGGCCGAGACGCCGGCACTGCTGATCTACACGTCGGGCACGACCGGGCCGCCGAAGGGCGCGCTGCACGCGCACCGGGTGCTGCTCGGCCACCAGCCCGGCTTCCAGCTCTCGCACGACGACTTCCCGAAGCCCGGAGACGTCTTCTGGACGGTCGCCGACTGGGCGTGGATCGGTGGGCTGATGAACGGGCTGCTCTCGTCGTGGTACCACGGCCGTCCGGTCGTCGCCGCGTCGCGCGCCGGCTTCGACCCCGAATGGGCCGCCGACCTGATCGTCTCCTTCGGGGTGCGGAACACCTTCGCGCCGGCGACGGCGCTGAAGCTGATGCGCAACGCCGGGGTGCGCATTCCCGGCGCGCTGCGCACGCTCATGAGCGGTGGCGAGTCCGTCGGCGCAGACATGCTGGAATGGGGCCGTGAGGCACTCGGCGTGACGATCAACGAGATCTTCGGCCAGACGGAGGCGAACTACGTGATCGGCAACTCGCAGGCGTGCTGGCCGGTGCGAGCCGGCTCCATGGGACGAGCGTATCCAGGCCACACGGTCGCGGTGATCGACGAGGACGGTACCCGGGTGGCCTGCGGCGAGCCCGGCGAGATCGCGGTGGCGCTGCCCGACCCGGTTGCGTTCCTGGGCTACTGGGGCGCCGAGGCTGCGACCGAGGAGAAGACGCGCGGAGGCTGGCTGCGCACGGGCGACAGGGGCAGGGTCGACGGCGACGGCTACTTCTGGTTCGAGGGACGGGCCGACGACGTGATCTCGTCGGGCGGGTACCGCATGGGGCCGGACGAGATCGAGCAGTGCCTGATGCGCCACCCCGCCGTCGCGCTCGCCGCCGCCGTCGGGGTGCCTGACGAGACGCGCGGCGAGATCGTGAAGGCGTTCCTGCTGCTGGGCGACGGCGCCGACCCTTCGGCCGAGCTCGAGGCGGACATCCGCGCGCACGTGCGCACCCAGCTCGCGGCGTACGAGGCTCCGCGCGAGATCGAGTTCGTCGACGAGATCCCGCTCACCGTCACCGGCAAGGTCAAGCGCAGCGAGCTGCGCGACCGCGAGCGGAGCCGGTCGTGACGGGCGGGAGGGTGCTCGTGACCGGCTCGACGGGCGGCATCGGCCGGGCGATCGCCGAGCGCCTGCTCGCCGACGGGGCGAGCGTCGTCGGCGTGGACAGGGTGGTCGCGGACGATCTCGAGGCGCACCAGCTCGCGGCCGATCTCTCGACGCAGGAGGGGAACCGCGCGGCGGTCGAGACGGCGCTCGAGCAGCTCGGCGGCCTCGATGCGGTCGTCGCCTGCGCCGGCTTTCAGCACGTCTCGTCGGTCGAGGACTTTCCCGAGGAGCGGTGGGACGCCCTGCTCTCAGTGCTGCTGACGAGCCCGTTCCTGCTCGCGAAGTACGCCTGGGAGGCTCTCCGGAGCTCCGGTGACGGCCGCTTCCTTGCGATCGCGTCCGCCCACGGGCTCGTCGCGTCGCCCTACAAGGCGGGCTATGTGGCGGCCAAGCACGGCGTGGTCGGGCTGGTCAAGGTGCTGGCGCTCGAGGGGGCCGACTGCGGGATCAGCGCCGTCGCGCTCTGCCCCGGCTTCGTGCGGACGCCCCTCGTCGAAGGGCAGATCGCTGCCCAGGCGGAGGCCTACGGCGTGCCCGCGGACGAGGTGCTGCAGAAGGTGCTGCTGCAGCCGCAGGCGGTAAAGCGCATGCTGGAGCCGAGCGAGGTGGCGGACGCGGCCGCCTTCCTGCTCGGGCCTGCCGGGCGGGGCTTCACCGGCGCAGCGCTCCCGCTCGATCTCGGCTGGACCGCGCGGTGAGCCCGGGCCACCTCGGCCGGCCGTGCCGACAGGCACAATGACCGCAGTGCATCTGCTCGAGAAACCACGGCTGCGAGGCGTCTTCCATCTGTGGGCCTTCTTCGTGGCCGTCGTTGCCGGCATCGTCCTCGTGGCGATCGCCGACGGCACGCGGGCGCGGCTCGCCGCCTGGGTCTACGTGACGGCGCTCGCAGCGATGTTCGGAGCCAGCGCCTTCTATCACCGCTACCCGTTCCGGTCGGCCGCCCGCCGGGTGTGGGCCCGCCGGCTCGACCATTCGACGATCTTCGTCTTCATCGCGGGCACCTACACGCCGTTCGCGCTGCTCGCGTTCTCGGGGACGCTGCGCTGGGTCGTGCTCGCCACCGTCTGGGGCGGTGCCGCTCTCGGGCTCGTGCTGAACTTCGCCTGGCTGGACGCGCCCAAGTGGGTGAGCGTGCTGGCATACGCGGCGGTCGGCTGGGTAGGTGTGATCACCATCCCCGAGATGTTCTCGCAGGCGGGGGTGGCCGCCTCGACGCTCGTGATCGTCGGCGGCGCCCTCTACACCTTCGGCGCGCTCACGTATGCCTTCCACTGGCCGAACCCGTTTCCGCGTACGTTCGGGTTTCACGAGATCTTTCATCTGCTCGTGGTCGCCGCAGCGGCGACCCAGTTCGTGGCCGTCTCGTTCGTCGTCGTGTAACGCGGAGCCCTGGCGCGGGACGGTACCGTCATGCGCATGGAACCGAAGACCGATCTCACCGATGCCGAGTGGCGTGCACGGCTGACCCCTGAGCAGTACGCGGTGCTACGGCAGAAGGGCACCGAGCGCGCGTTCACCGGCGCCTACACGGACACCAAGGACACCGGCGTCTATCGCTGCGCCGGCTGCGGCGCCGAGCTGTTCCGCTCGGACGCGAAGTTCGACTCCGGCTCGGGCTGGCCGAGCTTCGTCGAGCCCGCTGCGCTCGAGAGCGTCGACACCCATGTGGATACGAGCCACGGGATGATCCGCACCGAGGTCACCTGCGCAGCCTGCGGCGGCCACCTCGGCCACGTCTTCCCTGACGGCCCCGGCCCAACGGGCCAGCGCTACTGCATCAACTCCTGCGCGCTCGAGCTCGAGCGGCAGGCCTAGCGGCGACCCGGCGCCTCGCTCGGCTCGCGCCCGTGCGCGAGGATGAGGGCGTGCTGACCGCCGAGCTGCCCATCGCTTTGCGCGACGCCGTCGGGAGGCTCTTCCCGGGGGGCGCCGCACCTGCCGCTGCGGCCGCGCTGTCCGAGCGCTACCGGGCCGCCGCCGCCGGCCCCGGGCCGAGAGCCGGCTCGCCGGACGACGTCGCCGCCTACGCGACGACCCGGCTCCCCGCCACCTACGCCGCGGCCGCGGCGGTGCTGGGGGAGGTCGGGCTCCGGGCCCCCGGCTTCGCGCCCCGCTCGCATCTCGATCTCGGCGCGGGCCTCGGTGCGGTGGTGTGGGCGGCGGCCGGGCTCTGGCCGTCGCTCGAGCGCGTGGTCGCCGTTGAGCTCGAGCCGGGGATGCTCGAGGCCGGGCGGCGCCTCGCTGCCGGCGGCCCTGCCGCCGTCGCGGGCTGCGTGTGGCAGGCGGGAGACGTCGGGCGCGAGATATCGGCGGGCAGCTTCGACCTGGTCACGATCGGGTACGTCCTCAACGAGGTGGACGAGGCAGGAGCCGCCCGAGCCATCGAGCAGGCGTGGGCGGCGACCGCGAGCGTGCTCGCCGTCGTGGAGCCCGGGACGCCGGACGGCTTCCGGCGCATACTCGGGGCTCGCCGCCGGCTTCTCGAACTGGGAGGCTTCACGGTTGCCCCCTGCCCGCACGACCGCCCGTGCCCGCTCGACGGCGACGACTGGTGCCATTTCGCCGTGCGCCTGCCGCGCTCGGCGGGCCATCGCTCCGCCAAGGCGGCGCAGGCGGGCTTCGAGGACGAGAAGTTCGCCTACGTCGTGACCGCGCGTCAGGAGGTCGTGCGCGCGGAGGCGCGGATCCTGCGCCATCCGCAGGTGCGCGGCGGCCATGTGCGGCTCGAGCTCTGCGCCGAGGAGGGCCTGCGCAGCGCCGTCGTCGCGAAGAGCGATCGTGCGGCGTTCCGCGCAGCGCGCAAGGCCTCGTGGGGCGACGCGTACGGCCCCTCTCCGATCTCCTCCAGCGAGGACGCCGAAGCAGCTGGGAGCTGAACAGCTGGCGAGCGCGGTGGAATGGTACGTTTGCGGCCCGGGAGACGCTGGGCGGGTGTCGGCCTCTGCCCCGTCCGCCGTCGCCATTACAGGACGGAGCACACATGTCGAATGTGGGCAAGACCCTGATCACGTTCATCTTCACCGCGACGCCCGACCTTGCGCCGGAGGGTGAGCGGCTCTTCGCGAGCCATGCGAAGTGGATAGCCGCGACACACCATCGTGACGGCGAGCTGGAGCTCGTGAGCTACAACACGGCCCAGGGGCCGCAGCTCTCGAACCCCCTCGACCCGGGCTCCGCGCCGACGGAGAACACGATGTTCACCTTCCACGAGGTGTACGACAACCCCGCCGGCCTCGCCGACCACTGGGCGCAGGCCGGATCCTGGGAGGACTTCGAGGCCTTCGTCGACTGGGCACAGAAGGTCGAGCTGACCGTCCTGCACGGCTCGCCGATCGTCCATTCCGCCTGGTAGCCCCTAGCCCGAGTCGTCTCCGAATCGGCGTTCCACCGTGACGGAAGGGGGGCACGGGGAACCGTAGGTTCCCCGGCTCCAGGGCCTCAACGCGGCGGAAGCCCGCGCAAGCGGGTTTCCGCCGCAGCGAGGCCTGCTTGCAGAGCAAGACATGGGCGGTGACGGGCTGGTTTGGGAGAGAGCCGGTGGGTCTGCAGTTGTTGTTGAGCTCCTCGGGGCTCGGTTACCACTGCGTGAAGGTCGTCGCTCGTGCTCGCGTGACCCACAACGCCTGTCGGTGGGGTCGGAATCAGCTGCCTGCCAACGCGGGCGAGCCCGGTGAGTGCGAGCAGACCGCCGACTGCGAGCACGATGACGGAGAGGTCGGGCATCCAAAGAAGCGACGCGGCGTATCCTTGCCCCGTGAGTGCCGGTGCCGCGAGGAGGAGCGCGCCCACCGCCGCCTCGAGCGTCCCGCGGCCGACCCGAACGACCCGTCGACGGACGCTCGCCGGGGCTCCGCGGCTGCGGAGAAGTCGGGTTGCCGTGAACGACGCGGCTCGACGTTCCCGTCTACCTCGTCCAGGGGAGGTACGAGGCCCGCGGCCGCGCAGAGCTCGCTGCCGAATGGTTCGCAAACCTTGAGGCGCCGAGCAAGAAGCTGATCGTGATCGACCACACCGGCCACCGGCCGTGCGCGACCTCCTACGCGGCCGAGCTGCCGACGGAGGAACGATCTTCGTCTCCAGCCACCTCCTCGCCGAGGTCGAGCTACTGGCCGACGACGTGATCGTTCTCAACCGCGGCCGGCTCGTCACGAACGGCCCGCTGCGCGATCTGCTTCAGGGGGCGTTCCTCGTGCGGAGCTCCGATCCGCATCGCCTCGCACCGCTACTGGAGGAGGCGGGTGCGACCGTGCAACCGCGGGACGGCGAGGCGATCGTCGTACGCGGTCTGTCGATGGACGACATCGGCGAGCTCGCGCTCCGCGCCGGCATCGCCCTCCACGAGCTGACGCCGGATGCCGGATCGCTCGAAGAGCTCTTCCTGGGTTGGACCGAAAGCGACGATTCACAGCTCGACACGACCCATGAGAAACGAGTGGCGGCGAAGACATGAGCTGGAACCGACTGGTGAGAAGCGAGCTGCTGAAGATGACGAGCACGAAGTTGCCCTGGGCGTTCCTCGCGGTCCTGGTCGCGATCAGCGCGATCACGGCGGCCGCGGTCGTCTTCGGCCATGACATGGACGGCAGCAAGGACTTCATCTCGACCGCCGCCGACCAGCAATCACTGATGGCGTTTGCGGCGAATGCCTTCATGGGCGCCCGTCCCCGTGATCGGCAGCGGCCGCCAGCGGTACGCCCCAACCTTCCCTGCCCGCACGACCGCCCGTGCCCGCTCGACGGCGACGACTGGTGCCATTTCGCCGTGCGCCTGCCGCGCTCGGCGGGCCATCGCTCCGCCAAGGCGGCGCAGGCGGGCTTCGAGGACGAGAAGTTCGCCTACGTCGTGACCGCGCGTCAGGAGGTCGTGCGCGCGGATGCGCGGATCCTGCGCCATCCGCAGGTGCGCGGCGGCCATGTGCGGCTCGAGCTCTGCGCCGAGGAGGGCCTGCGCAGCGCCGTCGTCGCGAAGAGCGATCGTGCGGCGTTCCGCGCAGCGCGCAAGGCCTCGTGGGGCGACGCGTTCGGCGGGGCGCCGCCCGACCGAGGTGGGCAATGATGCGGCGGTAACGGGCCCGTACCGCCGGCCCGTGTCAGGGGATCGCGTCGACCGGATGCGTCACGTTCGAGAGGATGGCCCCCGCAGCGGTCGAGACGCTCGCTTCAGCGCCCGGTAGACCGGAATCGTTCGTGGGTGGAGGGATAGCTCGGTTCGGATGCGGCGGCGCAGCCCGCCGGCCCGGTTCCGGACGAGCGCCGTGTCCGTCAACCGGTGAGTGGCGTCATCGAGCGTGAAGGCGCGCTCGTCGAACCGGAGAAGACGCCGGTTGCTGTCGCCTTCGGGCCCGTCCCACCTGTCTCCTCTCGCGTGCTTGACGTGACCGTAGCCGTGCTCCTGGTGGATCGCGAGGACGCAGGCCGATACGTCGACAACGGGTATCCGCAGGCTCCGCGCTCGCCAGATCATCCAGTTGTCCCAGGTGGGGCGGCCGACCGCGAAGTCGGGGAGGCGGCCGATCACGGTGCGCGGGAACACGAAGAAGTCGATCCACCAGGGTCCACGCACTGCTCCCGCCGTCGGAGCGCGACGACGCAGATCCGCCTCGAGCGCTGCGGCTGGCGATGTGAGCTCCCCTTCGACGTCGATGTTCGTCGTCTCGCCCACCACGAGGAATCGCCTGCGCGAGACGGCGACCCGGCGGGTTGCATCGAGCAGGTCGGAGAAGAAGATGAGATCCGCGTTCGCGTAACACAGGAGGTCGTGCCTCGCTCGTTCCTCGGCGTGCAGGAAGACGGAGCTCAGCAACGGGGTTCCGAACTCGTTGCGCGCGACGTCGGGAATCACGTCTAGGTCGAGCTCGGAGGCGATCTCGCGGCACCCCGGCTCGTCTCCACAGACGATCAGCTGAACCTCCGGGCCGAGGCGCTTCCAGCTCCGGATCGCGTTTCTCTGGATCTCCCCGATGTGGCCTTCGAACGGCTTGGGCACGGTGAAGATGGTCAGCATAGGTCGTTTGCTCCTGTTCCTCTGCCCGATCGCGCTCGACGATGAACCTATTCCCTCAGGGCGAAGCGATCTCCTTTCCGCGCGCGGCAGGAGGCCCGTCGCAGCGCCGGCGTGTCTCCAGCTCCGGAGCGACGGCCGGAAAGGTGCGGTTCTCCACTCAGCTCATGACCGTTGAGCTGAGCGTTGACGTTGTGGGGGCAACCCCGCAAAGGGTCACGCTTTGCGCTGATGGGCGGTGACGGGCTCGAACCGCCGACCCCCTCGGTGTAAACGAGGTGCTCTACCAGCTGAGCTAACCGCCCGCGTGCGCCCACATTGAAGCGGCTTTCCGAGCCGTGCGAGCGATCGCGTCGGTCCGGGGAGACCGAGAGGTGGCGCGGTCGACCTCGGGCGGGGGATCGATCACATCCGAAAGGGGGATCGCGCTCGCGCCGGTCTCGAGGATGATGCGGTCATCTCAACCAGGGCGACGGTGCGGCGGACGCATGGTTGGGTGATACAGGTTCTCTCCTGGGAACCCGCATGGAGGAGGGGTCGGCGGCGGCCCCTCTTCACCATTCCGCATTCTGCGTGGCGCCGACCGATGAGTTCCCGGCGGCCTCCCGGTTGTAGATGGTGAGGAGCCCAACGGTGGGGCTCGCGAACCAGGGAGGTGCGAGATGGCAGATGTGACCGTGGCCACGATCGACGAGATGGAGCCGGTCTTCGACGGTCTGATGCGGCGAACGCGGGCGACCCTCGGGGTGACCGCGTGGGGGATGCAGGTCCTGACCCTGCCTCCGAGCTGGGACGGCTACCCGAACCACAACCACGACCGCGTGGCCCAGGATCCGAACCAGGAAGAGGTGTACGTCCCGCTCGACGGATCGGGCACGCTCGAGGCAGACGGGGAGACATTCGAGCTGCGGCCCGGCATGATGGCGCGCGTGGGACCGCAGCAGATGCGACGGATCCTCCCCGGCCCTGACGGGATCCGCTTCCTCGCGCTCGGTGGTGCACCCGGGACGTTCACGCCGGCGGCATGGAGCGAGCTCGGCGCGCCTGCGCCGGTCGCCGGATGACCGACTCCGCCACCCTCCCCGAGTCGCAGGTGGCCAAGGCCGCACTGCTCGTCGCCGCCCGCGGCGGCGACGAGCAGGCGTTCGTCCGTCTCACCTCGCCGTATCGTCGCGCGCTGCACCGGCACTGCTACCGGATGCTCGGCTCCCTCGACGACGCGGACGACGCGGTGCAGGAGGTGATGCTGCGGGCCTGGCGCGCGCTGGGGCGCTTCGAGCAGCAGGCCCCGCTGCGCGCGTGGCTGTACCGGATCGCGACGAACGTGTGTCTCACGGCTGCCGAGCGCCGTGCGCGCGACCGGGCGGGGATCGACGCCTTCCTGCAGCCGTACCCCGATGCGCTCCTCGAGGAGTTGCCGGCTCCCGGTGCCGCTCCGGAGGCGATCGCCGAGGAGCGGGAGGACATCGGCCTCGCTCTCGTGGCCGCGATGCAGGTGCTGCCGCCGAAGCAGCGGGCGGTGCTCGTGCTGCGCGAGGCGCTCGGATGGTCCGCGCGCGACGTGGCGGACGTGCTCGACGACACCGTGCCGGCGGTCAACAGCGCGCTCCAGCGGGCGCGGGAGGGCCTGGCACGGGAGCGGCGGGACGGCGGCCTCGTGCGGGCGCACGCCTCCCCAGGCGGGAAGGCCGAGGAACACGTGATGAGGCGCTTCGTGGAGGCGTGGGAGGCTGTCGACGTGCGGGCGCTCGTCTCGCTCCTCTCCGACGACGCGCTGCTGACGATGCCGCCGGAGCCGGTGCGTATCGCCGGCCGCGAGGCGATCGCGGGGTTCTTCTCGACGGTGCCGGCTCAGGGGAACCTCGAGCGCATCCGGCTCGTGCCCGCCCGGGCGAACTGCCAGCCTGCGCTGGCCGCCTACTTCCAGGAGCGGCCGGGCGATGCCTTCCAGGCGTACGGTGTGATGGTGTTCGCGCTCGAGGGAGAGGAGATCGTGGGGATCACCGGGTTCGCCGGCTACCCGCACCTGCTGCCCGCCCTCGGCCTGCCCGACGCGCTGGAGGGCTAGCGTGGCCTACGACGAGACGCTGGCCGACCGGGTGCGCGACGTGCTCGCGGGCCGCGAGGGCGTGACCGAGCGCAAGATGTTCGGAGGGCTGGCGTTCATGGTGCGCGGTCACATGGCCTGCGGCATCCTCGCGGAGGAGCTGATGCTGCGGCTCGGTGCGGAGGCGGCGGACGACGCGCTCGACCGGCCCCACGTGCGGCCGATGGACTTCACGGGCCGCCCTATGACGGGGATGGTGTTCGTCGGCGTCGACGGGCTGCGCGGCAGAGCCCTCCGGCAGTGGGTCGACCGTGCCGTCGCCTTCGTGGAGACGCTGCCTGCAAAGGGGTGAGGGCGAGGAGACTCCGCCGACGAGAACGGGGAGGTTGTTTGGCGGGTGGTGAACGGACGGCGTAGCATCGGGCGGATGATCGGCCGGGGGAGGGCTTGGTGCGCGCCGGGGGCAACGTCGCTCCTGGTTGCAGTCGCCCTTCTCCTCCTGATCCCCGACGGGGCTGCCGCGCCCCGCGCGGTCGCTCCGGGAAGCGTCGTCGACATCAAGGGCAGCACGCCCGAGTGGCGCAACCTCCTCGTCGAGGCGGTGCAGGTGGACGGGGTCACGGTCCGTCTCGGTGCCGATGTCGACATCGACCTCACGAGCGTCCCCCCGATCAGCGTCGGACGCGGGGTGACGCTGACGAGCGTGACCACGTTCGGGGGCGCCAAGAGCCGCAACGACCCGCGCAAGCCCGCTCGACAGGCGCGGAGCGGGAACGCGCTCGGGCCACGGCTCTTCACGAGGGCGCGCCCCAAGGGGCAATTCACGGTCGAGTGCTTCCCCGGGGGGTCACTGAACGACAACGTGCGCTTCTCCGGGTTCCGGCTACACGGACCCGATTTCGGCATCGAGTCGGGCGACTCGCGCCTCCAGGTGGGGATCCTCATCGTCAACTGCGTCGGCGTCGAGATCTCGAACATGGACCTGGCGGGTTGGAGCGGTGCTGCGATCAGGGTCGTGGACGAGCCGCGGTTCGACGGCGCAGGCCGGATCGAGAGGCCCGAGCAGGTGACGGTTCGCGGCAACTACATCCATCACAACCAGCACGAGGGCGGGAACGGCTACGGCGTGGACGTCTCCCTGGGGGGCACGGCGTTGATTCAGGAGAACGTCTTCGACTTCAACCGGCACGCGATCGCCGGGCACGGCAAGTCGGACGGGTACCGCGCCGAGCGGAACCTCGTGCTGAAGGGAGGCGGCTACCACAGGCTCGGGTTCCACACTCACGAGTTCGACATGCACGGCTCCGGCAACTGCGGCCTCTCGGGGCTCGTCAACGACAGCTCGTGGAACTGTGGGCGGGCCGGCGGGCTGATCGCGATCCACGACAACGCCTTCCAGTACGCCAGCGACAACGCGATCAAGATCCGCGGCACACCGCAGATCGAGGCGACGATCCTGCGCAACGTCTTCGCGCTCGACCAGCTGAACGACGGCACGATCACGACAGGCGCGATCGCGCTCACCGAGGGCAAGAAGAACATCATCATCGGGTCGGGCCCGAACGCGAACGTGACCGGCTACGACTCCTTCGGCAAGTACGGCGTCTGTGACTTCGACGGCGACGGCAAGGACGACCTCTTCCTCGCCACAGGCGCGACCTGGTGGTACTCCTCGAGCGGCGAGTTCCAGTGGACGTACCTGAAGCAGGCGACCGAGCGGCTCGACCAGCTCCGGCTCGGCTACATCGACGGCGACGGCCGCTGCGACGTGCTCGCCGCCAACGGCGCCGCGTGGGAGCTCTCGAGCGGTGGATACGCGCCCTGGCGCTCGCTCGGTACGTTCAACGCCCCGCTCGGCGAGGTGGTGCTCGGGCGCTTCGGCCCGCCCGGCCCGGGCAAGACCTCGTCCGCGTTCAGACGGGCGCCCGACGGCCAGTGGTACGTGACGAGCCTCGCCGCTCCTGGCTGGCGTCCGGCGCAGAGCTCCTCGATTCAGCTCGCCAAGCTCCGCTTCGGCGACTTCACCGGCGATGGCATCACCGACGTGCTCGCCGTGCAGGGCGGCCGCTGGTCGATCTCGCAGAGCGCTACCGGCTCGTGGCAGACCCTGAACTCGAAGCTGTCACAGGACGTGGCGCCGCTTCTGATCGCCGACGTGGACGCCGACGGCCGCGACGACGTCGTCCGCTACCAGAAGAGCGGCGCCACCTCCTTGACGAGCTCGGTGTCGTGGGGCGGCCGAAGTGACTGGGTTCGCCTCGCGAACGTCAACGCGGTCGCGCTGACGAGGGTCGGCGCCGGCGGCGCCCCCGTCGCGCTGCCGCTCTACCCGTTCGCCGGGCGGTTCGACGCCGCGCCCGGAGCCGACCTGCTCCTGGTAGACATCTCGCGGATCGGCCGGTTCACGAACCGCGCGGGAACCGCCTGGAACAGCCAGTACGCGTACTGAGCGCGCACCCGTACGAAAGCGGCGTGACCCGTTGCAGCAGCACGCCGCCTGCGGGCGTCCGGGCACCGGCTCGCTGACCCAGGACTGGAGTCGTGCGCCGGAGAGGAATACGATCGTGCCGGCAGCTCGAGCGGCACGGGCGCTTCCGGTAGCTCTGCGAGGAGGCATCCCTCGGCATGATCCGCTCGGTTCGTCCGACCGCCGCTCTCACACCCGGTGCAGGCAGCCGACCGACGACGGTGCGCGCGGGTCGCTGCGGCACGGTCCTCGTCCTGCTGCTGGTCGGGCTGCTGGTCGGGCTCGCGTCGTCGGGTGACGCGCGCGCGGCGACGTGGCCGGAGCCGCTGGCGCTCGGGCCGGAGTCGATCTATGCCGACCTCAACCAGGGCACCATCCCCGAGGCCGACAGGTTGCTGCGCGACGTCTGGCCGGCGCGGGGTCATCCCCCTGTGCATCTCGCCTGGCCGCTCACGTGGACGGAGGATCCCTACTCCGACGCCTACTGGAGGTTCATGTTCTACGGGCTTCGGTACACGTCGAACCTGCTCTGGGCGTACGGCACCACCGACGACCAGCGCTATCTGGACAAGCTCGTCGCGATCCTGCGGAGCTTCGCGGCCTACGACGCGACGCGTAGCTTCGACCGACTGCGCTTCGACAACAACCACGCTGCCGCCTACCGGGCGATGGTGCTCGTCAACACCTACGAGAAGCTGCGCCGCTGGGGGCGGCTGCCTCCCGACCTCGAGGCCGGCCTGCGTGGCTCGATCGAGCGGCTCGGAGCCTTCCTCTTCGACGCCCGCCACTACGAGCCGGGCTACAACCACGGCTTCAACGAGGGCGCCGCTCTGCTCCTCGTCGCCGACAGGTTCCCAGAGCTGACCGGCGCGGCTGCCTGGCGCGCGACGGCCCTGGAGCGACTCCAGGAGATGATCGCCTCGAACCTCGACGCGGACGGCGTCGACATCGAGAACTCGCCCTTCTACCACTACTACGTGCTCGGGATCGTCGCCCAGATCGCTCGCTGGGCGAACGCGTACGAACCGGCGCTCGCCCCGAGCTACGACGCGGCGCAGCGGGCGATGCTCCCGTACGCGGGCGCGATCGTGCAGCCGGACGGACGGCTGCCGATGCTCGGCGCAACGGCGACGACGATCGTGCCGAACCAGGATCCGGCTGTGTACGGATCGCTTGCCGCGCTCGACCCCACGTTCGCCTGGGTGTTCCAGCGAGGCGCGGCCGGCACCCCGCCGCCGGCCGGCGTTCAGCTCTTCCCTGTGGCCGGCCTGTTCCTGCTGCGCTCGAGCCCTCCGGCAGACGCGCTCCGCCAGACGTTCATCACCTTCGACAGCGGTGTCTATCGCACCGATCACAGCCATCTCGACGGGCTCTCGCTCACGTACTACTCGAGCGGGGCGGCGTTGCTTCCGGACTCCGGTCTCTTCACCTACGACCGCGGCCCCGACTACGACTACTTCCACGGCACGAGGAGCCACAACACGGTCGTCGTCGACGGCGGCGACCAGCGGGAGGGCGCAGCCGTCCCTGGAGTCTCGGGCGTCGCCGACGGCGTCGCGTGGGCCACCGGCACCAGCGAGCTCAACGCCGGTGTGCGGCATGTGCGCACGGTCGCCCTCCTCGAGCAGGATCTCGCCGTGGTGATCGACAGCCTCTCCTCGGCGGCCTCCCACGTCTACACCCAGACGTGGCACATCCAGCCCGGCACCGCGATCAGGTTCTACGGGCGGCATGCAGTGGCGTTCGATGCCGCTGCGAGGCCGGTGCTCACCGTTGCCCAGGCCGACTGGAACGGGCTCGAGTTCGGCAGCATCAACGGGGGGACGGGCCCGATGCAGGGTTGGTGGTCGAACGCCTACGGCTCGAAGACACCGAACTGGGCGGTCGAGTACCGGCGCACCGCCCCGGCGGTGCGGTTCGTGACGCTGCTCGCCTCCGGCCCCTACGCGGGCAAGTCGTCGTACGTCCGCCAGGCCTGGCTGACCGGCCAGAACCGGCGGCGCGTCTGGGTCTGCGCGCCGCCGGTCTCCTACACGCTCACGCTCGTCGCCCAGGGCTCCGGCGCAGAGCGGCTCGAAGTCGAACGGGGCGCCGGCTGCGCCTAGGCAGCAGGTCGACCAGCCGCGGGCCCTCGGAGAGCAGCCCGTCTGTGTGCTCACTGCCCGCCGTCGGAGCCCCCGGCAGCCGGCCGGTCATGCAATCCGCGCTGCGCACGACGCCGATCCGAGCCATGAGTGCGGGACACCCTCGTAGCACCATCCGAGCCGCGGCTTGCCCTCCTTCGTCACCCACAGCGAGGCGATCCGCTTGTCGCTCCGGCGCGAGCCCAGCATCTGGAAGCAGTTGCGCTCTCGCAGGATTCCCGGGTGCAGCGCGAGGAGCGTTACGCCTTCCGCCAGCGTGAGGGGCGACCGCCCCGCCTCCGCGATGTGGGCCGCCGCTGAGCGCGGTGACAGGCCGAGGGTCTCCCGTCCCGTGTCGACATCGATCAGGAGGTACGGGCTGTTCGGGGGATCGGTACCCGTGATGGGCTGGAAGCTGTCCGGGCTCACGGGACGCATGTCGACATACCCGGTCTTCGTGCCCTGGCAGGTGAGCGGCATCGCGCGTTCCGCATCGACGCCCGGAAGCACGAGGAGGACGGGAATGCCGTTGGCCCGGGTCGCTGAATCCGGGACGGCTCCGGAGCGGATCACCGTCTCGACCCGCTCGCGGACGATGTCGCCCGTCGTCCCCGCGAGCCCCGGTAGCCCGAGGCTCAACGTCGTCTCGAGCTGGCGGCGGATGATGTCCGTGATCACATCGCTCTCGGATATGACAAAGGTTGTGATGCCAACAGGTTGTGACGCGCTGTCCGCGACACGAATGCCCCCAACGGGATTCGAACCCGTGCTGCCACCTTGAAAGGGTGGTGACCTAGGCCGCTAGTCGATGGGGGCGGCGGGGCGGATCGTACCTGCCCAAGCGGTTTTCGCCCTGCGGGCAGGCTGGTTAGGCAGGCGTCGACGGCACACGTGCCCACATGCTGCCCACTCTCGTCCTACGGCCCCGCGTCAGGACACCGGGATGCCGCGTTCGCACAATTGAATAGGATTCCCGGGGATGGTGGAAGCGGCCGCAAGCCGAGTGATGGTGATCGGCCTCGACTGTGCGGAGCCGTCACTCGTTCTCGAACGCTGGCGCGACCAGCTCCCGACGCTGTCCGGTTTGATGGACCGCGGCGTCTTCGGGCGACTTACCTCGGTCGTGCCGCCGATCACCATGCCGGCGTGGTCGTGCATGATGGCGAGCCGCACCCCCGGTGACCTGGGTGTCTACGGCTTCCGCAACCGTAGCGACCACACCTACGACGGCAACTTCATCGCGGACGGCTCGTCGATCAAGGCAGACCGCCTCTGGGATCTTTTCGGTCGAGCCGGCCGCAGCTCGATCGTGATCGGGGTGCCCGGGACCTACCCACCGCGACCGCTCCGCGGCGCGCTCGTCAGTTGCTTTCTCACGCCCTCCGTTGCGAGTCGTTACACGTACCCGCCCGCGTTGCGCGAGGAGGTCGCGGAAACGGTGGGCGAGTACCTGTTCGACTGCACGGACTTCCGCACCGAGGACAAGGACGGGCTGCTCCAGCAGATCTACGACATGACAGACCGGCGTTTCAAGCTTGCCGAGCATCTGCTGGAAACCCGCCCGTGGGAGCTGTTCGCGATGGTCGAGATGGGCACCGATCGGATTCATCACGGCTTCTGGAAGTACATGGACACCGAGCATCGCAAGCACGAGCCCGGGAGCCCGTACGAGGACGCGATCCTCGCCTACCACAAGCATCTGGACACCTTGATCGAGCGCCTCCTTCGCCGTGCGGACGACGAGACGCTTGTTCTCGTCGTCTCCGATCACGGCGCGAAGCGCCTGGACGGCGGCATCCGCATCAACGAGTGGCTGCGCCTGGAGGGACTGCTCACCCTCGCGGCCGAGCCCGACGGCGTTACCTCGCCGCGGGCCGTAGGGATCGACTGGGACAAGACGACAGCCTGGGGTGAGGGCGGCTACTACGCGCGGGTCTACCTCAACGTCGCCGGGCGTGAGCCGAACGGAACCGTCGCCCCGGAGGACTACCACCGCGTCCGCGACGAGCTCGCCGAGCGCCTGGCGGCAATCCCGGACGACGAGGGGCGTCCTCTGGCGACCCACGTCTACAAGCCGGAGGAGCTGTATGAGCACGTCGGGGGTGTCGCTCCCGACCTGATCGTGATCTTCGGCGACCTGCTCTGGCGATCCGTGGGCACGGTGGGCGGCGCCGAGGGCGTGCACACGTTCGAGAACGACACGGGCCCCGACGACGCGAATCACGCGCAGGACGGGCTCTGGATAGCCGCGGGCGCAGGTGTCGCCGCTCGCGGCACCCTGGACGCGCATCTGCTCGACATTGCGCCGACCGTGCTGGAGCTCCTCGGACTTCCGGTTCCGGACGGCATGCGCGGTTCGAGCCTCCGCAACGAGCTCGGAGCAGCCGCGTGAACTTCGTCGTCTACGTCTCCGATGCGCTGCGAACGGACCACGTCGGTTGCTACGGGTCCCGCCGCGTCCGCACGCCGACGATCGACGAGCTCGCCGGCAGCGGCGTTCGCTTCGACCAGGCCATCACTCCCGCCCCCTGGACGTGCCCTTCGACAGCATCGATGATCACCGGTCTCTACCCGCACAAGCACGGCTACCTGCACTGGGACTCGCCGCTCGACCCGTCCGTGCCGACGTTGTTCAACGTGGCCGCCGCGCATGGCTACACGACTGGCAGCTTCGTGTTCGACGACGACTACCTGTTCAAGGGATTTCCGGACGCCAACGTCGCCGGCTCGAGCGACACGCTCGACGGAGTCGTCGAATGGTTGCGGGCACACCGCACGGAGCCGTTCGTCCTCTGGTTCCACTCGTGGGCGACGCACATGCCGTACGACATCGACCACGCCCTGCGGAAGGAGTGGCTCGCGGCCAAGGAGGAGATCGTTCAGGGCATCCAGTCGGACAGTGCGAGCAAGCTCGAGGCGCTTCGGGAGATGTACGCACAGGCCGTCGAGCGCTCGTCCGAGGTCGTCCTCGCGGGCTTCCTCGAAGAGCTCGACGCCCTCGGGCTGCGAGACGACACCATGCTGGTGTTCCTGAGCGACCACGGCGAGTCGTGGGGAGAGCGCTTCGTCGACAAGACGGCCGTCAAAGGCACGTTCCACATGCATGGCGCCACCCTCTACGACGAGATCGCGGAGGTCCCGCTGATCGTCTCGGCCCCCGGCCGTGTCGATCCCGGCATCGTCGGCGCCCAGGTGAGCCTTGTCGACCTGACGCCGACGCTTCTGGACTACGCCGGCGCCCCGCTCGAAGGGGCCGACGGCACGACGCTCCGGCCGTTCCTGGAGACCGGGGACGGGGACAGAGGCCCCGTCTGGATCGTCGGCACCGATGCGGGACGCGTGTCCCAGCTCGCGCTCCGCGCGCCGCCGTGGAAGCTCATCGCCCACCTCGAATCGGGGGAGGAGGAGGCCTACCGGCTCGACCTCGATCCGCGCGAGAGGCACAGCCGGCCGGAAGAGGTCCCGCCGGAGCTTCGCGAGCGCCTCTACGCGGAGATCGAGCAGGTTGCGCACGCCGAGGTCAGCGACGAGGAGGCAGCCATTGTCGAGTCGCGTCTCGCCGACCTCGGATATCTTTAGCCTTTCGACCCAGGCGCCGGACGCGAGGGTTGGGGTTCGCGAACTGCCCCGGAGCCGTCGAAAGCGAGCACAAGGTGCACTATCGTCTCGGCGCGGCAGAAACCGGGACACAACGGCGAGTGAGGTGGGCCGACATCAGCTTCCGAGATCAAGTGATCACTGATCGTAAAACCGGGTCAGCCCCGGATCTCGAGCGCCTGTTCGCCGACATGTTCCTGATCCGGCGATTCGAGGAGACGCTCCTCGATCTGTTCGGCGCCGGCGAGATCTCCGGGACGACGCACACGTGCATCGGCCAGGAGGCCGACGCGGTCGGCGTGGTCGCGTGCCTCGAAGCCGAGCTCGACGTGATCGTGAGCAATCACCGCTGTCACGGTCACTATCTCGCCTTCACCGGCGACGTCGACGGCCTCTTGCGCGAGATACTCGGGCGCGAGGGTGGCGTCTGCGGCGGCAAGGGCGGCAGTCAGCACCTCTGCACCGACAATTTCTACTCGAACGGGATTCTGGGCAGCACGCTGCCTCTTGCAACGGGGATCGCACTCGCCGAGCGCGAGCGCCGCGCGGGAGCGGTCACGACGGTCTTCATCGGCGACGGCACGCTCGGACAGGGCGTGCTGTACGAGAGCCTCAACATCGCGTCGTTGTGGCAACTGCCGCTCCTGATCGTCGTCGAGCACAACGGGTACGCGCAGACGACCACGTCGAAGCTGCAGATTGCCGGTGACGTCGAGGCGCGCGCGGCCGCCTTCGGCGTACCCACCAACCGCCTCGACTCCACCGACGCGACCGAGATCCGGGTCGCTGCCGAGGCAGCGGTCGCACATGTTCGCAGCACCGGCGGCCCGTTCTTCCTCGTGATCGACACCTACCGTTTCAGCCCTCACAGCAAGGGGGACGACTTCCGCGATCCCGAGGAGATCGCCGCGCGGCGCGAGCGCGACCCGCTCACCGTCGTCGGATCCCGCCTCGACCCCGCCGTTCGCGGTGCGATCGAGGAGTCGTGCGAGAGCCGACTCTCGGTCGCCGTCGCACAGGCCCTCGAAGCGCCTGCCGTGGCGCCCGAGCAGGTGACGGGGTGAGCGTTCGCTGCGCCAAGGTGCTGAACGAAGCTCTCCATGAGATCTTCCAGGAACGCGACGACGTGTACCTCCTCGGAGAGGACGTCCTGGACCCGTCCGGGGGTGCATTCAAGGTCACAGCCGGCCTCAGTACGCGCTGGCCGGCGCAGGTGCTCACGACGCCGGTCAGCGAGCCCTCGCTGTTCGGCATCGCGGCCGGCCTTGCGCTGCGCGGGTACCGGCCGATCCTCGAGGTCATGTTCGGGGACTTCATCACGCTCGGCTTCGACCAGATCGTCAACGGCATTGCGAAATTCCACGAGATGTTCGATGGCAAGGTGAGCGTGCCGCTCGTCGTCCGGACGCCGATGGGAGGGGGTCGCGGCTACGGGCCGACGCATAGTCAGTCGCTCGAGAAGCTGCTCCTCGGGGTGCCCGGCATCACGGTCGTCGCGCCGAGTGAGTGCCACGCCCTCGGCGACATGCTGGGCGAGGCGGTCGCCGACGACAACCCGGTCTTCTTCATCGAGAACAAGCTGCTCTACGGGCGCCCGAACCGCCGGCCCGTGGACGGCAGGGTGGGCGACTTCGGCTGTATCGAGAGCGATGCCCGCTACCCCGCGCTGACGTTCTCGGGCAACGGTTTCGACGGTGGGGCGGCCACCCTCGTCACCTACGGTGGCATGCTGCCGCCGACGCTCGACGCGGCACGGGATCTCATCCTCGAGCACGAGATCTTCACCGAGGTCGTTTCGCTTTCACAACTCCTTCCGCTGGATCTCGAGCCGGTGATCGCTTCCGTCGCCCGCACGGGCTCACTCGTGACGGTCGAGGAGGGCACCCTGACGGGCGGGATCGGCGCCGAGATCGCCGCGCGCGTCCATGAGCGGGCGTGGCGCGACCTCCGCGGCCCGATCCGCCGCGTCGCAGCGCGAGACGGGATCGTGCCGAGCGCGCGGGTCCTCGAGGACGAGATGCTGCCCGGCCGCGGCGATGTGATCGCGGCCGTTACCCAGCTCGCCGGGCTGAGGGGCTGACAGCATTGCTCGAGATCGTCCTCACCCGCGACGATGCGAACAGCGATTCGGCTCTGCTCGTGGAATGGCTCGTCGGCGACAGGGACGTGGTGCGGAAGGGGCAGGCGGTTTGCGTGGTGGAGACGTCGAAGGCGTCGTTCGATCTGGAGGCGCCGGGCGACGGCACGCTCGTCTGGCTCGTTCAGGCCGGCGTCGACGTGGAGATCGGCGCCTCGGTCGCGCTCGTCGCAGAGAGCCCGGCCGACCTCGCAGACGTGGACGCGAGGTCAGTGGCCGCAGCCTCTCCTCCTTCCAGCTCGGCGGCGGCCGGCGAGCGTTCCGTGACACGCAAGGCTGCAGAGCTCGCCGAGCAGTACGGGATCGATCTCGATCAGATCCAGAAGTCGGGCTTCATCACGGTGGCGGACATCGAGGCGTGGCGCGCAGCGGCCCACGAGAGCTCCGACGAGGACGACGTCGTCTTCGCGGGCCTTTCGACCGAGAACGTCACGCTGCCCGCCGTCTTCTCCCTCGACGAGGAGGACGGAGTCGTCGATCCGGCCTTCCTCGCCAAGCTCTCGGCGGATCCGGCGGCGTTCGGAGCACTCTCGTCGGCGGAGAAGGTCGACGCGTACCGCAGCCACGGAGCGCGAGTCGGCAACGATGTGACCCTCGGTGCGGGCACTGTCATCGTGGCACCTCGGATCGTGCTCGACGATTCGGTGACGATAGGAGGCGGCGGCAATATCCACTGCCACGAGGTCTTCGCCGCCGGGAAGCTCACGCTGCTCGGCTCATCGCTCCAGCTCACGTGCCGCCGCGCGTTCATCGGTGCCGGAACCTGGACCGGTGACCGCATCGTCGTCGGCGGCGGCGGCGCCCGTGATCCGTGGGCGACGTTCGTCATGGGTGAGCTCGGGTTCATCGGCGACGAGGCCTTCATCAACGTCTGCCGTCCAGTCCTGATCGGGCGGGAGGTGTTCGTCACGATGCGCTCCGTGCTGCTCACGCACAACACCGGCCACTCCGTGCTCGAGGGCTTCGAGAACCGCTTCGCCGGGATCGTGCTCGAAGACCGTGCACAGATCGGGGTCGGAGCCGTCGTCTACGCGGGCTGCAGAGTCGGCCGCGAGTCGATCATCGCCTCGAACTCCTACGTCGTCTCCAACATCCAGCCGGGCTCACTCGCGATCGGCGTCCCGGCGCGTGTTGCAGGGGCTGCGAGCCGCCGGCCCGAGCGATCCCGGCAGGCCGCCCTGGCGCGACAGATGATGAGGGAGCTCCGACAGCTCCTGTCCTTCCGCGGCGTGGAGACGGAGGCTCTCGACGGCGAGGCGAAAGGCCTGGAAGGCTTTGCACTCACCGGCGCGGGAGGGCCGGCTCGAATCCTCTTCTCGGAGAGGTTGAGCGCGGCAGCCGTGCCGGCAGGCGATGGTGAAACGGTGGTGCTCACGCTCACTCTCGAGGGCGGGCCGCCCGAGGGTTGCGCCGTCCTCGACTTGCTCGAGCGTCGCGTTCACGGGGACGGAGGCGTCGTCCTCGACTCGGTTCGCGAGTTTTGCCGTAAGCGCGGCATACGATTCGAGCCGGGCCCGTGGCGCTACAGAGGCGGTCTCGTCTAGGCCTCGCCGGCCTCAGGAGAGGTCGATCTTGTCGATGCGGAGATGCTCGAAGCGAGCGGCGCTCTCGGCGTCGATGAATGACTCCATCGTTTCGCGCATCGTCTTTCCGTCGTACGCCCAGATCGCTGGATGGATCAGGAGGTGGAGCCAGTCGAGCTTCCCGTGCGCGAGCTCCTCGCGTGGACACGACTGCTGGGCTCCCCGGAAGCCCCACCGCTGGTTGGAGTCGGACCGGAAATGCACGCCATCGAACCAGGGGGTGCCCATCGCGTTGACAGCGCCCTCGATCGGATCCGTCATGTACTCGAGCTCGGGGTTGTGCCAGGCGACGATCGGCTCGAATCGCTCGTCGAGATCGATCCTCGGCCAGACGGCGTGCTGTGCGATTCGCCCGCCGAGCTCCCGCAGCCTGGCGAGAGCGTGTGACCCCTCGCTCGAAGCGAGATTGTAGAAGACAGACCTGGTCATGAGGAACCACGTCGACCACGCTCCTGCTGCCGCCTCCACCTCCGCCATCTCGACAGCCGCGGCGAGCGAGAGATCGACGTCGTGACGGATGATCAGGTCGCCCTCCGAGGGAGCACGATCGAAGCCGGCAAAACGGTAGCCACCAGCCTTCGCAGCTTCGAGAATCTCACGGTAGTGGGTGAGGGAGAACGCACAATCGTGGCCGGGCCGCGCGGCGTCCCCGGATCGGGCCACTAGCCGACCTCGACCTCGACATCGACGAGGCTCGCGCCGACATCGGCACGCTCGAGCGCCTCTTCGACGTCCTTGCCGACCGCAATCACCCAGCCTCGTCGATCCGAGATGCGCATTACCGGCCGAAGGACGTCGCCCTCCTTGATGTACGCCGCAGCCTCGACGACACCCGGCGCCGCCAGCACGCGCTCGAGCGATCCGACGTGCGTGACGCGTCCTGTGGGCAGCGGGCCGGGCTCGGCGGTCAGGAAGCGAACGGCAGTCGGTCGACTGTGGCGTCTCTCGATCAGCGCATCCGGCACGTCCTCTCCGAGCGCCATGCGGAGTTGCACTTCGAGGATGTCGACGCCAAGCGCGTGGCGAAGGTGCTCGCCCATCAACCCTCCGATCCGCGCTGCGCACTCGACCACGACGATGCGACCGTCCGGGGTGGCGAGCAACTGCGGGAAGGCGATGCCGGTGCGGAGGCCGAGAGCGCGTGCGGCATCCGCCGCGACGCGCTCCGCCTCCTCGAGCTGTGGCCCTTCCACGCTCGGCGGATAGAGGTGAATCCAGCTGACGCCGAAGCTGGACCCAGGCGGTCGGAGGCGATCGCAGAGCATGACCGACCGAGCCTCGCCTTCGACCATGATCACGATCCCGTTCATCTCTGTGCCCTCGACGTACTCCTCGAGGATCGCGACGCCCGACGGCGAGGCAGCGAGTGTCTCCGGCAGGCGCGTCGCGAGCTCGGCCGCCGACATGATCCGGTAGACGCCGCTCTGACCGCTTGCGTCCGCGGGCTTGAGCACGGCCGGGAGACCGATCTCCTCGATCGCCTGCTGGCTCTCCTCCTTCGCCCGGAGGTGAGCGAACCTCGGCTGTGGCAGCGATGCCGCCGCCAGCTGCTCGCGCATCTTCACCTTGTTCGTCATCGTCTCGGCGGTATCGACGCCGATCCCCGGCAAGCCGAGGGCTTCGGCCACTCGGGCGATGACCGGTACCGCTCGCTCGGCCTGCACCGTTGTCACGCCGTCGATCTCGAGGTCACGCACGCCCTCGAGCAGGACATCCGCGTCGACGAAGTCGAGCACACGCGAGACGTCTGCGAGCCGGAGGGCGGGTGCCTCCGCGTTGCGGTCGACGGCAACGACCCGAAGTCCGAGCTCCTTCGCCCGGCGAATCACCGCCATCTGGTAGTTGCCGGCGCCCACGATCAGGATCGTCTTCATGCCGGAGTCTCGATCGCCGGGCCTCTGCCTGCCCGAGCTGTCGCGGAGGACCTCGTCCCCGCCAGGCGACGACCACAGCTGCACCAACCCGAAGGTCGCAAGAACGCGCGCATGCCGCATCGTAGTCGCTGCCGCGCCCACCGAAACTCCATCGACTCCGAGTCGGGCTCGGACGCCCGCGCCCCTACCGGGCGGCGTGGATGCGTCGCGATGGAAGGTGCTTCGAGACCCGGCAAGCCCTGTAGGCTGGCACGATCGCAGCCGTCGTCCGCATCTCCTACGCGCCCGTGAAGGGGCTTGCGCTCGTCCATCCGGAGGCGATCGAGCTCGGTCCTTCCGGCCTGCGGGGAAACCGCCGCTTCTACCTCGTCGATGCGGACGGCAGGCTTTTGAACGGCAAGTCGCACGGCCCTTTCGTGCAGGTGCTGCCCGACGCGGCGAGCGACGGAAGCACCCTCGAGCTGCGCTTCCCCGGCGGGGCGCTCGTCTCCGGCGAGGTCGAGCTGGGGGAAGCCGTCGAGACCAGCTTCTACGGCGACCCGGTGCAGGGTCGGCTCGTCGTCGGCCCCTGGTCGGAGGCGCTCTCGGCGTTCGCGGGGAAGCCGATCCGGCTCGTGCGCGTCGACGGCGACGTCGGTGGCTCCGACCGCGGCTTCCGCGGCTCCGTCTCGCTCGTGTCGGACGGGTCGCTCGCACGCCTCGCCGAGGAGGCAGGCGTGGACGCGGTGGACGGAAGGCGCTTCCGCATGCTGCTCACGATCGACGGAGTCGACGCCCACGAGGAGGACTCCTGGGTGGGACGCGACATCGCCGTGGGTGAGGCGGTGCTCCGCTGGAACGGCCTCGTCGGCCGCTGCGCCGTGACGACGCAGGATCCGGACAGCGGCGTCCCCACGCTCGACACCCTGCACCTGCTCCGGAGCTACCGTGGCGACGTCCCCACCGACGAGCCGCTCCCGTTCGGCATCTGGGGGGAGGTCGTGCGGCCGGGCAGGATCGCGGTCGGCGACCCCGTCGCGCCCGCCTAGCGCGTCGCCGCCACGGCGGCCCGGGCCTGACGCTCGTACCCGTTCGCGGCGTAACCGGTGCGGAGGTAGCTGAGCGGCATCCGCAGCGGCCGGTGCTGCATCTGCCAGACGTGGCAGAGCTCGTGGGTGACGAGGTCGTCGGACGCGTCGGCGCTCCGCAGCAGGATCAGCCGATGCGACGCCCAGCCGTCGAAGCGCGAGAGCCACGGCAGCCGGAACGCCCAGGGAGCCGTGAGCATCCGAACTCCCTCGAGGCGCACGGGCCGCGGCCACCAGTCGAGGGTGTCGAGCCGCTCCTTGGCCCTCACCAGCCGCGCGTCCACCCCGCGATCGTAGACAGCAGCTCGCTCCCCGCCCCGGGGCTCGCGAAAGTGCGGCCCCCGCGTGCCTACGCTCCGAGGATGATCGGGTCGAGGACCAGCACGGCGCTCCCGTCCTGGGCCTGCTGATACTCGTACGTGAAGAGGTGTGGGTTCGTGATCCGGTTGACGCGGGCCAGCTCCGGCTTGCTCATCTTCCCGATCGCAGGCGCCACCGGCGCCAGCGTGCGCACGACCGGGCGGCTCAGCTCCGGCTCGACGTGCCGCTTGCGGAGGAACACCGACGTGCCCGTATCGGCGGCTCCGTCGGGGGGCGGCGGCAGGAACACCGTCACCGAGTCGATGTCCTCCACGTACTTGAACGTGTACAGCGCCAGCTCGAGCGCCTCGCGGCGTAGGAGCTCATGCCGGGCCTCGGAGGGAGTGCCGCCCTTGATGGAGCAGTTCTGGCCGAGGCCACAGAGGATGAAGACGAGATTTCCGGAGGCGTCGATGATCTCGATGTCGCTCTCCTCTCGCTTGCCCGTCGAGGTGTCGGGGCGCACTGCGATCGCGCGCACGGGAATGTTGCCGCCCTGGCTCTCGCCTGCCGAGACCTCCGGCGGGCCCACCAGCGCGACGGCGAGCTGCTGCCCGCTCACAAGCTTGTACTTCGCCGAGACCTGTGCGGCGATCTGCTTAGCCTTCGCTGCTTCGCTGCCCTCCGGCACGAATCGCGTCGACCACGGCGGCGGCGGAGCCGGATCGGAGCGCGTCATCAGCACGAGGAACCCACCCAGAGCTACGCCGGCGACGAGCGCGAGCGCGACGTAGACGACCCCGAAACGTCCGCGGTACGACGACTGCCGTGCCCGCTCTGCGCGCGGCACGGACGCCTGGCGGCCCGCACGGCGGGCGGGCTCCGCGTCGATCACGGTCGCCTCGTGGGGGGTCTCGCTCATGTGGCCTGCTCCAGCATCGGCGGCGGCGGAGCGTCAGGGGCCGACCGCCGGTCGGAGCCGGCGGCGAAGAACGCGCTCGGCCAGCTCGAGTCGTCGTTGTAGTCGACTTCCGGGATCCGGATCGTGGCCGACTCGAGCAGCGACAGCAGGTCGTTCCCGAAGATCTCCTTCGTCTCGATCAGGCGGTCTGCCACGTGCTCGATCGCGTGGCGGTTGTGGCGGACGAGGTTGTGCGCAGTGACGTAGGCCTGGCCGAGGATCTGCGCGGCGACACGGCGCTTGGACGGGTCGCCGAGCGCGCTCGTCACAGGGTCCGCCGTCATCGGGCCGCCGCCCGTCCGGTTCATGATCTGCAGCCCGATCCGCTCGAAGCGCTCGAGCACCCGCTGGCGCGCCTGCTCCTCCGTCTCGCCGTCGACCGGCGCGACGACGAAGGGCTGCGGGCCCATCGCCCATTGGCCGACCATGGTGGCCGTCAATGCGGTGGCGCTGTACACGTCGCCACCGACGCCTCGGGAGTTCTCGCCGTAGAACACGCGCTCGGCCGCCATCGCTCCGAGCGTCCAGATCAGGCTGGCGAAGTCCTCGCTCTGGAACTTGCTGAAGCGCTCCTCCTTCGCAGCGGCCTGGTGGTGTCCGAGCGAGCCTCCGCGCATCCGGATCGAGAGGCGCGTGGACTCGATGTCCTTCATGTAGGCGTGCCCGCTGATCGCATGGCCCGCCTCGTGGATCGCCACGGCCCTGCTCTCGTCGGCGACGTACTCGACCCCGATTGCCGTGCCCGACTCGAGCGTCGTCATCGCCTCCACCAGATCACCCCACTCGAAGGCGTCGCGTCCGGTGTGGTGCGCGATCGTGAGCGCCATGGAGCAGACCTGGTCGATCATCGCCGGTGAGTAGCCGTTCGTGATGCGGGCGATCTCGTCGCGGCGCACCGGCGTGTCGAGGTCGGCGTCATGGGCGACCTTGTTGATGTACAGGTCGAAGACATCCAGCCGATCCTGCTGCGTGGGAGTGCGGAACCAGACGTGCCGCCCCATGCGCCCCGGCCGTGTCAGGGCCGGATCGAGCCTGTCGATGGGCACGTTGGTGGCCCCGATGAAGTAGATCTGCTCTCTGCGCGGGCGCGCCGCAGGGAGCCGCAGAGGAAGGCGGCGGATGCGGCGCGGGACGATGTAGGAGGCGTCCAGGAACGTGTTCAGCTTGCTCGTGAAGAAGCGCTTGAAGAACGGTGGGTTGTCGATGCCGTCCATCACCACGAGGAGCTGGTTGAGCGCCAGGCCGCCGCCGCCGCCCATGCCGCCCGGGAACATGAACTCGGCGATCCCCGACAGGCGCTGGTAGATGCCCGCGCGCTCCGGCCGCCCCCCGGCCCGCTCCGCGAACATGCGCTCGCGCCAGCGTGCCGTCTCGAGCACCAGGTCACCGGATGGGTTCAGCGCGCCCCAGGGGCCGAAGAAGAGCAGGTCGTGCGCATCGACCGGCCCGGTGCCGTGGGCTCCCGCGAAGCCGCCGCCGGCGCCGCCGCCGCCGAGCGTTGCGCGCCGCATGCCGACGGCGTCGATCTCGTCGATGAAGACGATGCATTGGCCGCCCCACTTGCGCGCGAGCTTCTTGGCGCGGCGCGCCAGGATCCTGACGATGATGGCGTCGATCCCGATGAACGTGGCCGCGAAGCCCGATCCCGGGATCGAGATGAACGGCGAGTTGAAGCCGGTCGCGATCGCCTTGGCGAGCATCGTCTTGCCCGTGCCGGGTGCCCCCAGGAAGAGGAGCCCGCGCTCGCGCTTGCCGCCGGCGCGCTCGAATGCCTCGCCCGACTGCCAGATGTTGACGACGCGGCGCACGTCCTCCTTCGCCTCCACCTGCCCGCGCACGTCGTCGAGCTTGACGCCCCATTCGGCGTCGCCCGGCTCGAACGACTGGATCTGGGACAGGTTCATCAGGAGCAGCGGCCCGAAGAGGATCACGAAGTTGAAGATCAGGAAGATCGGCAACATCACCATCAGCGGCAGGATCTGGACGATCAGGTCTGCGCTGAGGTACCGGGACGCCAGCCAGTAGCCCAGGCCGAGCACGATTCCCATCTTCAGCCAGAAGCGCCAGAACCACGCTCGCCGCCTGCCGACGACGTCTTCCTCTCGGAGTTGCGGGCTCTCGAGCCCGAACAGGCTCGGCCAGGGGATCAGCCGGTGGAGGAGGAGGTCACTCAGGCCGCGCCCGACGATCACGACACCCGCGGTGGCGAGCAGCGAGACCCACCACGACCAGCCGTACTGCCGGTCGATCCACAGGTAGAGGGCGGGGCTCGTCAGCACCGCCACGGCCGTGGCGGCGCGGGTCAGCCGCCGCCAGCCCCGCACGAGCTCGCCGGAAGCTGCCTCCCGCGGCAGCACTTTCAGTGGCTCTGCCGTCGCCATCGGCTCAGTGTACGCGGGTGTCGGGAAAATGGATGTTGATCACTTGTTAAGCGGTAGGGCCGGGCTGCTAGCGTCGGACGCATGACAAAGACGACGTTGCACACCAGCGAAGGACCCATCGAGATCACGCTGTTCCCCGAGGACGCCCCGAAGACCGTCGAGAACTTCACCAAGCTCGCCCGTGACGGCTTCTACGACGGACTCATCTTCCATCGCGTCATCCCCGATTTCATGATCCAGGGCGGGTGCCCGCTCGGCACCGGCACGGGAGGGCCGGGCTACCAGTTCGAGGACGAGTTCAACGACCACCCCGTTGCCAAGGGAGCGCTGGCGATGGCCAACGCGGGGCCGAACACGAACGGCTCCCAGTTCTTCATCGTCACGGCCGAGGCGACGCCCTGGCTCGACGGCAAGCACACGGTGTTCGGCCAGGTGGTCGGCGGCCAGGATGTCGTCGACCGGATCTCCCTCGTCGATCGCGACGGTCGCGACACCCCCACGACGCCGGTCACGATCGACCGCGTGGAGATCGCGGAAGGCTCTCAGGACGGCTGACCGTCCAGCGCTGCCTCGGCGCGCGCGAGCAGCGCCGCCGCCTCGGTCGACTCGCCGGCGAAGGTTGCGCTGCCGAGGGTGAACGTGTTCTCGTCGGGTGCGGCCACGCGGGCCGCGACGAGCGCGCAGCCGACGGTGCCGGTGCGCGGAAGGATGATGGCGAAACGCCCGGGTGCGATGCGCGCGACGACGTCCGTGATGCGGACGAGGCGCAGCAGGCCCTCACCGGCGGCCTGCTCGTCGGCGTCGGCGTCGACCAGGTCGAGGACGATGAGGGAGAGCGGCTCGTCGTAGCGCGTGGCGGCCGCGATCGCGCGCGTCAGGTCGTCCATGAAGCGCACGCGGTTCGGCAGGCCGGTGACGGGGTCGGTTGCGACCTGGCGCTCGAGCTCCAGCTGCAGCTGTGCATAGCCGTCGCCCTCGCCGGCCTCGCCGACGGCTGCGAGCTCGTCGACGATGCGCGCCAGCAGCTGGTCGCCGGCCTCGCCGGGCAGCGCCTCACGGACCGCGAGGGCGATCCGCTCGTAGGGGTCGGCGGCGATCGTCAGGTCTCGGAGGTCGCTCTCTCGCATCTCAGCTTCATCATCGGCCGTAGCAGCGTCGTGGCATCCCCCGAACGAGGTACTTCGCGAGGTACCTCGCCCACCCGATGTGCCGTCCAGTAGGCTCGCGCCGTGGAGCTCCAGGGGAAGACCGCGATCGTCACCGGAGCCTCGTCGGGGATCGGTGCCTCGACGACGCGCAAGCTGCGCGAGGCGGGCGTCCGCGTCGCCGGCGGCGCCCGGCGCGTCGAGCGGGTGGAGGCGGACGTGGCGCTGCCGGTCGACGTGACGGACGAGGCGAGCTGCCGTGCCTTCGTCGAGGGTGCGGTGGCCGCGCTCGGCGGCGTCGACATCCTCTTCAACAACGCGGGGCTCGCGCTCGGTCGCTACCCGTTCGACGACTCGAGCGAGGAGGACGAGGCGCGGGTGCTGCACACGAACGTCGACGGCGTGCTCCGCATGACGCGGCTCGTGCTCCCGCACATCCGCGACGGCGGCCACATCCTCTTCACCGGGTCGGTGGCAGGGCGACAGGCGTATCCCAACGGCGCCTCCTACATCGCGTCGAAGTTCGCGCTGCGTGGGTTCACGTACGCGCTGCGCGAGGACCTGCTGGGGCGCCCGATCCGGATCACCACCGTCGACGGAGGGCTCGTCGAGACCGAGTTCTCGATCGTGCGCTTCAAGGGGGACGAAGCGGCTGCGAAGGCCGTCTACGAGGGCGTCGACCCGGTCACCCCCGACGAGGTGGCCGACTGCGTGATGTTCGCGCTCACACGGCCGCTGCACGTGAACGTGGACGAGATCGTGATCAAGGCGCTGCAGCAGTCCTCGGGCGCGCGGGTCGTGCGGCGCGAGGCCACGTAGGCGAGGCCGTGCCTCGCGCTCGCCCTCAGCTCGCACCGTGATCCGTCTCCGCTCCCGCTACGACCGGGAGATCGTCCGCTTCGCGCTGCCCGCCCTCGGCGCGCTCGCGGCCGAGCCGACCTACGTGCTCGTGGACACGGCGATCGTCGGCCACCTGGGCCGCTCGGAGCTCGCAGCGCTCGGTGTCGCCGCCACGGCTCTCTCCCTGCTCGGGATGTTCAACTTCCTGCAGTACGGGACGACGGCGCAGGTCTCCAGGGCGACCGGTGCGGGCGAGCACGACACGGCGGCGCGCCTCGGCGCGCAGGCGCTGTGGCTCTCGCTCGCTGCCGGAGGCGTCTTCGCTGCCCTGATCGTGGCCCTGGCAGAGCCGCTCGTCGCGGTGTTCGGCGTGGATGGGAAGACGGCCGATTTCGCCGTGCTGTACCTGCGCATCGCGGCGGTCGGGATTCCGTCCGCGTTCATCGCGATCGGCGGCCAGGGGTACCTGCGCGGGGTCTCGGACCTGCGCACCCCGCTTCTGGTCGTGATCGCCGGGAACATCGTCAACGTCGTGCTCGAGCTGCTGTTCGTGTACGGCTTCGACTGGGGGATCGCCGGCTCGGCCGGGGGGACCGCGATCGCGCAGACGGCGATGGGTGTCGGCATGGCGTGGGCGATCCTGCGTCGTGTCGGCCGGGGGCGGTTGTCCCTACGGGTCGCGCTGGCGCGGCGGCTGCTCGGCATCGGCAAGTTCATCTTCGCGCGGACGGTCGCGTTGATGAGCTCGTTCGTGCTCGCCGGCGTGGTCGTCGCGCGCATGGGCGACGCGCAGCTCGCCGCCTACCAGATCGCCTTCCAGCTGTGGGTCTTCCTCGCGCTCGTCCTCGACTCGGTCGCGATCGCCGGGCAGATCATCGTCGGGCGCGAGCTGGGCGCCGGCCGCGCCGACCACGCGTACGACGCCAGCGCGCGCATGATCTGGCTCTCGATCGTCCTCGGTGGCGCCTTCACCGCAATCCTGTTCGCGCTCGCGGCGGTCATCCCCCGGGCGTTCACCTCCGACGCACAGGTGCTGGCCCAGTGCGCGCTCCTGTGGCCGATCTTCGCCCTGATGCAGCCCCTCAACGGAGCCGTGTTCGCGCTCGACGGGATCCTCATCGGTGCGAGCGACGGCCCCTACCTCGCCTGGTCGATGGCGGCCGCGTTCGCGGCGTGCGCGGCCGTGCTCGCGGCGACCTTCGAGAGGGACTGGGGCGTCCGGGGCGTCTGGGCGGCGCTCGCGGTGCTCATCGTCGTGCGCCTGCTGCTCATGGGCGCCCGCTTCGTGCGGCGGCGCTGGCTCGTCACCGGCTTCGCCTGATCAGGAGCTGCCCGGCCGCAGCCAGTTCGCCGTCACCGCAACCTCCTCGAAGCCTGCCCGCAGGATGTTGCGGTACGAGTTGTCCGGCATGCCCTCGCGCCGCTCCCCCGTCTCGGTCAGCAGGATCTCGCATCCCTGCTCGCGCGCGTGCCGGATGCGCGCCGCGAGGAGCGCGTTCTGCGCTCCCTTGCGCCTGTGCGCCTGGAGCGTCGCCGCGAAGCCGAGGTAGCCGGCGCCGTCGGAGACGTAGACCGCTGCGGCCGCTGCGGGCTCGTCACCGTCGAAGGCCAGCCAGCACGCCCAGCCGTGCTCCGGCGCCCCGGCGATCCACGGCACGGCGGCCTCGGGCAGGCCGTAGCCGAGCGCCACCACGCGGCCGAAAGCCTCCGCCTCGTCGGGCCCGACCCGGACGAGCCGCAGCGACGTCTCGGCAGGCGGTGGGTCGTCCGGGTGGCGGCGGAAGGACATCCAGCCCAGGCCCGGCTGGAGCCCGCGTGCTCCGAGCCAGCCGGCGAGCTCGCGTGGCCGGGCCTCCGGAGCCACGGCGACGTAGCAGGTCGCCTGGTCGCCCATCGCGGCAAGGGCCGTGTCCAGTGCCTCCTCCGTCGCTGCCGTGTCGACCCCGAGCCCGACGATGCGGTTGAGCATCGGGGAGGACGGCGCCCAGGGGCAGCGCAGCACGGATGCACCGGCGACCTCGACGACGTCGGGGTAGAGGCACCTGTAGGCCTGGATCGTCACGCGCTCGTCCCGGTGCACGTGACGAGGATAATCCGCCCGCGTCCCGGCAGCGTCAGCTCAGGCGCCGGCCTGCTGCCGCTTGCGCCAGTAGCGCTCGAGCCCCTGGTAGCACTGCCAGTAGGGGGCCGAGCGGTCGTAGGCCTCGACCTCGTCCGGGTCGGAGGCGGCGCAGTCGGCCCGCGCGGCGGCGACGAAAGTCGCCTCGTCCATCCCATGGCCCACGCGCTCCGCCCACGTGTGCAGGGTCTCGCGGAATCCGGCGAGGTGGTCCTGCACGTCGTCGAAGACGCCGAAATGCGTGAGTGCGAGGCGTGCCGGCCCTCGCCGCTCGGTCTCGGCGAGCGTCTGCTCCCAGGCGACGAGATCGATGTCGGGCGGTGGTGTCGGAGCGAGCACGAAGCTCGCAGGGGCGATCCGCACGCCCGCCGAGTCGCCGGCGTAGAGCGTTCCGTCTTCGTGCAGCATCGAGACGTGGTGGCCGGCGTGCCCGGGGCTCGGGAAGCACTCGAGCCCGAGTACGTGGTCGCCGACGACGCTGATGTTCTCGCCCGGTACGGGGACGAGCTCACCCCAGAGCGGGTCGAAGCTGTCCCCGTAGAGCCGGCGCGCGCTCGCCTCGAGCTTGCTGGGGTCTCTCAGATGAGGGGCCCCGACCTCCGAGACGTGAACCCGGAGCGAGGGATACGCCCGCACGAGGGATCCGGCGGCACCCGCGTGGTCGAGGTGGATGTGGGAGAGAAGGAGATGCCGGATCTCGCCGAGCTCGATCCCGCGGTCGGCCAGGCCCGTCTCGAGTGCCGGCAGGCACGTGGCCGGGCCGCAGTCGTACAGCGCCGGACCGTCGTCGGTCTCGATCACATAGGCGCCGATAGTCCGCCCTGCGCCCTGGTGGAGGAGGTCGATCGGAGCATGAACGGGTAGCGTCATTCGGGTCAACTCCACGGCAAAGGACGGCGATGCTGATCGCAACGACCAACGAGGTTGCAGGTTACGAGATCCAGGAGGTGTTCGGTGAGGTCTTCGGCCTCACCGTCCGGTCGCGGAACGTCGGCTCGCAGATCGGGGCGAGTCTGAAGTCGCTCGTCGGCGGCGAGCTCGCCGGGATGACCAAGATGCTCGCCGAGGGTAGGGAGGAGGCAATCTCCCGTCTGATTGCCGAGGCGGAATCGAAGGGTGCGAACGCGATTCTGGCGATGCGGTTCGATACGTCCGAGCTCGGCTCGACGTGGACCGAGATCTGTGCCTACGGAACGGCGGCCCGGATCAAGAAGCTGTAGCGCGAACGGGCGCGAGCGCCTGCGCCAGGTCCGCGATCAGGTCGTCCGCAGACTCGATGCCCGCAGACAGTCGCACGAGGTTGGCCGGCGAGGCAAACGGCCCCGTAGCCGTCGAGGCGTGCGTCATCCGGGCCGGGTGCTCGATCAGGCTCTCCACGCCGCCGAGGCTCTCCGCCAGCGTCCACACCTTCGTGCGCGCGACGAGCTCCACCGCCTCGTCCTCCGTCTCCACCAGGAAGGAGACCATGCCGCCGAAGTCGCGCATCTGCCGCGAGGCGAGCTCGTGCCCCGGATGGCCGGGCAGGCCCGGGTAGAGCACGTCCGTCACCCGCGGGTGCTCCTGCAGGAAGGAGACGACTGCTCGCGCGTTGTCGCAGTGCTGGCGCATCCGCACGGCGAGGGTCTTCAGGCCTCGCAGGACGAGCCAGGCGTCGAACGGCCCCGGCACGGCGCCGAGCGACTTCTGCAGGAAGCGCAGCCGCTCGGAGATGGTCGGGTCGTTCGTGCCGGTGAAACCGCCGACCACGTCCGAGTGGCCGCCCAGGTACTTGGTCGTGGAGTGGACGACGATGTCGGCTCCGAGCTCGAGCGGCTGCTGCAGGTACGGCGTTGCGAAGGTGTTGTCGACGACGAGCAGGGCGCCGGCGGCGTGCGCCGCGCCGGCTGCGGCCCGGATGTCGACGACGTTCAGGAGCGGGTTGGTGGGCGACTCGATCCAGACGATGCGCGTGCGTTCGTCAAGGTGGTCTGCGAGCTCGGTGGAGACCACGTCGGGAGTCAGGTAGTCGAAGGCGTACCCCTTCGGCTCGTACACCTGCGAGAACATGCGGTAGATGCCGCCGTAGACGTCGTTGACGCAGACGACGCGCTGGCCCGGATCGACGAGGTGCATGATCGTCGTGGCCGCACCGAGGCCGGACGAGAACGCGTGGCCGTAGGCGGCGCCTTCGAGCGAGGCGAGGCACTCCTCGAGCGCGGTGCGGGTCGGGTTCGCGACGCGGGCGTAGTCGTAGCCCTTGTGCACGCCGACCGCCTCCTGCGCAAAGGTTGACGTCTGGTAGATCGGCGTCGTCACCGAGCCCGTGGCGGCGTCGGGCTCCTGCCCCACGTGGATAGCGCGCGTCTCGAAGTCCATCCCCGGGATCGTAGACGCAACACCCGGAGCCGTCGGATGCGGCGGCTCAGCGTTGCACGGTATCGAGGCTGCACGCGCGCCGGAGACGGTCGAGAGCGCGGTCGAGGGCGTCGTCGAGCGCCGCCGAGGTGCGCACACCGCTCTCGCGGTGGAACGCCCTGAGCACGAGCGAGCCCTCGTCCCGTTGCGACTTCAGGTCGGCGCGCCCGACGATGCGGTCGCGCCACAGCAGCGGCAGCACGTAGTAGCCGAAACGCCGCTGCGGCCCGGGCTTGTAGACCTCGATCAGGTGGTCGAAGCCGAGCACCCGGCGGGCGAAGGGCCGGTCCCAGAGCAGGTTGTCGAACGGCGACAGCAGCACCGCGCCCGTCGGCGCGGCGGGCGCGAGGTCGGCTCCCGCCGGCACGAGGACCGGGGCGCCGCCGTCCTCGACCCTCAGCCGCTCGAGCTCGCCGTCGGCGACGAGCGCATCGAGCACGGGGCGGATCCTGCGGACGCCGCCGCGCAGGCGCCAGTGCTCCACCACCCCGGCGTCGGTGAGCGCGCCGCGGGCGTGCACCGCCTTCCGTGCCAGCGTGCGCAGGCGCTCGGGCTCGGCCGGTACCGGTGCCTGCAGGACTTCCTGCGGCAGAACCCGTTCGGGCAGGTCGTAGAGACGCTGGAAGCCCTGGCGTCCGGCGATCACCAGGTCGCCGTGATTCCAGAGCCGGTCGAGCATCGCCTTGGCCGGCTTCCAGTTCCACATGCCGCCTTCGCTGGAGCCTTCGAAATGGCGCGAGCCCAGCGGCCCGCGCTGCCGGATCGCCGAGAGGATCTCGTCGGCCAGGTGGGGGTGGGTCTCCCCGACCGTGCCGTACCAGCCGCGCCCTCCGTCCTGCATCTGCGCACGGAACAGCGGCCAGTCCTCCGCGGGGAGCAGGCACGCCTCGTGCGCCCAGTACTCGAACAGCCTGCCCCGGCCGAGCAGGCGGTCGATCGCGCCCCTCGGGTAGGCGCCCACTCGTGAGGCGAGCGCGATGCGGTGGCTTCGCTCGACCGTCGAGATCGAGTCCAGCTGGACGCACGAGAGCCGGCGGATGGCCGCCTCCACCTCGCCGGTCGAGCCCGCGCGGTCGCGGCGGGCGTACCCCTGGGCACCGATCACGAGGCGACGGAGCGCTGTGAGCGAGACTGTGCGCACCGGCGCATTGTTGCGGAGCGGTAACGTCTCGCCATGGCTCGTGACGACCTGCGCAAGAAGCACGACAAGGAGCTGATCGAGCTCCTCAACGAGCTGCGGGTTGCCCTTCCCGGCGCCCAGGTGCTGTTCGCGTTCCTGCTCGTGGCTCCGTTCAGTGCCAAGTTCGACCTCGACGAGCTCGAGAAGGCCGCGTACCTGGTGGCCTTGCTCTCGACGCTGCTCGGCACGGTGCTGCTGATCGCCCCGAGCGCCTACCACCGGTTGCGGTGGCGCGAGAAGAACAAGGAGCGGATGCTGAGGATCGGCAACATGCTCGCGATCGCCGGCCTCGCGGCGATCGCAGTCGCCATGAGCGCCTCCGTCTTCCTCGTCACCGACGTGCTGCTGCCCCGCTGGGCCGCCACCGTCCTGACCTTCACCACCGGCGCCGTCTTCGCGGTCGCCTGGTTCGCGCTTCCCCTCTCGATGCCGTACGACCGCTGGGACGAGGCGGACGAAGCCTAGAGGGGAACTCGCCCTTCGAGGATCGCAGCGAGCCTCTCGGCGTCGATGTTGCCGCCGGAGACGATGCAGACGATCCTGCCCGTGCCGGCACGGCCGGACATCGCTGCGGCGACCGCGAGAGCCCCGGCGCCCTCGGCGACGACGCGTGCCCGCTCCGCCAGCAGGCGCACGGCCGCGGCCGTCTCGTCCAGCCGCAGCGCGAACGCTCCGGCGAGCAGCGGCCGCGCGCGCTCCCACATCGGGAGCAGCAGCCCCTTGCTGCCGGCGCCGTCCACGAACGAGGGCGTGTACTCGACGGGCACCGGCCGGCCCGCTGCGAGAGAGGCGGACACGGGCGCGCCGGTCTCCGGCTCGCAGGCGTAGACCCGGGTGGCGGGGCTCAGCTCGTGCAGGGCGCTGGCGATACCCGTCGTCAGGCCGCCGCCGCCCCACGGCACGAGCACGGTGTCGATCCCGTCGAGCTGCTCGACGAGCTCGAGCCCGATCGTGCCGTTCCCGGCCATGACCGCATCGTCCATCACCGGGTGCACGAACAACCCCTCGACTCCCGGGTAGGCGCCCTCCTCCATCGCCTGCCACCAGCGCTCGAAGGGAACGGGGATGACCGAGCCGCCGAGCCGCGCGATCGCGTCGAGCTTCGTCTGCGGGGCGTGGTCGGGGACGACGATCGTCGCCGGCACGCCCAGCTCGCGCGCGATCCAGGCGACGCCCTGCGCCATGTTCCCCGCGCTCGTCGTCAGCACGCCGTGCTCGATCGCGCCCGGGGGAGCAGAGCGGATCGCGTTCGCCGCCCCGCGGATCTTGAAGGAGCCGATCGGCTGCAGGCACTCGAGCTTGAGCCAGATCTCCGCCGGCGACTCGGGCACGTCGAGCCTGATCAGGGGCGTGCGGAGGGCGACGTCGGCGATCCGCTCCCGCGCCTCGCGGATCTCTGCGAGCGGGATCAGAACGCGACCTCGGTGCCGAGGCCGCGCTCGTGCGCCCGGGCGACGCAGAGCTCGGCGGCGGCGAGGTCCTCGACGGCGAGCCCGAGCGACTTGAACACGGTCAGCTCGTCGGCGCGGGTACGGCCGGGGTGGGCGCCGGTGAGGATCTCGCCGAGCTCTGCGCGGATGTGCTCGGGGCCGATGCCGGCCTCGTCGACCGCGCGAAGGTAGTCGCCGGACTCGTTCAGCGTCGACTCCCTCCTGTCGACGAAGAGGGAGGCGGCGGCAACCGTCTCACCGCTGAGCTCCCGCGCCGAGGGGATCGAGGCGCCGACGGCGTTGACGTGTGCTCCCGGAGCGAGCCACGACAGCTGCACGATCGGCTCATGGGAGCCCGTCGTCGTGCAGACCACATCGGCTCCGTCCAGCGCTTCCTCGACGCTGGCCGCGACGAGCGAGTGCGTCTCGAGGGCGAGCGCCTCGGCGTGATCGGGTCGGCGGCTCCAGATACGGACGATCGGATCGTCGAGGACGGTCTGCATGGCGTCCACGTGCGCGCGTCCCTGGACGCCGGAGCCGAGCACGGCGACGGTGCGTGACCCGGGACGTGCGAGCAGCTTCGTCGCCACTGCCGAGACGGCAGCGGTGCGAACCTCCGTGATCGGCGAGGCGTTGAGGACCGCAGTCAGCTTGCCGGTGAGCCCGTCGTGGAGCAGCACCGAGCCCTGGTGCGGATCGAGCCCGCGCTCCGAGTTGGAGGGCACGACGACGATCTCCTTCAGCGAGAAGACCTCCGTGCGCCCGCCCGCGTAGGCCGGCATCAGGCCCATGCCCAGCGCCACGCCGCCGGACAGCATGACGGTGCGGAGGGGGTTGATCAGCTCGCCGCGCGCGAGCCGCGCCAGGACGTCCTCCATCGCTGCGATGCACGACTCCATGTCGAGCAGATCCCGGACGTCGTGCTCGGACAGCACGAGGACGCTCACGCGAACATCTCCGCCAGTGCGTCCCGCTCGGCAGGAGTGAGCGCCAGGCCGACTGCTTCCGCCGCCGGCGCGAGGTGCTCGGCCCTGTTCGGCCCGATCACGACAGCGGTGATCTCGGGCACCGCGAGCGCCCACGCGAGCGCCAGGCCCGCCATCGAGACGCCGCGCTCGCCTGCCTCGCGCTCGAACGCCTCGAGCGCGTCGAATACCCGGTCGCTCCGGTACGCGCCGTACGGCTCCGGACGGAGAGTCATTCGCGAGCCGGCCGGCGGCGCCTCGCCGCGCCGGTACTTGCCGGTCAGCCAGCCCCCTGCGAGCGGGCTGAACGGCGTGTAGCCGATGCCGTGCTCGTGACAGACCGGGAACACGGTCTCGCGATCTCCCTGCTCGAGCAGGGAGAAGCCGTTCTGCACCCACTCGTAGCGCGTGAGCTCTTCCAGCTCCGAGAGCTCGAGGGCCTCGGCGAGCTGCTCGCCCGTGAAGTTCGACGCCCCGGCTGCGCCGATCTTCCCGGCGCGGACGAGGTCGTCGAATGCCTGCAGAGTCTCCTCCTGCGGCGTGTCGGGGTCGAAGTCGTGACAGAGGTAGAGCGTCACCCGCTCGAGGCCGAGCCGGCGCAGGCTGCTGTCGAGCTGCCTGTGGATGCGCTGCCGGCCGAGCCCCTGGTCGGCGCCCTCGTCCATCGGGTTGAAGGTCTTGGTCGCGATCACGATCGCGTTCCGCACTGTGGCGTCCTTCGTCGCGAGCCACTCGCCGATGAACGTCTCGCTGCGGCCGCCGCCGTACGCGTCGGCGGTGTCGAACGTGGTGATGCCCAGCTCCCAGGCGGCGTCCATCAGCCGGAATGCCTCGTCTTTGGGCGTGCCCTGGCCGAAGAAGGCGGGGGAGGAGCCGATGCCGCCGAAGTTGCCACAGCCGAGGACGATGCGGGACGTCTCGAGGCCGCTGCGGCCGAGGGCGCGGAGCTCCATGCGCCGATCCTACGTTTCCGCGCCTCGAAGCAGGAGCGGCTGTGGGCGCGCTGAACTGCGAGTGAGGCCGGAAGCGGTACCCGGTTGCCGGTCCGCCGGATCTGACTACTCTCGGAGGACGATGCATTCGCAGCAAGCGCAGCGCGATCCCGACGGCCCGCTCGAGCCGGACCACTCGCCGTTTCGGGCGGCCTTCAGCCGCGCCCGTGGCGAGTCGGGCGCCGCGGGGGCGCTGCCGGTGCACGTCGAGCCGTTCCGCCTGTTCGAGTACCGCGTCGACAGGCGACGCGGCAAGCGCAAGGCCGACGTCGCCGCCTGGAACGCGCTGGGGCTCGAGGGCTGGGAGCTCGTCGGCGTCACGAGCAAGCACGCCACGTTCAAGCGCGAGCGCACCACGTCGTAACAGCGCTCGTAGGGGTCGGCCCCTCGACGGCGAACCGCGAGACGTGGCAGTCGACCGCATGCGCCGGGCGCAGCGCGAGGCACGCGACGAGGCGGCGCCGTTCCTGCTCGTCGTCGTCGGAGCGCAGACGGGCCTCGCGGCGCTGAGCGCCTGGCGGGGCTGGGAGCTGCTCGGCCGGTCGGACTGGTGGATCTGGCTCCTGCTCGCAGCGCCGGCGCTCCTGCTCGTCATCGCGTTCCTTGGAGGCGTCGGCCAGGTGCGGGACAGCGGTCGGCGGCGGGCGATCGCGATCGGCCTGCTCTCGGTTCTCGTGTCGGCGAACCTGGCCGGCGTGGGATTGCTCGTCGCCTCCGTCACGGGCATCTCCTCGTCGCGTCCGACCGGCTCGCAGCTGCTCGCCAGCGCGTTCGCAGTCCTGCTGACCAACGTCGTCACCTTCGCGATCGCCTTCTGGGAGGCGGACTGCGGCGGGCCGGTGCGCCGTGCCCTCACGGACCGGCGCGAGGTCCCGGACTTCCAGTTCCCGCAGGACGAGAACCCGGGCCTGGCGCCGCCGGGCTGGGCGCCGGCGCTTGCCGACTACTTCTACGTCTCGCTCACGAACTCCGTCGCCTTCAGCCCCACCGACGCGATGCCGCTCACGCATCGTGCCAAGTGGCTGATGGGGAGCGAGTCGGTGATCGCCCTCGTGACCGTGCTGCTCGTCGCGGCGCGCGCCGTCAACATCCTCGGCGCCTAGCGGCGCCTCTCCCTGCGCCACACGAGCCTGAGCCCGGACCATGTCGGGTCGATTGCGCACACCTTGTTGTCCACCAGCCCGAGGGGGAGCGCGAGCTCGCGGATCACGTCCTCGGTGACGTCGGTGGGCACACCGGAGCTCTGCTTCGGCCAGGCGATCCACAGCGAGCGGTCGGGGAAGATGGCCCGCCCGAGCGCCTGCAGCCGCCCTTCGAGCTCCGCGCGCTCCACCGTGAAGAGGACGACGACCGCCGCGGCTGCGGCCGGCGCCCCGATCGTGGCGCCGTCGGGCAGCGGGGCGATCAGCTCGGCCGCGTGCCCGGGGTCGTTCAGCACGCAGACGCTGTCACCCGGTGCGATGCCGAGCTTTCTCGGCAACGGGGTGCCGGAGTAGCCCTGCCCGCTCACCCGCTGCCCCGGTTATCCCTCGGGCGGGCCGGATGGTCGCGTGGCCGCGAAGGCGGCGTACGCGGGGCGCAGGACGTCCACCAGCTCGTCGTTGTCGGCGCGGATGCCGCTCTGGCCGAGGCGCTTCAGCACGGCCCCGACCGGGAGCGGTCGCGCCGGCCCGAGCACCGGCAGGCGGCCGCCCGTCCACCGGTCGGCCGAAGGGGGCTTACCGGCAGCGGGCGCCGGCTCGGCCGCCGGCATCGCGGCGCCGGTCTCGGCAGGCAAGCAGCCGCGCCAGCGGAGGAGCAGCGATGCGTCGCGGTCGATCGCATCTGCGAGGACGTAGGCGAGCGCCGCGACGTGCTTGCACGGACCGCCGTGCCCCGAGTCGGGGCAGGTGCACGTGCGGCGGATGGAGCGGCTCGCCGGTATCAGCGGCTCCTCCCAGTCGACGAGCATCTCGTGCTGCAGGTGCATCGACTGGGTGTTCCCCTCCAGTGCGCCCGCGATCAGCGGCCGCGAGCGCTGCGAGCCCGAGACTGCGGCCCAGGTGCGGGCGGGGACCGGGTCGGCGGTGAGCGTGACGCTGTACTCGGCCTCACCGCTGCCGATTACGAGGGCGGAGGCACGGCCCGGAGTGACTGTGATGGTATGGACGTGCCCGCTACGGGCGAGGATGCGGGCCCGTTCGGCGCGCGTGGACCGCTCGTCGGGCAGGACTGCCGTGACGAGCAGTCGCGCCCACGGCCCGCGGCCGATCGGGTCGTGCTCGCCGGGGACGTGCACGGGGCGGCCGTCCTCGAGCACGACTCCGCTCATGCCGCTTCCCCGACCGCTTCGGGGGAGAGCGCGACGGCTGCGCGGATCGCGTTCAGGTCGAGCTCGCCGAGCCAGTCCTCCGCCCGGCCCGCGATCACCTGCTCGGCGAGCTCGCGTTTCGAGTCGAGCAGCTGGTCGATCCGCTCCTCGAGCGTGGCGGTGCAGATGAGGCTGTGCACGAAGACGTCCTTGTGCTGCCCGAAGCGGTACGCGCGATCGGTCGCCTGCTGCTCGACGGCGGGGTTCCACCAGCGGTCGAAGTGGAAGACGTGGTTGGCGACGGGCAGGTTGAGCCCCCGTCCGCCGGCCTTGATCGAGATCACGAGCGTGGAGGGGCCGTCCTCGCGCCCGAACGCGTCGACGAGCTGCTCGCGGCTACGGGCGCCGAGCCCGCCGTGGAAGAAGCCGACCTCGTGGCCGAGCCGCTCGGCCAGGTGCGGGACGAGCCGGTCGAAGCCCGGGTACTGGGTGAAGACGAGCGACTTGTCCCCGGCGGGCACGAGCTCGAGCAGCTCGACGAGCCGCTCCAGCTTGCCGGAGCGGCCGTCGAGTGGCTGGCCGGAGGCGAGCACCATCTCCGGGTGGTTGCAGACCTGCTTCAGCTGCCCCAGCATGGCGAGCACGGCGCCGCGACGGCCAAAGCTCCGCTCGTGTGCCTCGACGCGCGGCATCCAGCGGTCGACGGTCGCCTGGTAGAGGCTCGCCTGCTCGACCGTCAGGCGGCAGTACTCCTTCACGATCGTGATCTGCGGCAGCTCCAGCTCGACCTCCGGCGCGTTCTTCGGCCGCCGCAGGATGAACGGCTCCACGAGCGCCTTCAGCTGGCCGAGCGCCTGCTCGTCGTGGTGCTCCTCGATGGGCCGGGCGAATCCGCGCTCGAACCGCTCGCGCGAGCCGAGCAGGCCGGGGTTGACGATGTCCATCAGGGCCCAGAGGTCGCCGAGGCGGTTCTCGATCGGCGTGCCGGTCATCGCGAGGCGGCGCCGGGCGGGCAGGCGCCGCAGTGCCCGCGCACGCTTCGTCTGGGCGTTCTTGACGTCCTGTGCCTCGTCGAGCACGAGGCGGTCCCAGTCGACCGCCGAGAGGGACTCCGCGTCCCGGGTGGCGATGTCGTACGAGGTGACGACCACGTCGCTCTCCCGTGCCGCCTCCGCCAGCGGCACGCCCTGCAGCCGGTCTCCTCCGTGGTGCACGTGAACGCGCAGGGAAGGGGCGAAGCGGGCGATCTCCTTCGCCCACTGCCGGGTCACGCTCATCGGGCACACGACGAGCGTCGGGCCGAAGGCGTCCTCGCCGAATTGCTCACGCTCCGACTGGAGCATGGCGATCGCCTGCACCGTCTTGCCGAGACCCATGTCGTCGGCCAGGATGGCGCCCACTCCGAGGTCGCCGAGCAGGCGCAGCCAGCCGTGACCGCGCTCCTGGAACGGAAACAGGTCGTGCTTCATCCCGGCCGGGGTGGGGAGCGGGTGGAAGCGCCGCTCGTCGCCGCCCTGCAGCAGCTCCGCCAGCGTTGCGTCGAGGGTGACGTCGCCGAGCTCGAGGCCGGCCTCGTCGGTCTCGATGCCGGAGACGGCGCGAACGAGCTCGATCACGCCGGCGCCGCCACGGCGCCGCTCGAGGAAGCGGAGGGCTCGTTCCACCTCGGAGTGGCGGAGCGCGTGCCAGCGGCCGCCGACGCGGATGAGCGGCTCCTTGGCCGCGGCGAGCTCGGCGAGCTGCTGCTCGCTGAGCACGACGTCGCCGATCGCGAGCTGCCAGTCGAACGACGCGAGCTCGGCCGTCGAGAGCAGCCCGCTCGACCGTCCGACCGGGTTGCCGGTCGCCCGCAGGTTGACCCGGAGCTTGCTGGACGAGCTGACCCAGTCCCCGGGCAGCAGCACGGGCACTCCGAGCTCGGCGAGCCGTGGCATCAGCTCGCGCAGGAACACCGGGACCAGGTCCGGGTCGAGCTCGACCTCCGCCGGCTCGTGGAGGTCGAAGGCGATGCCGGCTTCGGCCAGCACCGGCTCGATCGCCGTCACCTGCTGCTGCACGGCGCGGCGTGGGTCACTCGCCCGGAGAAAGCCGAAGATGCCGTCGCCGCCGCTCCAGAGAAGCGACGCAGGCAGGCTGAGGGTCGGGTCGTCGGCGGCCTGCAGCCACAACTCGAGGACGAGCGCCGGAGCGTCGGCCTCTGCTGCCCCCTCGAGTGGTGCGGCCGCACGCTCGTCGAGGCGGAGGCTGAGCAGCCACGGCGCCACGGAGCGGCGGCCGAGGCCGGCGTCCACCCATTCGGAGAGGCGGCGCTCGAGCGCGGGGTAGCCGGCGTGCCGCGCCAGCAGCGGCTCGGCGGAGCCGAGCCCTTCGAGGAAATGCGTCAGCGCGGTCTGGTTGCCGCGCCGCAGCCGCTGGCCGAGCCGGGTGCCCGCCGCGTGCAGGGTGTCGCGTGCGATCTGGTCGACCGCGCAGGCGTAGAGGTCGTGGACGGCAGCCTCGCGGTCGCCGTCGAAGGCGTCCGCACAGACAGGCGGCAGCGCGCCTGCGATCTCCGCGAGGATCGACTGCACGCTCTCGTCCAGGGTCGCCCCCCAGAACGCGAGCCAGTGCCCGTGGTCGTACTGGAGCTGCGGGTGGACGAGGCCCTCCGCCACAGAGCGTCGTGCGAGCTCGACGACGGTGAACGTCGCGCGGGCACTGTCACCGACGACGAGCTCGGGGGGCGGCTCTGCGGCGAGAGCGGTGAGCTCGCGCAGCCCGATGCGGCGTGCTGTGGCGCCGTGGCCGAGATGGGCGAGGTCGGCCACCGCCGGCATGCCGATGTGGAGCTGGCCGGCGGAGAGGGCGCCGTCGGCTCCCCGCAGCAGCGCGTAGGCGGTGGCGTCCTGCTGCCACAGGAGCTCGAGCTGCGGGGACGCGGGCACCTCGCCGGCGGCGATGGGGTCGAGTGCGGACACGAACCTTTCAGGATAGGCGCAGCGTCCGACGTCGTGCGCGGTTCCGTGAGCTTCCGTCCGCCTCCTGCCGGCCGGGCGGCACGCTCAACGACCGAACCAGCGTGCCCGCCGGCTCGAGCCGAAATGGTGCTTCTCTGCGACCAGCTCGGCGGACGGAGCGTTGAACGCGCCGGTCGGCTTCGGCCCCGAGAGGAAGTCGACGTCGACTCGGCCCACACGACCTGCGCCGAACTCGACGTAGCAGGATCCGCGGCCGCCGTACGCGTCCGGCTGCCGCCCGCCTGTCACGGTCGCGAGGATCGACGCGGCGACGACGCGTGCTGCGCCCTCGGCGAAGACGCCCGCTTTCGGCACGCCGATCGTGGCGACGTCGCCGATCGCGTACACGCCGGGATAGCGGGTCTCCAGCGTCTGCGGGTCGACCGGCACGTATCCGTTCTCGGTCAGGCCGCTCGCGACCACGACCTCGGGGGCGCGGTGGCATGGCACCCCGAGGAAGAGGTCGAACGGCAGTTCGGTGCCGTCGTCCAGTACGGCGGCACGCCGCGCCGCGTCGAGGGCGGCGACGCGGCGGTCGGGCACGAACCGGATGTCCCGTTCGGCGAACGCTGCCAGCAATGCCTCCGAGGTGTCCGGCGACGGAGGCACCGGGATCGGGAACGGGATCACGAAGGTGATCTCGCAGGCGTCGCGGGCTCCGCGTGCCGACAGGTAGTCGTGCAGCAGCAGCGCGGCCTCGCTCGGCGCCGGCGGGCACTTGAACGGCGCTCCACAGACACCCACGATCGCCCGGCCCGCCGAGAAGCCGGGCAGCACTTCCGCCAGCCTTGCCGCCCCGGCGAAGGAGTAGAACTCGTGCCCTGCCTCGGCGAGGCCCGGCGTCGCCTCCAGGTCGTAGTCCGCCCCGAGGGCGACGACGAGCACGTCCGCGTCGTGCCCGCCCGCGTCGGTCGTCACCCGGCGCGTTTCGGGGTCGATCGCGACGACGGTCTCCTGCAGGACGCGAACGCCCGGCTTGGCGATCGCGGCGTAGGGCAAGCGTGCGTCTGCGGGCGTCGTGCGCCCGAACATCACGTCCAGCTTCGAGTACCCGAAGACGAACGCGTCGTTCCGGTCGATCACGGTGATCTCGAGCTCTGCGCCCACGGCTTCGGACAGGGTGGTGGCGAGCTCGAGGCCTCCGAACCCGGCACCGAGGACGACGACGCGCTTCACGGTGCGAGTCTAGTGGGCGGCCTGGTGCGCGAGCCGAGGGCTCACTGGACCGAGAGCAGGTCGACGACGAAGACGAGCGGCTCGTGTGGTGCGATCACGCCGCCGGCGCCACGCGCGCCGTAGGCCATCGCCGAGGGGATCGTCAGCTTGCGCCGCCCGCCGACCTTCATGCCCTGCACGCCCTGGTCCCAGCCCGGGATGACCTGGCCCTTGCCGAGCTTGAACTCGAACGGCTGGCCGCGGTTCCACGAGGCGTCGAACTCCTCGCCCGTGGAGAACGCGACGCCGGCGTAGTGCACCGTCACCTTCTTCCCGCTCGTGGCCTCGTCTCCGTCGCCGACGACGATGTCGTCGATGCCGAGCTCGAACGGGATGTCTCCCTCGGGCTTCTCGATCTGGGGCCTCTCGCGTGACAATGCAGCGCTCCTCTGCTCGTCGGTGGCGACCTCGTCCCGGCCGCTCGGTGAGCCGGAAGCCTAGTTGCCCGCCCGCCGGGAGCGCTCAGCGGGACTGCGTCCGGGTGGCTGTCGCTCCGCCGATCGGCGTGTCGTGGGCATCCCGCATGCCTGCGCTGCCGATCTCCCGCCGCACGATGGGTGCCACCTCGGTGCCGAGCAGCTCGATCGCGCGCATGATCTTCGCGTGGGGGATGCTGCCCACCGTGAGCTGCAGCAGGAAGCGCTCGTGCCCGAAGATCTCGTGCTGGAAGAGGATCTTCTCGACCACCTCCTGAGGGCTGCCGACGAAGTTGGCACCCCGGATGGTGCGCGACGCCTCGTACTGGTCGCGCGTCAGCGGCGGCCAGCCGCGCTCCCGGCCGATCCGGTTCATCATCGTCGCGAACGGCTCCCACGAGTCGTCGGCGGCCTGCTGGGAGGTCTCGGCGACGAAGCCGTGCGAGTTGATGCTGAGCGCCGGCCGAGCATGGCCCGCCTCGCTCGCGGCGCGACGGTGGATCTCGGCGAACGGGGCGAACCGCTCGGGCAGGCCGCCGATGATGGCGAGCGCCATCGGCAGGCCGAGCGTGCCGGCGCGGGCCGCCGAGCCGGGATTGCCGCCGACGGCGATCCAGACGGGCAGCGGCTCCCGGAGTGGCCGGGGGTAGACGCCCTGCCCGTCGAGCGGTGCGCGGTGGTTGCCTGCCCAGATGACGTGCTCGGAGGCGCGCACCCGCAGCAGCAGGTCGAGCTTCTCGGCGAACAGCTCGTCGTAGTCGCGCAGGTCGTATCCGAAGAGCGGGAACGACTCGACGAACGAGCCGCGTCCGGCCATGATCTCGGCGCGCCCGCCGGAGAGCAGGTCGAGCGTTGCGAACTGCTGGAAGACGCGGACGGGGTCGTCGGAGCTGAGCACGCTGACCGCGCTCGTGAGACGGATCTGCTGCGTGCGCTCGGCGACGGCGGCGAGCGCTACTGCGGGAGCGGAGACCGCGAAGTCGGGACGGTGGTGCTCCCCGATGCCGAAGACGTCGAGGCCGACCTGGTCGGCCAGCTGCGCTTCCTCGACCAGGTTGCGCAGGCGTTGTGCAGGGCTGATCGTCCGTCCGCTCGCCGCGTCGGGGGTGAGCTCCGCGAAGGTGTAGAGACCGAGTTCCATGTCAACTTGATTGCGTGCGCAACAATATACCCATGGCGGCAGCGACCGCGGGCCGGTACGGACGCTCGTTTCCTCTGACCAGCCGTGGCCCCGCCGTCGCGCCCTTCGCCGCGCTGCTAGGCCCCGGCGCCCGAGCCGCCGACACGGACGGGCGTGACGCGGACGATCAGGCGGCGCTCGCCCGGCGCGAGCCACGGGTACGGGTCGATGCCAACGTACTCCTGCGAGAGCCCGTTCAGGTGCTCGACGGCGCCGTCCTCGGCGAGCTCGGCCGTGCCGGATACCGACACCCAGCCACGCTGCGGGTCGTCCTGCTGCATGACCGTCACCGTGACGCGCGGATCGCGGCGCAGATTGCGTTCCTTCGCGCTGCCGACGCTCGTGTTGAAGACGACGCACTCACCGTCCCAGTCGACCCACACGATCGACGACTGCACCGATCCATCGCTCCGGAGTGTCGCGACGACTCCCCAGTTCCTCGCCTTGAACAGGGCGGCCTGGTCGTGGGTCAGCGTCGGCACCGGCGAAGGATAACCGAGCTCCCGGCAAGAGGCTGCTGCGGGCGCTAGCCTCGCCGATGTGATCGACCATGTGACGATCCGGACGCCGGATCTGGAAGCCGCCCGGCGCTTCTACGGGCGTACGTTCCGGTTGCTCGCCTTCGCGGGCGAGCCGTTCGAGTCCGACGGGTTCGTGGAGTGGGACGACTTCTCTGTTGCCGCCGAGGCCGACGCGACCCCGGCGACGCGGCGGCTGCACATCGGCTTCCGGGCAGAGTCGCCGGGAATGGTCGACGCCTGGTGGCACGCCATGACCGCGGCCGGCTGCGCGGACGACGGGCCGCCGGGCCCGCGGCCGGCCTACGGCCCCGACTACTACGGCGCCTTTGTGCTCGACACCGGTGGAAACAGCGTCGAGGCGGTCAACGACGGTCCTCGGCGCCAGGCGGGCGTGATCGACCATCTCTGGCTGCGCGTCCACGACCTCGAAGCCTCCACCCGCTTCTACGAGGCCGTCTGCCCGCCGGTGGATCACACGGTCGAGCGCTACGAGGGCCGCACGCAGATCCGCGGTCGCGGCGCCACCTTCTCCCTCGTGGAGGGAATGCCCACCGAGAACCTCCATCTCGCCTTCGCCGCTCGCCGACCCGCCATGTCGACGCCTTCCACCAAGCCGGTCTCACCGCCGGCTACACATCCAACGGCGCCCCCGGGAAGCGGCCCCGATATCACCCCGGCTACCACGCCGCCTACCTGCTCGATCCCGACGGCAACAACATCGAGGCGGTGTTCCACGACCGCAGCGGCGGGGAGTCTCCGAGCGCCGGCTAGCGTCGGAGTTGGAGGAGGGCGGTCCTGCCGGCGTAGCCGACGCTAGGCCTGCAGGGCGCTGACGAAGGCCACGCCCACCGCGATCGCGGCCACGCCGGCGAGCTGCGTCCGGGTCAGGCGCTCACGGAAGAGGACGAACGCGGCGACCGCCGCGAGCGCGGCGAACTGCGAGGCCAGCACGGCGGCGACGGCGATGCCGTGCCGGGAGCCGGCTGCGTAGGCGGCGAAACCCGCGACCTCGCAGATGCCGGACGCGACGACCAGCGGCAGCGCGGGCCGGGTGATCCGGAGGCGTCGCGACGCCACGAGCGGCAACGCGACTGCGACGACGCCGAGCACGCGGGCCGGCACGAGCGCCCAGACGAGCGGCAGCGCCTCGCTGACGCGGGCCGTGGCGTAGAGGCCGGCGCCGAAACAGAGCGCTGCCCCGCAGGCGAGCACGGTGGCGCGGAGCGGGTCACCAGAGCCTCCGCCCGGGGTCACGCCCGCGAGCACGATGCCGACGACGACCAGGGCCAGGGTGACACCGACCCCGGGGCTGATCGCCTCGCCGGCGAGGACCGCGAGCACCGCTGCGATCGCCCCTTCCGTCGAGCTGATCGGCCCCACGATCGACACCTTGCCGACCCGCAGAGCCCCGTAGTTGAGGAGCAGCCCGAGCACGTTCCCGGCACCTGCGAGGGCCAGCCAGGCGAGCTCGTGCCGTCCGAGTGCCTCGGGGACTCCGTCTGCGATGGCGAGCGGGGCGACGATGACGAAGCCGGTCAGCATCACGCCGGCAAGCACGGACTGGGGGTTGGCGAGCCTGGTCGCGCGCGACGCCGTCAGCAGCGCCCCCGCCCAGAACACGGCGGCGCCGAGGCCTCCCAGGACGGCGATCATCGGCGGCCCGGCTCCCGGCTTCGGTTGCGCGAGGCGCTCATCCGACGCGCAGCCTATTGGGTCAGGGGCGGCACCTTCGTCGCGGGGCGCCGTGTGTGCCCGTCAGCTCCGGTCACCCGGGCGCACGAGCCCCGACTCGTAGGCAGCGACGACCGCGTGCACGCGGTCGCGCAACCCGAGCTTCGAGAGGACGCTCGAGACGTGCGTCTTCACCGTGGCGGTCGAGATCACGAGGCGGTCGGCGATCTCCGCGTTCGTCAGGCCTGCGGCGACGAGCTCGAGCACCTCGATCTCCCGCGTCGACAGGTCTTCGACCGAGGGCGGCGGCGGCGCCGGCTCCGGCAGCGTGGCGAAGCGCTCGATCACGCGGCGCGTGACGGCCGGGGAGAGGAGGGCGTCGCCGCCGGCGAGCACCCTGATCGCGCCCAGGAGCTCGTCGGCTGAAGCGTCCTTGAGCACGAAGCCGCTCGCGCCGGCCCTCAGCGCGTCGAAGACGTACTCGTCGAGATCGAAGGTGGTCATCACGAGGATGCGGGTGCGGGTGCTCTCGGCGACGAGCTGCCGGGTGACCGCGATCCCGTCGAGCTCCGGCATGCGGATGTCCACGAGTGCGACGTCGGGATCGTGGCGACGGATCGCGTCGAGCGCCTCGGCGCCGTCGACAGCCTCGGCGACAACCGTCAGATCGTCCTCCCCCTCGATCAGGAGTCGCAGGCCGGCGCGCATCATGCCCTGGTCGTCCGCGACGACCAGCCGGATCACGTGGTCGCCTCGGCGTGGAAGGGAAGCGTGGCGTCGACCCGGAATCCTCCCCCGGGGCGTTCGCCGACGACGAGCGTGCCGTTGTAGAGGCCGACCCGTTCGCGCATCCCGACCAGGCCGCGTCCACCCGAACCGACCCCGCCGGTCGCGCGCCCCGAGTCCTCGACGCACACCCGGAGCTCGCCGTCCGCAAACGCGATCGTGACGTTCGCCGTCGCGGGCCCTGCGTGCCGGAGGGTGTTGGTCAGAGCCTCCTGCACGATGCGGTACGCGGCGAGGTCGACGCTCGCCGCGAGGTGCCGCCGCTCGCCTTCGACCTGAAGCTCGACCGGAAGTCCGGCGGCGGCCGTCTGCTCGAGCAGGCGCGGCAGCTGGTCGAGGCCCGGCTGGGGCGCCAAGGGCGGGCGGTCGCCGTCGTTGTGGAGGACTCCGAGTAGCCGCCGCAGCTCGACCATCGCATCGCGCGCCGCCGTCTCGATGTCGCGGAGCCCGTCCGCCTCGGCACGTTGATCGGCTCGGAGGCGGCGCCGGACACCGGCAGCCTGCAGGGTGATCACGCTGATCGAATGGGTGATGATGTCGTGCAGCTCTCGTGCGATGCGCGTTCGCTCCTCCACCACCGCGCGCCTCCCCAACTCATCTCGCGTGCGCTCGGCCAGCTCGACGCGTCGTGCGAGGTCGGCGACGTGCTGCGCCCTCACCCGAGACGTTCTTCCAGCGAGCCACGCGCCGGCGACGAGGACGCCGAAGAGCACCTGATCCGCGAGCGGCGCAGCGTCGCTCGTCAGGGCGGCGACTGAAATCGGCACGCCTACCGCGGCCCCGATGGCGATGTGCGACTGCGGCGGGTCGAGCCTCCTTCCGGCGGAGTACCCAGCGAGCATGAGCGCGAGGAGGACGACCACGCTGGCTCGCGCGTCGACGAGCACGACGATGGTCAATCCGGCGACGCAGGCCAGCAGTGTCGCCAGGGGGAGTCGCCGGCTCCATGCCAGCGGCAGCGTGTACGTGGCGGTGAGAGCGACCGAGCCCATGGCGGCACCCCCGTTCTCGACGGCCACGAGGGCAGCACCGAGCGCGAACGCGAGTGCCGCGATCATCGAGTCGAGCGTCGCCGGCTTCACCTCGATGACCGTACCCGAGCCCGGCCGGTTTCGGAATCCGTCGCGCGACGGAGACGCAGCGGCGCGCTCAGTCGCCAGGCCGATGCCGAAGATCGGCCTGCGGCCCGATGACACGCCGCGCTGTTGCGGCGATCGTCTCCAGAACCGAACCGGGAGGAGCGATGACGACCAACAGGATGGTGCAGCGATTCGCGGCGGCGGTCGTCGCGGCCGGATATGCGGTGATGGCGGTGGTGATCCTCCGAGCCGGCGTCGGACAGGGCGAGTACGAGACGGCGTCCGAGTACGTCGTCGGCTACCTCTTCGCAGGCCTCCTGCTCGCGCTCGCCCTCGCGATAGGCGTCTTCCGTGACCGCTCTCGTGTCGGCGCGTCCCTCGTGGCGGGCGGCTCCCTCGTGCTCCTGTTCGGCGTCATGTGGGGGAACGTTGCGGGCCACGACCCAAGCTGGTTCGTGGTCTTCGGCCTCCCCGGCAACCTCGCGATCCTTGTCGGTTCGGTGGTGATCGCGCGCCACGTCTGGCGGGAGGGCACGAGAGGTCGGGTGCTCGCGGTGCTTCTCGTCGCTTACGTGCCGGCAGGCCTGATCGGCGCAGAGGCCGGAGGCGGACTGCTGGCCGCAGTTCCGTGGGCCCTCGTCGCGGTGGGGCTGGTTGGGCCGCGAACTGCGAGCCTCGCAGGCGAGTCGAGCCCGGACGGAGCAGCCGCAGTCGCGCAGTCGGCCTGAGCCGTGTGCGGCTGTCCGGTACACAGGCGGGTCGCGAGCGAGAGGGCTCCGATCATCTGCAGACCCGATCGGCTGCTCGCCTCGTCTCGTGCCGCGATCGCCCGCCTTCACGCCGGGATCGCGCGCGTCGGCAGCACCGCGGGGCTTCTGGCGGTCGGTGAACCGGAGATTGATTGAAAGAGTCGTTTATGCAATTCTAGAGTGGTGACGCCGCGCCAGTACGACATGACGAGTCGGCGAGCGAGCGCCGGGGAGACCCGGCGCCGGATCCTCGAGGCGACGCTCGAGCTGCACACGGCGAAGGGGATCTTCGGGACGAGCTGGCAGGACATCGCGCTCCGCGCCGACGTCGCAGTGGGCACCGTCTACAGGCATTTCCCTTCACTCGCCGAGCTCGTGCCGGCGTGCGGGGAGCTGCTGTTCGAGCTGACCGGGCCGCCCTCGCCCGAGGACGCGGCGGCGGCGATCGGCGACGAGACCGACCCGGTGCGGCGTCTAGAGCGCGCAGCGTCCGCTCTCTTCGCGTTCTACGAGCGCGCGGGCAGGCACATCGACAGTGACGCCAGGGAGCGCGAGCTGCCCGAGGTGCGCGAGTGGGAGGAGTACCTCAGGGCGACCGTGACGGCGTTCGTCCGCGAGGCGCTCGCGCCGCGCCGACTCCGTCCACGGCAGCTGCAGCTCGTCAGCGCCTTCTTCGACTTCCGGGCCTACGATGCGCTGCGGACGCGGGGCATCCCGGCCACGGAGGCAGCACGCGAGCTGAGCGCGCTCGTCGGCTGCCACCTCGGGCTCAGGACTTCGCCGGGTGCCGGCGCTCGAGCTCGGCGGGCGGGAAGTGAGTAGTCGCTGCTCGGCCCGCGCAGTGCCGGGGACGCCGGGGCCGGGGGCTCCTGCCGTCCCGGATGTCAATCGAACAGGAGGTCGTGACGATGTCCGCAGCGGGGTACGTGAGCAGGGCCGGGGAGGCCGAGGTGCGGTGGCTGGGCGAGACGTCCACGGCGTTTCTCGCGACCGGGGAGAGCACCGACGGCGTATTCGCGCTCGTCGACGAGCGGGCGGGTCACGGCGAGAGCGTGCCGCTGCATCGGCATCCGGAAGACATGGAGGCGTTCTACGTCGTCGAGGGCGAGGTCGAGTTCTTCGTCGATGACAGGCCCGGCGTCGTCGCCGGCCCGGGCTCGTTCGCTCACGTGCCCGCGGGGGCGGTCCACGGTTTCCGGGTGGCGTCCGAGTCGGCGCGTTACCTGATCCTCACCACCCCGCACCACGGTGCCTTCTATGAGGCGATCACGCTGCCTTCCGGACCGGGAGGCCTGGCGCCGACCGAGTCACTGCCTCCCGGGCACATCCACAAGGCCGCGGTGGAGTACGGGATCGAGTTCGTCGGGCCTCTCCCGGACCGTGACGCGGCGGCGACCGGGTAAGGCGGCAGGAGTGCGGCAGCACGACTCGTGCCGCGGCCGGTGGAGCCTCGCCGGGGGCGGAGTCGCCTGTCATGTCGGCGGAGTGCCGGCGGGCGAGGCCCACCGGCACTCCGCCGGAGCCGACGCCTACGAGCAGCCGGTGTTCGTGCCGCAGTCGCGGCACGTGTAGCAGCTGCCGGTGCGCACCATGCGCCCGCCGCACTTCGAGCATTCGACGGCGTCTTCCCAGCTGTTGAACAGCGCCGTCTGACCGGGCGTGTGCATCTCGGCCGGGGCGGGGGCGGCCTCGCCTGCGGCATAGGCTGCCGCGAGCCGGGCCTTCACCTCGGGCGTGAGGATGCCTGCCTCCTCCTGCTGGTCGGCCGAGAGGAACTTCTTTCCCATCCAGCGGAAGATGTAGTCGACGAGCGACTTGGCCACGCGGACGTCCGGGTCGTTCGTCATTCCCGACGGCTCGAAGCGCATGTGGCTGAACTTCGAGACGTACACCTCGAGCGGGACTCCGTACTGGAGGCCGAGCGAGACGGAGATCATGAACGAGTTCATCAGGCCGGCGAGCGTCGTGCCCTCCTTCGCGATGTCCACGAAGATGTCGCCGGGCGTGCCGTCCTCGAACAGGCCGACGTGGATGTAGCCCTCGTACTCGCCGACCTTGAACTTCCGGCCCACCTCGGTGCGGTCGTCCGGCAGCCGCCGGCGCTTCGGCGCCGCGACGACGCCGCCGAGCGCGTGGATCTGCGCGATCCGGCCCTCCTCGGAGCTGTCCTTGGAGCCCGACAGCGGCTGCGCCACCTTGCAGTTGTCGCGGTAGATCGCGATCGCCTTGACGCCCAGCTGCCAGGCCTCGATCAGGAGCTGTGAAACCTCCTCCACCGTCGTCTGCTCCGGCAGGTTCACCGTCTTCGAGATCGCTCCCGAGATGAACGGCTGCACCGCTCCCATCATCTTCACGTGACCCATGTGGTGGATCGCACGGTCGCCGATCGCGCAGTCGAACACGGGGTAGTGCTCGGTCTTCACGTGGGGAGCCCCGACGATCGTGTTGCGCTCGTCGATGAACGCGACGACCTCCTCGACCTCACCCGGCGCGTAGCCGAGCTCGGTCAGCGCCATCGGCACGGTCTTGTTGACGATCGTGATCTCGCCGCCGCCGACCAGCTTCTTCGACTTGACGAGCGAGAAGTCGGGCTCCACGCCCGTCGTGTCGCAATCCATCATGAAGCTGATCGTCCCGGTGGGCGCGAGCACCGTCGCCTGCGCGTTGCGGAAGCCCGCCACCTCGCCCACGTCGAGCGCGTCGTCCCAGGCCTGCCGGGCCGCGGTCAGCATGTCCGCCGGCACCGAGTCGGTGTGCTGGATGTTCCCGACCGCGGCGCGGTGCTTCGAGATCACCCCGAGCATCGCGGCCGCGTTCGCGGCGTACCCCTCGTGGGCGCCCATCCGCTTCGCGATCTCCGCCGACTTGCGGTAGGCCCGGCCCGTCATCATCGCGGTGATCGCCGCCGCGTAGGCACGCCCCTCGTCCGAGTCGTACGGCAGGCCGCGCGCCATCAGCAGCGCGCCGAGGTTCGCGTAGCCGAGGCCGAGCTGGCGGAACTTGACGGCGTTGCGACCGATCTCGGGGGTCGGATACGACGAGTAGCCGACGATGATCTCCTGTGCCAGGAACATCACGTCGACCGCGTGCTCGAACATCGGCACGTCGAACTCGCCGTCCTCCTTGCGGAACTTCATCAGGTTGAGCGAGGAGAGATTGCAGGCCGAGTCGTCGATGTGCATGTACTCGGAGCACGGGTTCGACGCGTTGATGCGACCCGTGTTCGGGCTCGTGTGCCACGCGTTGATCGTCGTGTCGTACTGCACGCCCGGGTCGGCGCACTGCCACGACGCCTCGGCGATGTCCTTCAGCAGCGCCCGCGCGTCGACCGTCTCGCACGACGGAGCCGTCCGTGCGGGCGGTGAGGTTCCACTCCTTGCCCTCGACGACGGCCTCCATGAACGCGTCCGTGACGCGCACGGAGTTGTTCGCGTTCTGGTACTGGATCGAGGCCCAGTCGGGCGAGTCGAGCGACATGTCGTAGCCCGCCTGCTCGAGCACGCGCGCCTTCCGCTCCTCTTTCGCCTTGCACCAGATGAACTCGTCGACGTCCGGATGGTCGACGTCGAGCACGACCATCTTCGCCGCGCGGCGCGTCTTGCCGCCCGACTTGATCGTGCCGGCGGAGGCGTCGGCGCCGCGCATGAACGAGACGGGGCCGGATGCGTAGCCGCCCTTCGACAGCTGCTCCTTCGAGGAGCGCAGCCGGGAGAGGTTGAGCCCGGAGCCCGAGCCGCCGCGGAAGATGATGCCCTCGCGCCGGATCCAGTCGAGGATCGAGTCCATCGAGTCGTCGATCGAGAGGATGAAGCAGGCAGAGCACTGCGGGCTTCTCCTCGAAGCCGACGTTGAACCACACCGGCGAGTTGAACGACGCCACCTGGTTGACGAGGATCGCCTTCAGCTCGGCCTCGAACGTCTCGGCCTCCTCGTCGGTCGCGAAGTAGCCGCCCTGGCGGCCCCAGCCGCCGATCGTGTCGACGATGCGGCCGATCATCTGCTTGACGGAGCGCTCGCGCTCCGGCGAGGCCATGCGGCCGCGGAAGTACTTCTGCGCGACGATGTTCGTCGCCGTCTGCGACCAGAAGCGCGGGAACTCGACGTCTCGCTGCTCGAAGGCGGGGCCGTCCTTGCCGGGGATCAGCGCGTCGCGCAGCTCCCACTCGACCTCGTCGAACGGGTCGCGGCCGGGGATCGTGAAGAACCGCCGCGGGGCGACGGTCGCCTGGCCGTCGACAACCGTGTTGACGTACTCCTGCGGTGCCTCAGGGACTGTGCGTGCTTCCTTGGCGGTGGCCATTCTCTTCCTCCCGAGCCGTCCATGACATCTGAGCTTCCCGTCCCGGTGCGTCCAGCGCATTTGCGAGCGGACCGGGCATGCTAGGAGGTCGGTCGGACGACACCGCCGAACCGCTGAAGAGCGGCGAAATTCCTGGAAATTGCGGAAATCTGCCGCCCCGCCCGGTTGGCGCAGTGTACCTCGTCGTGGGGCTCAGGCAGAGGCCGGCGGCGGACCGTCGCCGCCCTTGCGGCCGCTCGAGCGCCGCGACAGATAGCCGGCGGAGCCCGCTGCCAGGAGGAGCACGGCCAGACCTCCGAGGACGATCAGCGGTACCGGCACCGACGACGGGCCGGACGTGTCGACGCTGCCCCCGGCCTCGGTCAGCGGCGGCGTGGCCGAGCCGGTCGTGCCCGGCTTCGGCGTCGTCACCGTCTGCGACGTGGTCGTGGCGGAGCTGGTGGTCGCCTGCGGGGTGGTGGCGGTCGGCGTCGACGTCGTGGGGGTCGTCGCGGTCGGCGTCGTCGACGTGCCGGTCGGCTTGCTGCCAGGATCGCCCTGGCCCTGTTTCGCGTACGCGAGCGCGCGGCCGATCTCTTCCTTCGCGTTCGAGTAGTCGATCACGTCGGTCGGGAGGATGCGGATCGCCTCGCGGTAGCACGCCAGGGGATAGATCTTGTCCACGCGGCCGTTGTCGTACCAGTCGTTGACGACCTGCTTGCCGCAGCTCGCGGCGGCCATGGCCGGTGCGGCCGTCACGAGCAGCGCGAGCAGCGCCGCCACCGCGGCGGCTGCCAGCACGGCGAGCATGCGGGAGCGAGAGCTGGGGACGGGGGTTCGATTCACGACGGGTGCGGGGCAGCGACCTATCCGGGGATTATGCCCAGTGTTCCGGCTGCCCTTGTGTCGGCGGTGAATGCAGCGTAAACGAATTGTAAGGGGTGCGCCCCGCAGAGCCGCTGCGGTTGGCCGGTGGGAGCCCGTGCTAGCGTGGCGCGCCATGAGCGTCGCCCCGGACACCGCCGCCGTGGCGGGGCGGCCGTGGGCGCACGGCGTACTTCTCGCGGGTGCCGGCCTGCTGCTCGCCGGAGCTGCCTTCTTCGGCGGCGGCTCCCGCAGCGGCTCGGTGATGGTGCTCGGCGGCCTCGCGGTCGTGATCGCCGCTGTCGCAGCCGTGGGTGTCACGCTCGGGCTGGTGACGGTTCCACGCCTCGGCGTGGCGGGACGGGTGGCTGCGGCCGCGGGGTGCTCGCTCGTGGCCTGGGGAGGGATCTCGATCGGCTGGTCGATCGCCGGCGACCGCTCCTGGGATGCGCTCAACAAGGGCATCGTCTATGCCGTCTTCGGCCTGGTCGGGCTCCTTCTCGCCGGCCGAGGGCATCGATCCGTCCGCGACGCAGCGATCGTCGTCGCCGCCGTGCTGGCAGCGGTGCTCGCCTGGGCGCTCGCAGGGAAGGCCATCCCGACGTTCTTCCCGGACGGCGACCGGGTGACGCGGCTGCGCAACCCGGTCGGCCACCCGAACGGGCTGGCGCTACTCGCGGATGCCGCGATCCCGCTCGGGCTCTGGCTTGCCGCCGGCGCTCGTACCCGGCTCGAGCGGTCCGGCGGGGCGCTCTTCGTTTACGCGGCCGTGCTCGCGATCATGCTCACCCAGTCCCGCTCGGGCGTCGTCGCCGCCGCCGCCGTCGCCGCCTTCTGGCTCTGGCTCTCTTCGCAGCGGGTCGAGGGAGCGCTGCTCGGAGGGCTCGCCGCACTGCCTGCGCTCGCCGTGGCCGGCTGGGCGTTCACGCGCCCGGCGCTCGTCGAGGACGCGGTCAGCCGGTCCGACCGCGTCGCGGACGGATGGGTCTTCGGGCTGCTCGTGCTGGCCGGCGGCGCGCTGACGGTCGCACTGGCGCTCCGCGTGCCCGTTGCGCGGCTCGTCGCCGCGCGGCGTGGCGCGGTCGTGCGGGCGCTCGTCGGCGGGGCCGCCGTCGTCGTGGTCGCCGGCGCGCTCGGGCTCGTGGCAGCGGTAGGCAACCCGGCCGCCTGGGTCTCGGACCAGCTGTCGGGCGACGCCGGCAGCGAGGTGCCGAACGATCCGAGCCGGTTCGGCACGCTGAACACGAACAACCGCATCGCCTGGTGGGGGGAGGCACTGGACGTGTTCCGCGCGAATCCGGTGGTCGGTACGGGGGCGAACACGTTCGAGGTCGCCCGCAAGCGCTACCGCGAGGATGCGCGCACTGTCTCGCAGCCGCACGACGTGCCGCTGCAGCTCCTCGCCGACACGGGCCTCGTCGGGCTCGGGCTGGGTGCCGCCTTCGCAGTTGCCCTCGGCGCCGCGATCGCCCGCTCGGTGCGCCGCCTGCGCGGGCGTGAGCGCGCCGCTGCCGTCGGCCTCGCCGGGCTCCCGGTGGCCTACGCGTTGCACGCGCTCGTGGACTACGACCTCGACTTCATCGCCCTCACCGGCCCGGCGCTGCTCGTGGGCTGGCTGTTGGCCGCGGCCGGCGGGGCTCCTTCGGCCGCACCGCGTGGATGGCTGCCCCTGGCCGCCGTCGTCGTCTCGGCCGCGACGGCCGTCGCCGTGCTCGCGGCCCCCGACCTGTCACGGCGGGGGGTCGACGCGGCCTACAGGTCGCTGGACGCCGGCGAGCTCGATGCCGCCCGCGATCGTGCACGTGCCGCACGCGAGCTGAACCCGCTGTCCCCCGAGCCGTTGTGGGCGCTCGCCGACGTCGAGAGCGCCGCGGGCGACGACCGCGCGCGCCGTCGCCTTCCTGAGCGAAGCGACGCGACTGCAGCCGGAGAACCCGGACACCTGGTACCTCCTCGGCCTCACCTATCAGCTCGCGCTCGGCGACCAGTGCCGTGCCTACGGCGCGCTCAACGAGTCGTACACGCTGGACCCTCGCGGCCAGCGGTGGGTCAAGGGCAGTGCACTCGACGTGGCGCGCGATGCCGTCAACGACCCGGTGAACCCGGCCTGCGGGCGGGGTTGACCTACGAGCCGACGACGACGACGGCCTGTGCGCCGTGCAGCTGAGCGGGGCGGATGCCGTCGAGCGGCCCGACGATGCGGATGCCGAGGTCGCGGGCCAGTCGGTGGCCCTCTCCCTCGAAGCCCCGGCGGTACATCACGAGCGACCGGGTGAAGTCGGCGCGAGGGGCGTTGGCGACCCCGTTGATCCGGTAGCCGCGCCGCGACACCTGGGAGGCGGTGGCGGCGGCCGCTCCCTGTCGCCCGTTGCCGTTGAGCACGAGCACGGAGACGCGACGGCGCGGCAGCTCGGCGGCGACGAGCGTCCTCTTCGCGGGTGCGGTGGTCGCCTTCGCGACCGGCGCTCTCGCCGCCTCCGAGGCGGCGGGCGCGGCGGCTGCCTTGCGGTTGCCCTGGGTCGAGCCCGGCTTGGCGAGCAGGGCGCCGCCGACCACGATCAGGAGCACGAGCTCGACGGCGGCGACCGCGACGGCAAGGAAGGTGGCCGTGCGCCAGGGGCGCACGATCGTGTCGTCGTGACGAAGCGGGTAATCCACGGCGTAGACGGGTTCGCCCGCCGCCCCGTCAGTCCTTCAACCAGGCCCACGTCCGCTCGAGGCCCTCGGCGAGCGACGTCGCCGCACGAAACCCGAGCTGCTGCTCCAGGAGCTCGGGATCGAGCACGCTGCGATCCAGCTCGCCTGCGCGAGCGGGCTCGTGGACGGGCGCGACGTCCGAGCCCGCTGCCTCCCGGCACGCCTCGTACAGCTCCAGCACTGACGTCTCGAGGCCGGTGCCGACGTTGAACGTGCCGCCGGCATCGGCGTCGACCGCGGCTGTCATCGCCTCCACGACGTCTCCGACGTAGACGTAGTCCCGGGTCTGGGTGCCGTCGCCGAAGATCCGGCACGGCTCGCCGTCGCGCAGCCGTCCGAGGAAGATCGCGACGACGCCTGCCTCGCCGTGCGGATCCTGTCGCGGCCCGTACACGTTGCCGAAGCGGAGCGAGACGTGCGTCGCCCCGTGCAGCCGTGAGAACGAGGCGAGGTACTCCTCACCTGCCAGCTTCGCGGTGCCGTAGGGGGAGAGCGGCAGGCGCGGGTCGTCCTCGCGAGCGGGACGTGTGCATTCGCCGTAGATCGCTCCGCCCGTCGACGCGAAGACGACTCGGGCTCCGGCTGCACGGGCAGCCTCCAGCACGCTGACCGTGCCGACCACGTTGACGGTGGCGTCGCGGACGGGCTCGGCGACGGAGACGCGGACGTCGGCCTGTGCAGCCAGGTGCGCGATCGCGTGCGGGCGCACGCTCCCGGTGATCTCGTCGAGCGGGTCGCACACGTCGCGGACGTGGAGCGTGGCGCCGGCCGGGACGTTCTCGCGCTTCCCGGTCGAGAGGTCGTCGACGACGTGCACCTCGTCGCCGCGGGCGAGGAGGTGCTCGGCCAGGTGAGAGCCGATGAAGCCGGCCCCACCGGTGACGATCACGCGCATGCTCGTATCCTAGGCGCGGATGTTCATCTCCTTCGAGGGTATCGACGGGTGCGGCAAGACGACCCAGGCGGGCCTGCTCGCCGCGAGCCTGCGCCGCGACGGGGCCGAGGTGGTGCTGACGAGGGAGCCCGGCGGTACGGCTCTGGGCGAGGAGATCCGGGGCCTGCTCCTCCACGGCGGGCATGTCGCGCCGTGGGCCGAGGCGGCTCTGTACGCGGCGTCGCGCGCCCAGCACGTCGACGAGGTGATCCGCCCGGCCCTCGGGCGCGGCGCCGTCGTCGTCTGCGACCGCTACGTCGACTCGTCGGTCGCCTATCAGGGAATCGGCCGCGGCCTCGGGCTCGAGCAGGTGCTGGAGCTCAACCTGGCGGCGGTGGGCGGGCTGATGCCCGACCTGACGGTCCTGCTGGAGCTCGGGGTCGAGGCGGCGGACGCCCGGCTGGGGGACGAGCGAGATCGCCTGGAACGAGAGGGTGACGCCTTTCGCGCGCAGGTGGCCGACGGCTACCGCTCGCTTGCCGCACGCTTTCCCGGTCGCTACGTCGTCGTCGACGCCGGCCGGGCCGTGAAGGAGATCGCGGAGGAGATCGGTGGAGCCGTTCGCAGCCGTACCTGAGCAGCGCGAGGCGAAGCAGCTGCTCGGCGCCGCCGTCGCCGACGGGAAGGCGCACGCCTACCTCCTGCACGGGCCGGCCGGCGTCGGGAAGAAGACGGCGGCGTTCGCGTTCGCGGCTGCGCTGCTCGGGGACGAGCGCCGGGTGCTGGCGCGCTCGCACCCGGACCTGCGCGTTCTCGAGGCGCTCGGCGAGATGATCCGGATCGACGCCATCCGGGAGCTGCATCACGACCTGCACATGCGCCCCTACGAGGGCGGCCGGCGCGTCTACCTCCTGTTCGACGCCCAGCTCCTGAACGACGACGCCGCCGACGCTCTGCTGAAGGACCTCGAGGAGCCGCCGTCGTACGCCACCCTCGTCCTCGTCGCCGACGAGCTCGGCCCGATCTCGGAGACGATCCGCTCGCGCTGCCAGCTCGTGCCGTTCCGGCGGCTGTCGGAGGGCGCCGTCCGCGCCTGGGTGGCCGAGCGCGCGCCCGCCCTCACCGAGCAGGAGCAGACGGCGCTCGCCCGCGTCGCGGCCGGCCGCCTCGACCGCGCCCGCCGGCTGCTCGACCCGGCGGCGCAGGAGCGGCGAGGTGATCTGCTCGACGCGGCGCGAGGCGTCTACCGCGACCCCGCCTTCGATCCGGCGGACGCGGCGAGCGTGCTGCTCGCCGCCGGCGCGGAGCGCGCAGCCGCCGCGAGGGAGCGCGAGGAAGCGATGCTCGAGGGCGTCGACCTCCCCGCGCGGGAGTCGGAGCAGCGGCTCAAGCGTGCGGCGCGCGGGGCGGAGCGTGAGGAGCTGCTCGCCCAGCTGGAGGAGCTTGCGGCCTGGTACCGCGACCTCGTCGTCGTCTCGGCCGGGGCCGCCGCTGCGGCGGTGCACGCCGACCGGCTGCGCGACCTTCATGCAGACGATGCCCTCGGCCTCGGCCGGGGGCCGGAGCGGGCGGCCGCGCTCGTGCGTGAGGCCTGGCGGGGCGCAGAGGAGTTCAACGTCAGCCCCGCCCTCTGGCTCGAGGCGCTGTTCGTGCGCCTGCGGCGGGCGTTCGCCTGAGAGCCCGAGCCGGCCTACGGTCTCGCGGCGCGGGCCGCGCGAACGGCCGCCACGGGCCGCAGCGTGCGGAACATCAGCATCATCGCGGTGATGCCGATCAACGTGTTGACAGCGGTGATGCCGACCTGCATGCCGACCGAGAACGACAGTGCCGCCGCGGTCGTCGCGGTCTGCTGCAAGGCGTACACGAGGAGAACCTGCTGGGTGCCGGCGCCCCCGGGGGTGGGCACGAGCGTCGAGAGGCCGCCGGCGACGACGACGAGGACGGCGATCGGAACGGTGGCCGGCAGGCCGAAGGCGGCGAGCAGGCAGAAGGCGACGCCGATCCGGCACGTCCAGCCGGCGAGCTGGAGCGTGACGACGCTGCGGAGGTAGCGCGTTGGCGTCCGCAGGATGGCGCCGCCCTGCTCCACGCGGGCCCAGATGCCCCGTGCGCGCCGGGCGAGCGGCCTGGCCACCGTGGCCGTGAGGGCCACCACCGCGACCACGATCCCTCCGACCACGAACCGGTGCTCCGCGAGCAGCCCGAGCGACGGCAGCTGCGGCGACGGCAGCACGGGCAGAGCGCCGAGCCCCCAGGCAGTGGCGATCAGCGACGAGCCGATCAGGGCGTCCAGCAGCGTGAGTAGCACACCGGCGGAGAGCAGAGTGGGCACCGACGAGCCGGGGATGCGCAACCGGAGGAGTGCGATCTTCAGCGCCTCTCCGCCGCGAGCCGGCGCGAAGGCGTTCAGCGCGACGCCGGCGGCGTAGGCCCCCGCCACGGTCACCGGCGAGATGCGCTTCTCGGGGTAGGCGGCCTGGATCACGTTGCGAAGGGCGAACGAGCGCAGAGCGAGGTTCGCGAGCTGGAACGCGAGTGCCACGGCGACGAAGCGCAGGTCGAGCGCGACGAAGCGACCCGCAGCCGCCTCGAGCGAGTCGAGGACGGCATTCGCCGAGAGCCCGCTCACGCGGCTGTCTCCTGGGCGGTGGCAGCGGGGACGAGCTCGCGGGCGAGCTCGAGCCGATCGGTGATCAGCCCGTCGACCCCCATCGCGACGAGCTCGCGGGCACGGCCGGCGGCGTTCGCGGGCCAGGTGAGGACGAGGTCTGCGACATCACGGAGCTCGGTGACGGTGGCCGGGTCGAGCAGCCGCTCGTGGATCGAGATGCCCTGCAGGCGGCGACCATGGACGTGGCGCAGCAGCTTCTGCAGCTGCCGAGCGCTGCCGACCGAGTGGATCGTGCGGACGCCGGCGAGCCCCTCGAACGGCTCGAGCAGCGACCAGGCCCTCGCGCAGACCGTGATGCGGCGGCGGCCGAGCGTCGGGCGCAACGCCGCCAGGACGTCGGCGGCGAGGCGCGGGCTGCGGCCCTTGAGGTCGAGCATCAGCTCGGTGCCCGGCCGGGTCGCCACGAGCAGCTCCTCGAGCTGCAGCCGGGGCGCCAGGGGGTTGGCGAGCTGCCAGCGGTCCCAGAGGATGGGGAGGGGGCCGACGGTCTTCAGGTGGCGCACCTCGAGCCGGCCGCGGAAGCGGCGGATGTCGGCCTCGACGAGGCGCAGCCCGAGCTCCTCCGCGGCGCGCAGGAGCACGAGGTCGTTTCCGGCCCGGTGCGCGACGAAGAAAGGAGACCCCTGCCGTCGCGCGCCGCCGATGGCGGTGCGCGAGCTCACGTGGGCGTCAGTGTAGCCGCGGCTGGAGGGCGCGATTGTTCGGATTGTTCGCGAGCCGTGCGGCGCCCGCACTGCGGGCTCGGTGTCGCTCGAACAGGAGCGCGAGCGCGAGCCCGACTGCCACGACGAGTATTCCGGCGACGACGTCGAGCACGAAGTGGTTGGCGGTCGCCACGACCGCGAACCCCATGGCAAGCGGCATGGCGACGGCGAAGACGCGGACGGCCAGGCAGGCGAAGGCGGAGAAGAGCACGATGCCCACGAGCAGGTTCCAGCCGAAGTGCAGGCTCGGCATCGCCGCGTACTGGTTGGTCAGCGACGGCGGCTGCAGCGCGCGATAGGCGTTGGACTGCTCGAGCACCGTGTCGGTGAGCCCGAGGCTGGTGAGGCGCGGCGGCGCGGTCGGGAGGGCGTAGAAGAAGAGGAAGCCGATCAGGCCCGAGGCGATGACGGCGTTTCGCAGCACCCGGTAATGGGCGGGGCGGTGCGTGTACAGCCAGGCGGCCGAGACGATGATGACCGGCCAGTGCCCCCAGATGTAGACCCAGTTGGCGAGCGTGACGAGGGTAGAGCTGCCGACGATGACCGACTGGGCGGCGTGCTCCCAGGCAATCCCGAGCGATCGCTCGAGCCGTTCGATCGCCTCGGCGTTCGCGACGGCCTGCGCGACGCTGCCCTCGGTGACGGCCCGCACGCCTCCGTAGACCGCGGCGGCGAACCCGACGATGACGAGCTCCTGCGCGATCCCGAGCACGGTGGTCGTCCGGGCGGTCATTCCTATGCCGCCTCGCCGCCTGCGTGCCGGGCTGCCGCCTCCTCGAGCAACATCGTCACCTGCCGGTCGTCGACCTGGTCGAAGCGCACGTACCAGAAGCCGACGGCGCCGAACGCCTCGGTGGTGCGCGGGCAGACGACCTCGTCGACCTCGTCGCGCAGGAGCGCGACCGTGCGGGTGGCGCCGACGGGGGCGGCCGCGACGACCCGACGGGCACCTGCAGCCCGCGCCCAGCGCGCTGCGGCGATCATGGTGGCCCCGGTCGCGAGCCCGTCGTCGACGAGAACTGCCGTCTTCCCGGCGATGGCGACGGGAGGGTGGTGCCGGTGCAGGAGCGCGTCGAGCTCGTCCGCGGCCCGCTGGGCGGTGTCGACAGCGCCGGCCAGCTCTGCGTCCGTGAGGCCGTCGTGGGCGCGCACGAACGAGATCCGTCCCGGTGCGACCGCCCCCAGAGCGTACTCGGGCTGGAGTGGATGCCCCACCTTGCGCACGGCAACGGCATCGAGCGGCGCGGCGAGCGACTTCGCGACCTCGCTCGCCACCTGCACGCCGCCCCGCGCGAGCCCGACGACCACGGTCGTCGCGCCTCGCTCGGCGGCGAGCGCGCGGGCGAGATCGCGCCCGGCCTCGAAACGATCCGGAAAACGCGGCAGATGCGTCATGGGGTGTCCTCGGGGACAGCATCCCCCCGCGGCGGCGCCGCTGCATCGGGCGCGTCGCGGAACCCCGGTTCGGCCAACTACCGACGGAGCGCGATGCGCTCGACCTGCGTCGGAGCGCGCGCGCCCGTCCGGCGCCGGTTCCGGGCGGTCGGCGCGGCTATACTGGCCGCCGCGCCGACGTAGCTCAGCTGGTAGAGCACTTCACTCGTAATGAAGGGGTCCGCGGTTCGAGTCCGCGCGTCGGCTTTCCGTGATTTGCAGGCTCTTTGTCCGGCACTGACGTGAGCTCGGTTTCGGTTTCGGGTACGAATCGGGTACGTCGCTCTTGCTGAACGGCGCGCTTCGCGCGTCTGATCTCGTCCTCTGCAGACAGCCGCTCGCCGCCGGATGCCTCGTCGAAGAGGTGGGCGTATGTGGAGAGCGTCATCGTCGGCGAGTGGCCCGCCTGGCGCGCGATCTCGACTACGTTGGCTCCCTCGGCGAGCAGAAGCGACACGAACGAGTGCCGCAGGTCGTAGGGGCGCACCGGCGCGTCGAGGCCGGCAGCCTTGGCGGCTGGCGCGAAGATGCGCCGGCGCCAGTAGCGCCAGGCGTCGTCGCCCCAGAGGTCGTTCTGACGGCTCGGGAAGACGAGCGCGTCGTCGTCCGGTCTTCCGCAGCGGATTCGCCATTCGAGCAGGTCGGTTGCGAGAGGCGCGAGTAGGCGGACGGTGCGGGTGCGCGCAGTCTTGGTCGTCTTGAGGTCGCCGAGCGCGACCGCGCGCTCGACGAGGATGGTGCGCTCGCGGATGTGGCTCCATGCCAACGCGAGCGCCTCGCCTGGTCGGAGCCCGGCGTACGCGAGCACAGAGACGACGACCGCATCGCGCGGACGCCCGCAGTCGAGGAGGTGCGCCCGGACTCTTTCGACGTCGAGCGGTGAGAGCGGTCGTATCGCGCGCTCGCGCCGTTGCGCCGGTTTGCGAACCGAGCGGGCGGGGTTCGCCGGAATGCGTTGCCACTCGACCGCTCGCTCGAGAACGCCCTGGAGGATCACCATCACCCGGCGCGTGGAGGCCGGCCCGACGCCAGAGGCCGTGAGCTCGGCCCGGAATGCGGCGAGGCTGAGAGGATCGAGCTCGCGGAGCGGGATAGCGCCGAGGCGGGGGAGCACGTGCGCGTCCCAGAGCGACGCATACGACGCCAGTGTTGTTCGAGCGAGATTCGGGACGGCGTACAGCCGCCACCACTCTTCCGCGAACTCCTGTAGCGTCTCGCGGCCCGCGTCGAAAGGGCGCAAGTCGCCGGCGAACCGACGTCGGCGGGTCTCCGCTTCGAACGCGACCGCGTCGGCCTTGCGGTCGAAGATGCGGGCGTGATTTCGCGAGCCGTCGCGCCAGCGAACGCGCCAGCCGGTACCGCGCTTGCGACTGATTCGCTCGATGCTCACGGCTCCGACAGCAGCCTACGAAGCCCGGTCGACGGCGGCAATCTGAGTGTCGCTGGCGAGGGCGTAGCGCTTTGCGGATCGATGACATTGGCGCGGAGCCAGGCCTCGAGATCGGCGGGGTCGATGCGGAGACGCGACAGGATCCTGGCTGCTCGAAGCTCGCCGCGCGCAACCGCGCGGTAGACGGCCTTGCGGCTCACGCCGCATCGGCAAGCTACGTCCTCGGGCGAGAGCAGCGGCAGGCCCGCCGGCGACCGGCGGCGCTGCTCGCGAAACGGCAGCCGCTCCGGCGTGGGCGCGCGGTCGGCATCCGGTGCGCGACGGCCGTGAGACGGGCGACGAGACGAGTCGGGCTGCGGCGTCGGGCCGGCGGTCAGCGTTGGGTACGCGGCCTCGCGTTCGTCGCCTCGGTCGCGGCCAGCATCTGCGCTTCCGAGGACGGGCGTGCTCAACGCCCGGGCGACGTCGTCGAGCTCGAAGAGCGAGAGCTGCCCGTCACGGGGCGTCATTCGTGAAATGTAGCAAAAACGCATCAGACTGTCTATATGGGCTTAGTAGCGACGGACGCGGTACAGTTGCGGTATGCGTGGCGGTGAGCTGATTCGGGAGGCTCGTAGCCGGGCCGGCCTCAACCAGGTCGAGCTGGCCGAGCGGACCGGTCGTGATCGTTCGGTGATCGCGCGTTGGGAGCAGGGGCTGATCTCGCCGCCGGTGGAGAGCCTGCTCGCCTGTGTGCAGGCCTGCGGCTACGACATTCCGCTCGTGCTGGTGCCGCTGGATGAGAGCGCTGACCAGGAGTTGCGGGAGGGTTTGTTGGCGACGCCGAGTGAGCGCGTCGTGCGGATGCTCGAGCAGCTCGGGCAGGCGCGGGCCGAGAAGGGACGCTGAAGTGAGAATCGTGGACGATCAGGCTGCTCCACCGTTCGATCCGTACGCGCTGCTCGCGACCCTTGATGCCCGCCGTGTCAACTTTGTCGTCATCGGTGCCTTCGCGCGCGTGATCCATGGCAGCGGCGAGGTCACCGAGGGCCTCGACGTGACGCCCTCCTGGCGGGAGGACAACCTGCCCCGCATCGCCAAGGCGCTCGCCGACCTCGACGCTCACCGAAAGGACGGCCAGCCGCTTGACCTCGCCGCGCTCGCCGAGCCGGTGCTGGCGCTCGACACGGCCGCGGGTGAGTTGAAGCTTGTGCCGCAGCCTGCTGGCAGCCGCGGCTACGACGACCTCCGCCGCGCCGCCAGCCGCGAACCACTCGGGCAGGGCCTGCGCCCCCAGGTCGCCTCCCCCGGCGACCTCGCACGCATGCTCGGCGCCCTTGAACAAGAGCACAACATTCCCACCCTGCTCCGCCTGCGCCGCCTGATCGAGCTCGAGCGTGAGCGCACCCGCACCCGCGGTCTCAGCATCGAGCGCTGACCGCTCCATGCTCCGTCCGAGCACGACGGAGCCACAGGCCGTGGGACATCGTGTACAGCAATCCTCGCCTGAATAGAAGGGGTGACACATATGCACCCTGGTGCAAATACGGGTCAGAATTGGTGTATGCTGTTCGGATGGCACGCCGCCGGCAACGGCGCAGAACGCAGAAGGTGCAGCGGCACGCCCAGCCGCCCTCAGGGGCTGCCGTTGCGCAAGCGCTGATCGCGCGCGAGGCGACCCGCGTCGAGCGTTTGGTCTACACGCGCACACAGGCGGCCGCAGCGCTCGGCGTCAGCCGCTCCACCTTCAACAGGCGCATCCTGCCCCTGGTGGAGACGGTCGCGATGCCATGGGGTACGCGACTGATCCCAGTCGATGAGCTGCAACGGCTGCTCGCGCAACACCGGCGGCAAGCTCGAGCGCAAGCCACACCCGCAGCGAGCGCGGGGCGCCGGGCCACGGTTGCCTCCAGCATCTTCGAGCGGATCCAGTCCGAGCATGCCGCCGGCAGGAGCCTGGGACAGATTGCACGCGACCTCAATGCCGACCGGGTTCCGACGGCGCACGGTGGAGCCCAGTGGTGGCCATCAACAGTTCGCGCCGTGCTTCACCGAACTGCAGCCTGACCGGACCGCCAACACCGACACACCCCGCCCAGCCGGACTCCAGTGGACGCCAGCGCATGACACGACAACGCCTCGCCGCAGACTCACAATGCCGAGTCACACGACGTCGGTTCTGCGCTGACGCGGATCGGGAGTAGCCCCCAGTCGAAACAATAATGGCCGGATAACACCCTGAGAAATGCTCAGGAGGGTGATTGACCGTGTCCAGTTGGGATGCGATGATCGCCTCCGGCTGATTGCCGTCAGTCAAACCATAGGGAGGCCTTGCCGTGGCTACCGTCGGGATCGATCGTCTCGTTCGTCGTCGTGGGCTGCGGTTCGTTCTGGTCGGGGTGGTCGCTGCCGTCGTGTTGGCGGTGCAGGGCGTTGTGTCGGCGTCGGCTTCGACGGTGTTCAACACGACGACGACGTTGACGTCGAACACGACCTGGACGACGGCTGGCAGTCCGTACATCTTGAATGCGGATGTGAGGGTGAACTACGGCGTCACCCTGACGATCGAACCGGGCGTCATTGTGAAGTTGAACGGCAGCTTCAGGTCGATGGTGATCTGGGGGACTCTTTCCGCGGCCGGGTCGGCTGGGAATCCGATCGTGATCACATCGTTGAAGGACGACTCGGTGGGCGGCGATGATGGGGGCGATGGCCCGACCGTGGGTGCACCGGGGGATTGGTACACGATCTACTTTTGGGCTGGTGATGCTCTCTCATCTATGCGGCATGTGGATGTCCGCTATGCCGGCTACGGCAGCACGTATGGGAGCGCGCCGCTGACGGTGTATAAGGCTGGGACGGGGATGCCGAACGCGGGTCAACCGACAACGCTGACGGTCGAGGATTCGACGTTCAGGTACAGCGCCGGTTCTGGCATCTACGTGTTCGAGGGGAACCTTGTCTTGCGCCGCTCTGTTGTGTCGGACAACGGATCTGATGGCGTGAACCTGTCCTTGGGGGGTCTGACGGCTGACCAGAACACAATCTCGAACAATGGCAGGAAGGGCGTCCAGATCCTGCTGACCCCGGACTATCAGGGTGCGCAGTCGCGATTGACGCGGAACACGATCACTCAGAACGCCGGCACCGGAGTGCACCTCTTCTTCAACCCGGGGCTGCCGCTGGCGAAGTACCCGACGGGTACCGGCAACAACATCTACGGCAACTACACAGATCAGACTGGCACGTACCAGATGTTGATCGGGGCGGCTCCGGCCGGATCGGGGAATCCGAATCCGTGGTCGGGCAACTATTGGGGCCCGAGCGCCTATTGGCGGGTGAACCCCGATGCGTGTTCGGGAACCTCCCCGTTTGCTCCCGGATACCTGGCTGATTCGGCGTTTCCGCGATACCCTTCGTGGGCGCCGCCCTACGGTGCTGTGACCGATGCTTTGTATAGCGCGGGCAGCGCCATCTGTTCGTCCAACACGATTCCGTTCGGCCCGTTTGATCATTCCTGGTCGCCGATTGACACGAGCTTGCCGCTGGGCACGATCGTTGGGATCGTCAACAAGCAGACGCTGGGTACGCCTGGATCGAGCGCGCACGGGAACGCGCCACAGGTGGGTCGTGCCGAGCCAGTGAATACGGCGACGGGGAACTACACCCGCTCCGAGCAGGACTTGCGCTTGTACGGCGAGACCGGGATCCCGCTCGTGTTCACACGTACCTACAACTCTGCTGATCCGTCGGTGGGGCCGCTGGGGCCAGGTTGGACGCACAACCTCGCGACAGGGTTGCAGATCGCTTCGAACGGTGATGTGACAGTGCGGGATGAGGGTGGGGCTCTGCTCGGCTTTGTCAAGCAGCCGGACGGATCGTTCGTCGCAGCGCCCGGTGTGCTTTCGACCCTGACCGCGGTGGGCGGCGGCCACGAGCTGAAGCGCACCGATCAGACGAAGTACGTGTTCGATGCGCAGGGCAGACTCATCTCGCTGATCGACCGCAACAGCAAGGGACTGGCGCTCGCCTACGACGGCAACGGCCGGCTTGGCCAGGTGACAGATGCGGTCGGGCGTGCCGTCACGCTCGCCTATAACACTTCCGGCTTGTTGTCGTCGGTGACGTTGCCAGGCGGCCGTCATGTCGATTACGGGTACACGACGACGGCGAACGTGACCCGGCTGACCTCAGTGACTGACGCGCGCGGACAGGTGTGGACATACACCTATGAGGCTCACGGCCTTTTAGAGAGGGTGATCGACCCGAACGCACACACTGTTGTGCGGAGCGTGTATGGGGACGATGGGCGCGTAACCGACCAGTACGACGCGCTCGACCACCACGGCACGTTCGCTTGGGATGCGGCGACGCAAACCTCAACGTTCACTGACGCACGTGGCAAGCAGTGGAAGGACGTGTACGCCAGCAACGTGCTGCAGAAAACGATCGACCCCTTGGGACATGAGAAGCGGTTCGAGTACGACGCCGCTTTCAACGTCACCAAGACCGTGGACGGCAACGGTAATGAGACAGCGATGAGCTACGACGGCAACGGCAACATGCTGACCCGCACGGCGCCGGCACCGCTGTCCTACGGCGAGACGTGGACGTACACCGCCAAGAACGATGTAGCCACCTACACCAACGGGCGCGGCAACACGACCACGTACGGTTACGACACGGCCGGCAACCTGACGTCGGTCACCTATCCGGATCCCGATGGCGGCGGCCCGCTGCTCGCGCCGGTGGTGTCGATGACGCGCGACCCGGCAGGGACTGGCCTGTTGATGTCGACCACCGATCCGCGTTCGAAGCAGACAACGTTCAGCTATGACAGTCAGGGGAATCTCGCCTCGGTGACGACGTCGCTGGGGAACCAGACCACGTTCGGGTACGACGGCTCCGGCCGCAAGACGAGCATGGTCGAACCGCGCGGCAACGTCGTCGGCGGCACCCCGTCCCAATACACGACCACCTACACATACGACAGCAACGACCACCTGACAACGCTGACAACACCATTGGGCCATGTCACCTCATGGGCGTTTGATCCGGCGGGAATGCTGAGCTCGACAACCGACGCGAACAGCCACACCACCTCCTACGGCTACGACGCCTCCAACCATCTCACCTCCGTCACGGCGCCCGACCCTGACGGGGCGGGCGCGCTTCCAGCGCCGGTCACCTCCTACGGCTACGACGCGGTCTTCAACCAGACAAGCCGCACCGACGCTAACTCGCACACGACGACGTTCGAGTACGACGATGCCAACCGGATCACGGCCGCTGTGACGCCGCTGGGGAAGCGCTGGTCGTATGGCTATGACGCCGCCGACAACCTCACCAGCCTGATCGACGCAAACGGCAACGCGACCCCGACCGCAGGTGATGGAACGACAACACTCTCCTACGACCAGCTGCAGCGGCTCACCGGAATCGACTACTCCGACACCACGCCGGATGTCACGTTCGCCTACGACGCGGACTCGAACCGCACCCAGATGACAGACGCGGGAGGCACCGAGACGCGAGCCTACGACGCCCTCGACCGACTCACCACGCTCGTCCGCGGCGCCGACACCTTCGCCTACGAATACGACGCCGCCAGCAACCTGACCAAACGCACCTACCCCGGCGCCGTCATCACCACCTACACCTACGACAACGACGAGCGCCTCGCAACCACGGTCGCCAACGGCGGCACTACCAGCAACGGCTACGACGCCGCCTCCAACCTGACCACCGTGACGCTCCCTTCCGGCAACGGCCACGTCGCAACAAGAGTGTATGACCGCTCCGGCCGCCTCACCGAGGTGCAGAACAAGAAGGGCTCCACCGTCCTCTCCCGCTTCCAGCTCACGCTCGACCCCGTCGGGAACCCAACCCAAGTCGTGCGCACGGGCACACCAGGAGAAACGCGCAAGTACCTCTACGACAACATGGACAGACTCAAAGAGGTCTGCTTCCAGTCGGCGGCGTGCAGCCTGGGTACCAGCCCCTTCATCCGCTGGACCTACGACGGCGTCGGCAACCGACTCACCGAAGCACGCCCCTCCGTCGCAACCACCAACTACGCCTACGACAACGACGACCGCCTCACCACCGCAGGCCCAACCACCCACACCTACGACGACAACGGCAACCAGACCGCCGCCGGCGCCCGCACCTTCACCTACGACCTCGCCAACAGGCTCAAGACCACCACCCTCTCCGGCACCACAACCAGCTACAGCTACACGGGCGACGGCCGACGCACCCAGGCAACCACCGGAGCCGGCGCCGCCAACACCACCAACTACCAGTGGGACATCCTCAACAACGTCCCCCAACTCGCGATCGAACGCGACGGCGCAAACGCCCTCCTGCGCCGCTACAGCTACGGCACCGACCGCATCGCCATGAGCACCCCTACGGCCAGTTTCTACTACCACTACGACGACCTCGGCTCCGTGATGAATCTCACCAACTCGACCGGCGCCAAGCAATGGACAGAAACCTACGAACCCTACGGCAGCATCAAGACCGAAACCAAGAACAACACCTCAGCCCCCACCAACGTCATCAAGTTCGCCGGCGAACAGACCGACGCGACAGGGCTCTACCACCTCAGAGCCCGCCAGTACGACACTGCCACGGGACGATTCCTCTCTCCAGATCCGCTCCCCGCCACTAGCGGCGATCCCAATCCATCGAGCTACTTGTACGCGCTCGATCAGCCGACGCTACTCGTTGATCCAAGCGGACTCCGATGGTGTTGGAAGGCCTGCCCCGCGACCGATGCGGTCTCCAAGCACGTTGTGAGACCGGTTAACTCGTTTGTGGTGAACTACTATCCTCGTAACGCCCGAGAGCTATTCGAGCTGTACAGCATCGTCGAAACCGGCCTCGCCACCGCAGTGGCGGCCGGAGGAACAGCTGTGGCCGCCGTCATCGTATGTCCCGCAGCGACGGCGGCTGGCGGCCCGGTCGGTGCAGTCGCCTGCGTTCAAATCGTCGTTACTGGCGCAACTCTAACCGTCGCGAGTGGTGCTGCTGTGGTGAAAGAGGCAAGGCACTATGCGAGCACCAGACGCCTCACGCACAATGAGAGTGGTAGCACGCAGTTCCCGAACGGGCAGCTCAGCAAATGAACCAGACTCTTGTTCGTGGCTCCCCAGACGATGATCGAAGGAATGGACGGCTGCTGCTTGGACTCGGTGTCGTGGCGACGGTGTTCTTGTTTCTCATCCTGCCAAGGAATATTACAACCCTTGTCGGGGTAATAGCGGTACTGACAATCGGTACCCTTGGAATCCCAGCAGGGCGTAACTTACGCAACCTGCGCGCTATGCCAAGATCTTCCAGTGTTGTCTCCCGCTTCGGTATTGTGACCGCGCTCGTTTTGTTTCTCCTGCTTGCAACTGTGATGTTCGCAATTGCGAGATTGATCGAGAGCAGAGTGAGCTTGGGCTTCCGATTGGGTACATTCGTCCTCTGGGCTGAAGCCGGTGCACTCGTATACCTCGGCCTCATGTACATCGTCGCTTCGAATCGAAGAGGCGAGTGAAGCGAATGTATTGTGGTGTGGCGGTAGCCGAATGCGTCACCGACGTCAATCGACGAATTGCGGTAATGCGCTCACCTTCCGAGGCAGATAGTTAGCGGGGGAGCTTCGCTCTCGCGTGAGATCCCTATCGACCCGGCATGCACACGGGATGCTGTCGGTGGTGAAGGTGGAACCAGTCCTATGAGCCGATCAAACCGCAGCACATCATGCGTCGAATTGATCCACCCTGGGTCTGTTGGAGGCTCGTTTAGGTGGCGGCCAACACTCGGGTGTTGTCTGTCTTGATATCCAATCGGTAGTGCTCTTCCTCGTACTCTGCCGGAGGCACGTCGCCGAGCGCTTCGTGGAGCCTCTCATCGTTGTAGAAGCCGATCCAGTCGAGGACCTCGTGTTCGACGTGCTCGAAGGAGGGGAAACGACGGCCGTCGACGAGTTCGCTCTTGAACGTCGCGACCCAGGCCTCGGCCATCGCGTTGTCAAACGCATCTCCCTTCGAGCCGACCGAGGGGTCGATCTTGAGCTCGTCGAGCCGGTCGGTGTAGGTCAGGCTCGTGTATTGCGACCCGCGATCCGAGTGCGCAATCAGGCCGCCGGCTGGCTGGCGCAGCCCGTTTGCCATCTCGAGCGCGTCGAGCACAAGCTCGGCGCGCATGTGCGTCGCGAGTTGCCAGCCAACGATCATCCGGCTGTGGCAGTCGAGGATGAACGCGAGATAGACGAAGCCGCTCCAGGTGCGGATGTAGGTCAGATCGGCGACCCACTTCTCGTTTGGGCGGGTCGCCGTGAAGTCGCGTTGCAGCAGGTCACGGGCCTTCTCGAGCGCCGCCTCGTCGGGGATCGTCGTCCGCTTCTTGCCGCCGCGGAGCTTGCCCACCAGCCCATGCTCGCGCATCACACGCGCGACCCGGTCGCGGCCCGCCTCGACGTCGCGGCGGCGCAGCTCCTTCCAGGTCTTGCGAGCGCCATAGACGCGGCGGCGGCCTGAGCGGGCAGCCTCGATCTCCGCGAGCAGCTCACGGTCGGCAAGCTCGCGGCATGACGGCTTCCGGGATCTGCGTGCGTAGTGCGTGCTCACGGGCACGCCGATCGCGACGCAGATCGGCTCGACCCCGAAGGCCTCCCGCCGCTGCTCGATGTAGCGGGTCACCGTCGCCGGGTCGGGTCGAGCTCCTGCGCGAAATACACGGAGGCGTCCTTCAAGATCGCGTTCGCGCGGCGCAGCTCGAAGTTCTCCTTCCGCAGCCGCTTCAGCTCCTCACGCTCCTCGCTGCTCAGCAGATCACGCCGGCGACCGCTATCGGCCTCGGCCTGCCGCACCCAGTGACGCAACGACTCCTTGTGGATACCCAGGTCCTGGGCAACGTGCGCGATCGGGCGTTTCGACTCGAACACGAGACGGACGGCGCGCTCGCGCAACTCATCGGGGTACTTCCTCGGTCTCGACATCGCAGGAGCATCTCCTTCCACCAGGACGGAGCCTGGCATCGGAGCCTCCAAGATTCCCAGGGTGGATCAAATAGGCGCTCGGCGTCATCGCCAGGGTTGGAAAGCTGTCTCAGGAGGTGCATTGCGTCTTCGTGGCCATTGACCTTCGGCTCGGCACGAGCCGTCCTCATTGGGGTCGTCCAGTCAGCCGAGGAGCGTGCCGGTCAGGGGTAGACGTAGCCGAGCTCGACGATGTGCCAGTGGCCGCGCCATTGCGCGAGCACGATGTTGACGCTCCAGCCCACCTGGGCGAGTGCGCTTGCCTCCTGGGAGACCTGCACAGGCCCGATGCCGCTCTCGAACCACAGCTTTCCGGGTTCCACACGCTCGATCGCCAGGAGGTCCTCGATCCAGTGCTCCTCGGGGATGTCGTCAACGTCGAACGGCGGCGTGTCGCGCATGGTGTCGTGGAGCAGTGCGCCAAGCCGGTCGGCGTTCGGTAGGTCGCGACTCGCGTCGGCGGCGCGTTCGGTTGCCGTGTTCTGTTGCTCTTGCGAGATGTGGCCTTGCTCGTGGAGCCACGCGGCGAGCTTCTTGGTGACGGTGCCGGAGGCGCGAAGGAGCTCCGCGGAGGCCATCACCTTGCGGACCATGAACCAGCCCAGGAACCCGTCGAGATGCTCGACGATCTTCTCGGGGCCGAACAGGTGGCAGTAGGCCTCTTCGTCGCCGCCGTCGAACGCCGTCTGCCATCGATCCTGTTCTGCCTTGGGGAGGGAGTCGTAGGCGTAGCCGTTGAGGGAGTCGCGGAGGAGCTGCACGACGTCCTCGTAGTTGCGAAGCGTCTTCGCGGACAGCCGCTTGCGTTGCTCTGCGAGGAAGGACTCGAGCGCCTCATCGATCGTCGTCGCGCTCGCAGCCACGACGCCATCCTCGCGCGTTGCTGCCAGCGACCCGTCTGGGGGCAGCGGGCTGTCGGTGTGCGGGCGTGCAGCGAGACGCTCGGCGACGCGGTCGATCGGGTAGGCGTAGCCGCCGTGGTTGTGGAGCGTGCGGCGCAGGCTGTGGTTGAGCGCAGGGATGTTGGTGTGGCGCAGGCCTCCCTCGGCTGCCACCGCGTGGCGGCAGTACACGGTGATGTCGTTCATGAGGCCGAGCACGCGGCGGCTGGCGGTGGTCGCCAACTCGACGGCGGCCGGGTCGAGCGCCCCCAGGGCGTCGGTAGGCAGGCGCTCTGCCCGCAGCTCCGCCGCGACGACCTCGACCACGTAGGGCCCGAGCGGGAGGAGGTCTCCCTTGCGCACCTCGGCCACGAAGACCGAGAACAACGTTCCCGCGTGCGTGAGCAGCAGGCACTTCTTGCCGTCCACCCAGAGCAGGTTCGCGTACCAGTCGTCCTCGCCCGGCTCCGCCTGCGCGGTGGCCAGGCGAGGGCCGCCGAGCAGGTCGAGCAGACGCTTGGTGCAACGGACGATCACCGCCCCGGCCTCACCCTCCGCTGCAGCCATTGCCGGCGAGGTGACGCTCGAGTTCACGGCGGCTCAAGCGGCGGCGAGATCGATCGTGATCGGCTCGGCGTGTCCGCCGCCGATTGGCGGCTGGCGTCCCTCGTCCCGATACGAGGCGAGCATCTCGCGGGCTGCATCGAGCAGCATCTCACGCGCTTCCTCGACCGTGCGCCCACACGTCACAACGGCAGGCCACTCAGCCAGCTGAGCCATCGTCCAGCCGTCCTCGTCGGCTGTGAAGACCGCTGTCAGGGTCAGGCTGTCAGCCATCTCCCTCCAGTATGCCCTCGGCCCGGGCGCAGCACCAGCGCGCCGCACCACCCGAACCGATCAACGGCAGGTCGTTGCCTCCCGCCGCCCGCGCGGTCGAAGTGCTATCGGCGATCATCGGGTACAAAACGGGTACATCAGCCGCGGTGTGGGCGGCATCGCGCGACCGAGCCGCCACGGCCGGAACCGCCGATTTACAGGCAAAACATGTCCCGCGCGAACCCGCTCGTGTACGCCAGTTCCGGCTATTCCTTGTCTCGTAATGAAGGGGTCCGCGGTTCGAGTCCGCGCGTCGGCTTCAGTGCTCGTGCGGGGTTCACGCCACCCGCGTCCGTGGCGCTTGCTCGGCTAGCCGGGTGGTGACTGCCCAGAGGGCTCTGCGCCCGGGGTCTCGTGTCGGACGATCAGGAAGACGCTGACCACCAGCACCCATGCCCACAACGCGACCAGCGGGAAGAAGATAATGGCGACGAGTTGCGCGATAGCTATGACGAGGCCGATCCAGCCGAGCCAGGTCGGGAGGATCGTCGTCTTGATGGCAAGCAGCGACGTCGCGGCGATGAGGACGCCGGCGGCCATCGCCGAGGTCCCGATCATCAACCAGCTCGTGTCGCCGGCGAGCCGCACCATGTCCGGGTCGACGTTGAACTTGTCGGAGTCCCAGCGCGTGAACGAGGGGCCGACACCGACGCTTACGGCTGCCATCAGCAACGCCGTAGACGCGATACCAGCCCCGAACGCGATCGTGGAGAGACTGTGTGGCTCGGACTCGACTGCTCGTAGTCGACCTCGCAGGTGCGTCGCGAACTTAAGGAAGGCCAACGCGGCGATCGCGAGCATGAAGAACACCGCGATCTCTTGGTTGCGGTTCCCGCTGTCGGCGTAGTAGGAGAGGATCGTCGCGTCAGAGTCGGACGCCTGAGTTGAATCTCCGAGTAGTCCGAACGAAGCTATGAGGAGCGCGACATACACGATCCCGCTCAACGGAACCCACCGCCCTACGTTCATCCGCCCATCCCCTCCCCTTGATTGCCTGACGGTTTACGGGAATGCCCGCTGCGACCAGGCGACGAATTCCTCGACGATGCTACTCCTACTCTTCCTCGTCGATTCCAGCCGTGCACGCAGTCTCTCGTGACTTCGGTCGAGTGTCCAGCGGGGGTGGGCCCAGCCAGAGCAAGCCCTGTGTTGGAGGCGACCGTGTCAGCCGATAGCGGCATCTGCACCGAAGTGCCGCGAGTCTTGGAGCAGCACCACCAGGCCCACGCCGAGAACCCGGGAGCGGTCATCGATGACCCGGCGACGCGCGTCGCCCCCTGCCTGCGCCTGGACGATCACGCAGCCACGTACGGAATCGTCTGAGGCCCTTCGGGAAGCACGCAGAGCCGGGCGTCCGGGCCCACCGCGGCGAGCGCGTCGGCCACGGTCGCCGCGATGTCCGTGGTCCGCTCGAGGTGGGCGGCGCCGAGGTCGGCAGACGAGAGGCAGTCGGTGTACATCACGACCCGCGCCCGCGACTGGATCGCAGCCTGGATCTGGATCTGCCACTGATCGGGGACGGTCTCGGTCCGTGAGGCGATGCTCTCGAGCAGAGCTTCCGGGGATGCCGCCGCGGTGAGCTCGGCGCGGTAGTCGCCGTGGTCGGGAAAGCCGTCCCGGCACTCCGCCGCACAGACGATGGTGCCGTTGGGCCGCAGGACCTGCGCCGCCGCGGACATCCCCTTGACCGCCTGGTAGAGGTTCTGGTCGAGAGGGAAGCCGGAGTTCGAGGTCACGACCACGTCGAACGGTGCGGTGACCGGGCGCATCGCCGTCTCTCGCACGGCTGCGCAGGCGGCGCGATGGGACTCTTCCAGGCTGCCGCCGAACGCCGAGACGAGTTGCTTGCGGGCGTCGATGATGACGTCCAGAGTGAAGTCGGTGCCCGTCGCCCGCGCGATGGCGCGGATATCGTCGTGCACCGGATTGCCCTCGATCACACCCCAGCGTGCGCTTGGATGGCCGATCCGCCCTGCGTCGTGCAGTGTGAGGACGGTCTCGAGGCCGGCGAGGCCCGGCGCGACCATCTTGGGCCCGCCCGAGAAGCCTGCGAAGAAGTGCGGCTCGACGAAGCCCGTCGTGATCCGTACGTCGGCGTCCACCCAGGCGCGGTTCAACCAGACCGGCACGTCGTTCCCGAGGCGGCCCATCCAGACGAGCGACGCGTCGTCCCGCGCGTCGTGGTTGACGACCCGCACCGCGTCGACCACGTCGTCGCCAAGCATCTCGCGCAACTCCGCCGGCGTGTTGCCCCGGTGCGTTCCGGTGGCGACGAGAATCAGCACGTCCTCCAGGGCGACGAGACCGGCGATCTCGTCGAGGATTGCCGGGATGACGATGTCGCGCGGCTGGGCCCGAGTCCCGTCGCAGATGCTGATCGCGACGGTGGCTCCCCGGCCCACGACGCTGCGAAGCGGTGGGCCCGCGATCGGGTTACGCAGCGCCGACCGTACGACGCCGGCCGGATCAGGTGCCGGCTCACCATGGGCCGGCGAGATGACAGTCGTGCCTTCGACCGGCAGCTCGACCAGGAGCCCGTGCTCGCCGTAGGCGAGCTCGACCGACATCCGGCTCATCGCCCTCGTCACGCTACAGCCGCCGCTGCTGCCGTGCCAGGGGCTGCGCATAGCCCGGCGATCGGCGCTACCGCCCCCTGCGTCGGCGAGTCGGAGCCGCCATGGACATTCTCGCCGGCCTAGCGCCGCGCGAGCATGGCCGCGAGCTTCTCGGCCGCCTGCGCCACGAGCTCGGCCGCGTGCGCCATGGCGCTCTCGACCGATCCTCCCAGCTCCACCAGCGAGAGTGCCGGGGTCCCAGCAGGGGCAGCGTCACGGTCTATCTCGCCGGCCACGATCCCTGCCGCGACCCGGTGGGCTACCGCGCGCTCGAGCACGTGTGCGACGACCTTCCCTTCGAGCGAGGTGACGTCGAGCTTCCCCTCCCCCGTCAGCAACACGTCGGCGCCGGCGATGGCGGCCTCGAGGCCGGCCACGTCCGCGACGAGCACCGCGCCGGGAACGAGCCGCGCGCCGAGCGCGGCGAGCCCGCCGGCGAGCCCTCCGGCAGCGCCGCCACCGGGCAGCTCGGCGACGTCCACGCCGTGCTCGGCGCGGTAGCGGCGAGCCAGGTCATGAAGCCGCCGCTCGAGCACGGGGATGTCCTCCGGTCTCGCGCCCTTTTGCGGGCCGAATATGCGCGCGGCGTCGACGAATGCCGTCTGCACGTCGCACGCGACGATCACGTCGGCGCCGTGCAGGTCGTCGCCGAGTGCCTCGATCGCGCCGCGGCCGCCGTCGACCGTCGCCGACCCTCCGACTCCCACGATCACGCGGATCGAGCCGGCGTCGAGGGCGGCGCGGATCAGCTGGCCCGTCCCGTACGTCGTCGTGGCGAGAGGCTCGCGCCGCTCGCCGACGAGCGTGAGCCCGCTCGCCTTCGCCATCTCGACGACCGCCGTGCCGTCCTCCCGGAGACCCCATTCGGCCTCCACCTCGTCGCCGAGCGGACCGTGCACACGAGCCCAACGCCGCTGCGTGGCGAGGGGGCAGAGGACGTCGAGCGTGCCCTCGCCGCCATCGGCGAGAGGCACCTCGACGGCATCGAGGCCGGCTCGGCGGACGCCCGCGGCGAGCGCCGTGGCAGCTTCTGCCGCGCTCAGGGTGCCGCGGAACTTGTCGGGACAGCAGACGACGGTAGGCATCGCGCTAGTTCTGGGCGGTCTGCCGCTGCATCACCCGGTCGCTCACGCGCCCAGTCTACGAAGGCGGTCGCCCGTCCCGTCGTCAGGCGCGCAGAGCAGCGCGTAAGGATGCCCACCTGCTCGGCGTCTTCGTTGGCGATGGGCTTCTCTCCGAAGACGATCACCGACGCGTACGCGGCCGCCGTATCCGTGCTGCTGCGGCTCGTTGCCGGGTACCACGCCTTGTTCCGCCGGAGCTGGGAGCTTCGCAGGGAGTACGACCGCCTGTGGTGGAGCGTTCCGCGGGCCGAGTCGTGCTCCCCTGCGGACGCGCCGTCCCGGCGTCAGCGGCGAGAGATCCCGGCCGGCAGCCACCCCTCGCGCAGGGCGTAGGCCGGAGCCGGCCGCTCCGGATCGAGCCCGTCGTCCCGGCGAGGGTGCCGGCACTTGCGGCGTTCACTCGTTGGGGGGTCGACAGGAGGGGCGCCGTGCCGATAGCAGCCGTAGTCGTGACGACTACCTGGACGCACGCCCCCCGGCGCTCTGCGGTGGACGAGCTGTACCGGCGCTACCGCCCTGACGTGTTCTCGCTCGCCTGCCGGGAGGTCGGCAGCCGCTCCGACGCGGACGACGTTACCCAGACGACCTTCCTGCTCGCCCACAAGGCCCTGAGGGAAGGCGTGACGCCGGAGAACGAGCGTGCCTGGCTGCTGGCGATCGCCCGCAACGTCTGTCGCAGCCGCTTCCGTTCCCTCAGCCGGCGCCCGCAAGAGGTTCCGCTCGACGAGACCCTGTCGGCCTCCGGCGAGGAGGGGGCGACGTCGCAGCAGCTGGTCGAGGCTCTGAGAGCGGTGCCGCCACGGCAGCGGCTGGCGCTCGTGCTGCAGGCCGTCGGAGGGTATTCGTCGGCCGAGATCGGAAAGCGACTGGGGCTTCGAACGGGAGCCGCCGAGGGTCTCCTCCATCGCGCTCGCACCTCGCTTCGGGCCAACCTCGAGGGGGCCGGGCCGTTGCCCTGCGAGGCCACCGAGGAGCTCGTCCTGGCACAACTGCGGCGAGCGATCGGAGACGACGACCGGGATGCACTGCGAGCACACCTGCGCAGCTGCCGGGCCTGCGCGACCGCCGCGCGGAAGCTGCGAGCGCGTCGCGGAGCCGGGCTCGTGGTGCTGCTTCCGTGGGACGTTGCCAGGCGCCTCGCCAGAACGGTCGGACGGGGCGGTGCGACCCTCGCCGCGGTCGTGCTGGCCGTGGCCACGATCGGGACGATCGCGGCGCTCCAGGGCGACAGCCGTCCCTCGAGCGGCGGGAGGGACGAGGCCCGCCGGCCGGCGGCGTCGCAGCGCCCGGCGGGGGCGGGCGGAGAGCTCGCGCTTCCACGTCCGGGCGCCGTCGCCTCTGGCAAGCGCCGGCAGGGAGCCGCGGAGCGGCGGGTCGTCGTCCTCCCCGTCCCGGTGGCCCGGGACAGCAGTGGGCCGGCCGGGCCGCGCTCACACGGCGGGCAGCCGCCGACGGCGGGGCCCGGCTCCCTGCGCCGATCGGGCGCGGCCTTCGCGGCCCCCCGGCCCGGCCCGGCTACTCCTCCGAGCCCTGCCGGAGCCCGCGAGCCGAGCGCGCCGGCCACGTCGACGCCAGGCCCCCGTGCCAACGGATCGAGCGCCCAGCCGGCCACGCCGGCCAGGGGCGGGCTCGGTGCGGAGGTCACCGTCCGGAGCGGCCTGCTCGACGCGAACGCCCGCGTCGTGGCCGATCCCTCCGCGACGGCTCCACCCGACGCAACCGTCGCGACCGCCGCGGGGGCCGTGGCCCAGAGTGGCCCCAGCGCGTCGATCACCGTCTCCGGGGCCGACGGCGTGCCCGGCGCGGGCGCGACCGGCATCCCCGGGACTCAGGCCGTCGACGTCACCGCCGACCCCCTTGCCGCCGCGGTGCCCAAGCCTTCCCCGTAGGTTCACGACGCCGTTCCGGGAGCCGGTGGACCGCGCTCGAGCGGCCGGTAGAGCGGTTGGCCTGGTGAGTGGATCCCCCGTGGCTCAGCGGTTCTCCGGATCGTCCGTCCCGGCGAGTTGCGCCTGGATCCGGTCGTTCTCACGGCCGTCCGCGACGGCTGCCCAGAGTAGGCCGACGATGCCGGCGGCTGCGGGGATCATGACGAGCACGCCGGCGATGAACAGGCCCACATCACTCATTGCGATCACCCACCACCTGGAGCGCCAGGACGCCGAAGGCGAGGATCGAGGGAACCCACAGGCCGACGAAGATGCCTTCCTCTCGACTGCCCGAGAACCACAGGCTGACGGAGAGAACGAACGAGGCGATCGCGGCGAGAAGGATGGCGGCCGAGGCGCGCAGCCGGAGCGTACGACGAGACATGATCAGAGCTCCCGGATTTGTCGAGAAGTTGTCTATGTAGCTATACGCATGCGCCTCACAACCGGATCATCGGGCGGCCTCCGCCGCGTGGCGGAGGCTCTTCACGAGGTCGAGGAGCCCGGCCGCCGGCCTCGTGCTCAGGCGGTCTCGGATGCGTAGCCGTACGCGCTCCAGCCGCCGTCGACGACGAGCGTCGCGCCGGTGACGAACGACGCGCGGTCGGAGGCGAGGAAGAGGACGGCCTCGGCGATCTCGGCCGGGTCGGCGAGCCGGCGCATGGGGGTACGCCCCACGTACAGCGCCTCGTCGACGACGCCGGACGCAATCGCGCGGGCGACCATGTCCGTGCGCGTGACGCCCGGCGCGACCGAGTTGACGCGCACGCCACGATCCGCCCACTCGATCGCCAGCACGCGCGTCACCATCTCGACGGCGGCCTTGGCGGCGCAGTAGGCGAGACGCTGCGGGAACGCCTCGGTGGCGTTGATCGAGGAGATGTTCACGATCGCCCCGCCGCCTCGCGCGAGCATCCTGCTCCCGAACGCGCGCGAGCAGAGGAACGTTCCCGTCGCCATGACGTCGAGCGACCGCTGCCACTCGTCCACGTCCAGGGTCTCGGAGGGCGCGATGTGCGCGACGCCTGCGTTGTTGACCAGGACCCCGACAGGGCCGAGCTCCGCCTCGACCCGCGCCGCGGCAGCCTCCACCTGCCCGGCGTGGGAGACGTCGCACGGATAGGGGGCGTCCTCGCGCACGTCGAGTACCGCCACCCGATGGCCGTCGGCCAGGAACGCCTCGGCCACGGCGGCGCCGATGCCCTGCATGCCGCCGGTGACGACGACGACGCTCACGCCGGCGCCGGCTGGAAGAGCTCCAGCACGATGCCGTCGGGATCGCGAACGTACAGCCCCCACGCCCCAGCGTTGGCCCCGGTGTCGATCGCGACGGGGGTCGAGATCGGCTCGGCCCCGGCGGCCGAGAGCCTCCGGTGGGCTTCGTGCACGTCGGCGACCACCAGGCAGACGTGCGTGATGCCGACGTCGCACGGCTCACCGGGCCGTGACCGCCCGCGTGGCTCGACATACTCGAACAGCTCGATGCGCTGGCCCGCCGGCGTGACGAGATGGGCCATGCGCACCTGGGCGCCGGGGTAGCCCGTGATCGCAGCGAGGTACCCGCCGGTCTTCTCCTGCTCCATCACCACGTCGAGGCCGAGAGCGTCGCGGTAGAACGCGAGCGACCGCTCGAGGCTCGACACCGTCAGGCCAGTGTGGTGGATCGAAGCGATCATTCGCCCTTCAGAGCTCCCGACACGAGGCCGCGGACGAAGTAGCGCTGGCCGAAGAGATACACGGTCACGATGGGGAGGGTGGCGATGGTCAGCCCTGCCATGATCACCGGCACGTCCAGGCTGTAGCGGCTCTGGAACCCGGTGATGCCGACCATCAGCGTCTTCTTCGAGTCGTCCTGCAGGAAGACGAGCGCGATCAGGAGCTCGTTCCAGACCCAGAGCAGGTTGACCACCGCGAGGGTGACGAGTGGTGCGGCGGAGAGCGGCAGCACGATGCGCCGGAACACCCTCCAGGACGAGGCTCCGTCGATCACGGCTGCCTCGATCATGCTCGCCGGGATGGTGCGGAAGAAGTTCGTCAGCATGTAGATCGAGAACGGCAGCATCAGCCCGACGTAGATCAGGATCACCAGCCGGAACGTCGAGATCTGCCCGATCCGCACGCCGAAGACGAACAGCGGCACGAGGAGCACGACTGGCGGCACCACCATCAGCGAGACGAGGACGCCGAGCAGCGCGTCGCGCCCCCGGAACGACCAGCGGGCGAACCCCCAGCCGGCCAGCGCTGCGATCAGCAGCGTCACCGCGACCGCCGCGAAGGAGAGCATGGCGGTGTTGGCGAGCCAGCGGGGGAACTGGTCGTTGAGCGCGGCGCGGAACCCCGACAGCGTCGGGTCGGCGAGCGGCGACCACGGGTGGGCGAGAAAGCCCGACTGCGTCTTGAACGCGGCCGAGATCATGACGTAGACCGGGAACAGCGCGACCGCCGAGGCGACCATCAGAAGGCCGTGCTTCACGAGCCTGCCGCCGGCGCGCCTAGTCATCGAGCCCGATGCCCGCGCGGCGCTGGATGCGGAAGAACATGGCGATGAGGACGAGCGTGACTCCGAAGAGCATCACCGCAGCGGCAGAGGCGAGCTCCGGCGACTGGTACTGGAAGGCGGTCTGGTAGATGTAGAGCTCCGTCACCTGCGTCGCGTCGCCCGGCCCTCCCTGGCCGTTCGTCATCACGTAGACGTAGTTGAACACCCAGGAGACCATCGTGATCGCCTCCACCACGACGTAGAACACGATCACGCCCGACATCTGCGGGATCGTGATCCGGCGATGGAGCCGGAAGAAGCGGGCGCCGTCCATGCGCCCGGCTTCGAACACGTCGGACGAGACGGAGAGCAGGCGCGCGAGGAAGAGGACGATGCCGAAGCCGAGCTCGCGCCACACGATCACCCCGGTCATCGTCCAGAGCGCCCAGCGCGGCTGGCCGAGCCAGTCCTGCGCGAGGCCGTCGAGACCGACCGCGCGGAGGAGCTGGTTGAGCAGGCCGTTGAACTGGAGCAGCTGGCCGAAGACGACGCCGATCACGGGGATCGCCAGGACGTACGGCAGGAACAGGGCCCAGCGATGGAAGCGCCAGCCCCGGAGGCCCTCGAACAGCAGGATCGACAGGAGCAGCGACGCCGCCACGAGGATCGGCACGGCGATCAGCAGTCGCAGGTTGTGGCCGAGGGCGGTCCTGAACGTCGGGTCGCTCCACGTGACCCGGAAGTTCTCCGTCGTCCAGAGCCCGTCGTAGTGAAGCGAGGTCTTCACGAGCTCGACCATCGAGTAGCCGAACACGAACACGACCACCGCCACCGCCGGCGCAAGCCACAGCACCGGCTCGAGGCGCCCGGGCCTGAAGCGTCGCCGTCGCGGGGGCCGGGGGAGGGCGACGGTGTCGGAGGTCATGCGACCCCCGACACCGTCAGCGACGGGCGGCCTAGCGGTACGAGGCAGACCACTTCTTGAAGTTCGCCGTCTGCTTCCGCTGTGTCAGGCGGATGCGCTGCGCGATCTTCTCGGTCTCCGCCGCCGCCTTCGCGGCGTCGGTGCTGCCGCCCAGCAGGAGCTGGCTCTGCGCGAAGAACGCCTTCGCGTCGAGCTCCGGCGGGATGAAGTTCTCCAGGTACGGAGAGCCCTTCTTCACGAGGTCGAACAGCACCTTCTGCTGCGGCAGCGTGATCAGCTTCGTGTTGAAGCGGTTGTCGGCGGGGAACGCCCCCGTCGTCTTGAACCACGCGGCCATCCGGGCGGGTGTGTGCATGAACATGATGAAGTCCGCGGCCACCTCCGGGTACTTCGTCCACGCGGTGATGCCGACCGTCTGCGAGGTCGAGCCGAGCTTGCCGGCGTACGGGCCGTTACCCCACTTCGGCATCGGCATGACGCCGACCTTCGCGACCCCGACCTGCTTGACGAACTTCTTCACGTCGGAGCCGGCCACGACCGTCATGGCCGCCTCGCCGTCGACCCAGCGCTGCTGTCCCTGGTACAGCTCGAGCGAGTTGATGTCGTTGTTCCAGCACTTGTGGTCGCGCATCTCCTGGAGGCGCGTCCAGTAGGCGGCGAGCTTCGGATCGGTGAACTTGGCCTTGCCGGTCGTGGCGTCGAGCACGTCGCTGATCGACGTGATGCCCTGTGCTCCGATGATCGAGAACAGCCAGCCGCCGAACCAGCCGTCCTTGATGCCGCCTGCGATCGGGGTGACTCCCTTGGCGTTCAGCTTGTCGCACGCCTTCAGCAGGTTGCTCCACGTGGTCGGCACCGCGACGCCGGCCTTCGCCAGCACGTCCTTGCGGTACAGCACGGGGAACGAGGGCTGCACGTACCACGGCGCCGTCCAGACCTTCCCGTCGAAGGTGTCCTCCTTCGCGTTCAGGTAGTGCGCGAGCTCGGCCTTCGGGATGTAGTCCGAGACAGGCTTCGTGTTGCCGAGCCACGCGTCGTCGAGCGACCAGATGCCGCCCCAGAAGTACTGGATGTCGGGTCCCTTCTTCGCCGCAGCGGCGGCCTTGAACGCCGGCACGAGCCCGTCCGTGGTCTGGAGCACGGTCTTGATCTTCACGTTCGGGTGCTTCTTCTGGTACGCCGCCACCGTGGCGGCGAGCCAGCCCTTCGCGCCCGCGGCCTCCTGCTCGCCCCACCACCACATCGTGAGGTTGACCGGACCGGTCGGAGAGGCTTTCGCCGACCCGGTCGACGTACGAGACGCGAGCGCCGCAGTTGCCAGCACTGCCGCTGCCACTATCGCCGTGGCGGCGACGACCCCGAGCTTGCGATGCATCCCTAGCCCTCCTTTGGATTCTGGACGTCGATCTTCCCGCCCCGCCCGACTTCGCGCAAGGGGCTGCCGGCAGGCCGGAACACGGTCAGCTCGATCTCGACGTCGAGCGCGGCTCCCGCTTCGAGGTGCGCCTCGGCTCCCCGGGCGGCGGCGCGGGCGAGGCAGGGAGGGCTCGTCCAGGGCTCGACGGCGAGCGTGTACGTGCCCGCGTCGAACGGCGGCTCGAGCACGCCACCGTAGGCCTGCCAGAGCCAGAGCCACCGGAACACCCGCCGGGGGAAGCGGCACGCGACGCCGATGTCACGCGCCGGGTTGCGGAGCGCGAACCATCCGTCGGCCAGGTCGGTGACGAGCGAGACGTCGTGCGTCCTCGCGTCTGGCCCGGGAACGTGGCGCAGGTCGACGCGCGTGCCGTCCCGGCCGACGGCGTACGGCCACACAGAACGTGCGAGTGGCTCGAGCCGGCTCGTCCCGAGGTCGTGGTGGTAGCCCTCCACCCGGCCGCCGGGGAGATCGAGCCGGCAGCCCTCCTCCAGCAGCCCGCCGCCGAACGCGGGGTGGTGGCCCCAGGCGAAGCGGACGGGCGCGCTGCCCGTGTTCCGCACCCGTTCCTCGATCACGAGAGTGGCTCCGCTGACGCGCAGGCGTCGCTCGACCGTGAGGGGCACAGTCTCCAGCGCCACCGACAGCAGCGCGCCGTTGCCGTCGACGTCGGTGACGTCCCAGCTGCGCGACCAGCTCTCGCCGTGAAAGGCGTGCGCGACGCCGTCGAGCTCGCACGCCTCGTCGCCGTTCGGGAGCAGCTCCTGCCAGCCGCCCGCGTACCAGTCGTCGAAGGTCGTGGACGAGGCGTCCGGGTACGGCTGCGCCCAGGGGGCATGCCAGAGCAGCTGCGTCGAGCTCGGGGTGTGCCACAGCTCGCGGATCTCGCCGCCCCGGCCGGGCGCCACGACGACGCGGAGCACGTCGCTCTCGAGCTCGATCGGCTCCGTCACAGGGTGAGATCGTGGCCCGAGAGGACCTCGCAGCCGCCGGCCGTGACGACGACGACCTGCTCGACGCGCAGGCCGACGCCCTCGTAGCTTCCCGGCTCGACCGCGACCACCATGCCCTCCTCGAGCACGGTCGTCGAGCCGGGGACGACGCGCGGCTCCTCGTGCCAGCCGGTGCCGAGCCCGTGACCCGTGTGGTGCGGGAAGGTCGTCCGCGCGCGAGCCACGGCGTCGAGATCGCCGGCCCGGGCCCCCGGGCGGATCGCCCCGACCACGAGGTCGAGGGCCTCGCGTGCCCGAGCGTGTGCCTCGCGCGCTGCTCCGCCGGGCTCGCCCACGGCGAAGGTCGCGCACGAGTCGCCCCAGTAGCCGCCCACGCGCGGCACCAGGTCGCAGAGCACGAGATCGCCTTTCTCCAGCCGGCGCATGCCCGGAGGGCCCCCGACGTCGACGGTGCGCGGGCCCGACACGAGGTCGGCGAGCACGGGCAGGCGAGACCCCGCGGCGCTCTCCATCGCGGCCCGGGTCGCCGCCCAGAGCTCCAGCTCCGTGATGCCGGCGGTCGCCTGCTCGCGCGCGGCCTGCTGGCCTGCGTCGCAGACCGCGATCGCCGCCCGAAGAAGCTCGAGCTCGTCGGGGTCCTTCACGGCGCGGCCGCGCGCCAGCTCGTCGCCGACGTCGACCCACTGGAGGCCGAGCGCCAGGGCAGCCGGGAGCGCTCGGGCTTCGGTGGCGACGAAGCGGCCCTCGAGCACCCGGGCCAGCGTTCGCGCGGCTCCCGCGACCGGGTCGACCAGCCCGATGCCGAAGCCCGGGTACGCCGCCACGTCGCAACCGGTCTCGGCCGCCCCCTCCGCCTCGTCCTCGCTGACGACGAGCACGGGGGCGGAATCGTGGGCAAGAACGGCCAGCGGCGGGAGCGAGAACGGGCTGGGGCCGGTCTCGATGTCCGGGGCATAGCCCGTCAGCCAGGTGACGGCGGACGGGTGCGCGACGAGCAGGACGTCCGCCTGCGCGGCGGCCGCGATCGCCAGGGCGCGGTCGCGGCGACCCGGCATCAGAACGTCACCGTCAGCCCGCCGTCGACCGTCAGCACCTGGCCGGCGACGTACGTGTTGCGCTCGCTCGCAAGCCAGGCCACGTGCTCCGCGATCTCCTCGGGCCGGGCGTAGCGGCGGATCGGCAGCTTCCCGTACTTGACGTAGACGTCGCCGAACCACTGGCTCTCGAGCTCGTTGACGCCGTCGACGACCGACATGCGAGTGTCGACGAACCCGGGGGCGATCCCGTTGACGAGCACTCCGTGGCGGGAGAGCTCGACCGCGAGCGTCCGCGTCGCCTGCTCCAGCCCGCCCTTGGCGACGTCGTACGCGAGCGCCTGCTCCTCGCCGAAGCGCCCGTGGATCGACGTGATGTTGACGATGCGGCCGTATCCGCGCTCCACCATGCCGCGGGCGGCGAGGCCCGCGAGCAGCACGGGAGCATCGAGGTTGACGGCCAGCACGCGGCGGTAGATCTCGAGCGTGAGATCGACGGCGAGCGCCGGCTCGAAGACGCCGGCGTTGTTGACGAGCACGTCGAGCGGCCCCACGGCGTCCTCGGCGGCGGTCAGGAGCGATTCCAGCGACTCGGTCTTCGACAGGTCCCAGCGCACGGGCTGCACGAGCGGCCCGAGGTCCGGGACGTCCTCAACGTCCACGGCCGCGACGCGCGCACCCTCGAGCGCGAGTCGCTCCGCGATGGCGCGCCCGATGCCGTTCGCCGCCCCGGTGACGAGAGCGGTCCGTCCTTCGAGCAGCGTCACCGCCTCGACCCCGTCGTCGCGTGGTCGCCGGCGCAGCGCTGTGCGTGCCTTGGAGCTCGTCTCAACGTGCCCTCTCTTCTCGATCGCCGTGCGGCGGCGACGGGTTATGGTCAGCCTGGCCATGCATGCTCACGCCAGAACGGCACGGCGTCAACGCGGATGAAGATCGGCGACGCCGAGCCGATCGTGCCCCGCCTCGACCAGGTCGACGCCATCCCCCGAACACGGGGGGCGTGATGGCAGCGATCGAGTTCCGCGGCGTGACCAAGCGCTTCCCCGACGGCACGGTCGCCGTCGACGACCTCCACCTTCGCATCGAGGACGGCGAGTTCATGATCTTCGTGGGCCCTTCGGGGTGTGGGAAGACGACCGCGCTGCGCATGGTTGCCGGTCTCGAGCACCCGAGCGCGGGCGACATTCTCGTGGGTGACGTCGTCGTCAACGACCTCGACCCGGTAGATCGCGACATCGCCATGGTCTTCCAGAACTACGCCCTGTACCCGCACATGACGGTGCGCGGCAACATCGGCTTTCCCCTCGAGACCCAGCGGATGCCGAAGGCGGAGCGCGAGCGGCGGATCGCCGACGCCGCCGCGCTGCTCGGCCTGGAAGACCTGCTCGACCGCAAGCCGCGCGCTCTCTCGGGCGGGCAGCGTCAGCGCGTGGCCATGGGGAGGGCGATCGTGCGCCACCCGCAGTCGTTCCTGATGGACGAGCCGCTCTCCAACCTCGACGCGAAGCTGCGGGTGCAGATGCGTGCGGAGCTCGTGAAGCTGCACCAGCGACTCGGTGTGACGACGCTCTACGTCACGCACGACCAGGTGGAGGCGATGACGCTGGGCCAGCGCGTGGCAGTGCTGGATCGCGGCGTCGTGCAACAGGTCGACGCACCGGGCTTCCTCTACAACCGGCCCGCGAACACCTTCGTCGCCTCCTTCATCGGCAGCCCGGCGATGAACTTCCTGCGCGCCCGGCTCGACGGCCGCTCGGTCTCGTTCGCCGGCTACAGCCTGCCGCTTCCCGAGGCCGTGGCCGCAGGGCTGAGGCGTCGTGAGGGAGATGTGCTCGTCGGCCTCCGGCCGGAGCACTTCTCGGACGCCCGCCTCGCCCCTGCCGCGGCTGCGCTTCCCGTCACGGCCGAGATAACGGAGCAACTCGGCTCGGAGACGCTCGTGTACTTCCGTGTCGACGGCCTCAGCTCCGAGAGCTCGGGGGATCCCGAGGCCGAGCTCGGCGGCGCGTTCGTGGCCCGCCTCGACCCGCGCACCCACCCGTCGCCCGGTGAGCGGCTCGAGCTCGTGGTCGACGTCGAGCGCGCCCACTTCTTCGACCCTGCCGACGGTCTCACGCTGCGGCTGGAGGGCGTATGACCGGCTTCGACCCACGCGACGTGCGCGGAACGCCGTTCGGCGCACCGCTCGTCCCGACGTTCCCGCTGCGGATGCGGGACACCGAGATCCTCACCGTGGTCTACAGGACGAGCGCCGAGGCGGCCGAGCGGCTGATCCCCACCCAGCTGGCCCTCGCATCCGACCTCGCCGCGATCCACCTCTACCGGATGCACGACGCCGACTGGTTCGGCGCCTACGGCGAGTCGGCCGTGCACCTCCCGGTCGAGCACCGGCAAAGTGGCACGCGCGGCGTCTATGCCCCGTTCCTGTTCGTCGAGAGCGACGGCGCCGTGGCGGCGGGGCGCGAGATCTACGGCCAGCCCAAGAAGCAGGGAGCGATCGAGCTCGCCCCGGATGGCGACCTCCTCGTCGGGCGACTCCGCCGGAACGGCATCGACGTGGTCACGCTGACGATGCCGTACAAGCAGCGTCGCGGCGCCGAATCCGATCTCACGGCCCACCTCGACTTCCGCACGAACATCAACCTGAAGGTCGTCTCCAGCGTGGACGGCGGCGTGGACGTGTGCCAGCTGACTGCGCGCACGTTCGCCGACGTCGTCGTGCACGAGGTCTGGCTCGGCTCCGGCACGGTGGAGATACGCCCGAACGCACAGGCCCCCGTGCATCTCCTGCCGGTCGTCGAGGTCGTCACTGCGCTCTACTGGCGTGCCGACTTCTCGCTCGTCGACGGTATCGTGCTCGAGTCGATCGCCGGGTAGTCGAGGCGGTCCGTCCGCCGGGCCCCGGCCGGCACGTCAGGACTTGCTCACGCGCGGCGACTCCGTGCAGACCGGGCGGCATGGATCATCGTGCCTGCCCCGCCCGGGGGCACGCGCCACCGTTCAGCCGACGGCCATCACGAACACGCTCGAGACGAGGCTGAATGCCGGCAGCAGTCGGCGAAGCAGGCGCGTGCGCACGGGTCGAGTATCGCGTGGGAGCAGGTCCGGCGCCATTAACACTCCGTCCGCTTCGCGTCAGAGCCCGAGCGCGTCCGCCGCCTGCTCGAACTGATCCTCGCGGACGTACACGACGTACCCGAACGATCCCTTCCCGTCGCTCACGCCCGAGGAGGCATACACGTCGATGCCCGCATCGAACAGGCGGCCGTGCACCTGCGCCAGCCCACCGAGCTCGTCGTCGCCCTGCACGAGCAGCGCGTGATGCGGCCCCTCGAGCTCGATCTGCGCGAGGCGCGCCTCGGAGAGCAGGTGCGCCGGATCCTCCGGGAAGATCGCGAGCTGGGCGCGGTCGGCGCCGCTCGGCACGGCCGTGAAGGCCAGCAGGTGGACACCCCGCTCCGCCAGGGCAGAGAGAATGCGGTACGAGACTCCGAGCTCGTCTCGGACGTTGACGTAGAAGTACTCGATGCGGCGCGTGGAGAAGGGCATCTGCGCTCAGTTTCGCAGTCCCGGGCCCTGCGCGTCATCAGTGTTCGGCGCCGGGCGCCTGCGGCATTGCCGAAGTGGTCGTGGAAGGCGACGCGCTCGGCCGACCGCGTGGAGCCGATGCCGTACAGGTACGGCCTGCCGCACCTCGATCCACCAGTTTCCCGGACTCCCGGGATGTGAGGCGGGTGCCAACGTGCGCCAACAACCTCACCTCTTCTCCAAGGAGCCGTTTCTCATGACCGCGATCGAGACCAGCAGCAGCCTCCAGACCCTGCGGCGACGCTTCAGGGGCTCTGTGATCGAGCCCGGCACCGGCGGCTGGGACGCCGCCACTCAGGCGTTCAACCTGGCGTTCACGCAGGAGCCCGAGCTCGTGGCCGTCCCGGCGGACGAGAATGACGTCGTCACCATCGTCGATTTCGCCCGTGCCAACGGGATGCAGGTTGCCCCGCAGCGAACCGGCCACAATGCCGAGCCGCTCGGCTCGATGGACAACGTGATCCTCGTGAAGACCGACGCCCTGCAGGGCGTCGAGATCGACGTGGAGCGGCGCATCGCCAGGGTGCGCAGCGGCTCCAAGTGGGGCGACGTCGTCCCGCGCGCCTCCGAGCTCGGCCTTGCCGCCCTGCACGGCTCCACCCCCGACGTCAGCGTCGCCGGCTACTCACTGGGCGGAGGCGTCGGCTGGTACGCCCGCAAGCTCGGGCTGTCCACGAACAGTGTCACCGCGATCGAGATCGTCACCGCCGACGGGCGCCTGCGGCGCGTCGACCACGAGCACGAGAGCGAGCTGTTCTGGGCTCTGCGCGGCGGCGGCGGCAACTTCGGCGTCGTCACGGCGCTCGAGGTGCAGCTCTACTCCATCCCCGAGATCTACGCCGGCGTCCTCTTCTTCCCCTGGGAGCGCTCGGCCGAGGTGCTGCACGCGTGGAACGCGTGGACGCCCACCCTGCCCGACGAGGTGACGTCGGTCGGCCGCATCCTGCAGTTCCCGCCGCTGCCGGAGCTGCCCGAGCCCCTGCGTGGCCAGAAGTTCGCGGTCGTCGAGGCGGTGTACATGGGCGGCGAGGCCGCCGGAGCCGAGTTGCTGCGCCCGCTCCGCGAGCTCGGCCCGTCCATGGACACCTTCGCCATGGTGCCCCCGGTCGGCATCGCCGAGCTGCACATGGACCCGCCGGACCCGGTTCCGTACACGGGCGAGGGACAGATGCTCGGCACGCTGCCGGGGCCGGCGATCGACGCATTCGTGGCAGCGGCCGGGCCCGACTCGGGCTCCCCGCTCGTCTCGGCCGAGATCCGCCATCTCGGCGGGGCACTCCTGCGCTCCGCCGACCACCACGGGGCGCTCGCGACGTTCGATGCGCCGTTCCTCACGTTCGGCATCGGCATGGTGTTCGACGACGAGACCTACCGCGCCAACCGCGCGCAGCTCGAGAAGCTCGCGGAGGCCTTCGCCCCCTACGACACCGGCCGCCAGTACCTCAACTTCACCGAGGAGAAGACCGACGTGTCCCGGTTCTACCGGAGGGAGGCCTTCAGCCGTCTCCAGGCCGTGAAGGCCGAGATCGACCCGGAGAACGTCTTCCGGGCCAACCACCCGATCCCGGCGGCCGGCTGAGCCACCGCGCCCGTGGGCCCCGCCGCGGCGGGGCCCACGGCGCTCTCGCTCGCCTGCGCACCGCCGCCCTTCTCGCGGAGCAGGCCGAGGGCGGCCGCGTAAGATCCGACCGTGCCCTCGTTCGTCGTCGGTGACGTCCACGGTCATCGCGACGTGCTCGTCCAGCTCCTGCGAGAGGTCGGCCTGGTCGACGCGCGCGGGCGCTGGACGGGAGCCGACGCGTTGCTGTGGCTCGTCGGCGACCTCGTGGACAGGGGCCCCGACGGCGTCGGGACGATCGAGCTGGTGATGGAGCTGGAGCGGGAAGCAGGGGGAAGCGTCCGCTGCCTGCTCGGGAACCACGACGCCCTGATCCTCGCCGTCGCGCGTCACGCCGACCACCAGATCGACGAGACGGGGCTGACGTTCCGGGTGCTCTGGACGATCAACGGCGGCAGTGCCCGCGACCTCGAGCGGCTCGCGCCGGAGCACCTCGCGTGGATCGAGCAGCTTCCCGCCGTCGCCCTCGAGGAAGAGTGGCTGCTCGTCCACGCCGACACCGACGCCTATCTCCGGCTCGGGTCGACCCGTGACGAGGTCAACGCCTCCGTCGCTGCCGCCCTGCGCGGCGGTGATCCGGACGAGCTCATGCGGGTGCTCGATGTGCTCTCCGACCGGGGTGCGTTCACCGATCCCGCACGCCTCGAACGCGTGCTCGGAGCGCTCGGCGGCCGGAGAGTCGTCCACGGGCATACGCCGATCGCCGCCATTCTCGATCGACCCGCATCCTCGATCACCGCCCCGCTCGCCTACGCAGGCGGACGGGCGGTCGACGTCGACCACTGCCTCTTCGCCGGTGGGCCCGGCTTCGTCGCCCGGCTCGACCGTGGAGGGGCGGGCATCGCTACCGCCACGGCGCGGCGCCGCCTCGGCCTGCGGCGCCGCGCCTGACGAGCCGCCCGGGCTCAGCTCGAGATCACGGAGCGAACGGCGTGAGCGATCTCTGCGGGCCCCGGCAGGGTCTCGAGCTCCAGCTGCTTCTGGTACGGAATCGGATGGGACGGTGCGGCGACGCGGACGACGGGCGCGTCGAGATCCCAGAAGCAGTGCTGTGCGACGTGCGCGGCGATCTCGGCGCCGAGGCCGCCGAACCCGACTGCTTCGTGTGCGACGACGAGCCGGGTCGTCTTCGCCACGGAGGCGACGATGAGATCGGTGTCCAGAGGCGACAGCGTCCGTGGGTCGACCACCTCGATGCTCACGCCTTCCCGCTCGAGCTCACGCGCCACGCGCAGCGCCTGCGGCACCATGGCGCCGAGCGCCACGACCGTGACGTCGGTCCCCGGCCGCGCGACGTGTGCCCGCCCGAGCTCGATCGCGTAACGCTCCTCGGGGACGGGCTCAGGGTCTCCGAAGAAGAGCAGCTTCTGCTCGAGGAAGATGACCGGGTTGTCGTCCCGGATCGCGGCGGAGAGGAGCCCCTTCGCGTCTGCCGGATTCGACGGCATCACCACGACCAGCCCGGGAATGTGGGCGAAGAGCGCCTCGAGGCTCTGCGAGTGCTGGGCGCCGAGCCGCACGCCCCCACCGGAGACCATGCGCAGCACGAGCGGCATGGTCGCGTTTCCGCCCATCATGAAGCGGAGCTTCGCCGCCTGGTTCATGATCTGGTCGAAGGCGACGCCGGCGAAGTCGGAGAACTGGAGCTCGACCACGGGGCGCAGGCCGGTCAGAGCAGCGCCGATGCCGCAGCCGACGAAGCCGCTCTCCGTCAGAGGCGTGTCCCGGATCCGGTCGGCGCCGTAGCGCTCGTACAGTCCCTCGGTGGCGCGGAAGAGCCCGCCGATACGGCCGATGTCCTCGCCCATGACGATCACGTCGGGGTCGGCTGCGAGCTCGAGATCGAGTGCCTCTCGGATCGCTGCCACGAACGTGAGGCTGCGGTCCCCGGCGGCCGGGGCGCCCGGGTGCTGCGTGTGCGGGGCCAGGACCGACGGCAGCATGTCGGCGGGGCTCGCGTCCTCGTCGGCCAATGCACCTGCGATCGCCGCCTCGACCTCCTCTGCGACCTCGGTGCCGATCGCGGCCACGAGCTCGTCGTCCAGCTCGCGGGCATCGCGGAGGACGGCCTCGAGCCGCGGCAGCGGGTCGCGCGGCTCCCACTCCTCGAGCACCGCCGGGTCGCGTACGTCCGGAAGGTTCGCGCGCATCGAGTGCTGCATGCGGCGGAAGGTCTTCATCTCCAGGAAGGACGGGCCGTCGCCGGCGCGTGCGGTGGCGAGCGCCCTCGCGACGGCGTCCTCCACGGCGAGCACGTCGTTGCCGTCGACCACCTCGCCGTGCATCCCGTAGCCCGGCGCCCGGTCGGCGAGGTCCTCGACTGCCCGCTGCGTGCGCCAGTCGGCCGAGAGCGCGAACTGGTTGTTCTCGCAGACGAAGACGACCGGCAGCTTCCAGGTCGCCGCGAGGTTCATGCCTTCGTGGGCCGCGCCCTGCCCGGCGGCACCGTCACCGAAGAACGCGAGGCAGGCCCCGCCGGTCTGCCGCAGCCGCGCGGTCAGGGCTGCCCCGCAGGCGTGCGGGATGCCGGCCCCGACGATGCCGTTGCAGCCGAGGATGCCGAGGGACATGTCCGCGATGTGCATCGAGCCGCCGAGGCCCTTGCAGTACCCGGTGCGCTTGCCGAACATCTCCGCCATCATCCGGCGGATGTCCGCTCCGGCGGCGATCAGGTGCCCGTGCGAGCGGTGGTGGCCGACGAGGACGTCCCCGTCGCGCATGACGCCCGCAGCGCCCACCGCGATCGCCTCCTGCCCGACGCAACTGTGCGCGGTGCCGAAGATGACGCCCTCCGCGAAGAGCTCCGCCGCCCTCTCCTCGAAGACCCGGATCAGCCGCATCAGCCGGTACTGCTCGACGAGCGGCCGGCGGCCGGCGGGCCGGTCGCGCAGAAGGCTCCTCATCTCAGGCGTGCACCGGAGGTGGCGGCGGCATGCGCGGCACCGCAGGGCTCACCGCGGCTGCTCCTGGCGAAGGCCCATACTGCTCGATGCTACTAACCGCCGCTCCCGGCAGAGAGAACTGGAGGAAGACGTGCTCCTGGACGATCGTGTCGCAGTCGTCACGGGCGCCGGCAGCGGCATCGGCCGCGCCGTCGCCACGCTGTTCGCGCGGGAGGGCGCCCGCATCGCCGGCTTCGACCGCTCTCGAGAAGCGGGCGAGGAGCTGACCGCCGAGCTGGCCGCTGCAGGCGCTCGCGAGCCTCTCTTCGTCCACGGTGACGTGCGGGCCCCGGCGGAGGTCGAGGAGGCGGTCGAATCGGTCGTCGCCCGGGCGGGACGCATCGACATCCTCGTCAACTGCGCCGGCGTCCGTGAGATCGGCGACGTCTACACGATGCCGACGGACGAGTGGGACAACGTCGTCGCGATCAACCTCAGCGGCGTGTTCTACTGCTGCCAGGCGGCGGCCCGGCGGATGCGCGAGACCGGCGGAGGCTCGATCGTGAACATGTCGTCCGTGGGCGGCCTGATCGGCCTCTCCCATCGTCCTGCCTACACGGCGGCGAAGCACGGAGTCGTCGGCCTGACGAAGAGCCTCGCCCGCGACCTGGCCGCCGACGGGATCCGGGTCAACGCGATCTGCCCGGGGGTGATCCGCACTCCGCTGACCGAGCAGTACTTCAGCGACCCGTCGTTCGAGCGCGAGCTTGCCGCGACGGTGCCCCTTGCCCGCTCCGGAGTGACCGCCGACGTCGCCAACGCTGCCCTCTACCTGGCGAGCGACATGGCCTCGTACGTGAGCGGGATCGCGCTGACCGTGGACGGAGGCTGGTCGGCCGAGAAGAGCTTCGTCTCGGGGCAGGCATCCGGATCGACGTTCCTCGCCGCGAGCGACACGGTCGACTGAGGGTGTGCGGGGGCGACGCTCCCGTCGTCCCTACGCGACTCGGAGCCTCGCGAACTGCCTCCGGACGAGCGGGATGAACGGCGCCACGATGCCGGGGTCGAACTGGGTGCCCGCGTTCGCCGCGATCTTCTCGAGGGCGGTGTCGACGCTGCTCGCTCGCTGGTAGGGGCGGTCGTTGCTGATCGCGTCGAACGCGTCCGCGACGGCGAAGATCCGGGCGGCGAGCGGGATCTTCTCGCCGGCCAGCCCCCACGGATAGCCCGTGCCGTCCCAGCGCTCGTGATGGAAGGCAATCACCTCGCGGGCAACGCCCTGCAGGTGTGGCACACCGGAGATCAGCTGCTCGCCGAGCGTCGTGTGGAACTCCATCTGACGTTTCTCGGCGGGAGTGAGCTGCATCGGCTTGAGCAGGATCGCGTCGGGGATCCCGATCTTGCCGATGTCGTGCAGGAGGAAGCCATAACGGAGCTCCGGATCGTCGGCGAGCTCGGGCGCGACGATGCGGGCCAGCTCGATCGCGAGCGCCGTGACTCGCTGGGCGTGGCCCCCCGTCTCGTCGTCCCGGAGCTCGAGCGCTGCGGCGAGCGCCGTCACCGCCACCTCGTGTGCCAGCTCGAGCTCCTGCAGCGCACGCTCGAGGTGCTCGCGCCGTGACCGCCGTTGCCAGAGCCGGCTCGGCGCGGGGTTGCCTCGGATCGCCATCTGGTGTGTCGCCCCTCTCTTGCGTGGAGATCTGCTCACCACCCAGATCGGCTGCAGAGTCGAGGGCTGTGTCCCCTGTTTTGGTGGCAGACGACGAGGCGCGGGCCGCGTCAGACGAGCCTGCGGACGAACGTCCGTGTCGCGGCCGCATTGCCGACCTTGACGCCGACGGCGCCGGTGAGCTGCTTGCCCCGCGCCCACCCCGGGATGCTCCAGGCGCAGCGGGCGGCCGTGCCCCGGAACGCGCTGGCGAGCACGCGCAGAAGGTGGCCGTCGACCTCCGCGCGGCAGCGGACGTCCCCGGTCGTGAGCGGCTGGCCGGTTCCCAGGTGCACGAATCTCACCGAGGCGACGAGCTGCTTGCCGGTCGCGGGCCCGACCTGGGCGGGGGCGCCGCCGATGGTCTTCGCCGGCGTCGCGGCGGATGCTGCAGGAGTGACGTCCGAGGCGCCCGCGCCGAAGCTCTGCGTCCAGTAGATCCGGCCGCCGGAGCTTGCCGCTCCGACACCCGTGGACGTGAACTCGGCGGTCTCGATGTTCGCCTTGTGCCCGGGCGAGTCGAGCCACGCGTCGACGACGGACTGGGCCGTCGTATACCCCCAGGCAATGTTCTCGCCCCACGTGTTCCCCCTGAACCCGCAGTCCTTCGCGCGCTGATAGGCGCTGCGGCCGGCCGGCGGCGCTGGGTCGTAGTGGGAGAAGTACCGCGAGTTGGCCATGTGCATCGACTTCCAGGTCGACGACGCCGTCAGTGAGGCCGACACACCGAGTGCCCGCAGCCCTTTGCCCGTCCGGTAGCGGTTGACGAGCGTGATCACCTGCGCTGCCAGATCAGGGCGGTTCTTGCCCCACTCCGCGGCCGGCGCGCACGTGCCGGCCGCCCCGGACGAGGTCGCGGCGGGAGCGAGCACACAGACGGCCGCCGCGAGGAGGGCTGCGAGGGGCAGCAGGATGCGGGAGGGAATCGGCATCAACTCGGGCTTGGGGCCGCGCGTCCCGCTCTAGTGGATCGTCCTGACGAACAGCCTTCGCGCGGCCGCGTCGCCGACCTGGAGAGCCACGACGCCGGTGAGCCGCTTGCCTTTGGCCCAGCCGGGGATCTTCCAGGCGCACTTGGCCTCCTTGGCCGCGAACGCGTTCGTGAGCACGCGGAGCCGCTTGCCGTCGACCTCGGCGCGGCAGCGGACAGAGCCCTTCGCCACCGGCCGGCCGGTGGTCAGGTGCACGAACGCGACCGAGGCGACGAGGCGCGAGAGCCGCCTCTGCCGCGTCACGTGTGCGGGCGTCGCCCCCACGAGGAGTGTGGCCGCGGACGGCGTCGAGCCGGTGCTGGTGGGCCCGGCCGGAGCAGTCACCGGGGCGGACTGCGAGCCCTGGGACGGCGCGGGTGCGGGAACTGCGGGTGTGGTGGGTGCGGGCGGTGCCGGCGGCGAGGGAGCCGGTGGGGTGGGGGCAGGCGGTGGGGGTGGTGTGCTGCCGCTGTCGTTGCCGAAGTTCTGGGTCCAGGTGAGCTGGCCGCTGGCGTTGGCGGCCACACCGACCCCGGTCGAGGTGTAACTGGCGCTCTCGATGTTGGAGCGATGGCCGGGCGAGCCGAGCCAGCCGTTCACAACAGACTGCGCCGACGTATAGCCCCAGGCGATGTTCTCACCCCAGCTACTGCCCCCATAACCACAATCCCTGGCCCGCTGATAGGCGCTGCGCGCAACCGGCGGCGCCGGATCGTCATGCGCGAAATAGCCGTAGCCCGCCATGTGCAACGACTTCCACGTCGAGGCCGCCGTCAACGACGACGACACCGACAACTGCGAGCGCCCGATACTGGCCCGATGCTGATTCACCAACGCCACCACCTGCGACGCCAGATCAGCACGATTCGTCCCCCACGACGACGACACCGAACAATTCGTCACCGCCCCCGCCGACGGCACCACCACCGCCGCCACAGCGGCGATGCCGGCGAGGGCCACCACGAGGGTGACTGCAAGTCGTCTGCGGAGTGTCTCGGATCGCTCGTGCATCAAGGGGGTGGAACGACGACGGGGAGCGGGCACGCCTCGTATCGGCGCCGCGAACGTGATCCTTGACCTCCCCCCGAGTGGCCGATGGTAACGCCCGCTGCGGCCCGCGTGAACCCGGGAAGGAGCGAAAATGCCGCAAAGAGGGCTTTTTCGCGGAGGCGGCCGCGCAGATAGGATCCCCTGGGTGTCCGTGCACAGCTGGGAGGAGCAGCCGGTCGAGAAGCTGAATCCCTCGATCGGGCGACAGCTCGTCCACACCGAGTCGATGACGATCGCGCGCATTCACCTGCGCGCCGGAGCGGTCGTGCCGAGGCACGAGCACCCACACGAGCAGGTCGCGAACGTGCTCGAGGGCCGACTGCGCTTCGTGCTCGGAGAGCACGAGCACGTCGTCTCGGCGGGCGAGAGCATGGTCGTGCCGGGCGGAGTTCCGCACGAGGTCGAGGCGCTCGCCGACTCGCTCGTGCTCGACGTCTTCTCGCCGGTTCGGGACGACTGGGTGCGGGGCGACGACGCCTACCTGCGCCGCTGACCGCACCGCGCGGTCCTGCCGACCTGACACGATCCGGCGAAGACAACCAACTCCAACGCAGGAGGCATGCTGTGCCGGGCAAGTTCGTTGTGAAGAAGGGCACGACCGGAAAGTTCCGCTTCACCCTGGTCTCGACCAACGGGCAGGTGGTGGCTGTGAGCGAGGCCTACGAGACGAAGCGGGCGGCGCTCGGCGGTGTCGCCTCCGTTCGCAAGCTCGCTGCCGCTGCGACGCTCGTCGACACGACGGTCGTCGTCAAGGGGGCTGCCGAGGCGGCGGCACCGAAGCCGGCAGCCAGGAAGCCTGCGGCCAGGAAGCCTGCGGCCAAGAAGTCGGCCGCGAAGAAGCCGGCCGCGAAGAAACCGGCCACGGTCAAGCCGGCAGCCAAGAAGCCGGCCAAGAAGCCTGCCGCGCGGAAGCGGTAGCTCCGCTGCCCGGGAGGGCGCGCCGGCCGCCGCCGGCCACCCCTCCCGGCCGGCTCCTTCGCGGCGAGCGGGTCAGGGCTCGAGGAACCTGCGGATCCCGCGTACGGCCTGGCCGATCCGGTGCTCGTTCTCGACGAGCGCGAAGCGGACGAAGCCGTCGCCGTCCGAGCCGAAGCCGACGCCGGGGGACACGGCCACGCTCGCCTCGCGCGCGAGGCGCTCCGCGAACGCCAGAGAGCCCGCCGCCCGGTACGGCTCCGGCACCGGAGCCCACACGAACATGGTTCCCTTCGGCCGCGGGAACCGCCAGCCGGCACGGTCCAGCCCGTCGCAGAGCGCATCTCGGCGCGACTGGTAGACCGCCGACACCTCGCGCGGAAAGTCGGGCAGCTCGTTCATCGTCACGATCGCCGCGATCTGGATCGGCTGAAAGGTGCCGTAGTCGAGCCATGACTTGAGCCGCGCCAGTGCCTCGACGACCCTGGCGTTCCCGACCAGGAAGCCGACGCGCCAGCCGGCCATCGAGAACGACTTCGTCAGGGTGTAGAGCTCGACGGCGACCTCTTCGGCGCCCGGCACCTGCAGGATCGAAGGCGGCTCGTAGCCGTCGAAGGCCAGGTCGGCATAGGCGAAGTCGTGCACCACGAGCAGCTCGTGCTCGCGGGCGAAGTCGACCACGCGCTGCATGAACGGAAGGTCGACGGTGGCCGTCGTCGGGTTGTGCGGGAACGAGAGGATGACGACGCGCGGCTTCGGCTGCGCGCGCTCCCAGGCATCCTCCAGGTTCGCGAAGAGGTCCTCGTCGGCGCCCATCGGCACCCGTGTCACGGAGGCGCCGGCCAGGATCGGCGCGTGGATGTGGATCGGGTAGCTCGGCGATGGGACGAGGGCGGAGTCGCCCGGCTCGAGCAGCACCCACATGAGGTGGGAGAGCCCCTCCTTGGCGCCGATCGTGTTCAGCACCTGGGTGTCGGGGTCGAGCTCGACGCCGAACTTGCGGCGGTACAGGTTGGCGCACGCGAGGCGGAGGTTGGGGATCCCCTTCGAGGCCGAGTAGCGATGGTTGCGAGGGTTGCGCGCCGCCTCCGCCAGCTTCTCGACGGCGAGCTCCGGCGAGGGCAGGTCGGGGTTGCCGAAGCCGAGGTCGACCACGTCGTCGCCGCCGCGGCGCAGCTCGAGCGTGAGGTCGCGGATCACCGCGAACACGTACGGCGGCAGGTTGTCGACGCGCCGGAACTCCACCGTCCAAGGGTAGACGGGATGGTCTGCCCGGGTCGCAACCGCCTGGTGGGTGGGCGGTCGCGACCCGCCGTCCTCGCCCGGCTCGGTGCAGCCCTACGCCGGCACCCTCGCGCGGGCGGGCGCGAGGAAGGAGGCCACGAGCTCGTGGTAGCGCGGCACCTCGAGCAGGAACGAGTCGTGGCCCCACGGCGAGGCGACCTCTTCCTGCACCACCGAGCAGCCCGCGCGCCCGAGCACGCGGGCGATCTCCTGTGAGTGGGGCGTCGGGAAACGCCAGTCGGTGTCGAACGAGATCACGAGGAACGCCGTCCCCGACGCGCGGAGCCGCTCGATCGCCGCCTCCTCGGCGGCGAAGGGATCGAAGTAGTCCATCACGCGCGTCAGGTACAGGTACGAGTTCGCGTCGAACCGCTCGAGGAAGCTCGTGCCCTGGTGCTCCAGGTAGCTCTCCACCTGGAAGTCGACGTCGAAGGTGGGGATGTCGGAGAGGCGCTCGCGGCCGAACTTGTGCCGCAGGCTGTCCTCGGACACGTACGTGATGTGCGCCATCATCCGCGCCACGGCGAGGCCGACGCCCGGCGAGGCTCCGGTCCCGTAGTAGTCGCCCCCTGCGAAGTGCTCGTCGTTGATGATCGAGGCGCGGGCGACGGCCGAGAAGGCGATGTTCTGCGCGCTGAGCCGGGCCGACGCGCACACGAGCACGCCGTTCTCGATCTCGCCCGGGTGGTCGATCGCCCATTGCAGGACCTGCATGCCGCCGAGCGAGCCGCCGATGGCGCCGTGGAGCCTCCGCACGCCGAGGTGCTGGAGCAGGCGGCGATGCACCGTGACGAGGTCGGAGACCGTGAAGTGCGGGAAGCGCAGCCCGTAGGGCCGGCCGGTGGCAGGGTCGAGCGAGGACGGCCCCGTGGTGCCGCGGCAGCCTCCCAGCAGGTTCGGCGAGATCACGAACAGCCGCTCGGTATCGAGGGGCTTGCCGGGACCGATCAGCGTGTCCCACCAGCCCGGCCGCCTCTCCTCATCGTGATGGCCCGCTGCGTGCGCGTCGCCCGTCAGTGCGTGACAGACGAAGACGGCGTTCGAGGCGTCGGGCGCGAGCGTGCCGTAGGTCTCGTAGGCGACCTCGACGGGCCCGAGCGTCTCGCCCGAGCAGAGCCGGAGCGGGTCGTCCTCGGTGAAGAGGACGACCCGCTGCGTCTCGACGTGCCCGACCGAGCGCGGCATGTGGCCGGTCAGACTGCCGCTGGCACGGCGGCCTTGGCGAGCGCCTGATCGAGGTCGGCGACGAGGTCGTCGAGGTGCTCGATCCCCACGGAGAGCCTGACGGTGTCCTGCGTCACGCCCGACGCCTCGAGCTCCGCCTCGTTGAGCTGCGAGTGGGTGGTCGTCGCGTTGTGAATGGCGAGTGACTTCGCATCGCCGATGTTCGCGAGGTGGCTGAACAGCTCCAGGCTCTCGATGAACTTCTTGCCTGCTTCCAGCCCGCCTGCGATGCCGAAGGTGACGAGCCCTCCGTAGCCCCCGCTGAGGATGCGGTCGGCCACCTGCTTGTACGGGCTCGCTTCGAGCCCGGGGTAGTTCACCCAGTTGACCGCGTCGTGCCCCTCCAGGTGGCGCGCGACCGCGAGTGCGTTCTCCGCGTGCCGCTCGATGCGCAGCGGCAGCGTCTCGAGCCCCTGGAGGAAGAGGAAGGCGTTGAACGGGGAGATGGCAGCGCCCGTGTTGCGCAGCAGCACCGTCCGTACCCTGCCGATGTACGCGGCCGGCCCGAGCGCGTCCGCCCAGACGACCCCGTGATACGAGGGGTCGGGCTTCGTCAGGCCGGGATAACGGTCGGCGTTGGCGACCCAGTCGAAGCTGCCCGAGTCGACGACGACCCCCCCGATCGACGTTCCGTGGCCGCCGATGTACTTCGTGGCCGAGTGCACGGCCACGTCTGCGCCGTGGTCGAAGACCCGGCACAGGATCGGCGTCGGAACGGTGTTGTCGACGACGAGGGGCAGGCCCTCGGCATGTGCGGCGTCGGCCCAGGCGCGGATGTCGACGACGTTCAGCTTGGGGTTGCCGATCGTCTCCACGAAGACCAACTTGGTCTTCTCGTCGACGAGCGCGGCGAGTGATCCGGGCTCGTCCGGATCGACCCAGCGCACCTCGATCCCGTACTGCGGCAGCGTGTGCGCGAACAGGTTGTAGGTGCCGCCGTAGAGCGTCGAGACCGACACGATGTTGTCGCCGGCCCGTGCGATGTTCAGCACCGAATAGGTCACGGCCGCCTGGCCGGACGCAGTCGCGACCGCGGCAATGCCGCCCTCGAGCGCCGCCACCCGCTGCTCGAACACGTCCTGGGTGGGGTTCATGATCCGCGTGTAGATGTTCCCCGGCACCTTGAGGGCGAACAGGTCGGCCGCGTGCTGCGTGTCGTCGAACACGTAGGAGGTCGTCTGGTAGATCGGCACCGCGCGGGCCCCGGTGGTGGGATCGGGCACCTGCCCGCCGTGGAGTGCGATCGTCTCGGGTCTCTGGTCGCTCATCGAGCGCTCCTCTCCGCCTGCCGGCGATTGTCGGTGTCCCGGGAACGACGGAAGCCCCTGTCCCGGGGCTTCCAGTGCTCCCGCCGGCGGCGGGTGCTGACGTCTCTCATCTTCCGCTCACCGACCCGGGACGGTTCGGCTCGCGCTGGATGGAGCACCTCGACAGCCTCACGGCCCGGTTGCTGCGGTGTCTCGGGGCCAGTTCCCTCGACCGCTCGCGATGTTCGACGCTTTACGATTTATAGCGTCCGGCGTCGATGCTGTGCAAGCGCCCGAGGCCGTCGCGGGCCGGCGCGACGTCGCGCGTGGTTGGTACGATTCGGCGGCGATGGGCAACCTCGGCACGTACATCCTCTTCCTGATCCCGCCGCTGATCATCGGCTTCGTCGTGCAGCACCGCCTCAAGAAGACCGTGGCCGAGCAGATGCAGGTCCAGGTCACGAGCGGGATGACCGGCGAACAGGTGGCGCGGCAGATCCTCGCGCACAACGGCCTCGCCGGCGTCCCCGTCGAGCCGTCGCCCGGCGGTCCGCTGTCCGACCACTACGACCCGCGCAAGCGTTCGGTGCACCTGTCGCAGGGCGTCTACGACGGCAGGTCCGTCGCTTCCGTGGCGATCGCCGCGCACGAGGTCGGGCATGCTCTCCAGCACGAGAAGGCGTACACGCCGTTTCGTCTGCGGTCGGCCATGTGGCCGGCGGTGGCGTTCGCGTCCAACGCCTGGTTCGTGCTCCTGATCATCGGCGCGTTCGCGGGTGCGCTCGGGCTGATCCAGTTCGCAATCGTCCTCTTCGCAGTCGTCGTCCTGTTCCAGCTCGTGACGCTGCCCGTCGAGTTCGACGCCTCGCGTCGCGCCAAGGTGCAGCTTGCAGACCTCGGGCTCGTCAGCGCGGGCGAGGCCGGCGGAGCGAACAAGGTGCTGAGCGCGGCCGCGATGACGTATGTCGCCGCGGCGCTCGCCGCGCTCTCGCAGCTCGCGTACTACGCGCTGATCTTCCTCGGCAACCGCAGCTAGCGGGGCGGGCCGGTGCGGGTCGTCGCGCTCGTGGTGCGCGCCGGGGCGGTCGTCGTCGCCATCGCCTTCGCGTTCTCGCTCCTCGTCGACGGCGCCCCCGCTCCCGTAGCGGCCGAGGCCCGCCCGACCGTGTCGAAGCCCGCCGCAACGACGAAGGTCGCCGCTGCGCCGGCCGCGCAGCCCGCTCGCCTCGCTGCCCGCGACTCGGTGATCGCGATCGCCGCCGTCGGGGATATCGTGATGGGGTCGACGCCGAACCTGCCGCCCGACGGCGGGCGCACGTTCTTCGACGGCGTCGCGGCCGATCTCTCCGCCGACGTCGTGCTCGGCAACCTCGAGGGAACGCTTTCCACGGGAGGCCGCTCCAAGTGCGGAGCGGGGAGCAAGAACTGCTTCGCGTTCCAGACTCCCCCTTCGTATGCACGTTGGCTGAAGGGCGCCGGTTTCACCGTGATGAACCTGGCCAACAATCACACCTTCGACTTCGGTCGCTCCGGCCAGGCCCAGACCCTCGCGGCGCTCCGGAAGCAGGGGCTGCAGACCACGGGGCGACCGGGTGAGATCGCTCTCCAACAGGTCGGAGCCGCCAAGGTGGCGATCGTCGGCTTCGCTCCCTATCCGTGGGCGCAGCGGCTGACGGATCTGCCTGCAGCACGCAAGCTCGTGCGCAAGGCTGCCGCCATGGCCGACGTCGTGATCGTGACCATGCACGCCGGCGCCGAGGGCGCGGACCACATGCATACGCGCCCCGGGACGGAGACGTACCTCGGCGAGAACCGTGGCAACACGGTCGCGTTCACGCACGCCGTCGTCGACGCGGGTGCCGACCTCGTCGTCGGGCACGGCCCGCACGTGCTGCGCGGCATGGAGTGGTACAAGGGGCGCCTGATCGCCCACTCGCTCGGCAACTTCGCCGGCTACGGGGTTTTTGCCCTCGGTGGCCCGCTCTCGACCAGCGGCATCCTGCGCGTCACCTTGCGCGGCGACGGGACCTACGAGACCGGCCTGCTCGTCGCCACCCGCCTCGTCGGCAGAGGAACGCCTGCGCTCGATCCCACCGAGGCCGCCCACGGCGTCGTCCGCCGGCTCTCGCGGGCCGACTTCGGAGCGCGCAGCGTCAAGGTGGCCGCTTCCGGCACGATCGGTGGCAGCGGCTGAGCCCGCCCGGCCGGCGTGACAAGGGTGTACGTGACGAGGGTGTAACGGGCTCCTGCCGGGGGAAGACTGGACAGAGAACGACTCGGGGCAACGAAGGAGTGTGAGTGTCGCATGCTGGAGTTCGACGTCGTCGTTGTGGGGGCCGGTGCGGCCGGCGAGGTCGTAGCCGGCAGGCTCGGCGAGAACGGCCTTTCCGTCGCGATCGTGGAGGACCGGCTCGTCGGCGGTGAGTGCTCGTTCTACGCGTGCATGCCGTCGAAGGCGCTCCTCCGTCCTCTCGAGGTGGCGAACGAGGCGCGGCGCGTACCCGGCCTCTCCGTCTCGGCGATCGACGCCGCTGCCGTGCTCGACCGACGTGACGAGGTGATCAGCGGCCTCGACGACAGCGGCCAGCTGCCGTGGCTCGAGAAGCGCAACGTCACGCTGGTCCGCGGTCGCGGGCGTCTCGAGGGCGAACGGCGAGTGCGCGTCGGCGACGAGATCCTGGCCGCCCGCCGGGCCGTCGTGCTGGCGACCGGCTCGAGCCCCCTGATCCCCGACATCCCCGGCCTGCGCAAGGCACATCCCTGGACAAACCTCGAGGCGACCACCGCTTCACGCGTCCCGGCCAGCCTCGCCATCCTGGGGGGCGGCGTCGTCGGTGTCGAGATGGCCCAGGCGTGGGCCTCGCTGGGCTCGCGCGTGACGCTCGTGCATCGTGGCGAGCGCCTGCTCGAGCGCGAGGAGCCGTTCGCCGCCGAGCAGGTGCGCGCGGCGCTCGTCGAGGCGGGGGTCGACGTGCGCCTCCGGGCGGCGGCCGTCGAGGTTGCGCGTGACGGGCGGTTCCGGGTCGACCTCGACGACGGCGCGACGATCGAGTCGGACGAGCTGCTCGCCGCCTTCGGGCGTACACCGGGGACGGGTGACGTCGGCCTCGAGACCCTGGGCATCGAGCCCGGCGGGTTCCTGACGGTGGACGACAGCCTGCGCGTGCCCGGGCACGAATGGCTCTACGCCGTCGGCGACGTCAACGGGCGCGTGCTCCTCACCCACATGGGCAAGTATCAGGGCAGGCTCGCGGCCGACCTCATCCTCGGGAAGGAGGGACGGCTGCGGATGGACGGGAAGCGGTCGCCGCGCGTGATCTTCACCGACCCCCAGATCGGGGCCGTCGGGCTCACGCTCGCGGCGGCCACGCAGGAGCAGCTCGACGTCCGGCACGTCGACGTCGAGACCGGCGGCAACGCCGGCGGCTCGTTCGTGGGCCGCGGGGCGGCCGGCACCTCTCGCATCGTCGTCGACGAGCGCCGCGGAGTGGTCGTCGGTGCCACGATCACGGGGCCGGAGGTGGCAGAGGCGCTACACGCCGCCACGATCGCCGTGGTGGCCGAGGTGCCGCTCGACACCCTCTGGCACGCCGTGCCGTCGTTCCCGACCCGCAGCGAGCTCTGGTTGCGGCTCCTCGAGGCCTACGGGCTGTAGGGACGGCCGGGGCGTCCGGACGGGGCATCCCCTCGCTAGCGCCGGGTGAAGACCCAGTCGTTTGCCTTCGCCTGCATGTGGCAGGAGCTGCAGAGAGCCCCCCTGGCGAGCACGCCGTAGGTGGAGCCGCTGCGCTCGTACTCGACCCACTGCCACGTTCCCCTCACCTTGCGCATCACTGCGACCTGGGCGGCGAGCCCCTTGGCCCCCTGCTCGGCGATCGACTTCACGATCACCGTGCCGTTCGGATACGCCTTCCCGACCTTCTTCTTGCTGCGGTAGACGTTCTTGATCCCGTTGTGGGCGCCGGGCGTCCGCACGGGCTTGCGGTTGATCTTCGGCCACTTCGCGTAGCCCTTCGTGTAGGTGGGCAGGCCATCGGCGGAGGATCCGGCCGAGGCGACGACCGCACCTGCGCCGGCGAGCCCGGCAACCAGCACGAGAACGGCGATTCTGGCGTGCACGCGCCAACTCTGGCAGATAGCGCCGCACCCGAATATGACAAGAGTGTGAAGCGCGTCGCGCCTCCTCGCGGGAGCTGACGGTTGCGCGCGGGTGCCAACTCCGGGCAAACTGAGCAACTCTGGGGACGGAGGCACCGGAGGAGGCAGATGAGCTCGGAGTACGCAGGCCCACTCGAGCGGGGAGCGGAGCGGAGCCGGACGGCACGCCGGTCGGCGCGCATGCTCGCGGTCGAGTCGCTGGGCCCCTTGACCATTCTCGGCGGCGCTGTCTGGGCGATCGCCCAGCCGTACCGCATCGTGTTTCTCGAGCCCGCCGGCAAGGGGTTCTACGACTACCTGATCCAGCCGCCGCTGCTCGTCATCCTCGTCGGCCTCGTCTTCGCGCTCGGGATCGCGCCGGGGCTGATCGAAGACCTGCGGGGCGAGGGTGACACCGAGGGCTGAGCTCATTCACTGGGCCTTCGCCGCCGGGTTCCTCCTGCTCGGCCTGATCCTGCTGGCCGAGGCGATCGTCGGGCAGGACGTGTTCGCGAAGCGCAGGTGGCGCCGGTACCTCTGGCCCTCCCTTGCCTTTGCGCTGGGCGTGCTCCTCTGGCCGGTGGCCGTCTTCTTCACGAGCTCGACGCTGCACATGCTGGCCCACACCTCGTGGGCCGAGGTGGCAATGCTGTCGGGGGCGATCCAGCTGGCGCTCGTGCGCGGCAAGCTGACGAGCCGCTGGTGGGAGCTGTCCCTCTCGTTCGCCATGCTCGTCAGCGGCCTCGCCTTCCTGATCCACGAGCAGAATCCCTGGCTGTTCTCGCGTGCCGCGTTCCTCCACCATGCGATCGGCTGGACGCTCCTCCTGTCGGCACTGCTGCCGCTGGGGCGCGTGTTTCGCCCTCGCCAGTTCGTGTGGCGCGCCGGCTTTGCCATGTCCTGGGTGGTGATCGCCGTGCTGCTGTTCTGCGACCGTGACGTGGCGCCGATCTTCGGTCACCTGTCCGACCTCGCCGGCGGCCCCGGCTCGCCGTGAAGCCCCTGGCGCTCGCCGCGCTCGTCGTGCTCGTCGTTCCCGGCACGGCGCACGCGCACGCCACCCTCTCGAGCGCGACGCCGGCGACGCAGTCCCGGCTCGAGGCGCCCCCACGCGAGATCGCGCTCCGGTTCGACCAGTCGGTCACGATCACGACGAGCGCCATCCAGGTCTTCAGCGCGGACGGAGAGCTCGTCTCCGGGCCGGCCACCTCGAGTGACCGTGACCGCCGCGTCACCGCTCCCGTCTCGGGCCTGCGGCGCGGCGAGGCGTACACCGTCCGCTGGCGCGAGACGTCCTCGGACGGTCACACGGGCTCGGGCGTCTTCACGTTCGGCATCGGCGTCGAGCCGCCGCCACCGACGGAGGCGTACGGCTCCACCGGCCCCACCTGGACGGACGACGCCGCCCGTTGGGCCTATTTCGTCGCGCTCTCGCTGCTCCTCGGCACGATCGGGTTCCGGCTGCTCGTCCTGCGCGAGCCGCTCCCGAAGCGGCTCTCGAACCGACTCCACGGGGTCGCCGCTGCCGGCGGCATCGCCGCCCTCAACGTCGGGGTGGCCGCCTTCATCATGCGGTCGGCGGACGCCCTCCAGTTGCCGTTCGTCGACCTGCTCTACGGCGACCTCTCGCCGATTGCGACGAAGACCCGGTTCGGCATCGCCTTCGTGGCGATGACGCTCGGGTATGCGCTCGTCACGGCAGTCGTCCTGCTCGCCTGGATCCTGGATGCGCCACGCCTGCTGTGGCCCGCCCTGCTGATCGGGGTCGGCTTCGCGTCCGGGCTGTCCCTTTCCGGGCACCAGGGCGTCGAGCCGAACTCCACGTTCCTGACGGGCCTGGCCGATTGGCTGCACCTCGTAGCGGCCACGCTCTGGGTGGGCGGTCTCGTCGCGCTCGCATTCTGCGTGTGGCCCCTGGCGCCGCAGCTTCGGCGTGCCGCGTTCCTCGGCTTCTCCCGCATCGCCGTCCTGCTCGTGGCGGTGCTCGTCGTCGCCGGCACCTATCTCTCGATCGCGCGGTTGCCCGCAGTGGCCGATCTGTGGGAGACCGCCTACGGGCAGACGCTGCTCGTCAAGCTCGCGATCGCCTGCCTCGCGCTCGCATGGGGCGCAGCGCACCACTTCCTCGTGCGTCCGCGCCTCGAGCGAGGCGAGACTCCCTCTCTCGTGAGACGGAGCCTGCTCGGCGAGAGCACCGTCGCGATCGCAGTCCTGCTCGTCGCGGCCGCGCTCGTCAATGCTCAGCCGCCGACGGTGGAACCGGCGGGCGGAGCGGCGAGCGCGACTAGCCTGCCCCGGTAATGCGCGTCTCCATCTCCGGCGGGGCCGGCTTTCTCGGGCTCCACCTGGCGCGCCGGCTGCTGGCCGAGGGGGCGTCCGTGCGTACGCTCGATCTGGCGAGCCTCGACGACCGTCCGGTCGAGCAGGGCGCGGAGGAGCTCCGCGGTGACGTACGTGACGAGGCGGCCGTTCGCGCTCTCGTGAGGGAGACGGACGTCGTCGTGCACGCCGCCGCCGCGCTGCCGATCCAGTCGTCACGGCAGGCGATCCGCTCGGTCAACGTCGACGGCACCGCTTCGGTGCTGGCCGCGGCCCTCGAGGAGGGCGTGAGGCGTGTCGTCGTCATCTCCACCACCGCCGTGTACGGGGTGCCCGAGCGCCATCCGATCTACGAGGACGATCCGCTGATCGGGGTCGGCTGGTACGGCGAATCGAAGATCGACGCGGAGGCCCTGTGCCGCGAGTTCGGACGCCGCGGCCTCGAGGTGGCGGTCGTGCGGCCGAAGACGTTCGTCGGCCCGGAGCGGCTCGGGGTGTTCGAGATCCTGTTCGACTGGATTCGGGAGGGCAGGCGCATACCGATCCTCGGGGACGGCGGCAACCGCTACCAGCTCCTCGCGGTCGAGGACCTCGTCGATGCCGTCGTTCGCTGCTTCGACGCTCCTGTTGCGGGCGAGGCGCTCAACGTGGGTGCCGGCCTGTTCGGCACGGTGCGCGACGATCTGCAGGCGCTGATCGACCACGCCGGCTCCGGCTCCCGGTTGCGCCCCGTGCCCGTCCGGCCGGCCGAGCTGGCGTTGCGCGCGCTCGAGCTCGCGCGCCTCTCGCCGCTCGTCGAGTGGCACTACCGCACCGCGCACACGGACTCGTTCGTCTCGATCGACAAAGCGCGCAGGCTTCTGGGCTGGGAGCCGCGCCTGTCGAACGCAGAGACGCTCTGCGCGACCTACGACTGGTACCTCGGCCATCGCGCCGAGATGCGCGCCTCCGGCTCGACCCACCGAGTCCCCTGGGATCAGGGGCTGCTGGGGCTGTTGAAGCGCGTCTCCTGACCTGCCAGCCAGTCCGGCCACGAGGCCCCGAACGCTGTTTTCCGCGAGCCGTTGTACCCTTGTGCCTCCGTTCGACGTCAGATACGGCTCGGGATCACAAGGAGGGAACGATGACGCGGAAACGCATCTCGCTGGCGGCGCTCCTGGGGCTGTCCGTGGCGCTGCTCGCCACGGCCTGCGGAGGGAACGACGACTCGAGCAACGACTTGCTCGCGTCGATCAAGGGCAAGGGGACGATCACGGTCTCCACCGACCCGGCGTACCCACCACAGTCGAAGTTGAATGACAAGACGGGTGAGTACGAGGGCTTCGACATCGACGTGGCCACGGAAATCGCCAAGCGCCTCGGCGTCGACGTCGCCTGGGAGTCGCCTGCCTGGGACACGATCACGTCCGGCAACTGGAACGGTCGCTGGGACATCTCGGTCGGCTCGATGACGATCACGCCCGAGCGGGCACAGGTGCTCTACTTCACGCCTCCCTACTACTACACACCCGCCGCGATCGCGGTGCACAAGGACAACACCTCGATCACGGGCGTCGACCAGCTCTCGGGCAAGAAGATCGGTGTCTGCGGCGCCTGTACGTACGACCTCTACCTCCAGGACAAGCTCGAGATCGCTCTGGACGAGTCGGGCGAGCCGAAGAAGATCGTCTCGCAGGTGACCGATCCGCAGATCAAGACCTACGACACCGACTCGACGGCGATCCAGGATCTCTCGCTCGGTGACGGACGTCGGCTCGACGCGGCCATCTCGGCGGAGCCGACCCTCCAGGCGGCGATCGACGCCGGCGCTCCGATCAAGATCGTGGGGGAGCCGCTGTACTACGAGCCGCTCTCGGTCGCGATCGACAGGAAGTCCGAGCTCGTTCAGCAGAGCCTCGTGGACGAGATCTCGTCGATCATCGACGACATGCACGACGACGGCACGCTCTCGGAGCTGTCCAACAAGTGGTACAAGGCCGACCTCACGAAGACCCAGGATCAGTGAGGTCGTATGGGCCGTCGAGCGACGACGAGCTACAAGGGTGGCGGCCTCGCGGGGCCGCCACCCTCGGCTCCCCCTCGGGAGCCGGGGCGCCGCGAGCGGCTCGAGCTCCGCTCGGCCCGCATCCCCTTCGGTCTCAGGCTCGCAGCTGTCTGGGCCGTGATCCTGGGGATGCTCGTCGCGCTCTTCGCGGCGGCAGGGTTCGACACGGCATGGATGCGTGAGCACGCATCCTTCATCGCGAAAGGCATCACCTGGACCATCATCATCGCCGCGCTCGCGATCGTGCTCGCCTGCGTGCTCGCGCTGCTGGGTGCGCTCGGGCGCCTCTCGCACAACGCGATCGCCGTCGGCGTGACGGGCTTCTACACCTCGTTCTTCCGCGGCACGCCGCTGATCGTGCAGCTGTTCCTGATCTACCTCGCCCTGCCGCAGATCGGGATCGCGCTGGGCGGGCCCTGGGCGGACCTGCTCACACTCGACGTGCTCACGGCCGGCGTGATCGCGCTGGGGCTGAACTACGGCGCCTACATGACGGAGATCTTCCGCGCCGGTATCCAGTCGGTCGGCCACGGCCAGTCCGAGGCCGCGGAGGCGCTCGGGATGAAGTACCACCAGAAGATGCGCCGCGTCATCCTCCCGCAGGCGGCGCGGCTGATCATCCCACCGACCGGCAACGAGTTCATCGCGATGATGAAGGACACGGCGCTCGTCAGCTTTCTCGGCACGAGCGTGGCGCAGATGGAGATCTTCCGGCGCGCCCAGCTCGTCGGCAAGGCGGACTTTCGCAATCTCGAGGCGCTGATCATCGCCGCGCTCATGTACTGGGGCCTGACCACGGTCTTCCAGTTCTTCCAGCTCCGCCTCGAGCGTCGGCTGAGCAAGGGGTATGTCCGCGGCACGGCGGGCGTCGCCGTCGCAGGGCAGCAGCGGGCGCAGCAGGGCTAGGGCGACGTGGCGAGGACGATCATCCGCGTGGACGGGCTGTGCAAGTCGTTCGGCGCCAACGAGGTGCTGCGCGGGATCGACATGGAGGTCGAGGAGGGCGAGGTGATCGTCGTATTCGGTCGCTCCGGGTCGGGCAAGAGCACGCTGCTGCGATGCATCAACTTCCTCGAGGAGCCGAGCGCGGGGACGGTCGAGGTCGACGGCATCAGGCTCGAGGGAGGGCACCACCGCACCCGCCATCAGCGCGAGCAGATCCGCCAGCTCCGCATCCGCACCGGCATGGTGTTCCAGGACTTCAACCTCTTCCCGCACCGCAGCGCGCTCGAGAACGTCGTGGAGGGGCCGGTCACCGTGCTCGGCAGGAAGCGGGCGCAGGCCGAGGCGGAAGGACGTGAGTTGCTCGCCATGGTCGGGCTGCCCGACAAGGCCGATGCCTTCCCGATCCAGCTCTCCGGCGGGCAGCAGCAACGCGTTGCGATCGCCCGCGCGCTGGCGATGAACCCGCTGGTGATGCTGTTCGACGAGCCCACTTCGGCGCTCGACCCGGAGTTGATCGGCGAGGTGCTCGCCGTGATGCGCCGGCTTGCCACGGGCATGCACATGACGATGATCGTCGTCACACACGAGATGGGCTTTGCCCGCGAGGTTGCCTCGCGCATGGCGTTCTTCCACGAGGGCGAGATCATCGAGCAAGGCCCTCCCTCCCGCGTCCTCGGCGACCCGCAGCGGGCCGAGACCCGAAAGTTCCTCGAAGCGGTGCTGTGAGCGCGGGACGGCGGTCGCATATGCTTCGCTCGCCGTGCGCGACCTGCTCGACCACCGCTCCGAGTTCCCCATCCTGGAGCACACGACCTACCTGATCAACCACTCGCTGGCCGCCATGCCCGCGAAGGTCGAGGAGCGGCTGGCCGAGTACGCTCGCATGTGGCGGGAGCGCGGCATCCGCTCCTGGGGCGAGGGCTGGTGGACGATGCCGATGACCGTGGGCGACCAGGTCGCCCGCATCATCGGGGGGCCGCCCGGCTCGACCGTCATGCACCAGAACGTCGCCGTTGCCGAGGCGATCGTGCTCTCCTGCTTCTTCCCGATCGGCGAGCGCAACCGGGTCGTGTACGAGCGGGCCAACTTCCCGTCGGTGCGCTACCTGTACCAGGCGCAACCCGACCTCGAGGTCGTCGTCTGCGAGGACGAGGGCGCGATCGTCGACGCGATCGACGAGCGCACGCTGCTCGTGCCGATCAGCCATGTCCTGTTCAAGACCGGGGAGATCCAGGAGATCGAGCCGATCATCCGCCGCGCGCACGAGGTCGGCGCCCACGTGATCCTCGATTGCTACCAGTCGGCGGGGATCGTCCCCTTCGACGTCAGCGCCCTCGACGTCGACTTCGCCGTCGGCGGCTCCGTCAAGTGGCTGTGCGGCGGGCCGGGGAACGGCTGGCTCTACGTCCGGCCCGACCTGGCCGACCGGCTCCAGCCGACCTACACCGGCTGGCAGGCTCACGAGCGCCCCTTCGGCTTCGAGGAGGAGATGGAATACGCGGCGGGCGCGGCGCGCTTTCTCTCCGGCACGCCGAACGTGCCGGCGCTCTACGCCGCCACCCCGGGCTACGACCTGATCGAGGAGGTCGGCGTCGACCGCATCCGCGCCAACTCGCTGCGGCAGACCCAGCTCCTGATCGACCTGGCGGACGCCGCCGGCTTCGAGGTGCGGAGCCCGCGCGACGCCGTGCGGCGCGGCGGCACCGTGACGGTGCACGTGCCCGAGTTCGCCGCCGTCCACCGGGAGCTGACCGAACGGGAGATCCTCTGCGACTTCCGCCCGGACGCCGGCATTCGCCTGGGCCCGCACTACTTCACGTCGGACGACGAGCTCCGGCACGCGATCGCGCAGATCGGCGAGATCGTCGAGAGCGGCGCCTACGAGCGGCACCTCGGCGCGGTGGCGCGGCACTAGCCGCAGGGCCCCGCTCTCCCTACTGCTGGCGCGTGATCTCCAGCAGGTAGGCGACCATCACGTTGTCGCCGCCGATGGCCAGGTGATAGGCGTCCGAGATGTCCTCGACCCGCGCGATCTGCTCCAGGTTCTGCTCGAACAGCGGCCCGAACGGGAAGAAGCTGTAGTCGACGATGCGCGCCGCCAGACCGTGGTCGGCGAGCAGCTCTGCCGTCCGGTGCTGGCCCACGATCGAGAGCTGCATGACGAAGGCGCGGCCCTCGTCGGACAGCAGGCTCGGCAGGAGCTCGAGGAAGCGGTCGAGCAGGTTCCTGCCCCAGTAGTCGAGTGGCCTGTGCCCGGTCGGCTCCTCGTACGGGTCGACCGGCATCTGGTACAGGCTGGCCGCGATCACGTCGAACCGCTCCTCCGGCACCCACTGGTAGAGGTCGACCGTCTCGCCCACGACGCGCTCCGAAACGCCGTTGCGGAAGGCGTTCGCCAGCGTGCTCGCGACCGACTGCCGGTCGATGTCGATCGCCAGCACCGAGCCGGCACCGTTCAGGGCCAGCTGCACGGCCAGGATGCCGCAGCCGCAGCCGACGTCGAGGCAGCGCGCGCCGCGGCCGGCCTCGGTGCGATGAAGGTGCTTCCACAGCAGGTAGCTCCCCTGCGTGGGCACGAACACGCCGGGCTCGACCGTCAGCTCCGGGAACGGCAACGGGAAGAGGGTGCGTCCGCTGTCGTCCTTCCAGCTCGACACCACGGCGTGCGGCGCGTGCGACGTCGGCTCGGGCAGCGGCTCCACGCGCCGCCGGCCCCGGCGCGTCCCCTGGAGCGCCGCTGCCGCCGCGGCGATGTGGTCGGCTGTCACGCCGCAGCAGCCGCCCACGATCTGCGCCCCCTCCTCGCGCCACTCGCGGGCGAGCGCCGCGTACTCCTCCGGCCCGATCCGCTCGTCGAAGCGCCAGAGGCCCCGGGTCAGGTGCCCCAGATTGGGATAGACGCCGAGCGGCATGTCCGTGTAGTCGCGGAGCCAGCTGATCATCCCGGGCACGTGGTCGACCGGCAGGCAGTTGATCAGCAGCGCCCCGACCCCCAGCTCCTCGAAGCGCTGGGCGGCGCGTCCGAACATGTCCCCTTCCGGCGGGCCCCAGTGCTGGCCGTACACCCCGCAGACCCCGTGCCGGCAGCGGCGGAAGGAGAGCCAGACAGGCAGGTCGAGCTCGAGCAGGCGCTCGACGAGGGCGTACGTCTCGTCCTTGCGGATCAACGAGAGGGTCTCGACCAGCACGAGGTCCGGCGGCTCGTCCTCGAAGATCCTGCGCAGCAGCCGGATGTTGCCGGATCGCTCGAGGGCCTCCGCCTCGTCGGAGACGGTGAAGGCCACGGCGCAGGTCTCGGAGCGCCCTGCCTCGGCCGCCGCCGTGCGGGCCAGCCTGACGCCGAGCCGGGCCACGTCCATCCAGTGGGACGGCTCGGCCCCGCCGGGACGCGCGCTCCCGGCGTTCGAGGAGGCTGTCAGGATCGACCACGTGTTCGTGGAGATCACGTCGCAGCCGGCGTCCACGTACGAGCGGTGGACGTCGAGCACGGCCTCCGGCGCCCGGTAGAGCGCCCACGTGCCCCACAGGCTCGGCTCGTGGCCCGGGCCGGCCGGAGCCCCGAGACGCTGCAGCTCGGTCGCGATGCCGCCGTCGAGCACGACGCAGCGATCCTCGTCGAGCAGCTGCTGCACATGGCGGTACGCGCTCGGCGTGACGTGCGACTGGGACGTGGCCTCTCCTCGGTGTGCGGTTGCGCGCCGCCGGCGCTCTGCCCGGCAGGATACTGCGGTCGTGTCGACCCGCGTCGCCTCAGAGCCGCGAGCTGAAGTGGCGGCGTTCCTGCTGGGAGCTGCGGGCATGTTCGCGACGATGTACTCGACGCAGGCGATCCTGCCCGAGCTCTCGCGCACGTACGGCGTCAGCCCCTCGCGGGCCGGTCTCTCGATCTCGGTGGTCGTGCTCGCCGTCGCGCTCGGCGCCTGGGTGTGGGGGCCGGTCTCCGACAGGGTGGGGAGGACGCGGGCGATCCGGCTCGCGAGCTGGCTGCTCGTGCTTCCCACGCTGGGGGTGGCGCTCGCCCCCACCTTCGAGCTGCTGCTCGCGTGCCGAGCCGTGCAGGGGCTGTGCATGCCGGGGCTCCTGGCGGTCGCCGCTCCGTACGTCGTGGAGGCGCTCGTCCCGCGCGTCGGAGCGCGGGCGATGGGGTGGTATGTGACGTCGCTCGTCGCCGGAGGCCTCGTCGGCCGGGTCGGGGTGGCGCTCCTGGCCGGGCTGGTGGGCTGGCGGGTGGCGATCGGGCTGCTGGTGGCGCTGCCGCTCGCCGCTGCGCTCGGCATGCGCGGCTCCCTGCCGGAGTCGGCGCCTCCGGTGCGGACCGGCAGCCTGCTGCGCAGCCTCGCCAACCGGCGCCTCTTCGGGGTGGCGGTGGCGGGTGGGGCGATCTTCTTCACCTTCGTCGGCACCTTCACCTATGTCGTCTACCGGCTCGAGGCGCCGCCGTACTCGTACGGCACCTCGGCAGCCAGCCTGGTCTTCCTACTCTGGATCGGTGGAGCCGTCGGCCCGCTCGCCGGGCGCGCGGCGGAGCGGCACGGGTGGCGGCGTCTCGCCGTGGCGATGCTCGCCCTGGCCGCAGCCGGCGTCGGCCTCACGTTGTTCTCGTGGCTGCCGTTGATCGTGGTCGGGCTCGCCTGCGTCGCGATGGCGATGTTCGCCGGCTACACCGCCACGCAGCTCGGCGTCAGTGACGTTGCCCGCTCCGATCGCGGCGCCGCGAGCGCGCTCTACTTCAGCACGTACTACGGTGCCGGCGCGCTCGGCGCCTACGTGCCGGGCCTCGCCTGGGAGCAGTGGGGGTGGCGCGGAGTCGCTCTGCTCGGGGTCGCGGCGCTCGCTCTCGCAGCCTCGGCGCTCGCTCTCGCCGGCCCGCGCCGCTCGCGCTCGGGCGTCGAGGGGCTTACGATGGCGCGGTGATGCGCTCCGAGGCGGACAGCGGCACCGTCCTCGCCCGGATCATCTCGACGGTCGGCTCCACCCTGGAGCTCGACGAGGTGCTCCGGGCCGTCGTGCGGCTGCTCTCCGACGCGAGCGCGGTGCACGCGTGCTTCGTCTACCTCGTTGCCGACGGCGACCGGCTCGTGCTGCGAGCCGCGGGAGAGCCGTACGAGCACCTGATCGGCAGGGTCGTGCTGGAGCAGGGCGAGGGCCTTGCGTGGTGGGCGGCGGAGCGCGGCGAGCCGGCCTTCATCCGCGAGAACCTCCTGGCCGACCCGCGCACCAAGTACGTGCCCGAGCTCGAGGAGGAGCGCTTCCAGTCGCTCCTGTGCGTGCCGATCGCCGCCCGCGACGGAGGCGTGATCGGCGTCATCAGCGCCCACACCGAGGCGCCGCGCGAGTTCACCCAGGCCGAGGTCGACTTCCTCGTCACGAGCGCGGCGCTCGTCGCGGGGGCGATCGAGAACGCCCGGCTCTACGAGGAGATGCGGAACCGGGTGCGGGAGCTGGAGACGATCGCGGGCCTGGCGGAGGCGATCGCGCACGCCCGCACCCTGGACGAGCTGATGCCGGAGGTCACGACCCGCGCGCACGACCTTCTCGGCGCGCGTGTCTGCCACGTCTACCTGCTCGAGCCCGGGAGCGAGGAGCTGATCCTGCGCGCGTCGACGCCGGCCGATGCCCAGGGGCGCGCGACGCTCGGGCTCTCCGAGCTCGGCCCGGAGCTCGCCCGCGGGGGTCGTAGCTCCCGGGTCGCCGTGCCGCTGATCGCAGGCGACGAGCTGCTCGGGCTGCTGATCGGCGAGGGCAGCACGTCGGTCGAGCTCGCACGAGCGGTCGCGAGCCAGGCCGCGGTCGGGATCAAGAAGATCCAGCTGATCGAGCGCCTGACGGAGAAGAACCTGATCAAGGACTTCTTCGAGGACATCGCCTCCGGCCGCGCCGGCGGCGATGTCGAGCGGCGCGCTACCCGGCTCGGCTGCGACCTCGAAGCCTCATATGTCGTGCTCGCCGCCGAGCCTGCCGACGACGGGCTCGAGCCCGCGCTGGCAGCGCTCCTGCCCGGCTCGCTGTTCGACCGCCGCGGCTCGACCCTCCGCGGGCTGCTGCGGGTGCCGGCTGCAGGGGCCGAACGGGTGGCGGCGTGCGTCCGGCGTGCGCACGCAGCGCAGGCCGCCCCCGTGGCGATCGGGCTGTCGAGCCCCTGCACCGGCGTCGGGACGTTCGGAGAGGGGCTCGAGGAGGCTCGTCAGGCCCTGCTCGGCACCTCCGTGCTGAAGCGCGACGCGTCCGTGCTCGGCTTCGACGACCTCGGTGCGTACAAGTACATCCTCCGGATCGCCCTCGACGGCGGCATTCGCGATGCGACGATCGAATCGGTCTCGCGCCTCGCGGACTACGACCGTGAGCGCGGCGCGTCGCTGCTGCGGACACTCGAGGAGTTCCTGCACCGGCGCGGCAACATCAGCGCCACGTCCGAGGCGCTGTACGTCCATCCGAACACGCTGCGGCAGCGCCTGCGCCGGATCGGCGAGCTCTCGGGCATCGACCTGCGCCGCGACGACTGGCTGATGGTCGAGATCGCGGTCAAGCTGGTGCGGCTCCGGCTGGCGCTGGGAGCTTCCCACATACCTCCTCCGTAGAGGGTGGAGGTTGGCTCTATGTCCTCCGGGCGGCGGGAATGATAGGAACCGCTGACCGACCGAGGAGGAGGACGAATGGCGAGCGACACCCGGCTCGAGCAGATCCGCTCGACGATCGAGGACAGGGGAATCGAGTTCATCTTCGCGCAGTTCGTGGACATGTACGGGCGAGCGAGCGCCAAGCTGATCCCGGCCACCCAGCTCGACGCCCTCGTCGAGGACGGAGCCGGGTTCGCGGGCTTCGCGGCCGGCGAGATCGGCCAGCTGCCGAGCGACCCGGACATCGCAGCCATCCCCGACCTCGACAGCTTCACGCTCGTGCCGTGGCAGCCCAACCTGGCCCGCTTCGCGTGTGACGTCACCGTCGAAGGCGCCGCGTGGCCCTATTGCCCGAGGACGATCCTGCGCAACGTGCTCGCGGCCGCGGCCGAGCAGGGCTACGAGTTCAAGATCGGGATCGAGCTCGAGTACTTCCTCGTCGAGCTCAAGGCGGACGGGACGATCGAGGTCGCCGACAAGCTCGACACGCTCGACAAGCCCTGCTACGACATGGCCGGCCTGACGCGCCAGTACGACTTCCTCACCCGCGTGTCGAGGTACTGCAACGAGCTCGGCTGGGGCAACTACGCCAACGACCACGAGGACGCGAACGGCCAGTTCGAGCAGAACTTGGACTACGACGAGGCGCTCGTCACGTGCGACCGGGCCATCTTCTTCCGCTACATGGTGCACACCCTCGCCGAGCAGCACGGCGTCATCGCGACCTTCATGCCCAAGCCGTTCACCACCCTCACGGGCAACGGCGCCCACTTCCACATGTCCCTCTGGAAGGACGGCGTCAACGTCTTCCTGGACGAGGCCGATCCCAGAGGCCTCGGCCTCTCGACGCTCGCCTACAACTTCGTCGGCGGGCTCAAGACCCACGCGCGGGCCTACAGCGCGCTGACCGCTCCGACCGTCAACTCGTACAAGCGGCTGAAGCCGGGCTCCACCTCGAGCGGCGCCACCTGGTCGCCCGTCTGGATCTCGTACGGCTACAACAACCGCACGCAGATGCTTCGCATTCCCGGGCCGGGGCGCATCGAGGATCGCACCGTCGACGGCTCCTGCAACCCCTACCTCGCCGCTGCGGCGGTGCTCGCGTCCGGGCTCGACGGGGTCGCCAGGGAGCTCGACGCCGGGGAGCCGAACTCCGAGAACCTCTACAGCTTCTCCTACGAGGAGCTGACCTCGCGCGGCCTGCGGTCGCTGCCGGCGAACCTGCTCGACGCTGCCGGCGAGCTCGAGCGCGACGACGTCCTGCGGGCGGCGCTCGGCCGCACCCGGGAGCACGAGGAGTACGTCGACTACTACCTCCGGGTCAAGCGCGAGGAGTGGTTCCGCTACCACGAGCAGGTGACTCCCTGGGAGATCCGCGAGTACCTCACGCGCTTCTGACCGATATGGAGACTCTCTCCATATGAGTTCTGGAAGAATGTAGGAACTATCGCCTTTTGCGGGCGATACTCTGCGTGCCAGCCGTCCGCGGCAGTAGAGCTTATCCTGCACGATGCAAGCAGGGGAGAGCAGATGTGCGGGATCGTCGGACTGTTCGCCAAATCGGCCGGGATCGAGGACGCGCTCGGCGTGCACCTCGCGGCGATGCTCGCGCAGATGTCCAACCGCGGTCCGGACAGCGCGGGCGTCGCGGTCTACCGTGACCCGGCGCCGTCCGGCGCCAGCAAGCTGACGCTCTACTCGCCCGACCCGCAGCAGGACTGGGGCGCGCTCTGCGACGCGCTCGCCGGTGCCTTCGGCGGCGAGCCCGAGCCGAGCGTGCGGGGCAGCCACGCGGTGATCGTCGTCGACGCCGAGGCCGGCGAGGCCGAGGACTGGGTCCGCAGGCAGCGGCCGGATCTGCGCGTCATGAGCGCCGGCAGCGTGATCGAGATCTACAAGGAGGTGGGACGGCCGAGGTGTTCGCCGAGCAGTTCCACCTCACGGACCTGCACGGGACGCACGCGCTCGGGCACACCCGGATGGCGACCGAGAGCCGCGTCACGACGGAGGGGTCGCACCCCTTCTCCACCGGGCTCGACCTCTGCCTCGTCCACAACGGCTCGCTCTCGAACCACAACACGCTGCGCCGCGCGCTGCGGCGTGAGGGGATCGAGTTCCAGACCGAGAACGACACGGAGGTCGCCGCCGGGTATCTGGCCTGGCGGCTGCGCGAGGGAGCCTCGCTCGAGCAGGCGCTCGAAGGCTGTCTCGACGACCTCGACGGCTTCTACACCTTCGCGGTCGGGACGGCGGACGGCTTCGCCGTCCTGCGCGACCCGATCGCCTGCAAGCCCGCCGTGCTGGCCGAGACGGACGACTGGGTGGCGATGGCGTCCGAGTATCACGCGATCGCGGTCCTGCCCGGCGCCGACGACGCACGCATGTGGGAGCCGGAGCCGGGGGTCGTCTACGTCTGGGAGAAGGCGGCCGTCTGATGGTCGCCGACGCCGTCATGGCCCGGAGGTCGTCGATCTCGCGGTCACTCCGCTGCGCGAGCTCAACCAGCGCCTGCACGACGTGGCGCGGACGGGCGCCGGGCCGCGGTCGCTGGCGCGTGGTCAACCCGCGGGGTGCGCATGCGGTCGCCTGCGGCCTCGACGCCGAGCTCGAGGTCGAGATCGACGGCCACGTCGGCTACTACTGCGCGGGCATGAACCAGCACGCCGACGGTGCGGGTGCGACGGGAACGCCGGCACCGGCGTGGCGGAGAACATGATGTCGGGCACCGTCGTCGTCGACGGCAGCGCCAGCCAGTCGGCGGGCGCGACCGCTCACGGCGGCCTGCTCGTCGTCCACGGCGACGCCGCGGCCCGGTGCGGCATCTCGATGAAGGGCGTCGACATCGTCGTGCGGGGCTCGGTCGGGCACCTGAGCGCCTTCATGGCGCAGACCGGCTGCCTCGTGGTCTGCGGCGACGCGGGCGAGGCGCTCGGCGACTCGATCTACGAGGCACGCCTGTACGTCGCGCGGCGACGTGGCGAGCCTCGGCGCCGACTGCGTCGAGAAGGAGATGCGGGAGGAGCACGTCGCGCAGGTGCGCGACCTGCTCGCACGCGCCGGCATCGTCGACGTCGACCCGGCCGGCTTTCGTCGCTACGGCTCGGCGCGCCAGCTCTACACCTTCAAGGTCGACAACGCGGCGGCGTACTGATGACCGACACTCTCCACGCCGACACCCCTGCGTCCGAGTGGCGCCCGGGCCTGCGCGAGTCCTACCTGTTCGACCGCAACGTGATCGCGGAGATCCAGCGGGCTGCGCGCGAGGGCATCTACGACATCCGCGGCTTCGGCGCGAAGCGCAGGCTGCCGCACTTCGACGACCTGCTGTTCCTCGGGGCGAGCGTCTCGCGCTACCCGCTCGAGGGGTACCGGGAGCGCTGCGACACGAACGTCACGCTCGGGACGCGGTTCGCCTCGAAGCCGCTCGAGCTGAAGATCCCGGTCACGATCGCCGGCATGAGCTTCGGCGCCCTCTCCGCGCCCGCCAAGGAGGCGCTCGGGCGCGGCGGCGACCGAGGTCGGTACGTCCACGACCACGGGCGACGGCGGCATGACGCCCGAGGAGCGCGGGCACTCCGAGCTGCTCGTCTACCAGCTCCTGCCGTCGCGCTACGGCATGAATCCCGACGATCTGCGCAAGGCCGACGCGATCGAGGTCGTCGTCGGCCAGGGAGCGAAGCCCGGTGGCGGCGGCATGTTGCTCGGCCACAAGATCTCGGATCGCGTCGCCGCCATGCGCGACCTGCCGAAGGGGATCGACCAGCGCAGCGCCTGCCGGCACCCGGACTGGACGGGACCGGACGACCTCGAGATCAAGATCGGCGAGCTGCGCGAGATCACCGACTGGGAGAAGCCGATCTTCGTCAAGGTCGGCGCCACCCGTACCTACTACGACGTCCAGCTCGCCGTCAAGGCGGGGGCCGACGTGATCGTCGTCGACGGCATGCAGGGCGGCACCGCGGCCACCCAGGACGTCTTCATCGAGCACGTCGGCATCCCGACGCTGTGCGCGATCCCACTCGCCGTGCAGGCCCTGCAGGAGCTCGGGCTGCACCGCGAGGTGCAGCTCGTCGTCTCCGGAGGGATCCGCAGTGGCGCCGACGTCGCGAAGGCGCTCGCGCTCGGCGCGGATGCGGTCGCGATCGGCACGGCCGCACTCGTGGCCGCTGGGTGACAACAGCCCCGAGTACGAGGCGGCCTACCGGAAGATCGGCAGCTCGGCCGGCTACTACGACGACTGGCAGGCCGGCCGCGACCCCGTCGGCATCTCGACCCAGGACGACGAGCTCGCAGCCCGCTTCGACCCGGTGCTCGGTGGCCGCAAGGTCGCGAACTTCCTGCGGGTGCTCACGCTCGAGGCGCAGACGCTCGCGCGTGCCTGCGGCAAGTCCCACGTGCACAACCTCGAGCCCGAGGACCTCGTCGCACTGACGATCGAGGCGTCGCTGATGGCGCGCGTCCCGCTCGCCGGCATGCAGCTGCCGCTCGTGGACGAGATCGCGGACCGAGTCGCGGGCCGCCTCGCGGGCCGCGGCGGCTGATCACGCCTCCACGAAGCGGATGATCCTCGCGTGGGCCCTGCGCGACGTGGTCAGCCCACCGCGCCCGCCGGGGCTCCGTCCCAGCCGAGCGCACGCGAGATGCGCCCGGCGCACTGGAGGAGCAGCGGCAGGGCGGCCTCCATGGCTGTGGCGTCGAAGCGGCTCGTCGGCCCCTGCAGCGCCACGATCGCCGCGAGCGTGCCGCTCGCGCCCCAGACCGGTGCGGCGATCGCGCTCAGGCCCGGCTCGCGCTCCTCGACGGCCTCGCCGTAGCCACGACTCCGCACCCGCGCGATCTCGTCCGCGAGTGCTGCCTGGTCGACGATGGTGCGGGGCGTGAACGCCGCCAGCCTGCCGCGGGGGAGCGGCACGTCGCCGAACGCGAGCATCACCTTGCCCGCGGAGGACGCGTGCCCGACGCTCGGCCGGCCGAGACGCGTGACTCCCTGCAGGTAGCGGTCCGTCGGCACGAAGTCGACCGTGATCGCGTCCATGTCTCCGGGGATCGAGAGCGTCCCCGACTCTCCCACCGTGTGCACCAGCTCCTCCAGGTGGGGTCGCGCGATGTCGCGCAGGTTGAGCCGCTCGAGCACGGCGCTCGCGAGCCGCAGCACGCGGATCCCGAGGCGATAGCGGCCGGTCGCCGGGACGTGCTCGACGAGACCGACGCGCGTGAGCGTGCCGAGCTGGCGGGAGACAGTGCTGGCGCTGATGGCCGTCCGCCGCGCCAGGTCGGTCGTTCCCACCTCGCCGCCCTCCGCCAGCGCGTCGAGAATCGCGACCGCCCGAAGGGTGGCCTCGACATCACGGGCGGATGGTTGACCGGTGCGCGACATCGCGGTAGTGTATCGCCACAGATAGCACGCAATTCCGTTCTACGCAATATCTGTGAACGATGTCGATGCTCGTCACCTGTCCCAACTGCGGCCCCCGGGAGATACCCGAGCTCCGCTGCGCCGGCGAGGCGACGAAGCGCCCGGCTGAGAGCCCGAGCGTACGCGAGTTGAACGAGTACATCTACTTCCGCGACAACGTCTGGGGCGTGCAGCGGGAGTGGTGGTACTGCCGCGCCTGCGAGGACTGGTTCCTGGCCGAGCGCCACACGTACACGAACGAGGTCACGAGGACCTGGCAGCCGGAGCCCGCGGCGTGAGCCGCCTCGAGCCGAGGCGCGGCGAGCGGATCGACCGCTCGAAGGTCGTCACGTTCACCTACGACGGCAAGCCGGTCGAGGGATTCGAGGGGGATACGATCGGGTCGGCGCTGTATGCAGCGGGGCGCCGGGTCTTCTCGCGCAGCTTCAAGTACCACCGTCCGCGCGGCCTCGCGTGTTGCTCGGGGCACTGCGCCAACTGCCAGATGACCGTGGACGGCATCCCGAGCGTCCGCGTGTGCACGACTCCCGTCACGCCCGGCGCGGTGGTGAAGGGCCAGAACTTCATGGGCTCCCTCGACCGCGACCTGATGCAGGTGACGGACAAGCTCGGCGGCCCGTTCACCCCGCCCGGCTTCTACTACAAGACGTTCATCCGGCCGCGGCGGCTCTGGCCGCTGTACGAGAAGGTGTTGCGGGGCGCTGCCGGGCTGGGGCCGCTCGACCCGAAGGGCGAGCGCGCGGAGCGGGTCGAGGTGGAGTACAGGCACGTCGATGTCGCTGTGCTCGGCGGGGGGCAGGCGGGGCTCGAGGCTGCGATCCAGGCTGCGGAGCGCGGCGAGTCGGTCGTCGTCGTCGACGAGGGACCGGACGTCGGGGGCACCCTGCTCGCCGACAGCGACGGGATCCCCGCCGCGGCGGAGCTGCGCCGGCGCGCGCTCGACGCGGGCGTCGAGCTGTTGGCCCCGGCGATCGCGATCGGCCTCTTCGAGCAGGGGCTCGTGCCCGTCGCCCACGGCAACATGCTGCTGAAGTTCCGTGCCCACCGCGTCGTCGTGGCGAGCGGGATCGTCGAGCAGCCTCTCGTCTTCCCGGGCAACGACCTCGTCGGCGTGATGCTGCCCGACGGCGTTCGCCGCCTCGTCAACTACTGGTCGATCAAGCCGGCCGAGCGGGCCGTCGTGCTGACCGTCGACGATCGCGGGCTGCGCGCAGCCGCCGACCTGGAGTCGGCCGGAGTCGAGGTGGCCCGCGTAGTCGACTTCCGCGACCGCGCGCCGGGCACGATCGAGGCGCAGGGCCGCAAGGGCCGTGTCGCCCAGATCGCGATCGACGGGCACTGGGTCAAGTGCGACCTCGTCGTCATGTCCGGCAGTCCGCAGCCCAACTACAAGTTGCTCGCCCAGGCCGGCGCGCGCGTCGAGTTCGACGCCGACCGTGGCATCTTCGTCCCTCGCGACCTGCCGGCCGGCGTCGAGGCGGTGGGGGCGGTCACCGGCGAGGTCGGCGAGCCGGCTGTGCCGAGCGCCGTGCTCGGCTACGGGGGCGACAAGTGCTTCGTGTGCCTCTGCGAGGATCAGACCGCCAAGGACCTCAAGTATGCGATCGCCGAGGGGTTCGACTCGATCGAGCTCTCCAAGCGCTACACCACGGTCACGATGGGGCCGTGCCAGGGTCGGCTGTGCCACGTCAACTCGATCCGCGTTTACGCCAAGGCGACCGGCCTGGACGAGAACACGATCGGCACGACGACGGCGAGGCCGCCGTACACGCCGGTCAGCATGGGGCTCGTCGCGGGCTACCCGCAGGAGCCGGCCAGGCGCACCTCCCTGCACCACCGCCACAAGGAGCTCGGTGCCCGGATGATGTGGACGGGCGCCTGGCGCCGTCCTCACTCGTACGGCCCGGACGCGGGCGAGGAGGCGCAGAGCGTGCATCGCGGCGTCGGCCTGATCGACGTCTCCACGCTCGGGAAGATCCTCGTCAAGGGCCCCGAGGCGGGAGCGTTCCTCGACCGCGTCTACCCGAACCGCTTCTCCGACCTGAAGGTCGGGCGCATCCGCTACGGCGTGCTGACCACCGACTCGGGACGGATCATGGACGACGGCACCGTCGCACGGCTCGACGACGACACCTACTACGTGACGACCACCTCCACCGGCGCCGACAGCGTCTACCAGTGGTTCACGTGGTGGAACGCCGTCTGGTTCATGGACGTCCAGTTCGCGCAGGTGACCGGCGCCCTCGCGGCGATCAACGTGGCCGGACCGAACGCCCGCTGGCTGATGGAGCGCCTCACCGAGGCGGACATGTCGAACGAGGGCTTCGCCTATCTGGACGCCAAGCACCTGCGGGTGGCCGGAGTGCCGAGCCTCGGCCTCCGCATCGGCTTCGTCGGCGAGCTCGGCTACGAGCTCCATCTCCCGAGCCCGCACGCCCAGCACGTCTGGGATGCCCTGCTCGAGCAGGGTGCCGACCTCGGGGTGGCGCCGTTCGGCCTGGAGCCGCAGCGCATCCTCCGCCTCGAGAAGGGCCACGTGATCGTGAGCCAGGACACCGACTCGGAGTCGAACCTGCTCGAGGCCGCGATGCCCTGGATCGTCAAGTCGGACAAGCCGGACTTCGTCGGCAAGTGGGCGGTCGAGCAGGTCGCCGACCGCGGGCTCAAGTGGATGCTCGTCGGCTTCGAGAGCCCGACGGGCAAGCTGCCCGTGGAGGGCGGACAGGTCGTGGTCGGCGGCAGGTCGTCGGGCCGCGTCACCAGCGTGCGGCGCAGCGTCGAGCTCGACAAGGTGATCGGCCTCGCGGTCGTCCCCGTCGAGCTCGCCGTGGACGGGGGGCGCTTCGACGTGCAGGTCGACGGGCAGCCGGTGCCGATGACCGTGCACCTCGGCGCCTTCTTCGACCCCGAGGGAACGAGGCTGAAGGCGTGAGCACACTCGAGTTCCTGCGCGTCGACGCCGCCGCCGACCAGGGCGCCTTCCATCCGGTCGCGCGGTCGCCCCTGGAGCGGCGCTTCCGTGACGCGGACGCCACCTTCGAGGAGCGCGACGGATGGGTCGTGCCCGTCTCGGTTCCCGGCGAGGCCGAGCGCCTCGCGAGCGTCGGCGTGGCGGACATCTCCCACCTCGCGAAGCTCGAGCTCCGTCCGGCCGGCGACCCGATCGAGGGCGAGGGCATCGTCTGGTACCCGATCTCGAAGCGGCGCGCGCTCGTCCTCTGCGCCCCCGCGCTCGCCGCCGGCGTGCGCGAGCGGGCCACCGACCGCTTCGTGCTCGACGTCTCCGGCGCGCTCGCGATCATCGCCGTCGTCGGCCCCGAGGCCGACACCGTGCTGAGGCGGCTCACCCACCTCCACCACTTCCCCTCGGGCGGCGAGGTGGCGCACGTCACCGCCCACGTGCTGCAACGCGGCGGCGGGTACTGGATCGTCGTCGCCCAGGAGCTCGGCCACTACCTGTCGGAGGTCGTGCTCGACCGGGCGCAGGCGCTCGGCGGCGGCCTCGTCGGGGTCGATGCGCTCGGAGCCGGGTCGTGAAGGACATCTTCTTCCGCAAGCAGGTGCTCCGGCGGCCGAGCTCGCTGAAGCGCCACTACGACGTCGTGATCGTCGGTGGAGGCTCGCACGGGCTCGCTACCGCCTACTACCTGGCGAAGCACCACGGCATCACGAACGTCGCGGTCCTGGAGAAGAGCTACATCGGCGCCGGCGCCGCGGGGCGCAACACCACGATCATCCGCTCGAACTACCGCACGCCCGAGGGAGCGGCGTTCTACACCGAGAGCGTGAAGCTCTACGAGAAGCTGTCGGCCGACCTCGACTTCAACCTCATGTTCTCGCAGCACGGGCACTTCACGCTGGCGCACTCCGACCGGTCGCTCGTCGTGCAGAACGAGCGCGCCGAGGTGAACAAGCTGCTCGGGATCGACAGCCGGGTGATCGACGCGGCCGAGGTGAAGCGGCTGTGCCCGCAGATCAACATCGGCGAGGACGTGACGTGGCCGATCCAGGGCGCTCTCTACCATCCCCCCGGCGGCATCATTCGCCACGACGCCGTCGTGTGGGGGTACGCCAAGCAGGTCGGCCGCGCCGGCATCGACATCCACCAGGGCGTCGAGGTGACCGGGTTCGACATCCGCGACGGCAAAGTGCAGGGCGTCAAGACGAGCGAGGGCGACATCTCGTGCGGAGCCGTCCTCTCCGCCACGGCGGGCTGGTCGAGCCCCGTCGCGAGGCTGGCGAACCTGCCGCTCCCGATCGTGACGAGCATCCTGCAGGCGTTCGTGACCGAGCCCGTGAAGCCGTTCCTCGACAAGATCATCGTCTCGGCGCAGATGCACATCTACGTCTCGCAGACAGACCGCGGAGAGTTCCTGATCGGTGCCGAGGTGGAGCCGTACCCGACCTACTCCAACAAGGGGACGTTCCCCTTCATCGAGTACGCCACCCGGCACGTGCTCGAGCTGTTCCCGCAGCTGCACGCGACGAAGATCCTGCGCCACTGGACGGGCCTCTGCGACATGAGCCCCGACTACAGCCCGATCATGGGCGAGACGGAGATCGACGGCTTCCTCGTCGACTGCGGCTGGGGCACGTACGGCTTCAAGGCGGCGCCGATCACCGGTGTCACGCTGGCGGAGCTGATCGCCACCGGCAAGACGCCGCAGCTGATCGAGCCGTTCAAGCTGGAGCGGTTCTACACTGACACGATGGTTTCCGAGCTCGCCGCGGCAGCGGTGAGCCATTGACGACACTTCGAAAGGGTTGAATCAGATGCTCTCGAGCCTCGAGATCGCGCAGGCGGCGAAGCTGCGCCCCATCACCGACGTCGCCGCGGATGCGGGAATCGAGCCCGACGAGCTCGAGCAGTATGGCCGCTACAAGGGGAAGGTCGACCTCTCGCTGATCGCGCGGCTCTCGGGCCGGCCCGACGCCAAGCTGATCAACGTCACCGCGATCACCCCGACACCTGCCGGCGAGGGCAAGACGACCACGTCCGTGTCGCTCACCCAGGGCCTCGGGCTGCTCGGCCGCAGGCCCGTGCTGGCGCTGCGCGAGGCCTCTCTCGGCCCCGTCTTCGGCGTCAAGGGCGGGGCTGCCGGCGGCGGCTACGCCCAGGTCGTGCCGATGGAGGACCTGAACCTCCACTTCACAGGCGACCTGCACGCGATCACGGCTGCCAACAACCTGCTCAGCGCGATGATCGACGCGCACCTGCTGCACGGCAACAAGCTCGGCATCGACCCGATCACGATCTCCTGGCGTCGCTGCATGGACATGAACGACCGCTCCCTGCGCGATGTCGTCACGGGCCTCGGCGGCCGTGTCAACGGCTATCCGCGGCAGACCGGCTTCGACATCACGGCGGGCAGCGAGGTGATGGCGCTCGTGGCCGTCGCGCGCGACCTCGGCGACCTGCGCAGCCGGCTCGGCGCCATCACCGTCGGCCAGACCTACGACGGCGAGCCCGTCACCGCCGAGCAGCTCCAGGCGGCAGGCTCGATGACGGTGCTGCTCAAGGAGGCGATCAAGCCCAACCTCGTGCAGACGCTCGAGGGCCAGCCGGCGTTCATCCATTGCGGGCCCTTCGCGAACATCGCCCACGGCAACAACTCGCTCGTGGCCGACCGCGTGGCGCTGAAGCTCGGCGACTACGTGATCACCGAGAGCGGCTTCGCCTCGGACATGGGCATGGAGAAGTTCTTCGACATCACGTGTCGTGTCGGCGACCTGCGCCCGAGCGCGGTCGTGCTCGTCGCCACGGTGAAGGCGCTCAAGCACCACGGCGGCAACATCGACGGCGGCACGGCCGAGATCGAGGTGGGCGCCGCGAACATGGCCCGGCACATCGGCATCATCAACGGCTTCGGGCTGCAGGCCGTGGTGGGGGTGAACAAGTTCCCCACCGACACGCCGGAGGAGCTCGAGCTGGTGCGCAAGCTCGCGATCGAGCACGGCGCCCACGCCGCCGAGGTCAACACGGCGTTCGAGAGCGGCGGCGAGGGAGCGCTCGCGCTCGCCGAGGCGGTCGTGGACGCGGCCGAGCAGCCGAACTCGTTCCAGTTCGCCTACCCCGAGGACGCCCCGATCGAGGAGAAGATCCGCGCCATCGTGCAGAAGGTGTACGGCGGCGACGACGTCCAGCTGCTGCCCGCGGCACGAGAGAAGGCGGCCGCCTTCGAGCAGGCCGGCCTGGGCCGCCTGCCGATCTGCATGGCGAAGACGCATCTCTCGCTCTCCCACGACCCCGCGCTGAAGAACGCCCCCACCGGCTTCACGGTCACCGTGCGCGACCTGCGCCCCTACACCGGTGCCGGCTGGATCGTGGCGCTCTGCGGCGACATGCAGACGATGCCCGGTCTCGGCGCCAAGCCCGCCGCCCACGCGATCGACGTGGACGAGAGCGGCAACACCGTCGGCCTCTTCTAGCAGGCAGATGGAAGACCCGGGGCCGCCGACGGCCCCGGATCCTCGGTCAGGGGGACTGACGGGCTACCAGGGCCCGATGAAGGGGCCGTCGACCCCGGCGAGCAGGAGCACGACGACGATCACGACGCATACGAGCGAGACGCCCACCATGATCGGGCCGAGCCGCTTGTCGTTCGTCTGCTCCGGCGGGAACTCGATCTGCTTGCCTGCTGGCATCGATCTCTCCTACTCGCTCGTCGGGGTGGAGGGGCGCATGCGGGACAGCATCCCGTCCTTGCGGAGGCGGGCCGCCTGCTCCTCGAGGCGGAGCGACTCCTGTCGGATGAAGCCGAACAGCGACATCACCATGAGCAGGATGCCGAGCGCCGTCATGATGTACGTGCCGGTCGAGTTGGCGCCGCCGAACGTCCAGAACTCGGCGATCTCCTCGCTCCACGCGTCATAGGGGAATGCGTCGAACATCGCGCCTCCTTCAGCTCTCGGCGCCGACGCCGGCGGGCGCCTTGCCGTAGGACGACCGGTCGTATGCGTCGATCAGGATCGGAGCCGCGTCCAGCACCTCGCCGTCCGGGCCGACGATCTTCTCCGGTACGCGCTCGAACTCGGGGAAGAAGTCCTGGTGGAACTCCGCCATGTCGAGCCCCTCGAGCTCGACCTCCGGCGGCACCCGCAAGAGGTTCATCTTCTTGAGGGCGAGGCTGGCGAAGTAGCCCGGCAGGAAGGCGAGCGGCAGGAACGCCAAGATCCCCACGAGCTGCCCGCCCATCGAGCTTTCGATGTTGTTGATCCCGGTCGGGTAGCCCCCGGCGAAGATCCCGACGAGGAACACCCCGTAGAAGCCGCAGACGCCGTGAACCGCGATCGCCCCCACCGCATCGTCGAGCCGTAGCCGCTTCTCGATGTAGGTGCCCGACCAGACGGCCACGATGGCGCCCGAGAAGGCCAGGAGGTAGGCGAGGGAGGGGTGGTAGACGTCGGCGCCTGCCGACACCGAGATGACGCCCGCAAGGCCGCCCGAGAGCGTCCAGAACGGGTCGCCCTTGCTGGCGAACCACCCACCCGTGAAGCCTCCCGCGAAGCCGATCGTGATCACGAACGCGATCGCGCCGAGCGTGCTCGGGGAGAGGTAGATGTTGAGCCAGCCCGGGAAGACGGAGGACTGGATCACCAGGCAGGCGGCGTAGAAGCCGTAGAACCCGGTGAAGATCAGCATCAGCCCCAGAAGCGTCAGGTGCTGGTTGTGGCCTCTGAACGTCCTGGCTCTGCCCTTGATGTCGTACTTCCCGATTCGCGGCCCGAGGTTGATCAGCACGCCGAGCGTGAAGAGCCCGGCGACGCCGTGCACGACGCCGGAGGCGATCGCGTCGTGGAAGCCGAAACGCGTCGTCAGCCAGCCGCCGGAGCTCCAGCCCCAGGCGGCGTCGAGGATCCAGACGACGGAGCCGAGCAGGCCGGTGAGGACCAGGTAGGCCGACAGGCGGATCCGCTCGATCAGGGCCCCGGACATGATCGAGCCGGTCGTCCAGGAGAAGAGGAGGAACGCGAGGAAGAACACCGCGCTGATGTGGTCCTGCAGGTTCGGCCCCATCGCGGAGCTCCACGGCGCTGTGAGGCCGCAGAAGCCCGGGAAGGCGTCGGGGCTGGCGTGGCCGCTCTTCGGCCAGCCTTCCTCCATGCACCCGTAGATGTACCAGCCGAAGTAGTAGAACGTCGGCGTGACCACGGCGATCGTGAGGATGTTCTTCATCGCCGTCGACATCACGTTCTTCCGTCGTGCCGCGCCCGCCTCGTAGGCCATGAAGCCGGCATGGATGAGCCACATCACGACGACGGTCCAGAAGTAGAACTGCTCGGCAAGGATCTGCGAGTCGAGCTTCAACTGGTCCTGGAGCGCCTTGATATCGGACGCTGTGTCAGCGAGCAACGAGCCGAGCAACGACAGGGTCATGCATGCCCTCCTACGCGGGGCTGGAGACGTGTGGCGAGAGCGTACGAGGCGCCGACGCCGCCTTCCATGTCAGCACCGGCCGGGCTTGCGCACCGGGATGTGTGCAATTGCTACATGCGGCTCAACGGCCGTCGTCGGTGATCTCGCCCGTGGCGGCGTCGATCAGGACGGTCTGCGCCGTCACGGGATCCCGGGCGGGGCCGTCGTAGAACGAGACGATCCAGGTGCCCCGCGGCGGTATTCCCTGCTGCACGTAGCGCACCTGGACACCGTCGGGCTCGAACACGGCCACCGTGCTCGCCTTGTCGACCGCCTGCGAGCGTGTCAGGGCGTCCGTGCCCGCCCCGCCGCACGACCTCGCTGCGAGCAGCGCGAACGCCAGCACGACCACGATGATCGCGACGCGCCCGAGGGTGCTGTCGCGAAGGTCGCGGCTACGCGTTGGCTGTTCTTCGGTGCTGGACGAAGGCGTAGACACGGAGAATGAGGTAGCCGACGAAGTGGGTCATGAAGACGAGCAAGAGCCACCAGCTCCACCAGAGGAAGTGCGGCCGCAGCTCGCGCAGCTCCACCACCGTCAGGTAGAGCGCGATCGCGAGGGTGAGGAGCATCAGCAGCGGTGCGAAGCCGAGCAGGAGAAGAATCAGCACCTCGCCATCCTCCGCGAGCCGGTGCCTCCGTGCAAGTGCCTGCCGTCCGAGCCTACGACCAGGGATACGGCGAGTTCGAGACGGGGTGGAGGTCACCTGTCGCGAAGCGCTCGAAGCGGAACGGGTAGAGCAGGCTCGAATGCTCGCCCTGGAGCACCCGCGCGACCTCGCGGCCGACCCCGATCATCTTGTAGCCGTGGTTCGAGTCGAGGATCGCGTAGACGTTGGGCTTCAGGTAGTCGAAGACCGGGAAGTTGTCGGCCGTGAAGGAGCCGACGCCTCCCGAGCGCGCCTGCTTGTAGAGCGCCCGGCACCCCTCGAAGCGGCTCATCGCGTGCGAGAGGGCCGCGCACCACATGTCCGGGAAGCTCGAGTCGACGTCGGTGGTGGCGGGATACGGGTCGAGCTCCACGTCGCCGTCGACCGTGAGCGGCGAGGCGCCACCCTGGACGCCGTGGCGGTCGCGCTTGAAGTAGATGCCCCAGAGCTCGTCGGTGACGAGCTCGCCCTCGTCCGTGTAGAGCGGCGCGTCGGTGTCGAGGTGGATCACGGGAGGGGCGCCGCCGTCGGCCTTGGCGAACATCAGGGGATCGACGGTGATCTCGCCCTCCTGCAGGTTCCAGTACGTCCACATCCGCACGTCGTGCTGCACCTCGCCGGCGGGGGTGCGCACGTCGATCGTGTCCGGGAGCCCCAGCATGCGCCAGAAGCGCTGTGCCCACGGGCCGGGCGCGATCACGACCTGCTCGCCGACCGCGATGCGCCCCTTGCTCGTCTCGACCGCCGTGACGGCCTCGTCGGGGCCGAGCTCGAAGCCCGTCACCTCCGTGTAGGAGTGGATCTGGACGCCCTCCTCGAGGCACTTGTCGCGCAGCCCCATCACGGACTCCACGTTGAAGGCGAATCCACCCTGGTGCTCGTGCAGGCAGACGGTGACGCCGCGTGCGCGCCAGTCGGGGAAGAGGCCCTTCATGTGTGCGTCGACCGCCGCCTCGCCGACGACGAGCTCGGACCGGTAGCCGATCCGCTCCTGGCGCTCGAACACCGCCACGAGGTCGCTCTCCTGTACCTCCGGGCCGAGCGCGATGTAGCCGACGGGGTTGTAGTGGTAGGCGGCCGGGTCGGACTCCCACACCTCGACGCAGGCCTGCATGAGCTCGCTCATCGCGGGCTGGAAGTAGTTGTTGCGGACGACGCCGCAGGCGATGCCGGTCGCGCCGGCGCCGGGCGTAGCCTTCTCCAGCACGACGACGTCGGGCCCCGAGCCGGCGTCGCGCGCCTTCAGCTCCTTCGCGAGGTGGTAGGCGGTGGAGAGGCCGTGGATGCCGGCGCCGACGACGACGTAGCGGGCAGAAGCAGGGAGCGTCATGTAAATTGCCTCCTGGGCAATCGCATATCAAAATCGATACGCCCTACCGTACCATGGCCCGCACCGGATCTCCAGCCACGCGCCACGTCGCCGCCGTCGAGCGGGCGGTCGCCGTGCTCGACGCGCTCGCCGAGACGGGCGAGCTCGGCACGAACGAGGTGGCGCGACGCACCGGGCTCAACGCCAGCACCGCCTCCAGGCAGCTCGCGACGCTCGCCGCCGCCGGGCTCGTCGCTCACGTGGAGGCGACGGGGCGCTATCGACTGGGGCCGCGCCTCGTCGAGCTCGGGCATGCGGCGGCGGCGGGGCTCGAGGTGAGGGAGATCGCCCGACCGCACCTGCGCGCCCTCGCGGATGCGACCGGAGAGACCGCGACCCTCTCGGTCCCCGGCGACCCGGATGCGATCACGGTCGACTTCGTGCAGAGCACCGCCTCGGTGCTGAGCGTCGCCCGGCTCGGGCGTCCGAGCGTCGCACACGCGACCGCGGCGGGGAAGGTCGTGCTCGCCTTCGGTGAGCCGGGCCTGCCGGCCGGGCCGCTGCGCCGCTTCACCCCGGCCACGATCACCGATCGCACGGCTCTCGCTGCCGAGGTCGCTTCGGTGCGCCGGCTCGGCTTCGCGCAGGCGCTCGGGGAGCGTGAGGAAGACCTCAACGCTGCAGCCGCCCCCGTCCTCGGCGTGCGGGGCGAGCTCGTCGCGGTGATGGGAGTCCAGGGCCCGGCCTCGCGCTTCGCCGAGGCGGCGATCGTGCGGGCGCGCGCCGAGCTCGTCGAGCGCGCCGCCGCCGTCGCGCGGGCGCTCGGAGGCGTCCTCGCCCCGGCCGCGGCCGGGGAGTAGGATCGCACCCATGGCGGCGGTCGAGGCACACATGTCCCGCGATCTCGTCACGGTCGGCGAAGGCGAGCTGCTCGTCGGAGCCGCGGGGCGGATGGCGGAGCGCCGGGTCGGTGCCGCTCTCGTGCTCGACGGAGAGCGCCTGATCGGGATCCTGACCGAGCGCGACGTGCTGAACGCCGTGGCCGCAGGCGGCGTCGAGAGCGCCCTCGTGTCGGGCTGGATGACCCACGCGCCGGAGACCGTCGACCCCGACGATACGACCGAGCATGCAGCGGTGCTGATGATCCACGGCGGCTTCCGGCACCTCCCGGTCGTCGACGGCGGCCGGCCGGTCGGGATCCTCTCGATCCGGGACCTCGTGCGGATCGCGCTGGACGACAGCGCCCCACGGGGCGCCTGACCTAGAAGGACAGCGTCGCGATGCCGAGGGCCACGAGCACGGCGCCCGCCATGCGGGCCCGGCCGACGCGCTCCAGGAGCACGGGAGCCGCGAGCGCGGTGGCAATCACGATGCTCGACTCGCGCACCGCGGCGACCGGCGCAGCCGGAGCACGCGCGAGTGCCGCCAGCACAAGCGCATAGGCGCCGAACGAGGCCAGCCCGGCCAGGATCGCCGGTGCGCCGACCTCGAGGCGGACCCGCCTGCGCCCCTTGACGGCGAGCACGACGGCGCCGTAGCCGATCGTGGCCGGGATCATGCTCAGCTCGAGATACGTGATCGGCGCCGCGTGGCGGATGCCTCGCGCGTCGAGCAGCGTGTAGGAGGCGATGCAGACGGCGATCCCGAGTGCAAGTGCGAGAGCGTCCAGGCTCGACGGGCGCCGCAGGCCGTGGACGAGCACGACGCCGGCGGCGACGAGGACGACTCCGGCGATCTGCGAGCCGGAGGCGTCCTCCCCCAGCGCGACGGCGCCGACGAACAGCACGAGCACGGGGGCGAGGCCGCGTGAGAGCGGATACACGAACGAGAGCTCCGAACGGCGGTACGCCGTCGCGAGCAGGCCGAAGTAGGCGAGCTGCAGCACGGACGTGACGGCGATGAACGGCAGGGCCCGGCTGTCGAGGCGCCAGGTCAGTGCGGTGACCGGCGCGAAGACGACGACGGCGGTGACGAGCGCGACCAGGGTGGCGCTCTGGGGGTCGCGCGAACGGGCGAGCAGCAGGTTCCAGAACGCGTGCAGGAACGCCGCCGCGAGGGCGAACGAGAGCGCCAGAGGTGGCATCGTCGGGCAAGAGTAGGCTTCTGCTCCGGATGATGGCCCGTGCGCTGGTCTTCGACTTCAACGGCACGCTCTCCCGCGACGAGCCGATCCTCTGTGCCACGTATCAGGCGCTGTTCGCCGAGCACGGCCGGCCGCTGTCCGAGGCCGAGTACTACGGGCAGCTCGCCGGGCACACCGAGGAGGCGATCATCTCGACCTGGCTCGATGTCGACGGTGCCGAGCTGGAGGAGCTGATCGGCGAGCGCATCCGCCGCTACGTCGAGGCCGCCGCCGACGGTTCCACTATCGAGCCCCCGGTGCGGGACGCGGTGCGCTATGCCGCTGCGCGTGTACCGGTTGCCGTCTGCTCGGGCGCGTTCAGGGCCGAGATCGAGCCGGTGCTCGAGGGCGCCGGCCTCGGCTCCCTCTTCACGGCGCTCGTCACGGCCGACGACGTCGTGCGTGGCAAGCCCGATCCCGAGGGCTACGTGCACGCTGTCGCGCTGCTGGGAGACGGCCTCGAGCCCGGGCAGGTGGTCGCGTTCGAGGACACCGAGGCAGGCATTGCCTCGGCGAAGGACGCGGGCCTCAGGTGCCTCGCGGTTCGCGGCACGCTCCCCGACGGCCGCCTCGCCCGGGCCGACGAGCTCGTCGACCGGATCGATCTCGCCCTGGTGCAGAGCCTCGTCGGCTGAGCGGCCGGAAGCGTGATTCTCGCGATCGACCAGGGCACGACCGGAACGAGCTGCCTCGTCGTGGACGAGGAGCTCAGGACGCTCGGCCGCGGCTACCGCGAGATCAGCCAGCGATTCCCCCGGCCCGGCTGGGTGGAGCACGACCCGGAGGAGATCTGGTCGAGCGTCCTCGCCACGGCCGAGGAGGCGCTCGCGGCCGCCGGTGCCTCCGCCTCCGACCTGGCCGCCGTCGGCCTCGCGAACCAGCGTGAGACGACCGTCGTCTGGGAGCGGGACGGCGGACGGCCGGTGCACCCTGCGATCGTCTGGCAGGACCGGCGCACCGCGGATCGCTGCGCGCGGCTCCCGGCCGACCTCGTGCGCGAGCGCACCGGGCTCGTCCCTGACCCCTACTTCTCGGCGAGCAAGCTCGAGTGGATCCTCGACCGGTGCGAGCTGCCGCAGGAGCAGCTCGCCTTCGGGACGATCGACGCGTGGCTGGCCTGGAAGCTCACCGGTGGGGCGGCCCATGTCACGGACGTGACGAACGCGTCGCGCACGATGCTGGTCGACCTCGGCACCGGCAGCTGGGACGACGAGCTGCTCGAGCTCTTCTCCGTCGGCCGCTCGGTGCTACCGGCCATCGTGCCCTCGTCCGGCGTGGTCGCGGAGGCCTCGCTCTTCGGTGCGCACGTGCCCCTGGCCGGCATCGCGGGCGACCAGCAGGCATCCCTCTTCGGGCACGGGTGCTTCGCCCCGGGCCAGGTGAAGGCGACCTACGGCACCGGCAGCTTCGTCCTCGCCCATGCCGGGGCCCATGCCGGCCCGGTGGCGGACGGGCTCCTGAAGACGGCTGCCGCAGTGCCACCGGGATCGCCCGCGCAGTACGCCGCCGAGGGCTCCGTGCTCGTGGCTGGGGCAGCGCTGCAGTGGCTGCGCGACGGCCTCGGCGTGATCGCGAGCGCGGCGGAGAGCGAGGTGCTGGCCCGCCAGGTCGACTCGGCCGGCGGCGTCTTCTTCGTACCGGCGCTGACGGGGCTCGGCTCGCCGCACTGGCGGCCCGACGCGCGCGGGCTGATCTGCGGCCTCACGCGCGGGACGACGCGCGCGCATCTCGCGCGCGCGACCCTCGAGGCGATCGCTCACCAGGTGGCGGACGTGCTCGACGTGCTCCCGGTAGGGGCGGGCGTGCTGCGCGCCGACGGGGGTGCGACCGGCAACCGGTTGCTCATGCAACTGCAGGCCGACCTCTCCGGGAGCCCGGTCGAGGTGTCGGCCGACCCCGACGTGACCGCGCTCGGCGCTGCGGCTCTCGCGGGTCTCGGGGTCGGCGTGTGGCGGGACGTGGAGGCGGTCGCCGGGCTGGTGCGCCGCGGCGCACGATACGAGCCCGCGCTGGGCGACTCCGAGCGGGAGCGGCAGCGTGAAGGGTGGCGGCGGGCGCTCGCCCGTGCGGTGGTCGAGGCATGACCTGGGTGATCGCCCACCGAGGCGCATCGTGGGACGAGCGGGAGAACACCATCCCGGCGTTCGAGCGGGCGATCGCCGTAGGCGCCGACTACGTCGAGCTCGACGTGCAGGTGTCCGCCGACGGCGCGCTCGTCGTCTTCCACGACCTCGACCTCGACCGCCTGACGCCGCTCAGCGGGCCGCTGCGCCGCCGGCCGCTCGCCGAGCTTCGCGAGGTGGGAATCCCGACGCTCGCCGAGGTCGTCGAGCTCGTGCAGGGCCGGGTGGCTGTCATGGCGGAGCTGAAGAGCGCACACCTCTACCGACGGCACGACCTCGTTCGGCGCACGCTCGCTCTGCTGGGCCGCGACGACGTCGTGGTGTCGTTCGAGCGCCGCTGCCTGCTCGAGGCGCTGCGGCTGCGGCCGTCGCTGCGCGTCCTGCAGCACGTCGGCTTCGGCGTCTCGATCCGCGCCGCCTCCGCCTACGCGTGGGCCGTGGGGTTCCACAACCTGCGCGTCACCACGCGCGGACTGGCGCGGGCGCGCGCGCTCGGCCTCGAGACGACCGTCTACACCGTCAACGACCCGTCGCGCATGCTGCGGCTGTCGGGGCTCGGGGTGAGCGGTATCTTCAGCGACCGGCCGGCGCTGCTGCGGGAGACGCTTCGGCGCCGTCCAGGCTGAGGAGCTTGGCGCTCGCGGCGGGGAAGCCGATCTGCACGCGCGAGCCGACCGGCAGAGCGGCCGCTCGCTCGGCGGAGATGTCCGCTGTCCACTCGTGCGACCCCGCGAGCACGCGCAGGCGCGTGACAGAGCCGAGGAAGGTCTGCGAGACGACCTCCCCTGCCAGGCCCCCCGTCTCGCTGCCTGCCGCCTCGACGGAGACCGTCTCGGGACGGACGAGCAGCAGCACGCGCTCGCCCCGTACCCGGCCACGCGCGGCCTCGACCTCGACCTGGGCGCCGTCGTAGTCGACGACACCCGCCACCGTGTCGGACACCGTCGACTCGAGCCGGTTCATGGTGCCGACGAACTCGGCCACGAACGGCGTCGCCGGCGCGCCGTAGATCTCGGCCGGGGTGCCGATCTGCTCGATGCGGCCGCTCGACAGCACGGCGACGCGGTCGGAGATCGAGAGCGCCTCTTCCTGGTCGTGCGTGACGTAGATGGTCGTGATGCCGAGGCGGGTCTGGATGCGGCGGATCTCCTCCCGTAGCTGCACCCGCACCTTCGCGTCGAGAGCCGAGAGAGGCTCGTCCAGAAGCAGCAGCCGCGGCTCGATGGCCAGCGCGCGGGCGAGCGCGACCCGCTGCTGCATGCCGCCGGACAGCTGGTGCGGGTAGCGGTCGGCTGCCTGCCCGAGCCCGACGAGCTCGAGCAGCTCCAGGGCCCGGCCGCGGCGGTCGCTGCGTCCCTGCTTGCGCACGCGCAACCCGAACTCGACGTTCCGCACGGCCGTCATGTTGGGGAAGAGGCTGTACGCCTGGAACACCATGCCGATGTCCCGCTTGTTGGGCGGCACCCCGGTGATGTCCTTGCCGTCGATCACGACCTGGCCCGAGGTCGGCCTGTCGAAGCCCGCCACGAGCCGCAGGGCGGTCGTCTTGCCGCACCCCGACGGGCCGAGGAACGAGACGAACTCCCCGCTCGGGATCTCGAGGTCGATGCCGGCGAGGGCGACGACCTCGCCGAAACGCCGGTGCAGCTGCTTCAGCTCGACGCCGGCCATGCCTAGCGCGCCCCCCCTGCGACAGGTGTCCGGCGTCCCCGGCCGACGACGGCGAGGGCGAGCATGGCGGCCCAGGTGATCCCGAACGCGAGCAACGTCACAGCCGCGGCCGGATACGCCTTGTTCTGGTTGATGTACTGGACGTAGACGGAGAACACGTTGAACTGGGAGAGGCTCGCGATCGTGTACTCACCCATCACGATCGCAAGCGTCAGGAACGATCCCGCGAGTGCCGCCGCCTTGATGTTCGGGAGGATGATCCGGAAGAGCGTCGTCGGCCAGCCCGCGCCCAGGCTCTGGGAGGCCTCGGTCAGCGTGTGCACGTCGATCGAGCGGAACCCCGTGTCGAGCGAGAAGAACATGTAGGGGAAGGCCAGGATCACGTAGGCGGCGACGAGAAAGCCGTGCGGGTCGCCGTAGAACCAGTACGGCGTCCCCCGGTAGACGTCGAGCAGGCCGACGACGAGGATGATGGGCGCGACCACGAACGGGATGAGCGCGAGGAAGCCGATCACGGGCCGCATGCGGGGCAGCTTCAGGTGCACCCAGTAGACGGTCGGCACGAGCAGCGCGAGCGTGAGGGCAATCGTCTCGAGGGCGACGACGAAGCTGAGCCTGATCGTTCGCCAGAACTGGGGGTCGTTCAGGATGTAGCTGTAGTTCGCGGACGTGCAGCACGTGCCGGTCTGGTCGCTCCTGACGCTGAGGACGAACGTCGAGATCAGCGGGATCAGGAAGTACGCGGCCCCGAGGAGGAGCCACACGACGGCCGAGGGCGCGATGCGGCGCCGCAGTGTCATCGCATCCACCTCGACGAGATCTTCTGCAAGGGGAGGTATACGAGCATCATCAGGCCGAGCACGACGAACATGCCGAACGCGAGCGCCTGAGCCAGGTGCGGGTTGTCGAGCACGTCGCCCGAGAGGAAGAAGCCGATCGTGATCGGCACGAGCCCGACGCTTCCGCCCGTCAGTCCGTACGCGGTGGCGTAGGCGGCGAACGCGTTGCCGAAGAGCAGCACGACCGCGCTGAGGAGGGACGGCAGCAAGATGGGGAAGCCCACGTGACGCCAGTACTGGAGCGGGCTCGCCCCCAGGCTCGATGCGGCCTCACGCCACTCACGCCGGAGCCCGTCGATCGCGGGTGCGATGACGAGGATCATGAGCGGGATCTGGAAGTACAGGTAGACGAGCTCGATGCCCGTCTTCGTGAACAGCGAGAACCCGTGGTCGTACGGGTTGTACCCGAGCTGGTTCGTCATGAACTGCGTGAGGACGCCGAGCACGCCGAGCGTCGCGACGAAAGCGGCGGCCAGGGGGATGCCGGCGAAGTTGGCGGCGACGCCCGAGAAGGTCGTCAGGCCGGTGCGGAGAAAGCGCGGCGTGCCCTCGCGGATCGCCGAGTAGGCGATCAGCAGCCCGAGGAGACCGCCGAGCGACGCTGTCACGAGGCTCACCTCGATGCTGTTCTTGAACGCCGTGCGGTACGGCTCGTCGAAGAGCGTCCGGATGTTGTCGAGCGTGTAGCCGCCGTCGGTCGACTGGAACGCCCCGATCAGGACGTTCGCTGCGGGAACCAGCAGGAACGCCATGGTGTAGGCGAGGAACGGCACCACGCCGAGCCAGGTGAGAGAGAGCCTCCTCTCCCGGCCCGCCGGAGCGGGCCGGGAGAGGCCGTCCTGTGCGGCCGACGTGCTCAGAGGCCTACGAGCCGACCTTCTTGGGCCAGTCGGTGGTGATCGTGGCCCGCGCCTTGTTGTTCTGCCCCACGCTGGCGAACTTCACCTTCGCGTACGAGGCGGGGTTCGGCAGTGCCTTGATCAGCGCGTTCGGCACGACCTTGCGCGCGACCATGTCGGTGAACAGCGCCGGGTGCGAGAACCCCTTGAGCCAGAGCAGCTGCCCCTGGTCGGAGTAGAGGAACTCCTGCCAGAGCCGCGCCGCCCACGGGTGCGGGGCGGTGGCGTTGATGGCCTGGCAGTAGTGCGCGCCGTAGACGCCGTCCGACGGGACCACCGTCGTGATCTTCGACGCCGGGAAGTTCTTCCCGTAGGCGAGGTTCAGGTAGTCCCAGTCGATCGTGATCGGGGTCTGCCCGGATGCGATCGTCTGCGGCGTCGCCTGCACCGGGAGGAAGTTGCCGACGCTCTTCAGCTGGGCGAAGAAGTCGATCCCCGGCCCGATGTCGCTCAGGCTGCCGCCGTTCGCGATCGAAGCCGAGAAGACGCCCGCCACGGCCGAGCCGGACGAGAGCGGGCTGCCGTTCAGCGCGACCTGGTTCTTGTACTCCGGCTTGAGGAGGTCCTTCCAGCTCTTCGGTGCGTTCTTGACGACGGCGCCGTTGACGCCGAACGAGGTGACGCCCCAGTAGTCGCCGACCCAGAAGCCCCGGCCGTCCTTCATCGCGCGCGGGACCCTCCTGAAGTTCGTCGTGTAGTACTTCGCGTAGAGTCCCTCGTTCGCACCGACGATCGCCTGGCTCGGGCTCACGTCGAGGACGTCAGGAGCGCGCGGGTCACCCTTCAACGAGCGGACCGACTGGTTCTCCTGGGCGGAGGAGGCGTCCGGGCTGTCGCTCGTGATCGGGATCCCGTACTTCTTCGAGAAGGTCGAGATGATCTCGCCGTAGTTCGCCCAGTCGGGCGGCAGCGCGATCACGTTGAGCCGCCCTTCCTTCTTCGCCTCCTTGACGATGTCCGACAGCTTGGCGAGCCTCCCGACCATCGGCGGATCGACCAGCGCCTTCTGCCGGGCAGCGAGCGCGGCCGGCGACAGTGAGAGGACCGTCAGGCCTGCCCCCGCAGCGAGACCCCGCTTCAGCAGCGTCCGCCGGCCGACCCGCTCTTCGTCGAGTCGTCGCAGGAACTCGTACTCGTGCTCTTGGAAATCCTCCATCTGATCCTCCCGATTCACGTGCGGACGAGGCTCGATCCCGCGGCCGGCGCCAACGGCCGTCAAGTGCGCGCACCACTTCACCACGAAACCACTACCTTTTCAAGATTGCCGCCCTGCGCAGACTGAACCGGTGACCAGTCCCTGGCACAGCGTGGGGCGTTGGTTGCGTTGCGCTCTGCACGCGCACACCACGAACTCGGACGGCGAGATGCCGCCGCGCGCCCTCGTCAAGCACTACGAGCGGGCTCGGTACGACGTGCTCGCCGTCACCGACCACTGGCACCGCAGCGATCCGCCTTCGACCGAGCGGCTGCTCGTGGTGCCGAGCGCCGAGCTCAACTGCGTGCTCCCCGCCGGCCGTGACGGCCACGTGCTCGCGCTCGGGATCGGGGATGCGCTGCACGAGCTCGAGGGGAACCGGCTCGATCTCGAGGGCACGGCGAGGTGGATCGTCGAGCAGGGTGGTGTCGCCTACCTCGCGCATCCGTACTGGACGGGCGTGGTGCCGGGAACGCTCGAGCTGCCACCTGCCGTGTCGGGGATCGAGGTGTACAACGCCGGGTGCGAGCTCGAGATCGGGCGCGGTCTCGCCACGGTGCACTGGGACGCGTTGCTCGACGGGGGGCGCCCCTGCTTTGCGCTGGCTACCGACGACAGCCACCATCCGGGCTTCGACTCGGACCTTGCATGGACGTGGGTGCGGGCCGAGCGCACGTCGGAGGCCGTGCTGGAGGCGTTGCGCTCCGGCTGCTTCTACGGCAGCACCGGCCCCCGCATCGTGGACGTCGCCGTCCATGAGGGGGCGATCGACGTGCGGTGCGATCCGTGCGTGAGCGTCACCTGCATGTTCGGAGTCTCGAGCGGCGCCGCGGTCCACGCCGGCAGGCTCGGGTACTGCTACGGCGGCGAGATCGTGGAGGCCACGAGCGACGGGCTGATCACGGCTGCTCGGCTCGTCCTGCCCGAGGCGGCGCCCTATGCCCGGGTCGAGGTGGCCGACGCCCGTGGGGGCAGAGCCTGGACGAACCCGCTGTGGCCCTAGCCGCCGAGCGCGAGCGCGCGCGAGCCGAGCTCGCCCGTGCGCCGTTCGACCTCCTCGTCGTCGGCGGCGGCATAATCGGGGCGGGCATCGCGAACGAGGCCTCGCGAGCGGGGCTTCGCGTCGCCCTCCTCGACCGGGCAGACTTCGGCGGCGCCACGTCGAGCGCCTCCTCCAAGCTCATCCACGGCGGCCTGCGCTATCTCCGGCTCGGCGACGTCAAGCTCGTTCGGGAAGCGCACACGGAGCGCCGCGCCCTCCTCAGGGTCGTCGCCCCTCACCTCGTCCGGCGGATGCCGTTCCTCTTCACCGTCTACCGCGGCGGCCCCTACAAGCCGGCCACCATCCAGGCCGGCCTGTGGACGTACTCGACGCTCGCCGGCGAGAAGCTCGGCGGCCTGGTCAAGCCCGAGCGCGCACGGCGCTCCGTACCGGACCTGCGCGTCGAGGAGTTACGGGGCTGCGGTGTCTATCAGGACGCCTCGACGCACGACGGCCGCCTGTGCCTCGCGAATGTCACTGCGGCAGCGCAGGCCGGGGCGACGGTGCTCAACTACGCCGAGGTCGTCGACCTGCGCCTCGGCGACGGCCGTGTACGGGGCGCCGAGGTGTGCGACAGGGTGACGGGAGAGGCCGTCTCGGTCGACGCACGGGCCGTCGTCAACGCGACGGGGCCGTGGCTCGACCGGCTGCGCCGGCTCGAAGAGCCGGGAGTCGCCCCGTACGGTCAGCTCTCGAAGGGGGTGCACGTGACGTTGCCCCTCGACCGGCCCTGGTCGGCTGCCCTGACGATTCCCCACGACCAGGTACGCGTCACCTTCGCCCTCCCGTGGGAAGGGATGCTGCTGCTCGGCACGACGGACACCCCCTACGACGGCGATCCGGCAGACGTGACTGCGACGCCGGAGGACGTCGACCAGGTCCTTGCCGAGGCCGGGGTAGCCGTCGACCGGGAGCTCCTCGACAGGGGGCGCGTGCTCTCGACCTACGCCGGGCTCCGGGTGCTGCCCGCGAGCGACGGGTCGACCGTCGACGCACGCCGCGAGACGGCCTTTCTGAGCGGCCGGGGCGGCATGTTGACCGTGGCCGGCGGCAAGTTGACGACCTATCGCCGGATCGCGCTGGACGCCCTCGCACACCTCTCCTCGGAGCTCGGCCTGGCGGCCGTCGACCGGCGCCCCGTGCCCCTCCCCGGTGCGACGGACGCCGGCAACGTGGCCGCCCGCCTGCGTGCCGGCTGGGGGCTCGAGCCGGAGACGTCGGCGCATCTCGCTCACTTCTACGGGACGCGCGCCGATCGTGTCGTAGGCCTCGCCGGCGAGCGCCCCGAGCTGCTCGAGCCGGTTCATCCCGGTGCCCCCGACATCGCCGCTCAGGTGGTGTTCGCGGCCCGGGAGGAGTGGGCGACGAGCGCCGAGGACGTCGTGCACCGTCGCACGACGCTTGCTGCCCGTGGCCTCGCGACACCGGACGTGCTCGCGCGGGTCGACGGCTTGCTCGCCGACGCGCGAGCGGAATTGATTGGATAATCGGCACACGCCCACGAAGGAGTGAGAAATGGTGGTGACGACCGAGCAGCCGCGAGCGTTCGTTCGCCCGGACGGCAAGGAGAAGGTGACGGGCACCGGCCGCTACACGGCCGACGTCGTGCTCTCCGGGCAGCTCGTGGCGAAGTTTCGCTACGCCGATCACACCCACGCGCGCATTCTCCGGATCGACACGTCCAGGGCACGGGCTCTGCCCGGTGTGCTCGCGATCGTGACCCACGAGGACGTGCCGGACGTGCTCTACGGCGGGATGGTGCAGGACCGCCGCCTGTTCGCGCGTGACACCGTGCGCTTCGAGGGAGACATCGTGGCCGGGGTGGCCGCCACGACGGCCGAGATCGCCGAGCAGGCCGCCGCGCTGATCGAGGTCGAGTACGAGCCGTTGCCGGTGGTGACCGACTTCGAGGCGGCCCTGGCCGACGACGCGCCGCTCGTCCACCCCGACTGGGAGAGCTACGAGGGCGACGAGTCGCTCGGGCGTCACCGCAACACGCTCGGCTACTCGACGATCGTGCAGGGCGACGCCGATGCTGCGATGGCGACCGCCGACGTGGTCGTGCAGGGCCGCTATGTCACCGACCCGGTACAGGGAGTGCCGATCGAGCCCCGCGCCGTCGTGGCGCAGTGGCAGGGCGACAAGGTGACCGTGTGGACGTCGACGCAGGTGCCGTATGCCGCGCGGGCCGGTGTGGCGCACACGCTGCAGATCCCCGAGTCGCAGGTTCGCGTCGTCGTGCCGCTGCTCGGCGGAGGCTTCGGCGCGAAGTGCGACTTCCACTTCGAAGGGCACGTGGCAGCGCTCGCTCGCGCGGCGCGCCGTCCGGTGAAGCTCGTCTTCTCGCGCCGCGAGGAGTTCTTCGCCGTCGGGCACCGGCGGGAGGGAATGGTGATCGAGCTGCAGACCGGTGCGCGGGCGGACGGGACGCTCGTGGCCCACAAGGCGCGGCTCGTGCTGGACAAGGGCGCCTACTGCGGCGAGGGGGGATTCTTCGCGCAGATGGCCGCGATGCACGCCCTCGGCCCCTACCAGCACGAGGCGGTCCTGGTCGAGTCCTCGCTCGTCTACTCGAACAACCAGCCCTCCTCGTCGATCCGGGCGCCGACCGCCCCCCAGGTCTGCTGGGCGCTCGAGCAGCACATGGACGAGCTCGCCGCGGCCCTCGGCCTCGACCCGGTCGAGCTGCGACGCCGCACGCTGATCGAGGAGGGATCCGTCACCGCGACCGGGCAGGTGCTGGAGCAGATCGCGATGAAGGAGACGCTCGAGCGCGCGGTCGAGCTGATCGGTTACGGGCAGGAGCTCCCCGAGGACGAGGCGATCGGTGTGGCGTGCGGCTGGTGGCCCTGCTTCGCGGCCAACAGCGGCGCCTACGTGAAGCTGAACCCCGACGGCACCGGCACCATCGTCACCGGCGCCCAGGAGAACGGCACCGGCGCCGTGATGGCGATGCCGACCTACGTCGCAGAGCAGCTCGGGATGAAGCCCGAGAGCTTCTCGATCCTCTACCAGGACACGGACGCGGCACCCTGGGACATGGGATCGTGCGGCTCGCAGACGACGTTCAACAGCGGGCGCGCGGTGATCGCCGCAGCCGTCGAGGTCCGCGAGCAGCTGCTCGACGCAGCCGCCGACAAGCTGGAGGCGTCGCGTGACGACCTCGAGCTGGCGGAGGGCACGGTGCGGGTCAAGGGGTCGCCCGACAAGGCCGTGACGATCGCCGACCTCGCGGGCTCCGGCACCTTCCACGGCAAGGGGGCGGGAGAGGTGCCCGAGGCGCCGGCCGCGCCCGCGGAGGGGTGCGTGGGCCGGCTCGGGCTCGAGTCGTTCCACGCGCCGCAGCTGATCGCCCACGCCGTGCGCGTGCGGGTCGACCGCGACACCGGAGTGACCCGGGTGCTGCAGGTTGCGGCCGCCCATGACTGCGGCAAGATCCTCAACCGCCTCGGCGCGGACGGGCAGGTGTACGGCGGCGTCGTGATGGGGATCGGGCAGGCCCTCTCCGAGGGCACGCAACTCGACGAGGAGGGGCGCCACCGCAACGCGCACCTCACCGACTACAAGCTCGTGACAGCGTCCGACGCGCCGAAGATGGACATTGCGTGGATCGAGACCGACACGCCGAATGCCGGGCCCAAGGGGTCAAAGGGTGTCGGCGAGCCGCCGTGCGTGCCGACGGCCGGCGCGGTGGCGAACGCGATCGCCGGGGTGATCGGCGCTCGCGTGCGGTCCCTGCCGATGACGCCCGAGCGCGTGTGGGCCGCAAAGGGGCAGGCATGACTCTCACCGCCTTCGCCACCGCTGTCACCGTCGACGACGCCGTGCAGGCTCTCTCGAGGGGAGCACGTCCGGTAGCCGGCGGCACCGATCTCGTCGTCGGCGCCCGCTCCGGCAAGGCGGGGCTTCCAGAGCGCGTCGTGGCGATCCACCGGATCGCGGAGCTGCGGGGTGTCACCACCGGCCCCGACGGCTTGCGTCTCGGCGCCCTCGCAACCCACGCCGAGATCGCGGGGGCCGCCGAGGTACGGGCTCGCTACACGGCTCTGGCCGACGCCTGCGCCATCGTCGGCTCCCACGCGACCCGCGCCGTGGGCACGATCGGCGGAAACCTGATGAATGCCTCGCCGGCCATGGAAACCGGCGGGCCGCTGCTCTGCCTGGACGCCTCGGTCACGCTGCGCGGCCCTGCAGGGACACGCAGCGTCGCTCTCGACGAGCTGTGGGCGGGGCCGGGGAAGACGAACGCGCACCCGGACGAGCTGCTCCTCTGGATCGACGTGCCCGCCCCTGCTGCCGGTACCGGGAGCGCGTACCTCCGGCTGGAGTACCGCCGCCAGATGGAGATAGCCGTCGTCGGCGCCACCGCGGCCGTGACCGTGGCCGGCGGCGTGGTGACGGACGCCCGGGTGGCGATGACCGCGCTCTCGCCGACGATCCGGCGGGTGGCGGAGGCGGAGCAGGCTCTCGTCGGCTCGGACGGGGGTGCTGCCGCGATCGTCGCTGCCGGCGAGGCGGTGGCCGCGGCGGCGACGCCGATCTCGGACGTGCGGGGCTCGGCGGGCTACCGGCGTGCAATGGCGGCCGTGATCGCGCGCCGGGCGGTCGAGCAGGCACTGGCCCGCGCCCGCGGGGAGGCGTCGTGAAGACCTCGGCCACCCTGACGGTGAACGGCATCTCCTTCCCCGTCGAGCTCGATCCGGGCACGAGCCTGCTCACGGCAGTGCGTGACGTGATCGGCCTGACCGGGTCGAAAGAGGGCTGCGACGATTCCGAGTGCGGCGCCTGCATGATGCTCCTCGACGGCAAGCCCGTGAACTCTTGCTCCTACTTCGCCCTGCAGGCCGAAGGGGCCGAGATCACGACCGTCGAGGGCCTCGCCGACGGCGACACGCTCGCGCCGCTGCAGGCGGCATTCCTCGAGCTCGGCGGCGTCCAGTGCGGCTTCTGTACGCCGGGCATGCTCGTCTCCGCGACAGCGTTGCTCGCCGGGAACCCGCACCCCAGCGAGGACGAGGTGCGGATCGGGCTGTCCGGCAACCTCTGCCGCTGCACCGGCTACGACGGCATCGTCAAGGCCGTGCTGGCGGTGGCCGAGTCGGCTCCCTGAGACCTGCCCGCGCCCCGGCGCGGTCAGGTCCCCAGGGCTCGCGAGAGCAGGGTGCGCCGGTTCTGCACACCTGTCTTCGCGAAGATCGACTTGAGGTGATCCTGCACCGTGTACTCGGACAGGAACATCCGTTGCGCGATCTCGCGGGTGTCCTTTCCCGCTACGAGGTGGTCGAATAGCTCCCGCTCGCGGGCCGTGAGCCCGAAGGCCCTGGAGAGCACGTCCGCCCGTTCGGCGCCCGAGCTCTCCTCGAGCGTGACGACGATGTCGCGCTCGCGCGACGAGCCGGGACCGTCGAGCCGGGCGGCGCGCGCAGTCATCCAGAGCCCGTCCGACACGTGCACCCTTGCACTCGGCGCGTTGCCGTCGACGCCCTCTTCGGCGGCGAGGAGCTGCGCGGCCACGTTGTAGGCAACGGCCGGGATCGGCCGGCGATCCTCGGCGGGCGGGACGAGCACCCTGAGGTACTCGGTCGTCTCGGGGGTCTGGCTTCGAACCTCCAGCTCCGGGGACAGCAACAGCGCGACGGGACCGGCGCGCGGCCGGGCAACCGGCGGCCCGGCGGCGAAGGTGCTTGCCTGGCAGCGTCGGAGTGCCAGCGTCAACGGTGCCGCAACCTCGGTGAGGAAGCCGGCCTCGCTCTCGGTGAACTGTCCTTCGGTGTGTGACCTCCAGAGCTCCAGGAAGGCCCAGCAGCCGAACCTGTCGGCGAAGACGACCGACGCGACATCGTGCACCTCGTACCGCGCGAGCAGCTCGCGCCAGACGAGGCTCATCGCCAGGTCTCCGCCGGTCACCCTGGAGAGCAGGGCGACGGGGACGTCGTGCAGCGCGGTCCACCGGTTGACGGGAGTGCAGTACTTCAGCCGGATCTGCCGCGGGAGCTCCGACTGCCACGGGACATCGGCGACGGGCGCCGCACCGACCGAGGTTGCGGGATCCGTCAGCAGCCAGGCATGGGCGTCGAAGGCGACCACCCGGCGAAGCTCCTCCAGGACCTGCACGCGGAGCGTCCGCGCGTCGCTCGCGGACTCACACAGGCTCTGTGTGCGCGCGCGCGAGCGCGCGAGCGCTTCGGTACCCGGCACGCTCCTACGGTACGCGCTCACGGCACCCTCGTTTATCCCACCGATCTGGGATGGTCGCCGGTCCGGCTCGCCCGTACCGTGGGTGCGACGTTCACGAGCCCACTCGAGCGGGGAGCCGACATGACCACACTGCACATCGAGCACTCGATCACCGACTTCAAGGTGTGGAGCGCGGCATTCGAGCGCTTTGCCGCCGTGCGCGCGAAGTTCGGCGTCCGAGCCGCGCGCGTCCAGCGCCCCATCGACGATGCCGCCTTCGTCGTGATCGACCTCGACTTCGACACCGTCGACGAGGCAGGCGGTTTCCTCGCCTTCCTCGAGGAGACCGTCTGGTCCTCCCCGGACAACGCCCCTGCGCTCGCCGGCACGCCTCGCACCAGGATCCTGCAACCGGCCGAGACCCGGTAGCAGCGGCCCCGGCGCCGTCGCCGGCGTCAGGCTTCGACGGCCCTTTCGTGCCGGTAGAACGGCACCTGCTCGGGCTGGAGCGGCGTGTTGCCGAGGATGAGGTCGGCGGCCTTCTCGGCCACCATCATGGTCGGCGCGTAGATGTTGCCGTTCGTGACGTAGGGGAAGACCGAGGCGTCGACGACGCGCAGGCCGTCGAGGCCGTGGACGCCCATCGTCGCGGGGTCGACGACGGACATCTCGTCGACGCCCATGCGGCAGGTGCACGACGGGTGGAGCGCGGTCTCGGCGTCGGCGCGCACCCAGTCCAGGATCTCCTCTTCCGTCGCGACGGCCGGTCCGGGAGAGGTCTCGCCCCCGTCGAACGGTGCGAGGCCGGCCTGCCCCATGATCTCGCGCGTGAGGCGGATCGCCTCCACCCACTCTCGCCGATCCTGGTCGGTGGAGAGGTAGTTGAACTGCAGCGCAGGCTTCGCCATCGGATCGGCGCTGCGGATGCGGATCCACCCGCGGGCGTCCGAGTACATGGGGCCGACGTGCACCTGGTAGCCGTGCCCGCCCTCGGGCTTGGAGCCGTCGTAGCGGATCGCGAGCGGGAGGAAGTGGTACATCAGGTTCGGGTACGCGACCTCGTCGTTCGAGCGGATGAAGCCTCCGGCCTCGAAGTGGTTCGTGGCGGCGGGGCCCTTGCGGAGGAAGAGCCACTGGAAGCCGAGCCAGGGAGCGCGCCGTTTCTCGAGCGCCGGCTGCATCGAGACCGGCTGCGAGCAGGCGTGCTGCACGTACACCTCCAGGTGGTCCTGCAGGTTCTCGCCGACCCCCGGCAGGGCATGCAGGGGCTCCACGCCCGCAGTGCGGAGGTGCTCCGGGTTGCCGACGCCGGAGAGCTGCAGGAGCTGGGGGGAGTTGATCGCTCCGCCGCAGACGATCACCTCGGCGGCCCGGATGCGCTCGCCTTTCGTCGTCTCGACGCCGACGGCGCGCGTGCCCTCGAAGAGGACGCGCGCCACCTGCACGCGCGTGCGCACTTCCAGGTTCGGCCGCCCCGTCACCGGGTGCAGGTAGGCGCGGGCCGCGCTCAGGCGCCGGCCCCGCCGGATGTTGCGGTCGAACCGCGAGAAGCCCTCCTGCCGCTCCCCGTTGACGTCGTCGTGGACGACGTGGCCCGCCTGGCGGCAGGCCTCGAAGAACGCATCGAAGAGCGGGCCCGAGGCCGGGCCGCGCTCGAGCCCGAGCGGGCCACCGTGGCCGCGGAAGGCGTCGTCCGGTGAAGCCGCGGTGCAGTCCTCCATGCGCTTGAAGTACGGCAGGCAGTGCGCGTAGTCCCACGCGGTCATACCGGGATCGCCTGCCCAGCGGTCGTAGTCCAGGGGGTTGCCGCGCTGGAAGATCATCCCGTTGATGCTCGACGAGCCGCCGAGAACCTTGCCGCGGGCGTGGTAGATGCGACGCCCGTTCATGTGGGGCTCGGGCTCGGACTCGTACTTCCAGTCGTAGAAGCGGTTGCCGATCGGCGTGGCGAGCCCCGCCGGCATGTGGATGAACACGTCCCAGCGGTAGTCCGGTCTCCCGGCCTCGAGCACGAGCACACGGCTGGACGGGTCGGCGCTGAGACGGTTGGCGAGCGCGCAGCCGGCCGAGCCGCCACCGGCGATGACGAAATCCCAGGGACGCTCGCTCACACCACGATCCTACGCCGGGCTCAGCGGCCGGCGAGCTTCTGGCGCCGCCAGGCCTCGGTCTCGGCGAGGTCGTTGAACGTGAAGACGTGGAACCCGGCGATCTTGTGCGCGGGGTCCACGAGCGCCGGCCCGAGGCCTCTGATCAGCCTGTCGGGGTCGAAGCCGCCCGGTTGCAGGAACCGCGTCACGAAGTTGCCGTGCTTGCGCAGAAACCGGATCGACTCCCCGATGCCGATGCGCGTCGACACGCGCAGCAGCTTCGCGCGTTGCACGGCGCCGGGGATGCCGACATAGACGGGCAGCCTGATACCGCTCGCCCACACCGCGTCGATCCAGCGGGCCGTCACGCTCGAGTCGAAGCAGATCTGGGTTGCGATGTAGCTCGCGTACGGGGCCTTCTCCGCCAGCGCCGCGGCGGCGGTTGCGTCGTCGATCAACGGGTGGGTCTCCGGGTAGCCGGTGATGCCGATCCGCTCGAAGGGGTGGCCCAGCTCGTGCATGTCTCGTAGCAGTGGCGCCGCACCCTCGTAGCTGCCTGCCGGCTCCTCTGCATCCCCGGCGATCACGAAGACGTCACGTGCGCCCATCTCGGCCAGCCGGCTCACGAGCTCAGCCAGATGGCTGCGATCCCGGACGAGCCGGGCCGGCAGGTGCGGCACGACCGTGTAGCCCGCAGCGACGAATCTCGCGGCGAGCTCGAAGGAGGGCTCGAGCCCCTTGACGGGTGAGACCGTCACCGTGAGCACGACGTCGCTCGGCACGTGCTCGAGGACCTTCGTCTCCGCGTCCGCGAGCGGGATCACCTCGAAGCGCGAGCGCTCGATCAGCCCGGCCACGGTGAAGGGCCCGGAGCGGTGCACCGGCCCGGCGGTCATCAGACGTTCGAGTCCGGGAACGACGCCTTCTTGCGCTCGATCCATTCCTGCAGCTCGGCGTCGACGGCGTCGTCGATCGGCGGCGCCTCGTACTCGGCGAGCGTCTGCTTCCAGGCCGCGTTCGCCCGCCGGGCGGCGTCGCGCGAGCCTTCGGCCTCCCACTGCTCGAAGCTGGCGTTGTCGGCGAGGGGCGAACGATAGAACGCGGTCTCGAAGTTCGCGAGCGTGTGCGGGTGACCGAGGAAGTGCTGACCCGGCTCGTTCGTCAGGAAGGCGTCGAGCGCCTGTCCGTTCTCCGAGAGGTCGACGCCCTTCGCGAACGCGTGCCACATGCCGAGCTGATCGGCGTCCAGGACGAACTTCTCGTACCCCATCGCCAACCCTCCTTCGAGCCAGCCGGCCGCGTGGAGCACGAAGTTGACGCCGCCGAGCAGCGTGGGCTGCATCGTGTTGGCAGACTCGTACGCGGCCTGGGCGTCCGGGCCTTTCGACGCCGTCAGCGCGCCGCCGCTGCGAAACGGGACCCGTAGGCGCCGCGCCAGCGCCGCCATCACGTAGAGGACGAGCGCGGGCTCCGGCGTCCCGAACGTGGGGGCTCCGGACTGCATGGAGATCGAGGACGCGAACGAGCCGAGCACGACGGGGGCACCCGGGCGCACGAGCTGCACGTACGCCATCCCCGCGAGCGACTCCGCGAGCGTCTGGGCGCACGTGGCCGCCACCGTGGCGGGGCTCATCGCGCCGGCGAGGATGAACGGCGTCATCATCACGGCCTGGTTCGCCTCGGCATAGGCGGTTGCCGCACCCAGCATGGTCGCGTCCCAGACGAGCGGCGAGTTCGCGTTGATCAGGCTGAAGACGACGGTGTTCGACTCGAGAAAGTCGGCCCCGAAGACGATACGCGCCAGCTCGACCGTGTCGCGGGCGCGCTCGGGGTGCGTGACGGAGCCCATGAAGGGCTTGTCGGAGTAGCGCAGGTGGGCGTACACCATGTCCAGGTGCCGCTTGTTCACGGGGAGGTCGACAGGCTCGCAGACCGTGCCGCCCGAGTGGTGGACGTGCGGGCTCGCATAGGCCAGCTTCACGAAGTTCCTGAAGTCCTCGATCGTGCCGTAGCGGCGCCCGCCGTCGAGGTCGGTCACGAACGGAGATCCGTAGGCCGGCGCGAAGATCGTCCCGCGGCCGCCGAAGACGACGCTGTTGGCGGGGTTGCGCGCAACCTGCGTGAACGTCTCGGGTGCCGTCGCCTGCACGATGCCGCGGCACATCCCGCGCGGGAAGCGGACACGCTCGCCCTCCACGTCGGCGCCGGCCTCGCCGAAGAGGCGCAGCGCCTCCGGGGCGTCGTGGAACTCGATCCCGACCTGCTCGAGGATCGTGTCGGCGTTGTGCTCGAGCAGCTCGAGGCTCTCGTCCGAGACCACCTCGAACGGGGTCAGCGTCCTCGTCAGGAAGGGGACGCGCTCCACGGCGGCATGCAGGCGTGCGGCCTGCCGCGCGGCTCGGCCGCCGCCGCGCCTGCCGGTCGTCGACTCGGTCATGTCGCTCTCCTCTCGTTCGTGGCTCCGGTGCGCCGGCGGCGCTGCCTCTCCGCCCGCTCCGGGGCGGCCGCGGTGCGACGTGGGGGCAGCGGCACGGCGGCGGCAAGGCGGGGCGTCGGGTCGAGCTCGTGCGGGATCGCCATGGCGTGCACGAAATGCTCCTGGAAGCGCGGCTCCACCGCGGTCTCGACCTTCTCGACCCTGCGGACGACCTCCTCGATCTCGGCGCGCGCCTTCCGGTCGAGCAGCGCGATGCGCGCGCCCGTCCCGGCCGCGTTGCCGGCGGAGGTGACGCGCGTCGGGTCGCAGTCGGGGACGAGGCCGAGCACGAGCGCGTGCACCGGGTCGATCTGGGCGCCGAAGGCACCCGCCAGGCGGATCCGCTCGACGTGCTCGAGCCCGTAGCGGTCGAGCAGCAGGCGGCAGCCGGCGTACAGCGCCGCCTTGGCGAGCTGGATCTGGCGGATGTCGTTCTGCGTGATCGTCAGCTGTGGCTGCCCGTCGTAGAGCAGGTAGGAGAAGGTGCGGCCGTCGGCGACGAGCCGCCGCGTGCGACCCGCAAGGGACCCGTCGATCGTGCCGTCGGTCGTGAGCACGCCGGCGAGGTGCAGCTCCGCCACCGCCTCGATGATCCCCGAGCCGCACACCCCGGTCACCTGCGAGCCCGCGAAGCCCGGCTCGTCCGACCATGCCTCGCAGCCGATCACGCGCACTCGCGGCTCGAGCGTCTCGGGGTCGATGCGGACCCGTTCGATCGCGCCGGGCGCGGCGCGCTGGCCGCAGCTGATCTGCGCACCCTCGAACGCGGGCCCCGTGGGGCTCGACGCCGCCAGCAGGCGGTCCCGGTTGCCGAGCACGATCTCCGCGTTCGTGCCGACGTCGACGATCAGGTTGACCTCGTCGGCGAGATGCGGGCCCTCGGAGAGGATCACGCCGGCGGTGTCGGCGCCGACGTGGCCGGCGATGCACGGCAGCACGTAGACGCGGGCTCCGGCGTTGACGGGGAGCCCGAGCTCGGAGGCCCTCAGTCGCAGAGACTCGTCCACGGCGAGGGCGAAGGGGGCGCCACCGAGCTCGGTCGGGTCGATCCCGAGCAGGAGGTGGTGCATGATCGGGTTGCCGACCACGGTCACCTCCAGCACGTCGTCCCGGTCGATGCCGGCGCTCGCGGCCAGCTCTGCGGTCAGCTTGGCGAGGCAGCCGCGGACGACCTTCGTCAGCTCCTTCTCGGAACCGGGGTTCATCATCACGTACGAGACCCTGCTCATCAGGTCCTCGCCGAAGCGGATCTGCGGGTTCATGGCGCCGGCCGAGGCGAGCACGTCGCCGGTGTGCAGGTCGCACAGGTGCCCGGCCACGGTGGTGGAGCCGACGTCGAAGGCGATGCCGTACGCAGCGTCGTGGAAGCCGGGCCAGATCGCCGTCACGGCAGCGCCGTCGTGGACGGCAACGGTGACGCTCCAGGTGCTCGGGGCGAGCGGAGCGGAGGCGCGTGTCCGCAGCGTGCGCTGAAGTGCGCTCACGACGTGAGGGTCGAACGAGAGCCCGGTCAGCGCCCACTCACGCTCGAGCGCGGTGCGGAGGCGGGTCAGGTCGCTCGTGGCAACGGCCAGGTCGGGCTCTTCCACCTCGACGGTGTGGAGCCGCACGACCGGGTCGATCTCGATCGGATGGGCGTCGGCCTCCTTGCGCACGACCTGCCGGTAGACCTGGCTCTCGGGCGGCACGTCGACGACGACGCTGCCGACCAGCGAGGCGGTGCAACCGAGGCGCCTGCCCGCGGCCAGGGGGCGCTGCGCGGCGTAGGTGCGCTCGACCTCGCTCACGGGCGTGAGGTGGGCGGCTCTCGAGACGATGCCGTGCTTCGCGTGCTCCCCTTCGCTGACCTCGACCTGGCAGCGGCCGCAGATGCCTCGCCCCCCGCAGACCGAGTCGACGTCGACGCCGAGCCGACGGGCCGCCTCGAGCACGGTCGTGCCGTCGGCGAAGCGTCCGCGCCGTCCCGACGGCGTGAACACGACGAGGTGCTCGGCCGGGCCCTGCGGTGCCGCCGGCGGCGTCATGTCGTCGCGGCCCGGCGGCGGCCGTCGCGCCCACCGCGCCGGCCGCCCTGGGGGCCGTCCGGCGTGTCGCCGTGACGGGAGATCCAGGCGGCGCAGTGCTCGTCGTTCCCCATCAGCACGTCTGCAGCCCAGACGGCCCTGCGCATCTCCTCGTGCAACGGGCTCGTGATCGCGGACGTCATGCCCGAGGCGATCGCCATCGGCAGGAACGCCGCGTTGAGCGCCGGCCGGTTGGGCAGGCCGAAGCTGACGTTCGACGCGCCGCAGGTGCTGTTGACCCGGAGCTCCTCGCGCAGCCGCCGTACGAGGCGGAAGACCTGCCTGCCCGCGGTTCCCATCGCACCGATCGGCATCACGAGAGGATCGACGACGACGTCCTCGCGGGGGATGCCGTGGTCGGCCGCCCGGGACACGATCTTGCGTGCCACCTCGAATCGCACGTCCGGGTCCTCGGAGATCCCGGTCTCGTCGTTCGAGATGGCGACGACGGCGGCGCCGTGGCGGGCGACGATCGGGAGCACCCGCTCCATCTGCTCCTCCTCGCCGGTGACCGAGTTGACGAGAGCCTTGCCCCGATAGACGGAGAGCCCGCGCTCGAGCGCGTCCACGATCGACGAGTCGATGCACAGCGGCACGTCGGTGATCGCCTGCACGAGCTCGATCGTGTGCGCGAGGATGGCCGGCTCGTCGGCGAGAGGGATGCCGGCGTTGACGTCCAGCATCTGGGCTCCGGCCTCGACCTGGGCGATCGCGTCGGCGACCACCGTCTCGAAGTTGCCGGCGGCCATCTCGGCGGCGAGCAGCTTCCGGCCGGTCGGGTTGATCCGCTCTCCGATGATCACGAAGGGCCGCTCGAAGCCGATCACGACCTCCGTGGAGGCCGACGAGAGGATGGTGTCGGTCACGTGACGTCGTCTCCCGGGGACGTGGGGGAGGAGATGACGCCGAGGGGCACGACGAAGCGCTCGAGGGCCGGCTGCAGCTCGCCGTAGCCGGTACGGCGATGCTCGAACGCGAGCCCGAGCGTCGCGGCCGCGGCCCGGGCGCGCTCGAGCAGCGCGTCGTCGTCTCTCTGCGAGAGGTAGACGAGCCTGCGGTAGTTGCCGAAGATGTCCTGCATCAGCTCCGGGTAGCGGTCGAGCTTCATGCCGCGGATGACGAGCGCGTCGAAGTGCCGTGCGAGGAAGTCGGTCAGGTAGTACGTGCCCGGCTCCTCCTCGTGCATCTCCTCGAAGGCCTGGTTGCCCGCGAAGAACCCGTAGCAGTGTGCACCGGCGAGGCGCTCGACGCCGTGCTGCTCGAGCACGCGATCGAGCGCGCCTCCCGTCCCGCAGTCGGCGTAGGCGACGAAGACGCGCTCGTAGCTCGCCTTCAGCTCGTGGAGCTTCGCGTCGACCGCGCCGGCGATCAGCTGCGGCCTCTGGTGGAGCTTGCCGGGCAGGCAGCGGACGGTGACGTGCTCCCAGCCGTTCAGGGCGACGACGGCGAGCACCTCGCGGGCGATGGCGCCGCAGGCGATGATCAACAGGCGGCCGGTCTCGGAGGCCGAGAAGACGTTCTCGTCCTCCAGGAGGTCCCTGGGAGCGAGCCGTGCCTCGGTCGCGTCGGAGGCCCGGTTCACGTCGTCCGGCACCGGCTCACGAGGCCGCGGTTGCTGCGCGTCGTGCCAGCACGAGCGCCTGGGCGGTCTCCGACGCCACCGCGGCGTCGCGGCAGTACGCGTCCGCGCCGACGGCCTTGCCGAACTCCTCGTTCAGCGGCGCGCCGCCGACGAGCACGATGTAATCGTCGCGGATGCCCTGCTCGACCATCGTGTCGATCACGACCTTCATGTAGGGCATCGTCGTCGTCAAGAGCGCCGACATGCCGAGGATGTCCGGCTTGTGCTCGTCCAGCGCGGCGAGGTAGGCCTCGACCGAGTTGTTGATGCCGAGGTCGACCACCTCGAAGCCGGCACCCTCGAGCATCATCGCGACGAGGTTCTTGCCGATGTCGTGGATGTCTCCCTTCACGGTCCCGATCACGATCGTGCCGATGCGCTCGGCTCCTGTCTCGGCGAGCAGCGGGCGCAGGATCGCCATGCCGGCCTTCATCGCGTTCGCGGCCAGCAGCACCTCGGGCACGAAGAGAATGCCGTCCCGGAAGTCGATGCCGACGATGCGCATGCCCTCGACGAGGGCGTCGCTCAGGACCTTGTCGGGCCCCCAGCCGCGCTCGAGCAGGATGTTCGTGCCTGTGGTGATCTCGTCGGCGAGGCCGTCGTAGAGGTCGTCGTGCATCTGCGTGACGAGCTCGTCGTCGGTCAGGGCGCTCAGGTCGATCTCGGGCTCGCTCATGCAGCACCTCGTTTCAGGTCGTCGTAGCCGATGCGGGCGGACACGGTCGCCGCCTCTTCGCGGACGAGGCGGCCGAGCTCGTCGAGCAGTCCGTCGTGAAGTCGTACGGTCGGACCCGAGACGCTCAGCGCCCCGACAACTGTGCCGTCCGCGTCGTGGACGGGAGCCGCCACCGCCCAGAGGCCGGGCTCGAGCTCGTCGACGGCGGTGGCGTAGCCGCGGGCCCGGGTCAGCTCGAGATCTCGACGAAGCGCAACCGGATCGGTGAGGGTGCACGGCGCGAGCTGCTCCAGAGGCTCGGTCGGAAACGGGACGGAGCCTTCGGCGAGAAAGACCTTGCCGACGACCGAGCCGTGGTTCGGTATCTGCCGCCCGACCCAGTTCGTGGAGCCGAGAAAATGGCGGCTGTCGCGCTGATCGAGCATCTCCGTTCCCTCGAGCCCGGCGAGCCCGAGGTTCGCCGTCTCGCCGCTCAGTCGGGCGAGCCGGTCGAGGGCCCCCGCCCCGAGCGCGACGATGTCGGGCCCCGAGGCTTCCCGGCGCGCGTAGGCGCGGAGGACGGGACCCGGCGTCAGCGTGCCGCCCTCCGGCTCGCGCCGGACGAGGCCCTGGCGCTCGAGCGCCGTGACCAGTCGCGACGTCGTGCTCTTGGGCAGGCCGCTGCGCTCGGAGAGCTCGCCGACGGTGGGCGGCTCGGCCGTCTCGACCACGTGCACGAGCAACTGCGCCGCACGGTCGATCGACTGGGTGCCGGGATACGGAGCGATCGCGGTCATCTCACAATGTGGGACTGTTCCACATCGTGAGTCTAGACGGAGCGGAACCGGTGCGTCAACGTCTCGTCAGCGCCGGAAGCGATCCGGCGCGAACGGCACCACCCAGTCGGGTCGTTCACCACGGACAAGGGCGGCAACCGCGAGGCCGGTGGCCGGCGCAAGGGTGACGCCGAGCATGCCGTGGCCGGTCGCGACGACGAGGCCCGGTGCTCCCGGCAGCTCGCCGAGCAGCGGCAGGCTGTCGGGGGTCGAGGGCCGGAAGCCGGCCCAACCCGCGGGACCCTCGGCAAAGCGCGAGCCGTCGAGGGCGGAGATGAACGACCGGCTCTCGACGACGAGCTGCTGCGCCCGCTCGGGGCGCGGGAGACTGTCGCGGGCGCCGAGCTCGAAGAAGCCGGCGATCCGGAGGCCCGCCGCGAGCGGGGTGAGGCCGAGCTTCGGCTCGCAGAGGTAGAGGGGCAGGCGCGGCGTCGGATCGGCGTGAGGGACGGTGACGGAGTAGCCCTTGGCGCCGATCAGCGGTGCCCGCAGGCCGTGCGGCCGCAGAAGCGCGCTCGTGCCCTGCGCTGCTGCCACGACGACGGCATCGGCAACGACCGACCGTCCGCCCGTCGACGCGTCGACCCGCCAGCCACTGCGGTCGCGCTCGATCGAGCTCGCCTGGAACCCCGTCGTCACCGTGGATCCGGCGCGGATGACGTGGTCGCGCAGTCCTGCCGTCAGGGAGAGCGGGTCCACGTGTCGGTCGAGCGTCGCGTGCAGGGCTCGCGCCACACCCGGACCGAGCGCGGGCTCGAGCTCGCGCGCCTCGCCCGGGCCGAGGTCGGTCATGCCTCCCTGGAAGCCGAGTGACCGCAGGTCCCGGACGACGAGGTCGAACCACTCGAGCCCGTGCGCCGTGCGGGCAACGGCGAGGAGGCCCGCGCGATGCTCCTCGAACTCGACGCCGGCGGCCCTCATCGCATCGAGCTCGTCCAGCGTTCGGACGGTGAGACCCAGCAGCGCGGCCACGCCGGCCCGGAAGACGCGGGGCCTGCTGCTGCGTGCGAATCCCCAGAGCCAGCGCAGCCAGAGAGGATCGAGGCGCGGCCGGATCACGAGCGCGCCCTTCGGGTCGAGCGCCGAGCGGAGGCCCGTCCTCAGGATCCCCGGGGCGGCGAGGGGCGTTGCGAGGGTCGGCGTCAGCCAGCCGGCGTTGCCGGCGCTCGCCCCCTGCCCGACGTGCGCGGCTCCTTCGACGACCTCGACGTCGTGCCCGTCCCGCCCGAGCGCGAATGCGCAGGAGAGGCCGACCACCCCACCCCCGATGACGACGACCCGCACGGCCGGGATGGTACGCGCGGACGCTCAGGCCAGTGCCGCGCGCACGCCGCTCGCGGCCGCAAGGCCGGTCTGGACGGCGGTCTCCGTATACCAGGAGCCGAGGTAGTCGCCTGCTAGCCAGACCGGTGCCAGCGGCTTCGTCAAGGCGGGCTGCAACGCGCTCCGGCCGACCTTCGGGTAGGGCAGGCCACGCTCCCAGCGCCTGATCACGACCTCCCGCACGAGCCCTCGGGTCGCGGGCAGGACGGCATGGAGGTCGGCGAGGAACGCGCCGCTGACGGCGTCGTCGTCGAGCCCGTCGAGCTGCCTCGCGAATCCCGCCGCCGCGTACACCATCAGGCTCCCGCCCGGCGCGCGCTCCGTCTCGTCCGCCCGGCGAACGTTCGTAGTGTTGAAGAGCATGCTGAACGACCGCTTCGGCGTGGCGACCGCGTAGAGCTCGTCCCAGGGAACCGGGCCAGTCTCCTTGGTGAGGAAGGCGCCGACCACGTAGGGGCCGTACGGGATCGCGGCCAGCGCAGCCTCGGTGTCGGAGGGAAGGCCAGAGACGATCTCCCTCGTCACGAACGCCGGCGTCGCGACGACGACGGCGCGGGCCTCGATCGCGTGGGCGCCGCCGTCCACCTCGACGCGCACTCCGGCACCCGCGGGCGCGACCCCCGTCACCCGCGTCCCGAGCCGCACCCGGTCGCCGAGCTCGGTCGCCAGCGTGTCGGTCGCGACGGCGGAGCCGCCGAGGACGTTACGCGACAGCCCGCCCTTCTTGTCCCAGACGAGGTGGAAGTAGCCGACGCCGTATCCGGCAGCGAGTTCCTCCGGCTCGCCCGACGAGCGTGTCAGGGTCGAGCGGAACAGCAGGTCGACGTCCTCCGGCAGTGGCCCCGAGAACTGCGCGAACGAGCGGTCGTCCATGAAGCCGAGCATCCGACGCTGGCGCGCGGCAGGATCCTCGCCCTCGCGCACCGCGGCGATCTCGGCATACCTGCGCACCGCGAGGCGAAGCCTGACGCCGGTCCTGACGAGCGAGAGCCGCGAGGCGAGCGGCATCGGCAGGCGGAGCGGGAAGCTCTCGACGGGACCACGCGCAACGAGCTTGCCGTTCAGCGATACCGCGGCGAGCCGGCCGGGCACCGTCTCGGTGCGCACACCGAGCTCGTCCAGGAACCGCCCGGACACCGAGGTCGGGCCGCCGAAGACGTGGGCGCCGAAGTTGAGCCAGTTCTCGCCGCGGGGCTCGGAGTGGATCCTACCGCCGACGCGATTCGCCGCCTCGAGCACGACGACGTCGCGGTCGCGCAGGCGGTAGGCAGCGCTGAGTCCGGCGATCCCTGCGCCGACGACCACGATCTCACGCCGCTCGGTGCTCACGGCCCGATCGTACGCTCACAGCGACGGGGTGCCGTCCAGCGCCTCCGCCAGCAGCGTCGCCACATCGGCGACGCGAAGGTCAGACCCGTTCTGCTTGACGCCGTCGTCGAGCATGATCGTGCAGAAGGGGCAGGCCACGGCCAGTGTCGAGGCTCCCGTCGCCGCCGCTTCGCGTACGCGCTCCTCGTTGATCTGGTTGCCGCGCTCCTCCATCCACATGTGTGCGCCGCCGGCACCGCAGCAGAACGTGCGCTTGCCGCTCCGCGCCATCTCGAGTGGCTTGCCGATGCGCGACACGATCTCGCGCGGCGCGGAGACGACGTCGTTGTGTCGGGCCAGGTAGCAGGAGTCGTGGTAGGTGATCTCCTCGGTGCCGGCCACGGGCTCGAGCCGCCCTTCCTCGAGAAGCTCGGCGATCAGCTCGGTGTGATGGACGACCTCGTAGTCACCGCCGAAGTCCGGGTACTCGTTCGCCAGTGTGTTGAAGCAGTGGGGACAGCTCGCGACGATCTTCTTCACGCCCGCGTCGTTCATCGTCGACACGTTCTGCTCGGCGTAGGACTGGAACGTGTACTCGTTTCCCATCCGCCGGGCCGGGTCGCCGCTACAGGACTCGCGCGGCCCGAGGACGGCGAAGTCGACGCCCGCCGCCTGCAGCAGCGTGGCCGTCGACCGCGCGGTCGTGCGCGCGCGCTCGTCGAACGACGCGGCGCACCCGACCCAGTAGAGGACCTCGGGTGGCGGCTCGCCGGGCTGCAGGATGCGGACGTCGAGCCCCTCGGTCCAGTCGGCTCGCTCGGTCTGCGGCTTGCCCCACGGGTTCTGCGAGCGCTCGAGGTCGCGCAGCATCGTCTCCCCGTCCGCCGGAAAGCGGCCCTCCACCATGACCAGGTGGCGGCGCAGGTCGACGATGTGGTCGACGTGCTCGATCGCGACCGGGCACTCCTGCACGCAGGCGCCGCACGTGACGCAGTCCCAGACGACGTCGTCGCTGACGGCGTTCGGGACGAGGGGGGACGGTTCGAACTGCTCGCCCCCGTCACGGGCGGCGAGGAGCTTCGGCCCCTCGGTGAACAGCTGGTCGCGCAGCCCCATGATCAGGAGCTTCGGTGACAGCTCCTTGCCGGTCGCGTAGGCGGGGCAGACGTCCTGACAGCGGCCGCACTCGGTGCACGACATCGTGTCGATCATCTGCTTCCACGTCATGTCGGCCACGGTGGCCGCGCCGAACCGCACCTGGCTCTCGTCCTCCACCGTGAAGTCGAGCGGCTCGAGCCGTCCGCGCGCGCGGGTGCGGCCGAACCAGACGTTGACCGCCGCCGTCGCGATGTGGAGGTGCTTCGAGCGTGGGAGGTAGACGAGGAAGCCCACGACGAGGAGCACGTGGGCCCAGACGAGCAGGCGTTCCCGGACGTCTGCCCACGTTCCCTCCCCGAACACGTGCGCAATGGCGTTCGACACGGGTGACCAGGCGGCGGGCCACTCGTTCCGGCCCGTCGCGATCAGCGCCGCATGCCAGAGCAGGAGCGTGAGCACGATCAGCGCGATCAGCCCCAGGATCAGGTCGGCCTCGCCGAGATGGCTGCCCCTGAATCGCTCGGGCCGCTGCACCTTGCGGATCCAGAAAGCCGAGACGACGCCGGCGAGCACGAGCACGACGAAGAGGTCGACGACGAAGGCAAACCAGCCCTGGTGGCCGAGCCAGGGGATCGTCCGGCCCCTGGCCACCGCAGCGATCAGCGCCATCACGATCGTCGGGAACAGGACGAGGAAGCCCCAGAAGATGAATGCGTGGATCAGCCCCGGGCCGAGCCGTTGCAGGAGCTTCCTCTGCCCCAGCACGACGACCGCTTCGTTGCGCACCCGGCGGGGAACGTCGTCGAACCGCTGCACCGGCTGTCCCAGGCGCACGATCCGCGCGAGCAACAGCGCGCGCCGTCCGAAGAGCGCTCCCGCCGTCCCGAGGACGAGGACGAGCGCGATGGCGGAGAAGGCGGTCAGCATCGGAGGTCCGGCGAGGCCGGTGCCGCGCCTACGCTCCCCGCTTCCGGAGCTCGGCGGAGATCGCGGGCAGCACCTCGTGGAGGTCGCCGACGACGGCGTAGTCGGCGACCGACATGATCGGTGCCTCCGGGTCGGTGTTGACCGCCAGGATCCGCTTCGCGCCCTTGCACCCGGCGATGTGCTGGGTGGCGCCGGAGACGCCACATGCGATGTAGATCTCGGGGGCGATCTTGTTGCCCGTCTGCCCGACCTGGTCGGTGTGCGGCCGCCAGCCGGACATCGTCACCGCGCGCGAGCAGCCGACCGCGCCACCGAGCAGCGCGGCGAGCTCCTCGACCGGGGCGAAGCCCTCGGCCGAGCCGACCCCGCGGCCTCCGGTGACCACGACCTTCGCGTCGGCGAGCGAGACGCCTCCTGCGGGCGGCGCGACGCGGTCGACGACACGGACCACGAGATCGGCCTCGGCGAGGGCGGGGGCGAACGCCTCGATCGCTCCCGGCGCGCCGGGAGCGACTGCGGCGACTGCGTGCGGGGCGACCGTCAGGAGCGCCCGCCCGGCGTTGAGCCGGGCCTCCTCGAACAGGCTGCCGCCCCAGCGAACGCGCGTGAGGAGCAGCGGCTCGCCGGGAGTGACGGACGTGCAGTTCGCGGCGAGCGGCTCGCCGAGGCGGGCTGCGGCGCGGGCCATCGCGTCGGTCGCTGCCGCCGATCCGGGCGCGACGATCGAGGTCGCTCCGATTCGCCCGGCGACCTCGCAGAGGATCGAAGCCCACGCGTCGGGGGCGAACGTCCCCAGGGCCTCGTGCTCGGCGACGTGCGCGACTGCGGCCGGCACGCTCGCGGCCGCCGCGACCCCACCGGGGCCTATCAGCAGGGCGTGCGCGTCGCCGCCGAGGCTCGCGGCGAGCCCCAGCGCCTGGAGCGAGACCTCGGTCGGTGCGCCGTCTACGTGCTCGACGAGAACGAGGTTCACGACGCCACCCCGATCCGGACGAGCAGGTCGACGACAGCGGGGGCCGCGTCCGCCCCGTGGCCGAGCACCTCCGCCTGCTTCGCGTCACCTTCCGGGACGACGAGCCGCAGCCGCTCCAGCCTGGAGTCGGGACGGGACGGCGTCGCCTGCTCGAGCGGCTTGCGCCCGGCCCGCATCCGGCCCGGCACCGAGGGGTAGCGGGGGAGATTGAGGCCCTCGAGCACGGTCACGACGGCCGGCAGCGGCAGCACGTAGACGTCGCGGCCGCCGCCCTGCTCCTGCTCGCACCGCACGGTCGTGCCGTCGACCGCGATCGCCTTCAACCCGGTGGCGCAGGGCCGGCCGAGCTCCCGGGCGACGCGCAGACCCACCTGGAAGCCACCCGAGTCGGCGGACTCGTTGCCGAAGAAGACCAGATCGAACGGGCCGGATGCCGCTTCGTCGGCTCTGACCGCCTCGACGATCGCGGCGGCCGTGGCCTCCGGATCCCACTCGTCGCCGTCGGTGACGAGGTGGATGCCGCGGTCGATCCCGATCGCCATCGCATCGCGGAGCTGCTCCTCGGCGTCGGCCGGGCCGAGCGTGAGCACGACCGACTCGCCGCCCTGTTGCTCGACGAGCCGCACCGCCTCCTCCACGCCGCACTCCTCGTGGGGACTGACGGCGAAGCCGAGATGGCGCGTCTCGATCGCCTGCTCGTCGGGCGTGAGCACGATCCTGCCGCCGGTCATCGGGACCCGCTTGACGCACACGAGGATCTTCACGAGCGGATCCTCGCATTCTCCGGGTCGAAGGGTGCGGCAGCACCCACGACGGCGACCGTCACCGGGTAGCGCTCGTTCATGTACTCGACCGCGAGCTCCTGCGATCCCTCGACCGCATGCTCGGGCGGCAGGTAGGAGAGCAGGATGTACTTGCCGAGCGAGGGCCCGGCCCCCGCGCTCGTGACGTACGAGCGGCGACCCTTCGCGTCGGTCAGCGGCGTGCCGTCACGCAGCGTGATCGGCTCGCGTCCCAGCGGGTAGCGCTTGACGCCGCTCGCCGAGGTGTGGTCGTCGACCGTGAGGGTGCAGAGGATCGCGGCCGGCTCCTCCTCGCGGTGGCGCAGGTGCGCCTCCCTGCCGACGAAGTCCTGCTCCTTGACTGTCGGCCGTTGCATGCCCGCCTCGACGACGGTGTACTCGGTCTCGAGCTCGGCGCCGTAGGCGCGGTAGGCCTTCTCGAGCCGGCCCGTCGTCGCGTAGACGCCGATCCCGCATGCGGCCAGGCCGTGGGGCGCGCCGGCTTCCCAGAGCGTGTCCCAGAGCCGCGCGCCCTGCTCCATCGGCACGTAGAGCTCCCAACCGAGGTCGCCGACGTACGAGATGCGCGAGGCGAGCACGAGCTGGGAGCCGACCTCGATCGTGCGGCAGCGGCCGAAGGGGAAGCCGTCGTGCGAGACGTCGTCGGAGGTGACGCTCGCGAGGATGTCGCGCGCCCGCGGGCCCCACAGGCCCACCGTCGTCCAGGCGGTCGTCACGTCCGTCAGCGACGCCGAGCCGTCGGCCGGCAGCGCGTCCGTGAACAGCTTCCGGTCGGCCATCCCGTGGGCGCCGCCGGTGACGATGCGGAAGCGGTCGTCGCCCAGCCGCATGATCGTCAGGTCGGACCTGAAGCCTCCGCCGGCGCTCAGCACCGGGGTGTAGACGACCCGGCCGACCGCGACGTCGAGCTGGGCCATCACCGCATGCTGCAGAGCGTCGAGGGCACCCCCTCCCTGCACGTCGAAGATCGCGAACGCGGAGAGGTCGAAGATGCCCGCGTGCTCGCGCATCGCGAGGTGCTCGGCGTTGATGATCGGCGACCACCAGCGCGCGTCCCACTCGGCCTCGCGCGGCTCGACGCCGTAGCGCTCGACGAGGGGGGCGTTCGCCTCGTACCACTGCGGGCGCTCCCAGCCGACCGCCTCGTAGAACGCGGCGCCGAGCGCGTTCTCCTGCTCGTGCATCGGCGAGCGCCGGATCCCGCGCTCGCTCGCCCACTGCTCCGCCGGGTGCACGATGCCGTACGTCTTCGGGAACGCCTCGAACGTGCGGGCCTTGACGTGGGCACGCGTCTTCTGGTGGTCGTGGAAGCGGCCGGCGTCGGACGTGTGCAGGTCGATGTGCGACTCGCCGAGCACCATCCACTCGGCGAGCGACTTGCCGACGCCGGGCCCTTCCTTGACCCAGACCGCCGCCGCCGACCACAGGCCCTTCACCTCGGGCGTCTCGCCCAGGATCGGCATGCCGTCAGGCGTCAGCGAGATGAGGCCGTTGATCGCGTACTTCACGCCGACCGACTCGTCGCCGACGATCTCCGGCATCAGCTCGAGGGCGTGCTCCATCTGGGGGCCGAAGTCGGCCTGCGTGAAGGGGAACTCGGTCGGCGAGAGCGCTGCCTCCTCGATCGACGGGATCTCCTCCGGGTCGTGGAGGATCGAGCGGTGCGCGTAGGAGCCGATCTCGAGCCCGACGCCGTCCTGCCGCTCGTACATGAACACGTCCATGTCGCGGACGATCGGGAACTCGATCGCGCTGGAGGACTTCTCGAAGCGCGGCACGGGGCCGACGTCGATCATCTGGTGGACGGCCGGGGTAAGGGGGATATGCGCCCCCGCCATCGCCGCGAGCAGTGGGCTCCAGACGCCGCACGCGATCACGACCGCCTCCGCCTCGATCGCGCCGCGAGACGTGTGCACGCGCCGGATCCGGCCGCCCTCGACGTCCATCCCGGTGACGTCGGTGTTCGCGAACACCTGCAGGCCGCCCGACTCGATCCCGCGCTCCCGCATGATCGTGCCCGCCCGCAGCGAGTCGACGACCGAGACGGTGGGGCAGTGGAAGCCGCCGAGCAGGATGGTCTCGTCGATGTAGGGCACGAGCTCCTTGATCTCGGCGGGGGTGACGAGTCGCGCCGAGTCGACGCCCCACGACTTGGCGGACGCCATGCGGCGGCGCAGCTCCTCCATGCGCTCCTCGGTGCGCGCGACCTCGATGCCGCCGCACTCCGTGTTGACGCCCATCTCGACGTACTGGCGCTGCGACTCGAGCGTGAGCTGCGTCATCTCCTTCGAGTGGTCGACCGGGAAGATGAAGTTGGAGGCGTGGCCCGTCGAGCCACCGGGGTTCGGCAACGGTCCCCGGTCGATCTGGACGACGTCGGTCCAGCCGAGCCGCGCCAGGTGGTAGGCGAGGCTGTTGCCGACGATGCCGCAGCCGATCACGACGGCTCGCGCGGCGCTCGGGAAGGTGCTCATGACGTGGCTCTCCTCGTTCGTCTCGGGGTGGTGGTCAGAGCACGGCGCGGATCGCCCGCTCGAAGCCCTGGATGTGGCGCCGCATCACCGTCTCGGCGCGGGGTGGGTCGGCCTCGCAGATCGCCTCGAGCAGCTCCCGGTGCTCGGTCACGGCGTCGTCGAGCCTGGCCACGCGGTCGAGGGCGAGGAACCAGATGCGCAGGGTGAGGACGTAGTACTCGTTGAGGGTCGACTCGATGAACGGGTTGTGCGCGCTGCGGTACACGTGGCGGTGGATGCGCTGGTCGAGCTCGATCAGCGCCCGCTCGTCGTGCGCATCGGCCGCGTCGGGCAGCTCGCGGAGCAGCGCCCGGGCGATCGCTTTCTCCTCCGGCGTGGCGCGCTCGGCGGCGCAGCGCGCCGCGTAGCTCTCGAGGGCGATCCGGGCCTCGGACAACGATGCGAGGTCGCCGACGTCGACCGGTGCCACGACGATGCCGCGCCGCGGATAGACCTCGACCAGCTTTTCCTGCGCGAGCGTGCGCAGCGCCTCGCGCACCGGGGTGCGCCCGAGCCCGAGGCGCTCCATCAGCGCGCGCTCGCTGATCGGCGACCCGGGCGGCAGCTCGAGCGAGACGATCAGCTCGCGGATGCGGTGGGCGGCGCGGTCGCTCAGCGACGCCGCCTCGCCGGCCTGCGGCTGCAGCAGGGTCACGGTTGTCGCTCGCATTGATATACGACGTGTATATCAAAGCGGCGGGAGGGGCGCGACCCGACCGGGCCGCGCCCCTCGCCGATCAGGCCGCCGGGCCGGTCACTTGGCGAGCCACTTCTTGACCTTGCCGGGGTTCGCCTTGGCCCACTTCTCCGCGGCCGCGTCGGGCTTCATCTTCTTGCCCGCGATCAGGTTGGCGACGAAGTTCTGGTCCTTCGACGTCCACCTGAACTTCCTGATCACCGAGACGGCCGGCGAGCCGCTCTTGGCGAACTTGCCGCTGATCAGCTTGTCGAGGCGGTACGACGGGTACTCGCACGCGTACTTCTTCGGGTCGCCGCCCTTCTTCTCGTCGTCCTGGCAGCTCTTGAAGCGGGCAGGAAGCTGCACCCGCACGAGGTCGTACTGCGCGTTCAGGTACTGCGGGTCGTACCAGTAGAAGAGGACGGGCTTCTTCTGCTTGTACAGCTGGCTCCAGCGCGCGACCTGGGCCGGCTCTGCGCCGGCGACCACGTGCTTGAGATCGAGCCCGAGCCCTGCGATGAGCGCCTTGTCCTTCTGCACGTACGAGGGGTCGCCGCCGAGGAACATGCCCTGTGAGCCCGACTCGGGCGACTTGAACACGCTCTCCTTCCCCTTCAGCCCCTTCCAGGTCTTGAACTGGGGGTACTGCTTCAGCAGGTATCGCGGGAGGTACCAGCCGATCACGCCGGTGATCCCGTTGCCGCCGAGGTTGATCACCGACTTGTTCTTCGTGTACTGCGGGAACGAGGGCAGGTTCTGCCAGTCCTCGAGCACGGCGTCGATCTTGCCGTCTGCCATGGCCTGGAAGTTCGGCTGGCCCTCGGTGATGTTCGTCACCTTCACCTTGCAGCCCAGTCGCTTCTCCAGGACGTACTTGACCACGTAGATGTTCGAGGTCGAGCCCGCCCAGGCGTTCTCGTTCAAGACCACGTCGCCGCACGCCGCCGAGCGTGCCCCGCCGCCGAACGCGTTCGCAGCCGCGGCGAGCGCCACCGCGGCCACGATCGTGAACGCGACGAGCCTCACTCTCTTCGCTCCGAGACGATCCCTCATTCGACCCTCCTTGTCGTTGTCAGCCTGATGTCTTCGAATCACGTCAGCCGCCGGCCCCGGCCCGCGCCCGCCGCGAGCCCTGCGTCACGCGGTCGAGCGTGATGCCGAGCGCCAGGATCGCGAGCGATGCGATCACGCCCTGCCCGAACTGCCCGCGCACGAGCCCCTGGGCCACCTCGTAGCCCAGCCCGCCGGATCCGACGAGGCCCCCGATCACCACCACCGCCAGCACCATCACGATCCCCTGGTTGACCCCGAGCATGATCGCGTCGCCGGCGAGCGGGACCTTCACCTTGGTCAGGATCTGGCGCCGGGTGGCGCCGAACGCCCCCGCCGCCTCGACTGCCTCGGGCGCGACGTCGCGGACGCCCCGCTCCACGAGCCGGACGACGACGGGAAACGCATAGAGAACACCGGCGATGATCCCTGGGACGATCGAAACCGGCATCAGATAGATGAACGGGATGATGTAGACGAGCTGCGGGAGCGTCTGCAGCACGTCGTTGACCGGGCGCAGCACCCGGGAGACCGTCTTGCTCTCGGCTGCGAAGACCCCGAGCGCGATGCCGATCAGCACTGTCAGGATCGTCGCCACGAGTACCTGCGAGAGCGTGTCCATCGCGAGCGGCCACACCCCCATCACGCCGATCGAGGCGAGCATCAGGGACGTTGTCACCGCAGGCCGCAGTCCGCTGATCACCAGCGCGATCAGGGTCAGGCCGCCGACCGTGACGAACCACGGCGTGCCGACGAGGAGCTCCTGCAGCGGCAGCAGCGCCTTCGTGAGCAGGAAGTTCCCGGTCGGCTCGGTGATCGTGAACACCGACGACGTCGGATCCTGCACGTAGTCGAGCACCTTCTGGATCTGCTGCAGCAGCCACTGCTGCGCGGTGGCTGCTCTGCCACCCGCCGTCTCCTCCGGGTACACGCCGGAGACGCCGGCGAGCTTCGCACCGAGCACGACGGCGACGCCGACGACGAGGGCGCCGGCAGTCTGGAGCCGCAGCCGATGCCGCATGCCCTCGTCGAGGTGCCGCTTCGTCGGGTCCGTGCGATTCGCGATCGCCTCCGTCGCGCGATCGAGCGCCATCGCCATGATCACGATCGCAAAGCCGCCCACGAGCGCGAGTGCGGGGTTCGAGTAGAGCCCGCTCGTGACGACGGCCCCCAGCCCTCCGCCCCCGATCAGCCCGGCGATCACGACCATCGAGAGCGCGAACAGGATCGTCTGGTTGACACCGAGCAGCAGCATGCGCCGTGCGAGTGGCAGCTGCACCTTCCCGAGCAGCTGGCGCCTGCTGGCGCCCAGGGACGCCGCCGCCTCGACGGTGTTCGTGGAGACGTTGCGGATCCCGAGCGACGTGATGCGCACCGCCGGCGGAATCGCGTAGATCATCGTGGAGACGACGGCGGCCGCCGGGCCGACGGAGAAGAGGATCACGACCGGCATCAGGTACGCGAAGGCCGGCACGATCTGCATGGCATCGAGCACCGGGCTGAGCGCCCGTTGCACGCGGTTGGAGCGCCCTGCCACGACCCCGAGCGGAATACCGACGAGCAGGGAGAGCCCGACGGCGGCGAGCATCAGGGCCAGGGTCTGCATGCTCGCCTCCCAGAGCCCGAGGGCCGCGAACGAGGCGAAGCCGGCGAGCACGATCGCCGCTGCGCGGATCCCGCCGAAGCGGAGCACGATCAGCGTGCCGACCGCGGCGGCACCGACCCAGGTGAGCCAGAGGATCGCATCGGTCAACCAGACCACGAGGTCGTCGACGAAGGTCGCAAACCCGTCGAACACCGTGAAGACGAGGTTCTTGTCCTCGGCCGAGCGCTGCTCGAGCAGCCACGTCTGGAACGAGTCGAGGTTGCCCGAGAGACCGTTCCACTCGAGGCCCCTGGGCCACGGGTACTCGAGCCCGAAGGCGCGGTAGGCGATCACCATCACGCCGGCGATTGCCGCTACCTGGACGATCCGGCCCTGCCACCAGGGCCGGTGCGAGACGACGGTAGGCGTGACCGCCCCGACGTCCGTGGCGATCGACACTAACGCCCCTCCCCCGCGATGGCCCTGAGCACGGCGACGCGGTCGACGAGGCCCAGCACCTGCCCGTCTGCGTCGACGGCGGCCACGGGCTGCTCGCTCGAGGCGAGGACGGGCACGGCGTCGCGGACCGTGGTGCCGAGCGGAAGCCGTGGGCCGTCGGTGCTCTCTCCCGGTGCGGGGTCGCGCATGACCCAGCGGAGCGTGAGGACGTGGCTGCGCGGCACGTCGCGGACGAAGTTCTGGACGTAATCGTCGGCGGGGGAGCCGACGAGCTCCTCGCCGGTGCCGAGCTGCACGATCTCGCCGTCGCGCATGATCGCGATCCGGTCGCCGAGGCGCAGCGCCTCCGGAAGGTCGTGAGTGATGAACACCATCGTCTTGCCCGTCTCGCGCTGCAGCCGCATCACCTCGTCCTGCATGTCCCGGCGGATGAGCGGGTCGAGCGCGCTGAACGGCTCGTCGTAGAGCATCACGGCCGGGTTGGCGACGAAGGCGCGGGCGACGCCGACGCGCTGCTGCATGCCGCCCGAGAGCTGGTCGGGGAACGAGCTCTCGACGTCCTCGAGCCCGACCAGCCTGAGCATCTCTCGCGCCTTGGCGAGGCGCTCGTCCTTGGCGACGCCCTGGATCTCCAGTCCGAACGCGACGTTGTCCACCACCCGGCGGTGGGCGAGCAGGCCGAAGTGCTGGAACACCATCGAGACCGTGCGGCGCCGCATCTCGCGCAGCGCGGTCCGGCTCGCGCCGGTGACGTCGCGACCGTCGATCCTGATGGTGCCCGCGGTCGGCTCGATCAGGCGGATCAGCGTGCGCACGAGCGTCGACTTGCCGGATCCCGACAGGCCCATGACCACGAACACCTCGCCCGGCCACACCTCGAACGAGACGTTCCGCACGGCCGCCACGCACCCGGTCTTCTCCCGCAGCTCGGATCGCGGCAGGTCGGCGTCCGGTGTGCCGATGATGCGGCCGGCACGGGGTCCGAACACCTTCCAGATGCCGTCGGCGTGAATGAGCGGCTCGCCCTCGCGTGGCCCGGCGGGGGCCGACGCAACGTCGTGGGCGCTCACGGACACGCGAGTACGCTACTCCAGTCGGAGCAGCAAGAGCAATCTCGCCGGGGCTCCCGGCCGACGGCCGCGAGCCCCGGAACCGCCACGATCAGTGGACGATCAGCACGTCGCAGTGCGCCTGACGTGATACGGCGCCGCTGACGCTGCCCTTGAAGAGCCGGTCGAGCATGCCGGGCTCTCGGGTGCCGACGACGATCAGGTCGGCGTCCCGCTCCTCCGCCAGCGCGACGATCACGTCGGCTGCGTCTCCGACGCCCGCCTGCAGCTCCGCTTCGACGCCCTGTTCTGCGAGGAACGCTCGTGCGTGGTCGAGCTCCTCTCGATGATGGTCGGGTGGGTCGACCGGATCGACGGGCCCACCTCCCCGCGGGCCGGACGCGCCGACCGGCGCGACGCTCGTCACGATCAGCTTCGACCCGAACGTCTTCGTCAGGTCGGCTGCGCGTGCCAGCGCCCGCCTGGCCGGTTCCGTCTCGTCGTACGCCACCACGATCGTCTTCATCGTTGCCTCCTTGGGCTTCGTGCTCCGATCGATCCTCGCCAACCTGTCGGCGCGAGTCAACCGTAGTATTCCCCGGTCGCGCAAGTGCGCCGTCGCGCCGTTGATTCGAGCCCCGCTAGTCGTCCGCCAGCCAGAGCAGGCACGGGGCTCGTTCACGGATGCGCTTCGCAGCTCGTGCGTACTTGCGCCGGCCCAGCGCTGCCCGATCGGGGCCGAGGACGAGCATGCCCGGCGAGCGCTCGGCGACGATCTGCAGGAGCGCCTCGACGGGGCGTGGGCTGGAGACTCGCAGCAGCTCGACGTGGACGGCGAACGAGGCTGCGAGCTCCGCGGGTGACCGGAGGGCGGCCGTGAGCTCCGCCGTCTCGATGTACTCGTACCCGAGCTGCATGGAGATCGGCAGGATCGGTGTCTCCGCCACGTTGACCACGAGGAGCGGCTGGCCGGCCTCGACCGCCGCGTCGACCGCGGCGGCGGCCGCGGCGGGATCGAACGGGACGTTGAAGGTGGCGAGCAGGACTGGGCGAGAGCCGGCGAGCGATGGGATCGCCGAGCTCGTGCCGCCACGCCGGGTCGCGACCGTGTCCCCTACTCCGGGCGAAGGTTCCAGCGCGTCGTGCTCTCGCGCATCCGTGCCCGTGCGCGGCGCCGCAGTTGCGGGACGACGAGCAGGCCGTACCCCATCACGAAGACGAAGAGCAGGAACGCGAACTGCAGGCCCACGAGCACGGCGAGCGGGACGAGGACGCCCGCGGCCAGGAGCGGGGGGAGGAGCACGAGGAGCCGGTAGCGCTTGAGGCCGTGGATCAGTGCGTCGTACTCACCCTGCGGGATCTGTCCCGTGTCCCAGGACTTGCCGCACCCGTCGCACGTCCAGCGCCCGCCGTACCCGAGGTGGGCGACCTCGCCGCAGTCGCAGGTGACGGTGATCAGCGGCGCTTTCACGGAGGCGATCCTACCGGTGGGAGCGCCGTCCCCCATTCCGTGCAGCGCAATTATCGCTGCGTGCTCTAGGAATCGTCCGGGCAGGGTGTTACGTTCGCGCGGCGCGGACAGTCGAGCTCACGGCCCAGGCACCCGGATGGAGGTTTTACGGTGGCGACAGCAGTAGTCCAGGAACAACAGCTCCTCAAGACGCTTCGGTGGTACGACGGCTTCGTGATCGCCCTCGCGAACCCCGGCTTCCTGCTCGGGTCGCTCGGCTACACGGTCGGCGACCTCGGCGGTTGGGGTGCGGCGATCCTCTGGGGCATCTCGGCGATCGTCGCCGTGTTCATCAACACGATCTATTCCGAGCTCGCCACCATGTTCCCCGAGAAGTCCGGCGGCCTCGCTCTCTACGCCCACGAGGCATGGCGGAAGTACACGACGCTGATCGGGCCGATCGCGACGTTCGGCTACTGGATGGGCTGGTCCGTCGTGCTCTCCGTCTTCGGCCTCTTCATCGGCTCGATCGTGCAGGGCGCGTGGTTCGCAGGGGAGCCGGGCGGGAGCTACCTCGCGGCCGACGGGTACTTCTCGATGTTCGGCCTGACCGAGGTCGGGCTGCCGGCGTTCATCGCCATCGGGCTGATCCTCGCCGTCTGGCTCTTCAACGTGTACGGGGCCCGCGTCGGCGTCACGTTCGGGTACGCGGCCGGCGTGCTCCTGATGATCCCGCTGTTCGTGATGATGATCTACCCGTTCCTGAACGGGTCGTTCGACAGCGCGAACCTCCAGAACACCCTCGGTGATTCGGGGCAGGCGTGGGGCGGGCTGCAGCTCGCACTCGTGTGGCTGTGGCTGATGTGCTGGTCGGCGTGGGGGGTCGACGTCTGCGCGACGTTCGCGCCGGAGTACAAGGACACGGTGCGGGACACGAAGCTCGCGCTCCGTTCGGCGGCGCTGTTCTCGCTCGTCGTCTACATCCTGCTGCCGATCGCCTTCGTGGGCGGTGCCGGAGCGGAATCCGTCGCCGGCTTCGACTATGTCGGCGGCATGCTCACGGTCCTCGGCACCGACTCGGAGTTCCTCAAGGACGTGCTCGTCGTCTGTCTCGTCTCGAGCTTCGTGATCAGCATGAACAGCGCCACTGCCGACGGAGGTCGCGCGCTCTTCGGCATCTCGCGTGACGGGATGACGATCAAGCAACTCGGCAGGCTGAACCGCTACCACGTGCCCGGAAACGGGATGACTGTCGACATGGTCGTCAACATCCTGTTCGTGCTCCTCGTCGGGAACATCTTCGGCATCCTGGCGGCGTCGAACCTGGGGTACGTGCTCGCGCACATGTTCGCCCTCTCGGGGTTCGTGCTGCTCCGGCGAGACAGGCCAAACTGGCCGCGGCCGATCAAGCTCGGGCCGATCTGGACGCCGATCGCCGCCATCCTCGCCGTCTGGTGCCTGATCCTGACGATCGTCGGCTTCGGCTGGTTCCAGACCGCGGCCGGCGGGTACGGCGGCACGAAGGAGAAGATCATCGGCCTGGCCGTGCTCGCGATCGGCCTGTTGCTCTTCTTCTTCCGGCGCATCGTGCAGGACCGCGAGATGCCTCACTGGCGGGAGGACGTGCCGCAGACGCCCGAGGAGGCGGCCGCCTAGGACGCGCTTCCGGCCGGCAGGGCCCCGGCGCCGGGGCCCTGCCGGCGGACGCAGTCACGCCGGTTCGAGGCGGAAGCCCCCCGCCTCCTCGAGGGCGCGGATGCGCTCCTCGAGCGGCGGGTGCGTCATGAAGAGACCGGCGAGGAAGCCGCCGGCACCGCGTACGGCACGTGCGGGGCTCTCGATGAAGAGGTGAGCGGTGGCGCGGTCGGCGTACGCCACTTCCCGCGTGTCGAGCTGGAGCCGCCGCAGCGCGAGCGCCATCGCCTCCGGGTCGTTCAGGATCGCCGCCGCGCTCGCGTCGGCGAGGAACTCGCGCCTGCGGCTGAGCGCCATCTGCAGGAGGACGGCAGCGATCGGAGCGAGCACCAGCGCGACGAGGGCCGCGATCAGCTGCACGGGGTTGCGATCCTTGCTCCTGCCTCCGAAGAAGGCCATCCGGAAGGCAAGGTCGCTGATCATCGCGATCACGCCGACGAGGACGGCAGCGAGCGTCATCAGCCGCACGTCCCTGTTCCTGATGTGGGAGATCTCGTGGGCGAGCACGGCCTCGAGCTCCCGGGCCGGCATCAGCCGGCGGAGGCCGCTCGTCACCCCGACGTAGGTCGACGAGGGCCGCGATCCGGCCGCGAACGCGTTCGGGGCCGGATCCTCGACCAGGTAGACCGGCGGCGTTGCGGGCAGCCCGGCGGCGATGGAGACGTTCTCGACGAGCCGGTACAGCTCCGGGTCGTCGCTCTTCTGCAGCGGCACTGCATGCGTCAGGCTCCCGATCATCCGGCCGGCGTTCCACCAGGCGAAGAGCCCGTAGGCGAGGCCGAACGCGAGCAGCCCGATCGCGCCGGAGCGGCCGAGGAACCCCCAGGACGCGGCCGAGAGGACGACGACGAGCAAGGCGAAGGCGAGGACGACGGCGGCGGTCCGGATCCGGTTGGCGCGAATCTGCTGCTGGAGGGTCACGTGCTCGCCCGGGCGCTACGCCTGCAGCTCGACCGCGACCGGGGCCCGATCGGCCTCGTCGGCGGCGAAGAACTCCCGCGGCCGGAAGCCGAACGGCCCCGCGAGCAGGAGCGACGGGAAGGTCTGTGTGGCGGTGTTGTAGGCGAGCACGGTCGCGTTGTAATAGCGGCGGGCCGCGGCGATCTTGTCCTCGGTGTCCGTCAGGTCGGCCTGCAGCTGCAGGAAGTTCTGTGACGCCTTCAGGTCAGGGTAGGCCTCGGCGACGGCGAAGAGGCGGCCGAGCGCCTGCCCGAGCAGCGAGTCGGCCGCGCCTGCCTCGCCCGGCGTCGAGGCCCGGGCCACGGCGGCGCGCGCCTCCGTCACCGCCTGGAGCACTCCGCGCTCGTGGGCCGCGTATCCCTTCACCGTCTCGACGAGGTTGGGAATCAGCTCGTTGCGCCGCCGCAGCTGCACGTCGATGTTCGACCAACCCGTGTCGACCTCGTTGCGCAGGCGCACGAGCCGGTTGAAGAGGTAGACGGCGACCACCAGCACGAATGCGAGCGCGCCGATCACGATGAGCCAGATCACGGCGTCAGTCTCGCAGGACCCGACTGCTCGGCGCCGAGAGCACCTCGCGCCTCGCGTCGGCCGGGCGCGGCAGCGTCTTGCCAACCTGGGAAAGGTATTGCCGTAGTGGCGATTGGTTCGCCTTGCATCTTTCGCACGATGCCGGGAGAATCGAGGGACTTGTCGTCCAGAGGAGGCTTCACGAGATGGCCCGTGACCCGAAACACGACATCCTCTTCGAGCCGATCAAGATCGGCCCGAAGACGATGAAGAACCGCTTCTACCAGGTTCCTCACTGCAACGGCTTCGGCTCCGAGAAGCCCTTCAGCCAGGCGTACTTCCGCGCGTTGAAAGCAGAGGGCGGGTTCGCCGGCGTCTCGACCGAGTACTGCTCGATCTCGCCCGAGTCCGACGACACGCACCGCATGTCGGCCCGTATCTGGGACGACGGCGACATCAAGAACCTGTCGCTGATGTGCGACATGCTTCACGAGCACGACGCGCTCGCCGCGTGCGAGCTCTGGTACGGCGGCCCGCATGCCCCGAACATGGAGTCTCGCTGCGTGGCCCGCGGGCCGTCGCAGATCCCGAGCGACTTCGAGTTCCTCACGTACGCGATCGAGGCCGACAAGGACGACATCCGGCACCTCCAGAAGCTCTACGTGGAAGCGGCCAAGCGGGCGCGCAGCGCCGGCTTCGACATCGTCTACGTGTACGGCTCGCACTCCTACCTGCCGCAGCAGTTCCTGACACCGTTCTACAACCGCCGCACGGACGAGTACGGCGGCTCCTTCGAGAACCGCGCCCGGTTCTGGCGGGAGACGATCGAGGTGGTGAAGGAGGCCGTCGGCGACGATTGCGCCATCTGCGTGCGCATGTCCACCGACATGTTCATGGGCGAGGCCGGCACCCAGCTGAAGCGCGACTGCCTGCCCTTCGTCGAGCTGGTGGACCACCTCGTCGACGTCTGGGACATCAACCTCTCGGGGATCGCCGAATGGGGCGAGGACGCGACTCCGTCGCGCTTCTACCCCCAGGGCCGCGCGCTGCCGTGGCAGGCGGCGGTGAAGGCGATCTCGAAGAAGCCCGTGCTCGGAGTCGGCCGCTGGACGAACCCCGACCTGATGGCCGACGCGATCCGGGAGGGCAAGCTCGACATCATCGCCACGTGCCGCCCGTCGACGTCGGACCCGTTCCTGCCGAAGAAGATCGACGAGGGCAGGCTCGACGACATCCGCGAGTGCATCGGCTGCAACGTCTGCATCTCGCGCTGGGAGATCGGCGGCCCGCCGCTGATCTGCACGCAGAACGCGACCGCCGGCGAGGAGTACCGGCGCGGCTGGCATCCTGAGCGCTTCACCAAGGCCGCCAACGCGGACAACGACGTGCTCGTCGTCGGCTCCGGCCCGGCCGGCATGGAGTGCGCGATGATCCTCGGCAAGCGCGGGATGCGCCGCGTGCACCTCGTCGAGGCCCAGGACGACATGGGTGGCACGATGCGGTGGATCCCGGAGCTGCCGGGCCTGGGCGAGTGGGCCCGCATCGTCAACTACCGCAAGATCCAGCTCGACAAGCTCAAGAACGTCGAGTTCATCCCCAACATGAAGCTGTCGGCCAAGGACGTGGCCGAGTACGGCGCCGAGATCGTGGTCATCGCTACCGGCTCCTACTGGTCGACCGACGGCCTCAACGGCGCCTCCCACGCGCCGATCCCCGGCGCGGACGCGAGTCTCGACTGGCAGGCGACCCCCGATCAGATCATGGGCGAGGGCAAGCAGCTGGCCGGCGAGAACGTCGTCATCTTCGACAACGACGGATACTTCATGGGCGTGTCACTAGCCGAGAAGCTCGCCGAGGAAGGCAAGAAGGTGACGTTGATGACCCCGATGGGTCACGTCGCCTCGTACATGCACTTCACGCTCGAGGCGCCGAACCAGCACCGCAGGCTGCACAAGCTGGGTGTCGAGATCGTTCCGTACCACCTCCCGAGCCGTGTCGAGCAGGGGGCCGTGCTGGCCACGCACGTCTACGACGAGGACGGGCACGAGAAGTCGTTCGCCGCCGACGGCGTGGTCTGGGTTGCGCAGCGGCGCTCGAACGAGGCGCTGTTCCGGGAGCTCAAGGACGCGGTCGGCCTCGAGCAGCTGAAGGCGGAGGGCGTCGACGCCCTCTACCGGATCGGGGACTGCGAGGCTCCGCGGCTCACGGCGGACGCGGTCTTCTCCGGCCACCGGCTCGCGCGCGAGATCGACTCACCGGACCCGTCCACCCCGCTGCCGTTCAAGCGCGAGCGCCGCATGGTGGACGACGCGTCGGTCGCGATGGAGAAGGCGGAGTTCGCGGCGATGTACGCCGGAGCGACGGCCTCCTAGATGCGTACCGTCGTCTGCGTCAAGCAGGTCCTGGCTCTCGGAGACGAGGTCGAGTTCCAGGACGACGGGCTCGATGTCGACCCGGACTACCTGGATCCCGCCCTCAACGAGTGGGACAGCTTCGCCACCGAGGAGGCGCTCCTGTTGCGGGAGCGCCTCGGTGGCGAGGTCGTCCTCGTCACCTGCGGGGCGAAGGGATCGGAGGCCGCCCTCCGTCGCTGCCTGGCGATGGGGGCCGACCGGGCGATCCGGGTCGAGGCCGACGCGCGTGACCCGTTCACGGTCGCCAGGGCCCTCGCAGAGGTGATTCGGGCCGAGAGCCCGGATCTCGTCCTCTGCGGTGTCCAGTCCAGCGACGCCGTCCAGGCGGCGACCGGGACGGTGCTCGCGGAGCTCCTCGACCTGCCGCGGGCCGCCGTCGTCACGAGCGTGGAGTACGACGGCGACGCCCGGAAGGCCGTCGTCGATCGCGAGCTCGAAGGCGGGCTGCTGGACCGGGTCGAGGTGGACACGCCCGCGGTGCTGACGATCCAGACCGGCATCAACGCGCCGCGGTACGCGAACCTCCGTGCGATCAAGCAGGCCGAGCAGGTAGAGGTCGACGTCCGTCCGTTCGCGGGTGACGGCACGCCGGCCTACCGTGTGCGGCGGATGTTCGTGCCCGAGCGGGGACAGGGGGCCGAGATGATCGAAGGCAGCCCTGCCGAGGTCGCGGGACGAATTGCGTCGATCCTGAAGGAGCGGCTCGCATGAGCGTCCTCGTCGTAGCGGAGCACGTCCGCGGCCAGGTTCGCGACGTCACCCGCGAGCTGATCACTGCAGGACGCGAGCTCGGCCCGGTCACGGTCGCCGTGATCGCGCAGGATCCGGCCGCGCTCGCCGCCGCCGTCGACGTCGAGGGCGTCGAGGAGATCGTGACCGTGGCGGCCGGGGTCGGTGAATTCGAGAACGACGTCTACCAGTCGGCGCTCGAGGCTCTGATCGCGAGCCGGAAGCCGCGCGTGACATTGCTCGGCTTCACCGTCAACAGCATGGGCTTCGCGCCCGCCGTCGCCGCGAAGCTCGGTCTCGGCTTCGCGAGCGACGTCCACGGCGTCGCGCTCGAGGGCGACGCCGTCGTTGCCACACGCTCGTTCTACGGCTCGAAGGTGAGCGCGGAGCTCGAGTTCCCGGGGACCGACGGCGTGCTGCTGCTGCTGCGGCCGACCACGTGGGATCCGGCGGAGGGAGGAGGAGGCGCTGCCGTGTCCTCCTTCGAGGTGACCCCTGTTACCTCCCGTGCCCGCCATCTCGAGTTCGTCGAGCCGGCGGCCTCGACCGACGTCGACATCACGCAGGCGGGCTTCCTCCTCTCGATCGGACGGGGCATCGGCGAGAAGGAGAACGTCGACATGTTCCGCGAGCTGGCCGAGAAGATGGGGGCCACCCTCTCGGTCTCGCGCCCGCTCGTCGACGCCGGCTGGATGCCGGCCTCCCGTCAGGTCGGCCAGTCGGGCAAGACCGTGAAGCCGACGGTCTACCTGGCGTTCGGGATCTCGGGGGCGGTGCAGCATCTCGCGGGCATGAAGGCGTCGGGCACGATCATCGCCGTCAACACCGACCCCGAGGCGGCCATCTTCAACGTCGCGCACTACGGGGCCCAGGCCGATCTCTTCGACGTGGCGGAAGAGCTGGAGAAGCTCTTCTAGCCGATGGAGACACGTGAGACGTTCGCCGGCCTGTCCGACTGGCAGATCGGGCTCTGGTACGCGCTGATCGCCGTTTCCACGGCGATCTTCGCATGGGGGGTCGTACGTCTCGTGCTCAAGGTCAGGCGCGGCCGGGGGCGCTTCCCGACGGACGGCTACGGACGCCGTGTCGCCCGGACCGCGTGGATCGTGCTCACGCACGCATGGATCAAGCGCCGCGACGGGGTCGCGGGGCTCGCGCACGCGATGATCTTCTACGGCTTCGTGGTGCTCTTCATCGGCACGTCGATCCTGGCGTTCCAGGACGACTTCGCGAAGCCCGTGCTGGGCTGGGACTTCTGGCGGGGCCCGTTCTATCTCGGCTACTCGCTGTTCCTGGACGTGTTCGGTGCGGCGCTGATCGTCGGCCTGCTGATCCTGGCGACGAAGCGGGCCCGCAAGCCGGCGAGGCTCGACTACGACCGCGTCGACGGGGTGACGAGCCGGTATGCGCGGTGGCGCTATCAGGTGGGCGACTGGGCCTTTGTCGGCTCGCTGCTGTTCCTCGGGGTGACGGGCTTCCTGCTCGAGGCGCTGAGGATCGCCGAGACCGATCCGTCCTTCGAGAAATGGGCGCCCTTCGGCTGGCTCGCCGGCCAGGGCCTGCAGGCGATCGGCGTCGACGGCGACACGGCCGGGGCCGCGCACTTCCGCAGCTGGTGGGTGCACGGGATCGCCGCGCTCACGTTCGTGGCGGCCATCCCCTTCACGAAGGCAGTGCACATGATGACCGCGCCCGCCAGCGTCGCCACGCGCGATGACCTGGCGGGCAAGAGGCTCGTGGAGTTGCCCCCGAGCCCCGGGCCGGAGGACGTGGGCTACGGCGTCGTCGCCGATCTCGCGCCGTCGCACCTGCTGCAGCTCGACGCCTGCACGAAATGCGGCAAGTGCCACGCCGCCTGTCCGGCCACCGCCGCCGGCTACCCGCTCTCGCCGAGGGACCTGATCCTCGACCTGCGCGAGCAGGCGGAGGGGACGTTCGGCATCCGGGCGTCTCTCGCGGTGCAGCCGCTCTTCGCCTCGGACGCGAACCTGATCGGCAACCCGATCAGGCCCGAGACGTTGTGGTCGTGCATGCAGTGCATGGCGTGCGTCGAGATCTGCCCGGTCGGGATCGAGCACGTGCCGATCATCAACCAGCTGCGCCGCCGGCTCGTCGACCGCGGCGAGATGGACGGCCAGCTGCAGGCGACGCTCGAGACGATCTTCGACTCGGGGAACTCGTTCGGAGAGCCGAAGCGCAAGCGGGGTCGGTGGGCGAAGGAGCTCGAGTTCGAGGTCAAGGACGCGCGCAAGGAGCCGGTCGACCTGCTCTGGTTCGTGGGCGACTACGCGTCTCTCGACCCGCGCAACATGCGCGTCACGCAGGCGCTCGCGCGCATCCTCCATCACGCAGGCGTCGACTTCGGGATCCTCTACGAGGGCGAGCGCAACGCCGGCAACGACGTCCGCAGGGTAGGCGAGGAGGGCCTGTTCACGGACCTCGCCGAGAGCAACATCGAGGCGATCTCGGCCTGCGACTTCGATCGCATTCTCACCTCCGACCCGCACTCGTTCAACACGCTCAAGAACGAATATCCCGCGCTCGGCGGCACGTGGGAGGTCGTCCACCACTCGCAGCTCCTGCTCGAGCTGGTCGAGTCGGGCGCTCTGACCCCGGGGAAGGCGCTCGGCCGCCGGGTCACCTACCACGACCCTTGCACGCTCGGGCGCTACAACGGCGTCTACGAGGAGCCACGCCGCCTGATCGAGGCCACCGGCTGCGAGCTCGTGGAGATGCCGCGCAACCGCGACAACTCCCACTGCTGCGGCGCCGGCGGCGGCAGGATCTGGATGTCCGAGCTGAAGCAGGGCGATGCGCCGAGGCCGTCGGAGTCCCGCATCCACGAGGCGACTGCGCTCGAGCGGGTCGACTTCTTCGTCGTCTGCTGCCCGAAGGACGTGACCATGTACGAGGACGCGATCAAGACCTCCGGCCACGAGGGTGAGATCGAGCTGCGGGAGCTCACCGAGCTCGTGCTCGAGTCGCTCCAGCTCGAGACGGCCGGTGTCGCTGCGGCGCAGCCGGGCGCCGACGGCGCCTGATCAGCTGAGGACGAAGAGCTCCTTGAAGGGCGTCCGCACGACCCTCCAGGTCGACGTCGACCCGGGGGCGAAGGACGCCGCGTCACCGGGGCGGAGCTCCAGCACCGCACCGTCGTCGAGCTCGATCATGACCTCGCCCTCGAGCACGTGGATCGTCTCGTTCTGTTCGAACGAGTAGTCGAACGCCTCGGGCGGCTCGCCGGTCACCCGCCAGAACCCGGCGTAGTACGGCCTCGGGCCCTCGTCGCAGCGCAGCCAGTGCACCTCGCCGACGACGGCCCCACCGAGCTCCATCGGCTCCCAGTCGTCCCCATCGCCACGTGTTCTCGAGTGCCCGCTCATGCCTCAACACTAGTCGGGCCTGCAACGCTCGACCCGGGATGATCGCTGGCTGCTGCACGCAGCGTCCTCCACGTTCTAGGGTAGGCGCGGACCACGACGAGGGAGAGTTCAGGGTGAGCAAGGAAACCGCTTTCTACCCCCGCCTGCAGGCGATGACCGACGACTGGATGGACCTGTTCGGCTACTGGGCGCCGTCGGTCGTGACGGACACGCTGGAGGAGTACCGCGCCTGCCGCGAGGCGGCGGCATTGATGGACTTCACGATGCTCCGCAAGGTCGACATCGAGGGGCCCGGAGCCCAGGAGTTCGTGAACTCGATCGTCACCCGCGACGTCTCCAGGCTCGGCGTCGGTCAGATCGGCTACGGGGCGCTCTGCGACGAGCACGGCAAGATGGTCGACGACTGCACGGTGATGGTGCGCTCGGCCGACAGCATCCGCTTCTGCGGTGCCAGCGACCGTGACTACCACATCTTCCGCGAGCAGGCTCCGGCCGGCATCACGGTGACCGAGCTCACCGACGCGATGCCCCACCTGTGCCTCCAGGGGCCGCTGAGCCGCTCGATGCTGCAGCCGCTCGCCAACCAGGACCTCTCCAACGCGGCGTTTCCCTACTACACGTTCCGGGAGGACGTGGAGATCGCGGGCATCCCGGTGTTCATGACCCGGCTCGGCTACACGGCGGAGCTCGGCTACGAGCTGTGGGTCGAGCACGATCGTGCGCTCGAGCTGTGGGATGCGCTCGTCCCGGCGCTCCTCCCGCAGGGGATGAAGGTGATCGGAATGGTGGCGCTCGACCTGTTCCGGATCGAAGGCGGCTTCATCATCGGCGGGGTCGAGTACGACCCCTCGGTGTCGCCCTACGAGTGCGGGCTCGGCTGGTCGGTCGACCTGGGCAAGGGCGAGTTCCAGGGCCGCGCAGCGCTCGTGCACGCGGACGACGACACCGATCTCCGCCTCGGCAGCGTCGTGCTCGCCTCGGGCGGCGACGCGGCGAGCGGCGCGCCGCTCGCCGTCGACGGCGACGAGGTCGGGCTCGTCACGCAGGCCGTCGAGTCGCCCTTCCTCGGCGGGAGGACGCTCGGTCTCGCGAAGCTGCGCAAGGACGTCAGGGTGCCCGGGACGAAGGTGACCGCCCGCGTCGGCGGCGAGGACGTCCAGGGAGAGGTCGTCGAGCACCCCGTCTACGAGAAGGAGCGCCGCAGGGCGAAGGAGACGGCGTGAGCTACCGGTTGTACTGGCGCCGCAACGACGGCGCCAGCGGGCACGTCTGGCTCAGCGCGGCCGACCTGAGTGCGCTCACGACCGAGATGGACGTGCAGGGCATGCCGTGGCCGAGCGAGCGGTTGCCGGAAGCTGGTGGGGACACGGTCGTCGAGGCGGCCGAGGTCGAGGACGTCATCTCGGCTGCCAGGGAGACGCCCTTGACACTCGACGACGGGCAGCTCTGGATCGACTGGCTCGTGTTCCTGGAGGGCGCCGCCCGGAACGGCGGCCTGCTCATCCGGGCCTGAGACCCCTCACGTCCACGGATACGGGCTCGCCGAGACCGGATGCAGCGCGGCCTCTGCGAAGCGGCCGACGCGGAACGCCGAGAGCTCGGGCGCGTCGCCCCCGAGAAGCTCGCCCGCCGCGAGCTTGCCGAGGGCGAGCATCTTGAAGCCGTGGTTCGAGTCGAGGACGGCGTAGGCGTTCTCGCGGACGAAGCCCACGATCGGGTAGCTGTCGGGCGTGAAGCAGGTCGGGGCGGCAAAGGACGAGCATGTCCAGTCGTCCGCCGCCGTGCCGAAGCGGCCGAGGGCCCACGAGAGGCTGGTCGTCATCGTCCGGTCGAAGGACGCGCTCGTCAGGCCGAGCTCCGGGTGCGAAGGGCCGTAAGGATCGAGCGCGCAGTCGGCCTCGAGCGCGAGCGGCAACCCGCCGCAGGCCACGCCCCCGCCGAGGCCGGGGCGGAAGTAGATCCCCCACGGGGCAGGCTGCAGGACAGAGCCGTCACCTGGCGAGACGAGCGGCAGGTCGGCGTCGAGGTGCACGACCGGCGCCCCGGGGTCGAGCGTCTCGCGCGCGTGGGCGTACTCTCCCTCGCGTACCTGCCAGTAGTGGAAGACCGGCTGCCGGCCGTCTCCGACCGGGATCTCCTCCGCCAGCTCGAGCATCCGCCAGAGATCTCGAGCCCACGGGCCGGGCGCCACCACGACCGTCTCGCACGCGATCGAGCCCGCCGTCGTCTCGACGCCGGTGACGGCGCCGTCCGTGAGCTCGAACCCTGTCACCTCGACGCCTTCGAGCATTCGCACACCGGCAGAGCGCGTCATGCCCGCGAGCGCTGCGACCGTCGCTGCGGCGTCGGCCCAGCCGCTGCGCGCCTCGTGCAGGCAGGCCGTCGCTCCCTGTGCGTGCCAGTCGGGGAAGATCTCGGCCATGTGCTCGGCCACGGGGCCGGGGCCCCGGACGAGCTTCGACGCGTACCCGATCTCGGCTTGCTGCTCGGCGATGAGCCCGAGCTCGTCCGCCTGGACGTCGGGCACGACCGCGACGTAGCCGACCTGCCGGAAGCCGAACAGGGAAGGCTCGACCTCGAAGATCTCGACCGACTGGCGGACGATCTCGGTGATCGCCGGGGAGAGGTAGAAGTTGCGCACGATGCCGCCCGAGATCCCGGTCGCACCCGCTCCGACGCGCCCCTTGTCGAGCACGAGGATGTCGGTGCCGGGCCGGCCGCGTTCCTCGAGCAGCTCGGCCAGGTGGTACGCGGTCGAGAGGCCGTGGATGCCGCCGCCCACGATCACATAGGGAACTGACGCCGGAATCGACATCGACGATCCTCCGGTCGGGTTGAGGTTGCGCGGGCGCAGCACCGCGCAGGGCTGTGGTGAGATAGTAGGCACGAGACGACCTGCACAGGAGGATCCTGATGGGAGCCACGGAGATCATTCGCACGGCGTTCGATCGTCCCCAGCGCGAGCTCGGCTGCGAGTTCATGGACTGGGAGGGCTGGTACTGGCCGAGCCATTTCGGCGATCCCGTCGCCGAGCACCATGCCGTCCGCAACGACGTCGGCGTGTGGGATGCCTCGCCGCTTCGCAAGTGGGGCTTCAGCGGCGCCGACGCGCTCGTGGCAGCCGACCGCGTCTTCACGAACGACATGCTCGGCCTCGAGGCCGGGCAGGTGCGGTACGCGCCGTTCTGCGACGAGCACGGGAAGATGGTGGGCGACGGCACGGTGTTCAAGCTGAGCGAGACGGACTGCATCGTCGTGACCGCGCTCGACTCCGACCTCGACCATTTCACGACGGTCGTCTCGGGGCTCGACGTCGAGATCACCCCGATGACGGAGGCGACGCCGCAGGTCGGCATCAACGGGCCGCGCTCGCCCGAGCTCCTGCAGTCGATCTGCGAGGCTGACGTCTCCTCGTTGCGGTACTTCCGGTTCTGGCCCGATCAGGTCGAGGTGGGCGGCGTCCCCTGCTGGGTGTCCCGCACCGGCTACTCCGGCGAGCTCGGCTTCGAGCTCTTCTGCGCGCCGGAGGGCGCGGAGCAGCTGTGGGCCGCGGTCGTCGGTGCCGGCGCACGGCCGTACGGCCTGGCCGCGGTCGAGACGATCCGGATCGAGTCCGGGTTGATCTTCATCGGCTACGACTACTTCCAGCACGAGACGAGCCCGTACGACATGTCGCTCGACAAGATGATCCGCCTGGACGGCCCCGACTTCTGCGGCAAGGCGGCGCTCGCGGCCGAGGCCGGCAGCCCGCCCCGCCGGCTCGTCACGCTCGTGCTCGACGGCGGCGAGGTGCCCGAGTACGGTGCCGCGGTGACGAAGGACGGGCAGCCCGTCGGCACCCTGACGAGCCCGTGCGAGAGCCCGACCCTGGAGCAGGTGATCGGAATGGCGGTGGTCGATGCCGCGCACGCGTCGATCGGAGAGCGCGTCGATGTCGCCGTCGGGGACGGGGTCGTGGGGGCGGCCGTCGCCTCTCTGCCGGTCTACGACCCGGGGAAGGCGAGGCCCCGGGCCTAGCCGGGCTGTCCGGCCGCGAGGCCGAGCAGCACGAGCCCGACGATCACGAGCCCGACGCCCGCCCACTGGACGGGCGTCGGGCGCTCGCGCAGGAGAGCGACGCCCGCCACCACGGGGATCACGGCGTACGGAGCCGAGGCTGCCGCCACTATCGCCGTGTCGTCGTGCTGCACGCCGAGGTTGAACGAGACGTAGCCCGCCGTGTCGAGGACCGCCAGCAGTGCGAGAGCGCCGACCACGCGCCCCGAGCGGTCGGGAAAGCGCCAGCGGCCACCGCGAATCGTCGTCAGCGCCACGAGGATCGTGGAGCCGAAACGCGCCAGGAACACGGGCGCCAGCCAGCCGAGCTCGTCCGCCCGCGCCGACACGCCCAGCACGAAGGCGCCGAGCAGGACCATCGCGGCGAGGGCGAACACGAGCCCGTGCGCGTCGACCCGTTCCATCGAGAACAGCTGGCGCACGTCCGCGGACGCGAGGGCGACGCCGGCAAAGGAGACGACGATCGCGAGCGTCTCGGCTCCCGACAGCCGCTCACCGAGGAAGACGACGGCCAGCAGCACCGTCACCGCCGCGTAGCCGGAGACGATCGGGCTGAGCAGCGAGATCGGCCCGATCGCGAGCGCACGGTAGAAGCACGCGTACGACCCCCAACCGAGCACAGCCACGAGCGCGAAGAAGGGGAGGTCGTTCGCATCGACTTCGGACAGCGACCCGGTCGAGAGCACGAGCGCGCCGAGCATCAGGGTTGCGAGGACGTGGAAGCCGAGCACGACGGGCAGCGAGCCGATGCGCCGGCCCGCGAGCGCGGCGACATAGTCGGCGCACCCCCACGTGACGGCGGCGCCGAGCCCGAACGCGATTCCCATCTAGGAGCCTGCCATGGTCGCCGCTCGGCGGTCTCTGCGGGGCCGCCGCACGGCTGCCACGGGTGGGTGCCCCGTGGAGCTGTCCGCCCGCACGACGTGCCCCGCGGGCGGGACCTGCCGCAGCAGGTCCCGCGCGGGGAGCGCTCAGTGGGCCGGGGGTTCCCACCCTTCGAGCACGGGGGGCTTCCAGTCGGTGCCGACGGTCTTCGAGTCCTTCACCCACGGCCCCAGCTCGGGCTGCGGGAACTTGCAGTGCTTCTCCTTCAGCTGGATGCCGTACGAGCTTCCCGACTGCAGGTGCTTGATCAGCACCTTGCGCGCGATCTCGTTCTCGCGCCCCGGCGGGATCGGGAAGTAGATCTTGATGAACGAGTTGGAGTACCGGTCGAACACGGCAGGTGTGCCGTCTTCCTCCAGGAGCTCGATGTCCTCGAGCCAGTTGATGTCGGCGCCCGGCGTGGCGGCGTCGAGGTCGACGGACTCGACGAGCGAGAAGTCCTCCTGGTGCGCGAACCGGTGTCCCGCCAGGAACTCGGCGTCGATGCCGAAGATCTTCTGCGGCTCGCTGTAGTGGATGTCCCCGTGGGGCTTCTCACTCACCGCTCATCACCTCCGCGTGGCTCGGCAGGTAGTCGACGGGGTACTCGAGGTGCTTCTCGAGCATCCGCTCCATCCTGGCGAGCGTCTGCTCCTCGCTGACGCCCGGGATCCAGGTGGTGCCCGCGAGGGGAACCTTTGCCATCGCTGCCGCCTCGACCGTGAGGGCGCAGAGGTCCTCCGGCTCGAGCGAGTGGATGTTCGTCTTGCCGCACGCCCGCGCCAGCATCTGCACCTCGAGCGTGAGCGTGTGCAGGAAGTTGTAGACCCGCTCCGCTGCGTCCTCGACCACGAGACGCTTGCGCAGCTCGGGATCCTGGGTGGCGACGCCGACCGGGCAGCGGCCCGTATGGCAGTGGTAGCACTGGCCGGCGGGGACGCCGACGGTGCCCTCGTAGTCGGTGACGCCGGGAATCTCCTTGTTGCAGTTGAGGGCCATCATCGCGGAGTGCCCGATCGCGACCGCCTTGGCGCCGAGCGCGAGCGCCTTGGCGATGTCGCCGCCGTTGCGGATGCCGCCCGCGACGACGAGGTCGATCTCCTCGGCGAGGCCCACGTCCTCGAGCGCCCGGCGGGCCTCGGGGATCGCGGCCATCAGCGGGATGCCCGTCTCCTCGGTTGCGATGTGCGGCCCTGCCCCGGTGCCGCCCTCGGCGCCGTCCAGGTAGATGATGTCGGGCCCGCACTTCGCGGCCATGCGCACGTCGTCGTACACGCGCGACGCGCCCAGCTTGAGCTGAATCGGGATCTGGTAGTCGGTCGCCTCCCGGATCTCCTGGATCTTCAGGGAGAGGTCGTCGGGCCCGAGCCAGTCCGGGTGGCGCGCCGGCGAGCGCTGGTCGATGCCCGCAGGAAGCGAGCGCATCTCCGCGACCTGCTCGGTCACCTTCTGTCCCATCAGGTGGCCGCCGAGGCCCACCTTGGCTCCCTGGCCGATGAAGAACTCGACCGCATCGGCCAGCATCAGGTGATGCGGGTTGAAGCCGTACCGGCTCTGGATGCACTGGTAGTACCACTTGGTCGAGTGGTCGCGCTCCGGCGGGATCATGCCGCCCTCGCCCGAGCACGTCGCGGTGCCCGCCATCGAGGCGCCCTTGGCCAGGGCCATCTTCGCCTCGAGGCTGAGCGCACCGAAGCTCATCCCGGTGATGTAGACGGGGATGTCGAGCTCGATCGGCTTCTTCGCGAAGCGGGCGCCGAGCACGGTCTTGGTCAGGCATTTCTCCCGGTAGCCCTCGATCACGAAGCGGGTGAGGGTGCCGGGCATGAACATCAGCTGATCCCAGTGCGGGATCGGCTTGAAGATCGAGAACCCGCGCATGCGATAGCGGCCGAGCTCGGCCTTCATGTGGATGTCGTTGATCACCTCGGGGGTGAAGATGCGGCTGTGCCCGAGCGTGTTCTTGCTGCTGGGTGCGGTCTCGTCGGCCATGTGTCTCCCTTACAGGACGAGCTTGCGCTCGGACGGCTCGAGGGTGTCGTAGTTGTAGAGCTTCTTGCCGCACACGAACTTCTGCAGCTCGGGCGGGGAGCCGAGCCCGTAGATGCGGAACTTCCGCTCGATGAACTCGGTGTCGGCCTCGGTCCACTCGCCCGGCACGCAGTCGATCCCGAGCGAGCGTACCTTCCCTCCGACGTAGATCGTGCCGTCGTACATCGAGTCGCCGAGACCGTGTCCGACGTCGCCGCAGATGATCTGGCGGCCGCGCTGCATCATGAACCCGTTCATCGAGCCGGCGCTGCCGCCGACGATGATCGTGCCGCCCTTCTGGTCGATGCCGGTACGCGCCCCGACCCGGCCCCTGACGACGAGATCCCCGCCGCGGAACGCCGCCCCCGTGAGCGAGCCTGCGTTGCCGTCGATGACGACGACCCCGGACATCATGTTCTCGCAGGCCGACCAGCCCACGCGCCCCTTGATGTGCACCTCGGGCCCGTCGATGATGCCGCAGCCGAAGTAGCCGAGGCTGCCCTCGAACGTGATCTTGCAGCGCGTGAGGATGCCGACGCCGAGCGAGTGCTTCGCGCCCGGGTTCTTGACGGTGACGTCGGTGATCCCCTGCTCGTTGATCAGCCAGCGCAGCTCCAGGTTGATCTGCCGTGTGGAGAGGTCGTGGGCGTCGAAGACCGCGGTCGTGCCGTCGATCTCGGACACCTTCGGAACGGATGCGTTCGGCTCGGAGAGCCCGCGCGCGTCGTAGCTGATCGAGTGCTCGCCGGCTAGCGTTGCCATACCAGCACCTCTCCTTCGTACGGGTCGTAGGTGTCGATCTCGTGGTCCAGGATCGCGCGGATGGCGATCTCCTCGGACGCGAGCGCGACGAGGTCGTCCGCCTCGTACAGGACGAGCGGCTTGGCGGCCATCTCGTCCTTCGCGACGCCGAGCGCGTCCTCGGTGACGCAGATGTACGTGAAGACGCCGTCGAGGTCCTCGAGGCTCTCGCGCATGGCGTCCTCGAGCGAGGAGCCCTCGCTCATCTTCTCGGCGAGGTACACGGCGATGATCTCCGAGTCGCACTCGGACTGGAAGCGGTGCCCGGCACGCTCCAGCCGGCGCTTCCAGTGGAAGTAGTTCGTCAGCTGCCCGTTGTGCACGACGGCGACGTCCGAGAACGGATACGCCCAGTACGGGTGGGCCCCCGAGATGTCCACGTCCGACTCCGTCGCCATGCGGACGTGCCCGATGGCATGGGTGCCGTTGAAGTCGTCGAGGTGGTACCCCTCGGAGACGGTCTCCGCGTCGCCCAGGTCCTTGATGATCTCGAGGGACTTCCCGAGCGAGAGCACCTCGCAGTCCGGCACGTCCTCGATGTAGTCGGCGAGCCGCTTCAGGTCGCCGTCGTACTCGAGCGTGACACGGAACGCATACTCGGTCTCCTCGTCGATCTCGCGGATGCGGGCCTGGAGCGAGTGGAGCCGGCGCTCGACCTCGGCGCGGTGCCGGCGCAGCCGGTCCTCGTACTCGAAGTCGCGCGGAGTGTTGGCGTCGGCCAGCTTGTAGCGCATGACCACGAGGTTCGAGGGCTGCCCGTAGAGGGCGTAGCCGGTGGAGTCGGGCCCGCGGTGCTTCATGGACTGGAGCATGCGGGTCATCTCTGTCCCGATCGGGTGCGCTCCGTCCTTGTAGATGATCCCTGCGATCCCACACATTGTTCAGATCGTCCTTTCGAACCCGGGCTCGCCACGTCGCTCAGGGCAGCACATCGAGGTACTCCTTCACATCCCAGTCCGTGACGGTGGCGCAGTGGCGTTCCCACTCGTCGCGCTTGTAGTGCATGAAGACACGGTACATATCGCCCGGCAGCGCTCTCTGGACGACGTCGTCCGCCTCGAGAGCGTCGAGCGCGTCCCCGAAGGTCATCGGGATCTTCTTGACCTCCTTGCCGGCCTCCATCGCGGCGTAGATGTTTCGCTCCTCGGGCTCGCCGGGATCGAGCTTGCGCTCGATCCCGTCCCACATCGCCATGATCAGCGTCGACATGGAGAGGTAGGGGTTCACGGCGGAGTCGACCGAGCGGTACTCGAAGCGGCCGGGGGCCGAGACGCGCAGCGCCGTGGTCCGGTTCTGGAAGCCCCAGTCGGCGAACACGGGCGCCCAGAAGCCCGTGTCCCAGAGCCGCCGGTACGAGTTGACGGTGGAGGCGGTTACGGCGGTGAGGGCGCCGAGATGCTCGAGGATGCCGCCGATCGCCCACAGGCCGACCTGGCTCGGCTTCTGCTGATCGGCGGTCTCGGGCATGAACGCGTTCTCGTCGCCCCGCCAGAGCGAGATGTTGTGGTGACAGCCGTTCGCCGACACGCCCATGAACGGCTTCGGCATGAAGCACGGGAAGGCACCCAGCTCGCGGCCCACCTGGCGGCAGATCTGCCGGTAGGTGGAGAGGTTGTCCGCCGTCTGCTCGGCGCGGTCGAAGTTGAAGTTCAGCTCGATCTGGCCGGGAGCGTCCTCGTGGTCGCCCTGGATCATGTCGAGGCCCATCGCCTGGCCGTACTCGATCACCTTGTGGATGATCGGCTGCAGCTCCGAGAACTGGTCGATGTGGTAGCAGTACGGCTTCGTGACGCCGTCCACGTCGGGCGTGCCGTCCTCCTTCAGCTTCAGCCACATCATCTCCGGCTCGGTGCCGGCGCGGAGGTGGAGTCCGGTGGCCGCCTCGAACTCGGCCTGGTGGCGCTTGAGGTTGCCGCGGCAGTCCGAGGTGAGGAAGGCGGCCGGGTTCTCGCGCTCCTCGCGGTTGCGGAAGCACTGGCACCAGACGCGCGCTACCTTCGCGTCCCACGGCAGCGGCATGAACGTCTCGGGCTCGGGGAGCCCCACGAGCTCTGCCGCCTCGGGCCCGTAGCCGATGTAGTCGCCGTGGCGGTCGGTGAACAGGTTGGCGGTGGCGCCGTAGACGAGCTGGAAGCCCTTCCTGGCGATGCTCTCCCAGTGGGATGCGGGCACCCCCTTGCCCATGATCCGGCCGGTCACCGAGGCGAACTGGTAGTAGATGTAGGTGATGCCCTCGGCATCGATGCGACGCCGCACGTCGGCGATCAACGCCTCACGGGCTTCGTTGTCGACGAACCGCTCGAGATCGGTTGCCACCGTCGCTCCTCCTTGTTGGCCAGTCCGCGATGTAGCTACCTGTCTAAGCCTTCGGCGCCCCTCCTGTCAAACGAGATCGTGCATTCTCGGCATTTCTCTCCCGTCAGTGGCAATTAATTGGGCCACCGGACGGCCCGTTTCCGGCCCAGGCGGTAGCCTTCTGCGGATGAGCGACGCCGCCGAGCATCTCACCGCTGCGCAGCGCGAGGCCCTCGAGGCGGAGCTCGCCGAGCTCGAAGGGCCGCGCCGGGCGGCAGCGGTGGAGGCGATCGCGACCGCCCGGTCCTTCGGCGACCTGTCCGAGAACTTCGAGTACCACGCCGCCAAGAACGAGCAGGGCCTGCTCGAGGCGCGGATTCGCAAGCTGCGCCACCGGCTGCAGCACGCCGTCACCGTCGAGCACGACCACGACGACCATGTCGGCGTCAGCTCGATCGTGGAGATCGAGGACGAGCACGGTGAGCGGATGGAGGTCGAGATCTCGAGCGTCGGCGGCGTCTCGCCCGGCTCTCCCCTCGGAGGCGCCCTCATGGGGGCGGCCGTCGGCGACACCGTCGAGGTGCCGGCGCCGCGCGGCTCGTGGCGGGCGCGGATCGTCTCGATTCGTCGGGCCTAGCCCGGACGGGGATGCGCGCGGCCATCATCACGGGCGCGGGAACGGGCATCGGCGCTGCGATCGCGCGCCGGCTCGCAGAGGACGGGTACGGCCTCATCCTGTCGGGGCGACGCCGCGCGCCACTCGACGACCTGGTCGGCGAGCTCGGCGAGGCTGCGCTGGCCGTTCCCGGCGACGTCGGCGATCCTGCGCATGCAGACGCGCTCGCGGCGGCGGCGTGCGACGGCTTCGGCGGGATCGACGGCGTCGTGCTGAATGCGGGCATCGGCGACTCGGGCGCGGTAGCAGACGAGACGCCGCAAGGATGGGAGCGCACCATGCGAACGAACCTGACCGGGGCGTTCCTGGTCGCCCGGGCGGCACTACCGCGCCTCGTCGAGCGGCGCGGCGCGATAGTCGGCATCGCCTCGGTGAACGCGATGCGGGCCGGGCCGGGCTGGGCGTCGTACTGCAGCTCGAAGGCGGGGCTGGTGATGCTGTGCAAGACGATTGCGAACGACTACGGGCCGGTGGGCGTGCGGGCGAACGCCGTCTGCCCGGGCTGGGTGCGCACTCCGATGGGCGACGCCGACATGGATCAGCTGGCGCGGCTCCGGGGAACCGATCGCGAGGGCGCCTACGCGCTCGCACACCAGCACGTGCCGCTGCGGCGGCCGGCGGATCCGCAGGAGGTCGCCTCGGTCGTCTCCTTTCTGCTCTCCGACGAGGCGAGCTACGTCAGCGGCGTCGAGCTTCCGATCGACGGAGGGGCCACCGTCGTCGATGTCTCCGGCACCGCCTGGTCCGGACCGTGAGCCAGGCGGTGCTCGACGTGCACGGCGTGCTGCCGGGGCTGACGGCGCGCGAGGAGGCGCGGTACGCAGAGCAGCATCCGCGGCAGCGAGGCCTCCGTTGCCGGCGACTTCGCGCTCGAGCGCCTTCATGCACCTCCACGCGCTCAACCGCGGCATCCTGCTGACGCCGTTCCACAACATGGCGCTGATGTCGCCCGCCACCATCGAGGCCGACGTCGACCTGCACACGTCGGTCTTTCGCGAGGCCGTGCTCGAGCTGGTGGGCCGCTGACGCCCGGCACGGGACGCGTACCCGTCGCGGGCAGGCGGCCTGTGCCGTCGTCCCCTCAGGAGCTCAGCAGGGCGGAGAGCCGGAGAGCCGCGCGCGGCGCGGCCGGCGGCCCGTCGTGGCGGAAGAACGCGTACACCTCCGTGCCGGCCGCGACGGCACTGCGCACCCGTGCCGCGACCGCGTCGAGCCCGGGCCCGTCGTACGCGAGCTCGCGGAAGCGGAGGTAGGCCCAACCCCCGTTCCCCGCGAGATCGTCGACTCGGGCCCAGCCCACGGCGCGGAGGCTCTCCTCCACCCCCGACCACGAGGGGTGTCGGAGGTCGAGCGCGTAGCGGATCGTCGGTTCCGCCGAGCCGAGCAGGAGCTCCAGGAAGCCGTCGTCGCGCGGCCGGTCGACGACGACACGCACGCAGCCGAGGCGGTCTCCGAGAGCGAGCACGCGCTCCTGGAACACATCGAGACGCCGTTCCACCTGCCCGGGTGCCTTCACTGCGAAGCGGAACCCATCCGGCACCTGCTCGGCCCAGCTCTCGAACTGTGCCTGCGAGGGGAGCCTGTACTTGGTCGCGTTGAGCTCGACCGCGTCGAACTGCCGCGCGTAGAAGCCCAGGAACGCCGAGCGGTCGGTCCCGGCCGGGTAGAAGCCCGGCTGCCAGGAGGGGTACGACCAACCACTCGTGCCGACCAGCAGCCGGCTCACGCGGCACCCCGTCTCTCGTACGTCGCGTACGCGAACGGGATACCGTCCGCCGAGGTGTGCGGCTCGCGACTCACCTCCTCGAAGAGGCTCGCGTCGAACACGGGGAACACCGTGTCGCCGTCGACGTCGACGTCGATCTCGGTCAGCAGCAGCTCGTCGGCGAGCGGCAGCGCGGCGGCATAGACCTGCGCGCCGCCGATCACGGCGACGCGGGGCGCGTCCTCGAGCAGGCGGAGCGCGTCGTCGAGCGACGCCGCCCGCTCGGCGCCGTCTGCCTGCCACGCCGGGTTGCGGGTGACGACGACGTTGCGCCTGCCGGGGAGCGGACGGAAGCGCTCGGGAAGGGAGTCCCACGTCCGTCGTCCCATCACGACCGGGTCGCCCATCGTCACCGCCCGGAAGTGCGCCATGTCCTCCGGCAACCGCCAGGGAATCGTGCCGTCGCGCCCGATCACTCCGCCGCGCGCCACCGCGGCGACCAGGACGACCTTCACACCGCGACCGGCGCGCGGATCGCCGGGTGGTGCTGGTAGCCGACCACCTCGAAGTCCTCGAACGCGTAGTCGAAGGCAGACGGCGGCCGGCGCCGGAGCCGGAGCGTGGGGTAGGGGAAAGGGTCACGGGCCAGCTGCGTCGCGACCTGCTCGCGGTGATTGTCGTAGACGTGGCAGTCGCCGCCCGTCCAGATGAGGTCGCCCGGCTCGAGGTCGGCCTGCTGGGCGAGCATGTGCGTCAGCAGCGCGTAGCTCGCGATGTTGAACGGCACCCCGAGGAACACGTCCGCGCTGCGCTGGTACACCTGGCACGAGAGCCGTCCCTCGGCGACGTTGAACTGGAAGAAGGCATGGCACGGCATCAGCGCCATCCGCGGCAGGTCGGCCACGTTCCACGCGCTCACGACGATCCGGCGCGAGTCGGGCTCCTCGCGGAGCAGCCTCACGGCCTCGGCGACCTGGTCGACGTGCCCTCCGTCGGGGGTCGGCCAGCTGCGCCACTGCACGCCGTACACGGGGCCGAGGTCGCCGTCCTCGGCGGCCCACTCGTCCCAGATCGTGACGCCGTGCTCCTGGAGCCAGCGCACGTTGCCGTCTCCCCGCAGGAACCAGAGCAGCTCGTAGGCGACCGCCGGGAAGTGCACCTTCTTCGTCGTCACGAGCGGGAAGCCCTCGCCGAGGTCGAAGCGCATCTGGTACCCGAACACGCTGACCGTGCCCGTGCCGGTGCGGTCGCCCTTCGCGACCCCGCTCGTCAGGACGTGGCGGGCGAAGTCCTCGTACTGCGTTCGGACGAGACCGGTTCGGGGCTGCGTCGACACGATTGCCACCGACGATAGCGCGCGGCCCGGAAGCTCCGAAGGCCGGGCTAGGTCTCGTCGGTGCGCAACACGAAGGCGCCCGTGTCGACGTTCGCCGTCACCACCCAGCCGGTGTAGTCGCTGAGCCGATAGGGGGCGTTGAGGCTCACCACCGTCTCCTCCGCCGCCACCACGAACGAGCCGCACGATTCCGCGAGCTCCCCGTTCCGCGTCAGCCACAGCTCGTAGCTCTGGCCCCGCGCGAGCGGCGGTAGGCCGCGCACCGTCAGCTCCATGGGCCAGTTACCGGCATCGTCCTTCGCCAGCACCGCGAGCGACGCCGTCGCACCGCCCGCGCCCGTCATCTCCACGGTGCGCAGGACCGTGGCGCCGCCGCCGGCGTTCGTGCCGCCGATCAGGTAGCCCGCGCCGAAGAGCACGACCGCCACGGCAGCCGCGGCCGCGATCGCGGTGAACCGGTAGCGGCGCGGAAGAGCGATCACCGTGCCCGGCGCCACGGGCGGGGCGAGAGCGAGCTCGGGTGACAGCTCGGGCGGCGGGCCTGCCTGCACGAGCAGCTCGTGGACGGCGAGCAGTCGCTCGCGCTCCGCCGGGTCGAGCTCGTCGCCGACGAGGTCGTCGAACCGAAGGTCGCGGCCCGTCATCGCAGCTCCCCCTCGAGCTCGTCGGCGAGCCGGGCCAGCGCGGTGCGTGTCCGGGTCTTGACCGTGCCGAGCGGAAGGTTCAGGAACTCCGCTGTCTCGCTCTGCGAGAGCCCGCTCCAGTAGGCGAGCTCGATCAGGGTGCGCTCGCTCTCGGGCAGCAGTGCGAGCGCGCGATGGACGCGCCAGGCGAGCCACGACGCCTCCGCCTGTTCCGGCGGCTCGGGCTCGGCGGAGGCCAGCTCCGGCGGATCGGCCACGGTGGCGGGCGGCGAGCGGCGCAGCGAGTCGACGATCACGTTGCGGACGACCGTGAAGAGCCACGGCGCCACGGGGCCACGAGACGGCTCATACGTCGCCGCCGCCCGCCAGACGGCGGCGAACGAGTCCTGCGCAGCGTCCTCGGCCCGGCCGCGGTCGGGGATCCTGCGCAGCGCGTAGCCGAGCACGGCCCGGGCGTAGCGCGCGTAGAGCTCCTCGAATGCCGAGCGGTCTCGGGCGGCGACCCGGGCGATCAGCTCGCTGTCGGTCGGGGGCGTCCCACTCATGGCGCTGATGCTCGCCGGTGGACGCTCCGAGGGCAAGAGCGTGTGCAGCGCGACGTCCACGTTCTCGTCCTACGGTCGCGTCGACCCGGCGGATTGGCCGGCGCGTGCCGGGGCCGGCCGGAGACCGGCCCCGGCAGCACCTGCTCAGCCGTTGGCGGCGTCGAACCTGGCTGCGACCGCGTCCCAGTTGACGACGTTCCAGATCGCCTCCAGGTACTCGGGCCGGCGGTTCTGGTACTTGAGGTAGTAGGCGTGCTCCCAGACGTCGATCCCGAACAGCGGCGTCTTGCCCTCCATGATCGGTGAGTCCTGATTGGGAGTCGACATCACGGCGAGGCCGGTCCCGTCCCAGACGAGCCACGACCACCCGGAGCCGAAGCGCTTGATGCCCGCGTCCGTCATCTGCTGCTTCAGCACGTCGAACGCGCCGAACGTCGACTGCACGGCGTCGCCGAGCGCGCCTCCCGGCTCGCCGCCCGCGTTCGGGCCGAGGGTCTCCCAGAACAGCGAGTGGTTCGCGTGGCCGCCGCCGTTGTTGCGGACGGCAGCGCGCTTGTCCTCCGGGATGATCTCCAGGTTGGCGATCACGGAGTCGATCGGGCGGTCCATCCACTCGGTTCCGTCGAGTGCGGCGTTCAGGTTCGTGACGTAGGCGGCGTGGTGCTTGTCGTGATGGATCTCCATCGTCTTGGCGTCGACGTGGGGCTCGAGCGCGTCGAAGGCGTATGGCAGGTCGGGAAGCTGATAGGCCATGGGGTCTCTCTCCTTGTCAGGTTCGTGGCGTCGTCCCCAAGGATATGCTCACGCCCGTCCCGACGAGCCGGAGGATGCCCGTGTCGACATTCGAGGAGATCAAGCCCCGAGAGCTGAAACCCGCGCTACTCGAGCTCGACGGCATCTCGCGTGCCTCGATCGAGGCCCACTACAAGCTCTATCAGGGGTACGTGAGCAAGCGGAACGAGATTCTCTCCCGGCTCGCCGGGGTCGACCTCGCGGCCGCCAACCAGGCGTACTCGGACGTGCGGGCGCTGAAGGTCGACCTCACGTTCGCCATTGGAGGCATCAAGAACCACGAGGTCTACTTCGCGCACCTCGGGGGAGAGGGAGGCGAGCCGACGGGGGCGATCGGCGACCTGATCGTCCGCGACTTCGGCTCCGCGGAGGCCTGGCGGGCCGACCTCGAGGCGACCGGGATGGCCGCCCGCGGCTGGGCATGGACCGCCTACGACTGGGACGAGCGCCGGCTCTTCAACTACATCGGCGACGCCCAGAACACCTTCCCGGTGTGGAACGCAACGCTCCTCGTGGCCCTCGACGTCTACGAGCACGCGTACTTCCTCGACTACCAGACCGATCGCGGCTCCTACATCGAGGCGTTCCTGGCCAACCTCGACTGGGACGTCGTCAACGGCTTCGTCGACGCGTACGGCATCCCCGGCGCATAGTCCGAGCTCGTGATCACCGACGTCCTCATCGTCGTCGGGGGCTACCTGGCCGGCTCGATCCCGTTCGGCCCCCTGCTCGTGCGGCTCGTCAAGGGCGAGGACATCCGGGCCCAGGGCAGCGGCAACATCGGCGCCTCCAACGTGTGGCGGGTGTACGGCAAGTCGCTCGGAGTCCCGGTCGCACTGCTCGACGTCGCGAAGGGCTTCGTGCCCGCGTTCGTCGGCCTGCGGGTCGGCGGCGAGTGGGTCGGCGTGCTCGCCGGGGCTGCGGCGATGCTCGGCCATGCGCGCCCCGTGTGGCTCGGGTTCACCCGGGGCGGCAAGATGGTGGCCACGGCCGGCGGGGTCAGCTTCGCCCTCGCGTTGCTGCCGGCGGTGCTGTGCCTCGCCGGCTGGGTCGTCTTGCTCGCCCTCTTCCGCTACGCGTCCCTGGCGTCGCTCGCGGTGGCGCTCGCGTTGCCCGTGCTCTGCCTCGCGCTGGGCGAGCCGTGGCCGACCGTGCTCTTCGCCACGGCCTCTTTCGTCGCCGTGGTCGTGCTCCACCGCCAGAACATCCGGCGACTCCTGGACGGCTCCGAGCCGCGTTTCGCGCGCAGCCGCGCCTCTAAGCCTGCGTGAGCCAGTCGGCGAGCGTCGTCTGACGCCGGACGAGGCCGGGATCCGTGAGCTCGCCGCGGAGCTCGCCGATCGTGCCCCACCGCTCTGCGAGCACGTCGTGGTCGTGAATCGTCTCGAGATTGACCTGGCGGGAGTGGACGAAGTCCTCGTCGTCGAGCTCGGGGTGAGCGTCGAGCAGCCCCTTCAGGGCCACCCGCACCGAGTCCTCCACGAAGCGCGGCTGCAGGTGCGCGTGCTCGACGACGTAGAGCTCGTCCGGCCGCTTGAGCAGCTCGAAGACGGGGGCGCTCATCGACCGCTCGACGATCCCGACGAGCTCCTCGGCGTCGAGATGCCGGTCGCTGCCGACGAGCAGCGTCCCACGGCCCCGCTGGTTGTGCGTGGCCAGCGGGACGAGCTCGAGGATGCGGCTCACGTCGCCGTCCGTGAACCCCGCCTCCCTCAACCGGCCGGTGGCGCTGTCCCTGACGAGGCCCTGAGCGCACGGGCAGGCGTTGATCCCGGTGGCCTCCACGCCGACGACGCGCCGTACGCGTTGCCCGTCGGCGGCGGCGATTCCGATCAGCGACACCATCTCCTGCGTGGGCAGCCCGGTCACCGGTGTCTGGCGGCGCATCGGCCAGCGGGCGGTGATGTGGACGTCGGCCCGCAGTGCCTGCTGGCGGTCGACGATGTGCCGGGCGATGTGCTCGGCCAGGACCTCGATCAGCATTCCCTCGCCGAGCACCTCGGCGCCGATCGCCTCGTCGAAGAGCTCGGGGAAGCGAGACATGTGCACGCCCTTCTGCCCTCGGTCGAGGTCGACGGTGCACGAGATCTCGGCAGCCATCAGCATCTCCTGGTCGCCGCGCCGGATCCGGACCGCCTTGTGCACCGACGTGACGCCGGCGCGCGAGAGGGAGAGAGCCACCGACGGCGTCGAGGCCTGCATGTCATGGGCGCCGGGGAGTTCGATCACGAGCTGACCGTACCAGCGCTCTGCCGGTCCCAGGTGCGCAGGCGCAGCATGGCGGCGACGCCGAGCGCCGGTCCGATCGCGAGGAACGAGAAGGCCCAGCGCCATCCCACCTCGTCGACGGCCACAGGCACGAGCCAGATCGTCACCGTCGTCAGCGTGAAGCCGACTGCGAGCTGGAGCGCGAGCGCGGTGCCGACATATGCCTGGTCGGCGTGCTCGGTGACGAGGGTCGAGAACTGCGCCGAGTCCCCGACCACGGTGAACCCCCAGACGAGCGCCACGGCGACGGCGGCCGCGGTTGGCAACAGCCCGATCAGGAGCGCGCAGAGGCCCGAGCACGTCATCAGCACGGCGGTGGTGCCGGTGCGCCCGAAGCGGTCGCCGGCGAGGCCACCCGCGACGCACCCCACCCCGCCGATGCCGATCACGCAGAAGGTGACGAGCGTCGCGACCGTGCCGCTCGCAAAGAGCTCGTCCCGGGCGAAGACGAGGAACCACGCCCACATCGCGTAGAGCTCCCACATGTGCCCGAAGTAGCCGAGGGAGGAGAGCCGCACGCCGCGATTGCCGAGAGCTCGCCCGATCTGCTTCGGGTCGAACGCCGCACGGGGGAACGGGTACGGCCCTTCCGGCACCGCGAGCAGCGCGATCGTTCCGCCGGCGGCGGTCAGCACGGACGTGACGGCGATCACGACCCGCCAGTCGATGTCGCCGAGGCCGTTCACGAGGTACGGCACGGCAGAGCCGACCGTCAGTGCGCCGACCAGGATCCCGAGGGCCGTTCCGCGGCCACGGCGGAACCACGTGGCCATCAGCTTCAGCGCGGGCGGGTAGACGCCGGCGAGGAAGAAGCCGGTCGCGGCGCGAAGCGGGATGGCGGCGGGCGCTCCGTCTGCGGCCAGGAGCAGGGCGTTCGCGCCGGCAGCGCCGAGCGACCCGAGGAAGATGACGCGATGTGGTGGCACGACGTCGACGAGGGTCAACGCCGACGAGAGGAGGGCGCCTGCGACGAAGCCGAGCTGGACGGCGATCGTCAGCCATGCTCGCGTGCTCGAGGAGAGGCCCCATTCCTCGCGCAGCTGCGGGATCACCGCCGACGCGGAGAACCACGTCGACATGGCGAGGACGAGCGCGACGGCGAGCAGCGTGAGCGCGCGCCGCTGGGTCACGCGAGCGGTTCGGTCCAGACGAGCGCGGTGCCGTCGAGCACGACCGTGCCCGCCTGGTTCGTGATCGTCGTGCGCAGCCGGGTGATCGGCTTGTCGTCCCGCGCCTCGAGCACCTCGACCTCGGCCGTGATCGCGTCGCCGGGTCGTACCGGGGCCTTGAAGCTCCAGTCGACGTGCAGGAAGACGGAGCCCGGGCCGGGGAGATCCTCGGCGACGACGGCGTTGAGCAGGCCCGTGGTGACGCCGCCCTGGACGATGATGCCGCCGAAGCGGCTGGCCGCCGCCCGCTCCTCGTCGTAGTGCAGCGGGTTGCGGTCGCCCGTGAGCTCGGTGAACAGCTCGATGTCGCGCGCTGTCACCGTGCGGCTGCGGCGAGCGGTTGCGCCGACCGTTGTCATCGAGGGAGTCTCGCAGGTCCCCGCTCAGCGGAGGAGGCGCGAGAGGCGGCGGTCCTTCAGCTCCCTGCCGCCCGTCTGGCACGTCGGGCAGTAGGTGATCGTGTGCTCCTCGAAGTCGACGCGCCGGAGGGTGTCGCCGCAGCGGGGGCACGGCTCGCCGAAGCGCCCGTGCACCCGGTAGACGGCGGCGTCACCCTTGCCGCGCCCGCGGAGCTCGAGCGCGCGGGAGAGGTCGTCGTCGATCGCTGCGGCGAGCCGTTCCACCTCTTCGCCCGCGAGGTCGGTCGAGAGCCTGAACGGGGACAGGCGGGCCACCCAGAGGATCTCGTTCGCGTGCGCGCGGCCGATCCCGGCGAGCGCCCGCTGGTCTCGGAGGAGCGGGTGCAGCTGGCGCCGCTCGCGCGCGAGGATCGGTGCGAGCGCGGAGGCGCCGACCCCGAGGGCGTCGGGCCCGAGGTGGGCCAGCTCGGCCTCGAGCGTGTCCGGGCGAAAGAGCCAGACGCCGGCCCGCTTCTTCTTCCCCGCCTCGGTGAGCACGAGCTCGCCGCCGTCCGCGAAGCGCAGGCGGAACATGGGTGACTTCGGCGTCTTCGCGCCCGCTGCGTGGTAGCGGAGGCGGCCCGCGCTCATCAGGTGCACGCGCAGCACGAGCTCTCCGTCGTCGGTCGGGAAGAGGAGGTTCTTGCCACGGCGTCCAGCCCCTCCCAAGCGCCTGCCGGTGAGTTGCGCGAGGGGCGGGTCGAACGTCTTCAGGGTGGCGATGTGCGCAGGGCCCGCCTGCTCGACGGGTGCGCGCGAGACGAGCGGGTCGAGGTCCCGCGCCCACGCTTCGACTTCGGGAAGTTCCGGCAACTACGCTCCACGACGATGGCCGACCCGATCAGCGTAGTCGTCACCCGCGGCGCCGTCGTCGAAGCCACCCACCGCGTGCACGCGGTCGCCGTCAGAGGCGGCGAGATCGTTGCCTCGGCTGGAGACGCCTCCCTCGTGACGTTCCTGCGCTCGTCGGCCAAGCCGATCCAGGCGCTGCCCCTCGTTCGCGCCCGGCCGGACATCGATGATCGTCAGATCGCGATCGCCTGCGCCTCCCACTTGGCGCGTCCCGAGCAGCTCGACGCCGTGCGCTGCCTGCTCGCCGCGGCCCCGGCAGGCGAAGAGGAGCTCGAGACGGGGCCTGAGCCGACGCCCATCGAGCACAACTGCTCCGGCGAGCACGCAGGCTTCCTCGTGCTCTGCCGCGCCCGCGGGTGGGGCACCGTCGGGTACCGCCTGCCGGGTCACCCCGTCCAACTTGCGATGCTGGCCGAAGTGGCCGCGGCTGCCGAGGTCGATCCGGCCTCGCTGCCGACGGCGACGGACGGCTGTGGCGTCGTCACCTTTGGGCTGCCGCTCGACCGCTGCGCGCACCTGTTCGCGCGGCTGCCGGCGCTCGACGGGGGCCAGCGGGTGGTGCGAGCGATGCGTGCCCACCCGGAGATGCTGCGTGGCCCGGTTGCCGCCGACGCGCTGCTGATCGGCGCGCTCGACGGGTGGGTCGCCAAGGGCGGGGCGGAGGGGCTCTTCTGTGCGTCCTCGCCGGACGGGCTCGGGATCGCCCTCAAGGTCGAGGACGGCGCGTTTCGCGCCGTCCGTCCTGCGCTCGCCACCTTCCTGCGCACGCTCGGGGTGGAGAGCGGCGAGCTCGGCGTCGTCACGGTCGACAACAGCCGGGGCGAAGTGGTCGGGGAGGTTATCGCCTCTCTCTGAGATCCGTGTTCCCAAACGCCCTGTCCGTGTATAGGATTCGCCGCCTGAGAGGGGCGAGGCCGGAAGGGAGTCCGGCTCTCCGTGTGTTCGTGCAGGCAGTTTCGTCAACCCACGAGCAGAAAGCCGAGGTTCATGCTCTCCGTCGAGATCGCTCTTCCGGACGTCGAGGAGCTCCACAAGCTCGTGGAGCAAGGGCAGGAGAAGGGGTTCCTCACCTACGACGAGATCGTCAACGCGCTCGAGGACGTCGAGTTGACGAAGGAGCAGATAGAAGACTTCTACACGTACCTGATCGACCACTCGATCGAGCTGCTCGAGGGCGAGCAGCACAAGTCGCCTCCCCATGAGCAGCCGGCGCTCGCGGAGGACGAGAAGTCGGCGCCCAAGCTCGACCTCACCGTGGAGCCGTCGCTCGACTCGCTCCGGCTCTACCTGCGGGAGATCGGCAAGGTGCCGCTCTTGACGGCCGATCAGGAGGTCACGCTGGCAAAGAGGATCGAGCGTGGCGACATGGCCGCCAAGCAGCACATGATCGAGGCGAACCTCAGGCTCGTCGTCTCGATCGCCAAGGGCTACCTGGGCCGGGGCCTGTCGTTCCTCGACCTCATCCAGGAGGGGTCGCTCGGACTGATCCGCGCGGTCGAGAAGTTCGACTATCGCAAGGGGTACAAGTTCTCCACGTACGCGACCTGGTGGATCCGGCAGGCGGTCACCCGTGCGATCGCCGACAAGGCCCGCACGATCCGCATTCCGGTGCACATGGTCGAGAAGCTGAACAAGGTCGTCCACATCGAGCGGCAGCTGGTGCAGCGGTTGGGGCGTGAGCCCCGCCCCGAGGAGATCGCCGACGAGCTCGACATGACGACCGACGAGGTGCGCGAGATCCTGCGGATGGCGCAGCTGCCGGTCTCGCTCGAGAAGCCGATCGGCGAGGAGGAGGAGTCGTCGCTCGGGGACTTCGTGCCGGACGAGCAGGCCGAGTCTCCCTTCGACACGGCCTCCGTGTCACTGCGGCGCGAGGACATCGAGCTCGCGCTCTCGTCGCTGCCGGAGCGCGAGCGCAAGGTGATCGAGCTCCGGTTCGGGCTGTCGGGCACGCAGCCGTGCACGCTCGAGGAGGTCGGGCGCGCGTTCGGCGTCACGCGCGAGCGCATCCGCCAGATCGAGAACAACACGCTGAAGAAGCTCGAGGGCCTGCCCGAAGCGCAGGCGCTCCGCGACTGCGTGTAGGGCCGTCGATCGAGCCCGGGGGTGGGGGGCAACCCCCGCCCCCGGGCAGTTCACGCACTCCTCCGCCCGTGCTCTCGCCGGGCAGTGATCCGGTTCGGTGCGGCAGTCGTAACATGGACAGAAGTTAGACAATTCTGCTTCGTCCATCGATTACGGAGGTCTCATCATGAGGAAAACCCTGCTCCTGCTCGCCGCCGCGGCAGTAGCCATCGCGGTGGTCGTCGCACCCGCCACCGCGGCACCCGCGAAGCCCGCCGCCGGCGACGACATCGTCGAGACAGCCGTCGGTGCGGGCCAGTTCAAGACGCTGGCCTCGCTCCTGACCAAGGCCGGCCTCGTCAAGACGCTGCAGGGCAAGGGCCCCTTCACGGTCTTTGCGCCCACCGACGCAGCCTTCGCCAAGGTGCCGAAGGCGACGCTGAACAAGCTCGCCAAGGACAAGAAGCTGCTCCGGCAGGTGCTCACCTACCACGTCGTCAAGGGCAACGTGCCCGCCGCGAAGGTCGTGAAGCTGAACGGCAATACCGCGAAAACCGTCAACGGCTCGTCCGTCGCCGTCTCGGTCAAGAGCGGCAAGGTGTTCCTGAACGGCTCCACGAGGGTCACGGCGACGAACGTCAAGGCGTCGAACGGCGTCATCCACGTGATCAACAAGGTGCTCCTCCCGCCTGCTGACATCGTCGGCACGGCCGTCGGCGCCGGTCAGTTCAAGACGCTGGCCTCGCTCCTGACGAAGGCCGGCCTCGTCAAGACGCTGCAGGGCAAGGGCCCGTTCACCGTCTTTGCGCCCACCGACGCAGCGTTCGCCAAGGTGCCCGCCGCCACGCTCGAGAGCCTCGGCAACGACCGGGCTCTCCTGAAGCAGGTGCTGCTGTACCACGTCGTCAAGGGCGCAGTGCCCGCCTCGACGGTCGTCAAGCTGAACGGGAAGTCGGCGAAGACCGTGTCCGGCTCCCCGGTGACGATCTCCGTCAAGAAGGGGAAGGTCTTCCTCAACGGCTCCACGCAGGTGACGGCCACCAACGTCGTCGCCTCGAACGGGATCATTCACGTGATCAACAAGGTGCTGCTTCCCCCCACCACCTAGGGCTCCAGCGAGTTGCCGACCGGGAGGGGCCGCGACCGCGGCCCCTCCTGCGTGCTCAGGCCTGCAGGAAGCCGCGCGCGCGGAGGGCGGTGAGACCGACCTCGCGCAGATCGCTCGCCAGCGCTCCCACGTCGGCATCGAGCGGTGCGTAGACGGTGGCGTCGAGCCAGACGACCTTCTCGCCGACGTCGGCGACGAGCACCCGCGCCTCCTCCGGCTCCGTCCCTTCGATGCGGGCGACCGCCTCCCGAACCGCTTCGCGCGCGTCTGCGACCGGGCTGTCGATGCCGACCGGGAACCGTGCCCCCACGGAACGCCTGGGATCGCGGATCGTGCGGTTCACGATCGTGGAGCTCGTGAGCTGGCTGTTGGGAATGAACACCCGCCGGGCCTCGTCCGTGACGAGGATCGTGTAGATGAGGTTGATCTCCTCGACGAAGCCCGTGTGGTCGGCCACCGTGACGCGATCCCCGAGCCGCACCGGCTGCGTGAACGCGACGAGCATGCCCGAGCCGAGATTGGAGAGCGGCGTGCTGAAGGCGAGGCCGGCGAAGAGCGCGAGCACGGCGCTCGACGCGAGCAGCGCCTTGCCGAGCTGTGTGGTGGCGCTGTAGAGCGAGAGCACGTTCCACACCGCGAGCGCTGCCACGATCACGACGATCATCCGCTGCAGGAAACCGAGGGTCGTGCGCCTGCGCGGGGCGCCCTCCGGGTCGCGGGCGGCAAGGCGCTGCTCGTAGTGGGCGAAGACGTGGGCGATCGCCCAGCGCGCGCTCACCACGGCGACGACGCCGACCGCGCCGGCGATGAGAGCGTCCACCGTCCTGTCCGAGACATCCATCAGTCGCTGATTCGGCGGCGCGCGGCGTCCGCCTGCCTCTCCCGGCCCGAACGCCGCGCCGGCCGGTGCCCACGGCCTGGGTCATTCCTGGATCGGCTCGCGCTCCAGCTCGAAGGTGGCGTGCAGGGCGCGGACGGCATTCGGGATCTCGGAGCGGGCGATCATGCACGAGATCTTGATCGGCGAGGTCGAGATCATCTGCAGGTTGATGCCGTTGTCGGCGAGGGTGCGGAACATCCTCGCCGCCACACCGGGGTGAGACCGCATTCCGGCGCCGATCAGCGAGACCTTGCCGAGGTCGTGGTTCTCCTCGACCGTGTAGGGGCCGAGCTCCGCCTGCGTGCGGTCGAGGGCGCCGCGCGTGGCCGCCACGTCCTCGGCCGGCACCGAGAAGGACATCTCCGCGTTGCCGTGCACGACGTTCTGGATGATCGTGTCGACGTTCGCGTGCGCTGCCGCAACGACGTCGAAGATCATCGCCGCCACACCGGGGCGGTCGGGAATGCCGGTCAGCGTGAACACGACGTCGTTCTCCGAGTGCGTGACCGCCGACACGATCGGCTGCTCCATCTCGTCTCCTTCCTGAACCCAGGTGCCCTCCTCGTCCGAGAACGTCGAGCGGGCGTGAATGCGGACGCCGTGGTTCCGGGCCAGCTCGACCGAGCGGAGCATCAGAACCTTCGCGCCCGACGCGGACATCTCCAGCATCTCCTCGTACGACACGGTGCGCAGCTTGCGCGCCTCGGGGACGACGCGCGGGTCGGCCGTGAAGACGCCCGGGACGTCCGAGTAGATCTCGCACGCGGCGCCCAGAGCGGCGGCGAGCGCGACGGCCGTCGCGTCCGACCCGCCCCGGCCGAGCGTCGTGATGTCCTTGGTGGTGGAGGACAGTCCCTGGAACCCGGCGACCAGCACGATCTTGCCGGCGTCCAGGGCCGCGCCGACACGGTCGGGGCGGATCGTCGTGATCTTGGCCTTCCCATGGGCCTCGTCGGTGAGGATCCCGGCCTGTGAGCCCGTGAACGAGACTGCCTCCTCGCCCAGGTCGTGGATCGCCATCGCGACGAGGGCGCAGGCGATGCGCTCGCCGGTCGAGAGCAACATGTCGAACTCGCGCGCGTCGGGACGCGGCGAGACCTGATGGGCGAGGTCGATCAGCCCGTCCGTCGTCTTGCCCATCGCCGAGACGGTGCCGACGACGCGCAGACCGCGCGCCTTGGCCGCGACGAGGCGGCGCGCGACGTGCTTGATCTTCTCCGGATCGGCGACGGAGGAGCCGCCGAACTTCATCACGACCGTGTCGAGGTCCACGCCTCGAGCGTACCCGGACAATTCGCCGGGATGCGCAGTACGATCGGCGCGTGGAAGCAGATCCGGCTCCGGCGTCCGACAGCGGGTCCGTCGTGCACTGCAACGGGTCTGCCCGCCTTGCGGCGGAGCGGGACCACATCGAGACGATCATCCGCTCCGGGGGCTTTCTGTGGCTCGACCTGGAGCAGCCGGAGGCGGCCGACCTGGATGTGCTGCGCGACCTGTTCGACTTCCACCCGCTCGCGTTGGAGGACTCGTGGAAGTTCGGCCAGCGCCCGAAGCTCGAGGAGTACGACGACCACGTGTTCCTCGTCGTCTACGGAGCCTCCCCCGACGAGGACCGGCTCGTCGAGGTGCACTGCTTCTACTCGGAGCGCTATCTCGTCACGATCCACCGGGACCAGGCGCCCTCGCTCGCCGAGCTGCGCGAGCGCTACGCCAGGCGCGGCGCACCGACGGAGGAGCCGTCGCGCCTTCTCCACGCCGTCGTCGACGGGCTCGTCGACAGCTTCCTGCCGTCCCTCTCCGAGCTCGACGATCGCATCGACGAGCTCGAGGATGCGATCTTCCTGCATGCGAGCGAGGCACAGCTGCGCGAGATCTTCGAGATGAAGCGCCTCCTCGTCGGGGTGCGCAAGGTCGTCTCGCCGCAGCGAGACCTGTTTGCGTCGATCACCGCCGGCGCGGTCGAGGTGCCGGGCATGACGGCCGACGACGCACGCTACTTCCGCGACGTCTACGACCACCTGATCCGGATCAGCGACCTCGTCGACACCTACCGCGACCTGCTCACCGGTGCCATGGATGTCTACCTCTCGACCGTCTCGAACCGGCTCAACGCCGTCATGAAGCAGCTCGCGATCATCGCCACGGTCTTCATGCCCCTGACCTTCCTGACGGGCTTCTTCGGCCAGAACTTCCCCTTCCTCGTCGGGCACATCGGCGGCTGGACTGCCTTCGTGGCCTTCGCTCTCGTGCTGGAGATCGCGACCCTGGCGGTCGTGGTGGGGTACTTCTGGCGCCGCGGCTGGCTCTCGCGCTAGAGCGGAGGGCCGCAGGCACGCGGCTCAAGGGACGCGGCGTGGCTGCCGACAACGTCCCTTGTGAAGGTCACGCGCTACGCCGCACTCGCCGCGCTCGCGCTCGCCGGGCTGCTGGCCGCCGCCCTGCCCGCCGGGCTCGCGCACCCGCGTGCCAAGGACGATGCGCGGCTCGCCCGCTACGACGACTGGGTGCGTTCCGGCTCGACTCGCAGGCTTGCGACCTCGGTGCGCGCCCCTTCCGACCCGCTCTGGTCGCAGGCCTGGTCGCTGCGGGCGCTCGGGATGCCTGACGTGTGGCCCTCGGCGGTCGGCGGCCCCTCGACGGTCGTCGCCGTGATCGACACCGGCGTCGACGGCTCCCAGCCCGACCTCGCCGGGGCGCTCGTGCCCGGCTTCGACACGCTTGCGAGCGCGAGCGGCACGGCCGACGAGAACGGGCACGGCACCGCCGTGGCAGGCGTGATCGCCGCCCGCTCCGACAACAAGCTGGGCGTGACGAGCGTCTGCGGCACGTGCTCGGTGATGCCGGTGAAGGTGATCGGCGCGAGCGGGCTCGGCGACTCGGGCCACATCGCCAGCGGCATCGTCTGGGCCACCGACCACGGGGCGCGGGTGATCAACCTGAGCGTCGTCCTGGACGGCCCCCAACAGGCGGTCGAGGATGCAGTGCGCTACGCGCACGAGAGGGGTGTCGTGCTGGTTGCGGCCGCCGGCAACGGCGGGGGCTCCCAGCCGACCTATCCGGCTGCCTACCCCGAGGTGATCGGCGTTGCAGCCTCGCAGGAGGACGGGTCGCTCTACCCCTGGTCGCAGCGCGGCCCGTGGGTCGACGTTGCCGCTCCGGGTTGCAGCCCCTCGACCGCGCGGGGAGGCGACTACACGATCTTCTGCGGGACGTCGTCGGCGAGCGCCGCCACGTCCGGCCTCGTTGCGTTGGCCCTGTCGGCAGTCCCGGGTGCCACGAACGTCGCCGTCGAGCACGCCCTCGCCCGGACGGCGAGGCCACTAGGCGACGGCGCGCTCGGGTTCGGAAGGATCGACGCGGTCGCGTTCCTGGACACCCTCCGGGCCGGAGCGATCCCAGCGGCCCCCCTCGTCCCCTAACGCCGGGACGTGCAGGCGCGCCCAGCGCGCCGCCTCAGACCTGCCCGACACGCCGAGCTTGCGGTAGACGTTCGCGAGGTGAAACTTGACGGTGTCGGGTGACACCCACAGGAGCCGGCCCACCTGAGCGTTCGTGCGGCCGCCGCTCACGAGCGCGAGAATCTCGTGCTCGCGCGGGGTCAGCACCGACCAGAGCGGCTCCCCGCATCGTGTCCTTTCGAGGGCGGCCAGGATCGTCGCGGCGATCACGCCGGGGCGTGCGGACTTGTGCAGGTAGGCCGAGGCTCCGAGCCGGCAGGCCTCCCGCTCCCAGTCGCAAGCGTCTCTCGAGGTGAGGACGACAGCGGTCAGCCAGGGGTCGTGCGAGCACGCGCGCCGGAGGCACTCGGTGCCGTCGAGCGTGTCGCCTCCCGGCGTCTCCAACTCGAGCAGGAAGAGCTCCGGGTGGTGGATTCGCAGCAGCTCGAGCGCTCTCCCCGGCCCCGCGGTGGCGGCGACCAGCCGTACGCGGACGCGGCTCAGGAGAGTCGCCACGGCCTCGTGGAGCAGCGGGCAGGGCTCCAGGTAGACGGCGATCGGGCGCGGGCCGGCCCGCGGCCGCACGAGCGGTACTCCGGCCTGCCGCCATCGGGACGAGTTGCCGTAGGCGTCGGGCGCGCCCACGACAGTGGCAGCGGCCGGCGAAAGCAAGCGAACCTCGGTGCGCACGTCGGCGACCTCCGTGACCCCGATTTTACCACCGGCCGCGCAGCAGGCCGGCCGGCCTGCTCCGTTATCCCGTCAGTCCCGGGCGCCGATAATCGCGCGCGTAGGGCGGCACCGGGATCCCCTCCCGCAGCGTGGGGTCGGGCACCGGGGCGGCGGCCGTCGTCACGAACGGGATCTCCCCTGCCCAGACGTCGAGCAAGGCGTCCGCCGTGTCCCCGTCGTCGGGAGGGCCGCTTCGTACCTTGGCCGAAGCCTCGTCGAGCGGCAGCCAGAGCACGGAGGTCGCCTTGAGCTCCTTCCTCGTCGGCTGTCGCGCGTCGGCGTTTCGCCCGGGCAGGAGTTGCTCGGTGAAGGCCTCCAGCGCGGCGAGCTTCTCCCCGGGCCCGTCGACCAGCGTGGCCGCCCCGAGCACGACGACGGAGCGGTAGTTGACGGAGTGCTCGAACACGGAGCGCGCGAGCACGAGCCCGTCGATCAGCGTGACGGTCGCGCACATCGGCGTCCCACCGGCGATCGTGCGCAGGGTGCGGCTCGCCGCGGAGCCGTGGACGTACAGGCGCTCGCCGATGCGCGCGTGCAGGGTCGGGATCACGTAGGGCTGCTCCTCGTGGACGAAGCCCAGATGGCAGACGAGCGCGGCGTCGAGGATCGCGTGGATCGTGTCCAGGTCGTAGCGCGCGTTCTCGTGCACGCGGCGCACGCGCGTGCGCGGGGACGGAGCGGCTGAGCGACGGGAGGGCACGAGATCTCAGGATAGTTCTCGATGCCGGGGGCAGCGGCACGGAGGCATTCGCGGCGCTCCGACGAACGTTCACGGCATGAGGTGGCCTCACCCGTCGCCGGCCCTGGTGGTCGCCTGTGTCGCTCTCGCCGTCTCGGTCGGCGGCACCAGCTACGCCGTCACCGCGCTGCCGCTCGCCAGTGTCGGCACGGCGGAGCTGAAGGACGGCTCGGTCACCTCGGGGAAGATCAGGGACGGCTCGCTGCGTGTCGAGGATTTCGCTGCCGATGAGCTTCCGGTCGGGGAGACCGGCCTTCCCGGCGCCGACGGCGCGGCCGGACTTGCAGGGCCGCCCGGGCCCGCGGGGCCGCCCGGGCCGGCCGGGCCGGCCGGGCCACATGGCGCTCAGGGGCCGGCGGGCCCTCCGGGCCCGGAGGGTGCAGCTGGCTCGAGCGGAGCGACCGTGACGAGCGTCCGCTCGGCCAGCGCCACGATCGCCCCCGGCCAGTCGCAGTCGCTCGTGGCGCTCTGCGACGAGGGAGACCATGCCACGGGGGGCAGCGTCACGATCACGTCCGGCCCTGCCGCCGGCCTCGTGCTCGAGGGCCAGGGGCCGCAGCCCGACACCGAGGGCGTCTCTCCGAACAGCTGGGCCGCTTCGGCGTCGAACGGGGACAGGAAGAGCATCTCCTGGGCCGTGCGCGTCGTCTGCGCCGGGTAGCCGCCCCAGCGATACTGCCTCCATGGGTGCAGCGCTCGAGTGCGACGTGGTCGTCGTGGGCGGCGGCAGCGCGGGCTGCGTGGTCGCGGGCCGGCTCGCAGCCGAGGGCGGGGCGGACGTGATCCTGCTCGAGGCCGGTCCCGACTACGGCGCGGAGGGTGACGCCCGCTGGCCGGCCGATCTTCTGGACGGCGGAGCGCTCGTCACCTCGCACGACTGGGGCTACACGAGCGGGGCTCTCCCCGGCCGCGAGCCGATCGGATTCTCGCGGGCGCGCGTGATCGGTGGCTGCTCGTCGCACAACGGCTGCATCGTCGCGGTCGGGTGCCCTGCCGACTACGACGCCTGGGCGCGGCTGGCAGGCGACGCCGGGTGGAGCGCCGAGGCGCTACGGCCGCTGTTCTCCCGCGCCCTGCGCCGGCTGCGTGTGCGCCACTACGACGACAGCGAGGTGGGCCCGTTCCACCGCGCCTGCCTCGACGCCGCCGGAGCGCTCGGGATCCCGCGGCAGGACGACCTCGGCGACCTGGACGGCGGCGTCGGCTTCGGCACCGAGCCTGTCAACGTCGAGCAGGGCACCCGCATCAACGCCGCCTTCGCCTACCTCGACCCTGTCCGCGACCGCCCGGGGCTGCGGATCCTGGACGGGGCCCTCTGCGACCGGGTCGTTCACCGGGGCGACGGCGTCGAGGTGGTGGCCCGCCGCTTTGGTGAGGAGCTTCGCGTGCGCGCAGGCAGGGTGGTGCTCTCGGCCGGCGCCTACGGCTCGCCGTCGATCCTGCTGCGCTCCGGGGTCGGCGACCCCGACGAGCTGCGTGCGCTCGGGATCGAGTGCCTCCACCCGCTTCCCGGCGTCGGCCGGAATCTGCACGACCACCCCGTCGTCGAGGTCGAGTTCGCCGGCTCCGAGCCACTGGCCGCGGCCCTGCGGGCTGCGACGGCCGAGCGCTTCACGCCCGAGGAGCAGTCGCTCGGGAAGCTGCGCTCGAGCCGTGCCTCGGGCCCCTACGATCTGCACGTGATTCCCGTCGCGGCCCACGAGCACAGCCTGCTCGCCGGGCGCGTGCTGATCGCGGTGGGAGCGATGGAGGTGCACTCGCGCGGACGGCTGCGCCTCGCCTCCGCGAGCCCCGACGTCGCGCCGCTGCTCGACCACGGGTACCTGAGCGACGGCGACGGCCACGACCTCGCCGTGCTCGAGGAGGGCATAGCGCTGGCGCGAGAGCTCGCCGCGGCCGAGCCGCTGCGCTCGTTGATCGGGCCCGAGGTCGTGCCCGGCGCGGACGCAGATCTGGGCACCGCGATCCGGCGCATCCACGGCCACTACTTTCACCCCGTCGGCACCTGCGCGATGGGCGCCGCGTCCGAGCCGCTCTCGGTGTGCGACGGCAGCGGCCGGGTGCACGGCCTCGACCGGATCGTCGTCGCCGACTGCTCGTTGATGCCCGTCGTGCCCCGGGCGAACACGAACGTCCCGGCCGTCGTCGTCGGCGAGCGCATCGCCGACACCCTGCTCGCAGAGGGGCTGCGGTGAGCGGAGCGGAGCTCCGGTTCGCCGACTCGTGGGAGGAGGCGGTGTCGCGCCGCGACCTCGACGCCGTCACGGCGCTTCTCGCCGAGGGCGTCACCTTCCGCTCGCCCGCCGTCCATCGCCCGTACGTGGGGCGTGAGGTCGTGGCATCGCTGCTCGCGCACGTGACTGCGGTCTTCGGCGAGCTCGAGTACACGGCCGTGTACACGAGCGGTGACGGCGGCGTGGTGATGCAGTTCCAGACGTCGGTGGCAGGGCCCGATCGGCTGCTGCAACTCGAGGGCGTCGACATCTTCCGGCTCGACGCCGAGGGCCGCGTGTGCGAGATGTGCGTCATGATCCGCCCCCTCAGCGGCCTGCAGGCGCTCGCGACGGCAATGGCGGCCCGGATCGGGCCGGCATGAGGCCCGGCGCCCTGCCCGCGCTGGCGCTCGAGGAGGCGCGCCGGGTACGCGACGGGGTGGCGGCCGAGCTCGAGCTCCTCCTCCAGGATCTCGGTGCGTGGGTCGACACGGACACCCCGGGCGGCGACGTGAGCGCGGTCGACCGGCTCGCCGCGCAGATGGCCCACACGCTCGACGGGTACGGCCTGCACACCGAGCTCGTACCGGCCGGTGACCGCGGCCTCTACCTCCACGCCGTCCTCGAGGGCGGCGGCCGGGCGAAGGTGGCGCTGATCGGCCATCACGACACGGTGTTCCCGCACGGGACCGCCGCCCAGCGCCCGTTCTCGCGAGACGGTTCCCGCTGCTTCGGGCCGGGCGTGGCCGACATGAAAGGCGGGCTTGCCGTCGCCGCACACGTGGCCAGGCTGCTCGCCCTGGGGCCGAGGCCGTTTGCGCGGCTCGAGCTCGTCTCCTGCCCGGACGAGGAGTCGCGCCCCCGCGCACCGGAGACCCTCGACCGGCTCGACGGCTTCGACGCCGTGCTGTGCCTCGAGTGCGGACGCCCGGACGGGGAGGTCGTCTCCGCACGCAAGGGGGCCGCCTGGTTCCGCCTGTACGCGAGCGGCCGTCCCGCGCACTCCGGCGTGGAGCCCGACACCGGCCGCAACGCCGTCCACGCGATCAGTCGCGAGGCGGTGCGGCTGATCGACCTCCACCACGCGCGGGTCGGGCTGACGCTGCAGCTGACGGGCCTCGAAGGGGGCGAGGGGCTGAACACGGTGCCGAGCCGCGCGCAGCTGAGCGGCGACATGCGTGCGATCACCGCGGCCGACCTTGCCTGGGGAATGGAGCAGGTGCGCGCGTTCGGCGTGCACGACGACATCGTGCTCGAGCTCGAAGAGCTCGGCGGGCCGCCGGCGCTCGAGCGCACGCCGGACGTGGCAGCGCTCGCCGAGGCGGCGATCCTGCTCGGCGGTGAGCTCGGCCATCGCTTCGGCGAGGCGCTCACCGGGGGCGTCTCCGACGGGTCGTGGACGGCTCACCACGGAATCCCCACGCTCGACGGGCTCGGGCCCGTCGGCGGCCTCGACCACGGCCCCGGCGAGTACGTCGAGACGGAGACGTTCGCCACCCGCAGCGGCGTCGTGGCGGGCCTCGTGGCGGCGATCGACGCCGGGCTGGTGTCGGGCGAGGGCGGAAAATCGTCGGCCGGGGTGCGAGAGGAACCCGGGGGCGGCGCTTGAACTTCATATCGCGCGGGGCGCACGTCACGGCCCCGAGACTCAACCCCCGAAGGGTCGTGGTGATCCTGCCGTTCCCCCCCGTTCTGGCAGGGTCGCGTCCCGCGCACTTTCTCTTCCTGCCCCGTCCACTGCGTGCGCCCGCGGACGCGACCGCGTGACCGGCCCGCCCCTGACCGACGCGGTCCTGCGCCTCGGCACCGAGGGCGCCTTCGCCGTGCTCGCCCGCGCGCGCGAGCTGGAGCGCCGGGGGCGTGACGTGATCCATCTCGAGATCGGCGAGCCGGACTTCGAGACTCCGCCCCACGTGGCCGACGCGGGTATCGCCGCCATCCGTGCCGGGCAGACGCACTACTGCCAGACCGCGGGACTGCCCGAGCTGCGCGAGGCCGCAGCGGAGTACCTCTCCCGCACACGGGCCGTGCCGGTCGAGCCCGGCTCCGTCCTCGTTGCCAACGGAGCCAAGCCCTTCCTGTTCTTCACGGTGCTCGCGACCTGCGGCCCCGGCGACGAGGTGGTGTATCCCGACCCTGGCTTTCCGATCTACGAGTCGGCGATCCGCTTTGCGGGGGCGACCCCGGTGCCGCTGCCGCTGCACGAGGAGCGAGGCTTCAGCGTCGACCCCGCCGAGCTCGAGGCCCTGTTGAGCGAGCGCACGCGCCTCGTCATCCTCAACAGCCCCGAGAACCCCACCGGCGGCATCGTGCCCGCGGCCGATCTCGAGGCCGCTGCCCGTGCCATCCTGCGCACGCCGGCGTGGGTGCTCTCGGACGAGGTGTACGCCCGGATCACCTACGGCACCGCGGCGCCGTCGATCGCCTCGCTGCCGGGGCTCCTGGAGCGGACGATCCTGCTGGACGGCTTCTCCAAGACCTACGCGATGACGGGCTGGCGTCTCGGCTACGCGGCGGTGCCCGAGCAGCTCCTCGACCCGCTCACCCGGCTGATCGTCAACTCGACCTCGTGCGTGCCGCCGTTCGTGCAGCTCGCCGGCGTGGCTGCGCTGGCCGGCCCACAGGACGCGGTCGACGCGATGGTGCGGGAGTTCCGCGTACGCCGCGACACCCTGCTCCCCGCCCTCAACGCGATTCCGGGGATCTCGTGTGTCGAGCCGCTCGGGGCGTTCTACGCCTTCCCCAATGTGAGCGCGCTGCCGCTCTCCGCCGACGACTTCGCCGACCGGCTGCTGGACGAGGCAGGCGTGGCGCTTCTCTCCGGGAGCGCGTTCGGGAGCCACGCGCCCGGGCACGTGAGGATCTCGTACGCCGCCTCGCTCGAGAGCCTCGAGCAGGCGGTGGAGCGGATATCCGCGTTCGTGGGCTCGCTGTGAGCGCTCATCCTCGCTCCCGGTAGCGCCGGGCGAAGCGCATCGACTCCGGGTACGGGAAGAAGTCGACGATCTCGCCTCGAGCCACTTGTTGCTGGCAGCGCTGCCAGAACGGAGGCGCGAGCAGCTCGGCGTGGTGGCGCAGGAACGCCTCGCGCACCCGCGTGCTCCCGAGCAGGAACGTGGCGAACTCCTCCGGGAAGACGTCGAGCGGTCCGACCGGGTACCACGGCTCGCCCGAGAGCTCGGCCTCCGGGTTGGGCGGTGGCGGGATGGCTCGAAAGGTGCAGTCGGTCAGGTACTCGATCTCGTCGTAGTCGTAGAAGACGACGCGGCCGTGCCGGTTGACGCCGAAGTTGCGCCAGAGCAGGTCGCCGGCGAACACGTTCGCGATGGCGAGGTCACGGATCGCGTCGCCGTACTCGTGCACGACCGCGTCGACCTCCTCCGCGGTGGCCGTCTCGAGATAGAGGTTGAGCGGCGTCATCCGGCGCTCCACATAGCAGTGCCCCACGATCAGGTCGTCGCCGTCCGCCTCGATGGTCGACGGGGCGAGCTCGAGCAGCTGGGCGAGCAGCTCGGGGGCGAAGCGGGCGCGGGGCAGGGCGAGGTTCGTGAACTCGAGCGTGTCGGCCATGCGCCCGACCCGGTCGATCTGCTTGACCATCAGGAACTTCCGCTTCACCGTCTCCCGGTCGGTCTGCTTGGAGGGCCCGAACTCGTCCTTGATCACCTTCAGCACGTAGGGGTACGAGGGCAGGGTGAAGACGTGCATCACGAGGCCGCGGGTGCCGGGCGCCTCGACGAACGAGTCCCGCGAGTGGTGCAGATGGTGCAGCAGGTCGCGGTAGAAGAGCGTCTTCCCCTGCTTCGCCAGGCCGACGCTGGTGTACAGCTCGGAGCGCGGCTTGGCCGGCATCAGCGTCTGCAGGAACTGGACGTACCCGGACGGCACGTCCATGTCGACCATGAAGTAGGCGCGCGAGAGGGAGAAGAGCAGCGAGAGGCTCTCGGCGTCGAGCAGGATCGTGTCCAGGGTCAGGCGGCCGTCGGCGTCGTGCAGCACCGGCACGGCGAACGGCGTCTCGGAGCTCCCGTTCACGACCTTGCCGATCACGTACGCGGCCTTGTTCCGGTAGAAGGCCGAGTCGAGCACCTGCACCTGGTGGTCGGGCTCGGGAGCGGGCCACCCGCCGCCGTAGTGCTCGAGCAGTGAGCGCAGCGCGAAGCCGACGTCCCGTTCGAGGTCGGCGAAGGGGCGGCGCCAGCCGAAGTCGCGGAGGAGCTCGAGGAACGCCGCGCGGAGGCCGGTCTCGGCCGGGTAGTAGCTCCGGTAGATCGGCGGGGCGGACTCGATGTACTCCGTGGAGACCGCGGCCCGCACGAACGCGAAATCGTTGTGCACGTAGGTGCGTCGCAGCACGCGCGTGACCACCGAGTTGAAGAAGGTCTCGGCCAGCTCGGGGCGCTTGTGGTCGACGAGCAGCCCGATGTAGAGCAGCTTCGCCTGGGACCAGGTGGCGTCGTCCAGCGACCCCGCGTCGAGCTCGTCGCGCAGCCGTTCCACACATTCCCGCACCCGATCGTCGTAGAAGCGAATACGCTCCTTCACGGCCTGCTGCGCCTCCGACCAGGCGGCTCCCTCGAACCGTTCCTTCGCCTGCGCGCTCGTCTCGCGGAAGAGGCGGTAGTGGAGGTCGAACCCCTCGATCAGCACATCGGCGATCCGCCGTGCCGTTGCGCTCGCTGCTGTCGGCTCGACGCGGGGCACGGTGCGTTGAGCGTAGTAGACCCGCCGCGTGCAGCGCCCGTGCCGTAGCTTTGTGGTGACACCCGACGAGACCGAAGCGAGCAAGGAGCACCGTCATGACCACCGAGTCGCTCATCACCGTGCCGGAGGGCGGCGCCCGGATCGTGCCCGGGCAGCCGGTTCCCGACAACCCGATCATCCCGTTCATCGAGGGCGACGGCATCGGCGTCGACATCACACCCGTGATGCAGGCCGTGGTCGACGCAGCCGTCGCGAAGGCGTACGACGGCCGCCGCGCCATCAGCTGGATGGAGGTCTACGCCGGCGAGAAGTCGACCCGCCTCTACGGCGCGGACGTGTGGCTGCCGGCAGAGACGCTCGTGGCCCTGAGGGAGTACGCGGTCTCGATCAAGGGCCCGATGACGACGCCGGTGGGCGGCGGCATCCGGTCGCTCAACGTGGCGCTCCGCCAGGAGCTCGACCTGTACGTGTGCCTGCGGCCGGTGCGCTACTTCCGCGGCGTGCCGAGCCCGCTCAAGGACCCGACGCAGACGGACATGGTGATCTTCCGCGAGAACACCGAGGACATCTACGCGGGCATCGAGTGGGAGGCGGAGTCGGACGGAGCCCGCAAGGTGATCGCCTTCCTGCAGGACGAGATGGGCGTGCGGAAGATCCGCTTTCCCGAGACGTCGGGCATCGGGATCAAGCCGATCTCCCGGGAGGGCACCGAGCGGCTCGTGCGGCAGGCGCTCCGCTACGCGGTCGACAACGACCGGCGCTCCGTCACGTTCGCGCACAAGGGCAACATCATGAAGTTCACGGAAGGGGCGTTCCGCGACTGGGGCTACGCGCTGGCCGCGAGCGAGTTCGGAGCGCAGCCGCTCGACGGGGGGCCGTGGCTGAGCTTCCCGAACCCGGGCACCGGGCGCGAGATCGTCGTCAAGGACGCGATCGCCGACGCATTCCTGCAGCAGATCCTGCTGCGTCCCGGAGAGTACGACGTGATCGCGACTCCGAACCTGAACGGGGACTACATCTCGGATGCGCTGGCGGCGCAGGTGGGGGGCATCGGGATCGCCCCGGGCGCCAACATCTCCGACGAGGTGGCGTTGTTCGAGGCCACGCACGGCACGGCGCCGAAGTACGCGGGCCAGGACAAGGTGAATCCCGGTTCCCTCATCCTCTCGGCCGAGATGATGTTGCGCCATCTCGGCTGGCGCGAGGCCGCCGACCTGATCATCTCGTCGCTGGAGGCGGCGATCGGGGACCGGCAGGTCACGTACGACTTCGCGCGCCTGCTGGACGACGCGACAGAGGTCTCCTGCTCTGCGTTCGGACGCGCCATGATCGACCGTATGTGATCGTTCGGGGGTGCGCCGGGGCGCACTTCACAGAATGCACACGATCGACACCACTTCTGCTCATCGTCGTCTGTCAGGCTCTTGTGACAAAATCGACGTGTGACGAGATGTGCACGATCGCAGTGTCGTCGAGTCGTCCCCGCGCAGAGAGAGGATCTGCTGTCCGATGTCCCGTGCCGCGAGTCGTTTCCACGGTGAGGAGCACGACGCGTTGAACCCTGAGGACGACTGGTTCGCAGGCGATTCCGAGGCGCGGGTCGAGGCCGACGCTCCTGCGTGGCACGACGATACGGCGGTCTACGCCGACGAGCTTCCTCCCGACGATCTCGGGCGCCGGCAGGTCGCCGTCGTCGGGGCCGTGATCGTGGCGGTCGCGCTCGTCGCCGCAGTCATTCTCGGCGTGCGCGCGCTCACCGGCTCCGACGACCGGACGACGACACCGACGACGACGATACCGACGACGACGACGCCGTCGCCGGCCGCCACGACTCCGGCCACGACGCCGACGACCACCCAGCCCGAGCCGAGCACGACGCCGTCCACGACTCCCTCGTCGACCGCGGCCGCGGTTCCCACGGGCACCGTCCTTCGGCCCGGCGACAACGGAGCCTCCATCGAGGCGCTGCAGACCGCGCTGGCCTCGCTCGGGCACGACCCGGGAGAGGTGGACGGCATCTACGGCGCCGTCACGAAGGAGGCGGTGACCGCCTTCCAGAACAGCAAGGGGCTGGAGGAGGACGGGATCGCGGGGCCGAACACGATCGCCGCGATCAACAGCGCGCTCGCCGCCGGCTGAGCCGACCGCCCGCCGGGCGGGGCGCCCACACGGGGAAGCGGTCGCGCGGCGCGCCTTGTATCGTCGCGCGTGCCATGGGTCTCCGTCGCGCGGCCGTGATCGCCCTCGCCCTCTGCGCCGTCGCCGCCGGGGCAGTGCTGGCGGCCTGGGTGGGCGGCATCGGGCCGTTCAGCGAGCCGACGCGTACCGCGCTCAAGGTGATGACCTTCAACGTCTTCTACGGCGGCGACGACTACGACCTCGAGCAGGACGACTGGTGTGCCACCACCAACGGCTGCCCGGCGACCCTCGACAAGGTCGTCGCGGCGATCCGCGCCTCCGGCGCCGACGTCGTGGCCCTCGAGGAGGGAGAGGACAACACCATCGCGATCGCCGAGCGGCTCGGGTGGCACGCGAGCGCCCGCACCCAGATCGTCTCGCGTTTGCCGCTGCTCGATCCTCCCGAGGCCCAGGGGGCATACGTGCTCGTCGAAACCGCGCCGGGCAACGTCGTGGCCGTCTCCAGCATCCATCTCCCGTCCGACCCGTACGGGCCGTACGCGGTGCGCGACGGTGCGTCGAAGGCGCGGGTGCTTGCGCTGGAGCGGTCGACACGGGTGCCCGCGCTCGCCGAGCGGCTGCGCCTGCTCGACGGCATCGTCGGCACGGGCATGCCGGTGTTCCTCGTCGGCGACTTCAACTCGCCGTCCCACCTGGACTGGACCGACGCAGCCGACAGGGCCCGTGACGATGTCCGCTACCCCGTCGCCTGGCCCGTCGGGGCGTTGGCGGCGGAGGCAGGCTTCCGCGACTCCTACCGCGAGGCCCATCCGGATCCCGTGGTGCGCCCCGGCTTCACCTGGACACCCGGGGGACCGGAGTCGGTGAAGAACGAAGTGCACGATCGCATCGACTGGGTGCTCGTCGCCGGTCCGGCGAAGACGGTCGCGAGCGCCATCGTCGGCGAGGGCTCGTATCGAGACTCCGACGTGGCGGTCGACCCGTTCCCCTCCGACCACCGCGGCGTCGTCTCGACGTTCTCGCTCACTCCCGGCGCCACGCCGACGCTCGTCTCGCTCGAGCGGCGAGGGCTGGCGGTCGGGGAAGATCTGGAGGCCCACTTCCACGGGCCCGGCGCGCGAGTAGCGATCGTCCCGCGGGCGGCCGGCAGCGGCTCCTCCCTTCGCGATGCGAGCGGCGAGCCCGACACGCCCTTGACGATCGCCACCGACGGGCTGGAGCCGGGCGCCTACGACGCCGCTCTGATCGGGGAGGAAGACGCGGTGCTGTCGCGCGCCCCGTTCTGGCTCTACCCGCCCGGTGCCGCCGCCGAGGTGGAGACGGTTGAACGGACGCTCGGGACGGGCGACGCCGTGGTCGTCCGCTACCGCAACGCGCCGGGGAACCGCTGGGACTGGATCGGCGTCTTTGCGGCGACCGAGGCCGACGTTCCCACCGACGGCAGCATCCCGGCCGACTCCGGCGACTACGTCCTCTACGACTACACGCGCAGCGGCATCGAGGGCGAGGTGACGTTGTCGGAGAGCTCTTTCGCCGGCTCCGGCACGTGGCCGCTGCCGCCGGGCCGCTACGAGGTGAGGCTGATGGTCGACGACGGCTACGAGACGATCGCCCGCTCCGCCCCGTTCGCGGTGGTGGGCTGACGGTGCCCGCGGCCGGGGAGCTGATCGGGCTCGAGCGGCATGGAGAGGCGTGCCTCGTGACGCTGCGCCGGCCGGAGAAGCTGAACGCGCTCTCGACTGCCGTCGAACGGGCTCTCGACGCCGCGCTCTCGGCGGACCTGGTTCGTGGGAGCCGCGTCGTGGTGCTCGCGGGCGAGGGCCGCGCGTTCTCCGCGGGTGCCGACGTGACCGAGTTCCGCGGTGCCACGCCGGCGTCGATTGCCGCCTACTACCGCGACACGGGGCACGTCTACGAGCGCTTCGCAGCCCTTCCGCAGCCGACGATCGCCGCCGTCCACGGTTGGTGCGTCGGCGGCGGGCTCGAGCTGGCCCTTGCCGCCGACTTCAGGGTGGCGGACGAGACCGCCCTGTTCGCGCTCCCCGAGGTCGCGATCGGCATCGTTCCGAGCTCCGGCGGCATGCTCCGCGCCGTCCGTCTGCTCGGGACCGCCCGGGCCAAGGAGCTCGTGCTGCTGCGGTCCCGCGTCGATGCTGCGGAGGCCCTGCGGGTCGGGCTCGTGACCGAGGTCGTGGGGCCGGGCGGAGCCCTTGCCCGCGCCCTCGAGCTGGCGGCGCGCCTCGCCGACCTGCCGCCGCTCGCGGCCTCGCTGGCGAAGCAGGCGATCGACGCCATGGGCGAGTCGTCGCGCGAGGCCGGCGTGCTGATCGAGCGCCTCGCCTACGCCGCGCTGGCCCAGACGCCCGAGGCGGTGGAGGCGGTCGAGGCCTTCGTGTCGGGTCAGCGCTCGAGCGGGGGCGGAAGCTCGGACTGACCCCAGGCGTCCGCGCCTCCGTCGACGACCACCGTCGTCCCGGTCACGTAGGCGCCTCCCGGCGAGCACAGAAAGGCGATCACCCCGGCGATCTCTTCGGCCGTGCCGAGCCGGCCGAGCGGGACGCCACGCGCCCACTGCTCCGCCGCCTCGGCTCCGTACTGCGCCAGCCCTTCGGTGGCGACCGCGCCCGGGGCGACGCACACGGTCCGGATCCCGTAGCGGCTCCATTCGAGCGCGAGCCCGGAGGCGAGGTTCTCCAGCGCCGCCCGCGCGGAGCAGGCATGGGCGTATCCCGGGATGCCGCGGCGTGGGCTGAAGCCCACGAACACCACGACTCCCTGGCGGCGCGGAATCAGCGAGCGCTCCGCCACGAGGCGTGTGAGCGACCAGGCAGCGTCGACTGCGAGCCGGTGCACCGCTCGCCAGCCGTTCGGGGAGATCGTCTCGGCGGCAGCAGTGAACTGGCCTCCGGCTGCGTGCACGAGGAGGTCGATGGCGCCGAAGCGGTCGAGCGTGGCGGCGACGAGCGCCTCGAGCTGGTCGGGCTCGCGGACGTCTGTCTGCACTGCCAGGCAGGTGCCGCCCGCGTCCTCGATCGCGGCCCGCACGTGCTCGAGCGGCTCCTCCCGCCGCCCGCAGACGGCGACGGAGGCTCCGGTGCGAGCCAGCTCGAGCGCCGTCGCCGCGCCGATCCCCGTGCCCCCGCCGGTGACGAGAGCGACCCGGCCGGCGTTCGCCTCCCTGGCGAGCACGCTCTGCGGTGTGGTGCTCTCGCTCACGTGGTGAGTGTGACCGATCGGCGACGGTACGGGTGCGGGTGCGTTTGGCGATCGAAGCGTCCGGGCAACACGAAGGCGTTCCACTGTTCCCGACGAGAGAGGAGCCCTCATGAACTCGGATCACGCCAAGGGGAAGCTGAAGGAGACCGAGGGCAAGGCGCAGCAGGCGTGGGGCGACGTGAAGGAAAAGGCGGACGACCTCGGCGACATGGCCTCCGAGAAGTGGAAGGACGTCAAGGACGGGCTGGACGACCCTGACGACGAGAGCTCGAGCCGCGAGCGTGCAGAGCGTGCCTGAGACGCACCTGCGGAGGTGGGGGCGGGGGAGGGGCGGTGCGCCCCTCCCCCGCCTGAGCCCCGTGTGGCGTGCCTGTTGCCCCGGCGGGCCGCTCTCGTGACGGCCGAGGACCCGTCGGCCCGGACGCTGCCCGAGGAGGCCGCGCGTGGCCGCTCCTGGCGGACGCCGTTCCTCGCGCTGGGAGGGGTCTCGCTGGCCATCGGAGCGCTGTTCGCGCTCGCAGTGGTGCTCGCCGCGGCCGCGTACATGCTCGCCTGAGATCGCCTCGCAGGCGCGGCCTTTCCCGTAAAGATCGTCGGCCCGGGCCTGCTCGGGGGGCTCAGGGACTCGGGGCCCTCCGGGCGGGCCGCGTTCCGGCCGGCGCTCGTGGCGGTGAGCAGGCGCGACCGTGTCGTCAGTCGTTCTTGGGCCTGGTGCGGGGAGCGGCGCGGACGTGCATTCGCTCGCCGTGGCTGCCGTGCACGCTCAGGATCTCGACCGGCACATCATCGGCGGGGCCGAACCAGTGCGGCAGCCGGGTGTCGAACTCGGCGACCTCGCCGGGCCCCATCGTGATGTCGTGCTCGCCGAGGATCAGTCGCAGGTTGCCCGATAGGACGTACAGCCATTCGTAGCCGTCGTGCTTGCGGAGCTTGCGGTCGCGCTCCGGCGGGATGATCACCTTCCACACGTGGACGCTGCTCGACTGCTGTGTCAGCGGGAAGACCATGCGGCCGTTGCGGGCTCGTGGCTTGAGCCGGATGCGAGGATCGCCGATCTCGGGCGCTCCGACGAGCTCGTCGAGAGGCACCTGGTGCGCTTCCGCGAGCGGTAGCAGCAATTCGAGGCTGGGTTTCCGCTGGCCGCCCTCCAGCCGGGACAGCGTGCTCTTCGAGATGCCGGTCTTGGCGGCGAGCGCCGTCAGGGTGACGCCGCGCTTCTGCCGGAGGCGCTTCAGCCGGGGCCCGACCTCGGCGAGGACGTCCGGGATCGTCGAGGGCTCCTCCACGAGCCAACGCTACCCCACCTTTCCCGGGAACGGCAACGAAACTGGCCGCCGCGGCCGTCGCCGCCCACAGTCGGGGAAGTCACGGACAACCCCGAAAGGACACCACGATGAGCGATACGACAGAGTCTCTCCCCGCACGGGTCTCGCCGCCCACGAAGCATCAGCTGGCACTGATGATCTGGCTGTGCGTCTTCCCGACGCTCACCGCGATCAACGTCGCCTTCGGCGACTGGCTCGGAACCATGCCCTCCGTGCTCCGCACCTTCGTCCTCGCAACCATTGCCGTGCCGATCGTCATCTACGGCCTGATGCCCCACCTGCACCGGTTTCGCGTCCGCCTGCTGAACCGGGCCGGTCGGGCTCCTCGGGACGGTTGAGATGCGCGAGACCGTCGACGCTCGCCGAACTCCACAGGAAAGGAATGAGACCCCGATGGAAGCCGACCAGAGGAATGCGCGGATCTTCGGAGTGCTGTTCATCGTCACGTTCATCACCTCGATACCGGCGCTCGCCCTCTTCCAGCCCGTGCTCGACGACCCCGCCGCGTACATCGCCGGTGGCGGCAAGGACAGCCAGATCTATCTCGGAGGGCTGCTGGAGCTGCTGCTCATCATCGCGAACGTCGGGACGGCCGTCGTCGTGTACCCGATCCTGAGGCGGCAGAGCGAGATCCTCTCACTCGGCTACGTCACCGCGCGCGTGATGGAGTCCGTGTTCATCGCAGCCGGCATCCTCTGCGTGCTGGGAATCGTGAGCCTGCGCCAGGACAGCCCGGATGCCTCGGCGCTGGCCGTATCGCTCGCCGCGATCAAGGACTGGACGTTCCTCCTCGGCCCCGGCTTCGTCGTCGGCTGGGGGAACGGGCTGATACTCGGCTACCTGATGTACCGCTCCGGCCTGGTGCCGCGCGGCATGGCGATGCTGGGCCTCATCGGCGGGCCGCTCATCAGCCTCGTGGGCGTCGGCGTGCTGTTCGACGCCTGGGACGCAGGCGGCACGGTGCAGAGCATCGCGACGATCCCGGAGTTCCTGTGGGAGCTGTCGCTCGGCATCTACTGCGCCGTCAAGGGGTTCAGGCGAGACTCCCCGGTTCTCTCGCAGGCCACGAGGTGACGCAGCACGAAGGTGCCCGAAGCACCGGCGGGGCCCGAGGAGCCCTCTAACGGAGCTCGAGCCGTTGACTGCTGTCCACCGCCGGCGACTCCGCCCGCGGCCCGATCGACGGGCGCTCGGCCCATGGCGCCGGCGGTGGCAGCCAACGTGCGCGAGTCCCGGCCGCTTGTGCCGCTCCCCGCTCCGGTAGATACTCGTCCGATGCGTGCGCCGCACAGGTGGCGCACCCGGGTGATCGCCGTGGCACTCGCGTTCTGTGCCGTGCCGTCGACCGCGGGTGCGTTCGATACCGGACCGCACGCCGACCTCACACGGGACGCCCTCATGTCCGAGGGGTTCGGCCAGGCGGCCGCAGACGTCGGCATGGTCGACAACTGGTTCGTCGACTACTACACCAACCCCGACAAGAACCCGTACTCGGGGCACGCCAGCGCCCTGATCGGCGTCACGCGCCTCGGGCTCGCTCGTGAGAACTGGCTTCAACAATGGGTTGCGGGGGCGCGGCACATGCACTTCGACTCCGAGATCCACGACGTGGATCATCCGAACCTCTCCACCACCGCGGGCATCGAGAAGGAGTGGCAGCGGCTCATGTACCTGACGCGGACGTGGGCCCGCTACGCGGGGCGCAACAACGACCCGCTGCGCCTGATGGCCGTCGTCGGCATCTCGCTGCACGCCGTCCAGGACTTCTACTCCCACAGCAACTGGGTCGAGGGGCTCGTCGCGGCCCAGGGCCGCGGCGGCCCGGCGCTCTCGTCACGGGGCTACGGCGATGCGCCGACGTGGTTCGACGTGCCGGCCGACGTGCGCAAGACGCTGCAGATCTACACGGGCGTCAAGGGCATCCCTCGCGGGCACGGCAACTGGCGCTCCGACGACAACAAGTCGCTGTTCTCGGGCCTCAACAAGGATTGGCCGGGCCGGCCGAAGTACCAGCAGGCGTACGTGACCGCGTACTTCGCCTCGCGCCAGTGGATTCGCGCGATCCGCGACTGGCTGGGCAACGAGCCGCTGTGGCGGCGTGCGCAGGCACTCGCGGGCACCGCGGCGCTCGGCCACGACGTGGCGGGTGCCGAGCAGATCTCCAAGCACAGCGGGCACTGGCAGGGCGGGGGAGAGCCCTGCGTTCCCTTCAGCTGCGGCGAGCGGACGGGCAAGGCGGGCAGCGTCGTCAGCCTGCGCCTCGCGATCGGCGCCTTCCACGACCGCGGACCGTCGCCCTACAGACGCGCGTTCAACGAGCTGATCGGAGCGTTCGCCATGTATCCGCCGGAGGCGACCGGTCTCGGCGATCTGCCGACGAGCCGCACCTACCAACTCACGACGCGCTTCGTGAAAGCCGAAGTGACGAGCTACGGCGGCCCGGGGCTCGGCGATCCGGTCGGTAGTGCCGACGACTACGTCAACGCCCGGATCGGGAGTCAGACGTACACCTCGACGGTCATCGAGGGCATGGACTCGTTCAGCTTCCCGCGTCCGTACGCCCCCGTCACGTGGATCCGCTCGCTCCCGACGTCCAACCGGGCGAGCATGCCGGTGACGTCGATGACGGTGAGGATCGAGACCGGCGATCGCCGCTACGCCGGCACCGACGACGACGTCTATCTGCGGATCAACAGTCGGCTGCGGTTCCCGCTCGAGAAGCGGGCATACGACGACTTCGAGCGCGGTGACGACGACACGTACAGCGTTCCGATCGACTCGGCGCTGCGCAATGGGCTGACGGTCGGTGACATCGATCAGGTGACGATCGAGAAGAGCCCGGACAGGCTCGCAGGCGGCTGGTTCCTGCATGGGGTGACGCTCGTCGTCAACGGCCAGACGCTCGTGCGCAACCGCAGCATCGACCGCTGGCTCGAAGGCAGCAAACGCACCTGGACCGCATCGGGGCTGAGCCGCGACAGCCGCACGTCCGACATCGTGCCCGTCTGGTTCCAGATCCGCGACGACGACTTCGGCAACGACGACACCGGCGACATCAACCCGTACGACCGCGTCACGAGCCAAGTCGTCGCCTACCGACCGGGAACGACCGTGAGCCGAACGCTGGTCGGCGGCGACAGGCACAAGGGCCGGCTCTCGATGGAGAACGGCGACCGCGCCCGCCTCACCTACCGGCTCTCGACGATCACGGTGAGGCCGCCGCGCCCGCCCGTCCCGACCCCACCTCCGCCCGACCCCACGCCACCACCACCGCCGCCACCGCCGACGCCGACCCCGCCGCCACCGACCGGCGCGCCGGATCTGGTGATCACCGCGCTCGGCATCAACCAGGTGACGGTCAAGAACCAGGGCACGGCAGCCGCCGGCGCATTCAACGTCGCCGTGCCGGGAGGGGGAGTGATCCGCATCAACGGCCTCGCCGCCGGAGCATCCGCGTCCTCCGGCTACACCACGGGCACGTGCTTCCTCACCGACTACCGCGCCACGGCGGACTCGAGCAACGAGGTCGTCGAATCGGACGAGACGAACAACGTCTCGGGCCTCACGGTGACGCTGATCTGCTGAGGCGGAGACGCGCTCGGGGCGATGACGAGCCGCGGCGAACGTGCCAGCGATCTGCATCCTCCGAGCTCACCGCTGGCGACGGTCATTGTCTGCGCGTTCGGGCTCAGCCGGCGAGGACGCCGTCGACGATGCGCACCGTGCGGTCGCAATAGGCGGTGATCCGCTCGTCGTGTGTGACGACGATCGCCGCAGTGCCCCGCGACTTCATCTCCGCCCGGATCAGCTCCATGACCTGTGAGCCGAGCTCGGTGTCGAGAGCAGAGGTCGGCTCGTCGAACAGTACGAGGCGGGGCTCGTTCATCAGCGCGCGACCGATCGCCACTCGCTGCTTCTGCCCGCCGGACAACTGCGAGGGCAGGTTCCTGGATCGGTCGGCGAGACCGAGCTCGGCGAGCAGCCGGTCGGCCCGGTCGCGTGCCGGCCTGCCTTCGCGCCGACCCAGTTCGTCGACGACCAGCAGGTTCTCGCGGGCGGTGAGGAACGAGACGAGGTTCACCGACTGGAACACGAACCCGACGTGATTCCGGCGGAACGTCGTGAGCTGCTTGCCGGAGTATCCGCTGATCCGCTCGTCGCCGACGCTGACCCAGCCCTCGGTCGCCGAGAGGATGCCACCGGCGATCGAGCACAGCGTCGTCTTGCCCGAGCCGGACGGGCCGACGAGCGCCACGATCTCGTCCGCGGCCACGGTGAGCGTCGCATCGTCGAGGGCGACGACCTCGTCGTCGCCCACCCGGTACACCTTGCGGACGCCCGACATCTGGAGCGCGGGTGCCGTCATCGGCCACCTCCCCTTCGATGGGAGCGGGCACTCGCTGTCGAGGAAGCCGCCGGCAGCGGAGAACGTTGCCGGGATCCGCGGGAACCGGTCATTGGGACTGCCCCAGTGCCGAGGCAGGGTCGATGCGCAGGATTCGGCGGAGGGAGAAGCCGCAGCCGGCGATGGCCGCGATCAGCAGCAGTCCGATGCTGGACGCGATCCGCCCTGCCGAGATGGAGAGCGGGATCGATCCGGGCGGAACGAGCAGGTCGAGTACGACGACGGCGACACCGGCGATGACCGCTGCGACGAACGTCACGGCGACTGCCTGTACGACGAGGCCCGCGAAGATCGTTCGCGACCGCGCGCCGATGGCCTTGAGCACGCCGTAGAGTGCCGTGCGCTCGACCGTCAGGAGCGCGAAGAAGAGCGCGATCACGACGAGGGCGATCACGAGGGTGACCCCGAGGATCTGGTTGAACGTCGTCTGCTGCTCGGTGACGCCGGGGATCTCGTCGATAGCGTCGGGGATCGTGAACGCGACGACCCGGTCGGAGAGCGTATCGTTGATCGAATCGACGACGGTCCGGGCGTCGATTCCGTCGCCACGGACGACGAGTGCCTGGAACACCCCCTCGGCGAGTGCCGCGTCGGGGCGATTCTCGTTGAGGACCTCTCGCCACGTCGCAGCGTCGACCCACAGGCCGCCCTGCCCGCTGTAGGCGGTGTCAGCCACCCAGCCGGCGACAGTCACCGGCGTGCGATCGGGCCCGATCAGCAGCTCGTCACCGAGCGCGACTCCGTCCGCCCGGAGGATCTCGTCGGCCCACGCCTCGCCGCGTGATGGCGGGTCGGGGACCCCGACAGGCGCGAGCTCGTAACCCCACACCGCGACGTTGGCGAGATCGCGAGGGCCGTTGCCGGGAACGCGTGCGCCGAGCAGCACCACGCCGAGCCCACCGGTCTGCGACACGCCGGGGCTCCCGGCGACCGCGGCGCGCGTCGACGGATCGATCCGGCTGCGCAGGAACGACGCCTGTGACGACTCGGAAAACACGAGCGCATCGCCGTCCTGCGCGCGCACCGCCCCGGTCGAGGCGCGGATGAGGCCGTCGAGGAGACCGCCGAGGAACATGAGCAGGACGGCGATGAGGGTGAGGATCACCGTCGCAGCGACGAACCGGCCCGGCCGACGGACCAGCTCTCGGAGCGCCAGCTTCATCTGTTGCCCCCGCCCGTCGTTGCCTCGATGGGGTCGATCGCCAGGACTCGGCGTGCCGACACGATCGAGCTGCCAATGCCGAGGACGAGCAGCAACGCTGCCCAGACGATGACCGCCTGGGTCTCGAACCGGAGCGGGATACCGCCGAGTCGCAGCTGCGAGACCGGTGTGTAGAGGGCGACGCCGATCAGGAACCCGGCGGCGACGATGATCACCGCCTGGACGAGGAGCGAGGCGACCAGCCGGCTTACCGGTGCCCCAATCGCATGCAGCAGCGTGAGCGCGCGGGACTTCTGGAACGTGACGATCAGGAAGAAGAGGCCGGTCACACAGGGAATGACCAGCGCATAGAGGAGGAAGATGATCTGGAACGACTGACGGACCTGGGACACGCCTGGCGTCGCGTCGGCCGCACCCGCCCGGGTGAGAGCGTCCAGATCGTCGGAGCGAGCGTTGATGTCCGCGACCAGCTGGTCGGCCCCGACGCCGGCCGCCGGGGCGACGGCCAGCACGTTCGGGAGCGGAGCGCCGGCATCGGGGTTGATCGCCAGGATGGCTGCCACGTAGTCGGTGTACGCGACAAACAACGTCGGCCCGGCGTTGAGCTGGACGTCACGAGCGAGCCCGACGATGGTCAGCGTCGGGCCGTTCGGCTCGACCGTGACCGCGTCGCCCAGGCCGAAGCCGATCGACGCGTCCGCATCGCTTCCGACCGCCTCGTCGGGCCTCGTGGGGAATCGACCCGAGACGAGCTCGCTCGGCGCCCCGAGCGCTCGGCTCTCGTAACCGATGATCGAGGTGTCGAAACGCTGCCCGTCGGCGGCCGAGACGGTGAAGGTGCCCTGCCCGAGACGGCCGACGGCGCCGACGCCCTCGGTGCCGGCGACGAGCCCCTCGAGGTCGGGAGTGACGATGCTCCCCTGGATCACCCGCTGGCCGTCGACCGAGTACACGAGCACCGGTGCCGACTGGTTTCGGATCGCCCCGACGAACGACGTCAGCAGGCCGTTCTGCAGCGACTGCTGGAACAGGATCAGGAACACGAGCAGACCGATCGCAGCGATCAGGAACCCGAAGCGCACCCTGGCGCGCGCCATCTCCTTCAAAGCGAGGAACATTGGCGCCGGTGTCCATACCGGCCATTGCAGGGGGAGGGAAGGGCACGATCGCCGAGTCGGCTCGTGGGATTCGGGTAGAGCACTCTTCGAGGGTAACTTCCCGGTCTCACAACGAGCCCAGCGCGTACGTCCAGGGCTCGCCTCGCACCTCTCGAGACACACGACGGACAGCGCCCGGTCGCGCGGGAAGCGAGTGCCGGCTTCGAAGCCCTCTCCCGGACTCGAACCGAGGACCCCCTCCTTACCTGGGGCAGCGCCCATCCTCGGCGGATCTCGGAAGTACCTGCAAATCGACGTCGGGTCGCGCAGCGGCCTCGAACTCCGCGGCGGTTTCTGTGACGAGGACGTTGCCCGCGTCGTCGTACATGCGCCAGTTGTCATCGCTGTACGTCGTGGCCAGATCATTGATGAACTGTCCATCGAGGTCGTACACCGCGTTCCCGTCGAACCAGATGCCCCCGGCATCTGCGTCGTCGCTGATCGTGGCCGGGCAGAACGGCCCGGTGTCATGGTCGGTCGGGTATCCCGCGACGGTGATGCGGTAACAGGTGGTCTCCTCGCCACCGCTGAGGGTGCAGTCCTCCGTCGTGACGTCCTCGGCGAGCGTACCATCGAGGAACCTGTCCACGTCCACGCCCTCGACGTCGTCGAGGTGGCTGTGGTCGACTCGGTCGTCGAGTCCGTCGCCGAGTCGGTGGTGGTGGCGTCGGTGGCTGCCGAATCGGACGATCCGCACCCCGCGAGCACGAATCCGGACGATGCGAGCACGAGCAGCGTGGCCGCCGTCACCATGAGTGACCGGGTGCGTGAAGTTGAGAACATCGAGACCTCCTGGACGTTTCGGGTCAACGTAGAACGCTTCGCTGTGAAGACCTTGTGAGCGTGCGGCTGATCGTTCTCATGAGCCCGCGTCCGACGGAGAAGCGCATGAGAACGGTGTTGTCGACTTCCAGGTCCGAGCCCCAGACAAGCGTCGCACTGCTGTCCCAGCTGATCTCGTCGTAGCGCCCCGCTCACCTCCCCGAGCTCCATTCCGGGCGGCGGCCCAGCGGGTCTCGAACTCGGCCTTCGCCCGCCGGAGGGCGTGTCGATGCTCTCGTGCTCACAGTGGCGCGAGATCCGATCGTCGGCGCACGGCGAAGAGGGAGCCGCCGTGTCCCCAAGGACCGACACACGGGGAAGAAGGCCGGGGCGGCAGACGCGGGATGTGGAGCCGTTAGCGCGCCGCGCGGATCTCGACCGTGACCCGGCCCGAGCCGCCCACGCTGCCGATGACATCGCAACTCTCCGCCCGCGACGGCTTGATGGGAAGCCGGTAAAGCCCAGCCTTCTTGTAGCTGTACGGGTTCGAGGAGATCGAGAAGCCACGAGAGCACGCGACGATGGCCTGCCCGGTGGTCACGTTGCCGACGAAGCGGATCCAAAGACCCTTGGGCTTCTTGACAGAGGCGTCTATTGCCGTGACGGCGAAGGAGCCCGACACGCTCTTCTTAGCCACAACCTTGCCAGGAAGGGCGGCGGACGCGGTGCCCGACAGACAAAGAGCCGCGAGCAACGCGAGAAGGCCTGTTTTCACTAGTGCCGTCATAGTTCTCCTATTCCGCGCAGTAGCAGTCCATTCTTGGACTTCGTGCCTTTGGGTACGTCGGTGCTTCTCCCGATCACCAACCGGAGAGATGCCCCTGGCCGTGAATCTCGGTTTGCCGCGACTCTTCTGTCCGATTGATCGAACCCTTGGCGGCGGCACCGGGTGCTGCCGCCAAGGATGCGGTCTATTTCGCCAGGTTAGGGACCACCCTTGCCAGCTATCGGAGGCGCGGAGTAGTGTCCCCGTTCATCGTGTACAAGCCGGTTGAGGTTGCCTCCGCCGCTGCCGTGGAGCGCGAGCCGGGCTGCAGCCCTGGCGAATCGAAGATGATCTAGCCGTGCCGGTCAGACCCCTGAGCGACGTGCGAGCGATCGCTGCCGCCGCGGTGGGGCTCCTGCTGGTGTCACTCGTGGCGCTGGCAAGCGGCGGGTCACCATGGAACGCCGGCACCCGCCAGGACGTCCCGGTCGGCCTCGTCCGCGCGCTCGCCGCCGCCGCGGGCGCGCTCCTCGTCGGGTCGCTGCTCCTCGTCTGGGTGGGGACGCCCTCGGTGGAAAAGCGCCGGCGACAGAGGCGACGGCTCGGTGCGAAAGACCCCGAGGGAGCCGGGACGTCGCTGTCGGAGGCCGGGGAGGCCGCTGCGATCGTCTTCGGAGCGATCGGCTTGTTCCTACTCCTCACTCTGCCGTTCCTCGCTCCCACGGCAGCGACACCGCACGGCGGCACGCCCGGGAACGCCGCGCCACCCGGCCACGCAAGTACCCCCGCTCCGGCTGGACACCCGACATCCGCCGCGCTGACGTGGCTCGTCGTCGGCTCGGCGGCCGCACTGCTCCTGGTCGCGCCGGCGGCAGTCGTCGTCCGTCGTCGGCGCGCGCGGCGCGAACGTCAGGCGCTCGTTCCCGATGCGGCGGCGCGGGTCGGCTCCGACCTCAGGCGGTCGCTCGCAGACCTGGAGTCCGAGCGAGACCCGCGGCTTGCCGTCGAGCGCGCCTACGCGCGCATGGAGGAGTCGCTCGGCGCGATCGAGCTCTCGCGTGCGCCGGACGAGACCCCGACCGAGTTCACCGCCCGCGTCCTTCGAGTGCTCGGCGCGAGCGCTGCTGCAGCGTCCGACCTCACCGGCCTCTTCGAGATCGCCCGGTTCAGCGAGCACCCGATGGACGAGGACGACCGCCGGCGCGCGATCGCGTCGGTGCGGCGGGTCGAGGCGGAGGTGGCGCCGCGGTGACCGCCCGCCGCCCGCTGCTCGTCGTCACCGCCGGTTGTGTCGCGGCGACGGCCTTGGGTCTCGTCGTCGGGCAGGGCAGCACGGTCGCGCTCGGCTCCGCCCTGGCGCTCGCCACCGCGCTCGCCGCCGCGGCCGCGCTGCAGCTCCGACCCGCGCGGAGGCAACAGCCACCGCCGCCTGCGCGGGACAACAAGATGCCGGCGCGGCTGCGCCAGATCGCGGAAAACCTGCGGGAGAGCGAGCAATCGGAGTTCGGCGTCGACCGGTCGCTCCGACCGCTCCTCGTCCCGATCGTCGACGCACGCCTCGGCCGCCGCGGCGTCGACATGGCGCTCGCGCCGCAGCGCGCGCAGGAGTTGCTCGGCGACGTGCTGTGGGAGATCGTCCGTCCTGACCGTCCGTCGGCCGTGTACCGCGTCGGACGGGGTCTCGCCGCCGACGACCTGCGAACGGCGATCGAGCGGCTGGAGCAGCTGTGACCGACGAGGCGAAGGCAGGCGTCGCCGTCCAGGAGCTGGCGACCGCGGTGGCCGACGCTGTCGAGCAGGCGGTCATCGGCAAGCGAGAAGCGGTGGAGCTGGTGTTGTTCGCTCTGCTCGCCGACGGCCACGTGCTGATCGAGGATCTCCCAGGCCTGGGCAAGACCCTGCTCGCCCGCTCCTTCGCACAGGTGTGCGCGATGGACTTCGCCCGGATCCAGTTCACCCCGGACCTGATCCCAAGCGACATCACCGGGGCCTCGATCTACGACCGCTCCAGCGGCAGCTTCACGTTCGAGCGCGGGCCGATCTTCACGAACATCCTGCTCGCCGACGAGATCAACCGCGCGCCGGGCAAGACGCAGGCCGCGTTGCTCGAGGCGATGGAAGAGCGGCAGGTGACGCTCGAGAACACGACGCGGCAGCTCGAGTCCCCTTTTCTCGTCCTCGCGACGCAGAACCCGATCGAATACGAGGGGACGTATCCGCTGCCGGAGGCGCAGCTCGACCGTTTCCTCGTCCGCATCGCGATCGGCTACCCGTCGGAGGACGCCGAGCGCGACATCCTCCTCGAACGCTCACGTCGACGGCGCGAGCGGATCGAGCTCGAGCCCGTCTGCGACCAGCAGGCGCTGCGGGCGATGCAGGCGGCGATCGAGGAGGTGCACGTCGCCCCGCCGATCGCCGAGTACGCGGTCGCGATCGCGCGCGCGACGAGGGACTCGCCGCAACTGGCCGTCGGGGCCTCGCCGAGGGGCTCGCTCGCGCTGATGAAGCTGGCCCGCGCCCGCGCCGCGTATCTCGGCCGCGACTTCGTCACGCCGGACGACATCAAGGCGGTGGCGATCCCAGCCCTCGCGCACAGGCTCACACTGGCGCCGGAGCTCTGGGTGCAGCGGATCGATCCGGCCGAAGCGGTGCGGGCGGCCGTCGCGTCGGTTCCGGTGCCGGTCCTGGACTAATCGTCGTGACGTTCGAGCAGCGGGCTGTCGTCTGGTTCGTCGTTGCTTCGGCTGGGCTCCTCGCCGGCCTAGCGACCGCGCAGCCGGCGCTGGTCGCGGTCGGGGCCGCTTTCCTGGTTCCGCTGCTCTTCGGGCTCGCGGCGCAGCCGCCTCGGCTGCCCGAAGCGACCGTCCGGGTCTCGGCCGATCGCTTGATCGAGGGCGGGCGGGTCGAGCTCGAGCTGACGCTTGCCGCGTCGGACGCATGCCCCTGGCTCGACGTCGAGTTGCGGCTGCCGGAACGCCTCGATCGGGACGGAGCGCCCACGCGGCGCGTGCTCGCACTCCACGAAGGCGAAACGCGGACGCTCGAGTACTCGATCAACTGCCCTCGCTGGGGTGCCTTCCGCATCGCCTCGATCCGGCTCTCGGCGCGCGATCAGCTTCACCTCCGTCGCGCCGAGCTCGTCGTCGAGCCGACCACGACGCTGCGGGTCTACCCGTCGGCCGAGAGGCTGCGACGGCTCGCCGGGCCTCGGGCTACACGCCCGGTAACCGGCAGCCGTCCGGCTGCGGTCGCCGGCGAAGGCATCGAGTTCGCGGAACTCCGGTTCCTCGCCCCCGGCGAGCGCGCCCGGAGGATCAACTGGCGTGCGACCGCCGCTCGCGGCCGGCTGCTCGTCACCGATCGGCTGCCCGAGCGGAGCTCCGACGTCGTCATCTTCCTCGACGCGCTCGGAGCCGCCGCGACGAGCGGGGCGAGCACGCTCGACCACGCCGTGCGCGCGGCCGCCTCGCTCAGCGAGGCCTATCTCCGCCGGCGCGACCGCGTCGGGCTCCTCCGCTTCGGCGGTGACATCGAGTGGATCATCCCCGGCTCGGGCCTGCGCCAGCAGTATCGGATCGTGGACGCCTTGCTCGAGAGCGAGGTCGCGCGAACGCACCGCTGGCGCGACACGAGCCTCATCCCGCGCCGGATCCTCCCGCCTCAGTCGCTGATCGTCGCGCTGACGCCCCGGCTCGATTGGCGCGTCACGCGCGCGCTCCTCAATCTCCGCCGCCGCGGCTACCAGGTCTCGATCGTCGAGATCGATCCGCTCCCGTACCTCGCTGACGCCGAGGTCGTCGCCGGGCCGATCGTCTGGCGAACCTGGTTGCTCGAGCGGGACGCTGTCCGAACGCGGCTCGCCGGCGCCGGGATCGCGCTCGCGTCGTGGAGACCGGACGAGCCGATCGCCGCTCCCGTCGAAGCCCTCGCCGCGGCACGATGAGCGGAAGACGTCTGCGGCGCGCCGCCGCAGCCGCGGCGCTCGGCCTCGGCGCCGGCCTCGGTGTGCTCGGGATCCTCTACGGCGGAGACGCCCCCATATGGAGCGTTCCGCTCCTCGCCGCCGCCGCCCTGATCCTGTCCGAGCTCGTCTTTATGTCCCGCGGCCCGGCACCGGACGCGGCGGTCGAGCGACCGGCTGTCACCGCAGTCCTGGTGGGAAGCCTGCTCGTCGCCGCGCTGCTCGCGTTCGCCGGCGCGACCGTGGCCCTCCTGGCGGCTGCCGTCCCCGCCCGCTACGGCCTCGCCACCGGGCTCCTCGGCGCCGCAGCCGCAGCGGCGCTGTTCCTCCTCGTCGCGGCGATCGCGCGGCGGGCGGGCGAGGACCGAAGACCACCGAGGTAGCCGGCGGAGTCGTTGAACCCAAGCGCGAGGCCACGACGTCTGGGGTCGACGAGGTCGATCTTCATCACCACCGTCACGCACGCATATCGCTCCGCGGGCTCGCTCAGACTGCTGCTGCTCACAATCCGGGAGTACCACCGCCTACCGACGACCCCCGACATCGGGGGTCGTCACCGTCGTCGTTGCGACCGTCCAAGTTCGGTCGACCCCTCGAACCCGCTGACGGGATTGCCAGCTAACAAGTGACTGAACGCCCTCGCTCGGCCAAAGGCGAGAAACGCGACCCCCGCGAAAGCCGCGGCAAGGGCGAAACAAGGGCGCCACCCCACCGCTACCTCTCCCGGCGGAACCTCCAAGAAGAAAACCCCCGCGTTAGCAGGGGTTTCCGCAAAGCCCTCTCCCGGACTCGAACCGAGGACCCCCTCCTTACCATGGAGGTGCTCTACCAACTGAGCTAAGAGGGCGCGACCTGGCGGATCCTAGCGGCTCTCCCTTCCCCGAGCCGCGAAGGCGCGGGGCCGGCACCGGCTTGCGCTCGGGCCGCCTGTGTGATTTGTTATCACACAATGGCCGCCAGCCCTTCCGGCTACAGCCTCGGGGTCGACATCGGAGGCACCTTCACCGACGTCGTGCTGCTCGGGTCCGACGGCACCATGCGCACGCGCAAGGTGCTCTCGACGCCGGACGACTATGCCCGCGGCGTGATCGAGGGCGCGCTCGGCCTGCTCGACGAGGCGGGCGTCGCGCCGGGCGAGGTGACGAGCATCGTCCACGCGACGACGGTCGCGTCGAACACCGTGCTCGAGGGGCAGGGCGCGCGCACCGCGCTGATCACGACCGCGGGGTTCCGCGACGTGCTCGAGATGCGGCGCCTGCGGATCCCCGTCATGTACGACCTGCAGTACGACAAGCCCGCACCGCTCGTGCCGCGGCGCCGGCGCTACGAGGTGGAGGAGAGGACGGGGCCACACGGCGAGACCTGGCGTCCGCTCGACGAGGGATCCGTGCGCGCCGCCGCACAGGCCGTGCGCGGCGACGAGGTCGACGCCGTGGCGATCGCGCTGCTGCACTCCTACGCGAGCCCCGAGCACGAGCACCGGGTGGCCGAGATCGTGCGGGAGATCGTCGGCGAGGGCGTCTACGTCACCTGCTCTGCCGACATCCTCCCGGAGATCCGCGAGTACGAGCGAACCAGCACCGCGGTCGTCAACGCGTACGTCGGGCCCGCCGTGAGCTCGTACATCCGCTCGCTGGCCGGCAAGCTGGCGGACTGCGGCATCACGGCTCCCCTCCAGGTGATGCAGTCGGCCGGCGGCACCATGAGCCCCGCCGCCGCCCTGCGACGCCCCGCCTACCTCGTCGAGTCCGGGCCGGCCGCCGGCGTGATCGCCTGCGCCCACCTCGCACGCGTCACCGGTCGCACCAACATGATCTCGTTCGACATGGGCGGCACGACGGCGAAGGCGGCGATGCTCGAGGACGGCGAGCCGGTGCGAACGACCGAGTACGAGATCGGCGGCGGCATCAACCTCTCCAGCAGGCTCGTCAAGGGCGGCGGCTACGCGATCAAGCTGCCGTTCGTGGACGTGTCGGAGATCGGTGCCGGCGGCGGCTCGCTCGTCGACGTCGACGAGTTCGGCCGCGCGAGCGTCGGCCCTCGCAGCGCAGGCGCCTCGCCCGGCCCGGTCTGCTACGGCCGCGGAGGAGAGCAGCCGACGCTCGCGGACGCCCTGGCGGTGCTCGGTTACCTCAACCCCGGCCAGCTCGCCGGCGGCGCCGTCACCCTCGACGTCCCGGCCGCCCGCGACGCCGTGCAGGACGCCGTCGCAGCGCGCCTCGGCCTGCCGGTGCTCGAGGCCGCCCACGGCGTGCTGCAGGTCGCGGTCGCCACGATGACAAGGGCCGTCAAGGCGGTCTCCACCTACCGGGGCCGCGACCCGCGCGACTTCGTCCTCTGCGCCTTCGGCGGCAACGGGCCGCTCGTCGGCGCCGAGATCGCCCGCGCTCTCGGCATGCGGCACGTGCTCGTGCCGCCGGCGCCCGGCGTCTTCAGCGCCGTCGGCCTGCTCTTCTCGCAGACGGAGAACGAGCTCGTGCGCACGATGCTCCTGCGTGCTCACGAGCTCGAGCCCGACGCGGTCGGCGCCGCCTACGCGGCGCTCGAGGAGGAGGCGCTGGCCTCGCTCGCCGCCGAGGGGATCTCTGCGGAGGGCGTGACGCTGGCCCGGCTCGCCGACCTGCGCTACGCCGGCCAGGCCTACGAGCTGACGGTGCGGGTGCCGACCGGCCCCCTCGACGTCGCTCGCCTCACGGCCGACTTCGTCGCGGAGCACGTGCGCACGTACGGCCACGGATCCGCCGCAGACCCGGTCGACCTCGTCGCGATCAGGGTGCTGGCCCGCGTCGGCCGGCGCGAGTCGGCAACCCGGCTCGGGTCGGGGGCGGAGCACGCGGCTCCGGCTGCCGGAACGACACGACCGGCCTACTTCGGCACGGCGGCAGGGCTCCTCGACGTGCCCGTGGTCGCCAGGGCCTCGCTCGCCGACGGCGAGCTCGAGGGACCTGCCTTCGTGGACGAGTACGACTCCACCACCGTGATTCCGCCGGGCTCGCGAGCCCGGCTCGACGCGTTCGGGAGCATCGAGATCGATGTCGGCTGAGACCCGTACCGACCCCCTCACGCTCGAGGTGATCAAGAACGCGCTCGCCTCCGTCGCCGACGAGATGGCGTTGATGGTGATGCGCAGCGCCTACTCACCCGTCGTGCGCGACACGATGGACTATTCGACGGCCCTCTGCGATCGCCACGGCCGCATCGTGGCGCAGGGGCTCACGCTCGCCGTCCAGCTCGGCACCTTCCCGACGGTGATGGGCCACGTGCTGGACGAGCACGGGGAGACGGCACAGCCGGGGGACGTGTACGTCACGAACGACCCCTACGGCTACGGCGGCCAGCACCTGCCCGACATCTACGTGATCAAGCCGATCTTCGTGGACGGCGAGCTCGAGGGGTGGGCGGCCACGATGGCGCACCACTCCGATGTCGGCGGTCTCGCGCCGGGCAGCATCGCGGTGCACGCGACCGAGATCTACCAGGAGGGGCTGCGCATCCCGCTCTTGAAGCTCTACGACGCAGGGCAGGAGAACACGACCCTGTTTCGCGTCATCGAGAAGAACACGCGCCAGCCCATCCAGGTGCTCGGCGACATCCGCGCGCAGCTGGCGGCCTGCCGCGCGGGGGAGCGGGGGCTGACCGAGATCGTCCACCGCTACGGCTCCGCCGCCGCTCATGCCTACATGGACGAGCTGCAGCGCCTGGGGGAGCGCCTGATGCGGGCAGAGATCGGCGCTCTGCCCGACGGTGAGGTGCGTTTCGTCGACTGGATCGACGGGGTCGGTGCCGACCCGGAGCCGCTCCGGGTCGAGGTCGCCGTCCGGGTTGAAGGTGACGGTCTCTCGATCGACTTCACGGGCACGGCACCGCAGGTCGACGCGAGCGTCAACTGCCCGGTCGGCATGGTCTACGCCGCCTGCTACTGCGCCATCAGGGGGATCGCCGAGAACGAGATCCCGAACTGCGAGGGCTACATGGCCCCGATCTCGATCCACGCGCCCGAGGGCACCATCGTGAACCCGGTGCTGCCCGCCTCCTGTGGTGCGCGTGGTGTCGTGGGCTACAGGGTCTACGACGCCCTCATGGGAGCGCTCGCGCAGATCGCGCCCGATCGCGTGGTCGCGGCCGGCGAGGGCGGGCCGACGCTGATCGCGTTCGGCGGCTACGAGAACGGCCGCCCCTTCGTGCTCACCGAGGTGATCGTGGGCACATGGGGCGCGCGTGCCGGCAAGGACGGGCTCGAGGGAGTCTCCAACCCGCTTGCGAACCTCTCCAACACGCCGGTCGAGCTCGTCGAGGCGGACCTGCCGCTCGAGGTCGTCCGCTACGAGCTCGTGCCCGACTCGGGTGGTGCCGGGCGCTTCCGCGGCGGGCTCGCGTTCCTGCGCGAGTTTCGCCTGCTGGCCGAGCGCGCCGTGCTGACGATCCGCTCCGACCGGCGAACGCATCCTCCGTACGGCCTCTCGGGCGGCGGAGCGGGCGGCGCCTCCGAGAACACCGTCCGCTCCGGAGGCGCGACGGAGGCGCTGCCGGGGATGCCCATGGCCGCTTCCCAGCTGCGGAAGGGGGACGTCTACCGCCACGTCTCGGCCGGGGGCGGCGGCTCGGGATCACCGTTCGACCGTGACCCCGCGCGTGTGCTCGAGGACGCGCTCGACGGCAAGGTGACGGTCGAGGCCGCCCGTGCCCTCTACGGCGTCGCGCTCTCGCTCGACCCGCCTGCGGTCGACCAGGCCGAGACGCAGGCGTTGCGACGCGGACGGGAGACAACGTGAGCGAGCCGCTCCCCGACGTCGTGATCCGTAACGGCACGGTGCTGGACGGCACCGGCCGCGAGCCGCTTCGCGCCGATGTCGCCGTCGCCGGCGAGCGCATCGTGCAGATCGGCGACGTCCCGCCGGGGGCCGTCGAGCTGGATGCGACGGGCCGCTTCGTCGCTCCCGGCTTCATCGACATCCACAGTCATTCCGACTACACGCTGCTCGTCGACCCGCGCGCGGTCAGTGCCGTGCATCAGGGAGTCACCCTGGAGGTCGTGGGCAACTGCGGGCACGGCTGCTTCCCGATCCACGATCCCGTCACGGCGGCTCGCGCCATCTACGGCTACTCCGACGAGCTCCCCGCCACCTGGCAGACGGCAGACGGGTACTTCGAGCGGCTGGAGCAGGCACGGCCGGCAGTCAACGTCCTCAGCCTCGTGCCGAACGGCCAGCTGCGGCTCGCCGTCGTCGGCCTCGAGGACAGGCCCGCCACACGCGAGGAGCTGAGGGACATGACGCGGCTGCTGGAGGAGTCGCTCGAACAGGGCGCGTGGGGGTACTCGACGGGGCTCGAGTACGCACAGGAGCGCGGGGCGACGGAGGCGGAGCTGACGTCGCTCTGCCGCACCTCGGCTCGGCGGGGAGGCATCTACGCGACCCACACGCGCCGGCGGGACGCCGGCGCGGCCGAGGCGGTCGAGGAGGCGATCCGCGCTGCGCGCGCAGCGGACGGGCGCCTGCAGGTGTCGCACCTCGTCCCGCGCAGCGGGGAGGAGGAGAGCCATCGCTGCATCGCCGTCGTGGACGCAGCCGCCGAAGCGGGGGTGGACGTGGCCTTCGACATGCACACGAGGCTCTACGGCACGACCTTCCTGCACACCGCGATCCCGCCGGCCGTCCTCGGCGAGAGCCCCGAGAGGCAGGAGGAGCTGCTCCGCGACCCGGCCACGCGGCGCGCGCTCGAGGACTACGAGAGCATCCTCAGCGCCGGCGGCGACTGGGGCAGGGTCGTCCTGCTCGACAACCCGGTCGTGCCGGAGTACGGCCGCCGCGACATCGCCTCGATCGCGGCCGAGCGCGGGCAGAAGCCGCTCGACGCCGTCTGCGACCTGCTGCTCGCCGCGCTGCCCGACACGGCCCGGCTGATGATCATCAGCCACTCCTACACCGAGGCGCAGCAGCGCGAGGCGTTCGCGCACCCGCTCTGCATGCCCGGCTCGGACGCCACGACGCTCGCCCCCGACGGCCCGCTCGCGGGGTGCGTGTTCCACGGGGCCTACACGTGGGCCGCCTGGTTCTATCGCTTCACGGTCGGCCAGGAGCGCGTTCTCACCCCTGCCGAGGCCGTGCACCGGCTGAGCGGCCTGCCGGCCGAGCGGCTCGGCCTCTCCGACCGGGGCGTTCTTCGGGTGGGCGCTGCCGCAGACGTCGTCGTGTTCGACGGCGATGCCCTCACCGAGACCGGCACGACGTTCGAGCCGAACCGGCTCGCGACCGGCGTCTCGCACGTTCTCGTCAACGGCTCGGTCACCCTGAGCGACGGAGAGCTCACCGGGAACAGGGCCGGGCAGGTGCTGCGCCGGCTATGACGACCGTGCAGGCCTCGGCCCCTCTCGCGCTCGGCGCGCACCGCACGGTCGAGGAGGCGGTCGTGGCCTCGCTGCGCGACGCGATCCTCACGGGCACGCTGCACCCCGGCGAGCGCCTTGCCTACCGCGACGTGGCAGCGCGGCTCGGCGTCAGCATGACCCCGGTTCGCACCGCCCTCCGCGAGCTCGCGAACGAGGGTCTCGTCGAGCTCCGGGCCCACACGGGCGCCTGGGTGAGCGCCCTCTCGGTCGACGAGCTCGAAGAGATCTTCGTGATCCGCGCCGGGATCGAGGGCTGGCTGGCGCGGCACGGGGCCGAGCGCCTGACCGACGCGGGCATCGCGGAGATGGCGTCGCAGCTCCGTGGCCTCCTCAGGGCGAAGCGCGCCGACGACCGCGACGCGTACCTGCGCGCCGCGCTCGCGTTCAGGGTCACCTGCTACGAGGCAGCGGGCAAGCCGCGCCTGCTCGAACGGTTCGTGGCGCTCTACCAGCATTCGATGCGCTACCACTTCCTCACGATCGCCGACGTCTCCCGCTTCGAGGTCTCCCGGGCCAACATGGAGCAGTTCTTCGCCGCCTGCCGGGCGCGCGACGGCGCCGAGGCCGAGCGCGTGATCCAGGACGCACTGCTGTGGACGCTCGCGTCGCTGACCGAGGCCTTCGTCGCGGCTGACGGCTGACGACGGGCGCGATATCGTGGTGGCTCCGGTTGTCCCCGTTCGAGAGGGAGGAGCCTGGCCATGGATCTCGACCAGCAGTGCGTCTGGATCACGACCCGGAGGTTGAGCCCGGGATCGCGCGAGGAGTTCCGGAAGGCGTGGCAGCCCAGCGATTTCCCCGAGGGGATGCTGCGGGCCTACGAGCTCGAAGGCGTCGGCACCGACGAGGTCGTGGGCATCAGCGTCTGGGATTCCGCCGAGTCGCGTGAGCGCTACCGGCTGTCCGGCGTCGAGGCCGAACGGCAGCGCGCCATGGCCCCGTACGTGCTGGAGGCCAGCTCGGGCGTGTATGTCGGCCGCGAGCTGACGATCCCGCGCAGGTAGCTACCTCCGGGCGCGCGGCCGTAGCCGCGCTCAGGCCCACGGGCTCGGCCGGCCGGTGCCGGGCAGGCAGCAGTCGGTCGGGCACACGTCGTGACCGGGGGCGAAGCGCCCGCTTACGCGCCTGCCGGCTGACGGGTCGAGGCGCTCCTCGACCAGCTCGCGGATCATCGCGACGAACGCCGGATGCGTCGAGGCGGTCGATGCCCGCACGAGCCGCAGGCCGAGCTGCGCGGCGAGCTCTGCCGCCTCCACATCGAGGTCGTACAGCACCTCGAGGTGGTCGGAGACGAAGCCGATAGGTGCCACGACCACGTCCTCGACGCCGCGGCCGTGCACCGTGTGGAGGTGGTCGAGGATGTCCGGCTCGAGCCACGGGACGTGCGGTGGCCCGCTTCGACTCTGGTAGACGAGAGCGGTGTCGGCAGCCCCGACGGCCTCGGCGACCAGCTGGCAGCTCTCTCCCAGCTGGGCCTCGTAGCGGCATGCCCTGGCCATCGCGAGAGGGATCGAGTGGGCCGTGAAGGCGACGTGGGCGCGCTCACGTCTACCTGCGGGGATTCGCTCGAGCGCAGACCGAACCTGGTCGGCGTTCGCCTCCACCCAGCCTGGATGGTTGAAGAACATCCGGGTCTTCAGCACCTCCGGCGCCGCCGGCCCCACGAGCTGCTGCGCCTCGTAGAGGTTCTCCCGGTACTGGCGGCAGCCCGAGTACGACGAGTACGCAGAGGTGAAGAAGGCGAGCGCCCGCTCGACCCCGTTATCGGCCATCTCCTGCAGCGTCTCCGGCAGCAGCGGGTGCCAGTTGCGGTTGCCGAAGTAGATCGGCAGCTCGATGCCGTGCTCGTCCAGCTCCAGTCGAAGGGCGTCGATCAGCGCCCGGTTCTGGGCGTTGATGGGGCTGACTCCACCGAACAGCTCGTAGTGGTGCGCCACCTCTTGCAGCCGCTCGCGGGGGATGTTGCGCCCGCCGGTGACGTTCTCGAGGAACGGCATCACGTCGTCCATGCCCTCCGGCCCGCCGAACGACACGAGCAGGATCGCGTCGAAGCGGGTGTCGGGGAACCGCGAGACGAAGCCGTCCGCCGGGGCTCTCAGCGCGCGTGTCGTCACGGGGCGAGCGTACCGGGCCTGACCGGCGCCGCGCCGGTGGTTCGCAGGACTGCGTCAGGGCCGGGCCCGCGCTCCGGCACTGCGCTGCCGGCGCACGATCCCCGCTTCGTCCACGACGAGAGCGCGCACCGGCAACCCGAGGCGCTCTACCATCTCCTGCTCGCGCCCGTCTTCGAGCCAGCTGGCCTCGTCGCTCGGATGCGTGATCACGACGAGCTCGTCGGCCCTGAACTGACGCAGCGCGTCCTCGGCGGCAAGCAGCGGATCGGCGTCACCGGCCTCGGCGAGGGCCGGCTGGGGCACCTCGGCCGCGATCTCCCTCGCGGCCTTGTCCGCGTAGGTGCGCGCGCCGTCGTCGTCGTTCGCGAGCCACTGGGCCCGCGACTGCCGAACGGCAGGCACGACGATCTTCACCTCCGCGGCCGCGTCGCCGACCAGGGCCCGGACGGCCTCGGAGGACCGCTCGACGGTCGTGACGACGAGGACTCTCACGTCGCCCCCGCCGTCACACCGACGACCGGTTGAACGCCCCGAAGAGGGCGAGCACGAGAGCAACCACGAGGATGAGGAACAGGAACTTCGAGACGGCGACTCCGCCGCCGACGGCGAGGAGGAGCAGCAGCAGTACGAGAATCCAGAGCATCGCAGTGTCCTTTCCAATTGCGGGCCGTCATACGGCCTCGTTGTGTCGACCCGGCCTCGTTCTGTCGACCTGTGACGCGGAGGGGCTACCCCGCAGCGGCCGATCTCAATCATCAAGGCGGCTCTGTTTCCGGCTGCGACGAGACGGGTAGCTCACCGTCGTCAATTCACCGGAAGCACGAAAGGGGAGATCATGGGAATCAGCGTCAGCCTCGTCCTCATCGCCGTCGGAGCGGTGCTCACATGGGCCGTCACGGCAAGCACGGACGGCATCAACATCAACACCGTCGGGGTGATCCTGATGGTGGTCGGCTTCGCGGGGCTCGTCCTCTCGATGCTCTTCTGGTCGACCTGGGGTGGCTTCGGCGGCGATCGCGCCGGAGGAGCGACCGTCGTCCACGATCGTGTCGTGGAGCGGGACAGGGTCTAGTGGGGATCATCGGCTGGGTCCTGCTCGGGCTGCTCGCGGGCGTGATCGCGAAGGCGCTCGTGCCCGGCGCGGATGAGCTCGGCATCGTCCTGACGACCGTGCTGGGGATCGTCGGTGCCGTCCTCGGCGGGGCCGTTGCGACGGCGCTCGGCTTCGGCGATCCGGTCGACGAGTTCTTCGACCTGAGCACGTGGCTCGCGGCGGTGATCGGGGCCGTCACGATCCTGCTTCTCGTTCGCGCGGTGCGCAGATCCTGACGTAGTGCCGGCGCCTGCGGGGCCACCCGGGGGGAGGGTGGTCCCGCAGGCGCCGGCAGCTGCGTTTGCCCTGCGCCCGAATCGGGTAGAACCAGTGCGCCGTGGCAGACCCTGGCCATCCCCACCCGGGAGGCGTCTTCCCCGGGTCGAGGCCCTACGCCGTGGCTGCGCTCGTCACCGCTGCGGCGCTGACGGTCTCGGCGGCACTTGCCACGTGGACCGGGTCGCCTGCCTATGCGCCCCTGATCGGCGCAGTGGCGATCAGCGTGTGGGTCGGAGGCAGGGGCGCCGGGCTCCTCTCCATCGCGGTCGGATGGACGGCGGCCTGGGTCGTGCTCGTCGACCCGCGCCTTTCGGTCGACCCTATGCACGCCGACGTCGCGCGCCTCCTGGTCTCGTTCTCGGTCGCGCTCCTGATCGTGTGGGTGGGATGGGCGATGCGGATCGCGGAGTCCCGGGCCGCCGAGCGCGCGGCGAGCGCCGAGCGTGCGCAGACCTCGACCGAAGCGCTGGCCGGACTCGCCTCGGCGCTGTCCTCGGCCGTGAGCCCTTCCGATGTCGCGCACGCGCTCGTCGAGCGAGTGCCGCCTCTCCTCGGTGCCACAGGCGCCGCCCTCGGCCTTATCGACCACGACGCCCTGCAGATCGTCGACCCCGAGGGCGCGCCCCGGCAGACGCTCGCGCCGGGTCTGCGGCTTCCGCTCGCCACCCGCGCGCCCATCACCACCGCCGCCAGGACGAGCGAGCCCGCGTATGCAAGCTCGAGGGAGGAGTTCGAGAGGGACTACCCGGACGGCGCCCGGCTTGCGCCTGCGGCGGATGCTGCGCTCGCCGTGCCGCTGATATCCGGCGGCGCAGTGGTCGGGGCGATGGGCATGCCGTTCGCGAGCGGCGCCGCGATCGACTCGGAGACGGTCGCGCTCGCCCGCGTGGCGGCGCAGTTCGGCGGGCAGGCGCTCGAGCGTGCCGGCCTCTACGAGCAGGAGCGGATCTCGCGCGAGGGGCTCGATCGGATCGTCCGGCTGGCGCCGCGCTTCGCCGGCGAGTCTCCGGAGAGGGTCGTGACTGCCATCTGTGCCGAGGCGCGCGAGGCGCTGGGGGCGGACGTCGCCCAGGTGTGGTCGAGCGTCTCGCGTGACACGTTCGAGGTGAGGTGGCGCGATCCGCCGAGCGACACGATCCCCCCGGGGACACAGATCGACTTCGCGGACTTCCCCGGCCTGCCCGAAGCGATGGAACGGCTCGAGGCGCTCTTCGTGGCCGACGCGCAGGAGAACGTCAAGGGCCTTGCTCTACAGCACGCGAAGGCACTCGGGGTGCGATCGTCGCTGAGGGTGCCGATCGTGATCGACGGCGTCGCAACGCGCGTGCTCACACTCCAGTGGCACCGCGTCGTCGCAGTGCCCCAGGCAGCCACGATGGTGCTCGCACGCCGGTTCGCCGACCAGGCCGGCCTCGCGCTCGAGCATGCCGAACGTCGCCTGGCCCAGGAGACCGCAGCACGGAACGCGGAGGAGACCCGCCGCCTGCTCGACGTCACGGCGGCGCTCGCCGTCGCGCTGACACCGAGAGACGTCGCCGACGCAGCGCTGCGGGAGGCGGTCCGTGCTTTCCAGGCCAGCGCCGGCGTCGCGATGCGCCTCGTCGCAGGGGCCGGCCGGCTCGAGCTGATCGAGTCCACCGGGTACGCGGACATCGAAGACTGGCAGCGATTCGACGCAGACGCGCGCCATCCGCTCGCCGACGCTGTCCGGCGCAACGAGATCGTCGCGCTCGAGTCGCCGGCCGAGCGGCGGCGGCGATACCCGCGCCTCGCGACGCGGGAGCCACGTCACGCCGCCTGGCTCTCGGTGCCGCTCACCGCTGCCGGGCGGGCGGTGGGCGTGGTGGGCCTTGCGTTCGACGCCTCGCGCACCTTCGGGGACACCGAGCGCGAGTTTGCGTTCGCGCTCGCGCGGCAGGCCGGGCAGGCGCTCGATCGGGCCACTCTGCACCAGGCCGAGCACGAGGCTCGTACCCGGGCGGAGCACATGGCGGGCGACCTGGCGAAGCTGCATCATCTCTCCACCCAGTTACAGCGCGCCACGAGCCTGCAGGACATTGCGCAGTTGGTCGCCGCGAGGATCTCCGGGATCGTCGGCGCCGACGGTACCGGGGTCTACCTGCTCGACGACGGTCACCTGAAGCTGCTCGATGCGGTTGGAGCCTGGTCGCAGGACATGGTCAGCGAGCACTACGTCATCCCGCTCGACGATGCCGGTCCTGCCGGAGAGGCCGTTCGCGAGCGCGTCTCCCGCTGGTCCGCCCGGGAGGAGGATTGGGGGCGGTACGCCGGCGGCACCGCCTGGCGCTCGTCGGACATCGGCACCATCGGAGCCGTGCCGCTCGCCATCGAGGAGAGGGCGATGGGTGCCCTCCTCGTCATGTTCCGCAGCGGGCGGTACGTCGATGACGAGCAACGGCGCTTCGTCGAGACCGTTGCGCGGCAGGTGGCCCAGCCGCTCGAACGGGTTCGGCTGCTCGACCAGGAGAGGGCGTCGCGACGGGCAGCGGAGCACGCCACCGAGCGGGTGCGCCGCCTTCACGCCGCGACGGCGGCGCTCTCGCGGGCGGGAACCGCCCGCCAGGTCGGCCTTGCGTTCCTGACGACCGCGATCCAATCGGTCGGGGCGACGAGCGGAGGCGTGTTGAGGCTGGGCGGCGACGGCGACGCGCTCGAGCTGATCGCCGCCCTCGACGACTCGACCGGGGTGGCGCTCGACCTCGCGGACGCGGGTAGGGGAGCGCTGCGGGCGCGCGCTCCGGTCTGGCCCGTCCGATCCGGCCGAGGAGAGGCGGGTCCGGCGGCGGCCTCGCTGCCGCTCGAGGGCAGGGGCGGCGTGCTCGGCGTCGCCGTGCTCGCCTTCGACTCCGCCTCCGAGATCGGATCGGACGATCGCGAGCTGCTGGTCGCTCTCGCTGCCCAGTGCGCACAGGCCCTGGAGCGGAGTCGCCTCTACGACGACGAGCGGGTCTCGAGGCGCCGCTCCGACCGGCTGCAGGCGCTCACCGCGGCCCTCTCGGGCTCACTCACCACCAGCGAGGTAGCGGAGGCGTTTCTCGGCCAGGCCCGCGACGCGGTATCGGCCGACGGTGCTGCGATCGGTGTCGTCGATCACGAGCGGCGCACGATCCGGATGGTCGAATCGCGCGGCTACGAAGCCGCCGTTGCTCCCCTCGCCGAGTACCCGGTGGGCGCGGATCTTCCCCAGGCCCGAGCGTTTCGCCGCTTGAAGCCGAGCTACCACGTCGACCTGGAGGGGCTCGCGGCCGAATACCCGGCGTTCGCGGAGGCGATCGACGTCGGGCACCGATCCTTCGCCTTCATGCCGCTCGTGTCGGCAGGCAACGCGCTCGGTGTGGCGATGTTCTCCTGGCGGCGTGCAACGGAGGTGCAGCCCGCCGAGAAGGCATTTCTGGAGACGCTCGCGAGCCAGTGCGCGCAGGCCCTCGACCGGGCCCGGCGCTACGAGACCGAGCGGATGATCGCGGAGACCCTCCAGCGGAGCATCCTGCCCGAGACGCTTCCGACGATGGAAGGCGTCCAGGTGTCGGCCAGGTATCTCCCGGGAACCGCCGTCGTCGACGTCGGCGGCGACTGGTACGACACGATCCCGTTACAGGACGGGCGCCTCGCCTTCGTCGTCGGGGACGTGGTCGGCAAGGGAGTGGTGGCGGCGTCGACGATGGCCCAGCTACGCAACGGTCTTCGCGCGCTCGCGCTCGACGCGAACAGCGACGGCACGACGGTGACCAAGCTCAACAGGTTGATCGACGGCTACACCGACGCACCGTTCGCGACGCTCGCGTACGTTTCGCTCGATCCCCGGCGAGGCTCCGTGTCCGTGGTCTCCGCCGGTCACCTGCCTCCACTCGTCGTTCCCCCCGTGGGCGCGCCGGCCTTCCTCGAGCACGGACGGGGGCTGCCGCTCGGGGTCGACCGCGACGCCGAGTACACGCCGTGGTGCGGCACGCTCGACCCCGGCTCGCTGATCCTGTTGTTCACCGACGGGCTCGTCGAGCGACGCGACCGCTCGTTGGACGAGGGCTTCGAGCAGCTGGTGAGGGTCGCCGCAGTCGCGCCGCGTGATCCCGAGCAGTTCGTGGACGCCGTCATCGCCGACCTGGTCGGCGACCGGGAGCGCGGAGACGACATCGCAGTACTGGCTTTGCGCCTCGACCCGGTGCTGCTCGCGCCGCTCGAGACGACTCTTCCGTCCCGGCCGTCGTCCCTGCCCGTACTGCGCGAGACGCTCCGGTCGTGGCTCGCGCGCGCGGCCATCCCCGAGGTCGATGCGCGTGACATCGTGCTTGCGACATGGGAGGCGGCGGCGAACGCGATCGAGCATGCACGGAATCCCTCGGCCGACACGATCAGGATCGACGTCTCGTTGAAGGGCGACCTCGTCCGGGTCGGGGTGTCCGACACGGGCGGCTGGAGGGAGCCGGAATCGCGTCCGGATCGTGGGCTGGGCCTTCACCTCATGAAGTCGCTCATGTCCCAGCTCGAGATAGAGCGCGCCGAGGGCGGCACACGGCTCGTGATGGAGCGGGCCCTGACCAGAGAAAGGGCGGGTGAACGTGCCGGAACAACTGAGGGTTGAGGACGGTCCCGGCGGAGCTGTCGTCGTGTCTCTGTCGGGCGAGCTGGACAAGTTCGCGGTCGATGCTGTGCGTGCGCGGCTGAACGCGCTTCGGGACGGCGATCCCGTGATCGTCGATCTGAGCGAGCTCTCGTTCATCGACAGCGCCGGCCTCCACTGCCTCTTTGCTTTCGCGCGCGGGCAGCGCGGCCTCCCCGCGCGCCTCGCGTTCGTCGTCCCTGCCTCGAGCCCGGTCCGCAGAGTGCTCGAGATCGTCCACCTCGACGGCGTGTCGCCCATGTGCGAGACATTGGAGCGGGCGTGCGAGCTCGCCGTCAGGCCGGCCGAGTCGCGCCAGGTTTGAGCAGCCCGTGACCGGGTACCCGGGGGGCATCGAGCAGGACACCGACCGAAGGGGGGCAGCGGATGCCGCCGCGTGGCGTGAGGAAGGGGAGAGGACATCTCGTCAGGGCGGCGTGGCGGCCTCCGGGCACACCGTCGGGCCCGCGCGGCCTAACGCGGGAGCAGCTGTATGCCGAGGCGAAGCGCCTCGGCATCGAAGGGCGATCGCGGATGCGGAAGGCCCAGCTCGAGGCGGCTGTGTCGAAGAAGCGCCGCTGACCGGGTGAAGGGGAGCGAATGACCTGCGAGGATGGACGACGGTTGCTCGGCGGCGCGGTGGTAGCCGGCGGCATCGAGATCGGCCGGGTGGACGGCGTGCTGCTCGACCCCGGAGGGGAGCACGTCCTCGGGCTGGCCGTGCAGGTCGCCTTCGGTGGCGCGGGCCGGTTTCTTCCTACCGCCGCCGCGGAGCTCGACGGCCGCGTCGTCCGGGTCGCGTCGGTCTTCTCGCTGCTCTCTGCCGAGGAATGCGGGTTCTACGAGCGCCATGGCGCCGCCTGGATGACACCGGAGCCGGTGTGAGCCCGGGACGAGCTGGTTTGACACGCCGCCGGGTCGGGTAGAAAGGCGGGGTACCGTGGCCCACGAGCTCCCAGAAGACCATCGAGGCTATCCCGAGAGTGCCGACTTCTCGATCGAGACGATCTCCGTGTCGGCCGAGACGGCGGTCGTCGCGCTGCACGGCCAGGTGGATCTCCATACTGCGCCCGAGTTGCGCGCCTGCATCGGTGCGAGCATCGACGACGGCGCGACCCGGATCGTCGTCGACCTCTCCGAGGCGACCTTCATCGACTCGATGACGCTCGGTGTCCTCCTCGGCGCCGTGAAGCGGTTGCGGCCCTCCAACGGGCGGGTACTCGTCGTGTGCAGCGACCCGCACATCCGCAGGGTGTTCGAGATCACCCTGCTCGATCGAGTGTTCTCGCTGTTCGGGACGCGTGCGGACGCGGTTGCCGGGGCGGGTGCGTGACGGGCGCCGACTCGGTCGCGGTCGAGTATCCCCGCTCGGGCAGTTTCGCCGTCGTCGGCCGGCTCGTGGTCGGAGGCCTTGCCTCACGGTTCGAGCTGCCGGTCGACCGGGTCGACGATCTCCTGATCGCCACCGAGAGCTTGTGCGCCGGCGGGTTCGCCGCCGACGCCGTCACGCTCGAGGCGGATGTCGAGCCCGGCGCGCTCGCGCTGCGGATCGGCCCCTTCTCCGGCGATCCGCTCGCCGACCCCGGTATCGCGCGCGTGATCCGGCCGCTCGTCGACGAGGTCGACTCCGAGGCTCGCGACGGCGGGTACTGGGTGCAGCTGACTCTTGCCGGCCGCGAGCGCCTGCGCGGCGGATGAGCGTGGCGGCGACCGATCCCGAGCTCGCCGACCTGCTCCAGGCCTGTCGGGCGGGCGACCAGCGAGCGCGCGAGACCCTGCTGGAGCAGCACCTCCCCCTCGTACGAGGGCTGGCGATGCGGTATGTGGGGCGAGGAGAGCCCCTGGAGGACCTCGTCCAGGTCGGCTCGATCGGCCTGCTTCTGGCGATCGACCGTTTCGACCCCGGCCGCGGAGTGAAGTTCACGACGTACGCGGTGCCGACCATCGTGGGCGAGATCCAGCGGTACTTCCGAGACAAGGCGTGGGCACTCCACGTTCCGCGCCGGCTCAAGGAGCTCAGCCTGCGGCTGACGCGGACGATCGAGGTGATGACGCCCGAGCTCGGCCGGGCACCGACCATCTCCGAGCTCGCGGTCGCCCTCGGCGTGGAGGAGGACGACGTCGTCGAGGCGTTGGAGACGGCCAATGCCTACAGCACGCGTTCCCTGTCCCAGCCCGCCGACGCCGAGGGCGGCAGCGACGATGTCTTCCAGGGAGTGCTCGGGGTCGGGGAGCCGGGCTACGAGGAGGTCGAGGACAACGCCCTGGTGGAAGTCGGCCTCGCGGCGCTCGACGCGCGGGAGCGGCGAATCGTCGAGATGCGCTTCTTCGACGGCCTCACACAGTCCGAGATAGCGGCAGAAGTCGGCATCTCGCAGATGCACGTGTCTCGCCTGCTGCGGCAGGCGCTCGCAGTGATGCGCGGCCGCCTGGAGGAGAAGCGATGAGCGTCGAGAGTGCCACCGTCCGTCTCCGCTTCCCTGCCAAGGCCGAGTACCTGATCCTGGCCCGGCTCGCCGTCGCCGGCATCGCGCGCACGGTCCGGATCGGCCCGGACGAGCTGGCCGACCTCAAGCTGGCCGTCACGGAAGCCTGCGGCAACGCCGTGCGTCACGCCTACGGCTCCGAGGGAGGCTCGGTCCGTGTCGTGCTCGAGGTCGAGTCGAGCCGGATCTCCGTGTGCGTCGAGGACGATGGAGAAGGGCTGGCCGCAGAGCCGGACGGCCAGGATTGGGCCGCAGCCGATCTTCCCGAGCGCGGCATGGGGCTCGCGATCATCCGCGCCGTGGCCGACGATGTCTCGATCGGCGCCGACGCGCAGGGCCACGGCACGACGGTGCGCTTCAGCAAGAGATTCTGAAGGAACGGGCGGTAGGGCGCCGTCAGCCGTCCGCGAGCGCCTGCTCGACGGAGGCGAAGTGGGTGAAGACCTCGTCCAGCCCCGTGATCTCGAAGATCCGCCGCGCAGTCGTGTGCGGCAGGACCAGTCGAAGCTCGCCGCCACGCTCTCGCATCCGCCGCAGTGACCCGACGAGCGCTCCGAGCGCGGACGAGTCGATGAACGGCACCTCCGCGAGGTCGACCACGAGGAGAGAGGCGCCGCCGTCGATCAGGCTGTGAAACGTCTCGCGCAGCGCAGGAGCGACATACGCGTCGAGCTCCCCGGAGGGCGTTGCCACGAACCGTCCGGGGGCTACCTCGGTGGTCGCGACGACATGCGGCATCACCGCACTGCCGTCGCTACGCCGGCCGGCCCGGCCGCCGGCCGGCGCCCGCGGCGGCGGTCAGCGCTCGACGACACGATCCCTGACGACGGTCCTGTCGCGGCCGGCGAAGCCGCCCCAGCTCGACCAGAAGGCGAGCGAGAGCAAAGCGCCCGCGCCTCCCACGACCATCAGGATCACGCCTACGACGTTGAGGTCGATTCCCGACACCGAGGCCGAGATTGCCCAGGTGAGGATGGCGCCGACGGCGATGAGAACGAGACTGACTCCGATGCCCATGATCGTACCTCCACTGTCTGTGCGCGCCCGCGGCGCGCCGATTGGATCCCGTGTGGCAGGGGTGTACCCGGGCGCCAATCGACGGAAACACCGGCCGCAGAGCTCTGATCAGGCACGAATCGAGAGCACGTCGTTCGCGGATCGCACGGTCTCCGTCGCGATCCAGCGCACGAGGCCTTCCACTCCGTCGGCCGCCTCCACGTACCGCTGCCGCTCGGCGCCGTTGTCGGCGACGAGAGCCCGTGCGGTGAGCAGGCCCATCGAGCTGCCGAGAGCGTCGGCGCAGGGCTCGATCTCGTCCAGCATGCGGACGATGCGGTCTCGCGCTGTCTGTGGCTCGCCGGAGTCGAGGTCGACCATCCAGCCGCGCACGCCGTAGCGGGTGGCCCGCCAGGTGTTCTCCGCGATGCGGTGCTCGTCGTGGACGGGGAGCAGCTCTCCTCCGTCGTGACGCAGGATGAGAGACGCCACGAGTGCCTGGAAGACGGCGGCGACGGCGAGCGCGTCCTCGACCCGCGTCTGAGCGTCCGCGACGCGCAGCTCGAGCGTGCCGAATCTGAGGTGGGGCCGGAGGCTCCACCAGAGATGGGTGGCGTCGGGAAACAGCCCGCCGCGGCTTCCCCAGGTGACGAACTTCGCGAGATCGTCCCAGCTCGCAAAGTGCGGGGGGATCCTCGCTCGGTGCAGCGCGTCGTTGAGGGTGGCGCGAGCAGAGGCCAGGCCGGTGTCGACGCCGTCGAGGAACGGCGAGTTGGCGGCCAGTGCGGCGATCTCCGGCAAGTACGAGCGTGATGCATTGAAGACGGCGAGGGCCCTGTCGGCGCCGGGCACGGCGACGTGGACGTGCAGCCCGCACGGAATGGTGCCGCGCAACGGCCAGGAGTACTCGCGGGCGATCTTCTCGTAGCGATCGCCCTCGGCCAGCCCCCCCGGCTCGTCGCAGCAGGGGTGGACGCCGGCGGCGGCGATCAGCAGCTCTCCTGCGAGCGCCTCGGCGAGGTCGAGCCTGCCACGAGCGAGGTTGAGCCCTGCCGCGGTGGCGTTTCCCGCCACGGGGGTCATGATCTCGACCTGGCTCTGCCGCAGCTCGCGGGCAAAGCGTCGGTCGCCGCCCGTGAGCGCGAGCGCGCGGTCGATTGCCGGCGCCAGGGCGTACGACCCGGGATCGAGGAGCATCAGCTCTTCCTCGAGCCCCACCGTCAGGGTCGTCTCGCGATCGAAGGCGCTGCGGACGTCCGCGCCGGAGAGGGAGTGCGCCGGCGGCCAGTGCGGTGTTTGCTCCGGATCGAGCCGGTTCTCGCTCTCGGGCGCGTGCGACGTCACGCGATACGGGCTACCCGTTCACGGTGCCGTCGAAACGGCGGTTTCCGACGCCTCGGGGACGGGTAGGCGCGATGCGATGTCCGACTTGTCTCATCCCCAGCCGCGTCAGGTACTACAGCGGGTGCCGCTGCTTCTCTTCTTCTCGAGCGTTCGCTCCGGCCCGGCGCGCCGGATGGCTTCCCTGGTCGCATCCGTCCGGGTCAACAAGAAGCGGCGTCTTCGCGTCGTCACCGTCGACACCGATGCCCGCACCGATCTTGTCGAGCGCTTCGGCGTCTCCACGGTGCCCTCGCTCGTGCTCGTCGACGGCGGCCGCGTCGTCGGGAGGCTCGAGGGGCGGGCGACTGGAAGCGAGATCGAGCGCCTGCTCGCCGAGTGCCTCCCCGAGGCCGCTGCGCGGAGACGGGGCTCGTCCGAGGAAGCCCTCAACTGAGCCTCCCCTGAGACCGAGAAGGCCCGTGAGATGGTGCGAGGCGTGAGCCGAGAAGGAGGGTGGCTCACGCCTCGCGTGGGAAGAGCGTGGATCAGGCTGTAGCCGTCTCCGCGTTGCGAGCCATGCGCTTGCCGATCGACTCCACGAGCTTCAGCGCCTCCTTCTCCTGTCGGAGGTTCTCGTCGAGGAGGTCGGCGCACTCGCGCTCACCGAGGCCCCGGGCCATGGCGATCAGGCCCGTGTAGGCCGCGATCTCGTAGTGCTCGGTGCGGGCCGCCGCGCCCGTGAGGAACATGTCCGAGATCTCCGGCGACGGGCTCTCCTGCTTCATGAACTCGTCGTGCTCGGCTTTGATCCCCTCGATGCCGGGGCAGCGCTCGCCCTCGGCCTTGCGGCCGAGCGACTCGAACACCTGCTCGAGGTTCGCGACCTGCTGTCGCGTCTCTTCGAGGTGCTGCTTCAGGCCCTTGACGAGCTCGGGGTCGGAAGCCTCCTCGATCATCGTCGGGAGTGCTCTTGTGAGGACGTTCTCCGCGAAGTAGACGTCCTTGAGCTCGTGCACGAAGAGCTCCCGCGGCTCTGTCATCGACATGCTTGCTCCTTTCGCTCGGCTGGCCATGTGTGGCGCGGTTTCCCGCTGCCGTCGGCCGGAAAACATCGGCGCGCGCCGGCACGGAATTGGCCACGGCTCGCCCGCCGCTTGTCGCGACGGCGCTCGTCGCAGGGCTCGTGCTCGCGGTCGCCGCGCTCCACTACGTGGCGCCCTGGCAGGCCGTCGTCGGCTGAGGTGCTCCGCCCGCCCGATCACGACGGAACCGGGTCGCGCCCGCAGGTGTATTCGAGACATCACCGCGGACAAGGAGGAGTCTTTGAAACGGCTACTGCTCGGGCTCGTCGCCGTCGTCGTGCTGACACCGGTCGCGGCCGCTGGAGGATTCGCGACCGTCCAGCTCAGCTCGGTCCCCGCGGACGGGATCGAAGCGGGAACGAGGATGGAGATCGACATCACGGTGCTCCAGCACGGCGTGACGCCGCTCGCAGGCGTGACGCCCGTGTTCCAGATCCTCGATCCCTCGTCCGGCGCGATCGTGCGAGAGGCGACCGGCCGGCCGACGGGTAGGCCGGGGGTCTACCGCGCCGACGTCTCGTTCCCTCGTCAGGGCACCTTCGACTTCCAGGTGGTCGACGGGTTCGGGCAGACGCACACATACGCGCCGTTCGAGATCGTCGCGCCCGTGCGATCCGGTCGTCCGCGATGGTCGCTGGCAGCGCTTGCGGCGACGTCCCTCCTCGTCGCCTCGGGCGCGGCTGCCGCGTGGCTCGGCCTTCGGCGCCGGCCGGCGCTGCCGGCGCCCTAGGAGATCAGCAGGAGATCAGCGGATTCTCACAGAGACCTAACACGATCCTCACCCACGGCCCGCCTGCATCAGCTTCGATGGAGACATGATCGTCTCGGTCGCCCTCACCCTCGTGCTCGTAGCTGTCCTGGGGCTCCCGCTGCTGGTGGGCCCCCTCATGGACGACCTCTAGGCCGCGCCCGAAAGCGCGTCGTCACGCCGGAGCGTGGAGCTCGGGAGCGAACTCGGTCTCGTACGCGAGACGGGCCTCGTCGGCGTCCGCGTACACGCGCACCCGCCAGATCTTCCCGTCCTTGAGCACGTTCAGCCAGGCGGCCGCGCGGTCGCCGAAGCCGCCGCCCCGCAACGGGTAGCGAACCCGTCCCACCATGATCGCCGCGGAGTCGTCGATTGGCTCGATCCGTGTGCCGTACGGCAGGTGGAGGGACTTTTGCGCGCTCTGGAGAGCCTCCGAGAGCCCGTCTGGCCCGCGGGCGATCTCGCCGTGGAGGAGCACCATCTGGATCTCGGCGTCCGCGTGGACGTGCTCTCGGAGCTCGTCGAGCTTCGCCTCGGTGTAGAGCCGCATTCCGAGCTCGATGAGGGAGACGGCATCCATTGTGCGGGCGCTCGACTGTAGGGGATCGGAGGAGCGCATGCAAGATCGCCGGGCCTGGACGAGCGACCCTCGTTCGCGGGCCGACGAGCTGTCATTCCGACAGGCCCGGAACAGTCAACGCCCGTCGGCAGGCTCCTGGTGTGGAGCCTCGTCCTCGGGTGTCTCTGCCTCTCTGGTGTCTGTAGCGGGGTGGGTCTCGACCGGCTCGTGCTCCTCCGGGATCGGGGCGCTCGCCACGGGTGCGGGGGGGACGGCCACGGGCTTCGGCCGCCGGCGGATCATCTTCAGCTCGAAGGTGAGGCCGAAGACGACTCCCAGGCCGAAGGCCACGACGGCCACGTGGTGGCCGAGATTGCTGACGGCGTTGCCGATCCCGATGTCGTCGCTCCAGGAGCGCGCGTGATCCCGTACCCAGTTCCCCTGCGGCTGGGAGGCGAACAGCACCCAGGTGGCGGCGACGAAGACCGGCAAGAACGCGAGGAGGAAGCTGGTGGTCGGGCTGCCGTCCCGGCCGTGGAGCTGGGAGACGCCGATCACGATGCCGGCGGCGACCATCAGCGCCATCACAGCCCAGTAGCCGCCGGTCGTCCAGCGGTTGAAGTGGGGCACGTACCAGAGCAGGCACCCGGCCGCCACAGCGGCAGCGAGCGTCGTCAGAGCTCGGGTCCAGTGTCTCATCTCGGTCTCTCTGCCCAGAGTACAGCCTGGCGACCGGTAGACCTGCCCGGAGCGCCGGCAGCGCGAGTTCAGCTGGACGCGTGACTGCACGGCGCCCCGACGTCGGGGCGCCGTATGCCGCTGCGATTCCAGCCGGGCGGCTGCCCAGCCGGCACGGTCGCGTCCAGGGGTCAGTGCACGAAGATGCTGCCGGCCTGGATGGACACGCCGTCGATCGTGTCGGGCGCACCGTCCGTGAAGTCGAAATTGCGAGGGTTGGCTGTGCGCGCGGTTGACGAGTTGTGCGCTTCGGAGCAAGCTACATGCGCCACAAATGCGGCCTCCTTCGAGCTCACGCGTTGCACTTGCGGGTCTTGCGCTCGGGTGCGCGTGTGCGTTGATGGCAGCGGCTGCCGCTGTCGCGGCGAAGGAGCACGTGGCAACTATCGAACCGTGGACCCGCGTCAACGGGATGCTCGTCGTCCGGGGCCCCGCGAAACGCAGTCAGGCGAGACTGTTCCCGGATTGGTGTGACCCGGTCGTCCTCACGCCCGGTCGTCGCACACGCAGTTGCGGGCGGGTTCCTCGCACCGCACGGCTGTATGTGGGCTACGGCCTCTTTGAGTCCGAGGCAAAGATCGAGCAGACCTGGGACGCGTCGAAATGGGATATGTGGATCGACGGCCGGCGCGTCGACCTCCTGGCCTTCGGAACAGACGACCGCTGGTTGTTGAAGTACGGCCCCGCTGGATACAAAGACGTCGTTCTCCGCGAATGGCAGGTGACGCTCCTGAGCCCAACGCCAGGGCGGCACACGATCCGCTACCGAACACGCGAGCCCGCAGGGGCGACCGACACGACGTGGACGTTCACCGTCCCTACGGGCTAGCAGGTGTCTCCCGTCCAGATCCGTCCGGACGCCAGCGGCCCGAGCGAAGACGTCGGTGCGAATACCGGGATGAGCTCGGGCGGGAGGTGAGACGAGCTGGGCCCTCGTGAGGTCGAGGTACGCGAGTGCGCTGGCGAGGCCGACGAGCGGGTATCGCTCGACGTCCACAACGTCGTCTGGCCCGGGCAGGCCGTGACGATGGTCGAGGTTCGCGATTTCAAGGCGTCGGTGCGCGACCAGGCCGACTACCTTGCCCTACGGGGCGGCGCGGTTGTGGGCTCTGCGGTTGTCGCGATCCTCCCGCAGCGCCCGGACACCGCCTTCGTGCTGATCACCGTGCTCGAGGAGGAGCGACGGCTCGGTGTGGGCTCGGCCCTCTACGGCGCTGTTTCGGAATGGGCAGACCACCGTTCACTCGACCGTATGTGGGTGCCGGTCGAGGAGGACGACTCGGAGAGCGAACGCTTTGCAGAGCGCCGCGGCTTCGTGGTGATCGAGCGCACTCCACGGATGGTCCTCGACCTCGCCGGACTCGAGGAACCGCGACCGGTTCTGCCGGCAGGGATCGAGGTCGTCAGCTTGGCAGACCGGCCCGATCTCGCTCGGGGCATCTACGAGGTCGCCGTCGAGGCGTACCCGGACGTGCCCGGGGCCGAGCACGACGAGATGGAATCGTTCGACGAGTGGCTGGCGCATGACCTGCAGGGCTCGGGCGACAGGCCTGAGGCCACATTCATCGCAACGGCAGGCGACGAGGTCGTCGGCTACGCAAAGCTCTCCTTCACCACCGCGCGGCCCATGGCCGCCCAACACGCCATGACGGGCGTACGGCGCGCTTGGCGTGGGCGCGGCGCCAGCGTTAGGGAAAAACGTTGCATGAGCGAATGACGTCGCCTGCGCCACCGTTCAGCAATGTCCCCCGAACATCGCGACACGAATCTGATCGGCATCCGGACCGCGACTGCGAATTACGAGAACCTGCACACAGCCCTTACGAGGCTCCCATCGTCGTCTGGAACTGTGCCGTATCGGTGAACTGCTGGAAACTCGTCACCTTGCCGTCCTCGAACTTGAAGACATGGCAGAACTGGGAATCGATGTCGGCCCCGGTCGCCAGGTACTTCCCCGAATAGCGGCCCTCGACAACAACCGTGTCTCCCGCATCGTGGTACTGCTCCGGATGGACGGCGAAACCATCCCACTCCGAACCGAGCTTCATGAACAGATTCTCTACGATTGCGTCCGGCCCAACCCACGCGGCACCGCTCGGCTGGTACGGGTTCCCCTCAGCCTCACGCCACTGGATGTTCGCATCCATGCCCCCAACAACCGCTGCAATATCTCCCTTGCCAAACGCTCCGTAGATGCCTCGTACCAAATCGACGCTAATTTGAACACCTCCATCGTGGGGAAGAGCGATCTTAGCGCGGTGCTCATTCTCGGACAACGCCCTAGCCCCACCACGGCAGACGGCCTGCCCCGAGAAGCTACCGCCTGCCCGGCGAGCGGAGGCCCGTCAAGGGCGTAGCGACTCGACTGCGCCAGCGATGGGGAATGTTGCTTGAAGGACACAGGTGGTACTGCCGTGCCTCTACGGCGCCTCGTCGATGAGCGCCCGTGTGCGGACACGGCTGAGTACGACACCGACAATGACAGCGATCGCGATCGGGGTCAGGACAACGGCCCATAGCCAGATCGCCGCCAGCACTGCTCCTACGATGATCAGCCCATCCCCCAGCGCCCGTTCCCGCGGCCGCCGCCATAGCCCGACAGCGAGCGCGGCTGCACCCCCAAGCGAGAGCGTGGTGCCAGCAGCCGTCGTTTCCAAGTCGAGGATGTTCGACGTGCCGTCTGCAAGCAAGAACGCCACGGCCAGAGCGAGTTGCGCGATGACCAGCAGTCCCGCCAATGGGGCCCACCACGCCTGCTCGAGTGCCTGCAACATGACGTGTCCAGCCCCTGTCCTTGCGTCGGATGCGGAGAACGAGTGAGCGGTGACTATCCCACGGCTTATTTCCAGTCACAACCACACCACACCGGCCTGCCCCGATAAGTGCCGTCCGGTTGCGTAACGTCCGTCATCAGACCGCTCTTGCCCGAACCAGGCTGACCGCGAGGATCGGTATGAGCGAGATCGATACGCGCTTCGCGGTGATGTGCAATTTGAGATCGTGGACGGCGATGTCAATGTGCTCGGTTGCCGCAGCGCTTTTCGCGCTTGATCGAGACTCAGCTACCGTGCTCGCATGAGCGAGTCGCTCCAGGTTACGATCGTGTTCGAGGACGGTGAAGACGGCTGGATCGTGGCCTCGATCCCTGAGGTCCCCGGCGCTCACAGCCAGGGCCGGACACGCGAGGAGGCGCGAGCGAACGTCGTCGATGCCCTTCGGGCGATCCTCGAGCTGCGGTTCGGTGGCCATACCGAGGTGCCGGCCGGCGTCGACAGCGAGCGTCTGGAGCTCGTCATCGGCGCGTGAAGCGTCGCGACCTCGAACGCCACCTCCGCGACCATGGCGCACGCCTCCTCCGAGAGGGTGGCAACCACAGCCTTTGGGGTTACGACGCCGAGCGTTCGACAGCCGTTCCGCGCCACCGCGAGATCGACTTCCGGCTCGCTCGCAAGATCTGTGCCGACTTGGGGATGCCGCCACCCGCCGGATCCCGGTGAGGAGAACCGCCCGCTGTGGGGGAGTCTGTGGGGAAGCCCCACACCGGAAAGGGCCGATTTCAGCGGTCTCGAGCGGAAACAGTGCCCGCGCGCGCAGGCCATAAAACACTCGATTAGCAGGACTTTCGGCTTGAACTCGGATGGAGCGTGCCGGGCTCGAACCGGCGACCCCCAGCTTGCAAAGCTGGTGCTCTCCCAACTGAGCTAACGCCCCTCGAAACCCAGTCTAGCGGCGCAAACGGGCGGTATCCACGGGCCGGGAAGAGGCCGGAAGCGGCGCGCCTCGTAGCAGCACCGTGCGATCGGGAGGAGACCACAGTCACCCTCCGCCCTCATCGGCGCGGCGGCCCTCAGCGAGGAGCCCGCGTCACATCTTGCAGCTGGTCGTGCGGTTGCGGAGGTCGACCTTGGCCCTGTCCTGCCCCGCGCCTGCATGGCCCCGTTCGCCTCAGCCGCCGCCCTTCCGGGGTCTCGTGCCCTGCTGCTGCAGCTTCCGGAAGCCGCCCGAGAAGCCCTCGGTCTGCTCGCCCGGAAGTTGCTGCCGTTGCTCGAGTCGTTTCAGCCGCGCCTCCATCTCGCTCAGGTGGCGCGGTGACGACGCCGCCATGTCCTCGCGCTCGTCGAGCTCCCGTTCGCGCTGGCTGACGAGGCGCTCGCGGGCAGCGACCGCCTCGCTGCGCACCGCGAGCTCGTCACGGGTGCGCATGAACAGCCTCTCCGCCTCCTTCAGCTCGGCCAGACGCATTTCGACCCGCTCGAGCTGGACCTCGTCGGGCGGCCCGGCTGCCTCCCCTTCCGCCGCACGCCCCTCGAGCGCGGCTGCGAGCGACGCGAGCTCGCCTTCGCGCGCGAGCGCCGCCGTCTCCCTCAGCTCGAGCTCGTGGAAGCGCTGCTCGAGCTCGAGCGCGTTCTCTCCCGTGTCGGCGTCCTCGCGCGTGCGCAGCACCGCCTCCCGTTCCGCGAGCGCGCGCTCGCGCCGGTCGAGCTCGTCCGCACGGACGTCGAGGGACGGCTCCGCCGGTGCCGGTGCGGCCGCCACGCCTGCCGGCACCTTGCCACGCTGCGCCTCGGAGATCGCCTGCTGCAGCTCCCGCTCCCGGGCCTGAACGGCCTGCACCCGCTCGGCCAGCTGACGCTTCAGCTCGTCGAGCGCCAGCGCCTGCTGGCGCAGCGCGTCGCGCTCCTCCTCGATCGACCTCGGCTCTTCGCGGCGCTTGAACGGCACCGCGCAAATATACGGCGAGGGCGCGACCCGCAGGGCACGCCCTCGCCGCGGAGGCCTACGCCGCGCGCTCCAGGCGCTCTTCGGCGCGTGCCCGCTTGACGATGTGCTCCCGCTCGCCGAAGCGAATGCGGGCGCGCTCGGCCCGGTGGGCGTCCCAGAGGGACTGAAGCTTCGTGTCGAGCGCCTTGATCTCGGCGACCAGTTCAGGGTTGCGCCCGAGGGAGAGGCGCTTCCACAGCTCCGTGCGCTGCTCGCTGATCCGGTCGATCTCCGCATGGATGGCCGCGATGATGTTCATGTCCCTGAAAACGCTCGACCCAAGCTGGACATTCCTTAGTGCCAGCGGCTGAACACAAACGCAACAACGACACCGGCTCCGACCACGAACGCGGCCCAGGTGACGAGCTGCAGGAACGTGCTCACTCGTAGCCGAGCTCGGTGAGGCGGTCCTCGTCGAGGCCGAAATAGTGGCCCAGCTCGTGCAGCACCGTGACGCGGATCTCGTGCTCGAGCTCCCGCGGATCCGGGAACTCCTCCTCGAGCGGTCGCCGGTAGATCGAGATCCGGTCGGGCAGCGCCCCCGCCATGTCACCCCGCTCCGGCAGCGGCACGCCGTCGTACAGTCCGAACAGATCCGGGTCCTCCGGGTTCTCGTCCTCCACGACCACGGCGATGTTCTGCAGCGCGGCTGCGAGGTGGGGAGGCAGAGAGTCGAGCGCGGCCCGGACGTGCTCGTCAAAGCTCAACGGATCACGAGCGCCATGATCGCCTTCTGGGTGTGCAGACGGTTCTCGGCCTGCTCCCAGACGAGCGACCGCGGCCCGTAGAGCGCGTCCTCCGAGATCTCCTCGCCCACGTGGGCCGGAAGGCAGTGCAGGACGATCGCCTCCGGGTCGGCGTGACCGAGCAGGGCAGCGTCGATCCTGTAGGCGTCGAGGTCTCGCAGCCGCTGCTCGCGGCCTGCGTCCTGGCCCATGCTCGTCCACACGTCGGTGTAGAGCACGTGGGCGCCGGCAGCCGCCTCGAGCGGATCGCTGGTCACCGTGACGCTGCCGCCGTTCGCCTCCGCGTCAGCGCGGGAGGCCGTCACGACATGCTCGCCCGGTGCGTACGCCGCCGGCGTCGCCGCCACGAACTCCATGCCGAAGCGGCCGGCAATGCGCATCAGCGAGTGGCAGACGTTGTTCCCGTCGCCGAAGTACGCGACCCGCAGGCCCGAGAGGGTGCCGAAGCGCTCGCGGATCGTCATGGCATCCGCGAGGGCCTGCAACGGGTGCGACTCGTCCGTGAGCCCGTTGATCACCGGGATGGTGGCGTGCTCCGCGAACTCGTCCACCTCTGCCTGGGCGAAGGTGCGGATCATGAGTGCGCTGAGGAAGCGTGACAGCACGAGCGCGGTGTCGCGGGTGCTCTCGCCGCGGGCGAGCTGCAGGTCCGCGGCCGGGACGTACAGCGCCATTCCCCCGAGCTCCGCGATCCCCACCTCGGAGCTGATCCTCGTGCGCGTCGACGGCTTGCGGAAGATCAGGCCGACCGTGCGGCCGGGCAGGATGCGCAGTTCCTTGCGCCGGAGCCGCTCCTGCTTCAGCTCGTCTGCGAGGTCGAGCGCCGTCTGCAACTCCTCCCGGGCCCACGAGCCGACCGTCGTGTAGCTCCGCCCCTTGAGGCTGTCGGGAATGCCGGCCATGCAGGGATGCTAGGGCATCACGCTCTCGATGATGACTTGACATTGATACACTCAGATAACATACTTCACATCGCAGTAGTTACTCGTTTCAGGAAGGAGAACGTCATCGTGGCAACCCTTGTCCGCTGGGAGCCGTTCCGGGAGCTGGCCTCGTTGCAGAGCGAGATGAGCCGCTACATGAACGGCATGATCGAAGGCACGGGCCGCAGCACGCAGGCCTGGGTGCCGGCACTCGACGTCTGGGAGACCGATTCCGAGGTCGTCTACGCGTTCGACCTGCCGGGCATCCCCGAGGAGAAGATCGCGATCGAGGTGCAGGAGGACACCCTCACCGTCACCGCCGAGCGCGTGAAGGAGACGGAGGAGACGGGCGACCGCTTCTACCGCTTCGAGCGCCGCTACGGCACGTTCACGCGTGCGGTCGGCCTGCCGCAGGGCTCCGACGAGTCGAAGATCGTCGCCTCGTACGACAACGGCGTGGTCGAGATCCGCGTGCCGAAGCCCGAGGAGCAGAAGCCGCGCAAGATCCAGCTCGGCTCCGCGGTCGCAGACATCGAAGCCTGATCCTGGGCTTCCGCTTCGGCTCGGAGCAAGGGGAGGGCGGCCCGTCGGCCGCCCTCCCCTTCACGTCGCGTCAACGGCGGCGCGTCACTCCAGCACGGCGATGTTCTTCGCCGCGCACATCTCCTTCAGGATCCGTGGCCACACGGTGACGCTGACCTCGCCGAGGTGTGCCTTGCGCAGGAGCAGCATCGCGACGCGCGACTGGCCGATGCCGCCGCCGATCGAGAGGGGAAGCTCGTCGTTCAGGATCGCCTGATGGTACGGGAGCTCGAGGAGGTCGAGCTGTCCCGTCAGGCGCAGCTGCTCGACGAGCGACTCCCTCGTGACGCGGATGCCCATGGAGCTGAGCTCGTGCCGGCGCCGGGTGACGGGGTTCCAGACGAGGATGTCGCCGTTGAGCCCGTGCATGAGCCGGCCGTCGGTCGAGACCGTCGGCGTCACCCAGTCGTCGTAGTCGGCCGCCCGCAGCTCGTGGGGATACCCGTCCTCGAGTGTCCAGCCGATCCCGTAGATGAAGATGGCCGGGTACTGCTCCAGGATCGCCGTCTCTCGCTGCTTGCGGGGCAGATCCGGGTACATCTCGAGCAGCTCCTCGGCGTGGACGAACATCAGCTCGTCCGGCATGCTCGGGTAGCGAGGGTCGTGCAGCTTCGGGTACAGGTCCAGCACGAGCTCCTCGGCGTCGCGCAGCACCTGCCAGATCGACCTCACCGTCTGTGTCAGGTATGCGAGCGTCCGCTGCTTCGGTGTGATCACCTTCTCCCAGTCCCACTGGTCGACGTAGGCGCTGTGGTCGTGATCCAGGAAGTAGTCCTTGCGGATCGCGCGCATGTCGGTGACGAGCCCCTGACCGGGCTTCATACCGAACTGGCGCAGTGCCAGCCGCTTCCACTTGGTCGCCGCCTGTACGACCTCGGCGTCCACCGGGTGGGCGTCACGGTCGTTGGAGATGTGGAACGAGACTGGCGTCCGCGAGCCGTCGCGATCGAGGTAGTCGTTCACTCCGCTCGCGGTGTCGACGATCAACGGCACCTCGACCTTGATCAGGCCGAGCTCGCGCGCGAGCCCGTCCTCGATGCTGCGCTTCACCGCGTGCAACGCACGCTGCGTCTCGTTCGGGGTGAGCCGCGACCGGTAGCCGACGGGCAGGACGTGCTCGAGCTCGCCGTAGTCGCCGATGCCGGGGCCTGCGAGATCCGCGACCTTCGAGCGCTGTGCCCCACCGCCACGGCCCGTGGCCGTCGTCATCGTCATCACATCCTCGGGCTAGCTGTCACGAACTGATCCGAGCGTACGGCCGGGGAGGCCGAGTGTCATCCGTAGCGCGGGGCAGCATCCGTTGCGGTCGACCCGCGCCTGCATGCGGTGATACACGCGGCGGGGCCGGTGTAGATTCTTGCCATGCCCACCTTCGTCGAGAAACTCAACGAGCAGATCGCGTACGAGTTCGCGGCCTCGCAGCAGTACGTGGCGATCGCCGTCCACTACGACGCAGAGACCCTGCCCCAGCTCGCGGCGCACTTCTACCGGCAGGCGGTGGAGGAGCGCAACCACGCCATGATGATGGTGCAGTACCTCCTCGACGCGGACGACGACGTCATCGTTCCGGCCGTCGCCGCGCCCCAGACCTCTTTCGCCGACGACGTGGCACCGGTCACGCTCGCGCTCGAGCAGGAGAAGCGTGTCACCGCCCAGATCTCGCAGCTCGCCCTGGTAGCTCGCGAGGAGGGCGACCTCGTTGCCGAGCAGTTCATGCACTGGTTCCTGCAGGAGCAGCGCGAGGAGGTCTCGTCGATGTCTGCGCTGCTCCAGGTGATGGAGCGGCTCGAGGACAACATCATGCTCGTCGAGGACTATCTCGCACGCGAGGCGGGAGGCGAGAGCCCGCTCGAGGCGGGTGCGCCACCGGCGGCCGGCGGCGCTCTCTAGCCCGGTGCACGAGCTTCGCGTCACCTCCGAGCGGCAGAGCCAGCTCGTGGACATCACGCGGCAGGTGCGGGATGCGGTCGCGGGCCAGGCCGGCACGGCCGTGCTCGTGTACGTGCCGCACACGACCGCCGGCGTCACCGTCAACGAGCACGCCGACCCCGCCGTGGCACGCGACTTCGAGGCGGCGCTGGAGCGGATCGTCCCCGGCGACTGGCCGTGGCAGCACGTCGAGGAGGGCGAGGAGAACGCGCCGACGCACATCCGGGCGGCATTCATGGGCCCGAGCGTCCTGATCCCGCTGCGCGAGGACGGCGCGCTCGCGCTCGGCACCTGGCAGGGAATCTTCTTCTGCGAGTTCGACGGGCCGCGAGATCGCTCGGTCTACGTCAGCGTCCTGGCGTAGGCCGACCGGCTCCTACGACGCCAGGTCGCGGCGCATGAAGGCGAGCACGCCGACGACCGCGGCGGCGACTGCGACGGCGACGAGGACGAGGCCGTGATCGAGCGCCAGGCCCTGACGTAGCGGGTCGCCGGCCGCGTAGTGGTAGAAGGGCGACGCCAGCTGCGGCAGCTCGAGCGCATCGACGAGCGCCGCCAGGGCGTTCACCAGGTAAGCGGCCACGGCACCCGCGGTGGCCAGCCCGATCGCGAGAGCGCGGTGGCCGGTGGCAGCGCCGACCATGAACGCGATGGCCCCGAACACGAGCGCCAGCAGCACCGCGCTCGCCGTCGCCGCGGCGAGATGGCGCGCCGGCACGTCCATGCCGACGCTCACCGCGCCGACCCAGAGCGCGGCCCAGAGAACCACTCCCAGGCCCACGAGCTCGAGTGCCATGGCGCCGAGCTTCTCGCCTGCCAGGCGCCATCGGGGGACGGGGTTGGACAGCAGCAGGTCGAGCGTTCCCCTCTCCTCCTCGCCGGCGAGGGCGCCTGCGCCGTTTCCCACGGCGCAGACGATGAAGAGGAGCGGCACCATGAACGAGAAGAGCTCGCTGCCGAGGTAGCCGACCCCGGACGTGTAGTCGATCGCGCCGCCGAACGCGATGAACGCCTTCAGCGCCTCGGGGTACTGGTCGACGAGCTCGTTCAGATCGGGGTTGTCGCGCACCGTGGGGTACACGGCGATCATCAGCGCCACCAGGCCGACGAGGCCGGCCGTCCACCAGGCGAAACCGCGGCGCACGTCGCGCAGGCTCTTCGCGAGCACGCTACGAAACATCGGGGCCGTCCCCCCGGTAGAGAGCCAGCACGACATCCTCCAGGTCGGCCTCGCGGACGTCGATCGCGAGCACCTCGAACCGTGACAGGGCCTTCAGCAGAGGGTCGACCGGTCCCTCGAGCGCGAACAGCACGGTCGCGTTGTGCCGCTCCAGCTCCCGCGCCGCCGTGAGCCCGTCGAATGCGCCTGGGGGCGGCGATGTTGCGAAGGTCACCTCGAAGCGCGTGAGCGCATGGGCGCGCAGCTCCTCCACCGACTGGACGAGCTCCAGGCGGCCCTCCCGGATCACGCCTACGCGATCGGCGATGCGCTGCACCTCCGGCAGGACGTGCGAGGAGAGGAAGACGGTGCGCCCGTCGCCCGTCGTCTCCGAGACGAGGTCGTAGAACTCCTGCTGCACGAGGGGGTCGAGGCTCGACGTCGGCTCGTCCAGTACGAGCAGATCGGGCCGGTGCATGAACGCCTGCACGAGCCCCACCTTCTGCCGGTTCCCTCTCGACAGCGAGCCGATGCGGCGGTCGAGGTCGAGCTCGAGCCGCTCCGCGAGGAGATCGCCGTCCCCGAGGTCGTCCCTGCCGCGGAGTGCGGCGAAGTAGCGCAGCTGCTCGCGGCCCGTGAGGCGCTCGTACAGGCGCAGGTCGCCGGGCAGGTAGCCGACACGCCTGCGGATCTCGACACCGTCCCTGCGCGGGTCGAGGCCGAAGACCCGGGCGCGGCCCGCGCTCGGGCGGATGAGGTCGATCAACAGCCTGATCGTCGTCGTCTTGCCGGCGCCGTTCGGGCCCAGGTACCCGAACACCTCACCCCAGTCGACGTCGAAGGTGAGCTCGTGCACACCTCGCTCGCCGTGGTAGTGCTTCGTCAGCTGCTCCACCTGCACGATCGGCGTTGCCATCACCATCACGATACGGCGCGCCGTGACGTCCGCGCCTCAGGCGTTCCTACGGAACGCGAGGGGAGGAGGAGGCGATCCGTGCCGGTACGGGTACCCTGCCTGACCTGATGGCCGCCCCAGTCTCCAACGGCGAGAAGCTCGAGCTCCACATCGACTCGCTCGCCTACGGGGGCAACGGCGTTGCGCGGCACGACGGCTTCGTGGTCTTCGTGCGCCGCGCCCTGCCCGGCGACACGGTGCGCGCCCGGGTGACGAAGGTGAAGCGGGGGTTTGCCGAGGCGGTCAGCGAGCAGGTGCTGATCCCGAGCACGGATCGTGTCGAGGCCCCCTGCGCCCACTTCGGCCTCTGTGGCGGCTGCCGCTTCCAGGACTACGCCTACGAGCGCCAGCTCGAGTCCAAGGCGTCACAGGTGCGTGACGCGCTCGTCCGCCTCGGCGGCTTCGTCGACCCGCCGCTCGAGCCGATCGTTCCCGCCCGCTCGCAGTTCCGGTACCGCAACAAGCTCGAGTACTCGTTCACGCAGACCCCCGACGGCCCTGCGCTCGGCTTTCACCGCGCGGGCCGCTGGGACGAGGTGCTGCCGATCGACGAGTGCCTGCTGACGACGGAGCTCGGAAACGCGATCCGCGATGCAGTCCAGGCCTGGGCGCGCGAGGAGCGGCTCGAGCCGTACGACCAGGCCGCGCAGGCCGGCTACCTGCGTCACCTCGTCGTCCGCGAAGGCCGGAACACCGGCCAGGTGCTCGTCCAGCTCGTCACCGCGAAGGGGAGGAAGTTCGACGAGGACTACCTCGTCGAGGTGCTGCGGCGCTTTCCCGAGGTGCGCTCGATCCACTGGGCGGTGAACGACACACCGGCCGAGGTGACCAACCTGCCGACGACACTGCTCTGGGGCGAGGACGCGATCGAGGAGGAGATCCTCGGGCTCCGCTTCCGGGTGCGGCCGAACGCCTTCCTGCAGACGAACACCGAGATGGCCGAGACCCTGTTCGGCCTCGCCCGCGAGTACGCCGGGCTGACCGGCGGCGAGACGGTCTACGACCTCTACTGCGGCACGGGCACCATCGGGCTGGCCCTCGCTCCGGGCGCGCTGACGGTGTGGGGGGTCGAGATCTCGGAGGAGTCGGTCGCCTGCGCGATCGAGAACGCCGAGCTGAACGGGATCACGAACGCGGCCTTCTTCGCAGGCAACGTCTCGCTGGCGCTGGAGGAGCTGCGCGAGCGCGCTGGGCCGCCGGACGTCGTCGTCGTCGATCCGCCCCGCGCGGGCCTCGCCGGCAAGGCGCTGCGCCGGATGGCGCGGCTCGAGGCAGGCCGGATCGTGTACGTGTCGTGCAATCCGACGACGCTCGCGTCCGACCTGAAGGCCCTGCGCGACGACTTCGGCTACGAGCTCCGCCGCTGCCGGCCCGTCGACATGTTCCCCCACACGCCGCACATCGAATCGGTCAGCCTCCTGGAGCGCCGCTGATCGTGGCGCAGGGATTGCCCTGGCGCCTACGCCCGGGCGCCTGACCTCCAGCGCCGCCACAGCAGGTCGGCGTTCGGGAGCAGGAACCCGAGCGAGACGGCCGGCAGCGCCGGCAGCCCGCCCACATCGAGAGCGACGGTGACGATGACGGTGAGCGAGAGCATGCCGGTCATCCCGGCCCAGGTCCAGCCGACTCGCAGCCCGAACCTGGCAGCCGTCGCCAGGAAGAGCGAGAAGAAGAGGATGTCGGGCGGCCCGATGTTGGCCGAGCCGTTCTCCCCGGGCAGCCGGAAGGCGTACGAGACGTGCTCGAACAGGCCCGGCTTCTCGTTCACGACGTAGTCGGTCGGCCCGCGCCACACGGAGACGGCGTCGACCCACGGGATCACGGCCGCCACGAGCACCACCCAGGACAGCGCCTCGAAGAGCTGCAGGAACCAGAAGCCCGCGAGCGTCAGCGCCAGCAGCTTCGCGACGTTGAACAGCGACCCCATGTCCGCCAGGGCGAGCAGGACGGCCAGAACGCCGAGCGCCGCCGCCACGGCGGCGAGACCGCGTGAGCCGGTCGCGGGGAGCGCGAGCCACGGAGCGGTGAACGTGGCCGGGATCAGGAGCAGCGACACGACCAGGACGTCGGGCCACAGGCCGACGTTCGGCAGCAGGCCCGCGGCAGCCGACCAGGCAGTCAGGGCGCCCAGGAGCGCGACGAGCGCCACGGCGCGTCGCCGATCGGCTAGTACGGCGGCTGCTCCGCCCACCACGGACCGAGCGTCTTGAAGGCGTTCCAGAACGCGGTCTTCGCACTCTGCTCGTCGAGCGCGGTGTCGATGTCCGGAGTCGCGAGCGCCTCGACCGTCGGCGTGAACCGCTGCAGCGACCCGGTCTTCGCAGCATCGAGCCGGTCCGCGAGCGGGAACTCGAGCCCGTCGACGAACGCCGACGCCTGCTCTCCCATCACCACGAGCAGCTTCGGCTGCACGATGTGCAGCTCGCGCGCCAGCCACGCTGCGGAGCGGGTGAGCTCGTCCGGCTCCCGCTCCGTCCCGAACTTGAGGCAGTTCGTGCCGTAGACGCAGGTCGGGTCGACACCGAGCCTCTGCATCGACTTGAGCAGCGCGTTGCCGGAGCGGCCGAAGAACGCGACGCCCTCCGAGATCTCCGCCTGCTGGGGACCGTGCTTGAGAAGAAAGACGTCGGCCAGTGGATGGCCCGAACCGAGCACCGGTACGTGCGTCTCGTCGGCGAGTGCGAGGAGCTCGTCGCCGAGCTCGTTGATCTCGCTGATCGCCTTCCGGAGGTGGCGCTCGTAGATCTCGTCGGTGGGCACGGCAGCGGACATCGAGGCTCCACCCACTTCTGCCCTAGCGGACCTTCTCCTTGACCTGAGCCACCCATTTCAGCGACTGCAGGTACGCGAGCGACTTCGGGCGGCGCAGCACCTCGGCGTGCCGGAGGGACAGCAGGAACTCCTCGGGGCCGTCGAAACGGCGCATGCGCAGGGCTCCGGTGCCGACGCCCTGCAGCACGTGGGCGTCGGAGCCGGCGCCGGCGAGCAGCCCGTACTTGCGCTGGAAGCGGAGCGCCTCGTCGTTGTATGCGTCGAAGAGAAGCCGTGCGTTGTACACCTCGAGCACGTCGATCTCGGACAGGTGGCGGTGCAGGGTGGCCGCGGCGGGGATCGCATGCATCCGATCAAAGGGATGCGGCAGGTAGACGATCCCTTCCTGCTCACGGATCGCGGCAATCGTGTCCGCGAAGGTCATTCCCCGTGGGATCTCCTCCTGCAGGAAGAGTCCGATCACCTCGCCCTGATCGTCCGTCTTCACCTCCTCCCCCACGATCACCTGGAGGCTGTGACGGCGGGCGAGCTCGGCGGTCTCGAGCGCGCCGCCGAGGACGTTGTGATCGGTCACGGCAATCGCACCGAGCCCCTCCGAGTGGGCGTGCTCGATCAGGGCCTGCGGCTCGATCGAGCAGTCGTGCGACCAGCGCGTGTGCATGTGGAGGTCGGCCGCGATCCAGTCGCGCCCGGCGAGCGGATCGCCGTCGGCGTGACGCCGTCTCGCGCGGTGGCGCCTGCGGGTGACGGAGGCGTAGACGTGCTCGAGCTCGGCGGCGACGCGCGCGAACGACTGCTGCTCTGCCCGTGCGCGCCCCTCGCGGCCGACCCGTTCGCGGAGCGCGTCGTCCTCGGCGAGCCGGGCCACAGCGGCAGCCGCGAGCTCCGGCTGAGCTCCCATGCCGGACGGGTCGGCGACGGCGCAGGCGCTCGCTTCCGCCTCGAGGCGCAGGCGGGGGCTCCCGCTCGGCACGGGCACGAAGATCGCCGCTTCGGCCAGCAGCGCCCGTCTGGCCTCGTGCTTGACGAGCGACCGCACGTGTGCGCGATCCCTCAGCCCTCGGGGGATGCTGGTGCGTGAGGCGAGCGGTGCCGTGCGCACGAGCGCGACCTCCCATCCCGGCAGGCTGCGCAGGCCGCGAAGCACGGCCCGGCCGACCGAGGCGTGGGGGGAACCGGTCTCGACGGCGATCAGCCGGCGCTTCGTTCCCGGCGCGAAGCCGGCCGTGTCGACTCCGGGCGAGATCATCGTGTAGTCCCCCGGGAAGCGCACAGACGCCGCCGCCGCCGTCTCCTCGGACGTGGCCAGGAGGCTGTCCACGCGCGCGAGCAGCTTGGCGCGCTGGTTCTTCCGCGTCAGTGACGAGATGCGCTCCGGGGAGAAGAACGTCGCGGCGGTCCCCGACTCGGCCTCGAGCAGGGCCGCGTGCGAGAGGCTGGGTAGGCCGGGCTCGAAGCCGTGCACCACGTCGAAGCGGCCGAGAGCGAGGGCGGCCGCGAGATTTGCCCGCAGGCCGACGGGGAGGCCGACGCGTCCGCTCAGCGACGTCGGCACCGCCGCCCCCACGGCCACCACCTCTCCGAGCACGCCGCGCTGCAGCGATCGGCGTCCTTCGAGCAGGTCGGTCGCGCGGGAGGAGGGAGCCAGCACGGTGACGGTGTGGCCGTTGTGGCGCAGCGCGGCCGCGACCCCGCGCACGTGGTCGTTCACCTCGTGCGGCTGTGACCAGGAGAACGGGGTGACCAGGCAGATTCGGAGCGCCATGGGAGAACGGGAGTGTAGAGCCTCGTCGCGTCCCCGCCGGGCGCGGCTAGAGTCGCTGCATGAGCGATGTCACCATCACGGTGCGGGCGAACGGGCCGTACAAGATCACGGGGCCGATCACGATCCTCGATGCCGAGGGCGTCGCCTTCGAGCTTCCCGAGGGCAGCGCCGTCGTGCTGTGCCGCTGCGGCCATTCGGGCAACAAGCCGTTCTGCGACGCGACCCACCGGAAGATCGGGTTCGAGGCTGTCGAGACGGCGCTGCGCGTCTCCCAGTAGTCCCCGGGCCCCCGGGACGCCACGCGAGCGATGCGCCTGCTCGACCGCTGCGGACTGCGTCGAAGGGCGCCCCCCCGCAGGAGAGAGGCGCCCTTCGACGGCGGCGTCTCCGTCACGACGGCTTGGCGGCCCTCTCCTTCTTGTCCGCCTTGAGCGCGTTCTGCTTGATGAACCTCTCCGTGTTCTCGTGCGCCTCGCTGTCGACGATCTGCACCGGAGGCGACTTCATCAGGTAACTCGACGGGGCCTCGAGCGCGCCCGCGATCCCGTTGTTGAGAGCGAGCTTCGCCATGCGCACGGCGTCGATCACGATGCCGGCCGAGTTGGGCGAGTCCCACACCTCGAGCTTGAGCTCGAGATTGAGCGGCACGTCGCCGAACGAGGTGCCTTCCATGCGGATGTAGGCCCACTTGCGGTCGGTCAGCCACGGCACGTAGTCCGACGGCCCGACGTGGACGTTGCCCTCGCCGAGGTCGTAGTCGAGCATCGACGTGACGGCGTTCGTCTTCGAGATCTTCTTCGACTCGAGGCGCTCGCGCTCGAGCATGTTCATGAAGTCGGAGTTGCCGCCGACGTTCAGCTGCATGGTGCGGTCGAGGTGGACGCCCCGCTCGCGGAACAGGCTCGTGAGCACGCGGTGGGAGATGGTCGCTCCGACCTGCGACTTGATGTCGTCGCCGATGATCGGCACTCCCGCGGCCTCGAAGCGCTTCTGCCAGTAGTGCTCGCGGGCGATGAAGACCGGCATGCAGTTCACCATTGCGCACCCGGCCTCGAGGATCTTCTCCGTGTACCACTTGGTGGCCGCCTCGGAGCCGACGGGCAGGTAGTTGACGACGACGTCGGTGCCGGTCTCCCGCAGGATCCGGACGATGTCGGCGGTCTCGCCGGGCGCCTTCTCGACGATCTGCGAGAGGTACTTGCCGATCCCGTCGTGGGTCATGCCGCGCGAGACGGTGATGCCCGTCTTCGGCACGTCGGCGAACTTGATCGTGTCGTTCGGGAACGCCCACATGGCCTCGGCGAGATCGACGCCGACCTTGCCCTTGACGACGTCGAAGGCGGCGGTGAACTCGATGTCCGAGATGTGGTAGCCGCCGAGGTCGACGTGCATCAGGCCGGGCACGAACTCGTCGGCCTTCGCGCCCTTGTAGTACTCGACGCCCTGCAGGAGCGAGTTGGCGCAGTTGCCGACGCCGATCACGGCGACGCGCACCTTGTCCTTCTGGCGGGCCTTGCCGTTCGCAGAGCCGCTCGATTCGGCCATGAGTGTGTCCTTTCCGCGGCCGCCCCCGAAGGGGACCGACCTGCGTGCATTGGATTCGAATGGGACGCCCAGCCCGTCTGCGAGCGAGGCGAGGATGACGTCGTTCGTGTTGGAGCCGCGACGGAACGCCTCGGCCTGGATCGCGTCCTTCAGCTCGGGCGGCATGCGCAGCAGGACGACGGGACTCGAGCCGGGTAGCGGGCTCTTGCGGCGGGACGGGGTGTAGGGGACGCCGAATGCGTCGGCGAGGATGCCGACCACGACGTCGTTGAGGCTCGCGCCCCGCCGAGCCGTCTCCCGGACGGCCGCTTCCTTCAGCGACGAGGGCGTGCGAAGCAGCACGCTCTTCCGCGGAGTTGTGCTAGCAGCCAAAGTGCTAGCAGTATAGCTCCGTGGGTCTCAGGGCGCCGAGGCGAGCTCGCGCAACTGGCGACGTACGAACAGGATCCGCTGGATCACCGTGATCCAGGCCATGGCGGCCAGCGCGTAGATCGGCCACTGCAGTAGGCCCCAGGGAGCAAGGCCGAGACCGACGGAGATCAGCACCACCCGCTCGACGCGAGAGCCGAAGCCGACGTCGCCGCGCAGGCCGAGCGCCTCGGCCTTCGCACGCGTGTAGCTGACGAGGAACGAGCCGATCACCGCTGCGAACGATGCCGCGAGGGCGATGTCGTTGCCGTCGCGGGCGAACACGAGGCCGATCGCCGCGAGCATCGCGGCCTCTCCCAGGCGATCGAACGTCGAGTCGAGGAACGCGCCGAAGACGGTGCCCTTGCTGGCGGCCCGGGCGAGGGCGCCGTCCAGGATGTCGGCCACGGAGCCGACGACGAAGAGGACGCCGCCGAGCCAGAAGAAGAGGTACTCGTTGCGGGTCTCGAAGCCGACCAGCACCGCACCGGCGAGACAGAGCGTTACGCCTGCAAGGGTGAGCATGTCGGGCGTCAGCTTCGTGCGGGCGACGCCACGCATCGACCGCTGCAGGATCTGCCGCGCGGCCTGGGTGTACTCCTGCTTGACGCGGTCGAGCTCGCTGACGCGAGGCTCACGCGACGGGGTTTCGCTCACCCCTCGGCGACCGTGCGCCAGCGCGAGAGGACACCGCGGCGGAACAGGGCGACGCCGGCCACGAGCGCAATCGCAACGCCGGCCGCGACGTCGAGCCAGTAGTGGTTGCCCGTCCCCATCACGGTGAACCAGACCCACGTGGGCCAGAGCAGCCAGAGGATCCGCGCGACGAGCGACCGGCAGACGCCGAACATGACGATGCCCACGATGAAAGCGTCCATCGAGTGCAGGCTCGGCATGGCCGCGTACGGGTTGGCCGCGAACGCGATCAGGCCGCTGTCGTGGCTGACCGATGCGTGTTGCGCGAGCGTGTCGACGAACCCCCACTCGGGGAACATGCGGGGCGGTGCGGTGGGAACGAGGACGTAGCCGATCAGCCCGATCAGGTTCGCGCCGATCAGCCAGTTGCGGAAGCCGGCGAACCGGTCGTGGTGCTTGAAGTAGACCCAGAGGAGCGTCGCCCCGACGACGGCGAACTGCGACAGCCAGTACGTGTAGGCGGTGGCCGCGATCAGCAGGCCTGAGGAGTCGACGACGCGCTGCAGCGCCGGCTCGAAGAGCGTGCCGATCCGCTCCTCGGCCTCGATCACCCACAGCCCGTTCCAGAACGCGGCCGTGATGCTGCGGTCGGCGACGCCGCGTACGACCTGATACGCGGCATAGAAGCCGATCCAGAACGCGAACTGGAGCACGAGGTGCATCCAGCCGCGCGGCAATCTCCGGCTCACCGATGCGGCATAGCTCGACACGCCGAGTGCATTCTACCGCGTCCGGCGGGTCACTCTCCTCTGCGGGCCTGGCTTTGGTAGTCGACGAGCGCGCGAACGTACTGCGCACGCTCGAACGCGCGCGGCTCGCCGCACGACTCCTGGCTCATGCTTCCCTTCAGCTGCTCGACCGAGGCGTACTCGCGCTCCTCGAGCCACTCTGCGAGGCCGTCGGTGATCTCGCGCAGCAGGCCGGGGCCCTCGCGCAACAGGGCCGAGGCGAGCATGACCGCGTCGGCGCCCGCGAGCAGCAGCTTGAGCACGTCGTCGCGCGTCTGCACGCCGCTCGTGGCCGCCAGGCTGACCGGCACGCGTCCGCGCAGGATGGCGATCCAGCGCAGAGGCAGGCGCATCTCCTCGTTGGAGGAGAGCTGGAGCTCGGGCTTCACCGTCATCGTCTCGAGGTCGATGTCCGGCTGTAGGAAGCGGTTGAAGAGCACGAGGCCTGCGGCGCCGGCGTCTGCGAGGCGCGAGGCCGTGTTCGCGAATGCGGTGTAGTAGGGGCCGACCTTGACTGCGAGCGGCACCGTGAGCGCGCCGTGCACCTTGCTGACGAGCCGGAGCGTGCGGTCCTCGACGCTCGCAGACGAGGTGTACCGGTCGGTCTCGACCGCGTAGACGTTCAGCTCGATCGCATCGGCTCCCGCTTCCTCGAGCAGCTCGGCGTAGCGGACCCAGCCGCCCGGCGTGACGCCGTTGATCGATGCGATCACCGGGATCGAGAGGGCCTGCTTGGCGGCGGCCACGTGCTCCACGTAGGCGCCGGGGCCGGTGTTGTAGTCGTCCATCTCCGGGAAGTAGGTGAGCGCCTCGCCGAAGCTGTGAACCCCCTGCTCGAGGATGTCGTGGACGGTGGTCTCCTCGTTCTCGATCTGCTCCTCGAACAGCGACGGGAGCACGACCGCGGCGGCGCCGGCCTCCTCCAGCGACTTCAGGGTGTCGAGCGTGCCGGTGAGCGGCGAGGCCGACGCGAGCAGAGGGCTCTTCAGCCGGAGCCCGAGGTAGGTCGTGCTCAGGTCGGGGCTCACTCGTCCTCCTTGATGTTCGTCTCGTCGGGGTCGTGGGCCGGCTCGTGCTCGACCTCGGCGAGCTGCTCGTAGACGAGCCTACGCTCGTCCACGTCGTGCTGCGCGAGCGCGCCCAGCCGCTCGGCCTCGGCCGGTCGGGAGCGGGCGAGCATCGAGAACCGGGCCTCGTTCGCCGTGAAGGCCGACAGCGGCACCTTGGGGGCGCTCGAGTCGAGCCGCAGCGGGTGCTCGCCCGCGTCCGCATGGCGCGGGTCGTACCTCCAGAGCGGCCAGTAGCCCGAGTCCACCGCCAGCTTCTGCTGGCGCATGCCCTTCTCCATGTCGATCCCGTGCGCGATGCAGTGGCTGTAGGCGATCACGAGCGACGGGCCCGGCCAGCTGTCGGCCTCGGCCAGCGCCTTCACGGTCTGGGGGTTGTCGGCGCCCATCGCGATCTGCGCCACGTAGACGTTTCCGTAGGCGGAGGCGATCAGGCCGAGGTCCTTCTTGCCGGTCTGCTTGCCCCCGGCCGCGAACTTCGCGACGGCGCCGCGTGGGGTGGCCTTCGACGCCTGCCCGCCCGTGTTCGAGTAGACCTCGGTGTCGAGCACGAGCACGTTGACGTCGCGGCCCGAGGCCAGCACGTGGTCGAGGCCGCCGAAGCCGATGTCGTAGGCCCAGCCGTCGCCGCCCACGATCCAGACGCTCTTGCGCACGAGCGTATCGGCTAGCGTCTCGAGCCGCCGGGCCCGCGGGTCGTCGACGTCCCCGAGCCGATCGCGCAACTCGAGCAGGCGGGCGCGCTGGGCGGTGATGCCGGCCTCGGTGGACTGGTCGGCGTCGAGCAGCGCAGGGGCCAGGTCGGGCACGAGCTCGGCCGTGAGAGCGCGTGCCTGCGTCGCCTGCGTGTCGAGAGCGAGCCGCATGCCGAGCCCGAACTCGGCGTTGTCCTCGAACAGGGAGTTCGACCAGGCGGGGCCGCGGCCGTCCCGGTTCGCGGTCCACGGCGTCGTGGGCAGGTTGCCGCCGTAGATGGACGAGCAGCCCGTCGCATTCGCGACCAGGATCCGGTCGCCGACGAGCTGCGTCAGCAGCTTCAGGTACGGCGTCTCGCCACAGCCCTCGCAGGCGCCCGAGTACTCGAAGAGCGGCTCCAGCATCTGCGACCCCTTCACCGTGGCGGGCTCGACGAGCGCGCGGTCGATCTCGGGGATCCCGAGGAAGAACTCGAACCGCTCGCGCTCCACGGCGAGGTGCTCGCGCTTCGGCTCGAGGTTGATGGAGCGGTGGCCCACCGCCTCCTTGGCATGCGCCGGGCAGGTGTCCACGCAGATCCCACAGCCCGTGCAGTCGTCCGGGGCGACCTGGATCGTCATCTTCATGCCGGGCAGGTGGCGGTCGCGCCAGTCCTTGGCCGGGAATGCGTCGGGCGCGCCCTCGAGAGACTCCGGGGGGAACACCTTCATCCGGATCGCCGCGTGCGGGCAGACGAGCGCGCACTTGGCGCAGTCGATGCAGATCGAGGGGTCCCAGATCGGGATCTCGTCTGCGATGGACCGCTTCTCGTAGCGCGCAGTGCCGACCGGGAACGTCCCGTCCACCGGGAAGGCGCTCACCGGGAGCGTGTCGCCGCGGCCCGCCAGCATCGTCGCCGTCACCCGCTGCACGAGCGCCGGCGCCGTGGCCGGCACGAGCTCGGGCGCACGCGCCTCCGCCGTCACCGCTGCGGGCACGGCGACCTCGCGCAGACCGGCGAGCGCGCGATCGACCGCCTCCTCGTTCCGGTCGAGCACGACCTGGCCGCGCTTGCCGTAGGTGCGCCTGATCGCCTGCTTGATCGCACCGATCGCCTCGTCGAGAGGCAGCACGTCGGCGAGGGCGAAGAAGCACGTCTGCAGGACCGTGTTGACGCGCCGCCCCAGGCCGGCCTCCTGGGCCACCGCGCTGGCGTCGACGACGAAGAGCCGCAGCCGCTTCTCGAGGATCTGCTCCTGCACGGTCGCCGGGAGGTGCTGCCAGACGTCCTGCGGGCCGTAGGGCGCGTTCAGGAGCAGGGTGGCGCCCTCGGCGGCGACGTCGAGCACGTCGATCTTCTCGAGCAGGCCGAACTGGTGGCAGGCCACGAAGCCGGCGCGGTCGACGAGGTAGGAGGAGTCGATCGGCCGCGGTCCGAAGCGGAGGTGCGAGACGGTGACAGAGCCCGACTTCTTGGAGTCGTAGACGAAGTAGCCCTGGGCGTGATGCGGCGTGTGCTCGCCGATGATCGCGATCGAGTTCTTGTTCGCTCCGACGGTGCCATCGGCGCCGAGCCCGTAGAACACGGCCCGTACGACGTCGTCCGGCTCGGTCGAGAACCCGCTGTCGACCGGCAGCGAGAGACGGGTGACGTCGTCCGTGATGCCCACGGTGAAGCGCCTGCGTGGCTCATCGCGCTCGAGCTCGGCCAGCACGGCGGCCGCCATCGCGGGCGTGAACTCCTTCGATGCGAGGCCGTAGCGCCCGCCCGTCACGAGCGGTGCCTCGCCACCGCGCTCGGCCAGGGCCGTGAGGACGTCCTGGAAGAGAGGCTCGCCGAGGGCGCCGGGCTCCTTGCAGCGGTCGAGCACGGCGACGCGCTGCGCCGAGCCGGGGAGCGTCGCCACGAAGGCGTCTGCGGCAAAGGGGCGGTACAGGCGCACCGTCACGAGGCCGACCTTCTCCCCGCGGGCGGCAAGGAGCGCCACCGCCTCGGCCGCCGCGGTGCTGCCCGAGCCCATCATCACGATCACGCGCTCCGCGTCGGGGGCGCCGGCGTAGTCGAAGAGGCGGTAGTGACGGCCCGTGCGCTCCGCCAGGGCGGACATGCTTCGCTGCACGATCTCCGGCAGCTCGTCGTAGAAGGGGTTCGCGGCCTCGCGCGCCTGGAAGAAGACGTCCGGGTTCTGGGCCGTGCCGCGCAGGACGGGGTGGTCGGGCGAGAGCGCCCGCTCGCGGTGCGCGGCGATCAGCGTCTCGTCGAGCAGCGCCTGCAGGTCGTCCTCGCCGAGGCGTTCGATCGTGTTCAGCTCGTGAGAGGTGCGGAACCCGTCGAAGAAGTGGAGGAACGGCACGCGCGACTCGAGCGTCGCCTTGTGCGCGACCAGCGCGAAGTCCTGTGCTTCCTGCACCGAGGACGAGCAGAGGAGTGCGAAGCCCGTCGAGCGTGCGGCCATCACGTCGGAGTGGTCGCCGAAGATCGAGAGCGCGTGGGTGGCGAGGGCCCGGGCGGCGACGTGGATCACCGCCGGCGTCAGCTCCCCGGCGATCTTGAACATGTTCGGGAGCATCAGCAGCAGCCCCTGCGACGACGTGAACGTCGTCGCGAGCGCTCCTGCCTGCAGTGCGCCGTGCAGGGCACCCGCTGCCCCGCCCTCGCTCTGCATCTCGATCACCTGGGGGACGGCCCCCCAGGCGTTCGGGACGCCGGCAGCCGACCACGCGTCCGACAGCTCCCCCATCGGGGAGGCGGGCGTGATCGGGTAGATCGCGATCACCTCACTGGCCCGGTAGGCAACCCAGGCGGCGGCCTCGTTGCCGTCGGCGATCGAGCGTTCTCTCACTATTCCAGCGTTGCCGAGCCGTTCGTGGCCCGCCATCGGTGGTCGCGCCGATATCCGTGCGGGAAGCCCGCAGACGGCCGTGATGTCGTGGCGCGCGATGGAGGAGTGCGCGCTGCTCCGCTCGGTGCTAGCCGCCGATGTACGACATCTCGATCCGGGGCAGCTCCGCCGTCCCGGCCGAGCGGATCTCGGAGTAGCGGTCGGCGCGCCGGAGCCACAGCCGCCCGATCGTCTCGTCGAGCCCTGCGTCGTCGTTGCCCGAGCGGAGGATTGCTCGCAGGTCGTGCCCGGCCCTGGCGAAGAGGCAGGTGTACAGGCGCCCCTCTGCCGAGATCCGCGCCCTGGTGCAGTCGCCGCAGAACGGCTGCGTGACGGATGCGATGACGCCGATCTCGCCCGCGCCGTCCCGGTAGCGCCAGCGGCGCGCCACCTCTCCGCGATAGTTCGGATCGGCCGGCTCGAGGGGGTGCTCGGCGTCGATCGTGCGGACGATCTCCGCGGCAGGAACGACGTCGTCGAGCCGCCAGCCGTTCGTTGCGCCGACGTCCATGAACTCGATGAAGCGGAGGATGTGCCCGGAGCCCCGGAAGTGGCGGGCGAGAGCGAGTACCTCGGCGTCGTTGACTCCCCTCTTGATCACGGCGTTCACCTTGACGGAGAGGCCCGTCGCCGCGGCCGCCTCGATGCCGTCGAGCACGCGCGAGACCGCGAAGTCCACGTCGTTCATCGAACGGAACGTGGCGTCGTCGAGCGAGTCGAGGCTGACCGTGATGCGTCTCAGCCCGGCGTCGGCCAGCAGCTGCGCCTTCTGCGGCAGCAACGCTCCGTTCGTGGTGAGCGTGACGTCGAGCCCGCCGATCGCCACCAGCCGCTCGATCAGCACCTCGAGGTCGCGCCGCAGGAGCGGCTCTCCGCCGGTGATCCGGATCTTCTCCACGCCGTGGGCGACGAACGCCCGTGCCAGCCGCTCCAGCTCCTCGAACGTGAGCAGTTCCTTGCGATCCATGAAGCGATAGCCGCGGCCGAACACCTCCTTCGGCATGCAGTAGACGCAGCGGAAGTTGCAGCGATCGGTGACGGAGATGCGCAGGTCGCGCAGCGGTCGGCCCATGGTGTCGGTGACGCCCATGCTGTCTGGAGCGTACCCGCCGGCGTCGGCGCAGTAGCCTGCGCGGGTGCCCCGGCCCGGTTCCGCCCCGCTCGTCGCGCTCGTCGCCGTCACGGCCGTCTGGGGCTACACGTTCGTTCCCGTCCAGGAGGCCGTGGCGATCTATCCCCTGTTCGCCTTCCTGGCCGTGCGCTTCGCGATCTCGACGGCGGTGCTGGCTCCGTTCGCACTGGCGCCCCTGCGGGAGCTGCCACGGCCCGGCGTCGTCGCCGGCCTCGGTGCCGGCGTTCTGCTGGCAGCGGCGTACGGGCTGCAGACGGCGGGGCTCGAGCTGACGACGGTGTCGAGCACGGGCTTCATCACCGGCCTCTACGTGGTGCTGACGCCCGTGATCGCCCTGGCGCTCTTCCGCACGCCGGTGCCGGTCGTGGCCTGGGTCGGCGTCGGGCTCGCGCTCGTCGGCCTGCTGCTGCTCAGCGGCATCCCTGGTGGCTCCACGCTCGGGAACGGGCTCGTGCTCGGGAACGCGGTCGCGCAGTCGTTCCAGATCGCGGCCATGGAGCGGTTCGCGCCACGCTACGACGCCCGTGCGCTCACGTTCCTGCAGATGGCAGTCTCCTGCGCGGGGTTCACGGCGATCGCGCTCTCCCGCGGCGAGCTCTCGGTGCCGGATGAAGCATCGGTGTGGTACGCGCTCGTCGTCACCGGCATCTTCGCGGGCGCGCTCGGCTACCTGGTGGCGACGTGGGTGCAGGCGCGCACGACCGCGGCCCGGGCAGCGCTCGTCTTCACGCTCGAGGCGCCGTTTGCAGCGCTCTTCGGCGTCCTGCTCCTGAGTGAGCGGCTCGGCTGGATCGGGTGGGCCGGCTGCGGTGTCATGCTCACCGGCATCGTCCTCGCCGAGCCCGCAGCTGCCGCGACGTTGAGGCGGCTCGCCGGGCGGAGCGGTCGGGACTGATGGACGCCGTCGCGCTGGCGCTCTGCTCGGCCTTCCTGTTCGGAGCCATGACGGTGGCGCTGCGCCCCGCGCTCGCCCGCGGCGACGACCCGCTGCTCGGGGCGCTGATGACCGTCCTCTGCGCGCTCGGGGTCGCGTTCGCGGCCGCTGCCGCCGTCGGTGACCTCGATTTCACCGGGACCTGGCCGTTCCTGCTCGCAGGCGTGCTCGGGCCCGGCGTCTCACAGGTGCTGTTCACGTTCGCCGTTCGCGACGCCGGCCCGTCACGCGCGTCGGCGGCGGCGGGGACGGCGCCGCTCTTTGCCGTCGTCCTCGCCGTCGCGCTGCTCGGGGAGCCGCTCGTCGCCTCGATCGTGGGGGGAGCAGTGCTCATCGTCGGCGGCGGCCTACTGCTCGCAGGTGAGCGCGGGCGCCCGTCGCACGTGCGGGTGATCGGCCTCGTCTTCGCAGTCTCTGCGGCCGGCGTCTTCGCGACGCGTGACACGCTCGTGCGCTGGCTGTCGGTCGACACCGGCGTGACGCCGCCGCTCGCGACGGTGGCCACGGTCGGCTCCGGCGCTGCGACGATCGCCGTCGTCCTGCTCGTGTCGCGCCGCCCCGTCTCGTTGCGGCCGCTCCCTGCCTACCTCCCGGCGGGCGTCCTGTTCGGCCTCTCCTACCTGAGCCTGTTCGAGGCCTTCTATCGCGGCCGCCTCAGCGTCGTGTCGCCGCTCGTCGCCACGGAGTCGCTCTGGGGGGTCGCGCTCTCGGCGATCTTCCTGCGCCGCCACGAGCTCGTCGGCCCGCGGCTGCTGGCAGGGGCCGCCCTCGTCGTGGCGGGTGGAGTGCTGATCGGCGCCGTACGGTGACGATCTGATACTATCACGCTCAGATTTATCTGAGTCGGAAAGACTCAAGCTGCGAACGAACTCCCAGGAAGGAGCACCACCACCATCATGGCGAAGACAATCGGTATCGATCTCGGCACGACCAACTCCTGCATGGCCGTCCTCGAGGGCGGCGAGCCCACCGTGATCCCGAACGCCGAGGGCGGGCGCACGACGCCGTCCGTCGTCGCGTTCGCGAAGGACGGCCAGCGGCTCGTCGGGGCGCCCGCACGGCGCCAGCAGGTGACCAACCCGCAGAACACGGTCTCCTCGATCAAGCGCTTCATGGGGCGCAAGTGGGAGGAGGTCTCCGACGAGATGACGATCGTCCCCTACGAGGTCGTCAAGGGCGACAACGGTGACGCTCGCGTCGCGGCCGACGACCGCCAGTTCGCTCCACCCGAGATCAGCGCGATGATCCTGCAGAAGCTGAAGACCGACGCCGAGGCGTTCCTCGGAGAGCCGATCTCGGACGTCGTCGTGACAGTGCCCGCCTACTTCAACAACGCCCAGCGCGAGGCGACGAAGGACGCAGGCAAGATCGCCGGCCTGAACATCGTCCGGATCATCAACGAGCCGACGGCGGCGGCACTCGCCTACGGGCTCGACAAGGAGGGCGTCGACCAGACGATCCTGGTCTTCGACCTCGGCGGAGGCACCTTCGACGTGTCGGTGCTCGAGCTCGGTGACGGCGTCTTCGAGGTGAAGTCGACGAACGGGGACAACCACCTCGGCGGGGACAACTTCGACAAGGTGATCGTCGACTGGATGACGGCCGAGTTCAAGAAGGATCAGGGCATCGACCTCGCCGCCGACAAGATGGCGCTGCAGCGGCTCTACGAGGCTGCCGAGAAGGCGAAGATCGAGCTGTCGTCGACGATGACGACGCAGATCAACCTGCCGTTCATCACTGCGACGGCCGAGGGGCCGAAGCACCTCGACCTGCAGCTGACGCGCGCGAAGCTCGGCGAGCTGACGACCGCGCTGATCGAGCGGGTCGTCGGGCCGACCAAGCAGGCGCTCACCGACGCCGGCGTTCCGGCGTCCGGCATCGACCACGTCGTACTCGTCGGCGGCATGACGCGCATGCCTGCCGTGCAGGAGAAGGTGACCGAGCTGCTCGGCAAGGAGCCGCACAAGGGCGTCAACCCGGACGAGGTCGTCGCCGTGGGTGCGGCGATCCAGGGCGGCGTGCTCAAGGGTGAGGTCAAGGACGTGCTCCTGCTCGACGTCACCCCCCTGTCGCTCGGGATCGAGACCAAGGGCGGCGTCATGACCAAGCTGATCGAGCGCAACACGACGATCCCGACCCGGAAGTCCGAGACCTTCACGACGGCCGAGGACAACCAGCCGTCGGTGGAGATCCACGTCCTCCAGGGCGAGTCGGAGATGGCCGGGTTCAACAAGACCCTCGGCAAGTTCCAGCTCGTCGGGATCCCACCCGCGATGCGCGGGATGCCCCAGATCGAGGTGTCGTTCGACATCGACGCGAACGGGATCATCCACGTCGCGGCCAAGGACACCGGCACCGGCAACGAGCAGCAGATCAGGATCGAAGGCGGCTCGGGCCTGTCGGAGGACGAGGTGCAGAAGATGGTCAAGGACGCCGAGGCGCACGCCGAGGAAGCGCACAAGCTGCGTGAGCTCGCGGACGCGAAGAACATGGCCGAGACGCTCGCCTACCAGACCGAGAAGTCGCTCGCAGAGCATCGAGACAAGCTCGAGCCCTCCGATGCCGCGACGCTCGAAGGCCGCGTGATGGAGCTCAAGCAGGTCATCGAGACCGGCGACCTCGAGACGATCCGCGAGAAGACGCAGGCGCTGAACGAGGCGGCCCAGCCCCTCGCGCAGGCGCTCTACGCCGACGCCCAGGCTGCGTCGTCGTCCGGCGGAGGCGCCGGCAACGGCGAGGGCTCCGCGGGCGAGGACGAGGTGGTCGAGGACGCCGACTACGAGGTCATCGACGACGAGACGGCGACGAAGGCGTGAGCGACGAGCTCCACACCGACGCGATCGCGGAGCCGTGGCTCGAGGCCGAGAGCGGCGAGAGCGTCGACGGGGACGAGGCCACGACCTCGTCCCCCGGTTCGTCCCTCGCCGCCGTCGAGGCGAAGCGGGACGAGTATCTCGCCGACCTGCAGCGGCTCGCGGCCGACTTCGACAACTACCGCAAGCGGGCGCTCCGCGATCAGCAGGCGTTCGCCGCCCGGGCTGCCGAGCGGCTCGTGGCGAAGCTGCTCCCGGTGCTCGACGATCTCGAGCGCGCGCTCGAGGCAGCCGAGCATCACGAGGAAGCCAAGGTGATCGAGGGAGTCGAGATGACGCGGTCGGCGCTCGCCGCCGCGCTCGCCTCGGAGGGCCTCGAGGAGATCCCCGCGGAAGGCGCGTTCGACCCGCATGTCCACGAAGCGCTCCTCAGCCAGCCCGGGGAGGACGTCGACGCCGGAGCGATCCTGCAGGTCGTCCAGCGCGGCTACCGGCTCGGCGACGTCGTGCTGCGGCCGGCCCGCGTGATCGTGGCGGAGTAGCCATGGCCCGCAGTCCCTACGAGGTGCTCGGTGTGCCCAAGACGGCGACCGACGACGAGATCAAGAAGGCGTACCGCAAGCTCGCCCGCGAGAGCCACCCCGACGCCAACCAGGGCGACGCCGCGGCCGAGGACCGGTTCAAGGAGGTGCAGGGCGCCTACGACACGCTCTCCGACCCCGAGAAGCGCAAGCAGTACGACGCCTTCGGCGCCAACGGAAGACGCGGCGCCGGAGCCGGGCCCGGGGCGGGCGCGGGAGGGTACACGTACGAGAACGTCGATCTCTCCGACTTGCTCGGGCAGTTCGGCGGCCTCTTCGGCCGCGGTGGCGGCCGGAGGGGGAGGCCCGAGCCCCTGCGGGGCGCCGATCTCGAGTCGCGGGTGCTGCTGTCGTTCGAGGACGCCCTCGCCGGCGCCCAGGTACGCGTACCGGTCGAGGTCGACGCGGCCTGCCACACCTGTCACGGGACCGGCGCCGAGCCGGGCACCTCGCCGGTCACCTGCCCGCGTTGCGAAGGCACCGGCACGGTGTCCGACTCGCACGGCCTCTTCGCCCTGTCGCAGCCCTGCCCGCAGTGCCGCGGCAACGGCGTCATCGTGGAGAAGCCCTGCAGGACCTGCCGCGGCTCGGGCCACGAGCGCGTGACGAAGCGCTACGCCGTGAAGATCCCGGCGGGCGCGAGAGACGGGACGCGCGTGCGGCTGAAGGGTAAGGGTGAGCCGGGGCTGAGCGGCGGCCCTCCCGGCGACCTGTTCGTCGTCGCCTCCGTCGATCCCTCGCCGCTCTACGAGCGCCGCGGCGCCGATCTCGTGCTGGAGGTGCCGGTGACGTACCCGGAGGCGGCGCTCGGGGCGACCGTCGAGATCCCCACGCCCGAGGGGCCCGTCAACCTGAAGATCCCGGCCGGGACGGAGAGCGGCAAGCTCCTGCGGGTGAAGGGCCGCGGAGCGCCGAAGCTCAAGGGGGGCGGCAAGGGCGACCTGCTCGCACGGGTCAAGGTGACCGTGCCCGGCAAGCTGTCCAAGGCCGAGAAGGAGGCGCTCGAGGACTACGACAAAGTGCTGCGTGAGCGGCCTCGTGACAGGGCGTTCAGATGAGGGCCCGCCTCTACGGCTCGCTCGCTCGGGGTCGGAGGCACCCGTGAGCGACCGCCCTCGCTACATGATCTCCGTGGCGGCCGAGCTTGCCGGCATGCACCCGCAGACGCTGCGCGCCTACGAGGCGCGCGGTCTCGTCACGCCTGCCCGCACACCCGGAGGGACACGCCTGTACTCCGACGACGACGTCACGCGCCTCGCGCTGATCCAGCAGCTGACCACGAAGCTCGGGCTCAACCTGGCGGGTGTCGAGCACGTGCTGCGCCTCGAGGACGAGCTCAGGCGGCTGCGTGCCCGGATGGAGCAGCTCGAGGCGGCGCTTCGAAACGAGATCAACGAGACCCACAGGCAGTACCGGCGCGAGGTGGTCCTCTACCGGCCGCAACCGCCGGCCACACAACGCTGAGAACGCGCGAAGGAGCAGGTCATGGACTTCAACAAGCTGACGATCAAGTCCGGTGAAGCAGTTGCCGGAGCGCAGGAGCTCGGGCGGCGCGCCGGCAATCCGGAGCTGACGCCCGACCACCTCGCCGTGGCGCTGCTCGAGCAGGAGCTGCCGCGCACGCTCGTGCAGCGGGCGGGCGCGTCGCCGGACGGCATCCGTGCCGAAGCCGAGGGGCGCCTGCGAGCGCTCCCCGCCGTCTCCGGCGGGAACGTCCAGCCTCAGGCGGGCGTTGCCTTCCGCAGGGTCCTCGACGATGCCTTGGAGGAGGCGCGCACCCTCGACGACGAGTTCGTCTCGGTCGAGCACCTGCTGCTGGCGCTGGAGCTCGTCGCGCGCGATGCTCTGCTCGGTGCGCTCAAGGACGTGCGTGGCGGCCAGCGGGTCACCTCGCAGGACCCGGAAGGCGGCTACCAGGCGCTCGAGAAGTACGGTCGCGACCTCACCGCTGCAGCCGAGGCGGGCAAGCTCGATCCCGTGATCGGCCGTGACGAGGAGATCCGCCGCGTGATCCAGGTGCTCTCGCGCCGCACGAAGAACAACCCCGTGCTGATCGGCGAGCCGGGAGTCGGCAAGACCGCCATCGCGGAAGGGCTCGCGCAACGGATCGTCGCCGGCGACGTCCCGGAAGGCCTCGCCGGCAAGCGTGTCTGGGCGCTTGACGTGGGCGCACTCATCGCCGGCGCCAAGTACCGGGGCGAGTTCGAGGAGCGGCTCAAGGCCGTGCTGGCCGAGATCACCGCCGCCGAGGGCGAGATCGTCCTCTTCATCGACGAGCTGCACACGATCGTGGGCGCCGGCGCCGCCGAGGGCGCAGTGTCGGCCGGCAACCTGCTCAAGCCGATGCTCGCACGCGGCGAGCTGCGCGCCGTGGGGGCGACCACGCTCGACGAGTACCGCAAGCACATCGAGAAGGACGCCGCGCTCGAGCGCAGGTTCCAGCCCGTCCTCGTGGGCGAGCCCTCGCCGGCCGACACGATCGCGATTCTCCGCGGCCTCAAGGAACGCTACGAGGCGCATCACGGCGTCCGGATCCGTGACGCGGCGCTCACCGCGGCGGCCGTCCTGTCCGAGCGGTACATCACCGATCGCTTCCTGCCCGACAAGGCGATCGACCTCGTCGACGAGGCCGCGTCCCGGCTGCGCATGGAGATCGACTCGTCGCCCGTCGAGCTCGACGAGGCCGAGCGGCGCGTCATCCAGCTCGAGATCGAGCTCGCCGCGATGGCGAAGGAGACGCCGGGGGTGCGCGAGCCGGTCGAGCGCGAGCTCGCCGAGGCGAAGACCCGGCGCGACGAGCTGGCGGCCCGCTGGGCGGGCGAGAAGGACGTCCTCGACCGGGTCAAGGAGATCACGCGGGAGATCGACGACCTGCGCATGGAGGCCGAGCGGGCCGAGCGCCACGGCGACCTGCAGCGCGTCGCCGAGATCCGCTACGGGCTGCTCCCCGCTCTCGAGCAGGAGCTCGCCGAGCGGGGCGAGGCGGCGCGGGCGGCAGAGCCGATGGTCAAGGAGGAGGTGGACGAGGACGACATCGCCGCCGTGGTTGCCGCCTGGACGAAGATCCCGGTCGACCGACTCCTCGAGGGCGAGGTGCAGAAGCTCGTGCACATGGAGGCGCGCCTGCACCAGCGTGTCGTCGGCCAGGAAGCCGCCATCGACGCCGTCTCGAACGCCCTACGGCGCGCGCGCTCCGGCCTGCAGGATCCGAACCGGCCGATCGGCTCGTTCGTCTTCCTCGGCCCGACAGGGGTCGGCAAGACCGAGCTCGCGCGGGCGCTCGCCGCGTTCATGTTCGACGACGAGAGGGCGATGGTGCGGCTCGACATGTCGGAGTACATGGAGAAGCACACCGTCTCGCGCCTCGTCGGCGCGCCGCCGGGGTACGTGGGCTACGAGGAGGGCGGCCAGCTGACCGAGGCCGTGCGCCGGCGGCCCTACTGCGTGATCCTGCTGGACGAGATCGAAAAGGCCCACGCCGACGTGTTCAACGTCCTGCTGCAGCTGCTCGACGACGGGCGGCTGACCGACGGCCAGGGACGAACGGTCGACTTCCGCAACACGGTCGTGATCATGACGTCGAACATCCGCTCGGCCGACGAGCTGCTGGAGCACTTCCGGCCGGAGTTCGTGAACCGCATCGACGAGATCGTCGTCTTCGACGCGCTCACGAGGGAGCAGATCGGCGAGATCGTCGGGCTCCAGCTCGAGCGCCTGCGCGAACGGCTCGCAGAGCGGAAGATCGCGCTCGAGCTCACCGACGACGCGCTCGAGCTGATCGCCGAGGCCGGCTGGGATCCGGCCTACGGTGCCAGGCCCCTCAAGCGCGCGATCCAGCGCCTGCTCGAGAACCCGCTCGCGCTACGGCTGCTGGAGGGGGATTTCGCCGAGGGCGACGTCATCCGCGTCCAACCCGACCGAGGCGACCTCGTGTTCGAACGGGCCGAGGCGACGGCGCCGGCGGCTGCCTGAAGACCGACGGGCTCACCTCGCGTGGGCGGTGTCGCGCCGTCCGCACCTCTCCGGTCGTGTGAGGACGGGCTCCCGCCTACGCAGGCCAGATCTCGTCCGCGGTCAGCTCGACGGAGTTCCCCGCCGGGTCGCGCACGTAGAGGGAGCGGCCGCCGCCGGGCCACGTCACGTCGCCGTCGAGCGGCACGCCGTGCTCGGCGAGCGCGTCCACCCACGCCTCGAGGCTTGCAGCAGGGACGCGGAACGCCACATGGCCGGGGCCGACAGCGCCGTGGGAGGGAACTGCTCGGCCGGGACGGCTCGAGCGTGTGGGGTCGAAGACGAGCAGGACGCCGCCGTCGGGCAGCCGGAAGGCGGCCGAGAGCTCGTCGGGGCCGTCGACGAGCCGCAAGCCGAGCACGTCCGTGTAGAAGTCCTTCATCCCGGCGACGTTCGCGCCGTACAGCACGGTCTCGTAGATACCGCCGATCGTCCTCGCGGTCACTCGCAGCGAGTCCCGGTGGGGTGGTCGTCCACGTGCGTGGGCATGTGCACATCGTAGGTTCGCACTGCGAGGCACGCCGCGATCCGGCGGGCGAAGCGAGCGCGCCACCACCGCGCCGGTGCGCCCACGCCTAGGATCGACCCGATGCACGCCGCCGACCGGATCGCGACGCTGCTCGTTGCCGCCACGGCGCGTGAGCTGTGCGGCCGTGAGGGGCTCGCGTGCGGCGTCGGGCCCGTCGAGGCAGCGGCGACCGTGGCCGCCGCGCTCGAGCGAGACCCGCCGGGCGCCGTCGTTCACGTCGGCGTCGCCGGCGGCCGCCTGCTCGCGCCGGGCACGGTCGTGATCGGGGCAGAGGCCGTCTACTGCGACATCGCGGCCGCGTTCCCGCACGTCGACCGCGTGCCCGCCGACGCGCGGCTCGTCGCGGCCGCCCGCCGAGCCCTGCCCGGATCACCCGTCGTTCGGATCGGGACGAGCGCGGCGGTCGGGGGCGTCGCCCACGACGTCACGGTCGAGGCGATGGAGGGCTTCGGCGTGCTCCGGGCCGCAGCTCTCGCCGGTGTGCCGGCACTCGAGGTGCGGGCGGTCTCGAACGAGATCGGCGAGGCCGACCGTGGGCTCTGGAGAGTCGCAGACGCGCTGGCTGCGCTCGAGAAGGCGCTGCCCGCGCTCCTCGCGTCGGTCGACGAGGCGCTTCGCAGCGAGGCCGGCTGACCCGCGCGGGTACGGTTCGGCCGATGCCGCGTCCCCGCTATCCGAAGCGCTCGGGCCCGCCGCCGCCGCCGCTGCCGCCGGCGACGCGCACGGTCGGCCAGCTCGTCGCGGAGACGATCAAGCTCTACGGCGAGCACTGGTGGGCGGCGCTCCTGATCGGCCTGCCCGCTGCCCTCCTGAGCACTGCCGCCACGGGCTTCGATCGCTCGCAGACGCTGCAGATCGTGCCGTTCGCCGGTGCGGTGGCGGCAACCGCCTCCTTCGTCGCGGCCTGCGCCGTCGTCTCGCGAGTGCCGCTGCGCTCGCGCTCCGCGGTGACGGCGTTCGCCGTCGGTGTCCTCCTCTGGGTGCCGTTCCCGTTCCTCGCCGCCGTGTTCGTGCTGCCGGGGCTGGCCTGGTTCGCGCTCATCGGCATGGCCGTGCCGGCGGCGCTCGTGGAGCATCTCGGTTTCGGGGCGGCCCTGCGACGGGGGATCGAGCTGGGGAGGGCCGACTATGCCCACGCGCTCGGCGGGCTCGCCACGCTCACGATCCTCGTCTTCCTGACGCAGATCGCAGCGTCCCTGCTCCTCCAGAACTACGCGGACAATTCGGAGCGCCTGGCCGCCTTCCTGGCCGGCCTCGTGCTCTCGCCCGTCCTCTTCCTCGGCGGAGCGCTCCTCTACGGCGACCAGGTCGCGCGCGTCGGCCGCGGCCGGTCGGAGCGCGCAGCGGGCGGCATCGCTCGCAGCGACGCCGCGGAGTAGGCTCTTGCCGCACCCCAAGGAGGAGCCATGCCGACCTACCTGATGCTGACGACGCTGACCGAGAAAGGCGTCCAGACCCTGAAGTCCAACCCTGCCCGCCTGCGCGAGGTGAATCGCGACGTGGAGGAGCTCGGCGCGCGCGTGCTGCACCAGTGGGCGTCGCTCGGCGAGTACGACTTCGTCAACATCGTCGAGGCACCCGACGACCTCACGATCGCCCGAGTCTCGGTGGCGCTCGGCGCGCGCGGCAGCGCCAAGATCGAGTCGTTGCCGCTCGTCGACGTCGACGATCTGCTCGCCGCCCTCGAGAGCTAGCGGGCGGCGTCAGCCGCGGAGGCGGAAGCCGACCGGCTCGGGATCGACCGTCAGCGGGCTCGACGGCAGGCCGGCCTGCGGGCCGACGTTGAAGCCGCCGGGGGCGACGTCGTTCGGTGTGCCCGGGTGGAAGATCGCCGCGAGGAGCTGGATCTGCGCACGCCCCGGGCCGAGCTCGAACTGGCCGCCCCCGTACGCGTCGATGCCGTGCTCCGCGCAGTGGTCGTAGGCGGCGAAGAGACGCTCGACGCTGCCGAACCGCGAGGGCTTCACGTTCACCGTCAGCGGCGGCCAGCGCAGCGCCTCGATGTCGGCGACCGAGTGGATGACGGCGTCCCAGGTGACGCGCGCCGACACCGGGTCGAGCACCTCCTCCGTCTCCGGGGTCAGCGCCGGGTCCTCCAGCCACGCCTCCGGCAGGCCCTCGATCACGCGGCGGTAGAGCGCGGCGTCGGGCGGGTTGTCGACGATCGTGCCGTGGTACTGGCCCTTGAAGTCGACCGAGTCCACGCAGCCGAGCGCTGCCAGCTCCTCGATCAGCGCCTCGTCCCAGTCCGGCGTCGCGTCGAGCTTGAAGCGCAAGCCGGGGTACAGGTCGAGCCACGCGCGCAGGAGGTCGGTGCTCGCCGGCTCTCCGAGCCGCGTGGAGACGACGAACGTCAACGGCTCCACGCCGCGTCCGACGGCGTCCGCGAGCGATCGCCCAGCCTGCCGCAGCGCGAGGTCGAGCGCGGCGCTCTCGAAGCCCCACCGCCGGTAGTCGAGGTACGCATCTCGCTCCGGCGGCTGCTCGAAGAGCGGCAGCGTCCCCAGGTGCTCCGACAGCGAGGCGATCGTCCAGCTGCCGGCGAGCGGCAGCACGGGCCCTCGCGCCATCTGAGCGTCGTGCTCCGTGGCCTCGTACGTCACGTCCTCGCCGACGCCGGTCTCGCCGCCGCCGCGGAGCGTGATCACTGTCGTCTGACGTCGGAACCCGCTCGACACCTCCTGGGCCAGCGGGTCGAGCTCGTACCCCTCGATCTCGAGCGGGAGGTCGCGCACGGCGTCGTAGAGGCTCACAGCCCGCCGAACGCTACAGCCACCATGCCGGCCAGTGCGGCATTCGCGACGATCAGGTCGCGGTTCACCCGACGCGTCTCGCCACCCGAGTGCTCGTGGAGCCAGGAGAGGACGAACGGCGTCACCTGCTGCCCGACGACGCCCTGCGCAGCCGCCTCGGCAACGGCCTCCTCGATCAGCGGCTCGACCTCGAGGCTCTCGTCGGGCGGGCGCCCGACGAGAATGCCGGCTCCACCGAGGGCCCAGTGCGCCTGCGCCGCGCGGGCGATCTCGTCCGCCGTCTCGACCCGGGCCGAGACGGGCGGCCCTCCCGCAGCCGCGTAGAAGAGCGGCAGCGTGTCGGTGCGGTAGCCGAGCACGGGAATGCCGAGCGTCTCGAGGAGCTCCATCGTCGCGCGCACGTCCAGGAGCGACTTGACCCCCGACGACGCGACCACTGCCGGGATGCGCGCTGCCGCGGTGAGGTCGGCCGACACGTCCGGAGGGTCGGGAAAGCCGCGGTGCACCCCCCCGAGGCCGCCAGTGCCCATGAAGCGGATGCCGGCCGCTGCGGCGGCGACGAGCGTGCCGCCGACGGTCGTCGCTCCGACGGCACCCTGTGCCGCGCAGACACCGAGGTCGCGCGGCCCGAGCTTGCGGGCGTCCGGCGTGAAGCGCTCGAGCTCGGCGGCGTCGAGGCCGATGCGGACACTGCCGTCGAGCACCCCGATCGTCGCGGGCACGGCGCCGGCCGCTCGCACAGCAGCCTCGCTCGCGAGGCCGACCTCGACCCCGTCGGGAGCCGGGAACCCGTGCGCAACGAGCGTCGTCTCGAGCGCGACGACGGCGCGGCCGTCGTCGAGAGCCGCGGCGACTTCCTCGCCGACGTGGATCAGGTCGCGCACGGGCCGAGCCTAGCGGAGGCCCTCCAGAAGACGAGGACGGGAGTCAGCGCGAGGAAGGCATCGATCCCGCACCCTGGACGCACCGCGCAGCGGCCTCGAGCGCCAGGTCCGGGCCGCCCACGATCCAGCCTGCGGCGAGGGCGTCTCCCGCGCCGGTCGGGTCGACGACCGCCGCCACGGGGAGCGCGGGCCTGTCGTCGCCGGCGAACGAGCAGCCGGAGGCACCGCGCTTGAGGATCCACGACGCGCCCTCGATCGCTCCGCCCACGATCGCGTCCTCGTCTTCGTTGGCAAACACGACGTCGGGAGCGAGCGCCTCGACCAGAGCCCGGAACCCGGCGGCGCCGAAGTCCCGGATCGCGCTCCAGGAGGAGAGGTCGACACTCACGCGCGCCCCCTCGGCTCGTGCGAGCTCGACAGCCCGCACGGCGGCGAAGCGCACGGGCTCCCGCAGCAGGGCGTAGCCGGAGACGTGGAGATGGCTGCAGCCCGAGAGCCAGACGGGATCCACCTCCTCCGGGCGGAAGTCCGGCGCGACACCCCTGTCGGAGCACATGGAGCGGTCCCCGTCCGGAGTGACGAGCGAGACGATCACGCCCCCTCCGCAGGGCTCCACCGGGCCCACGATCTCGACGCCGTACGCGGCGAGCCGGCTCGTGGCGAGCAGTCCGGCGTCGTCGTCGGCGCGCTTGCCCACGAACCGGGCCTGCCCGCCGAGCTCTGCGATCCAGGCCGCCACGTTGGCGGCCTGGCCGCCGGGGCGGAGCACGGTCTGGGAGGTCGCGTCGGCGCCCGGCGCAAGGGGCTGCTCGAGCCGTACGATCACGTCGAGCACGAGGTCTCCGAAGCAAACGGTGATCATCGCCTACGATCCTTGCATGGGTGAGCAGGAACGTCCGAGGAGACTGCGGTCCTACGTGATCGGAGGGCTGCTCGGCGCCTCTGCGGCGGTCGCGGCCGCCCGCCGGCGGCATCCGTCCCGCCGCCGTGCGGCGCCGACGGGCCTGGGAGCGTTCGAGAGCGCCCCGTGCTACCGGGAGTCGCTCGAGCGCACGCGCGCCGAAGGGCCGTAGCCGCGGAGCTCCCTGCCGGCGCGGTCGACGGTCTGAAGGTTCACCTCCGAGTCACCGATGCCGAGCGAGCGCCCGAGCAGGATGGCGCTGCCGGCCAGGCGCAGGTAGCGCTCCGGGGTTCGCACCGGCTCGGCTGTCCTGATCACGAGGAATGGCCCGAACGAGCGCGTCACGAACGCCCCGGGTGGACGCGGTGAATCGATCTCGATCTCGAGCCGTGGGCGCACGTTGTTGCGGCGGCTGGCGTCGAGCACCCAGACGCCGCGCCCGAGCGGAGCCTTCTGTCGCGTGAGTGTCCGCAGTGCGAGCCGGGCGTCCGCGCGCGGGAGCACGATCCGCGAGAAGCCCGCGTTCCGCTCCCACGCGCCCAGGTAGAGCGGCTCGTAGCCGAACAGGATGTCGTCGGGCCGGCTCGTCGTCGCCAGGTATGCCTCGGCATCGGCCCGCGCTGCCTGCCGCTTGTCGGGCTCCCACTCGAACAACGGCGCGGTTCGATGCCATGCCCAGCCGACCTCCGCCACGAGCAGGCCGGCCACCGCCACGACCGCAAGCGCCGGCAGCCGCCGGCTCACCCGCGCGATGCCCGCCCCGACCAGGATCGCGAAGAACGGGGCGACGAAGATGAGGTGCCGTGACTCGGGCGAGGCGGAGCCGCCGACGCGGGCGGCGAGGAAGGCCGCAGCCGGGAGGGCGACCACCGACAGGCAGAGCAGTCGCGCGTCGCGACCGACCGTCGCGACGCCGGCCAGGGCCAACCCCAGCACGATCACCAGCACCGGCCACCAGCCGGCGCTGAAGTCCCCTGCCGCCCGCCAGAGGTAGGTCGCGATCGCCCAGGGCCCTCCCAGCTTCTCGCCGCCGCCCCCGACGCCGACGTCGAAGCGGCCGGCCAGGACGAGGTCGGTGAGCCAGAACGGGATCCCGAGCAGCAGCACGGCGCCGAACGCGGCAGCGGTGCTCCGAAGGCGATCGCGACGCGCGAGCAGGACGTACATCCCCTGCGAGGCGAGCACGAGCGCGCCGTACGGGTGCGCGGCGACGCACAGCAGGATCGCGGCGCCCCAGGGCACCCACGCCCGCCCGCCGCGCTCCAGGGCGCGGAGCAGCGTCAGGAACGACGTCAGGGAGAGAAACAGGAAGACGCTGTACATGCGCCCGTAGACACCGTGGAAGAGGAAGATCCAGCTGCCGGCGAGCAGGACAGTGGCCGTCAGCGCTGCGCGGCGCCCTGCGAGCCGGGAGGCGATCAGCGCCACGAGCGGCAGGCTCGCCACGGCGAACACCGCCGAGAGGGAGCGCAGAGCGCCGAGCCCGAGCCCCACGTGGGCGACGCACCACGCGAGCAGGAAGTGCAAGGGTGCGCCGCCGCGCTCGCGCGTGACGTGGTCGAGGACGCCTCCGAGCGAGTCTCGTCCGACGAACAGGGCCAGGGTCTCGTCCTCGTGCGGCGGCCAGGCCATCAGCTGGTGGAGGAGGAACGCCCCGGCCGCCGCCGCGGTCACGGCGACGCCGAACCACAGCCCGTGTACTGCCACGAACGCTCGTACCGAGAGGCTCTCGGCCCGTCCGAGTGTCGGTGCGTCAGCGCCCTGTGTCATCTCGATCCGGCCATATCTTCGCTGGTAGATTGGCGCCTCGATGCCGATCTACGAGTACCGTTGCCCCAACGGGCACACCTTCGAGGTGTTTCAGAAAATGAGCGATCCACCGGCGGAGTCGTGCGAGACGTGCGGCGCGCAGCCCGTCGAGAAGGTGCTGTTTCCGGTCGCCGTGCACTTCAAGGGCTCGGGGTTCTACTCGACCGACTACGGTCGCGGCTCGCGCAAGACGACGAAGGACGGGGAGTCGGGCGGAGCGGACGACAAGAAGGAACCGGCGAAGAAGGACCCGGTCCGACCGACAAGAAGGCTCCGGCAGCCGACTGAGCCCGACGTGGGCGTCTCATAGCTCGCGGTCGCCGACCACGCAGCCCGGCGCATACGGCAGGCCCTTCGGGGGTCGTAGCGGCGCGGAGCGCCCGAGGAACATCGACACGGTCGCGACGTTGTCCTCTGACCCGAAGATCACCGACTGGCCGTCGGCCGTCCCCGGCTCGCCGCCCAGGCGGCAGTGGAGCGCCTTCTGCGCGTCTGCCCTGAAGTACGCCCAGCCGAGCTGGAGTACCTCTCCCGCCCCGAGGTCCGTCGCGAGCGGCTTGACGACGTCGTCGCCGATGAACGGCATCTTGGCCGCGCTCCAGAGCGAGGTGAGCCCGCCGGCGGTCGCCTGGATCACCTCCTGTTGGCGGCGTGCCCGGTCGAGATCGGTCTCGGACAGGTCGAGCCGGTTCTCGCGGATGCGCGCGTAGACCAGGGCACGCCGACCGTCCATGTGCTGGCGGCCGCGCTCGAAGCGCCAGCCGTCCCACTCCCGGCACCGTGCATCCGTCGCGTACGGGCAGTCGAACCGGTTGGAGAGGATCGGCCGCCGTACCGTCACGTCTATGCCCCCGACGGCATCTATCAGCTCCTTGAAGCGGTCGAAGTCGACGAAGGCGACATGGTTGACGTCGATTCCCGTGAGCGCCTTCACGGTTTGCAGCGTCAACGTCGGCCCGCCCGCCTGGAACGCTGCGTTGATCTTTGCGGCACCGTAGCCGGGGATCTCGACGCGCAGGTCACGCGGGATCGAGAGGTAGGCCACTCGGTGCTTCCGGGGATCGGTGCGCATCAGCATGATCGAGTCCGAGCGGTTCGCTCCCTCACGGCCTCCCGTGCTCCCTCCGTCGGTGCCGAGCACGAGGATCGTCGTCGGCGTCGACGAGAGCATCCCGCCCTGTTCCGCGAGCTGCGCCTGCACCGACTTCGGCACCCGGTCGTTCGCGGCGGAGATGCCGCCGGCGAACGAGAAATAGCTCGCCACGAGCCAGGCGATCGCGAGCAGCAGCAGCACGGCGAGGGTCAGGGTGATCCGTCGGCCCCAGTGGCGCTGACGGCGAGGACGGTCGTCGCCGGCAGCGGCCGGGCTCCCGGGCTGGGAGGTCTGGCGCTGGAGAGGGACCCTGCCCTTCGCCCTCCCGCCCTTGTACACGCGGTAGGGCTTCTCTTGTTCGGGCATCCGGGCGGTTATCGTAGCCGCCGAGTGCATGAAGATCGCGTTATCGGGGTCGACCTCGGGGGAACCAAGATTCTCGCCGCTGTCGTCGGCCGGGACGGCGCCATCGGCCGCACGATCGAGATACCGACGCCCGACGGCCCCGAGGACGAGGTGCTCGAGGCCGTCGACGGGGTCGTCGGCGACCTGCTCGCGGACGGCGCGTCGGCGATCGGGTACGGCGTGCCGCTCAACATCGACCGTCGCACCGGCGTGGCGTTGCGCGCCACCAACCTGCCGTTGCTCCACGTCCACTTCCCCGACCGGGCTCGGAAGCAGTTCGGCCTGCCGGCGGGCGTCGAGAACGACGCGAACGCGGCCGCTCTCGCGGAGTGGCGCCTCGGAGCGGGCCGCGGCACGACCGACCTCGTGATGCTGACGCTCGGCACCGGGGTGGGTGGGGGGATCGTGCTCGACAACCGGCTCTACCGCGGCTGGGCCGAGCTGGGCCATCTGGTGGTCGTCGCGGACGGCCCTCCGTGCCAGGGGAGCTGTCACGGCAGGGGCCACCTCGAGGCGGTCGCGTCGGGGCTCGCGGCAGACAGGGCCGCTGCCGAGCTCTACGGCGCCGGGGCGGACGCGCCCCTGCTGGTCGACCGGGCACGGGCCGGCGACGACCGGGCCATCGACGCGCTCCGGGGCATCGGCCACCTGCTGGGGTTGGCGATCGGCTCGCTCGCGAACGTCTTCGACCCCGACGTCTTCGTCGTCGGCGGCGGGTTCGGCGCGGCTGCCGGTGACCTGATTCTCGGTCCTGCGCTCGCGGCGGCGCGCCGTGAGGCCATCCAGCCCGCCGACGAGAAGCTGCGCCTGGTCGAGGCGGAGCTCGGCGAGGAGGCGGGCCTGATGGGCGCTGCGCTCGTCGCGTTCGAGGCGCTCGACGGGGTGAGGTGAGCCCGAGCCGATGCCGCTCGCCGTCTGCGCGACCCCGATCGGCAACCTCGAGGACGTGACCCTGCGGGTGCTGGCGGAGCTCGGCGCCGCGGACGTCGTTCTGTGCGAGGACACGCGGAGGACGCGTGCCCTGCTCCGGCGCCACGGGATCGACGCGCGGCTCCTCTCCTACCGCCAGCACAACGAGGCGGCGCGGGTGGCGGAGCTGCTGCCGCGCCTCGCTGCCGGTGAGCGCCTGGCCCTGGTCTCGGACGCGGGCCTGCCGGGGATCAACGACCCGGGCATGAGGATCGTCGTCGCTGCCCTCGAGGCGGGGCTCCCGGTGACGGTGCTGCCGGGAGCGTCGGCCGTCGAGACGGCGCTCGTCGCGAGCGGCCTCGCAGGCGATCAGTACCGCTTTCTCGGGTATCTGCCGCGCCGGCCGGCCGAGCGTGCCGCTCTGTGGAGCGAGCTCGCCGGCTGGATGCACCCGGCAGTCGCGTTCGAGTCGCCGCAGCGGCTGGGCGCGTCGCTCTCGAGCCTCGCCGAGGTCGATCCGGGTCGGGTCGTCGCGGTGTGCCGTGAGCTGACCAAGGTGTACGAGGAAGTCGCTCGAGGCACTGCAGCGGAGCTCGCCCGTCGCTTTTCGGTGCCTCCCAAGGGTGAGATCACGCTCGTGGTCGGCCCGGCCTCCGGCGGCGAGCAGCAGCAGCAGCAGTCTCTGGCCGCCGACGCCGTAGCGGCGCTCGTCGAGGCGGGAACGCCGAGACGTCTCGCGGTCGATGTGGTGGCGCGGCTGACGGGCGCTTCCCGCAACGAGCTCTACCGCTCCTCGCTGTAGCCGGCGCGCTCGTCGTCGTCTCGATTGACAACGTCCGACGCCGCCGCTACCCTTCAGCCGGTCGATCGTGTTGTCAATTCGGGCGACAGTTCGAGTCAGCGAAATCAGGAGGAATACCGTGCGCCGTCTCGCGCTCATCGTGCTCGTCATCTGCTCGTTCGTCGGCGCGCCATCTGCGGCCGCCTGGACGTGGCCCCTCGGTGGACCCGTCCTGCAGCCCTACTCGCTGGGTGCGGACCCGTACGCAGCCGGGCAGCATCGCGGCGTCGACGTCGCGGGCGCGGCCGGCGAGGCCGTTCGTGCCCCCGCCGGGGGAGTCGTCTCGTTCGTCGGTGTCGTGCCGGGTTCCGGCCGAACCGTGACGATCCAGTCGGAGGACTACGCCGTCTCGCTGACCCACCTCGGCGAGGCGTCGGTCGCGAAGGGTGCGACGGTCGCAGAGGGCGACGCGGTGGGAGCTGCGGGTGGCAGCGGTGAGGTCGAGTGGCCGACGCCGTACGTCCACCTGGGCGTCCGGGTGTCGTCCGCGGCAGACGGATACGTCGATCCAATGACCCTTCTTCCTCCGCGGCCCGTGCCGCCCCCGTCACCCTCCGCGCTTCCGGTCGACGCTCGCGAGCCGGCTCCGGTTGCCGCCGTAGCGCCTCTCCCGGTCGCCGGTCGTGAAACGACGCCGGCACCGGGCATGGATGAAGAGGTGACGCCCACGCCTGTCTCGGAGAGCGTCGGCGGCGCGTCGCCGTCCCCGTCTCCCTCGCCTGCGGCTGCGACCGGGCCCGCCGCCCCGCCCGCTGCGATCGCAGCGGCGCAGGCCGCCCCGGTGCCGGAGGGCCGTGCCCCGGCCGGTCCGATCGCCAGGCCCTTGGCGGCGCCGCCCGCCGCGCGCTCCGCCACGGTGCGAATCGTTCGCCGGCCGACCGACCCGAGGCGCTCCCAGGCCCCGGCCGCAGGGTTCGAGGCACCGCGTCCTGCTACGGCAACGCTGCACCCCGCGAGCTCGGTGCGCGCGGGCACCTCCGTGGGCAGCGCCGCGACGGCGGAGCCCGCGCGTCGGCGGGCATTCGTTGCCGCTGCGGAGGCTCGCCCGCTTGATGCCACCACGCCGATGAAGCTCGGTGGTCCACGGGTGCGTCCGGAGGTGACCGCGCCGCAGCGCCCCCAGCCGGAGGTGAACCATCGGTCGCCGGTCGCGGAGCCTGCCATGCCGCCGGTCGGTCAGGCCACTCCGCCGCCTTCCGTGACGGCCGTCCCCGGTGATCCCGGAGGAGTGGTCGGCCGGGGCGAGGCAGGGCGAGACGGCGACGCCTTCGGCTCGGGCGCCGGGCAGTGGCTCCCTACCGTACTGCCCATCCTTTTCCTGACCGGGCTCGGTGCCGCGGGGTGGGTGCTGGCGCGGCTCCGTAGAATCGATCGCGATGAGCCGCTATTACGTCACGACGCCGATCTACTACGTGAACTCGACGCCGCACATCGGCCACGCGTACACGACGATCGCTGCGGACATCCTTGCCCGCCACCAGCGCCAGCGTGGCGCCGACACGTTCTTCCTGACCGGGGTGGACGAGCACGCCGCGAAGGTCGCCCGCGTGGCCGCGGAGCAAGGCTTGACCCCGCAGGCGTACGCCGACCAGATCGCCGTCGTCTGGCGTGAGTTGCCGGAGCGCCTGAATGCGTCGAACGACTTCTTCATCCGCACGAGCGACCCCGAGCACAAGGCCTTCGTGCAGGGATTCCTGCAGCGGCTGTATGACAACGGGCACGTCTACCAGGACGTCTATGCCGGTCTCTACTGCGTCGGCTGTGAGGCGTTCAAGACGGAGGCGGATCTCGTCGACGGCAAGTGCCCCGAGCACGATCGCGAGCCAGAGTGGATCGAGGAGCGCAACTGGTTCTTCCGGCTCTCGGCCTTCCAGGATCAGCTCCTCCGGCTGTTCGAGCGCGAGGACTTCGTGCAGCCCGGGTTCCGGGCCAACGAGGCGCGCAGCTTCATCGAGGGGGGCCTGCAGGACTTCTCGATCAGCCGGGCCGGGCAGACCTGGGGCATCCCGATCCCGTGGGATCCGGATTCGGTCGCCTATGTCTGGGCCGATGCGCTCGTCAACTACGTCAGCGCCCTCAGCTACGCGCGGCCCGGCGAGGATCTGACCCCGGCGTTCTGGCCGGCGGTGCGGCACCTTCTCGCGAAGGACATTCTTCGCTTCCACTGCGTCTACTGGCCGGCGCTGCTGCTCGGCGCGGGCTACGAGCCGCCCCGTCAGCTGTTCGTCCACGGGTACCTGCTCCTCGACGACCGCAAGATCTCGAAATCGCTCGGAAACGTCGTCGACCCGCTCGACCTGATCGACGTCTACGGCGCCGACCCCGTGCGCTTCTGGTGCGCACGGGCGATCTCGTTCGGCCAGGACGGCGCCGCCTCGATCGACGGCATCCACGAGCGCTACGAGCGCGAGCTCGGGAACGATCTCGGCAACCTCCTCTCCCGCACGACCGCGATGGTCGCGCGCTATCGCGGGGGCTTCCTGCGGGCGGCAGCCTCGCCGGAGGGTGCCGTGGCGGCGGCGATTGCGCCCCTCGCGCGCGATATCGCGAATCGCCTCGACGCGTTCGACATCACCGGCGCCCTGGAGCGGATCTGGGAGATCGTTCGCGCACTCAATCGCGAGGTCGAGACGACTGCGCCGTGGCAGCTTGCGAAGGACGAGGCGCGTGCCGAGGATCTCGACCGGGTGCTCTACGACCTGGTCGACGGGCTTCGTGTGGTCGCGGTCGCTCTCGCCGCATACGTCCCCGACACGGCAGAGGCGATTCTCGAAGCGCTCGGCCAGCGCGGCGGCGTCGGCTGGGAGCAGGTTGCCTACGGCCTCACCCCCGAGACCGAGGCGATCGTCGCCGCTCCGCCGCTCTTCCCGCGGCTCGACGCGCCGGCGTGATCGACACGCACGCGCACCTCGATGCCTGCGAGGAGCCCGCGGCAGTCCTCGTCGACCGTGCGCGGGCCGCCGGCGTCGGCCGGGTCGTCACGATCGGCACCGGCATCGACTCGTGCCGCGCGGCGCTCGTCATTGCCGAGGCGTGCGAGGGCGTTGCGGCGGCTCTGGGCATCGACCCTCACCAGGCCGGATCACCCGAGGCAGAAAGGATCGGGGAGCTGCGCGAGCTGCTCGCTCACCCGGCCGTCGTCGCGGTGGGAGAGACGGGGCTCGACGGGTACCACGGGCGCGACACGCTGGTCGAGCAGCGACGGCTGCTCGACGAGCAGCTCGCGCTAGCCGAAGAGCTGTCCCTTCCCGTCGTCATCCACAGCCGCGACGCCGAAGCCGAGACGGCCGCAGCGCTCGCTCCCTTCCGCGGCATCGTCGTCCTCCACTGCTTCTCTTCTCCCGGCCTGCTCGACACCGCGATCGAGCGCGGTTACTACGTTTCCTTCGCCGGGAACCTCACGTTCCCGAAGGCCGAGGCCCTCCGTGCTGCGGCGGCGCACGTCCCCGCCCATCGCCTGCTCGCCGAGACGGACAGCCCCTACCTCGCACCGCAGCCGGTGCGGGGGAAGCGCAACGAGCCCGCCCACGTGATGCACGTCCTCGCCGGCCTCGCCGCGGCACGCGGAGAGGGGGCGGACGCACTGGAGCGCGCGATCGACCTCAACGCCACGCGAGCCTTCGGGGCGGCGCACCCCCGATGACGCGCGTCGCCCCCAAGAAGGGGCTCGGCCAGCACTTCCTCGTCGACGACAACATCGTCGGGGTGATCGAGCGCCTCGCCGAGCTCGAGGCGGCAGACATCGTGCTCGAGATCGGGCCGGGCCTCGGCGCGCTCACCCGACGCCTCGCCGAGCGTGTTGCGCGCGTTCACGCAATCGAGCTCGACCGCTCGCTCGCGCCGCACCTCGCCGATCTCGCCGCACGGCCAAACGTCGACCTGGTGTGGGGCGATGCGCTCCGCCTCGATCTCGCCACGCTCGTGCCCGCGCCCGTGAAGCTCGTCGCCAACCTGCCCTACAACGTGGCCACGCCGATCGTGGCCGAGAGCCTCGACGGCCTCCCGTCCCTGGGGCTCTGGTGTGTGATGGTGCAACGCGAGGTTGCGGACCGCTTCTTCGCGCAGCCTTCGACAAAGGCGTACGGGGCCGTCTCGGTGCTCGTCCAGCTGGCGACGCGGAGAACGGGCTTCCATCCGGTGTCGCGCAGCGTCTTCCGGCCGCCTCCCAACGTCGACTCGGCCCTCGTCGCCTTCCGCCGGATCGAGCTGCCGCCCCGCTTCTCCGACCTCCGCCGCGTGGTCGAAGCGGCATTCGGGCACCGCCGCAAGACGCTCGTCAATGCGCTCGCGCTCGGTGGCGTGGCGACACGGGAGCAGGCGCTCGAAGCACTGACCGCACTCGGGCTCGACTCGGCTGTGCGCGCGGAGGCGCTCGAGCCTGCCGCGTTCGTCGCGCTCGAGGAAGCCCTCCGGTGAACCGGGCACCGGCACCGGCGAAGATCAACCTCGCCCTCGTTGTCGGCCCGCTCCGAGCCGACGGCAAGCACGAGGTGGTCACCGTCCTGCAGCGCGTCGACCTCGGCGACAGGGTTGCGGTCGAGCCCTCGAGCACGCTTCGGGTGGAGGGCTTCGCCGACACCAACGTGAGCGCAGCCCTCTCGGCCCTCGCACGACAGGCGGGGGTGCAGCCCGGCTGGGCGGCGCGCATCTGGAAGTCGATCCCGGTGGCGGCGGGCCTGGGAGGCGGCAGCACCGATGCCGCGACCGCGCTGCGGCTCGCCAACGAGACGCTGGCATCGCCGCTTACGCAGGCCGGCCTCGAGCGGCTCGCCGCCACCCTCGGTGCCGACGTGCCGTTCTTTCTCCGTCGCGGGCCGCAGCTCGGAAGCGGCGACGGCTCGGAGCTCTCCTCCCTGCAGCTGCCCCAGGACTACTGGGTCGTGCTCGTCCTGCCCGCCGGCGCGGAGAAGCCCTCGACGCGAAGCGTCTACGCGCGCTTCGACGAGCGAGACGGTGCCGACGGGTACGACGAGCGCAGAGCCGTCCTGCTCGAACGGCTCGCAGGGGTGCGTCGTGCACGTGACCTGGCGGGGCTGCCGCCGAACGACCTCGCTTCCTCACCGCTCGCGGCAGACCTCCTCGAGCACGGAGCCTTCCGGGCCGATGTGAGCGGAGCGGGGCCTGCGGTGTACGGCCTCTTCCTGCATCGCCGTCACGCGGAAGCAGCCGCCCGCGCCTTCCGCACGGCGGGCCGCACCTGGGTCACCTGTCCGTGCTGGTACGGCTGAATCATCTAGCCTTCCCTCACATCCTCCAGTGAATTCGATGGGGCGTGGCCAAGTGGTAAGGCAACGGGTTTTGGTCCCGTGATCCCAGGTTCGAATCCTGGCGCCCCAGCCAAACGTGCAGACCAAGCCCACCTCATCTCTCGGAGCAGTCGTCATGGCCGCGGGCCTCGGCACGCGCATGCGCTCGACCGTCCCGAAGCACTTCCATCCGTTGCTGGGGCGCAGGATGGTGGACTGGGTGCTCGAGGCGGCACGGCCGCTCCAGCCCGAGCCGCTCGTCGTCGTCGCCTCACCCGACGGCGCCGCCCGCTTCGAGGGCGTCGCCGTCGTCGTGCAGGAGCGAGCGCTCGGCACCGGCGACGCGGCGCGCGCCGCCCGCGAGGTGCTCGCCGGGAGCGACGAGGTGCTGGTCCTCTCCGGCGACACGCCGCTCCTGACGACCGCCCTCCTGGCAGAGCTCCTGGAAGCACACCGGCTCAAGGATGCCGCGGCGACGGTGCTCTCGTTCGTTCCCTCCGACATGCGCAGCTACGGGCGCGTAGTGCGCGACGGCGACGGCGACCTCGAGGCGATCGTCGAAGCTGCGGACGCGACCCCGGAGCAGCTGGCGCTCACGGAGGCGAACTCGTCCATCTACGTCTTCCGCGCGGACGTGCTCTGGCCCGCCCTCGGCCGGCTCACGCCGGCGAACGCCCAGGGTGAGCTCTACCTCACCGACGCGGTGCGAGACCTCGTCGTCGCTGGTCATCGCGTCGCCGTCCACGTCGCCCCCGACCCGGCCGAGACCGAAGGCGTGAACACGAGGGTCGAGCTGGCAGCGGCGGCAGCGGCGCTGCGCGACCGGGTCAACGAGGAGCACATGCTCGCCGGCGTGACGATCGACGATCCCGCGACGACCTGGATCGAGCCGACCGTCCGGCTCGAGCCGGACACGGTGGTGCGCCCGTTCACCGTCCTGCGTGGCTCGACCACCGTCGCAGCCGGGGCGGAGGTCGGCCCCCACGCGGTCGCGGTCGATGCCGAGATCGGTGCGGGTGCCCTCGTCGGCCCGTTCTGTTACCTTCGCCCTGGAACCGTGCTAGGGCCCAACACCAAAGCCGGTACGTTCGTGGAGCTCAAGAACAGCAGGCTCGCGGCGGGCGCCAAGGTCCCGCATCTGTCCTACATGGGAGATGCGGAGATCGGCGAGCGCTCGAACGTCGGTGCGGGCTCGATCACCGTCAACCTGCCTCACCGCAAGGGATCGGCGAAGCAGCCGACGCGGATCGGACGCGACGTCAGGCTCGGAGTCGACACTGTGCTGGTTGCTCCGATCACGATTGGCGACGATGCTTGGACTGCTGCGGGGACGGTCGTCACCGACGACGTCCCGGACAACGCTCTCGTCGGCTTCCCGCCGAGACAGACGATCAAGGAGGGAAGAGGTGGAAAGCGGGACGATTGAGCAGACCCTGCCGGGCCTCGGGGCGCCCGCCGTGTCGTCGGCTGCGGGCGCCGGACGCGCGATCGGGCTGACACCGAACAAGCGGCTGATGCTCGTGTCCGGCCGCTCCAATCCCGACCTGGCACAGCGGATCGCCGAGCATCTCGAGTGCGAGCTCGGCGGCGTGACGCTGAAGACCTTCGCGAACGGCGAGACGTACTGCCGCTACGAGGAGTCGATCCGGGGCGCCGACATGTTCATCGTGCAGACCGCCTCGATTCCCGTCGATCAGCACCTGATGGAGTTGCTGATCATGATCAACGCCGCGAAGCTCGCCTCGGCCAAGCGCATCACGGCCGTGATCCCGTGGTTCTTCTACTCGCGGCAGGACAAGAAGTCGAAGCCGCGCGAGCCCATCACCGCCAAGCTCGTCGCCGACCTGCTGCAGACGGCCGGGGCCGACCGTGTCCTCACGATGGACCTGCATGCAGGTCAGGTGCAGGGCTTCTTCCACATTCCCGTCGATCACATGACCGCGGTGCCCATGTTCGCGCAATACGTCCGAGACCTGAATCTCGGAGAGGAGCTGGCCGCGGTCTCGCCCGACACCGGTCGGGCGAAGCTGGCGGGCAAGTTCGCGGAGATGATCGGCGGCGACCTCGTGATCCTGAACAAGGTGCGGCCCGCCCACAACGAGGCCAAGGTGACGACCGTGATCGGCGACGTCGAGGGCAAGGTCGCCGTCATGACGGACGACGTCGTCGACACGGCCGGCACGCTCGTCGCGGGAGCCGAGGCACTGAAGAAGGCAGGCGCCGTGAAGGTGTACGCCTGCGCTACCCACGGCCTCTTCAACGGCCCCGCGCTCGACCGGATCGCCGACAGCGAGATCGACCGCCTGATCGTCACCGACACGGTACCGATCGACCTGGTGCGGAAACCCGACACCGTCGAGGTGCTCTCGATCGCAGGCATCCTCGCCGAGACGATCCAGAACGTCTTCTCCGACGACTCCGTCTCAGCCATCTTCGCCGGCGAGAACCAGCTCTTCTAGCCTCTACCCGCAGCTCGGACCCACGCGGAGGCACCCTCGACCGGTCACGCGCAGCCACCTCCCTCCATCCGCACTGCGCGGCTCCTGCTCCGTTGCTGGCAGCCGGCCGACGCGCCGCTCCTGAAGGACGCGATCGACTCGAGCCTCGACCACCTGCGGCAGTGGATGCCCTGGGCCGAGGCCGAGCCCACCTCGCTCGAGGAGAAGAGGGAGCTGCTGCGGTCGTTCCACGAGGCGTTTCACGAGGGCCGTGACTTCGTCTACGGCGTCTTCTCGTCCGACGAGCGTGAGGTGATCGGCGGCGCCGGCCTCCACACCCGGGTCGGAGACGAAGCCCTCGAGATCGGCTACTGGACCAGGGCCTCACGCGTGGGCCGGGGCTTCGCCACGGAGGCGGCAGCGGCGCTCACGAATGTCGCGTTCACCGTGTGCGGCGTCGACCGCGTCGAGATCCACGTCGACCCGGCCAACGAGACGAGCCGCCGCATTCCGGCCAAGATCGGCTTCTCCGAGGAGGCCAGGCTCCGGCGCCGGCTGCCGCCGCGGGCGGGAGAGGAGGCGCGCCGCGACGTCCTCGTCTTCACGCTTTTCGCGACGGAGTACCCCGGCACAGCTGCAGCCGCCGCCTCGTTCGAGCTGCCCTGGTGACCCGGCATGCGGCCCGCGTCGGCCGGGGGTGGAGGGCAGGCGGGGAGCGCCGGCGCGGAGAGTCCGGGCCCCGCGCAGTTCGCCCGTTCGGCGGCGAGGCATGCGCTACACTTCGCCGCCGTGTCCGGAGACAGGATCACACTCGAGGTGAAGGAGCGCGGCGCCGCAGAGCTCGGCACGCGCAACGTCAAGCGCCTGCGCAAGCAGGGGCTGATCCCCGGTGTCCTGTACGGCAAGGTGACGAAGGCGTTCGTCGTCGGTGAGCGCGAGCTCCGCACCGCGCTGACCGGCCCGTCTGGCCTGAGCGCGGTCGTCGACGTGGTGATCGAGGGCCAGAAGACGCCGCACCACGCCGTGCTGAAGGACTACCAGCGCCACCCGTTGCGGGACACGATCACGCATGTCGACTTCCACGAGGTGCGCCTCGACCAGCCGATTCAGGCAACGGTCATCGTGCAGCTCGTCGGAGAGGCACCCGGAGCCAAGGTAGGGGGCGTCGTCCAGCAGGTGGTGCGCGAGCTGCACGTCGAGGCGCTGCCGGCTGCCATCCCCGAGCACGTCGAGGTCGACCTCTCCGGTCTGGAGCTCGGCGACACGCTCCGGCTCGAGGCGGTGCCGCTGATCGATGGGGTCACCTTCCTCGACGACGCAGCGGAGACCGTGATCGCGACCTGTTCTGCCCCGCGCGGCCTCACGGAGGCCGAGGAGGCCGCCGACGAGGCGCTGGCCGCAGAGGCTTCTGCCGAGTCCGCAGCCGAGGCTGCCGCAGCGTCCGGCGAAGAGCCCGGCGAAGAGCCCGCAGCCGAGGAGTAGACATTGGCGCTCTTCCGTCGAGGCGAGCCTGCCTCGACGCTCGACCTGCTCGTCGTCGGCCTCGGCAACCCGGGACGCGAGTACGAGCGGGACAGGCACAACGTCGGCTTCATGGTCGTCGACGAGCTCGCCCGGCGTCATGAGGCGACGTTCAGAGCGAAGTTCAACGGCCGCATCGGCGAGCTGCGACTCGACGGGCTCCGTGTCGCCCTGCTGAAGCCCGAGACGTTCATGAACGAGTCGGGGCGAGCCGTCCAGGCCGCGGCGCGCTACTACAAGCTGACGCCCGAGCGGCTGCTCGCCGTCAGCGACGAGGTCGACCTCGCCACAGGGCGCCTGCAGGTGCGCCTGGGCGGTGGCCTCGCCGGCCACAACGGCCTGCGCTCCCTCGCCAGGCACCTCGGCACTCAGGAGTTCATCAGGCTTCGTGTCGGCGTCGGGCGGCCGGAGCGCGGCGACCCCAGGCCTGTCGCCGACTACGTGCTCTCCTCGTTCGCGCACGAGGACGACGTGGAGGCTATCGTCGCGCGCTCAGCCGACGCGGTCGAGACGATCGTGCGCGACGGGCTCGAGGTGGCGCAGACGCGCTTCAACTGAGAGCTCCACGCCGTAGTAAGCGGCAAGCTCGATCGGTGGTAGTGCGGATGACCGGGCCGGGGCATGGTGCCATGATTCGGGGTGGAACAGGAGGTGCTGCGATGGTCTCCTTCACCGCCGGCACCAGGCTCTCGAAGCGTCCCTTCCGCCGCCTCGGCCTCGGTCTCTTCTTCGTCTCCGTCCTGAGCAACGCGGTGATCGCGATCTACGCGCTGCTAGCCCCGGGCTTCGGCGACACCGAGGGTCGGGTTCTCGGCACCTCCCTCTACATCACGGCGGCGATCCTGCTCGTGCTCGCCTGCGAGCCGGCGCTGGAGGGGCGCCTGCTGGGTCTCGTTCCGCTCGTCGCGTCGGCCTGCGGGGTCACCGCCTTCGCGCTGCTCATCGGCATTCTCTGGGCCTGGACCGACGACCCGCCCGAGACCCTCGGGAAGGTCGCCGGCACCGCGATGACGTTCGGGGTCGCGGGCACGCTCGCCAGCCTGCTCGTGCTCGCACGGCTGGCGCGCCGCTACAGGCCCGCACTGGTAGCCGCGTTCGCGCTCACGGCGGTCGCCGGCGTGATGATCGTGCTCGGAATCTGGATCGAGCCGTCGAGCAGCCTCTACCCACGCGCCCTCGGTGCCGTGCTCGTCGCGCTCGCTGCGTTCGTCGTATCGATCCCCGTGCTGCACCGGCTGAGCCGGACGGAGGTCGACCGCGCCGCAGTTGCGGCGAGAGCCGGGGCCGGAGCGATCTCGTTTTGCCCGGGCTGCGGCGGCCCGCTGGCGCCGGGAACGAGCTCCGCCTTCACCTGCGCTGCGTGCGGTAGGGCGTTCACCGTCCTCGCGGGAACGATCCAGACGGCGCCCGTCGGCGAAGAGCAACGGGCCACGACGTCCGGCTAGCTGGCCCCGTCCGTACCAGCGCCCGGGCGAGGCTACGATGACCCCGGCGGGACGCATGTCCCGCCGACTGTCATGGACCGTACCCCCCTGCACGCATTCGTCGCCGAGCTCGCGGCCAACGAGCGCTTCCAGGCCTTCGCACAGGCTCTGCCGGCGCGCGCCCGCGTTTCCGAGCCGGCGCTGCCGCTGCTGCTCGCGGCGCTCCACACGGAGCTCGGACGGTCACTGCTGATCGTCCTTCCCGAGGACGCCGATGCCCGCGACGCCGCTGACGCTGCTTCCTGGTACCTGGGGATGGATGCCGTCGCGCTCCTGCCGAGCCGCGGCGTCTCCCTCTCGTCCGGGCTCGAACCGCCGCCGCACCTCGTCGGCGAGCGTGCACGCGCCCTCTCCGTGCTGGAGGCCGGCGGCCTCGTCTGCGCATCCGCGGCCGCGCTCGTCGAGAGGATGCCTCCGGCCGCTGCGCGGCCCGACCCCTTGCTCCTCCGCGTCGGCGACGAGCCCGGGCTGGACGGGCTGGCCCGCTCGCTGGCACTGGCCGGGTACGAGCGGGTCGAGCGCGTGGACGAGCGCGGCCAGTTCGCCGTGCGAGGCGGCATCGTCGACGTGTTCCCGTCCACCGGCCGGGAGCCGTTGCGGGTCGAGCTCTTCGGCGACGAGATCGAGCAGATACGCGCGTTCTCGCCGTTCACGCAGCGTGCCCTGCACCCGGTGGCCGAGACCGTGGTCTTCGCGGCGACGGAGCGGCGACAGGATCTGATCGAGCCGGGACTGCCGGCGCACGCCTGGGAGGACGAGGCGGTCGGGCGGCAGGAGCCCGACGACCTGGTCTCCCCTGTCGGCCGCGCGCCCGACCTGGTGTGGCAGCCGGACGACGTTCGCCGGGCCTGCGAGGAGGCGGGACTGCCGCTGCCGCTTCTCGAGGGTGCGGCCGAGCTCGACCCGTTCCCGCGCGGGCAGGCGTTCCAGTTCGAGGCCCAACGCCCCGCCATAGCGGCGCGCGGGCTGGCGGAGGCGGAGAACGAGCTGGCAGGGTTCCTGCGCTCCGGCAACCGCGTCGTCGTCGCTTTCCCGCACAAGGGGGAGGCGCTACGACAGCAGGCGCTGCTGCGCAAGGTCGACGCCGGCGCGCTCGGCGACGGTGAGCCCCTGCCGAAGGAGCCCTCTCTGCACTTCGCGGTCGCGCCCGCCCGGCGTGGCTTCGTCTGGCGTGAGCTCGGGCTCGTGCTCCTGCCCGACACCCAGGTCTTCCGCAAGAAGCCGAGGCGAGCCGACGCGCGCCTCGGCCGGGCCCTCGCGTCGTTCGCCGACCTTCGGGTCGGCGATCACGTGGTGCACGAGGACCACGGCGTGGGCAGCCTGCTCGGCTTCGAGACGAAAGAGGTCGCAGGCGTCACCCGTGACTACCTGTTCCTCGCCTTCCGCGGCGACGACAGGCTGTACGTCCCGCACGAGCAGCTCGGCAAGCTCTCGAAGTACATCGGCGCCGACGCCAAATCGCCGACGCTGTCGAAGCTCGGGGGCAAGGCGTGGCAGAACCTCAAGGCCCGCGCCCGGGAGTCCGTGCGCGAGCTCGCCGGCGAGCTGTTGGCGCTCTACGCACAGCGCCAGCGGGCCGAGGGTGTCACCTTCGACCTGGAGAACGAATGGCTCGAGCGCCTCGAGACCTCCTTTCCGTACAGGGAGACCGACGACCAGGCGCGCGCGATCGAGGCGGTCAAGGACGACCTCGCGTCGCCTCGCCCGATGGACAGGCTCGTCTGCGGTGACGTCGGCTTCGGCAAGACCGAGGTGGCGGTGCGCGCTGCATTTGCCGTGGCGGTCAACGGCAAGCAGGTGCTCGTGCTCTGCCCCACCACGATCCTGGCCGAGCAGCACTGGAACACGTTCCGTGAGCGCTACCGCGACTTTCCCGTCCGTGTCGAGATGGTGTCGCGCTTCCGCAAGCCGGCCGAGACCAAGAAGGTGCTGGCCGACTTCACCGACGGCAAGGTGGAGGTGCTCGTGGGAACCCACCGCGTCCTCTCCCGCGACGTCATTCCCCGGGAGCTCGGGCTCGTCATCCTCGACGAGGAGCAGCGCTTCGGTGTCGCCCAGAAGGAGCTGCTGCGGTCACTGCGGCTCGAGGTCGACGTGCTCGCGCTCTCTGCCACGCCGATCCCTCGCACCCTGCACATGTCCCTGTCGGGCCTCCGCGACATCTCCATCATCGAGACGCCGCCGGAGGGACGGCGGCCGATCCGCACGATCGTCGACGAGTACGACGAGGAGGCGATCAGGGTTGCGCTCGAGCGGGAGCACGCGCGTGAAGGCCAGTCCTTCTATCTCCACAACCGCGTCGAGACGATCGACGACGTCGCAGCGAAGCTGCAGCAACTCTGCCCCGGCCTCCGTTTCCTCGTCGCGCACGGTCAGATGAACGAGCGGGAGCTCGAGGAGCGGATGCACGCGTTCCTGGCAGGCGACGCGGACGTGCTCGTCTCGACCACGATCATCGAGTCGGGCATCGACATCCCACAGGCCAACACGCTGATCGTGGAGCGCGCAGACATGCTCGGCCTCAGCCAGCTGTACCAGATCCGCGGCCGCGTCGGGCGCTCCGACGTCACCGCTCACGCGCACCTCTTCTACCCGGACGCGAGCGAGCTCACGCCCGAGGCGCGGGCACGGCTCGCCACGCTTGCGGACCACACCGAGCTCGGCGCGGGCTTCCAGATCGCGATGCGGGACCTCGAGATCCGCGGCGCCGGCGACCTCCTGGGGGCGGAGCAGTCCGGGCACGTGGCCGCGCTCGGGTTCGAGCTGTACGTCGAGATGCTGAACGAGGCGGTGGCGGAGCTCTCCGGCCAGCATCGGGTCGCCGTCCGTCCCGTCCGTGTCGATGCGCGTGTGGACGCGTACATCCCGGCCACCTATATCGCGTCCGAGGCGCTCAAGATCGACCTGCACCGGCGGCTGGCGCTCGTCGAGGACGACGACGAGCTGGTCGAGCTCCGTGCCGCGACCCAGGATCGCTACGGCCCGCTGCCCGAGCCGGTCGAGAACCTCTTCGCGATCCAGGAGGCCAAGCTCAAGCTTGCCCGCATCGGTGCCGAGTACCTCGTCTTCCGTGGTGGCAGGGCGACGGTGGGCCCGCTCGCGCTCGGCTCGCAGGAGCTTCGCGCCCTCCGCGCGCTCGTGGACACGGCGGTCTACACCGCCGCCCGTCACGAGGTCGCCCTGCGCACGGACGAGCTCAGCGGGGCGCTCGGACTGGCCGATGCTATAGTCGAGGCCCGCCGGGCCGCCTGAGAAGCGGCTCTTTACGCGCTTCGGGAGCGGACCCGAACAGAGCGCAACGCGGACTTAACGTTGCGTCGTCTTACATATTCACTACATAGAGATAGAGATACTGACCTGTCCACGTCCAGATAGTGAGTCGCCTTTCATGAAATCCATGCGCATCGCACTTGCCCTCGTCGTCGTCCTGCTCGGCGTGCTCGTCGCCGCAGGCTGTGGCGGCAGCGACGAGAGTGTCCCCAGTGGGTCCGTCGCCGTCGTGGACGGGACCGAGATCCCCAAGGCCGAGCTCGATGCGCTGCTGGCCCGAGCCAAGAAGTCGTACGCGTCGCAGAAGCGCGAATTCCCCAAGGCCGGGACGGCGGAGTACCAGTCGCTCCAGACACAGGCCGTCGCCTTCCTCGTGCAGCGGACCGAGTACGACATGGAAGCCGAGAGCTTGGGCCTCGCGATCACCGACAAGGACGTCGACGCGCGCGTGGCTGAGGTCAAGAAGGAGTACTTCAGCAACGACCAGGCGAAGCTCGACAAGCAGCTTTCCGACCAGGGCTACACGAACGACACGTTCCGCGCCGACATCCGCGCGCAGATCGTCTCCGAGAAGCTCTACGACAGCGTCACGAGCGACATCAAGATCACCGACGAGGATGCGAAGAAGTACTACGACGAGAACAGCGCGAACTATCAGGTCGCCGAGTCGCGCGACGTCCGCCACATCCTCGTCAAGACGCGCGCCGAGGCCGAGAAGGTCGTCGCCCAGCTCGCGAACGGCGAGAGCTTTGCGGCCATCGCCAAGCAGGTCTCGCTCGACCCGGGGTCGAAGGACAACGGCGGCAAGCTCACGATCTCGCGCGGACAGACCGTTGCCCCGTTCGACCAGTCGGCCTTCCTCCTCAAGACCAACCAGGTCTCGAAGCCGATCAAGACCGAGTTCGGCTACCACGTGATCGAGCCGCTCGGCGAGATCAAGCCGGCCAAGGCGACGCCGTTCGACGAGGTCAAGGCCCAGATCAAGACGCAGCTCTTGGACACGAGGAAGAACGAGGCGATCCAGAAGTGGGCAGCCGACATCCGTAAGGACTACGACAGCAAGGTGTCCTACGCCGCCGGCTTCGCGCCGCCCGAGACTCCGACGACGAGCACGTCCACCACCGGGTAAGCCGCGTGGCGCTGGCCGAGGCGCTGCTCGAGCTGCAGGAGCTCACCCGGCGCCTGCGGCGCGACTGCCCGTGGGACCGGGAGCAGACACCGCTCACGATCGTCCCGCACACGGTCGAGGAGGCCTACGAGGTCGCGGACGCGGCTCGCGCGGGCGACCCCGCCAAGCTGCTCGACGAGCTCGGCGATCTCCTCTTCCAGACCTACTTCCTCGCGTTGCTCCTCGAGGAGCAGGGAGGCGGTGACCTGGAGGCCGTCGCCCGCAGCGTCCACGCCAAGCTGGTCCGCCGGCATCCCCACGTCTTCGGAGACGCAAAGGCGGCGACGGCGGGGCGCGTGCGCGAGCGCTGGGAGGAGATCAAGACCGAGCAGGAGGGCCGCTCGGGCGTCTTCCACGACGTGCCCGCCTCGCTGCCGGCCCTTCTGCACGCGCGCAAGGTCCAGCGCCGCGCCGCTGCGGTCGGCTTCGACTGGCCCGACCTGGCCGGGCCGCTGGCCAAGATCCGCGAGGAGGTGGCCGAGCTGGAGGAGGCCGTGGCGGACGCGGGCGAGCCCGGGCCGGAGAGCGAGCCGGACCCCGGGGTGTTCCACGAGACCGGCGATGCTCTCTTCACGATCGTCAATGTGGCACGCAGGCTCAACGTCGATCCCGAGCTGGCGCTCAGGGCCACGACGCTCCGGTTCGTCGATCGCGTCGAGCTCGCCGAGCAGCTTGCCGCGGAGGCGGGGGAGACGTGGGCCGAGCTCGACCTCGACGAGCAGGAGCGCTGGTACGTCGCGGCCAAGCGGCAACGAGGCGAGGCCTAGGCGAAGACCGCGGGGTGGCGCCGGGAGTGCTCACCGCCAGGTCCGTCCTCGCTCCCGCTGCGTCTATGGTGAGGAGCGACTGCACGCGCCGCTACGACCACGACAGCCACACGGAGGCCAGGGGATGACCTCGATCGTCCACGTCAACGGGAGACAGGTCCTCGACTCGCGGGGCAACCCGACCGTCGAGGTGGAGGTCGGTCTCGAGTCCGGCGCATTCGGCTCGGCTGCGGTGCCATCGGGTGCATCCACCGGGGAGCACGAGGCAGTCGAGCTGCGGGACGGAGGCGAGGCCTGGGCCGGCAAGGCCGTCTCCCGGGCCGTCGCGCACGTCAACGGCGAGATCAGCGACCGCGTGGTCGGCCTCGACGCCCGCGACCAGCGCGCCCTCGACCTTGCCCTGGTCGAGCTCGACGGCACTCCGACCAAGTCCCGCCTCGGCGCCAACGCGATCCTCGGCGTCTCGCTCGCCGTCGCGAAGGCGGCTGCCGCGGACGCCGGCATGCCCCTGTACCGCTGGATCGGGGGCACCAATGCCCACGTGCTCCCGGTGCCGATGATGAACGTCGTCAACGGCGGCGCTCACGCGCAGAACTCGCTGGACTTCCAGGAGTTCATGCTCGTGCCCGCCGGCGCGGCCACCTTCTCGGAGGCGCTGCGGATCGGCGTCGAGACCTATCACTCGCTCAAGGCACTGCTCGGCGAGCGCGGCCTGTCGACGAGCGTGGGCGACGAGGGCGGCTTCGCCCCGGACCTCGGCTCTGCCTACGACGCCTGCGAGGCGATCCTCGAGGCCGCCGAACGGGCCGGTCACCGGGATGAGGTCGCGATCGCGCTCGACCCCGCCACCAGCGAGCTCTATCGCGACGGCGCCTACGTGCTCGAGCGCCAGGGCGGCACGCTGGACGGCAACGGCATGATCGATCTCTGGGCCGACCTGGCCGAGCGCTTTCCCGATCGTCTCGCTCGAGGACGGCCTGGCCGAGAACGACTGGGCCGGCTGGCAGACCCTGACCGACCGGATCGGCGGCCGCATCCAGCTCGTCGGTGACGACCTGTTCGTCACCAACGTCGACTTCCTCCGCCGCGGGATCGCCGAGAAGGTCGGGAACGCGATCCTCGTCAAGGTCAACCAGATCGGCTCCCTCACCGAGACGCTGGACGCGATCGAGCTCGCCCAGCGGAACGGCTATGCGACGGTCATCTCGCATCGTTCCGGTGAGACGGAGGACGCCACGATCGCCGATCTTGCCGTCGCGACGAACTCGGGCCAGATCAAGACGGGCGCACCGGCCCGATCGGATCGCACGGCCAAGTACAACCAGCTGCTGAGGATCGAGGACGATCTCGGCAGGCACGCTCACTACCCCGGCTGGGACGCGTTCCCGCGCGCACGCTCCTGACGTGAGCACCGTCGCGAGCCACGTCCGCCGGACGAAGATCGTGGCGACGATCGGGCCGGCCTCGTCGACCGCCGAGGCGATTGCGGCCCTGATCGGGGCAGGAATGGACGGCGCCCGTCTCAACATGTCCCACGGCACGCATGAGGAGCACTCCGTCCGCGCAGGGCTCGTGCGCGGCGCCGAGAGCGCCGCCGGACGTCCGATCGCCCTGATCGCCGACCTGCAGGGCCCCAAGCTGCGCGTCGGAGACCTGCCGGCCCCGGTCCGCCTCGAGCGCGGCGCGACCGTCGTGGTCGCCGGCGAGGACAGCGCCCGCGGAGACGACATTCCCGTCAGCCCGTCCGTGCTGGGCTCCCTGCTGGAGCCCGGTCACGACGTGCTCATAGACGACGGTCACGTCAGGCTGCGCGTCACCGCCGTCGAGCGTGGCCGCGCCCACTGCGAGGTGATCACGGCGGGAGAGGTGTCCTCTCACAAGGGCGTCAACCTGCCGCGTATCCCGCTGCCCATCCCGTCTCTGACGCGCAAGGACCTGGATGACCTCGAATTCGCCCTCGAGCTCGACGTCGACTTCGTGGCGCTCTCGTTCGTCCGCTCGGCTTCGGACGTGCGCGCTCTCCGCACGCTGATCGAGGCACGCGGCTCGCAGGCCCACGTGATCGCGAAGATCGAGAAGGCGGAGGCGATTGCCGCTCTCGACGAGATCCTCGCCGAGTCCCAGGCCGTCATGGTCGCGCGCGGCGACCTCGGCGTCGAGATCGGCGCCGCCGACGTGCCGCTCCTGCAGAAGCGGATCATCAGCCGCTCCCTCGAGCGTGGGAAGCCCGTCATCACCGCCACGCAGATGCTGGAGTCGATGATCCACCAGCCGGAGCCGACGCGCGCCGAGGCCTCGGACATCGCGAACGCCATTCTCGACGGCACCTCGGCGATCATGCTCTCCGGTGAGACGGCAGTGGGAGAGTTCCCGGTCGAGGCCGTCGAGGTGATGGACGGCATCGCCCGCGCGGTCGAGCCGAGCCTCGACTACCGCCACGAGATTCCACACGCCGACGACGAGCCCACGATCGGCCAGGCGATGTCGAACGCCGCCTGCGACATCGCGGAGGCGCTCTCGGCGAAGGCGATCCTCGTACCGACCTTCACCGGCCGTACGGCGTCGGCCGTCGCGCGGCTGCGTCCACGCCGGCCGATCATCGCCATCACCCACGACCAGCACTCGCTCCGGCACATGGCGCTCGAGTGGGGTGTGCGGCCGCTCGAGATCCCCGAGACGGACGACGTCGAGGATCTCTGGAACCGATCACTCGACACCGCACGCGCGAGCGGCATCGTCAGTTCCGGGGACCGTGTGGTCATCACCGCCGGGACTGCGGTGAACATCCCGGGGTCGACGAACGTGATCAAGGTCGACATCGCCTGACGCCGGATCGTGCCGCCGGCTCGGCGGAGGGTTGCAGGTGTCGGCAGCGAACCTGACCGGGTGGCACGTCAGGGGGAGAGGTCGCGCAAGGGCCCAAAGGAGAAGGAGCCGGCCCGCCGGCGCCGGCGGAGAGCGCCCGTTTTCGCGTGGCCCCTGGTGATCGTCGTCGTGATGGTCTTCCTCTACTATCGCCCGCTCGCGAGCTACGTCGAGACACGCGGTCAGCTGTCCGAGCGCCGCGCCGAAGTCGTCGCGTTGCGTGCGGAGAAGGTCCGCCTCGAGCGCCGGCTCGAGATCTCCATCAGCGTCGTGGCGCTCGGGCGCGAGGCGCGCCGGATCGGGTACGTGCGGCCCGGTGAGAGGCTCTTCATCGTCAAGGGCATCTCCGCCTGGCGGAAAGCGCAAAAAGCGACGGCGGGCAGGTAGCCGGGCGCGCCCCGCCGACGCTACGGTGTCGGACGTGACGAGCGGGCCGCCTATCGACGCAGTTCCCCTGGACGACCGCGATGTCGTTGCCCGCCAGCTGGGGCGGTCGCCGCGCGCATTCCTTCGGGTCGCCGTTCGCTGCCCCTGGGGCCTGCCGGCGGTGACGGAGCAGAGCCCCTACGACGACAGGGGGGCCCCCTTCCCGACGACGTACTACCTCACGTGCCGTCACCTGATCGCGGCGGTCTCGCGGATCGAGGCCGGCGGAGGCGTCGAGCGCTGGAGCGCAGCGGTCGCCGCGGACCCCACGCTCTCCGCCGACCTGGCCCGCGCGACCGCCGAGCAGCAGGCCGTCCGCCGGGCGCTCGCGGACGGACGCACGGGGGCGGATGCCGGAGCGTCGCTCGACTCCGGCATCGGCGGCTCCCGCAACCCCTCGCAGCTCAAGTGCCTTCATGCCCACGTCGCCTTCGCACTTGCCCGTCCCGGCTACCTCCTGGGCGAGCGCATACTCGGGGAGCTGCCCCGCCGCTGGCCCGACACCCGTTGCTGCTCCGGCAGCGAGACGGCCTGAGCACGTGGGCGGCGACCTCGAGAGCGCACGACGCGACTGGGCGGACGGCCACCGCAAGCTGGTGGCAGCCTCGCGCGACCCGGTCCAGGCTGAGCGCCTGCACCGGCAGGTCGAGGTCGTCAGCGACGAGCTGCGACGGCGGGTAGGCGGCACCTACACGCTCGCCGAGCTCGCCCGCGCCTACGCAACGGCCGACAGCTGGGCTCGCCACGCGGTGGAGGAGCGCGCCCCCACGCCCGGCTGGCCTCGCACGCTCGCCCTCGTCGGCGACGCCGCCTTCCACATCTATGCGCGCGGCGCGCTGGACTACCAGCCGTGAGCGGGCTCGAGCAGCCGAGCCGCCAGCGCCCGCTACGTCGGCGGAAGCGCTGGCCAAAGCGTCTGCTCGCCGTGCTCGCGGCGGCGTTCCTGCTCGCTGTCGGCGTCGCGGTCGGCCGGGCGCTCGACGACGGGCCCGAGACCGGCGTCACCTACACCTCGGTGCGCACGTTGGAGCCACTGCCCCAGCAGCCGGTGACGACGTCGCCCTAGTGGGGCCTGCTGCAGGCTCTGACGGGCGTGCAGGTGAAGCGGCGCCGACAGCGGCGTTGCCGCGCGGGCTCTACGCCATCTCTTCGGACGCCTGCAGCAGCCCGGCCACGATCACGCCGACGGCGGCAACGAGGCTGATCCAGATCCCGACGCCGCGCCCGGCGAAGAAGAAGTCGTCCGGGATCGAGAACACGCGAACGAGCACGAGGATCGTGCCGATCGACCCGAGCGCGATGGTGACGAGGCTCTCCGGTACCGCCGTCGGCATCTCCACCCCGACCTCGCGCAACGCGACGACCAGGACGGAGAGCACTCCGACCGCGAACACGAGCTTCCCGAGGATCCCCGTGTTCCAGCCCATCACGGAAACCGTGACGCCCTCTCCCGGCCCGGTGTACCAGCCGGTGAACGCCGAGACGGCGAGCACCACCCCTGCGAGCAGGCCCAGCCTGTCGCCGACGCCGAGCATGCCGCGGTCGAGCACGGCACGGCCTGAAGATCCCGGGAGCGCCATCGGGAGACAGTATGGGCGATCGGGCGGCTGGAGTCACCCGCGAACCCCATCGGGGCGACCGGTCGAGGCGGGAGGGCTCTACACTGCTGCCGTGTCGCAGCGCTCGCCAGACGCGACCTCGGAGGACGCGCCCGCTCCGGAGGACGCGCCCGCTCCGGAGGAGCCCCCGATCGACCCCGGGGCCGTGAGCGACGCATACCGCCTCCACCGTGCGCGCCGCCGCGCGCGGATCGAGCACCGCAAGCGCACGAAGCGGGCAGGCATCCGCTTCTGGCTCGTCCTCGTCCTCCTGCTCGTCGCCAGCGTCGCCGTTGCCGTGACCATCTGGCACGAGATCCAGCAGCTGTTCGGCCTGTAGGGCGGCCTGCGCCGCTTGACCAGCCCGCACCGCCTCGCAGCGCTCGTCTTCATCGCCGGAGTCGGATCGCTCGCGACCGAGATCGCCGCCTCCCGGCTGATCGCTCCGTACTTCGGATCGTCCACGATCGTGTGGGCGAACCTGATCGGCGTCGTGCTCGCGGCGCTCGCGGCCGGCTACTGGCTCGGCGGCCGCATCGCCGACCGAAGGCCCGAGCCCATGCTCCTCGGCTGGACCGTGGTGGCGGCGGCGGCACTCGTCGCCGCGACGCCGTTCGTGGCCCGTCCGTTCCTCGACGCCGTCGCAGTCGGGCTCGACGACGTCTCGGCGGGGACGGCGATCGGCTCGTTCTTCGGAGTCGTGCTCGTCTTTGCGCCGCCGGTGGTGCTCCTCGGGATGGTCGCGCCCTTCGCTGTTCGCCTTGCCGTCACCGACGTCGCGACCGCCGGTGCCGTCGCCGGGCGTCTCTACGCACTGTCCACGGTCGGGTCGCTGGTCGGCACCTTCGTCCCGGCGCTCGTCACGATTCCCTGGATCGGCACCCAGCGGACGTTGCTGTCGATCGCCGTGCTCCTCGCCGCCGCCGGAGGCCTGCTCGCCGGCCGGCGGGCACTGCTCGTCGCCGTCGCGGCCGCCGGCCTGGCCTTGCTTTCCCCGGGAGCGATCAAGGCGGAGCCAGGCGTGCTGTGGGAGGAGGAATCCGCGTACCAGTTCGTGCAGGTGCTGCAGCGTCCCGACGGGAGCCGGGTGCTGCATCTCAACGAGGGCGTCGCCGTGCACTCCGTCTGGAGGCGAGACGAGGTTCTCACCGGAGGGGAGTGGGACGCGCCGCTCGCCGTCCCCGGCCTGGTCGGGCGCCCCCTTCGTCGCGTTGCTATCCTTGGCAACGCGGGCGGCACCACTGCGCGCGCGCTCGGCCGCTACTACCCTGACGCCGACATCGACGGGGTCGAGCTCGACCCGGCCGTGACGCGGGTCGGCAGGCGATTCCTGGGGCTGGGCGACAACAAGCGCCTGACCGTCCACCATGCCGACGCACGCCCGTTCCTGCGCTCTGCCGGCGGGCGCTACGACCTGATCGTCGTCGACGCCTACAGGCAGCCGTACGTGCCGTTCTACCTGGCGACCCGCGAGTTCTTCGGGCTCGTACGGCGCCACCTGGCGCCCGAGGGCGTGGTGCTCCTGAACGTCGCCACCGTCCCGGGCGACAACCGCCTGGCCGACGGTGTCGGCGGCACGCTCGCGGCCGAACTGCCCCAGGTCATCTCCTGGCCGGGTTTGCGCTTCAACACGTTCATCGTCGGCCTCGAGCGGGCGCAGCCCGACGCCGAGATCGCGCGCCGGCTGGCGCGTGGCCCGCGCGAGCTCGCGCCTCTGCGGGAGCTGCTGCTGCGTGACGGCCGGCCGGTCGCTGCGGCGGCGAGCCCGTGGACGGACGATCGCGCGCCGGTCGAGTGGGCGACCGACAGGATGATCCTGGGCTACGCGGCAGGTGGGGGCCGAGACGCCTTCGACTACCTTCCGACGAGGCCATGAGCACGCCGCATGCATCGATCACGACGACGCGCCGGCATTCGGGGGCATCGTGCTCCAGAACCTGAGCAGACGCGACGGTTCCTACCTGCGCATCGGGCATCGCGGCGCCGCCCTGCTGGCGCCCGAGAACACGCTCCGATCGTTTCGTGCCGCTGCCGAGCTGGGCGTCGACCTGATCGAGTTCGACGTGCTCGACCTCCCGCGCGGGCCCCTCGTCGTCGCGCATTCCGACCACCTCGACGAGGTCAGCCACGGCGTCGCCGGCGGGCGTGTGCGGGATCACACGCTCGAGGAGCTACGCCGGGTCGCGCCCGAGCTGCCGACGCTGGACGAGGCGCTGGCGTTCTTCGTCGAGGAGGCCCCGTCGACCGGCCTCCATGTCGACCTCAAGCTGCGGACACGGTTGGAGGAGCTCGTCGCCGCGCTCGCCCGGCACGGGCTCGAGCAGCGTACGGTCGTCAGCTCCTTCCACACGCCCAGCCTGCAAGCGGTCGCGCGCCAGGCCCCCGGCATCAGGATCGGCCTCACCTATCCCGAGGACAGGTTCTCCATCTCGCGGCGCCCCGCGCTCTGGCCGGTCGTGGCGCTCGGCCTCTCGGCGATGCGCGCGTCCGTCCCCTACCGGCTGGGACGGATGGTGCGCGCCGCCGGGGCGGGTGCCCTGATGCTGCAGCACCGCCTCGTCACGGACGCGGCCGTCCAGCGCTCCCACGACCACGGCATTCCCGTGCTGGCCTGGACGGTCGACGAGCCGGCCGACCTCGACCGCGTCGTGCGGGCAGGGGTGGACGGGGTGATCACGAACGACCCGCGCATCTTCGTGGCTACACTGGGAACGTGAGGCGCGGGGCTCAGATCGCCGCCGTATCTACCTGCGGCGTCGCGGGTTTCACGTGTGCGGTCGTGCTCGCGGTCGTTCCGGTCGCGGTGGCCGACGACGGCACGGGCACCACCCCCACGACTCCCACGACGTCGACGGACACGACCACGACCCCGACCGCGCCGACCGGGACGACGACCACGCCCGCCGTGCCTCGGCCCAAGCCGAAGCCTCGCGGGCCCAAGCTCATCGCCGACGGTGTCACCGTAGGAGGGGCTCTCGTCGGGGGGCTCACGGCCGCCGAGGCCAGGGAGATCGTGAAGGCGCGCTTTGTCAAGCCGCTCAAGCTCGTGGTCACCCCCGGCGTCAAGATCGTGCTCACACCCGGGCAGCTCGGAGCGACGGCCGACGTGAAGGAGGCGCTCGCGCTCGCAACACGCGTGCGGCGCGCCGGGTTCGTCGTGCCGCTCAAGGTCGAGGTCAGGCGCACGAAGATCGAGCGCATCGTCGCGGGCCTCGGCAGGCGCGTCCGGCGCGACCCGGTCGACTCGCGGCTGAAGATGCGCAAGCAGGAGCCCTTCGCCACGCGGGAGGTGCCTGGACGCCGCCTCAAGGAGGTGATCGCGGCGCGATCGATCTTCAGGGCGCTGAAGACGCACGAGCGGACGGCGCTGCGGCTGCCGCTCGAGCAGATCAAGCCCACCGTCACCGCCGGCGACCTCGGGCGGGCGATCGTCATTCGCCGCGGCTCCAAGGAGCTGCTGCTCTATCGGGTCGCCAACAAGCCGAAGCTGATCCGTCAGTTCAGGGTCGCGACGGGCCGCTCCGACTACCCGACGCCGCTCGGCAAGTTCGAGATCGTCACCAAGCAGGAGAACCCCTGGTGGTATCCGCCGACGACGTCTGCCTGGGCCGAGGGCAAGGACCCCGTGCCGCCGGGCCCCGGCAACCCGCTTGGCACGCGCTGGATGGGCATCTCCTCCCCTTACGTGGGCATCCACGGCACGCCCGACGCCGCCTCGATCGGCTACTCGGCCTCGCACGGGTGCATTCGCATGCTGATCCCGCAGGTCGAATGGCTCTTCAAGCAGGTCGACGTGGGCACGCCAGTGTTCATCGTCGCAGCGTGACCGGCCGCGCGAAGACCGTCGGTCAGGTAGTCGCCATCGGCGCAGTGGCGGCGCTGCTCGCGTTGCTCGTCTGGAAGGTGGTGCAGGGAAACGACGGAGGGGCTGCCGGCGCGCTGGCGAAGGGCGACAGCCCCACCGCACCGTCGTTCACCCTCCCACGCGTCGACACGACGGGGCAGCTCTCGATCGCGTCGCTGCGAGGCAAGGGCGTCGTCGTCAACTTCTGGGCGTCCTGGTGCATCCCGTGCAAGGACGAGGCACCGTTCCTGCAGGAGACCTACGAGCGCTATCGCAAGCAGGGCCTCGTCGTGCTCGGCATCGACGCCCAGGACTTTCGCCAGGACGCGAAGCGCTTCATCAAGCGCTTCGGCCTCACCTATCCGATCGTCTACGACGGCGAGGGATCGACGCTCGGCAAGTGGGGCGTGACCGGGTTCCCCGAGACGTTCTTCGTCGATCGCACGGGCCGGCTCGTGGGCGAGCGGATCGCCGGCGGTGTGGACGTGGAGCGCAACCGCGAGTCGTTCGACCGCGGCGTCCAGCTCGCCCTCGCCAACCCGTGAGGCTCGCAACCGTCGTTGCGCTCGCGCTGGCCTCGATGCTCGTCACCGCAGGCCCTCTGAGCGGAGCAGGCACGCCGAACCCGGCCGACCTGGAGGCCGAGATCGTCTGCCCCACCTGCAAGACGACGCTCGACCAGTCCAACTCTCCCATCGCCTCGCGGATGAAGGCGTTCATCCGCGACCGAATCGCAGCCGGCGACACGTCTGCCGAGATCAAGGCTCAGCTCGTCGATCAGTTCGGGCCCGGCGTCCTCGCGGAGCCGCCGAAACGGGGCTTCGATCTGCTTGCCTGGCTGCTCCCGCTCGGCGGGCTGGCCGCCGGCGCCGTCGCGGTCGGCGCGCTCGCGTGGACGTGGAGCCGCGCGCGGGAGAGCGACGAGGAGGCTGTCCCGCTCGACCCCGCGCTCGAGCGCCGCGTCGACGCCGAGCTCGACCGCTTCGAGGACTGAGGCAGCATGAGCATCACCGAGCTCCCCGTCGCGTTGCTTGCGGGGTTTCTCTCGTTCCTCGCACCGTGCGTGCTGCCGCTCGTGCCCGGGTACCTGTCGGCCGTTTCCGCGGTCGAGGCCGACCGGCTGGGCGAGCGCGGCTCCGCGAGGCGTGTCGTCCTGGCGAGCATCCCGTTCGTGCTCGGCTTCACCGCCGTGTTCGTCCTGCTGGGCGTCGGCGCCCAGCTCGTCGGCGGCAGCCTCCTGCGCGACCAGTTCCTGCTCGAGAAGGTCGCCGGCTTCGTGCTCGTCGTCTTCGGTCTGGCGTTCATGGGCCTGCTGCCATGGCCCGAGCGCCTGCTCGGTGCGGGGCTGCTGCAGGAGGCGCGGAGCCGCGGGTCCCGCCTCGCCCTCGGCGGCGCGTTCGCAATTTGCGCGGCGCCGTGCATCGGGCCGGTGCTCGCCGCCATCCTCGTGCTCGCGGGCTCCTCCGACACCGTGCTCGAGGGTGCTCTCCTACTCGCCGTCTACTCGCTCGGGCTCGCGATCCCGTTCGTGCTCGCCGGCGCCGTCTTCACGCGGGCGATGGGCGCGTTTCGCTGGCTGCGCGACCACTACACCGCGATCCAGGTCGTCAGCGGCGCCGTCATGGTGGCGCTCGGGCTGCTGCTGTTCTTCGAGCGCTTCTACGTGCTGCGGATCTACCTCAACCGCTTCCTCGAGTGGATCGGGATCGAGCCTGTGTTCTAGGCAGGCGGTGCTTCCTTGTTGGCAGGCGGTGCTTCGCGTTGCGAAGCTTCGGAAACCCGCTGGCGCGGGTTTCCGCCGCGCGAAGATCCCTGAAGCCGGGAACCTACGGTTCCTCCTTGTTGGCAGGCGGTGCTTCGCGTTGCGAAGCTTCGGAAACCCGCTGGCGCGGGTTTCCGCCGCGCCAAGATCCCTGAAGCCGGGAACCTACGGTTCCCTGTGAGCCCTCCCTTTTGGCAGGCGGTGGCTTCCTTGTTGGCAGGCGGTGCTTCGCGTTGCGAAGCTTCGGGAACCCGCTGGCGCGGGTTTCCGCCGCGCGAAGATCCCTGAAGCCGGGAACCTACGGTTCCTCCTTGTTGGCAGGCGGTGCTTCGCGTTGCGAAGCTTCGGAAACCCGCTGGCGCGGGTTTCCGCCGCGCCAAGATCCCTGAAGCCGGGAACCTGCGGTTCCCTGTGAGCCCTCCCTTTTGGCAGGCGGTGCTTCGCGTTGCGAAGCTTCGGGAACCCGCTGGCGCGGGTTTCCGCCGCGCGAGGATTCCTGAAGCCGGGAACCTACTGTTCCCTGTGAGCCCTCCCTGCTGGTGGGCACCGATTCCCATCCGCGCGGAGGGCTCTCCTGACCGGGCCGCTTGGTACGTTCCGCACGTGGCAACCATCCTGCTCGTCGGGGTCGACCTCTTCTTCCGGGGAAAGCTGGACGCGCTCCTGCCCGCCCACCGGCTCGTCACGAGCGACTCCGTCCACCCGCCGGATCTCGTCGTCTGCGACATCGCGCGCGTCGACCCGCAGGACGTCGCGGACGCCTGGCCCGACGTTCCCATCCTCGGCTATGCGAACCACACGGACACCACCGGTCTTCGCGCTGCCCACTCCGCCGGCTTCGACCAGGTGATCGTCAAGTCGGCCCTGATCGAGCGCGCGCCCGACCTCGTGCGGGAGCTGGTCGAGCCCTGAGTGGGTAGCGCCGGTTCCCCCGCAGGGACGTCGAGGCCGCTCGCTAGTATCGCTGGGCGATGACCTACATCATCTCCGAGCCCTGTATCGACATCAAAGACCGGTCGTGCGTCGACGTCTGCCCCGTCGACTGCATCCACGAGTACGAGCGCATGCTCGTGATCGACCCCGAGGAGTGCATCGACTGCGGAGCCTGCGAGCCCGAATGCCCGGTCGAGGCGATCTTCCCCGAGGATGCGCTGCCCGACAAGTGGGAGCCCTTCGTGAAGATCAACTACGCCTTCCCCGACGCCGGCGTGATCAACCCGCTCGTCGACCAGTACGCGACCGAGCACAACGTCCAGAACGAGCCGCTCGAATAGAGCGCTCGAGGCAGGTGCGGCGACCCGCCCGCGCTACAGGCGAGCCGCCGACGGGGGAAGCGTGACGCGGATGGTCGTGCCCGGGTCGTCACGTGTCGCCGTGAACGTGGCGTTCAGCTCGCGCGCACGCTCGGCGAGGCCGTCGAGCACGGCCTGGCGGCGCTCCTGGGCGCCGTCGTCGTGGACGAGGAGCTCGACGCCCTCCGCCGACTCGGCGAGCCTCACGCGGAGAAGGGAGGGGGGGCCGCGCCGAACCGCCTGGTCGAGCGCCTCGCGGACGATCTGGTAGAGGCCCGACTGCGCACCGTCGCCGAGGGTGTCACCGGCGACGACGTCCATCTCGATCGTCACCCCCCGCCGCGCTGCATGCCGCCGCAGCAACTCGCCGACGGCGGCCCCGAAGCCGAGGTTGCTGAGCGCAGCGGGCTCGATCCCGGTGACGATCTCGCGCAGGTCGCCGCTCGCCTCCCTCGCCACCTCGAGCGCGCGCGCCACCATCGCCCTTCCCGGCGCGTAGTCGCCCTCGTCGAGCGCGTGCACGGCGGCATCGAGCATCTGGGCGATCGCCGCAACGTGCTGCACGGGGCCGTCGTGGATCAGCTCCGCCAACCGGCGCCGCTCGTCGCGCTCGGCGCGCAGGCGCTCGTTGAGGGCACGGTCGGCCGCCGGCCGGGTCAATCGATCATCGCCTCACGCAGCGCGATGGCGACCGCCTGCGTGCGCGTGTCGGCCTCGAGCTTCGTGAGGATGTGCCGCACATGGCTCTTCACCGTCTCCTGGGAGATGAAGAGCTGGCCGGCCACGTCGGCATTCGACATCCCGTCGGCGAGAAGCTGCAGGATCTCCCGCTCGCGCTGGGTGAGGACGTCCGTTCCGTCCTTGGCAGTCGTGAGGGACGGCATCAGCGCCGGGTCGACGAACGTGTCGCCGGCCGCGACCTTCTCGATCGCACGCAGCAGCGTCTCGTGGGGCGCCTCCTTGAGGATGTAGCCGCGCGCCCCCGACTCGAGCCCGCGCTGCAGCAGCGCCCGCTCGGAATAGGCGGTGAAGATCAGGACCTTGGTCTCGGGCACGCGCCGGACGATCTCCTCGGTCGCTTCGATCCCGTCCATCTCGGGCATGCGCAGATCCATCACGACCACGTCCGGTTTGCGGCGCTCCGCGAGCGCGACCGCCGTCGCTCCGTCCGGCGCCTCGCCCACGACCCGGATGTGCGGTGAGCGCAGCAGCGCCAGCCGCAGGCCCTCACGCACGACCTCGTGGTCGTCGGCGAGGAGGACGGTGATCTCGGTGGTTTCGGCCACGCGGGGATTCTACGGGGGTGACGAGACAACTGGAAGCCCGCGACTCGCCGCTGCTCGCGTGCCCTGGTCAGGGACGGGCCGTGCGCACCATGCCGGCGGCGACGGTGTCGTTCGTCGCCTCGCCGATCAGGATGAAGGAGCCGGTCGCACGGTTGACGGAGTAGGGGTCGACCAGCAGCGGCCCTGAGAGGCGCAGGCGGACGGTGCCGATGTCGTTCAGCGCCATCTCCGTAGCCTCGTGCTCTTCGAGCGTGTCGAGGTCGACCACGCCGTCGATGCTCTCCACGATCGCCCGCACGTTCCGGGTCGTGTGCTTGACGCCGAGCCGCGCGCCGGGCTGCAGCGGTCGCTCGCTCATCCAGCAGATCGTCGCCTCGAGCTCGCGCGCCGTCACCGGCTGGTCGTGCGGGTCGACGAGCATGTCGCCTCGAGGCAGGTCGAGGTCGTCCTCGAGCCGCACCACGACCGACATGCCGGGAACTGCCACCTCGAGTGGCCCGTCGACGGTCTCGACCGCCGCGACGCGCGTGCGGCGTCCCGACGGCAGCGCGACGACATCGTCACCCGCGCGCCAGACGCCGCCTGCCACCTGCCCGGCGTAGCCGCGGTAGTCGTGGTGCTCGTCCGACATCGGCCGGATCACCCATTGCACGGCGAAACGGCGGTCCTGCAGGTTGCGGTCTCCGGCTACCTCGATCGTCTCCAGGTGCTCGAGCAGCGTGACGCCATCCCACCAGGGCATCCGCTCCGACGGCTCGACCACGTTGTCGCCGTGGAGCGCGGCGATGGGAATGGCCAGCTGGTCGCGGACACCCAGGGCGCGCGTGAGCTCCTGCAGCTGGGCTTCGATCGCGCGAAAGCGGCTCTCGTCCCAGTCGACGAGGTCCATCTTGTTCACGGCGAAGAGCAGATGAGGCACGGCGAGCAAGGAGGCGATCAGCGTGTGCCTGCGCGTCTGCTCGATCACGCCCTTGCGCGCGTCCAGGAGCACGACCGCGACGTCGGCAGTCGAGGCGCCGGTGACCATGTTGCGCGTGTACTGCACGTGCCCCGGCGCGTCGGCAAGCTGGAACCGGCGCCGCGGCGTCAGAAACGCCCGGTAGGCGACGTCGATCGTGATGCCCTGCTCGCGCTCGGCCCTGAGGCCGTCCGTGAGCAGGGCCAGGTTGACGTAGCCGTCGCCGCGACGCTCGCTCGTCTCCTCGACGTGCTCGAGCTGGTCGACGAACACCTGCTTCGTGTCGAAGAGAAGGCGGCCGATCAGCGTCGACTTGCCGTCGTCGACCGAGCCGCAGGTGACGAGGCGGAGAAGATCCGACGCGGCAGCCTCGCCGGTCAGCAGCTCCGCGAGGTCCGCGGCGTCAGAAATATCCGACACGCTTACGGTCCTCCATCGCAGCCTCGGAGGCGCGGTCGTCGGCCCGCGTCTCCCCGCGCTCGGTCACCCGTGTCGACGCGATCTCCGTCACGACGCTCTCGAGCGTGACCGCGTGCGAGCGCACGGCACCGGTGCACGACATGTCGCCGACGGTGCGGAAGCGCACCCACTCGGTGAACGGCTTCTCGTGCTCGTAGCGCTCGACGACGTCGCTGGCGGCGTAGAGCATGCCGTCGCGCTCGAACACCACTCGCTCGTGGGCGTAGTAGATGCCCGGCAGCTCGAGCTTCTCGCGCGCCACGTACTGCCAGACGTCGAGCTCCGTCCAGTTGGAGATCGGGAACACGCGCACCTGCTCGCCCTTGCGAATCTTCCCGTTGTAGAGGTTCCACAACTCCGGGCGCTGGGCACGAGGGTCCCATTGCCCGAAGTCGTCGCGGAACGAGAAGATCCGCTCCTTCGCGCGCGAGCGCTCCTCGTCGCGGCGGGCGCCGCCGATCGCGGCGTCGAAGCCGTGCTCCTCCATCGCGTCGAGGAGCGTCGTCGTCTGCAGCTGGTTGCGGGACGCGCGTGGGCCCGTCTGCTCGACCACGCGGCCTCTGTCGATCGACTCCTGCACGCTCGCGACGACAAGGCGCTCGCCGAGCTCGGCAACACGTCGGTCGCGGAACTCGATCACCTCGGGGAAGTTGTGGCCCGTGTCGACGTGCATCAGCGGAAACGGAAAGCGGCCGGGGCGAAACGCCTTCTCGGCGAGGCGGAGAAGCACGATCGAGTCCTTGCCGCCGGAGAAGAGCAGCACCGGCCGCTCGAGCTCCGCCGCCACCTCGCGCATGATGTGCACGGCCTCCGCCTCGAGCTCGTCGAGATGGGTGAGGTGGACCGGCGAGCGCGTCATCGGGCGTGCAGCCCGCATTCGGTCTTGTCGGTTCCCGACCAGCGGCCCTCGCGGCCCTCGCCGGGAAGCGTGCAGTGCGTGCAGCCGATCGAGCCGTAGCCCCGGTCGTGCAGCATGTTGTAGGGGAGATCCCGCTCGCGCACGTACGCCCACACGTCGTCGTCGGACCAGTCCGCAAGGGGGCTCGCCTTCCAGAGCTCGTGCGCCCCGTCCCAGCCGAGCTTCGGAGTTCCGGCGCGGGAGGGGGACTGGTCGCGCCGCACGCCGGTGATCCAGCCCTGCAGGCCCACGAGAGCCCTTCCGAGCGGCTCCACCTTGCGGATGGCGCAGCAGAGAGCCGGGTTCGAGCCCCACAGCGCGTCGCCGTGCGCTGCGGCCTGGCGGCCGAGCGAGGGGCCCTGGTAGACCTCGATGTCGATGCCGTACCGCCTCTCCACTGCGCGCCAGAGGTCGTAGGTCTCGGGGAAGAGCACGTGGGTGTCGAGAGCGAAGACGCGGGCAGTCGGCTCGATCGAGAGGAGCATATCGAGGAGGACCGTCTCCTCCTTCTGGAACGAGCAGGCGAGGGCGAGGCTCGGGTGAAAGCGGTCCACCATCGCGCCGAGCACCTGCCCTGCGTCCATGGCCTCGACGTCGGCCTCGCCGACGATGCTCGTGACGTCCGCCTGCATCTGGCGGGAGGATATCAGTGATGATGATTGCTTATAGAACAAATAAGGAGCGGCGACTGTCTCCGCGCGGGCACACACCGGCGGGGGCGAGAGCGCTCACGTAGTCTTGCCCGATGGAGGAACTGCCGGGTGGGCTTCGGCGCGTCACACTGCCGCTGCCGACACGGCCGGGGCACGTGCACGCCTACCTGCTTCCCGTCGAGGACGGGTGGCTGCTCGTCGACACGGGCCTCGGGCTCCCGGACGCAGCCGAGCGCTGGGCGGAGGAGCTCGCGCTCGCCGGCGGCCAGGTGGCGCGTGTGCTCGTGACGCACTTCCACCCTGACCACGTCGGCGCCGCCGCCGATGTGGGCGCGCTCACGGGTGCGCCGGTGCTGCAGGGCCGCCTGGACTTCGCCCAGTGCGTGCGCGTGTGGGGGAACGACGACTGGGCGCCTCACCTCGTCGCGTGGTTCCAGCGTCACGGCGTCCCCGGAGGCGTCACCGACGAGCTCGTCGAGCAGGGATCGGTCTATCGGCCGTACATCCGCTACGAGCCGCAGCCCGGCCTCGTCGACGACGGGGACGTCGTCGACGGCTGGGAGGTCGTTGCCGCACCCGGGCATGCGGACGGCCAGTTGACGCTGTTCAAGGACGGCGTGCTCGTCGCAGCCGACCATCTGCTGGGTCGCATCACGCCGGCCGTGGGCTTGTGGCCCGAGAGCCGGCCCGATCCTCTGGGAGACTTCCTGGGCGCGCTCGAGCGTACGATCGAGCTCGATCCGGACGTCGCCCTGCCCGGCCACGGCGACGTCATCCCCGACCCGGTAGGCCGTGCGCGCGAGCTGATCGCGCACCATCGCGAGCGGCTGCATGCCACTGCCGCGGCGCTCTCGGCCGAGCCTGTGACGGGCTACGAGGTCTCGTTCCCGCTGTTCGGGTCCGAGCTCAAGCCGGCCGCGCGACGGTTCGCCGTGGCCGAGACGCTCTCGCACCTCGAGCGTCTCGTGCTCGAGGGGCGTGCGAGCCGCCACGAGGTCGTCGGCCGTGTCTCCTATACTGCCGCCTGAGTGGAAGGCGAGCTGCCGCCCAGTACCGGCGCCCCGAGATTCGGGGCGCGCACACGTGAGACTGCCCCCGGGCCCAGGCGCCGGGCTTCGGCATGAGCGACGCGGCACGTATCGTGCTCGTCTTCGGGCTCGTGCTCGGCAACGCGGTCTTCGTTGCCGCCGAGTACGCGCTCGTGACTGCGCGCAGGGGGCGCCTCGAGGAGCGGGCCGAGAGCGGTGGCCGAGGGGCCCGTACTGCGCTCGACCTGATGGACGAGCCAGTGCGCTTCATCAGCTCCGTTCAGGTCGGGATCACCGTGTTCGGGATCGCGCTCGGCGCCGTCGGCGAGCCTCTCGTATCGCGTTACCTCGAGTTCCTGCCCCGCGGCGTCGCCTTCCTCGTCTCCTTCATCGTGCTCACCTATCTCAGCGTCACCCTCGGGGAGCTCGTCCCGAAGGCGATCGCGCTGCAGAAGGCGGAGCGGATCGCCATCGCGCTCGCGGCGCCCATCGACGTGCTCTCGCGGGTCGCCTACCCGCTCGTCTGGCTGCTGAACCACTCCGCGAACGCGGTGCTGCGACTCGTGCGCGTGAAGCCGGCGCCCGCCGGGATGATCGCCTTCACCCGCGAGGACATCCGCCACTCCGTCGCCGCTGCCGAGGACGTGGGGGAGATCGCGTCGGCGGAAGAGGAGATGCTCTACAAGGTGTTCGACTTCGCGGGCAAGGAGGTGAGCGACGTGATGGTTCCCCGCCCGGAAGTCGTGTCCGTCTCCGCCGCCATGCAGCCCGAGGAGGCTCTCGCCACGGTGATCGACTCCCCCTACACCCGCTATCCGGTCTATGGCGAGTCTCTCGACGACATCGTCGGCGTGCTCCACGTCCGCGATCTCTTCTCCGTGATCCACGACGTCGGGATCGCGAACGTCGAGCTCGCGAGCATCCTGCGCCAGCCCTACGTCGTGCCGGAGACCAAGGACCTGGCGGCCCTGCTCGGGGACTTTCGCCGCACCAAGCAGCACATGGCGATCGTGGTCGACGAGTACGGCGCGATGGAGGGGATCGTCACCCTCGAGGACCTGCTCGAGGAGATCGTGGGAGAGATCGAGGACGAGTTCGACCTGCCTGACACGTCCGTGGAGGAGATCGGCGACGGGCGGGTGCGCATCGACGGCACGTTCTCGATCGACGACTTCAACGAGCAGTTCGCGACGGAGCTCGACGTCGAGAGCTTCCACACGATGGCGGGCCTCGTCTTCGGTGAGCTGGGGCGGCAGCCCGAGCGCGGCGACGAGGTGCGCGTGAACGGCATCATGCTGACCGTGATCGAGGTGGAGGGCTCTCGCATCCAGCGGCTCGAGGTCGAGTTCGTGCCACGCGAGGAGGGCGCGGACGAGGACGACGGCGAGGGCGAGGCTGCGTAACAGGCCCGTGCCTCGGCCCTGCTCGGAGCGCATGCGGTGAGAGGAGGCGGCCGCGCTGCGCTGCGCTTCCGCGACTTCCGGTTGTTCCTGGTGTCGATGCTCGGCACGGGCCTCGCGCTGCAGATGGCGATGGTCGCGATCGGATGGCAGGTCTACGCGATCAACGGCAACCCGCTCGATCTGGGACTGATCGGTCTGGCCGAGTTCCTGCCGCTGTTGTTGCTCGCCCTTCCCGCCGGGCATGTGGCCGACCGCTTCCCGCGGCGTGCCGTCTTCGCCGTCGCCATCGTCCTCGACGCCGCGGTGGCGCTAGGACTGCTGGTCGTCACGCTCGCCGGCGCCCGCGCCTTCTGGCCGTATCTCGCGCTCGCGGCGGCCACGGGCTGCGCTTCGGCGCTCGGAGCGCCGGCGGGCCGCGCGCTGACGCCCGCGCTCGTGCCGACTGCCATCCTCCCGGGTGCCGTCGCGGTTCGGTCGATCGCGTTTCAGGTCTCCGCGGTGGGTGGGCCTGCCCTCGGCGGCATCCTCTTCAGCATCAGGCCGGAGCTCGTGTACGGCGCCTCCGCGGCGCTGTCGTTCGTCTCGTTCGCGTGCGTGGTTGCGATGCGGACGGGCCGCGAGGCGGCCCGCTCCGTCGCGCCGGGGCTCGACTCGGTACTGGCGGGCGTTCGGCTGATCAGGCGTACGCCGGTGCTGTTCGGCGCGATCTCGCTGGACCTGTTCGCCGTCCTGCTCGGCGGCGCCGTCGCCCTGCTGCCGGTGTTCGCCAAAGACGTCCTCGGTGTCGGGCCGGCAGGGCTCGGCGTGCTCCGCAGCGCCCCCGCCCTTGGTGCCCTGGTCGCGGCACTCCTCCTGGCGCGGCGGCCGATCGGCCGCAATGCAGGGCGGAAGCTGCTCGTCGTCGTAGCCGCGTTCGGCGTCTCCATGGTCGTGTTCGGGCTCTCGCAGTCGATGTGGCTTTCGTTCGCAGCGCTCGCGGTCAGCGGCGGTGTCGACCTGGTCAGCGTCGTCCTGCGGCAGACGATCGTGCCGATGGTGACTCCCGATGAGCTGCTCGGGCGTGTCAACGCTGTCGAGATGGTCTTCATCAGCGCCTCGAACGAGCTCGGCGCCTTCGAGTCGGGAGTCGCCGCCGCGCTGGTGGGCGCCGTGCCGGCGGTCGTTATCGGCGGCGTCGCGACGATCGCGGTCGCCGCGGTGTGGGGGAGGCTGTTCCCCCAGCTGGCCCGCGTCGACCGGCTGGAAGAGCTGCGGCCGGCCTAGAAGCAGCATGCTGCCTCATCCCAGGCAGCCCGCGGGCAGCTCGAACCAGCGCAGGTGCTCGAAGTCCTCGCTCACCCACGCGTCGGCGCCCGCGCCCGCGTCCGCCGCCGAGAGGATCCGGTGTGCCTCCTCCAGATAGCCGGCGAGCGCGGACTCCGGCGCCCGGTCGTGGGGGAGATCAGGCACGACGAGCTCGCCGGTCGTCTCGTCGTACGAGAGAGCGGTGAGGCGCAACGGCGGCTCGACAGGCCCGTCGCGGTGGCGCCAGAGCCCGGTTGCCGGGTCGAACCGGTACGACGGCAGGAGGCGCCAGCCGTGTGTCGCGACGAGGTCGACGGCTTCGACGACGTACTCGAACACGGCCTCCGAGATGAAGTAGTTGAACGAGACGCGCGTCCAGCCCGGCTTGATCCCCTCACAGCCCCTCGTGATCTCCCGCTCGAACTCGTGCGAACGCTCGAGGTCGATGCCGAGCAGCCGGTGCCCGTACGGCCCGGCGCACGAGCAGCCTCCACGCGCCTGGATCCCGAAGAGGTCGTTGAGGAGGGCGACGACGAAATTGTGGTGCAGGAAGCGGCCGGACGGCCTGCGCACGACGAAGGACACGATCGACAGCCGTTCGGCTGCCAGGTTCCCGAGGATGCCGAGGTTGGGGTTGCGCGTCCAGCGGTCGACGGCGCGGCGCCAGAAGTCCTCCTCGTGCGCCGTGATCACGTCGACCCCGACCGCCTGTCTGAGCTGGAACACCAGCCCGGCCCGGATCGCCTCGACGATGGCCGGCGTGCCGCCCTCCTCGCGATGCACCGGGTCGTCGAGGTAGTGGTGCTCGCTCGGCCCCACGTACGCGACCGTGCCACCTCCGACCACGTCGGGGACGCGGTTGCGCAGCAGCTCTCGCCGCACCGCGAGCACCCCCGGGGTGCCAGGGCCACCGACGAGCTTGTGAGGGCTGAGGAAGACCGCGTCCTTGTGGGCGAGCGAGTGCTCGGAGCACGCCGGCTGCATCTCGATCCGCACGTACGGCGCTGCGGCTGCGAAGTCCCAGAACGAGAGAGCGCCGTGACGGTGGAGCAGGTCGGCGATCGCGCACGTGTTGGAAAGGATCCCGGTCACGTTGGAGGCAGCCGAGAACGATCCGATCTTCAGCGGCCGCTCGGCGTGGCGAACGAGCTCGGCCTCGAGGGCGGCGAGGTCGACGTGACCGTCGGGGTCCTCGGGGATGACGACGACGTCGGCGATCGACTCGCGCCACGGCAGCTCGTTCGAGTGGTGCTCGAAGGGGCCGACGAAGACGACGGGCCGCTCCTCGGCCGGTATCCGGGCTGCGAGCCCGTAGCGGTCTTCCAGCTGCGACGGCAGCCGTAGCCCCAGGATGCCGACGAGCTTGTCGACGGCACCGGTTGCGCCCGAGCCGCAGAAGATGACGCACGTCGTGTCGTCGCCGCCGACGGCCTCGTGCACGATACGCCGGGCGTCCTCTCGCAACCGCGTGGTCTGCAGCCCGGTGCCGGACGACTCGGTGTGCGTGTTGGCGTAGCGAGGAAGCACCTCGTCGCGGATCACGTCTTCGATGAACCCGAGGGCCCGTCCGCTCGCCGTGTAGTCGGCGTAGGTGACGCGGCGCGGGCCGAACGGCCCCCACATGACCTGGTCGTCGCCGATCACCGACTCCCTGATGCGCTGCAGGAGCGGGGTGTCGGGTGGCGTGCTCACGCCTGGGAGGGTAGCGGCGCAGCCGGAGCGTTCAGGCTGCGGAGGCCCGGCGCGCGGGCGCGATCATCGCCTTCCCGATCGCACCAGGTGTGCAGCTCCGAGGTTCCGGATCGACGCGTCCACGAGCTCGACCGGATGCAGAGCCGGCAGCGGCTGCCGCCGGCGGCGCAGCGCGGTCGCCACCTGCACCAGGCACCCGGGGTTCGCGCTGGCGTAGACGTGCGCGCCGGTCGCGAGCACATGCCCGGCCTTGCGGTCTCCGAGCTGCCTCGCCGCCTCCGGCTGCGTGACGTTGTAGGTGCCGGCGCTGCCGCAGCAGATGTCCTGCTCGGCGGGCTCGACCAGCTCGAGGCCGGGGATCCGCCGGAGCGACAGTGCCGACGACAGGGGCAGCCGTTGGGCGTGCCGGAGATGGCACGAGTCCTGCATGGCGACCTTGAGGTTGAGCGGGTGGCGCGGCGCGCGCGGCTCGACGCCGGCGAGGAACTCGCCGAGGTCCCGGACGCGTGACGAGAACGCCGCCGCACGCTCGGCCCACGCGGGGTCGTGCCCGAGGACGTGGCCGAGCTCCTTCAGGTGCGAGCCGCAGCCGGATGTGTTCACGATCACGGTCTCCGCTCCCTCGAGCGAGGCGATGATGCCGCGCGCGAAGGCACGGCCCTCCTCGAGCCGTCCCGCGTGCATCGAGAGCGCGCCGCAGCATCCCTGGGGGGGAGCCACCACCTCGTACCCATCGGCGGAGAGGACGCGGGCGGTGGCGGCGTTGACCGAGCCGAACACGACGGACTGGACGCAACCTGTGAGAATGGCCACGCGCCCGCGCGTCTCGCCACGCGCGGGCGTGACCTTCTCCGGAGCCTCCGTGGAGCGCCAGGGGGGCGCGATCTTCGTCATCACGCCGAGGCGCCCGGGCAGCGGCAGCGCCCGACCCAACGGGGCGAGGCGCAGCGCCACGCGCATCCTGCGGGGGTAGGGCAGCAGGGCGAAGAGGCCCGAGCGCACCAGCCGGTCGCCGAGGGGCCGGCGTACGTCCGTCTCGATCGTGCCGCGCGTCGCCTCGACCAGGCGGTCGTACGCGACGCCCGACGGGCACGAGGACACGCAGGCCATGCAACCGAGGCAGCGGTCGAAGTGCGAGACGAACGAGGACGAGAGGCCCATCGTGCCGTCGAGCCGTGCTTCGATCAGCTGGATCCTGCCGCGAGGCGAGTCCATCTCCTCGCTCCACAGCTGATAGGTGGGGCACGTCGGGAGGCAGAAGCCGCAGTGAACGCAGTCGCTCGTCAGCGAACGCAGCACGTCCTCGTGCGCGACGCTCACGCGAGCACCCCGAGCGGGTCGAAGCGCTCCCGCACGCGCTCCTGCAGCGCGAGGGTCGCCGACGGCGCATCGCCGCCGGCCGCCCGGGGCACATAGGCGATTCCCGCCGCCGGGCGCACGACCGCCTCGTCGAGAGAGGTGAGCAGCGCGGGCAGCTCGCCCGGCGCGAAGCGGAGGCGCCCCGGCGCCGCCCCCTGCCGCCCGCGTGACTCTTCCCAGATGTCCGCTGCGGCCTCACTGCCTCCGACGAGCGATCGCGCAGAGGCGAGTTGTGTCGCGACCGCGCTCTCCGCTCCCTCGAAGAGGACCGCTATGCGGCCCGGGTGCAGCACGTCCAGCGCGCTCGGAGCGAGCTGCGAGCGTTGCAGCGACGCAACCGCCCCGGCGACGTCGTCACACTCGCACAGGAGCGTCCCGGCAGCAGCGGGGAGGGGGTGAAGGCGCAGGCTGACGCGCGCGATGAAGGCCAGCCGCCCCAGCGAGCCGCAGACGAGCTTGCCGAGGTCGTAGCCGGCCACGTTCTTCACCACCTTCCCGCCTGCGCTGGCCACCGTGCCGTCGGCGAGCACGAGCGTGACGCCCAGCACGAGGTCGCGCGGGGCACCGAAGCGGTGGCGCAGCGGCCCCGACAGGTTCCCGGCGAGGCACGCGCCGACGGTGGGGTCGCCCGGGGGGTCGAGAGAGAGCCGCTGCCCGTGCGCGGCGAGCGCGTGATTGAGAGCCGACAGGCGGATGCCGGACTCGACCGTGCACGTGAGGTCACCTGCCTCGTGCTCGAGGATCCTGGTCATGCCGCCCGCGTCCAGGTCGTCGCCGATCCGCACCCGGCGTCCTGCGGCGCCGGCGGCGCGGAGGAGATCGGCTGCTTCGTCGATGCTAGAAACGCTCGGCAACGCCGATCCTCTCGAGCGGGTGCATCCGGTAGGGGCCCGGGACCTCACCGCAGAGGCGGGGGGTCGGAATGACCTTCCCCGGGTTGGCGATGCCGTCCGGATCGAAGGCGCGGCGCAGCCGCTCGAACGTCGCCAGGTCGCGCTCGGAGAACATCTTCGGCATCGAGCACGCCTTGTCGACGCCGACGCCGTGCTCGCCCGTCAGCGCGCCGCCGGCCTCGAGACATGCCGCCAGGATCTCCTCGGCAAGCTCCTTGGCGCGCTCGGCCTCGCCCTTCGACGCGTCGTAGAGGACGAGCGGGTGCAGGTTGCCGTCGCCTGCGTGGAACACGTTGCCGACGCGGAGGCCGTGCTCGCGCGAGAGCTCCCCGATGCGGTGCAGGACCTCTGGCAGCCTGGTGCGCGGCACGACGCCGTCCTGCACGTAGTAGTCGGGCGAGATGCGGCCCATGGCAGGGAACGCGCCCTTGCGCCCGAGCCACAGCAGCGCCCGCTCGGCCTCGTCGCGGGCGACCCGCACCTCGAAGGCGCCGCAGGAGCGGCAGATGCCGTCGACCGAGGCGGCGTCCTCCTCGACCTGGACGTTCACGCCGTCGAGCTCCACGAGCAGCACGGCCTCGGCTCCCTCGGGGTAGCCCGGGTGGAATGCCTCCTCGGAGGCGCGGATCGTGAGGCTGTCCATCATCTCGATCGCGGCCGGCAGGATCCCCGCGGAGACGATCGCCGAGACGGCCTCGCCGGCCGCGTCGATCGAATGGAACGCTGCGAGCTGGGTCGTCACCACCTCGGGCCGGCGCACGACCCGCAGCGTGATCTCGGTCGCGATCCCGAGCGTGCCCTCCGACCCGATGAAGGCGCCGAGCAGGTCCATGCCCTCGGGGTCGAGCGCCTTGTCGCCGAGCTCCACGAGCTCCCCGCTCGGGAGGACGATCTTCAGCCCCGTCACGTGATTGACCGTGAAGCCGTTCTTGAGACAGTGCGCGCCGCCGGAGTTCTCGGCGACGTTGCCGCCGATCGTGCACACCTGCTGGCTGGAGGGGTCCGGTGCGTAGAAGAAGCCGGCGTCGGAGACCGCGCGCGTCACGTCGAGGTTGGTGACCCCCGGCTCGACGACGACGCGCTGCGAGTCGAGGTCGACGTCCAGGATCGACCGCATGCGGGCGAGCGAGACGACGATCCCCTCCGCCACGGGCAGCGCTCCGCCCGAGAGGCCCGTGCCGGCGCCCCGGGCGACGAACGGGAGCTGCTCGCGTGAGCAGATCCGGAGCACCGCCTGCACTTCCTCCGTCGACCCGGGCAGCACCACTGCAGCCGGCATCGCCCGCCAGCCGGTCAGGCCGTCACAGTCGTAGACGCGTAGCTCGTCGGGGTCGGTGATCACCTGCTCGGCCCCCAGCAGCTGACGGAGCTCTGCGGCGAGGGTGGGGGAGAAGGGCATCGGGCCGAGTCTAGCGTTGGGACCGGGAACGATTCTAATCGATGATCGATCATCGCAAGTTCCTGCGGCATGTGCAGGCGGGGCTCGCGTAGGATCGCGACATGACTCCTATCGAGCGCCCCGGCAAGATCATCTGCGTCGGCCTGAACTACAGGGACCACGCCGAGGAGCAGGGAGTAGAGCTCCCGAAGGCTCCCCTCTTCTTCGCGAAGTACACGACGTCGCTGATCGGGCCCGGCGACGCGATCGTGATACCCCCGGCCGTGCAGCAGTGCGACTACGAGGCGGAGCTCGGCGTCGTCATCGGCGCCACCGTCAAGCGCGTCTCCAAGGAGAACGCGCTCGAGGCGGTCCGCGGCTACCTCGTCGCCAACGACGTCAGCGCACGCGACCTCCAGTTCGCAGACGGCCAGTGGACACGCGGCAAGTCACCCGACACCTTCTGCCCCGTCGGCCCGCTCGTGCCGGCCTCGGAGGTCCCCGACCCGCACACGCTGCCGATCCGCGCCATCGTGTCCGGCGAGACCCTCCAGGACTCGAATACGTCCAACCTCATCTTCGGCATCGACGAGATCATCAGCTACGCCTCTCAGACGTCCACGCTCGAGCCGGGAGACCTGATCCTCACCGGCACCCCAGCGGGGGTGGGCGTCTTCCGTGATCCGAAGCGGTTGCTGCAGCCGGGGGACACGGTCACGATCCAGATCGACGGCGTGGGGGAGATCACGAACCCGGTCGTCGCCGGGTGAGCGATCCCCGTTTGACGGAGGGCTAATCGATCATCGATAGTCGTCTGACAGTCCGCCCGGACGAGGAGACCGCACGATGAGATTCGAAACGGCACCCTGGTGACCGCGATCGCTCGCACCGTCCTGCGCGAGCAGGTGAAGGACGTCCTCCTGCAGCGGATCGTGCGGGGAGAGCTGCAGCCCGGCGAGCGTCTCGTCGAGACGCGTATCGCCCAGGAGCTCGGTACGAGCCAGGCGCCGGTGCGGGAGGCGCTCCGCGACCTGGAGCTGCTGCGCCTCGTCGAGTCCGAGCCGTTCCGTGGTGCGCGCGTGCGGGCGTTCCGTGAGCAGGAGCTGGTCGAGATCTATCCGGTGCGTGCCGTGCTCGAGGAGCTCGCCGCCAAAGAGGCGGCGGCGCGGCTCGACGGCGATGTCTCGGCGCTCGAGGCCGAGGTCGAGGAGATGCGGGGAGCGGCGAAGAGCGGCGACCTGCACGCGCTCGTCCAGCACGATTTCGCCTTCCACCGCCGGATCGTGGAGGCGGCGGGGAACGCTGTCCTGCTGCAGTCCTGGAAGGCACTCGGCGTCGAGGGCCGGATCACCCTGACGATCTACGGGACGCAGGTCGAGCCGGGCGAGGCTGCCGAGCTCCACGTCCAGATCCTGGAGGCGATCCGCTCCGGGAGCGCCGCCGCGGCGGGCCGCGAAGCGCGCAAGCACGTGGAGTACTTCGCGAGGCTCGCACGCCGCAAGGGGACTCTCCCGGCGTAGAGCCGGCGCTCTCGCGCGTGGCCGCACGGCAGCTGCCACGGGCCAGAGCACCGGTGAGGCGCTGCGAGGTGATCCGCCGGTGGAGCACCGCGCCAGAGTCACCCTCCTGGCGCTCTTCCTCGCCGCCTTGACGCTGCGCCCGCAGATCGTCGGCGTGGGGCCGCTGATCCCCGAGATCCAGGACGACCTCCGCACCTCGCACGCTGTCGCGGGCCTGCTCGGGACGATCCCGGTGCTCTGCATGGGGCTGTTCGCGCCCGTCGCGGCCTATCTGGCGGCGAAGATCGGGACGCGCCGGGCGATGACGATCGGGCTCGGGCTGATCGGGGTGTTCGGCGTGCTCCGTGCTGTCGTGCCCTCGGCCTGGCTCGTGGTCCTGCTCACCTGGCCCGTCGGCATCGGCATGGGCCTCGGCAACGCTCTCGCCCCTATCTCCGTCAAGGAGCACTTCGAGCGCCGGCCGGCCACCGGCACAGGCGTCTACACGACCGGCATCCAGATCGGCTCGACCGTGGCGGCAGCCATCGCCGTGCCGCTCGCAGCCTGGCTCGGCGGCTGGCGTGGGGCGCTGATCGCGATCTCCTGCGTCGCGCTCTTCTCGCTCGTCGCGTGGGCCTTCCTGACGCGGGGGGAGCACCCGCATGCGCCTCCGGCTGCCACCGTGCCCCGCCTGCCCTGGCGGAGCCGCACCGCCTGGCTGCTGGTCACGGTCTTCGCGCTGATGGGATCGGCCTACTACGGGCTGAACGCCTGGCTGCCGGACGCGTATGCCGATCACGGCTGGAGCGCCGGCGAGGCGGGCGTGCTGCTCGCGATGATGAACCTGACGGCGATCCCCGCCTCGTTCGTGATCCCCTGGCTCTCGGACCGAACACGACGGCGCAGCCCCTTCCTCCTCGGGCTGAGCCTCTTCTTCATCACGGGCGCGACGCTGCTCGTGGCCGCCCCGGGGCTCGCGTACGCCGGTGCACTCCTGGCCGGCATCGCCCAGGGTGGCCTGTTCGCGCTCGTCATGACGCTGCCGCTCGACTTCGAGCGGACGCCGAAACGGGTCGGTGCGCTCGTGGCGATGATGCTGGGGCTGGGTTACACGATCGCCGCGGCCTCGCCGTTCGCCCTCGGCGCGATCCGGGACGTGACCGGCTCGTTCGACGCGGTGCTCTGGGTGGCGGCGGGGTTCCTGATGGCCCAGTTCTTCGCGCTCGTGGCGCTCGTGCGCGTTCGCAGGTGAGCGCCGTTCGCGGGGCCCGTCAGGAGCCCTGTGCCCGGCGGAAGTGCGCCACGGTCGCCGCCACCCCGTCGCCGAGCAGCGTACGGCGGAGGGCGCCGACCTCGCGCTCGAAGCCGACGGCTTCGAGCGCAGGCGGGAAGGGCAGCGGGTCGCCGCTCCAGGTGATCTCGGCTCCTGGCACCTCGTCCACGATGCGTGCCACCACCTCGGCGACGTCCGCGAGCGCACCCGGCAGGTTGTAGACGCCCGCGGCGGCACGCGGGGCGTGCGCCGCCGTCACGGCTGCGCGGGCGACGTCCTCGACGAAGTCGTACTGGGCCGCTCCGGAGAAGCCGATGTGGAACGGCTCGCCGCGAACTGCCGCGAGCATCGCCATCGTCGGGCCCGACGTCATCCCCTGATCCCGCCCCGGCCCGTAGACGACGTAAGGCCGCAGCCCGATCGACGGCACGCCGGCATCGGCGTGGTAGACGCGCGCGATGCCCTCGTCGGCGAGCTTGGAGACGCCGTACAGCGTGGCGGGGCTCGTGCCCCCGGTCTCCGGTGCCGGCGAGGGATCGGACGGGTTGTAGACGGCCGCCGAGCTCGCGTACGCCACGCAGGGGATCCGGTCGAGCCGGCGCGAGACGGCGTCGAACACGTTCACGGTGCCGGCCACGTTGACGTGCATGCCGAGCGGCGGGTTGGCGCGGACGAAGGGCACCTGGAGCGCCGCGAGGTGGACCACACGCGTGATCTCGTGCTCGTCGAGCGCACGCTCGACTGCCGTGAGATCGGTGATGTCGCCCTTGACGAGCTCGACGCGGGCGGCGTCGGCACCGAGCACGAGCTCGAGGCGGCTCCTGTCGTCGCCGAGGTCGTAGCCGACGACGGCGTCGCCGTCGTCCAGCACGCACCGGGCCACCCAGGCACCCAGGCAGCCGAGCATCCCCGTGACCAGAACGCGCTCAGGCAAGCGGCGCGTCCTGGTAGACCGTGACGGTCTCCGTGTAGAACTCCAGCGCAGCCCGCCCCTGCTCGTGCGGGCCCCAGGCCGAGCCCTTCAGGCCGCCGAAGGGGACGTGCACGTCGGCGCCGGCCGTCTGCGAGTTGACGTGCAGGATGCCCGCCTGCAACTCGTTCGCGAAGCGCTGCACCGTGTGCAGGTCACGCGTGTACACCGCCGCGGAAAGGCCGAACTCGACTGCGTTGGCCCGCTCGAGCGCCTCGTCGAGAGTGCTGAAACGGTAGAGCGAGGTGACGGGGCCGAACACCTCCTGGCACGAGAGATAGGAGCCGTCGGGCACGCCCTCGAGCAGGGTCGGAGCGACCAGGTAGCCCTCGTCGTCGGCACGCTCGCCGCCCGCGAGGACGGTGCCACCGTCCGAGACGCCGCGCTGGATCGCGGCGAGGATCTCCTCCATCGAGCCCTCGTTCACGACCGGGCCGACCTCGGTCTCGGGATCGGCCGGGTCGCCCACCTTGGAGGCGGCGATGCGCGCGAGCAGCTTCTCACGGAAGGCGTCGTAGACCGACTCGTGCGCATAGATGCGGCGCGTCGCGGTGCACTTCTGCCCGGCGGACCAGAAGGCGCCCGCGAAGGTGCCCTCGACGGCTCGATCGAGCTCCGCGTCGGCCATCACGAGCAGCGGGTTGTGGCCGCCGAGCTCGAGCTGCACGCGGCAGTTGCGCGCGGTCGCCTCGGCGCGAACGGCGTGCCCGACGGCAACCGAGCCGGTGAACGAGAGCGCGCGTACGGCCGGGCTCCGCACGAGCTCGGCGCCTGCGGTCGAGCCGGCGCCCGTGAGCACGTTGAGCACGCCGGCCGGGAGTCCCGCCTCGGCAAAGCACTCGGCGATGTGCAGGCCGGTGCGGGGAGCCTCGTAGCCGAGCTTGAGCACGACCGTGTTGCCGTAGATCAGCGCCGGTGCGAGCTTCCAGACGGGAATCGCGACCGGGAAGTTCCACGGCGTGATCAGCCCGACGACGCCGAGCGGGCGCCGCCGCGTGTACAGCGTCTGGTTCGCGACCGACGGCTCGTAGACCTCGCCCGCCGGGCGGAACGCCTCACCGGCGGAGTAGCGCAGGATCGCCGCCGCCCGGGCGGCCTCCATCCTCGCCTCGCGAAGCGGCTTGCCCATCTCTGCCGTCATGTCCTGCGCGATCCGCTCCACGCGCGCCTCGATCGCGTCCGCGGCCTTGAAGAAGAACGCCGCACGTGCGGACGCGGGCAGGCCTGCCCAGCCGGAGAAGGCTGCGGCGGCAGCGGCGACGGCGGCCTGCGCGTCGTCGGCTCCCGACGCCGGATACACGCCCGTCACCTCGGACGGGCGCCAGGGGCTGTGCTTCTCGTACGTCTCGCCTGACAGGCTCGAACGCCATTCTCCTCCGACGTAGTTGCCCGCCAGGGCCTGGGTCAGCGTCTCGGTCATCGTGGGCTCCTTTCCAGCAGCTCGGTGGCGAGCGCGACGGGGTTTGTCAGCGTGCCGATCTCCGGGACGTGGATCTCGACCACGTGACCGGGGAGCAGCGTGAAGTCGTCCGGCGGCACGAGCCCCGTTCCCGTCAGGAGCACGCTCCCGGGCGGGACAGGGTTGTCGCGCACGAGCCACGAGACGAGATCGGGGAACGAGCGCTTCATCCTCGACGTGGAGGTCTCGCCTTCGAACAGCACCGCCCGGTCGGCGCCGAGGATGCGCAGGTGGATGGCGAGCGGCGCCTCCCAGTCCGACGGCACGTAGACGGCGGGGCCGAGCGCGCACGCCGCTGCGAACACCTTGGCCTGCGGGAGGTAGAGCGGGTTGGCGCCTTCGATGTCGCGCGAGGAGACGTCGTTCCCGATCGTGTAGCCGACGATCGAGAGGTCGTCGCCGAGCACCAGGCCGATCTCGGGCTCGGGCACGTTCCAGGTCGCGTCGGAGCGGATCGCCACGGGCGCACCGGGGCCGACCGTGCGGCGACACTGCGCGTCCTTGAGGAAGAGCTCCGGCCGGTCGGCGTCGTACACGCGCGCGTAGACGTCGCTGCCCGACTCCTCGATGCGCGCGTCCCGGCTGCGCTCGTACGTGACGCCCGAGCACCAGACCTCGGGCGGCTCAACCGGGAGCAGCAGCTCGTAGGGAGCGGCGAGCGCCAGCGTCGTCGTGTCGACGATCTCCACCGTCGCCCCCGCCTGCGTGCGAACGCGCCCCTCCTCGACGACACCGTGCTCGATGCCGTCCGGCCCGGCAAGGCGGACGTGCAGGCTCAGAAGACGGCCCTCCCGCCCGAGATGTCGTACGTCGCGCCCGTCGAGAACGAGCACTCCTCGCTCGCGAGCCAGCAGATCAGCGCCGCCACCTCGTCGGCCTTGCCCATGCGGCCCATCGGGATCCGCTCGACCATGTAGTCGACGTGCTGCTGGGAGAGGCCTTCCAGGATCGGGGTCTCGATCACGGCCGGGGCGATGCAGTTCACGCAGACACCGGTGCGGGCGAAGTCCTTGCCGACGGCCTTCGTCAGCGCGATCACGGCAGCCTTGGAGGCGGAGTAGGCGGCCGCCATCGGGTTGCCCTCCTTGCCCGCGATCGAGGCGACGTTGACGATCCTGCCGTAGCCGCGCTCGGCCATGCCGGGGGCGACGGCGCGGTTGCACCAGAACACGCCGTCGGCGTTGATCGCCATCACGCGCTTCCACTCGTCGTCGCCGACGTCCTGCGTGCGCAGCGACGCGCCCGGGATGCCGGCCGAGCAGACGAGCACGTCGATCGGGCCGAGCTCTGCCTCGGCGCGCGCGACCGCGGACTCCACATCGGCGGAGAGCGAGACGTCTCCCTGGATGGCCAGCGCCCCCTCGGGGCCCTCGCCGCTCAGGTCCAGCGTGGCCACGCGTGCGCCCTCGGCCAGGAGGCGGCGGGCAGCTGCCCCGCCGATGCCGCTCGCCGCACCGGTGACGAGGGCCACTCGTCCGGAAAATCGATCATCGTGCGCCATGGCCGCCAAGCCTATCGGTCTGCACGAGCCCGGCCCGCGAGTACTGATCTAAGCTTGGCTCCGTGACGTTCGACCCGGCCACCGACTATCCGCTCGGCGCGCGCCGGCCCGATCTCGTAGAGACGCCGTCGGGCCTGCCGCTCGAGGAGGTGACTCTCGCCGCAGCCCGGGCGGGAACACTCGTCGCGGCCGACGTTCGCGCGACGCCCGCCACGCTGCAGCGACAGGCTGCCGTCGCCCGTGCAGCGGGGCGCACCCAGCTCGCCGACAACCTCGAGCGCGCCTCCGAGCTGGCCTCCGTCCCCGACGAGGAGCTACTCGAGATCTACACCGCGTTGCGGCCCGGCCGCTCCAGCGCGGCGCAGCTGGAGGAGCGCGCAGCACGGCTCGAGCAGCTGGGTGCGACGAAGACGGCCGCGTTCGTGAGAGAGGCTGCAGCCGTCTACCGGGAGCGAGGCCTGCTTGCCGGGTAGGCAGTCCGATCGCTTTGCCTCGCGCGCCGAGAAGGAGCTGCGCCGCGAGCTGCTCGTGTCGCCGCTGCCCGAGCTGGGCCTCGTGGCGGCGAACGGCCCGAACGACCCCGATCCCGAGCTCGTGGTCGAGGGCGGCGTCGTCGTGCGCATGGACGGGCGTCCGGCAGAGGAGTTCGACGTGATCGACCGCTTCCTGATCGCGCACGGCCTCGATCTCGAGATCGCGCCCGAGGCGATGGCCGTCTCCGACGCGGCCATCGCGCGCATGCTCGTCGACGTCGACGTGCCGCGAGGGGAGGTCGTGCGGCTCGCGCGCGGGCTCACGCCCGCCAAGCTCGCCCGGGTGGTCGGCCTCCTCGACCCCGTGGAGCTGATGTTCGCCCTGAAGAAGCTGCGCGCGCGGCGCACGCCCGGGAACCAGGCCCACGTCACCAATCTGAAGGAGAGCCCCGCCCTGCTGGCGGCCGACGCCGCCGAGGCGTCGGCACGGGGCTTCGCCGAGATGGAGACGACCGTCGGCGTGGCGCGCTACGCGCCGCTCAACGCGATCGCGCTCCTCGTCGGCTCCCAGACGGGGCGTCCCGGCGTCATGACCCAGTGTGCGGTCGAGGAGCGCCGCAACCTCGAGCTCGCGATCCAGGGCCTCGTCACCTACGCGGAGACGCTCTCGGTCTACGGCACCGAGCCGGTCTTCGTGGACGGCGACGACACGCCGTGGTCGAAGTCGTTCCTGGGCGCCGCATATGCGTCCCGCGGCGTCAAGGTGCGCTTCACCTCCGGCACGGGCTCCGAGGCGCTGATGGGCTATGCCCAGGGCATGTCGATGCTCTACCTCGAGTCGCGGTGCATCTCCGTCGTGCGCGCCGCGGGGGCGCAGGGCGTGCAGAACGGCTCCATCTCCTGCGTGGCGCTCGTTCTCTCCGTGCCGGGCGGCACACGGGCGATCCTGGCCGAGAACGTGATCGCCGCCTGGCTCGACCTCGAGGTCGCGTCGGGTAACGACGCCATCTCGTCCCACTCCGCGATCCGCAAGACGGCGAAGCTGATGGGGCAGTTCCTCCCCGGCACCGACTTCGTCACGTCGGGCTACTCGGTGATGCCGCGCCGCGACAACACCTTCGGCGGCGGCAACTACGACGCCGACGACCTCGACGAGTGGCTCACGATCCAGCGTGACTGGCAGGTCGATGCGGGTATCGAGCCGGTCTCCGAGGAGGAGGTGACACGGGTGCGCGACCGCGCGGCACGCGCCGTCCAGGCGGTGTTCGAGGAGCTCGGCCTGCCGCCCGTGACCGACGCCGAGGTCGCGGCCGCCACGTACGGCTACGACTCCCGCGACATGCCGGATCGCGACCGGGCAGCCGATGTCGAGGCGGCCGACCGCGCGCTCGCGCAGAAGGTCTCGGGCCTCGATGTCGCCCTCGCGCTCGACCGGCGCGACTTCACCGACATCGCGGAGGCGATCGTCGACATGCAGCGGCAGCGCGTCTCGGCCGACTACCTGCAGACCTCGGCCGTGATCGATCCCGACGGGCTCGTGCGCTCGGCAGTCAACGACCCCAACGAGTATCTCGGGCCGGGCACCGGGTACCGGCTGGAGGGCGCGCGCTGGGAGCTGCTGCAGGCTCTGCCCCACGTGGCAGACGCCGGGCAGATCGGCACGGGCGAGCCTGGCGGCGCGCCGATCGTGGAGGAGGTCGGTGCGGCGGTGAAGGGCGATGACCCGCTCGAGGTGGTGATCGCCCTGGGCCCCGCCTTTGCGGGCGAGATCGGGGAGACGATCGGCGGCCTCCCTCACGGCGAGGTGCTGGCGGCGATCCTCGACGGCGTCCGCGAAGCGGGGGCGGTGCCTCGCCTCGTCCGTGTCCGCCGCACGGCCGACGTGGCCTTCATCGCCCACGACGGCGCGCGGCTCTCCGGCTCCGGCATCGCGCTCGGCATCCAGTCGAAGGGGACGGCCGTGATCCACCGCGCAGACCTGCAGCCGCTCGACAACCTCGAGCTGTTCGGGATGTCGCCCCTGTACTCGCTCGAGTCGTACCGCGCCATGGGTGGCAACACAGCCGGGTACGCGCTCGGCAGGCGTGTGGGCCCGGTGCCGACGGAGCTCGACAACTTCGCGCGCGCCAAGCTGATCGTGCGCACCACCCTGCTGCACGCTCGCGAGACCCGGGCGATCGTGCCCGGAGCCGCGGCGGTCGACCTCGTGCCCGTGCGCGCCACTGTGGCGTAGAGCGTGGAGACGGAATGCCGGGTGCCTCCCGCGGCGGCAGGGGAGGCACCCGCATGCTGTGTTACAAGAGGCCCTGCGCGCGCTGTTGCGCGCGCAGGGCGCGCTCGGCCTCGTCCTCCTCGCGCAGCAGCCGCACGAGCAGCCAGACGATCGCCGCGAAGAAGACGATCGCCTGCTCGGTCGACATCAGGATCCCGCCGAGGTTCTGATCCTGCGCTGCGGAGATGCCCCACAGCCGCTCCGGCCTCTCCTCGTAGTAGCCGTACACGGGCGGGGCGAAGGTGAGAGCAAGGCCCAGGAAGGCCGAGAAGACGAACGCGGCGAAAACGTACGCGATGCGCGCGAGCGTCGGCACGGACCGCGGCGCGTCCGCGAGCACGGGCCACCAGAAGAGGAGGCCGATCGCGATCATGAACGCGTGCTCCACGTTCAGGAGCCACGGATTGCGGAGCGCGAAGTCGAACACCCCGCCGAGGTGGACGACGTACCACCCGACGAGCCAAACCGGGAACGCGATCGCCGGGCGCGTGACGCTTGCGAACCAGCCGCCCCCGAGCGCCGCGAGCGAGGCGCGCATCGCCGGCGTCAGCCCGAGGATCAGGAGCGGCGGGGCCCAGTCGGAGATGATCACGTTCTGGAGCAGGTGGAAGAGGACGAGGTACTCGACCGCGATGGTCTCGAGCGGCGAGTTGAGGGCACCGACGATCAGCAGCACGCCAGTGCCGAACACGAGCCCGCGCCGCACGCCCGGCCGCTCCCGGCGCCACGCCTGCGCGTAGGCCCACATCGCTGCCACGCCGAGGACGGCAAAGAGGGGCTCGAAGGTGAACGACCAGGGCGAGGCCATCGAGCTCCGCTCAGCCGGCCGGCTGGCCGTGCGGGGTCGCGACGGCGGTCTCGCGCTGCCTGCGACGCGATGCCCGGAGCAGCAGCACGAAGGCGAGCCCGACGGTCAGCGTCTGCTCGAGCATCATCACGAGACCCGCGATCTTCTGGTCGGTGAGCGGAGAGAGGCCGAGCAGGCGCACGGGCTGCTCCTCGTAGGTGGAGAACAGCGGCTGAAAGTCGAACAGGATCACGTAGGCGAGGATCTGGCCCGTCCAGAAGACGAGGGCGGTGTAGCCGATCCGCTCGCTCAGCGTGAGGCGTCCGTGGCGGGAGGGGTCGATGATCTGCGTCCACACGAGCAGCCCGCCGAGCACGAAGCTGAGGTGCTCGAGGTCGTGCCAGAGGCGGTTGTGCAGGGCTGCCTCGTAGAACGTCGGGATGTGCCAGCCGACGAGGACGACGACCCAGACCACGTAGCTGACTCCGGGCCGCAACAGGAGCCGCAGCGCTCGGCGCAGCGCTCCCACGCGAGCGAGCGGAGCGAGCAGGTTGCGCGGCAGGAAGAAGACCGTGAGCGGCCCCCGCACGGCGAGCAGCGTCAGGGCGATGCCCAGGTCGGCGATGAGGACGTGCTGGAGCATGTGCATGCTCTGGAGGTACTGCTCCCCGATGTGGTCGATGGGGGAGACGATCGCCAGCACGGTGACGAGCACGCCTGCCACGAACAGGGGGATCCGGTGCGGCGGGGCGAGCTCCGGCCGGCGACGGTGCAGCCGTCGCCACCCGTGCAGGAAGAAGGCGATGGCGACGATCCCGCCGCCGAGCACGAGCGGCTGATAGGACCAGGCGCGCCAGAGGCTCTCGGTCGCGAGCACCGCGGTCACCGAAGCAGGCTAGCGCCTCGGCGTCGAGGCCGAGCCGTCTCAGTGCGCCGAGAGGATGGCGCGGGCGGCCGCCTTGCCCGAGCGGATCGCGCCTTCCATGTGCATGTGGCCGACCCCGGCGATGTCGGTGCACGCCCAGTGGATCGGCCCGACCGCCCGCCCCAGGTCGGGACCGTGACGCGAGAGGCCCCCGACCCCGAACGTGGCCGCGTAGGCGCCACGCGTCCACTCCTCTGCCGACCAGTCGTGCTCGATCACGTCGACGGCCTCGAGCGCGCCCGGGCCGAGCAGGCGCGCCAGCCCCTCCAGCACGAGACGGCACCGCTCGTCCGTGCCGAGGCGCTCCGCCATTCTCGCCTTCTCGCCCGCGAGGAACGTGCAGAGGACGCCCGGCTTGCCCGCCGGAGGCGTGTTGTCGTACACCTCGCGGACGAGCTGGTACGGCGCGAATCCCTCCCCGGCGAGGCCGTCGGCCCGCCAGAACGGCTCCTCGTAGACGGCGAGCACCTTGATCACGTCGCCCTGCGTCATCGCCTGGTGAAGCCGCATGCGCCAGGCGGGCAGCGCGGGCTCGTAGCGGATCGCGCCCGCGATGTTCGGCGGCACCGCGACGACCGCGGCCGCCGCGGTGACGGCGATCCCCGCTGCGGCCAGCGAGACGCCGCCGTCGAACCACCCGAGCGACTGGACGGGCGCGTCGACGACGACACGGTCGCCGAGCCGCTCGGCCAGGCGCAGCGGTATCAGCTGCGAGCCGCCGACGACCCTGGAGTGAAGGCACAGGTCGGGCTCGAACAGGTTGGCCACGCTTCCCGCTCCGGCGACCGTGGCGAGCGCGCCGAGCAGCGAGAAGGTCTCGGCCGGCTTCGTCATGTAGCCACCTGCCATGAACGCACGCAGCAAATCCCGGGCCAGGGTGTCGTCGACCTCGGCGGCGAGCCACTGCTCGAAGCTGATCGCGTCGAGCTCGGGCGCCCGTGGGTGGGCCCACGGCGCCTCCGGGTCGAGCTCGGCGACGATGGCGTCGAGCTTCGCGACGCCCGCCTCGTAGGCGAGCGCCGACGCCTCGCCGAGCGGCGCTTCGTCTCCGTGGTAGCGGTGCAGCTCCCCGTCGGCGTCGAGGTACAGGTGGTCTCCCTCGCGGTAGCTGTGGAAGAGCTCGAGCCCGAGGTCGGCGATCAGGGCATGCATCTCGCTCTGGTAGGGCGCCACCCACTGCCCGCCGAGCTCGTTGGGCTCGCCCCCGATCTCGGTGTTGAGGACGCGGCCGCCGACCCGGTCGCGTGCTTCGAGCACGATCACCTCGCGTCCCGCCGAGGCGAGCTCGGTGGCGGCGACGAGCCCGGCGATGCCGGCCCCGACGACGGCGACGTCGGCTTCTCTCGCCTGCATGATCTCTCCTCCTGACCGTCCGGTCAGGAGATCCTCTCACAGATCGCCGCTCAGGCGGGGCCGGGTGGCATCTCTCCGACGGGCCACGGCTTGCCGCCGAGGCCCCAGTTCCTCGGGTCGTGGCCCTCGACGATCACCCAGGTGTGGTCGCGCAGCCCGGGGTCGACGGCGTCGCAGAGAGCGTCCGTCATCCCGGCGATGAGCCTCTCGCTCACCTCCGGTGTGACGCGGAAGTCGAACAGCTCGACGCGGATCAGCGGCATGGTGCCTCCTCGGTGTCGTGGAAACCGGCCCGCCGATCCTACGGCTCGCCCGCGCCGCTCACCACGCTGCTAGCGCTCGACGTGCAGCGACCCGTCGAGATCGCCGAGCACGAGGTCACGCTCGCGGTCGCCGATGTGGTCGAGCGGAACCGGGGCGAGCGCCTCGACGAAGGTGACGCCGCCTGCCGAGTGGAGCTCGTGCTCGATGCCGCGGTTGACGATGCACGCGTCGCCTGGGCCCATCTCCCGGGATGCGTCGCCGATCGTCATCGTGAGCGAGCCCTCGAGCACGAGCATCGCCTGCTCGGTGTGCTCGTGGCTGTGCCGCCGCACCGTCGTCCCGGGCTCGTAGGTGACCCGGCCCAGGAAGACCTGGTCGCCCGCGATGGGGTGGAGCCCCACCCCTGGGAAGATGGGGAAGGGCTCCACGCCGTCGAAGCTCCGAAACGGACTGCTCATCCGAAGGCGAGCGTCCCGTCGCCGACCGTGTTCACCGACAGCTCCGCGTCGAAGACGACCGTCTTCCCGTCCCGCTTCGCGCCGTTGCCCGCGGCCTTGGCCTCGAGAGCCCGCAGCACCCGCTCCGGTGTGATCGGAAGCTCGGTCACCCACACGCCCACCGCGTCGTACACGGCGGAGGCGATGGCGGGAGGCTGAGCGTTGTTCGCCATCTCGCCGATCCCCTTGGCCCCGTACGGGCCGTCGGCGGACGGGTTCTCGATGATGATGGTGTCGATCGCCGGCATGTCCTCCATGCCGGGGGTGAGGTACGAGCCGAACTGGCTGCCCCGGTGCTCGACGGAGGGGTAGTACGGGTAGCAGTTCTCCAGCACGCCAAGGCCGAGGCCCTGGACAGCACCACCCTCGATCTGTCCCTCGACCAGCGTCGGGTTGATGGACTTGCCGACGTCGTAGCACTGCCACAGGTGGGTGACGGTGACGACGCCCGTCTCGTCGTCCACCTCGACCTCCGCCGCGCACGAGGCGTACGAGATGGCGGAGTGCGGGGGCAGGTCGACCTTGCCCGGTCTCGGGCTCGACGATGCTGGCATAGGGCTTCAGCTGGGCGCCGGTGCCGGTGATCAGCTCTCCGTACGTCCACGTCGCCGCCGCGGCGACGTCGGGCACGCCGATCTTCTTCTGCGGCGCCCCCTTCGCGATCACCTCGCCGTCGACGATCTCGAGGTCGGAGGGGTCGATCTCGAGCTCCTTGCCCGCGATCTCGAGGATCTTCTGCCGCGCGTTCTCGGCCGCCTTCTCGACCGCCTTGCCCGCCACGAAGGTGGCGCGTGAGGCGAACGTGCCGGTGCAGACCGGTGACGAGTCCGTGTTCGAGTTGTCGTAGGTGACCCAGTCGTACGGCACCCCGATCGTCTCGGCCACGATCTGCGACTGGATCGTCTTCGACCCGTTGCCGATGTCCGAGGTGCCGGCGAAGACGTCGACGCGGCCGTCCGGCTTGACCTTGATCCACGCCTGCGACGGGTCGCCGTTCTGGTTCATGCCGGTCGGGTACTCGATCGCCGCGAAGCCGCGGCCCGTGTGAGCGGCCATCAGTGATCCTCCGGGTTCCCGAGCTGGGCGACGAGGTGCTCCGGCAGGAGGTCGCCCGACCTCGGCTCGCGGGTCATCGCCTTGTACTCGGGTTTCAGGTCGTGTCCGACCGCATCCGCGATCGCGAGGATCGTGGGCACGGTCGAGGGGTCGGTGTAGACGATCTGGTTCGGCGAGGTGTCGCCGATCCGGTTCGCGTTCTTGAGGCGCAGCTCGTACGGGTCGATGTCGAGCTCGTGCGCGATGCGGCTCATGTGCGTCTCCGTCGCGAACGAGACGGACGTGACGCCGAAGCCGCGCATCGCCGTCGTCGGCGTGCGGTTCGTGAACACGACGTAGCCGTCGAACTCGAGGTTCGGGATCGAGTAGGCACCCGTATGGTGGAAGCTGTGCTTCGTGAGGCCGTACGGCGAGAACCGCGCGTACGCGCCCGAGTCGTGCAGCGTCAGCATCTTGCGGCCGAGGATCCAGCCGTCCTTCGTGACGGCGTCGGCCACCTCCATGTGCCACGGTGCCCGGGTCGACGAGCAGAGGAACTCCTCCTCGCGCGTCCAGCGCCACTTGACCGGCTTCCCGGACTTCTGCGCCAGGAGCGCACACATCGTCTCGGTGGCGGTGTCCACCTTGCCGCCGAAGCCGCCGCCGACGGTGCCGCCGACGACCTTCAGCTTGTTGAGCGGAACCTGCAGGTGGGCGGCGACGACGCCCATCGAGAAGTACAGCGCCTGCGTGCAGGAGTAGATCGTGAGGCGCCCGTTCGCCTCGGGCACGACCTGGCACACCTGGGTCTCGACCGGGACGTGCTCGATCGCCGCGGGCCTGTAGACGCCCTTCACGATCAGGTCGGCCCTGTCGAACGCCTCTTCGACGTTCCCCTTGCGGATCTGGCGGCGGTCCATCTCGTTCTCGAAGTGCGGGTACCAGTTGCCCCACTGGTGGATCCTGGGGGCGTCGCGGTCGAAGGCCTTGCGGACGTCGAACAGGGCGGGGCGTTCGTCGAAGTCCGCCGTGATCGCCGCCACGGCGTCCATGGCGGCTTCCTCCGTCGGGGCGGCCACGATCGCGATGGGCTGGCCCTTGTACCGCACCTCGTCCTTCGCGAGCAGCGGCTCGTCGGCCGGGATGCCGAGCGCCGAGAGGTGGCCGTACTCGAGCAGCGGCACGTCCTCCCACGTGATCACGTGGACGCCCTTCATCGCCTCTGCCTTGCTCGTGTCGAGGTTCGTGATCGCCGCGTTGTGCAGCGGCGAGCGGAATGCCTTCACCCACAGCGTGCCGGGCACGCGCACGTCGTCGACGAACGTCGTGCGTCCGGTCACGTGCGCGATGCCGTCGTAGCGGGGGACGCGTGCGCCGACCGCCTTCATGCCACACCTCCCAGGTTCGTCATCGCCGTGCCTGCGGCGGTGACCGTCATGTCGAACGAGTCGCCGCGGGCGGCAGCAGCGACGGCGTCGATGATCTTCACGTAGCCGGTGCAGCGGCAGATGTGCCCGCCGAGCGCCTGCTGGATCGACTCGCGATCATCGGAGCCGCCTCCGTCGATGTAGGCCTGGGCGGCCATCATCATCCCGGACGTGCAGAAGCCGCACTGGGCGGCGTAGTGGTGCGTGAACGCCTGCTGGACTGGAGAGAGGTCCTCCGGCGCGCCGAGGCCCTCGACGGTCGTGATGGACGCCCCGTCCACCGTGGCGACGGCGGTCAGGCACGAGCGTCGTGGCTCGCCGTCGACGATCACGGTGCAGGCGCCACAGCCGCCCTGCTCGCAGCCGGCCTTGGGGCTCGTGATGCCGAGCTCTTCCCGCAGCACGTCGAGCAGCGTGGTCAGTGGGCCGCTGTCGATCTCGCGGGTCGACCCCGTTGACGGTCAGGTTCATGCGGCCTCCTCGAGCTTCGTCAGGACGCGGCGGACGAGCACCGGCAGTGTCTTCTCGCGGTACCAGGCCGATGCGAGCGCGTCGTCGCCGAGCCGGACGTCGGAGACCGCCGCGGCGCCTGCTGCCTCGTGGTCGGCGGCAGCTGCTTCCGCCGCGCGGAGCCGCCAGGCGTGGCCGGCGAGGCCGGTCGCGGCCAGCCGCACCGTGCCGTCGGCTGCGCGGGCGCCCGACACGGCGAGGACCGTGTACTCGTGCGTGTGCGGGTACTCGAGCGCTGCGAACGCGCCGGCTGCGGGCTCGTCGAAGCCGACGTCGAGGAGCAATCGCGATTCGCGCCGGGCCAGGAACTCCTCGAGTGACTCCGACGTCTCGCCGCCGGGCCCCACGGAGCGGGTGACGGCGTCGAGAGCGAGCAGCGCTCCCTGCAGGTCGCCGCGCGGCGCATCGTGGCCGGCGCCGGCACACAGGTTGCCGCCGAGCGTCGCCTGCGAGCGGATCTCGCCGTCGGCGACGTTCGCGGCGCAGGGGCCGACCGGGGCGGGCAGGTCGACCAGGTCGGCGATGTGTGTGGCCGCCCCGATCGTGACGCGGCCCCCGCTCCGGCTCACTCCGGCGAGCCCGGCCCGGCCGAGCAGCAACGCCTTCGTCGGCTGGAGCGCGCCGTACGTCATCTCGGGCAGCACGATCGTGCCGCCGCCGATCACGGTCACCCCCGTGCCGTCGCCGAAGAGGCGCGCAGCCTCGTCCGGCGTCGACGGGATCAGAACCTCAGTGGCTTCGGTCATGGACCTTCCTTCGCGTCGGAGAAGACACGCCTGGTGCCCCGAGTCTAGACCGCGGGACGCGTGGTGCTGCTAGGACTGAACCTGCCCGCCGATGCCCCAGTTGCCGGGAGCGACGCCCTGCACGATCACCTGGATGTGCTCCTTCGCGGCGCCGCTCGACTCCGCCAACGCGTCGGTCAGGGCGGCGACGATCTTGGGGACGGACTCCTCGGTCACGCGGCGGTCGTAGAGCTTGACCTCGATCATGGGCATGGTGGACCTCCGGGGGTGGGTATCGCCTGCGAGTGTTACATAGACGTAACACGTGCGCAACGCTATCGTCCCGTGCCGATGGCCGCTTCGATCTCCACCGAGCAGCAGGTCGTCGAGGGCGCCCGGCGCGCGATCGAGCTCCACGGCTGGCAGGCAGCAACGCTGGCGCGCATCGCCGTGGAGGCCGGCCTCTCGCGGATGACGCTCTACCGGCGCGGCCTCGGGCGCGAGGAGATCCTGGCACTTCTCGTGGACGACTACGAGCGCGACTTCCGGGACAGCCTCTTGCCGGCCGTCGCGGGCCGAGGCAGCGGGCTCGAGCGGCTCCGCCGCGCACTCCTCTCGGTCTGTGAGGTGACGGAGCGCCACCTGCCGTTCCTCCGCGGCCTGGACGAGGAGACGGATCAGCGCCTCTTCCACGAGCGGACGGGCGTGGTGCGCTCGCGCGAGGCGTACGTCTCGCCTTTCCAGCAGGTGCTGGAGGAGGGGATGCGCGACGGGTCGATCCGCGAGGTCGACGTCAGGGAGACCTCGACCCTGCTCGTGAACGCCGTCGACCGCACCTACCGGCATCTCCGCATCGCCCACGGCTGGCCGCCTGCTCGCGCCCGGCGGGCGCTGCTCGACCTGCTCGCGCGGGGTGTCGAGAGCCGCAGCGCACCGCCGCGGTAGCGGTGCCGCGCCGGGCGCGCTCGCCTACGGTCTCCGCGGCCACGGCGGTGCCGCGTACACGCCGTCCTCGATCGACGAGGGGTCGGCGGGCGGCGCCTGCTCCGCCTCGGCGAGCCCCTGCGAGATCTCGTCCGCGGCGGACGCGCGGAGGCCGGCGATCTCGTCCTCGGCCAGCCCGTCGAGCAGCAGGCGCGCCGCCAGGCGCTCGACCGGGTCGAAGCGCGCTTCGAACTCCTCCCTCAGCCCGGCCGGCACGTAGCGGGCGTCGTCGTGGCCGGCGTGGCCGTGCATCCGAACCGACAGAGCCTCGAGCGCCTGCGGCCCGTTGCCCCGTCGCGCGCGTTCGACGGCCGCGCGCACCGCGTCGAGCACTGCGATCGCGTCGGTGCCGTCGACGCGCTCGGCCGGGATCGACCAGCCGCCGTAGATCCGCTGCGCGATGTTCGTGTTGACCATCTGCCGGGAGACGGGGGTCGAGTACGAGTAGCGGTTCGACTGCACCACGAAGACGGCGGGCACCTGCCAGACGCCTGCCAGATTGAGCCCTTCGTGGGTGTCGCCGACCGAGAAGGCGCCTTCGCCGAGGAACGTCATGGCGACGCGTGGCTCTCCGCGGCGCTTGAACGCGAGCGCGGCTCCCACGACGACCGGCACGAGATCGCCGAGCATGGAGACGAGCGGGAACACGCCGCGCTCGGGTGCGCCGAAGTGCAGGTTCCCGTCCCTGCCACGGGTGGGGCTCGTGGCCTTGCCGAGGAAGTTGCGGAAGACGTCGGCGGGCGTCGCCCCACGCGCGAAGTGACATGCGAGCTCGCGGTTCAGCGGTGCCACGACGTCGTCCGGGCCGAGCGCGAGCCCCGCCCCGGCTGCCACCGCCTCCTGGCCGCGACCGGTGTAGACGGACCCCGGCAGCCGGCCCTGCCGGTAGAGGGCGAGCTCCCGCTCCTCGAACAGGCGGTGCAGGAGCACGAGGCGGAAGAGCTCGACCCTCTCCTGACGCGAGACCGAGGGGACGTCTGCGCACGGCTCGATCGGCAACGGCTTCTCCTTCTCTCTCGTCAGTAGGCGAGCAGGTCGGCGAGCGCCGCCGCCGTCGACTCGACGGACGGCATGTACGCGTCTTCGAGCTCTGGCGCGAAGGGCACGGGCGTGTCGGGCGGCGCGTGCAGGGCAGGGGGGGCGTCGAGGAGCTCGAACGCCTCGCGGGCGACGAGCGAGAGCACGAGGCCCGCCGCCCCGATCGAGCGGGCAGCCTCCTGCAGCACGAGCACCCGCGACGTCTTCTCGAGCGAGGCCAGCACGGCCTGCTCGTCCAGCGGCCAGACGGTGCGGAGATCGAGCACCTCGACCGCCGCGTCGGTGCGATCCGCAGCGGCGAGCGCCGTGGTGACGCCGGACCCGTAGGTGACGACGGTCACGTCGGCGCCCTCGCGGACGACGTGAGCCGGCCCGATCGGGGTGCGGTGCGACGACGGGGGGGCGTCGGCCCGTAGCGTGCGGTACAGCCGCTTGTGCTCGAAGTAGAGCACCGGGTCCGGATCCTCGACGGCGGCGCGCAGCAGCCCGTAGGCGTCCTCCACCGTGCCGGGGCAGACGACCTTGAGCCCTGCCGTTCCCACGAACCAGCCTTCCGGCGAGCCGGCGTGGAAGGGGCCGCCGCGCACGCCTCCCCCGGTCGGGCAGCGGATCACGATCGGGATCGCCTGGCCGGAGCGCCAGTGGGTCTTCGCGGCCACGGTCACGATCGCGTCGAAGGGGCACGTGATGAAGTCGGCGAACTGCAGCTCCACGACGGGCCGCTCGCCCATCCAGGCGGCGCCGATCGCCGCGCCGACGAACCCCTCCTCGGAGATCGGCGTATCGCGCACCCGCTCCTCCCCGAACTCGTCGAGCAGGCCCGCGGTGACACCGAACGCCCCGCCGAAGGCGCCGATGTCCTCTCCCAGCAGGAAGACCCGATCGTCCTCGCGCATCGCGTCGACGAGCGCGGCGCGGATCGCCTCGAGGTACGTGACCGACCCAGCAGGGCCCCCGCCCGGCGATGTGCCTGGCGGTTCCAGGTGACCCGTCGTCGTCACGACGTCGAGCCTATTCGATCGGGCCGATGCTGCTCGGGCCTCGGACCGGCGTCAGGGCGCAGGCGGGAGGACGAACTCCTCGCGGCCGGCGCCCATCTTGCGCGTCTCGGCCGTCGTCCGGTGCACGACAGCGAGCTCGGGCCCGGGCACGGAGTCGCCGACGAGCCGCGAGACGACGCGCCCGTGCTCGACGCGGGCCGGGTAGTCGTGGATCGGCAGCAGGAAGGTGCCGCTGTTGAGCGCCTTCTTGATCGCCGCGCGCTCCTGCCGTTTCGAAGTGCCCTGATTTCCCGTCGATTGCGGCTCGTAGTCGAGGACCTGGTAGATCGGGTCGACGATCTGGTTCTGGATGTCGTAGACGACGTCGCCGCAGATGCAAGCCGTGCCCTCGGCGGTCTCGACGAGGATGTTCATCGATCCCTCCGTGTGGCCGTCCGCCGACTCGCACACGATGCCCGGTGCGATCTCGTCGGGGCCCGAGAGCTCGAGGTCGAGCAGCCGCATCGCGCCGGGCTTGTGCAGGCGGTCGATGTGGTGTTTCACGTACTCGGCCGGGTACTGCCCCCCCATGATCCCCGAGGCCGAGTACTCGAGCTCGCGCCGGTTCGTGACGACGGTCTGACGCATCGAGAACTGGCTGTCCTGGCCCGCGTGGTCGATGTGGTGGTGCGTGTGCAGGATCCAGCGAACGTCGTTGATCTTGACTCCGTGCCTCGAAAGCTGACGGCGCAGAGTCATCTCCTTCGTCACGATCCCGGTCATCCCGAGGGTCTCCATGATCTCGGGATGGCTCGCGCCGGTGTCGACGAGGATCGGCTCGCTGCCCGGCCCGAGGATCAAGTAGCCCCACGTCTTCACACGCGTGCGGATGCCCATGTTCCGGGCGAGGACGAGGAAGCTCGACTCGAGCTCGATGTCGATCAGGTCGAGCATCTTGATCTCGTAAGGCACGGAGCTCCTTCTTTCACTGGGAGTCGCGCTCGACCGAGCGGTCCTACGCCTCCTGGGGCGTCCTGTCAACACGAGGCCCGACCGGGGTGGTGTCGCCGCGGCCGCCTCGGCCGCTGACCGTCGCGCGAAAACGGCGTCTCAACGAGGGAGGACGATGACGGGGTTCGACGACAACGACGTCAGGGTAGGCGGCGCGCTTCGGGCACGGCAGGAGCGGCTGGTTGCGCTGAGCCACTCGCTCGCGGCTGCCGAGCACGCTCTCGCGCGCGAGGCCTACGCCGTCGGCCGCCTCTTCGAGCAGGCGGGCCTCGCCTTCGACCCGATGACGTTCGTCGTCATGCGGATCCTGGAGGGGAGCATCGCCGCTCAGGCCGACCCGGTCGACTGCCTGCGGGTGCTCCGGGAGCTCGGGTTGTTCGATCGCTCCATCGCGCTGATCGTCGACCTGCTCGACGAGGCTGCCTGACGGCTGCGAACCGCGTTCTCTCCGCCTCCCCCCGCGCAGCTACGCTCTCCCGATGAGCGGCTTTCGCACGATCGACGAGCTCGAAGCGGCGCTCCGACAGGCGGACTACCTTCCGGACAGGGGGCTCTCGACTGCGCTCTTCCTCGCGCTGGCGCTCGAGAAGCCGCTCCTGCTCGAGGGCGAGGCCGGGGTCGGCAAGACCGAGGCGGCGAAGTCCCTCGCGATCGCGACCGGCTCGCGCCTGATCCGCCTGCAGTGCTACGAGGGCCTCGACGTCGCCCACGCCGTCTACGAGTGGAACTACCCGCGCCAGCTGCTGCACATCCGCGCGGCTCAGGAGGGCACGGTCTCGGAGGACGAGCTCTTCGGGCCCGAGTTCCTGATCCGGCGGCCGCTGCTCGAGGCGATCGACACCGACGAGCCGGTGGTGCTCCTGATCGACGAGATCGACCGCGCCGACGAGGAGTTCGAAGCGTTCCTGCTCGAGGTGCTCTCCGACTTCCAGATCACGATCCCCGAGCTCGGCACGATCCGAGCGCGACGCCGGCCCGCCGTGATCCTGACCTCGAACCGCACGCGTGAGCTGCACGACGCGCTCAAGCGGCGTGCGCTGTTCCACTGGATCGGCCACCCCTCGATCGAGCGCGAGATCGAGATCGTGAAGATCCGCATCCCCGGCGTCTCCGAGCGGCTCGCCGCCGAGGCAGCCGCTTTCGTGCGCGAGCTGCGCGGTCTCGACCTGGCCAAGCCGCCCGGCGTCGCCGAGACGATCGACTGGACGATGGCGTTGAACGCGCTCGGCCGCCAGGAGCTCGATGCCGGGGTGGTCGAGCAGACCCTCGGCTCCGTTCTCAAGTACCGCGAGGACATCGAGCAGGTTCGCGACGAGACGCTCGCCCAGCTCGTCGACACGGCGCGCGCGACGGCGTCGCGGTAGCGGTCGATGGCCGGCGACGCTCTCGTGCGCCACGTCGTCACGTTCGGCCGCGTCCTGCGGGAGGTCGGCCTCGAGGTCGGCCCCGGTCGGGTGGCCGACGCGCTGCGCGGCCTCGACGCTGTCGACCTGGAGCGGCAGGAGGACGTCTACTTCGCGCTGCGCCAGACGCTGGTCGCGCGCCACGACGAGCTCGACCTCTTCGACCGCGCGTTTCGCGCCTGGTTCCTGCGGGCACCGGTGCTGCCCCCGGCCAGGGCCGAGCAGCAGCCTCAGGCGCAGCAGCGCATCGGCGAATCCCTCGCCGACCGGCAACGAGACGGCGGCGACGAGGACGACAGCACGGGCGACGACCCGCTCGAGCTCGGCTCTTCCGGGCACGAGCTGCTGCGCGACAAGGACTTCGCCGAGATGAGCCCCGACGAGTACCGCAGGGTCAAGCGCCTGATCGCCCTGATCGCGCGGAGGCGGCCGAAGCGCACGTCGCGGCGCCGTCACGCCGACCCTCGCGGCGACCGCCTCGACGTCCGCCGGCTGATCCGGCACTCGCTTCGCACCGGCGGCGATCCCGTCGACCGCCCGACCCGCTCCCGCAAGGACGTGCCGCGCAAGCTCGTCGTGCTGTGCGACGTCTCGGGCTCCATGGACGCATACGCGCGGGCGCTCCTGCTCTTCCTGCACGCGGCGGTCGGCTCGGGGCCGGGCGTGGAGGCATTCGCGTTCGGCACGCGCCTGTCGCGGCTGACACCGGAGCTCGGCACGCGCGACCCCGAGGCCGCGCTCGAGAAGTGCACGGACGCCGTCACCGACTGGGGCAGCGGGACGCGCATCGGCGCCTCGCTGAAGGAGTTCAACGACGTCTACGGCCGTAGAGCGCTCTCGCGCGGTGCCGTCGTCGTGATCGTGTCCGACGGCTGGGAGCGCCAGGACCCGGAGCTCGTCGGCCGCGAGATGGCACGCCTCGCACGCGCCGCCTACGCGGTCGTCTGGGTCAACCCGCTCAAGGGGAACCCGGAGTACCAGCCACTCGCGGGGGGGATGCGCGCGGCACTGCCGTTCGTCGACCGGTTCCTGCCCGGCCATAATCTGAAAAGCCTGGAAGAGCTGGCGACCGTGCTCGCCGGCATCGAGAGGAGGCACGCAGCATGAAGGAGATCCTGCCCGACATCGAGCGCTGGCAGCGCGCCGGCGAGAAGGTCGTCGTCGCCACCGTGGTAGCCACGCGACGCTCAGCACCTCGTCCGGTGGGGACGAGCCTGGCCGTGTCCGAGTCCGGACAGATGTGTGGATCCGTCTCCGGCGGCTGCGTCGAGAGCGACGTGTTCGAGAACGCCCAGGAGGTGCTCGCGAGCGGCGAGTCCAGGCTCCTGCACTACGGGATCACCGACGACGAGGCCTGGGCCGTCGGGCTTCCCTGCGGCGGCGAGATCGACGTCTTCCTGGAGCGCGTCGAATGAGCCTCGTCGCGAGGCTGGCCGCGCTCGCCGGATCCGAGGGTCGCGGTGTCCTCTTCACGGTCGTCGAGGGGCAGGCGCAGGGGTCGAAGCTGCTCGTGCTCGAGAGTGGCGAGCGCTACGGCGAGGTGCCGGAGGAGGCTGCCGCCCAGTTCGACGAGATCGTTCGCCGCGGCCGCAACCGGCTGCTCGAGCTGGCGGACGGGACGAAGGTGTTCGCGGAGTGGTACGGGCCGCCGCCGCGGGTGTTCGTCTACGGTGCCGTCGACACCGCCGAAGCACTCTGCCGGGGTGCCAAGCTGCTCGGCTGGACATCGATCGTGGCGGATGCGCGAGGGAAGTTCCTGACCAGGGAGCGCATCCCCTCGGCGGACATCCTGATCGAGAAGTGGCCGCAGGAGGCCCTGGACGAGATCCGCCCCGATCACCAGACGGCGATCGTGGTGCTGACCCACGACGACAAGTTCGACGAGCCTGCACTGATCGCCGCCCTCGACACCGAGGCGTTCTACGTCGGCGCGCTCGGGTCGCGCCGCAACCAGGAGCGGCGTCGCGAGCGGCTGCTCGAGGCGGGCGTGGCCGAGGAGAAGCTCGCGCGGATCATGGGCCCCTGCGGCCTCGATATCGGTGCCGACGCCCAGCCGGAGACGGCTCTCTCGATTCTTGCCGAGATCCTCGCCGTCAGGGCGGTCCGCCCCGGGGGCTCGCTGCGCGAGGCCAAGCAGCGGATTCACGTCGAGCTGGCCTGACGCCGAGCGCGTGCGCCGGCCACGATCGCGCTGAAACGCGATCCCCACCGTGGTAGGTTCGTGACCTCACTTCCGTCACGAAAGGGGACCGCTGTGCCGGGTATCGACGCCAAGTCGGACGCGATCTACGAGCTCGTCGAAGAGGGCTCCGGAGTCGAGCAGCTCGCCACCGGCTTCACCTTCACCGAGGGGCCCATCTGGCACCCGACCGAGCAGGTCCTGTACTTCTCGGACATGCCTGCCGACATCCGCCGCAAGGTCACGCTCGACGGGACCGTGACCGAGGTCCGCAACCCGTCCTTCAAGTGCAACGGCCTCGCGCTCGACGCCGACCTCAACCTGCTCGTCTGCGAGCACGTCACGAGCTCGCTCGTCCGCGAGCGCACCGACGGCGTCCGCGAGACGCTCGCCTTCCACTGGCAGGGCAAGTACCTGAACAGCCCCAACGACGTGACCGTCCGCTCGGACGGGACGATCTACTTCTCCGACCCGTGGTACGGGCGCTTTCCCGGCTTCGGCGTCGAGCGCGCGCGCGAGCTCGGGTGGCAGGGCATCTTCCGCATCCCGCCCGGCGGCGGCCAGGACGAGCTCGACCTGGCGCTGCCCGAGGACGAGTTCGAGATGCCGAACGGCCTCTGCTTCTCGCCGGACGAGTCGCTGCTCTACGTCAACGACACGCCGCGGGCGCACATCAAGGTGTTCGACGTCAACGCCGACGGCACCCTGGCCAACGGGCGCATGTTCTTCGACGGCGTCGGCACCGGCGTGATCGAGGAAGGCATCCCGGACGGCATGAAGGTCGACGAGCGCGGCAACGTCTGGGTGACCGGGCCGAAGGGCGTCTGGGTCATCTCGCCCGAGGGCGAGCACCTCGGCACGGTCGAGGTGCCCGAGAACGTCGGCAACCACACCTGGGGCGGTTCCGACTGGCACACGCTGTTCATCCCGTCCTCGTCGTCCGTCTACACGATCCGCACCAAGGTCGGCCCGCGCCGCGAGCCGTACATGCGGTAGGAGGTCTTGCGATGTCCGATCAGCTCACCCTGGATCCGACGCGCTGCGCGCTCCTCGTCCAGGACCTGCAGAACGACGTCATCATCGAAGGCGGCGCCTTCGCCGAGTCGGGCTCCCCGGCCCACGCGAAGGAGCAGAACGTGGTGGCGAACGTCGCCGACCTGGCGGCCGCCTGCCGCTCGAAGGGGATCCCCGTGTTCCACGTCTGGTACATCGTGGAAGAAGGAGCGCCCGGCCTGAAGCTGAACGCCCCCCTGTTCGAGGGCGTCAAGGGTGGAGCGATGGTGCGCGGCACGTGGGGCGCGGCTCCCGCGGATGGCCTCGAGCCGCAGGACGGGGATTTCGTCGTCGAGAAGATGCGCATGAGCGCCTGGCAGGGAACCCGCCTCGAGAACATGCTCGCGGGGCTCGGCCGCGACACCGTGATCGTGACCGGGGCGTGGACGAACATGTCGATCGAGCACACGGCCCGAACCGGCGCCGACAAGGGCTACTTCATGGTCGTCCCCGAAGACGGCTGCTCGACGATGAACGCCGACTGGCACAACGCGTCGATCAACTTCGCGCTGCAGAACGTCTCCACGGTGACGACCTGCGCCGACGTGAAGAAGGCGATCGGCGCCTGAGCACACGAGCGCAGCGGTGGGCGGGCGGCGAAGAGCTGTCCGTCCACCGGATGCCAGGGCCCTCCGGCCGATGAAGACACGCGCAGCCCTCTTCCACGCGGTCGGGGAGCCCTTCGAGATCGCCGAGATCGACCTCGACGACCCGGAGCCGCACGAGGTCGTCGTTCGCATGGCAGCCGTCGGCATCTGCGGCACCGACCTGCATCAGGTGAAGGGTGAGTTCCGGCGGCCGACGCCGATGGTGCTCGGCCACGAGGGCGCAGGCGTCGTGGAGGAGGTCGGCACGGAGGTCACGCTCGTGCGCCCCGGCGACGAGGTGGTGCTGTCGTGGGCCCCCTCGTGCGGTGCCTGCGCTGGTTGCCGCCGCGGCCGGCCGGCCACCTGCAGGCAGCTCAACGCCGCGATCCCGAACGGCACGCTGCCGGACGGGCGCACCGGCATGTCGTACCGCGGCGAGACGGTCTACCGCGGGACGGCGACCGGGTGCCTTGCCGAGCGCGTGGTCGTCTCCGAGCAGGTGGCGCTGCCCGTGGCGGGTATCGCGCTGGAGGAGGCCGCCCTGCTCGGCTGCGCGGTGCTGACGGGCGTCGGTGCCGTCCTCTACGCTGCCCGCCTCGAGCCGGACGCGAGCGTGCTCGTCCTCGGCGCCGGCGGGGTGGGGCAGTTCGTGGTGCAGGGAGCACGGATCGCCGGCGCCGGCACGATCGTCGTCTGCGACCCGGTCGAGGCGCGCCTGCAGCAGGCGCTCGGGCTCGGGGCGACCCACGCCGTCGTGCCGGAAGGGCTCAAGGAGACCCTCGCGGCGGCGCTCCCGGACGGCGCCGACGTCGGGTTCGACGCGGTGGGCGACCCGGCCACCACGGCGACCACGCTCCGGTTCACGCGGGACGGTGGCCTGGCGGTGATCGTCGGCCTGCCGGCGGCAGGCCTGCGCCTCGACCTCGACCCGTTCGAGCTCATCCGGCGTGAGAAGCGCCTCACGGGGACCCTCTACGGGTCGGAGGACCCGGCCGTCTCCCTCCCGGCCATGCTCGAGCTCGTCCGCGCCGGCAAGCTCGAGCTCACGGCGCTCCTCGGCACCAAGTACCCGCTCGACGAGGTGAACGAGGCCGTGGCAGAGAGCCTTGCCGGGGCTCCGGGTCGCGTCCTCGTGATCCCGACCTAGCGAGGGAGCCCGTCGCTTCGCCTCGCGGCGGCGTCTCCCGGGTCAGGGCAGCCCCGCCGACAGCGCCTCGACCGCTTGCTCCTGGAGCCAGCTGAGGTAGCCGTACAGCGCCAGGGCGGGAGCCAGCGGCTGCGAGGGGTCGAGCTCGTGGGCGTAGGTCTCCTCGGTGACGTCGAGTTGCGTGCCGAGCACGAGGCGGAGGCTCTCGAGCGCGTCGAGCCAGGCGAGCAGCTCCCGCTCGTCGAGCCGCTCCGCGTCGAGCGTCGTCTCGACCGTGCCGAGGGCGTCGAGCTTCCCCTCGAGGATCTCGTCGCGCACCAGCGTCCCGTACTCGTCGTCTGCGTCCTTGTCGTCCGTGTAGGCGGGAGGAAAGAGTCGCACGAGGCTCGGGTCGTCCGTGGCGAGGAGCCCGCGCAGCTGCTGCGGCAGGGCGCGTAGGACGGCGCGCTCGTCGGCGGGGAGACGCAGCCTGAAGGTGCCGTCGTCCTCGCGAGAGATCCGTCGGTGGCTCACGTCAGTCCTGCCGCAGGGTCGCCCACAGGCCGTGCCCGTGCAAGCGGGCGACGTCGAACTCCGCCTTCTCCTTCGTACCGGACGAGACCACTGCTTTGCCCTCGTTGTGCACCTGCAGCATCAGCTTCGTCGCCTCGGCCTCGGAATAGCCGAAGAGCTTCCGCAGGACGAAGGTGACGTAGCTCATCAGGTTGATCGGGTCGTTCCAGACGATCACGATCCACGGCCGGTCCTCTCGCTGCTGCTCGTCGCCCTCCGGCAGGCGCACCTCCGCCGGCGCTTCGATCGTCTGGCTCACGCCCTCAGCGCGGCCCGGCGTCGGCGACGGCGTCGGACCACCGCTCGCGGTAGTCCTCACGCACCGGGCAGAAGATGTCGATCACGGTTGCCCCTTCGGGACCGCAGTAGGCCGAGTGCTCGACGTTGCCGGGCAGGACGTAGCCCTCCATCGGGCCGAGCTCGTGGGCGACGCCGTCGATCACGAGCGCCTGCATGCCGCGCAGGACGATCCCGAGCTGCTCGTGCGGGTGACTGTGCCGGTCGACGGTTGCCCCGGCCGCGAACTCGATCACGTTGACCATCGCCTCCGCGCCGAAGAGAGGGCGCCCCGTGACGCCCTCGGTCAGCGTGAAGGGGCGCACGTCGTCGAAGTGCAGGAACTGAGGCTCCACGGTGCAAGTATCGCACCGCCGCAAGGCCGTGCACGAGCCACCCGCCGCGATCGATAATCGATGGGCGATGGTGGATCGATCACCCCTGCGACCCGCTATCGTCCGCGCATGACCGCTCTCGAGACAGACCTCCTGAAGACCCGGGCCTACGTCGACGGTGCCTGGGTCGACGCCGATTCCCGCGAGACCTTCCCGGTGCTCGACCCGGCGAGCGGAGAGACGATCGCCGACGTGCCCCGCATGGGCGCCGCCGAGACGCGCCGGGCGATCGAGGCGGCACAACGGGCGCTGCCCGCGTGGAAGCACCGTCCGGCGAAGGAGCGTGCCCGGCTTCTGCGCCGCCTGGCCGACCTGATGCTCGAGCGCTCCGACGAGCTGTCCGCGCTCCTCGTGCGCGAGCAGGGAAAGCCTCTGGCGGAGGCAAAGGCGGAGATCGGATACGCAGCGTCGTTCTACGAGTGGTTCGGCGAGGAGGCGAAGCGACTCGACGGCACCGTCGTCCCGCAGCCGCTGCCCGACCGGCGCATCGTGGTGCTTCGCGAGGCGATCGGCGTCACCGCCGGGATCACGCCGTGGAACTTCCCCTCCGCGATGCCGACGCGGAAGTCCGCTCCGGCCCTCGCCGTCGGCTGCACGATGGTGCTGAAGCCGGCCGAGCAGACGCCGCTCTCGGCGCTCGCCGTCGCTGCCCTGGCGGAGGAGGCGGGCATCCCCGCCGGCGTCTTCTCGGTCGTGACCGGCGACGCCGCCGATGCTCCCGCCATCGGCGGCGAGATGACGTCGAACCCGATCGTCAGGAAGCTCGGCTTCACCGGCTCGACGGAGGTCGGGAAGCTCCTGATGGCGCAGTGCGCCGGGCAGGTGAAGAAGGTGTCGCTCGAGCTCGGCGGCAACGCCCCGTTCATCGTCTTCGACGACGCCGACCTGGACGAGGCGGTCGCCGGCGCGCTGCTCTGCAAGTTCCGCAACTCGGGCCAGACGTGCATCTCGGCCAATCGCTTCCTCGTGCAGGACGGCATCTACGACGCGTTCGTGGCCGCGTTCACGGCGGCGGTCGAGCAGCTGAAGGTCGCCGACGGGTTCACCGACGGCGCTCAGGTCGGGCCGCTGATCGACGGCCCTGCCGTCGCAAAGGTGGAGCGGCACGTGGAGGACGCGCTCGGCTCCGGCGCCGAGCTCGTCCACGGCGGCCGGCGCCTCGAGGGCCAGTTCTTCCAGCCCACCGTCCTCACCGGCGTCACCATGGACATGGCGATGAGCTGCGAGGAGACGTTCGGGCCCGTCGCCGGCATCAACCGCTTCGCCGGCGAGGCAGAGGCGGTGCAGATCGCGAACGACACGCCGTACGGGCTGTCGGCCTACTTCTACACGCGCGACCTGGGACGCACCTGGCGCGTCGCGGAAGGGCTCGAGTACGGCATCGTCGGGATCAACACCGGCTTCGTCTCCTCCGAGGTCGCTCCGTTCGGGGGCGTGAAGGAGTCGGGCATCGGCCGCGAGGGCTCGTCGTACGGCGTCGACGACTGGGTGGAGCTCAAGTACCTCGCCATGGGCGGGATCGGAGGACACCTCTGATGGTGATCGTCGAACAGCGCGACTACCACGTCACGACGGGCAAGCTGCCCGAGCTCGTGCGGCTCTACGAGACCGAGGGGATCGCCATCCAGATCGAGGTGCTGGGCGGCTTCGTCGGCGCGTTCACCACCGACATCGGGGCCCTCTCCACCTACACGAGCATGTGGCGCTACGACAGCTTCGCCGAGCGCGAGCAGCGCCGCGCGGCGCTGCAGGCGCGCGACGACTGGAAGGCCTTCCTGGCGAGGATTCAGCCGCTCATCCACACGCAGCAGAACCGCATCCTCACCCCGACCTCGTTCTCACCGATCACCTAGGAGGCGAAGTGGGCCAGCTCGACGGCAAGGTCGCCCTCGTCACCGGCGCGGCCCAGGGCATCGGCCACGCGATCGCCCGCGGTCTCGCGGTGGAGGGCGCTCGCATCGTCGTGGCGGACCTGAAAGGGGCAGAGGAGGCCGCGGCAGGGTTCCGGGACGGCGTCGGCCTGACGGTGGACGTCGCGGACGAGGCCGACGTGCAGCGGATGACCGAGGAGACGCTCGCGCGGTGCGGCTCGATCGACGTGCTCGTCAACAATGCGGGGCTCTACGCGTCGCTCGCCATGAGGCCGTTCACCGAGATCCCGCTCGAGGAGTGGCGCCGTGTCATGGACGTCAACGTGGCCTCCATGTTCCTCACGTGCCGGTCGGTCGTCCCGGTGATGCGCGAGCGCGGGGGCGGCAGGATCGTGAACATCTCGTCGGGCACGCCGTTCCGCGGCGTCCCGTTCCTGCTCCACTACGTGACGAGCAAGGGCGCCATCGTGGCCTTCACGAGAGCACTCGCCAAGGAGCTCGGCAAGGACGACGTGCTCGTCAACTGCGTTGCCCCCGGATTCACCATGTCCGCCGGTGTCGAGGAGCACCCCGAGGTGATCGAGAAGCTCCGCGACGTCTCCGTCGCGGCCAGGACGCTGCAGCGTGACCAGCTGCCGGAGGACGTCGTCGGCGCGGTCGTGTACCTGGCCGGCCCGTCGTCGAGCTTCGTGACCGGGCAGACGATCGTGATCGACGGCGGGCAGACGTTCCATTGAGAGATCGCGCATGAGGCTGTCCCTGTACGAGCGGGCGGGAGGCGTCGAGGCGGGCGCTGCCGCCACGGTCGTCTACGACGTCGCCCGCGGCGAGGCGCATTTCGGTGCTGCCGCGGTCGGCGGGCCGGCGCTCGTCTGGCAGCTCGACGGTGGAGTCGACGAGGCCGGGCACGCCCTCCTCTCGCGACGTCTCGAGCTCGACCCTCTGGCGGACTGGATCGTGCGCTGCGACCGCATCGACTTCCCTCCCGAGGGCGTCGCCCACCTGCACACGCACCCCGGGCCCGGCATCCGGTACCTGCTGCAGGGCGCGATCGAGATCCACACCGAGGGCAGGAGGGACACGTACCTGCCCGGCGGCGCGTGGTTCGAGTCGGGAGTCGAGCCTGTCTACGCCGTCGCCTCCGGTCACCAGGAGACCGCGTTCGTGCGCGTCATGCTGCTCCCCGCAGAATGGGCGGGGAAGCGCACGATCCGCTACGTCGACCCGGCGGACGAGAGCAAGCCGAAGCTGCAGCGGGCCACGGTCTTCTTCGACCAGTCGGTGTCGCTCCGGTGACTGCGTGATCCGTCCCGGCGGCCGCATCCTCGTCGACCAGCTCGCCGTCCACGGCGTCGAGCTCGCCTTCGGCGTGCCGGGGGAGAGCTACCTGGCCGTGCTCGACGCCCTGCACGACTCGCCCGTCCGCTACGTGATCTGCCGGCACGAGGTCGGCGCGGCAAACATGGCCGACGCCTACGGAAAGCTGACCGGGCGCCCCGGGGTGTGCATGGTCACGCGAGGGCCCGGCGCCACCCACGCCTCGTGTGGTGTCCACACCGCCTACCAGGACTCGACGCCGCTGATCCTGCTGATCGGCCAGGTCGGCCGCGACATGATGGAACGGGAGGCGTTCCAGGAGATCGACTACCGGCAGATGTTCGGCCCGATGGCGAAATGGGTCGCTCAGATCGACCACGCCGACCGCATCCCCGAGCTGGTCTCGCGTGCCTTCCACGTCGCCACCTCCGGACGTCCGGGCCCCGTCGTGCTGGCACTCCCCGAGGACATGCTGGTCGAGCCGGCCGACGTGGACGACGCCGCACCGTACACGGCCTCCCAGGCGCACCCCGGCGACGACGACCTGCAGCGGATGCGCGACCTGCTGCAGTCGGCGCAGCGGCCACTCGTTCTGGTCGGCGGCGCCCCCTGGACGGCGGCGGCGCACGACGACCTCACCTCCTGGTGCGAGCAGAGCGGCCTCCCGGTCGCATCGGCATGGCGCTGCCAGGACTACGTCGACAACACCTCTCCGGCCTACGTCGGCCACGTCGGTCTCGGCCCCGATCCCCGCCTGGCAGCCCGTGTCCGCGACGCGGACGTGCTGCTGGCCGTCGGCACCAGGCTGGGAGAGATCACGACCTCCGGCTACACGCTGCTCGACGTGCCGCGCCCGCGCCCGACGCTGATCCACGTGCAGGCCGATCCCGACGAGCTCGGGCGGGTCTATCAGCCCGATCTCCCGATCAACGCCGGCCCACCGCAGTTCGCTGCCGCGCTACGCCACGTGATCCCGCTCGACGGCACCTCCTGGCGCGCGCATGCCGAGGAGGCCCGGGCGGAGTACCTGGAGAACCTGAAGCACACCCCGCTGCCGGGCATGCTCGACATGGGCGACGTGATGGCCTACCTGCGTGGGCGACTGCCGGACGACGCGATCGTCACGAACGGCGCGGGCAACTTCTCGGTGTGGGCGCATCGCTTCTACGAGTTCCGCCGCTTCCGCACGCAGCTCGCACCGGTCAGCGGGGCGATGGGGTACGGCGTGCCGGCGGCCGTGGCGGCGAGGCTGCTCCATCCCGACCGGACCGTCGTGGCGTTCGCCGGGGACGGGGACTTCCTGATGACGGGGCAGGAGCTCGCTACGGCCGTCCAGTACGAGACGGCGATGGTCGTGCTCGTCGTCAACAACGGCATGTACGGCACGATTCGCATGCACCAGGAGCGGCACTACCCCGGCCGGGTCTCGGGCACCGACCTCGTCAACCCCGATTTCGCAGCGCTCGCCCGAGCGTACGGCGCCCACGGCGCCGCGGTCGAGCGGACGGACGAGTTCCCGGCTGCGTTCGAGGAAGCCCTCGCGAGCGGCAGGCCCGCTCTGATCGAGCTGCGCGTCGATCCCGAGGGGCTGACCCCGCGGCAGACGCTGACCCAGATTCGCGAGGCAGCCCTGGCACGCACCGCGGGCTGACCCTCGAACGAGGGATTGCCTCCCCCGAACGGGGGCGACCATGATCAGTACATGCGGCGCGCACATCTCCGACTCGCGCTCCTGGCGGCGCTCGTCGCCCTGGCGGTCGCCGTCGCGCCCGCTGCGGGAGCGACGGCGCAGACCGCCTCACAGGTCGTTGCCCGTTTCAAGACCGCCACCGGCTCGAAGCTCCTGGTCGACAAGCGGTCGTCCTACCCGGGTCACTACACGGCTCTGTCGCTGGCTCCGTCCATCTCGAACCAGGCGAAGTACGGCCGCTTCATCCTCTTCGTGGTCGGGCCCCGCGATGTCACCGGCGACGTCCGCAAGCTGCTCTCCGACAGCCACACGGGCGTGATGGGAGCACCGGGGCCGTCCAGCATCTACTGGGAGCGTGGTCGCTACCTCACCGGCGGCACGTACTGGCTCGCCAAGAAGCAGTACGGCACGAACCTCGTGCTCTGGTGGTACGGATCGGCGAAGAAGATCGACGCCGCGTTCGTGCGCCTGCACAAGCCGCTGCTGCGGAAGGTCGCCACGCAGTAGGACGGATCGGCTTGGCGTGGGTGCCCCCGCCACCGTAGGCTCCCCGAAACCGACGCAACGGAGGGAGCTGGAAGATGGCCAAGTCGTATGCGAGCACGGTGATCGACGCACCGGCAGACCGGGTGTGGGAGCGCATCAGGGACTTCAACGGCCTCGCCACCTGGCACGGCGGGCTCGTGTCGCAGAGCGAGATCGAGGACGGCAAGACGGGTGACCAGGTCGGGGGCATCCGCAGCTTCACGCTGGCGGACGGCACCCACATCCGCGAGCAGCTGCTCGGGCACTCCGACCTCGAGCGGTCGTACACGTACGACTTCCAGAAGACGCCGTTCGACGTCGACAACTACTGCGCCACGATCCGCGTCACGCCGATCACGGACGGCGGCGCGAGCTTTGTCGAGTGGTGGACGACGTTCGACTGCGATCGCGACCAGCAGGAGCACTGGACGGGCTTCTTCGCCTCGCAGGTGTTCCAGGGCGGATTCGACGCGCTCAAGGCGCACTTCGCAGTCTGAATGGCGATCCGGCGCGAGCTCCGTGTCGCGGGTCAGGCAGAGCCGATCTCGCATTTCACCGACGCCGTCCAGGCGGGGGACTTCCTGTTCGTCTCCGGCATCGTCCCCGTCGACGAGCGGCGCGAGCTCGTCGGCGGCGACGACGTCGTCGCCCAGGCCCGGTGCGTCTTCGAGAACATGCGGCAGGTGCTCGCTGCCGGCGGCTGCACGTTCGCCGACGTGGTCAAGGTGACGGTGTTCCTCACCGACGTGGCCGACCGGCCGCTCGTGAACCCCGTGCGTCAGGAGGTCTTCGGGGAGACGCGTCCCGCCTCGACCCTGGTCGAGATCTCCGCGCTCGTGATCCCGGGTGCCCGGATCGAGGTGGAGTGCGTGGCGCTGATCCCCTCGTGACCCGGCCCCGCGAGATCTCGCTGGCCTCGAGGCCGGTGCTCTCGCATGCAGCGGACGCCGTCGAGGCCGCAGGGCTCCTGTTCGTGGCGGGCGTGCTCCCGGTCGACGTCGCGGGCGAGATCGTCGGCCAGGGGGACGTCGGGCGGCAGGCCCGCCGTGTGCTCTCGGACCTCGGGGCGATCCTGGCCGCCGGCGGCTGCTCGTTCGACCACGTCGTCCACGTCAACGCCTACCTCACCGACGTCGGCGAGCAGTCGCTGCTCGACGACGCGCTTCGCGAGGCGTTCGGGAGCACGCGGCCCGCGGGAACGCTCGTGGAGGTCACCGGGCTGGCCGTCCCCGGTGCCAGGGTCGAGCTCGACGCGATCGCGGTCGTCCCGTGACGGACCCGTACAACGCGGCCATCACCTGGCTGGACGAGCCCCTCGCGGGCGCGTCCGGGGGCCCGCTCGCCGGCAGGACGCTGCTCGTCAAGGACCTGATCGACACGGCCGGCATCCGTACCACGTACGGCTCGCGTATCTACGGCGACCACGTGCCCGAGCGGCACGCCACGGTCGTGCAGCGCGCGCTCGACGCTGGGGCCGTCGTGGTCGGCAAGGCGAACCTGCCCGAGTTCGCCTGGAGCGTGCTCGGTCTCAACCCGTGGTACGGCACCGTGCACAACCCGGCCTGTCCTGGCAGGACGACCGGCGGCTCCTCGGCAGGCAACGCCGCCGCTCTCGCCGCGGGGCTCGTGGAGCTCGGCATCGGCACCGACACCGGCTGCTCGATCCGGCTCCCCTCGGCCGCCTGCGGCACGGTCGGGCTCAAGTCGCAGTGGGGCCTGATCCCGCTCGACGGCATCTTCCCGCTCTGCCCTTCGCTCGACACGGTCGGCCCGATGGCGCGCAGCGTCGGCGACGTGGCGCTGCTCTGGTCGGTGCTCGCCGGGCGCCCGGCGCCCGAGCCGCGCCTGGACGGCCTCACGATCGGGCTGCTCCGCAGGGCGCCCGACCTCGCCGACGGCCGGGACACGGAGGCGAGCGACGCGGCAGAGGCCTGGGCCGCCGACCTCGAGCGCCTCGGAGCGCGCGTCGTCGAGTCGGCCGTTCCCGCGGCCCGCTCGGACATGTGGCCGCTCTTCCTGCACGAGGCCGCGCAGTCCCACCGGGAGACGTTCCCCGCACGCGCCGACGAGTACGCCGGCACGATCCGGCCGAAGCTGGAGGCTGCCCAGCGCGTCGACCCTGATGCGGTGGCGGCCGCCTACGGCGCACTCGACGAATGGCGCGCGTACGAGCCGGAGGTCGATCTCTACGCGAGCCCGTGCTACGCGGTGGAGCTGCCGCCCGAGGACGCCGACGAGCTCGACGTGCGGCTCCCTCTCAGCTCGTTCCTGCGCTGGGTCAACCTGATCGGCTGGGCCGGCCTCGCGATCGGGAACATGCAGCTCATCGCGCCGCGAGACGACGTCGTGCTCGCCGCCGGCCTGGCCTGGGAGCGTCGGTAGCCTGCGCCTCCGTGCGCTGGCGCATGGGCGCGCACGAGCGCCCCGTGCGCCCGTTCCCTGACGCCTGACGTCAGGTGCCGTCGAACTCCGGCCGCCGCTTCTCGCCGAATGCCTGCACGCCCTCGCGGAAGTCGTGCGTCTGCTGGAGGAGCCCGTAGGCGAGGCCCTCGAGCTCGAGACCGACGTGCATGGGCCCGTCGTAGGCCGTGTTGAGCACGCGCTTCGCCATCGCGAGCGCGAGCGGGGAGTGGCGGGAGAGCTCGTCGACCAGCGCCGCGACGGCGGCCTCGAGCCCGTCCGGCGACACCACCTCCGTGACGAGGCCGACCGCGAGCGCCTCGTCGGCTCCCATCCGGCGTCCACGCATGATCATGTCCTTCGCGCGGCCGAGCCCGATCATGCGCGCCAGCCGCTGTGTGCCGCCGGATCCCGGGATCATCCCGATCGTCGCCTCCGGCAACGCCAGCTGCAGGTCGTCGGCGGCGATGCGGAAGTCGCAGGCGAGCGCCAGCTCGAGCCCGACCCCGAACACGTACCCCTGCAGGCCCGCGATCACCGGCTTCGAGCAGCGCTCGGGCGCGGCGACGTTCTTCGCGAGCTGTGAGACCACCCACGGTGACCGGGTCAGGAACCCTGCGATGTCGCCTCCGGCGGTGAACTGGCCCCCGGCTCCCGTGAGCACGACGAAGCGAACCGCCTCGTCGTGGTCGAGCTCCGCGAACAGCGCCGAGAGCTGGTCGCGAGCGAGCATCGAGACCCGGTTGAGCTTCCCGGGAACGTCGAGCGTGATCGTGGCGACGCCGCGCTCGTCGTCGCGGTCGAGCCGGAAGCCGTCGAACTCGGTCACACCCGCTCCTTCGTGTCGGATTCGTCGCGCAGCACCCTGCGCAGGATCTTGCCGGAGGCGCTCTTCGGGAGCGACGGGACGAAGCGGTACTCCCTCGGGCGCTTGAAGCGGGCGAGCTGGGACGCAAGGCAGTGCGCGTCGAGCTCCGCCGCGTCGACGTCGCCGACGACGATCGCCGTCACGTGCTGCCCCAGGCGGTCGTCGGGCATGCCCACCACTGCGACCTCACGCACGCCGGGGTGCGCTGCCAGCACGTCCTCGACCTCGAGCGGATGGATGTTCTCGCCGCCGGAGATGATCATGTCGTCGACGCGTCCGTCGATCCACAGGTCGCCGTCCTCGTCGAGGTGGCCCGTGTCGCCGGTGTGGTACCACCCGTCCCGGATCGATCTGGCATCCGCGTCCGGCCGTTGCCAGTAGCCGCTGAACGCCTCGTCCGAGCTCAGGTGCACGCAGATCTCGCCGCCTGCGTCGATCCGCATGCGCGTGTTCATCGCCGGCCGCCCGGCGCAGCCCGGCTTGCGCACCTGGTCGGGGCCGATCGAGAACGTGTAGACCTCGGTCGAGCCGTAGTGGTTCACGAACACCTCCGGAGAAAAGGCGGCCGTGCAGCGGGAGACCATCGTCGAGGTCATGGCAGCGCCCGCGTAGCCGAGCGCCCGCACGGTCGAGACGTCGTGGCGGTCGAAGCGCTCGTGCTGGAGGAGGTCGTGGAAGAGGGTCGGTGCGAGGTACAGGGAGGTGATCCGCTGCTCCTCGATCAGCCGGAGAGCGGCGCCGGCGTCCCAGCGGGCCTGCGGTACGAAGCAGCCGCCGACGATGTGCATGGCGACGAGAGAGTGGATCCCCATGGTGTGGTAGAGCGGCATCACCCCGAGCGTGCGATCTCCCGGCAGGTACCCGTGCTGCAGCGCTTGCGACCACCCTCCGGCGCGATCTGCGCGGTGCGAGCGGGGCACGCCCTTCGGGCGACCCGTCGTGCCCGACGTGTACAGGATCAGCGACGTCTCCCGCTCGTCGCGGTCGAGCGCGCCCGGGTGGTCGAGACCCTCGGGCAGCGGGTCGCCTTCGCGCAAAACGAGCGCCGCGCCGCAGTCGGCGATGCAGTAGTCGAGCTCGTCCGCTGACAGTCGCCAGGAGAGAGGAACGATCACCGCCCCGGCCCACTGGGCGGCCCAGTAGAGCAGCGCCGTCTCGAGCCGGTTGTCGAGCACGACGGCCACGCGGTCGCCCTCGGCGACACCGAGCCCGCCTGCGACCCGGCGTACGCGCACGAGCAGCTCGCCGTAGGTGAGCCGTGGGAAGGCCTCGCGCTCGGGGTGGCGCTCGCAGGCTGCGAGGAGCGACTGCGCCAGGTTCACGCCGTCTCTCCGGCTACGGGAGGGGCGGCAGCGACGTCCAGGACGGCGTCGACGATCGGGGCGTAGCCCGTGCACCTGCACAGGTGGCCGGAGAGAAGGTCCTCGACCTGGGCCCGGCTGGGGTCGGGACGGTGCTCCAGGAAGTCGACCACCGCCATCAGGATGCCGGGCGTGCAGAAGCCGCACTGGAGGGCGTGGTGCCTCCTGAACGACTCCTGCAGCGGCGAGAGCAGGTCAGCGCCCGCGAGCGACTCGACCGTCTCCACCGCGCAGCCGTCGACCTGGACGGCGAGCAGGCAGCAGCCGCGGACGGCGGCGCCGTCGACGTGGACCGTGCAGGAGCCGCAGACGCCGTGCTCGCAGCCCACGTGCGTGCCGGTGAGGCCCAGCCGGTGCCGCAGGAAGTCGGTGAGCAGCAGGCGCGGCTCGACCGCCTCGCGGACGCGACGCCCGTTGACGGTGAGGGCGATCTCGTTCACCCGGCTCGTTCCCAGGCCCGCAGTGCGGCCCGCGCCACCAGTGTCGCCGTGATGCTGCGCAGGTACTCGGAGGTCGCGTGGATCGTCCCGGGTGGCGCGATCGAGGCGGCAGCCTCCTCTCCTGCCCGGCGGGCCAGGCCGTGCGTCACCTCTTCGCCCTCGAGCGCAGCTGCCGCCCGGGGCAGCGGCGTCGGCCTGTCAGCGACGGCCCCGACGACCACGCGCACGTCACGGGCGACGTCTCCCTCGCGGCGGAGGACGACCGCGACCATCGAGAGGGCGTAGTCGCCCGCACGCAGCGCGAGCTCCTCGAACGCGGCGCCTTCGCCTGTCGCGGGCAGCGGCCAGCATGTCTCGACGACCAGCTCGCCCGGTTGCAGGGTGGTCAGGTAGTGGGTGACGAAGAACGCCGGGGCTGCGACCTCGCGCCGCCCGGAAGGGCCGGCGATGCCGACGGTGCCGCCGAGCGCCGCGAGACAGACCGGGATCTCCGCCGATCCGTCGGCGTGGGCGATCGATCCGCCGACGGTGCCGCGGTTTCGCGTCACGTAGTGCCCGACGAAGGGGAGCGCTTCGCGCAGCAGCGGGTGGGCGCGCGGGTCGCGCTCGACGTGGGCCTGCCGGGCCGTCGCGCCGATCCGGACGACGCCGTTCGCTTCGATCCCGTCGAGGCCGGCGTGGTTGAGGTCGACGAGGAGCGTCGGGCGTACGAGTCGCATGTTCAGCGCGGGCACGAGGCTCTGACCCCCCGCGATCGGCTTCGCGTCCTCACCGCCCTCCGCGAGCGCCGCGAGTGCCTCCTCGAGGGACTGCGCTGCCACATAGTCGAAGGGCGGCGGCTTCACGACGTCCCTTCCCGGACGGTGCCCTCGGAGTCGGCGAGGAGCGCCCAGACACGTGGCGGCGTCAGCGGCAACTCCACGTCGTCCCGGCCGATCGCATCGGCGACGGCGTTCGCGATGCACACGGGGGCGCTCATCGTGTTCCCCTCGCCGATTCCCTTGGCGCCGAGCGCCGTGTACGGCGAGGGCGTGGAGCGGTGGCCGATTCGCAGCCGGGGAATGTCGGGCGCCGTGGGGGTGAGGTAGTCGACGAGCGACGCGGTCATCAGGTTGCCCCACTCGTCGTAGACGTGGCGCTCGAAGAGCGCCGCTGCGGCGCCGTGGGCGAACCCACCCAGCACCTGGCCGTCGGCCAGGAGCGGGTTCAACAGCGTGCCGGCGTCGTGCACGGTGACGTAGTCGAGCACCGTCACCGCACCCGTCTCGCGGTCGACTTCGACGGCGCACACGTCCGCGATGAACCCGTGGGCGGCGGACGAGGCGACGCGATCCTCGGTGTCCGGCGGATCGAGGTTCGGCGCCGACCAGTACGCGACCGCCGAGAGCCCCGCCTCCATTCCCTCCGGCAGGCCTTCCGGGTTCCAGTGCGCCATCCCCGCCACTCGGCGCAGCGACAGGGCCTCGTCACCGGCGTGGGCGCGGATCGCGTCGATCTTCGTCCGCAGCTTCGCCGCCGCCGCCTGCACGGCGCCCACGCCGACCCCGGAGAAGCGCGACGAGTAGTTGCCGGACGCCACCGTCCACGGCATCGTTGCGGTGTCCGTTTCGGACATGACCGTGACGGCGGTCGGCTCGCAGTCGAGCACGTCGGCCACCACCTGCGCGCAGACGGTGCGGTGACCCTGGCCCTGAGGGGTGGTCGCAAGTCGCACGGTGATGCCTCCGAGCGGGTCGATCGCGATGGAGGCGCCCTCGGCGTTGCCCGACTTGGGCAATGCGCCCTCGCGCTCGACGGCGGTCTGGGCCAGCGTGATGTAGCCCATGTTGGAGATCGAGGGCTCCACGACGCAGGCGATGCCGGTGCCTGCGAGCCGTCCCTCCGCGCGGGCCTGCTCGACCCGCGCCCTGAGGGCGTCGTAGCGGGAGAGCTCGAGAGCCTGGTCGAGGCAGGCTCCGTAGTCTCCCGAGTCGTACAGCGCCCCCGACGGCGTTCGGTAGGGGAGCGCGTCGGCCGGGACGAGGTTGCGCCGTGCGACATCGGCAGGGTCGAGGCCCAGCCTGCGCGATGCGATTGCCATGGTGCGCTCGAGCGCGAAGTAGAGCTGGGGCCCACCGAAGCCGCGGTTCAGACCCGACGGGATCGTGTTCGTGAGCACGACCCGGTTGCGCGCCGCCACGTCGCGGACCCGGTACGCGCCGGACAGGGAGCCGTGCATGCGGTAGAGCGTCGCCGGCTCGGGGGCCCGCACGTACGCCCCCACGTCCTCGATCGCGTCGTAGCGGAGCGCGACGAGCTCGCCGTCCTTCGTGAACCCCGCTTCGACCTCGGTCAGCCGCCCGGTTGCCGCCGAGCTCGCCGCGAGGTGCTCGAGGCGGTCCTCGATCCAGCGCACCGGGACGCCGAGCTTGCGTGCGGCGATGCCGATCAGGACGACGTAGGCGAAGACCGCCGCCTTGACGCCGAACGAGCCGCCCGAGTCGGGCGGCGTCAGCAGCCGCAGCCTGTCGCCGCGGAGCCCGAGCGCGGCCGCAGCGACGCCGTGCAGCGTGAACGGCCCCTGGAAATTGGCCCACGCCGTCAGCCGGCCGCTCGACCCGTCCCAGTCGGCGAGGACGGCGAAGCACTCGACCGGGGCGCAGGTGAAGCGCGGCACCGTGAAGGTCTCGCGCACGACGAGATCGGCGCGTGCCATCGCCGCGTCGACGTCCCCGTAGTGGAACGAGCGGTCGTGCACGCACCACTCCGTCTCCGCCGCACCGCCCGGCAGGAGCACCGGCTCGAGTGGCTCGTAGTCCACCAGCACGAGCTCGGCGGCATCCTCGGCGAGATACCGGTCGCGTGCGACGACGACCGCGATCGGCTCGCCGACGTATCGCACCGTGTCGATCGCGAGCGCGTACTGCTTCACGGGCGAGTCGATCCCGGCGGGGAACGGGTGCGAGAGCGCGAGCACGTCGTCGCCCGTGAGCACCCCGATCACGCCGGGCGCCTCGAGCGCTGGGGAGGCATCGACGGAGATGCGCGCGTGGGGGAGCTGCGAGCGGACGATCGCCGCATGTCCCGCGCGCGCGACCGGCTCCAGGTCGTCGAGGAATCGGCCCTCACCGCGCAGGAGGGCTTCGTCCTCGACCCGAAGCATCGGGCGGCCGACCCAGGTCGTCTGCGCTGCGGCGGTCGTCATCTGCTCAATGCTCGCGGCTGGCGCGCGGCACCGCAATCGTCTCTTCGAACGAGGGCGCTCGTGGAGGGCCGCTGCCACGTCCGGCCCGACGTGATGGCTGCAGCACGCCGCGCTCGTTGCTTGCTGCACGCCCCGACGGTTCCCACTAGGGCAGGAGGCCGCGCCGCCGTGCCTCGTACGTCGCCTCGGCCCTCGAGCTTGCGCCGAGCTTGCGGAAGAGGCTGCGCGCGTGCGTCTTGGTCGTCGTCACGGAGACGCCCAGCACGTCCGCGAGCTGGCGGAAGCGGAGCCCACGATCGAGGCCTTCGAGCACCTGCAGCTCCCGCGGCGTCAGATGCCCGTCCGCCCGGCGCTCGGAACGAGTCGGGAGCCAGGTCTGACCGCGCGCGACCGCGTCGACCGCCAGGTGCAGCGACGCCTCTGCCTCGGAGTGGGGCAGATAGCCTGCCGCTCCGGCCGCGAGAGCCGCAGCCAGGCTCTCGCCCGAGTCGCGTCCTACGACGACGAGCAGCGGCGCATCGACTCCGGCTGCCCGGAGCTCGCCCACCCAGCGGTCGACGCGGCGGCCTTCGAGGCTCTCGTCCACGACCAGGACGTCCGGGGCGCGCAGCGGCCCGGAGACGATCGCCTCGCGGTGCGAGGGGACGAGCTCCGCCCGGAGCGCTTCCGCCTCGTCGAGCAGGCGGGCGATGCCACGCCCGACGAGCGGGTCGTCGTGGCAGACGAGCACCGTCGTCGTGGCCACCTGCTCGGGTTGCGCCAGCGCGAGCGAAAGCGGCCCGAGCAGTGGCTCCAGCAGGTCGGTGGCGCGTGCCGCGCCGGCCCCGGTGCCGTTCCAGTGCAGGTTGAGGGCACCGCGTGCCTCGCCGTCCTGCTCGAGCGGCAGCGAGGCGCCGGACCGGAAGCCGTGCGCACGGACGATGTGATCGAGTGGGCGCGTGAACCCCCGGTGCGCGTCGAAGTCCTCCGCGACGAAGACCGAGCCGGCGGCCGCGCGTGCGTGGTGGGTCGAGGTCTCGAGCGGGAAGCGGGTTCCCGGCCCGAGCAGTGCCTCGCCGCGTACCTCCACGATCTCGAACGTCTGCGTGTGCTCGTCGATCGCTGCGACCGAGACGCGGTCGGCCTCGACGACCGCCAGGATGGTCGAGACGGCACCGGCGAGGTCGGTCTCGCCGCCGGAGAGCGAGAGCCCGAGAGCGGCGACGCGCTCCGCTGCGATCGTCATCGCACGACTCTAGCGCCGGCCGCTCAGGGCCGCGGGCTGCGAGGCACCTTCGTCGTCGCCCGCTCGACCTGCTCGTCCGTTGGCCCGCCCTGCGCCAGCGCCCGAAACGCCTCGAGCACCGCCCGCGGGTCGCGGGCGTGCCGCGTGGCGGCCAGCGTCAGCGGCTCGCGCACTGCGCCGCCGCAGTGGGCGCAGGGCCAGTAGAGGCGCGCCATCAGGGCAGCCGCCCGGCCGTCCGGATACATGCGGAGGATCTCCAGGATGGTCGTCGAGCCGCGGATCGTGCCGGCGGCCGGCTCGCCGGGGCGCACCCCGGGCGCCTCGAGCCCTCGAAGCGTCCGGAGTGCGTCGCTCATCTCAGTGCGTCAGAGCGTGCTCGAAGAAGTGGGAGTCGCCGGATGCCATGCGCACCGCGTTCTTCGGCAGCTGGTAGCGCGCGTACGGCAGGACGGCCACCTTGGCCGCGGGCCCGTGACGCTCCATCGCCGCCGCGAACGCCTCGTCGAGCGAGGTCGTTGCGTCCAGCCCGATGTCCGCGGCCATGGCCAGGTTCTCCTCGAGCGTGACGACGGTCAGGTGCTTGCGCGTCATCACCTCGTAGATCGGCACCCAGATGCACCCCGCCCACATCTGGATCTCGCGCTTGTGGATGTCCTGGAGCACGCGCTGGTAGTTCTCCGTCGTCGCCGGCATGTACGGCTTCATCAGGTCCATCAGCGCGAACCCCGGGAAGTCGCCGATCGCCGTCGAGACGCCCGGGGACGGGCTCGTGTAGATGATCGTGCCGCCGTCCTTCAGCACCAGGTCGGCGGACATGCAGCCCCAGCCCGTGTGGAAGAAGAGGTGGTCGGTGGGCGCGAAGACACCGCAGATGACGATGTCGGCCTGGCCTTGCGCCTCGACCCAGCTGTCGTACGCGTAGATCGCGTTGAAGCGCCGGATCGCCTCCCGATGAGCCTCCGGGTGCGACCCGAAGATGCAGTCGATCACACGCCCGTGCGTGTCCAGGATCACGTTCATCGTGCAGTCCAGCCCGCACATCGACGCAACCTCGTCGATGTCGCTGCGCATCGGCCCGGCGTACGCTCCGTAGTGGGTCTGCGGCGAGGTGACGAACGCGCAATGGTTCGACTCGATCGTGGCGTCCGAGACGACCCCCGGAAGGATCAGCTTGCCGCCGCCTCCGGCTCCCCAGTGATTCGCCTGGGCCTGGCCGATCGTGATCTTCACCTCGCTCCTCGCCACCTCCGTGTGGAGCCACACGGGCGTCCCGCCCGAGGAGACTCCGACGAACGTGTACGCGTCGGGGTTCTGCGGGTCGTTCTGGTGGAAGGCCCAGCCGTTGGCCTCCATCCGGGCCAGGTTGGCGCGCCCCAGCTTCTGCTCCATGTCCGACTCGGACATCGGGAAGACCTTCCCGTTCGCGCAGACGACGCGCACGTCTCCCATGCCGGCAGCCTCGATGGCGTCGAAGACGGCGGGGAGGAGCTTCGAGGAGGGGGTGGGGCGGAACTGGTTGTCGATCACCACGGCGATGCTCGACTTCCCTGCGAGGATCTCGGCAAACGACGGCCCGTCGAAGGGCTGCGCGAGGGCGCGCATGGCCGCCTCGGTGACGTCTCCGACGGGCGCGGGCTCATCGGGATAGACCGCCGCCACCAGATTGGCCGACGGGATCTCCAGCTCCAGCGTGTCGCGATGCTTCTTCGACTCGTCGTCGGTGGCGCCGATCGCGAGCGGATCCATTGACTCGTACGGGATGACGGCGCGGTACGTCTCGCTCATGAGGTCCTCCGGAGGTCGGTCTTCCGTCCCGAGGCTAGGTGCTCGCACCGGGGGCGGTCAAGGTGATCATCCTCCTTTCGGCCGGGCGGCGCCTCGTCCCAATGGACGACCCGTGCCCCGGCCCGCTGCCGCACAAGAATCGATAATCGCTGACTCGCGGTTGAAACCGTCTAGACAGGTTGCTAGGTTCGCTCCCCAGTGAGTGAGCGCCTCGCCCAGGTGGACGTCCGCAGGGTGGTCCCACGGCTCGCCGTCGGAATCCTGGTCGTCTTCGCACTCCTCTACGTCATCGTCCTGACGAAGCCCGTGGACGAATTCGGCAGCGGCGGCTGGCGATCCACCAACACCGGCTCGGCCATCGACAACCCCGGGGCGCTCGTCTACACGCTGCTCGACGCGATCACCTTCGCCGGGCTGCTGTTCATCGTCGCGAGCGGCTTTTCGCTCATCTTCGGCCTCATGCGCACGGTCAACATGGCGCATGGCTCGCTCTACCTGCTCGGCGCCTACATCGCCTACGAGGTGCAGCAGCGCATGACGGGCCAGGGCTTCTCGGTGCAGCCGGCGGATGTGAACACATTGGAGTGGGTGGTCCCAGCGCTGGTGGCAATGGGGTTCATCGCTCTCTTCGGGCTCCTCATCCAGCAGCTCTTCCTGCGCTGGAACCAGGGTCAGGACCTGCGCCAGGCGCTGATCACGATCGCGATCTCGGTCATCGTCGCCGATCAGGTGATCGCGCACTTCCCGCGCAGCGTCCCGGCGGGCTCGAAGCCGTTCGGCGGCAACGCCGTGAGTCTCGGCTGGCCCGGGTGGACGAACCGGCTCGTCGATCTCCACGTCTGGGACACCCGATACTCGCTCGCACGCCTCGTGATGCTCGCGATCGGTGTCGCGGTCGGGATCGGCCTCTGGGTCTGGCTCTACCGGACGAGGACGGGGATGGTGATCCGTGCCGGGGTGGACGATCCGCAGATGACCTCGGCGATCGGCATCAACATCCAGGTCTTCTTTGCGATCGCCTTCACGGTCGGCGCTGCGCTGGTCGCACTCGGTGCGACTGTCGGCACCTCACAGGGCAACATCTCGCAGGGCCAGGACGGGGTCTGGCTGCTGTACTCGCTCGTCGTCGTCATCATCGGCGGCATGGGGTCGCTGGTCGGCGCCGTCGCCGGGTCGTTGCTGTTCGGCCTCGTCACGGCATTTTCCATCACGTACCTGCCCGTGTCCGGCGCGGACTGCTGCACCCAGTACTCGCCCGTGCTCACGTTCGTGCTGATGGCCGTGGTGCTCGCGTTCCGGCCGCAAGGGCTGTTCGGGAGGGCCGGATGACCCTCGCCTCCACGAAGGCGCTCGTCGAACGGGTCATCGGCGTCGGGGGGCTCGTTCTCGCAGTGCTGGCGCCGCTGCTCGTCTCCGACTTCTGGCTGGACACCGTGCTCACGCAGTCGTTCATCCTCGGCATCGGAGCCGCGAGCCTCGTGCTCCTCTCCGCCTACGGCGGGATGATCTCGCTGGCCCAGGCGGGCCTGATGGGGATCGCCGGCTACGCGCTCGGCAACATGGTCACGGAGCGCGTGCCGGGCGGCGAGACGAAGGGTCTCCTGCTCGGGTGGAACCCCTCCCTGGCCGTCGTCCTCGCCATCCTGCTCACCGTCGGCATCGGGCTCATCTTCGGTGCCGTCGCGTCGCGGAGCTTCGGGATCTACTTCCTGATGCTCACGCTGACCTACTCGGTGATCGCCTATCTGTTCGTCAGTCAGGTCACCCAGGTCGGAGGATTCTCCCCGATCGCCGGCGTCGACGAGTACACGCCGGGGTTCGTCGGCGACGTCGTCAACGACCGCCAGCGCTTGTACTACGTCGCTTTCGGCGTCGCCGTGGTCGTCTATCTCGCGATCCGCTACCTCGTGCGCACGCCCTTCGGGATCTCGCTGCAAGGGATCCGCGACGAGCCCGTTCGCATGGCCTCGCTCGGGTACAACGTCGCGTTGCACCGGATGCTCGCGTTCGGCATCGGCGCGCTCGTCGCGGCGGTCGGTGGCGTCCTCTTCGCGTGGTGGTCGGGCCAGCTCTCACCGTCGAACATCGGCCTGGCCGCCACGATCGAGCTGCTCGTGATCGCGGTGATCGGCGGCCTCGGCCGGATCGAGGGTGCGTGGCTCGGTGCCCTGGCCTACATCGTGATCAACAACGAGGTGACGAACAGGATTCCGTCCGACGGCCTGCCGGTGATCGGCGGCACGTTCAACACGGTCATCGGCGTGGTGTTCCTTGCCATCGTCATCGCGTCTCCCGACGGTCTGATAGGGATTTGGGACAGGCTCTGGGACATGGCGCGCGTCCGGAAGCCCGAACCGCCCGCGGCCGAGGCGAACGCGGCGGGGTGACCGGGGAGTGGGAAAGGAGGTTGGAGTGGGTTCGATGAGTTCAACGAGGGAATCAAAGAGGATCTCCGTGTATCCAACGAAGGAGGGACTGCAATGAATCGACGACAGGGGCGGGTACTCCGCCTCCTCGTTTCGGTCGGACTGCTCGCAGTCGGAATCGCCGCGCTCACGTCCGCGTCCTCGGCGGCGACGGCAGGCGATGTCCGTGTGGCAGTCATGAGCGACTGCAAGGGCGCATTCGGGTTCGCACAGGAGCTCGGGATCGGTGGCGCCCAGACGGCGTTCGCACAGTTCGCGAAGGGCAAGGTGAAGAACAAGAAGAAGCCGTCGGCGGGCATGACGGGCATCAAGGCCGGTGGCAAGAACGTCAACATCGTCGGCTACGGCTGCGGCGACGACACTCCGGCGACGGCGCTCAAGGAGGTCCGCCGCCTCATGCAGCAGCTCAAGGCCGACGTCCTGGTGGGGCCGCTCTCGGGTGACGAGGCAGTAGCCATCGCCAACTGGGCCAAACCGCGGCCGGCGAAGACGATCATCATCGGCACGGCCGGGTCGCAGGATCCGACGCTGCAGATCGCGCCGAAGAACGTGTTCCGCTATCACGGCGACGGCGCCCAGTGGAACGCAGGGATCGGCGAGATCGTCTACAAGAAGCTCGGCTGGCGCACCGCCGCGATCATCATGGACGACTACTCGTTCGGATGGACGTCCGGGGCAGGCATCATCGCCGACTTCTGCGCCATCGGCGGCAAGATCACGAAGCGCGTGTTCCCGCCGCTGAACACGACCGACTACTCGTCGTACGTCCGCCAGTTGCCCGCTCCGGGCACCGTGGACGGGTACTTCTGGGTCGTCGGCGGAACCGGCACAGGCCCGGCGCTGAAGGCGTTCGAGCAGGCCTATGGCCCGATCGACGCGAAGCAGCACTCCGGCAACCTGTTCCTCTGGTTCCTGACCGGGAAGGACGACGTCGCCCCGCGCATGATCGGTGCGTATGTCGGCGGCTTCGGGACGGCGCCCGGACTCAAGGGTGTCACGGCCGTGAACCAGTACAAGGCCTTCGTCGAGAAGACGTACCCGGGGATGCCCGCCGAAGACGGGTTCTTCTACAACTACTACCAGGGCACGCGCGCGCTGGTAGAGGGCCTGAACAAGTCCAATGGAGCACTCGGCGCCAAGCTGCAGGCCGCACTGCCGCGGTCGATCTTCGCGCCGTTCGAGCTCTCCGACAACGGCAAGGTCAAGCTCGACGCCAACCGGCAGGCGATCCAGGATCAGTGGCCCGTCCAGATCATCAAGGGCGCTGACGGTGGTCCGGCCATCACGTTGACGGGGTATGTTCCCAACGTCAACCAGTCGTTCGGTGGCCTGTTCACGAAGAACAGCCCGGCGCCTGGCCGCACGCAGCCTCCGTGTGTGAAGAAGAAGCTGCCGTGGCAGGGCAAGATCCGCGAGGTCAAGAACGGCCGCGTTACGAAGACGGTGATCAAGTAACCCAGTGACCGCCGTAGCACCATCCGCCGGGAACGCCGGCCCGATCCTCCGCTTGCGGGGGGTCGGCCGGCGCTTCGGCGGCCTGCTCGCCGTGAACGACGTCGACTTGGACGTCGCTCAGGGTGATCGTCGAGCCGTACTGGGCCCGAACGGCGCCGGCAAGACGACGCTGTTCAACGTCATCTGCGGCGACATGCCTCCGACCGGTGGCACGATCGAGCTCTTCGGGCACAACGTCACGGGACGGCCTCCGCGAACGCGGGTGAAGCTCGGCCTCGCCCGCACCTACCAGCAGTCGCGACTGTTCAGCGGCCTGACGGTGGAGGACAGCATCTACCTCTCCGTGGTCGGGGTCGAGGGAGGGCGATTGCGCGCCTTCCGTCGGCCCGGCGTCGACGGCGAGTTGCGGGAGCGCGCGCGAGTGGCAGCAGGGCGCGTGGCTATCGACGACAAGCTCGGCGCGCGCGTCGGCGACCTCTCGCACGGCGAGCATCGTCAAGTGGCGATTGCGATGGCGCTCGCGGCGAATCCCAGGGTGTTGATGCTGGACGAGCCCGCGTCAGGTCTTTCCCGCGGTGAGCGCGGGCTCCTCACCGACATCCTGCTCGCGCTCGACAAGTCGATCACCCTCATCCTCATCGAGCACGACATGGACATCGCGCTCAACGTCGCAGACAGCGTCACGATGATGCATGACGGCCACGTCATCGTCGAAGGGACCCCGGACGAGATCCGCGCCAACGAGATGGTGCACGACCTCTACCTCGGACGCGGGCACAGCGATGGGTGAGCAGCAACAGCCGGCGACGGCTGCTCCCGCCGCGAGCACGGAGATCCTGCTCGAGGTCGAGAATCTCAACGCGTTCTACGGCAAGGCGCGCGCACTCGAGGACGTCAGCTTTCGGATGGGGCACGAGTCCGTCGCCGTCGTCGGGCGCAACGGGATGGGGAAGACCACGCTGTGCAATGCGATCATGGGCATCTCGCCTCCCGCAGCGACCGGATCGATCCGCTTCGGAGGGGAGCAGATCGTCGGCGGCCACTCGTACCGGATCGCCCGCGAGGGAATCGGCTACGTCCCCCAGGGTCGGCGCCTGTTTCCGTCGCTGACGGTCGACGAGCACCTGCGGATCGCGTCTCGCGGCTCGTCGTCCGACGGGGAGAGCGCGTGGACGCGCGAGCGGGTCTACGACCTCTTCCCCCGGCTCGCCGAGCGGAAGCGAAACGGCGGTGCCCAGCTCTCGGGCGGTGAGCAGCAGATGGTGGCGATCGGCCGCGCGCTCGTCACGAACCCGCGCCTCCTGATCATGGACGAGCCGTCGGAGGGGCTGGCGCCGGCGATCATCGAGACCATGATCGAGACGTTCCAGCGCCTCGAGAGCGAAGGCCTCGCGATCCTGCTGATCGAGCAGAACCTCGGCGTCGCGACCGCACTCGCCGAACGCCAGCTGATCATGGTCGCGGGCACGATCGCGACCGAAACCACGGCTACCGAGCTCTCCGGCGACCCGGAGCTGCAGCGGCGCTACCTCGGCGTGGAGCCGCTCGCCAAGTAGGCTTCGCCGAGCTTGGCCCGTCGCGACATCGTGGGTATCCGGAACTCTCTCGCCGCCGGCGCGATCGGCTGCCTGCTGCTCCTCACCGGGTGCGGCGGCTCCGGATCTGCCGGCGAGGCGATCATCTTCGTCAGCTCCCGGGACGGCGACTACGCCGTCTTCGGCATGAACGCGGACGGCTCGAAGCAGGGGCGCCTGACCGAAGACCGAGGCGACACCTCGACCCTCGCAGGCGTTCAGTTCCAGACGGAGCCCGCCTGGTCGCCCGACGGTACGAAGATCGCCTTCGCGAGCGCCCGTGAGGGGTCGTTCGACATCTACGTGATGAACGCCGACGGCACAGGCACGGAACGGCTGACGTCGTCGAAGGAGAACGATCAGCACCCGTCCTGGTCTCCGGACGGGAGCCAGATCGTCTTCTCGCGATTCAGCGGCGTCGATCACCTCTATGTCATGGGCGCCGACGGCACGGGAGCCCGCCGCTTGACCGACGACGACCTCACGGCCGAAGCCGAGCCGGCGTGGTCGCCGGACGGGGAATGGATCGCATACTCCCACCGGGCCGCGGGAAGTGACTTCCGCGAGATCTGGGTCGTGCGCCCCGACGGGTCGGGTCGCCGCGGCGTGACGAAGCTCGATGCCAAGAGCTACACACCCGCGTGGTCCCCGGACTCCGAGCGTCTGGCCTTCGCCTCGGACCGCGACGGGGCGCTCTACGACATCTTCACGATCGGTGTCGACGGCACGGACGTGCAACGGATCGTGAGCTCGGCCACGGACGCGTTCGAGCCGGCATGGTCGCCAAATGGGACCGAGATCGCGTTCTCACGCGACGGCGCGATCGTGGTCACGACCCTCGCCGGCGTCGAGCAGCAGCTCACCAACCCTGAAGACAACGACTCCAGCCCGGCCTGGAGCCCGGTGCCGGAGGCGGACAAGGAGGGAAGCTGATGCCCACCGTCGTCCTCGTGGGGACGCTCGATACGAAGGGCGAGGAGTACGCCTTCCTCGTCGAGCGAATTCGGGAGCACGGGCTCGACGTCGTCCTGGTGGACGCCGGCATCGTCGGCGAGCCGCTGGCGACACCCGACGTGACGCGCGAGGACGTCGCCGCAGCGGTTGGCGCGGACGTCAAGGCGCTTGCGGATGCGGGCGACCGCGGCGCTGCGGTGGAGACGATGGCACGCGGCGCAGCCGAGGTCGTGAAGCGCCTGCACGCCGAGGGACGGCTCGACGCGATCGGCGGGCTCGGTGGCTCCGGCGGCTCGTCCCTCGCCACGTACGCGATGCGGCAGCTGCCGATCGGCGTGCCCAAGCTGATGGTGTCGACCGTCGCGTCCGGGGACACGAGCCCCTACGTCGGTTCGGTCGACGTGACGATGATGTACTCCGTCGTCGACATCGCGGGCGTCAACCGGATCTCGGCCCAGATCATGACCAACGCGGCTGCCGCCCTCGCCGGCATGGCGCAGGCGACGGTGCCGCCGCTCGGTGAGGAGAAGCGGCTGATCACGGCCTCGATGTTCGGGGTCACGACGGCCGCCGTCACGACCGCGCGCGAGCGTCTCGAGGAGCTCGGCTACGAGGTGCTCGTCTTCCACCAGACCGGGGCCGGAGGCGGTTCGATGGAGGCGCTGATCCAGGCGGGCTTCATCGCCGGCTCCCTCGACGTGACGACGACGGAGTTCTGCGACCTCGTAGCGGGTGGCGTCCTCGCCGCGGTGCCCGAGCGGCTCGAGTCCGCAGGCATGACGGGCATTCCGCAGGTCGTCTCGCTCGGAGCCCTCGACATGGTCAACTTCGGGCCAATGGAGACGGTGCCCGAGCGCTACCGCGACCGGAACCTCTATGTCCACAACCCGACGATCACGCTGATGCGGACGACGCCCGAGGAGTGCCGTGAGATCGGCCGGATCATCGCCGAGAAGCTGAACGCGGCGACCGGGCCGACGGTGCTCTTCGTGCCGCTCCGCGGGGTCTCCGCGATCGCCACGGAGGGTCAGGTGTTCCACGACCCGGAGGCGGACGCGGCGCTGTTCGACACGATCCGCGAGCTCGTCGACACGTCGACGGTCGAGGTGCACGAGCTCGACGCGGACGTGAACGACCCGTCGTTCGCGCTCGCGATGGCGAACCGGCTGCACGAGCTGATCGAGGAGGCATCGTCATGACAAGGCAAGAGGCGCTCGCGCGGTTGCGGGCACAGATCGAGGGCGGCAAGCCGATCATCGGCGCCGGCGCCGGCACCGGCCTGTCGGCCAAGTGCGCCGAGGCGGGCGGCACCGACCTGATCATCATCTACAACTCGGGCCGCTACCGAATGGCCGGCCGCGGCTCGCTGTCCGGCCTGCTGCCCTACGGGGACGCCAACGAGATCGTCGTCGACATGGCGCGGGAGGTGCTCCCGATCGTCAAGGAGACGCCCGTGCTGGCGGGGGTCTGTGGCACCGACCCGTTCCGGCTGATGGACGTCTTCCTGGACGAGCTGCAGCGGATCGGCTTCAGCGGCGTGCAGAACTTCCCCACCGTGGGCCTGTTCGACGGCACGTTCCGCCAGAACCTCGAGGAGACCGGGATGGGGTACGGGCTCGAGGTGGACATGATCCGGCTCGCGCGCGAGCGGGATCTGCTCACCGCGCCCTACGTCTTCACGCCGGACGAGGCCGTGGCGATGGCCGAGGCCGGAGCCGACGTGCTCGTGCCGCACATGGGCCTGACGACGGGCGGGGCGATCGGCGCCGAGAGCGCCAGGACGCTCGACGAGTCGGTGGTGCTCGTGCAGGAGATGTGTGACGCGGCAAAGCGCGTCAACCCGGAGATCATCGTCCTCTGCCACGGCGGCCCGATCGCCGAGCCGGACGACGCCGCCTACGTGATCGCCCGCACCGAGGGCGTGGTCGGCTTCTTCGGCGCCTCGTCGATGGAGCGGCTGCCGACCGAGATCGCGATGACCGAGAACATGAAGCGGTTCAAGGCAATCCCGGTGAAAGGGGCATAGGTGGCCGGGCCGTTCAAGACGGGCGTGGAGCTCGATCGGCAGCAGCACGACTGGGGCGTGTTCGCCCAGGTGAGCGGCCCCCGGGACGGCCTCGAGGGCATCGTCGCGATCGAGGCGACCTTTCTGCCGGGCAAGTGCCACGACTTCCACCGGCATCCCGGGCAGGAAGAGGTGATCTACGTGATCGAGGGGACGATCGAGCAGTGGGTCGAGGCGGAGCAGCAGGCGCTCTCTGCCGGTGACTCGGTGATCGTTCCCGCCTCGGCGGTGCACGCGACGTTCAACGACGGCGATGCTCCGGCGCGGATCCTCGCGATCCTCTCGCCGGCGGTCGGTGACGACGGGTACGGCGCGGAGGACGTCTCGGGCGAGCAGCCCTGGGCCTCGCTGCGGGGCTAGGCGTGCAGGCAGTCCCCGTGGGGCGCCATTCTGGCAAGATCGTGCTGGAGGCCTGACGATCATCCTCAACACCTACGAGTGGGGTGACCCCGCAGGGCCGGCGGTCGTCTGCCTGCACGGCGTGACGGGGCACGGCGCGCGCTTCCGCGCGCTGGCAGCGCGGCTCGCCGGACGACGGGTGATCGGGGTCGATCTGCGCGGTCACGGGCACTCCGGCTGGGAGCCACCCTGGGGCGTCGAGACGCATCTGGCAGACCTGCTCGCAACGGCGGACGCGCTGGGCCTCGAGCAGCCTGCCTGGCTCGGCCACAGCTTCGGCGGGCTGCTCGTCGCCGAGCTCGCCGGCCAAGCGCCGGACCGCGTCGGCTGCGCCGTGCTGCTCGACCCCGCGCTGCACATCGACCCCTCCGTCGCCGCCGAGCAGGCGGAGGTGGCCCGGGCCGATCTCTCGTTCGGGAGCGCCGACGAGGCGATCGAGGCCCGGCTGGCGAGCGGCACCCTGTTCACGACGCCGCGAGCCATGCTCGAGGAGGAGGCCGAAGTGCACCTCGTGCGCGCCGAGGACGGGCGCCTTCGCTGGCGCTACTCTCCGGCCGCCGCGATCGTCGCCTGGTCCGAGATGGCGCGTCCCGCTCCTTCGTTTCCCTCCTGCCGGACGCTCGTCGTCCTGGGCGAGCGCTCGTGGATCCCGGTAGAGGTGCCGGTCCTGCCCTCACTCGAGCAGGTGGCGGTGCCGGGTGGGCACGGTGTGCTGTGGGACGACTTCGATGCGACAGCCGACGCGATCGAGCGGTTCCTCGCCTAGATACGGTCACCGTGACGAGAGGGGAGGTGGATGGATGGCGATCGACGAGAGGGACATTGCCGCGAGCATCGAGCGCGGTCAGACGATCCCGAATGCGTGGTATACCGACCCTGCTCACCTCGACCGTGAGCGCGAGTGGGTGTTCGGCCACTCGTGGCAGTACGTCGGCGACGCGAGCGTGGTGGCCGAGCCGGGCAGCTACACGACCGCCGTGGTCGGAGACATCCCCGTCGTGGTCACCCGTGACGAGGGTGGCGAGTTGCACGCGCTCGCGAACGTGTGCAGACACCGCCATCACCTCGTGGCAACGGGGGCAGGCAGGCGAAAGACGCTCCAGTGCCCCTACCACGCCTGGACGTACCGGCTGGACGGCCGGCTGCACCGTGCGCCCGGAATCGACCTGGCCGAGCGCCCGGATTGCGCCGCACTGCGCCTTGCGCCGCTCGCGGTCGAGATGTGGGGCCCGTTTCTCTTCGTGTCGCTCGACCGCGAGATCGCGCCGCTGGCAGAGCACATGGGCTCCTTTCCCGAGCGGACGCGCGACTTCTGCGGCGTCGACATCGACGAGATGGTCTTCCGGCGGCGCGAGGAGTACACCGTCGACGTCAACTGGAAGGTCGTGATCGAGAACTTCATGGAGTGTTACCACTGCCCGACGATCCACAAGAAGACGCTCCCCGGCCTGACGATCGACCCGTACGACGTCGAGTCGTTCGATCACGCCGACGTGCTGCTGACGCGGGACGAGGGCGACCACGCACCCGCGGTCACCGGCAACCGTTTCGCCGACTCCGAAGGGGCGCGCTTCGCGTTCCTCGCACTGCACCCGAACACGCAGTTCAGCGTCTTCGGTGACATGCAGGCGATTGCGCCCCGCTGCGTCCTTCCCGAGGGGTCGCATTCGACGCGCGTGCTCTTCGACTTCTACTTCTCTCGGTCGTCCCCCGACTCGGAGGCGAAGGAGTTCTCCGAGTTCGTGATGACCGTTCTCGACGAGGACTTCGACGCTATCCGCTCCGTGCAGGCTGGTCTCGACACCCGGCTCTTCGAGCACGGCTACCTGGGCGGCCACGCCGAGCAGGCGCCGTGGAACTTCCACCGCCGCCTCGCACAGGACATCGTGGAGGCGTAGCGTGGAGACGCTCGTCGTCCTTTACCCGCCGCCGCCGGACACGGATCGCTTTCGCCGGTACTACACGGATGTGCACGTACCGCTCGTTCTCGCGATGCCGGGCCTCGTGGGGTTCCGCTACGCGTTCGACGTGAAGGCGGTCGGCGCCGACTCGCCGTACTTCTGCATCGCGGAGCTCGACTTCGCGGACGGCGATGCGCTGGATGCCTCGGTCGCGTCGGCCGAAGGGCAGGCCGCCGTCGCCGACGTCGCCAACTTCGCGAACGAGCCGATCCTGCGGCTTCGCCTCGAATCGAGGGTGGGCGCCTGATGCGACGCCTCGAGCTCGGAGCAGGCCTCGAGCGGAGCGACGCCGCGATCTTCGAGGGGGAAGTCCACATGCGGGGTCATGTCGGTGAGGAGGACGCGGAGCTCTTCCGCGTGGCCGAGGTCTCGTTCCGTGACGGCGGCCGGACGACCTGGCATGTGCACGGGGCCGACCAGCTCCTGATCGTCACCGCGGGGTCGGGGCTCGTTGCCACGGACGACGAGCAGCTGGAGCTCGGACCCGGCGACATCGTGCTCGTTCCCGAGGGCGAGCGCCACTGGCACGGCGCCCTCCCCGGCACCGACCTCACGCACCTCTCGGTGCTGACACCGGGTGAGATGCGGCTCGGCTAGGCGCGCCGCCGCCGCTCGCTGCCTCGTCGCGCTAGTCGCGGTGCCTGGCGCGTAGCGACTCGATCCTGCGCCGGTCGCGCTTGGTCGGGCGGCCGTGGCCGTCGAAGCCGGGCACCGGGGCCAGGCGCCGTTGCGCGGCGAAGAGCTCGCGCCGCTCCCTGCTCTCCGGCGTCTCGGTGTAGAGCAGCGCCGCCTCTGCTGCGCTACCGCGCTTCTCCCGTACCCGCTCCACGACGATCGTCCACGTGAGCTCACCGACGCGCGCCTCCACCTCGTCCCCGGCGCGCACCTCCTTGGCCGGCTTGGCCCGCACGCCGTTCACCTTCACGCGCCCGCCCTGAATCGCCTCCGACGCGAGGCCGCGTGTCTTGAAGAAGCGGGCGGCCCAGAGCCACTTGTCGACGCGGACGCGCTCGGGAGTCGTCGTCATGCGGCGCGGGTCACGCTCTCACGCGCCCGATGCGGTCAGTCGGTCGTAGGCCGGCAGGGTGAGGAACTCGACGTAGTCGGGGCGGGTGGCGATCGCCTCGAAGATGGCGCGCGCGTCGTCGAAGTCGGGGCCGAGCTTCTCCACCTCCTCCTCGGTGATGCGGCGCACGTCCTCCTCGCTGATCCTGCCGTGGTGGAGCCATTGCCAGATCTGGGAGCGGCTGATCTCGGCCGTGGCGGCGTCTTCCATCAGGTTGAAGATGGCGACCGCTCCCGAGCCGCGCAGCCATGCGGCCAGGTACTGGATGCCGACGGAGACGTTGTTGCGGAGGCCCTCCTCGCTGATCTCGCCCGGGGTGGCGGCGACGTCGAGCAGGTCGGCCCCGGTGACGGAGACGTCGTCGCGGCGCCGCTCGATCTGGTTGGGGCGCTCGCCGAGGACTGCGTCGAACGCCTCGTACGCGACCGAGACGAGGTCGGGGTGGGCGACCCAGGTGCCGTCGAAGCCCTGCGCTGCCTCACGCTCCTTGTCCTCACGCACCTTCGCCAGGGCGATCTCGTTCACGGCGGCGTCGCGCCGGGAAGGGATGAACGCTGCCATGCCGCCCATCGCCTGGGCGCCGCGGTTGTGGCAGGTCTTGACGAGCAGCTCGCAGTAGGAGCGCATGAAGGGCACGGCCATCGTCACTGCGGCCCGGTCGGGCAGCACGAACTCCGGCCGGTGCCCGAGCTTCTTGATCACGCTGAAGATGTAGTCCCAGCGCCCGGCGTTGAGGCCGGCCGAATGCTCGCGCAGCTCGAACAGGATCTCGTCCATCTCGAAGGCGCCGAGGATCGTCTCGATCAGCACCGTCGCCTTGATCGTGCCCTGCGGCACCCCGAGCCGGTCCTGGGCCCAGGCGAAGACGTCGTTCCACAGCCGCGCCTCCAGGTGGGACTCCAGCTTGGGCAGGTAGAAGTAGCGGCCGTTGCGGGCGTGGTTGCGCAGGAAGTAGAGCCCGAAGTCGAACAACGACGCCGACATCGGCAGGCCGTCCACCTGGAGGTGGCGCTCCTCGAGGTGCCAGCCCCGGGGCCGCACGAACAGCACCGCCGGATCCGGCACGAGCCGGTACTCCTTCTCCGGGGTGACGAGCTCGATCACGCGGTCGAGGGCGTCCGTCAGGTTGCGCTGCCCCTGGATGCAGTTCTCCCAGGTAGGCGAGTTCGAGTCCTCGAAGTCCGCCATGAACACGCGGGCGCCCGAGTTGAGCGCGTTGATCACCATCTTGCGGTCGACGGGGCCCGTGATCTCGACCCGCCGGTCGGCGATCTCCTCGGGGAACGGTGCGATCTGCCAGGCGTCCTCCCGCACCCCTCTCGTCTCGGGCAGGAAGTCCGGCAGCTCCCCCGCGTGCAGCCGCCCCAGGCGCTCCGCCCGTCGCGCCAGCAGCTCCTCCCGGCGCGAGCCGAACTCCCGCTGCAGTGCGGTCAGGAACTCGACTGCAGAGCCGGTGAGGACGGCGGCGGTGTCGGTCATGTGCGTGAGTATCGCCTACGAGGTCGCAGCCCGCGAGCGCGACCTACGCCCTCACGCAGCGCTGCGCTCGGCGTCGAACTGCTCCTCCTCGGTCGACCCCTTCAGGGCGAGCGTCGAGGCGGTGCCGCCCGTGATCGTGTCCAGCACCTGGTCGAAGTACCCGGCGCCGACCTCGCGCTGGTGCCGGGTGGCCGTGTAGCCCTCGTCCTCGAGCGCGAACTCGCGCTCCTGCAGCTGCACGTACGCGGACATCGCGTCGTCGCGGTAGCCGCGGGCGAGCTCGAACATCGAGAGGTTGAGCGCGTGGAAGCCTGCGAGTGTGATGAACTGGAAGCGATAGCCCATCGCGGCGAGCTCGCGCTGGAAGCCGGCGATCTGGTCGTCGCTGAGATGCTTGCGCCAGTTGAACGACGGCGAGCAGTTGTAGGCGAGCAGCTTGCCCGGGTAGCGCTCGTGGACGGCTGCTGCGAAGGCCTCGGCCTCCGCCAGGTCGGGCGTGCCCGTCTCGCACCAGATCAGGTCGGCGTAGGGCGCGTAGGCGACGCCCCGGGCGATCGCCGCGTCGATGCCGTCCTGCACCCGGAAGAAGCCCTCGGGCGTGCGCTCGCCCGAGCAGTACTCCGCGTCCCGCTCGTCCACGTCGCTCGTGAGCAGCTTCGCCCCCAGCGCGTCGGTGCGGGCGACCACGAGTGTCGGCACGCCGGCCACGTCGGCTGCCAGGCGGGCGGCAACGAGCGTGCGGATGTGCTGGGCTGTGGGCACCAGCACCTTGCCGCCGAGGTGCCCGCACTTCTTCTCCGAGGAGAGCTGGTCCTCGAAGTGCACAGCGGCGGCGCCGGCCTCGATGAACGAGCGCATGAGCTCGTAGGCGTTGAGGGGCCCGCCGAAGCCGGCTTCCGCGTCGGCGACGATCGGCGCCAGCCAGTGCACCGAGTCGTCCCCCTCGGAGTGGGCGATCTGGTCGGCCCGCAGGAGGGCGCTGTTGATCCGCTTCACGAGCGCCGGCGCGCTGTTCGCGGGATAGAGGCTCTGATCGGGATAGGTGTTGCCCGACAGGTTCGCGTCGGCGGCGACCTGCCAGCCGGACAGGTAGATCGCCTTCAGCCCTGCCTTCACCATCTGCACCGCCTGGCCACCGGTCATCGCGCCCAGGGCGGGCACCCACTCGTCCTCGGCGAGCAACCTGCGAAGGCGCTCGGCGCCGAGGCGGGCGAGCGTGTGCTCGACCACGACCGAGCCGCGCAGCCGCTCGACGTCCTCGCTCGTGTAGGGGCGCTCGACAGTGGCGTCGGGGCTCATATGATCGTGCCGTCCTTTCGGATCCAGGAAGAAGAGTATTCGGATCCTATCAGGGCAGAAAACGCGGCACAAGCCTGTCACAAGGGCCAGTTTCGGATCCCATATGGGTCATACGGGATGCACACCGTGCTCTACACTGCAGGCGCGATGACCACGCTCTCCACGAAGGCCGATGACATCGCCCGGGTGCTCGAGGACGAGATCGTCGGCGGTGCGATCGAGCCCGGCACGGTCCTGCGCCAGGAGCAGCTGTCCGAGCGTTTCGGCGTCAGCCGCACGCCCGTGCGCGAGGCGCTGCGCCGCCTCGCCGCGCTCGGCCTGGTCTCCTTCGAGCCCAACCGGGGCGTCCGCGTGCGCTCGATCTCGCCGCTCGAGCTGCGCGAAGCCCATCTCGTGCGGGCCGAGCTCGAGGCGCTCGCGACCGAGGTGGCCACGCCGCGGATGACGCGCGAGGACCTCTCTGCGCTGGACGCAGCGGAGCGGCGGTTTGCCGAGCTGACGCTCGAGCTGAGGCAGCAGGCTCGACGCGGTGGGCCGCGCGACTCGGCGCTCTTCGTCGAGTGGATGCAGGCGAACTACGCCTTCCACGACGTCATCTACGCCGCGGCCGCGATGCCGCTCGTGGAGCGGCTCGCCAAGGGGGCGCGGCGTACCTTCATCGGCGACCGGGTGTGGAGCGCCCGCATCGAGCTGGACGAGCTGTATGCCAAGAACGACCTTCAGCACCGCGCCATCGTCGCGGCGATCGAGGCGGGGAGTGCGGCGGGCGCGAGGCTGCTCGCGCGCGAGCACGTGCTCTCCTCGGGGAGGTTGATCGAGGCCGTGCTCGAGTCGGTCGGGGGCGCCCGCGACCCCGGGTGGGGCTCGTAGCCCGACCGGCTAGAAGGTTCCGTACCGCTCGTACGCTTCGAGCGGCGTCATGCCCTCGCGTACCGCGTCGCGGATCAGGTTCTCCGTCTCGGCCTTCTGCTCGGCCTCTACGAGCACGTCGGCGGCGATGGCGAGCGGAACCGCCACCACGCCGTCCTCGTCGCCGACGATCCAGTCGCCCGGCTCGATACGCACGGTGCCGATCGTGATCGGCACCTGGGTGGCGGTCACCTCCCACCTCCACGTGCAGTCCTCGGGCGTGACGAAGCGGCTGAACACGGGGTAGCCCGAGTCTGCGATGAACGCGGTGTCGCGACAGCCACCGTCGATCACGCAGCCCGCAGCGCCGCGAGCGAGGAGCGACGTGGCGGACAGCTCGCCGAAGTGGGCCGCCCGGTCCATGTGGCAGGCGTAGACCGCTACGTGCCCGGCCGGCACGCTGCCGAGCATCGAAAGCGTCTTGCGGATCCCCGCGTCCCAGTCCTCGACGTCCGTAGGTCGACCCTCGACTGTGAAGGCCTGGCCCGCGATCCGCGTGCCCGGCACGAGCGGGCGGATCTCGACGGGCAGGGTCTGCTCGCGAAAGCCGCGGCCGTCGAGGACGTCGGTCAGCGCGGCGGCATAGATGCGAGAGAAGCGATCGCGCACCATGCGACTCTATCGCTCGGGCCGCGCGGTGCCCGCACCTACCGCTTCGGCCCCGTCGCGCAGGTGCCGGCGCAGGGCCTCGGGGCCCTCCCGCTCGAGCCCGCTCACGAGCTGCTCGTGGTGCTCGATCATGCGCACGAGCGGCCAGACGGGGCGGAGCTGCACGAGGAACAGCTGCAACTCGACCGCGAGCGCCGCGTAGGCGGCCTCGATCCGCGCCGACTCCGCGGCGCGAACGATCGATCCGTGGACGTCGGCGTGCGCAGCCGCCACCGAGCGCCAGGACGGGCGGGCCCGGCCGCATGTGGCGCGAAGCCGCGCCACGGCCTCGTGCGTGGCGGCGGGGAGCCGGCCGCCGTGCCGCTCCAGGGCGAGGTGGGCTGCCTCGAGCTCGAGTGCCGTGCGCAGCTCGTAGAGGCCCTGTACGTCGTCGGCATCGAGCTGAGCCACGGCTGCGCCGCGGTTCGGCTCGATCCTGACGAGCCCCTCGGTTGCGAGGGCACGCAGGGCGGCGCGGAGCGTGTGCCGGGAGACGTCGTAGGCGGTCGCGAGCTCGATCTCCCGCAGCGGCGCGCCGGCGTCGAGGGCGCCGTCGAGGATACGGTGGCGCAGGTCGGCGGCCAGCTGGTCGACGACGGAGAGCCGGCGCAGCGGTCCCACGCTCACAGCGGCACCTCGGCGGGCTCGGGGCGTCTCGCACGCCCGGGCGCGGCGAGCACCACGAGGCCCGCCAGCACGAGGCAGGCACCGACCGCGCCTGCCGCGCCGACGCGCTCGTCGAGCACGATCGCGCCGAGCAGCGTCGCAGTGAGAGGCTCGGCGAGCACGAGCGTCGTCACCTCGGACGCATCGAGCTGGCGCAGCCCCCTCGCGAAGAGCACGTAGGCGAGCGCCGTCGGCACGATGCCGAGGTAGAGCACGAGCGCCAGTCCGTCGCCGGTGCGGAGCCAGGCGGTGTCGCCCAGCACGAGCACGGGCAAGAGCAGCACCGCGCCGAGCCCGAACGAGACACCCATGACGGGGATCGGCTCGTGGCCGAGTCTCAGCAGGCGCTTGGCGACGATGGTGTACGTCGCGTATCCGGCTCCCGAGACGAGCGCGAGCGCGATACCGGTGAGCGAGAGCGACGCCTCGCCGGCCGAGGCGAGGATGAGGACGCCGACGCCTGTCGTTGCCAGCACGGTGGCGGCGAGCCAGCGGCGATCGGGCCAGCGGCCGTCGACCAGGCGCTCGAGGAGCCCGGCGAAGACGGGCCCGGAGCCGATCGCCACGATCGCGCCGACTGCGACGCCGGTTTCGGCGACGGCCCGGAAGAAGGCGAGCTGGTACACGGCCACGCCGATGCCCGAGAGGACGACGAGGCGCCGGGGCCAGTGCCGGCGGAAGCCGTTGCCCGTCAGGACGAGCACTCCGAGCAGAGCGCCGCCGACCACGATCCGGCCTGCGCCGACGGTGAGCGGGGTGGAAGAGTCGGGCCCGAGCGCCTGAGCCGTCCCGGTCGTCCCGAACAGCACCGCAGCCAGGAGAACGAGAACCCGCGCCATGCCGAGAATTGTTGCACAATTCTACAAAAAAGCGGACTCGCCTGTGGACGAGAAGTTGCGGACCGGACACGAAGGGTGTCTCCCCCAGGGAGACACCCCGCCGGCCCCGGTGCGCGGGCCGGCGCCGCGCACTCCCGCCTGCCGGGCTAGACGGCTGGTAGCGCGTGCGGGATCGCGAGGTCTGAGGGCGCGTCCGCGCCCCGACCCTCGACGAGCTCCGGCGCGCGCTCCGCCAGCAGCCGCAGCACGAGCTCGGCGCGACGGACGCGCTCGCGGCCGAGCTTCACCGCCAGGTCGGCGAGGTGGAGGCCGGCCGGGTAGATGTTCGGCGCATTGCGCAGCCCGAGCTTCACGTACAGCGGCGACGCCTGCCGGATCAGCTCGGGTACCTCGTAGTAGCGCACGAAACCGCCCTGGTCGTCGGGCACCTCGACGTAGACGTCGAGGGGGACGGTGCACGAACCTCTCAACTCCCCGAGCTCCCGCGCAGACAGGTCGGTGGAGACGTTGATCGTGCCGGCGCCGAGCCGCTCCAGCACCTGCGCCGTCTCGGGGTTCGCGCACGGGAGCATGACTGACGTCTTCAGGATCAGATCGGGTGGCAGGTCGCCTGCCAGCTTCATGGCGCCGAGCGCGGCCAGCACCCCCACGTCGGCGACGAGGAACGAGCGGATCCCGAGCGCAACCGCTCGCCGAACCTCGGCGACGCACCACGCCACACCCTCCGACCCGCGTGCGACGCCGCCGACGGCGCCGCTCACGAACGACTGGCCGCCCGTGTCCCAGGCGCCGCGCGGTCCGATGAACAGCGACACCTCGACGCCGTGCGTCGCCCCCAGCTGCGCCATCTCCGCGATCTCGACGTCCGTCAGCATCATCACGCCGGAGCCCTGCGAGACCCGTCGCACGGGCACTGCCCGCGCCTCCGCCTCGTCGAGCACCGCCCGCATCACGGCGGGGCCCTCCACCGAGGGGATCTCGAGCCTGTAGCGCAGGCCGTCCGCGAAGCGCTGCTCGCTCATGCTTCGGCCATCTCGCTCGGGGCTGCCCAGAACTCGGCGAACGCGGCCGGGTCGGTGGGAAGCGCGACGACCTCGTGGACGAGCCCGTCGCGAACGGTGAAGAGCAGCACCTGGTCGAGCTCGAGCCGCCTCCCGTGGCGCTCTCCGCTCGCGCGGTAGAGAGCGGCCGCTCGCTCGTCGGAGACGAGCACGTCGATCAGGCTCGAGGAGTACGTTCCGGCCGTCTCCTTCGGCAGCCGGGCGAGGAAGCGGAAGATCTGGTCGCGGCCTCGGAACGTCCCCGACATGGTGCCGGTGCCCGGCACCACCCACACCGCGTCCTCCGCGAAGACGTCCCGGAGCGCAAACCCCTGCCGGCTGGCAAAGGCGTCGAACACACGGCGGACGACGGCCTCGTTCTCAGCGCGTGCCACGCGACTGCTCCCATCGGTCGATCAGGCCCTCGACGTGGCGGCGCTGCGCCTCCCCGAACGGGTAGAGCGTGAGGAGTCGGCGGGCTTCCCCTGGGTCGTCGTTCGCGACGGCGGCCTCGAGCCGCTCGCGCTCTGGAGTGGGCTGCCTCAGCTGGCGCCGCAGCCAGCGCAGGAGGCTCACCGTCGCCTGATCGGCCGCGTCGGTCATCCGTCAAGGCTATCCGGCCCGGTGCGCCTGCGAGAGGCCGGACGCGTAGGCTAACCGCCGTGGAGACGTTCCTGGCGATCGCGAGCCGCCGTGACGAGCGCCGCTACCGTCCGGAGCCGCTGGCAGCGGCCGCGATCGAGCGGCTGCTCGATTCCGGTCGCCTCTCGGGCTCTTCGCGGAACAGCCAGCCGTGGACGTTCGTGGTTCCCGAGAGCCGCGCCCGCATCGAGCGGCTCGCGCCGGCCGTCTACGTTCCAGGCAACGTCCTCTCCGCCGGCTTCGTGGTCGCGATCGTCGTGAGCGGCAAGGGGCCGGTCCTGTTCGACGCGGGCCGGGCGGCACAGAGCATGCTGCTCGCCGCCTGGGCCGACGGGATCGCTTCCTGCCCGAACGGCATTGCCGATGCGGCGCTCGCCTGCGACGTGCTCGAGTGTGACGCCGACGAGCGACCCGTGATCGTGTTGTCGTTCGGCCTGCCGGAGCGGGATCGCGATCCCGAGAGCCGTGATGCCTCCGAGTGGAGTGCGCGTGCGAACCGGAGGCCGCTCGCCGAGGTGGTGCGCCGACTCTCGTGATGAAAGCGGGTCTCGATCTCGGCGGCACCAAGATCCAGGCGGTCGTCACCGCCGGAGCCGATCGCGTGCTCGGATCGGCGCGCCGCGAGACGCCGCGCACGGGCGGTGGCCAGGCGGTCGTGCTCGAGCTCTCGGAGGCGCTGCGCGCGGCGCTCGACGACGCTCAGATCGAGCTGATGGGCCTCTCGGGCGTAGGCGTCGGAGCTCCCGGCAGCGTCGACCCGGCCGGCGGCACGGTGGCGCAGGTGCCGAACATCGAAGGGTGGGATGCGCCGTTCTCTCTCGGTCAGGCGCTCGCCGAGGAGATCGGGCGGCCCGTCGCGGTCGGCAACGACGTCAGCGTTGCGGTCGAGGCGGAGCGACGCTTCGGTGCGGGACGGGGTTACGACTCCTTCCTCGGGGTCTTCTGGGGCACAGGGGTCGGTGGCGGAATCGTCGTCGACGGGCGGATCCTCACCGGGCGCGGCTCGGCCGGCGAGATCGGCCATGTCTGCTCCAAGCCGGGCGGCCGGCGCTGCAACTGCGGGCTGCAGGGCTGCGTGGAGGCGTACGCCGGCCGCGGAGCACTGGAGGAGCGGGCCCGTGAGCTCGCCAAGGAGCGCAAGACGATTCTGTTCGAGTTGATGGAGAAGCGTGGTCGCGACCGTCTCACGAGCGGTGTCTGGCTGCGGGCGCTGCAGGCCGGAGACAAGCTTGCTCAGGAGCTGATCGAGCGGGCGGTGCAGGCACTCGGCGTCGGCATCGGGGCCGCCGTGACGCTGCTCGATGTCGAGGCGGTCGTGATCGGCGGCGGCCTGGGCGAGCGCCTCGGCGAGGAGTGGCTCGTGAAGATCGAGCAGGCGGCGCACGAGCACACGTTCTTCCGGGACAGCCCCGTGTACGTGAACGCGTCGCTCGGGGACCTGGGCGGCGCCATCGGTGCCAGCCTGATCGCGCCATGAGGGCAGTGATCGTTACCGGCGCTGCTCGCGGGCTCGGCCGCGCGATCGCGCAGCGGCTGCACGAGGACGGGTGGGCCGTCGTGCTCGGGGATCTGGAGCTCGCGGGCGTCGAGCACGTCGCGCGCGAGCTGGGGCCGTCTGCCGTCGGCGTCGAGCTCGACGTGCGAGACGAGGCGGGCTGGGGCGGGGCGCTCGGGGCAGCGGGGTCGATCGGGGAGCTCTACGCCCTTGTCAACTGTGCGGCGCGCACCGAGGTCCGCGACCTGTTCGCCATCTCCGTCGACGAGTGGGACGACGTGCTCGCGACCAACCTGCGCGGTGCCTTCCTCGGCATTCGTGCCGTCGGGCCGCTGTTGCGCGAGCGCCGCGGCGGGCGCATCGTCAACATCTCGTCCGACTCCGCGTTCAGGGGGCGAGGCGTGACAGGCGCGCATTACGCCGTCTCGAAGGCAGGGCTGCTCGCCCTCACGCGGCGGGCGGCCGCCGCGCTTGCCCCTGCGGGCGTGACGGTGAACGCCGTCGCGCCGGGGACGATCGACGGGGAGACCGTCCGGGAGCTGGCGGGCGACCGCATCGAGGAGCTGGCGGGCGACTCTCCGCTCGGGAGGCTCGGGCAGCCGACAGAGATCGCGGCTCTCGTTTCCTGGCTGCTCTCGGACGAGGCGGCCTACATCACGGGAGCGACGGTGCTCGCGGACGGTGGCGCTGCCCTGTAGCGGGGCGTGGCAGACGCAGTGCTCGAGCCCGTCAGGCCGGCAGCATGCGGCGCAGGAGCGCGAGAAGGCTCCGGCTCGTGACCGCCTCGTCGGTCGCGTCGTCACCGACCGCCCGGCGCCCCCTCCGGGCCGAGTGGTCGGAGTGCGCTGCGCCCTAGTCGGGCAACGCGCGCCGCAGCAGGTCGAGGAGGTTGACGCCGCACACCGCGTCGACCTCCTCGGTCTTCCAGCCTCGAGCGTTCAGGGCGGCCACGAGCGTCGGATAGTCCTCCGGGCCCTTGAGCCCCTCGATGCCGGCCCCCGGGGCGAGGCCGTCGGGCTTCAGCCCGTCCGCGGGCTCGGGCATGGGCGGCAGGACCTGCGCGAGGCGCGTCGTGAAGTCGCCGCCGAGGCAGACCCGATCCGCGCCCATCAGCTCGACGGCATGCTCGAGGTGCTCGACGACGCGGTCGATCGTCCGCTGCTCGTGGCCGATCGCGAGCGGATGGATCATCAGGCCGAGTAGCCCTCCGGCGTCCCCGAGCGCGCGCAGCTGCTCGTCGGCGAGGTTGCGCGGGTGGTCGTTCACGGCGCGGCAGGCGGCGTGCGAGCAGATCACGGGTGTGCCGGAGGCGCGGGCGAGGATCTCCGAGAACGCCGCGGGAGACGCGTGCGCGAGATCGACGACGACTCCGAGCTCGACGAGCCGGTCGACGAGCATGCGGCCGAGACGGGACAGGCCGCCCTCGTCCGCCGCGCCGTCCGAGAACGGGTTGCGGCGGTTCCACGTCAGGCCCGCCATCCGCATGCCGAGCTCGTAGAAGGTCTCTGCGGGCCACGTCTCGTAGCCGAACTGCTCGACGCCCTCGAGGGAGAGCATGAGCCCGATGCGCTCCCTGCGCTCGACGAGGTCGAGATCGGCCCGCCGACGCACCTGGATCACACGATCGGCGTTCTCGCGCGCGGCCCGGATCAGCAACGTCGCCTGGCCGAGGGCCTCCCGGAGCGCGCCCTCGGGCTGGCGCTCGAGCTCGACGAAGACGGGGCAGACCTGCAGCCAGACGTTCCCGCGCTCGAGCAACGGCAGCCACGTGCGCGCGAACGAGCCGGTCTCTCCGAAGCGGAGCTCGCGGTGGGCGAGCTCGAGCAGCAGGTCGAGGTGCGAGTCCGCGATCACGCGGGCGAGTGTAGTGGGCGCCGTGCCCGCCGACGTGTTGACATCTGCCGGTCCCCGGTGATTTAGTTTGCTCGCCCTCCATACAAACCCGCCGAAGGGTTTGCCTCCGCCGCCGATGACATCAGACCAGACCGTAGAAGCCCGCTGTGCCCGCCGGCTACCGGTGCAGGGCCCGGGCGGTCGCGCGTGAGCTTCGACCGCGCCCGCTCCGGCACGACGCGAGCCGACCAGACCACCGTGCGCCGTGCCAACCTCGGCGTCGTCCTCCAGCACGTGGCCCGCTCCGGGGCCCGCTCTCGTGCGCGGATCGCGGCAGAGAGCGGGCTCACCCGCGGCACCGTGTCGAGCCTCGTCAGCGAGCTGATCGACCTGCAGCTCGTGCGAGAGACGGGCGAGGACGAGCGCCCCGGCGGCGTGGGCAGGCCTGCGCAGACGCTCGAGCTGCAGGACAGCGTGGTGGCCGTAGGGCTGGAGGTGAACGTCGACTACCTCGCGGTCTGTGTCGAGGACTTGACCGGGACCGTCCGCTACGAGCGCCGTGTCCACACCGACAACCGCCGCTCTGCGCCGGGCCCGGTTCTGACACGGCTCGCACGGATGGCGCAGCAGGCGATCGACGTGACCGACCGCGAGGGACTGCTCGCGGCCGGCATCGCCGTCGCGGTTCCCGGTGTCGTCGAGGTGAAGACCGGCACCCTGCTTCGCGCGCCGAACCTGGGCTGGTCCGAGATCGCGATCGCCGACGAGCTGCGTGGCCGGGTCGGGCCGATGCCGGTGCGGGTCGACAACGAGGCGAACCTGGCAGCGCTCGCCGAGCACTGGCAGGGCGCCGCCCAGGGGTTGCGCAGCTTCATCTGCGTCTTCGGCGAGGTGGGAGTCGGCGCCGGCATCTTCGTCGACGGTGAGCTCTTCCGAGGTGCTCACGGCTTCGGCGGCGAGTTCGGCCACATGATCGTGGAGCGGAACGGCGCCCTCTGCGCGTGCGGCAGCCTCGGTTGCCTCGAGACCCTGGTCGGCCAGGAAGCGATCGCGGAACGTGCCGGGATCCCCGTCGCTTCGGGCGGACGAGCCCGCAGCGTCACGGAGAAGCTCGTACGGGGCGCCGCGGCAGGCGATCCGCAGGTTCTGCGCAGCCTCGAGGAGGCTGGGCAGTTCCTCGGCATCGGCCTCGCCGCGGCCGTCAACCTGCTCGACGTCGACGCGGTAGTGCTCGGAGGGTGCTTCGGGCCGCTCTCACCCTGGCTCGAGCGAGCCGTGCGGGAGGCTCTCGACGAGCGGGTTCTCTCTGCGGCGTGGTCGCGCTGCGAGCTGCGCTCCTCGGAGTTCGGCGAGGGGGCCGCTGTCCGCGGCGGTGCGGCGCTGACGCTGCGCTCCGTCCTCGCGGAGCCCTGGACGGTGGCGACGATGCGCGAGCGCTCCCGGGAGGCGGTGTGAGGTGACGCCTCGAGCCTTGACCTTGTTGCCGGCGACGGTGGTCGACCCGACCTCCGCGGCCGCGCGCTTTCGCCGCCGAGCGGCGTTCTCGAAGGAGGTGGGGGTAGAGCGACGACGACCGGATTGACGAAGACGGCGCGATTCACTTGGATATGGCGCTGACACCGCCGCACCAAGACCGCGCTTGGACATCGAAGCGACTCGAGCATCGAAGCAACTCAAGGAGGAGAAGTGAAGAAGCTACTCATTGCTCTCTTGGTCGGAGCGGTTGCGGTCAGCGTGTCCGTGACCGCTGCGCTCGCCAAGAGCGAGCGAACGTCGGCGACCGCCCAGGCGTGCGTGTTGCTGCCTGACAGCAAGTCGTCGGTCCGGTGGGAGACCCAGGACCGCCGGTTCCTCGGCGCCGCCTTCAAGAAGGCCGGCGTGTCGTACACGATCGTCAACGCCGAGGGCGACGCGCAGCGCCAGAAGTCGCAGGCCGACACCTGCCTCGCAAACGGCGCCAAGGTGATCCTGCTCGTCAACCTCGACTCCGGCTCGGGTGCCGCGATCGAGAAGGCCGCAGCTGCCAAGGGCGCGAAGACGATCGACTACGACCGTCTCACGCTCAACGGCTCGGCCTCGTACTACGTCTCCTTCGACAACGTGCAGGTGGGTCGGCTCGAGGGCCTCGCCGTCGTGCAGGGCCTCATCGCCGCCGGCAAGTTCGGCAGCAAGCCCGTCATCGCCTACCTCAACGGCGGGCCGACCGACAACAACGCGACGCTGTTCAAGCAGGGCTACGCGAGCGTGATCGACCCGTACTTCAAGAGCGGCACGTTCAAGAAGGGCCCGGATCAGTCGGTGCCTCAGTGGGACAACCAGAAGGCACGGACGATCTTCGAGCAGATGCTCGCGCGGACGGGGAACAAGATCGACGCCGTGGCCGCGGCAAACGACGGGCTCGGAAACGCCGTCGCCGCGGCGCTGAAGGCGAAGAAGCTGAAGCAGATCCCCGTCTCCGGCCAGGACGCAACGTCCCAGGGCGTGCAGAACGTCCTCGCGGGCGATCAGAGCGGCACGGTCTACAAGTCGATCAAGCTCGAGGCGAATGCGGCCGCTGCACTCGCCATCTCGCTGATCAAGAAGACGAAGCCCGCAGGCGTCAACGGCGCTGTCAACGACGGCAAGCGCAACGTGCCGTCGGTGCTGCTGCGGCCCGTGCTCGTGACCAAGGACAACTACAACATCCTGTTCACCGAGGGCTTCCTCAAGAAGAGCGAAGTCTGCAACGGCATCTACGCGAAGTACTGCAAGTAGTCGAACCGTCATCGTGCGGGGCGCGCCCGAGGGCGCGCCCCGCCTGAACCGGGAGCCGACCCAGTGACCGAGACGCTCATCCCTCCAGCCCCCACCGTCGCCGCGTCGCCGACCCTCGAGGCGAGGGGGGTGACGAAGAACTTCGGCTCGGTGCAGGCGCTCGCAGAGGTCGACTTCGACGTACGGAGCGGCGAGGTGATGGCGCTCGTGGGAGACAACGGCGCGGGCAAGTCGACGCTGATCAAGTGCATCGTCGGCATCTATCCGCTCGACGGCGGCGAGATCTACTCCGAGGGCAGGAAGGTCGACATCCACGGACCGAAGGAGGCAGCACAACTCGGCATCGAGGTCGTCTACCAGGACCTCGCGCTGTGCGACAACCTCGACGTCGTCCAGAACATGTTCCTGGGCCGTGAGGAGCACGACCTGATCAGACGGCTGCGCGAGCCCGAGATGGAGGCGCGCACGGCCAAGACCATGCAGTCGCTCGCCGTGACAACGATCCGCTCCATGCGCCAGAAGGTGGCGAGCCTCTCCGGCGGCCAGCGGCAGTCCGTTGCGATCGGCCGCGCCGTGATGTGGAACTCCCGGGTCGTCATCCTCGACGAGCCGACCGCAGCGCTCGGCGTGGCCCAGACCAGGCAGGTGCTCGATCTCGTGCGCCGGCTCGCCGAGCAGGGGCTCGCCGTGGTGATCATCTCCCACAACCTGCACGACATCTTCGAGGTCTCGGACCGGATCACGGTGCTCCGCCTCGGCCGCAACGTGGCCAAGTTCGAGCGGGCCTCGACCACCCAGCAAGAGGTCGTGCACGCGATCACGGCAGGCGTGCCGACGAAGGTCGCGGGGATACCCGGCACGGACGGGGAGGCGCTGGCATGAGCGCCGAGACGCAGACGGCCACCGAGCCTCCGCTTCCAGGGCAGGCGACCGGGAACTCGATCGGCGCCGTCCTGCGCCGCCGCTTCGAGGCGATCAAGCAGGGCGAGGTCGGCACCCTGCCGGTCATCATCGGCCTGATCCTGATCGTCGCCTTCTTCTACTTCAAGAACTCGAACTTCCTCTCGGCAGGCAACTTCACCAACCTGATGACGCAGATGGCGGCGGTGACGACGATCGCCATCGGTGTGGTCTTCGTGCTGCTATTGGGAGAGATCGACCTCTCGATCGGCTACGTGTCCGGCGTGTCCGGCGTGATCGTGGCCGAGCTGCAGCTCCCGGACGGAAGCTGGGAGATCAAGGGCATCGTCGCGATCGTGATCGCCGTCACCGTCACGGCGCTGATCGGGGCCATGCACGGATCGGTCGTCGCCTACATCGGGGTGCCGTCTTTCGTCGTCACCCTCGCCGGCCTGCTGTTCTGGCAAGGCGTGATCCTCTACGTGATCGGCGACACGGGCGTGATCGTGATCCAGGACACGACGATCAACAATGTCGCCAACTACTTCTTCAGCAACACGGCGGGCCTCATCATCGCCGCCGTCGCCACGGTGCTCTTCGTCCTCGCCACGACCCTCGGGGTGCTCAGCCGGCGCCGTCACGGGATCTTCACCGACAACGTCGTCCTCGTCGCCGTGAAGCTGATCGGCTTCGCCGTCGTGGCCTTCGGCGCGGTGATCTGGGCGAACCGGGAGCGGGGCCTCCCGTTCGCCTTCCTGCTCGTGATCGTCCTGCTCGTCTTCTGGACGTTCATCGCCGAGCGTACGACCTTCGGCCGCCACGTCTACGCGGTGGGCGGCAACGCCGAGGCGGCGCGCCGTGCCGGCATCAACGTCCGCACCATCCGGATCTTCGTGTTCATGATCTCGTCAGGGATGGCCGGCCTGGGGGGCGTGATCCTGGCAGCACGGCTCAACTCCGTCGACCTCAACGCGGGCGGCGGCACGCTGCTGCTCGACTCGATCGCCGCCGCGGTGATCGGCGGCACCAGCCTCTTCGGCGGCCGCGGGCGCGTGATCAGTGCGCTCATGGGGGCGCTGATCATCTCCACCGTCGCGAACGGGATCGACCTCCTCGGCTACAGCTCCGCGATCAAGTTCATGGTCACCGGCCTGATCCTCCTTGCAGCGGTGACGCTCGACGCGATCTCGCGCAAGCGGCTCGAGCGGTCCGGGCGCTAGACGTAAGGGGAAAGGCACACCGTGAAGACGAGTCTCGGCATCTGGGCCCTCGGCCCCATGATCACGCGGTTCGTGCCGGGCGGCTACCAGCCCGAGTACGCGAACGAGCCGATGGTGGCAAAGGTGCGCCGGGCGGTGGAGGGGCTCGGCGACCTGATGGACGACTACGAGTTCCACTACCCCGGTGAGCTCAATCCGGACAACCTCGACGAGGTGCGCGATGCGCTCGACGGCCACGGTATCGCCACCGTCTGCACGGGGCTGCACACCGACTCGCGCTTCGGCCGGGGCGGCTTGACGTCGACGGACCCGGCGGTGCGGGCGGAGGCGCGGCGGCTGACCCGCGAGACGGCCGAGCTGGCCGGGGCCGTAGGCGCCAACATGATCTGCTGGCCGGGGATCGAGGGGTACAACTACCCGTTCCAGACGCCCTACGCGCAATCCTGGGAGTGGTTCCTGGACGGGCTCGCCGAGGCGGCCGAGATCTGCGCGGGCCACGGCGTCAAGCTCTTCCTCGAGCACAAGAACTCCGAGCCGGCGATGAAGATCCTGATGCGCAACATCGGCATGACGCTGCACGTGATCCACAAGTTGCGCGAGCGGGGCCTGACCAACGTGCAGGTGAACATGGACTGGCAGCACCTGATCATGAACGGCGAGAGCCTCGGCGAATACGCGGCGATGCTGGCGGCCGAGGGGCTGCTCGGCCACCAGCACGCGAACTCGGGGTGGGGCACCTTCGACGACGACAACATGGTCGGGGCAACGGCGTTCATGGAGACCCTGGAGCTGGCCGTCGAGCTGCGCCGGGCGAACTACGGTGCCGGCGGGGAGCGGCTCGGGTTCGACCTCTACCCGTACACCGAGGACGCCGTGGCAGCCGTCAAGCGATCCGTGCTGCAGTGGAACTTCATCGACTCGGTGGCGGCCCGGATCGACGACGCAGCGCTGCGCGAGGCCCAGAGCCGCAAGGACGCCGTGCGCGCCTACGAGATCGTGTATGCGGCGCTCGGAGCGTGAGCGGTACCGCGTAGGGCAGCCGCCCCGCATCCGCCCCCGGCGGAGCATGGCGGTTCCCCCGGCGTGAGGCGGCTCCGGGTCGTTCACGTCGGCGTCGGCCTTTGGGGCCGATCCTGGGCCGAGCTCGTTGCCTGTGCGCCCGGCTACCGCCTCGTCGCCGTCGCCGAGCCGGGGACGTCGGGCCGGGCCTGGGCGCAGCAGGCGCTCGGCGTGCCCGTCCATCCCGATCTCGACGGCGCCCTCGGCGAGACGGCGGCGGACGTCGTCCTCCTGGCGTCGCCGCCGGCGACCCACAGGTCGCTCGCCGAGCTGGCGCTCTCCCGTGGCTGCCACGTGATCGTGGAGAAGCCACTGGCACCGACGTTCCCTGACGCCGTTGCCATCGCCGCGGCCGCCGAAGCAGCAGGGCGCCACGTGATGGTGTCCCAGAACTACCGGTTCCGGCGGCAGCCGCGCGGGCTGCAGGCGCTGGTATGCAGCGGCGCGCTGGGCTCCCTGCTCGGAATCCGCATCTCGTGCCGGCGCGACCTCCGGGACGCGTGGATCACGCGCCACGACTGGCGCGGCCGGATGCCGCATCCGTACCTGCTCGACATGGCGATCCACCACGTCGACTTGCTGCGGATGATCACGGGCGCCGAGGTGGCCGAGGTCGACGCGCGCAGCTGGCGTGCGCCGGACGGCCCCTTCGAGCACGATCCCACCGTATCGGCCCTGCTGTCGCTCGAGGACGGCACTCCCGTGTCGTACGAGGGCACCTGGGCGGAAACCCTCTCGCAGACGTCTTGGAACGGGGACTGGGAGCTGGTCGGCACGCGTGCGCGAGCAACGTGGTCGGGCGGGGTCGGCGACGCGCTGCGTGGGAACGTGCGCTTCGCGCCGCATCGGGGGCCGGTGCGGTCGATGAGGCTGCCGGTGCTTCCCGAGCTCGACCGGCGGGGAGTGCTCGACGAGCTGCGCGGTGCGCTGACGTCGGGCCGCCGGCCGGAGTCGTCCGCCGCCGACAATCTCCGCAGCCTGGCGGCGATCTTCGCGCTCGCCCGCTCGACCGAGCTGCGGCTGCCGGTTTCCGTCGGGAAGCCGGGAGCGTGACGCGCCCCGTCGGAGCGCGGTGCGGCGCTGCCGCCTGCGGGGCGAGCGGATCTCCTGTGCTAGCGCGCCGCGAGCGCCCGGGCCAGCTCGGCGTGGGCATCCGCGACCACCGGGTCACCGTGGGAGACGAGCACCCGCTCGACCGGCAGCTCGAGCAGCGGCCCGAGCGCGCTTCGGAGCTGGGGGTGCCCGACCCCCGAGGGGAGCCACGACTCCGGGCAGAGGCGCAGCCCGCCGTCGCCGTCGCCGAGGATCACGTCGCCCGGGACGAGCGTCCGATGCGCCGGGATCCAGTAGACCACCTCCGTGGCCCGGCCGCTCGCGAGCGCCTCGACGCCCCCCGGCAGTCGTGCGCCGGGCCGGAACACGTCCGTGACGGCTCCCGTCCTGCGTTGCACCGCTGCCCGGGCGCGGGTCGCCGTGTGCAGCCGGCCACCGTAGCGGCGGACGACCTCACCCGCACTGCGGGCATGCCAGAAGACCGTCACCAGGACGTGGACCGGCACGGCCGCACGCCGAACGTCACGGTCGAGCGCCTCCCAGAAACGGGCCGTCTCCGACGGCTCGGAGGGTACGAGCGGGTCGATCAGGACGACCGCGTCGGGGGCCTCGTAGTACACGCACCCGACGTCCTCGCGCCATTCCTCGTAGTAGGCGCTCCAGCGCCACAGCCCCTCAGCGATCCGAGCGACCTGCATGCACGGTGAGCGTACCGCAGCCTGCGTGGGGCTCGACGTCGGCACGACCGGCGTGAAGGCGATCGCAGTCGCCCCGGACGGCCGCGTGCTCGCCGCCGCCGAGCGCGGCTATCTGTTGTCGACGCCGCGAGCGGGTTGGTCCGAGCAGGATCCGGAGGACTGGTGGCGCGCTGCGGAGGCCGCCCTGGCGGCGCTCGGGCCGCTGGAGATCGCCGGCATCGGCCTCTCGGGGCAGATGCACGGCCTCGTCGTGCTCGACGATCACGACCGCGTGCTTCGCCCCGCGATCCTCTGGAACGACCAGCGCACCGGGGCCGAGTGCGCGGAGATCGAGGAGACGCTGGGGCTGGAGCGCCTGATCGCCCTGACGGGAAATCGGGCGTTGACCGGCTTCACCGCGCCCAAGCTTCTCTGGCTGCGCAGGCACGAGCCCGACGTCTTCGCCCGCATCGCCAGGGTGCTGCTGCCCAAGGACTTCGTCCGCCTTCGCCTCACAGGCGAGTGGGCGACGGATGTCGCCGACGCATCCGGGACGCTGCTGCTCGACGTGGCCGGCCGGCGCTGGTCGGACGAGGTGCTCGCCGGTCTCGAGCTCTCGCGCTCGTTGCTGCCGCCGTTGCTCGAGTCGCCGGAGGTCTCGGGCCGAACCGCGGCGGGGATACCGGTGGCTGCCGGCGCAGGCGATTGTGCGGCGGCGGCGCTCGGGGTCGGGATCGACCGGGCCGGGCCGCTCTCCATCGTGCTCGGCACCTCCGGCGTCGTGTTCGCCACGCTGCCTTCGTACGCAGCCGAGCCCGAGGCGCGCGTCCACACCTTCTGCCACGCCGTTCCCGGCGCCTGGCACGCGATGGGGGTGATGCTGTCGGCGGCGGGCTCCTTGCAGTGGTTCCACGACCGGCTCGCACCCGACGCCGCGTTCGGTGACCTCGTCGAAGAGGCGCGCGCGTGGGGCCCGGGTGCCGAGGGCCTGCTCTTCCAGCCGTACCTCGCCGGTGAGCGGACGCCCCACGCGGACCCGTGGGCGCGGGGCGCTTTCGTCGGCCTCGAGCTCCGCCACGACCGTGGTGCGCTCGTGCGCTCGGTGCTGGAGGGAGTCTCCTTCGGCCTCCGGGACTCGCTCGGGCTGCTGCGCGATCTCGGCGTGCCTGCCGACCGCGCGCGGGTATCGGGCGGGGGTGCTCGCAGCGGGCTGTGGCTGTCGATTCTCGCGTCGGTGCTCGGCCTGCCTCTCGAGACGACCGCAGCGGAGGAGGGATCCGCCTACGGTGCCGCGCTGCTCGGGGGTGTGGCAGGAGGCCTCTTCTCCGACGTGCACGACGCCGTCGCGCGCTGCGTTCGCGTCGATGCGACGATCGAGCCAGACGCCGCCTGGTCGTCTGCCTACGAGGACGCCTACGAGCGCTACCGCACGCTCTATCCCGCACTCGAGCCACTGGAGGAGAGATGAGCACATCGTCGCAGACGGTCACGAGAATCGGCCTGCTCTCGACCGCCAACATCAATCGCGAGATCCTTGCTGGCGCCGCCGGCTCGAACCGGGTGGAGGTGATCGCCGTCGGCAGCCGCGACCGCGTCAAAGCGGAGTCCTACGCCCGGGAGCACGGGCTCGCACGGGCGCACGGCTCGTACGACGAGTTGCTGGCGGACCCCGACGTCGACGCGGTCTACGTCTCGCTCCCGAACGGAATGCACCACGAGTGGACGATGGCGGCGATCGCAGCGGGCAAGCACGTTCTCTGCGAGAAGCCCTACACGCGCGTCGCCGCCGAGGTGGAGCAGGCCTTCGACGCCGCCGACACGGCCGGTGTCGTGCTGATGGAGGCGTTCATGTACCGCCATCACCCACAGACGCTGAAGGTGCAGGAGCTCGTCGCCGGCGGTGCCGTCGGGCGCCTCTGCGCGGTGAAGACGACGTTTACGTTCCCTCTCGCCGACCTGTCCGACGTGCGGGCCCTCCCGGATCTCGCCGGCGGCGCCCTGATGGACGTCGGGTGCTACTGCGTCAGCGGCATCCGGGCGCTCGCGGGTGAGCCCGAGCACGTCCGCGGCGAGCAGGTGACGGGCGCGACCGGGATCGACATGGCGTTCCACGGCACGCTGCGTTGTGCCGACGACGTCGTCGGCCAGTTCGAGGCGTCCTTCCGGTCGCCGAAGCGCCAGCGCCTCGAGGCCGTCGGCGAGGACGGGGTCCTCACGGTCGAGGCACCGTGGCGGGTCGACTGGCACGGTCGCGTCACGCTCGCACGCCGCGGTCCCGGCGAAGAGGCGTCGAGTGTCGAGGCGATCGAGGTGCCGGGGGCCAACGCGTACCAGCTCGAGCTCGAGAACCTCGCCGACGCGATCCACGGGCGCGCACCCCAGCTGCTCGGGCGTGCCGACGCGCTCGGGCAGGCCCGGGCGATCGAGGCGCTGTACCTCTCCGCCGCCGAGGGGCGGAAGGTGGAGCCGGGGCGCTGAGCAATCCGGTCGGGGCGACGCAGCGAAGAACTGCATGTACGACACCCACGACCTGAGGGAGTCAACGTGAAAGCTCTTGCACCTGCACTCACCGCCACCGCCGCTGCCGCCCTCCTGCTCGCGATGCCCGCGAGCGCCGCCACGCCTGTCTTCAAGGGGACGGTCGGCCCCGGCTTCACGATCTCGATGGCCAAGAAGCCCGCGAAGCCCGGCAAGGTCACCCTCACGATCTCGGACAAGTCAGGCAGTCACAACTTCCACCTGCGTGGACCGGGAGGCAAGGAAGTCCAGGCTTTCGACGTCAAGGCCAGGAAGACGGTCAAGTCGGTGGCGACGTCCGTCGGCTCGACCGGAACGAGCTCCTTTACCTTCATCTTGAAGAAGGGCACCTACACCTTCGTGTGCGACCCGCATGCGGGCTCGATGAAGGGCGCTTTCGCCGTCAGATGACCCGCTGTGGCCCGGCGCGGTGGTGACGAGCCGCGCCTCGGGCCCGCCCTTCGACGTCGTCTCTACTGCGCTTGCTCGAGCACGATGGGCTCGATCGCGCCGTCGACGATCCGCCAGGCTGCGAGCTCGTCGGTGCGCACCGTGTAGATCAGGTACGGCTGGCCCGCCCAGAGCCCGATGTTCTCGACGTCGGTGCGTGACGGGCGTGGCGGCGAGGAGACATGGGAGTGGAAGACCGCCTGTACCAGGTCGCGGTCGTTGATGTCCGCCCACGCGACCGGATCGAGCTCGAGCTGGAAGCGGTACGGCGACGGGGAGGCGTTCGTGCCCCGTACGTACGCGACCGCCGCGTCGCCGTCGAAGAGCACGAGGCCGCACGCCTCGTTGGGAAGCTCCTCGTGGGCATGCGCTGCGAGGTCGCGGCGGACCTCGTCCGGGATCACCACCAGACGGTGCGTTCCATGGACTCCTCGAGCGCCTCGTCCGAGGCCTCCCAGAAGTCCGCGGAGACGTACTTCCAACCCGCATCGGCGAGGACGGCGACGATCACGCCCTCTTCCAGCTCCTCGGCCAGCAGGCGGGCCACGTGAATGGCGGCGCCGCACGACACGCCGGCGAAGATGCCCTCGAGCTCGAGCAGCGCCCGCACCGCACGTACGGACTCGGCGTTCGAGACGAGCAGCTTGCGATCGAGCTTCGAGACGTCGAGGATCGGCGGCACGTACCCGTCGTCGAGCGAGCGCAGGCCCATCACGGGGTCGCCCGGAAGTGGCTCGGCCGCGGCGACGACGAGGTCGGGGAACGACTCGCGCAACCGGTCACCGGTTCCCATCAGTGTCCCGCCCGTGCCGAGGCCGGCGACGAGGACGTCGACGCGGTCGAGCGCGTCGGCGATCTCTGCTCCCGTGCCCTCGTAGTGCGCGCGCGGGTTGGAGGGGTTCGCGTACTGGAACGGCATGAAGTAGTGCGAGTCTCGCTCGGCCATCGCGAGGGCCATCCGGACGGCGCCGTTCGAGCCCTCCTCGCCCGGCGAGAGCACGACATCGGCCCCGTACAGCCGCAGCATCCGCTTGCGCTCCTCGGTGGCGTTCTCCGGCATCACGCACGTGAGCGGGTAGCCCTTCAGCTTTGCCACCATCGCGAGCGAATGGCCGGTATTCCCCGAGGTCGGCTCCAGCAGATGACGGCCGGGCTGCAACTCGCCGGACGCCTCGGCCGCCTCGATCATCGACTTGGCGACGCGATCCTTGATCGAGCCCGTCGGGTTCATGCCTTCGAGCTTGGCGTAGATCTTGACGGTCGGCTTCGGCGAGATCCGGGGCAGCTCCACGAGCGGAGTCGAGCCGATCAGGTCGAGCAGAGACGATGCGACGACCGGCTGCGAGCGGGGGGGCGTCGAGCCGCCCGCCATCGCGGGCAGCAGGATCACCGTCTGCGTGTCGGCGACGGACGTGTCGAGGCCGTCGAGCGTGCGAACGTCCTCGCCGCCGAGATAGACGTTGACGAACGGGGCGATCTCCCCCTCGGCAAACAGCTGCGACCCGAGGGTCGGGTACTGCTCGACGAGATGGTCGAGCACGGCGCGCACGGTGTCGCCGCTGGCTTCGACCTGCCGGGCGCCGCCGACCTCGTTGCGCAGGGTGGGCGGGATGCGCACCGTGGTCATGCGTGCACTCCCGGTCCCGCACAGAACTGGACGTAGTCGATGTACTCGGTGATCGAGGGGTGCTCGCCGCAGACGGGGCACGACGGATCCTTCTTGACCGTCACCTCGTCGAAGGTGGTGTGGAGGGCGTCGAAGAGCAGCAGGCGCCCGGTCAGCGTCTCGCCGGCGCCGAGGATGAGCTTCAGGGCCTCGCTCGCCTGCAGTGAGCCCACGATGCCCGGCAGCACGCCGAGCACACCGCCCTCCGCGCAGCTCGGGGCGAGCTCGGGAGGCGGCGGGGACGGGTAGAGGCACCGGTAGCAGGGCCCGGCATGCGGGTGGAGCACCGTCACCTGCCCCTCGAACCTGTAGATCGAGCCGTGCACGACGGGAATGTGATGCCAGACCGAGGCGTCGTTCACGAGGTAGCGCGTCGGGAAGTTGTCGGCGCCGTCCACGATCACGTCCCAGCCGTCGGCGAGGATCCGCTCCACGTTCTCGGACGTGAGCCGCTCCTCGTAGGGGACGACGGTTACGTCGGGGTTGAGCGCCTCGATCGCTCGCTTGGCGGAGAGCACCTTCGGCTCGCCCAAGGTGTTCGTCGAGTGCACGATCTGCCGCTGCAGGTTGGAGTCGTCGACCACGTCGGCGTCGATGATCCCGAGCGTGCCCACTCCTGCGGCGGCCAGGTAGAGCGACGACGGTGAACCGAGCCCGCCGGCCCCGATCAGGAGCACGCGAGCGTCGAGCAGCCGCTGCTGGCCCTCTTCACCCACCTCGGGGATGAGGATGTGACGCGAGTAGCGGGCGCGCTGTGCGGGCGAGAGTGCCCGGGGCAGCTCGAAGTCGTAGCCGTTGCGCTTCCAGTCGGCGAACCCGCCGGCCATCGACGCGACCTGCTCGTAGCCGAGCTCGGTGAGAGCCTTGGCTGCAAACGCCGAGCGTGCGCCTGCGGCGCAGTAGATCAGGATCTCGCGGCTCTTGTCCGGGATGATCGCCTCGACGCGCGACTCGAGGTTGCCGCGCGCGATGTGCACCGCGCCGGGGATGTGGCCTTCCTGCCATTCGTCGGTCTCGCGGACGTCCAGGAAGAGGGGGCTCCCGTCGCCGAGGAGCCTGTGCGCATCCGGCGACGCGACCTCTTCGATCTCGGACTTGACCTGTGCGAGTAGCTCTCTGTAGCTGGCCATTACTTTCAAGAGTATAGCGGTATGGCGGGGAAGCTGGGAAGAACCCGTCCTCTGCTGTAACGACCGCGCGGCGCTGGTGTTCCCGGCTACCGTCTCGACATGGCAGCCCGACGGTGGTCACCCTGCTAGCGGCACTCAGCCCCCGCACGCGGGTCGTTGCCGTCGTCGCCGTCGCCTCTGCCCTCGTGGCCGGCCTTGTCGTCGGCATCACCGCCGCCTCCAGCGATCGTCCCGCTCCCACCGCCGCCGGTGTCACGACGCAGCGGGCCGGGGCGCCGCCCCTCTCGCTCGATCTCGGCGTCCGCACCGACGCCGAGGCGGCCGACCTCCGCCGTGCGCTCGCTCTCTACGAGCAGGACGACCTGCAGGGGGCAGGCGGCCTGTTCGACCGGCACGCCTCGCTCGAGGCACGAGTCGGTCAGGCGTTCGCGCGCTGGCCGGACTCGACGGTCGCGCGCCTCACACAACTTGCGGGCCTTCACCCGAAGAGCGCGCTCATCCAGCTCAACCTCGGGATCGCGCTCTTCTGGGTCGGCGCAGACGGGTCGAAGGCGGCGTGGCGCGCTGCCGCCGAGCTCGAGCCCGACACCGCCTACGCGGTCACGGCGGGCAATCTCCTCTACCCGGACTTCGCCCGCAACCTCCCCGTCTTCGTTCCCGCGCTGGAGATCCCGGAGGAGATCCGCTCGCTGTCCGCGCCGGCACAGCTCCGCGCGCTGGAGCGGCGAGCCCGAGCACAGGACCGGGCCGGCACCCTCCTCTACGGCGTCGCGCTGCAGCGGCTCGGCCGGCAGCGCTCTGCCGAGCGTGTCTTCGCGTCGCTCGCGCGCGAGCGACCGGATGACGCGGAGGCGCAGGTCGCCGCGGCTGTCGCCCGCTTCGACAAGGCGGACCCGGCGCGGGCGTTCTCGCGCCTCGGTCCCCTGTCCAAGCGATTCCCGCGTGCCGCGACCGTTCGCTTCCACCTCGGCGTGCTGCTGCTCTGGTCGGGAGAGGTGAAAGAGGCGCGCCGCCAGCTCCGGCTCGCGCGGTCGACCGAGCCCGGGTCGCCCCTCGCGCGCGAGGCGCAGCGCTATCTCGACGAGCTCACGGCAGCCGGGATCTGAAACTGGTTTTGACGCCGGGGGTGTGCGGCGGCTACCGTGCCGTTCTCACGCGACGGAAAGGGGGACGGCCCTGAGCGCAGTGGATCCCGGGAGTACGACGCGAACCGTGGTCGAGGCAGTGCTCGACACGGACGAGGCGCGGACGTTGATCGATGCCGGACGTCTCGCAGGCAAGCTCGACGCCGAGGAGATCGCGCTCGCGCTCGACGAGCTCGATCTCGATGCCGGGCAGCTGGACGAGTTCTACTCGGCGCTCGACGAGGCCCAGATCGAGGTCATCGGCGGCGACCGAGACGTCTCCGACGCCGGCGAGAAGGGCTGGGAGTCGGAGGCAGAGATCTCGACCGACACGCTGCAGCTGTTCCTCAAGGACATCGGCAAGGTGCCGCTGCTCACGGCGGCGCAGGAAGTGGAGCTCGCGAAGCGGATCGAGGCGAACGACCATGCCGCCAAGCAGGCCATGGTGGAGGCCAACCTCCGTCTCGTCGTCTCGATCGCAAAGCGCTACCGCAACCAGGGCCTGCCGTTCCTCGACCTCATCCAGGAGGGGACGATCGGCCTCGTTCGCGCAGCCGAGAAGTTCGACTACCGCAAGGGCTTCAAGTTCTCGACCTACGCGACATGGTGGATCCGCCAGGCCGTCGCGCGCGCCATCGCCGACAAGGGACGCACGATCCGGATGCCCGTCCACGTCGTCGAGAAGCTCAACAAGATCCACCGCTCGGAGCGCAAGCTCCGCGCGGAGCTCGCTCGGGAGCCGATCGCCGCCGAGATAGCCATCGACCTCGATCTCTCGCTCGAGGAGGTGGAGCAGATCCGCCGCTCCGCCCAGACTCCCGTGTCGCTGGAGAAGCCCGTCGGCGACGACGACGAGTCCGAGTTCGGGCACTTCCTCACCGACGAGACCGCGCCGCTGCCTGACGAGGCAGCAGAGGTGGCACTGCGGCGCGAGGCGCTGCGAGCCATCCTCGGCTCGCTCTCGCCGCGCGAGCGCGCTGTCCTCGAGCTCCGCTACGGCCTCGACGGCCAGCAGCCCCGCACGCTCGACGAGGTCGGCCGTGCCTTCAACGTCACGCGCGAGCGCATCCGCCAGATCGAGCACCAGAGCCTCAAGAAGCTCCGCGTGCTTGCCGAGGCGTCGAACGTGCGCGACGTGGCCTGAGACCGCCGACCACGCCCCACCGGCCGGCGGAGCCGGCCGCCAGGGCAGCGCGTCCCTCTGCGCTCACCCGCTCTTCCGCTCGGTTGCGTGCAGCCGTCCATGCCGGCTCGCGCTAGTCGCCGGAGCGGGCGAAGGCGACGGCGAGGATCGCGATCACCATCCACGTGGCCAGGTACCCGAAGGCCACGGAAGGCGAGGCAACCGTCCAGAGCAGGCCCGCGACGGCGCTGGCGGCGAGGTTGCCGAAGCTCTGGATGCCGGCCAGCAGCCCGAAGGCGGAGCCGCGAACAGCCTCGGGGGCGAGCGCCGCGACGGTAGCGTTCTCGGCCGTCTCTACGAGCCCGATGCCGATGCCTGCGAGAGCGAAGAGCAGGGCGAGCGTTGCGAGCGTGCCGCCGGACAGCGCGAAGCCGGTGTATGCGAGGGCGAAGCATGCAAATCCTCCCACGAGGACGCTCACCGGGCCGCGGCTGTCGATCACGTGGCCGCCCGGCAGAGAGGAGATGGTCGCCGCCACGTTGTAGACCACGTAGAGCAGGATCGCTGCCCGTACTGCCGAATCGTGGCCCCGCCCCGGCTCGAGGAGGTCGGTTGCGCGCAGGATGAGGAGCGTCGCTGCCGCGTTCCCGGCTTCGAAGGCACCCACGCCGAGGAAGAGCCCTCCGAGCCTGCCTCGCAGAACCGGCCGTACCTGCAGCCGAAGCGGACGATGCGTGCGCCGCACTACTCCGCGTGGCGCGGAGCGGATGCCGACCACGATCGCAGCCGCCGCCAGCAGGCCGGGAACGACCGAGAGCACGATCGCCGTCCGGATGCCCACCGTGGCGACGAGCGCGAGTGCGAGCAGCGGGCCGCCGATTGCGCCCAGGTTGTCCATCGTCCGCTCGAACCCGTACGCCTTGCCGTAGCGTGACGGTGCAACGACGTCGGCGAGCAGCGCGTTGCGGGACGGCCCGCGGATGCCGCGTGCGATCCAGGCGCCGGAGCGGAGCGCGCCGACCTGCCACGCGGACGTCGCGAGGCCGATCGCAGAGGAGAAGAGTGCCGTCGCCGTGTAGCCGCCGACTGCCGTCGCACGACGTCGTTCGGGGTCGTCCGCCAGCGCACCGCCGGCGAGCCGGGCAGCGCCGGCGAGGCCGTCCGCTATGCCCTCGATCAGTCCGAGGGCCGCCGCAGGTGCTCCGAGCGTGGATGTGAGCAGGCTCGGGAGGAGGGCAGTTGGCACCTCGTGTCCGAGGTCCGAGAGGAGGCTCGCGGTGCCGATCGCCCCGACGCCCCTGTTGAGCCATCGCTCGCTCTCGGCCGTCGTCTCCGCGTCCGTCCTCGTCGGCACGGGAACGGACCCTACCCTGGCTCGGTCTTGCGAGCCCGCCTCGCGATCTGATAGTGCTTAGGCAATGCATAGGAAGAATTTGTCCGTATCCGAAGCAGCCCGCGCACTCGGGATCAGCCTGGACACCTTGCGACGCTGGGATCGCGCCGGAAAGCTGCAGGTCGGCCGGGATGCGGCGAACAGGCGGATCGTCGCCGCATCGGAGATCGAGCGCCTGCGCGGCAGCTCGGGATCCGAGCACCTCTCGGCGCGCAACCACTTCCGGGGCGTGATCCGCTCCGTCGAGGTCGACGGCCTGCTCGCCCGCGTCGAGATAGACGTGACCGAGCCTGCGCGTGTGGTCGCGATCGTCACACGGGAGTCGGCCGAGGAGTTGAAGCTGAAGCCGGGCCTGAGCGCCGCGGGCGTCGTCAAGTCGACCTCGGTGATGATCGAGCTGTGAGGCGGGCGACGCTGGTCTCGATGCTCGCCGGGTCGGGGGCGCTCGTAGTGGTCGGAGCTCTGGTGGTGGCTGCGACGAACGCGCGTGCCGAGGATCCGCCGGTCGTGCTCTCAGCTGCGTCGCTGACCGAGGTGCTGCCGCGGATAGAGCCGACGGCCCGCTTCTCGTTCGGAGGCTCGAGCCAGCTTGCGCAACAGATCCGTCAGGGAGCGCCTGTCGACGTGTTCCTCTCCGCGAGCCCGGCCTACACACAGGAGCTCTACGCCGCCGGCCTCGTGCGCAGGCCGGTTCCCTTCGCGACGAACCGGCTGGTGCTGATCGTGCCAAGGCGCAACCCTGCGGCGATCCGGTCGGTCGACGACCTCGATCGCCGTGGCGACCTCAAGCTCGTTGTCGCCGGCGCGAAGGTGCCGATCGGCCTGTACACCCGGGAGGTGCTCGAGCGGCTGGGGCTGCTGCGGGTCTTGCGGAAGGCGGTCAGCCAGGAGGCCGACGTGAAGGGTGTCGTCGCGAAGGTCGCCCTCGGCGAGGCCGACGCCGGCTTCGTCTATGCGACCGACGTGCGCCCTGTGGCGGCGAAGGTGCGCGTGATCCAGCTTCCTCGGCGCGCCCAGCCGACGGTTCGCTACGAGGCCGCGATCGTCTCGTCGTCGCAGCGAGTGGCATCCGCGCAGGCGCTCGTGATCGCGTTGCTCGGGCCCGAGGGTCGGCTGCAGCTGCGCCGCGCCGGTTTCGGGATCCCGTGAGCCGTCTCTTCTCACTCGTCCTCTGGGTCGCGGTCGTGCTGGCGCTCGGCTTCCTGCTGCTTCCGATCGCCGCGATCTTCTTGCGCGTACCACCTCTCGAGCTGATCGAGCGCATGGGGAGCGACGTCGCGCTGGACGCGCTCGCCGTGACCCTGAAGACGAACCTCGTCGCAAATGCGTTGATCCTGCTCCTCGGCACGCCTGCGGCGTACCTGCTCGCGACGCGCCGCTTCCGGGCGCGTCCGCTCGTGATCACGCTGGTGGAACTGCCTCTCGTGCTGCCACCGGCGGTGGCGGGCATCGGCCTGCTGGCAGCGTTCGGGCGCGTCGGCCTGCTCGGCGGGTCACTCGAGGTGCTCGGCCTCTCGATCCCGTTCACGCAGACCGCCGTCGTCCTGGCCGTCACGTTCGTCGCAGCTCCGTTCTACCTGCGCTCGGCGATCGCGGCCTTCGAGGCGGTCGACCCCGATCTGACCGGGGCAGCCCGCACGCTCGGTGCGGGCCCGGCCCGCACGTTCGCCCGCGTGGCGCTGCCGCTTGCGATGGGCGGGCTCGGATCCGGTGCCGCGCTTGCGTTCGCCCGTGGGATCGGCGAGTTCGGCGCCACGATCATGTTCGCAGGATCGCTGCAAGGGGTTACGCAGACGCTCTCGCTTGCCGTCTACGAGCAGTTCGACGTCGACTTCGACACCGCGCTCGCGATCGGTGCCGAGCTCGTAATCGTGAGCGGCGCGGTGCTGCTCACCGTCAAGGTCGTTCCCGGATGGACACGCTCCACGTCTCCCTTCGCCACGCTCTCCGGTCCTTCGCGCTCGAGCTGACGCTCGACGTCGGGCGCGAGACCGTCGCGCTCGTCGGCCCCTCGGGTGCGGGTAAGTCGACCGTCCTGCGAGCGATCGCCGGGCTCCTCCGCCCGGATGCCGGGCGGGTCGCGCTCGACGGGCAGGTCTGGCTCGACGTCGCCGGTGGGGTGCACGTGCCGCCCGAGCGCCGCTCCGTGGGGCTCGTCTTTCAGGAGTACGCGCTGTTCCCGCACATGACGGTACGGGCCAACGTCGCCTTCGGCGGCTCCGGCGGCGTCGATGCGCTGCTCGAGCGCCTCGGCATCGCCCACCTGGCAGCCGCCCGGCCGCGAGACATTTCGGGAGGAGAGCGCCAGAGGGTTGCTCTCGCCCGCGCGCTTGCCCGTGATCCGGGCGTCCTGCTGCTCGACGAGCCGCTCTCTGCCCTCGACGCCCATACGCGCGCCGCCGTCCGGGCGGGGCTGCGCGAGTTGCTCGCAGAGCTGCAGCTCCCCGTCTTGCTCGTCACGCACGACTTCGAGGACGCGGCCACTCTCGCCGACCGGGTCGGCGTGCTCGTGGAGGGCCGTGTGCTGCAGGTCGGCAGCGCCGCCGATCTCGTGGCGTCTCCGGCGGATGCATTCGTGGCGAGCTTCACCGGCGCCAACGTCCTCCACGGGGTGGCGCGCTCGAGTGGTGGGCTGACGGAGGTCGCGCTCGACGGGGGAGGCAGCATCTGGACGACCGATGCAGGCGAGGGACCCGTGGCGCTCGCCGTGTACCCGTGGGACGTCTCGATCGGGCACGAGACACCGGGCGACTCCGCGGTCAACCACGTGCGAGCGCCGATCTCGTCGGTCGTCGCCCTTGGCAATCGGGTGCGGGTGCGGGTGGGGCCCCTGACGGCCGAGATCACCGCCAGGTCAGCCGATCGGCTCCGGCTGCGTGAGGGCGACATCGTGGTGGCGACCTTCAAGGCGACCGCGACGCGGCTCGTCCGGCTCGCATAGCCTTCTGGGCAATGGAGCTCGAGCTCGTGCCCGACCCGGGACAGGCCGTCTTCGCCGCTTTCGCGGGAGCTCTCGCGCGCGAGCGCGTCGACATCGATCATGTGCCCTCTGCGCACCGGAGCCGGTGGCGGGCGGCAGGGCTCGCCGAAGGCGTGGAGCGCGGGCTCGCCGGGAGCATCGAGCGCGGGCGCCCCGTCGCCGCGCGGGCGGACTAGGGCGTGCTCTCGCCTCGCAGCACACGCGGCGCCACCCGGGCATAGTCCAGCCCGGAGACCCAGGTCATCGCGAGGGCGACGAGCAGCGCCCACCACGCGACGTCGTCCCGCCACGCGCCGGCAGCGGCGAGCCCGCCGATGGTCACGGCCAGCGCCTGCGCCCAGGTCTTCAGCTTGCCCAGGTCGCGTGCCGCGACGACGATGCCCTTCTCGATCGCCGCCAGGCGGAGCCCGGATACCAGCAGCTCGCGTGCCACGATCGCGGCCACCATCCAGGCGGGCGCGATACCCTCCCCGACCAGCATCACGAGGGCCGCGACCACGAGCACCTTGTCGGCGATCGGGTCGAGCAGAGACCCGAACGCCGACGTCTGGTTCCGCCGGCGCGCGAGCCAGCCGTCGACCTGGTCGGTCGCCATCGCGACCACGAACACGGCCGTCGCCCAGTAGGCGTGGTTCGGGAAGTCCCAGGCGAACAGGACGACGACGACGGGGACTCCGAGCGCGCGCCCGAGGGTTAGCTGGTCGGGAAGCGTCACTGTCGGAGAGAATACGCGGCGGATGGCTCCTTTCTCGAAAGTGCTGGTTGCGAATCGCGGCGAGATCGCGGTGCGCGTGTTCCGGACGTTGCGGGAGCTCGGGATCGCCGCGGTGGCGGTGTACTCGGAGGCCGACCGGGGGCGCCTGCACACGAGGGTGGCGGATGAGGCGTTCTTGATCGGGCCGGGGCCGGCGGACCAGAGCTATCTGCGGGCGGATGTGATCGTGGAGACGGCGCTTCGTGCCGGGGCGCAGGCTGTGCATCCCGGCTACGGCTTCCTGGCGGAGAACGCCGGGTTCGCGCGGTTGGTGGAGGAGGCGGGGCTGGTGTGGATCGGGCCGCCGGCGGCGGCGATCGAGCTGATGGGGTCGAAGACGGAGGCGCGCAGCGCCATGGCAGCGGCGGGCGTGCCGATCATCCCGGGGGCGACCGATCCGGTCACGAGCGTGGAGGAGGTGGTGGCGCTCGGCGAGGAGGTCGGCTATCCGTTGATCATCAAGGCCGCGGCGGGCGGTGGCGGCAAGGGGATGGAGCTCGTCGAGGGGCCCGGGGAGGCGGAGAGGGCGTTCGAGTCGGCCCGCCGGCAGGGGCTGAAGTACTTCGCCGACGAGGCGGTGTACGTGGAGCGCTATCTCGTCGATCCGCGTCATGTCGAGGCGCAGGTCCTGGCGGACGGTCACGGCAACGTGTTGTTCCTCGGGGAGCGTGACTGCACGATCCAGCGGCGTCACCAGAAGCTGATCGAGGAGACGCCCTCGCCCGCGGTCGACGAGGTCTTGCGGGCGCGGATCGGTGAGATCGCCGTGAACGCCGCCCGGGCAGCGGGCTATCGCAGCGCGGGCACGATCGAGGGGTTGCTCACCGCCGAGGGCGAGTACTTCTTCATGGAGATGAACACTCGCATCCAGGTCGAGCACACGGTCACCGAGATGGTGACGGGGCTCGACCTCGTGCGGGAGCAGATCCTCGTCGCCCAGGGGGCGCCGCTCTCGCTGACCCAGGAGCAGGTGACCCTGCGCGGGCATGCGATCGAGTGCCGCATCAACGCCGAGGACGTCGGCAGGGGGTTTCTGCCCGCACCCGGCCTGATCACGGCCTACCAGGAGCCGTCCGGGCCGGGCGTGCGCGTCGACTCGGGCATCCGGGCCGGCGACGAGATCTCTGGCCTCTACGACCCGATGATCGCAAAGCTGATCGTGCACGACACGAGTCGCGAGACGGCCCGTCGCAGGATGTTGCGGGCGCTCGAGGAGTTCCACATCGAGGGACCGCCGACGCTGATCGGCTTTCACCGGGCGCTGCTGACGGAGCCGTGCTTCGTCGAGGGTGGCACCTGCCACGGCATCGTCGAATCGGAAGCGCTGGCGCAGCGCGCGGAGCAGCTGACAGAGCAGTTGTCGCATCAGGCAACAAGTGTAGCCGTGTCCTCGGACGGAGCGGTGACACGGGCGCGCGTCGTCGGCGTCGAGGTCGACGGCCGCTCCTACGAGGTGCGACTCCATCTTCCCGAGCCCCCCTGGGCCGAGCTCGCCCGCCGCCGGCGCACGCGTGCCGACGTCTTCGGCGCCGCCGGCACGGGCGCGGTCACGAGCCCCATGCAGGGCACCGTCCTCAAGGTCGACATCCAGGACGGAGACGCCGTCGCCGCCGGCCAGGTGCTCTGCGTGGTCGAGGCGATGAAGATGGAGAACGAGATCGCCGCCCCCCGCGACGGCGTCGTCTCGGCGCTCGGCGTCGCCGCCGGCCAGTCCGTCACCAACGGACAGCTCATCTGCATCGTCGCCGAGCCCGAATGACGACCCCCGCGCAGCTCGTCGCAGACCTGATCGATCACGAGCGGTTGACCGGCGCCACGCTCAGCAAGCCACGCCGCAGCGACCCTTCACGAGCCGCCAAGGTCACCGTCGACCCCGTGCTCGTACAGGGCGAGCTCCGCTACCGCTGGACGTTCCACCACAGCGCGCGCGCGGTCGACGAGCATCTCCCGCCCGACGAGACCGAGCGGCGCCTGGTTCATCTCCTCGGCGGCGAGTTCCGTCAGGCGTTGCTGCACGCGACCGACGCCGACTGGCAGGTGCTCGCCGGCGGACGGGCGCCGAAGCTCCTGCGCCGGCCGCCGACCCGGGCGGAGGTGGAGCTCGGCCACGATCGGGTGAAGCGGCGCGTCCTGCCCGAGGGCACGCCCGTGCCGTTCCTCGTCGAGCTCGGGGTGATGACGCCCGACGGCAAGGTTCGCGCCAGGCGGTACGACAAGTTCCGGCAGGTGAACCGCTTCCTCGAGCTCGTCGGCGACGTGCTCGACGACCTTCCCGAGGGGAAGCTGCGCGTCGTCGACTTCGGCTCCGGCCGCTCCTATCTGACCTTCGCGCTGCACCACCTGCTCACGGAGGTCCATCACCGGGAGGTCGAGATCACCGGCCTCGACCTCAAGAGTGACGTGGTCGCCGACTGCGACGCTCTCGCCCGGCGCCTCGGGAGCGTCGGTCTCCGCTTCGAGGTGGGGGACATAGCGGGCTACGAGGGTGTCGATGAAGCTGACCTCGTCGTCAGCCTGCACGCCTGCGACACCGCCACGGACGCCGCGCTGGACCGTGCCGTGCGTGCCAGGGCGAGCGTGATCCTCGCCGTGCCGTGCTGCCAGCACGAGCTACAGCCCCAGCTCGACAGCGCGTCGCTCGAGCCGCTCCTGCGTTTCGGCATCCTGCGGGAGCGCTTCGCTGCCGAGGTGACGGACGCCGTCCGCGCGCTGCTGCTCGGAGCAGTGGGCTACGACGCCCAGGTGGTCGAGTTCGTCGCGCTCGAGCACACCGCGAAGAACCTGCTCATCCGGGCCGTGCGGCGTCCGTCGCGCGATCGGGCGAAGTCGCTCGAGGACTACCGCTCGCTGCAGCGCTTCCTCGGGATCGAGCCGTCCCTCGAGCGCATGCTCGAGGACCTCCTGGCGCCAGGGTGAGCTGCTCGGAGCGCTCACTCGAAGCAGGGGAGCAGCTCGCCGCTACGGCGACGACGGGCGGGCGCTGGCTGCTCGTCGAAGTGCGCGGGGCGTGGGGGAGGGATGCCGTCGCCGATACCGGGCTGCCCGACCGCGTGAGGGAGATGCTCGACCGCTTCGAGGGCCGCGTCCTTCTGATCCGGCGGCCGGGTCGCCGCCGCGGCGTCACGGTCGTGCACGCAGAGGCGGCCGAGGGCGGCGGCGGGGCAACGTCGCTGGAGCTCGACGCGCTCGAGGAGCTTCCGGACACGGACGTCACGGCAGGACTCGCGCTCGAAGGCGAGCTCGTCCTCGTGTGCGCACACGGCCGGCGCGATGCGTGCTGCGCACGGCTCGGGGTGCCGCTCTACGACGCCATCGCTCCTCACCTGCCTGCCGGCTCCGTCTGGCAGTCGTCGCACCTGGGGGGCCACCGGTTCGCGCCGAACGTGCTCGTCCTGCCGCATGGGACACAGTTCGGGCGCGTTCCGGTCGGTGAGGCGCCCGCTCTGGCAGCGATGCTCGGCAGCGGCCGGATCCTGCTCGACCACTACCGTGGGCGCACGCTCTACACGCCTCCTGTGCAGGCGGCGGAGATCGTCGTGAGGAGGTCGCTCGGGCTGGATCGCGTCGCCGACCTCCGGCTGCTCGCCGCAGACGCCGGGCTGGTGCGCTTCGCCGCCGGCAGCGACGAGGTGACGGTGCGGGTCGAGGAGGTGCCCGGTCCCACCGTGCCCGTCAGCTGCGGCGCCGACCCGGAGGCGACCGCCGGGTGGAGCGCGCGGATACAGTCGATGGCATGACGGACGACCCGGTCTTCCTGGTCACCGGAGCCTCGTCCGGAATCGGGGCCGCCACGGCCCGCGCCGCTGCGTCCGCGGGGTGGCGCCTCGTGCTCGCGGCGCGCTCGATCGACAGGCTCGAGCAGCTCGCTGCAGAGCTCGGTGGCCCGCAACGCGCGGTTGCGGTCGAGTGCGACGTCACCGAGTGGGCCGACCAGCAGGCAGCCGTGATGACCTCGCTGGAGCACTTCGGACGCCTCGACGCCGCCTGGGCCAACGCCGGGTTCGGAGCGGAGCGCAGCTTCCTCGGCGATACCGTCGAGCACTGGCGGGAGATGGTGCTGACGAACGTCTACGGCGCCGCCCTGACGATCCGCGCCTCCCTGCCCCCGCTGCGGGAGTCCAGAGGGCACTTGCTCGTGACCGGCTCCGTCGCCGGTCGCAAGGCGATGCCCGGCTCGCTCTACTCGGCGACGAAGCATGCGGTCCACGCGATGGCGGAGAGCGTGCGGCTCGAGCTCGACGGCAGCGGCGTGCGCGTCACCGTGATCGCGCCCGGCATGGTCGACACGCCCTTCTTCGCGCAGGTCCCCCTCGAGACGCCGCTGCAGCCGGAGGACGTCGCAGCAGCGGTGATGTACGCACTGTCGCAGCCGCGGCACGTCGACGTGAGTGAAGTGCTCGTGCGGCCCACGGCGCAGCCGCACTGAACCGTTGCGTGGGAGTGGTTCCGGAGCGGCGCCGCCTCAGAGCGTCCGCTGATAGGAGCGAAAGCTCCAGGTCGCAAATGCGGTGGTCAGCGTCGCGAACGCTGCCAGGAGGAGCAGGAACACCGCCATCTCGCCCCAGTCGGTGCCGGGGAGCACCTCTCCTCGCGCGGCGCGCACCGCCCATTCGACCGGGTTGAGCAGCGACAGGTCCTGCATCCACGACGGAATCAGCTCACGTGCGATCAGCAGTGTGGAGAAGAACAGCAGCGGCAGCCCGATGAACTGGGCCACGGCGATCATCGACGCCTCCTGGCGAGTGCGCAGTGCGACACCGTGTGAGATCCCGGCGAATCCGGCCGCGATCAGGAACGACGCGAGCAGGATCACGAGCCATCCCGACGGGCCTCCGTTCCTCGCGCCGAGCAGGAGCCCGGTGAGGAGGATCAACACCGCCTGCAGCGTGGCCACGATCGACGATTCGAGGATGCGGCCGAACACGATCGCGCCACGGTTGGCGGGCGTCGCGAGGAACCGCTCGAGGACGCCGCGATCGAGGTCCTCGATCATGCCCATGCCCGCCCACGAGCCCGAGAAGAACGCTGTCATGACGGCGATCCCGGGCGTCAGGTAGTCGATGTACGAGGTGGTGCCGAAGCCCGGCAACTCGGTGATGCGCCGAAAGAGCTGGCTGTAGAGCAACAGCCAGAACATCGGCTGCACGACCATCACGACGATCCAGATGGGCTGGCGCGAGAGATTCCGCAGCACGCGGCCGCAGAGGAACAGGGTCTCCGAGACGACGGTCACGCAGCCCCCTCGTCGTCGGCCCGGAAGTCCCTGCCCGTGTGATGGAGATAGACGTCGTCGAGCGAGGGCCGAGAGACGGTAACGGCGTGAACACCGATGGTGGCAGCGTCGAGCCTGCCGAGGATGAGGGGCACCGCCTGCGCGCCCTGCTCGACCCGCAAGTGCAGGCGGCGACCGTCGGGTGTCACCTCGTGCACGCCCTCGAGCGCCTGGACGACGCCGGCCGCCCGCCCGGCATCGGCGGCGGCAAGCTCGACGGTGACGGCGTCGCCGCGGAGGGCGTGCTTGAGCTCGTCCGGCGTGCCCTCGACCACCACCTGGCCGCGGGCGACGATCGCGACCCGTCGAGCGAGCCGGTCCGCCTCCTCGAGGTAGTGCGTCGTCAGCAGGATGGTCAGCCGCTCGGCGGCGGCGAGACGCTCGAGCTCCTCCCACATGGCCGCGCGGGCTTCCGGGTCGAGGCCCGTCGTCGGCTCGTCCAGGAAGAGCACGTGCGGGCTGTGGACGAGCCCCATGGCGACGTCGAGCCTCCGTTTCATCCCGCCGGAGTAGGTCTTCACGAGCGCGTGCGCCTTGTCCGTGAGCCCGAAGGCCTCGAGCAGGTCAGTCGCCCGCCGGTCGAGATCCGGCCCGCGCATCCGCTGCAGGCGCCCCTGGAGCAGGAGGTTCTCGCGCCCGGTCGCCTCGCGGTCGACGCCCGAGGCCTGTGGGACGTAGCCGATCGTGCGCCGCACCGCGGCGGCCTCGGTGGCGACGTCGTGGCCGGCGACGGTGGCCCGGCCCGCGTCGGCGCGGGTCAGCGTCGCGAGGATGCGGACGGTCGTCGACTTGCCGGCCCCGTTCGGGCCGAGCAGGCCGAACACCTCGCCCTCCGGGACCGCGAAGCGGATGCCGTCCAGGGCGCGCACGTGCTTGTACGACTTCTCCAGCCCGTCGACGACGATCGCATCCACGGGTGCGAGACTAGACAAAGAGGTGCTCGTGCCGGACGGGGCAGGTTCCCGCGGTGTGGTGGTTCAGCTCGCCCGCAGGCGGTACGTGCGATCCGTGAACCAGACGACGTGGGGCTCGGCGCCCGCAGGCGGATCACCGATGCTCGTGAACGGCCCGAACGAGAGACGAACCCACAAGCCGCCGGCGAGCGGGCCGGGTGCGGAGATGGTTCCCGACCAGCTCTTGCCCGGCCCGAGCACCTGTGGCAGCGCGGGCTCGTAGGTGCCGGCGGGGCGGATGGTGGGGAGCGTGCCGTCGCGGTTGCGACGCTCGAGCTCGTCGAGGTCGTCGTCGGGGAAGAGAAGCACTCCGAAGGCCCGCTCGATCGTCGATCGGCCGGCTCCGACCTCCCAGCCGACGCCCGAGCGATTCTCGATCGAGATCTCGGCGCGCCAGCCGGTCGCCGTGACCGCGAACGACCGCACGCCGAACAAGAGCGCAGGCTGCTCGGCGGGATAGCGCTCGACCCAGTCGAGCGTCGCCTCCTGCGGCGGCGCCCTCACCGCCGGCACGTAGGGCTCCACGGTCGTCCCGCAGCCGGCTGCCGCCAGTGCCAGGGAAACCAGCAAGAACGCCCTCCGCATGCTCGGGATGCTCGCACAACCGTGCTGCTAGGCTCGCCAGCGGCGTGGACCTCTACGAGTACCAGGGCAAGGAGCTGTTCCATCGCGTCGGCATTCCCGTCGGCGACGGACGCCTGGCGACGACCCCGGGGGAGGCCCGCCAGGCGGCCGAGGTGCTCGGCGGCCCGGTCGTGGTCAAGGCACAGGTCCTGACCGGAGGCCGCGGCAAGGCCGGAGGCGTCAAGCTCGCGCGCAACGCGCACGAGGCGGAGGAGCACGCGAAGAGCATCATCGGCCTCGACATCAAGGGCCATGTCGTCAAGCGGCTCTGGATCGAGCAGGCGTCCGAGATCGCGAAGGAGTACTACCTCTCGCTCACGTTCGACCGCGGCGTCAAGAAGCCCCTCTTCATGTTCACGACGCAGGGCGGGGTCGAGATCGAGCAGGTGGCGGAGGAAAGCCCGGACGCGCTCGTCAAGCTGCACGTCGACCCGCTCGAGGGCTTCCACCCCTGGCAGGCCCGGCGTCTCGTCTACGGAGCCGGCGTGACGGACCCGTCGGAGCAGAAGCAGGTTGCCGCCATCGTCGGGAAGCTCTACGAGGCGTTCATCCGCTTCGACGCGATGCTCTGCGAGATCAACCCTCTGATCGTCACGCCCGACGGCCTGGTGAAGGCTCTCGACTCGAAATTCACGGTCGACGACAACGCGCTCTACCGCCACCCGGACGTGGCCGAGATGCGAGACCTGGAGGCCGCCGATCCGCTCGAAGCCCTGGCACGAGAGAAGCACGTCACCTACGTCAAGCTGGACGGCGAGGTGGGCGTGCTCGGGAACGGCGCCGGGCTGACGATGTCCACGGTCGACGTCGTCACGTTCGCCGGCGGCCGCCCCGCGAACTTCTGCGATCTCGGCGGCGGGGGGGACGCGCAGGGCGTTGTCGACGCGCTCGAGGTGATCACCCGCGATCCCCAGGTGAAGGCGATCTTCTTCAACATCTTCGGCGGCATCACGCGATGCGACGAAGTGGCAAAGGGCGTGTTGCAGGCATTCGGGCAGATGGGGATCGAGCTGCCCATCGTCGTGCGCCTGGACGGCACGAACGCCGAGGAGGGGCGACGGATCCTCGCCGAGGCGGCGCCGCCCAACTTGCACGTGGAGCCGACGATGCTCGAGGCGGCGCGCCGAGCCGTGGAGCTGTCCGCGTGACCGACGTTTGGAGCGACCGCTCCGATCTGTACCGCCAGAGCGACGCTCATCGCGAAGGGCCCGATCTCGACCTCGTCGTCGAATGGGCTGCCGGAGCGCGCACGGCGCTCGACGTCGCGACGGGCGGCGGTCACGTGGCCCGCAGGCTGCGCGAGGCCGGGCTCGACGTCGTCAGTTGCGACCCGGCTCCCGGTATGCGCCCCGACGTGATCTGCCGGGCAGAGGATCTCCCCTTTGGCGAGGCGAGCTTCGACGTCGTCGCCACCCGCGTCGCGGCGCACCACTACGCTGACGTGGCCAAGGCAGTGGAGGAGATGGCGCGCGTGACCGCCGACCGCGTGCTCATCGTCGACAACGTCTTCATGGGCGACGAGGTGGAGGAGGCCGAGCGCCTGCGGGATCCCTCCCACGTTCGGAACTACACGGACGGAGAGTGGAAGTCCCTCGTCGAGGCAGCCGGGCTCGTCGTCGAGGACGTGCGCTTCTTCGACAAGCCGATCCAGCTCCAGGCCTGGCTCGACCGCTGCGGCTGCGTCGGCGATGCGGCACGGCGGGTGCGGGAGCTGCTCGCGCACCGTACGAGCGGCGATCTGATCACGCTCGATCGCATTGCGATCCTGGCGGTGAGTCGCTGATGGCGATCATCGTCGGCAACGACACGCGGCTCGTCGTGCAGGGCCTGACCGGCTCCGAGGGCCGCTTTCACGGCCTCCGCAATCGCGATTACGGGACGAAGCTCGTGGCGGGGGTCACGCCGGGCAAGGGCGGCCAGGACGTCGACGGCGTTCCCGTCTACGACACCGTCGCCGCGGCCGTCGCGGAGCAGGGGGCCAACACGGCCATGGTCTTCGTCCCGGCGCCCTTCGCGGCGGACGCGGTCTACGAGGCTGTCGACGCCGGCATCGGCACCATCATCTGCATCACGGAGGGCGTGCCGGCCCACGAGATGCTGCGGATTCACTCGTACATCGCATCGCGCGCCGTGACGCTGATCGGCCCGAACTGCCCGGGCGCTCTCTCGCCCGGCAAGGCGAACGTCGGGATCATCCCGGCCGAGATCTTCAGCGCCGGCGGCATCGGCCTTGTCTCACGCTCGGGAACGCTCACCTACCAGATCGGCCACGAGCTCACGCAGATGGGCCTCGGCAACTCGACCATCGTGGGCATCGGCGGCGACCCGGTCGTCGGCTCGTCGTTCATCGACATGCTGACCATGTTCGAGGCGGACCCCGAGACCGAGCACGTCGTCATGGTCGGCGAGATCGGCGGCGACGAGGAGGAGAAGGCTGCCGCGTTCATCGAGGCCGCGATGACGAAGCCGGTGGTCGCCTACATCGCGGGCTTCACGGCGCCGCCGGGGAAGACGATGGGGCACGCAGGGGCGATCATCTCCGGCTCGTCGGGCACGGCGCAGGCGAAGAAGGCCGCGCTCGAGGCGAAGGGGATCCGCGTCGGCACGACGCCGACCGAGACGGCCGAGCTCGTCGCCGAGCTCGCCCGCGGCTGACCTCCGCTACCCGAGGGAGAGCCGTGTGCCCTGCGTCGCGCGCAGCGCGCGCCTCCGGCGGCGGGCGAGGATCGCTGCGGCAGCCGTCACGGCGAGCGCGACCGGCCCCAGCAGCGGTAGCGCCCACCACATCAGCCCGGCCGTTCCGAGCGACGCACCGGCCACCAGCGCCGCGCCGAGGCGCGGCCAGGGGCGGAGGAGCAGTGCCCCTCCCACGAGTGCCGCGACGAGCGCGCCGGAGAGCCGCGACCAGAGCTCGACGTCTCCGGCCGACCAGCCTTCGCCGTAGAGGCCGATGCCGAGCAGCGCCGTGGCGAAGTAGGCGTGCTGCACGACGAGGAGGGCATAGCCCGTGCCCGCGACAGCCCAGCCGGCGCCGCGCACGAGTGGCCTGCGGCCGGGCAGGGCGCGTCGCCGCCGCGCGCGCGACCGGCGCCAGCTGAGGTCTGCCGGGGCGCCGCGCAGGCAGCGCGAGACAATCGCGAGTTGTGTCGACCAGGACTCGCCGGAGTCCGCACGGTGCTCCCAGAGGTCGCTCGCGATCTCGGCGCGCCGCTCGACGCGCGTCTCGCCCTGCAGGCCGCCCGTGTAGCGGTCGACCCACCACAGCGCCAGCCGCTCGCCTCTCATGCGAGGCCCGCCGCCGGGCCGCGACGGGCCGAGGGGGCAGGACGGCGCTCCGCGGCGAGCCTGCGCTCCCCTTCACCGGTGATGCGGTACAGCCGCCGGCGGGGCCGACCTTCCCGCACCGCGAGCGCCGGGTCCTCCCATTCGGCCTCGACCAGCCCTTGCTCTTTGAGTCGTGCGAGCGCCTTGTAGAGAGTGCCGTGCGCGGTGAGGCGCGTTGCGCCGTCTGCGTCGGCCAGCTCCTTCGCCAGCTCGAACCCGTGCACCGGCTCACGGCGGCTGGAGACGGCGTCGAGGACGGCAACTTCGAGCGGCACGAGGGCTCCCGGCTTGCGGCGCATGCCCGCAGTGTTGCATCTCGGGCAGAAAAGGACTATGTCTTCCTATTCATGGGATCGACGCGGCTCACGAGGGCGACGCTCTTCGTGCTCGTGGGGACGGGGTTCCTCGCCTACTGGGTGCTCGCGGGCCCCGACCGAGACACGATCTACACGGAATGGAAGTACGTGCTGCCGTTCAGCGCTGCGCTCGCCGCGCTCGGGGTCGCACTGGCCGTGCTCGGTCGCCTGGTGGGCGGGAGGTGGGTGACGCGGCTCTCCCTCGTCGCGGGCGGAGGCTCTGCGCTCGCGAGCGTCGTCAACGTCGTCGAGGACGGCTTTGGGCAGTCGTGGGCGTTCTGGGGGTTCGTGCTCTCGCTGGCGACGATCCTCCTCGCGCTCCTGGGGCTGACCGTCGCGATCGTGGCCACCGGTGGTGGGCAGTACCGGCTCCTCGCGCTCGTCCCCGCCGGAACGGTGGTTGGGATCGTCGGCTTCGTGGAAGTGGGCGGCGTCGTGATGCTGACCACGTGGAGCATGGCGGCCGCGCTCGCGCTCCTCCTGCCGACCCGGGATGGAGCGCTCACAGGGGGTCGCATGTGAGCGGCGAGCCAACCCGCGACGCCCTTCGAGAGGTCGTGTGGCGGTTCCTCGTCGGCGCCGGTGCCGGATCGATCGTGGGCGCCTTGATCGGGGGGATCGGGGGCCGCCTGGCCATGTTCGTCCTGCGGCTCGGGTCGGCCGACTACCTCCATGGCGCACAGACCGACGACGGCTTCGCGATCGGGCGCTTCTCGACGGCCACGTTCTTCCTGCTGACGGTGACCGCTGGTCTCGGCGCCATGACCGGGGTGGCGTACGTCGCGGCACGCAACGCGCTGCCCGCGACGGGCCGAGCGGCCTTCGTCGGCATCGTCGTGGCGCTCGTCTCGGGCGCCACCTCCGTCGACCCGGACAGCTTCGACTTCTCGGCCCTCGACCCGAAGGTGTTCGCGGTCGCCGCGTTCACTCTGCTCCCGGGGATCGCCGCGACGACCATTGTCCTGGCGGTCGACCGGCTGCTGCTCGTCGAGCCGTGGTCGAGCCGCCCGCTCGCCGTCGTCCTCTGCCTGGCGGCGCTCGTGCTCAACGTCGTGCTCGTGGTCGTCGTGGCGGCCGTCGGCGTCGCGCTCGCGCTCCGCCGTGCACCGGCGCTGAGTGGGCGCCTCCTGGCCGGGGCGCGCATCGTCGTCCCGATACTCCTCGTCGTCCTCGCCGCCCGCTCGGGCGCCGAGCTCTGGCGCGACATCGACGCCCTCGTCTGACGCGCGGACCGCCGACTGCGTAGGCTGCCGCCGATGGAGCGCGTCCGCCGGTCGGAGCTGGAGCCGTTCACGACGAAGGACGGGTCGACGATCCGCGAGTATCTCCACACGCCGGCGCAGTCCCTCGCCGAGGCGACGCTCGCTCCGGGTCAGAGCACGCAACGGCACCACCACCGGCTCTCCGAGGAGATCTACCTGATCATCGAGGGCGGCGGCAGGCTGGAGATCGACGGCGAGATTGTCGACGTCGCCGCGGGCGACGCGGTCCTGATCCCGCCCGGCGCGTCACATACCATCACGGGCGGCCGCGACGGCGCCCGCTTCCTGTGCTGCTGTGCGCCGCCGTATGCGCACGACGACACCTTCCTCTTCCTCGCGTAGACGAGCCCCGCCGACCCTTCAGAGCAGGGCAGAGCAGCGCAGCGCTCAGCGGAGCGGAGCCGGGGCGCCGCCGCCGGTCTCGCTCACGCGCTCGAAGCAGTCCGGGCAGATGCCGTGGGTGAGCGGTGGGGGCTGTTCCACCGCGAGGAGGCCGAGGCGGGCGACCGCGTCTTCGATCTCCACCCAGGCGGCATCGACACGTGCGCGTGCACACCAGCTGCAGAGGAGGATCGGCGGCCCGTCGGTGCTCCGCCTGACGAGCCGGTCGAGCAGCCGGACCTGCTCGCGCGCCTCCTCGCGGACGAAGACGGACTCGAAGTCGACCGCGGAGCCCCCGGCCGGGCCGAGGTGCATCTCGAACCAGCGCCGCCGGTCCGGCGTGTCGCAGCGGTACGGAACCACGAGTTGCGAGCCTGTCTCGCGCACACGGGCGACCAGTTGCCGCCAGAGCAGCAGCGAGCCCGCATCTGCGATCGCGTCCCAGAGCGGGAAGCTTCCGACCGATGCGAGCTCGGGCGCCGCGTTGACGATCGCGGCAGCCGCCCAGGCGTCGTCCAGCGGCCGAACGCGGTCATCCGCGTCGAGCCGGTAGGCGAGGCGCCGGGGGCCTGGCGCAGCCACGATCATCGTGTGGCCCGGACGGCGCCGAGAGAGCGCGGTCGCGGCGTCGTGGTCGTGGCGGCTAGATCTTCCGTCGAGGCCGGGAGGGTCCCCACTTCGAGTTCCTGCGCTTGGACGAGTAGACGAGCTTCGGAGCGGCGGTCTTCATGCCCGTCTCCTCCCACTTCTCATGGTGTCCGTTGAGGCGCGCGACGCGACTGACCTCGGACTGCTGGTCGGGGAGGACGAGCGTCACGCCGGTGCCGGAGCGGCCCGCGCGGCCCGTGCGGCCGACACGGTGGGTGTAGGCCTTCTCGTCCTCGGGCGGGTCGAAGTTGATCACGTGCGTGATGTCGGAGAGGTCGAGCCCCCGTGCAGCCACGTCGGTGGCGATCAGCGTCGTCACCTTGCCGGCCTCGAAGTGCGCGAGCGCCTTCTCGCGGGCCGCCTGGGTCTTGTCGCCGTGCATCGCCACCGCGCGCACATCGTGGCGGGCCAGTCGCTGCGCCAGCCTGTCGGCGCCGCGCTTGGTGCGAACGAACACGAGCGCGAGCCCGCGCTCGGCGTTGAGCAGCTCGACGAGCTTCTCGACCTTGTTCTCGGGCGTCACCGAGACGAACTGATGGTCGACCTCGCCGTTCTCGCTGTGCCCGCTCGGCAGCTCCGCCGCGATGCGCACCGGCGCCGTCGTATAGGCGTGGGCGAGCTCGCCGACGGCGCCGTCCAGCGTGGCGGAGAAGAACATCGTCTGCCGGTCGTCCGAGATGCGGCGCACGATCTTGTCGACCTGGGGCTTGAAGCCCATGTCGAGCATCCGGTCGGCCTCGTCGAGGACGAGGATCTCGACCTCGTCGAGGCTGACCAGGCGCCGATCCATCAGGTCCTGGAGGCGGCCCGGCGTGGCAACGAGCACGTGTGCCTTCTTGGCTCTCGCAGCCTGTGCGTGGAGGGGGACGCCGCCGTAGACGGAGGCGACGACGAGGCCACGGGAGGGCGTCAGCGTCTCGAACACCTCCGCGACCTGGACACAGAGCTCGCGGGTCGGCACCAGGACGAGCGCGGCGGGACGGCCGTCACCCGGCGTGACACGCTCGACGATCGGCACCGCGAACGCGAGCGTCTTCCCCGAGCCCGTCGGGGCCTTGGCGAGGATGTCCGCTCCCGAGAGCGCCGCCGGGATGGCGCGCGTCTGGATCTGGAAAGGGGCGTCGATGCCCTTCGCGGCAAGTGCTTCGACGACGTCTGCGCTCATCCCGAGCGCAGCGAAAGATTGATCTGACATACGGTTCTTCGACTCCTTGGATTCGGATTCGAGACCACCTACCCTCGAACCCGTCCTGCAGAAGAGTCGAAAGAAGCGAGATCTCACGGGGCGACGGATTGCCGTCCCTGCCAACAAGCGTAGCAGCAGCGGTCGGACGTCGGCCGTTCCCACGCTGGTCTTTCCCCGCCTGCCGGTACCCTCTCGGCCATGGCCCCGATCTCCTTCGCGCGCGGCGCCCCTGCGCCTGAATGCCTCGATCCGGCGCTCGTCGCCGACTGTGCCGCCGCCGCGCTTGCGAAGGATGGGACGGCCATCCTCTCGTACGGGAGCGGCGGGGGCTACGGGCCGTTGCGCGAGCAGCTCGCCGCGCGTCACGGCGTGGAGCCCGGTCGCGTGTTCGTCACCACGGGTGGCCTGCAGGGCTTCGTCTTCTACGCCGCCGTGCAGCTTTCGCTCCGCCCGGGGCGGGTGCTCGTGGAGGCGCCGACCTACGACCGGCCGCTGAAGCTCCTCGGCTGGGACGGGGCCGACGTGGCCACCGTGCCGATGGACGAGGAGGGGCTCGATCTCGACGCGCTCGAGAGGGAGCTCGCGAAGGGCGGGCCCGTCTCGTTCCTCTACACGATCCCCACGTTCCAGAACCCCACGGGGCGCACGCTCGGCCTCGAGCGCCGGCGGCGGCTCGCCGAGATCGCGGCCGCCCACGACCTGGCCGTGCTCGAGGACGACCCGTACGGGCTCGTCCGCTACGACGGCGAGCCGCTCCCCTCCGTTCACGGCCTGGAAGGCGGTAGCCGCGTCGCGTTCACGTCCTCCTTCTCGAAGACGGTGGCGCCCGGCCTCCGCATCGGCTACTTCGTCCTGCCCTCCGACATGGTGGCTCCCTACGACGACCGGGCCGTGTCGACCTACATCTCCCCTTCGCTCCTGCCGCAGGCAACGGTGTCCGAGCTCATCGACAGGGGCGCCTTCGAGCCGAACCTGGAGCGGGTGCGCGGGCTGCTTGAAGGCGCGCAGGGATGCGATGCTGGGGGCACTCGAGCGGGAGTTCCCGCCCGGCACGAGCTGGAGCCGGCCGGAGGGCGGGTACTTCCTCTGGGTCGACTTCGGTGAGAGCGTCGACGCTGTAGCGCTCCTGGCGCGGGCGACCGAGGCCGGGGTCACCTTCGTCAAGGGCGCCGACTTCTTCCCCGGCGGCGCGGGCGGCCGCTCGTCGGCGCGCTTCGCCTTCAGCTTCGAGACGCCCGAGCGCATCGCCGAGGGCGTTGCGCTGCTCGCCTCAATGCTCTAGGGCGAGTCCGGCGGCACGGCCCGGCGCTCAGTGGCGGCGTCGGCGCTCGCGCAGGTCGTCGAACAGCCAGCCTGCGAGGAACCCGAGCGCCACCGAGAGCACGATCACGACGAAGAGCGACGCCGACGTCTTGAAGAAGACGAAGTTGACGCCGACGCTGTCGCGGTTGAGGACGATGAGCAGGACGGCGTAGACGACGAGCAGGCCAAGGACGATGCGCCGCGGCGTCCACGGCGACTTCGCGGCGGGCTTGGACTCGGGGGGTGAGGTCGACATGCCGGGAGTCTAGAGCCCGCCGACCGCTCCCGTCGAGTGCCGGACCGGTCGGCTCAGGCTGCTGCCGTGCGCGCCGTCAGCGGCTGTGTCGGCCTGAGCACCAGGCGCGCCTGGGGGGGTGGGGTCAGCTGGCCGGCGACCGCAGCCCTGAACGTCGGGCACGGAGTCTCTCCCGGCAGGGCGCAGAGCCCCGCTGCGCGGAAGTAGCAATCACTGCAGGATGCTTTAGAGAGTTTGCTCATGTGCTTCTGCGCTAGCGGCCGGTTCACCGCTGACCAGGGGGGATTGTGGCCGTCGGGCAGGCCGCCCGCAAGACCCTGCAGGCGGAAAGTCCCGCAATTAGCGGGGGTTGCCCTCCGAGGCAAAACCCTGCAAATCCTGCATTTCTACTTCAGAGTTCGCAGAGCTGACAACGCCTGTTGAAAACTCTCCACCGGCACGATGCGGAGGTTCCCTGCATAGCGCAGCGCCTCGTCCGCGTTATCCCCAGCCGGAACGAGGAAGACGTCCACGCCTGCCCGGCGGGCGCCGAACACCTTCTGCTTGACGCCGCCGATCGGCCCCACCGTCCCGTCCAGCTCGATCTCGCCGGTCGCGGCGACGCGCCTGCCCCGGTCGACGTCGCGGCCGAGCTCCTGGAGCACGTCCAGCGCGAACGGAAGCCCTGCCGACGGGCCACCGACACCGCCGAGATCGATGTCCACCTTGATCGGCAGCTCGATGTCGGCGGCCTGCGCCACCCGGATGCCGATGATCGCCCTGGCCGGGTCGTCGGGCGAGGGCACCGTGCGCACCGTGACGTTCCGCAGCTTGCCGTCACGACGCAGGCGCAGGGACACGGTGCCGCCCGGGCGCGTCGGCGCGAGCGCCTCCCTCAGCGCGCCCGGCGTCCGCACCGGGGTGCCGAGCGCCGAGACGATCACGTCGCCCGAGTCGAGGACGTCCGCCGCCGGGGCGTCGCTCGCGACGGCCTCCACCAGGGCGCCCTTGGGAGTCGCCTTGACCGGATAGCCTGCTGCCCGCAGCGCGACGGCCGCCGCCACATCCTCCGAGCGCGCCATCTCGGCGAGCCCTTCCCGGCGGCGATCCTCGAAGGACGAGCCCGGCGGGATGATGTCTCCGGCGCCGACGATGCTCGCCCCGTCCGGGCGCACGAAGGCAACGAGCTTCTCTGCCCACGTCGCCCGGCGTACCGTCACGTCGACGTAGTAGATGCCGCCCGGGCCGGCGTCCGGCTTCTCGCCCGCCACGTCGACGCGGTCGGCCACGGGCTTCGCGGTATTCGGGACGTAGAGGTAGTCCCTCGAGGGGAACAGCCAGACGAAGGCGATCGCCAGTGCGACGGCGATCGCCGCCCCCGCGTACAGGCGACGCGTCGGCAGGCGTGAGAGCATCTAGGTGAGCCCGCGGGAGAGACCGCCGTCGACGGTCAGCACCGTGCCCGTCACGTAGGCGGCCTGCTCGGAGGCGAGGAAGCACGCGGCGGCCGCGATCTCCTCCGGGCGGCCGAGCCGCCTCGCGGCGATCGCGTCGATCACGTCTGCCGGGGGGCCGTCCGGCCCGTACACGGCCTGCAGGCGCTCCGTGTCGATCCGTCCCGGAGCGATCGTGTTGACCGTGATCCGATCTGGCCCGAGCTCGGAAGCGAGCGTCTTCAGCCAGCCGACCACCCCCGGCCGGATCGCGTTCGAGAGCGCCAGGTTCTCGATCGGCTCCCTCACCGAGGTCGACTCGACCGCGATGATGCGCCCCCGGCCGCTCGAGCGCAGGTGGGGCAGGCACAGCTCGACGAGGCTGACGTGGGGAAGGAGCAACAGAGAGAGCGCGGACTCGAGGTCTGCAGCCGTGAGGCCGACGGCCGGCCCTGACGGGGGCCCACCGCCGTTCAGCACGAGCACGTCGATGCCTCCGAACCTCTCGGCAGTCTCCTCGACGAGCCGCTCCAGATCGCCGGCCCGGGTGATGTCCCCGGCGACCGGCAATGCGCCGATCAGGCCCGCCTCGTGCTCCAGCACCTCGCGGCGGCGGGCGAACATGCTGACGCCGGCCCCTTCGGCCGCCAGTGCCCGTGCGATTGCAAGGCCCATCCCCTGCGTTGCGCCGAGCACGATCGCCGTGCGTCCGTCCAGGCCGAGATCCATAGCCGCGGAAGCGTACCGGCGCGCACTGTTCACGAACGGTGAAGAAGAGAGGGGCGCCTGCGGGCCCCTCTCTTCCATCCTCGCTCCCGTCAGGCAGCCCGGAGCACGCCGACTACCTCGCTGACGGCTGCGGCGGAGGCCCGCAGCATCTTCTTCTCGTCACTCGTCAGCTTCAGCTTCACGATCTCCTCCACGCCCTTCGCGCCGAGCTTCACCGGCGCGCCCATGTAGAGGCCGTCGACACCGTACTCGCCCTCCAGGAAGGCGGTGCACGGGAGTACGCGCTTCTCGTCCAGGCAGATCGCATCGACCATCTGTGCCGCCGCCGCACCGGGCGCGTACCACGCGGAGGTTCCCAGCAGGTTGACGATCTCGCCTCCGCCCGTCCTGGTGCGCGCCACCATCTTGGCAATCCTGCCGCGGGGGACGAGCTGGTCGAGCGGCACGCCGCCGACGGTCGTGGCCGAGACCACGGGCACCATCTGGTCGCCGTGCCCGCCCAGCACCATCGCGGTCACGTCCTTCACCGAGGCGCCCGTCTCCCATGCGATGAAGGCGGCGAAGCGCGCGGTGTCCAGGATGCCGGCCATGCCGACGACACGCTCCTTGGGGAACTTCGAGACTGCCTTGGCGACGTGGCACATCGCATCGAGCGGGTTCGAGACGACGACGATGACCGACTTGGGTGACCGCTTGACGACCTCCTTCGTGACCGCGCCGACGATGTTCTCGTTCGTCGTCACGAGGTCGTCGCGGCTCATGCCCGGCTGCCTCGGCTTGCCGGCGGTGATCACGACGACGTCGGAGCCGGCGGTCTCCTCGTAGCCGTTCGTGCCGGTGACGTGCGGCTCGTAGCCGAGCACCGACCCTGCCTGGTTCATGTCGAGCGCCTTGCCCTGCGGGAAGCTCGGAATGATGTCGACGAGCACGATGTCGGCGTAGTCGCGCCGCGCGAGCTCCTGCGCGCACGTCGCCCCGACGTTTCCGGCCCCGACGACCGTGACCTTCTTCCTACCGTTCATGGTCCCGTCCTTTCGGTTTCCCCGGCCCATGCCGGCCGGTTCGAGTCAGCGACTCGATCATCGCACCGACGCGGCGGCGGCGGGTGGGTGAACGCCTCCGTGGTGACACGACCGAAACGCGTGCTCAGGTACCGTCCCACCGGAACCGGACCCCGGGACAGAGGAGAGCGATGAGCGAGTTCAAGCCGGGCCTCGAGGGCGTAGTCGCCTTCGAGACGGAGATCGCAGAGCCCGACCGGGACGGAGGCGCTCTTCGCTACCGCGGGGTCGACATCGAGGCTCTCGTCGGCGTCGTTCCCTTCGAGAAGGTGTGGGGGCTGCTGGTCGACGACAGGCCCGAGCCGGGGCTGACTCCGGCTGCGCCGTACCATCCGCACGGTCTCACGGGCAACGCCCCTGCAGACCTGCAGTCCGTGACGGCTCGCCTGGGAGCCGAGTGGGGGTTGGGGCAGCTGATCGACATCGACGACCGACAGGCCGAGGACGATCTGCGCCGCCTGTCGGCCACCATGATCTCCGTCGTGGCGCAGTCGGCGCGTGTCGCCGACGGCGAGACCGGCCCCGTCGACCCGGCGGTCGTGGCCGGCGGCGCGACCGCCGCGGAGCGGTTCCTGCTCGAGTGGCGCGGGGAGGCCGACCCGAGGCACGTCGAGGCGATCGACACGTACTGGATCTGCACGGCCGAGCACGGGCTGAACGCCTCCACGTTCACGGCGCGCGTCGTCGCCTCGACCGGCGCGGACTGCGCCGCGTCGCTCTCCTCGGCGGTCGGGGCGCTCTCCGGGCCGCTCCACGGCGGCGCTCCCGCCCGGGTTCTCCCGATGCTCGACGGCGCGGCGGCCGCGGGCTCCGTCGAGGAGTACGTGACCGGCCTGCTCGACTCCGGTGACCGGCTGATGGGGTTCGGCCACCGCGTCTACCGCGCCGAGGACCCGCGCGCTCGCCTGCTGCGCGGCACGGCCCGCAAGCTCGGCTCTGCGCGCTTCGAGGTGGCCGAGGAGCTCGAGAACGTTGCCCTGGCGGAGCTGCACCGGCGCAAGCCGGATCGTGTGCTCGCCACCAACGTCGAGTTCTGGTCGGCCGTGGTGCTCGACGTGGCGGACATCCCGCCGCGGCTCGCCCCGGCCATGTTCGCGTGCTCCCGCACCGCCGGCTGGTCGGCGCACATCATGGAGCAGAAGCGGCTGGGCCGCTTGGTGCGCCCGTCGGCCAACTACGTGGGGCCCGGCCCCCGTCCGTTGCCGGCCGGCTGATGGATCTCGCGCAGGCGGCGGCGCTCGCGGACGAGTACGCGACGCGCGGGCTCGAGAAGGAGCTCGCCGCGCTCCGGGGGGAGTGGGACGACGAGGTCGAGGCAGCTGCGCGCAGCGCCGACTACCGCGAGCGTGCGCTCGCCTACCGCTCGCTCGCCCAGTTCCGCTTCCGCCAGAAGCTCGAGCTCCTTCGCCGTGGACTCGAAGACGAAAGTCCCGGCGTGCGCGGGTCGGCGCTGATCGCGTTGGAGGGTCTCTCCCGGACGCATCCGGGCGACGTCAACAGGTACCGGCCGTTGCTCCATGAGCTCGCGGCGCGCGACCCGAACCTCGCCGTGCGTCGCCTCGCGATCGTGTGCTTCAAGAACGGCACGCCGACACGCGAGACGATCCAGCTGCTCGACGGGATCGCGGAGAACGACGAGACCGACGCCGAGGTGAGGAAGACGGCCCGGTCGGTGGCGCTGCTGCTCGTCAAGAAGTCCCGGAAGAACTAGCTCGGCTCCCCGGGAGGAGGGCTAGGCTAGGCCCGTGGCCGCGCCGCTCATCGGGTTGATCATGGGGTCGCGCTCCGACTGGGAGACGATGCGCCACGCCGCGGAGACGCTCGATGCGCTCGGCGTCGCCTACGAGCAGCGGGTCGTGTCCGCGCACCGGACGCCCGATCTCTTGTTCGCGTACGCGAGCTCGGCCGAGGAGCGTGGGCTGCAGGTGCTGATCGCCGGTGCCGGCGGCGCGGCGCACCTGCCCGGCATGGCCGCCGCCAAGACCGCGCTGCCGGTGCTCGGGGTCCCGGTCGAGTCCAGGACGCTGAAGGGGGTCGACTCGCTGCTCTCGATCGTGCAGATGCCGGCCGGTGTCCCCGTCGGCACGCTCGCGATCGGCCGTGCGGGCGCCGTCAACGCCGCGCTGCTGGCCGCCGCCATTCTGGCGCGCGGCGACGCGGGTATCGGCGAGCGTCTGGCCGCGTACCGCGCTGCGCAGACGCAGTCGGTGCTCGATGCTCCCGACCCTGCGGCGTGACGGCGGCCTCGTGACGCTCGTGGCCTGCATCGGAGGGGGCCAGCTGGGGCGCATGCTCGCACTGGCCGGGATCCCGCTCGGCCTGCGCTTCCGCTTCCTCGATCCTGCCGCCGGCGCGCCGGCCGGCGCGGTCGGCGAGCTCGTCGTCGGCGCCTACGACGACGTCTCTGCGCTCGCGCGGCTCGCCGACGGGGCCGACGTCGTCACCTACGAGTTCGAGAACGTCCCCGTCGAGGCCGCTCGCTCCGTCGGGGCGCTGCCCCCTGCGCGTGCGCTCGAGCTGGGTCAGGACCGGCTCATCGAGAAGGACCTGTTCTCCCGGCTCGGCATCCCCACGGCGCGCTACGGCTCGGTCGCCGAAGCCGGTCTGCCCGCTCTCGTCAAGTCACGCCGGCTCGGGTATGACGGCAAGGGACAGCGCCGGCTGCACGTGGACGAGCCGCTCGGTGAGAACGAGCTGGCGGAGGAGATCGTCCCCTTCGAGAGAGAGCTGTCGCTTCTCGCCGTACGCGGCCTCGACGGCGAGACGCGTGTCTGGCCGCTCGCCGAGAACGTGCATCGCGACGGGATCCTGCGCGTCACCACGGCACCGGCGGAGGGCGCGGCTACGGACGAGGCGGAGGCGCTCGTCACCCGCCTGCTGGAGGAGCTCGGCTACGTCGGCGTGATCGCGCTCGAGCTGTTCGAGGTGGCTGGACGGCTGCTCGCGAACGAGTTCGCGCCGCGCGTCCACAACACCGGGCACTGGACGATCGAGGGAGCCGAGACGAGTCAGTTCGAGAACCACCTGCGCGCGATCCTCGGGCTGCCGCTCGGTTCCACCGCCGCTCGGGCGCGGTCGACGATGGTCAACCTGATCGGGGGCCTGCCGGACGTGGCCGCGCTGCTCGCGCTTCCCGGCGCGCACCTGCACCTCTACGGCAAGGAGCCGCGCCCCGGCCGCAAGCTCGGCCACGTGACCCTGGTCGGGGCACCCGGCGACGTCGTCGCCGAAGCGATCCGGCTCGCCGACGAGGCGTCCTGCTGAGGCGCACCCGCGGGTGAGGGCTCAGGCGCCCTCGTCGCCCGTGGGCACGGGGCGGCGGCGGGCGTGCGGATGGGAGCCGAAGTACGTCTCCCGTCGCCGCCGGTCGGAGACGTGGGTGTAGCGCTCGGTCGTGGCGAGATCGGCATGCCCGAGCATCTCCTGCACCGAGCGAAGGTCGGCGCCGCCTTCGAGCAGATGCGTGGCGAACGAGTGCCGCAGCAGGTGCGGGTGGACGCGCTCGGGCTCGAGCCCCGCCTTCTCGGCCAGCTTGCGCAGGATCAGGAAGGCTCCGGCCCGGGTGAGCGCGCCTCCGCGTGCGTTCAGGAACAGGTCCGGTCGGTGCCGGCGGTCGAGGTGCGGGCGGCCGAGCGCGAGGTAGCGCCGCACTGCTTCGGCGGCGGGACGGCCGAGCGGCACGATGCGCTCCTTGTCACCCTTCCCGAGCACCCGCACGATCCGGCCTTCGAGGTCGACGGACGCTCGTGCCAGGCCGACCGTCTCCGAGACGCGGAGCCCGGCCCCGTACATCAGCTCGACGAGCGCCCTGTCCCTCATGCCCCGCGGCGTCGTGCCGGCGGCTGCTTCGATCAGCCGCTCCGATTCGGAGGGTGACAGCGTGCGCGGGAGCCGGCGCTCGCGCCGGGGCAGCGTCAGCTCTGCAGCAGGGTTGTCGCCACGGGTGCCGAGCAGCATCTGGTGTCGGTAGAGAGAGCGGGCGGCGGCGATGCGCCGCGCGATCGTGGAGCCGGCGAGGCCGTCGGCGCGCATCTGCGCCACCCAGCTCTCGAGGTCGGCGATCGTCGCCTCGCCGGCCGGGCCGCCGCGGAACGTTGCGAGGCCGGCCAGGTCACGCCGGTAGGCGTCCACGGTGCGCGGCGACCGCCGTGCGGCGAGCAGGAGCAGGAAGCTCTCGGCGTCGGGGTCGTGGATCGTCACGGCGGCGGGGACGGATTCGGTACGGCCCGTCGTGCTCCTGCGCAGCCGGCCGCCCGGAGCGCGCGGCGGCGAGGCCTCAGGAGCGCGGATGACTCCGGTCGTAGACGCGCCTGAGGCGCTTGGCGTCGACGTGGCTGTAGACCTGCGTGGTCGAGAGCGACGCGTGGCCGAGCAGCTCCTGGATCGTCCGCAGGTCCGCTCCTCCCTCCAGGAGATGCGTGGCATACGCGTGGCGGAGCCGGTGCGGGTGCGGCAACAGCCGGCGCAGGGTCGAGGTGTCGAGGCGCCGTCCGCGGGCCGAGAGGAACAGCGCGTCGCACGCCCCCCGCGCCAGGCTCGGCCGGGCGTCGCGCAGGTAACGGGCGAGCTGCAGCGCCGCCTCCTCTCCGAGCGGGACGACGCGCTCCTTGCCGCCCTTGCCGTGGACGCGGACGCTCTCCTGGTCGAAGTCGACGTCTCCGAGGTCGAGGCCGACCGCTTCGGCGCTGCGCAGCCCGCACGAGTAGACGAGCTCAAGCAGCGCGCGGTTGCGCAGCGTCAGGGGGTCGCCGTCGCCGAACGCGTCGAGCATGCTCTCGACCTCGGCGAGCCTCGGCGCGTCCGGAAGTCGCCGTCGCCGTCTCGGAGACAGTGCCGTCTCGGGCACGTTCGCCGCGCCGAGCGTGAAGCGCAGCAGTGACCTCACGGCCGCGAGCCTCCGCGCCACCGTGGCGGGGGAGAGACCGCTGCGCGCCCGTCCAAGCTCCGTCGTGTAGTCGGCGAGGGCACGGACGTCCACGTCTCCGAGCGGGGTGCCACGCCTGTCGAGCCAGGCGGCGAAGTGGCGCAGGTCGGAGCGGTAGGCCCGGCGGGTAGACTCGGACAGCGCCGGGCTCCCGAGAAAGCGGTCGATCGCGCGGGTTGCCACCACGATCGGATTCGCCCTCGCCCCCGGCTCGCCTGCATCCCGATGCGCTCCTCGCTCCTCTTCGCACTCCTGCTCGCGGCCGTCGCCGTCGTCGCGCTGCTCCTGGCACGGCCCGACCGAGGCGGCCCGGCGAGAGCGACGGGGGGTACGGTGGCCCTCGTGGGCGACTCTCTCAACGTCGGTGTCGAGCCGTACCTGGCCGAGGCGTTGCCGGGCTTCGACGTGATCGCGAACGACCGGGTGGGGCGGCAGACACAGGAGGGGATCGAGGAGATCGAGCAGGGCCGGGCACGACTCGCCCCGCACGTCGTCGTCAGCCTGGGCACGAACGATCCGCCCGCCGAGGTCGACGCGTTCCGCGACGACGTGGCCCGCGTGACGAGCCTCGTCGGCCCCGGCCGGTGCCTCGTCTGGGCGACGATCTGGCGCGACGGGGCGCCGAACGACGCCTTCAACGAGATCCTCCGCGACGCTGCCGCGGCGAACCGCCGCATGCGTCTGGTCGAATGGGCAGAGATGGTGCAGGCACAGCCCGACTTGCTCGCCGCCGACAGGCTGCACGGCAGCGTCAACGGCTACAGCGAACGCGCCGGCGCGATCGCGGACGCTGTGCGCAGCTGTGCCCCCGAGCGGGTGGCCGAGGCCCGGTGACCAGGATCGTCCCCCTTTCCACCGGAGCCGACGCGCGGCTTCGCAACGAGGGAGGCCGCGTCGCAGCGGTGCTCGTCAACGGCGGCTCGGCGAGACCGGTGGCGGGGACGTGGAGCGCCACGAGCGAGCTGCTCGCAAGCGAGCTCGCTCCGCGCTTCCCTCAGGTCATGTTCGTGGAGGTGCGCTATCGCGTGAAGACCTGGAACGAGCTGTCCTCCTGCATGGAAGACGCCGAGGCGGCGCTGGAGCTCGCAAAGCGCGAGACTCTGCTCGTCGGCTTCTCCATGGGTGGTGCCGTGTCGATCGGCGTCGCGGCCCATGAAGCCGCCTCGGCGGTGGTGGGGCTCGCCCCCTGGATTCCCGACCGGCTCCCGCTCGACGGGCTGCGTGGGAAGCGGCTCGACGTGATCCACGGGTCCTGGGACCGCTATCTGCCCGGCATACCGGGTGTCAGCGCGGCGAGCTCGCGTGCGGCGTTCAAGCGCGCTCGTGCACTCGGGATCGACGGCTCCTACACCCTGATCGAGCGCGGGCTGCACGGCGCGGCGGTGCGCCGGCGGAGCGGCCGCCTGCTGCGGCTGCCGCGGTGGCGCGCGTGGGTCGACAGCCTCGGCGAGCACCTTGCCGGCTTCGCCGCCGAGACGGCGTAGGTCGCGGACGCGGCTGCCGCGCCCTCAGCGGGCGTCGGCGGCGCTCAGGCGTCTGCGCCGGCCGTGAGCCGGCGGCGGGCGCGCTGACCCTCGCTTGGCAGTCGCACGTCCCAGGCGAGCCCGAGCCTCTCGAGCCCCTTGATCGTCATCCAGGCGATGTCGACCTGGAAGCGGTCGAGGCCGTGGCGCGCCGAAGCCGGGAAGGCGTGGTGGTTGTTGTGCCAGCCCTCGCCGAAGGTGAGTGCCGCCACGATCCAGTTGTTGCGGCTCTCGTCCCGGGAGCGGTACGAGCGACGGCCGAACAGGTGGCAGATCGAGTTGACCGAGAACGTGGCGTGCTGGTAGGCGAAGATGCGAATCAGCCCACCCCACACGAGCGCCTGCAGCCCCAGTTGCCAGCTCAGTCCGCCCGCCAGGTAGCCGACGGCGAACGGCAGCGCGAAGGTGAGGAGCACCCAGAAGAAGTAGAGGCGGTCGATGCGCCGGATCAGCGTGTCGTCGTAGAGATCCTTCCCGTAGTGCTCTCCTCGCTCCATTCCCTTCAGGTGGAAGAGCCACCCCATATGGGCGTGGAAGAAGCCCCGCAGTGCCCCCCAGGCGTTCGGCGCAAACCCCGCGTGCGGCGAGTGCGGGTCGCCATCCTGGTCGGAGAGCGCATGGTGCTTGCGATGATCGGTGACCCACTGGGTGACCGGCCCCTGGATCGTCATCGAGCCTAGTACGGCGAACGTCGCCCGGACAGCCTTCGTGGTCTCGAAGCTGCGGTGGGTGAAGAGGCGGTGGTACCCGACCGTGGTGCCGAGCCCCGTCAACACGTACAACACCAGGAACAGGGCCGCATCGACCCACGTCAGAGCCACGCCCCAGAGGCCGAAGGCGGCGACGACGAGGCCGATCGGGGGCAGCACCACGGCGAGGAGCGTGACGACCTGGCTGGCGCGAGTCGTCTGCTCGCGCACGGTGGCAACGGCTATCTCGGACATGATCGGGTCATCCAGTTACGAGGGGGCGGCGAATCAGGTAGTGATGAAGATAGCGGTCATAGGCACGGGCATCGCCGGATTGGGCGCGGCGTACGCGCTCTCCCGCGCGCACGAGGTCGAGCTGTTCGAGGCGAACGAGTACCCCGGAGGCCATACGAACACCGTCACCGTCGGCGACCACGAGATCGACACGGGCTTCATCGTCCACAACGAGGAGAACTATCCGAGCCTGACGCGGCTCTTCCGCGAGCTCGGCGTCGCGACCCGCTCTTCCGAGATGTCCTTCTCCATGACGTGCGGCTGCGGGCTGGCATGGTCGAGCAGGCGGCCCTGGCGGGCCGGTCGTGCGTTGCTGGCGGAGATCCTCCGGTTCCTCCGCACGGCCGCCGACGCCGACACCGACGGCAAGACGTTCGAGCAGTTCCTCGACGACGAGGCCTATACGCGCTCGTTTCGCTGGCACTACCTGATGCCGATGACGGCGGCGCTCTGGTCGACGGCGCCGGACCGGGCGCTCGAGGTTCCCGCCCGGTTCGGGATCCAGTTCTTCCGCAACCACTCGATGCTCGGCCTGCGCCGCCGCCGCTGGCGCGTCGTCGCAGGCGGCAGCCGCAGCTACGTCCGCGCCGTGCTGGAGCAGGTCGGAGGGGCGGTGCACCTCGACACGCCGGTTCGCTCGGTGGCCCGTTCTCCGGTCGGTGTCGAGGTGCGCACCGCGGACGACGTCGCGCGCCGCTTCGACGGGGTGGTCGTCGCGACCCACGCTCCCGAGGCGCTGGCGCTGCTCGCAGACCCCTCCGCCGACGAGCGCCGCGTGCTGGGAGCCTTCCGCACCACGACCAACGAGACGGTGCTCCACACCGATACCCGGATGCTTCCCGTCAGGCGGTCGGACCGGTCGTCCTGGAACTACCAGTCGCCCGGCTGTGGCGTGCTCGCGGCGCTCCCCTCGCTCACCTACTACGCGAACCGCCTGCAGAAACTCGACGCTCACGAGCACTTCTGCGTCACCCTCAACCGCACGCCCGAGATCGACCCGCGCGCGATCATCCGCGTGATCGAGTATGCGCATCCGCAGATGACCTTCGAGAGCCTCGCGGCGGCCGCCGAGCTGCCAGACCTGAACGGCAGGCGCCACACCGCCTACGCCGGCGCGTGGCAGGGCTACGGCTTCCACGAAGACGGGATCGTCTCGGGACTGCGTGCGGCCCGCGCCTTCGGGGTGGAGTGGTGAGGTCGGCGCTGTACGTCGGCACCGTGATGCACGCAAGGCGCTCGCCTCACGACCACGTCTTTCGCTACCCGGTGCAGATGACCCTGATCGACCTGGCCGAGCTGCCGTTGCTCGACCGCTCGCTGTCGCTCTTCGGGTGGAACCGGAAGGCGCTGACGAGCTTTCGCGACGCCGACCACATCGACATCCACGCGACCCTCCGAGACCACGGGGTCGAGCTGGGCGCGGGCGGCCGGATCGAGGTGCTGACGAACCTCCGCGTGCTCGGATACGTGTTCAACCCGGTCTCGTTCTGGTGGTGCCGCCGTGGGGACGGCTCGCTCGCGTGCATCGTGGCCGAGGTCAGCAACACCTTCGGCGAGCGCCTTCCCTATGTGCTGCGGCCGGCCTCCGGGCCGGACGGCGCGCGTCACGTGTTCGAGACGGACAAGCGGCTGCACGTGTCCCCCTTCATGCCGCTCGATCAGTCCTATACCTGGTGGTTCAGCGATGCAGGCCCGACGCTCAGCGTTCGCATGGACGTGCACGAGGAGGGCATGCAAGACTTCCGCGCCACGCTGACGGCCCGGCGCGTGCCGCTCACCTCGCGCACGCTGCGGGCCGCGCTCGTGCGCTACCCGCTCATGCCGGCCAAGGTGACGGCACGGATCCACCTGCAGGCCCTGCGCCTGTGGTTGAAGCGCACCCCGTTCTACCGCAAGCCGCCGTTCGTCCCGGGACAGGGGTCGGTGAAGCGGTGAGGGTCGCCCGCGGCATCGCGCGGCGGCTCGCGTTCCGGGCGCTCGCGGCGATCGAGGGCGGCGAGGTGGTGCTCCGCTACCCCGACGGCCGCGGTCGGCGCTTCGGCGACGGCAACGGGCCCTCTCTCGTCGTCGAGATCCGGCGGCCGGAGGCGTTCTGGCAGAAGCTCGCGGTCAAGACGCGCGTCGGGTTCGGCGAGTCGTACGTCGACGGGGACTGGGACTGCGACGACCTCGTCGGGCTCTTCTCGCTGCTCGGGCGCAATCTCGAGTCTGCCGCCGAGCACCCGTCGCTGAGGCGCCTGTACAGGCTGCAGGAGGTGAGGCCGCAGAGACGAGAGCGGCAGACCGTGGAGGTGGCCCGGGACAGCATCCTCGCCCATTACGACCTCGGCAACGACCTCTTCGAGCTGATGCTCGACCCCACGATGACCTACTCGTGCGCCTACTGGGAACGCCCCGGGATGACGCTCGAGGAGGCCCAGCTCGCCAAGCTCCGGCACATTGCGGGCAAGCTCGTGCTCGGCCCCGGCGACCACGTGCTCGAGATCGGCTGCGGCTGGGGCGGGTTCGCGCTCGTCGCCGCCCGGGAGTACGGGTGCCGCGTCACCGGCCTGACCCTCTCCCCGAGCCAGGCCGCGTTCGCGCGTGAGCGGGTCGCAGCTGCGGGGCTCGAGGATCGAGTCGTGATCCTGGAGCAGGACTACCGCCTCACCCGCGGCCGCTTCACGAAGATCGTCTCGATCGAGATGCTCGAGGCGATCGGGCTCGCCGAGTACCGGAACTACTTCTCCGCCGTCGACCGGCTGCTCGCGCCGGACGGGCTCGCATGCGTGCAGACGATCGGCGTGCCCGACCATCGCTTCGAGCGCTACCGCCGGCGGCCCGACTGGATCCAGCAGACGATCTTCCCGGGCTCGCTGCTGCCGTCGCTCGGAGCGATCGCCGGGGCGGTCGAGACGACCCGGCTGCAGATCCAGGACGTGGAGGAGATCGGCATCGGCTACGCCCGTACGCTGCGCGAGTGGAGAGAGAACGTGTGGCGGAACGTGGCCCGGCTCGGAGCGCTCGGCTATGACGACAGGTTCCTCCGAATCTGGGACTTCTACCTCGCCTACTGTGAGGCGGGGTTCGCGATCCGCTCCCTGCGGGACATGCAGATCGTGCTGACCCGGGCAGGAAACACCGTGCTGCCGGAGTTCCCTGCGACCCGATCGAGCTTCTGATCTACGCAGCCCTGCGCCGTCTGCTCGGGCCGCCCATCAGGGCGGCGTACCGCCTGGAGGTGCGGGGCCTCGAGCACGTCCCCGAGCGCGGGCCGGTCGTCGTCTGCGCCAACCACGTGTCGGTGCTCGACCCGTTCGTGCTGTCGGTGGCCGTCGAGCGGCAGCTGCACTATCTCGGCAAGGCGGAGCTGTGGCGCCTGCGGCCGCTCGTGCCGGTCCTCGATGCTCTCGGCGCCATCCCGGTGACGCGGGGCGCGGGCGACGAGGCGGCGATCTCGGCGGCGCTCCGGGTGCTGGAGCGGGGCGAGGCGATAGGCATCTTTCCGCAGGGCAGCGTCAGCCGCGACGCCTGGCGCCGCGGCGCCGCGAGGCTCGCCCTGGCCGCCGGCGCTCCTCTCGTGCCGGTGCGGATCCTCGGCACCGACGCCGCGCTCGTTCGCGGCCGCATCGGCTTTCCCCGCATCACGGTGTTGATCGGTGAGCCGGTCGCCGTCGAGCGCCAGGAGCCGACGGCCGAGGTTGCGACTGCGTTGACGGCCCGTCTCCGCGGTGCCGTGGAGGCGCTCGGCACCTGAGCCGGGCCCGGTGTCCGACGTTCGCTCCCGCCCGACAGGCACCATTGACGGATGCCAGGCCGCCGCTTCGGTGCAGACATGATCGAGCCCCCGGTGCGCCCGGCCGACCCGGCTGTCCGGAAGGCGAACCTGCGGCGAATCTTCCCGCTCTTCCGTGCCTACCGGATGCGCCTCACGCTCGTCTGTGCGCTGATCGTCGTCTCTGCCGCGCTGGGAGTGCTGCCCTCGTTCCTCCTCGTCGGCGTGCTCGACACGGCGATCCCGCAGAACCGCGTCGGCCTGCTGACGGCCCTCGTGGCGGGGATGATCCTGATCCCGATCGTGACCGGCGTGATCGGCGTCTTCCAGACGCTCCTCTCGAACCAGGTCGGCCAGGCCGTGATGCACGACCTGCGCACGTCGGTCTACCGGCACCTGCAGAGCCTCTCCCTGGCGTTCTTCACGCGCACGCGCACCGGCGAGGTGCAGAGCCGGATCGCGAACGACATCGGCGGCATCGACACCGTCGTCACCTCGACCGCCACGTCGGTGCTGGCGAACGTGACGACCGTGCTCGCCACGGTCGCCGCGATGTTCCTGCTCGACTGGCGCCTGGCGGTGTTTGCCCTGATCCTGTTGCCCCTGTTCGTCTGGTTGACGAAGCGGGTCGGCGACCAGCGCAAGAAAGTCACCGCGGAGCGGCAGGTGTCGCTCGCAGACGTCTCCTCGATCGTGCAGGAGTCGCTCTCGGTCTCGGGGATCCTGCTCGGGAAGACGATGGGGCGTGCCGACGACCTGGCCGTCCGCTTCTCGGACGAGTCCCGCCGGCTCGCCGACCTCGAGGTACGGAGCCGCATGACCGGCCGGTGGATGATGGCCGCGATCCAGATGACGTTCGCCGTGATGCCCGCGCTCGTCTACTGGTTTGCCGGCTGGACGCAGGCCCGAGGCTCTGCCGCGATCACGATCGGCACGCTCGTCGCCTTCACGACCCTGCAGACCCGGCTCTTCTTCCCGATCGGTGGCCTCCTCGGCGTCCAGCTCGAGGTGCAGAGCTCGCTGGCCCTGTTCGACCGGATCTTCGAGTACCTCGACCAGCCGGTTGACATCGTCGAGGGAGCGAGGGTGATCGAGCGCCCGCGTGGCGACGTGTCGTTCGAGCGGGTCTGCTTTCGCTACGACGAGGACGCGTGGACACTGAAGGACGTCTCGCTCACGGTGCCCGCCGGCACGAAGACGGCGCTCGTCGGCGAGACCGGCTCCGGCAAGACGACGTGTGGCTACCTGGTTGCCCGGCTCTACGACGCGACGGAGGGCACCGTCGCGATCGACGGTGTCGATGTCCGCGAGCTCACCTTCCCCTCGCTCGCGTCCGCGGTCGGGGTCGTCTCGCAGGAGACGTACCTGTTCCACGCGACGGTGCGCGACAACCTGCGCTTCGCGAAGCCGGACGCGACCGACCAGGAGATCGAGGAGGCGGCACGCGCGGCGCAGATCCACGAGCTGATCGCCTCGCTCCCGCAGGGGTACGACACGATGGTGGGCGAGCGGGGCTACCGGTTCTCGGGCGGTGAGAAGCAGCGCATCGCGATCGCGCGCACCGTCCTCCGCAATCCTCCGATCCTCGTCCTCGACGAGGCCACCTCGGCGCTCGACTCGCAGACGGAGCGCCTCGTGCATGAGGCGCTCGAGCGGCTCGCGGAAGGGCGGACGACGATCGCGATCGCCCATCGTCTCTCGACCGTGCGCGAGGCCGACCAGATCGTGGTGCTCGACCGCGGCCGGGTGGTCGAGGTCGGGAGGCACGACGAGCTGATCGCGGCCGGCGGCCGCTATGCCGCGCTCGTCACGCGCGATGCGGACACGGGAGACCTGGACACGCTCGCAAGCGTGCTCTGAGGCGTACCGAGGCGCAGCGTGCCTCGAGGCAGCGACCGTCGGTAGTTGGCCGTGGCGAGATGGTGGGCGGCCCGGATGCCCTCGCTCCTCCCGGCGAGGAGGATGCAGACGTCACCGACGTTCAGCCCGTGAGGGCCCTCTGGTCGCGCGAGCGGGCCGGACGCCGGAGCGTCCAACCCGTGAGGAGGGAACGATGACCCGCAAGCTCCTGTGGCCGGTCCTGGCGATCGGGGTGGCGCTCGTCGCGCTACCGCTGATCTTCCAGATGCCGTCTCGTGCGGCGGCAGGCGAGCGCATGATCAGCGACTTCCAGCCGATCATGCAGCCCGCTCAGGTGCAGCTGACGGCCGACTACTACAACAACACCTTCGTGCCGCTCGACAGGGTGTTCACGCCGATCGTCAGCCAGCCGACGGTCGACACGTTCAACGGATACCTGGAGGGCTTCGCGGGCATGCAGGCCGAGGGCGAGAAGCTCGTGCCCGCGCTCTCGCAGGCGCTCGGTCTCTCCCAGGCGCAGACGGTGGCCTACATGGCGAAGGAGTTCCCGGCCATGTCCGGCCTGCTGGCCGGCCTGCCGGCGATGCAGAGCGACTTCCAGGGCCTGCTCGGAGCGATGTCCGCCAACACTGACGTCTTCGCCCGGGTGCCGGCCGGCATCGCGCACTACGAGCCGCTGGTGTCGACGATGCAGGGCAACGTCGACGACTACGCAGCGGCAGCTGCGTTGCCGCCGTTCTACCTGCTGCCCTGGTTCTTCATCGTGCCGGGGCTGGCATTGATCGCCCTGGCCGGGTGGGGGCTGCTCTCCGACCGAAGGGAGCTGCGCGCCTCGCACGCGGCCATGCCGACGCCGTCGCACTGACCCCGCCGGCCGCCGTCCGACACGAAAGAACCGCCGGAGACGAGGCTCCCTCGTCTCCGGCGTGTGCCCACGAGGTGCCATGTCACCATTTTCCGCGTACCGTTTCGCGGATCCCCTGCAGCACGATCGCCATCAGGACGAGACCGAGGAGGGAATGCGCGTGACGATTACGACGGACGTGAGCCACGTCGGCCTCGATGCCCACGGCCTTGCTCCCGCCGGACGCGTCGTCTGGAACCCGACGACCGCGCGGCTCTACACCGACGCGCTCAGGCGCGGAGACGGCGCGCTCGCACACGGTGGCCCTCTCGTCGTGGACACCGGGAAGCACACGGGGCGCTCACCGCAGGACAAGTTCGTCGTCCGGGAGCCGGAGTCGGAGGGACGGATCTGGTGGGGCGAGGTCAACAAGCCACTCGCGGAGGAGAGCTTCGAGCAGTTGCGCGGCAAGGTGATCGCGCACCTCGAGGCGGAGGGCACGCTGTACGTGGTCGACCACTTCGCGGGCGCGGACGCCGCGCACCGGATCGGCGTCCGGGTCGTGACGGCGAGCCCCTACCACGCTCTCTTCACGAAGACGATGTTCATCGTGCCCCGGCCCGAGGAGCGGGGCTCGTTCACCCCGGACGCGCTCGTGCTGCACGCGCCGCAGGTCGTGGCCGAGCCCGACGAGGACGGAACGCGGAGCGGGACGTTCGTGGTGCTGCACCCGGCACGCACCGAGGTGCTGGTCGGGGGCACGTTCTACGCGGGCGAGATCAAGAAGTCGATCTTCACGATCATGAACGACCGGCTTCCGCTCGAGGGCGTGCTGCCCATGCACTGCTCGGCGAACGTGGGGGAGGACGGCCGGGTCGCGATCTTCTTCGGGCTCTCGGGTACGGGCAAGACGACGCTCTCTGCCGACCCCGATCGCTCCCTGATCGGCGACGACGAGCACGGCTGGGGAGACAACGGCGTCTTCAACATCGAGGGCGGCTGCTACGCCAAGGTGATCAGGCTGTCGGCCGAGGCGGAGCCCGAGATCTGGCGCACGACGCGTACGTTCGGGACGATCCTCGAGAACGTCATCGTCGACGAGGCAGGCGTGATCGACCTCGACGACGACGCGAAGACCGAGAACACGCGCGCCGCCTACAAGCTCGAGCGCATCGCGAACGCGCTGCCCACGAAGCAGGCGGGGCACCCGAGCTCGGTCGTCTTCCTCACCGCCGACGCCTTCGGGATCCTGCCGCCGCTCGCGCGCCTCTCGCGTGACCAGGCGATGTTCTACTTCCTCTCGGGCTTCACGGCCAAGCTCGCCGGCACCGAGATCGGCGTCACCGAGCCGCAGCCGACGTTCTCCGCCTGCTTCGGGGCGCCGTTCCTCCCGCAGCCGCCCGCGGTCTACGCGCGGATGCTGGGAGAGAAGCTCGACAGGCACAGGGCCTCGGTCTGGCTCGTCAACACCGGCTGGACCGGCGGGCCGTTCGGCGTCGGCCACCGCATGCCGATCACCGCGACGCGCGGCCTGCTGCACGCAGCCCTCTCCGGCGCGCTCGACGAGGCCGTGTTCCGGGCCGATCCGTTCTTCGGCTTCGAGGTGCCCACACACGTTCCCGGCGTCGAGACGTCGTTGCTCGACCCGCGCTCGACGTGGCGCGACCCGGACGCCTACGACGCCAAGGCTCGAGAGCTCGCAGGCCTGTTCCGGGAGAACTTCGAGAAGTTCGCGGGGGACGCCGGCGACGCGATCGCCGGGGCCGGGCCGCGGGCCTAGCCGACCGGGAGCAGCGCGCCCGAATCAGCGCGTCCCCCCGGCCGATCAGGTAGCGTCGGCGGCGATGGAAGCGATGCACGACGTCCTCGTCGTCGGCGCCGGGTGCGCCGGCATGCGCGCAGCCATCGAGGCGCACGACCGCGGGGCGAACGTCGGCGTCATCTCCAAGCTGCACCCGACGCGCAGCCACTCGGGCGCCGCCGAGGGCGGCATCAACGCGGCGCTCGGCAACACCGCAGAGGACAGTCCCGAGACGCACGCCTTCGACACGGTCAAGGGCTCCGACTACCTCGGCGACCAGGACTCGATCGAGATCTTCACGCGTGAGGCGCCCGGCGACATCTACCAGCTCGAGCACTGGGGTGCGTTCTTCTCGCGCGACGAGGACGGCCGGCTCGACCAGCGGCCGTTCGGCGCCGCCGGCTCGCCGCGCACCGTCTACGCAGCCGACATCACCGGCCATGTGCTGATCCAGGTGCTGTACGAGCAGCTCCAGAAGCGCATGGCCGAGGGCATGACCGTGTACGAGGAGTTCTTCGCCTTCCGCCTCGTGATCGAGGACGGGCGTTGCACCGGGGTGATCAGCTGGAATCTTCTCGACGGCGGCGTCGAGCTTCATACCGCCAAGGCGGTGATCCTCGCCACCGGCGGCGCCGGCCGCATCTACCGGGTCACCACCAACGCCTACGCCTGCACCGGCGACGGCATGGCGATGGCGCTGCGGGCTGGCGTCCCGCTGAAGGACATGGAGTTCATGCAGTTTCATCCGACCACGATGTACCCGAGCGGCATCCTCATCACCGAGGGCTGCCGCGGCGAGGGCGGCTACCTGATCAACAAGGAGGGCGAGCGCTTCATGCAGCGCTACGCCCCGAACGCGCTCGAGCTGGCCTCGCGCGACGTCGTCTCCCGCTCCGAGACGACGGAGATCGAAGCGGGACGCGGCATCAACGGCAACGTCCACCTCGATCTGCGTCACCTCGGCCCCGAGAAGATCCTGACCAAGCTGCCCGGGTCCCGCGAGCTCGCGATCACCTACGCCGGTGTCGACCCGATCTACGAGCCCATTCCGGTGCGCCCCGGTGCCCACTACCACATGGGCGGCGTCGAGACGGACAGCGACGGACTGAGCGAGGTCGAGGGCCTGTACGCGGCCGGGGAGTGCGCCTGTGTCTCCGTTCACGGCGCCAACCGGCTCGGGGGCAACTCGCTGATGGAGACGATCACCTTCGGCCGCCGGTCCGGCCGGGCGGCGGCCGAGTACGCGCTCTCGTCCACTGCCGGGAACGGCGCAGCAGAGGCTGCGCGTGCCGATGCCGAGACCTGGGTGAGGTCGATCCTCGACAACACCGAGGGCGAGCGCCCGTGGACGATCCGCGACGACCTCGGCCAGTCGATGTTCGAGAACTTCGGCGTCTTCCGCCGCGGCGAGAAGATGGAGGCGCAGGTCGAGATCATCGAGAAGCTGCGGGAGCGCTACGAGCGCGGCGTCGTCGTCGAGGACAAGGGCGACGTCTTCAACAGCGACCTCACGCAGGCGATCGAGCTCGGCTACCTGCTCGACGTCGCCGCCTGCATGATCCAGGCCGGCAGCGCCCGCAAGGAGAGCCGGGGGGCCCACTCGCGCCCCTACGACTTCCCCGACCGTGACGACGCGAACTTCCTCCAGCACTCGATCACGCGCTGGCGGGACGGGGCACCGGAGCTCTCCTACAAGGACGTGCGCATGACGCGGTGGGAGCCGATGGAGAGGAAGTACTGATGCAGGTCGGCCTCAAGATCTGGCGCTTCGACGCGAAGACGGGCGAGCGTGCACTGAAGGAGTACGAGATGAGCGCGCCCGAGGAGGCGACGCTGCTCGACTGCCTCGACATCGTCAAGGATCAGCAGGACGGCTCACTCGCCTACCGCAAGAGCTGCCGCATGATGATCTGCGGCTCCTGCGGCATGCGCATGGACGGTGCCGCCGTGCTCGCCTGCAAGACACGCATGTACGACATCGCAAAGGCCGGGCACGTGCCCGTCGTCTCGGCCATGGGGAACCTGCCGATCGTGAAGGACCTCGTCGTCGACATGGAGCCCTTCTGGGGCAAGATGCGCTCCGTCGACCCGTACCTGCAGCCGCGCTACGACCAGGCGCAGGAGCGCGAGAACGTCATCTCGCAGAAGAGCATGGACGTGATTCACAAGGAGTCGCTCTGCATCAACTGCGGCTGCTGCGTGTCCGAGTGCAACTCGATGGAGGCGGATCCGGACTTCCTCGGCCCGGCCGCGCTGGCCAAGGGCATGCGGTTCGTCGGCGACCCGCGCGACGGCGCCACGATCGAGCGCCTCGAGAAGTACTCCGAGGCACACGGCCTGTGGGACTGCACCCGCTGCTACTTCTGCAACGAGCGGTGCCCCAAGGGAGTCGACCCGCGCGACGCGATCGCGAAGCTCGGCGCCGAGGCGATGAAGAACGGGATCGACCGCGACATGGGCGCCCGCCACGCGAAGTGGTTCGTCACGTCCGCCAAGACGACCGGCTGGCTGCGCGAGACGGAGCTCGTGCCGAAGACCCAGGGCATCGTCGCGTCGATCAAGGAGGTCAAGTTCGCCATGGGCCTCGCGCGCAAGGGCAAGGTGCCACCGCCCTTCCCGCCCCACGTTGCGGCGGAGATCGGCGAGTCGCGTGCGCTCTTCGACCTCGTCAAGGCGCAGGGCCGCGACGGCGCGCTCGGCATCGTGCAGGGCGAGAAGGCGCTCGGGCGCATCGAGTCGCACCACGCGGCGGCGGGCGGCCGCGACCCCTACAACGAGCCCGACTCGGCGCCGCGTCCGTTCCTGCCGGGTGAGCGAGAGGTTTCCGAGGAGGCTGTTTCGCAGTGAAGAAGGTCGCGTACTACAAGGGGTGCCTCGCGTCGCTGTCCGCGAAGGAGCTCGACATCTCCACCCAGGCCCTCGCGCCGAAGGTGGGCTACGAGCTGCTCGAGCTCGAGGCCGTCACGTGCTGCGGTGCCGGCGACATCCACGAGGCGGAGCCGGACTACTACGTGCACCTGAACGCCAGGATCCTCGCCTACGCGGAGGCCACGGGCTGCGACACGCTGATGACCGTGTGCAACGTCTGCACCCTCAACCTGCGCCAGGCGAATTACCAGCTGCAGATCGACGAGGACCTGCGCCGGCGGGTCAACGACAACCTCGAGCAGGTCGGCGTCCCGCGCTACCAGGGCACGGTCGACGTCAAGCACTTCCTCTGGCTGATCGCGGGCGAGAGCTTTGCCGAGCTGCAGGCGGTGGCGCACAAGGGACTGAAGGGACTGAAGATGGCGCCGTTCTACGGCTGCCAGATCCTGCGTCCGTCCAAGCTGATGGGCTTCGACAACCCCGACAAGCCGGAGTCGCTGGAGCGCATCATCCAGGCATGCGGCGGCGAGGCGATCGACTATCCGGCCAAGGTCAAGTGCTGCGGCTTCCCCATCATCCAGGCACGCGAGGAGACGGCGCTCGCCGAGCTGATCCAGCCGATCGAGCAGGCGAAGGAGGCAGGCGCGGACGCGATGGTCACCCCGTGCCCGCTCTGCCACCTGTCGCTCGACGCCTGGCAGTCGAAGCTGAAGAAGCAGACCGGCAAGGACTTCCAGATGCCGATCCTGCACCTCTCGCAGCTCGTCGGCGTTGCCGCCGGGCTGACCGATGCCGAGCTGAAGTTCAAGCGGCACGTCGTGTCGGTGCAGCCGGTGATCGAGAAGCTGTCCGTCTAGCGCGCCGGCACAGCGGCCGGGGCTCGTGAGCTGGATCGCAGCCCTCGCCGTCCTGGCCGCACTCGCGGCGTCACTGGCCGCGTATGGCTGGTTCGAGGCCGGCTGGCTGCGCCGGCGGGTGCTCGACGTCGAGATCGCCGGGCTGCACCCCGACCTCGAGGGGCTTCGGATCGCTCACCTCTCCGACTTCCACCTCGGCCTGCCGTCGCGCGGGCAGAGAGCCACCCGGCGGGCCGTCGCGTGGGTGGCCGGGCGACGGCCGGACCTCGCCTTCATCACCGGCGATCTCGTCTCGCACCCCCGTGGCGAGGCCTTGCTCCACGAGCTGCTGGTGCAGCTCGTGAGCCCCATCGCCGTCCTCGGCAACCACGACGTCGCAGTCACGCGTGATCCCTTCTCGCGCCCGGCCGGGCTCGGCGACCTCGGCCCGGCCGTGCTGCTACGTGACGAGAGCCTCGAGCTCGAGCTCAGAGGGCGGCGCATCTCGATCGTCGGGGTCGACCCGGAGACGTTCCGGCTGGGGCAGGCGCAACCCGAGCAGCTCGCCGATCCGTCCGCGGCGCTCCGGATCCTGCTGTGCCACTACCCCGACGTTCAGCGGCGCCTGCCGGCGGGGGCTTTCCACCTGACGCTCGCGGGCCACCTCCACGCCGGGCAGATCGTGCTGCCCCTCCCCGGCAGGCGTATCACCCTGGCGCACCCGCGTGCGACCCAGGTGCAGGGCCTCTACCGCTCGCGTGCCGGCGTCCTCCACATCTCGCCCGGGCTCGGCACGACGTTCGTGCCGTTCCGGTTCGGTGCGCGCCCGGAGGTGACCGAGATCGTGCTCCGGCAGGCCGTACACTAGGCCGAGGTGGAGGGTCATTCACTCATCTCCGCGGACATCCTCGCCCGCTATGCGGCAGACGCAGCGTGCGAGGTCGACGGCGTGCGAGGGGTGATCGACGGGCCGCGGCCGCGGCATCGTGGCGTGAAGGTGACAGGTGCCACGGGGACGGTCTCGCTCGAGCTCCACCTGGCCCTGGACTGGGGGGCCAGCGTCGCCGAGGTCGGCCGCACCGTGCAGGCGCGCGTCGCGGACTATCTGGGTCGCATGGCCGACGTCGTGCCGGTCGCGGTCGACGTCGTGTTCGACGAGATCGGCCCGCCTCCGGCGCCGGCGGCCTGATGGCCGCCCGTGTCTCCGGCCTCACGCGCGGCACCCTGGCGACCGCTCCCGGCGTCTGCCGTGACTGCGTGTGGTGGCAGTCCCGCGGTAACAGGACAGCCTCCAAGGACCGCTGGATCGACCGGGCAGAGGACGAATGGGGAGAGTGGGGGACCGTCTACTTCGACGACGACGGGAGAGTCGTCGGCTCCATGCAGTACGGCCCGGCGCACCTGTTCCCGCGGGCGGCCGACCTTCCGGCGGGCCCCCCCACGGACGATGCCGTGCTCGTCACCTGCGCGTACCTCGCCGGCGGAGCCGCGGAGTGGGTGGAGAAGTCGCTCTTCCTGGCCGCCATCGGCGAGGCACGCGACAAGGGCGCCCGCGCCCTGGAGGCGTTCGCCTACCGTTACCCGGAGGAGGCCACGACCGCCGACCGGTACCTCGTGCACCGGACGGTGTTCCCGCGCGACTTCCTCGAGGACTTCGGCTTTGCGACTTTGCGGGCACAGGGCAGGGTGGAGCTGTGCCGGCTCGAGCTCGGGGCGTTGCAGCCGGTCGAGGAGGGGAGGCGTGCCCGTGTCCTGCGGGTCGTGCAGGAGGCGTTCACGCCGGCGCCCGCCGCCGTTCCGCCGGGTGCGTAGCCGCCGCCTACCTGCAGCGGGCGGTGCCCGCGTCCGTGAACGTCGAGCCGGCGACGGGGAGAAAGCGCCAGTCGTAGCCGGTCGGGCGCAGAGAGAGCCGCAGCACGCCCCACGTGTCGGCGTTCCGCACCTCGCTTCCCCGTCGCACGGCGGCGAACGGGCGCAGGTCCTTGCCGCCCGTGCCGACGACGAACGAGCGAATGCCCTTCATGGGGGCGAAGCGCTCGTAGTCGTGGTCGTGGCCCTGCAGGACCAGATCCGCTTTCGCTCCGGCCAGGAGGTCCCAGAGCGGTGCGATGGCGACGTCAGATCCGTGGGCGCCGGAGCTGAATCGCGGATGGTGCCAGTAGGCGAGCGTGCAGCGTGCTGGGCTTGCCGCCAGGTCGGCCTGCAGCCAGCGCCACTGGGGCGAGCCGCGCCCGCAGCCGCCCACGCGGTCGCAGTTCGAGTTGAGCACGACGACGTGCCAGGCTCCCAGCCGGTAGCTGTACCAGCCGTTGCCGGGCAGGCGCAGCAGGCGTACCGCGACCTCGGCCGTGCCGGTCGAGTACTCGTGGTTGCCGAGCGCCGCTCTGATGCGCCTGGAGAAGCGGCCCCAGCTCGGCGCGAAGCAGCGGGCGAAATCCTCGGCCGTGCCGTGGTCGTAGGCGATGTCGCCGAGGACCGCGATCGGGCCGGGCAGGCGCGCGACGAGCGCGGCCGTCTGCTCGTCGCCCTCCGAGTCGCACGAGGCGATGTCGCCGACGGCGGTCAGCGTCGCCGGTCCCGGGGCGCTCAGGCCGAGAGGGGCGAGGCAGCAGCCGGCGGCGGCGGCGACCGCGATCGCAAGCGCGCGACGCATGCCTAGTGGGGTTGGACGAACGTAGCGCCCGAAACCCGGGCGCGCCGCTGCTCGGCGGTGACGCCGAGGAGAAGCTCCGCGATCTGGATTGCGTTCAGGGCGGCGCCCTTGCGCAGGTTGTCGTTCGACAGGAAGAGCGCGAGCCCGTTCTCCGAGGCCTCGTCCCGGCGGATGCGCCCGACCAGGACGTCGTCGCCGCCGGCCGCATCCGCGGGCGTGGGGTAGTCGGGGAGCCGCAACACCTTCACGCTCGGGGCCGCGCTCAGGATCTCGGTCGCGTCCTCGGGCGAGAGCGGCTCCTCGAACTCCGCCCAGATCGCCTCGGAGTGCCCGACCAGCACCGGTACCCGAACGCAGGTGGCGCTGATTGGCAGGTCGGGCAGCTCGAGGATCTTCCGGGTCTCTGCGCGGAGCTTCGACTCCTCGTCCGACTCGACGCCCTCCCAGCTCCAGTCCATGACGAGGTTGTGGTCGGCTGCCGGCTCGGCGCGAAGTGCCTCCATGCGCTGGGCGCCCGCGCCCGACACGGACTGGTAGGTGGAGACGCGCACCCGCCTCAGGCGCGCGGCCTCGTGCAGGGGCTTCAGCACGCATGTGAGCGGGATCGTGCAGCAGTTCGGGTTGGCGACGATCCGGTCGCGCTCGAGTGCCTCGAGCGCCCTGGCGCCGTTCACCTCCGGCACCACGAGCGGGTACCCGTCGACGAGCCGGTAGGCGGACGACTTGTCCACGCAGATTGCTCCCGCGCTCGACGCGACCGGCACGAGAGCCCTGCTCGCGCCGGTGCCGACCGAGAACAGGAAGAGGTCGACGTCGCCGGCGCCCAGCGCCTCCGGCGTCGCCTCCTCCACGGGCACCTCGTCATCGCCGAAGGGCAGGCGCGTGCCGGCGGAGCGCGCCGAGGCGAACGCGCGCACGTCGTAGCCGCGCTCCGCGAGCAGCTCGAGGGTGATCGTGCCGACCGCGCCGGTTGCCCCGACGACGCCGATGCGGGGGCTGCTAGGCACGCTGCACCGCCGGAGCGAGCTCGAGTGCGAAGGCGTCGTGCAGCGCTGTCACCGCGCGCTCGACCTCGTCACGGTCGACGTGGCAGGAGATCTTGATCGGCGACGTGCTGACGACCTTTGGCTCGATCCCGACGGCGTCGAGCGTCGAGAACGCCTTCGCGGCGATCCCGGGGTGGCTCTTCATGCCCGCACCGACGATGCTCACCTTGCCGAGGTCGTGGACGGCGTCCCACCGGACGCCGAGCCGGTCGAGCGTCTCCGTGGCCGCGGGCTGGTCGGCGTGCGGTGCCGAGAAGACGATCTCGGGCCCCGTCTGGACGATCGTGTCGACGTTCACCTGCGCCTCGGCGAGAGCCGTGAACAGCAGTGCCGTGGGTACGCCCTCGACGCGGTAGACACTCTCGTCGAGCGTGTGGGCGACCCCCGAGATCATGGCTTTCTCCAGCATGCGCTCATCCTCCTCGACGATCAGTGTGCCGTCTGCGCCCGTGAACGTGGAGCGGACGTGCAGCATCACCCCATGGTTCCGCGCGAACTCGACCGCACGGAGCTGCATGACGCCTGCGCCCGACGCCGAGAGCTCGAGCATCTCCCCGTACGACACCGCGGCCAGCTTGCGGGCGCCCGGCACGATTCGGGGGTCTGCGCTGAAGACGCCGTCGACGTCGGTGAAGATGTCGCAGCGGTCGGCGTCGAGCGCAGCGGCGAGCGCCACCGCAGTCGTGTCGGAGCCACCGCGACCGAGCGTCGTCACCTCGCTGTCGGTCGAGACTCCCTGGAAGCCCGCGACGAGTACGACGAGGCCGGCGTCGAGCGCGGCCTGGATGCGGCTGGCCCGTATCTCCACGATCTTGGCCTTCCCGTGCACCGTGTCCGTGACGATGCCGGCCTGCGACCCGGTGAGGGAGACGGCGCCGTGGCCGAGGTCGATCACGGCCATCGCCGCGAGTGCGCACGCGACTCGCTCGCCGACGGAGACGAGCATGTCGAGCTCGCGCGGATGTGGGCGCGCCGATACGGCGTGCGCCAGGTCGAGCAGCTCGTCCGTCGTGTCGCCCATCGCGGAGAGGACGCCGACGACCTGGCAGCCTTCGTCGCGTGCGGCCGCGAGGCGTGCGGCCACCGCCTTGAGACGCTCCGGCGTGCCGACCGAGGTGCCGCCGAACTTCATCACCACGATGCCGGCGTGGCGCGGTGCCGCAGCAGGGGGTGCAGCAGGGGCCGGAGAGAGGGTCTTGGCCACGTCAGCCAGTGTAGGCAAAGGTGTCGGGAGCACTGTCGCTGCCGACTCTGCACCCCGTCTTCGCCGTTCCCGGCGCATCACCTCGTGGCCGCACCCCGGTATGCCGGAGCGCCGGCAGCACTCACAAAAAAACACTGAACCGGCAAACCCGAGGGCTCGCCGGTTCAGATGGGAGGAGACTAGAGCCCGCGGCGAGGCCGTGCAAGCGGGCGTGCGGTGACACCGCGCAAATTGCGGGAAATTCGCCCGATCAGATGGGGCGCCGGCCCGAGAGCGCCCGTCCCAGCGTCACCTCGTCCGCGTACTCGAGGTCGCCGCCGACGGGCAGTCCGCTGGCCAGGCGGGTCACCCGGACGCGGTCGCGAAGCCGGTCGGCGAGGTAGGCGGCGGTCGCCTCGCCCGTCATGTTCGGGTTGGTGGCGAGCACGACCTCCTCGATGCCGCCCTGCTCGACGCGGTGCAGGAGCTGCCCGATGCGGAGATCCGACGGCTCGACGCCGTCGAGCGGCGAGAGGGAGCCGCCGAGCACGTGGTAGAGCCCCCGGTACTCGTGCGTCCGCTCGAGCGAGACGACGTCGACCGGCTGCTCGACCACGCAGACGACGGAGCGGTCCCGCCTCGGGTCCGTGCACACGCTGCAGACCTCCTCCTCGGTCAGGTTCCCGCACTCGCCGCAGAAGCGCACGCGCTCCTTCACGTCCTGGATGGCGGCGCCGAGCGCGAGCGCCTCGTCCTTCGAGACCGAGAGCAGGTGGAACGCGAGGCGCTGCGCGGTGCGCGTGCCGATGCCCGGCAGGCGGGTGAGCTGCGCCACGAGGTTGTCGACGGAAGGGCTGAGCACGCCCGGAGGTTAGCCGTCCGACTCGGACGGGCCTGCCGCGTAGAGGACGGCCTCGGCCTCCTTGCCGAGGTGGCGCTCCGCGATCGCGACGAACGCCCGGACGGCAGGAGAGAGGGGCGCGTCGTGCCGTGCGATGAACGCGAACGTGTCGTAGAGCGGCTCCGCGAACGCTGCCGCGTGGAGCGTGCGAGCGTGCCGCTTCCCGAACGCCGCGCGCGGGATGATCGTGTCGCCCAGGCCGCGCGAGGCGAGCGCGATGGCGGCCTCCATGCTCTCCACCTCGACCACCGGCTGCAGCGTCACGCCCTCCCGCTGGGCCCGGTCGGCGAGCTGTCGCCGCATCGGGTCGTCGCTGCCGTAATGGGTGTCGAAGAGGATCAGCGGCGCCTCGGCGAGCCGCTCGATCGTGACCGGGGTCGCCACGCGCTCCTCCTCGCGGCTGACGACGACGAGCTCCTCGCTGCGGGCGACGCGGAGCTCGAGCCCGGTGTCGTCGATGGGAAGCACGACGAGGCCCGCTTCCAGCTTGCCCTCGCGCACGCGGTCTGCGACCTCCGACGAATTGACGCCGACGAGCCGGAGCCGCACGTCCGGGTACTTGCGCCGGAACTCGGTCGCGAGGTCGGCGATCAGGTAGGCCGACGCTGCCCCGAACATGCCGAAGCTCAACGTGCCACCCCGGAGCTCGCGGACATCCGCCACCGCGTCCCGCGCTCGCTCCAGGTCGGCGAGCACCCGCTCCGCCTCCGGGCGGAAGCGGCGCCCCGCCTCCGTGAGCGCGAGACCCCGTCCCGCCCGGGCGAACAGCGCCACGCCCAGCTCGCTCTCGAGCTGGCGCACCTGCTCGGAGATGGACGGCTGCGTGAGAAAGAGGGAGCGGGCAGCGCCGCTGAAGGAGCCGTGCACGGCGGTGGCGAGGAAGTACGTCAGTTGCTGGATCGTCATATAGGAGTTTCCTTGAGATCAAGAAGATAACTCAGGGCCAGGCTGTGTGCTGTTCGCCAGTACCTTGCAGGCCGTGACCTCGCGGCTGACACCTGGAAGGATCGGCGTGGCGCTGTCGTTGCTCGCCGGCGTCGCCTTCTCGGCGTCCCCGGTGCTCGTGCAGGTCGCCTATCGCCACGGCGCAGCCGTGACGGGCCTGCTCGCCTGGCGCTACCTGCTCGCCGCCGCCGTGCTCCTCCTCCTGGCGCGTCGCCGGTTGCGCCGGGTGCCGCTCGGCGCCGCTGCCGCTGCGTTCGCGATGGGCGCCTTCGTGTACGCGTCGGACTCGTTCCTCTTCTTCGCGTCCCTCGAGCGCACTTCCGCGCCGCTCGCGTCGCTCGTGCACTACGCGCACCTGGCCATCGTCGTCGGCGTCGCAGCGCTCGCCGGGCGCGAGCGGCTCTCCCGCCGACGCCTCGTCGCGCTCGCGGCCATCCTCGCCGGCGTGGCGTTCGTCGGCGGCGGCGCTGCGAACCCCGACCTGCTGGGAATCGGGCTCGCGCTCGCCTCGGCGGTCGCGTACGCCGTCTTCGTCCTCCTCTCCGACCGTCTCCTCCGGAACGCCGACACGTTGGGCCTGACGGCGATCCTCACCTCCGGCGTCGCAGCGACCTTCCTCGCGGTCGGAGGCGCAGGCGGCTCGCTCGGACAGGTCGGGGGCGGGATCGGCCTCCTCTGCCTCGTGGCCGCGGCGCTCGTCGGCTCCGTGGTCGCGGTGACCTCGTTCCTCTGGGGCGTCCGCCTCGTCGGCCCGGGGAAGGCGTCGCTGCTCGTGACGGTCGAGGTCCCGGTGACGATCGCGCTCGCGGCCGCCGTGCTGGGCCAGCACCTCACCGGGCCGCAACTCACCGGCGCCGCGCTCGTCGTCTTCGCGATCGTCGTGCTGCAGGTGCCGCGGCGGCGCCTGCGCCTACCCCGTTTCGGGCGGCCGGAGCCCGCGCCGGTGCCGCTCGTGCTCGGCGAGGCCGCGTAGGCCCGCTAGCCCGGCTCCCGGTCCGCCAGCTCGTCCCTCACGGCCTGCCAGGCGGCCCCGGGGGCGAAGCCGCGCCGCACGAGGAACGCGACCGCCTTGCGCATCCCGCTCTCGCCTGGCGCGAGCGGCCGACGGCGGAGGGCCTCGCGGGCGAGTCGGGCCTCGTCCTCGAGGCCGAATGCCCGACGAAGGGCGAGGGCCGACTGCTCGCCCGAGATCGCTCGCGCTCGCAGCGCCTGCTCGGCGCGGCGAGGGCCGTACCCCCGCGAGCGCATGCCGCGGGCGAGTTGGCCCGCGAGCTCGGCGTCGTCGAGGTAGCCGAGCGCGATCGCCGCCTCGACCGCCTCGCTTAGGACCGGCCCGGGGATGCCCCGGGCGCGGAGCTTGTGCTCGATCTCCGCCACGGACTGCGCTCGTGCGGCGAGTGAGCGCACGACGAACAGCCGCGCCCGCGTGCGGGCCAGCGTCTCCTCGATCGCGGCCACGCGGGCGTCGTCGAGCTCGTCGCCGTCACGAACGCCGAGCTCGGGCAGGTGCTCCGGCTCCACCCGAAGCCAGACGGCGCCGTCGAGCCTCAGGGTGATGCGGCGATCCCGCCTGCCGTCGCCGTCCCGCTCGACCGTGAGAGCTGCCACGACCGGACGCTACGACAGCGGTGCGCGCTCCGCATCGTCACCTGCGGCCAGGTGCGGCGCCGGCGAGAGGCGTACCACCGGGATCCGTCTCGTCGTCCGGGCCTGGTAGGCGGCATATCCCGGATACGTGGACGTGATCAGAGGCCACAGCCGCTCGCGCTCGTGGGGTGGGTCGATCGCCGCGGTCACCGGCACGCGCTCGGCTCCGATCGAGACGACGGCCGGGGCGTGCGCCTGCAGGTTGCGCAGCCAGTCGGGAGGCCGGTCGGCTCCGCCGTTCGAGCCGACCACGAGCAGGTCGCCGCCGTCCCGGAAGAAGGTGAGCGGTGTCGTACGCTGCTTGCCCGAGCGCCGGCCCGTGGTCGTGAGCAGGAGCACGGGCATTCCGGCCACCTTGCCGAGCAGCCGGCCTCGGCTCGCTCGGTAGAGGGCGAGATGGGCACGGCTCATCGCCGTGATCGCGGCCCGTCTGGCCCCGGTGCGGAAGCGTGCCGCGTGAGCCATGCCCACCACGCTACCCCTACATCGCCGGAATGTCCGGGACCCGCGGTACGTAGGGGGTGAAATGCTCCTCGTTCTCGCGGATCCAGGCAGCACCTGCCGTCGTGTACTCGAAGCCCTCGATCAGATCGTCGTCCACCTCGTCCGCCGTGAGCGGGCCGTGACATGCACGCACGACGTGATCGTGCAGCTCGACCGCCCAGATCGCATGCGAGCGCTCCTCGACCCAGAACTTGCGCCTGATCTCCATGGCTGCTCCTCCCGGGGATGACCGGTCGCCCGCATCATCGAGGCGGCGGCCGGTCTCTCGCATCCGTCAGCACCCCGATCCTGCCCGGAAAACCCCGCCGTCTTGCGTAATTGACCGAACGGAGATCGGCGCATTATCCGATGCCCGTCACGCCGCCCGGATCCGAGAATGCATGCGACCACCACTACGGGCGCTCTCGAGGTGATGAGCCGTGGCATACGAGGCGATCAGCAAGGATCCCGGCACGCTGAGGGTGACGCCGAACCTGCAGGACTACGAGGCGGCGCGCAGCCCCGACTTCTGGGCGCGGGCGCGTGCCGAGCTGGACGGCCTGCCCGGCGGGAAGGGCCTCAACATCGCCCACGAGGCCGTCGACCGGCACGCCGCGGGCGTGCGCGCCGACCATCTCGCGCTGCGCTGGCTCGGCAGGAACGGCGAGGTGCGCGACTACACCTACGCCGACCTCGGGCGCGAGACGAGCCGCTTCGCGAACGCGCTGCAGGGGCTCGGCCTCGGACCGGGAGACCTGCTCGGCGGGCTCGCCGGCCGCATCCCCGAGCTGTACATCGCAGCGCTCGGGACGCTCAAGCACCGCAGCGTCTTCAGCCCCCTCTTCTCGGCCTTCGGGCCAGAGCCCATCCGGACGCGCCTCGAGCTCGGCCACGCCCGAGCGCTCCTCACGACCGAGCTGCTCTATCACCGCAAGGTTGCCGGGATCCGGTCGACGCTGCCCCAGCTCGAGCACGTCATCCTCGTCGGCGAGGGCGGGGCCGAGACGAACGTCCCCGGGACGCAGGACTACAGGCGCCTGCTCGCGGCCGCCGACGACACGTACGAGATCGGCCCCACCGACCCCGAGGACGTCGCCCTCGTGCACTTCACGAGCGGCACCACCGGCAAGCCGAAGGGCGCCGTGCACGTCCACGCCGCGATTGCCTCCCACACCGTCACCGGCAAGCTGGCTCTCGACCTCCACCCCGAGGACGTCTTCTGGTGCACCGCCGACCCCGGCTGGGTGACGGGCACCTCCTACGGCATCATCTCGCCGCTCTCCAACGGCGTCACGATGATCGTCGACGAGGCGGAGTTCGACGCGGAGCGCTGGTACGGGATCCTCGAGTCCGAGGCCGTCACCGTCTGGTACACGGCACCGACGGCGATCCGGATGATGATGAAGACGGGCGTCGAGCTCGTTCGCGAGCACGCGTTCCCGGCGCTCCGCTTCCTCGCCAGCGTCGGTGAGCCGCTCAACCCGTCGGGCGTCGTCTTCGGCCAGGAGGCGTTCGGGCTGCCCTTCCACGACAACTGGTGGCAGACCGAGACCGGCGGCATCATGGTCGCGAACTTCGCCGCCATGGACATCCGGCCCGGGTCGATGGGCCGGCCGCTCCCCGGCGTCGACGCCGGGGTGGTGCATCGCCGCGAGGGGGGCGGCGTCGACGAGGTGACCGAGGCGGGGGAGGAGGGGGAGCTGGCGCTGCGACCGGGCTGGCCGTCGATGTTCCGCGCCTACCTCGGTGAGCCTGACCGGTATGCGGCGGCCTTCCAGGACGGCTGGTACCTGACGGGCGACCTCGTGCGGCGCGACGAGGACGGCTACTTCTGGTTCGTCGGGCGCGCGGACGACGTCATCAAGAGCTCCGGGCACCTGATCGGGCCGTTCGAGGTGGAGAGCGTCCTGCTCGAGCATCCGTCCGTCGCCCAGGCCGGCGTGATCGGCAAGCCCGACCCGGTCGCAGGCGAGGTGGTGAAGGCGTTCGTGACCCTGAAGCCGGGGTACGAGCCTTCACGCGAGCTCGAGAAGGAGCTGCTCGCCCACGCCCGCGTGCGGCTCGGCGCCGTCGTGGCGCCGAAGGAGATCGCCTTCGTGGACAGCGTCCCGACGACGCGGAGCGGCAAGATCATGCGCCGCCTGCTGAAGGCACGCGAGCTCGGCCTGCCCGAAGGCGACGTGTCGACGCTGGAAGGGGTCAAATGAGCCCTCCCGCCGGGAAGCCGGCGACACGCAAGCGCGCCGTGCGACCGCCTGCGCTCGATCGCGAGCACGCACGGCTCCTGCTGCGCGAGATGCTGCGCGTGCGGCGCTTCGAGGAGCGCGCGGCCGAGCAGTACAGCCTCACCCGGATCCGGGGCTTCCTCCACCTCTACATCGGTGAGGAGGCAGTCGGGGTCGGTGCCATGCAGGCGCTCACGCCCGAAGACGCGATCGTCGCGACCTACCGCGAGCACGGGCAGGCGCTCGCCCGCGGCCTGCCCGCCGCGTCGCTGATGGCGGAGATGTTCGGGAAGTCGACGGGCTGCAGCCGCGGCCGCGGCGGCTCGATGCACTTCTTCGACGTCTCCCGTCGCTTCTACGGCGGGAACGCGATCGTGGGCGGCGGCCTCCCGATCGCGGTGGGGCTCGCCCTGGCCGACCGGCTGCAGGGACGCAAGCGGGTGACCGCCTGCTTCTTCGGGGACGGCGCCGTCGCCGAGGGCGAGTTCCACGAGTCGCTCAACCTGGCCGCCCTCTGGCAGCTGCCCGTGCTCTTCCTCTGCGAGAACAACGAGTACGCGATGGGCACCTCGATCCTGCAGGAGCTCGCCCAGCCCGACATCCACCTGCGCGCCGAGAGCTACGGCATCCCGGCCGAGGAGGTCGACGGGATGGACGTGGTGGCCGTCGAGGCCGCAGCCCGACGGGCCGCCGAGGCCGTGCGCGCGGGCCCCGGGCCGCGCTTCCTGGAGCTGCACACCTACCGCTTCCGCGCCCACTCGATGGCGGACCCCGATCTCTACCGCGAGAAGGAGGAGGTCGAGCACTGGAAGGAGCGTGACCCGATCGCGCTCTTCGAGGCGCGCCTGCGCAAGGCGAAGCTCCTCACGGACGATGACCTGGCCGTGCTCGAGGCCGAGATCGCCGCCGAGCTCGACGAGGCCATCGCCATTGCCGAGGCCGCGCCGATCGAGCCCCTCGAGGACCTGACGAAGGACGTCTACACGCTGCCCGCCGGTGCGCCGGCATGAGCACGATCACGCTCACCTACCGCGAGGCCGTGCGGGCCGCGCTGCGCCATGCGCTCGCCACCGACGAGCGCGTGTTCCTGATGGGCGAGGACGTGGGTGGGTACGGCGGCGCCTTCGCGGTCTCCCTCGGCCTGCTCGACGAGTTCGGCCCCGAGCGCGTCCGCAACACGCCGCTCTCCGAGTCCGGCTTCGTCGGCGCCGGGATCGGGGCCTCGCTCGGCGGCATGCGGCCGATCGTCGAGGTGATGACGATCAACTTCAGCCTGCTCGCACTCGATCAGGTCGTCAACAACGCGGCCACCCTGCGCTACATGTCGGGCGGCCAGCTGAGCGTCCCACTCGTCGTGCGCATGGCGACGGGCGGCGGCCGTCAGATGGCGGCCCAGCACGAGCACAGCCTCGAGGCCTGGTACGCGCACATCCCCGGCATCAAGGCGCTCGCGCCGGCAACCGTCGAGGACGCACGCGGGATGCTGCTGGCGGCGCTGCAGGAGCAGGATCCCGTGTTCATCTTCGAGCACGCATTGCTGTACCCCCTCGAGGGCGAGGTCGACGACGAGCCGCGGCCGGTCGACATCTCCCATGCCGCCGTGCGCCGCGAGGGCTCCGACGTCACCGTCGTCACCTACGGCGGCTCGCTCGGCAAGTGCCTCGCTGCCGCAGGCCAGCTGAGCGAGGAGCACGGCCTGGCGGCAGAGGTGATCGACCTGCGTACCCTGCGCCCGCTGGACACCGACACCATCCTCGCCTCCCTGGCGAAGACGCATCGGGTCGTGATCGTCGACGAGGGCTGGAAGACGGGCGGGCTCGCCGGGGAGATCAGCGCGCAGATCATGGAGCAGGGCTTCGACCTGCTCGACTGGCCGGTGCAGCGCGTGTGCGGGGTCGAGGTGCCGATGCCGTACGCGAAGCACCTCGAGGAGGCGGCGCTGCCGAGCGTCGAGCGCGTCGTCGCGGCCGTGAGGGAGATGGCGTTCTGATGGCCGAGTTCGTGATGCCCTCGCTCGGCGCCGACATGAGCGCCGGCACGCTCGCGGCGTGGCTGAAGCAGCCCGGCGACGCGGTCAAGCGCGGAGACATCGTCGCGGTCGTCCACACCGACAAGGCCGACGTCGAGGTCGAGGTGTTCACGAGCGGCGTGATCGAGCGAATGCTCGTCGAACCGGGCACGGAGGTACCGGTCGGCACCCCCCTCGCGGTCATCCTGGAGGAGGGCGCCGCCGTCGCGCCGGCCGCTCCTCCGGCACCGGCCCCTGCCGTCACGGCTGCCGCGCCTGCACCACCTGTTGCCGCTCCCTCCGTGCCGGCGCCGGGCGTCCCGGCGGAGCACCGCCTCCTCATCTCCCCGTCGGCCCGGCAGCTCGTGCACGAGCTGGGCGTCGACGTCGATGCGGTCGAGGGGTCAGGCCCGGGCGGGCGCATCCAGCGCCGCGACGTCGAGGCCGCGGCCGCTGCGACGGCGGCGGCGCCGCAGCAGGCGGCTGCGCCGGAGCCGCCAACGGCCTCTCCCGTCTCTCCCGCCGCTCCGCTCTCGCCTGCAGCCGAGCGCAGCGCCGCCATGCGGCGCGCCATCGCGGCCTCGATGAGCCGCTCGAAGAAGGAGATCCCGCACTTCTACCTCGCCCAGACGATCGACCTGAGCCGCGCCCTCGCCTGGCTCGGCCAGGAGAACCTGCGCCGCCCGGTCACCGAGCGCCTGCTGCACGGGGCGCTCCTGCTCAAGGCGGTCGCCCTGGCGCTGCGCGAGGTGCCGGAGCTGAACGCGACCTGGGAGGGAGACCAGGTCGTCCGCCGGGACGACGTGAACGTCGGCGTCGCGATCGCGCTCCGCGGCGGCGGGCTCGTCGCACCGGCCCTCCACCACACGGACGAGCTCACGCTCGAGGAGCTGATGCACGCCTTCCGCGACCTCGTCTCGCGCGCTCGCGCCGGCTCGCTGAGAAGCTCGGAGATGTCCGAGCCGACAATCACCGTCACGAGCCTCGGCGAGCGGGGCGTCGAGAGCGTCTTCGGCGTCATCTTTCCGCCGCAGGTCGCGATCGTCGGCTTCGGCACGCTCGTCGAGCGGCCCTGGATCACCGAGGGGCAGATCCTCCCGTGCCCGGTCGTCAACGCGAGCCTGTCCGCCGACCACCGTGTCACCGACGGCCACCGCGCGAGTGCGTTCCTGGCCGCCGTCGACCGTCTACTGCAGGAGCCGGAGGAGCTATGAACCCCCAAGAGATCAGGCAGTCGGTACTCGAGGCGCTCTCGGACGTCGCGCCCGAAGCGGATCCCGCGACGATCAGGACCGACCTGAGCCTGCGTGACCAGCTCGACATCGACTCGATGGACTCGCTCAACTTCCTGATCGCGGTGCACGAGCAGCTCCACGTCGACATCCCCGAGGCCGACTGGGCCCGCCTGCAGACGATCGACGAGCTCGTCGAGTACCTCGTCCCACGCACCGGCTGAGCCTCCTTGCGGGGCAGCCCGCCCGGTGCGGGAAGCCCGAAGGCGCGACAGGGGACGGCCGGATTCGGCAGTTCCCGTCGTGTGTAATCGTCTGCACGAGGTGGTTGAGCGAGCGAGAACCGGATCCGTCGCCCGCCCGGGGCCCGTTGGGTCGATGGGCGGCTTTCTGGAGCGCTTCCACGGGACCGGCGGCATGCCGGCGGAAATCGGCGAGGAGACGGCGCTCGAGCTCGTGCCGGTGTTCGCGGCGCTCGACGCGTTCGAGCGCGAGGCAGCCGAGGCGCGAGAGCGCGTCGAGCAGATGGCTGCCCGTCGCCTGCACGACGCGGAGGAGGGCGCCAAGGAGATCCTGGCCGACGCCAGGAGCCTTGCCGACTCGGAGCGCGGCGACGCGCTCAAGGCGGGGCTGCGCGCCGCCGACGTCGAGTCGGCGCAGATCATCCACGACGCCGAGGCCGACGCGCGTCGGATCGAGGAGCTGGGCCGCGAGCGGATCCCCGCGCTCGTCGAGCGGGTGCTGGCACGCGTGCTCGAGGCATCGTGACCGGCGCCGGCTGGGTTGCCGGCAGCGTCCGGGCGAGGCTGCTCCTCGAGCACCGCGCCGGCAGCGAGACGGCGCTGCTCGTCGCTCGGGCCGGCTCGCTGGAGAGCGCTGTCGGGCTGCTCGCCGCCACCCGCGTCGTGCCGGAGGTGAGCTCCGGCAGCCTCGAGACGGCGCAACGCGCCGTCGCGGCGGCGCTGGCGCTGCGCGTCCGGCATCTCGCCGCCTGGCTGCCGAGAGACGCCGCCGTCGGGCTGCGCGCCGTCGCATCGTGGTTCGAGCTCGTGAACATCGAGGACCGGATCGCCTACTACGGCGGAGCCGAGCTCCGCTCACCGTTCGAGCTCGGGATGTTGTCCTCGATCTGGCACGAAGCGGCCTCTGCGCAGGGCGTGGACGAGCTGCGCAGACTGCTCGCCGCATCGAGCTGGGGTGACCCTGGCACCGTCCGGCCAGAGGAGATCCACCTCGCACTTCGTCTTGCCTGGGCACGCAGGGTCGTGCTGCGCGTGCCGGCCGCGCGCCACTGGGCCGAGGGCGCGGTGGCGATCCTGCTCGCGGCGGAGCTGTTCGTCGCAGAGCGCCCGGTCGACCACGAGCTCGTGCGAAGAGCCGGGCTCGGCGGCGCCTGGCCGGAGGCCGGCTCGATCGCCGAGCTCCGCGAGCTTCTGCCGCCGGCGGCGGCGTGGTCGCTCGCGGGCGTCGACGACGCCGACCGCCTGTGGTGGGCGGAGCTCGCCTGGTGGCGGACGGTCGCCGCCGAGGCCGAGCTGCTCATCCGCGGCCGCCTCGACGGCGGCGACGTCGTGCTCGGGGCCGTGGCGCTGCTCGCCTTCGACGCCATGCGGCTCACCGTCGCCCTGGCCGCGGCTGCACAGCGGGGCGCTCCGGCGGCACGGGAGGTCGTCGATGCCCTCTGCTGACATCGTCCTGCCGAAGCGCATGAGCCGGGTGGCGGTGGTGACTCCGCGCACCCGGGTTCGGGAGGCCCTCGTCACGCTCGCGGCCGCAGGCTCCGTCGAGCTCGTGGGGAACCTGCCGTCGCCCGAGGGCGAGGAGGTGGAGGCCCTGAGGCGCCTCCATCGTGGCGGCAAGGCCACGGCGGTCGAGCCTGCTCTTCTCGACCGGTCACCCGACATCGCGGCGCTCGAGCGGGCAGGTGAGGAGGGCCTGCTCGAGGGGGAGGTCGAGCTGGGGCGTCACGCTCGACTGGCCGCCGAGCACGGAAGCTTCGCAGCCTGGGTCGGCTGGGCTCCCACGGATGCGATCGCACCCCTCAACGAGCGTCTCGCCCCGATCGGCTCGGCGGTCGTCGAGCTACCCAGGCCGGCCTGGGTGGAGCCGCCGACGCTCCTCAACCCGGTCAAGGTGGAGCAGCCGTTCCGGCCGCTCGTCCAGAGCTACGGCACCACGCGGTACGGCGACCTCGACCCGACGATGTTCACCGTCCTCTCCTTCGTCGTCATGTTCGGGATGATGTTCGGCGACGTCGGCCACGGGCTCGTGCTCGCGGCGGGCGCCCTCTGGCTCCGCCGTCGCCGACGCGGTCGCTTCGCCGCCCTCCGCAGCCTCTGGGTGATCCCGTTTGCCGCCGGCCTCTCCGGGGCGAGCTTCGGGCTCGCGTACGGCGAGGCGTTCGGCCCCACGGGCCTCGTGCCGACCCTCTGGCTCGACCCACTGGAGGAGCCCGTGACGCTGCTCCTGGCAGCACTCGGGATCGGCGTCGTCCTGCTGACGAGCAGCTACCTGCTCGGCATCGTCAACCGCTGGCGGCGAGGCGGGTTCCAGGAGGCGCTCTTCGCCCAGTTCGGCGTGGCTGGGCTGACCGTGTTCGTCGGGGGGCTGCTCCTCGCAGGCGGGGTGTACCTCGAGGTCACTCTGCTGCAGGTGTCTGCTGCGACCGTCACCGTGATCGGCCTCGTACTCCTCGCCGCCGGCCTCGTGCTCGAAGCAGGAAGGGGCGCTGCCGAGTTGACGCAGGCCGGCGTCGAGTTCGTCGACGCGGTCATCCGGCTCTTCTCGAACCTCGTGTCCTTCACCCGTCTCGCAGCCTTCGGCCTCATGCACGCCGCGCTCGGCCTCGTCGTGTTCGACGCCACGAGCTCGCTCTGGGGTGGCGTGGCGGGCAGCGCGGCGGCGGTGCTCGTCTTCGTGGTCGGCAACACCCTTGCCTTCGCGCTGGAGGCGCTCGTCACCGGTGTGCAGGCGCTGCGGCTCGAGTACTACGAGCTCTACTCGAGGATCTTCTCCGGCGAGGGCCACGCCTTCGCGCCCTGGAGCATGCCCGTTCGTTCTCCCGAGGAGGCACCATGATCGACTCGATCCTGTGGTCACTGCCCGTGCTCGTCGTGGTGTTCGCCGCCACGACCGCTGCCCTTCGCAGAGCGCCCGCCCACGGCTTCCGGCGGCTACTCGCGGTCAACGCCGCTCTCCTGCTCGGGGGCACGGCTCTCGGGGCGCTGCTCCTGCTCGGTGTCGTCGAGCCTGCGCAGGCAGCCGACGCCGGCACGACGAGCAGCTCCTGGGCAGCTCTGCTCGGAGCCGGCATTGCCGTGGCCGGCTCGACGATCGGCGCCGGCTTCGCCGTCGCGTACACGGGCGCTGCCGCGCTCGCGGCCGTGAGCGAGAAGCCGGAGATGTTCGGCCGCTCGCTCGTGATCGTCGGTCTCGCCGAGGGCATCGCCATCTACGGGCTCGTCGTCGCGATCATCCTGATCGGCAAGGCATGAGCAAGGTCGTCGCGCTCGGCGGTTGGGCGGACCTGGCGGGATACGCCCTCGCCGGCGTCGAGGTGGTCGAGGCTGTCGACCCGGAGGCCGTCCGCAAGGCCTGGGAGGAGATGGGCGCGGACGTCGGCGTCGTGATCCTCACCGCCGAGGCGCGCCGCGCCCTGCCCGACCCGCTGCTCCCGGCCGGCCGGCTGCGGGCGGTGTTGCCCGGATGACCCTGGAGCCCCTGCGCGGTGCCCTGCAGGCGGAGACGGACGCCGAGTCGCAGCGGCGCCTGGACGCAGTGGACGCCGAGAGCGCGGGGGTGGTCGCCGCGGCGGAGGCAAAGGCCCAGGAGCTCGCCGCGCAGGGGCTCCGCGAAGGAGAGCGGGCAGCAGCGCAGGAGGCGGCGCGTCGCCGGGCCACGGCGATGCGCCGGGCCCGCGAGATCCGGCTGCGGGCGCAGAGCCGGCAGCTGGAGGAGCTGCAGCGTCGGTCGCGGGAGGGCGTCCAGCGGCTGCGGGAGGATGCGCGCTACCCGGACCTGCTCGACGGGCTCGCTCGCGCAGCGCGAGGGCAACTCGGAGCGAAGGCAGAGATCGTGCTCGACCCGGCGGGCCGCGGAGGGGTGATCGGCCGGTCGGGGCGGAGAGCCGTCGACTACACGCTCCCTTCACTCGTCGATCGGGTGATCGCGTCGCTGGACGAGGAGCTGGAGACGCTGTGGCGATGAGCGCCGGACGCGTGCGGCGTGTCAACGGCCCCGTCGTCGAGGTCGACGGCCTCGAGGCAGGGATGCTGGAGCTCGTCGAGGTGGGCGAGGCCCGGCTGCCGGGTGAGGTGATCGCCCTCGACGGCGCCGTTGCCACCGTGCAGGTGTATGCCTACACGGGCGGCCTGCGACCGGGCGACTCCGTCGCAGGCACGAGCAACCCGCTGCAGGCGGAGCTCGGGCCGGGGCTCCTCGGCGGCGTCTTCGACGGCCTGCTGGGGCGCCTCTCGGGAGCGGGGGAGACCCTGCAGGACGGGGGGCGCAGCCGGACGCTCGACCGCGACCGGCGCTGGCTCTTCACGCCGCTCGTCGCCGAGGGAGACCGGGTCGAGGCCGGAGCGATCCTGGGGGAGGTGCCGGAGACGGCTGCGATCACGTTCCGCGTGCTCGCCCCGCCCCGCCAGGGCGGCACGATCGAGTGGATCGCTGCGGCCGGCGAGCTCTGCGTCGACGAGCCCGTCGCCAGGATCTCCGGCGTCGAGGTCACGCTCGTGCAGCACTGGCCCGTGCGCCGTCCCCGGCCGGTGCTCGAGCGCCTGCGCGCGGACGTGCCCATGCTCACGGGCCAGCGCGCCCTCGACCTGTTCTTCCCGCTCGCCCGTGGCAGCAGCGCAGCCGTCCCGGGCGGCTTCGGCACGGGCAAGACCGTGCTCCTGCAGCAGATCGCGAAGTGGTGCGAAGCCGACGTGATCGTCTACGTCGGCTGCGGCGAGCGCGGCAACGAGATGGCCGACGTGCTGGAGGAGATGGCGCAGCTCGAGGACCCTCGCTCGGGCAGGGCGCTGCTCGATCGCACCGTGCTCGTCGCGAACACCTCGAACATGCCCGTGCTGGCGCGGGAGGCGAGCATCTACACGGGCGTCACCGTGGCGGAGCTGTACCGCGACATGGGGTACGACGCGGTGCTGATCGCCGACTCGACGTCGAGGTGGGCGGAGGCGCTGCGGGAGGTCGCCTCGCGTACCGGCGAGCTACCCGCCGAGGAGGGGTATCCCGCCGGCCTCGCCTCTGCCCTCGCAGCCTTCTACGAGCGGTCGGGCCGTGTGCGCACGCTGGCCGGCGACGACGCGTCGGTGACGATCCTGGGAGCGGTCTCGCCTCCCGGAGGTGACATGACCGAGCCGGTCAGCGCGCACACGCGGCGGTTTGCGCGCTGCGTCTGGTCGCTCGACTCGGAGCTCGCCTACGCGAGGCACTACCCGGCCGTGAGCTGGCGCGACTCGTCCTCGCGCGACGCCGAGAGGGTCGCCGAGTGGCACGTCGCAGAGCACGAGCCGCTCTGGGGGGTCAGGCGCGAGCGGGCGCTGAGGCTGCTCGCAGCGGCCGACCATCTCGAGTCCGTCGCCCAGCTCGTCGGCGCCACCTCCCTGCCCGACGAGGAGCGCGTCGTGCTCATGACGGGCCGTCTGCTCCGCGAGGCGGTGCTGCAGCAGAGCAGCCTCAGCCCCAACGACGCCACCTGCTCGCCCGCCAAGCAGCAGGCGCTGCTCGGGCTCGTGCACGACGTCCACGACTGTTGCCTCGATCTCGTCCGCCGTGGTGTCTCGGCCTCCTCGATCGAGCAGGTCGACCTGTCCGCTGCGGTCCGGGCGCGCGACACGACGGCGGTGGACGACGCCGTCGGCGTCGAGGCGATCGGTGCGGACGTGCTCGCACTCCTCAGGAGCCTCGCGTGAGCGCTCCGATCGAGTACGCGTCCATCACGTCGATCAAGGGGCCGCTGCTCGTCGTGGAGGACGTGCGCGACGTCGGCTGGGACGAGGTCGTCGAGGTGCGCCTCGACTCGGGTGAGCTGCGGCACGGCCTCGTGCTCGAGGTCGACCGGGAGATCGCGGTCGTGCAGGTCTTCGAGGGGACGGGGGGCATGTCGCTGGGCGGGGCCACGGTCGCGTTCCAGGGCAGCCCGATGCGCATGCCGGTGGGCGAGTCGTGGCTCGGTCGGGTGTGCAACGGTCGCGGGGCACCCCTCGACGGCGGCCCTTCTCCCCGCGGCTCGGACCTCCGCGAGATCGGCGGTCGCCCCATCAACCCCGCCTACCGGGCGACACCGGCGGAGCCGATCCTGACGGGAGTCTCGGCCGTCGACGGCCTGGCGACGCTCGTGCGCGGGCAGAAGCTGCCGATCTTCTCCGTCGGCGGGCTCCCGCATCTCGAGCTCGCTGCGCAGATCGCAGCGCAGGCGACCGTTCGCGACGAGCCGTTCGCGGTCGTCTTCGCAGCGATGGGCCTGACGAATGCCGACGCGTCCTTCGTGCGCGAGCGTCTCGAGACCCGGGCGTCCGCGGACGACCTGGTCGTCTTCCTGAACACCGCGGACGACCCGCTCGTCGAGCGGATCGTGACCCCGCGGCTGGCGCTCACGGTCGCCGAGCATCTCGCGTTCGACCTCGGCCGGCACGTGCTCGTCGTGATGGCAGACATGACGAGCTACTGCGAGGCCGTGCGCGAGGTGGCCTCGTCCCGGGGGGAGATCCCGAGCCGGCGCGGCTACCCGGGCTACCTCTACAGCGACCTGGCGAGCCTGTACGAGCGAGCCGGCCGTATCCAGGGGAGGCCGGGGTCGGTCACGCAGCTCCCGGTGCTGACGATGCCGGGCGAGGACATCACCCATCCCGTGCCCGATCTCACGGGGTACATCACGGAGGGCCAGATCGTCCTCTCGCACGATCTGCACGTGCGCGGGGTCTATCCCCCCTTCGACCCGCTGCGCTCTCTCTCCCGGCTGATGAGGCTCGGCGCGGGCGAGGGAAAGACACGGGGCGACCATCCCGAGCTCGCCGCCCAGCTCTACGCCCTGGTGGCGCAGGCGCGGCGGGTCGCCGACCTCGCGGAGGTCGTCGGCGTGGATGCGCTGAGCGAGGCCGAGGCGCGCTACCTCGGTTTCGCCGAGGCCTTCGACGGCGGCTTCGTGCAGCAGGGCGCCGAGGAGTCGCGCTCGCTCGAGGCGACGCTCGACCGCGCCTGGCAGGTGGCGTCCATGATGCCGCGGGCCGAGCTGACGATGATCTCCGAAGCCTCGCTGGACGCTCATTACCGGGAGGGAGCCGATGCCGCTGCGGGCCCCACCGGGTAGGGCGGGCCGGATCTGGCTCCTGCGCCGCCTCGAGATCGCCCGGCGAGGGGTCGAGGTGCTCGACCAGAAGCGGCAGGCCCTGCTGCGCGAGCAACAGCGCCTCGCGGAAGATCTTGCAGGCATCGCCCGGGCCTGGGATCTGAAGGCGCGGGAGGCGACGACGTGGAACGACCGGGCGCTCGCTCTCGCCGGCGAGCGCCGGCTGCGCCTCGCGGCGCTGCACACGCCGGACGAGTGCCGGGTCGAGGTCGAGTGGCGGAACACTCTCGGGACGGTCTTCCCCGCAGCCGCGTCCGTCGTCTTCGGCCCCGCCCCCGACCTCGTCGCCCTCGGAGGAGGAGCGGGCGTCGCCCTGGCCGCCCGGGCTCATGCCGAGGCGGTCACCGCGGCCGCGGCGGCCGCGGCGGCGCAGGCTGCGTACGAGGCGGTCACCGCGGAGCTGACGGCCACGACGCGGCGCCAGCGGGCGATCGAGCGGCGCTGGATCCCCTCACACGAGGAGGAGCTGCATCGGCTGGGGCTCGCACTCGACGAGCGGGAGCGTGAGGACATCGCCCGGGTGCGTTGGGCGCTCGACCGGGGTGGTGCGTAGTTGGCCGTAGGCGGTTTCGAGTCGCGCCCCGATGCCGCGGCGCCGTCCCGCTGACACCATGACGTCATGGCAGAGCTGACGCCCGCTGCCGAGGACCGGCCCGACCTCGTCGACATCGCCGTCGGCCCGGGGCTCTGGGAGCGGGCGTTCGCCGTCGCACCGCTCGTGCTGATCGGGACGAAGGAGGGGGAGGGGCACGACCTCGCTCCCAAGCACATGGCCATGCCGCTCGGATGGGAGGGGTTCTACTGCTTCGTCTGCAGCCCCGCCCACGGCACCTACCGGAACCTGCTCGCGCATCCGCAGTTCACCGTCAGCTTCCCGCGGCCCGAGCAGATCGTGGAGTCGGGGCTTGCGGCGGGAGGGCGGCTCGAGGGCGGCGCGAAGCCCACGCTGGCGGCCGTGCCGACGTTCCCGGCGCGCGTCGTCGACGGGTGCCTCGCTGCAGGATGTGCCCTCTATCTCGAGTGCGAGCTGGAGCGCATGCTCGACGGCTTCGGCCCGAACAGCCTCGTCGTCGGCCGCGTGGTGGCCGCTTCCGCGGCCCGGGACGCGATCCGGGGGCCCGACGTCGACGATGCCGACCTGGTTCATCGTCTCGGCCTGCTCGCCTATCTCGCGCCGGGGCGGTTCGCGGTCGTGCGCGACAGTCTCTCCTTCCCGTTCCCCGGCGACTTCCGGCTCTGAGCACCGTGGCGCCCGAGACCTCCGCACGTCTCCTCGCCTGGCTCCGCGCGCAGCGGCCGGCCATGGTCGACCTCCTGCGCCGGCTGGCGCAGGAGGAGTCCCCGTCGCTCGACCCGGGCCGGCAGGCAGGGCCCTTCCGCATCCTTGCCGCCGAGCTCGAGAGCGCCGGCTACGCGGTACGCGCGGTGAGAGCACCGCGGGTGGGCGACCACCTGTACGCCAGGCCGGCGCTGCGGTGCCGGGGGAGCCCTCGTCAGCTCCTCGTCGGGCACATGGACACCGTCTGGCCTCTCGGCACCCTTGCGAGCATGCCGGTGCGCGAGGAGCGGGGGCTGCTCTATGGCCCCGGCGTGGCCGACATGAAGGGCGGGCTCGTGGCGATCGCCTATGCGCTGCGCGCCCTGCAGCAGCTTCAGCTGACCCCGTCGGTCGAGCCGGTCGTGTTCGTGAGCACGGACGAGGAGATCGGCAGCCCCGATTCGTCGCGCTTCCTGCGGCTGCTCGCGCGCGGCGCCGCGCGGGCGTTCGTCCTCGAGGCGGGCGAGGGGGCGAACGGGCAGCTGAAGATCGCGCGCAAGGGGCTCGGCCGCTTCACCGTGACCGTGCGCGGCCGCTCCTCGCATGCGGGCGCCGACTTCGACGCGGGCATCAGCGCCATCCTCGAGCTGTCGCACCAGGTGCAGCGGCTGTTCGCGCTCAACGACCCGGCCCGCGGCGTGACCGTCAACGTGGGCACGATCGACGGGGGCCTGCGCCCGAACGTCGTCGCGCCGGTCGCCACGGCCGTCGTCGACGTTCGCGCGCCGACGGCGCTGGCCGCCCGCGCTCTCGAGGAGGCGGTGCGCGGGCTCCAGCCGGAGCTCGCGGGCGCCACGGTGGAGGTCGAGGGAGGCTTCGGCCGCCCGCCCATGGAGCCGCTCCCCGGCAACCGCGCGCTGCTCGCCTCGGCGGTGCGCCTCGGCGGCCAGGTGGGCCTGACGGTCGAGGATGCCGGCCTCGTCGGCGGCGGCTCGGACGCGAACACGACGAGTCTCTTCACTCCGACGCTGGACGGGCTGGGGCCGATCGGTGAGGGCTCCCATGCGATCGACGAGCGCGTCGACGTGGAGCGGCTTCCGCAACGGGTGGCGCTGCTGGCGTTGCTGCTGCTCGAGCCGCCGCTCACGAACTAGCTCTCGTTAGGCTCCCGGCATGGACGCAGATGCCGTCGAGATCCGGGTGCTCGGCTGCCTGATCGAGAAGCAGCGGACGACACCGGACGTGTACCCGCTGACGCTGAATGCGCTGCGGCTGGCATGCAACCAGGCGACGAACCGCGATCCCGTGGTCGACTACGACGAGCACACTGTCCACGAGGCGCTGCACCGGCTCCACCACCGTGGCTGGGCACGGCTGACGAGCGGTCAGGGCAGCCGCACGGTCAAGTACCGGCACCTTCTGGACGACGCGCTCGACGTCGAGCCGGGACAGCTGGCCGTGCTGGCGGTGCTGCTGCTGCGTGGCCCGCAGACGCCCGGCGAGCTGAAGCAGCGAACCGAGCGGCTGCACCCGTTCGCCACGCTCGCCGACGTGGAAGAGGCCCTGGCGGCCCTCGTCGAGCGCGGTCACGCCACACGGCTGGAGCGCCGTCCCGGTCAGAAGGAGGAGCGCTACCTCCAGCTGCTCGGCGAGAGCGCCGACCAGAGCGCCCCGGCCCGTGACCTGCAGCCGCAGGCGCACTCCCTGCCGTCGGGGCCGTCGCTCGACGAGCGCGTCGCCGTGCTCGAGGCCGAGGTGGCCTTGTTGCGGCAGGCGCTCGAGGAGCTCGCCGGCCCGCTCGGGACGGGTCAGGCGGTGTAGTAGACGAGCATCGTGATCGCGGTGACGATCACGAAGATGACCGCGAGCACGAGGCCGACGCCCACCACGGTGAGCAGCGGTGTCGTCGCGCTCTCGCCCTCCGCTGCGACGTGCTCGAGCCGCTTCACCTCGTCGATGGGGTGATGGACGAGCCGCCCCACCTCCTCACGGATCTCCTGCGCGAGCAGATCGCCGCCGTCGGACACCGGAACGGGTCGAGTCGTCATGTGCCACCTTCCTCACGTGGACTGCCACAGGTGGGTCGGCCGGTCGGCCCATTGTATCCGATGTTGCAAGTCCGGGCACGCTGCCGCGCGTTCGGGCACCGTCCCGTCGGGGCAGTACGATGGCCCTCCCGATGAGCTCCCCGTACGTCCACCTGCACGTCCACTCCGAGTTCTCGATCCTCGACGGCGCCTGCCGGATCCCGGCCCTCGCCGAGAAGGCCGCCCGGCTCGAGATGCCGGCCGTGTCGCTCACCGACCACGGCTCCCTCGCCGGCGCCATCGACCTCTACAAGGCGGCCCGGGCACAGGGAGTGAAGCCGGTGATCGGCTGCGAGGTCTACGTCGTCGACGATCGCAAGGCCCAGCACAAGGGCAATGCTCACCTGACGCTGCTCGCCGAGACGAACGCCGGCTACGCGAACCTGATCAAGCTCTGCTCGCTCGGGTACCTCGAGGGCTACTACTACCGGCCGCGCGTCGACTGGGCGCTGCTCGAGCAGCATGCGCACGGCCTGATCGCGCTCTCGGGCTGCCTCTCGGGACGGGTCTCGAAGGCGATCGCCGAAGCGCGCATGAGCGACGCGGAGATGGAGCTCGACCGGCTGGAGCAGATCTTCGGGCGCGACAACACCTACGTCGAGCTGCAGAACGCCGGTCTCGACATCCAGCAGCCGGTCTTCGAGGCGCTGCCGGGCCTCGCGGCGAAGCGCGGCCTGCCGCTCGTGGCGACCGGCGACGTCCACTATCTCGACGCGACGGACGCCTACGCCCACGAGGCGCTGCTGTGCATCCAGTCCGGTGACTCGCTCAAGAACCCCAACCACTGGAAGTTCGGGACGAACGAGTTCTACTTCAAGGCGCCCGACGAGATGGCGCTCGACTTCCCGGGCCACGAGGATGCGATGCGGCGTACGCTCGAGGTGGCGGAGCGCTGCAACGTCGAGATCGAGCTGGGCCGGATCCTCCTGCCCTCGTTCCCGACGCCCGACGCCCGCGACGCGTTCGAGTATCTCGTCGAGCTGTGCGAGAAGGGCCTGGGCAAGCGGTACGAGAAGGCGACGCCCGAGCTGAACGAGCGCCTGCAGTTCGAGCTCAAGACGATCCGGGAGATGGGCTTCGCCGACTACTTCCTGATCGTCGCCGACTTCATCGGCTTCGCGAAGCGGGACGGCGTCTCGGTGGGTCCGGGGCGCGGCTCGGCCGCGGGCTCGCTCGTGGCGTACTGCCTCGAGATCACGGACATCGACCCGATCCGCTACGACCTCCTCTTCGAGCGCTTCCTCAACCCCGGGCGCAAGTCGATGCCGGACATCGACATCGACTTCGCGGTCGAGGGCCGCGAACGCGTGATCAACTACGTCGCCGAGAAGTACGGGCGCGACCGAGTTGCCCAGATCATCACCTTCTCGACGATGGCTGCACGCGCCGCCATCCGCGACGCGGGCCGCGTGCTCGAGATCCCGTACGGCACCGTCGACCGGATCGCGAAGCTCGTGCCGGAAGGGCCCGGCCAGACGCTCGCGGAGGCGCTCAAGCCGGGCACGGACCTGCGCCAGGCAGTCGACGCCGACCCGGTCGCCAAGGAGATAGTGGAGCTCGCCCGCCCGCTCGAGGGGCTGACGCGCGCCGACTCTATCCACGCCGCCGGCGTCGTCATCGGTGCGGAGCCGCTGATCGAGACGATACCCCTCCAGCAGAAGGGCGCGGACGCAGAAGTCGTGACCCAGTTCTCGATGGGGAACGTCGAGCAACTCGGCCTGCTGAAGATGGACTTCCTGGGGCTCCGGAACCTCGACGTGATCGAGACGGCCGTCGCCCTGATCGGGAACGGGCTCGACATCACGTCGATCCCGCTCGACGACCGCAGGACCTACGAGATGCTCGCCCGCGGCGAGTCGATGGGCGTGTTCCAGTTCGAGTCGTCCGGCATGCGCGAGGCGCTGCGCCAGGTGAGGCCGACGGAGTTCGAGGACCTGATCGCCCTCGTCGCGCTCTACCGGCCGGGCCCGATGGCCTACATCCCGAGCTACGCGGCGCGGAAGCACGGCAAGGAGGCGGTGACGTTCCTCGAGCCCCGCCTGCAGCCGATCACGGGCCCGACGTACGGGATCAGCATCTTCCAGGAGCAGTCGATGGAGATCGCGAAGGCGCTCGCCGGGTTCACGCCGGCCGAGGCGGACGACCTGCGCAAGGCGATCGGCAAGAAGATCCACGCGCTGATGGCCTCGCTCAAGGGCAAGTTCATCGACGGCTGCCTCGCGAACGGCGTCTCGCAGTCGGTCGCGACGCAGCTGTGGGACGACACCGAGAAGGCGCAGGACTACTCCTTCAACAAGTCGCACGCCGCCTGCTACGCGCTGATCGCCTACCGCACCGCCTGGCTGCGCGCGAACCACCCACACCAGTACATGGCGGCGCTGATCTCGTCGGTGATGAACACGAAGGACCGCGTGCCGCTGTACGTGAGCGCGTGCGACGAGATGGGGATCGAGGTGCTGCCGCCGGACGTGAACGAGTCGGCCACGGACTTCGCGGTCGTCGAGGGCAAGATCCGCTTCGGCCTCAACGCCGTCAAGAACGTCGGCGACACCGCCGCGCGCACGATCATCGCCGCGCGGGAGGAGGGGGAAGGTTCGCCTCCATCTGGGACTTCACCGAGCGTGTGGATCCGCAGGTCGTGAACAAGCGGGCGCTCGAGTCCCTCGTCAAGTGCGGCGCGCTCGACTCCACCGGTGCCTCCCGGATGGGCATGCTCGCGGTTCTCGAGCAGGCACTCTCCTACGGCCAGAGGCTTGCCGCGGACAGGCTCGCCGGCCAGGCCTCCATCTTCGACGGCGATTTCGGAGCCCCCGAGGAGAAGAGCGAGAAGCAGCGGCACCACCCGCCGATCCCTGCGACCGAGTTCGAGAAGGGCGAGCTGTTGAAGCTCGAGAAGGAGACCCTCGGGCTGTACGTCTCAGAGCATCCGCTGCACGCCGTGCGGGAGCAGTTGCGCCGCAAGACCGACGCGACTCTGAACGAGCTCGAGCGGCGGCGCGACGGCGAGATCGTCGCCGTCGGAGGCCTCGTCTCGGCGGTCAAGCACATGACGACGAAGCGCGGCGAGCCGATGGTGTTCCTGACGCTCGACGACCCCACCGGGTCGGCGGAGGTCGTCGTCTTCTCGGCCACGTACGCGACGACCCGGGAGCTCTGCGTCGCAGACCGCATCCTCGTGGTGAAGGGGCGCGTCGATCACAAGCAGCAGGGCGAGACGAAGCTCATCGCGATGGAGCTGTCCGCGTTCGAGGCTGTCGCGGAACGCCGCGAGGTGCGCTTCCGGCTCGACGCCCGCGAGGCGCCCGCCGGCGTGATCCAGGAGCTCGCGCGGCTCGTGAAGGAGTACCCGGGGGAGTCTCCGGTCTATGTCGCGCTGGAGACCTCGCTGGGCGCGAAGACGCTCGCGCTCGGCCCCGACTACCGGGTCACCTGCGACTCCGACTTCCTCGCGGAGGCGAAGGCGCTGCTCGGAGAGGCCTCGGTTGTATAGGGGTTGAGGGTGTATAGGGGTTGAGGGCGCTGCCTCCGGCGAGGAGGATGCTCGCGCAGGCGGTGATACTGCGGTACGAGCGCGGCTGGGTGGTGGCGTGCCGCTCAGGCAAACCCGCCCGGGGAAGCGCCGCCAGGGCCATCCCGGCAGAAGGCGTGGGACTCGGCGCCGCTCGGGACGCGCTTGTGGGTGTCGCGCGTCTGCCTGGTGGGCATTCCGTTGCTCGACGCGGTCATCCTTCTCGGTTCCGGCTCGTTAGAGGGCGTGAGCGCGATCTTTCTGGTCGCGTCACCATTCCTATGGGTGTTCTTCCTCCTGCAGTACGGACGCGCGAGGCGCGAGCCGAGGGAGCCGTAGTAGCGAACTGCGCTGGCCTGACCTACTCGGGATGGGTCATTGCCAACGGTGCACCGACCACCGTCAAGTCGTCGCCGCCGAATCGGCTGAAGGCATCGTCGGATTGCCCGGCACCAGCGCTCGCGGTGCTGTCGAAGAACTGCTCCAGTCCCGCTGGGGCTACGACCACGAGCAAACGAGCGGTGCGGCCGCTGGCTACCGCCCACGTGTGCGGGGTGCCACGTGGGATGAAGACGCACGCGCCAGTCGCTGCTTGCTCGATGCGATCTTCCAGCCTGACGCGGATCGTCCCGTCGATCACGTAGATCAGCTCGTCGAGCAGTGTGTGGACGTGCAGCGGCGGTCCCTGGCCCGGCGCGTTCGCCGCCTCGAACACCGTTAATGCCTCGCGTGTCTGCGCGCCGCGAGCCTTGAAGACGATCTCGCCACCGAGCGGATTCTCAATGCGTTCGCCGTCGCCTGGCGGGACGAGGAATGCATCCATGTGCTCGTTGTATCAAGTTCTCCGCCGACACATTCCGGTGACGTCATCCGTCAGGGGTGATCCGCTCGAGGCGCTCATCCGCAGCTCTGCGTGCACGAGGCTCAAGTGGCATTCCCGAACACTGGCGCAGGCTGGTGATGCCTGGCACGATCTCCCCCGTGAAGTACCTCGTCACGGGGCAGGCCGGTTCCGGCAAATCGAGCATCGCACAGGAGCTTCGCTTGCGGGGGCACAAGGCATATGACACCGACGCGATTCCGGGCGCGACCGGCTTCGACTACACGGACACCGGCCTGCCGGCTGGGGTCGGTGAACCAAGCCACCCCATCGATTTCCAGCGGTTCGCTTGGAACCTGCGCCTAGACGCGCTCAACGATCTACTTGCAACCGCGGACGACGTGTTCATCTGCGCGATCACGTCGAACACCGTCGAGTCGCGACACCTATTCGACCGGGTCTTCGTCCTTCAGGTCGGTACTGAAGTGCTCAGGCAGCGGCTACGCGAGCGTCCCGAACCCGCTTTCGCCAAGGATCCACGCGAGGCCGAGGGCGTGATCGCGCACAACCGTGTGATCGCCGACGAATGGCAATCTCGCGGTGCAGTCGTGATCGACGCCAACCAGCCACTCGGGTCCGTCGTCGATGACATCATCGCCGCGATGATCTGACGCTCATGTGACATTCCCGAACGCTGGCGCACACGAGTGGGTTCGGGCTCGGCCGAGTCGTCTGTCCGTTCTGAAGCGCCGGACGTGAGTGAGTCTTAAGGCCAGGACGGTTGACGTGGCGCGAGGAGCGCGTGCGCCGTCCAGTCTGTTCGTGGCGGCGAGAAGATGTCGATGACAACGGCTCCGGCCTCACCGGCGGTGACCGTGTGGGGTGTGCCGGATGGGATCCGCCAGATCCCGCCTGCGGTGAGCCTCTGCTCCCCGTCGCCGACGCGGAAGATGACCGAGCCTTCGATCACCATCCCGAACTGCTCGTTGTCGTGTCGATGTTCTGGTAGCCTCGCGCCCGGTTCGGCCTCGACTACTGCGAACGTCAGTCGCTCACCGTGGACGACGCGGGCGAGGTACCCGTCCGCGAGCATCTGCGGTGCGATCGCATACAGCTCGTCGAAAGCACTCACGCGCCTACCCCGACACCGCGACGATCGCATCGACGATGACTGGGACGTTGAGTGGTGATGGGCCTTGGCCCGGCGCCGAGCGAGCGTGACGACCCGCCTCACCCCAGATCTCGACGATCAAGTCGCTGAAGCCGTTCACGACCTTCGCGTTGTCATGGAAGCCTGGCGCCGTCTGGACGTAGCCGACGGCCCGCAGCCACTTCGTCACCCTGTCAAGGTCGTCAAGCTCCTCCCTCAAGGACGCGATGATGGCAAGGCCCGTTAGCCGGGCGGCCAGGTAGCCCTCCTCAAGGGTTAGATCGTCACCAACGACGCCCTCGACGAGAATGGTCGAGCCGTCGATCGCGGGATGACCAGCAATGTAGGCGAGGCCGCCGTGCACGTTGACCAGCCGAAAGCTGCCAGGCGGATTCATCGGTGCCGGAAGCACGAGTCCGAGCTCTTCCAGCCGGGCCTCAACGCGGCTCATCGGCCGATGCTAGGGCCAAATACCGAGTCCTGGCAAGCCGACCGTGGTTCGGGCGACATTCCCGAACACTGGCGCAGGCGACCGCCCTGGTCACCAGCTGCTCCTCCGGCGTGAGTGCGAGCCGATGCGCCTCGCGAACAGCATGGGCGAGCAGCGCGGCGTGGCGGTCTAGCGCCCGCGTCCGAGTGCAGCGGGGCCTCGTTCATCTCCAGGATCTGAGCACGTCGCGCGCCTCCTCGATGGAGGCGACTATCCGGCCGACGTCCTCGATCGCACCCTGGACGAAGAGGTTGACGCCCGTCGACTCGCCGCGCATGCCGCGGATGTCTGTGAGGAGCCCGACGATGCCCTTCTTCGACGGATCCGCCTGCATGAGCGCATGGAACATCCCGATCTCGCACGCGGTGCCGTCATCCACCGATGGACCGTCGAGAATCGCGAGCATCGCCTCGGCGCGCTCGATCCCCGGCCGGTCCTTCGCGAAGATCCACGCCGCTGTGACGTCGACGCCCCCCGAGAGCTCGTGCTCGTGCGGAACGAAGATCTCGAAGCCGTCGGCGCGCAGCGCGGCGGCGCAATCGTCGATGAACGAGCGCTCGTACGGCGTGAAGAGCGGACCGGCGAAGTAGATGTTCAGGACGCGGACGCTACTGCAAACCTGCCTTCAAGACAGGTTGCTGCCTTTCACCGGGCTCGAGCGACTCGACTGAGCTGGAGCGAACCTTGCGGCGGCTGCGCGATCGGCTCGGGTGACCGTGAGACTCGGCGGGCTGGTCTGTCTGGGGCGTCTCATGGAGTGTGCAGTGCCTTCGCCGCCCTGCCACTACGGGCGCGGCCTCTAGGCGGAATCACAGCTCTCCTAGGCGAGGCTTCTGTCGCGTAGGGCGGCGTCGGCGTCGCGTACCGCGGCCGGGGGGCGAGGGCGATTGACCGACGGCGTTCCCGACCCGAGGTGGCGGGTGCAACTGAGGTCGGATTCTCGCCGCGATGCCGGGTCGATGCCTCCGGGACGGCGACGGACCATTGCCGCGCGCCCGGTCTCGAGTCGGAAGTCGGTCTGATCACTCTCGCGGTGCCACCCGGTCAGAGATCCGCACGCTTCCGAAGCCGGGCCTTCACTTGACATTAGGCCGGCGGCTTGTAATGTAGCTCTTTGTTAATTAAGTAAAACGTGTAGTACAGAGCCGACAAGTGCCGTGGCCATCGCCGAAGACCGCCTCAGCAAGACCCTCGCCGCGCTGTCCCACCCGGCGCGACGAGCGATCCTGGCGCGCCTCGCGGAGGGTGAGGCAAACGTGAACGAGCTCGCAGAACCATTCGACATGACACTGCCCGCCGTTTCCCGGCACATCAAGGTGCTCGAACGCGCGGGGCTGGTCAGCCAAGGTAGACGAGCGCAATATCGACCGTGCGCCATTGACGCGAGGCCGTTACGAGACGTCTCCGCCTGGGCCGCGCAATTCCGCTCTCTCTGGGAAGAACGCTTCGACCGCCTCGACGACTACGTCCAACAACTCCAAAGTGGCCTTGGGAAGGACAACGATGACTCATCGCAATGACACGGACGCGGCGGTCGTCATAGAGCGCATCGTCGATGCGCCGGCGGGACTCGTCTGGCGGCTGTGGACCGAACCCGAGCACTTCAAAGCGTGGTATGGCCCGGGAGGGGCCAGCATCCCGGTCGCCGAGATGGACGTGAGGGTCGGCGGTAGGCGACACGTGTGCATGACGATGGAGACACCGAACGGCGTCATGCGGATGTGGTTCATCGGCGAATACCGCGAAGTGATCGTCAACGAGCGCCTCGTCTATACCGAGAGCATGTCCGACCAGGCCGGCAACGTACTGTCGCCCTCGGAAGCGGGCATGCCCGCAGGGCATCCAGAAACAACCGAAGTCACCGTAGAGCTCGAAGACATCGGTGGACGTACCAGGATGCTCATGACTCACGTGGGTGTGCCGGCAGACTCCCGCGGAGCGATCGGTTGGTCGATGGCATTCGACAAGCTGGACGCCCACGTCGCATCGATCCGCGGCTAGCGAAAGTCGTGCATACCACGGGACATTCCCGAACGCAGGCGCATGCTGCGGTTATCTCGTCGACTGGTGCTGAATGATCCAATCCGGGAGCTCGAGCCCTTGCTCGTCGACCATGCGCGCCACGCCCGGCAGCGCAAGCGTGCGCAGGAAGTGCTCGCGGATGTTCGGTCGGCTCCATGCTTGCGGCTCGAGCCGGCGGCCCCAGCGCGTGAGCATGAACAGGAAGAGATCTGCCCCCGTGCGGTGGTCGCCGACGAGCCACTCGCGCCCCTCGAGCGTGCGATCGAGCAGGTCGAAGTGGCGCTGCGCCTCCGCTGCAGCGACGTCGCTCTCGGCGCCGTACCGTTCCGGGTAGAACACGCGTAGCAGAGCGGTCTGGAGAGTGTTCGTCATGAAGACGAGCCAGCGGTAGAACTGCGCACGATCGGCCGGCGCGAGGTGCGCCTCGCGGTAGGAGTCTGCGAGATAGAGCAGGATCGCCGCGGATTCGGTCAGGACGACCTCGCCGTCGACCAGGGTCGGGACCACACCGAGTGGGTTGAGCGCGAGGTATCCAGGATCGGTTTGCGCCTCCTCGGGCTCGACCCGCACGAGCTCGTACGCGACCCCGATCTCCGCGAGCGCGGCGTGAGGGGCCATAGACGCTGTGCCAGGGCGCCAGTAGAGGCGGAGCGGCTCCATGGCACGACCCTACCGGGCCGCAGGCGGCGCGGCCCATAGCCCTGTGACGCTGGCACGCCGTTAGCCGCGCAGGCGCATGCCGACGATTGCAGCACGTAGACGGCTCCGCCGATCGCTCCAAGCCAGTTGAATGGCGCCCCGTCCTGGCCGCGGGCCATCTCGACAATGAAGGCCACGATGATCGCGGCGAACACGACGGCTCCGGCTAGCGCGGTTGCGGTGATGTCGATGTTCCGGAATCGCTCGTCGGCGCCGTCTCCCCGCAGACCGCGAATCGTCTCACTGCGACCGCCGAAGAGAAAGAGCGCGCCGACGGGGTCGCGAGCGAAGGTCGCGCCCGTCTGAGGCGGCGGTGTGCTCGACGGGCGGTTACGCTCAGGGCCGTGAGCAGCGGCGAGCCTACGCCCGGCCGAGCCGTGGTGGAAGCCCGATGTGCGGTGGTGGGCCTGCCCTGCATCGCCGGCGTACGTCTTCGCTCGCCGAGAGGCAGGTGAACGTCCTGGCACGGATGCACGTGGACGAGCTTTGGGTTGACGGGGCGCTGGTGCGTCGCTTGCTCGGAGAGCAGTTCCCCGAGTGGGTCGACCTTCCGCTCCGTCGGATCGAGCCGAGCGGGACGGAGAACGCGATCTTCCGCCTGGGTGAGAAGCTGTCTGTGCGGCTCCCGCGTCGGGAAGGGCCGACGGAGCCAGGTGGCAAGGAGTCCGACTGGCTGCCGACGCTGGCTCCGTTGCTTCCCGTCGAGGTCCCGGTTCCGGTAGCGCAGGGCCGTCCGACCGGCGACTACCCCTGGTTCTGGGACATCCATTCGTGGGTCGAGGGTGAGACCGTGCCGGTCGAGCAGATCGACGCAGTTCAGGCAGCGTCCGACCTTGCTGCGCTTGTCGCGGCGCTCCAGCAGATCGATCCAACGTGCGCCCCGCCGGGACGCGGCGTTGCGTTGGCCGAACGCGACGAGGACGTTCGGCACTGGCTGGCGAGGTTCGACGGCGACCTCATGGTCACAGCCGAGTGGGAGCGTGCCCTCGCTGCGGCGCCCTGGGACGGCCCGCCCGTCTGGCACCACGGCGACCTCGATGCACGCAACTGGCTCGTCCGGGATGGTCGCATCAGCGGGGTCATCGACTGGGGCTGCATGGGCGTCGGTGACCCGGCGTGCGACGCCATGGTCGCCTGGAAGCTGCACTCGCCTGCCGCTCGCGATCGGTTTCGCGAAGCGTTGCCGACGGACGACGCCACCTGGGAGCGGGCACGTGGATGGGTTCTGTCGCAGGCGGTCGCGATCCTCGCCTACTACACCCCAACGAACAACCCGACCCTCTACCAGGAAGCGGAGAGCTGGCTCGACCTGGTGCTGTCGGACTGTGGGTAGCCCCTTCGGATTGGTCGGTTGCGGCCCGCGTCGTCCGTGGCGGCGTATCGTCGTGGGATGTCCAAGCCGCCCAGGGCGCCGTACCCACCCGACCTGGGCGACAACCCGCCCGGCGAGATCCAGTTCGGTGATCTGGTCGACGTCGTCGGAGCCGATCTGGACTGGGCCGGTGAGCGTGCGTTGGGCTTCTCGGCCCGGCGTTGCGAGCTGCGATCCTGCAGGTTGACGGGCGCCGACCTGGCCGAGGGAGTGCTGGTGGACGTCACCTTCGACGAGTGCCGGGTCGACCTGGTCGGTCTTCGCCACGCGAGGCTGGAGCGGGCGGTGTTCCGCGACTGCCGGATGAGCGAGTGTGACCTCCACGGGGCCACGTTGACGGATGTGCTGTTCGAGCGATGCGACCTGCGCGAGGCGTCGCTCTCGGCCGCCCGCCTTCAGCGTGTCGAGCTCCGCTCCTGCGACCTGACGGGTATCCGGGGCGCCGAGGCCTTGCGGGGTGCACGGATGCCCTGGAACGACGTCCTCCAGAACGCCGTGCTGTTCGCATCGCTGGCCGGGATCGAGATCGTCGCCGACGACTAGCGGCGCCGATCCCGCGCTCGCGTGCCATCGCGCCGAGCGACCCGCGCTGCGGGCTCAGTGCCGCGGGACGATCAGGATCTTTCCCGATCGCCCGCCGCTTGCCGCGGCCGCCACCGCTTCCTGGATCTCGCTGACGTCGTAGGTGGCGTGGATCGGCGCGTGCAGCTTGCCGCTCGCGATGAGCCTGGCCACCTCCCCGAACAGCTCGTCGCGCTGTTGCTCGGGCGCGTGCCGAAACCAGCTGGCGAGCCAGAAGCCACGCATCGTCAGATCGGCGAAGATGAACGCTCCGGGGTCCACGGCACACGGCTCGCCGCTCATGCGGCCGTAGTTGACCAGGGTCGCGCCCCGGCACAGGCAGCCCGCCAGGCGGCCGGTCGCGGCCCCGCCGACCGCGTCGATACCGAGTCGGATCTTCGCCCCGCCGGTCGCCTCGGCGACCCGTTTCGCCAGGTCCTCGCCGTCGACGAGGACGACGTCGCCGCCTGCCTCGCGGACGACCGGAGCCGCGTCCTCCCGCCGCACGACGTTGACGGTCCTGTGGCCGCGGTACCCGGCTAGCTGCACGAGGTACAGGCCCACTGCCGAGTTGGCCGCGTTCTGCAGCACCCACTCGTCCGGCTCGAGTGCCACGAACTCGCTCAGCAACAACGCCGCCGTGGGCGGATTGATCGTCATCATGGCCAGCTGCTGCGGGTCAGCCTCGCTGGGCAGCGGCACGAGCTGGGCTGTCTCCGCAACGACGTGCGTGGACCAGCTGCCGCAGCCGACCGGCAGCAGCACCACCTGGCCCACCGCGGGGCCGCTCCGGGTGTCGGCACCGAGCTCGGCCACCCGCCCGACGCCCTCCCGGCCCCCGATCGCCGGCAGCGGTGGCAGCTGGCCGTATTCGCCCGTCAGGGTCAGCACGTCCGAGGGGTTGATGGGCGCTGCGATCACCTCGACCAGCGCCTGGCCGGCCTCGAGCGGCGGCGCTTCGAACTCGACCGCGCGAATCACGTCCTGCGGCACGGGGCCGCGCCTCTCGTACTGGGCTCTGAGCATGGGCACTGGATGAAAGCAGGTCGTCATCCGGCCTGCACGAGCCGCGGTCAGTCGTCGTGGTGCTCGATCGCGGTCGGGACGGCGAGCCACGGGTGGCGCCGCGACTCGAAGACCGAGACGGTCGGTGCGGGGAAGGACGGGTCGGCGAATGCGCCGACCGGAACGGCGATCACGTCCGGCGCGTCCGAGCCGGCGAAGAAGACCGTCGCGCCGCAGTCGGGGCAGAAGTGGAAGGTCAGCTCCTTGTCACCCTCGTCGGAGACCCGCACGAAGTCGCCGCAGCGACCGGAGACGTGCACGTGGCTCGACGGGAACCGTGCCTGGATCGAGAAGGCGCTTCCCGTTCGACGCTGGCACGCAAGGCAGTGACACATGGAGATCCGGATCGGGTCGCCCACCACTTCCAGGCGAAGCTGGCCACAGCTACAGGCGGCATCACGGGCGGTCATGGCCGTGGATCCTATGCCCTCGTCGGTGGGCCGGCCGCCGGGCTATGCCCGGGGCGCTCTGCCGACGCCTGCCCGGCCGCGGAGGCGGGAACAACGGGGAGCGTGTGAGCGTTCCAGCAGGGATGGCGCTTTTCGACCCGCTCACGCAGCGTTCCGTGACGCTGCGCAACAGGGTGGTCGTGTCCCCGATGTGCCAGTACTCCTCCGTGGAGGGCATGCCGAACGAGTGGCACCACGCCCATCTCGGCAGCCGCGCCGTCGGGGGCGCCGCGCTCGTGTTCACGGAGGCCTCGGCGGTCACGCGAGAGGGGCGGATCTCGCCGTCCGACGCCGGCATCTGGAACGACGAGCAGGCAGAAGCCTGGGCGCCGATCGCCGGCTTCATCGAGCGGAACGGGGCCGTTCCCGGCATGCAGCTGGCCCACGCAGGGAGAAAGGCGGGCAGCGACGTCCCCTGGCAGGGCGGTGGGCGGCTCGCTGTTGCGGCCGGCGGCTGGCAGCCGGTCGCTCCGAGTGCGATCGCGCTCGAGCCGGGCGGCGAGCCGCCGAGCGCGCTCGACACGGAGGGGATCCGGGCCGTCGTCGAGGCCTTCCGCGCCGCGGCGCACCGCGCCAGTGATGCCGGCTTCGGCGTGGTCGAAATCCACGCCGCACACGGCTATCTCCTGCACGAGTTCCTCTCGCCGCTGTCGAACGCCCGCACCGACGACTACGGCGGCAGCTTCGGCAACCGGGTGCGGCTGCTGCTCGAGACCGCCGAGGCCGTACGCGCAGCCTGGCCCGAGCAGTTGCCGCTGTGGGTGCGGATCTCGGCAACCGACTGGGCCGACGGCGGCTGGAGCATCGAGGAGAGCGTCGAGCTCGCACGTCTGCTGGCGGCGCTCGGCGTCGACCTGATCGACGTGTCGTCGGGCGGCCTCGTGCGGCACCAGCAGGTGGCGGTCGCGCCCGGCTACCAGGTTCCCTTCGCAGAGCGGATCCGCCGCGAGGCCGGGATCGCGACCGGTGCGGTCGGCCTGATCACCGACCCCGAACAGGCGGAGGCGATCGTCGCGTCCGGGAGCGCGGATGTCGTCCTGCTGGCGCGGGAGTTGCTGCGCGACCCCTACTTTCCCCGGCGTGCCGCCCGGGCCCTCGACGTCGAGCTGGCTCCCCCGGACCAGTACCGGCGCGCCTGGTAGAGCAGTGCCCTCGCAGCGCTACGAGGGCCCGTGGCCGGTCTCTGCTTCCCGCAGGTACTGGTGCACGAAGGCGATTGCCATGCTTCCCTCGCCGACGGCCGCCGCGACGCGCTTCACGGGGCCGAACCGGACGTCGCCGCAGGCGAAGATGCCGGGAACGCTCGTCTCGAGCAGGTACGGGTCGCGGTCCAGCTCCCAGCGGCCGGCGCGGCCGACGTCGTCGCCGGTGAGCACGTAGCCCCTGGGGTCGAGCGCGATCTCCGTCGGCAGCCACGCCGTCTCGGCGTCCGCTCCGATGAAGATGAAGAGCCCGCCGGACTCCACGCGGGTCGTCGCTCCCATCTCGTTGTCGGCGACGTCGATAGCCTCGAGCGACGTGTCGCCATGGGCTGCCGTGACCTCCGACCGATAGAGCACGCGGATGTTCGGCCGGCTGCCGAGCTGGTCGACGAGGTAGCGGGACATGCTCTTCTGCAGCGTCTCGCCACGGTGGACGATGGTCACGCTCCGCGCATGGGTCGAGAAGAACAACGCCGCCTGGCCCGCCGAGTTGCCGGCACCGATGATGTGAACGTCCAGCCCGTGCGTGTTCGCCGCCTCGCTCCGTGCCGCGCCGTAGAAGACCCCCTTGCCCGCGAGCCTGTCGAATCCCTCGATCGACAGGCGGCGCCACGACACTCCGCAGGCGAGGATGATCGTCCGCGCGCGCAGGACATCGCCGCCGTCGAGATGAACGTGCCGCGTCGGCGCGTCGACGCGCGTGATCGAGCGGGTGACGAGGATCTCCGCACCGAGCCTGCGCGCCTGCTGCAGCGCACGGTTCGCCAGCTCGTCGCCGGACACGCCCGACGGGAAACCGAGGTAGTTCTCGATCCGGGACGACGTGCCCGCCTGGCCGCCCGGAGCCTCGCGCTCGACGACGATCGTTCGCAGGCCCTCCGACGCCCCGTACACGGCCGCGGCGAGCCCGGCGGGCCCGGCGCCGACGATCACCGTGTCGTACTCGGCGGCGCCCGGCTCGGTCGCGATGTCGAGCAACTCGGCGACGCGGCGGAGCTGCGGCCGCACGACGGTCTTCCCGTTCACGACCCGAACAGCGGGGTAGTCGCCGTCGGCCGGCAAGGGCCCCCACCAGTGCTCGGCGTCGGCCGGCACGTCGGGCTGCAGCCACCGGAACGTGACCTGGTTGCGGTCGAGGAACCGCCTCAGCTCCGAGCAGGCGGCGTCCCAGCGGTGGCCGAGCACGATGGCCCGATACGAGGCCGGCTGGGCCGCGAGGCCCTGCAGGCCGCCGGGGCCGCCGATGCGATCGGTTGCGAGGAGGCCGACGGCCGTCGCGACGTCGGGCGCGGCGGCCGCGACCACGTGATAGTCGCGCGGCTCGATCCGCATCACCCGCGAGGGCTCCGCGGCCCGAAAGCCGACGGGGAACGCGGTGCCCAGCGTGATCGGCACCTCGCCGAAGATCTCGCCGGGGTTGCGCTCGCCGACGACGCGCGCTATGCCGTCGACGAGCTTGACTGCCTCGACACGGCCCTCGAGCAGGCAGAAGAGCGCCCGCTCGTCACCTTCGTGGACGGCGTACTCGCCCGGCCCGAGGCTGATGTCGGCGGCGACGCGACACAGCTTCTCACGGTCGGCCGGCTCGAGCGCTCCGAGCGCCGCAACGCTCCCGACCTCGTCGGGCGTCACCATGCGGGACGCCCGTGCTGCACGGCTCGAGGGTGCGCCCGCATCGTTCCCGTTGACACCGGACAAGGCTACTGTGTCGCCCGGGTTCGCGCCGCCATCCGCGGGTAGCGGCTCCCGCCCGCTTGACCTCCGGCAGCCCGCGGGGGCATAGTGGCCGCTCTGGCAGCGTCGAAGGGAGGAGAAGCCATGCCGGCTATGGCGGCACCACTTGCGGCCGACAAGGTAGATGCGTGGGAGGCCTGGGTGGCCGAGCTGAACGGCCCGCGCAAGGCGGCATTCGACGACATGAACACCCGGCACGGGATCACCGATCACCGGGCGTACCTGCAGCCGACACCCGACGGCGGCTTCCTGGTGCTGGTGATCCACGAAGGTCCCGGCGGCGAGCACTTCCTCGCGAACGTGGCGTCGTCGGACGACGAGTTCGACCGGTGGTTCATGGGAAGCGTCGCCGACCTGCACGGCATGGATCCGGCCGGCGCGCCGCCGCCGCCGGCTGTCCGCAAGCTGTAGGCGCACGCCGGGCGGGCGCGGGTCGGTCGACCCGTCTCGGCTCCGGCGGCGGCGGCTAGACGGCCGTCTTGTGGAGCCGCTCGCCGAGGCTCTGCAGCACCTTCGCCGCGATCGACGGCGTCTTCCGGATCAGGTGCTGAAACGCACGGTCGGTGATCACGAGCAGCCGCACCGGCGAGGTCGCGACGACCGTGGCGGTGCGAGGGACGTCGGCGATCAGGGCGATCTCACCGACCCAGCTGCCGGCCCGGAGCTCGTTCAGCTTCCGTCCCTTCTGCGTCACCTCGACCGTGCCGTCGATCACGATCAGGAACTCACGGCCGCGTTCGTCCTCGCGGATCAGCGTGGCGCCCGCCGGGAGATCGAGCTCGTCCGAGATCGCGGCGACCTCGCCCAGCTCCGCCTTCGAGCAGCCGGCAAAGAGCGGAACGGCGGCGATCAGGTCAGCCTTCGCATTCTTCCTCAGGCGCATCGAGGGCGATCCTACAGGCGGCGACGGCCTGTCGAGCAACTCGTTTGCGGCCGGCGGCGATCTGGAGGATGCTACGCAGTCGTGCAGGACGTTACGAGCGTCACCCGTTCGGACGTCGCCGCGTTGGCGGGCGTCCCGCTCTTCCAGGGGGTCGGCGACGACGCGCTCCGGACGCTGGCGGCCGGTGCAACGTGCGTTGCCGCTCCCGCCGGCGAGTGGCTGTTTCGCGCCGGCGACCCTGCCGAAGTCCTGTACGTCGTCCGCTCGGGCCGCCTGCGGATCTCGATCGAGCACGACGACGGGCCCCGCGTCGTCCGCGAGGTCGGGCCGGGCGTGGCGCTCGGGGAGCTGGCGCTGCTCACCGGCTCCAGCCGGTCGGCGTCCGTGCAGGCGGTGCGGGACAGCGAGCTCGTCGCGGTGCCGGCGTCGGCGTTCGATCTGCTCCTCGGTGAGGACCCGGCCTTCGCTCGCGCTGTCGCCCGCGAGCTGGCACGGCAGCTCCAGGCGTCCGCCGGGCTCGATGCGCCGTCGACCCGCCCGCGGGTGCTCTCCGTCATCCCCCTGGACGAGACCGTCGACGCCGTCCGGCTGGGCACGGCGCTCGCCGGAGAGCTCGGACGCTTCGGGAGCGTCGCAGTGCTTCTCGGTAACGAGAGTGCCGACGCGCCGTCGGCTCTGCTGGCGCGCGCCGAGGCCGACCACGACACGGTCGTGCTGCTGGCGGGCGGTCGGGACACCGGCTGGGGCTCCTTCTGCCGGCGGCAAGGGGACCGGGTGCTGCTCGTCGCCGGCCCGAGCACCCCGGTTGCCGCGGACCTGAGCGGCTGCGACCTCGTCCTGCTGGCGCCGATGCCGTCCGGGGCGACCGCCGAGTGGCTCACCCGGGCCGAGCCTCGCGCCCACCACCTGATCTACGACGCCGCCTACGAAAGGGGCGCTGCCCGGGTCGCCCGTCGCGTCGCCGGCCGCTCGCTCGGGCTGGTCCTGTCCGGCGGCGGCGCGCGTGGGCTGGCCCACATCGGGGCGATCGCTGCGCTCGCCGACGCCGGGTTCGAGGTCGACCGGCTGGGCGGCTGCAGCATGGGAGCGTTCATCGCTGCCATGTCCGCCCTCGGCCTGGATGCCGATCAGATTCGCGAGCGCTGTCGCCAGGAGCTCGTCGAGCGGGCGCCGTTCAACGACTGGACGCTCCCACGCGTGGCGTTGATCCGCTCGCGCAAGGCGGGCCGCATGCTGCACCGTGTGTTCGGAGAGCTTCAGGTGGAGGAGCTGCCGCGACCGCTCTTCACCGTCAGCGCCGACCTGCTCTCCAGCACGACGATGGTGCACCGGCGCGGCTCGCTGATCGACGCCGTCGGGGCCAGCATGTCGATCCCCGGCCTCGTGCCGCCTCTCGCTCGCCACGGCCGCCTGCTGGTCGACGGCGGCGTGCTCAACAACCTGCCCGTCGACCTGATGGACGACGTGGGCGAAGGGCCCGTCGTCGCGATCGACGTCGTCCGCCGGCTCGAGCCGACCGTCGAGGCCGAGTCGCCCCGCCTGCCGACGATCATGGAGACCCTCTCGCGGGCCACGGTGCTCGGCAGCGTGGAGCGCGCCGAGCGCAACCGGTCGCTCGCCACCCTCGTCGTCAGCCCGGACGTGAACACGGTCGGACTGCGCGAGTTCTCTGCCCTCGAACGCGCAGTCGAGCAGGGCCGCACGGCGACCGAGCAGGCACTTGCCGCCGGTGGCGCCGACGCGCTGCGCGGGGCCCTCGAGCTCTGAGGCGCCGCCAGGCGCTCGCGCTTGCCACGATCGGCGGCGGCCCATCCGTCGCCACGGGAGCCGTACGACCCTGCGGGTAGCCTGCACACGGATGCGTGCCGACACGCTCGAACGGCACATCGACGAGCTGTGCGCTCGCCACGGGATCCGGCGCCGGGACGGGAGCGGCCGAGCGGTGCTCATCCGCGTCAGGCGCGGTGACGGCCGCATCGAGCGCCGACTGGAGATCCGGATCCCGGCCGTGCGCGGCCAGGTCAGCTACTTCGTCGCCCTGCACGAGATCGGTCACCTGGTCGGGGAGGGGCGCTCGGGCCGGCGGCTCGAGCAGGAAGCCGCCGCCTGGCGCTTCGCCCTCCGAGAAGCCCTCGTCGAGCCGACCGATGCCACCCGGCGCCGGCTCGGACGGCGTCTCCGCTCCTACGTCACCTGGGCCGAGCGCAGGGCACGACGGCGGATCCCTCCGCACATTCCGCCGGCTGCCGACCCTTTCTGGGAGCTGCTCGCCTGGCTCGAGCGGTAGGCGCGGGCGACCACGTCTCCGCTCCTTAACGAAACCGTCACCAAACCCGTCCAATTCGCTGAACAGGAGGCCGTACGGTAGGGCGGATCCTCAATCCCTCGAACGGGGAAGATCCATTTTCCCGCGGGCGACGAATAATGGGGACCAACGAGGCGTTATCAGAGGTGACCATGTCTGCCGCACACCTTCAAACCAAGCCGGATTTCGAACTCGAGCTCGTCGAGCAGTGGCGGGCGGGCTCGCTCGAGCGCGCGGGGTACGACCCCGAGTCGGCAGCGGTGCTGGCCGCCTCCCACGAGATCGACCTGCATCGTGCGGTGCGGCTGCTCGAGCGCGGCTGCCCCGTCGACCTGGCGCTGCAGATCCTGCTGTAGTGCCGGCTGCGGGGGTGAAGGCTCCGTAGCCACAGGCGGCGGTCGCCACGTGGCCGTGGCAGGCGTCCTGCGCTCGGGCGAGAATTCCCAGGCATGCGGTTCCTCGCCTCGATCCCCTCCCCGTCGAACGGCTCGCTCGACCTGGGGCCGTTCACGATCCATATGTACGGGCTCACGCTGCTCGTTGGGATCGGGGTGTGCGTGTGGATCACGGGCAGGCGCTTCGTCGCCCGGGGCGGCGACTGGGATCTCATCTTCCGGCTCGCCGTCTGGGGGGTCGCCTCGGGCATCGTCGGTGCCCGGCTCTACCACCTCGCCACGAGCTGGAGCGAAGTGCCGGACGAGTGGTGGGGGGTGTTCGCGATCTGGAAGGGCGGGCTCGGCGTCTGGGGCGGTATCGGGCTCGGCTGCGTCGTCGGTGCGATCATCGCCCGGCGCGCAGGAGCCGACGTCTGGCTCCTCGCCGACTGTCTCGCTCCCGGACTGCTCGTCGCGCAGGCGATCGGACGGCTCGGCAACTGGTGGAACCAGGAGCTCTTCGGCGAGCCGACCGGCCTTCCCTGGGGGCTCGAGATCGACCCCGTCAACCGCCCGCTCGCCTTCCTCGACGAGGCGACGTTTCATCCGACCTTCCTCTACGAGCTGCTCTGGAACCTGCTCGTGGCGGCGCTGCTCGTGTTCGTGATCGAGCGCAGGCTGCGCCCGCGGGCGCCCGGCCTGTTCGCGCTGTACATCGCGCTGTACTGCTTCGGGCGGCTGTGGATCGAGCTGATCCGCATCGATCCGGCGAACCACATCCTCGGGCTGCGCGTCAACGTCTGGGTCTCGATCATCGGGCTCACTGCTGCGAGCGTCTGGTTCTGGCGCTCGCAACGACGCGGCAGGCAACCGGGGCCGCCGGCTCGAGGGCCGGCGATGGCCGTCCCCAAGAGCCGCGTCCGACACGGGAGCTAGGGTCGACGAGTGGCGACCGCCGTGCGTGACCTCGAGCTGGACCTCGACGCGTTCGAGGGCCCCTTCGACCTGCTGCTGACGCTGTTGCTGAAGGACGCGATCGAGCCCGCCGAGATCGACATGGCCGGGATCGTGGTCGCGTTCGTCGAGCGGCTCGCCGACCAGGACCGGCTCGACCTCGATGCCTGCGGCGAGTTCCTCGTCCTCATTGCCGCCCTGCTCGAGCTGAAGGCGCGGCACCTGTTCCCGGACGAGGAGGCGGAGCTGGCCGAGCTGGAGCCGGAAGAAGCGGCCGAGGAGCTCGCCCGCCGGCTCGCCGAGTACCGTCGCATGAAAGAGGCCGCCGCCTGGCTACGCGACCGGCTGGACGCGGAGCGCGACCGCTACTTCCGGCTCGGGCCCGCGCCGCTCGTGCCGGAGCCGGAGCGCCGTCTCGCCTCCCAGGATCCGCTCGGCCTCGCGGAGGTGCTGAGGGCGCTTGCCGTCGAGCCGCCGAGGGTCTCGCTCGCACACATGGCCCTGCGCTTCCCGCCGGTCTCGCAGTTCCTCGAGCGCTTCCGTGCCGTCCTGCACCGCCGCCGCCGCTTCGACTTCGACGCCGAGGTCGCCGGGCTCTCCCGGGTCGAGCAGGCCGTCGCGTTCCTCGCGCTCCTCGAGCTGCGCAAGTCGGGCGAGATCGCGATCTCCCAGGCGCAGCCCTTCGCGCCGATCAGGGTTTCACGCCCCGACGACGAAAGGATCCTGCAGTGGACCGCCCGCTCCGCCTGATCTCCTCGAGCCCGGTCGATGCGCTCGCCCGCACCGTCGAGGCGTTGCTCGTGATCGCGTCCCAGCCGCTCTCGGTCGAGGAGCTGGCCGAGGCGACCGCCGACGACGTCGAGCGCATCGAGACCGCGATCGGGCTCCTGCGCGAGCGCTACCGCGAGGGACGCAGCGGGATCGTGCTCGAGGGAGTTGCGGGCGGCTTCGCGTTCCGCGCTTCCCGGGAGGCGGCGGAGGCATGTGCGCGGTTGTTCGAGCGCCCGGTCGAGCGAGGTCTCTCGCAGGCTGCGCTCGAGACCGTCGCCATCGTTGCCTACCTCGGCCCCGTGTCACGTCCCGAGATCGCGCGTATCCGCGGTGTGGCGGCCGACTCGGCCGTCGCCTCGCTGGTCGAGCGCGGCCTGATCGCCGAGGCGGGTCGCGAGAGTGGCCCCGGTGGCGCCGTCCGCTACCGCGTCACCCCGCTGTTCGAGCGCGTGTTCGGGCTCGAGAGCCTCGCGGCGCTGCCGCGGCTCGACGACCTGGGAGCAGATCAGGCCGCCATCCGCGACCGGCTGCTCCAGGTCGCAGAGGCGCGCGCTTCCTAGGCCGGCGCGTACTCAAGGGTTGCCGCGGTCGTCACTGCTGAGCGCGGTGGCGATCTCGCGTGCCCACGCCGCGATCTCGTCCCAGTCGCGGAAGTCGCCCTCCGGCGCGCGCACGGCGAGCATCACCGCGCGCTCGCCGAACCCGAGCGCCGAAGCGTCGATCTTCCCGGCGAAGAGCCGATGCTCGCGTGCTCCGGTGCTCGTGACGACGTCCGTGACGTCGACGGCGCGGGACGCGTCTGGCTTGGGCGGCGTGCCGAGCGGACCGCTGCTGAACAGCCAGGTGGGCCTGGTGCAGATCACTGCGGAGTGCTGGGCGATGAGCTCGCGGGCATCCGCCATCCAGTGCCCGACGTAGACGGCGCTTCCGATCACGAAGGCGTCGTAGTCGTCGACCGTCTCCACGTCCGCGGCCTCGAGCACGCTCGCCTGGATTCCCTCCGCGCTCAGCGCTTCGCCGATCGCCTCCGCGATCCCCCGTGTGGCCCCGTGCTTGCTGGCGAACGCGACGAGTACGTGCATGGGATCGTCTCCTCTCGTGTCGGTAGCGTCGTGTGGATCCGGATCGATTCTCGCCCGGGCCGGGCAGCGCCAAATCCGGGGAGCCACGTGACGCGCTGCGGTGATACCGCACACCGTCGTCGCGATGTGGGCAGCGCCTGGCGTACGATCGCGTGATGCTCATCGCAGTCGCCGTCTTTCCCGGGGCCGAGGAGCTCGACTTCGTCGGGCCCTGGGAGGTGCTGGCATCCTGGGCGGCCGCGTTTCCGGACGACGGCGTCGAGATCGTGACGGTCGGCGACTCGACGGGGCCGATCCGGTGTGCCAAGGGGCTGAGGGTACTCGCGGACCTCACCTGGGAGACCGTCGGCCGCCCCGACGTCGTGCTCGTGCCGGGCGGCGAGGGCGTGTACCCGCTGCTCGAGGACGAGGCGTTCCTCGGCAGGTTGCGAGCCTACGCGGAAGGCGGCGCGCTCGTGACGAGCGTCTGCACGGGCGCGCTCGTGCTGGCGTCGGCCGGTCTGCTCCACGACCGTCCCGCCACGACCTGGTGGGGCAGGCTCGACCGGCTGGCCGAGCTCGACCCGACGATCGAGGTACGTCCCGACGATCGCTTCGTCGACAGCGGCTCCATCGTCACTGCTGCGGGCGTCTCGGCGGGGATCGACATGGCGCTTCACCTCGTCGCCCGGCTGCACTCGGTCGAGCGGGCCCGTGAGGTGCGGCGTGCAATCCAGTACGACCCCGAGCCACCCGTGTGACGTGCGCCCTGCCCGCCTCGCGGCGGACAGGGCGCACACGACGAGTCACCGGCGCAGGCCCACCGACTCGAGATACGTGCCCGGCACGGCGATCGGCCCGGTGCCCTCGAGGCGGTTCCACTCGAGCGCGAGAGAGCGCAGGTCGGCGGCGAGCACATCGCGCGCCGCTCCGGCCGCCTCGAGCGCCTTCAGCGTCGGCCCGTAGTACGTCGCGAAGCACTCGAGGAAGGCGTCCGCCGAGACGAACCGGAACGTGAACGTCCGCTCCCGATGGGCCCACGCCACCGCTGTGCCGAAGAGCTCCGCCAGATGCTCCTCGGTGCCCCACAGCATCGGCGAGGCGAGGCCGGCCGGGGGCGGCACGTGAGAGGCGACGGCGTGGAACATCTCCCCGATGAAGCCGTCGGGCGTCCAGCTCGCGAGGGCGATCGTGCCTCCGGGGCGCGTCACGCGCACGAGCTCGTCGGCGGCCCGCCGGTGGTCGGGAGCGAACATCGCCCCGAACACGGAGACGCTTGCGTCGAACGAGCCGTCGGCGAACGGGATCTCCTCTGCGTCGCCGTGGCGGAGATCGACGCGCACCCTCTCGGCGGCGGCGCGCTCGCGCCCCCGATCGAGGAGGGACGGCACGTAGTCGATCCCGGTCACCTCGCACCCGAGTCGGGCGGCGGCGAGCGCGGCGTTGCCGCTGCCGCATGCCACGTCGAGGACGGCGGAGCCCGCGCGGAGGTCGGCGCCGTCGCAGAGCCGCTCGGCGACCGGGACGATCAGGGTTGCGATCTCCGCAAAGTCGCCGCTCGCCCAGGTCGCCTGCTGGCGTGCCTTGACGGCCGCGAGATCGAGGGGTGCTGCAGTTGTCATCTGAGCCTCGTTTCGTTTTTGTAGATAGAACGATCGGTCGTGCGAAGAAGAAGACTATACGACCGATCGTGCTATCTTGTCAACCGATGAGCGAGACGAACCTCCGCCCACGGCCGAAGCGCGCCCGCAAGCGCCGCAGCGACGGCGAGCGGAGCCGCAATGCGATCCTGCGCGAGGCAGCCCGCCTCGCGACCGTGGAGGGGATCTCGGGCCTCTCGATCGCGCGCCTGGCTGACGCCGTCGGGATGAGCAAGAGCGGCCTGTTCGCGCATTTCGGCTCGAAGGAGGAGCTCCAGCTCGCGACGATCGCGACCGCGGGCACGGTATTCGCCGAGGAGGTGACGGAGCCGGCGGCGGCCGCAGCGACGGGGCTCGAGCAGCTCCGGACGCTCGCCGACAGGTTCCTCCGGCATGTCGAGAGCGGCGTCTTCCCCGGTGGCTGCTTCTTCGCCTCGGTCGCCGCCGAGATGGACACCCATCCGGGGCCCGTGCGCGACCAGGCGATCGCCGTCGTCCAGAACTGGACCGACCTGCTCGAGGCAGCCATCCGCTCCGCGCAGGCCGAGGGAGCGATCGACCCGGCCGAGGATCCGGCCCAGCTCGCGTTCGAGCTCGACGCCTACCTGCTGCTCGCAAACGCCCAGTTCGTGATCGGCGGTGAGCCGGAGCCGTTGCACCGGGCGCGGCTGGCGCTCGACCGCAGGCTGGAGCAGGCGAGCCTCTAGATCTGCCAGGCGCCGGCGCGCAGCACCGGCACGTGCTCGCCCGAGGCGGTGATGCCGTCGACGTTCAGCGCCGGGCTCCCGACCATGAAGTCGATGTGGACCTGGCTCTCGTTCACCCGTGCCTTGTCGGCGTCGTCGGCAACGGTCATCGAGTAGCCCGAGCCGAGCGCGATGTGGCTGGCGGCGTTCTCGTCGATCAGGGTGTCGTAGAAGACGGTCTGCAGCGGGCCGATGCGGCCGCCGCCGTCGACGAGGGCGAGCTCGCCGAGCCGCGTGGCACCGTCGTCCTTGGCGCACGCCGCGCGGAGCGCCTCGGCGTTCCTGTCGGCATCGATCTTCACGGCGCGGCCGCCCTCGAACACGATGCGGATGCCGTCGATCACCGACCCGTACAGCTCGAGCGGCATCGTCGCGGACACGTGGCCGTCCACGCGGAGCGGATCGGGAGTGGTGAACGTCTCCTCGCTCGGGATGTTCGGAAAGTGCTCGAGCCCGTCGACGGTCGTGAACTCCGCTGCATGCCACACCGACGAGGGGAGCAGGCCGACGGTGAGGTCGGTGCCGGGGCCGTGCAGGTGGATGGCGTCGAAACGACGTTCCGTCAGGCCCGCTGCGCCCTTCTTCACGGTCTGCATGCGCTCGCGCCAGGCCGACTGCGGGTCGTCCGTCTCCAGGCGGCAGATGTGCACGATCGCCTGCCAGAGCTGCTCGAGCGCCGCGTCCGGCGCGAGGTCCGGGTAGACGACCTCAGCCCAGGCGGGCGTCGGCGCCGGCGCCACGCACCAGTTCGTGGTGCGCAGGTTCACGATCATGCCCGTCTCCGGCAGGTACGGGAGCAGGTCCCGGCCGGAGCGGTCGGGCGCCACCCCGTCGAGCGCGTTGGGCGCCTGCGGGCCGCTCAGCGCGATCCTGGCTGCGTGCTCGTCCGAGAAGTAGCGCATCCGGTCGCGCATCCACGGTGGGATGTAGTCGAGCGTCTCGTCGTCGGCGGCGAGCAGGCGCTCGCGCTTCAGCCACTGGTCGGAGTAGAGGACGTCGACGTAGCGGGCGCCGCGCGCGTAGGCGGCGCGTGCCACCTCACGCGTCATCTGCTCCTTGCCGACGTAGGTCGTGATACCCAGGATCTGACCCGGCTGCACGTTGGCCCCGAAGCCGACGATGAGGTCGGCGAGCTTCCTCGTCAGGTCGGAGTAGTCGCCCACAGCGCGGGAGACTAGCGACAATTGGCCCATGCGACTCAACCGCTATCTCGCCCGGGCCGGCGTCGCCTCGCGCCGCGCAGCCGACGAGCTGATCAAGGCGGGGCGGGTGCACGTCAACGGGGCGGTGGGTGAGCTGAACACGTTCGTGCTCGCGAGCGACGTCGTCGAGGTCGACGGCGTCGAGGTCGGCAAGCAAGGCCTCGCGCACGTGCTGCTGCACAAGCCGCTCGGCGTCGTCACGACCGCCCGCGATCCGCAGGGGAGGCCGACCGTCGTCGATCTCGTCGGGCACGATGCGCGCGTCGTGCCCGTCGGTCGCCTCGACCTCGACACGAGCGGCGTGCTGCTCCTGACGAACGACGGCGACCTGGCCCACCGGCTGGCGCATCCGCGCTACGGCATCGAGAAGACCTATGTCGCCGACGTCGAGGGAGTGCCGTCGGACGAGACGATCCGGCGGCTCGCCTCCGGTATCGAGCTCGAGGACGGCGTCAGCGCCCCGGCGCGCGTGCGACGGCTGGGCCGCTCGCGCCTCGAGCTCGTGTTGCACGAGGGCCGCAACCGGCAGGTGCGCCGCATGTGCGACGCGGCCGGCCACCCGGTGCGGCGCCTGCGCCGTACCGGGTACGCGGAGCTCGACGCTGCCGGCGTCGCGGTGGGAGAGTGGCGGGACCTCACGCGGGACGAGGTCGATGCCCTGCGACGCCTCGTCGGGCTCGCGTGACGCTCACTCGAACCGGCATGGCCCGCGTCACGGCAGCCGGACGAAGCCCATCTTCTCGTACATGGCCGCGAGCGTCGGGGCCGACGCAGCCTGCGCCTTCTCGGCGCCGAGGCCGAGCAGGCGCAACAGCTCGGCCGGGTCGGCCCGCAGCTCCGTGTAACGCTCTCGCACCGGTGTGAGCAGCTCCACGACCGCCTCGCCGACGTCCTGCTTGAACGGGCCGTAGCCGGAGTCGCCGTACCGGGTCTCGATCGCTCCCGGGGTCTCGCCCGTGGCGACCGAGAGAATGTCGATCAGGTTTGCCACGCCCGGCTTGTCGTCGCCGCGGCGCACCTCGCGGCCGGAGTCGGTGACGGCCGAGCGGAACTTCTTCCGGATGGCGTCGGGCTCGTCCAACAGGCGCACCGTCCCCTGCGTGGTGCCGCCCGTGGTGGACATCTTCTTCGTTGGCTCCTGCAGGTCCATGATCCGCGCGCCGACCTCCGGGTAGACCCCGCGCGGCACCGTGAACGTCTCGCCGAAGCGTGAGTTGAAGCGCTCCGCCGTATCCCGTGCGAGCTCGAGATGCTGGCGCTGGTCGTCGCCGATCGGGACGATGTCGGCCTGGTAGAGCAGGATGTCCCCGGCCATCAGCACGGGGTAGGTGAACAGCCCGGACGAGACGAACTCGCGGTCGGTCGCCTTGTCCTTGAACTGCGTCATGCGCCCCAGCTGGCCGTAGCTCGTGACGGCCGAGAGCAGCCAGCTCGCCTCCGCGTGGGCGGTCACGTGGCTCTGGGCGAACACCGTCGACCGGTCGGGGTCGAGCCCCGTCGCGATCAGCATCGCGTACAGGTCGAGCGTTCGCTCGTGCAGGTCGGCCGGGTCGTAGTCGGTCGTGATGGAGTGGAGGTCGACGATGCAGAAGAAGGCGTCGCCCTGCTCCTGGGTGGCCGCGTACTGGCGGAAGCCGCCGATGTAGTTGCCGAGGTGCTTCTCGCCGGTCGGCTGGATGCCCGAGAAAATGCGCATCCGATGATTTTCCCTGAAGTCGGCGCGGCGGGTGGGGAAGAGCCGTCGAATGACGCTGGCCCGGGCGTCGAGCGGCGAATCCAGTCGTGACTACACTGAGTCGATGGCAGTGACCGACTCCACCTGGGCGCCCTCGTCGTGGCGGGCCTACCCGGCGCTGCAACAGCCGGAGTGGCCCGATCCTGACGCGCTCGAGGCGGTGCGCGAGCGTCTGCGGCAGCTGCCCTCGCTGATCTTCGCCGGCGAAGCCCGTGCGCTCCGCCAGGCGCTCGGCGAGGCGGCCGAGGGCCGGGCCTTCCTGCTCCAGGCCGGCGACTGTGCGGAGTCGTTCCGCGAGGTGTCGGTGATCACGATCCGCGAGCGGTTGAAGGTGCTGCTCCAGATGTCGGCGGTGCTGACGTACGGCGCCACGCTGCCGGTGATCAAGGTCGGTCGCATGGCCGGGCAGTTCGCCAAGCCGCGCTCGTCCCCGACCGAGCTCGTGAACGGGGTCGAGCTGCCCTCGTTCCGGGGTCACGCCGTCCACTCGGACGAGCCGACCCTCGAGGCGCGCACGGCCGACCCCGAGCGCCTGGTGCAGGCGTACTACCAGGCCGTCTCGACCCTGAACCTCCTCCGAGCCTTCACGAAGGGCGGCTTCGCCGACCTGACCCAGGTGCACACGTGGAACCAGGAGTTCGTCGCGAGCTCCCTGGAGGGGCGGCGGTACGAGACGATCGCAAACGAGATCGGCCGGGCGCTGCGGTTCATGCGGGCGATCGGGATCGACCTCGCCGACGAGCGCTCGATCCACGAGGTCGACGTCTGGACGAGCCACGAGGCGCTCCTGCTCGACTACGAGGAGCCGCTCGTGCGCAACGACTCGACGACCGGAGACTGGTACGCGTGCTCGGGCCATTTCCTCTGGGCCGGCGAGCGGACGCGGCAGCTCGACGGAGCCCACGTCGAGTTCCTCTCCGGCATCCACAACCCGATCGGCCTCAAGGTCGGGCCGTCGGCTCTGCCGGAGGAGATCGTCGCGCTCGCCGAGCGGCTCAATCCGGAGCGGCTGCCGGGCAGGCTGACGCTGATCGCGCGTCTCGGCGCCGACCGGGTGCGGGAGCTCTTGCCGCCGCTGTTGCGCGCCGTCCGGGACGCCGACGTCCCCGTCCTCTGGGTCTGCGACCCCATGCACGCCAACGGCTTCGTGACGCCGTCCGGGCACAAGACCCGGCGGCTCGACGACGTGCTGCGCGAGATCGAAGGCTTCTTTGCCGCGCATCACGAGGTGGGGACGTGGCCGGGAGGCGTCCATCTCGAGATCACCGGTGAGAACGTGACCGAGTGCCTGGGCGGCTCCGAGGAGGTACTCGAGACACAGCTCGACCATCGCTACGAGACGCTCTGCGACCCGCGGTTGAACGTGCGCCAGTCTCTCGACCTGGCGTTCCGGGTGGCCGAGCTGATGCGGGGCTAGGCCGGCCGTGCTGGGAGTCGTGGCCGTCGTCGGGACGGGTCTGATCGGCGCGTCCGCAGGTCTCGCCGCGAAGGCAGCGGGCGCCGACCGCGTGCGCGGCTGGGATCCCGACCCGGACGTGCTCCGGGTTGCGAGCGAGCGGGGTGCCGTCGAGCCCGCGGACTCGCTCGAGGAGGCCGTCGCCGACGCCGACCTCGTCGTCGTTGCCGCGCCCGTAGCTTCGGTGCCGTCCGCCGTGCGCGCCGTGCTCGCCGCGGCGCCGGAGGGGTGTGCCGTGACCGACGTCGGCTCGACCAAGGGGGCCGTCTGCGCAGCCGCGGGCGCCGACGGGCGCTTCATCGGCGGGCATCCCATCTGCGGTGCGGAGACCCGTGGCCCGGAGCGTGCGACCGCCGACCTGTTCGCAGACGCGACGTGGTTCCTCACACCGACGGCCGCCACCGGGCCGGAGCTCCTGCGCAGGGTGCACGGCTTCGTCGCGACGCTCGGCGCGCGGCCCGTTGCGATCGACGCGGGCGCTCACGACCGCCTCGTCGCCGTCACGAGCCACCTGCCGCATGCCCTTGCGAACGTCCTGCTCAACCAGGCGGGCGCGTCCCGCATCGACGGCCACGACCCGCTGCAGGCAGCCGGAGGCTCCCTGCGCGACATGAGCCGCATCGCCGGCGCCAACCCGCGCATCTGGGTGGACATCTTCCTCGACAACCGCGAGGCGCTCGCGACGGCGCTCGGCGAGCATCGGCGGCGCATCGAGCAGCTCGAGGGAGCGCTCGCCGAGGGAGACGCCGGCTACCTGGCGCGCTGGATCGCCGAGGCGAGCACCAACCGCCGGCGCATGCTCGCCACTGCCTACGACGATCCCGGAGCGCTGCAGCGGCTCCGCGTCCACGTGCCCGACCGTCCCGGCGTGCTCGCCGGCATCTTCCAGGCACTGGGCGCGGCGCGCATCAACGTCGAGGACTTCGAGATGGATCACCTCTCGACCGATCGTGGCGGCACGCTCGCCATCCTCGTCGGCGGCGAGGTGGAGGCCGAGCGGGCCGCCGACCTGCTCGAGGCCCAGGGCTACGGGGTCGTGGTCGCACCCGTGATCGACGAGTGAGGGTCGATCCGGTCCACCGCCTGGTCGGGCACCTGGCCGTGCCCGGGGACAAGTCGATCTCCCATCGCTCCGTCCTGATCGGGGCTCTGTGCGACGGCACGACGCACATCCGCGGTTTCGGCCGCTCTGCCGACACCGAGGCGACGATCGAGGCCGTTCGCTCCCTCGGCGTCGCCGTCGACGACCTGGACGCGGACACCCTGCACGTCCACGGCAGGGGCCTGCGGGGGCTCGCCGCTCCGGGCGCCCCGATCGACTGCCGCAACGCGGGCACTCTCGTGCGCCTCCTCTCCGGCATCCTCGCGGGGCAGGAGGGGAAGCGGTTCGAGCTGGTCGGGGACGAGTCGCTGAGCGCGCGGCCGATGGGGCGCGTGACCGAGCCGCTGTCCCGCATGGGGGCTGCCGTCGAGACCGACGACGGGCATCTGCCCATGGTGGTCGTGGGACGCTCGCTGCACGCGATCGACTACGAGCTACCGGTCGCGAGCGCCCAGGTGAAGTCGGCGATCCTGCTCGCCGGGATCTTCGCCGACGGCGAGACCACCGTCGTCGAGCCGGTGCCGACACGGGACCACACCGAGCTGATGCTCGAGGCCGCCGGCGCTCGGCTGGCGCGTCGGCCGACGAGCGTCACCGTGTGGCCCGCCGAGCGCCTCGTGCTGGAAGAGATCGAGGTGCCCGGCGACTTCTCGTCCGCCGCGCCGTTCATCGTGGCCGCTACCCTCGTGCCGGGCTCGGAGCTCCACCTCCACGGCGTCAACCTCAACCCGCGGCGGACCGGGCTCCTCGACATCCTCGCCCGCATGGGGGCCAGCGTGACGGTCTACAACCGGCGCCGGATCGCCGGCGAGCCTGCCGGTGACCTCGAGGTGCGCTCCGCCGACCTCGTCGCCACCACGGTGACGGCGAAGGAGGTGCCCCTCGCGATCGACGAGCTGCCGCTCTTCGCCCTGGCAGCCTCGTGCGCCCACGGCGACAGCGTCCTCCGCGGCGCCGAGGAGCTGCGCGCCAAGGAGAGCGACCGCATCGAGGCGACGGCAGACGCCCTGCGGGCCCTCGGCCAGCACGTGCGCGCCACCGACGACGGCTTCCGCATCCGCGGCGTGCCCACCCGCCCGCGCGGCGGCCGGATCGAGAGCCGCGGCGACCACCGCATCGCCATGCTCGGCGCCGTGACGGCCCTCTACTCGCAGCAGGGCGTCGAGGTCGAAGGCGCGGATTGCGTCGCAGTAAGCTTTCCCGGCTTCTTCGAGATCGTCGAGTCCCTGCGGAAGGAAGCCGCCGAATGATCGTGGCCATCGACGGGCCGGCCGGTGCCGGCAAGAGCTCGGTCGCTCGCGCGCTCGCGCGGCGGCTCGGCTTCCGCTACCTCGACACGGGTGCCATGTACCGGGCCCTCACGTGGCTTGCGCTCGAGCACGGCACGCCCCTGGACGACGGGCCGGCGCTCGAGCTGCTCGCACACGACCACCCGGTCGAGTTCGGCGACGACGGCGGCGTCTCGATCGACGGGCACGACGTCACGGCGCGGATCCGCGAGCCGGTGATCGACGCGTCCGTCCCTGTCGTCGCACGCCATCTGGAGGTGCGCGAGGTGATGCGCGGGCGCCAGCAGGCCCTCGGCGAGCAGGGCGACTCGGTGATCGAGGGGCGTGATATCGGCGTGGTGGTGGCGCCGCAGGCAGAGCTGAAGATCTGGCTCGTCGCAGACCCCGCAGTGCGGGTGCAGCGGCGGCACGCCGAGCGCGAGGGCATGGACGCGGCCGCTCTCGCCGGCGAGCTGCAGCGGCGCGACCAGCGTGATGCGCAAAACACGCTCCGCGCAGCAGACGCCGTCGAGGTCGACACGACTCACCTCACGCTCGACCAGGTGATCGACCGGATCGAGTCCCTCGTGCGGGAGCGCGTCGCGTGAGCACGACCGCGGACAAGGTGTGGGCTGTCGGACGGCCGACGATCGGCAGCCTCGTCAAGCTCACCGCCAGGCTGAAGGTCTACGGGCGCGAGCGCGTGCCCCTCGAGGGCGGGCTCGTGATCGCCGCCAACCACTATTCATGGCTCGACCCACCGGCGCTGGGGTCCGCGTGCCCGAGGACGATCTACTACATGGCCAAGGTGGAGGCGCATCGCGCTCCCGGGCTCGGAACGTTCATCCGCGCCTTCGGCTGCTTCCCGGTGCGCCGGGGCGAGTCCGACCGCGAGGCCGTGCGGACGATGCGGGAGGTCGTTCGCAACGGGCTCGCTCTCGGGCTGTTCGCCGAGGGCACACGGCAGCTCGCAGGCGTGCCGGGGGTGGTGCAACCGGGCGCGGCGATGGTGGCCCTGCAGGAGGACGTCCCGATCACCCCGGTTGCCGTGCACGGATCGCAGACCTGGAAGCCTGGCAACTTCCACCCTGTCTCGATCGCGTGGGGCGAGCCCCTCTCGTTCACGGGGCTGCCGAAGGGCGGCAAGGGGTACAAGGAGGCATCTGCGGTCGTGCAGGCAGAGATCAGGAGATTGTGGGACTTCCTGGTCGAGATGCACGCGCTCGGGCGCCCCGACGGAACGCCGCCCTCGTGAGCGGCCGTCGCCGCGGCGGCGAGGCCGAGCGCGAGGCGGTCGAGATCGCGGGCACCGTCGCGATCGTCGGGTTCCCGAACGTCGGCAAGTCGACCCTCGTGAACCGTCTCACTGAGAGCCGGGATGCCGTCGTGCACGAGACACCGGGCGTGACCCGCGACCGCAAGGAGCTCCTCTGCGAATGGACCGGCACCTGGTTCCGGCTGATCGACACCGGGGGCGTGGATGCGGAGGCAGGTGGGCCGTACGGGGCGAAGATCGCGGCACAGGCGCAGGAGGCTGTCGAAGAGGCCGACCTGGTGCTCTTCGTCGTCGACGCGCGTGCGGGGATCACGCCCGGCGACGAGGAGCTCGCGGTGATCCTGCGTGCCGCGAAGAAGCCTGTGATCGTGCTCGCCAACAAGATCGACGACCCACGCCGTGACACCGACGCGGCCGTCTTCCATCGGCTCGGGCTGGGCGACCCGCTGCCGCTGTCGGGGCTGCACGGGCACGGCAGCGGCGACCTGCTCGACGAGATCGTGCGCCGTCTGCCGGGCACGGGCGAGGTGACGGTGGGGGAGGAAGCCATCCGGGTCGCCATTCTCGGACGCCCGAACGTGGGCAAGTCGTCCCTGCTGAACCGGCTCGTGGGGCGCGAGCGCGTGATCGTCTCGGAGGTGCCCGGGACGACTCGCGACTCGATCGACACGGTGCTGCGGCGGGGCGAGACCACCTTCGTGCTCGTCGACACCGCCGGCCTGAGGCGCAAGAAGAAGCAGCGGCAGGGGATCGAGTACTACTCCGAGCTGCGCGCCCTCGCCGCGGCCGAGCGCGCGGACGTCGCGCTCGTCCTGTTCGACGCGTCGGAGGGGATCGTGGAGCACGACCTGACCGTTGCCGATATCGCCCGCAAGGCCGGCTGCTCGACGCTGGCGGTGCTGTCGAAATGGGACGTGACCGAGCTCGACATCGTGGAGGCGCAGGGCCACCTCGCCCGCCGGTTGCGGCAGCGTCCGCCGGTGATCGCCGTCTCAGCCAAGACGGGCCGCGGCGTCAACCGCGTGCTCGACAAGGTCGAGGAGCTCTACGAAAAGCACGCCGGCCGCATCTCGACGGGTGAGCTGAACCGGGCTCTCGGCGAGCTGCGCGAGTCGCGCCCCGGCCCGCAGGGCGAGCGCGGTCGCCGGCTCAAGCTGATGTACGGCACCCAGGTGAGCACGAGGCCGCCGCGCTTTCGCATCTTCGTCAACGCGCCCAGCCTCGTGACGCGCGACTACGGCTACTGGGTCGAGAACGAGTTGCGGAAGCGCTTCGGTCTGGAGGGCGTTCCGGTCTCCATCGACTTCGTCAAGAGCGAGTAGGCCGGGAATGTCTCTCGTGGCGGGCGGTGAGGGGACGGCGTGAGGGTCGTGGTTGTCGGCGGCGGCTCGTGGGGGACGGCGTTCGCGACCGTCCTGCGCGGCGCCGACCACGAGGTCACCCTCGCCTGCCGCGACGCGGCGCAGGCGGCGGCGATCGCCGACACCCGGCGTAACCCGAGGTACCTGCGTGAGGTCGACCTGGCAGGCATCGCCGTGTCGACGATCGAGGAGGCGCCGCTCGCGACCGCGAACCTCGTCGTGGTGGCGGTGCCGAGTCATGCCTTCGGCGAGGTCGTCGCTGCTCTGCCCGGGAACGCCCCCGTCCTGAGCCTCGCAAAGGGGCTCGACCCGGCGACGGGCGACCGGCTCTCGACCCTCGTCCGGGACCGGCCGGTGGCGGTGCTCTCGGGCCCCAACATCGCCGAGGAGATCGCTCGTGGCCTCCCCGCGGCTGCGGTGATCGCCGGCGACGATCTCGCACTCTCGGTGCAGCTCCAGCTGGCGATCACGTCCACGAGCTTTCGCGTCTACGTGAACGACGACATCGTGGGCGTGGAGCTCTGCGCCGCCGCGAAGAACGTGATCGCGCTGGCCGCCGGCGGTGCCGACGGCCTCGGCCTGGGGGACAACGCCAAGGCGGCACTCGTGGCGCGTGGGCTCGCGGAGATGGGGCGGCTCGCCGAGGCCGCGGGCGGGCGGCCCGAGACCTTTGCCGGCCTCGCCGGCATGGGCGACCTGATCGTCTCGTGCTGGTCGAAGTCGGGGCGCAACCGGCAGGCCGGCGAGCTGATCGCGCGGGGAGCGACGCCGGAGGATGCAGTGGCGCGGATCGGCATGGTCGTGGAGGGCCTCAGCACGGCTCGCGCCCTGCGCGATCTCGCCCACCGCCTCGAGCTGGAGCTGCCGATCACCGAGGGTGTCTGCGCCGTCCTGGACGGTGTGCCGCTGACCTCTCTCGTGGCCGCATTGATGGAGCGCGACCCGACCTCGGAGTGAAGCCCGCCGCGGCCCGTGGCGCTCGACGCCGGCCCGCTCCGGTACGCTCTGGCCCGATGGCCGCGCGCTCGTTCCAGTTCAGCTCCGAGTCGGTGACGGAAGGGCACCCGGACAAGATCGCCGACCAGATCTCGGACTCCGTCCTCGACGCGGTCCTGACCGACGACCCCGAGGGCCGGGTCGCGTGCGAGACGCTGATCACGACCGGCCTCGTCGTCGTGGCGGGCGAGATCACGACGACCACCTACGTCGACATCCCGCGGCTCGTGCGCAAGAAGATCGCGGAGATCGGGTACACACGCGCCAAGTACGGGTTCGACGCGGAGACGTGCGGCGTCATGGTGGCACTCGACGAGCAGTCGCCCGACATCGCGCAGGGCGTGGACGAGTCGTTCGAGGTGCAGCACGGCGACCGCGACCCGATCGACCGGATCGGCGCCGGCGACCAGGGGATGATGTTCGGCTACGCGTCCGACGAGACCGACGAGCTGATGCCGCTCCCGATCCAGCTCGCCCATCGCATCACGCGCAGGCTGTCAGAGGTGCGCAAGGCCGACGTGCTGCCGTATCTGAGGCCCGACGGCAAGGCGCAGGTGACCGTGCGCTACGAGGTCGACGAGCACGGCCGGCAGCGTCCCGTCGAGATCGAGCGCGTGCTGATCTCCACGCAGCACCGCGACGGGCTCGATGCCGAGTCGCTGATCAAGCCCGACCTGCTGGAGCACGTCGTGGAGCCGATCCTGCACGCGGATCATCGCGACCTCTTCGACCCTGCCCGGCTCGGCGCCAAGGACTTCCTCTACGTCAACCCGACCGGCAAGTTCGTGATCGGCGGCCCGATGGGGGACACGGGCCTGACCGGCCGCAAGATCATCGTGGACACGTACGGCGGGGCGGCGCCGCACGGCGGCGGCGCGTTCTCGGGCAAGGACCCCACGAAGGTCGACCGCTCTGCCGCCTATGCGGCGCGCTACGTGGCGAAGAACGTCGTCGCCGCGGGGCTCGCCGGCCGCTGCCAGATCCAGGTCGCGTATGCGATCGGCGTGGCCCATCCGCTGAGCGTGCTCGTCGACTGCTTCGGCACGGAGCACGTCGCGCTCGAAACGATCGAGCGGCTGATCGGCGAGCACTTCGACCTGCGGCCGGGCGCGATCATCCGCGACCTCGACCTGCGGCGACCGATCTACGCGAAGACGGCTGCATACGGCCACTTCGGCCGCGAAGAGCACGACTTCACGTGGGAGCTGACCGACAAGGCGGAGACGCTCCGCGCCGCCGCCGGCCTCGGTGCGCCCGTGCAGGCCGTCTAGCGGCTCGCGCCTGTCAGGCCGGCTGCGTCGACGGCTCGAGCGCGCCGGTGAGCTTCCCGTCCCGCATGGCAAGCCGTCTCGGAGCCCGGGCCGCGAGACCGGTGTCGTGTGTCGCCACCACGACGGTGGCGCCGTGTGTGCTGGCGAGCCCCGCGAGCAGATCGATCACATCCGCACCGGTCTCGGTGTCGAGGTTGCCCGTCGGCTCGTCGGCGAGGATCACCCGCGGCCCGACCACGAGGGCCCGGGCGATGCCTACGCGCTGCTGCTCGCCGCCCGAGAGATGCGCGGGCAGATGCGAGGCACGATCGGCGAGGCCGACCTCGTCGAGCAGCGCGAGCGACCTCGCCCGCAGCTCCTCCGCGCCGGCGCCCGTGGGGGCCATGCCCGCCTCGACGTTCTCGAGCGCTGTCAGGGTCGGGATCAGGTTGAACTGCTGGAAGACGAAGCCGAATGCGTTGAGCCGCAGCTTCGCGAGCTCGCTGTCGGCGAGCGAGCCGAGGTCGCGCCCCTCGAACGAGACGCTGCCGGAGCTCGGGCGATCGAGCGCGCCGAGCAGCTGCAGCAGCGTCGTCTTGCCCGAGCCGCTCGGCCCCTCGAGTGCGACGAACTCACCCGCACCGATCTGCAGGTCGACGCCGGCGACCGCCTCGATCGTCGCCGGCCCCCGCTGGAAGAACCGCTTGGCCCCCCGCACGTTGTAGAGGACGCGCTCCACTACTCCACCTGCCTGAGCGCGTCGGCAGGACGCAGCTGCGAGGCCCGGAACGCTCCCGCAGCACCCGCGAGCAGCCCGCCGACGACGGCGAGGGCGAATCCCGTGACGAGGACGCCGGCAGAGACCGGGGCCGTGAGCGCCACCTGGTCGGTGACAGTGCGGGCGGTCACCTCGCCGAGCCCGAAGAACCCCTCGCCGCCGCCCGTGCTCGACGTGGCTGTGAGCGTCGGCCCCAGTGCTCCGATCGCCACGGCTGCGAGGACGCCGAGCACGACGCCGACGAGCCCACCCGCCACTCCCTGCGCGACCGACTCGCCGACGACCTGGCGGATCACGAGCCGCTGCGTCCAGCCGAGTGCCTTGAGCGTGCCGAGCTCGCGCACCCGCTTGCCCACCGAGGAGAGCGTCAGCAACACGGCGAGCAGGAAGGCGGCGACCGCAGCCAGCGCCGCGAGCGCCGTCCCGAGCCGCTTCGACAGGCTGGCGGCGTCGACGAGCGAGCCGCTGATCGAGTCCGCGACCTGCTTCGCGCTCGCGACCTGCGCCCGCGGGAACAGCTCTTCGATCCGCCGTTGCGCCTCGCCCACGGAGGTGCCGCTCGTGGCGCGCACGAGGAGCACGTTGACGGAGCCCCTCTGGCCCGCGAGCGCCTGCAGTTGCGACAGCGGGACGTAGACGTCGGCCGTCTGGCCGCCGAGGGGTGGGCGCACCAGCCCGACGATCTCGAAGGCGGTGCCGTTGAGGACGAGCTTCGACCCGACCTTGAGGCCGTTCCGGCTGGCGTACGAGCCCGCGAGCAACGCCTCGTGTGAACCGGTGCCGGCCTTGAGGAAGCGGCCGCTGGAGACGAGGGAAGGGGTGACGACGCCGATTCCCGGCGTGGACAGGTCGACGCCCGCGATCGTGTAGGTGGAGCTCGAGATGTCCGTCTGCGGTGGATCCACGACCTGCTGCAGCGTCTGCTCCGGCGTCGTCACGGTGGCGCGAAAGCGCCGCAGGCGCTCGGGCAGGCATGCGTTGAAGGCGCTCCGGTCTGCGCCGGTGCCGGCGCGCCCGCCGCCCTGGCCGCCGCCGAGGCCCCCGGAGCCGCCGTTCGGGACGCCGCCTGCACTGCCGCCCTGCCCGCTGCCGAACTGGATCCCGGCCTTGGCGAGGCAGGCCTGCATCTTCTCGAACTCGGCCGCTGTCGGCCGCTCGATCTGCCGGTCGATCTGGAGTTGCTGGCCGCCCGCCTTGATCTTTGCGACGATCTCGGGGACCGTCCCGGACTGGTGGACGGCGGCGAGGACGAGGCCGCTCGAGACGGACTCCACGCCCGGCAGCTTCGCTGCCTGCGCAGCCGAGCTCTGGGCGAACGTCAGCTGCGTGCCGGGCAGGAAGAAGTCATGCACGAACTTCTCACCGGGCTCACCGAGCTTCGAGAGATCGGTGATCACCGACTGGTTCGCCTGGACCACCTCGCGGCCGCCGCCGAACCCGCCGCCGCCGAACCCACCCTGGCCGCCCTGGCTCTCCTGCGGCGCAAGCGTGACGGTCAGGTCGGTGCCGATGCTCGAGAGCGGGTCGAGCGCGGCCGCCTGGGCGCGGTCGAGCCCGCGGGAGAGCGCGGAGACCGCGATCACGAGGGATACCCCGACGGCGAGCCCGAGCACGGTCAGGATCGTGCGGCCCTTCCGTCGGACGAGCTCGCTCCGCAGGTAGCCGAGGTAGAACACCCACCGGACGAAAGCAGGGCCGGTTAAGGGCCGCCTAAGAACCGTCGCCGGCGGTTACGCAGGAGCGAGGGGCTGCGGCGCGACCTCGTCCTCGTCTCGCACCGCCGGCAGGGTGAGCCGCAGCCGCGCGCCGCCGCCGTCGGCGTGCTCCGCCTGGACGGTGCCCCCGTGGGCGTCCGCCACCTGGCGCACGATCGCGAGGCCGAGGCCCGAGCCCGGCATGCTCCGGGCCGCGGGGGCCCGGTAGAAGCGGTCGAAGACGAACGGGAGGTCCTCGTCGGCAATGCCCGGCCCGTGGTCGCGGACGACGATCTCCCCGCCCTCCACCGAGACCTCGATCACCTCGCCGGGCGGGCTCCACTTGGCGGCGTTGTCGATCAGGTTCGAGACGGCACGCTCGATCGAGGCGGCCGATCCGTATGCGACCGACTCCTGCAGGCGTGCGTCGAACCTGAGACCCGGGTAGTTCCGCCTGGTGCGCTCGACCGCGTCGGCGGCGACGAGGTCGAGGCGTACGTCCTCGGCTGCCTCGGCGGTGACGGGGTGGTCGCCGCGCGCCAGCTCGACGAGCTCCGCCACGAGCACGGTCATCTCCGTCAGCTGCTCGTTCACGTCGCGGAGGATCTGCTCCCGCTCGGCCTGCGGCATCCTCTCGTTGCGAGCGAGCACCTCGATGTTCGTGCGAGCGCTCGTCAACGGCGTCCGGAGCTCGTGCGACGCGTCCGAGACGAGACGGCGCTGGGCGCGGGCGGAGTCGTCGAGCGCCTCGAGCATCGTGTTGAAGGTGGAGGCGAGCCGGGCCAACTCGTCGTTGCCGCTGTCGTCGATCCGTCGGGTCAGGTCGCGGGTGGCGCTGACCTCCTCGGCGAGGCCGGTCAGCCGCCGCACCGGCGCGATGATGGCGCGCGCGACCAGCAGCCCGAGCAGCGCGGCGAGCCCGACGCCCGCCGCCGCGATCACGAGCAGCCAGCCGCGGATGCGCGCCAACGCGCTGTCGACCTCGTCGAGGGGGCGCGAGATCTGCAGGGCGTAGCCGCTCTGCAGCGGCAGCGTGTAGACGCGGATGTGGATGCCCTGAACGGTCCTGTCGGCGAAGAACGCCGATGTCGTGCCCGCGGCGGCAGCCCGGTCGCGGTCCGTGACCGGCAGCTCGACCGTCTCCGCGGGCGCCCGGATCGTCCTGCCGTCCGCGGTGACGAGTTGCGTGTAGCCGGCGGCGCCGCCGAGCAGCGGCGGCGGGATGTCGAGGAACGCCTCGCCGGACACGGACTCGCTGATGCGCAGGCGGTTGATCGCACCGGCACGCTGGCGCAGGCCGTCGTCCACCTGGCTGCGCAGCTCGCCCCGCACGACGACGTAGGTGACCGCCGACGCGGCGGCGATCGCGATCGCCACGGCGACGGTGCCGACGAGGATCAGGCGCGTGCGAAAGGTCATGGCTCCCGCAGGGCGTATCCGACACCCCGGATCGTCTGGATCAGGCGTGGCTTCCCGCCCTCCTCGGTCTTCCGGCGCAGGTAGCCGATGTACACGTCGAGCGAGTTCGAGCCGAACCCGAAGTCGTAGCCCCAGACACGCTCGAAGATGATCGAGCGGGTCAACACCTGGCGCGGGTTGGTCATGAACAGCTCCAGCAGCGAGAACTCCGTGCGCGTCAGCTCGATCGCCTCGTCGCCGCGCGTCACCTCTCGCGTGGACGGGCTGAGCTCCAGGTCGCCGAAGCGGAGCACGTCGAGGCCGTCGCTCGACACCCGGCGCAGCAGCGCCCGCAGACGCGCCAGCAGCTCCTCGAGCGCGAACGGCTTGACGACGTAGTCGTCTGCTCCGGCGTCGAGGCCGGCCACCCGGTCGGACACCTCGTCCCGGGCAGTCAGCATGAGAATGGGGATCTGGTTGCCGTCGCGGCGCAGTCGCCTGCACACCTCCAGCCCGTCGAGACGCGGCATCGAGACGTCCAGGATGACCGCATCGGGCTCGGACGAGGCACCGCGGATCTGCTCGAGCGCCTCGATCCCGTCGGCCGCGAGCTCGACCTCGTACTGCTCGTGCTCCAGAGCGCGACGCAGAGACTCGCGCACGGCGGCATCATCGTCGACTACGAGGACTCGAGGCATGTGGCTCATTGTGCGTGCTCCTGCAGGCGGACGCTGGCAGCGGGGCACTCCTCATGGTCGCTGAAGCCCCTAAGACGCGGCTAAGAGCGCTACGGCGGGCTCTTAGTCCCGTCTTAGGGACGCATGCTCGAATAGGAGGTGGATTCCGTCTCGAGAGGAGAACTGCACATGAGACCTACCAGGACACGCACGATCGTCGTCGGGGCCGTGGCGGCGCTTGCGGTCGCCGGTGGTGGTGCCGCCGTTGCCGCGACGCAACTCGTAGACCCGAAGGCCGAGAGCGACAAGATCGTCACCGACGCGGCCAAGGATCTCGGGGTCACGCCGGCCGCGCTCACGGGCGCGATCGAGAAGGCGATGAAGGCCAGGGTCGACGCGGCCGTCGCCGCCGGCACCATGACGAAGGAACAGGGCGACGCCCTCAAGCAGCGGATCGAGTCGGGCGAGATGCCGCTCTTCGCCGGTCCGGGCAAGGGCTTTCGCGGCCACCACGGCGGCTTCGGGCATCACCGGGGCATCGGCAAGCTCGATGGGGCCGCCGGCTACCTCGGGCTCACCGAGGAAGCGTTGCGCACGGAGCTCGAGAGCGGCAAGTCGCTCGCCGACGTCGCGAAGGCGAAGGGCAAGTCGGTGGACGGCCTGGTGACCGCGCTGGTAGCGGCCGCAACCAAGAAGATCGACGCGGGCGTCACGGAGGGCCGGCTGACGACGGAGCAGGCGACAGCGCTCAAGGCCGACCTGAAGGATCGCATCACGGACCGCGTGAACGGCACGAAGCCGGCTGGCTTCCGCGGCGGCAAGGGCCCGGGGCACGGGTTCGGCGGCGGACGCGATCTCGCCCCCGCCGGTCTCGGCGGCGCCACGTTCTGAACCGCTCGACCTGAATACGCGCGACGGCCCCGCCCCCGCGACTCGCGGTGGGCGGGGCGTTGCCGTGGTCCTGCCGACCCGCGCACGGCCCGGTGCGGGGTTGGCACGATATGGGTGACGTGCGGCGTCTTCTCCTTCTCCTCCCGGTTGTCGCCCTGGTCGCCCTGGCCGCGGTCGTCCTGCCGCCGGCGGGCGCCGGTGCCGTCCCGGTCGTGCGGGCGACCGTGATCGGGGACTCGGCGGCGACCGGGATGCTGTGGAACCCGAAGGCGATGAAGATCCTCAGGCAGGGCACCGATCTGGACATGCAGGTCGCCGTGTGCCGTCGCCTGGTTGGTGAGAGCTGCCCGTTCGAGGGTGACCGTCCATCGACGCTCGTCGAGCTCGTGCGCGAGCGCGGCGAGCGCCTCGGCCCGACGGTGGTCATCGTGGTCGGTTACAACGACTTCGAACAGACCTTCGCAGCGAGTGTCGAGGAGTCGGTCGACGAGCTCCGCGCGGCCGGCGTGAAGCGGATCCTCTGGGCCACGCTGCGGGCCATTCGGCGCCCCTACCTTCCGATGAACGCGGAGCTGTGGGCAGCGGCGGCCAGGTATCCCGAGATGACCGTGATCGACTGGAACCGGTACGCGCGCAGTCACAAGGACTGGTTCCAGAACGACGGCCTTCATCTCACGCGTGACGGGGGCGTGGCGATGGCGACCCTGCTGCACGAGAGCATCATGCGGCGCGGTCCCGAGCCCACGATCGTCCTGCCGCGGGGGGGGCTGAAGCCGGCAGTCGCCGGGCGCCTCTACTCGGCCCGGCTCGTCGCGCGACGCGGCGCCGCGCCGTACACGTGGGCGGTGGTGTGGGGCTCCCCGCCGGCGGGCCTGCGCTTCACGGCAACCGGCCGCCTGTACGGGAGACCTCGCCAGGTCGGGCGCTTCGTTCTCGTGCTGCGAGCCGAGGACAAGGACGGCGCGGTGGGGCTGCGACGGGTCGCCCTCGTCGTGCGCAGCGCGGATCGAGACTAGGCAGCCGGGCGCACGTACAGTCCCTCGGCCGCCTTCTGCGCGATGCCGCGCTCGGCGCCCGACAGTACGATCTTGACGGAGCCGGCAGCGGGCTGCCGCTCGCGCACCTCGACGAGCGAGCCGGGCACGAAGCCCTCGTCGTAGAACCAGTGCAGCAGGTCGCCGTCGTGCTCTGCCAGCCGGACGATCTCGGCGCTCGTGCCCGGCTCGAGCGCGGCGAGCGAGACGAGGCCCACGTTCTCGGCCTGCTCGACCTCGGTCTCGATCGGCCAGCCGTGGGGGCAGCGGTCGGGGAAGCCCAGCCGCTCGTTGATCCGCTCGATCATGTCGTCCGTGAACGTGTCGCCCATCTCGTCTGCCTTCTCGTGAGACTCGTAGGGCGTGTAGCCCATGAAGTCGGTCAGGAAGCGCTCGATCAGCCGGTGCTTGCGCACCACCCGCTCCGCACGCTCGATGCCGGCCGGGGTGAGGACGGCCTCCTTCTGCTCCCCGCGCTCCACGAGGCCCTCCGACTCGAGCCGTTTCAGCATCTCGCCCGCGGACGCGCGCGAGACGCCCAGCATCTCCGCCACGCGCGAGGCGATCGCGCTCTCACCGGCGGGCCGGTACTCGCCGATCGGGAACGCGAGGAAGTAGATGACCTCGAGATACTCGTCGATCGAATGACCGTGGCCGTGCGCCATGGGGGCCACTCTACCCGCCGCTGCGCCCCATCGACCCCCGGCGGTCGGCCGACACGAGATAGAGCACCGGAGCGGATACGGCCATGAGCACGAGCGCGGGCACCGCGGCACGCGAGTATGCCCCCACCTGGGTCAGCTTCCAGATCTCGGTTGCGAGCGTCTCGAAGCCGATCGGGCGCAGCAGGAGCGTCGCCGGCAGCTCCTTCATGGCGGAGAGGAAGACGAGCGCGCCGCCTGCCAGCATGCCCGACCGGGCGAGCGGCGCCGTCACCGTGGCGAGGGTGGCGAGCGGGCCCCGGCCGAGGCCGCGCGCCGCCTCCTCGACGCGCGGGCTGACACGCTCCAGCGCCGACTCGACGCCCGAGAGCGCCTGGGGAAAGAAGCGGACCACGTAGGCGAAGACGAGCAGCGCCAGGGTCTGGTAGACGGGTGAGGCGTACCGCGCCGCGAAGAACACGAGCGCGAGGGCGATCACGATCCCGGGCAGCGCGTTGCCCGCGAACGAGAGGCGCTCGAGCAGCCGTGAGCGCCGCGAGGGGAAGCGCAGTGCGAGCAGCGCCACGGGGATCGCGGCAGCGACCGCGCAGACGGCGGCGAGGCCGGACGCCCCGAGCGACGAGGCTGCCTCGCTCCAGGGAACCTCGAGCGCGCGGTCGTTCGCGACGGCCCGCTGGAGCCAGTATCCGAGCACCAGCGCGGGGAGCGCGAGGAACAGCCCGACCACGACGCTGCACCAGGCCAGGGCGGGAATGCGCCAGCGCCCGAGCGGGACGGGCCTGGCTCGGCGTGCCGCCCCGGGGCTCGTGCGATAGACCTGGCCGCGAGTGCGGACGCGCAGCTCGACGGCGAGCGCGACGGCCGTGAGGGCGACGAGGACGAGCGCGAGCACCGCTGCCGGCGTGCGGTCGAAGAGGCTGCGGTACTGGAGGTAGATGGCACGCGTGAGGGCGTCGTAGCGCATGAGGGAGACGACGCCGAAGTCGGAGAGGGTGTAGAGCGCCACGAGCAGGGCCCCCAGGGAGACGGCGGGGCGGATCGACGGGAGCGTGACGCGGAACAGCACGCGCGCGCGGGAGGCGCCGAGGCTTCGTGCCGCCTCCTCCTGCGCCGGATCGAGGTTGCGGAGAGCGGCCTGCGCGAGCAGGAACACGTACGGGTAGGTGGACAGCGTCAGAGCTGCCAGGGCTCCCCAGTACCCGGTCGGGTCGGGCAGCCGCTCGACGCCCAGGGCCTGCTGCAGCAGGCCCTTCTCGCCGAAGAACCCGAGCAGGCAGAGCGCTGCGACATAGCTCGGGATCACCAGGGGCAGGGCCGCCGCGGTCGCCCACGCCCGACGGCCCGGCAGGTCGGTGCGGACGACGAGCCAGGCCAGAGGCACCGCGACCAGGATCGTGGCTGCGACCACACCCACGACGAGCAGGACGGTGCGGACGACGAGCTGCAGCGTCTGGCGATCCCAGAGCAGGTCGAGAGCCCGTCCGCCGCCGCTCGCAACCCTGATCAGCAGGTACGCGAGCGGCAGCAGGAGCAGGCAGACGACGACGCCCGCCGCGAGGACGAGCGGGAGCGGGGGGCGCTTGCCTCCCGCTCCGCGGCTCACGACAGGTAGCCGGTCTGGCGAAGCAGCTCGAGCGTCGACTCGAGCTCCGCGCCGAAGGAGCTCAGGTCGACGTCGGGCCCCTGCAGGGTGTCGAGCGGCGGCAGGCCCTCCTTGGTGGGGATGCCCGCGACCAGCGGGTACTCGGCCTCTTCGGCCGTGTCCGTGTAGAAGCGCTGGCCCTCGTCGGAGAGGAGATACGCGACGAGCTCCTCCGCCTCGTCCTTGTTCCCGGAGCTCGCGAGCACGCCGGCCCCGGCCACGCTGACCAGCGCTCCAGGGTCGCCCTGCGCGAGGAAATGGTTCGCGATCGGCGCGTCGGGCTGCTCCTCGCGCACGAGGTAGAGGTAGTAGTGGTTGACGAGCCCGAGCTCGATCTCGCCGGTGGCCAGCGCTTCCACGATGGGCGTGTTCTTCTCGTACGTCTTCGGGTCGTTCGCCTGCAGGTCGACCAGCCACTGCTTCGTCCTGGCCTCGCCGGCCGAGAGGCGCATCGCCGTCACGAAGGCCTGGAACGATGCGTTCGTCGGGGCGATCCCGATCTTGCCCTTCCAGGCGGGGTCGGTCAGGTCGAAGACGGAGTCGGGCACCTGCGCCTCCGTCAGCGCATCGGTGTTGTAGGCGAGCACGCGCGTGCGGCCCGACGTCCCCACCCAGCGGCCGCCGGCGTCGCGGAAGCGGGCGGCGACCCGGTCGAGGGTCTCCTGCGGCAGCTCCTCGAGCCGGTCGTCGACGGATCCGAGCGAGCCCGGATCCTGCGCGAAGAAGACGTCGGCCGGCGAGTTGCCCCCTTCCTCGGCGATCGTGGCGGCGAGCTCTGCGCTGTCCCCGTAGCGCACCTCGACCGAGATGCCGGTCTTCTCCTCGAACTGGTCGAAGAGCGGCTGCACGAGCTCCTCCTCGCGTCCCGAGTAGACCGTGAGCGTCCCGCTCTTCGACTTGCCGCCACCGCAGCCGGCAACGACCAGCAGGGTGGCGGCGAGGACGAGCAGGGCAGAGTAGACCTTCATCGAGTACCTCCAGTAAGGCGAGCCATTAGTACGAAGTAAGGCGTACCTTACAAGAGCTCAGTGGAAGACGGGAACCCTGCCGTCGTGCACCCGGATCGAGACGCGAGAGCCGAGCGGCACGACCTCGTTGGAGGGGCGCTGTGAGACGAGCTCGACGCCGTCGAGGAGAACGCGGTAGAAGACGTCGTGGCCGCGGAACTCGCGCGCGACGACCTCGGCCGCGGCCGGCGGGATCGGGCGCCAGCTCGAGCAGCTCGGGCCGCACGAGCACGTCGACGGACGACGCGCCGGCGGCGCCGTTGGCGGGGAACGACCCGATCGGCGTCAGCACGAGGCCGTTCGAGACGGTGCCGGGCAGGAAGTTCGCGGCCCCCACGAACTCGGCCGTCCAGCGACAGCACGGGCTCTGGTACAGCTCCTCCGGGGTCCCGTCCTGCACGATCATGCCGTCCCGCATGAGCGCGATGCGGTCGGCCAGCGAGAATGCCTCCTCGCGGTCGTGCGTGACCAGGATCACGGTGACCCGGAGCGGTCTCAGGATCGCCGCCACTTCCTCGCGCAGCTCGCCGCGGAGGTGCGGGTCGACGTTCGACCACGGCTCGTCGAGCAGGATCGCCTCCGGTGCGGGCGCGAGCGCCCGCGCGAGCGCCACGCGCTGCTGCTGGCCGCCCGAGAGCTGGTGCGGGTACCGCTCGCCCAGGCCGCAGAGACCGACGAGCGCGAGCAGCATCGGCACGCGCGCCGCCCGATCCCTGCGCGGGATCCCGAACGCGACGTTCTCCGTCACCGTGAGGTGCGGGAAGAGCGCGTAGTCCTGGAAGACCATCCCGACGCGGCGCCGCTCGGGCGGTACCCAGGCGCCGTCACCGGCGACGTGCTCGCCCGCGATCTCCACGGTGCCGCTGTCCGGCGTCTCGAAGCCTGCGATCAGGCGGAGCAGCGTGGTCTTGCCGCACCCGGACGGACCGAGCAGCGCGACGACCTCGCCACGCTCGATGCACAGCGACGTCTTCGTGACGGCGTCGACGTCGCCGAACCGACGTCCCACTCCCTTGAGCGCGATCATCGAGCAGTCCATGTAAGGAGTACCTTACACGTGTTGCGCGGGGACTGCGACACCGGAACGGTGACGTTCCGGCGCAACCACTACCCTCGAACGGTGCCTCTGGCGTCCGTCTACCCGCTCGTCTCCACGCGGTCGCTGGCGCGCCCGTTCACCTACGAGGTGCCCGAAGGGGTGGGAAAGGGCGCGGTCGTCTCCGTGCGGCTCGGACGCAGCACGACCCGCGGCGTCGTGGCGGACGTGGGCGTCGAGGCGCCGGCGGGCGTCTCCCCGGCCCTCGTCGGCCGGGTCCTCGACGAGATCCCGGCGGCGCTCGTCGACCTCGCCCTGTGGATCGCCGAGTACTACGGGTCCACGCCTGCGCGCGCGCTCGAGCTGGTCGCGCCCCTCCGCCGGCAGGCCCGCGGAGAGCGCGCCTCGCCTGCAGTGCGCGAAGGGGTGGGCGGCGAGCCCGAGCCCGCCGCTCTGACCGCCGAGCAGCGAGACGCGGTGGTGCGCGTCGTGGCGGGCCTCGACGAGGGGATCGGCGCCCACCTCCTGCTCGTGGGCCCCACCGGCAGCGGCAAGACCGAGGTGTACCTGCAGGCGTGTGCGGCAGCGCTCGAGCGCGGGCTCGGCACGATCGTCCTGGTTCCCGAGATCGCCCTCGCCCCGCAGACGGTGGGGCGCTTCCGCGAGCGCTTCGGCGACACCGTCGCCATCCTCCATTCGCAGCTGTCGGACGCCGAGCGTCGGGACGAGCGCGGCCGGATCGCCCGTGGCGATGCCCGGATCGTCGTCGGCGCCCGCTCCGCCGTGTTCGCGCCCATGCGCCGCCTGGGCCTGATCGTGGTCGACGAGGAGCACGATGCCTCGTACAAGCAGGACTCGGACCCCCGCTACGACGCACGCAGCGTCGCCGCCAAGCGCGCCGCGCTCGAGGGCGCCGTCGCCGTCTACGGCAGCGCCACGCCGCGGCCGGAGAGCTGGGCGAAGCTCGAGCGGATCGAGCTCTCCGTCCGGATCGGGGCGCCGATGCCGCGCGTCCGGCTCGTCGACCTGCGGCGCGAGGCCGGCTACCCGCTCTCGGCGCCGCTGCTCCGCGAGCTCGGCAGGATCGCGGAGCAGGGAGGGAAGGCGATCCTCCTGCTCAACCGGCGTGGTGTGGCGCCCGCCCTCCACTGTCGCGCCTGCGGCGTCTCGCGACGCTGCCTCCTCTGCGACGTCGCGTTGACGCTGCACGGGGACGGCAGCCTCCACTGTCACCACTGCGGGCACCGGGAACCGGTGCCCACGGCCTGCCCCGACTGCGGCTCCGCCGAGCTCGCGCAGGTGGGCGCGGGCACGCAGCTTCTCGAAACGGAGCTCCGCCGGCAGCTGCCGGAGCTCGAGCGCATTCGCCTCGATGCGGATACGGCGGCTCGGGCTGGTGCGCTCCGAGACGCGATCGAGCGATTCAGAGCGGCCGACCGGGCCGTGCTGATCGGCACGCAGATGGTGGGCAAGGGACACCACTTCCCCGGTGTCGACCTGGCCGCCGTCGTCGACGCCGACACCGGGCTCTCCTTGCCCGACTTCCGTGCCGAGGAGCGGACGTTCCAGCTCGTCACCCAGCTCGCCGGGCGGTCCGGCCGCGACGCACCGGGGCTCGTGCTCGTGCAGACGTTCCAGCCCGAGGCGATGCCGCTGCAGTTCGCGCAACGCCATGACGTGGCCGGCTTCCTCGCCGAGGAGCTCGAGCGCCGGCGGGCGCTCGGATACCCGCCCGTCCGCCATCTCGTCTCGATCATCGCCTCTGGCAGGGACGCGGTGGCACCCGGCCGCCTCCTGCGCGAGGTGCGGGCCGGCCTCGAGGAGCAGGGTCACGGCCTGCTCGGCCCGGCACCGCTCCTCCGCCTGCGGGGCCGGCATCGCGCGCAGCTCGTCGCCAAGACCGATGAGCCGCGGCGGCTTGCCCTCGGCGCGGCGGCGCTCCTTGCCGCAGCGAGCGTCGGCATGCGTCGCGACGGCCTGACCGCCGTCGTGGACGTCGACCCCCAGTCGCTCTGAGCGACACTCCCCGGGCTACACTCGCTTCCGATGGCTCACGACCACGATCACGACCACGATCACGACCACGATCACGACCACGATGACGACCACGACGTGGCCGAGCTCGACGAGGAGGAGCTGGCGCAGGAGCGCGAGCGCGCCGTACGGCGCCAGATCGCTCTCTCCCAGGTGCGCCAGTACGGCGACGCCGTCCTCCGCATGCGCGCCGTCGAGGTCGCGACGTTCGACGACGAGTTGACGCGGCTCGCCGAGCGGATGATCGAGCTGATGCACGACGCCGACGGGATCGGCCTCGCCGCCACGCAGGTCGGCATCGTCCGGCGGCTCATCGTCTTCACCGACGAGGGCGAGGACCGCGTGGTGGTGAACCCGTCGATCACGAGCTCCGGAGGCGAGCTCGAGACGAGCGAGGAGGGATGCCTCTCGCTCGGCCCGGTGCGCGTGCCGGTGGAGCGCCCTCTCGAGGTGACGCTCGAGGGCTCCGATGCGACCGGCCAGCCGGTCAGGCTCGAGCTCGCGGGTGTCTCGGCGCGCGTTGCCCAGCACGAGGTCGACCATCTCGACGGCAAGCTGATCATCGATCGCACCGATGCCGAATCGCGGCGCGAGGCGCTCGCGCGCCTGCGGCCGAGGCTGCTTCTCTCCCGGAGCTGACACGGTGGCGCAGATCGCCGTCGCAGCGACGGCGCCGTTCGGTGCGGACGTGCTCGAACGGCTCGCGGCGCGGCACGACATCACGTGCCTGCTGACGCGCCCCGACGCACAGCGAGGCCGGGGACGCGCGCTCGCTCCGCCCGCCGCGAAGGTCGCGGCAGTTCGGCTCGGCATCCCCGTTCTGCAGCCCGACCGGCCCGCAGAGGGGCTCGACCTCGGCGCCCCGGCGGTCGTCGTCTGCGCCTACGGGCTGATGATCCCGGAGCAGCTTCTGCACGAGCGGGTCTGGCTCAACGTGCACCCGTCGCTCCTGCCGCGCTGGCGCGGCGCCGCCCCTGTCGAGCGCGCCGTTCTCGCCGGAGACGCCGAGACGGGCGTCACCATCCACGAGACGGTGAAGGAGCTCGATGCGGGGCCGATCGCGGCGCAGGAGGCCTTCGCGATCGGGCCCGACGACGATGCAGGCGCCGTCTTCGCGCGTGCGGCCGGGGTCGCCGCGCGGCTGCTCGACGGCGTGCTCGACGATGCGGCTCCGGTCTACGTGCCGCAGGGCGAGGACGGTGTCACGTACGCGGAGAAGATCGAGGCGCCCGACCGGCGGCTGGACCTCGCAGACCCGGCCGAGGAGCTCGTGCGCCGGGTGCGCGCCCTGTCGCCCCATATCGGTGCCCGGGCAGAGCTGCACGGAAGGCCGGTCACCGTCTGGCGGGCGCGTGTGGGGGAGGGCGGGGCCTTCGAGCCGATCGAGGTGCAGCCCGACGGCGGCCGCCGGATGGAGATGGACGCATGGCTCCGCGGTCTCCGCTGATCTCCCCTGCACGTGTCGCCGCCTTCGAGGTGCTGCGCAGGGTCTTCGAGGACGAGGCGTACGCCGACCGCGCGCTGCGCGCCGCAGCAGAGCGGCTCGACGCGCGCGACGCGGCGCTGGCCCGCCAGCTCGCCTACGGTGCGGTGCAGCGTACGCGCACGATCGACCACACGATCGAGGCGCTCGGTCGGCGCCCTGTTCGCCGCCTGGATGCCCCCGTGCGGGCAGCCCTGCGCCTGGGCGGCTACCAGCTCGCGTTCCTGGACGGCGTGCCGCGCTACGCCGCGGTGAACGAGTCGGTCGAGCTCGTCCGCCGCGCCGGGCTGGAGCGCGCGGTGGCGTTCACGAACGCCGTGCTGCGGCGGCTGGCCGAGGGGGCCCGGGCGCTCGTCGAGGCGCTGCCCGAGTCCACCCCCGCCGAGGCGGCGCTGTGCCACTCCTACCCCGACTGGGTGGCCGAGACGTGGTGGCGGGACCTCGGCGCCGACGGCGCCCGAGCGCTGATGCGCGCGCAGAACGAGCCGGCGGAGACGGTGGTGCGCCTCGTGCGGGGCACGATCGACGGCACCCCCGACCCGGAGGTGCCGGGCGCGTGGCTCGTCGACCGTGTCGACGAGGCGGCGCTGGCCGAAGGGCGTGTCTGGCCGCAGAGCCGAGGCTCGCAGCTCGCCGGCCTGTGCGTCGGGTCCGTCCCCGGCGAGCGCGTGCTCGACCTCTGCGCGGCGCCGGGCGGCAAGACGACGATGCTCGCCGGCGAGGTGGTCGCCGTCGAGGCGAACGAAGCTCGTGCCCGGGAGCTGGAGGAGAACGTGCGCCGGCTGGGCGCGTCGAACGTGACGGTCCTGCACGCCGACGGGCGTGAGCTGCCCGCTTCGCTGACCGGGTTCGACCGTGCCCTCGTGGACGCGCCCTGCTCGGGCCTCGGTGTCCTGGCCGCCCGCCCCGACCTGCGCTGGCGCTCCCAGCCGCTGCCCGAGCTGCAGCTCGAGCTGCTGCTCGCCGCGGCGGCGCGCGTCCGGCGGGGCGGCACCGTCACCTACTCGGTCTGCACGCTGAACGCCGACGAGGCCGAGCACGTCGTCGACGCGACGGGTCTCCAGCCCGATCCGCTGGGCGAGCTCTGGCCGTCGTTCCGGCACCCGTCGCGCCCCGAGTTCCTGCAGACGCTGCCGCACGTGCACGGCACGGCAGGCTTCTTCATCGCGCGGCTGCGGGTCCCCTAAGATCGGGCGCATGGGCTGGGGCGACTGGATCAGGGGCGACGTCGAGATCGAGCCCTCGCTCTACGCGGCCGACTTCACGCGGCTCGGCGAGCAGATCGACGCGCTTCTGGGAGCGGGATGTCGTCTCTTCCACTTCGACGTCGGCGACGGACACTTCGTCCCGCCCGTCACGATCGGGCCGGTCGTGTTGCGCTCGATCGCCCCCATGATCCACGCCGCCGGAGCGGTGCTCGACTGCCACCTGATGGTGACCGACCCGGCGCACCACTTCGAGGAGATCGCCGAGTCGGGAGGTGACTCCGTCACATTCCACGTGGAGGCGACCGACGATCCCGCAGGCGTCGCCGCGCGCGCGCGCTCGCTCGGCCTCGGCGTCGGCATCTCGTTCAACCCCGCCACGGGGCCGGAGGAGGCTGCTGCGTTCGCCCGCGAGGCGGGCGCCGACATCGTCCTCTGCATGAGCATCGAGCCGGGCTACTCCGGCCAGGCGTTCATGCCCGAGGCGCTCGGCCGCATCTCCCGGCTCGCCGAGCTCGTGGACGTCCCGATCCAGGTCGACGGAGGCGTCGGCGGCGGCAACGCGCACTCCGTGCGTGCCGCGGGCGCGCGGCTGCTCGTCGCCGGCAACGCCGTGTTCGCCGACTCCGACCCGGCCGCGGCCTACGAGCGCCTCGCCGCGGCGGTCGCGTGAGCCTCGAGCGGGCGCTCGAGCTCGCGGCCGGCTCGCCGGGCATCGCCTACCCCAATCCGACCGTGGGCGCCGTCGTCACCCGGGACGGCGAGGTCGTCGGAGAGGGGGTCACCGAGCGCTACGGCGGCCGCCACGGCGAGGTGGTGGCTCTCGAGGCCGCAGGCGCCGCAGCGCTCGGGTCGACGCTCTACGTGACGATGGAGCCCTGCACTCACCATGGACGCACCCCGCCGTGCGTGGAGGCGATTCTCGCGGCCGGCGTCGTCAGGGTCGTGGCCGGGTGCTGCGACCCGAACCACGAGGCGGCCGGTGGTCTCGAGCAGCTGCGGGCGGCCGGGGTCGAGGCCGAGCTCGACGACCGGCTCGAGGCGCGGCGGCAGAACCTCGCCTGGCGCACCTGGGCGGGGCTCGGCCGCCCGTACGTGAACCTCAAGCTCGCCGTCTCTCTGGACGGTCGCGTTGTGGTTCCGGGGCGCCGCTGGGTGACGGGAGAGGCGTCGCGCAGGCGCGTGCACGAGCTCCGCGCCGCGGTCGACGCCGTCGCCGTCGGGATGGGCACCGTGCGTGCCGACGCGCCCCGGCTCGACGCCCGCGACGTCACCGCCGGCCGGCAGCCGCGCCGGCTGGCCTTCGGCGGCGGGCCCTTGCCGGACGAGTCGGGCCTCGAGCTGCGCCCGGGACTGCTTCCCGACGAGTTGGCCGCGCTCGCACGCGAGGGCGTGCAGTCGCTCCTGCTCGAGGGAGGCCCGACGCTCGCCACGAGCTTCCTGCGGGACGGGCTCGTCGACCGCGTGATCCTGTTCGTCGCCCCGGTCATCGCCGGCGGCGGCCCGCATGCACTCGGCGATCTCGGCCTTCCTGTCGACCTCACGCCGTTCGCGGTCGAGGCACTGGGCGGCGACGCGGTGCTCGAGGCGTTCGTCAACCCGCCCTGAGCAGCGCCCGCGCGCACACGACCGTGTTGGGCCGTCGTCGCACGATCCGGCGGCACCGATCATCTAGGCTGCGGGACGTGTTCACGGGCATCGTCCGCGAAGTCGGCCGTGTCGTCGCCCTGTCGGGCGGAGAGGAGGGAGTGCGCCTCGAGATCGACGCGCCTCGCACCGCGCCCGCTACCGAGATCGGCGGCTCCGTGTCGGTCAACGGCGTGTGCCTCACGGCCGAGGCGGTCGACGGGCCCCGTCTCGTGTTCCACGCGGTGCCCGAGACCCTGCGCCGCACCGCCCTCCGTGACCTGAGAGCCGGCGTGGTCGTGAACCTGGAGCCGGCGCTACGCGCCGGGGATGCCATGGGTGGCCACATCGTCCAGGGCCACGTCGACGGCGTCGGTCGCGTGCAGTCGGTCGAGGCCGAGGGCGAAGGGCTGCGGGTCATCGTGGAAGCCCCCGACGAGATCCTCCGCTACTGCGTCGAGAAGGGCTCGATCGCCGTCGACGGAGTCTCCCTCACCGTTGCCGAGGTGCACCCGGACAGCTTCGGCCTGGCGCTGATCCCGCACACCCTCTCCGAGACGACGCTGGCAGACCTGGTGCCCGGCCGGCCGGTGAACCTGGAGGTCGACGTGCTCGCGAAGTACGTCGAGCGACTCGTCTCGCGGCAGTGACGCTCAGCGGGCTACCATCACCGGCGTGACCGCCATTCCCGAGACGGCGCCGTTCGCGGCGATCGAGGAGGCCCTGGAGGAGATCAGGGCCGGCCGGTTCGTGGTGGTGGTGGACGACGAGGACCGGGAGAACGAAGGCGACCTGACGATCGCGGCCCAGTTCGTGACGCCCGAGGCGGTCAACTTCATGGCCACCTACGGCCGGGGGCTGATCTGCCTGTGCCTGACGCCCGAGCGGTGCTCGGAGCTCGGGCTGCGTCAGATGACCGACCAGAACGAGACCCCGTACGGGACCGCGTTCACGGTCTCGATCGAGGCGCGCGAGGGGGTGTCGACGGGCATCTCGGCCCACGACCGGGCGCACACGATCCAGATCGCGATCGATCCGACCTCGACCGCATACGACCTCGTGCAGCCCGGCCACGTGTTCCCGCTGCAGGCCAGGCCGGGAGGGGTGCTACAGCGCTCCGGGCAGACGGAGGCGGCGGTCGACCTCGCGCGTCTCGCGGGCCTGACCTCGGCCGGGGTCGTCTGCGAGATCATGAACGACGACGGCACCATGGCGCGGGTGCCGGACCTGGTCGGCTATTGCGAGCGGCACGGCCTGAAGATGGTCACGGTGGCGGACCTGATCGAGTACCGCCGCAAGCACGAGAAGCTCGTGCAGCGGGTCGTGTCGGTGCGTCTGCCGACCGAGCTCGGGGAGTTCCAGGCGGTCGCGTACGAGGAGGTGCTGACCGGCAAGCAGCACGTGGCTCTCGTCAAGGGAGAGGTCGACGGAGCGGAGAACGTGCTCGTGCGCGTGCACTCCGAGTGCCTCACCGGGGACGTGTTCCATTCGCAGCGTTGCGACTGCGGCGAGCAGCTCGATCACGCCCTGCGACGGGTCGAGGCGGAGGGCCAGGGCGTGGTGCTGTACCTGGCGCAGGAAGGTCGCGGTATCGGGCTGCTGAACAAGCTGCGCGCCTACGAGCTGCAGGAGAGCGGCATGGACACGGTGGAGGCGAACCTGGAGCTCGGTTTCGCGGCCGACCAGCGCGAGTACGGGATCGGCTCGCAGATCCTGGCCGACCTCGGCCTCAGCACGATCCGGGTGCTCACGAACAACCCGAAGAAGATCTCGGGCATCACGGGCTTCGGGCTGACGGTCGTCTCGCAGGAGCCGATCGAGATCGTCGCCAACAGCGAGAACCGCCGCTACCTCGAGGCCAAGCGTGAGAAGCTCGGGCATACGATCGGCGAGAAGCTGCACCACCAGCGCGTGCGCTTCGAGCCGGAGCACTGGGAAGGGGCCGAAGCATGAGCGACCGATACCACGACCGCCCGCGGGACGACGACTCCGACCGTTTCGACCGCGGCTTCGAGCGCCCGGCCGAGCCGGACCTCGTCGACGACGACGTGCTCGAGGCGTCGAGCGAGAACGTGCTCGAGCTGGCCGACGAGAACGTGGGAGACGGCTGGCCTGCCGCCGAGCATTCGTTCGCGCCCGTCGCGTTCGAGGAGGATGCCGAGCCGCTCTCCGATGCCCTCGCTCCCGAGGACGCCGACGGGATCGGCGATGTCGAGCCCGTCGAAGGCGCCGTCCCGGCGACGGCGCTCGCTGATCACGTCTCGGCCACGATGGAGCACGCCCCCGGAGAGCTCACGGTGCCTCCCGGCTACTCCGTGCTCGACGGTGAGCCGGTCGGCGCGCGCCGTGCCGTCGGCGTCGTCGTCGCCCGCTTCAACGGCGACGTCACCACCAGGCTGCTCGAAGGCGCGCTCGACGAGCTCGATGCATGCGGCGTCGCCCGTGATGCCGTCACCGTGATGCCGGTGCCCGGCGCCTTCGAGTTGCCCCTCGCAGCCATGGCGCTGGCGAAGACCCGCCGCTTCGCGTGCATCGTCGCGCTCGGCTGCGTGATCCGCGGCGACACGCCGCACTTCGACTACGTCTCCGCCGAGGCTGCCAGCGGCCTTCAGCTCGCCGCGATCGAGACGGGGGTCCCCGTCGCCTTCGGCGTGCTCACGCTCGACCGCGCCGACCAGGCCGACAGCCGCGTCGACAAGGGCGCCGAGGCCGTCCGCACCGCGCTCGAGATGGCCGACGTGTTCGCGAACCTGCGCGCAGCGGCAGCCCGGTAACCGATCAGCAGGAGCGCGAGTGGCGAGCGGTGCCGAGGGCGCGCCCGCGGTCCGTTCGCTACACTCCCCAGCCGCATGTCCAAGGTCTGCGTCATCTGCGGCAAGAAGCCCGGCTTCGGTAACAACCGCAGCCACTCGATGGTTGCCACCAAGCGCCGCTTCAACCCGAACCTTCAGCGCGTTCGCATGCTGGTCGAGGGCAAGGCCAAGCGAGCGTACGTCTGCACACGCTGCCTCAAGGCCGGCAAGGTCACCAAGGCCGTCTGACCGCGCGGTAACCACCGGCGGGCGTTTCTCGTCTAACCTCGCGGCTTGGACAGGAGCAACCATCTCGCGCGCGAGTCGACGCTCGGCCGCATCTCGCTCTCGTCGGAGGCAGTCGCCCAGATCGTCGGGCACGTCGCTGCCGAGAGCTACGGCATCGTCGGCATGGCGGGCCGCCGCTTCCCACGCCTCCCGGGCCGCGACAGGCTGACGGACGGGATCGAGGTGCGGGCCCACGACGGCGGCGGGCTCGAGATCGACCTGCACGTCGTCGTCGAGTACGGGCTCAACCTCGCCGAGGTCGCGTCCGCGGTGCGCAGCCGGGTTGCCTACGAGGTGCAGCGCCAGACCGGTCTCGACGTCTCGTCGGTCGAGATCCGCATCGAGGACGCCAGGCGCTCCTGATGGATATCGGCCGCGCACGCGAGCTTGCCCGCTCGGCGCTTCGGAACCTCGAGGTGCACCGCCAGCGCATCGACGACCTGAACGTCTATCCCGTGCCCGACGGCGACACCGGCACCAACCTCACGCTCACCGTCCGCTCGATCGTGGAAGCGCTCGAGAGCTCGGCGGCGAGCGGCCACGAGGCCGTGGCGAGCGAGCTCTCGCGGGCAGCGCTGATGGGAGCCCGCGGCAACTCGGGGGTCATCTTCAGCCAGATCGTGCGTGGCTTCGCCGAGGTCCTCGCCGAGCGCGAGGAGATCGACGGCGCCACGGTCGCGCGCGCCTTCCGCTCCGCCAGTGACGCCGCCTACCGGGCCGTGCGGCGCCCGGTCGAGGGGACGATGCTCACCATCATCCGCGAGATGGCAGAGGAGGCCGAGCAGCCGGAGGTGCGGCGGCTCCCCCGGGAGGACGTGCTGGCACATGTCGTCGCCCGCGGCGAGGACGCGCTGCGGCGGACGCCCGAGCTGCTGCCGGTGCTGAAGGAGGCCGGGGTGGTCGATGCCGGCGGGGCCGGCCTGCTCGAGATCATCCGCGGGCTGACGGCCGCGGTCGCAGGGCAGGAGCTGCCGGCGGCCCCGGCCGCGGAGGCTCACGCCGCGAGCTTCGACGCACTGCATCAGGAGCTGTCGCAGTACCGCTACTGCACCGTCTTCGTCATCGAAGGCTCGGGCCTGGATGCCGACGCCCTCGAGGAAGGGCTCGAGCAGCTGGGCGACTCCCTCCTCGTCGTCGGCGACCCCTCGGCGCTGAAGGTGCACGTGCACACCGACGATCCGGGTGCCGCGCTCAGCCTCGGCACGAGGGCCGGCGGCACGCTCGGCGGGATCGAGATCGCCGACATGCACCGCCAGACGACGGAGCGCGACGCGCGACTCGCCGATGCCCTCGATGACCTGATGACGCTCGAGACCGGTGTCGTCGTCGTCGCTCCGGGCGAGGGGAACCGCCGGCTGTTCGAGAGCATGCGCGCGAACCGGGTGATCGAAGGCGGCCAGACCATGAACCCCTCCACCGCGGACATCGTCGCCGCGATCGAGGCGACACCTGCCACGGAGGTGATCGTGCTCCCGAACAACGGGAACGTGATCCTCAGCGCCGAGCAGGCGGTAGCGCTCGTCGACAAGCCCGTCCGGGTCGTGCCGACGCGCACCGTGCAGGCCGGGCTCGCCGCGATGGTCGCGTACGACCCCGAGCGCTCCTCCGGTGACAACGCGCGCGCCATGCAGGTGGCGCAGGACGCCGTGGCGACGGGGGAGATCACGGTCGCCTCTCGTGACGTCGTGCTCGACGGCGTCGACGTGCGCAAGGGGGCCTGGCTCGGCCTCGCCGAGGGCGCTGCCGTCGCCGCGGGCGAGGACTTCGACCAGGTCGTGGAGGCGGTCGTCGAGCGTCTCCTCGCCGGCGACCGCGAGCTGCTCACGCTCCTCACGGGTCAGGACGAGCCGGTCATCGACGGACTCCTCTCCCGCATCGTCGAGCGTCACCCGCGCGTGGAGGTCGAGGTGCACGAGGGCGGTCAGCCCCATTACCCGCTGCTGCTCTCGGCGGAGTAGCGATGCGTCCGGTGCGCGTGCTGCTGGTGGAGGACAACGACGTCTACCGCTCGACGCTCGAGCTGCTGCTCGGGCAGCATGGCGACATCGACGTGGTGGGTGCCGTCGCCGATGGGCACGCGGCCCTGACGGCCGCGGCAGCGCTCGCACCGGATGTCGTGCTGATGGACTTCCGGCTGCCCGGGCTGGACGGGGCGGAGGCGACCGTCGCGGTCAAGAGCGCCCGCCCGGACGCGGTGGTGATCTGCCTCACGGCGGAGGCCACGGACGACGAGCGCGTGGCGGTGATGGCGGCGGGAGCGGACGCTCTCGTCGAGAAGGGAGCGCCGACGTCGCAGCTGGTCGAGACGGTACGGTCAGCATTCCGCGACGCAGGGGAGCACCCATGAGCCTCACCACGGAGAACACCGCCATCGTCCTCGACTCCACGTCCGACTTCCCGGAGGCGCGCGGCCGCTTTCCCAACATGCGCGTCGTGCCGCTGTACGTCCGGTTCGGAGAGGAGAGCTTCCGGGATCAGCTGGAGATCGGCTCCCACGACTTCTACGAGAAGCTCCGGACCGCGCCTGCGCTCCCCACCACCTCGCAGCCGACGCCGCAGGACTTCCTCTCTGCCTTCGAGGAGCTTGCTGCCTACGAACGGGTCTACGGGCTCCATCTGTCGGCGAAGCTCTCGGGCACCTTCCAGTCCGCCTCGCTCGCCGCGGAGCAGCTCGGCGGCGACCGGGTCAGGCTCGTCGACACCGAGACCGCCTCGCTCGCCGTCGGCCTGCTGGCGCTGGCCATCCAGCGCCGCCTCGCCCGGGGGACGACCGATGAGGAGGTGGACGAGCTGATCTCACGCTTCAAGCGTGAGAACGGCGTCGTCTTCACCGTCAGCACGCTCGAGTACCTCCAGAAGGGTGGGCGGATCGGGCGTGCGCAGGCGCTCGCCGGCACGCTGCTCAACGTGAAGCCGATCCTGTCGGTCGCCGACGGCGTGATCGTGCCGATCGGCAAGGTGCGCGGCCGGCAGCGGGCCCTCGAGGAGTTCGCCCGCGCGTTCACCGCGGCGACGGAGGACGGGCCGGGCCTTCGCATTGCCATCGCCCATGCCGACGCCCCGGAATGGATCGACGTCCTCACCGACCTCGTGCGCAGGCTGCGCCCGCAGGCAGAGGTCGAGCTCGTCGAGAACCTGGGCGCCGTCGTCGGCACGCACGCCGGCCCCGGAGCAGTCGGCTTCTTCTGGTTCCAGGACTAGAGGCGGCGAGCCGTCGGCGTCACGGCCGGCTAATCGTCGCTCTCGCGGCCGCGCCCGTGCGAGTCGCCGTCGGTGACGGTGTGGTCGTCGCTCTCGCCTGTGGTCGACGGCGTCGATGTGGTCTCGGGTGCGGTCGTGCTCGCGGGGGACGTGTCGGTCTCGGGAGAGGTGCTCGTCCCGGGGGAGGTGGTCGTGCCCGCAACGCCGGTCGTGCCGGTGCCCCGGTCGAAGACCGCGCGCGGGCTGAGCTTGCCGACGCGATCGTCGTCGCTCTCGGTCATTCCGAGCAGCGCGAAGTTGAGCCCGATCCCCGCCGCAGCCACCGCCACGACCAGGAGCCCGCCGAGAAGGAGCCGGTGCCAGGATCGCATGCCCTCAGCCTACGCCGCGTCCGCGGTCTCGCGGCGGGACGTCATGCCGGCTGTTCCCCTCTCGACCGCACGGGGGCGCCGCGATCTCGCCGGCGTGGGGGGAGCGAGGATCCGCCACGCCGTTGCGCCGGCGACCGCCGCGACGGCGCCTGCGTAGAGGCCGAGCACCCACGGCTGGGCCGTGTCGGTGCCCGCGCCGATCCCGTGAGCGGTCGCCGCCGCGAAGATCGCGTACGTCGCCCAGTGCAGGCGTCGCCAGTTCCTCGTCCCGATGCGCTTCCTGAGTGAGAACGACGCATACACGAGGATCATCAGCTCGGCGGCGAGGACCCCCAGGGACGTCCACACGGGGCGATAGCCGACGAGCCCCGGGACGAAGAGGCCGGCGAGGCTCACGTGGACGGTCCTGTCCAGCACGAGGGCGATCGCGTGGCCGGCGAGCGCCCCCAGCCCGAGCAGCGCCAGGAGGCGGTGCAGGTCGGTGACCACGGACGGCTTCAGCGCCCGGAACGGTCGCGACTTGAGGACGAGCCCGGCGAGCACGGACAACGTCAGCAGCAGGTAGGCGGTGAAGCCGCCGGCGCGAGCCAGCAGCCAGAACGTCGGGTCGTGCCTCATGCGAGCCCTCCGGCAAGGACAGTGCGACCGTCGGCCAGGACGAGCACGCGCGGGACGTCGACGTCGGCGCCGAGGAACGCGGCCTTGGCGAGCACCTCTGCTTCGGTGGCCGAGTCGGCGACGACGGTGACGCGTACGAGATCGCTCTGCGCGGGGCGGCCGGTGGACGGGTCGATCAGGTGGTGGAGCTCCGCGCCGCCTCTCGTCCAGCGGCGCCGGTCGCTGCCGGAGGTGGCCATCCCTCCCTGCGAGAGCTCGAGCGTCACCTCCTCGGTGACGCCGATCGGCCATGAGCGGCCCCGGACCGCGAGGTCGCCCCCGACGTTGACGAGGCTGGGCCCCGCGACAGCGAGTGATTCCGCGACGCAGTCGGCTGCGTATCCCTTGGCAATGCCGCCGAGGTCGAGATGGGTTCCCGGCTCGAGCTCGATCGTCAGGCCCTCGACGAGCACGGAGCCTCCGCAGGCGACGGCGTGCTTGGGACCGGCGGCTGCTTCGGCGGGCACTCTCTCGAACGTCCGGTCGTAACCGGCGGCGACGAGCGCGTCGTGGACGGTCGGGTCGAAGCGGCCGCCCGTGCTGTCTCGTGCGGCGAGCGCCAGCTCGACGACGCGCACGAGGTCGGGGCTCGCGAACGAGCTGCGGCCGTCGCGATTGAGACGCGAGAGCTCCGAATCGGGACGGAAGCGTGACAGCATCTGCTCGAGGCGCTCGAGCTCCGCTTCGGCGCGATCGAGCGCACGCTCCGCGCGCTCGCCGTCCGGAGCGTCGAGCAGGAGCTCCACCTCGGTGCCCATCGCGTGGAACGACCGGCACACCATCACGAGCTCCGCGTCGTCGTCAGCGGCGGCAGGTTGACGACCCTGACCGATGCGCTCGCGGCCGGGGCGGCCTGGAGCGAGCGGGCTCCGGCCCGGGCGATCTGCGCCTGCCGCTGCCTCAGCGCCACCTGGTAGGCGGCCGTTCGCCTTGCGACGACCTGCTCGACGAGCTTCGCATCGGCCCGCAGCCGCTGCTCGCGCTTGGCCAGGGCGACGAGGCGCGCATCGGGCGCGGCCGTCGCCCACGGCTTCGCCGCGACTGCAGCCCACGTGACGAAGAAGATCGAGAGGGCGAGCACGACCGCATACACCCTGTGGCTGCTGTCAGTCATCGAGCTCGACCCCCCCGGACTCGTGGCCGCGCTCCTGCTCCTGCTCTTGCTCCTGCTCTTGCTCGTGCTCCTGCTCGATCGCATCCTCGTGATCGGAGCCGGAGCGGCTGCCGACGACGACAGGCGGCGGGCGCTGGTAGACGACGCGAGCGGGCGCCGTGGACGGCACGCCTGCCGACGACGCGACGGACGTCGTGGGGAGGGCAGGGAGCAGGGGCGGCTTCTCCGCGAGTGCCTTTCGCAGCGAGGCCTCGTAGCGGTCGAGTTGCGCAGAGCGCTGCGCCACCTGCGCGTCCGTCGACGCGTGCGCCTGGCTGCCGAGGGAGACGGTGCTCGTGAGCGCGAACACACCTGCGAGCGCCGCGGCGGCGACGGCGAGCGAGACGAGCAGGGCACGAGGGCGGTTCATGGGTGAGACCTCCGTTTCGAGATTGACGTCTCGAAGGTAGGCCCGCTCCGGCAAGGTGCGAGCAAAGCCCGCGTTAGGACTTCGCCAGGAATCCGCGCGCGCGGCTCCGTGCTCGTCGCGCGGCGCCTACGATCACGGCATGCACCTGCTCGTGGTCGAGGACGAGGACACGATCGCAGAGCCACTCGTCGAGGGGCTGCGCGACGAGGGCTTCGACGTGACGCGCGTCGCCACGGGTCAGGGTGCGCTCGACGCGCCTCCGGTCGATCTCGTGCTGCTGGACGTGCGCCTGCCCGATATCGACGGCTTCGCTGTCTGCCGCGAGCTCCGTGCCCGCTCCGACGTGCCGATCATCATGGTGACGGCGAAAGGCGAGGAGATCGACCGCGTCGTCGGCCTCGAGCTCGGCGCGGACGACTACGTCGTCAAGCCGTACGGTTTGCGCGAGCTGATCGCACGCATCCGCGCGGTGGCGCGCCGCGGTGCGGGAAGACGGGAGGAGCGCGAGACCCTCGTTGCCGGGCAACTGCAGGTCGACGTCGCGGCTCGCCGTGCATCGATCGAGGGGCGCGAGCTGCAATTGACGGCCAAGGAGTTCGACCTGCTGGCGTTGCTGGTCTCCGAGCCCGGCGTCGTGGTCGACCGGCGCCGCATCCTCCGCGAGGTCTGGGACACGACCTGGTACGGCTCGTCGAAGACCGTCGACGTGCACGTCGCCGCGCTCCGCAAGAAGCTCGGCGATCCGACGCTGATCGAGACGGTCCGGGGGATCGGCCTGCGGCTGCGCGCATGACGCGCCGCCTGCTGCTGAGCTACCTGTCGCTCACGGTCGTCGTGCTGGCGATGCTCGAGGTGCCGCTCGGCTTCGTCAATGCCCGTGGAGAGCGCGCGCAGCTCTCCGCGAAGGTCGAGCGCGACGCGGTCACGCTCGCCTCTCTCGCGGAGAGCACGGTCGAGGGTGATGCCGGCACGTCGAACCTCCCGGCGCTGCAGAGCGTCGCCCGTGACTACGCCGCCGACACGGCCGGTCGTGTGGTGATCGTCGACGACCGTGGCGTCGCGCTCGTCGACTCGACGCCGCCCGCGCCGGGCCGGCGCTCGTTCGCAACGAGGCCCGAGTTCGCCGCCGCGCTGCGCGGCGACGTCGCGACCGGGGTCCGCGGCTCGAGCACGCTCGGCTACGAGATCCTCTACGTCGCGGTGCCGATCGCCTCCGGCGGCGTGATCCACGGAGCCGTGCGCATCACCTATCCGATGTCCGAGGTCGATCGCCGTGTTCGCAACTACTGGCTTGCGCTCGCGGGCATCGCTGCAATCGCCCTCGTCGCGGCAGCTCTCGTCGGCCTGAGCTTCGCCCGCTGGATCCGGCGGCCGCTGACGGGGCTCGAGGTCGCTGCGGCCCAGGCAGGCGCCGGCGATCTCTCGGCGCGCGCACCGGTGCCCGATGCCCCGCCCGAGCTACGGCAGCTCGCCCTCCGCTTCAACGACATGGTCGCGCGCGTGGACGGGCTCGTGGCGGCGCAGCGGGACTTTGTCGCCGACGCCTCGCACGAGCTCCGCACGCCCTTGACGGCGCTGCGGCTGCGGTTGGAGAACCTGGAGCGGCATGTGGACCCCGCTGCCCGGGACGGCCTCGACGCCGCCTTCGCCGAGGTTGGCCGCCTCTCGGGGCTCGTCGACGAGCTGCTTGCGCTCGCCCGCGCCGACGCCGGAACGGCGCCGGCGACCACTCTCGATCTCTCCCAGGTCGTGCGGGGCCGCCTCGACGCCTGGGAGCCCGTTGCGGAGCGCGGCGTGCAGTTGCGCCTCGAGGCGGCCCCAGCGGTATCGGCGCGAGCGGGCGGCGACCGCGTCGCGCAGGTGGTCGACAATCTGGTTGCCAACGCGCTGCGGCATGCTCCCGACGGCAGCGCCGTGACGGTGTCGGTCGTGCGCAGAGGAGCGTGCGCCGAGGTGAGAGTGCAGGATCAGGGGGAGGGAATGAGCGACGAGCAGAAGGCCCGCGCCTTCGACCGCTTCTGGCGTGCCGGGTCGGATCGTGGCGGCTCCGGCCTCGGCCTGGCGATCGCCCGGCGGCTCGTCGAGGTGGACGGCGGCACGATCGAGCTGCGCGACGCGGCGGGCGGCGGCCTCGAAGCCGTCGTCCGGCTGCCGGGCGCGTAGCGCGGGCGCCGTCGGAAACTGAGTTGCGGTGCCCCCCCGGAACGCGCAGGGAGAGCGACTCCGACGCGGTTCCTATACTCGGGACGGTGCCGCGTGCCACCGCCAAGACCCGGCTGCCGGTCGGCTTCGCGGGCGTGGGCCCGCCCGCGCGCTGGCCGCGGCCGCGTAGCGCACCCCGGCCCGAGCAACTGGCGCTCGGCGTGGAGACGCTGCCCGGCGTGGGGAGCACGGTTCGCAACCGGCTCGCGACGCTCGGCCTGCGCACGGTGGGCGACCTGCTCGGCCACCGCCCGCGCCGCTACGAGCGCCCCGCCGACGAGAAGACGATCGCAGAGCTGTTCGGCGAGGACGAGGCGGTGATCGAGGGCACGGTCGCGCGGGCCGCGGGCCGTCGTCGCGGCAGGCTGCACATCCTCACCGCGACCGTCTCCGACGGCACCGGCTCGATCAGGGCAACGTGGTTCAACCAGCCTTGGCTCGAGGCGCGCCTGCAGCCGGGCACGTACGTGCGCCTGCGCGGCCAGCCGAACCGGCACGGCTTCCACGTCGAGTCGTACGACCTCGGGGAGGCGACCGAGACGGCAGACTTCGCTCCCGTCTACCCGGCGAGCGAGGCGATCACGCAGAAGCAGCTGCGGGGCATCGTCGCCTCGGCACTCGCCTTCGCCCGCACCGGAGGCGACCCGCTCCCGGCCCGCCTGCTCGTCGAGCAGCGGCTGCCGCTCCGGTCCGACGCTCTCGTCGCACTCCATCACCCGCGCTCGCTCGAGGAGGCGGAGGAGGGCCGGCGGCGCCTCGCGTTCGACGAGCTCCTGACGCTGCAGGTCGCTCTCGCGCGGCAGGCGGCGGCGCGCGAGGCGCTGGTCGCGACTCCACTCGAGCCTGCCGGCGAGCTCGTCGCGCGCTACCGGGAGGCGCTCCCCTTCACCCTCACCGAGGCGCAGGAGCAGGCGATCGCCGAGATAGACCTCGACCTGGAGCGGACGATCCCGATGCAGCGGCTGCTGCAGGGCGACGTCGGCTCGGGCAAGACGGTGGTGGCGCTCTACGCGCTCCTGCGCGCGATCGAGTCCGGTCGCCAGGGAGCCCTGATGGCGCCGACCGAGGTGCTCGCGGAGCAGCATTTCACCACCGTCGAGGGCATCTGCACGTCTCTCGGGATCCGCGTCGCGCTGCTCACGAGCACGCTGGCCGCCAAGGAGCACGCGAACGTCCGCCAGCTCATCGCCTCGGGTGACGTGCAGCTAGCCGTCGGCACGCATGCGCTGATCCAGCGCGACGTCGACTTCGCGGACCTCGCGGTCGCCGTCGTCGACGAGCAGCATCGCTTCGGAGTCGAGCAGCGAGCCGCGCTGGCGGAGGGTAGGAGCCCGCACGTACTGCACATGACGGCGACCCCGATCCCGCGCACGCTCGCTCTCACCGTGTACGGCGACCTGGCCGTGTCGGAGATTACGGAGCCGCCGGCGGACCGCAGGCCGATCGTCACCGCCTGGGTCACCGACGACCGCAGCCCCGAGGCGTACGAGCGTCTCACGCGTCATCTCGCGGACGGGCGCCAGGCGTACGTGGTCTGCCCGCTGATCGAGGCGTCGGAGACGACGGTGGCGCGAGCCGCCGAGGACGAGGCCGAACGCCTGCGCCGGGCCGAGCTGAAGGGCTTCCGGGTCGGGTGCATGCACGGACGCCTGAAGCCGGGGGAGCGGCGGTCGGTGATGGCCGCGTTCAAGGCGGGAGAGATCGACGTGCTCGTCGCCACGACGGTGATCGAGGTCGGCGTCGACGTTGCCAATGCGACGATCATGATCGTGCAGGAAGCCGACCGGTTCGGCCTGGCGCAGCTGCACCAGCTCCGTGGGCGCGTCGGCCGCGGTGCGGAGCAGTCCTACTGCCTGCTCGTCTCCCGCGCCAAGGAGGCGCTGACGGACGTGGCGCGCGATCGCCTCGAGGCGATGGTCGAGACGACGGACGGATTCGAGCTCGCCGAGCGCGACCTCGAGATCCGCGGCGAGGGCCAGCTGCTCGGTGCGCGCCAGTCGGGCCTGTCCGACCTCCGCTTCACGAAGCTGCGGCAGGACGTCGACCTGCTGGAGCGGGCACGGGACGTCTCGCGGGGCCTCGTTGACGAGGGCCTGCTGGCCGAGCGCATCGACGCGCTGCTCGACGAGGGGGCGCACCTCGGCGACTCGTGAGACCGTCGCCTCTCCTGCAACGGCGCGCCGGGCGTACCCTGGCGGGGTGCGAGTCGTCGCCGGCACCCGCAAGGGCCACCGTATCGCCGCCCCCCGGGGCGCACACACGCGCCCGACATCCGATCGCGCGCGCGAGGCCGCGTTCAACCTGATCGGGCCGGTGGACGACGCAGCCGTGCTCGACCTCTTCGCCGGCTCCGGCGCGATGGGGCTCGAGGCCCTCTCCCGTGGGGCTGCAAGATGCGTGTTCGTCGAGTCCGACCGCGCCGCCTGTGCCGTCATCCGCGGCAACCTGGAGAAGCTCCGCCTCACCGGGGCGCTCGTCCTTCAGAAGGACGCCTTGCAGGCGCTGCGGGAGGAACGGGCCGCAGGCAGGGCCTACGACCTCGTGCTCGCCGACCCGCCGTACTCCGCCTGGGAGGGCCTGCAGACGCGGCTCGGGGAGGCCGTGGCGCCCATTCTCGCGCCCTCCGGATTGCTCGTGCTCGAGACCGCTGCCAGGGTCGAGCCGGAGCTTCCTCTCGACCTCGTCACCAGTCGCCGGTACGGTTCCGCGCGAATCACCCTCTTCTGCCGATGATCACCGCTATCTACCCGGGCACGTACGACCCCGTCACGAACGGGCACGTCGACGTGATCCGCCGGGCGGCCTCGATCTTCGACCGCATCGTCGTCGGTGTCGTGCGCGACCCTCACCACAAGGAGACGATGTTCTCGCTCGACGACCGGGTTGCCTTCCTCGAAGAGGCGCTCGCGGAGCTCGGCAACGTCGACGTCGACGTCTTTCACGAGCTCGTCGTCGACTTCGCACGCAAGCACGACGCCAAGACGATGGTCAAGGGACTGCGCGTGATCGCCGACTTCGAGTGGGAGGCGCAGATGAACCACCTCAATCGGCTGCTTGCCCCCGAGATCGAGACCATGTATGTGATGGCCAGCCCCATGTACAGCTTCATCTCCTCGAGCGGCGTGAAGGAGATCGCGTCGTTCGGCGGAAAGGTTGACGAGTTGGTGCCCGAGGCCGTGGCGCGCCGCTTCCGGGAGATGTTCCCGAACGGACGTCCCGGCGCTCCCCTCAGTCCCCAGGAGTAGGATTCGAGCCATGGACGTCCTCGTTCTCATCGACAAGCTCGACGACCTCGTGCACAACGCGAAGGCGGTGCCGCTCACCGACCAGGTGCGAATCGATCGCGAGGAGATCTACGACATCCTCGACCAGATGCGCGCCACCATCCCCGAGGAGATCAAGCAGGCACGCTGGATCGTCAAGGAGCGCCAGGAGATGCTGGCGGAGGCCAAGCGGGAATGCGACCGCCTGATCGGAGAGGCGCGCGAGCAGGCCGTCCGCGAGGCATCCCAGACCGAGATCGTGAAGATCGCCGAGAGGCAGGCGCAGGACATCGTCGACGATGCACGCCGCCAGGCGCGTGAGACGCGCCTGGAGATGGAGGACTGGGCCGACGGCATCCTCTCCACGCTCGAGGTCAACCTCGACAAGTTCCTGTCCGCCGTGCGCCGCGGTCGCGAGCGCCTGCACGAGCGCTCGCAGGAGACGGTCATCTCGGGCATCGGGCCGATCGAGCCGATCTCTCCCGACGACGACTCGTACCTGTAGCGCCAGGCCCCGCGGCCGGCCGTCGCGGCGGCAGCGATGACGCGTTCGAGCCGCCTTGCGCTCGCAGTCGCCGGCGGCGTGGTCGTCACGGCCGCGCTCGACGGCGGCTTCACGCCCGTCTCGTGGGGCTGGGAGGCTCTCGGCCTGCTCCTGCTCGTCGCGGCGGGGGCACTCCTCGGTGACGCCCCACGCGTTGCCCGCGCCGGGCTGCTCGTACTCACGGGCCTCGCGGGGCTGGCGCTCTGGCAGCTTGCGTCGCTCGTCTGGAGCATCAGCGTTCCGCTCACGGCGCTCGAGCCGCAGCACACGGTCGTGCTCGTCGCGGGCGTCGGGGCCGCGCTCCTCTGGATCGAGCGCGACGACCTGGCTGCGGCGACGACGGGGATCCTCGCGGGCGTCACCGTCGTCTGCGCCTGGAACCTCGTCTCCCGTCCCGGGGCCGGCACCGACACCGGGGACGACGCGTCGCCGATCGGGTATGCGAACGGGCTGGCGCTGCTGTCCGTACTCGGCATCCTGCTCGCCGGGGGCATGCTCGTCGAGAGACGTGGGGCCGCGCGCCTCGGCGCGCTCGCCTGTGCGGTGCCGTGCGCGGCCGTGCTCGTCCTCTCCGAGAGCAGAGGCGCCCAGGCCGCCCTCGCAGTCGGGGCCGTGGTCGCGCTTGCCACCGCCGGTCGCAGCCCACGTCTGCTGGTGCTCGTGGCGACGGCTGCGGGCCTCGCAGCCACGATCGGGCTCGCGCTCGCGACGAGCGCCGAGCGTCGCGCCTACTGGGCGGTTGCAGCCGCCCAGTGGGAGCGGACGCCTCTCCTCGGCAGCGGGGGTGGCACCTGGGGACGCGTGTGGCTCGAGGAGCGCTCGCAGCCGTTCCCGGCCGTCGACACCCACAGCCTCTACCTGCAGGCGCTCGCGGAGCTCGGGGTGGTCGGCCTCGGGCTGCTGGTGCTTGCCCTCGTGCCGCCCCTCCTCGTCGCCGCCCCGGTGAGGCGGGCCGGGGCGCGTGCGGCGTCGGGCGCCTATGCGGCCTTCGTCGTCCATCTCGCAGTCGACTTCGACTGGCAGCTCACGGCCGTGTCGCTCACCGGGCTCGCGCTCGGTGCGGCCCTCGTCGCCGGCGGATCGTGCGTCCGCGTTCCTGGACGGCCCGTCGTCGCGGCAGCCGCGGTCTCGGGGGCTCTCGTAGCCGCGCTCCTCGCCGGGAACACTCTCACCGAGAGGGCGGCACGTGCACTTCGCGAGGGTGATGCGGCGGCGGCTGTCGGGGAAGCACGCAGCGCCGCCCGCCTGCTTCCGTGGTCAGGTGAGCCGTGGCGGTTGCGCGGCGAGTCCGAGCGGATCCTCGGCCGGCCGGACGATGCCGCGGCCTCCCTGCGCGAGGGGATCGAGCGCGATCCGGGCGACGTCGAGCTCTGGCGCGCACTGGCCCGGGCTACCGGCGGAGCGGATCGGCGGCAGGCTCTGGCCCGCGCGAAGAGCCTCGATCCGCTCGGAGCGCGTCTGCCGGGCTGAACAGGCCGGTGAGACGGGGGGCGGCGGCCCGTTGGCGGCCGCCCCCTATCTGCCTGCTAGCGGGACATCGGCACCTGCACGAGGCGTGTGCCGGAGACGCCGGCGAGGGGATCGTCGCCCTGCCGGTAGGCCTTCACGAAGAACTGGATGTTGTAGCTGTTGCGGATCGCCGGGAAGTCACGCTCGGGCAACATCGTGTAGATGATGGTGCCGTCCTGCTGCGTGCGGCCGCTGTCCTGCGCCGTCGTCACGAGCGGCGTCGAGCGGATGAAGACGATCGCGTCACGTACGACGTAGCCGCGCGTGTCCTTCACCTTGATTTGCGCCTGGATCGGCTGGGTGCGGGAGCGCACGGGGTTCGGCGTGAAGCCCACGCGGTCCACGATCAGGCGCTCGCCCTTCGGCACGCTGGTGACCGGAATCGAGGTCTCGCCGCTCGGGAGCTTGATCGCACCGGCGGGGCCCGGCGCCTGCCCGACGACGCCTGTCGCCGCCGAGATGGCCGAGGCCGAGCCCTGGCTGTTGCGGCCCGTCACGGTGACGCGCAGCGTGGCGCCTGCATCGGTCGAGGCGACCGTGTACGTCTGCGACCGTGCGTTGGGGATCGAGACGCAGTTCTGGCCGCCGCTGTTGCAGCGCTGCCACTGGAACTCGAACACGATCGGCTGGTCGCCCGTCCAGGTGCCGACGTTCGCCGTCACGACCTGCGTCACGGCCGCCGAGCCTGTGACCGTCGGTGCGACGGTGTTGCTCGGCGCGTACTGCGCCTGCGCCGCGGTGCTTCCGAGCGCGCTCGAGCCGACGAGGGCGAACGCCGTCGCGAGCACGGCGACCGCTGCGCCGAGCCCTGCCTTCCTTCGGTTATACGTGGATTTCTGGCTTCTCTGGCCCATCGGGAGGCCTCCTTGGTGGTGCTTCGGGTGGGAGTTCGCTCTTGTGGTATCCCAGCCGTCATACCCTCATCCTCCCCCGACCGGGCGGATGCTTACGGAATCCTTGCTTCCCCCACGTGCCCTCAGACGGCGGCGGGGTGGCTACGCTCCCTGGATGACGACGTTTCCGCTGCGCAGGCTGCGCCTCCGCTCCGGTGAGGAGTTCCGGGACGCCGTCGCGATCGCGCTCGAGCCGTATCAGCTCGGCGGCGAGCGCTATCTGCCCGTGCCGTCCGAGGTCTCCGCGGAGCTCGTGGTGCAGCGGGCGACGGGCGGGGACCTGTTCCGGCTCCGTTTCGACGTGCGGCTGCACGGGCCGTGCATGCGCTGCCTCGAGGATGCCGTCTGGACCGCGCGGATCGACGCGCAGGAGTACCACGCGTCGGGGCACGGAGCCGATCCCGAGCTGCGGTCGGAGTACGTCGCCGACGACCAGCTCGACCTCTCGCAGTGGGCCCGGGACGCGATCGCCCTGGCGCTCCCGGACCAGATCCTCTGCCGGCCCGGCTGCGCCGGCCTCTGCCCGGTCTGCGGCAAGGACCTGAACGACGAGCCGCACGAGCACGACGAGACGGTTGCCGATCCACGCTGGGCGGCGCTCGAGGCGCTCCGAGAGGATGGCTGACCTCGCTCCCCGCGCCCGGGTGGTGATCGTCCAGGCCGACTGCGTCGCGCTGATCCGGCGTGTGCGCGACGGCCACACGTACTTCCTCTTCCCGGGTGGTGGCGTGGAGGACGGCGAGACCCCCGAGCAGGCCGCCAAGCGCGAGGCGGTGGAGGAGCTCGGCGTGCACGTCGAGCTCGGCGAGCTCGTCCACGAGGAGTCCTTCGGCGGCACCCGCTTCATGTACTTCGACGCCTGGATCGTCGGGGGCTCGTTCGGCACGGGCGACTGGCCCGACCATGCCGACCGCACCGCCAGGGACCGCGCCCGCGTCGGCACCTACGAAGCGGTGTGGGTCGCGCTCGACCAGCTTCCCCGCCTCGACGTGCGGCCTCCCGCCCTCGCGGCGATGCTCACTCCGCGCTGATCCCGGGGATTCTCCCTCCTGGTCGGGTAGGAGGGCGGCCGCCGTGCCGGTTCCGGTACACTCCCCCTCCGCTCATGGCTGTCCCGAAGCGAAAGACATCGAAAGCACGCCGCGACAAGCGCCGTGCACAGCACGGCATCGAGGCGCCGCGGGTCAACGTGTGTCCCAACTGCGGTGCGCCGACGCGGCCGCACCACGTCTGTCCGACGTGCAAGACGTACAGGGACCGCGAGATCCAGCCGCTCGGCACGCCCGCTCCGTAACAGTGTGACCGTCCGGGTCGCCGTCGACGCCCTTGGAGGCGACCGGGCTCCCGGAGAGATCGTCGCCGGGGCGCTCGCTGCAGTAGCGCCCGGGGTCGTGCCCGTCCTCTTCGGCCCCGCCGAGCTCGACGCGCGGGGCCTCGAGCACGTCGTCACCCGCGGCGTCGTCGAGATGCACGACAAGCCCGGTGAGGCGGTACGAGGCAAGCCCGACTCCTCGCTCGTCCGCGCTGTGCGTGCGGTCGCCGACGGCGAGGTCGACGCTGTCGTCTCCGCGGGCAACACGGGTGCGATGCTGGCAGCGAGCCTGCTGCACATCAGGCGGCTGCCGGGCGTCCACCGTCCGGGCATCGCCGTCGTGATCCCTGCCGAGCACGGCCCGTCCGTGTTGATCGACGCCGGTGCCAACGCCGACGCACGGCCGGAGCACCTGGTGCAGTTCGCCCACATGGGCTCCGTCTTCGCCGAGGAGATTCTCGGCGTGAGCGCACCGCGGGTGCGCCTGCTCTCCATCGGCGAGGAGCCGGAGAAGGGCAACCAGTTGACCCTCGAGGCACACGCACTGCTCGCCGCGGACGGGCTTCCCTTCGACGGCAATGCGGAGGGCCGTAGCCTGCTCGTCGGCGAGGCCGACGTGATCGTCTGCGACGGCTTCACCGGCAACGTCGCCCTGAAGACGCTGGAGGGAACGATCCGGTCGGTCGTGGAGGCACTTCGCTCCGAGGCCGAGGCGAGCATGAGGGGCAAGCTCGGAGGCGCTCTCCTCCGTCCGGCCGTCCGCTCGTTGCGGGCCCGGCTCGATCCCGACGAGCACGGCGGGGGCTATCTGCTAGGTCTGCGGGGCCTCGTCGTCGTCTCGCACGGCTCGAGCTCGAGGAGGGCGATCGAGAGCGCGGTCAGGCTCGCCGCGCGCGGGGTGGAGCACGAGATCGTCCGGCGCCTGCAGGAGTCGCTGCCGGCCGTGCAGCGCACCTGAGGCGGGAGGCCGCCCGCGCGGCGTGGTATTGTCGGCGCGCTCCACGACCCGTACGGCAACAAGTGAGGTTTCGAACAGTGGCTCTGTCCCGTGAAGAAGTGTACGAGCGCGTGAAGGCCGTCCTCAGCGAGCAGCTCGGCGTCGACGAGGCGGAGATCGCCGACGAGGCGTCCTTCCAGGAGGACCTGGATGCCGACTCGCTCGACCTCGTCGAGCTGATCATGGAGCTCGAAGATCAGTTCGGGATCAAGATCTCGGACGACGATGCGCAGAAGATCACGACCGTCGGCCAGGCCGTCGACTACGTCGCTGCCCACCAGTAGTCGCGCCCGCTCCGGGGAAGGGCCCGCGCTCGCGCGCCTGATCGACGCTCTTCCCCCGGAGCGGCGCGAGCACGTCTTCACGCACACGTCGTGGGCGCCCGACAGGGCTTCGTCGTACGAGCGCCTCGAGTTCCTCGGCGACTCCGTGCTCGAGCTCGCGATCGCGCGGGCCTTGTACGACCGGTTCCCGGACTCTTCGGAGGGGCGCCTGGCCAAGATCAGGGCGCACGTCGTCTCCCGGCAGAGTTGCGCCGCCGTCGCCAAGGAGCTCGATCTCGGCCATTACCTGCTCGACCAGGCGCAGGACGTCCCAGCAGCGGAGCTGCAGCGCATCTCGCGCAGCCGCAACGTGCTGGCCGCCCTGCTCGAGGCCGCCATCGCCGCCGTCTACCTCGAGTACGGCTTCGAGGAGGTCGAGCCCGCCATCGTCGGGGCCTTCGACGAGCGCATCGAGTTCGCCCGCACCGGCCACGTCGACAACAAGACGGAGCTGCAGGAGGCCCTGGCGCGCAGCGGCAACCACGTCCAGTACACGGTGCTCGAGGTCGACGGGCCGCCGCACGACCGCCGCTTCGTGTGCGCCGTCGTGATCTCCGGGGAGCAGGTCGGGGTCGGTTCCGGCTCGACCAAGAAAGCCGCCGAGCAGGAGGCTGCACACCAGGCGCTCGCGGCGCTCGGCATCACCCACGAGACGACGCGCCCCTGACCCCTGCCTCTGGGCTCGCTGCTAGGCCCGCTGCTCGAGCAGGTAGTGACCGACGATCCACTCGGTGCCGCCGCCGTAGGAGAACAGCTCGGCACAGGCCATGAAGAACGCCCGCCATTCGCGAAGCGCCGCCTCGGAGCCGAGCAACGCGAGCGCCTCGGGGCGGTGCGCGTCGAGACGCTCGAGCCACGCGTTCGCCGTCCTCGCGTAGTGGACGCCGTTCAGCCGCCAGTGCTCGCGCACGACGAGGTCGTCGGTGAAGCGCAGCAGCAGGTCGTCCGACGGCATCGTCCCGCCCGTGAAGAAGCGCCTTGCCATCCAGCTGCGCTCGAACGTGTAGGGATGCCGTACGTGGGCGAAGACGTGCACGAAGAGCCGGCCGGTCGGTCGCAGCAGCCCGCTCACCTTGCCGAGCAGCGCCTGCCAGTTGCGAACGTGCTCGAACATCTCCACCGAGACGACGCGGTCGAACCGTCGCTCCGTCTCGAACCGGTTCACGTCCGCCGTCACCACCTCCACGCTGCCGAGGCCGAGCGAGTCGATGTGCTGCTTCTGCGAGGCGGAGTTGGAGACGGCGAGCACTCGCGTCGCCGGGTAGTGCTCGGCGATCCAGCCGGAGAGGGAGCCCCAGCCGCAGCCGAGATCGAGCACGTCCATGCCGTCCTCGATGCCCGCGCGGGCACACGTGAGAGCGAGCATCGCATCCTCCGCCTGTGCGAGGGTCGTGACGCCGTCGGGCCAGAAGCACCCCGAGTACTTGCGGCGCGGGCCGAGCACGAGCCCGAAGAAGCCGGCCGGCAGCTCGTAGTGCTGGTCGTTGGCAGCTCCCGTCTCGATCGCGATCGGGCCCTGCGACATCGCTGCGACGGTCTGCTCGAACGCGTCGAGCCCACGCCGTCGCTCGTGCCGCAGCCGCGCCCGGCAGCTCTGCCGGATTGCGGCGCGCAGCAGCGGATCGGGCACCAGGCCCGAGGAGACGACACGGTCGGCGATCACGGGGCGGAACGATGCTTCGGGGGCAGCGGCACGAAGACCGACACCTCCTGCTGGTAGCGCCGGTAGTCGTCGCCCCGGCTGCGCAGGGACTGTGCCTCGGTCTCGGGGATACCGGTCACCTTGAACAGCAGGAAGAGCAGGAAGGCGGGTACGACCAGCGCGATCCAGCCGTACGGGACGGTGAGGGCGATCACGGCCCAGGCCACCCAGTGCAGCCATTCGAAGAAGTAGTTCGGATGGCGCGACCAGCTCCACAGGCCGGCGCGGCACGTCTTCCCCTTGTTCTGGGGGTCGGTGCGCCAGGCTGCAAGCTGCCTGTCCGCGAGCGAGACGAGCCCGATCGAGGCGAGCGCGAGGGCGGCGCCGGCCCATGCGGGCCACGAGACCTCTCCGGCAGCCAGCGCGACGAGCAGGAACGGGAGCGAGAAGACGGCGATGAATGCCGCCTGTGCCTGGAAGAAGAGGAAGAAGGCGCGGTTCACGTGTGGTGCCCAGCGCCGTCGCAGCTCCTGGTAGCGGCCGTCTTCCGGCTTGCCGATGATGCGGTTGACGAGCAGGTACGTGCCGAGCCGGACGCTCCAGATGCCGGCGAGCACGCCCACGAGCAGCCGATGCCCGCCGGAGCCGTCCGCCAGGGCGGCGTAGAGCACCGCCAAGCCGCCGATCCCGTACGCCCAGCCCACATCGACGTGGCTGGCGTCCCCGATCCGGACGGCCAGAGCCCAGAGCACGACCATCAGGCCGCTCGCGCAGGCGGCGCCGATCACGAGCAGAAGCCAGGTGGAGGAGACCATCTCGGCACTGTATTCGCACACCGAGGCTCAGGAGATCACCCGGGACGTCCGCGGCCGCCGTTAGCGTTCCCCTGGCATGCACCTGCGAACCATCCGCCTGCGCGGCTTCAAGTCGTTCGTCGAGCCGATCGAGCTCAAGCTCGAGCCCGGCGTCGCGGTCGTCGTCGGGCCCAACGGCTCGGGCAAGTCGAACGTCTCCGATGCGATCGTCTGGGCCGCCGGCTCGCTCGCTCCATCCGAGCTCCGCGCCGAGAAGCCGGACGACGTCCTCTTCGCAGGGGGCGGCGACCTGAAGGCGGCCGACCACTGCGAGGTGGAGCTCGTCTTCGACAACGAGGACGGCGCCTTCCCCGACCTCGACTACAGCGAGGTGGCAATCGCACGGCGGCTCGTCCGCGGAGGCGAGGGGCAGTACCTCGTGAACAAGACCCCGGTGCGCCGCATCGACATCGTCGAGCTGCTCGCCGACGTGGGGCTCGGCGGCACGATGCACTCGATCGTCTCGCAGGGGAAGGTCGACGCCGTGCTCGCCTCCCGGCCCGAGGATCGCCGGGCGCTCGTCGAGGAGGCTGCCGGCCTGGGCAAGTTCAAGCGCCGCAAGCATCGGGCGGAGCTCAAGCTCGCCCGCGTCGCGACCCAGGTGGAGCGGGCGCGCGACGTCGAGGAGGAAGTGCGCAAGAGGCTGCGCCCGCTCGCGCTGCAGGCGACGGCGGCCGAGCGTGCCGAGAAGCTCGCGGTCGAGATCGCAGGGTTGCGCGCGCGCATCGCGCAGCTCGACCTCGCCGCCGTCGCGGCGCGACGCGCTCAGGCCGAGGAGCGCCGCGACGCTGCCGCGATCGCCCGCCGCAGCACCCACGAGAGACTGACCGCGCTGTTGCAGGAGCGGCAGCAGGCCGAGGACGAGCTCTCCGACGCTGCAGGCAAGCGCGAGGCCGCGCTCGGGGCCCTGTACCGCCTGCAGGGCGCCTCGGAGAGGATCGCCCTGCGCCGGGAGTCGACCGCCGGCCTGGAGGCACGGCTGCGGGAGGAGCTGGCCGAGGCCGAGCGGGCCGCCGTGGATCGCAGCGACGAGACCCTGCGGGCGCTCGAGCACGCGGCGCAGGCGGCCGCCGCAGCGGCTCGCGACGCTGCCGAGGCGAGCGGGCGCACCCAGGAGCAGGCGCGGATCGCGCACGCGCGCCTGGCCGCCTTCGAGCGGCAGCTCTCCTCCAGGGCCGAAGTGCGGCTGGCAGGCCTCCGCTCCGAACGGCAGGGCGTGGAGAGCGCGCTGGCCGACGCGGCCGGCGGCCACGAAGGCGCCAACCGCTCGGTGTTGGCACTCGGCCGGGCCCGCGAACGACTCGCCCTGCGGCGCGAGTCGGCCGCGGCGCTCGCCGAGCGGCTCTCGACCGAGCTCCGCGAAGCTCGCGCACTGGCCCGAGGCGGCGGGCCCACGCCGGCGCAGCTCGAGACCGCCGCGAACGAGGCGGCGGCGCTCGCTCGGGCCGCTTCCAGCGAGCGCGACGACGTGGCGGAGCGCGCGCGCTCGGCCCGTGAGCGGCTCGCCGCTCTGGAGCGTGCGATCGCCGGCCGCGAGGGCATTCCGCCCGCCGCGAGGGCGCTCGCGGAGGCCGGCGAGACCCTCGCGCTCTCGGCGCTCGAGCCCGATCCGGGAGCCGAGCGTGCCGTGGCCGCGGCACTCGCGTGGCGCGCGTCCGCCGTCCTCGCCGATAGCACTCGCGCCGCCATGGAGCTGCTCGAGCGCGCGCGCCGGGACGGGCTCGGCTCGCTCGCCGTCGTCGTCGGTGGCGACGGCGCACCTTCCGGCCGGGCCCCCGTCCCCGACGCGCGCCCGCTCCGTGAGCTCGTGCGGGGTGACGAAGCGGCTCTCCGTCTCCTCGACGGCGTGTGGCTGGTCGAGCGTGAGCAGCTGCTCGATGCCTCTCACGGGGTCGTCATCACCTCCGACGGGCACGGCTACGACGCCGATCGCGGCGAGCTCTGGTTCGCGGGAGAGACCGCGGAGGTGCTGCTGCTCGAGATGGACGCCCGCCGCCGGGCGCTGGCCGACGAGTCCGACGAGCTCGCGGCACGTGCGGAGGCCGCGGCGGGCGTTGCCGAGGAGGCCGCGACGCGGTCGGTCGCCGCGGAAGCGGCATACGGCGAGGTCGCGCACCTGCGCGACCGTGTCACCGACCCGGAGCTGCTCGAGCGTCTGGCCACGCTTGCGACCGGGCTCGAGCAGGCGGCAGCGCGCGCCGTAGCCGCGGCGCTTCGCATCGAGGAGCCGCTGGCCGCCCGTATCACGATGGGCGCAGCCCGCAGCGGCGAGCTCGGCTCCGAGCTGCGCCGCCTCTCCGGGCTCGAGGCCGACGCAGCCCGCGAGACGGCCGACGCCGTCGCCCGCGCGCAAGCGGCGGAGGTCGTCGCGGCACGCCTCGGCGGAAGCGGCGAGGGAACCACGTTGGACGACGGCCTCGACCGTGAGCTGCTCGAGCGGGAGGCCCGGGAGCTGCTCGCAGCCGCTGACCGTGCCGCCGCGGACGCGCGTGCCGCGGCGGATCGTGCGAGGGTCTCGGACGCGGCGCTCGTCGAGCGCGCCCCGCGGCGCTCGGCGCTCGACCCCGACATGCTCGCGCGGCTGTGCGCCATGGCGGGGCAGCTCGGGCTGGGCCTCGACGCTGCAAGCGGTCTCGCCGGCCGGTTCGAGGCGCCCGTGCGGGCCCGGGTCGACGCCGGTGCCGAGCGTGCGGCGCGCCTCGGGGATGACCTGCGCCGCCTCGGCGCCGCCGAGGTCGAGCTGCGCCGCGAGGCGGAGGAGGCGGCGGAGCGTGCCACGCAGGTGCAGGTCGAGCTTGCTCGCCTCGAAGCGGAGGCAGAGGAGGCTGCACGCAGGCTCGAGGAGGCGGCTGCGGAGTCGCCCGCCGAGGGCGACGACCGGGCCGAGCTGGCGGCGCGCACCGACAGGCTCGACAGCAGGCGTGAGGCGCTCGGCCAGGTGAACCCGCTCGCCAAGGAGGAGTACGAGGCGGAGAAGGGGCGCCTCGAGGAGCTCGCGGCACAACGCCAGGACCTGGAGGACTCGCTGGCCGAGATCGCGAAGCTGCGCGACGAGCTGGCCGAGACGGTGCAGCGGCGGTTCTCCGAGACCTTCGAGGCCGTGGCCCGGAACTTCGAGGAAGTGGCTGCCACGCTCTTCCCCGGCGGCGAGGGCTGCCTGCGGCTCGTGGAGGCCGACGAGGAGGGCGCCGAGCCGGGCGTCGAGGTGGAGCTGCGCCCTGCCGGCAAGCGCGTCACCCGGCTGTCGCTCCTCTCCGGGGGCGAGAAGGCCCTCGGCGCGATCTCGTTCCTCTTCTCGCTCTTCCTCGCGAAGCCGTGCCCGTTCTACCTGCTCGACGAGGTGGAGGCCGCGCTGGACGACGCGAACATCGCCCGCTTCGTCGAGCTCCTGCGACGCTACGCAGACCGCGCCCAGTTCATCGTGATCACCCACCAGAAGCGCACCATGGAGGCGGCCGACGTCCTCTACGGTGTCACCATGGGCCAGGACGGCGTCTCCCAGATCGTCTCGCGCCGGTTGCCGCGGCACGACGCAGTCGCCGCCGCGACCGCATAACCTGACGGGTCGATGAGCAGGACGTGGGCCGAGCTGCTCGGCGACGCAGAGGACGAAGCACGGGACGAGCCGGAACGCTCCGGCTTCTTCGGGCGCCTTCGCGACTCGCTCGCGAAGAGCCGCCGCGCGCTCACGGCCGAGATCGCGGCCGGCCCGTTCGACACGGGCGACGAGGAGGCGTGGGAACGGCTCGAGGAGGCGTTGATCCAGGGGGACGTCGGCGTGCGCGCCACGGCCGAGCTGGTGCGGAGGCTGGAGGCGCGAGGCGAGATCGACGACCTCGGCGAGGCGCTGGCCGAGGAGATCGAGCAGCTGTTCGGGGAGCCGGCCGCACTCGCCCTGCACGAGCGGCCGAGCGTGATCCTCGTCGTGGGCGTCAACGGCACGGGCAAGACGACGACGATCGGCAAGCTCGCGCAGAAGCTTCGCGAGCACGGGCGCACCGTCCTGCTCGGGGCCGGCGACACCTTCCGGGCCGCCGCCGGGGAGCAGCTCGAGATCTGGGCCGACCGTGCCGGGGCGGACATCGTCGGCGCTCCGGCCGGAGGAGACCCGGCCGCAGTCGCCTACGACGCGGTCGAGGCCGGCCGAGCGCGCGGCAAGGATGTGGTCATCATCGACACGGCGGGGCGCCTGCATACCCAGTCGAACCTGATGGAGGAGCTCGCCAAGGTGCGGCGCGTGATCACGAGCCGGATCGAAGGCGCGCCGCACGAGACGCTGCTCGTCGTCGACGCCACGACGGGCCAGAACGGGCTGCAGCAGGCACGCCTGTTCGGGGAGGCAGCAGGCGTGACCGGTGTCGCGCTCACGAAGCTCGACGGCTCCGCCAAGGGAGGCGTCGCCGTGGCGATCGCGTACGAGCTGGGGCTGCCCGTCAAGCTCGTCGGCGTGGGGGAGGGCCTCGACGACCTGCGGCCTTTCGACCCCCGCGACTTCGCCCGGGCCCTCGTGGCCGGATAGCCACCCGTACACTTCACGGCCGTGTTCGATGCGCTCTCAGACCGGCTCCAGGCCACGCTCGGCGACCTCGGCCGCTCGAGGCGGCTCGACGAGGACGCCGTCAACAAGGCAATGCGGGAGATCCGCCTCGCGCTGCTGGAGGCGGACGTCAACTTCCAGGTCGTGAAGGACTTCGTAGCGGGCGTCAAGGCCCTTGCGCTCGGCGAGGACGTGATGAAAGGCCTCGACCCGGGCCAGCAGGTCGTCAAGATCGTCCACGACCGGCTGACCGAGCTGATGGGGTCGGGCGACTCGCAGCTCGCGTTCGGCCGGCCGCCGACCGTGATCCTGATGACCGGGCTGCAGGGATCGGGCAAGACGACCACCTCCGCCAAGCTCGCGCTGCACCTACGGCGTGAGGGGAAGAGCCCGGGGCTCGTGGCCGCCGACCTGCAGCGCCCCGCGGCGATCGACCAGCTCGAGCAGCTCGGCAAGCAGATCGCGATACCCGTCTATCGCACCGAAACGCAGGATCCGGTGCTGGCGGCGACGGCGGGTCTCGAGCGCGCGCGGAAGGACGGCCTCGACGTCGTCATCGTCGACACGGCAGGCCGCCTGCACGTCGACGAGGAGCTGATGGACGAGCTCGCCCGCGTGCGCGATGCCGTGAAGCCGCTGAACGTCCTGCTCGTGCTCGACGCCATGACCGGGCAGGAGGCCGTCAACGTGGCCGAAGCGTTCCAGGAGCGGATCGCCTTCGACGGCGCAGTCCTGACCAAGCTCGACGGCGACGCCCGCGGCGGTGCCGCGCTCTCGATCAAGGCGCTGACGGGTCGTCCCATCAAGTTCGCGTCGGTCGGCGAGAAGCTCGACCAGCTCGAGGTCTTCCACCCCGACCGCATGGCCTCCCGGATCCTCGGCATGGGCGACGTGCTCACCCTGATCGAGAAGGCCGAGGCGGTCGTCGAGGAGGACGAGCAGGCGGAGATGGAGCGCCGCCTGCGCGCCGGCGAGTTCACCTTCGACGACTTCCTGCAGAGCTATCGCATGCTGCGGCGCATGGGGCCGGTGAAGGGCGTGCTGAAGCTGCTGCCGGGGATCGGCAAGGAGCTGGACGGGCTCGACGTCGACGAGAAGCAGATGGCCCGTGTGGAGGCGATCGTGCTCTCCATGACTCCCCACGAGCGGCGCGTCCCGCACCTGATCAACGGTCCGCGGCGGCGTCGCATCGCCGCCGGCAGCGGTACCTCGATCGACGAGGTCAACAAGCTGCTCGCGGCACGCAAGCAGATGCAGAAGATGATGAAGCAGTTCGGCAAGGGCAAGATGCCCGGCCTGCCGCCCGAGCTCACCGGAGGCAAGCCCCGCCGGTAATCGGCACAATCCCGGTTCACACCGAAACGCACGAAGGAGACAGATGGCTGTTCGCATGAGACTGACGCGGGTCGGATCGAAGAAGAACCCGATCTACCGCGTCGTGGTGGCCGACTCGCGCTCGCCGCGCGACGGTCGCTTCATCGAGATCGTGGGGCGTTACAACCCGCAGACCGACCCCTCGACGATCGACCTGGACGAGGCGAAGGTCAAGGACTGGCTCGCCAAGGGCGCCCAGCCGAGCGATCCCGTCGCGAAGCTGATCAAGGCAGCCGGCATCAGCTGAGTGGCCGAGCTGCTCGCCTGGATCGCGCGCCAGCTCGTCGACGAGCCGGACGCCGTCTCCGTCGAGGTGGTCGAGCGCGACGACGCAACCGTGCTGCGGCTCCATGTGGCACCTGACGACGTCGGCAAGGTGATCGGACGCCAGGGACGGCTTGCGCGCGCGCTGCGCACCGTGGTGCGCGCGAGCGGCACGCGAGACGACCGGCGTGTCGTGCTCGAGATCGCGGACTAGCGGGGCCGGGTGAGCGATCCGGTGCCGGTCGGCCGCGTCGGGCGACCGCATGGCCTCGACGGCGCCTTCGTGGTGGAGGCAGCGAGCGAGGACGAGAGCCGCTACGCGGTCGGCGCCGTCGTCCACGTGGCGGGCGCGCCCGCCACGGTCGTGCTCTCCCGGCGGGTCGGCGGGGGACGGCGCGCGATCAAGCTCGACCGACCGGTCGAGCGGGGCCAGCAGATCACGATCCCTCGCGACGCACTGCCGCCCCCGGCGGAGGGCGAGTACTACACCTTTCAGCTGGTCGGCCTCACCGTCGAGGAGGAGGGTGGACGACGGCTCGGAACGGTACGGGATGTGCTCCCCGGTGCCGCGAACGACAACCTCGAGCTCGACGACGGCACGCTCGTGCCGATGATCGAAGACGCGATTGCCGACATCGATCTGCAGCAGGGGCGCATTCTTCTCAACCCGGGCTTCATCCTCTAGGGGCTACCCTGCCGCGATGCGCCTCGACGTCTTCACGCAGATCCCGCACGCCTTCGGCTGGCTGACCGAGCAGAGGCCCGTGGCCACGGTGCTGGGCACGGAGCTCGAGCTGCGCCTGTTCAACTACCGCGACACGACGCCGTTGCGCGCGGGCCAGGTCGACGACGCGCCCTACGGCGGCGGCGCCGGCATGGTCTTGCGCGTGGACGTGGTGGCGGCGGCGCTCGACGCCGTCTACGGCGACGACCGCCCGCCCAGGGTGATCGCTCTCACGCCCCAGGGGCGCCAGCTCGACCAGCCACTCGTGGAGGAGCTTGCCGCCGAGACCGCGGTCACGGTGCTCTCCTCGCGTTTCGAGGGCTTCGACGCCCGCATCGTCGAGCACCTCTGCACCGACGCCGTCTCGATCGGCCCGTACGTCCTCTCCGGCGGTGAGCTGCCTGCCATGGTGCTGCTCGACGCGATCGCGCGGCGGCTCCCCGGTGCGCTCGCGGAGGGCTCTGGCGAGAGCGAGACCTTCTCCGCCGTCCTCGACGGCGGCATCGAATACCCGCACTACACGCGCCCCGCCTCCTACCGGGGCTGGGACGTCCCGGAGGTGCTGGTCTCCGGCGACCACGGTCGCATCGACGAGTGGCGCCGCGACCAGAGCCGTGCCCGGAGCGTCCGGTGAGCGAGCGCGACGAGCCCGCAGAGCGCCCCGTCCGCAGCGCCCCGCCCGGCGGGGAGGCGCCGGCCGGCCCGGCCGAGCACCCCGACCCCGACGGCCGCCCGTCCTCGCCCTTGCCTGCAATGGGCGCAGAGCCGCCCCTGCCGGGCTGGGCCAGGCCCGACGACGGGCCCGCAGCCCCGCTGCCCCGGCCGGCCGGGCCGCACGGCGAAGCGCCCGACGGCGAGCCTCCCGCGCCGCCTCCACGCTCTCCCGACGAGCCGCCGCGCCACCAGTCGCACAATCCGGTCGACCGGCTCACCCGGCGCCTGCCACACCGCCTGCGCGTCACGATCGACTGGCTCGTCACGATCGTCGGGGCGATCGCGATCGTCCTGCTCGTGAAGGCGTACGTGATCAACCCGTACCGCATTCCCTCCTCGTCGATGGAGCCGACCCTGCACTGTGCGGAGCCTGCCGCCGGCTGCCAGGCGCGGTTCTCCGATCGCGTGCTCGCGAACCGGTTCATCTACCACCTGCGCGACCCCCGGCGGGGCGAGATCATCGTCTTCGAGACCCCGCCTGCGGCTCGCATCCAGTGCGGTGCGGGCGGCACCTTCGTCAAGCGGCTCGTCGGCATGCCGGGAGAGACGGTCGAGGTGAGGCTGCGGGGAGGCGACGGCTACGTCTACGTAAACGGGAAGCCGCTCAACGAGCCGTACGTGCAGGACTCGCGCCGGGGCGAGACGCAGGCGTTCGGGCCTCTCAAGATCCCTGCCGGGCAGTACTTCATGATGGGTGACAACCGGTCGCAGTCGTGCGACTCTCGCCGCTGGGGCTCCGTGCCGCGGCAGAACCTGATCGGCAAGGTGTTCGCCACCTACTGGCCGCCGAACCGCATCTCCCTGCACTGACCCTGCTCGCACCTCGAGTTGCCGCTCCGTCGGCGGCGCGCTATCGTGAAGCAATTGTGCTGAACCGCACGAAAGAGGAGGTTCACATGCACGATGCACAACGGATCGCGTCCGAGACCGTGGACGCGTTCAACGCCCACGACGAGTCCCGCATGCGCGAGCTCTACGCCGAGGATGTCGTGTTCGAGGCGCCGGGCGACGTCCATCTGACGGGGCGAGACGCGGCCGTCGAGTACGCGATGTCGTGGCTCCGGGCCTTCCCGGACGGTGGCATCAGCGTGCACAGCGAGATCGTCGCCGGCGACTGGGTCGTCCACGAGTTCACGTTCAGCGGCACGCACGACGCGCCGCTGCAGGGACCGGAGGGCGAGATCCCCGCCACGCACCGCCGGCTCGAGGGGCGCGGGGTGGAGGTGCTCCAGGTGCGTGACGGCAAGGTCGCAGCCGATCACCTCTACTTCGACCAGGTGCAGGTGCTGACGCAGCTGGGTCTGATGCCCGAGCCTGCTGCGGCAGGGGCGGCCTGAGGCGCCGGAGAGGCCGAGCCCGGCCGCTTTCGTGTACCGGACGCGCTACCGGCGCGTCCGGTACACTTCCCCACCGGCTCGCAGGCCGACCTTTTCACATGAGCACCATCATCGAGAGCATCGAGCAGCAGCAGCTGCGTGACGTCCCGCGATTCAAGGCCGGGGACACCGTCCGCGTGCACTTCAAGGTGATCGAGGGCACCCGCCAGCGCGTGCAGGTGTTCGAGGGCGTGGTGATCAAGCGGCAGGGCTCGGGTGTTCGCGAGACGTTCACGGTTCGCAAGCAGTCGTTCGGCGTCGGCGTCGAGCGAACGTTCCCCGTGCACTCGCCGAAGATCGAGAAGCTCGAGGTTGCGATGATCGGCGACGTCAATCGCGCCAAGCTCTACTACCTCCGCGGCCGCGTCGGCAAGAAGGCGCGCATCCGCGAGCTGCGCCAGTCGTAGCCCGGAGCTGTCGCTGCGCCAGGCCTCGGACTAGGGCTCGAGGCGTGCGCATCCTCTTCGCGGCGTGCCTGCTCGCCCTGGCGGTCGTGCTGACCGGTTGTTCGACCGAGGACGCGCGTCAGGCCGACGCCCGCGGTGCCGTGGAGGCGCGTATCGCGACGATGTCCGGCTACCAGGGCGACGTCAGCTGCACCCACAACCCGCGTCCCTGGTTCGTGGAGCGCGACGCCACGGTCTTCTTCTGCGCGGCGCGGCGGGAGGGGGGCGGCTGCGACCGCTTCCGGGCCACGATCCAGAACGCCGGCTGGGACGTCGTGCTCGAGGGGCGCGACGCCGGCTGCAGCCTGCCGGCCTGACACGCATCCGTCACGATCTCGGCACGGTCGCGTTCCGGCCCGGCCGATATCCTCGAGCCGTGGCTCTCTCGAATGGCCAGCGCCTGCTTCGCTACGACCGGCGGCTCGGCGTCAGTTGCGTGGCGGGAGCCGACGAGGCAGGCCGTGGGTCGCTCGCAGGGCCTCTCGTCGTCGCCGGGGTCCTCTTCGACTACGACGTGTTGCGAGGCCACCGCGTGCGGCCGCTGGCGAGGCTGAACGACTCGAAGCAGGTCGCCCCGGCCGAGCGGGAGGAGCTGCTGCTCGCAGTGCTCGACTGCGCGGCGCAGGTCTCGGTGCGCGTGATCACGCCCGGGGAGATCGATCGCGAGGGCCTGCACCGCTCGAACCTGTGGGGGCTACGCGCCGTGCTCGCCGATCTCGCCCCCCGCGCCGGTGCGTGCCTCGTCGACGGGTTTCGGCTCGGACCGCTCGCCCCGCCGCACCGCGCCGTGGTCGACGGCGACACGAAGAGCGCCGCCATCGCCGCCGCGTCGATCGTCGCGAAGGTGACGAGAGACCGGGTGATGCGGCGGCTGGACGCCCTCTATCCACGCTACGGGTTTCGCTCGCACGTCGGCTACATCACCCCGTACCACTCGCAGGCGGTGCGGGCGCACGGCCCCTGCGACCAGCATCGCCTCTCGTATGCGGCCCGCTGCTACGACGACGACATCGCCGTCGCGTGAATCGCGGCGAGCGGCGCGCCCTCTGGCATTACCGCGCGCGCGGCTACCGGGTCGTCGGAGTGAACGTCCGCGCGGGCGGGAACGAGATCGACCTCATCGTGCGTCGTGGCCGGGTGCTCCTCTTCGTCGAGGTGAAGCAACGCGCCGGGCCGGGGTTCGGTGGCGCACTCGGCGCCGTCGACGCCGAGAAGCGCCGTCGTGTGCGCCGCGCCGCTGGGGCGTGGCTGACGCGGCACCCGCAGCCGCCCGGGGTTCGGATCGGGTTCGAGGTCGCCGCCCTGGAGGGAAAGCGGCTCGAACGGCGCTCGACCATGCTCGGTTGACACCCGGACAACAGAAGTCAGCTTCCTGTTCGGTAGGCGCAGCTCAGCCGGGGCACTATCCCCCAACGGGCGGGCTCGTCAGCACGGCACCGCGATCGGTGTGCGGATCGAGCGGCTGCGCGAGCACGACCGCAGGCGCGGCGTGCGCTGGTAGGCGGACAGGACCGGGCCAGGGGGCGTCGAACAACGCCCCCATGGCCGTCACGCAGGAAGCGCTCTACCGGGAGCTCGACCTCGAGCTCTCGTGGTCGGAGCGCGAGCTGCCCGAGCGCGAGCGGACGAAGCACGTCCACCGTCTGCACCCGTACCTCGGCAAGTTCATCCCGCAGCTCGTCGAGACCCTGCTCGACCGGCACGTTCCGGCCGGCGGCATCGTGCTCGACCCGTTCGCCGGCTCGGGCACGACTCTCGTGCAGGCGCTCGAGTCCGGGTACGACGCGACCGGTGTCGACATCGCCGGCTTCAACGCGCTCCTCATGCGCGTCAAGACGCGCGCGTACAACCTTGACGCGCTGCGGCGCGATCTGCTCTGGGCGCACGCCGAGGCGGAGCAGTACGTGCCCCGAGGCCGCTACCCGAGAGGGACATCCGCGTACATCCGCGCGTGGTTCGCCCCTGCTGCCGCAGAGGAGCTGATCCACTTTCGCTCGCTCGTGGAGCAGGTGGGCGCGGCCGACGTGTTGCGCGTCGTGCTGGCCCGCGCCGCCCGTTCTGCTCGCCGCACCACCCACTACGACCTCGACTTCCCGAAGCAGCCGCAGGACGACGAGTACTGGTGCTACAAGCACAAGCGCACCTGCCGCCCGGTCGAGACGGCCCGTCAGTTCCTGCTCCGGTACACGCTCGACACACTCGACCGGATCGAGAGCTTCGCCGCCGCCCGACGCGAGCACCGCGTCGCGCGGGTGCTGCACGGCGACGCCCGCACGCTCGACCTCGCCGGCCCCTACGACGGGGTCGTCACCTCGCCCCCGTATCCGGGGCTGATCGACTACCACGGGCAGCACCGCTACGCGTACGAGCTCCTCGGCCTGGACGAGCGGCGCGACCAGGAGCTCGGACGACCGGTGCTCGGCACGGGTCGCGCGGCGATCGGCGCGTACGTCGACGGCGTGGCGGCAGTGCTGTCGAATGCCCGCTCGTCGCTCGCCCTGGGCGGCCGCGTGTGCGTGGTCGTCAACGACCGCCGCGACCTCTATCCGGAGATCCTGCGGCGCGCAGGGCTACGCCTCGTCGACCGGCACGAGCGCCACGTCAACCGGCGTACCGGCCGCCGGGCCGGCGAGTACTACGAGTCCATCCTCGTCGCCGTGGCGAACTAGCCGCCGGGAGCGGTCGTGCGCCGGTTGTCGTGGCGCTCTACCCTCACCAGCGGGTGATCGGCTGCGTGGTGCAGACCCGGCACAGAGCCTGCACAGTCACGTCGGTGGTTGCCGCGTAGCGTCAGAGGCGTGCTCGCGCACGCCGTCACCTACGCCGTCGTCGGTCTCGAGCCGCGCCGAGTCGAGGTGGAGGCGGACCTCGTCAGCGCGGAGCTGCCCGCGTTCTCGATCGTCGGTCTCGCGGACCGCGCCTGCCAGGAGGCGAAGCACCGTGTCCAGAGCGGCGTCGTCAACTCGTTGCTCTCGTGGCCGTGGAGGCACCGGATCACGGTCAACCTCGCGCCCGCAGCCCTGCGCAAGGAAGGCTCCGGCTTCGATCTCCCCATCGCCCTCGCGGTGCTGGCGGGCTACCGCCAGCTACCGCTCGAGCGCCTGCTGGAGCACGTCTGTGTCGGTGAGCTCTCACTCGACGGTCGCATCCGCCCCGTGGCGGGGACGATCGCCGTCGCGGAGGGAGCGCGTCGCGCCCGCGTCGGCCGCGTCCTGTGCGCCGCCGAGTCCGCCCCGGAGGCAGCGCTCGCCGGTGTCGAGGTCGTGCCCGTACGCCATCTCGCGCAGGCTGTCGCCTACCTGAGAGGCGAGGAGCAGATCGCCGCTGCCCTGCCGCCGGGCGACGACGAGCTCGAAGAGCCGTCGATCCCCGACCTGGCCGACGTGCGCGGGCAGGAGCGGGGGCGAAGGGCCTTGGAGCTGGCAGCGGCGGGCGAGCACAACCTGCTGCTCGCGGGCCCGCCCGGCACCGGCAAGACGATGCTCGGCCGGCGGCTGCCGGGGATCCTCCCTCCTCTGACGCGTGACGAGGCGCTCGAGGTGACGAGGATTCACTCCGTCGCAGGAACCCTGCCCGTGGGAAGGCCGATCATGCTGTCGCCTCCGTTCCGCTCGCCGCACCACGGGGCCTCGGCTGCGGCGATCGTGGGTGGAGGCGCGAGCCCGCGGCCGGGCGAGGCGAGCCTCGCCCATCGCGGGGTGCTGCTGCTCGACGAGCTGCCCGAGTTCCCCCGCTCGGTGCTGGAGGCCCTGCGGCAGCCGCTGGAGGACGGGGCGGTGTCGGTGGCGCGCGTGGGCGGCCACGCGCTGTTTCCCGCCCGCTTCAGGCTGGTGGCGACGATGAACCTGTGCCCGTGCGGAGCCCGCGGCGACCCGGCCGCTCAGTGCGCGTGCAGTGCGCAGCGCGTGGCCGGCTACCGCGAGAAGGTCTCGCGGGCGCTGCTCGACCGCTTCGACCTGGTGGTTGCCATGCCCCGGCCGCGGGCGGAGGAGCTGGCGGCGGCACCCGGCGAGCCTTCGGCTTCCGTGCGTGCACGCGTCGTGCGGGCACGAGCAGCGCTGCGGGATGGACCGGTGCTGCGCCGTACGTCAGCAGCCTCGGAGCTGCTGGACCGGGCCGTCAGCCGCGTCCCCCTCTCCGGGCGTGGACGGGCGAGGGTGGCGCGGGTTGCGCGCACGGTCGCCGCGCTGGCGGAGGCGGGAAGCGTCCTGCCCGAGCACGTCGCAGAGGCGCTCTCGTACAGGTCACCGACCGAGCTTCCGGGCGGGTGACGCTCCGGCGCCTCGGCAGGCGGGACCGGGCCTACCCGCCACTCCTCGCTGCGATCCCCGACCCGCCGCCGACTCTCTGGCTACGTGGCTCGGCGGGACCCGACGTGCTGGCCGGCCCCGCCGTTGCGATCGTGGGAGCGAGGGCGTGCTCCGCCTACGGACGTGCTGTTGCGCGCACGCTCGGGCGCGAGCTGGCGGCGGCGGGGCTGGTGGTCGTGAGCGGGCTCGCTCGCGGAATCGACGCCGAGGCGCATCGCGGAGCGCTCGACGTGGGCGGCGTGACCGTCGCAGTGCTCGGGTGCGGGATCGACCGGGACTACCCGGCGGCGCACGCCGACCTGGCCCGGCGCATCGGCGAGCGCGGGCTCCTCGTCTCGGAGTACGAGCCGGGCGTCGAGCCGGCGCCGTGGCGCTTCCCGGCCCGTAACCGGATCATCGCCGGCCTCTGCGCGGCGTCCGTCGTCGTCGAGGCGCGCGAGCGGTCCGGCGCGCTGATCACGGCCGACTTCGCGCTCGAGGACGGTCGGGAGGTGATGGCCGTCCCGGGCGAGATCACCTCGGCCCTCTCGGCGGGCTCGAACGCGCTGCTCCGTCTCGGCGCGACTCCCGTGACCGGTCCTGCCGACGTGCTGGAGACATTCGGGTTGACGCCCGCGGCCGACACCGCGCCCGAGCCAGGAGGCGTCGCGGCGGCACTGCTCGGGCACCTGCGGGAGGCCGCCGCCAGCATCGACGAGCTCGCCCGCGCCTCGGGGCTCGTTCCGGGCGAGGTGGCGGCGCTGCTGATCGAGCTCGAGCTCGCCGGCTGGGTGTCCGAATCCGACGGTGTCTACCGCAGTACGATCGGGCGGTGACGTCGTACTGGCTGTCGGAGCCCCACGCGCGCCTCCCCGCCGTCGCGCTCGACGGCCGTCCCGAGGTCGTGGTGGTGGGCGCCGGCGTGACGGGCTGCGCTGCTGCGCTACGGCTCGCACAGGCCGGCCTGCGAGTCCGTCTCTGCGACGCGCGCGAGGTGGCCGGGGGTGCGAGCGGGCGCAATGGGGGGTTCGCGCTGCGCGGCATGCCCGCTCCCTTCGATGTCACCGTTGCAACGGCCGGCGAGGAGGTCGCCGTGCACGCGATGGCGTGGACGGAGGCCGCGATCGACCGGCTGGAGGGGCTCGCGGGGGACGCGTTCCGCCGGGTCGGGTCGCTCCGCCTCGCGGTGGACGACGAGGAGCGCGACGAGCTTCGAGCAGAGTACGACGCGCTCGTCGCCGCCGGGTTCGCGGCCGAGTGGGTCGAGAGCTTCGAGCCGCCCCTGGCCGGGCGCTTCACGGCTGCGCTTCGCCATGCCCCGGACGGGGTGCTCCAGCCCGCCCGCTGGGTGCGCCGGCTCGCGCAGCTCGCCGCCGAGGCGGGCGTGGAGATCCGAGAGCACACGAGAGTCGGCTCCCTCGACGGGCTCGACGGGGCGGCCGTGGTCGTCTGCACCGATGGCTACCCGAGTGGGCTGCTCGGGTCGATCGAGGGGCTGATCATCCCCACCCGCGGGCAGGTGATCGCGACGGAGCCGGTGGCCGATCGTCTCTTCGAGGTGCCGCACTACGGCCGGCACGGCTTCGACTACTGGCACCAGGCCGAGGACGGGCGGATCGTCGCCGGGGGCTTCCGCGACGTCTCGTTCGACACGGAGTTCACGGTCGACGAGCAGCTCACCGAGCCGGTGCAGCGCGCCCTGCGGGGGTTCGTGGACGGCCTGCTCGGTCGTGAGCTCCGCATCGACTACGCCTGGGCCGGCATCTTCGGGATGGTGATGGACTTCCTGCCCGTAGTCGGCCGTGTGCCCGGGCTCGAGAACGTGTGGGTCGCGGGCGGGTACTCCGGCCATGGCAACGTGCTCGGTTTCGCCTGTGGCGAGCTCGTCGCGGCCGCAGTGGTCGGCGAGCACGACCCGCTGCTCGAGCTGTTCGACCCCGCCCGGCTGCTCAACGAGTGATGGCCGCCGGGATCACCGTCGACAGCTCGCTCGCCGGCATCGACTGGGAGCGGGTGAAGGCGGACCTCGCGGCCGACGCGTTCGACAACGGCCGCTCGCGCGAGGCGTTGAGACGGGCCTTCGAGCAGTCGCAGCACGTTGCGATCGCACGGCACGGCGACGGCGTCGTGGGCACGGCACGGCTCCTGTCGGACGGTGTGAGCAACGCGTACCTGCTGGACGTCTGGACGTCGTCGGCCCACCGCAGGCGGGGCATCGCCTCGGCGATGGTGCGGATGCTCGTGGAGCAGGTGCCGGGCCAGCACGTGGGGCTGCAGACGGGCGACGCCCAGCGGCTCTACGAGTCGCTCGGCTTCGAGCGCCAGCCGGAGTTCTTCTCGGTCGTCTCCGGCGCCTGGCTCGACAACGACGCCAACCGCTGAGATCGCGTCGCGTGGCGTTTCCGCGGCGGCTTGGGTCGATCGGAGCGATCGAGTACGATCGGCCGGTCGAGAGCACGGATCGGGGACGAGCATGCACGCATCGTCAGGAGTTGCCGATGCACTGGTCACGTTCTTCGCCAGGAACGCCTCGGGCGACGTCTCGACGTTCGACGAGGTCGTGTCGCGCGAGGAGGTCGTGCTGGCGATCGGCAGCGCCGCGCGTGAGTGGTTTGCGGGCCAGGAGTCCGTGCGCGGAGCGTACGGCCTCGAGGGCGTTCTCATCGATCCGGGCGAGATCGAGGCCTGGGAGAACGGCGACACCGGCTGGGCGGTGGCACGCCCGCTGTTCAGCATCCCGGACGGGCCGTCCTTCCGCCTGCGGTTCACGGCGGTCTTCGTGCAGGAGCGAGGTGGGTGGAAGCTCATCCACCTGCACGGCTCCTACCCGGTGCCGGACGAGGTGGCGGTCGAGCACCCCGACTGGTGGGACGCTGCCTGAGCCGGTCAGAAGTGCTGGTCGACGATCTCGGCGAGGCGGTCCCGTTCAGGCCCGAGTGCCTCGAAGGCGGAGTGCAGCCGGCCGCGAGCGTCGACCGTGAGGTGCAGGTGCGAGCTGCGCCTGTCGGCCGGGACCGGCGTGCGAGTCACGAGGCCCGCTCGCGCGGCGCGGTCGACGAGCTGCGTCACGCTCGCCTGACTCGTCTGGAGCGGCCCGCCGAGCGACGTGACGGTCGCCGGGGCGCCGAGGTCGTCTGCCGCCTGTATCTGCAGGAGCAGCTCGTACTGCCTTGAGGTGAGCCCGTGCTGCCGAGCGGCCTGCTCGGTGACCCGGGCGAGCCGTCGCAGCGCCGCCCGCAGGTGGGCGGCAGGCTGGTAGTCGGGGCGTGGCGTGCTCACTGGTTCGCGGAGCACTGATTCCCGCAGCGGCCGACGACTCCTCTACCTGCAGTTCTTGCTGAGCCTGAACGACCGGTCGGAGATGCCGGGCCCGAGCGCGCTCCACGTGCGTCCGTTCTCGGTGGCCCTGAGGCAGTAGGCGGTGGCGTTCGTCTTCCCGCCGACGACGGTGAGGCTGGCGGCGAGGCCCGGTTCATATGCCCGCAGGAGAGCGGCGGTCATGCCCTTGTAGCCCGTTGTTCCCCTGCGGTTGTCGGCGTCGCCCCTGGCACCAATGTTGTCGAGCGAGAAGAGCTCCGCCGCGTGAACGGCGGCCCGGATGTTCGCCTTGGCGGCCGTGTCGGCGGCACGCGTGCGGAAGCCGAGGAGGAGCGGCACGGCCGCGGCGACAAGGACGGCCACGATCACGATCACGGTCAGCAGCTCGATCAACGTGAAGCCCTCCTCTCCGTCCCCGGCCGCGCAGCACCCGTTACGCGGATCCACAGGTGCCCACGAGAAAATAGATCATGGTCCTGTGTATCGGCAGGGACGCTCATCGCTTGAACCGCGAGTGACTTCTGCGTGACGGCGACGACGCGCACGGCCGGGATATCCGGGCGACAGCGGCGCGCGCGAGAGGCGTCTGCCTAGACGTCGAGCGTCGGCAGGTCGAGCTCCTCAGCCTTCGAGAGCGCGGCCTTCGCGATCGCCAGGTCCTGGATCGCGAGCCCCGTCGAGTCGAAGAGCGTGACGTCGTTCACGCTGCGGCGGCCCTCGGCCGTCCCCGCGAGCACCGCGCCGAGCTCGGTCACGTGCTCCCTCGTGACGGCGCCGGACTCCACGGCCCTCGCGATCTCGCCGCCGTGGCTGGCCTGCTCCCAGTCGTCCACGAACAGGTGGACGCGAGGGTCGGATCTGCGATCTGCCTCGCCCTGCTCCCCGTCGTCGCGGCAGAGATCGGCCCGCGCGAGCTCTGCCACTGCCACCTCGGCCTTGCCTGGGCCGTCGGCGCCCATCAGCGAGACGTGCTGGCCCTCGCGGAGCGACCCGGCGGCGAACAGCACCTCCCTGCCGGGGGTCACCGTGACCACGACGTCACAGGCGAGCGCCTGCTCCCGCGAGGGCGCCACTCGCGCGCCGAGCCGCCCCGCCACGTCCGCCGCCCGCGCGCCGTCGACGTCCCAGACGAGCACGTCGGTGCCGAGCGCACGAAACATCCGTACCGTCTCGGCACCGTTGACGCCGCAGCCGACGACCGCAGTGGACGTCGCGTCGGTGCGGCCGAGCGTCCTCGCCGCGATCACACCGGCCGCAGCCGTCCGCAGCGCCGTCACCGGAGCTGCGTCCAGCACGGCCTCGAGCTGCCCCGTCTCCGCATTCGAGAGGAGGACGAGGCCTGTCACCGTCGGAAGCCCCCGCGCCGGGTTGCCGGGGAACGACGTCACCCACTTCAGCAGCGCATGGCCGCCGCCGAGGGCAGGCATGGCGCGGAAGTCGCCGGCCGGGTAGTTCGTCACGTACAGCTTCGGCTGCATGGTCCACTCCCCGCGAGCGTGGGCAACGAACGCCGCCTGCACCGTCTCGTAGGCCTGCTGCGGCGAGACCGCCCGCTCGACATCCGCGCGGGAGAAGAAGGGCACCGTCACCGAGCAAGCGTACTCGCCGCATGATGGAATCGGTTCGGATGGATGCCGCCATCGCGATCCGCGGGCTCCGCGTCGTGCGCGGCGGCACGCCGGTGCTCCCGGACCTGTCGGTTTCCGTGGCGCGCGGCCTCGTCACGGGCCTGCTCGGGCCGAGCGGCAGCGGCAAGTCCACGCTGATTCGCACGGTCGTCGGGGTGCAGATCGTGGAGCGCGGGGAGGTGCGCGTGCTCGGCCTGCCGGCCGGCGCCGCCGAGCTGCGCCGGCGCGTCGGATACGTGACGCAAGCGCCTGCCGTCTACGCCGACCTGTCCGTGCGGGAGAACCTCTCCTACTTCGCTCGCGTGCTGTCCGCGCCGAGGGCGCGGGTGGACGAGGTGATCGAGCGGGTCGACCTGCGCCGTGAGGCCGACCGGCTCGTCGGCCGTCTCTCTGGCGGCCAGCATGCCCGGGTCTCGCTCGCCACTGCGCTCCTCAACGAGCCCGAGTTGCTCGTGCTCGACGAGCCCACGGTCGGCCTCGACCCGGTCTTGCGCCGCGACCTGTGGGACTTCTTCCACGAGCTCGCCGCTACCGGCACGACACTGCTGGTCTCGAGTCACGTGATGGACGAGGCGGCCCGTTGCGACCAGCTGCTCCTGCTCCGCGACGGGACCGCTCCTCGGCGACCTGACACCCGCCGAGCTCCTCGGGCACACCGGGGCCGTGGATCTCGACGACGCCTTCCTGCGGCTGATCGAGGGCGGGGAGAGGGCATGAGCCTCTCGCGCACCCTGGCCACCGCAGCGCGCGTGCTCGCCCAGCTGCGTCGAGACCCGCGCACGGTCGCGCTCCTGCTGGTCGTGCCCTGCGTGCTGATCCTGCTCGTCGACCAGCTCTTCGCGGGACGGGCCCCGGTGTTCCAGCAGGTGGGCGTGCCGATGCTCGGCCTCTTCCCCCTGATCAGCATGTTCCTCGTCACCTCGATCACGATGCTGCGCGAGCGCACCTCGGGGACGCTGGAGCGGCTGCTGACGACGCCGCTCCGCAAGCTCGACCTGCTGGTCGGCTACGCCATCGCGTTCGCACTCGTCGCCGCGGTGCAGTCGGCCGTCGTCTCGATCGTCGGCTTCGGGCTGCTCGACCTGCAGGCCACCCACTCGAAGGTCGTGGTGGTGCTGCTCGCCGTGGCCAACGCCGTGCTCGGGATGGCCTTCGGGCTCTTCGTCAGCGCCTTCGCCCGCACCGAGTTCCAGGCTGTCCAGTTCATGCCGGCGTTCGTGCTGCCGCAGATTCTGCTCTGCGGCCTCTTCGCCCCGCGTGACCAGATGGCCGACTGGCTGCAGTGGGTGTCGGCCGCCCTGCCGCTGACCTACGCGTTCGACGCGCTGGACAGGGCGGCGGGAGATGCCTCGCTCGGTGGGCGTTTCTGGGCCGACGTCGCCGTCACGATCGGCGCAACGCTGGTCGCGCTCGTGCTGGGGGCGGCCACGCTGCGGCGGCGGACACCCTAGCCCGGCGCGTGGGGAGCGGTCAGTAGAGGCCCTCGCGGCGGGCGTACCGCTCTGCCCGCTCGGCGTCGTAGCTCTCGGCGTCGAAGGCAGGGTTCAGGCTGCGGTGGACTTCGCCGGAGCTCGGCAGCTCCTCGCGAGCGCGGTAGAGCCCTGGATCCCAGAGCTGCGAGCGGATGAAGGCCTTCGAGCAGTGCGTGAACACTTCGTCGACGTCGACGACGATCCCAAGCCCTGGCACCTTGCCTTCGACCGCCGACGGAGCCAGCAGCTCCTCGTCGGTGACGAGCGAAGCGCGACCGTTGACGCGCAACGTGTCGCCGATGCCGGGAATCAGGAACAGCAGGCCGACGCGGGGGTTGTGGAGGATGTTGCGGAGCGAGTCGGCGAGCCGGTTTCCCGGCCGCTCCGGAACGAGCAGCCGGCGCGGGTCGAGCACGCGCACGAACCCGGGCGGGTCGCCGCGCGGGCTGACGTCGCAGCTCCCGTCGGCGCCCGATGTGGAGAGGAGCACGAACGGCGAGAGGTCGACGAACCGGCGGGTGAGCTCGTTGAGCCGGTCGCTCACCTTGGCTCGCACGACGTCCACCGGCTCGCCGAGCAGCGCTCTCAGCGACTGCTCGTCGCGGATCACGTCGCCTTGACGGCAGCGATCAGCTTCACGACGGAGTCCTTCGCATCGCCGAACAGCATCGTCGTCTGCGGCTCGAGGTAGAGCTCGTTGTCGACGCCGGCGAAACCGGGGTTCATCGACCTCTTCATCACGATCACACTGGCCGCCTTGTCGACGTCGAGGATCGGCATGCCGTAGATGGGGCTCGCCGTGTCGTGCCGGGAGGCGGGATTCGTCACGTCGTTCGCGCCGATCACGAGCGCGACGTCGGTCTGCGAGAACTCCGGGTTGATCTCGTCCATCTCCTTCAGTGCCTCGTACGGCACGTTCGCCTCGGCGAGGAGCACGTTCATGTGTCCGGGCATGCGGCCGGCCACGGGGTGGATCGCGTACTGGACGCCGACGCCCTTCTCCTCCAGGAGCTCCGCCAGTTGCCGTACGTCGTGCTGGGCCTGCGCGACGGCCATCCCGTACCCCGGCACGACCACGACCTTGCGCGCGAAGGAGAGCTGCACGGCGACGTCCTCGGGCGTGGTGGCGCGCACGGTGCGGCCGTCGTCAGCGCGCATCGCGGAGCCGGCTCCCGCCTGCACCTGCCCGAAGGCGCCGAACAGCACGTTCGTGATGGAGCGGTTCATCGCCTTCGCCATCAGCAGCGTCAGCATCGTGCCGGAGGCGCCGACGAGCATGCCGGCGACGATTAGGACGGTGCTGTCGAGCACGAAGCCGGTGGCCGAGGCTGCGAGGCCGGTGAACGCGTTCAGGAGCGCGATCACGACGGGCATGTCGGCGCCGCCGATCGGCAACACGAACAGCACTCCGAAGACGACGGCGAGTGCGATCAGCGCCCACAGCACCCACTGCTGGTCGACCCCTGCCACCGCAGCGATCCCGAGGGCGACTGCGCCGCCGAGCACGCCGATGTTGAACACGTTCTGTGCCGGGAAGGTGATCGGCCGCCCGCTGACGAGCTCCTGCAGCTTGGCGAACGCGACGATCGAGCCCGCGAAGGAGACCGACCCGATCAGGGCCGACAGGACCGTGGAGACGATCGCGTCCGTCGCCATGTCGCCGGACGAGACGTGGAACTCCGAGAGCGCCACGAGTGCCGCCGCGCCGCCGCCGACCCCGTTGAACAGGGCCACCATTTGCGGCATCGCGGTCATCTTCACCTTGCGGGCGCCGACGACGCCGACGACGCTGCCGACCACCCCACCGACGACGATCAACGCCCAGTTGCCGATGCCGTCCAGCGAGAGCGTCGTGGCGATCGCGATCAGCATCCCGAAGCCGCCGACCCAGTTGCCCTTGCGCGCATGCCTCGGGGACGAGAGGAAGCGCAGCGCCAGGATGAAGCAGATGATCGTGACGAGGTAGAGCAGGCCGATGACGTCCGGGTCGGAGATCACTTCTCCGCGCTCTCCTTCCGCGGCTCCGGGCGCCGCTTGAACATCTCGAGCATGCGGTCGGTGACGAACCAGCCGCCGACCACGTTCGCGGTGGCGAGCGCCATCGCGACGAACCCGACCACCTTGAGGAAGGTGTCGTCGGCCCCGCCGAGCACGATGATGGCGCCGACGATGACGATGCCGTGGATGAAGTTCGTGCCCGACATCAACGGCGTGTGCAGCATCGCGGGCACCTTGGAGATCACCTCGAAGCCGAGGAAGATCGCCAGGACCAGGATCGTCAGCTCGATCACGAGGGAAATGCCACCGCTCATGCGGATGCCTCCTTCGCTCGGGTGACGCAGGCGCCCGCAGTGATCTCGTCCTCGAAGTCGAGCGTCAGCTCGGCGCCGGGCGCGAGGTGCTGCAGCAGCGCGACCACGTTTCGGGAGTACAGCTGGCTGGCGTGGAACGCCATCTGCGACGGGAGATTGGTGAAGCCGACGATCGTGACACCGTCTCGGACGATCTCGTCGCCGGGCTGGGTGAGCTCGCAGTTGCCGCCGGCCTCGGCCGCGAGGTCGACGACGCAGCTACCGGGACGCATGTGCTGCACCGCCGAGGCAGGGATCAGCTTCGGCGCGGGCCGCCCCGGCACGAGCGCCGTCGTGATCACGATGTCGAAGTCCGGAATCCGCTGCTCGAGCGCGGCCTGCTGGGCAGCCTGCTGCTCCGGCGTCAGCTCCTTGGCGTAGCCGCCCTCGGTCTCCTCGCCCCGGATGCCGAGGTCGAGGAACGTGGCGCCGAGCGACTCCACCTGCTCCTGCACGGCGGGGCGCACGTCGAACGACGAGACGACGGCGCCCAGCCTCCGCGCAGTCGCGATCGCCTGCAGGCCCGCCACGCCGGCGCCCATCACCAGCACCCGGGCGGGGGCGACCGTGCCGGCGGCCGTCATCAGCAGCGGGAACATCTTGGGCACGCGGTCGGCGGCAATGATGACCGCCTTGTAGCCGGCCACCGTCGCCTGCGACGAGAGCGCGTCCATGGACTGGGCGCGGGTGATGCGCGGCACCGATTCCATCGCGAACCCGACCACTCCCCGCGTGCGCAGCCGCTCGATCCCCTCGGCGTCCGTGAGCGGCGAGAGGAAGCCGATCAGAACGGTCCCCTCGGCGAGGGCGGCAACCTCGTCGGCCGACGGCTTCGCCACCCGCACCACGACGGCGGCGCCGTCGTAGAGCGCGGCGCCCTCGGTCAGGACCGCGCCCGCGTCCGCGTACGCCTCGTCGGTGAAACCGGCGGACGCGCCCGCCCCGCGCTCGACGGCGATCTCGAAGCCGGCGCCGGACAGTCGCCCGATCGATTCGGGCACGAGGGCCACCCGGCGCTCGCCGGAGGCGGCCTCACGCGGGACAACGACTCGCATGGCGCCAATCTACGGGAAGGGGTTTCCGCGTGTAGGAGGAACCACGTCCGGGTGAGTCAGCTCGAGACCTTCACCGCGGCCATGAGCGTGTGCGACCCCTCACTCGGAGGGCATGCGGCACGTGTCTGCGCGCACGCCGAGGCGGTGGCGCTGCGCCTCGGCTGGCAGGGCCGGCGTCTCGAGCAGCTGCAGCTCGGTGCCGCTCTGCACGACGTCGGCAAGGTGAACGTTCGTCCCGAGGTGCTCTCCAAGCCGGGGTCGCTCGACGAGTCGGAGCTCGCGGAGATCCGCGCGCACCCCGTGGAAGGCGCCTGGCTGATCGCAGGCGTGCGCTCGTTCGCTCCGGCGCTGCCCTACGTCCTCTTTCACCACGAGCGCTGGGACGGCGGTGGCTACCCGACGAGGCGGGCAGGCCGGGAGATCCCGATCGAAGGCCGCATCCTGGCCGTCGCGGATGCGTTCGACGCGATGACCTCCTCGCGCCCGTACCGTGACGCGCTGGCGGTGGAGACCGCGATCGCCGAGCTCGAGCGCTGTGCCGGCTCCCAGTTCGACCCCGAGGTGGCCGAGCTGTTCGTCGATGCGTTCGACGCGGGCGAGATCGCGCACGACGACCACGTCGCGGCCGCGATCTGAGGCGCGGAGCCCGCCGGGCGGGGGGCGCCGGCAGGCCGGGCACGGCGGCGCCCTACAGGGTCGCCCAGACCTCGAGCTTGGTCTTCGTGCGCCGGATCACCTCGTCGGTGAACTCCTGCGTTCCGGCGTGGCCGCCCAGGTCGGCGGTGCGCACGCCTTCGGCGACCGACTCCAGGCACCCCTCGCGGATCGCCCGGCCGGCCGTCTGGCACTCCTCGTCCTCGGCGTGGGCGAGCAGGGCGGCGGCGGCCAGGATCATCGCCATCGGGTTCGCGACGTCCTTGCCGAAGAGCGACGGCGCCGTTCCGTGCGCCGCCTCGGCCATCAGCGCCGACGGGACGTAGTCCTCGCCGAACGCGACGAGCAGCGACTCCGACCCGGCGATCGAACCGAAGAGCGGCAGCACGAGGTCGGAGAGGATGTCGCCGTCACGGTTCAGTGCCGGGATCACCATCGGCGAGCCACTGGACGAGATCAGCAGCGCGAAGGTGGCGTCGATCAGCTGCGGCTCGTACTGCACGTCGGGATGACGCTCTGCCGCCGCGTCCATCTCCTCCTTCAGCATCCCCTCGTACACGGGGCTGACCGTGTACTTGGGGCCGCCGAACACCTTGGCCCCGAGACGCTCGGCCTGCCGGAAGGCGAACTCGGCGACGGCGTGGCAGATGCCCCGCTCGATGCGCTCGGTGCGAAATGCGACCTCGGACTCGCCCTCGCCCTCACGCCACTCCTTGGCGCCGTACGCGTCTCCCACGGCCATGCGCACGACCGAGATGGGGGAGTGCACGCCGCCGAGCGGAACCACGCCGGGAATCCGTCGGCCCGTGCGGACGATCACCTTGCCGCCGATCTCCTCGCGCAGGATCCGGTTGGGGGAGCCGACGTCGCCGGGCGTCTCGGGCGTGACCGTCGCCGCCTTCAGGCCCAGCCCGTGGTCGCGGATCGCGTGCGCCGCTTCGAGCACGATGTCGTTGGCCGTCCGGCGGCGATGCGCGAGAGACAGGTCGTAGCGCGGCAGCGCCAGCTCCACGCCGATCACGTCGGGCTGGAGGACGCGGAGCGACGCCTCGAGCAGCTCCTGGCCTGTCTCGTCTCCTTCGAGGACGACGATTGTGCGGGAATCCATCGCGCGCGATTGTAACGACGATCGGCCCGGCGGTATCAGGCGGGATGATGCGGTTTGCCACGCACAAATCGCGGTTGCAATGTTACAGTTGGCATTACCGTCGCCCCAGCTATTGCTGGTGCGAAATACACGAGGAGGAATCCATGGCGCGAAAGACAGTGCTGGTGTGTGACAAATGCGGCTCGGAAGTGGGAGAAGGCAAGGGCGCAGTCATGCGTGTCACGTTCAACGATGCGCGCCGCGGCGCCAAGGCCGGGGACCTCTGTGACGGTTGTGCGGGCGCAATGCCCGGCAGTGCGGTCGCCAGGCGCGGTCGCAAGCCGAAAGCGATTGCCTGATCTCAACGCCCGCGATTTCGCCTCGTTCTCGGCGTCCAGGAATTCCCGCTCTTTCCGTGATCGGCGCTACGTGAGGTAAGGATCGGCCCGCAGGGGCCGGACTACCATGGGCCCATGGGTCTCTCGCTCGTCGTCGGCCCGGCGCATGCCGGCAAGGTGGCCCTGCTCCTGGAGCGCTTCGTCGGCGCCCTCGATGAGGACCCGTGGCTGCTCGTGCCGACCCGGGCCGACGTCGACCGGGTCGAGCGGGAGCTCGTCGCGCGTGGTGGCGCGCTGCTCGCCGGAACCGTCGCAACCTTCGACACGCTCTTCGAGGCGCTGGCGCGCGGAGGAGCCGACGGAGGACGCAGGGTCATCGGCGATGCGGAGCGGACCTTGCTGGTACGCCGGGTCGTTGCCTCCGCCGAGCTCGGCTCAGCACGACGCTCGGCGCGCTTTCGAGGGTTTGCCGAGGCGCTCGCGAGCGCCCTGACCGAGCTCGAGTCGAGCCTGGTCGAGCCGGAGCGGCTCGATCCAGATCTCGCTGCCCTGACGCGTGCCTATCGCGGGGAGCTGGACTCCCTCGGCGCCTGGGACCGAGGCATGATGCGCGCACGCGCGGTCGAGCGGCTGTGCGGAGACCTCGAGGCGTGGAACGGCGCGCCGGTGCTCGCCTACGGCTTCGAGGACCTGACCGGCGCCGAGTGGCGCCTGCTCGAGGCGCTCGCCGGGCGTGGCGACGTGCACGTCTCGTTGCCGTACGAGCCGGGGCGCGCCGTATTCGCCTCGCTCGCACGCACAGCCCGCGATCTCGCGGCTCTCGCCGGAAGCGATCTCGTCGAGCTACCGCCACGTTCGCCGGAGTACCTGCCCGCGCCCATCGCCCACGTCGAGAGGCACCTGTTCGCCGACGAGCCTCCGATCGCCTCCCTCGACGGCTCGATCCGATTTCTCGAGGCGGCTGGTCGCCGCGCCACGCTCGAGCTCGTGGCGGAGGAGATCCTGGAGCTCGTGCGGCGTGGCCTCCGTCCGGAGGAGATCGGTGTCGTGTGCCCGTCGCTCGAGCGCGTCCGGGCCGGCATCGAGACGGCCTTCGGCGCCCTGGGCGTCCCGTTCGCGCTGGAGGGCCGCACCCGCTTCGGGGCGACCGCTTTCGGACAGGCTCTCACGTCCCTGCTTCGCTTCGCGTGGGTCGGCGGCGGCAGGCGTGAGCTCTACTCCTACGTCCGCTCGCCGTACTCGGGCGTGTCTCGCCCGGACGCGGACTGGCTCGAAGGGCGTCTGCGTGGACGGGCCGTGACGAGCGCCGAGCGCACGGTGGAAGAGACGGTGCGGCTCCGCAACGGCCGTCCGCTGCCGGTGCTCGAGGTGCTCGCCGCGGAGGAGGGGCCGATCCGGGTCGTGCGCACGATCGCGGAGGCGATGCTCACCGCGGCGCACGGGCTGGGCGCGCCTCCGATCACCGACGCCTCCCGGCGCGATCTCCGTGCCTACGATGCGACCCTGCGCGTGCTCGGCGAGCTCGAGGAGCTGGGCGACGGCGACCGTGAGGACGTCCTCACCGCGCTCGAGCACGCGACCGTGCGGGGCGACGGCCTTGCGCAGGAAGGGCGCGTGGCGGTGCTCGACCTCGACCGCGCGCGCACCCGGCGGTTCGGGGCGGTCTTCGTGATCGGGCTCGAGCAGGGCTCGCTGCCGCGCCGGCCCTCCACCTCGCCCTTTCTCGACGACGACGTACGGCGAGCGCTCGACGCGGACGGTGCACGGCTCGAGCGCCCCGACCAGGCGAGTCGCGACCGCTACCTCTTCTACACGGCCTGCACGCGGGCGACGCAGAGGCTGACGCTCGTGCGCGAGGCGGCGACAGACGACGGCTCGCCCCGCGAGCCGAGCCCGTTCTGGGAAGCCGTCAGAGGCCTCTTCGACCCCGACGAGGTGCGCCGGCACACCTCGCGTCGACCTCTCTCGCGGCTCACGTGGCCGCTGGAGGAGGCACCCACGGAGCGGGAGCGGCTGCGCTCGCTCGCCGGCCTGGCCGCCGTGGACCCGCGCGGAGCGGAGGCGTTGGCGCTCGCGAACGGGTGGGGGCGCAAGCTCGGACGGGCCCGCCGGGCTTTCGCGCGGCCCACACGGATCGCCCATCCGCGCGCGCTCGCGCTCCTCGGCGCGCGCGAGACGTTTCGCGTCACCGACCTGGAGCGCATGGCCGGCTGCTCCTCCGCCTGGTTCGTCGAGCGCTACCTGCGACCCGGCGAGATCGACCAGTCGGTGGATGCGCGCATGCGCGGCTCGATTGCCCACGTCGCGCTGCAGCGGTTCTACTCGCAGCTTCCGAGCGCGATCCCGGGAGCCGAGCGGGTGACCCCCCAGAACGTCGAGGAGGCGGTCGTGTTGATGCACCGCTGCGTCGCGAGCGCCATCGACTCGGGGCTGCGCATCGACGTCACCGACCTGCAGCGCCGCGAGCTGGCCCAGGGGATGCAGCGCGACCTCGAGCAGTTCGTGCGCGACGAGGCGGCCTCCCCGTCGACCTTCGTGCCGCGGCGGCTCGAGGTGCTCTTTCAGGCGTATGAGCTGGCGCCCGGCGTGTCCGTGACCGGGAAGATCGACCGCGTCGATGCCGACCCGTTGAGCGCCCGAGGCATCGTGGTGGACTACAAGTCGGGCGCCGCCCCCACGGCGGCGCAGATCCGTGAGGATGCGCGACTGCAGATCCCCCTGTACATGCTCGTGCTGCGCGACCAGCTCGGGCTCGAGCCGATGGGCGGTATCTACATGCCGCTCGGGGGCGGGCGGCGGCCGCGCGGAATGCTGCGTGCGGCCGACGACCAGGTTGCCGGCTTCGTGGCGGGCGACTATCTCGGCCCCGAGGAGTTCGATGCCGAGGTCGAGCACGCACGCGACACCGCCGTCGTTCTGGCGGGCAGGATGCGCGCGGGCGACGTCAAGCACGACCCGCACGGAGGAGAGTGCCCCTCCTGGTGCGACCTCTGGCGAATCTGCCGCAAGGAACGGCCATGACGCGTGTGCCCAACGCGCAGCAGCAGGCTGCGATCGACGCACGCGGCAGCGTGTTCGTCGCCGCCGGAGCCGGCACCGGCAAGACGAGCGTGCTCGTGGAGCGCTTTGCCCGAGCCGTGGTGGTCGACGGCCTGGACGTCGACTCGCTGCTCGTGATCACGTACACCGACCGGGCGGCAGGGGAGTTGCGGGCGCGGATCCGCGAGCGGTTGCAGGAGCTCGACCGTCCACAGCTCGCGCGCGAGCTCGACGGGGCCTGGATCTCCACGATTCACGGCTTCTGCCGGCGCCTCCTGACGGCGTACCCGCTCGCCGCCGGGATCGACCCCCGCTTTCGGGTGCTCGACGAGCCCCAGGCCCGCGTCCTGCAGGGAGAGGCGTTCACCGCTGCCCTGACCGCGTTCTGCGCGGCGGACGAGCCTGACCGCTGGCAGCTGCTCGCAACCTACCGCGCACACGGGCTGCGGTCGCTGCTCGTGAGCGTCTACGACACGCTGCGCTCGGCCGGACGCGAGCTCGTGCTCGAGCCGGGTGTGCGTCAGAGCCTGCCGGAGCTGATCGCGGAGCTGGAGGAGGCGGCCGGCTCGCTCGCGGACGACGTCGACGCGACCGCCCCGCAGCGCGCGGCTGCGCGGGGAGCGCTCGACCTTCTCGCCACCACGAGCCTGCCGGAGCGGCTGCTCGAGCTGGACGAGCACGGCGCGCGCGGGGCGCGGGCGGCCAGCTACGTCGAGGCGCGCAATGCGGTGCGCGCGGCGGCGCTCGAGGAGCTGGCGGCGCGTGACCGGGAGCTCCTGCAGGAGCTGCTCGTCGGCTTCGGCGGAGCCTACGCGGCGGCGAAGGACCGTGAGTCTGCACTCGACTTCGAGGATCTCCAGCTCCTCGCCCGCGACCTGCTGCTGGATCACGCCGAGATCCGGGCAGCCGAGCAGCTGCGCTTCCGGTCGATCATGGTGGACGAGTTCCAGGACACGAACCGTCTGCAGACGGACATCGTCGACCTCCTCTCTGCGGGCCCCGAGAAGGAGCTCTTCTTCGTCGGCGACGAGTTCCAGTCGATCTACGGCTTCCGCCACGCCGACGTCGCGGTGTTCCGGGAGCGTCGGGAGGCTGCACCTCAGGTGCTGCCGCTGACCCTCAACTACCGCTCGCGGCCCGAGGTGCTGGCGGCGGTGAACGAGCTCTTCTCCACCGAGTTCGGGGGCGACTTTCAACCGCTCGACCCCGCCGACGGCTACGGCGAGCCGCTGTTCGGGACCCCGGTCGAGCTGCTCGTCACCGACAAGAGCTCGTTTTCGGGCACGGGCGTGCACTGGCGCCGGGCGGAGGCCCGGCAGGTGGCGCGGCGTGTGCGCGAGCTCGTCGACGCCGGCGCGGCGACGCCGGGCGAGATCGTGCTGCTGTTCGCGGCGGGCACCGATGCGGAGTGGTTCGAGGAGGAGCTGCGCGCGCTCGAGCTGCCCACCTACCGCATGACCGGGCGACGCTACTTCGGCCAGCAGCAGGTGGTCGACCTGCTCTCGTACCTGCGGCTGTTGCACAACCGCTACGACGACGAGGCGCTGCTGTCCGTGCTGGCGTCGCCGTTCGTCGGGGTCTCGAACGATGCTCTCGTCCTGATCCGCGCGGACGCCGAGCGGCGCCCGATCTTCAAGGGGATCGAGCGGACGTTGCCGGCGGATCTCGCCGACGACGACCGCCGGCTCGTGCTGGCGTTCCTGCAGCGCTACGAGCGGCTGGTGGAGGCCTCGTCGCAGGTGCCGCTCGAACTGCTCTGCGAGCGCATCGTCACCGAGCATGACTACGACCTGGCCGTGCTTGCCCGCCGCGACGGACGCCGGCGCTATGCGAACCTGCGCAAGCTCGCGCGGCTCGCCCGCTCCTACGAGGAGCTGCGCGGCCCGGACATCGAGGGGTTCGTGCGCTTCGTTGCCGAGCAGGAGGCGGCCGGCGCCCGCGAGCTCGACGCCGTCTCCGAGGAGGAGGGGGCCGACGCCGTCCGGTTGCTCACGATCCACACGGCCAAGGGCCTCGAGTTCAAGGTCGTGGTCGTGGCCGACGCTGGTCGCGAGCGCTCGCGGACGGACGAGATCCTGTGCCTCTCGGACGGCCGCTTCGGCTTCAAGGTGGCGCATCCTGCCACCGGCTCGCGGGTCGGGACGACCTCCTATCAGGAGGTGAAGGAGGTGCGCGACCGCGAGGACGAGGCCGAGCGGCTGCGCCTCTACTACGTGGCCATGACCCGTGCGATGGAGCGCTTGATCGTGTCCGGCTCGGTCGACCTCGAGACCGAGCGGCCCGAGCGCACGCCGATCGCCTGGGTGCTCGAGCGGCTGGCGCTCGAGCAGGAGCTGCGGGCGGAACGTGAGGGGCCGGTCGAGGTCGAGCGTGGGGCCGCCGGCGTGGTCCTCCGCGTCAATCGCCACGCGCCGGAACGGGAGGTGACCGTGGCGGAGTCGGCGGCGTCCGAGACGGAGCCCGGGCAGCTGGTGCTCTTCGAGGGGGCCGGTGAGGATCTCCCGGAGCCCGCACCGCGACTGCACGTGCTCTCCGAGATCCCGTCCCCGCCGCTGCAGCCGGTGACCCGCCTTTCCTATAGCGCGATCGCGCTGTACGACCGCTGCTCGTACCGCTTCTACGCCGAGCGCGTGGCCGGGATGCGCCCTGCTCCGTGGCGGCGCGACGGCGACGGCGAGGCTGCAGGCGCCCTGCACCCGACGGAGCTCGGCGATGCGGTGCACCGGCTGCTCGAGCGCGTCGACCTCACGGCACCGGCGGCGCCGCCGGGGAAGGAGCTGGCGCAGGTGGTGCGCGGCTGGTACCCCGCTGTCACCGACGACGACCTCGCCCGCGTTGAGCTCTTCGTCGAGGCCTACTGCGACTCGGAGCTGGCGCGGCGCGTGAGCGCACTGCCCGGAGTGCGGCCGGAGCGGCCGTTCGCGTTCGAGGTCGACGGCGTGCTCGTGAACGGCCGGCTCGACGTGCTGTGGCACGACGGCGAGCGGGCGCTCGTGCTCGACTACAAGACGAACGCGCTGCTCGGGCGCGACCCGGCCGAGATCGTGGACGAGGAGTACCAGACGCAGCGGGCCGTGTACGCGCTCGCGTGCCTGCGCGCCGGCGCCACGGAGGCGGAGGTCGTCTACCAGTTCCTCGAGGCTCCCGAGGCGGTCGTGACGACCACGTTCACCGTGGCCGACGTGGCGCGGCTCGAGGAGGCGTTGTCCGCGTCGATCGCGCGCATCCGCGGAGGCGAGTTCCGTCCCACCCCGAGCCCGTTCGCGTGCTCGGGCTGCCCGGCGCTCGACGTCGTGTGCGCGGGGCCGCGGCTCGGCGGCTCGCCGCCGGGGGCTGCCGCGCTCGAGCTCGCAGCACTGGGCTGAGCAGGCGGCGCGAGCGGTAGCCTCGTGCCGTGACGGTCGCGGCCCTCTTCGACGTGCACGGGAACCTGGACGCCCTGCAGGCCGTCCTGGCGGACCGCAGGCTCGAGCGTGCCGGCACGATCGTCTGCGGGGGCGACCTGGTGGCCGGGCCGATGCCCGTCGCCTGCCTCGACCTGCTCCTCTCGCTCGGCGATCGCGTCCGGTTTCTGCGCGGGAACGGCGACCGGGAGGTCGTCGAGCGGTGCGTGGCGCACGGTGGCGCCTGGTGTGCCGCCGCACTCGGCCCCGGGCGCCTCGCGCTCGTGCGGTCGTGGCCGCTGACGGTCGAGCTCTCCGTGGGCGGCGGCGCGACGTTCTGCCATGCGACCCCCCGCTTCGACGACGAGATCGTCACGCTCCTCACGCCCGAGGCCGAGCTGGAGCACGCGCTCGAGGCCGCGAGGCACCCGCTCGTCGTCGGCGGTCATACCCACGTGCAGGGTGACCGGCCTCTCGCGAGCGGTCGGCGGTTCGTCAACGCGGGGAGCGTGGGGAGGCCGTACGAGGCTGCGCCGGGTGCGTACTGGGCGCTCGTCGGGGACCGGGTGGAGTTCTTGCGCACCGACTACGACGTCGAGGCGGCCGCCGCGGCGATCGAGGCGACCGGCTACCCCGACGCCGCCGCGCACGCCGGGAATCTCCGCGAGCCGCCTTCGGCCGAAGAGGCCACCGCGTTCTTCGAGGGGTGCCGTGGCGCGTAGCTACGTGGGGGAGGCCCGTCGGCGGGGGCTCGGCTCCCGGCGTGAGCGGATCGGCCCGATCGTCGCCCGCCTCGCAGTGGAGCACGCCGATGCCGAGATCGCCCTGCGCTTCGAGAGCGACGTCGAGCTGCTCATCTCCGTGATGCTGTCGGCCCAGACGACCGACGTGAACGTCAACCGGGTCACCGAGCGCCTGTTTGCGAAGTACCGGCGACCCGAGGACTACCTCGCAGTGCCGCAGGAGGAGCTCGAGCAGGACATCTTCCAGACCGGCTTCTACCGGCAGAAGGCGAAGTCGATTCGCGGCGCCATGGGCATGCTGCTGGAGGAGTTCGACGGGGAGGTCCCGCGGACGATCCCGGAGCTCCTGCGGCTGCCGGGGGTCGCGCGCAAGACGGCGAACGTGGTGGCGGCCGAGCTCGGTCATGCGCAGGGAATCGTGGTCGACACGCACGTGCGTCGGATTGCGCAGCGGCTCGGGCTGACGAAGCACGACGATCCCGTGAAGATCGAGCGAGACCTCGTCAAGCTCGTCCCGCGCGCCGACTGGGCGCGCTTCCCCCATCTCGTCATCTGGCACGGCCGGCGGGTGTGCGACGCGCGCCGGCCGCGGTGCGAGGAGTGCGTGCTCGTCGACCTCTGCCCGTCGAGCCGCCTCCAGGGCTGAACCGGCGGCACACGCTCGCGGCGAGCAGGCCCCGGGTAGGACCGAGCTAGGCCGGGTCTGCCGCGGTCAGTGCGGCGTGACGTCGCTCGCTCAGGTACCTCTCGCCGTCGAGTGCGGCGGCGCAGCCGGAACCGGCGGCGGTGACGGCCTGGCGGTAGACGTGATCCTGGACATCACCGGCGGCGAACACGCCGGGGATGTTGGTCTCGGTCGTCTTGCCCTTGGTCACCAGATACCCGCTGTCCGGCTCGTGGTCGAGCTGGTCGAGGAAGAGCGCGGTGTTCGGGTCGTGACCGATGGCGACGAAGAATCCGTCCGTCGCGAGCTCCGTCGTCTCCCCGGTGACCGTGTCGCGCAGCCGCGCCCCGGTCACCTTGGCGTCGCCCAGCACCTCCTCGACGACCTTGTTGAGCACGAGCTCGATCTTCTCGTTCGTCATGACACGGTCGACCATGATCGGCGAGGCTCGGAACTCCTCGCGGCGGTGCACGAGGTAGACCCTGCTCGCAAAGCGCGAGATGAAGAGCGCCTCCTCGAGGGCGGAGTCGCCGCCGCCGACGACCGTGACGACCTTGTCGCGGAAGAAGGAAGCGTCGCAGGTTGCGCAGTAGGAGACGCCGCGGCCCTGCAGGCGCAGCTCCGAGTCGAGCCCGAGCTGTCGCGCGGACGCGCCCGTGGCGACGATGACGCTGTCGGCCAGGTACTCGTCGTCGCCGACGAAGACGCGAAACGGCCGCTGCGAGAAGTCGACCTTCGTCACGTCGTCGGTGAGGTACTCCGCGCCGAACCGCTCGGCCTGGCGGCGGAAGTCCTGCATCATGGCCGGGCCCATCACGCCGTCGGCGTAGCCCGGGTAGTTCTCGACATCCGAGGTGATCATCAGCTGGCCACCCCAGTTGAACCCCTCGATCACGAGCGGCTCGAGGTTCGCGCGAGCGGCATACAGCGCCGCGGTGTACCCGGCAGGCCCTCCGCCGATCACGATCACGTTGCGAACGTCACTCACGGTTGGTCTCAGCTCCTCTGTCCTCTTCCGCGCCGCTTGGCTACCGGCGCCTCCAAGGTTAGACAACGCCGCACGACCCGCACGTGTTCCCCCGGGCGCGCGGGGCTCAGGCCGCGTCTGCGTCTGCGGCTGGGAGCACTCCGAGCGGCTGTGCCTCGGCGGTGAGCTCGGGGGAGGAGAGCGACCGCGTCTGACGCTCGACGGGCACGAGCTCCGGCGGCTCGACCCCGGTGATCCCGTGCTGCTCGAAGCGACGGGCCTGGGGCAGCACCTGGCGCTCGAGCGAGCCGATCGTCTCGTTGTACGACTTGACGGCGCCGTCGAGCGAGCGGCCGAGCTTCGACACGTGGGCTCCCATGGTGGAGAGGCGCTTGTACAGCTCGCGGCCGAGGTCGCTGATCTGGCGGGCGCTCTCGGCGATCGTCTCCTGCTGCCAGCCGTAATGGACCGCGCGCAGCAGGCCGATCAGGCTGGTGGGCGACGCGGGGATGACGTTGTTCGAGAACGCGAGCTCGTCGAGGCCGGGGTCGACCTGCAGTGCCGCCCGCCAGGAGGTCTCGTCGTGCAGGAACATGACGACGAACTCGGGGGTTGCGGGCAGCTGCCGCCAGTACGCCTTCTGGCCCAGCCGCTGGATGTGCTCCCGCACCTGCCGCGCGTGGTCGGTGAGGCCCGCCTGGCGCGCCTCGTCGCTCAGGCCCTCCTCGACGGCGCGGAGGTAGCCGACGAGCGAGACCTTGGAGTCGATCACGATCGACTTGCCGCCCGGAAGGCGCACGATCACGTCCGGACGCAGCTTGCCGCCGTCGTCGTCCGTCAGCGTCTGCTGCTCGTCGAAGTCGCAGTACGGCAGCATTCCGGCCATCTCGATCACGCGCTTGAGCTGGATCTCGCCCCAGCGGCCGCGCGTGTGCGACTCGCCGCGGAGCGCGTTGACGAGGCTCCCGGTCTGCGCCCGCAGCCCTTCGTGGGCCTGCCGCACGATCTCGAGCTCCTTGTGCATCTCGCCGTAGGCCCGCTGCCGCTGGCGCTCGAGCAGGTTGACGTTCACCTCGACCTTCTCGAGCGACTTCTGCAGCGGCTCCACGTAGGCACCGAGCCGGCCGATCGCCTGCTCGGTGAAGACGTTCGCGTTCTCGCGCAGTGCCTCCGCCGAGAGAGCCTTGATCGCGTTGGCGAGGCGTTCGTCGAACCCGCCGCGCTCGGCGCTGAGCGCTCCTTCGACCTCGCCGAGGTGCCGCTCGGCTGCGCGGGCGCGGCCACTCGCCTCGTCGCGCTCGACGAGCGCCCGCCGGACCGCGACGAGATAGACGCCGACGGCGCCGACCACGAGCCCGGTCACGAGAGCGACGATGGTCATGAGGGCATGGGACTCTACGCGCCGGGCCGGACGGAGCCGGGGCATCGCCCTTTGACTACGATGCCGCGGCATGCCGCCCAAGCCGCGCCCGCGCACGTCGAAGAAGCCTCGCCCGGGTCCCGGCGAGGCGCGGCCCGTGCTGCCGATCGTCCTCGGCGCGTCGGGCCTGGTCATGCTGGCGGCCGTGCTGGGCTGGATGGTGCTCGACGGCGGCGGTGGCGTCGATCCCGAGCAGTCGGCGGCCGCGAAGGCGGCGCTCGAGCGCGCCGGCTGCACGGTCACGGTGGTTAAGGCCCTCGAGAATGCCTCCGACCACTCGGACGTGGCTTCCGCCGACGCGAGGCCGAAATGGAACACGTTCCCGCCCACCAACGGCCTGCACTACCGTGAGACGGCGCTGTTCGGCGCCTACGACGAGCCGCTCGAGCAGGCCCGGGTCGTCCACAACCTCGAGCACGGCGGCGTCTACATCCAGTACGGCAGCGACGTGCCTGCGGCAACCGTGGCCGAGCTGCAGGCGTTCTACGACGGTCATCGAAACGGCACGCTGCTCGCGCCGCTGCCGGAGCTCGGCAAGACGATCGCGCTGGGGGCCTGGGTGGCGCCGGACAACTCCGTGCCTGGCCGCACCGATCGGGGCGAGGGCTATCTCGCCGAGTGCACGGCGTACGACGAGAGCGCGTACTCGGCCTTCTTCGACGCGTACCAGTTCAAGGGGCCCGAGCGCTTCCCGGCGAGCGCGCTGGCGCCCGGCTCGTAGCACCTAGACTCGGCCCTAGCCGGGGTGGCGAAACTGGTCATACGCGCCCGACTTAAAATCGGGTGTCCCTCGGGACGTCTGGGTTCGACTCCCAGCCCCGGCATCGCTCGACCCCTGCCGCCGCGCCCCGAGAGCCGGAGGAGACGCGGCCCGCTGGGCGAAGGACGTAGTTCATGGGTTGGCGGAGCGACGAGGTGTGGCTCGATACGGACGTGCTCTGGTTCCGCGAGCAGCCGCGGAGGCCGTTCGGCGAGCTGGCGCTGGCGGTGCCGGCGTTCGCGGGCTACGGCGTCGAGCCCTTTCCGTTCGCGCCGGCCCGGACAGGGCTCGAGGCCTCACGGCAGCGGCGGCAGGCGAAGGAGGCGGCGCGCAGGCGCAAGCTCGCCACGCGGACGGTGCCGGCGGTCGCGCTCGTCCTCGGGTCGGCCACCATGCTGCCGATCCATGCGCTCCGGCAAGGGGGCGGGCAGGGCGTCGGCCCGCTCGCGGAGGATCCCCCGAGCCTGACGTTCCGTCTCGACCTCGAGCGCCTCGCCGCTCCCGTGGCGCCGACTCGGCGCAAGACCGCACCCTCGCAGAAGCCCGCGGCGCGAGCGCTCTCCCGGGCCACGGAGGCCGCGACCGTCGAATGGCACCGTGCCACCTCGATCGGCCTCCCGTATTCCGGCCGCCTCGTCGACGGCACGCAGCTCCCCGTCGAGGGGCCCGACTGGGTCACCTGGAACCCGGTCACCGACAGCGTCCCCAACCTGCCGCACCGGCTCTACGGCAACGAGCGCACGATCCGGACGATCCTCTCCGTGCTCGCCGCCTACCGCACGTCGCACGCCGCAGCGCAGCGGGTGGTCGTGGGCGACATCAGCTTCCGAGACGGCGGCAGGATGGACCAGCACGTGTCCCACCAGAACGGGCTCGACGTGGACGTGTACTACCCGCGACGCGACCGGCACCTGAGCGCCCCGGTCGCGACCGGCCAGATCGACCGCGAGCTCGCCCAGGATCTCCTCGACCGCTTCCTCGCCGCGGGTGCCCAGACCGTCTTCGTCGGCTACTCGACCGGGCTCCGCGGGCCGAGCGGGGTCGTCGTGCCGTACCGAAACCACGAGAACCACATGCACGTGCGCTTCCCGGTGCCGTCCGGCTGAGACGGACGACCGCCGAGCGGGGGCGGGCGCGCCGGGCGCTCTCAGCGGTCTCCACCCCGGTACACTCCGGCGCCATGGCACGCACGCACGACGACCGAGTCCGCGACGCCATGATCGCCGAGCCCCGCTCGCTGCCTGCATCTGCGTCCGCGCAGGAGGCGGGGGAGGTGCTGACGCCTCGCGAGGTGCGCGCGGTGTACGTCGTCGACGACGCCGGCTCGCTCACGGGCGTCGTCACCCGCAAGACGCTCGTCGCCCGCGTCGTGGCAGCCGGTCTCGATCCCCGAACGACCGGGCTCGGGTCGATCGCCGAGGCGCCGTACGCCACGATCGATGCCGACACGCCTCTCGACGAGGCCTTCCGCTTCCTCGAGGAGCAGGACGCAGAGCGGGTGCCCGTCGTCGAGGACGGGCGGCTCGTCGGCGTGCTGTCGCGCAGCGTGCTCCACCGCAGGCTCGCGGAGGACGAGGAGCCCGAGCCCGAGCTGCCGCCGGCGGCGTGAGCTCCGGCCCAGCCCGGTGCGGCGCGACCGCCGGCTAGCTCCCGGAGCTCCTCCGGCCCCTGCGGCCGCCGGGCAAGAGCGGCGTCACCGGCTCCGCTGCCTGCGCGCACTCGAGCTCGTCCGCCTCCACCGAGAGCCTGCGTGCTCGCGGGCCGAGCGGCGCGGGGTCGATCGAGCGCCGCCGAAGCTCCGCCTCGAGCCCGTTCGCGCCGAGGCTGCCGAGCGCCTCGTGGAAGGCGTCCGGCGCATGCCGCGCGACCGACCTGAAGAAGGAGGGCAGCCAGCGGCCCGCGTGCTCGCGGAGGAACATCGCCTCGATCTCCAGGCATCGATCCGCGTCGGTGTCGCGACCGTGCTCCCGTGCGTCGAGGCGGCGCGCGGCGAGGAAGGCGAGGAACTCGAGCTCGCAACCGGCGTGATCGGGCCGCTCGTGGGCGGGGCCGTGCGCTTCGGCGCCGAACGCCCCGTAGAAGCCGGCGACATCCGACATCTGGCGGGCCTGGCGGAACGGGTCGTCCTCGTAGCTCCCCTCGTAGGGAGCGACCTCGACCTTGCCGCCGAAGAGGCGCTGCTGGGCGGCGGCGATCTCCACCGGCGTGGATCCTGCAATGGCCGCGCGCAGCCCGGCCAGCTCGGTGGGCGCATGCGGTTGCTCCGCGAGCGCCTCGGCGAGCGCGTCGACCTCCTCCAGCGTCTCCGCGGTCGGCGTGGACAGCGCGAGCGACAGCAGCTGCCACAAGGCGACGGCCGCGACGTCGGCATCCGGTGGCGCGGCGACGGGCATGCTCACGTTCGCTCCGCCAGCCGGAACGGCACCCAGTTCGCATAGTGCTTGCGCCCGCCACGATTCGCCTGCTCGCCGATCCACACCGCGAACGCGACGCTCGAGGTCGAGCCCGGCTCCAGCGGGGCCCCGATGCCCTCGCGCCTCGCCGGGAAGCCGAGAGCGACCGTCCACGACGACCCGTCGTGGACGCCGTGACCCACGGCGTCCTCTCGCCTGAGGTGGGTGGTCGTTCCGAAGCCCTCCGCCACCATCTGCTCGATCGGCGTCGTCCGCTCGTCCTGCGAAAGCGGGTTGCCGGCGGTCCGCCCCACCCAGTAGAGGCGCGAAGCCTCGGGAGGGAGGACGTCGTCGGGCATGACATCGTGCACGACGCGCGGGAACACCTGGTCGACGCCGGTCTTGCCGGCGAGATCGCGCTCCCAGGTGGCCCGCCACTGCAGGATGTGCGCCGGCGTGCCGCTCGCGCCCATCGTGATCGCAGGGGCGGCACCGGCGAGAGCGGGCAGCATCACCGCGACGGCGTCGTGGAATCGATCAACCGAGTCGAGGTCGGCGACCGCAGAGTCCTCCCACTGCAGCCGCAGTGCGACCGTCTCGCCGTCGTGGAGTGCGCGGACCCGCAGCTCGGAGACCCCGGCGAACGGGAGCCGCGGCGGAGCGATCTGCTGTGCGGCGAGAGGGATGACCACCTCGGGCGCTTCGTCCCACGCCTGCGCGGCAGGATCCTCGGACGGGATGCCGCCGGCGTGGAACGCTGCCGTGACGACCGGCTCTCCGGCTGCATCCTCCGTGCCGACGAGGCCGATCACGCCTGCGCCCGCGAGCGCGCCGGCGCCCACGACCCCGATCGCTCCTGCTCCGAGCAGCGCGTCCCTGCGGGTGATCGTCTTCTCGCTCATCGTGACCTCACGTGTTGTGGAGGTACCCGGTGGCCGGCTCGCCGGCTATCTCGGTGGCGAACTCGAGCGGGCGGACGAAGGTCGGCTCGCGCAGCGGCACCGCGACGATCTCCTTGCCGTCCTCGTCGTAGCCGCGCGCCACGCCGTCCTTGACGTCGAACGTGTCGATGATCCGCTCAGTGGAGCCGAACAGCATCAGCAGCCCGAGCAGCTCCGGGTCGTCCTTCGCGTTCCGGTACGTCTCGATCGCCTCCTCGACGCCGGGGCCGAACATCTGGGTCAGGTGATCCACCGGCACGTGGACGGGCGGTACGTAGTACACGTTCGGCTCGAGCCCGAACTGCGGGTACAGCGGGAGCGCGATCTTCTTCACGTAGACGAGATAGTCGGCCGGCTTGCGCGGGTCGATCTCGTCGGGGCGCGAGAGGAAGTTCGTCAGCCGCAGCCGCCCGATGCAGGACGTCGTGCACTGGGTCTGCAGGCCCTGCTCGATCTTGGGATAGCAGCCGATGCACTTCTCCGACACCCTCGTCTCGATGTTGAACATCGTCTTCTTGTACGGGCACGCGGTCAGGCACTCCTGGTAGCCGCGGCAGCGCTCCTGGTCGACGAGCACGATGCCGTCCTCGGGCCGCTTGTAGATCGCCTCACGTGGGCAGGCGGCCAGACAGGCCGGATACGTGCAGTGGTTGCAGATCCGCTGCAGGTAGTACATCCACATCATCGAGTGGGGCGTGTCCTCCATGTACGGCACGGTGTCCGCATCTCCCGTCGGCTCGTCCTCGCCGATGTTCGGGTAGTTCCAGTCCTGCTCGTCGGGTGTCCACCCGAGCACGCGCTCGCCTTCCGGTGCAGCCTCGAACACGGTCTCGCCCGCGTACGTGTCGCCGTCCCAGGACTGCTCGGTGAGGCGCTCGAGCACGTTGACGTCCCAGCCGGTCGGGTAGAAGCCGAACGGCTTCGTCTCGATGTTGTTCCAGAGCATGTACTCCTGGCCCTTGCCCCAGGTCCAGGTGCTCTTGCACGCGATCGTGCAGCTCTGGCACGCGATGCACTTGTTCGTGTCCATGATCATGCAGAACTGCCGTGCGGGCCTCGAGCCCTCGTACGGGTACTCCATCTCGCGGCCGAGCTGCCAGTTCTCCACCCTGGGCACGATCAGCTCCCCTTCCGTGTGATGTAGGCGCCTGCGAGATACGCGAGCAGCGGGTCGCCGGGCGCCTCGGGGCGCAGCCCGAGCGTGAGCGGCCGCCAGAGCCGCTCGGCCCCGGTGCCGCCGTCCTCGGCGCGCTCGATCTTGACGAACGCCTCCTTGGGAGCACCGGAGGGCGAGTGGACGTCTGCCTCGAAGCCCTCGCCGATCACCTGACCGAAGTAGTTCTTCCGCGTCAGGCTCTCGGTCATCTGTGTCGGGCGCAGCCAGGCGCGGGTGCCGGACTGGTGGCTGCCGTGCCGGAAGAGCGCCACGTAGCGGGTCACGGCGTTCTGGGCGGGGTTGCCTTCCGCCTGCTGCTGCGCCTTGACCGTGCCCGGCGTGGCGGCGTACATGTTGAACCAGGTGCGGATCAGCCCGCGCGTCATGCCCGGGTAGACACGGGCGCGCATCATCGCCCGGGCGACGTCGTAATACGGCTCGCCCTCTTTCCAGTCCCGGTACGGCCGGTCGGCCGGGTCGGCGTCGACCCACGCGTAGTCGCCGTCCTGGATGCCGAGCTCGGCGGCGTCGCGGGGGTGGATCTCGAAGTACGCCTCACCCGTCCACGGCGAGCGTGGGTCGCGCCGGTAGGGGTCGCCGAACGGGCCGAACAGCATGGCGATCCAGTCTGCGTCGACCGCAGTGGAGTGCGCGCCCCAGCGGTACTTGGGCGTCTGGAAGATGAACCGGTAGGCGGGATCGAGCTCGTTCAGCGGGTGGCGGGTGCCGCGCAGGGCGTCCCAGGTGTGGACGACGTTCCGGTACTGGCGCGTCTCCGCGTCCCGCTGCGCGACGGGCACCCCGTAGCTCTCCGGGCCGCGGGGCCGGATCGAGGGGTGCGCCTTGTTGGAGAGGATCGAGTTCGGGTCGTAGAAGGTGGCGTCGACGGGCTCGCGCCAGACGGGCAGCGCCTCGCCGGCCTCCTGGAACTCGCGCTCGGGCCGGTAGAACTCCAGCCGGCCGGTGGGGGTGTACCACGGCTTGTCCTCGTAGCGCTGCTCCCAGCCGGCTGCGCGGGGGTACGTGCGCGGGTTCATCAGGAGCGGCGTCCCCTCCTTGCACGAGGCGTGCAGGTCGTCGTAGCTCGCGCCGCGTGTCGCATTCGAGCCGGAGAGCACGCGCTGGAGGTACGGGGTCGGGTCGCCGTCGATGACGCCCTTCCAGTAGTCGGCCATGCGCGGCTCCTCGACGAGCTTGCCGAGCTCGACGGCCGTGAGCGCCAGGATCTCGTAGTCGGAGCGCGAGTCGTGGATCCGCTCGAGCGGCGTCGTCGGGAAGGCGAGCAGGAACGGGTTCGTGCAGCTCGCCGTCATGTCCGGCAGCTTGAACTCGGCCCAGGAGTCGGCGGGGAAGACCATGTCGGCGTACTCGCACGAGCTCGTCCAGTGCCACTCGTTGCAGAAGATCGCGTCCTGCCTCGGCAGCGTGTTCTTGACCACGTCGAACGACCACTTCGCGTTGCCGAGCAGCGAGTTGGAGTTGCCGAACCAGATCAGCTTGGTCGGCGTCGGCATATGGCTCTTGCCGGTGATCGACTCGCCCTTGTGGGGATCGCTGCCGTTCTTGAACGCACGCAGCGGCCGCTCGCCGTAGTTCCAGTAGTGGGCCGACTCGGCCTTGTAGAACTTCTTCAGCCGTGCCGGCTGCGTCAGGTCGAGCTCGATGTCGAACGGGTTCTCCAGCACCCACTGCGGCATCGCCTGGAAGAGGGAGCCACGGTAGTTGCCCGCGTAGCTGCCGACGTTGCCGCCGAAGTGGCCGATGTTGTCGGTGAGCGCGGCGACGAGGAAGTGCGCGCGCCCGAAGAGGTCGTTGTTGAAGTAGTGGTTCGGGCCCATGCCGGCAGCGAGCAGCGCCTTCCCCTTGTTCTCGGCGAGCTGGCGGGCGAGGCTCTGGACTGCGCGGGGCGGGACGCGGCAGACCTCGGCGGTCGTCTGCAGGTCGAAGCTCTCGTCGAGGTACTGCTTGAGCAGGTCGAAGGCGGTGCGCACGGTCACCGTCGATCCGTCCGCCAGCGTGACCTCGAACTCCCCGAGCAGCGCCGGGTCGCCGGAGAACCTGCCGCCGACGTCGTCCCGCGTGACCGGCGTGGGTGCGTTCGTCTCTCGATCCCAGTAGACGAAGTCCCCCCACTTCTCGCGCAGCTCGGTCGGCACGATCTGCGTGCCGACCGTGAACGGGGGCGGGGGCGGCGAGCCGTTGATCTCGTCGGTGGGCTTCAGCACGATGTAGTTCTCGAGCGGCCTGGCCGTGTAGTCGGGGAAGACGTCCCTCGCGCTCAGCCGCTCGCCCGTGTCGAGCCGGACGAGCAGTGGCAGGTCGGTCCGCTCGATCACCGCCGGCTTGTCGTAGAGGTTCTTCGAGATCAGCTCCCGGGCGACGCCGAGCAGGAGCGCGGTGTCCGTGCCGGAGCGGAGGATGATCACCTCGTCCGCCTTGTTCGCGGTCGGCATGTAGTCGTTGCTGATCACGACGATGCGGGTGCCCTTGAGGCGGGCATCGCCGATCCAGTGCCCGTCCGGCATCTTCGTGCAGATCCAGTTCATGCCGATGATCACCAGCAGGTCGGCGTGCTCGGTCGCGAAGAGATCGAAGTCGACGGTCTGGCTGCCCGTGACCATCGGGTGGCCGGGCGGCAGGTCGGTGTGCCAGGCGTAGTTGTCGAACGCGCGGCTGCCGACGATCTCGTCGGGCGACGCGTCCGGGCGCACCTTGGCGTCGAGCAGGCCGAGCATGTTGGCGAAGCGGTAGAAGCCGAAGATGCGGCCGATGCCGAGCAGTGGCATGCCGCCGCGCATCTTGATCGCCTGCACGCCGGCCCCGTGCATGGTCTCGACCATGTCGGGGTCGTACCCCTGCTCGAGCAGCTTGCTCGCGCCCTCCTCCCCGCTGTAGGTGCGGGCGACGTTCTCGAGCGTCCTTGCCGCGATCGACGTGGCGTCGTCCCAGGCCAGCTTGATCCAGTCGTCGCTGCCGCGGACGCTCAGATCGGACTTCGGCGACCCGTCGTCGTTGCGTGGGAAGCCGGCGTCGACCCAGTCCTTGAAGCCTCTCCGGATCATCGGCGCCTTCACGCGCCGGTCGCCGTAGAAGCGCCGGCTGAGGATGAGGCCTTTCTGGCAGATGCGCGGGTCCCAGCGGTGGGAGGCCTGGTTGCCGTACAGGTCGGTTGCCTTCCCGTACCCGTAGGTGGGGCTGATCCTGACGACGACGCCGTTCTTGACGTGGGCGCGCAACAGGCAGTTGTGGGTGTCGTTGGGCGCACACGTGAACACGAAGCTCGAGTCGTCGGAGTACTGGTCGCGGTAGATCTGCTCCCAGCCGCGGTCGGGCATCACCCGCAGCGGGTTCCCGGGGACGAACGCCCTCGGCGTCTCGGGCGTCGCCGCTGCCGCGGGCGAGAGGAAGCGCGCCGGGCCGAGCAGCTCCGCCAGCGCGGCACCGGAGCCGGCGGCGACCGCTCGAGCGAGGAGTTGCCGGCGGGAGAGAGGTGCCATCACCGGCAACCTCGCCGACAGCCCACGGGCTCGCATCGGAGTGGCTCCGCAGCTAGCTGCGTACTTTCTACGGGTTCTCTGTGCTGGACCGGAGAAACGGCGGGGTTTGTCCGGTCCCGCGGCGCTCAGGGCTCGAGCGCGACGAGGGCCGCCGTGGCGATCGCGGCCGCGTCGATCGCATACTCGGCGTAGACCTCGGGCTGGCTGCCCGTCTGGCCGAAGCGGTCGACGCCGAGGGGGACGCACCGCGTGCCGAGGGCGGAGCCGAGGAAGGAGAGGGCGTGGCTGGCGCCGTCGATCACGGTGACGATCGGCAGGCTGCGCTCGCCGGGGAGGAGAAGACGCTCGAGGTGGCTGGGCCTGCGAATGCCGCTGCCGCGGAGCGGGGTCGTGGTCGCCTGCTGCCAGTCGTGGTAGAGGCGGTCGGGGGACGAGAGGCAGAGGACGGTGGCTTCCACGCCCTCCTCGTCGGCGAGCAGGTCGGCGGCCGCGAGGGCCTGGGGCACGATGGCGCCGCAGGCCGCGAGGAGAACGCGGTCGTCGCTCGTGCCGCCGGGCTCTCTGAGGCGGAAGCCACCGGCGACCACGTCGGCACGCAGGGCCTCGTCGCCCCGGCGGGCTACGGCGCTGGTGAAGGGGGCCTGGTCGACCGGGGTGGTGGAGAGGCGCAGGTAGAGCGCCTCGCCGGCCGGAGTCTGCATCCGGTCGAGAGCGTCGAGGAGAAGCCACTCGAGCTCGCGGGCGTAGCAGGGCTCGGCGTACGTGAGCCCGGGAGTCTCGATGCCGATGCCGGGGGTATTGAGCGACTGGTGGGCGCCGCCCTCGCGGGAGAGCGAGATGCCGGAGGGGGTGCCGGCGAGGACGAAGCGGCTGCCGGAGTAGGTGGAGTAGACGATCCCTTCCAGTGCGCGCATCACGAACGGGTCGTAGAGCGTGCCGATCGGCAAGAGCCGCTGGCGCTGGAAGTCCCAGGTGAGGCCGAGCTGGCCCAGCAGCAGCACGAGGTTCATCTCTGCGATGCCCATCTCGAGGTGCTGTCCCTGCGGGCCGACGCGCCACTTCATGGGAGAGTCGGCCATCTCGTCGTAGACCGGCTCCTCGTCGGGCCCCCAGACGCCCGTCTTGTTGATGAAGCCGCCCAGGTTGGTGGAGGACGAGACATCGGGGGCGACCGTGACGAGGCGCTCGGCGACTCCCTCGACCCGCGTGAGCTCGAGCAGCGTGCGGCCGAACGCTGCCTGGGTGGAGGTGGAGGCGGGGTCACGGTCGGAGAGAACGGCCGGGACGGCGATCGTCGCCGCCGGGGGCTGCTCGCCACGGTCGAGGCGCGCACGTGCAGCAGCGAGGACACGGCCCTCGGCGCTGTCGGGTGCGAACGTGTCCCACTCCGTGGCCGGGGCCAGGCCCAGCTCGGCGCGGAGGCGGTCGATCTGCTCCCCGTCCAGCAGGGCGGAGTGGTTCTGCGGGCGGCCCGCGATCTCGAGGCCGTACCCCTTGATGGTGTAGGCGAAGATCACGGTCGGCCGGTCGGGGGTCTCGCGGGCGCGGCGCAGCGCCTCCAGCACGTCCACCAGGTCGTGCCCGCCGAGATCGCGCACGAGCGGCGCCAGCCGGCCGCTGTAGCCGTCGAGGAGCTGCGCCAGCCGGTCGCGGGCGCTGCCCTCGAGGCCCGCCAGCACCGTTTCCCGCACGACCTCCTCGCTCGCGCCGAAGAGCGACTGGTACTGCTCGTTCGGCATCCCGTCGATGCGGGCGCGGAGCAGCTCGCCGTGCTCCCGTGCGAAGGCCTCGCGCAGCCTGCGCCCGTACTTGAGCTCCAGCACCTCCCAACCGCAGGTGCGGAACTGGGCCTCCAGCTCCGCTGCCCGGATGCCGGGGATGACCCGGTCGAGCGACTGCCGGTTCAGGTCGACGATCCAGAGCACGTTTCCGAGCCGGCGCGCCAGGGGCTCCGCCAGCGCCTCCCAGATGTTCCCCTCGTCCAGCTCCGCGTCCCCGAGCAAGGAGATGAAGCGGCCGCCCGTCGAGGACGCGAAATGGCTGTCGACGTACCGGTCGGCCAGCGCCGCGAACAGGGGCGCCGCCGAGCCGAGCCCCACGGACCCGGTGGAGAAGTCGACGGGGTACGGGTCCTTCGTCCGCGACGGATAGGACTGCAGGCCGCCGAAGTCGCGCAAGCGGGTCAGATAGGAGCGGTCGAGGCGCCCGAGGAGGTACTCGATCGCCTGCAGCACGGGCGATGCATGCGGCTTCACCGAAACCCGGTCCTCCGCCCGCAGGTCGGCGAGGTACAGCGCGGTCATCAGCGTCACCATCGACGCGGAGGACGCCTGATGGCCGCCGACCTTCAGCCCGTCCTGCTTCGGGCGCTCGCGGTTCGCGTGGTCCACGATCCGCACGGCCAGCCAGAGCACCCGGCGCTCGAGCGCCGACAGCGCGTCGACGTCGACGACCTGCGCCTCGGGGAGGACTGACACAGCGAGAGTTTGCGTCATCTCGCCGGTTCCATGCATTCTCAGCAGCAGCTCGAGCTCGATGCTAACGATTGTTTGCGCGAGAAAGCCTCCGATCGTTACGATCTGACGGTGCTACGCACAACGCTCGATGCGACCGATCTCCGCGTGCTGGGGCTGCTGCTCGAGGACGGCCGGCGGTCTGCGAGCGAAGTCGGGCGGACCGTCAACCTCTCACCGGCCGCGGCCAAGCGGCGCATCGACAAGCTCGAGCGGCTCGGGGTGATCGTCGGCTACCGGGCGGTCGTCGACCACGCCAAGCTCGGCAACACGATCGAGGCATTCGCCGAGCTTCGCTTCGAAGGGCGCACCCAGGTCGACGACATCGACAACGCCTTCTCGGGCATCCCCGAGCTCGTCGAGGCGTTCACCCTGGCCGGCGACACCGACGCGCTCCTGCGACTTCGCGTGGGCGACCTCGATCACCTCAAGCGCGTGATCGACCGCGTTCGCCGTACCGAGGGCGTCACCGGCACGAAGACGCTGATCGTCCTGGGCGCCACAGCCAACCCGGAGCTCTGAGAGAACGACGAGCGTGCAGGCTCCCGCGCGGGCTTCATGGCCCCTTCATCGAGCGCTGCTACGGTCGGGGGGCGACATCGAACGGGAGGTCTCGTATGACTCGCTGGATAGTGATTGCGACGGCCCTGGCCCTGATCGCCACCCTCTCTGCGGGGATCGCGATCGCGGCGGCTGACGGGAGCAGTGAGCCGAAGGCGCCGAAGACGTCCACCGCCTCGGACGACGGGCGCGGCGACGACGACGGCACGGTGCCCGAGGAGGACGCGGGGAAGGCGGCGGCTGCCGCGCTGGCGACGACCGGCGGCGGCACGGTGACGGCTGTCGAGAGCGACGACGACGGCGCCGGGTACGAGGTCGAAGTTCGCAAGGGCGACGGCAGCACGGTCGAGGTTCAGCTCGGAAAGGACTTCCAGCCACGCGCCGATGCCGGCGACGACGACACCGACGGTGGGACCCAGGAGACGGAGGAAGGGGCCGACGACGACTGAGCCGTGCGCCTGCGCGCGGCCTACGTGAAGGCGCCGGCGTACCCGTTCAGTGCCGGTTGCCCGCCCAGGTGGGCATACAGCACCCGGGAGCCGGGCGCGATGCGCCCGTCGCGGACGAGGTCGATCAGCGCCGCCATCGACTTTCCCTCGTAGACGGGGTCGGTGAGCATTCCCTCCAGACGGGCGCAGAGGCGGATGGCGTCGATCGTCTTGCCGTCGGGAATGCCGTAGGTCCCTGCATGCCACTCGTCGAGCAGCACGATCTCCTCGTCGGCGAGCTCGCGGCCGAGCCCGATCGCGTCCGCGGTGCGGCGGGCGATGCGCGCGATCTGCTCCCACGTCTGCTGCACGGTCGCCGACGCGTCGATGCCGAGAACGGCCCGCTCGCGCTCCTGCCCGGCGAAGCCGGCGATCATGCCCGCCTGCGTGGAGCCGGTGACCGAGCAGACCACGATCGTGTCGAAGAAGACGCCGAGCTCCGCCTCCTGCGTCGCCACCTCGCCCGCCCAGTCCGCGAAGCCGTGGCCGCCGAGCGGGTGGTCGGAGGCGCCCGCCGGGATCGCGTACGGGGTGCCGCCCGCCGACTCGACCGAGGCGAGCGCGTCCTCCCAGCTCTGACGGATGCCGATGTCGAAGCCGGCGTCCGAGAGGCGTACGTCCGCGCCCATGATGCGCGAGAGCAGGATGTTGCCGACCCGCTCGTACGCCGGGTCCTGCCAGTCGACCCAGTGCTCCTGCACGAGCACGCACTGCAGGCCCAGGTGCGCGGCGACGGCCGCCACCTGGCGGGTGTGGTTCGACTGCACGCCGCCGATCGAGACGAGCGTGTCGCAGCCCCGGGCGAGCGCATCTGCGGCGAGGTACTCGAGCTTGCGGGTCTTGTTGCCGCCGTAGGCGAGACCGGAGTTGCAGTCGTCGCGCTTGGCCCAGATCTCGACCGCGCCGCCGAGGTGCTCCGAGAGGCGCTCGAGGCGGTGCACGGGGGAGGGGCCGAAGAGAAGCGGCACCTTCGGGAAGCCGGCGAGGCTCATGGCGCCATTCTGCTCGCTGAGCGGCCGCCCTGCAGGCACCCCGGCCGCGCCGCTATCCGAGCCGGGCTGCGGCAAGCGCGGCGCCGTGCAGGATGTCGCGCTCGCTCGCCTCTATCTCCGGCAGGGCGTACGTGCGCATCACCTCGTGCAGCGCCACGAGGCCGCCCACGATCACCGGCGCCCGCGCCGGCTCGAGCCCGGCCACCTGCTCTCGCGCCGTGAGCGGGAGTGCCGCCAGCTCGTCCAGCACGCGCTTCACGGCCCGGGCCGAGATGCGGTGGCCGTGGATCCGTGCTGCGTCGTGCTGGGTGAGCCCGAGGTCGATCGCGGCGACGGTGGTCACCGTGCCGGCGACCCCGATCGCGCTCGTCACGTCGAGTGGCGGCAGCAGCGAGCGAATCTCCGCCGCAGCCGCCTCGAGCTGAGCGGGGAGGGGAGGATCGTCGCCGAGGAAGCGCTCGGTCAGCCGGACACACCCCGCCTGCAGGCTCGTCGCGAACGTGACGCCCCGGGGGCCGCCGAGGAGCAGCTCGGTGGAGCCGCCGCCGATGTCGACGACGAGTGTCTCCTGCTCGAGCTCGCGCTCGCTGGTGATGCCGGAGAAGGTCGTCTCCGCCTCCTCGCGGCCGTCGAGCAGCCGCGTCGAGAAGCCGTAGCGGGACTCGATCCCGGCGAGGAAGTCCGCGCCGTTGGCGGCGTCGCGCACCGCGCTCGTCGCGACCGCCAGCACCTGCTCGGCGCCCAGGGCGTCGGCCTCGGCCCGGTAGCCGTCGAGGGCGCGATGCACGCGGGCGATCGGCGCTGCCTGCAGCCGCCGCCGCTCGTCCACGCCCTCGCCGAGACGCGTGATGGCGAGCAGCCGCGTCACCTCGGCGACGCGGCCGTCGTCGACGTCGGCCACCAGGAGGCGGGTCGAGTTCGTGCCCAGGTCGATCGCGGCGACGCGCCTCACACGGTCAGATACCGGGGACGAACCAGAAGACACGGCGTACCTGCGCGCGCGCCTCCCGCACTGCGGCACGCTGCACGTCGAGTTGCGCCCGCGAGCGTTGCAGACGCTCGCCCGCCTGGGACAGCCGCTTCATGCCCGCCTCGGCAGCCGCGACGTGCTGCTCCATCGACGCGATCCGTTCGGAGATGCTCTCGAGCTGCGACGAGAACGACCCGCCCACTCGCTTGACGGCGCGGTAGAGGGACAGCCCGCGGAGGGCCGCGAACGCGACGCCCGCCACGACCGCGACGAGCAGGAACGCCAGGGAGAGCCACAGCCCGACCATGCGTCGATGCTAACAGCGCCCCTCGGCGGTGCTACCATGAACGCCGCGACGCGGGGTGGAGCAGTCAGGTAGCTCGCCGGGCTCATAACCCGGAGGTCGCAGGTTCAAATCCTGCCCCCGCTACTCGAAGAAGCCCTGTCGACAGGGCTTCTTCCTTTGGCGAGCACATCGGCCTCGGATCGGGTGAGGGCTCGCTCGCCCAGGCCGAGAGGCGACGGCCCTGATGACACTCCCGCGAACATTGTCCTCTTCACGACTTGGGTCGACGGCGCAGCATTGTCGGGTCGTGTACACCCTACGCAACTCGAAGAGGCGATCCGGCGAAGCTGAACACATGACGCCGTCGATCCGGACGATGGCTGGTGCGCCGTGAGTGAGCGCCCGTACCGGGTGACCGGCGTCCTGGTCTGCGCTGAGGACGGCTGGCGTTGTGACCAGTACCACGGGCTCCGGAGCCCCTCGGCTCTCGTTGGCTAGCGAGCGCCACCGGATGGCGCTCGCGATGATCGAGGGTGCCGAACGGGACGGGTTCCTATCTTGCGGCGACACCGTGGTCGAGTACACGGGCGGGAGCACCAGGTCCTGCGCTTGCGCTCGTCTGCCGGGCGAAGGGCTATCGGGCGCTGATCGTGATGGCCGACTGCTTCACCGAGGAACGCTTTCAGCTGATGCGGGCGCTCGGCGCCGAGATCGACGTCGTTCCGTCCGTCGAGGGGCGCCCGAAGGTCACATCTCAGGACATTCGGAACATGGTCGCCCGCGCCGCAGAGATGCCGAGAATCCGGGGCACTACGCCACCGACCAGTTCAACAACCCGTACATCATCCCGGATCACCGCGACAGGCTGGGGCGCGAGATCTGGGAGCAGACCGAGGGGCGGGTGACAGCGTTTTGCCACGGCATGGGGACCGCCAGCTCGCTGATGGGCGTCTCGGACGCGCTCAGGCCGCACGGCGTGTTCATCCAGGCGCACGAGCCAGCAGGATCGGCCGCGATCAGCGGCGGCGACCAGGGCCCGTTCCTGATCCAGGGCTGGACCGGCTTCGTGATGCCGCACTGGGACGCCGACAAGGTCGACCACATGGAGCCGATCGATGACGAAGAGGCGATCGAGATGACGGCCCGGCTTGCGAGCGAGGAGGGAATCTTCGCCGGGATCTCGACCGGCGCGAACGTCGTCGGGGCGCACCGCCTCGCGGAGCGCCTCGGGCCCGACGCCGTGATCGTCTCGCTCGCCGTCGACACCGGCTTCAAGTACCTGAGCGTGAGCCCGTTCGGCGGCGACCCGACGGCATAGGCCCCACTCACGAGCGTCTTTCGGCATCGTTCCCCTCCCCGGGACCGGAGCGGCTCAAGTGACATTCCCGAACACTGGCGCAGGCGACGGCTGCGTTACTCCGAGTCGCTGACCTCTACCCGCGCAGACGTCGGCCGGCGCACCCTGGGTGGGCTCAACGACGCCTCACGCCAACGACGTTCCTGGGAACTACAGCTAGGTCGTATTCCGCCCGCGCGTTCCCACGGCGGCACGCCGCCCGCCCCACCGGTCAGTCGAGGCCGGCCTTCTGCGGGCGGATCGTCTCGCCGCGGGCGAGGATCTCCACGTACTCCTCGATCTTCCGGCGACGGGTCTCCTCGCGCTTCACGTTCGCGACTCGGTGCAGGATCGCAAAGCGGTTCTGGCTCGTGAGGAGCTCGAACATCGCCTGCGCGCAGGTCGTCGAGGCGAGGCGGTACGCGAGACGAAGCAGAAGACCGGCATCGTCGTCCTCGTCGTCGGCAGCACCGGTGTGCCGGGCTAACCGGCGCCGCCGTCGGGGGCCGCGTCGGCGAGCGCCGATCGCAGGAGCGCTCGCGCCGACGACCGCATCAGATCGATCGCCTCCTCACCGGAGAGCCCGCCGACGTCCTTGAGCCAGACGAGCGCCTCGATGCCGGTCGTGGCACGAATCGCGAGCGCGAGCCGGTGGAGCTGCGATCCGGGGATCCTCGCAGCGAGCGGCGAGAGCGCCTCCTCGATCCAGCGGATCGCCCGCCCCTGGCGGAAGGGGAGAGCCTCCGGCTCCGGCGCGGGCGTTTCGAGCGAGAGGCGAAGCATGGCGCGCAGTTCGGGTTCGCGTTCGAGAACCTGGCGGGTCATCGCCTCGACGACCAGCTCGACCCGGTCGGCCGGGTCCTCGGGGGCGTCTTCCCAAAGGAGCGACGGCGCGTCGAAACCCGGATAGCTCGCGAGCATCAGCGAGCGCTGGTTCGGGAAGTAGCGGTACGCCGTCGTGCGCGAGATCGCCGCGCGCTCGGCGACCTGCTCCACGGTGGGCGTCACTCCGTCGGCGAGAAACGCGCGCACTGCGGCGACCATCGCCTCCCGCGTGCGGGCCTTCTGGTTCGTGCGGCCGGTGGCCTCATATGGGATTGACATGTCCATGAAGAGAGTATAGTGTCCATGTTCGACACCGTAGTCCCATCATATCGACTGCAGCGGGGGCGCTGCAAGTGAGGAGAGACATGAGCACCTCAGTTCCACTCGTTCTGCAGGACGGGGAAGGGGAACACCGGGGGTTCGCGGGGGGCGGAGTGTTCACCTTCAAGGCAATGGCCGCAGAGACCGGCGGCGCCTTCCTCCTGTGGGAGCACCGCAGCGTGGGCGGGAAGGCAACCCCGCTGCACACGCATCCCGAGGATGAGGCGATCTACGTGCTCCAGGGCGATCTGCTCGTCCACCTGGACGGCGAGGAGCATCGCCTCGGCCAGGGAGGATTCTTCCTCGCCCCGGCCGGAGTGCCTCATGCCATGCTGGTCGTCTCGGAAACGGCACGCCTGCTCGGCCTGCAGACGCCGGGCCGCGGGGAGCAGTTCTACCGTGACGCGAGCGATCCCGCCGACGCGAACACCGACGCGTCGTGGCCGCCCGACTTCGACCGACTGCGCGATATCGCGATGCGCTCCGACACCATCGAGATCGTGGGTCCGCCGCCCTTCGCTGCCAAAGGAAAGAGGCTGCAGTCGCGGCGTCCTGAGCGACTTCTGCAGCCGTCCCGCAGGCGACTGGGCGACCACACGAACGCCCGCCCTGCGATGAACCTCAGCATGGGTGGACCACGGCGCACATGCAATGAAGCGTCGTGCAGGCAGCGAAGAGTTGACGGTTCCCGGTCACACGCATCCCGTTACGCAGATGTGCACATACCCGAACACTGGCGCAGGCGAATGCGGGCACCCCGGGGGAGAGGCTGAAGTTCTCCCCGAGTCGTCGGTGGCGGTCGGACTTCAGTCCCTGACCAGGGTCTCGCTCGCGGGAGACCGGCCTTGGGCTGCTGATCTGGTGCGGTCGACCTCGACCACTCCCTCCTTCACGACCATGACGATCGCCGCCTGGTCCGTCATCACCGCGATGTCCGCGAGCGGGTCGCCGTCGACGACGACGCAGTCCGCGACCTTGCCCGCCTCGATCGTGCCGAGGCGGTGGCCGACGCCGAGCGCTGCGGCGGCGTTCCGCGTCGCGGCGACGATCGCCTCGTGCGGGCTCAGGCCACAGCCGACGAGCTCTACGAGCTCGTGGACGAGCGCTCCGGGTCGCGGGAAGCCGTCGGTTCCCGTCGCGAGTGCGACACCGAGCTCGTGCGCCCGCGCGACCGCGGCACGGTGCGGGTCGTGCGCCGCCTCCATGCGCGCGTTCACCTCCGGGTCGCGCTTCGTGAGCTTCCAGGAGTGCTCGCTCGTGATGTACAGGGTGGGCATGAAGGTGAGCCCACGCTCCGCGATCGCCTGGAGCGCTGCCTCGTCAGCGTACGTGCCGTGCAGGATCACGTGGCAGCCTGCGTCGACGGCATTCTGGATCCCGGGCTGGGCGTGCGCGTGGCAGTGCACGAGCCGATGCCTCATGCGCGCCTCGGCGACGAGGGCCTCGAGCTCCTTCGCCGTGTAGTCGGGCATCCCGAGCGCCTCGTGCAGCCACATGAAGCCGCCGGTCGCGGTCGTCTTGTAGAAGTCGAGTCCCTCGAGCGCCATCCGGCGGGCGACCTTGCGGATCTCCCAAGGCCCGTCGACGCCCTCGCCCCGCACGTGACCGCCGGTGGCCGTGACGACGCCGCTTACGCGCAGGCGGGCACGCCCCTCCAGCCTGCCTGCGTCGATCATGTCGCGGAGAGCGAGGTTTTCGCGACACCCCCCGGCGTGGCCGACGGTCGTCGTCCCCCACCGAAGGCACTCGCGCAGGATCTCGGAAGCCTCGAGCTGCGCCTCGATCATGGCCCGGCCGTCCAGTAGCCCGGGCATCCCCGTGACGTGCATGTGCCCGTCGACCAACCCGGGGAGCACGGTGCGCCCCTCGACGTCGAAGACGCGGCAGTACGAGGGGACGTCGACGCTCGCTCCTACCGCGACGACGAGCCCGTCCTCGACCACCACGGTTGCGCCGGCAAGCGGGGCGGCGCCGGTGCCGTCGACGAGCCGCGCGCCCACGAGTGCGATCGGTTCAGCCGCCACCGCCCGCCGATGCTATCGGAGTAGGCGGCAGGGAAGCGGGTCATCAGATCACCGCGGGGCATCTTCGGCATGTGATCTCGGCCCTCCTCGCACGGCTCGAGCACACCCCGCCGAAGGTCGCGGTGAGCTCGTTGGGCGTCATTCGCGAGCACTGGCGCAGGCGACGCTCCCGAACGGTGTCGCACCCGATGGTCGCCAGTTGAGCAGACGTACCGAGGGGTGTGATCGTCGTCAAGGTCCGTCCGAGTGCCACTGATTCGGCCAGTGGACGACTTCCATTCTGAAGCCGTCGGGGTCGAACACGAATAATCCCCAGTAGCCCGGCTCGTCGCGATCCTCCTCGGGCGGAAATTGCACGTTCGCGCCAAGCTCGAGGCAGCGATCGTAGACGCCGTTCAGCTCCTCGAGTGTGTCGACGTTGAAGGCAAAGTGCTCGAGGCCGACATCGTAGTAACGGTGCGATCCGCCGTCCGCGGGGCGGAAGCCCAGGAACGGCGTGTCGACGCCGACGTAGACGACGTCCTCGGTACCGCGGTAGGTCGGATACCGGACCTTCTCGCGCAGGCCGAGCGGGCCGAGCAGAGCGATGTAGAACGCGACCGAGCGCTCGACGTCGGCGACCGCGAGATCGAGGTGGTGGAGTCCCCGTACCGGCATCTCGCGTCCTTCCTCGCGCCGCTTGCCGGCGGATGTTAGCGCCTCAACCACGATTTCGTCCATCGGTCGGAAGAGCACGGAAGACATAGATCCCCAGCCACGAGGACAACGTGACGCTCATTTGACATCCCCGAACACTGGCGCCTGCAACCCTCCTAGTGCTCGAATGCACGAGCTAGTTTGCCCTCGTGAGAGCGAACGTTGAGGTGCCCGTCCTGAGAGCGGGTCGGGTGGTGCTGCGCGGCTGGCGAGCCGAGGATCTCGCACCGTTCGCAGCCCTCAACGCCGACCCGCGAGTGATGGAGCACTATCCGGCGCCGCTGACCCGCGCCCAATCTGACGGCATGGTGCGCGACCGGATCGTGCCCCAGTTCGCGGAGTGTGGCTATGGCTTGTGGGCGGTAGAGGTTCCCGCGGTTGCACCGTTCATTGGGTTTGTGGGCTTGCAGGCACCCAACTTCGAGGCTCACTTCACGCCGTGCGTTGAGATCGGTTGGCGTCTCGCCGCCCCCTACTGGGGTCGCGGCTACGCGACCGAGGCCGCGCGTGCCGCACTCGCGTTCGGCTTCGGAGAGGCGGGTCTGGACGAGATCGTCTCCTTCACCGTGCCAGCCAACCGTCGCTCGATCGCTGTGATGGAGCGATTGGGGATGACGTTCGTCGGCGAGTTCGAGCATCCCAACCTCCCGCCGGGGGATGCGCTTCGAACCCACGTCCTCTACAGGCTCGCTCTCAGGGAACATTCCTGAACGCTGGCGCAGGCGATCCGCTGCTGCCTCGGGTGTCAACATGCTGACGGTGGGCTCCGCGCGTTGCCGCTGTTGCGTGGCGCTAGCATCGTCGCATGAGCCTGCGGGAGCCGGTGCCTTTCGAGGTGTACGAGGCGGGCGTGTACCTGCACGGTACGAAGGCAGATCTCGCGATTGGCGATCTGCTGGTCCCGGGGCGCGAATCGAACTTCGAGGCCGGCCGAGCGATGAACTACGTCTACTTCACCGCCACGCTCGACGCCGCCGTCTGGGGCGCCGAGCTCGCGAGCGGTGAGGGCCGCGGGCGCATCTACATCGTCGAGCCAACCGGGGAGTTCGAGGACGACCCGAATTTGACCGACAAGAAGTTCCCGGGGAATCCAACGCAGTCCTTCCGCAGCCGCGAACCGCTGCGCGTTGTTGGCGAGCTTGTCGACTGGGTCGGCCATTCGCTCGAGAAGCTGGAGGCCATGCGCGCCTCACTGGCTGCATTGCAGCGGAACGACGAGGCGCAGATCGAGGACTGAGTCGCCGCGTGGCCGACCGTCAGAGCCTCGGGCGACATTCGTGAGCGTTGGGCCAGGCGAAGCGGTCTAGAACCGATCCAGGATCATTCTCGATGCTCGGTCACGTTGATGACCGCGCCGTTGGGATCGCGGACGAAGAAGCGCCGAAGGCCCCACTCCTCGTCAGTGAGGGGGTAGACGATCTCGGCACCTGCACCGCGGGCTCGTTCATGCACACCGTCGACGTCATCAACCTCGATCGACACGTCGGGATGGATGTGCGCCTTGATGTCGAGCTTCATGACACTCAGCTGCACTTCCCGCTGGTCCGTGCCAAAGAACAGGATCCACTCGAGTCCTCCGCCGCCGTCGAGTCCGATCACGTCGTTGTAGAACGCCCTGCTCTCCTCGAAGCGCTCGGACAAGATATTCGGCTTGATCCGCTTGACCACCATCTCCGAGAGCGTAACCCGTCAGGTGACATCGCAAACAGGGCGTACCGCACGTACCGACCTCGCCAGTCTCAACAGGTGTTCGAGGCTCTCAGGGCCACCTCGAGGTGATCATCCCAGAGGTAGTTCGGTGGTCGCGTACGGTCAGGCGCGACGACGTCGTGGCGTGCGGTGTCCCGGCGAGCCGACCGGGAGAAGGCGGCAGCGGCTGCTCACCGACATTGCCGAACGCCGGCGTAGCCAGCGGCCATGCCTGCCGAGACAGGTGCGGGCTACTTGCCCGTGCGGGCGCGGTGCTTGCAGCCGGGCCAGCAGCAGGGCCGCCGCTGGCCTTCCTCCAACTCCTCCTGCGTTCGCCGGATCCGGCGCGCCCGGGTGATCTCCTGCTTGGCATCCTCGACCCAGCAGATGAACTCGTTGCGGGCCAACGGCGTGATGTCGTTCCATGCGTCGAGCGCCGTCGGGCTGGACAGCAGTGCCTCACGGAGGTCCGCGGGCAGTTCGTGCACGACTCCCCCGGGAAGGCTCTGGCCGCTCACCCACACACCGTACTTCCGCGACTGGCGATCCACCACTCGCCGGCAACCGGTGCAGGTGTCATTCCAGAGCGCTGACGCAGCCGAGCCGCCTCGGCTGCGAGCGGGCAGATCCTGGTTCCCGGGAGCTCTCAGACGTATCGCTGCGATGGCGGGCCGACGATCTCCATCGCATGCCTGGAAGCGATTGCGGCCAGGTCATCATCGTTGACGTCGTCACGGCCGAGCGCTGCTGCGAGGTCGTCGAAGTAGCCGATCATGGCCGACGGAAAGTAGAAGTTCAGCTTCCGACTCGGAGCGTCCCCCACACGGAAGCCGTGCCGTGCACCCTGAGGAATGAAGACGAACGACCCCGCAGGGCAGACGAGCTCCTGATCCTCGAGATACATGACGTACTCGCCTTCGAGCACGTAGAACGCCTCTGCACAGTCCTGATGCACGTGGATCGGCGGGCCGAATCCAGGTGGTTCCTGCGCCTCCAGGACCGACACGACACCAGCGGTCTCGGCTTCACTCGCCTTGACGGTCATCTGGAAGTCACCGAAGTCGATGAACCTGCCTTCAGCCGGCCCGAGCGCGAAGGGCTGAGAATCCCCGGTCATGCGGCCGAAGTTGCCACGTCCTCGCAGGCGAGTCAATCCCCACACGCCGCAATCGGCAACACCGACGTCCGGCCGGAGTGCACGACGGTGCCCGACTGGGCGTCCCGTGATCCGCAGTCCGGGGAAACGGTGTATCGATGTGCTGTGTCGTAGGATCCCTCTGGTGGTCGATCGGCTCCCAGGTCTTCTTCTCCGCGTCGAGGGGGTTGCGGTCGCAATCGCCGCGATCTCGCTCTTCTTCCACGAGGGCTACCCGTGGTGGCTCTTCGTCGCGCTCATACTGGCGCCCGACCTGTCGATGATCGGGCTCGTAGCGGGATCGACCGTTGGAGCGGCGGCCTACAACGCTGCGCACACGTACGCGCTCCCCGTCGCCCTCGCCGCGATTGGCGTGATCGCCGACTCTGAGGTCGCTGCGCAGGTCGGGCTCGTCTGGCTCGCACACATCGGCCTCGATCGTGCCATCGGATACGGCCTCAAGTACCCCTCCGGATTCGAGAAGACGCACCTTCAGCGCGTGTAGCGCTGCGAGCCGGACAGCACTTGATCACCTCGCGGTCCGCCGGTGCTCCGGTGCGTGCTTTCTCGAGGGCTGGAGGGCGAGGCGGGTGGTATCGGCCCTCGTATGTGCCAACATCCGGATGTGGTGTTGGCGACCCGTCCGAACTGGGCCAGTGATCGGATGCCTGATCTCCAGGCTCGCGGAATCCAGGTGCGCCTCTCGGAGCCTTCGACGGATGAGAAGCCCTCGGCGATCGGAGGCCTTCAGTGGCAAGGCACCGAGGAAGTCCACGACCTTCCCCGAACCGACGCCTTGTGACAGTCCTCGACGGTAGGGCCGGTCGGAGGCGTTCTCGATGCCCGTAGCCCGGGGGACGTTGCTGCACGCTGGAGCAGGCTCCTACGACCGGTTGGAGGATGCGTGACAGAGCCGGTGAGGGTGACGCTCTACAACGACGCGGGGTGCCCGTGGGGCTACTCCGCCAACCCGGCGTTCCGCGTGCTGGAGTGGCGCTACGGCGCTCAGCTCGAGTGGAGGCTCGTGCTGATCGGGCTCACGAACGTGGCGCAGGAGTACGTCGACCGGGGCTACACCCCGTTGCGCTCGGCCGAGACCTACGCTCGGCGCTTCCGCCGGTTCGGCATGCCCCTGGCGCCGAGCCCGCGGGCCCGGATCCTCGGCACAGGCCGCTCCTGCCGGGCGATCGTTGCGGTGCGCCTGCAGGCGCCGGGGCGTGAGTGGGGGGCCTTCCGCGCGCTGCAGTTCGGGTTCTTCACCACCACGCTGCTCCTGGACGAGGACGAGAGCATCGCGGCGGTGCTCCAGGGGGTGGAGGGCATCGACGTCGACGCGGTGATGGCCGCGATCGACACGCCGGACGTCGAGGAGGCCTACCAGCGGGACCGGGCCGAGGCCCGTAGCGCTGCCGGCTCGCCGACGCAGCTGCAGGGCAAGCACGCGACCACTGACGGTCCGGTGCGCTACACCGCTCCGTCGCTCGTGTTCGAGCACGCCGGGCGACGCCTCGAGGCGGGCGGCTGGCAGACGATCGAGGCCTACGACGTGGTCGTCGCGAACCTGATCCCGGGCGGCGAGCGCCGAGTTGTCCCCGACGACCCGCTCGAGTTGCTCACTGCATTCCCGGGCGGGCTCACGACGCAGGAGGTTGCACAGCTCCTCACCCGCGGTAACGACGCGCCCGACCGGCTCGAGGCCGAGTTGGCGATGGTGCGGCTGGTCGCACGCGGGGCGGTCACACGCACGCCGCTCGGCGACGACGCGCTCTGGAAGCCGGCCTAGTTCTGTTGCCTCCACACCTGCGAGATGGCTGATTGCGTCCGGGCCTCCGGCGAGCCTTGTGGTCGACCAAGACCAAGCTCGCGTAGGAGGCCCAGATGCACGATCGAGTCTGCCCGCCGAGGCGGGCCCTCGGTGCGCTAGGTGGTGGGCAATGCCACGGCGGTGCCCGTCGGCGCGGGAGGCTCGTTGCCGCCGGAGTCGAGGCGAAACGGCGGGTAGGCGTCGGTCATCAGGCCCGCGTACGCGACGACGCGGAAGGCCCAGCGGTTCATGCCCAGGACGAAGTCGTAGAGCGACCGGGGGTAGCGGCCCGTGAAGAGCAGAGCAAGTCCGGCAAAGAGCACCAGCAGCCCGATCAGGCCACCGCCGGAGGCGTAGAGCCACCCGTCGCCGCCGTCTGTCCAGGCGGACCAGGCTCCGCCGGTGAAGATCGCGACGATCAGGTAGTGCGGGATCGCGAGAAGCCACCACTTGACGAGCACGAGCCCGCGTGAGAGCCGCTCGGGATATTCGACATCGAGCCTCGCCGGGTATGACGGGTCGTCGGCAAGCGAGAAGGGTGGGTAGCTGTCCGTGCCGAGGGCGCTATACGAATAGAAGCCCACGCGCCACGACCAACGGAGGACGCCGACGTTGAAGTCGAAGATTCGGCGGGGGTAGCGGCCCGTGAAGAGGATCGCGAAGCCCGCGACGACGGTCGAGAGCACCAGGCCGATCCAGAGGAAGAACAGAAGGATGAAGTGCGGGATCGCGAGTAGCCATTTGAAGAGCCACCGCCAGCGTCCCACGTCGGGATCGAGCTCGCCTGTCAGGCGAAGCGGAAAGGCGGCGTGCGGGGTATTCATGTTCTCGTGCTCCTTCGATTCGAGTAGGTGATATGGGTGCGCAGTGGCCGCCGCGATGCGAAGCGGGCGTCTTCTGCGATCGTCGAGATCAGCCTCGCAGCTCTCGGTGGGCTGCACAGTGCGGCCAGCACCCGTATCCGGTGTTGAGCATCTCGCCGGGCCCGCATGGCGTCCCCGATGTGACTGGCTTTCGACCACCTTGCCGGCGGAGGCATTTCTGATCTCACTGCGACTCCGACGCGGCTTCCACCGCGCGAGCGGCGTCGTCCTGCACCAGGTCGGCGTTGATGGCGATCGCCGCCGCGGATCCGGCGCCGGCCGCCGTGATCACCTGGGCGCGCGGGTCGACGACGTTGCCGGCGGCCCAGACGCCGAGGGTGCTCGTCCGACCCGTCGCATCGACGGTGACGAAGCCATCGGCGTCGACCTCGCAGCCCAGGCCGGGCAGCAGGCCGTCTGCATGAGGGACGTTGCGGGGCCGGACGAACACTGCCGACCGCTCCAGCACCCGACCGTCGGCCAGCTCGACACCCGTCAACCGGTCAGCCTCGATCACCAGGCTCGCGACCTCACCGTCGACGACCCGGATCCCGCATGCCTCCAGCTCGACGCGCTCTGCCGACGTCAGGTCGTACGTGTGGGTGAAGAACGCCACGTCGCCGGACCATTGCCGCACCAGCTGTGCGTGCTGGACCGAGCCGGGCTCCGTGCCCAGGACTCCGAGGGGCTGGTCGCGGACCTCCCACCCGTGGCAGTACGGGCAGTGCAGGAGATCCTTGCCCCAGCGCTCGCGGACACCGGGAATCCCAGGCAACTCGTCGCGGACACCGCTCGTGACCAGGATCCGCCGCGCTCGCAACACGCGGCCACCTGCCAGGCGGACGACGAACCCGGCCTCGATTCCCACCACCTCGTCTTCCACGAGCTCGACGCCGTAGCCGGTCACTTCGGCACGACCGGCGGCCAAGAGGTCGGCGGGCGGCAGCCCGTCGCGGGAAAGGAACCCCTGCATGTGAGCCGCGGGCGCGTTGCGCGGCGCACCGGCGTCGACCACGGCGACCCTCCGCCGCGCCCGGCCCAGTACGAGAGCCGCACTCAAGCCGGCCGCTCCGCCCCCGACCACCACCACGTCATAACTCTGCATTTCCATAGCGATCATCTCCACTCGTTCGCGTTCATCTCGACAGCGTTCTCCTCCACTGTGTGGGGCACGACCGGCGTTGGCAATTTCCGATGCCATTTCCGGGAATCGAGAGCGCGATTGGCCGGCTCGCCGCCGGCGGCGTGGATCACCGCGAGGCGCCAGGCGAGGGGGAGGTCGCGCCGGTGGAGCGGCGCGGCCGGGGGCGGGTACGTCATGCCGCGCCTGGCTTGGCGGCTAGTCTCGACCCGTGGCTCTCATCGCGACGCAGGGACTCACCAAGCGCTTCGGCAGCATCGTCGCGCTCGACGACCTGCACCTCGAGCTCGAGCCCGGCGTGATCGGGCTCGTGGGCGCGAACGGCGCCGGCAAGAGCACCCTGATCAAGATCCTGCTCGGGCTGATCGAGCCGACCTCGGGATCGGCGGAGATGTTCGGGCTCGACGTCGCCACGCACGGGCTCTCGGTCCGGCAGCTGATCGGCTACATGCCCGAGCACGACTGCCTGCCGCTCGAGATCAGCGCCACCGAGTTCGTCGCGCACATGGCCCAGGTGAACGGCCTCCCGCGCGCCGCCGCCCGGGAGCGCACTGCCGAGACGCTCCGCCACGTCGGGCTGTTCGAGGAGCGCTACCGCGAGATGCGCGGCTACTCGACCGGGATGCGACAGCGGGTGAAGCTCGCCCAGGCGCTCGTTCACGACCCGAAGCTGATGCTGCTCGACGAGCCGACGAACGGCCTCGATCCGGCCGGGCGCGACGACATGCTCGACCTCGTGCGGCGGATCGGCAACGAGTTCGGCATCTCGATCCTGATGTCGTCCCACCTGCTCACCGAGATCGAGCGCGTGTGCGACTTCCTCGTCGTGATCGAGGGCGGGCGGCTCGTGCGGTCGGACAGCCTCGCCACCTTCACCGGCCGCACCGAGGTGCTCACCGTCGAGGTCGACGGGCCCGTGGCCGGCCTCGCCGGCTACCTGCGCGAGCGCGGCTACGAGGCGCGCGAGGGCACGCGCGAGCTCGAGCTCGACATCCGGGACGACGGCGCCTACGACGCGATCAGGGACGGCACCGCGTCGCTCCACCTCGGACTGGTGCGGATGGAGCAGGGGCGCCGCCACCTCGAGGACCTGTTCCGCGACGAGACGGACAGCGAGGAGCTGGCGGGTGTCTGAGCAGGAGGCGACGGCGAGCAGCATCTACGACCTCGGCTACCGCCACTACGACGGCCCGCGCATCGGCCGCCGCGGCACGCTCCTGACCCTCTACGTCCACGGGCTGCGCAGCTGCTTCGGCCTCGGGCGGCGTACCTCGAGCAAGATCTTCCCCTTCGCCCTGGCGATCTTCGCGTTCGTGCCGGCGATCATCCAGCTCGGCGTCGGGGCGATCGTGAGCGGCGCCGACCAGCACATCGATCTCTTCAAGCACGAGGACTACTTCGCCTACGTGAGGGTCATCCTCGTGCTCTTCTGCGCGACGGTCGCCCCCGAGCTCGTCGGCCGTGACCAGCGCAACCGCACGCTCTCGCTCTACTTCTCCCGGGCTGTCTCCCGCTTCGACTACGCGGTCTCGAAGTTCGCCGCTCTGACGAGCGCGATGCTCGTGCTCACCCTCGGCCCGCAGCTGCTGCTCTTCATCGGCAACGGCATGGCGGGCGACGACCTCTCCGGCTACATCTCGGCCAGCTGGGACCTCGTCTTCCCGATCGTGGCGGGCTCGTTCCTCGTGTCGGCCGTGATCGGCGCGGTCGGCCTCTCCATCGCGGCCTACCTCCCCCGACGCGCCTACTCGACCGTCGCGATCGTCGGCGTGTTCATCCTCACCCTCACCGCGGCGAACATCCTCATGGAGACGGTCGACTCGACGTACGCGCGCTACGCGCTGCTCGTGAGCCCCGTGGCGTGGGAGGGGACGATCCTGTGGTTCTTCGGGGTCGAGCCGGGCTCCGGCGACATCCTGGCCAGGGCAGCTCTCGGCGGCTGGGTGTACTTCGTCGCCGTCCTCGCGACCATCGCGGCCGCCTCGGTGCTGACCCTCCGCCGGTTTGCGCGGGTGTCGGCATGAGCACCTCCGAGCACGGGGCGCCGGTCGCAAGTGACGCGACCATCGTCCTCGCGGACGTCTCCCGCTGGTACGGGAACGTGGTTGCCGTCAACGGCGTCTCGTTCTCGGTCTCGCCCGGGATCACGGGCCTGCTCGGGCCGAACGGTGCCGGCAAGAGCACCGTCCTGCACATGCTCGCGGGCCTGCTCGCTCCCTCGGCCGGAGCGGTGACCGTGCTCGGCGAGCCTGCCTGGCGAAACCCCTCGCTCTATCGCCGGCTCGGCCTCGTGCCGGAGCGGGAATCCGTCTACGGCTCGCTCTCGGGCTACGAGTTCGTGCGTCTCAACGCGAGGCTGCAGGGTCTCGCTGCGCCCGAGGACGCTGTCCGTCGGGCGATCCGCGAGGTCGATCTCGAGGACGCGGCGAGTCGTCCCACCGGCGGCTACTCCAAAGGCATGAAGCAGCGCATCAAGGTCGCCGCCGCGCTCGTCCACGATCCGTCGGTGCTACTGCTCGACGAGCCGTTCAACGGCGCCGACCCGCGACAGCGCCTGCACCTGATCGAGCTGCTGCGCCGGCTCGCCGGGGAGGGGAGGACGATCATCTTCTCGTCGCACATCCTCGAGGAGGTCGAGCGGCTCGCCGAGCGCGTGCTCGTCGTCGTGGGCGGACGGCTCGCCGCCTCGGGCGACTTCCGGCAGATCCGGCGGCTGATGACGGACCGGCCGCACACCTTCACGCTCCGTACCTCCGACGACCGCGCGCTGGCCTCGGCTCTCGTCGCTCACGAGAGCGTCGTCGGGGTCGAGCTGAGCGACAGCCGGCTGACCGTGCGGACGTCCCACCTGCGGGACTTCGCGCTGGCCGTGCCGGTGATCGCCCGGGACAGCGGTGTCACCCTGCGCGAGCTGCGCCCGACGGACGAAGCGCTCGAAGACGTCTTCGCCTACCTCGTGAACCGATGACCTGGATCATCGCGCGGCTGACGCTGCGGCAACTCGTCGGGCGGGGCCGCACGCTCCTGATGGCGCTCCTGGCGCTCCTGCCCATCCTGCTCGCCGTCGTGTACCGCCTCGGGGGCGAGGACAGCGACCCTCAGCGCTGGGTCGCGCGCGTCCTCTTCGAGGGGCTCGTGGTGACGACGCTGCTCCCGATCGTCGCCCTCGTCTACGGCACGGCCGCGCTCGGAGCGGAGATCGAGGACGGCACGGCCGTCTACCTGCTCACCAAGCCCGTGTCGCGCGCCCAGATCATCGCCGGCAAGCTGCTCGCAGCCTGGGCGCTGACATCGGCGACGGTGCTCATCTCGGGCCTCGCCGCCGGTGCCGTCGGCCTGGCGGGCACGCCGGGTGCGGGGATCCTGCCCGGCTTCGGCATCGCGCTCGTGGCAGGAAGCCTCGTCTACGTGGCGCTGTTCCTGATGCTCAGCGTGCGCACGAGCCGGGCGCTGATCGCAGGGCTGGTCTACGTCTTCGTCTGGGAGGGCCTGATCAACGGTCTCTTCGCGGGAACACGGCTGCTCAGCGTGCGGCACTACACCCTCTCGGTGGCCGACGTCTTCGTCGACCTACCGGGCAGCACCTTCGAGGCGAAGCTCGGGCCCGTCACCGCGATCGCGATGATGGCGATCGTCGGCGGCGCCTCGACCTGGTACGGGATCAGGCGGCTGGAGCGGTTCGAGATCGGCGAGTCGACCTGAGCCGCGTTGCGCGGCTGACGGCTGCGCCTAGCCGCCCGTGAAGACGAAGTCGTTCGCCTGCGCCTGCATGTGGCAGCTCTGGCAGAGGGAGCCCTGCGCCAGCACGTCGTACGCGCCGCCGGCGTCGCGCTCGTACTCGACGTACTCCCATTCGCTTCCGACCTTGTGCATGACGGCGACGTGGAAGGGCCGCCCGGTCTCGCCTTCGGGCTGGATCGACTTCACGATCACGGCACCGTCGGGGAAGGCGTCTCCCTCCTTCGCCACGCTCGCGTACACGTTCTTGACGCCGTTGTGCGCTCCCGGCGTGTCGAAGGGCTCGTCGTTCAGTTTCTCCCAGATCTCGTAGCCCGACGTGTAGGCGGGCAATCCCGGGTCGCGCGTGGCGGCGGTCGTCGTCCCCTCTCCCTGGGCGTCCCCGTCGGCCGAGCCGGAGCTGCCGCACCCTGCCAGGACGAGCACGAGGGCGGTGGCGATGATCGCAGCCCGCATGTGGCGATCGTAACAGCCCTCTCGCCGGGTGCGTCTGCTCCGTGGTGGCGAGCTCCAGCCCCGACAGGCTGCGGGGTCAGTCGGGGAGGAGCGGCATCGTCAGCCCGCTCCCCCGGCCGAGGAGCACGGCGCGGGTGATGGCGGCGGCGCCGAAGCGCCGACGCACCTCGTCGAGCGACGCGGCGAGCGCCTGCTCGTCCCGCCCGTCGAGCGGCAGGGCGAGCTGGATCGTGCCGGCGTCCTCGAGGTTCGCGACCGAGATCCCGACGAGGGTGAGCCCGCGCCGCTCGATGGTCGGCATCGCCTCGGCCAGGAGCGCCCTCGCCGTGGTGAGGATCGTCGAGGTGCTCGCCGTCGCCCGGGGCAGCGAGCGCGACCGCGTCGCGCGGCTGTAGTCGTCGAAGCGCAGCCGGACGACGATGGTGCGCCCGGCTCTCCCCGCCCGGCGCATCCGGCCGGTGATGCGATCGACCAGCGCCACGAGGTCGGCGTCCACCTCGGCCGGCGACCAGGACGACCGTCGCCGCGCCCGCTGCGAGCCGATCGAGCCGCGCCGGGGGCGGGCCTGCACGCGCCGGGCGTCGAGGTTGTGGGCCAGCGCATGGAGATGCCGCCCGGAGGCGGGGCCGAGCATCGAGACGAGGATGCTCTCGGGGAGCATCGCGACCTGGCGGACGGTGGTGATCCCGCGTGCCTGCAGCTTTCGGGCCGTGACGGGGCCGACGCCCCAGAGCCGCTCGACCGGCAGCGGGTGCAGGAACTCGAGCTCGCGGTGGGGCGGGACGACGAGGAGCCCGTCGGGCTTGGCGACGCCGCTCGCCACCTTCGCGAGGAACTTCGTTCTCGCGACGCCGACGGTGATCGGCAGCCCGACCCGGTCGCGCACGGCACGCCGGAGCGTCGCGGCGATGACGGCGGGCGTGCCCGCGATCCGCTCCATGCCGCGAACGTCCAGGAACGCCTCGTCGATGGACAGCCCTTCGACGAGCGGCGACGTGTCCTCGAACACCCGGAAGACGGCCTTGCTCGCCGCGGCGTAGGCGGACATGCGAGGCGGCACCACGCGTGCGCCGGGACAGAGCCGGCGGGCCTGCGCCTCGCCCATGGCCGTGCGGACGCCGTACTCCTTGGCCTCGTAGCTCGCCGCCAGCACGACGCCTCCCCCGACGATCACCGGTCGCCCGCGCAGGCTGGGATCGTCGCGCTGCTCCACCGAGGCGAAGAACGCGTCGAGGTCGGCATGCAGGATCGTCGCCCCGTCTCGACACGAACACATGTTCGCACACGAGAGTGCTCGTTGTGCGACAATGCCGACTCCCGAGCTGTCTCGCGCTCGCGCCGACCAGGAAGGATGCGATGAAAGGCGCACAGAAGCCGAAGAAGAGCGGCAAGAAGCCGGCACAGAAGACCCTGAAAGAGCGGCGCTCGGAGAAGCGCGCAGCCGCCAAGCAGGGCCGCCCGATCGACGTCTGACACTCGCCCGCGCCGTCCGGTGGTGCTCGCCGGCCCCGGTACAGCCGGGCATGGTCACGTGCTCCGTGCCGTGGGGCATCCGTCAGGTCGGAGCCAGGCGGCGAGTACGCTGATCCCTCCAGTCCGGCACGGCGACAAGGAGGGATTCCATGCCAGAGGTTGCGCGGCCGCTCGTCCTTGGCCCGGGCGAGGGCGAGACCATGCAGGGGCCGGCAGGCGGGCCGCTGACGTTCAAGGCGCGGAGCGGACAGACGAACGGCGCGTTCACGCTGTTCGAGAACGTGATCGCGCCGGGAGACGGGCCTCCGCTGCACGTGCACGAGAGCGAGGACGAGTCCTGGTACGTGCTGGAGGGTGAGCTTCGCTTCAAGCTCGACGGCGGCCTCCACGGCGCGCCGCAGGGGTCGTTCGTGTTCGTGCCGCGCGGCACGGCGCACTGCTTCCAGAACGTCGGCACGGGACCGGCGCGGATCATCGTGCTCTTCACGCCCGCCGGGATGGAGGGCTTCTTCGACCGTTTCTCCGGGCTTCCCGCCGGACCCGTCGACCCAGACGCCTTTCGGCGGCTCGGCGCCGACGCCGGGATGACCGTGCTCGGCCCGCCGCTCTCGATCTCCGACCCGCTGTGACCGCGCCGCGCCCGTCGTGATCCTGCGCGGGCCGGTGCGGGCTCAGGCCGGCTCGGGCGGTGCGAGCGCGACCACCTCGCGCCGAAACGACGGCGTGTCGTCGTTCGACGGCGGCTCTCCAAGCTCCTCGGCGTAGCGCCGGCCGTCCCAGACGGCCGCCGCGATCGTGCCCGGGCTCCACGCGTCACCGACGAGACGCACCGTCGGGCCCTCCCGGCCGCCGCGCGCGCTCACGATCTCGTCTGCGAGAGCGTCCTCCGGCAGGCGTGACGTCACGAGCACGAGCGTGTCGCAGGGGAGCTCCCGCTCGCGTTCCGTGTACGCGCACGCGACCCTCGCCACGCCGGCGGCGGCTCCGACGAGTACGTGCGAGGTCATGGTCTCGACGCCCAGCTCGAGCAGCCGCCGCTGGATCCGGTGCTGCTCCATCGTGTTGACGGTCCACTCGGACACCCGGGGCTCCGGCGTCACGAGCGTCAGGTGGTGGCCCTCGCCGACCAGCAGCTCTGCGAGCACGCCGCCCAGGTAGTAGTGGTCGTCGTCGAAGAGGACGACCCGGTGCCCGTTCGGCCGAGCCCCCGCGAGCACGTCGTCGGGTGTCAGGACCTGTGCCGCGGCGAGCTCGAGCGGACGCGTGTGCCGGCGTCCGACGCCGTCGGAGCGCCAGCGAGACCCGGTTGCGACGGCGACGTGGTCGAACTCGTACGAGAGAATCTCGTCGGCGGTGAGGGCGTCCCCGAAGGCCACCTCGACGTTGCGCAGGCGCTCGAGCTGGGCCTTGCGGTAGTCGACGACGCGGATCCAGGCGGCGAGGCCGGGGAGGCGCGCCTCCCCGACGACGCGACCGCCGAGCTCGGCCGTCGCCTCGGCGAGCACGACGTCGTAGCCGCGGCGGCCGAGCGACATCGCGGCCTCGAGACCCGCGGGCCCGGCGCCGACGACGAGGACCCTCGCGTCGGCGGTCTTCGGCCTGATCCGCTCGGGATGCCACCCGCGGCGCCACTCCTCTCCCATGCTCGGGTTCTGGGTGCAGCGGATCGGGACGGCGAGATGGTCGCCGGTGACGCAGATGTTGCAGCCGATGCACTCGCGGATGTCCTCGAGCCGGCCCTCCTCGATCTTCACGGGCAGGAACGGGTCGGCGATCGACGGGCGGGCGGCGCCGATCAGATCCAGCACCCCGTCCCGGATCATGCGCACCATCGTGTCCGGCGAGGTGAAGCGCCCGACCCCGACGACCGGCTTCGTCGTCAGCTGCTTGAGCCCCTTCACGTACTCCTCCTGCGCACCCTCGCCGGCGAACCGCGAGGTGATCGAATCGAAGTCCCACTCTCCGACCATCAGGTCCCAGAGGTCGGGGAGCTCGCCGACGAGCCCGAGCACCTCCTCGGTCTCCGCGCGCTCGAGGCCGGCGCCGCCGACCAGCTCGTCGACGCAGATCCGGCAGGCCACGGCGGCACGGCCGTCGACCTCCTCGAGCGTGTCGAGAAGGATCTCCTGCAGCAGCCGCGCGCGGTTCTCGAGGCTGCCCCCGTAGCCGTCCGTCCGGTCGTTCGTGCGGCGGGAGAGGAAGTGCTGGATCGTCGTCAGCCCGTGGCCGGCGTAGACGTAGACGAGGTCGTAGCCGGCGCGAAGCGAGCGGGCGACGGCCTGCCGGTGCCAGCGGCGCAGGTCGGCGATGTCGGCGAGGCTCATGCGCCGGGCCTGCACGGGATCGCTGCCCGGGGTCGGCAGGTGGGAGGGGCCGAGTGGCGGGCGGCGCACCCACAGGTTGGACGCGGTCATGCCGCTGTGCACGAGCTCGATGCCGGCGAGCGACCCGTGCTCGTGCACCTTCTCGACGAGGCGCTCGTGCGCCGGGATGTCGGCATCGTCCCAGATCCGGCCCTCGACGTACCCGCTCACGTCCGTCGTGTGGTGGATCTCGACCTCCTCGGTGCAGACGACGGCCCAGCCGCCCTCGGCCTTGACGCCGCGCATGGTCGCGTGCGCCGTCGGATCGCGGTGTCCCATGCCGTTGCAGTGCGGCACCTGGAAGAAGCGGTTGCGTGCGGTCACCGGGCCGATCGGCACGGGCTCGAAGAGAACGTCGTAGCGAGGGTCGCGGGGCATCGGTGCTTGGGCTCTCCGGTTGACGCCGAGGTCGTCCGTCGGGTTGACTCTACGGTCAGGACCGGCCGGGCACAACCCTGTCCTCGAGCCGGCGACAGCACGGAGGCGCTCATGTCCGACCTGACCACCAAGCTCTACTTCGGCCCCTGGTACCGGAGGTCGCCCTACTTCGAGGCGACCAGGCGGGCGGGCTGCAAGGCCTACGACATCTACAACAAGATGTACCTCCCGGCGGAGTACGACGACGTCGCGGTCGAGTACCGGGCGCTGAACGAGGGCGTGACCCTGTGGGACGTCGGCGTCGAGCGGACGGTGCAGGTGAGCGGGCCCGACGCCGACCGGCTGATCGACATGCTGACCTGCCGCGACCTCACGAGATGCGCCGTCAAGCAGGGCAAGTACATGCTCGTTACCGCGCCCGACGGGGGCATCGTCAACGATCCGGTGCTCCTCCACGTCGCCGAGGGCACCTGGTGGATGCAGCTCGCCGACAGCGACGCCGGGCTCTACGCGCTCGGTGTCCTCTCCCAGTCGGGCCTCGACGCCGAGGTGAGCTACCCGGACGTTCATCCCGTGCAGGTGCAGGGGCCGCTCTCGGCGCGGACGCTCGAGAAGCTCGTCGGCCCGGCGATCTACGACATCGCCTACTACTGGTGCGATCACTTCGAGATCGGCGACATCCCCGTCGTGATCAGCCGCACCGGCTGGTCGGCCGTACCCGGGTTCGAGGTCAACCTGCTCGACGGCAGCCGCGGAGACGATCTGTGGGACGCGATCCTCGCGGCGGGCGAGGAGTTCGCGATCCGGCCCATCGCCCCGAACGAAGCGCGCCGCGTGGAGGCGGGGATCTTCAACTGGGGCTCCGACATCACGATCGAGGACACGCCGTTCCACGTCATGGGCCTCGAGCGGCTCGTCGAGGAGCAGCCACAGGACTACATCGGCAAGGAGGCTCTCGAGCGGACTCGGCGTGCGGGCGTCGACCGCAAGCTCGTCGGGATCGCGTTCACCGAGCGAGAGCCGATCCCCGGCATCTCGCGTGCGTGGCCGGCGCTGCACGACGGAGAGGTGGTGGGCCGCGTCACCAACGCGGTCTGGTCACCGGGCCTCGAGCGCAACATCGGCTACGTGCGGGTTCCGATCGGGCTGGCCGGCGTGGGCACGCCGATCGACGTCGCCTCGGAGCACGGCGACCTGGCGGGAGTCACCGCCGAGATTCCCTTCGTCGACCCTCGCAAGGAGCGGCCGGCAGCGCCGTTGACGGCAGCGCCGGGCTCGTAGCCCGACGCCGATCGGTGGTGTTCCGCACCGAATCGCGGCCTCCTCCGGATGCCCTTCGGCACCCGGCGCGCGAAGCTGCAGGAGAAGCGAAACGGTGCGCACGCTCCACGCCCACGTGAGAGACGCAGCGCACGGAGAAGGAGTGGTACGGCATGACCACTGTGCCTCACAACGTGTCGGTGCGCCCGACATCGCGCATCGGAGGGGGCAAGATCGTATTGGCCGTCGTCGGAGCGCTCCTGGCGCTGGCCGGCATCGGACTGCTCGGCGGCGGCGGGGGGCTCGTCTGGGCCAACGCCTCGCAGCGGGACGGAGAAGGGTTCTTCACCAGCGCCACCTCGCGCGTCACGAGCGACGGCTACGCGCTCGCGGGCCAGGACGTCGAGCTCACGAGGGGCGTGCCCGACTGGCTCAGCTCTCCCGGTGACATCGCCACCTTCCGCGCGGAGGGCACCTCGGCGAGCGGCAAGCCGCTCTTCGTCGGGATCGGCCCGGCCGCCGCGATCGACGCCTATCTCGCCGGGGTCGCCCACGACGAGGTCGTCGACCTGCACATGGACGGGTGGAAGGGACCGCTCTCCACCGACTCCGTGACGCGAGAGGGGGCGGGCCCGTCAGGGCCTCCGACGGCGCAGGCGTTCTGGAGCGTCGAGGCGTCCGGCAGCGAGCCGGTCTCGCTCACCTGGCCGGTCGAGGAGGGCACCTGGTCGATCGTGGTCATGAACGCGGACGGCTCTCCCGGCGTCGCGGCAGACCTGAGCCTCGGCGTCAAGGTCAACTTTCTCGGCTGGATCGCAGCCGGGCTGCTCGCGTCCGGCGCGGTGCTGCTGATCGGCGGCGCCGCGATGATGTTCTTCGCGGTGCGCTCGGCGGGGAGCGGCGGCGGCGCAGCGGCGCTTTCTCCTGCTTTGCCCGCCCGCCCTGCCCAGGCTGCCGGTGAAGCGACCGCCTACCCGGTCACGGTCGGCGGCGAGCTCGATCCCGGCGTGAGCCGGTGGATGTGGCTCGTGAAATGGCTGCTCGCGATCCCGCACTACATCGTGCTCGCGTTCCTCTGGCTGGCCGTGATCCTGCTCACCGTCGTTGCGTTCTTCGCGATCCTGTTCACCGGCCGGTATCCGCGGGGCATCTTCGACTTCAACCTCGGCGTGCTGCGATGGACCTGGAGGGTCGCGTTCTACTCGTACAGCGTGCTCGGGACCGACCGCTACCCGCCCTTCACGCTCGAGGACGTCGACTACCCGGCACGGCTCGAAATCCCCTACCCGGAGCGGCTCTCCCGCGGGCTCGTGCTCGTGAAGAGCTGGCTGCTCGCGATCCCGCACTACCTCGTCCTTGCCGTCCTGGTCGGTAGCTGGGGCTGGGGCGCCACCGACCAGTGGATTGCAGCCTGGCCCGGCCTGAACGGGGTGCTCGTGCTCGTGGCCGCGGTAGCGCTCCTCTTCACCGGCCGCTACCCACGGGAGATCTTCGACATCGTCGTCGGCATCAACCGCTGGGCGCTGCGGGTAGCCGCGTACGCCCTGCTGATGCGCGACGAGTACCCGCCGTTCCGGCTCGACCGCTGAGCGGCTTCCGACCCGAAAGGCGTACTCCTATGAACGCAACAACGAAAGCGCTCCTGCCGCTCGGTGCGCTCGCCGGCGCCGTCGTCGCGCGCGAGGCCTACCGGCGCGGGCTGCGTGGGCCCGTGCTGACCTGGGGAGCCACCGCCGAGGAGGCGCGACGCCGCCTGCCTGGCGACGAGCTGCTCGAGGATGCCGACATCGTCAGTACGCGCGCGATCACGATCGACGCGCCTCCGTCCGCCGTCTGGCCATGGCTCGTGCAGATGGGGCCGGGGCGCGGGGGCGCGTACACCTACGACTGGATCGAGAACCTCCTCGGCCTCGATATGCACAGCACCGACCGTGTCCAGCCCGAATGGCAAGACCTTGCCGTGGGAGACGTGATCCCCATGCGAGGCGAGGGGTTGCCCGGCATGCGCGTCGAGCTGCTCGAGCCGGAGCGGGCGTTCGTGACGCGCTCGGAGGACTCGGCGTGGGTGTGGTCGTTCGTGCTGGACGCCCGTGACGGGCGGACACGGCTCCTCAGCCGCAACCGGATCGCCGTGCACGAGCCCACGCTCGCCGACCGCCTCGGGATGGCCGTGATGGAGCCCGGCTCGCTGGTGATGGAGCGGAAGATGCTGCTCGGTATCAGGCAGCGGGCCGAGCAGCTCGCCGCACAGGGCACGGAGCGCGTCGCCGACGCGCTGCCGGTCTAGGCGAGGGGGAGCGATGACGGGTTGACGGGGCCGGTGGTGGTCACCGGGCTCATTCGGGCCCGAGCCGGGCGACCGTGGCGCCGTCCGCGGAGTCCGGCTCGTGGCCTTCGACGAGCGGGTGGCGTGAGAGCTCGTCGCGGACGGCCGCGCGCACCGCCCCGGTGCCGCGGCCGTGGATGATCCGTACGGAGGGGAGGCCCGCCAGCGCGGCGTCGTCGACGTACTGCCGCACCGCCTCTCTGGCTTCCTGCGCCCTGCGGCCGCGCACGTCGAGCTCGTCGCCGAGGTCACCGCGGGCGCTTGCCACGACCCGCACCGACGGCTCCGCGGTCGCCGCCGTGTCGAGGGCTCGTTCGCGGCGCGGGCGGAGGCGCGTGAGCGGCACCCGCACGCGCAGCCCACCGGGCCCCGTCACTTCGGCCTCGTCACCCTCGACCACCGCAATCGTGCCGACGACGCCGAGCTCGGGAGCCTCCACCGGATCCCCGGCGGCGAGAGGCTGCAGGAGGGGCAGAGGCTCGAGCTCGCGCAGGGCGTGCTCGGCCTGGACGGCGCGTTCGGATGCGGCACCCAGCCGGCGGTCGCGGTCGCGTTCGGCGGCGCCGGCCCCGGCCGGCAGCGCCCGCCGGCGCTCGCGCTCGTGGCGCTGTGCCGCGCGGATCTCGTCGCGAAGCGCCTTCAGCTCGGCCCTAGCCGCGCCGAGATCGCGCTCGGCCCCGGCGACCGCCTCCTCCCGGGCCCGGGTCGCGGACGCACGCACCCGCTCGACCTCGGCCGCCAGCTGCACCTCGCGCGCCCGTGCGGCTTCGGCCCGGCGCTCCGCCTCGTCCCGTTCCCGCTCGGCGGCGACAAGGGTCTCCCGGGCGCGCCGCTCGACCGATTCGGCCTCGGCCAGCAGCTCGGCGATCTGCAGCCGCTCGGGCGCGATCCGCGCGCGAGCATCCGCAACCACGGATCCGTCCAGCCCGAGTCGCTCCGCGATCCTGAGTGCCTGCGAGGTCCCCGGCCGGCCGAGTGAGACCTGGTAGAGCGGCGCGTGCGTCTCGGGGTCGAAGCCCGTCGCCGCGTTCGCGACGCCGTCCGTCGCGCTCGCCCACTCCTTCAGCTCCGGGTGGTGCGTCGTGACGACCGTGAGCCGCGCCTGGTGCGCCAGGCGGTCGAGGAGAGCCTGCGCGAGCGCCGAGCCTTCCACCGGGTCGGTGCCCCCTGCCAGCTCGTCCAGCAGGACGAGGGAGCGCGGCGTGGCCGCCTCGAGGATGGCGACGACGTTGCGGAGATGGCCCGAGAAGGTGGACAGGCTCATCTCGATCGACTGCTGGTCGCCGATGTCGGCGAGCACGATGTCGAAGACGGGAAGCGCGGCCCGTGCCGCCGGCGGCCGGAGCCCCGCCTGGTGCAGGACCGCGGCGAGGCCGAGCGTCTTCAGTGCCACCGTCTTGCCGCCGGCGTTCGGCCCGCTGACGACGAGCACGCGGAGCCTGCCGAGGTCGAGGTCGATCGGCACGGCCGACGCCGGCTCGAGGAGCGGGTGCCTGGCGCCGAGCAGGCAGACGTCCTCGCCCACGGCGACCGCGACGCCGCCCCAGCGCCGCGAGACGGAGCCACGCGCGAGCACGAGATCGATGGCGCCGGTCGCGTCGACCAGACCGTGCACGCCCCGCTCGCTCTCGCCCACGAGCGCCGAGAGCTGCCGCAGGATCCGCTCCACCTCGTCGCGCTCTGCCCCGGCCGTCTCGTTGAGCCTGTTGTTCAGCTCGACGATCGCGAACGGCTCGACGAACAGCGTCTGCCCGGAGCCCGAGGCGTCGTGGACGATCCCGGGCACCTTGCTGCGGGCGCCGGCCCTGACGGCGAGCACGGGTCGCCCCGCGCGCTCGGTCACGAACTCCTCCTGCAGATGCTCCTGCAGGCCCCCGCGGGCCAGCTTGCCGAGCTCTGCGATCACCCGCTGCCTGCCTCCGCGCAGCTCGGCGCGCAGGGACCGGAGCCGCGCCGAGGCACGGTCGCGCAGGTCCGAGCCGTCGTCCTCGACGGAGCGCCCGATCTCCTCCGCGAGTGCTCTCAGGGACGAGTCGATTCGGCCGCCGAGCTCCGCGAGGCGGGGGGCGATCTCGCGCTGCTCGGCGAGCAGCGCCCGTGCTTCGAGGCCGACCCGTATCGTCGCCTCGACCTCGTGCAGCGTTCCCGCGGAGAGCATGCTGCCGCGTGCCGCGTGCCCGGCCGCCTCCCGCACGTCGCTCGCACCGCTGAGATCCGGCTCCGCGGCCACCGCGAGCAGAGCCACCGCCTCGGCCGTCAGGGCCTGCCGTGACGCAACCTCGGCCGTGTCTGCCGACGGTACGAGGTCCCGGGCCAGATCCGAGCCGTGCGGCGTCGCCGTCGCTGCAGCGAGGCGCTCGACGATTGCCGGATACTCGAGGGCGACGAGAGCGTCCCGGTGCATCACGCGGCGCTTCCGTCGGCGCCGGCGTCATCCGATGCCCGGCAGAGAACCCGGGAGGCGCCCCTCGCAGCGAACGCCGGCAGCGCGCTCGCCGCTCTCGAGCCGGCCGCGACGGCGGCCAGCAAGCCGGTACCCGCGAGGGCGAGCCGGATCGGCGCGATCACGAGCGCCCGTCGCGGCAGCGACTGCAGGCGGCGATCCCCGTGCACCGTGACGCTCCCGCGCAGCCCTTTACCGATCCGCCGCGGCGGCAGCCGGGACGGCAGTGAGCTCGATCTCGGTGTCGCCCTGCACGACTCCCCTCCGTCGCCGTGGTCTGAGACGGGACGAGTCTACAACCGGGCTGCCCACGCCCGATGAGCCGTGCCGGAGACGACCGGGCCCGGCCGTCCTCCTGCGGGACGACCTCGTCTCCGCCGCAAGGACGACAACCGGTTCAGCCCGCCGGACGACGACATCCGGCCTGTGTCCCCGTACGGTACGAACCATAGTGAACCGGAGGAGACCGGCATGAACGCCACCGTGACCAACCTCTTCATCTTCCCGGACGACGTGCGCTGGGACGACGCCCGCCGGGCCTTGAGCCTGGCTCCCAACCAGCGCCCCGCGGCCGTCGCGCGCCCTGCCTCGTTGGAGGACGTGGTCGCCGCCGTCACCTACGCCCGCGAGCGCGATCTCGAGATCGCCGTGCAGAGCTCCGGCGAGGGAGCCGCGGACAGCTCGCTCGCGGGGACGCTTCTGATCGACCTGCGCGACCTTGCAAGCGCGCTTCGCCGCCACTAGCAGGCGGCGGCCCGGACGGCTGCCGCGCTCGGGTACGAGAGAGCGCAGCCCCGCCGGGCGCACGAGAGCGACGCCGCCACGAGCCCGTGGTGCAGAGCCTCGCGCGGCCCGTTGCCGGCCAGCCGGAGCGCAAGGTACGCACCGGCGAGGGCATCCCCTGCGCCCGCGGCGTCGACGACCTCGACCCGGGGAGCCGGCAGCGACCATCCCTCGTTCCGGACGTACGCAGTGGCACCCCGCGCTCCGTCGGTGACGATGACCTCCGAGGCGCCGGGGAGGGTGTCGGCCAGCCGTGCCGGCGCGACTCCGAAGACGGCGGACGCTTCCTCTCCGGAGACGAAGACGAGGTCGGCCGCCAGCGCCATCTCTCTCAGGTCAGCGATGTCGCCGTCCAGGGCGGGCCGGTGGTTGACGGCGAGCGAGACGAGAGCCCCGCGCGCCCGGGCCCGCCGCGCGGCGTCGACCGCGGCGTCGCGTGACGAGGGCGACACCGCGAGCGTGATGCCGCTCACGTGCAGCGCATCGAGGCCGTCGAAGAACTTCGCGGGCAGGTCATCCGGCGCCAGTCTCGAGCCGGCCGACTGCCGCCGGTGGTAGTCGAAGCGATGCAGGCCCTCCGAGCCACGCTCGTTCACGTAGATGCCCGTCGGCGCATGCCGATCGGTGAGCACGTGCGAGACGTCGACGCCGACGCCCTCCCAGAACCCGGTCAGGCGCCGGCCGAGCGCGTCGTCACCCACGCGGCCGGCGATGCGGGCCTCCGTGCCGAGCAGGGCGGCCATCACCGCCGTGTTCGCGACGTCGCCGCCGAACCCGAGCGTCACCGTCCGGTCCGGCGCCGGCTCGAGGCCGACCTCGACGAGCCCCTCGCCCACGACTCCGAGCACACCCACTTAGTTCGCGCGCGGGTCGACCGGCATCGTCGCGAGGATCGCGAACGGCCCTCCCTTGCGCCGCAGCACCTCACTCCACAGCTCGTCCGGGTGCGAGGTGAAGACGTCGTCCGGCTCCGCCGGCTCCACGATCCACGACGACTCGGCCAGCTCGCTCTCGAGCTGGCCCGCGCCCCAGCCTGCATAGCCCGCGTACACCCGCGCGCGGGCCAGGCCCGGCACGTCGTCGGCGCCCTCGATCTCCCCGGGCAGGAACCCGATCGACCCGACGACGACCGAAGCCGCCTGCTCGACGTCGACGAAGTCCCCCAGCACGACGATCGCCTGCGGCTGGACGGGGCCGCCGACGTGCACCACGTCGCCGTCCTCGACGAGCTCCGCGAGCGGCGGCACGGCATCGCCGACCGTGACGGGAGAAGGGCGGTTCAGCACGACGCCCATCGCGCCCTCCTCGCCGTGCTCGCCGATCAGAACGACGGTGCGCCGGAAGTTCGGGTCTTTCAGGTCGGGCCCGGCGATGAGGAGATGGCCTCGCAGCGACTGCACGCCCGAGACGATACGTGGCCGTGGCGGCTTCGTGCTCACGTCGCTCGGACGGCCGCGATCGGGCTCGGTCACGCCCTAGAATCACCGGATGACCCCGGAGACCCCGGCGTGAGGCCCGACGCGTGAGCTGGCGCTGCAAGCTGCTCGGCCACAAGATCCCGGAGGCGCGGAAGTTCTTCCTCACCGAGCGCCGGACGCGCTGTCAGCGCTGCGGCAAGCGCGTCAAGCTGAAGCGCTCGTAGCGTCCGGCCGCCCTAGGGGGCGTCGAGGGCGGCCCGCAGAGACGCGACGTATTCCTGCAGTGCCTCGGGCCCCTGCTCGGCCATCTCCACGGCCCGGGATCCGACCACGATGCCGTCGCTGAGATCGGCCGCGCCACGGGCCTGCTCGGGCGTGGAGATGCCGAAGCCGGCGTAGAGCGGCACGTCCGTCAGCGCGCGTGCCCGCGAGGCCAGCCCGGCGAGTGCCTCGGACAGCTCCGCCCGGGCTCCGGTCGTGCCGGTCAGGGTCACGAGATACAGCCAGCCGTCGGTCTCCCGGGCAGCGAGCGCGATCCGCTCGTCCGTCGACGTCGGTGCGACGAGCTGCACGCGCCTCAGCTCGGGCCGCGACCCGGCAGCGGTGTCGGCGATGATGAAGCTCGTCGCGCCTGCCGCGCGCGCGTCGGCCTCGAAGCGCTCCCAACCGTACGCCTCGAGCAGCGATGCGTACGTCATCGGGATCAACGGCGTCTCGCCCACGCGGGCGCGTGTCGCCGCGAGGCACCGCAGGCACTCCTTCGTGCGCATGCCCGCCGCGAGCGCCTTCTCCGCTGCTGCGCGGATGACGGGGCCGTCGGCGAGCGGGTCGGAGAACGGAAAGCCGATCTCGATGATGTCTGCGCCGCCGGCGACCGCGGCCTCCGCCAGGGCCGGGGTGCTCTCGCCGGCCATCAGGTAGATGACGAGCGCCTTGCCCCTCACGATCGCATCCCGAGCGCGGTGAGCGCCTCCGCGAGGTCCTTGTCGCCGCGGCCCGAGAGGCAGACCGCGATGTACTCGGCGTCGAGGTCGGCGGCGCGCGCCAGCGCGTGCGACGACTCGAGCGCCGGGATGATCCCCTCCGTGCGGGAGAGCCGCTGGAACGCGTCGAGCGCCTCCTCGTCGGTGCAGGGGACGTACTCCGCTCGCCCGGTGTCGCGGAGGAACGCGTGCTCGGGGCCGACGCCTGGATAGTCGAGCCCGGCCGAGATCGAGTGCGCGTCGGCGATCTGGCCGTCGCTGTCGGCGAGGATCGAGGAGCGGGATCCGTGCAGGACGCCCGTGCGGCCGGTGCCGAGCGACGCCGCTCCCGCAGCCTCGACGCCGATCAGCCGGACATTCGCGTCGTCGAGGAAGCCCACGAACATGCCGATCGCGTTCGAGCCGCCGCCCACGCAGGCCACGACCGCCTCCGGCAGGGCTCCTTCGGTCGCGAGCAGCTGCTCACGTGCCTCCCGGCCGATCACGGCCTGCAGCTCGCGCACGATCTCTGGGTAAGGGGCCGGGCCGACGCACGAGCCGATCACGTAGTGGGTCGTCTCGACGTTCGTGATCCAGTCGCGGATCGCCTCGCTCGTCGCCTCCTTCAGCGTCCGTGTGCCGAACTCGACCGGCACGACCGTGGCGCCCATCAGGTGCATGCGCTCGACGTTCGGCGCCTGCCGGCGCATGTCCTCGGAGCCCATGAAGACGACGCACTCGAGGCCGAAGCGGGCGCAGGCCGTCGCTGTCGCCACCCCGTGCTGGCCGGCGCCCGTCTCGGCGATGATCCGCGTCTTGCCGAGGCGCCGCGCGAGCACCACCTGCCCGAGCGCGTTGTTGATCTTGTGCGCACCCGTGTGGTTGAGGTCCTCCCGCTTCAGGTAGAGCCGCTTGCCCGGAGCGAACCGCGACGCGAGCGTTATCGGGGAGGGGCGGCCGGTGTAGGTGCGGCCCAGGTCGTCGATCTCCGCCTGGAAGGCGGGGTCCGACTTCGCCGCCTCCCACGCGGTCGTCAGCTCGTCCAGCGCCGGGATCAGCGTCTCCGGCACGTAGCGCCCGCCGTAGGGCCCGTATGTCTCCTGCTGCTCGGTGCTCGTCATGTGCGCGCCGCCTCCACGTAGGCCTTGACCCTGTCGTGATCCTTGATGCCGGGAGCTGCTTCGAGCGACGAGGCGGCGTCGACCGCCCACGGCCGCACGGCCGCGATCGCCTCCCGGACGTTCTCCGGCCCGAGGCGTCCGGCCAGCACGATGCGCCCGCCCGCCTCGGCCGCGTGCGCCCAGTGATCGGGATCGGTGCCTTCCCAGGGCAGGTCGAGCACCCGGGCCACCGGCTCCCCCTCCCGCAGCAGCGCGGCCTCCCGGCCGCGCACCTTGCCCTCCTCCACGGTGTGCACCTGGTCGAGGTCGGCGCCGGCGTCGCCGGCCTCGCCGACCCAGACCGCGACGGAGAGCATTTCGTCCGGGACGGGAAGCACGGCGCTCGCTGCCCTCGGGCTCTCGGGCACGAGCACGAAGCCCGCCAGGTCGGCGCCCGCCTCGGCGGCGGCTGCCACATCCTCGTCGCGGGTCAGGCCGCACACCTTCACGAGCGGGCGGGAGAGCAGCTCGGCCAGCTTTGCGGCCGGGTCGGCCGCACGCATCAGCGCCGATCCGACCAGCACCGCGTCCGCGCCGGCCAGCTCTGCTGCTGCCGCCTGCGCCCGGGACGCGATGCCGCTCTCGGCGATCACGACCCGGTCCCGCGGGATCTGCGCCACGAGCGCGAGCTGGGCGCGGCGGTCGATCGAGAACGTCGCCAGGTCACGGGCGTTGACCCCGAGCACGGGCGCTCCGAGCGCGACCCCGCGCTCCAGCTCGTCGGCGTCGTGTGCCTCCACGAGCGTGTCGAGGCCCAGTGCGGCAGCCACCTGCATGAGGTGCGCCGTCTGCCCGTCGTCGAGGTCTCGCAGGAGCAGCAGCGCCGCGTCGGCGCCCGCATCCTTCGCCGTGCGGAGATCCTCTTCGGTGGTGAAGAAGCCCTTCGCGAGCAGCGGCGCCGCGGTCGCGGCACGGGCAGCGCGGAGGTCACCCCAGCTGCCGCCGAAGCGCTCGTCGACGAGCACCGAGATCGCCGCCGCGCCTGCGCTCGCGTACGCCGGCGCGATCACGGCCGGGTCGGCGCCCGGCCTGAGGTCGCCGGCCGAGGGGGAGCGCCGCTTGATCTCGGCGATCGCCCCGAGACCGGGCGTGCGGAGTGCGTCCTCGAAGCGTCCCACTAGCCTGACGCTCCTGAGGCCGAGAACGCGATCAGGGCGTCGAGACGGCTCGCGGCGGCGCCCGTGTCGATGGCCTCGGCGCCGAGGCCGAGCCCTTCCGCGAGGTCGTCCGCGAGCCCGGCGGCGACGAGCGCGCCCGCTGCGTTGAGAAGGACGGCGTCGCGCCTTCCTCCCGGCTCGCCGGCGAAGACTGCCCGGATCGCGGCCGCATTCTCGGCGGCCGAGCCTCCGCGCAGGACGGCGGGCTCTGCAGGGTGGATGCCGAGCTCGCGCGGATCGAGCTCCCAGGCGCGCACGTCTCCCTCCACGACCTCCACCACGAGGTTCGTCCCGAACGGGGAGAGCTCGTCGAGCCCTCCGTCCCCGTGCACGACGAACGCGCGCCGCGCGCCCAGCTCCGCCAGCGCCTCGGCGTACGTGTGCGCAAGATCGGCCGAGTAGACGCCGAACACGCCGTCGCGTGCTCCCGCGGGGTTCGCCAGCGGCCCGAGCACGTTGAAGACGGTACGGATGCCGAGCTCCTGGCGCACCGGCGCGACGTGCCGCATGGCCGGGTGATGGGCGCGGGCGAACATGAAGCCGAAGCCGAGCTCGTCGATCGAGCGGGCGATCCGCTCCGCCGTCTGCTCGATCTCGATGCCGAGCTCCTCGAGCACGTCGGCCGACCCCGCCGCCGAGCTCGCGGCCCGGTTGCCGTGCTTCGCCACGGCCGCGCCACCGGCGGCAGCGACGAGCGCTGCTGCCGTCGAGATGTTGAACGTGTTGGCGCCGTCGCCCCCGGTGCCGACCACGTCGACGATCGGGGACCGTTGCGGCGTGACGGGAACGACGTGCTCACGCATCGCCTCGGCGAAGCCGGCGATCTCGTCCGCCGTCTCGCCCTTGGTGCGCAGGGCGACGAGGAAGCCGGCAATCTGCGCCGGCGTTGCCTCCCCGTTCATGATCGAGCCCATCAGTGCGTGCGCGTGCTCGCGCGAGAGATGGCTGCCGTCGAGCAGCAGCTGCACGGCGGGCCCCACGATCACCGGAGGAAGTTCCTCGCCAGGTCGGCACCGAGCGGCGTCAGCACCGACTCCGGATGGAACTGGACGCCCTCGATCGGGAGGGAGCGGTGGCGGACGCCCATCACCTCGCCGTCCTCGGTGTGCGCGGTCACCTCGAGCTCGTCCGGCACCGCGAGCGCTGCCAGCGAGTGGTAGCGGCCTGCCTCGAACTCGTCAGGGAGCCCGGCGAAGACGCCCTTGCCGTCGTGGCGCACCGTGCTCGACTTGCCGTGCAGGAGCGCCTTCGCCTGGCCCACCTGCCCGCCGAACGCCTCCACGATCGCCTGGTGGCCGAGGCAGACGCCGAGCGTCGGGGTGGTCGGGCCGAGGGCGCGGATGAGGTCGAGCGAGACCCCGGCGTCCGCCGGACGGCCCGGGCCGGGGGAGATGACGAGCCGATCGAACCCGCCCGCCTGCGCCTCCTCCACCGTGATCGCATCGTTCCTCACGGTCACGACCTCGGCGCCCAGCTCCTCGAGCAGGTGCACGAGGTTGTAGGTGAACGAGTCGTAGTTGTCGATCATCAGCACCCTCATCGAGAGAACTCGCTCTCGGCCAGGTCGATCGCCGCCTCGAGGGCAGCCAGCTTCCGCAGGCACTCCTCATGCTCGGCCGCCGGGTCGGAGTCGGCCACGACGCCGGCACCGGCCTGCAGGTGAGCGACCCCGTCAGCCATCACGATCGTCCGCAGCGCGATGCACGCGTCCATCGTGCCACCCGGGAGCGCGTAGAGGACGGCACCGGCGTACGGGCCCCGCCGGAAGCCCTCCAGCTCCGAGATCAGCTGCATCGCCCGCACCTTCGGCGCCCCGGAGACCGTGCCGGCCGGGAAGCAGGCCCGCAGCACGTCGAAGGGCGACACGCCGGGGCGCAGCTCCCCCACGACCTCGGAGACGAGGTGGGACACGTGCGAAAAGCGCTCCACCTCCATGTACCGGCTCACCTGCACCGTGCCCGCGCGGCACACGCGCGACAGGTCGTTGCGGCCGAGGTCGACGAGCATGACGTGCTCTGCCCGGTCCTTCTCCGAGGAGAGCAGCCGCTCGACGTCTCCCTCCGTCGGCTCGGTCGTGCCGGCGATCGGGCAGAGGCTGGCGCGCCCGTCCTCGCAGGCGACGAGCCGCTCCGGGGAGGAGCCGACGAGCGCGATCCCGTCGAGCTCGAGCAGGAAGAGGTACGGCGACGGGTTGACGCGCCGGAGCGCCCGGTACACGTCGAGCGGGGTCGCCGACGTCGGCCGCTCCGCTCGTTGCGAGGGCACGCACTGGAAGACGTCGCCGGCCACGATGTGCGCCTTGACGGAGCGCACCATCTCCTCGTACCGCTCGCGCGCGGGGAAGCGGCGCAGCGGGCCGGAGGCGCCGCGCACATCACGTTGCCACGGGATGCCCGCTTCGAGGCGCCCGGCGATCTCGCCCGGGTCGCCGGCGATCACCTCGGCGACTCCGCCGCCATGGTCGAAGCGCACGAGCGTCTCTGCCACGATCAGCCTGCTCTCGGGGTAGCCGCGGCCGTCTTCGGGAAGCGGCACCGTCGGTTCGAGCTGCGCTACGTGGTCGTAGGAGAGGTAGCCGACCACCGGCAGCGACAGCTCCTCGGCCTCGGCGAACGTGACGAGCCGCGAGCCGGCTCCCATCCAGGAGTAGCGGCCGAGCCGGCCGCGCTCGACCGACTCGAGGATGAAGCTCGCGGTGCCCGCGTCGCGCAGGCGCAGGTACGCCCCGAGAGGGGTGAGGAGGTCGGTGTTGATCGTGGTCGTATCGGTCATAACGGGTTCCCTCTCGGACACGAAAAAGACCTCCACGGGGAGGTCTAAGGCGAAGCGGGGGAGTCGACTCGTGCTACCGCACGCTCCCGCCTCGCTCGCTGCGCCACCACCAGGCCCATGCATGCGTTGCGGGTGTCATTGCTCCGGAGCGTAGCCGTCGGCACGGCGCCGGGCAACCCTCCGGCCGCGCCATCTCCCGTTCGCCGGGGGCTCCCCTCTCTCGCCTCGGGCCTGGAGCACCACGGCCACGACCACGACCGCTCCCCCGGCCATCGTGGCGGCGCCCGGCTGCTCGGAGAAGGCGAGCCACACCCACAGCGGGCCGAGCACGAGCTCGAGCAGCGTGATCAGCGCCAGCTCCGCGGCCGGGATCAGGCGTGCGCTCATGGTGAGAAAGGCCAGGCCGAGCCCCATCTGGCCGAAGCCGAGCAGGAACAGGAGACCGAGGTCGCGGCCGCCCACCGAGCCCAGGTCGGCGAACGGGCCGACGGCCACGACGACGAGCACCTGGGAGAGGCAGAGGGCGGGCGCCATCGAGATGTCCCTCCGGTGCCGGGTGATCACGACGGAAAGCGCGAACGAGAGCGTCATGACCACGGACAGGGCAAGGCCCAGGCCCCCGGCGCCCCCGGGGCCGCCGACCATCACGCCGACGCCTGCGAGGGCGATCGCCATCGCGGCGAAGGTGCGGCGCGCGACCGGCTCGCGCAGCGCCAGCCAGGCGATCACGCCGGCCGCGATCGGAGCGACCGCCTGCAGGAACAGGACGTTCGCCACCGTGGTGTGGTTGAGCGCGACGATGAACGTTCCCGACGCGACCGCCGTCGTCACGGCGACGGCGATCTCGGCGCGGCCCATCCTGGTGAAAGCCCGGACGGCCCCGCGGCGCTCCGAGAGCGCTACGAACAGGAAGAGCGCGATCGTGGCGAAGAGCGCACGCCCCACGACCTGCGTTGCCGTGTCGACCGAGAGATCCCTCTGCATCAGGCCCGCGGTCGACCACGCGACCGCGGCGAGAGCCGCGTACGCCTGGCCGCGGCGGTGGAGGCCGCGCGCGTCCCTCGTCGCGCTGGAGGAGCTCACCGCGGCAGTCAATCAGCAGCACCGGGCCGAAGCTCGTAGAGTCGTCACCGAACGCCATTGCTCGTGTCGGAGGTGCTGATGAACGGTCTCGCGGGGAAGACGGCGATCGTCACGGGCGGTTCGACCCTGATCGGCCAGGCCGTCGTACGGGAGCTCCACGGGCACGGCATGTCGGTCGCCGTCGCCGACATCGACGCGGGGCCGGGCGAGTCCCTCGCCGGCGACCTCGGCGAGCGTGCGCTCTTCGTACGCACCGACATCACGCAGGACGCGGACGTGGCGGCCTGCATCGACGCGGTCGTGCAGCGCTTCGGCGGCATCGACGCGCTCGTCAACCTCGCCTGCACGTATCTCGACGAGGGCTTCGCGTCGCCGCGCGCCGACTGGCTGTCTGCGCTTGACGTGAACGTGGTCAGCGCCGTCGCCATGGCCCAGGCGGCGCACCCGCACCTGCGGGCGCGCGGCGGTGCGATCGTCAACTTCGCCTCCATTTCGGCCGGCGTGGCCCAGACGGGGCGCTGGCTCTATCCCGTCAGCAAGGCGGCGATCGTGCAGCTGACCCGCACCATGGCGATGGACCTCGCGTCGGACGGGATCAGAGTCAACGCCGTCTCTCCCGGGTGGACCTGGTCGAAGGTGATGGTCGAGCTGACGGGCGGCGACCGCGCCAAGACCGACCGTGTGGCGGCCCCGTTCCACCTGCTGGGCCGGGTCGGTGACCCCGAGGAGGTCGCTCGCGTCGTGGCGTTCCTGCTCTCCGACGACACCTCGTTCGTCACCGGCGCCACCTGGGCCGTCGACGGGGGCTACTCGGCCATGGGCCCGGAAGGCGCCGTGCCCGCGATTCCCAAGCTGATGGAGTGAAGGAGAGGATGATGGCGAAGATCACGATCGTCGGCGGCGGCCAGTCGGGCCTTCAGCTCGGCATCGGGCTCGTGCAGGCCGGATACGACGTCACGGTCGTCTCCGACCGGGCACCCGAGGAGATCCACGACGGCCCGGTCACGTCGAGCCAGTGCATGTTCGCGAGCTCGCTCGATCACGAGCGCGCGCTCGGGATCGACTTCTGGGAGGGCAGCTGCCCGCCGGTCGAGGGCATCGCCATCGCGGTGCCTCACCCGGAGCTTCCCGGCGAGAAGGTGATCGACTGGGGCGCCAGGCTCGACCGCGTCGCCATGTCGGTCGACCAGCGGGTCAAGTTTCCACGCTGGATGGAGCACCTCGAGGCGGCCGGCGGCGAGCTCGTCCTGCGTGGCGCCGGCGTCGACGACCTGGAGCGATATGCCGAGGGCAGCGACCTCGTCGTCGTCGCGGCGGGCAAGGGGGAGATCACGAGGCTGTTCGAGCGCGACGCCGGGCGTTCCCAGTTCGACCAGCCGATGCGAGCGCTCGCACTCACGTATGTGACCGGCATGACGCCCAGGCCCGAGTTCTCGGCCGTCTGCTTCAACCTCGTTCCCGGTGTGGGGGAGTACTTCGTCTTCCCGGCACTGACGACGAGCGGGCCGTGCGAGATCATGGTGTTCGAAGGCGTTCCGGGCGGGCCGATGGACTGCTGGGGCGACGTGACGACGCCGGAGGAGCATCTCGCCCGTTCCAGGTGGATTCTCGACACCTTCATGCCCTGGGAGGCGGCTCGCTGCCGTGACGTCGAGCTGACCGACGCGAACGGGATCCTCTCCGGCCGCTTTGCCCCGACGGTGCGCAAGCCGGTCGGCCGCCTGCCCTCGGGCCGCCCGGTGCTCGGCATGGCGGACGCCGTGCTCCTGAACGACCCGATCACCGGGCAGGGCTCCAACAACGCCGCCAAGGGCGCCGCGGTGTACCTGCAGCGGATCCTCGATCGCGGCGAGGGCCCCTTCGACGAGGCCTGGATGCAGGGGACGTTCGAGGAGCTGTGGGCGTACGCCGAGAAGGTCGTCGGCTGGACGAACGCGTTGCTGCTGCCGCCTCCTCCACACGTGCTCGATGTGCTCGGGGCGGCAGGGCAGCTGCCGGCCGTCGCCCGCCGGTTCGCCAACGGCTTCGACAACCCGCCGGACTACTACGACTGGTTCATGGATCCCTCGAAGGCGGCCGCGTACCTCGCCGAGGCGGCCGCGGCGTGATCCCGCCGCTCCTCGAGGAGCTTCTACGCGCGTCCGCTCCGTCCGGGAGCGAGGACGACGTGATGGCGCTCGTGCGCCGCGAGGCGGCAGCGTTCGCCGCTGTCACGAGCGACGTGCACGGGAACACGATCGCCCGTGTCGGTGGGAGCCCCGGCGGCCGCACGCTGGCGCTGTTCGCGCACGCGGACGAGATCGGCATGATCGTCACGCACGTGCACGGAGACGGGATGGCCTCCGTGGGGAAGCTCGGCAGCTGGGAGGCGTCCGCCGCCGTCGGCAAGCGCGTCGAGGTGCACGGGCGCGGCGGCCGGGTGCCGGGAGTGGTCGTGCGGCCCGCGGGAGGCACCGGCGCCCCCGCGTGGACCGACCTCAGGCTCGACGTCGGCGCCTCCGACGCCGAGGCCGCCCTCGGCGTCATCGAGCCCGGCGACGCGGTCACGATGACGGGCACGCCCGTCCAGCTTCTGGACGGTCGTGTGATGTCCAAGTCTCTCGACAACCGCGTCGGCGTCTACGTGGCGCTCGAGGCCGCGCGCCGGCTCGCTGCCGAGCCGGCCTCCTGGGACGTCGCCCTCGTCGTGACGGCGCTCGAGGAGGGCGCGCTGCGAGGCGGGGCGGCCGTCGCCGCGCGGGCGGTGGCTGCCGACCTGGCGCTCGTGCTCGAGGCCACGTACGCCGCCGACGTCCCCGGCGGCGACCCGGGAGAGTGGGGGAACACGCGCCTCGGCGGCGGGCCGACGGTCTTCCGCGGCCCGACGATCCACCCGGCAGTGGCGTCGGGCCTGCGCGCCGCCGCCTCGGCGGCAGGGATCCCGTACACCCTCGAGGCGGGCGCGGACACCTGGTCCGACGCGGAGGCGGTCCAGGAGGCGCTTGCCGGCGTCCCCGTCGGGCTCGTCTCGGTGCCGCTCCGCTACATGCACAGCCCGTACGAGGTCGTGCAGATGTCGGATCTCCAGGCCGCCTGCCAGCTCGCGGAGTCGTATGCCCGCTCGCTTCCGCTCGACGCATCGTTCCTGCGCTAGGCCGTAGCGGACGCTCGCGGTGACGGCAGTGGGGCGGCACGGGCTAGTCTGACCGCGTGAGCCGCTCCGTCATCGTTTCCGCCGTGCGAACGCCGTTTGGCAGGCTCGGCGGCGGCCTTGCTGCCGTGTCCGCCGTCGACCTCGGCGCCGCTCGCCATCCGTGCCGGCCTCGAGCGCGCGGGCGTCGACCCGGGCGAGGTCGGCTACGTCGTCATGGGCCAGGTGCTGCAGGCAGGCGCCGGGCAGGCACCCGCCCGCCAGGCTGCGGTCGCCGCAGGGATCCCGACGGGAGGTCCCGGCCGACACGATCAACAAGGTGTGCGCCTCGTCGATCCGGGCGATCGAGCTCGCCGACCTGATGATCCACGCCGGCCAGCACGACGTCGTCGTCACGGGTGGGATGGAGTCGATGTCGAACGCGCCGTACCTGCTGCCGAAGGCACGGTTCGGCTATCGGCTGGGCCACGGCGAGGTGCTCGACCACATGGTCTTCGACGGTCTCCAGTCGACCTTCGACGGCCTGCACATGGTCGCGCAGGCCTCGCTCGTCTCGCGCGAGCTCGGCATCAGCCGCGAGGACCAGGACGCTTGGGCCGCCCGCTCGCACGCGCGCGCCGCGGCCGCCCAGGACGCCGGGCGCTTCGACGACGAGATCGTCGCCGTCGGCGACGTCGTCGCCGACGAGAGCATTCGCCGTGACACCACGCTCGAGAAGCTCGCGTCGCTGAAGCCCGTCTTCGACCCGGAGGGCACGACGACCGCCGGCAACGCCCCGGGCGTGAACGACGGCGCGTCCTGCGTGGTCGTCTGCTCGGAAGAGTTCGCCGCGCGCCGGGGCCTCGAGCCGCTCGCGACGATTCTCGCCCAGGGGACGATCGCGGACGACTTCGCCTACCTGGCGCGCACTCCCGCCAAGGCCGCCGCCGCGGCGCTTGCCGCAGGCCGGCAAGACGATCGCGGACGTGAAGCGCGTCGAGATCAACGAGGCCTTCGCGTCCGTCGCCAAGCAACTCGACGGGGCTGCTCGGCGCCGACGAGTCGATCGTGAACGTGAACGGCGGCGCGGTCGCGCTCGGCCACCCGATCGGCGCCTCCGGCGGCCGGATCGTGGCGGCGCTCGTGCACGAGTTGCGCCGCGAGGGCGGGGGCGTCGGCCTCGCCGCGATCTGCTCGGGCGGCGGACAGGGCGACGCCCTGCTGCTCGAGGCTTGACGGGCCTGGGCGGCGCCACGCGCATTGCCCTCCTGGCGATGCTGCTCGTCGCCGGTCTCGCGCTTCCCGGCCGCGCCGTCGCGTACACCTGTCCCCAGACGTCGCTGCAGGAGCGGATCGACCAGGCGGAGATCGTCTTCGTCGGGCGCTCCACCGGTTTCCGCGTCGTTCCCGGCGGCGGCGTCCCCCAGCGGGTGCACACCTTCGTCGTCGACCAGCAGGTCAAGGGCGACCTCGGCCGGACCGTGGAGGTGCGCATACCCGCGCGCGTAGCCAACGGCGGCCAGAGCATCCCCGAGGACGTGGCCGCCGGCATCCTCGCCAGCCGCGTGGGCGGCGGCTACTTCACCACGCGGTGCGGCGTCACCGATCCCGGCGCCGTGCTCGCCGAGGTCGACCAGCCGAAGGGAAACGCGATCAAGCTCGTGATCGGAATGGTCATTCTCGCCGCGGTGCTCACCTTCTCGGTACGGCGGGTGCGGCGGAGGCAGGACGCCGCGCGGCGCGGTAGCCTCGCGCCATGACCTTCGAGCAGGTCCTCGTCGTCGGCGCCGGCCAGATGGGCGCCGGCATCGCCCAGGTCGTGGCAGCCTCCGGCCGTCGTGTGCTGCTCCACGACCCGTACCCCGGCGCCGTCGAGCGAGGCCTGGCCGGGATCGGCGCGAGCCTCGCGAAGCTCGCGGAGAAGGGCGCCGTAGCCGAGCCCGAGACGGTGCTCGCGCGGATCGCCCCCGTCGACGGGCTCCGTGCCGCCGACCTGATGATCGAGGCGATCGTCGAGAGACGCGGAGGCGAAGGAGGACGTCTTCCGCGAGGCGGACGACGTGCTGCCGCCGGCGCGCGATCCTCGCCTCGAACACCTCCTCGATCCCGATCACCTCGCTCGCCGCGGTCACCTCGCGCCCGGACCGCGTGATCGGGATGCATTTCTTCAACCCCGTGCCCGTGCTCGAGCTCGTCGAGGTGATCCGCGCGCTCCAGACGTCCGACGAGACGACGACCGCGATCGTCGACCTCGCCGTCGACCTCGGCAAGGTGCCGGCGGAGGCGATGGACTTCCCCGGCTTCGTCTCCAACCGGATCCTGATGCCGTTCGTCAACGAGGCGGCATACGCGGTGATGGAGGGCGTGGCCGAGCCGGAGGCGTCGACACGATCGCGAAGCTCGGATTCGCCCACCCGATGGGGCCGCTCGCGCTCGCCGACCTGATCGGCCTGGACACGTGCGTGGCGATCATGGAGGTGCTGCAGGAGGGCCTCGGCAAGCTCGAAGTACGCGCCGTGCCCGCTGCTCAGGCAGTACGTCGCAGCAGGCCGGCTGGGCCGCAAGAGCGGCCGCGGGTTCTACGAGTACGGCTAGCCGATGGATCCCCGCCTCCGCGCCCACCTCGCGATCGGGGAGCCGTCCGACCGGCAGTTCGTCGACGCCTCGTTCAGGCTCGTGCTGCGGCGGCCCCCGGACGAGGAAGCACGCGAGCGGGCGCTCGCCAAGCTCGCCGAGGGGACGCTTTCCCGCGCCACGCTGCTGCACGAGCTGGTCACGGCCGGGGAGTTCGACCGCATCCGCCTGCTCGACGACGTGATCGCGTTCGCGGCCGGCGCGCGGGCGCGGGGGGAGCGCCCGCGGCACCTGCAGGGCCCCCCCGGAACGGACGAGCGCGTGGTCGAGATCCCCTGGGTGCTCTCGCGCCTGCGGGCAGGGCGCGTGCTCGAGGTGGGGTACGCCTACGCCGAGCCTGCGTACCTGGCGGCGCTGTCCCGTCTCGTGCCCTCCGGGCTCGTCGGCGTCGATCTCGCCGAAGCGGCCGTGCCCGGCATGGAGACCGTCGCCGCCGACGTGCGAGCTCTCCCGTTCGAGGACTCGTCGTTCGATCAGGTGCTGCTCGTCTCCACGCTCGAGCACGTTGGCGCCGACAACGAGCTCTACGGTCTCGCCCCGGAGAGCGACGGCACCGCACGCGGCGCTGCACTGCGCGAGCTGCGTCGGGTCCTGAAGCCGCGAGGCAGCCTCCTCGTCACGGTCCCTCTCGGCGAGCCCGAGGACTACGGGTGGTTCCGGCAGGAGGACGTGGCCGGATGGGACCGGCTGTTCACGCGTGCCGGCCTCTTCATCGAGGAGCAGGAGGCGTACGAGCTCGGCGCGGAGGGATGGCGGGCGGCACCGGCCCTCGACTGCCGCGGCCTCCGCTACGGCGAGCGGGGACCGGCAGCCTCTGCCGTGCTCTGCGCCGACCTGAGCCCACGTCGCCTGCGCCGGCTCGTGACGCCGGACGGCACCAGGCGCACGTTGCGCCGGCGCCTCGGCCCGAGCTACCGCAGGCTGAGAGGAGGGTGAAGATGGACTTCTCGCTCACACCGGAGCAGCTGGAGGTGCGCGCGCTCGCCCGTGACTTCGCGCAGGCCGAGATCGCGCCGCACGCCGCGAGCTGGGACCGCGAGCGCCGCTTCCCCGCCGAGGTCTTCGCGAAGCTGGGCGAGCTCGGGTTGATGGGCGTTTGCGTGCCGGAAGAGCTCGGCGGCGCCGGAGCAGGCTTTCTCTCGTACATCCTCGTGCTGGAGGAGCTGTCGCGTGCCGACGCCGGCGTCGGCGTCACGGTCGCGGTGCACACGAGCGCCGCAACCCTCCCGATCGTCTCGTTCGGCAGCGACGAGCAGCGGCAGCGATTCGTGCCGCCCCTCGCAAGCGGAAGCACACTCGGTGCCTTCGCGCTCACCGAGGCCGAGTCGGGGTCGGACGCGGGGGCGCTGCGGACCGTGGCCGAGCCGCGGGACGACGGTTGGGCGATCACGGGGGTGAAGCAGTGGATCACCAACGCCGGCCATGCAGGCACGATCGTCGTCTTCGCCCGCACCGACACGTCCACGGAGGGCCCGCGCGGCGTGAGCGCGTTCGTCCTCGACGGTGGGGACGTCGAGGTGACGCGCGAGGCGGCCAAGCTCGGGCTGCACTCGTCGTCGACTGCCGACCTGCGGCTCGACGGCGTGGCCGTTGGCCGTGACCGGCTGCTGCACGAGGAGAACCGCGGCTTCACGGTGGCGATGGCGACCCTGGACGGAGGGCGCATCGGCATTGCCGCCCAGGCCGTCGGTATCGCGCAGGCGGCCTACGACGCGGCCCGCGCCTACGCCCTCGAGCGCCGCCAGTTCGGCAAGCGCATCGCCGACTTCCAGGCGATCCAGTTCAAGCTCGCCGACATGGCGACCGAGATCGCAGCCGCTCGCTGGCTCACCTACCGCGCCGCCTGGCTCAAGCAGAGCGGCCTGCCGCACACGGCCGAAGGGGCGCAGGCGAAGCTCTTCGCGTCGTCGGTGGCGCGCCGGCAGACGGGCGAGGCGATCCAGGTGCTCGGCGGCTACGGCTTCATGCGGGAGTTCCCGGTGGAGCGGTACTTCCGCGACGCGAAGGTGACGGAGTTGTACGAGGGAACGAGCGAGATCCAGCGCCTCGTGATCGCCCGGAACATCCTTGCGGAGCACGAAGGCCGTGTTGCTCCGCCGGTAACCTGAGCGCGATGGCACGCGCCCGCGACGAGCCGGTCCGCCTGACGCGGATCTACACGCGAGGCGGCGACGCGGGGGAGACGTCGCTCGGCGACGGCTCCAGGGCCTCGAAGCTCGACCCCCGCATCGGGGCCTTCGGCACCGTGGACGAGCTGAACTCGTCGCTCGGCCTGGTCCTCGCCGGAGACTGCCCCGAGCCCTTGCGGCGGGAGCTCGAGCGGATCCAGAACGAGCTGTTCGACGTGGGCGCCGACCTGTGCGTGCCGCTCCACGTGGAGGGCAGGCTGCGCGTCGAGCAGCCCATGATCGATGCGCTCGAGGGATCGTGCGACCGCTTCAACGACGATCTGCCCGAGCTCAAGAGCTTCGTGCTGCCCGGGGGGGCGGAGGCAGCCGCGCGCCTGCACGTCGCCCGCACGATCTGCCGACGGGGCGAGCGGGAGGCGCTGCTCGCGGCGGAGCAGCACGACGTCAACCCTCTCGTGCTCGTGTACCTGAACCGGCTCTCCGACCTCCTCTTCATCCTCGCCCGCGCGGCGAACGCGGACGCCGGCCGTGACGAGCCGCTGTGGAAGCCGGGAGCGTCGCGGTAGCACCCCCGTCGCGGAGGGAGGTCTTTCGCGTTGCGCTCCGGCTCGGGTTGACCTCGTTCGGCGGGCCGGTCGCACACATCGGCTACTTCCGGGACGAGTACGTCGTCCGCCGGCGCTGGCTCGACGAAGCCGGCTTCGGGGAGCTGGTGGCGCTGACGACCCTGCTCCCGGGGCCCTCGTCGAGCCAGCTCGGGATCGCGATCGGCACGCTGCGGGCGGGCAAGCTCGGCGGGCTCGCTGCCTGGGTCGGGTTCACGCTGCCGTCGGCCGCCGCTCTCACTGCGTTCGCGCTCGCCGTCGGCTCCACGGACGTGTCCGGGGCCGGGTGGCTGCACGGGCTCGAACTGGCTGCTGCCGCCGTCGTCCTCGCTGCCGTGATCGCCATGGCCCGCACGCTGGCGCGAGGCCCGGCCCGGCTCTGCCTCGCCGTGGGCGCCGCGGCGGTGGCCCTGCTCGTCCCCGGCGCCGCAGGGCAGACGCTCACGATCCTCGCCGCCGGGCTGGTGGGGGCGGTGCTGTTCCGCGGCAGCGTGCGACCGCTCCTGCTCCACCTCCGCTTCCCGATCGGTGGGAGGCTGGCGGCAGTCTCGCTGACGCTGTTCGCTGCGCTGCTCGTGGGCCTGCCACTGCTGCGTGCGGCCACCGATGCGCACGGCGTCGACCTGTTCGCGGCTCTCTACCGGGCGGGTTCGCTCGTCTTCGGGGGCGGTCACGTCGTCCTGCCCCTCCTCGACCAGGCGACCGTAGCCCCGGGATGGGTCACCCAGCAGGAGTTCCTCGCAGGCTACGGCGCGGCCCAGGCCGTCCCCGGCCCGCTGTTCACGTTCTCGGCCTATCTCGGCGCGATCGCGGAGCCGTCCCCGAACGGGGTGGCCGGCGCGGCGATCGCGCTCGTCGCCGTCTTCCTGCCCTCGTTCCTGCTGCTCGGCGGCGTGCTGCCCGTGTGGTCGGCCGTTCGTGAGCGCGTGCTCGTCCAGGCGGCAGTCGCCGGCGTCGGTGCGGGAGTCGTCGGGCTCCTGGCGGCAGCGCTCTGGGATCCCGTCCTCAGCACATCGGTTGGCGGCGTGTGGGATGCGGCTCTCGTGGCCGGCTTGTTGGGGCTGCTCCGTGTCGTCCCGGCATGGGCAATGGTCGGGATCGCTGCCGCAGCCGGTGCAGCGATGATGTGAGCGCGTGGCCCTTGCTCGCGGCCGCTGGATCAAGCATCGGGCCTGCCGTGCCGATCCATGTTCTATGCGGTGGACGCCACCTGCTCGGAGGGCTGCGCCCGGGATCACGTCCGGTCGGCTGCACGATGCCTGCGGGCTCGCCGCAGAGGCATGCCGGGGCGCCCTCGAGCCGGCTCCTGCGATCGAGGCTGCTCTCGATGCGCTGCACGAGCAACTCGACGGAGCCCTCGTGGTCGTGCTCATGCTCGAGCACGGGCGCCTCTGGCTCGTCGGCTCGCGCGGCTACCCGATCATCCCCGCGGGGCTTCCGACGGGCGAGGGCGTGGTCGGGCGGGCGGTGCGCGAGGCCGAGCCGCAGCTCGTGCGCGACGTGAAGGCCGATCCCGACTACATCGAGACTGCGGCCGGCATCGTCTCCGAGCTCGCGGTGCCGCTCGTCGCGCCGGACGGCACGGTCGTCGGCGTGGTCGACATCGAGACGTTCTCCGAGCTGCCGGGCGACTCGGCCATGCCGTGCTGCGATCTGGCGGCGGCGCTCGCCCGTGTCGTGCAGCAGCTGGGCAGTGTCCAGCAGCTCGACCTCTCGTCGCTCGCCCGGCTGTTCGTCCACCTCAGCTCGCTGCGCGATCCCGACTCGATCGCGGACACGGTCGTGCGCTCGCTCCCGCGCGTGATCGCCGTCGAGACGAGCCAGCTCCTGCTCCGGGACGACTCGGGCTCGCTTCGCGACGCCGCGACATGGCGCGCCTCCGAGCAGGCTCCCGAGGTGCTGCCGCCCGACGTGCTCGAGGCGCTGCGCCGGCGCGTCGACTCGTCGGCGGTGTTCGAGCAGCTCGACCACGGGCGGCTGCGAATGCCCGAGATCACCGCGGCAGGTGCTCACGGTGCCGTGCTGCTGCCGCTGCGCGCGAGCGGGCAGGAGATCGGCCTGCTCGTGGGCACGAGCCGCTCCGAGAAGAGGTTCGACCGGCGTCAGGCCGAGGCGACAGCGTTGCTGGCCGCGCACACGGCAGCCTCCCTCGACGCCGCTCTCGCTCTGGGCCGCGAGCGCCGTAGTGCTGCGACCGACCCGCTCACCGGACTGCTCAACCGCCGCGGGCTGGAGGAGAGGCTGGAGCGCGAGCTCGACGTCGCCCAGGCGGAGCGGCGCCCACTCAGCCTGATCGTGCTCGACTGCGACGACTTCAAGGACGTCAACGACCGCGCCGGGCACGAGTTCGGCGATGTGCTGCTGCGCGAGATCGGCGATCTGCTCGGCGCGCTCGCGGCAGAGGTCGGTTGTGCAGGCCGGCTCGGAGGCGACGAGTTCGTCGTGATGCTCCCCGGCACGGATGCCGAGCTGGCACAGGTTGCCGCCGTGGACGTGCAGGCACGACTCGTCGCCGGGCTGGACGAGGCCGGATTCCCTCTGCACCTGAGCGCCGGCGTCTCCACCTACCCCTACGACGGCGCCGGTGCCACGCAGCTGATGCGCTCTGCCGACCAGGCGCTCTACGAGGCGAAGGCGCGCGGGAAGGATACGGTCGTCTGCTTCCGCGAGCTCGTCCGCCGCGGCGGCGCGGAGGTCGCTGCCGGCGAGGCGGCGGTCGCCGGCGAGCGGCGACGCGCCGTCGTACGGCCCGACGCATCGAAGCTCGAGAGCACGATGGAGGCGGCGGCTGCGATCTGGGCAACGGGCACGCCGGCCGGCACGTTCGACCGGCTGGCGAAGTCGCTTGCGTTCGTCGTCGGCGCGATTGCAGCCCAGGTCTCGCGGATCGAGGGCGACCGGCTCGTCGACATCTACCGGCACAAGCTGAGAGACATCGACATCGGCGACGAGCTCGCGTACCTGATCGACGAGTTCCCCGTCACGAAACGGGCACTCGAGACCGGCGTGGCACGGTCCATCTCCTTCCTCGACGAGGATCTCGACCCGGCCGAGGCGTTCGTGCTGCGCGAAGTGCAGATGAACTGCTGCCTGCTGCTGCCGCTCCACCTGCACGGTGCGCCCTGGGGGCTCGTGGAGCTGTACGACATGCGGCTCCGCAACTTCACCGACGAGGATCAGGCGGTGGCCGAGTTCCTGGTGCAGCAGGCCGCCCGGCGCCTGGAGGCGTTCGGGCAGCTCGACGAGGAGCTACGCCAGCTGCCGCTCTTCAGGGTTCAGCCGCCGCTCGAGGCGACCGGCTCCACGTAGGCGCAGAGCCTCCGGTCGCCCGGGAGGGGCGAGCTGCCCACGCGGAAGACGCGGTACCGGAGCTCGTCGATCACGACCTCGTCGGCGATGCCTGGAGCAGGGCCCTCGGCCTCTTCCAGCCGGTAGCGCCCGCCGGGCACGAACAGGAGGTGTGACGTCCCGGGATCGTGGCCGGCCGAGCCTGCCGGCCCGAGCCCGAGACCGGAGGAGACTGCCGCGACGGCGCGGGCGAGCTCCCCTCGGCCGCTCTCGAGCGCCGTCTGCTCTGCCAGCACCTGGGCCGACCTGCGCGCAAGCGCCTCGGCCTCGCCCTCGAGTCGGCGCCGCATCAGCTCGAGATCGCCGACCCGCGTCTCGCGTTGCGCCATCGCGGCCTCCGCGGTCGTGAGGGCACGCCGGGCGGCCTCCGTCTCCGACTTCAGAGCCTGCAGCCGGACGTCGTCCCTCTCGAGCTCCGCCGCGCGGGCGTCGAGCTCTCCCTCCCGGGCCATGAGCTGCGCGATCCTTCGTTCGACATCGGCCAGCGATCGCTCGCGCTCGGCGAGATCGGCCGCGATCCGCTCGAGCGTCGCCTCGCGTTCGGCGACCCCGGCCTCGCGCCTCTCGACGGCGGCGCGCAGCAACTCCACGGCACCGAGCTCGCGCCGGCGTTCGGCGAGCTCGCGCTCGCTCGACTCGAGGTGCTGTTCGCGCCGGGCGAGGTCGGCCGCGAGCGCGGTCAGCTCGGCGTGACGGTCGTCGAGCTCGGCGGAGCCGTGGCGCAGCATCTCCTCGACCGCGGTGCGGAGGCGCAGCGCCTGCTCCTCGCGGCGCTCCAGGTCGGCGATCGTCGCGTGCAGCTCCTCCGTGCGCTCCTCCAGCTCGCGGCTGCGCTCGCCGATCAGGTCCTCGACGGCGCGCGGCTGGTCGGTGGGGGAGAACAGCGCCTTCAGCCCGAAGCGCCGCCGGTCGTCGGGCGGCCGCCTCGTCGGCCAGTGCTCCCAGTCCCGGTCCGGTTTCCCCGCCATCTCCCTGCTCGCCTCCCTCGCAACGGTAGTGCGCCGGTGTTCGTCGTCTAAGCCGTCGAGTTCGGACAGCGATCCACCGGCGCCCTGCGCACTTCGACCGCATCGGCACGGCTCCTGCCTCTCCTCGTCCGGGCCGGGGAGGCGATCCGGACACGCGCCTCACTCTAAACCTCAACTAGAGGTCGAGATCGTGGTGACGACCTTGCTGCCCGGCTCGGAGCGCAAGCGGGTGAGCGAAGCACTCGATCCAGGGATGGCGCATCCCCCGAGAGCGGCATACGTTCAGGAGGAGAGCCTCCCGGCGACCGGCCGCCGATGCCGGCACGGGCTCGAGCGATTCACCCAGGGGACGACCGCAACGGTGGACGGGGGCGCGGAGGGGCGGCGAGTGCCGCCCCTCCGCACGTGCGCTGCCCGACGGCGCGCGCGAACCCCTCGTTCGAGGCATTGGCTCCCCCCGAAGGGGGGCCTACGGTCAGGGTGATGACGCCGACCGGGCCCCTCTCAGCGCAGGGTCACGCGCGTCGCTCTGCGGCGCGTCTCGCTCGCGATGTCTGCACGAGACCCGTCCCGGCAATCTCTGCGGGCGCGCCGGCGTGAACGACTACGCCCTCCTGCTGCGGTTCATGCTGCTGACGCTCGTCGTCGCGGCTGCGCTGCTTCTGCCCGGCAAGGGGCACGCCATGACCGTGCCCTCCGCGGGGCCCGTTGTCGCGGCCGAAACGCCGACTCACATCCTCCCGGCCTGAGCGGCGCCGGTTCGGCCTAGTCGCTCGAGGCGTCGAAGGCGTAGGGGGCGATCCTGCCCGCCGCGAGGCTGCGCTGCCGGCCCGGCGTGCCGGCGAGCTGCTGCAGGGAGAACCCCCGGTCGAGGAAGCGGAAGCCCGGCACGAACGTGCGCCAGCGACCGCCGCTCTTCGTCGCGATGCGAACGCCGTCGAAGCGGAACGAGAAGCCGTTGCAGGTGGAGGCGCCGCCGTCCCACGACTCGGCCGTCGCGATGGGGCGCCACCGCCCGCTCGAGCCCGGCAGCAGCAGCGGCTCCGTGACCGGCTTGCCGTCGACCCAGACGCGCCAGACGTTCGGGGTCGCCTCGAGCACTGCCACCCGATGGCTTTCGCCGACCGCGACGTTCTCCAGCACGGGCAGGAAGACGGGATCCTTCCCGGCGCGGGTGATCTCCGCGTAGATCATGGTCGGCGTGCTCGGCAGCGCGGCGACGCCGACCTGGAGCCAGACCGTCTCGCCGTTCGCTCCCTGTCCCGGCCCGCCGACGCCGACCCAGCCCGCCACGTGTCCCGCTGCCACGGCCGGGCGTGCGAGCGGGGTTATCGTCGCCTCCACGCCGTGGGCCACGGTGGTCGCCTGATGACCCGCATAGGCGTAGCCCTTCGAGCCGTGCGCCCCTGCGCCGCACGTCTTCCCGCCGGCCCCGGCGCCGGGAGTCACGGTCACGAGGCCACTCACGGTGGTCACGGCGAACAGCAGCAGAATCGAGCGCAGCCTCACGCCTCGCGCATCGGCGTCCCTCGAACGAGGGGCCATCCCTCGATCTGAGGATCGAGCCGCCGGAGCCCGGGGCCGAAGGCGACGGCTCGACCGGCTCCTTAACGCAGGGCTAACGTGGCGCGGGCCCCTTTGCGCCTAACCCGCCGGGGTCGACGGCGTCTACTCTTCCCGTATGGAGGCGACCTCGGAGCGCCGTTCGTTCTTCCGGTCACCGCGCAACCAGCGGCGGATCCTGTGGGCTGCGCTCGTGCTGCTCGCGATCGGGGTCGGCGCGTTCACCTTCGCGTTCTTCCGTAACACGGGCGACGCCACCGAGACCTTCTCGAACAAGCCCGCGGACATCTTCAAGCCCGAGAAGACCGTCGTGATCGACTCGGGCGCCCGGCAGGTCGCCGGCGAGTTCATCAAGACGGCGGTGGCACGACAGAACCTTGCCGCCTCCTACGACCTCGTCGGCCCGGAGTTGCGCCAGGGCATGACCCGCAAGCAGTGGGCGACAGGGAACATCCCCGTCGTCTACTACCCCGCGGGAGACCTCGAGGTCGCCACGTTCAAGGTCGACCGCTCTTTCGCGAACGAGGTCGTCTGGCAGGTGTACATGGTGCCGAAGGTGGGATCGAAGACCGATCCCGCCGTGTTCTACATCGGGCTGAAGCGCGCCGGGGAGAAGGCGCCGTGGAAGGTCTACTACTGGGTGCCGCGGTACCAGCCCGCAGTGCCCGATCCGGGGTAGGCCGATGTCGTACCGGGCCCGCCGCCGCCTCATGTGGCTCGTGGTCGCCGGAGGGCTCGCCGCGTCGCTCTCGGTGACCGCGGTCCTCTTCTGGAACACGGCCGACAACGTCGAGACGTTCTCCGGCGGCAAGGCGGACATCTTCGTGGCCCCCAGGCCGCACGCGCTGACGAAGGCGGAGCGGGTGGCGCTCGTGTCCGTCGCTCAGCGGTTCGTCGAATCGGCCGTCGCCCGCGACCATCCGGAGCGGGCCTACGGGATCGTCGGCCCCGCTCTCCGCGGCGGCCTCTCCAAGAAGGAGTGGTCGAGGGGCGAGATCCCCGTCGTCCCCTACCCGGTCGACAGCGCCCGCTGGAAGATCGAGTACTCGAACACCGACGGCGTCGGGCTGCTCGTGATGGTGTACCCGCGCAAGCAGGCCCGTCTCGACCCCGCCGTCTTCTCGATGAGCCTGGTGGCGGTCGGATCCGGGCGGGACGGCCACTGGCTCGTGAGCAGCTGGGTGCCGAAGGGGGGAAGCCCGACTTCGGTGGGCTCGGCGAGCGAGTCTCCGGGGAAGGCTCTCGCGGAGCTGGCCGCCAGTGACCTGCCGCGGGTGGCGCCCAGGGCCAGCATCGCGTGGCTGCTGATACCGCTCGCGCTGATCAGCCTCGTCTTCGTCGTACCCGTGGTCTTCCTCCTGCGCGAGCGGCGCGTCGCGCGGCGCATGCGCCGGTATCTCGACGCCCGTCAGACCTCGGTCGAATAGCCGTCCGATGCCTGCTCGAGACCCTCGTCGAGCGGCAACTCGACGGGCCTGTGGGTGAGCAGCAGGCGGCGGGCTCCGGCGCGCGCGGACGCGGCCACGGCCTCGTCGGCGGAGAGGTGGCCACGCGGAAGCCCTTCGACCGACCCGTCGCGCAGGGTCGCCTCGCAGACGAACAGGTCCACGTCGTGTGCGAGCTCCTCGAGCGCCTCGGTGGGCCCGGTATCGGCGGAGTAGGCGAGCGAGGCGCCGTTTGCTTCCACACGCATGCCGTAGGCCGGCATGCGGTAGTGGAGCATCGGCACGGCCGTGATCCGAACGTCGTCGATCGCGAAGGGCTCGTTCGGCTCGAACTCGCGCTCGGAGAAGACCTGCTCGAACATGTTGGGGAAGCCCAGCCTGCTGCCGTGGTCGACGAGCGTGGCACGCCCGCCGGGGGGCAGCCACAGCTTCGGGGCGGTGTGCTGCTCGGAGCGGAACATCGTGCCCCAGACCCACGGCACCAGGTCGCCCCAGTGGTCGAGATGGAAGTGCGAGATCACGATCGCGTCGACTGTCGGCCAGGGCTCGTCGTCACGCAGCCGGCCCAGCACCCCTGGCCCGCAATCGAGCAGGACTCTCGTCCCGTTCGACTCGACGAGGTAGCCGGACTGGGCGCCGCCGGGGTTCGGCCAGGCGGGCGAGCACCCGATGACGGTGAGTTTCACGCTCGTATACTGCCCAGGTGGCCCGGAGGATACGTGTCGTGATCGCAAAGCCCGGGCTGGACGGCCACGATCGGGGTGCCAAGATCATCGCGCGGGCACTGCGTGACGCGGGCATGGAGGTGATCTACACGGGCCTGCACCAGACACCCGAGCAGATCGTGGAGACTGCCATCCAGGAGGACGCGGATGCCGTCGGCATCTCGATCCTCTCCGGCGCGCACATGACCCTCGTGCCGCGCATCCTGGAGGGGCTGCGCGCGAACGAGTTGGACGACGTGCTCGTCGTGGTCGGCGGCACGATCCCGGGTGAGGATGCCGAGGAGCTGAAGGCTCAGGGCGTCGCCGCGGTGTTCACGCCCGGCGCGCCGACGTCCGAGATCGTCGACTTCCTGCGCGGCGCCGTCACGGTTTCTCCGTAGCGGCGGCGCGCGCCGCGGCAGCGCCTGACGCGACCTGGACGCGATCGACGGTCAGCGCACCCGCGTCGCCGCGTAGCACCGGCACCGTGGGTGCGACGGGCGCTGTGAAGACGGTCAGCGAGATCCCCTTGCGGCTCGCGAGGGCACGGCGCGTCGGGGACAGCAGCTGCTCGGCCACCTCCGGGTCGACCTGGGCGAGGTCGGGAACGGACAGTTCCAGCGAGCGAGGCGCGATCGACGTCCAGCGCAGCCCGGGCCACACGCGCACGGCCGTGACGGAGACCTCGAGCACCCCGCCGCCGGCCGAGATCGGCGTTCCGCGCAGCCCCAGCACGAGCTTCCGCGCCGGCTGCGCGGGCGTGGGGAAGAGCAGGCGCGTGGCGGCGTTGAGGTGCGGGAACGGGTTCACGTCGGCGCCGTCGTGCGGGTGCACCTCGAAGTGGAGGTGGTAGGTCCCTTCCGCGTCGCCCGAGTCGCCGTTGTAGCCGATCACCTGGCCCGCCTTCACGCGCGCCCCGTCCACGAGGCCGCTGGCGTAGGCGACGCCGGGCACGCAGCTGCCTCGGTTGTCCCTCTTCGCCGTGAGGTCGTTGTTGAGATGGATGTAGAGGTAGGTGGTGCCGCTCGCCCCGTAGAGATAGAGCATGCAGCCGGCGCGTGCCGACGTCGTCCAGAACTTGACCTTGCCGCTCTCTGCGGCGACGGCGGCCGACCGCCAAGTGGTCGTGATGTCGATGCCGGCGTGTGCTCCGTTCGGGCGCGCGTCACCGTAGTTGTTGCCGTACTCGAAGGGGCCGACGATCGGGAAGAAGATGGCGGCCCCAGCCTGCCTCGTCGTCGCCCCGTCGGCGCTCCGTGTCGACGCTGACGCCACGCCCGCGCCGAGGGCACCAAGGATGAGGAGAAGGATGGCTCCTCGGGCTGTCGTCCGGTGGCTTCTCATCAGGCTCCGGTTCGCGCTCGAAGTGCACGACCTTACCACGGTTGTCGGCAGCGGGTGCTCGGAGCTTGACCGCCGGGGACTGCATCATCCCCCGGTCGAGGCTCGATAGAGTCAGCGCCGTGAAGATCGCCGTGTGCGTGAAGCAGGTCCCGGACGCGACCGCCGCGAAGAGGCTCGATCCCGACACCAAGCGGCTCGACCGCTCCGGTGAGGCGGCGCTCAACCCGACCGACGTCAACGCCGTCGAAGAGGCCCTCCGCCTCAAGGAGGCCCACGGCGGCGAGATCGTGATCGTCTCCCTCGGCCCCGAGAAGGCGCTCGAGTCCCTGCGCAAGGCGCTTGCGATGGGGGCCGACCGCGCGGTGCTGGTCTCGGACACCGCGGCCGCCGGGTCGGATCTCGTGGCGACCAGCTACGTGCTCGCGAAAGCACTCGAGCGCGAGGCTCCCGAGCTCGTGCTCTTCGGGCAGCAGTCGTCGGACTCCGACGGCGCCGTGCTCTGGGCCGCCGTCGCCGACCGGCTGCGCCGTCCCATGATCTCGCAGGTGGCAGAGCTGAAGCTCGACGGTGAGTCGCTCACGGGGAAGCGCCAGACCGAGTTCGGGTACGACGTGATCGCCGCGCCGCTGCCCGCCGTCGTGGCCGTCTCGGACGCGATCAACGAGCCGCGCTATCCGTCCCTCAAGGGGATCATGAGCGCGAAGTCCAAGCCGACGGAGACCCTCACGCTCGCCGACGTCGGCGCCGAGGCCGAGCGGGCGGGCGAGGCGGGATCGCGTACGACGGTGACGGCGACGGCGCCGCCGCCTGCCAAGGCCGGCCAGGTCAAGATCGAGGACGACGGCAGCGCGGCCGAGAAGATCGTCGAGTTCCTCGCGGAACGGAAGCTCCTGTAATGGGCACGACGCTCGTCTTCCTCGAGCATCACGGCGCGGAGCTGCAGAAGGGCTCGCTCGGCGTGCTGGCGAAGGCCCTGTCGCTCGGAGGCGACGTCGCCGGCGTCGTGCTCGGCCACGGTGTGCAGGACGTTGCCACGCAGGCAGGCGCCTACGGGGCGTCGACGGTGTTCGTGGTCGACGACGAGGCACTCGAGGCGCCGCTCCCGCAGCCGCGCGTGGACGCGCTGGCAGCGGTCGTCGCAGCAGCAGGCGCAGAGAACGTGTTGTTCGCAGCGTCGGTGCTCTCCGCCGACGTCGCGGCAGGCCTTGCGGCCCGCCTCGACGCCGGGCTCAACTGGGACCTGACGGACCTCGCGATGGAAGGAGGCGCCCTCGTCGGCAAGCGGCCCGCGCTCGGCGACACGGTGCTCGTGGACGTCGGCTGGACTGCTGCCCCGAGGCTGGCGCTCGTACGCTCCGGCTCCTTCGAGCCGGCCGAGACCGGCGGCTCGGCGTCGCTCCAGGCTGTGAGCGCGCAGTTCGAGGACTTCTCCCGGCAGCCGACGCTCGTCGAGCACCTGCAGGAGGCCGCGAGCGGCCCGTCGATCGAGGAGGCCGGCGTGATCGTGGCCGGGGGACGGGGCCTCGGCGCCCCCGAGGGCTTCAAGCTGTGCGAGGAGCTGGCCGAGGCGCTCGGCGGCGCCGTCGCTGCCACCCGCGCCGTCGTCGACGCCGGCTGGTACCCCTACGCCACCCAGGTGGGCCAGACGGGGAAATCGGTGTCACCTCGCCTGTACCTGGCTCTCGGCATCAGCGGCGCCATCCAGCACAAGGTCGGCATGCAGAGCTCCGGCACGATCGTCGCGATCAACAAGGATCCGAACGCTCCGATCTTCGACTTCGCCGACCTCGGCGTGATCGGCGATCTGCACCAGATCGCCCCCAAGCTCGCCGAGCTCGTGCGCGCCCGCAAGGCGTAGCCGTGACGGCGATCCGTGCCGCGGACTTCCCGCCGCCCTTCGGCTCCGCCGAGGCGATCGGCTCTCCGACCGACGCCGTCGACGAGCGGATCGAGGTAGGCGTGCTCATCGTCGGCGGCGGCCCGGCCGGCCTCGCCTGCGCGATCCGGATCGGGCAGCTGCTGCAGGAGCAGCCGGGGCTCGCGGAGCGGCTCGGCGACGTCCCCGTGGCGCTGGTCGACAAGGGCAAGCAACCCGGATCCCACCTGCTCTCGGGCGCCGTCATGAACCCACGCGCAGTGCGCCGGCTCTTCAAGGGCCGCCCCGAGCAGCTCGACGGGAGTCCCGACGTACGGCGAGGTGCACGCCGAGGGCGTGTACCTGATGACCCGGCGCCGGGCGCTGCGCATCCCGCCGCCGCCGACGATGCGGAACCACGGCAACTGGATCGTCTCGATCGCGCAGCTTTCCCGCTACCTCGCCGAGCAGGCGGAGGCGTCCGGGACGATGGTGCTGCCGGAGACGGCGGCCGACACCCTGCTCGTCGAGCACGGCCGCGTCGTCGGCATCCGGACGGGCGACAAGGGCCGTGGCAAGGAGGGTGAGGCGCTCGGCAACTTCGAGCCGGGTGCCGACATCGTGGCCAGGGTGACGGTGCTCGCCGAGGGCACGGCCGGCCACCTCACGCTCGCGGCGCTCGACCGCTTCGGCCTGCACGGCCGCAACCCGCAGATCTGGGAGCTCGGGGTGAAGGAGGTGTGGCGCGTCGCGCGGCCGCTCGACCGGATCGTCCACACGCTCGGGTGGCCGTTGCGGAAGAGCGCCAGGTACCGCGAGTTCGGCGGCTCCTGGATCTACCCGATGGGCGAGGAGATGGTCTCGCTCGGGTTCGTGGTCGGCCTCGACTACCGCGATGTGGAGCTGTCCGCCCACGACCTGCTGCAGGAGTTCAAGACCCACCCGTTCGTGCGGAACCTCCTGGAGGGAGGCGAGCGCGTCGCGTGGGGTGCGAAGACGATCTCGAGCGGCGGCTTCCACTCGCTGCCCCGGAAGCTGAGCGCGCCCGGCCTGCTGCTCGCGGGCGAGAGCGCCGGCCTCGTCAACATCCCGCGGCTGAAGGGCGTCCACTACGCCATCGAGTCGGGTCGGCTCGCGGCCGAGGCCGCTGTCCGCTCGCTCGCCCGCGGCGAGGTGCCGGGGCGCATCGGCGCGCTCGACTCCTACGACGAGGAACTGCTCGGCGGCTACGTCGGCAAGGAGCTCCGCGAGGTTCGCAACATGCGGCAGGCGTTCGACAAGGGGTTCTTCGTCGGCGGTGCGCTCGCGAGCGCGATGACGGTGACGAAGGGGAAGCTGCCGCCGAAGGAGTTCGGCGCCGAGCCCAACGCCGAGGCGCCGCTGTTACGGACGAACCGGGCGGCCGGATACCCCGCCGCCGACGGCGCGCTCACCTTCGACAAGCTCTCGTCGGTGTTCGCGTCCGGCAACCGGACACGGGACGACCAGCCGAACCACGTCCGCATCGAGCGTCACGTGCCGCGGGAGGTGGCGGAGCTGTGGGCGTGGATGTGCCCCGCGCAGGTGTACGAGGTCGGCGACGAGGACGGCGACGGCTCCGTCGAGGTGCGGATGACGCCGTCGAACTGCGTCCAGTGCGGCGCCATCACCGCCAGGGGAGGCCGCCTCACGCCACCCGAGGGCGGCTCCGGCCCCGAGTACACCCTGACGTAGGCGGACGGCCTGGACGGTCACGGCGAGCGGACCAGGGCGCGCTCGGGCGACCGCAGTGCGGACCTCGCCGTGGTCGGCGCCGGCATCGTCGGCCTCGCCACGGCCCGGGCGATGGCTGCGCGGCACCCCGGCCTACGGCTCGTCGTGCTCGACAAGGAGCCCGGGGTGGCACGGCACCAGACGGGCCGCTCGAGCGGGGTCGTCCACTCGGGCCTCTACTACGCACCGGGCTCGCTGAAGGCGCGCCTGTGCGTGCAGGGCGCCGCGGCGCTCGCGGCGTACTGCGAGGAGCACGCGATACCCGTGACGCGGTGCGGCAAGGTCGTCGTGGCGACCTCGGCCGAGGAGCTTCCGCGGCTGGCCGAGCTCGAGCGCCGGGGCACGGCGAACGGCGTGCCTCTCGAGGTGATCGGGCCCGGGCGCCTGCTCGAGCTCGAGCCGCACGTCGCGGGGTTGAGGGCGCTCCATGTCCCTGGCACGGCGGTCGTCGACTTCGGACTCGTGGCCCGCAGTCTCGCCACGGACGTCGAGGCGGCAGGAGCGGAGCTGCTGCTCGGCTACGGCGTCACCGGGATCGTCGAGCGAGCGGGGGGCGGAGTGCGCCTCAGGACGACGGCGGGGGAGGTGTCCGCCCGCAACGTCGTCTTCTGCGCGGGTGTCCACGCCGACCGGCTGGCGCGGCTGGGAGGCGGCTCCCCCGAGCCTCGTATCGTTCCGTTCCGCGGTGACTACTACGTGCTGCGACCCGAGCGGCGCCACCTCGTCAACGGGCTCGTGTACCCGGTGCCCGACCCGGGCTTCCCGTTCCTCGGCATCCACACGACGCTTCGTCCCGACGGCTCGGTCTGGCTCGGCCCGAACGCCGTGCTCGCGCTCGACCGCGAGGGCTACGGCCGGTTCCGCCTTCGCCCCGCCGACGCCGTCGAGACCCTGCGGGCACCCGGTTTTCGCCGGCTCGCCCGCCGCCACTGGCGGACGGGGCTGGGGGAGATGGTGCGAGGCGCGAGCAGGCGGCTCTTCGTCGCCTCCGCCCGCAAGCTGCTGCCGGAGCTCGATTCGGACGATGTCGTCCCGGGGCCTTCCGGCATCCGCGCGCAGGCGGTCGCCCGGGACGGCAGCCTCGTGGACGACTTCGTGCTCGAGCGCCGCCCGGGCGTCGTGCACGTCAGGAACGCCCCGTCTCCCGGCGCGACGTCGTCGCTCCTGATCGCCGAGACGATCGCCGTCATGGCCGAGGAGGCCTTCGGGCTCGCTTCCTGAAGCGTGCTGCTACGCGGGACGGGCCCGTCGCCAGGCGTCCGCCATCGCGACGCGCTGCGCCAGGGTGGGGTGGGTGTCGAGCATCAGGTGGGCCCAGCCCGGCGGGTCCGGGTCGCCGAGCGACGTCTCGCCGAAGCCGACGAACAACGCGCGCGCCGAGCCCGGGTCGCGGGTCGTCTGCAGCGCCTTCCAGTCGGCCTCCGCCTCCATGCGGCGACTGATCACGTTCTGAGCCGGTGCGAGCGCGAGCTGCAGCACGGCCACGACGAGCAGCGCGAGCGGCACGGCCGCGGGTGACCCCATGCCCCCACGCCGCCTCGTCACCCGCATCAGGAGCCAGGCGCTGGGCACGGCGAACAGCCCGAACCAGGCGATTCCCTTCGGCAGGTGCTCGCTCGAGTGGTGCGCGATCTCGTGTGCGAGCACGACGCGCACGGCCCCGTCGGAGAACGTGCCGTCGACCATTGTGCTCCACAGAACGACCTTGCGCGAAGGGCCGAGGCCGATCGCGTATGCGTTCGCCTGGCTGGTGTCGCCGCTCACGTCCTCCACCGACACCGGCACGCCCGAGACCCCCTGCGCACGCTCGAAATCCGAGGCCGCGGCTCGGAGCGCCGGGTCCTCGAGCGGGGTCGTGCCGGTGACGAGATAGGAGGAACCGAACGTGAAGAGCGCCGCGATCCCGACGAACACCATGGCCCCCGGGAGCCACCACCGCTCGCCGACCCGCCGCGCGAGGAACATCACGATCACGAGCGCGAGCGAGATGGACGCGAACGCCGCACCGAGCGTGAGCCAGTCGCCGAAGGCCCACTCGAGGTACCCGGTCTCGGTCAGGTCGTACCTGCGCGCCCACCACAGGTCGACGAGACCGAAGGGGAGCTCGACGAGCCAGACGAGGCCGAGGCCGAGCATGCCCAGCAGCATCCCGGTGCCGATCGGGCCGGCTGCCGATTCGCGGGCGAACCCGGCGCCGCGCCTCGCGTACACGAGGAGCGTCGCGAGCAGGGCGACCTGCTGGAGCACCCAGCTCCAGAGGAAGAGCCGCTCGACGTGCTCGGCCTGCTGCACCACGGCCCGCCCGAAGACGGCCTCGGCGTCGATCGTCGGCAGCGCGAGCCCGCCGGGCACGGCGGTCCGGAGCAGCAGCCAGGCGGCCGCTGCCCAGGCCGCCGCCGCGAGCGCTGCGAGCGGGATCCGGGCGGCCCGGCTCAGCTCGGCCCCTCGAGGGGGCCGGGCTCGCCCTGCGCCGGCGACGGCTCCGCCGGCGAGCCGTCGTGGAGCGCGGGTGCGGCGTAGGGGTACCGGTCGGTGAGGAGCAGCACGTAGGCACCCACCTGCCCGTTGTAGCGGATCGCGGCAACCCCGAGGTTTCGCAGGCCCTCGGGCATGCGGCCGGTGACGAGCGCGTACCACCACGCGAGCAGCCCCACGACGGGCAGAGCGCCCGCGTAGGCGCCGGCGACGACGAGCGCCGGCAGAGCGAGCACGAGCCGGAGCAGCGTCTTCAGGCGGCGCTGGCGCGCAGGGGGCTCGATCGCCAGTGCGACCGGGTAGGAGCCGGCGGCCCCCACGAAGCCGGGGAAGGGTCCGCCGACGAGGAAGAGGAACGAGTAGACGTCGGCGGTGTAGCGGGTGAAGGCGGCGAGAAACCGATGCAGCGGGGAGGGCAGCCTGCCGCTGGCGAGCGCGACCAGCCAGCCCAGGACCGCGGCCGCGGCCGCGAGCACGCTCCAGAGCGTCAGCCACACGATGTGGGGGATGGCGAGCAGGAGCCGGAAGAAGACCGTCAGGCGGGAGCGCCCGAGCCCGTCCCTCACCCCGATCCGGACCGGATGCAGGGGCAGGGCCTGCGTCGGTGCGAGGACGGCCGGGTCGGAGCTCGGGTAGCGGGCGGTGAGGAGCAGGAGGTACCCGGTCGCCTGGGCGCCGTACCCGAGGGCGTACGTGCCGAGGTCGCGCAACCCGGCCGGCATGCGGCCCCGCACGAGGCTCGCGAACCACCCGAGGAAGCCGACGGTGCCGAGCACACCGCCGCCGGCGGCGAAGACGAAGCCCGAGGAGAGCGAGCCGGCGCCTACCGGGCCGCCGGCCAGGGAAGCCGACAGGAGCAGCGCGGGGATCGCGAGCACGATCCGGAACGCTGCTCCGATCCGCCGCTGCCGCTGCGGAGGGTCGATCTCGACGTCGACCGGGTAGCTGCCGCCGGTGAAGCCCGGATAGGGGCCTGCGGCGAGGTACAGGTACGCAGCGACGTGCGTCGAGTAGCGCACGTACGTGGCGATGAAGTCGTGCAGCACCCTGGGCGCCCTGCCCTCGATCAGGATCGCGAGCCAGACGACCGGCACCAGCATGAACGCCGCCAGCCCCCAGAGGCCCACCCAGACGAGGTGGGGGATGACGAGCAGCAAGCGGAAGAGCACGGTCGGCCGGGAGCGGCGCAGGTCGTCCGTGACGACGAGCCGGATCGGGTGGGGCTCCGGCACGGTGGCCGCGCCCGCGTCGACAGGAGAGGGATCGTCCACCTGTGCGTATTCTGGTGGGCATGGCGGTCGACCACCATCCGCTGGCGGGCCGGTTGCCCGTTACAGCAGACGACGTCCGCCGGGCCGCGGGGACGATCCGCGGCCGCCTGCACCGGACGCCGACGTTCACCTCGTCGAGCCTCGGCGCGGGTCGCTACCTGAAGGCCGAGCTCTTCCAGCGCACCGGCTCCTTCAAGCCGCGCGGGGTGCTCAACCGGCTGGCTGCCCTGGACGGGGAGGAGCGTCGTCGTGGCGTGATCGGCGTCTCCGCCGGCAATCACGCGCAGGCGCTCGCATGGGGTGCGGCGGAGGAGCAGATCGACGCGCTCGTGGTCATGTGGGAGGGCGCAAGCGAGGCGAAGATCGCCGCCGCCCGCGGCTATGGAGCCGCCGTCGACCTCGAGGCCCGCGACCCCGCGGAGGCGTTCGCACGGCTGCATCGGCTCCGCGAAGAGCAGGGGAGGGTTTTCGTGCACCCGTTCGACGACCCCGTCGTGATCGCCGGCGCGGGCACGGTGGGGCTCGAGATCCTCGAGGACGTGCCCGGCGTGGACACGATCGTCGTTGCGGTCGGCGGAGGCGGGCTCGTCGCGGGCATCGCCGCCGTCTGCGTGCCCGCAGGGGTGCGCGTCGTCGCGGTGGAGCCGGAGCGCTCGAACGCCCTCCAGCTCGGGCTCGCCGCGGGCGAGCCGGTGCCGCTCGCGCCCGAGACGATCGCCGACGCCCTCACCGCACCCTTCGCCGGAGCGGTCCCGATCGCCGTCTGCGGCGCCCTCGGAGTCGACGTCGTGCTCGTGACCGAGGACGCGATCCGGGCGTCGTTCCGCTTCCTCTACGAGCGCGCCAAGCTTGCGGCCGAGCCGGGCGCGGCGGCAGCCCTGGCGGCCGTCCAGGCCGGCCTCGTCGAGGGCGAAACCGTGGTCGTCGTCGTCTCCGGTGGCAACGTCGACCCCCAGACTGCCTCTGCTATCCTGGCCGGACGATGAAGGCCGAGATCCACCCCGACTATGTGCTCTCCCACGTCTCGTGCTCCTGCGGGAACGAGTTCATGACCCGCTCCACGAAGGCCGAGATGCACGTCGAGGTCTGCTCCAACTGCCACCCGTTCTACACGGGCAAGCAGAAGCTCTTCGACTCCGGTGGCCGTGTCGAGCGCTTCCAGAAGCGTCTCGAGAAGGCCGGCGGCGCCGGCCGCGGTTAGCGAGAGCACCACCCTCGTGACACCCCGCCTGCCAGAGCCGACGCGTGCGTCGGCGAGGGTCGTGCGACCTTGAGCGGCATCTCCTTCGGCGGCCAGGCCGTGCTCGAGGGCGTGATGATGCGCGGACCCTCCTGCTGGTCGGTCGCCGTGCGCAAGCCGAACGGCGAGATGGCCGAGGTGACGAAGCAGGTGCGCTCGCCGATGCAGCGCCACCGGGTCTGGCGGCTGCCGGTGATTCGCGGCGTGATCGCGCTCGGCGAGTCGCTCGCCATCGGCTTCCGCGCGCTCGCCATCTCCGCCAACTACGCGGCGCAGGAAGAGGGAGAGGACGGAGAGATCAAGACCGAGATCTCGCGCGGCCAGATCATCTTCTCGTTCGTGCTCGCCATCGGCTTCGCCCTGATGCTGTTCAAGGTCGGGCCGGCGCTGCTCACGAGCTGGCTGCCGATCGACGGCACCGCGTGGTTCGTGGTGGTCGAGGGCCTGATCCGCGTCGCGGTCTTCATCCTCTACATCGCGTTGATCGGGTTGATCCCCGACCTGAAGCGGGTCTTCCAGTACCACGGCGCCGAGCACAAGGCGATCAACGCGCTCGAGGCCGGCTCGGAGCTGACGCCGGAGAAAGTGCAGAAGTTCAGTTTGATCCACCCGCGTTGCGGAACAGCTTTTTTGCTATGGGTCATGGTGATCGGCATCTTCGTCTTCGCCCTCGTCGGCCGGCCCGTGTGGTACTGGCTGATCGTGAGCCGGATCGCGCTGCTGCCCGTGATCGCAGGCCTCGCCTACGAGCTGATTCGCTACGCAGGCAAGCATCAGGGCAACCGTGTGCTGATGACGCTGCTCGCGCCCGGGCTGTGGCTGCAGCGGCTCACGACGAGGGAGCCGACGCTCGACCAGGTCGAGGTCTCGATCCGCGCGCTCGAGGAGGTCGTGCGCAGGGAGCGCTCGGAGAGCGCGGAGGAGCTTCGCGCCGAGTCGAGAGTCGAGGTGATGGCGTGAGGCTGTCGCCCGCAACCGTCACGTAGAGGGAGGGACACATGCCGAGGATCGTGCGAGAGGCCGGGGTCATCTGGGAGGGAAACCTGGCCCGTGGCGCCGGGGCCATCACAGCCGCGTCGTCCGGAGCGTTCAGCGGCCTCGGCTACTCGGCGGCAACCCGCGTCGGCACCCCCGAAGGGAAGACGAGCCCCGAGGAGCTGCTCGCAGCCGCACACGGGGGCTGCTTCGCCATGTCGCTCGCCGCCGAGCTGACGAAGGCCGGCACGCCGCCGGAGCGGCTCGAGGTGCGGTGCGTGATCACGATGGACGAGGTCGCGGGCAAGGGGCACCAGATCGTCCATTCGGAGGTCGACGTGCACGGCGCGGTGCCCGGCTGCGACGATGCCTCCTTCGCGCAGGCGGCCGAGGCGGCCGACGCCGGCTGCTCCTTCTCGGCCCTCATCCGTGCGAGCGCGACCGTCACGGTCACGGCTTCGATCGGCTGAGACTCACCTGCGGGGAGGCGACGCGTCGCCCCCGCTCTAGGATGGTGGTTCCCGACGAGCAGGAGGCATCGAGACGATGGCGACGGACCGCACGGCAACGGTGACCTGGCAGGGCTCCCTGATGGAGGGGGCGGGCACGATTCACGAGGCTCCGAGCGGCGCCTTCGGGCCTCTCGACGTCAGCTGGGCCTCCCGCGCGGAGCAGCCGGACGGGAAGACGAGCCCCGAGGAGCTGATCGCGGCGGCCCACGCCGCCTGCTTCTCGATGGCCCTCTCGCACGCGCTCGCGCAGGCGGGCACGCCGGCCGACCGGCTCGAGACCTCCGCCACCGTGACGTTCCAGCCGGGGGAGGGGATCACCAGGATCGCCCTCGAGGTGCGGGGCACCGTGCCCGGCGCCGACGCGGCGGCCTTCACGGCCGCGGCCGACGGCGCCAAGTCAGGCTGCCCCGTCTCGAAGGCACTCGCAGCCGTTCCGGAGATCACGCTCGACGCAGCGCTCGCCTGACGGGCGGCGAGGTCCGGCGGGGCGACGCGCCGCCCCTACAATCCTCGGGGTGGCAGGCATCGACGCACTGGTCGACGAGCTCGAGCGCTCCCATGCGGAGCTGCAGGAGCGGATGGCGGATCCGACCGTCTACAACGACCGCCGTGAGGCGGCCGATGTCGGCCGGCGTCTGAAGGAGATCGACGTCGCCTACCGCCTCGCGCAGGAGTGGCGGCAGGTGCGGGCCGACCTGGCCGACGCGCTGGGCGACCCCGAGCTCGCGACGATGACGGCAGACCTCGAAGCGGACGCCGCACGGCTGGAGGAGGAGCTGAAGCTCGCGCTCGTCGCGCGCGACCCGGCCGACGCCAAGGACGTGATCCTGGAGATCCGGCAGGGCGTGGGCGGCGACGAGGCGGCCATCTGGGCCGGCGACGTCTTTCGCATGCTCACGCGCTACGCGGAGCGGCGAGGGCTGAAGACGGAGCTGCTCTCCTCGAACGAGAGCGAGACGGGCGGCTTCAAGGAGGTCGTGCTCGCGGTCAAGGGCGAAGGCGCCTACTCGGTCTTCAAGTACGAGGGCGGTACCCACCGTGTCCAGCGCGTGCCCGAGACGGAGTCGCAGGGTCGCATCCACACCTCCACGGCGACCGTCGCGGTGATGCCGGAGGCCGAGGAGGTGGAGGTCGACCTGAACGAGAGCGACCTCAAGATCGACGTCTACCGCTCGACCGGGCCGGGCGGCCAGAGCGTCAACACGACCGATTCCGCCGTGCGCATCACGCACGTGCCGACCGGGCTCGTGGTTGCCATGCAGGACGAGAAGTCGCAGCTGCAGAACAAGCAGAAGGCACTGCGTGTGCTGCGCGCCCGCCTCTACGAGCTCGAGCGCGCGAAGCAGCAGGCGGAGCTGTCCGCGGCGCGCAAGTCCCAGATCGGCTCCGGTGAGCGGGCCGAGAAGATCCGCACCTACAACTACGCCGAGAACCGGCTCACCGACCACCGGATCAAGCTGACCCTGCACCGGCTCGACTCGATCCTGAACGGGGATCTCGAGGAGGTGACGGAGGCGCTGCAGGCGGAGGACCGGCGGCTCTCGCTGGAGGCGGCCCCGGTATGACGATCGGGGAGGTGCTGCGCCGGTCCGCGCAGCACCTCGGGGCGAAGGGGTCGACCACTCCCCGCCTCGACGCGGAGCGCCTGCTCGCCCACACGCTCGGGCTCTCTCGCATCGAGCTGTACATGCAGCTCGAGCGGCCGCTGACGAGCGACGAGCTCGACGCAGCGCGGGCGCTCGTGGCGCGCCGGGCCCGCCGGGAGCCGCTCCAGTACGTCCTCGGCGAGTGGGGGTTCCGGGGACTGACGCTGATCGTCGACGAGCGGGCGCTGATCCCCCGCCCCGAGACGGAGACCCTCGTCGAGCGGGCGCTCGACCTGATTCGCGACTGCGAGGCACCCCGCGTGCTCGACGTCGGCACCGGCACCGGCGCGGTCGCGCTCGCGATCGCGGAGGAGCACCGCGGCGCTCGCGTGACGGCAATGGACGTGTCGGTCGAGGCACTCGCGCTCGCCGCCGAGAACGTGGAGCGCACAGGCCTTCCCGTCGAGCTCGTCCGCCGTGATCTGTTCGAGGGGCTGCCCGTCGGGCCCTGGGAGCTCGTCGTCTCCAACCCGCCGTATGTCGACCCGGGCGAGCTGTCGTCGCTGGAGCCCGAGGTGCGCGACTGGGAGCCGCACGTAGCACTGGTCGCGACGGGGGCGGTGGACGCGCTCGCGGCGGCGGCCGTCCCCGTGCTCACCGCGGAGGGGGCGCTGGCGCTCGAGGTGGGAGACGGCCAGGCCGCCGGTGTCGCCGGCACCCTCGAGCGCCTCGGGTACCGGGAGGTCAGGGTCACGCCCGACCTCGCGGAGCGCCCGCGCGTGGTGGAGGGGCGGCGGTGAGCGACCTCGTGGAGCGTGCCGTCGCGGCTCTGCGGGCGGGAGAGCTCGTGATCGTCCCCACCGACACCGTGTACGGCCTTGCGGCGTCTGCGCTCGACGAGGAGCCGGCGCGTCGGCTGTACCGCCTCAAGGGTCGTGACGAGATCCAGCCCACCGCGCTCGTCTGCGCGAGCGTCGACCGGCTGCTCGAGTGCGTCCCGGAGCTCCGTGGCGGCCCCGGCACGATCGCCCGCACCCTCCTGCCCGGCCCCTTCACGCTCGTGCTCCCGAACCCGGCACGGCGGTTCGGCTGGCTGAACCGCAACCGGCCGGACACGATCGGGGTCCGTGTTCCTGCACTGGCCGGCCCTGCCAGGGACGTGCTCGACCAGGTCGGTGCGATCGTCGCCACGAGCGCGAACCTGCCCGGCGGTCCCGACCCGTGCACGATCGCAGACGTGCCGCAGAGCCTGCGCGAAGGAGTCGTCGCCGTGATCGACGGTGGCAGGCTGCCCGGCCTCCCGTCGACGGTGCTCGACTTCTCGGGTGCCGAGCCGGTCGTGCTGCGCCGCGGTGCGGGGGACGTAGACGAAGCGCTCGCACGCGTGGATGCTGAGACGAGGTGAGCACCTCTTCCGAACCGGTCACCGTCGCCGCGCTGGTCCGCGGGCGCGCGGCGACGGCACCCGCGGCGACGGCTCTCTGCGCCCCCGGGCGGCCGCCGCTCTCGCACGCCTTGCTGCAGGAGCAGATGGCCCGCACGGGCTCGGCGCTGCGGAAAGCCGGCCTCGCGCGGGGGGATGTCGTAGCTCTCGTCGTCGAGAACGGGCCGGAGGCCGCGTCGGCCTTCCTCGGCCTGGCAGGAGCCGCCGTCTGCGCGCCGCTCAACCCGGCCTACCGCGAGAGCGAGCTCGACTTCTACCTGGGCGACCTGGACGCACGCCTGGTCGTCGTGGGACGGGAAACCCCGACGCCCGTGCGGGCCGTTGCGGCGAGCCGTGGTATCGAGGTCGTGGAGCTCGTGGTCGACCCGGAGGCGCGAGCGGGCCGGTTCGAGCTCGCCGGGTTGTCCGACGGCGGCCCGGGCACGCCCGATCCGGATCCGGACGACGTCGCCCTGATGCTTCACACCTCGGGCACGACATCGAGGCCGAAGCTCGTGCCGCTGACCCACCGCAATCTCTGTGTGTCGGCCGACAACGTCGCGTCGGTGCTGCAGCTGTCGGAGACCGACCGTTGCCTCAACCCGATGCCGCTCTTCCACATCCACGGGCTCGTGGCGGCATTGCTCGCGTCGCTGCGCGCCGGAGGGTCGGTCGCGTGTACCCCCGGCTTTCACCCGGTCAGGGTCTTCGACTGGGCCCGCGAGCTCGACCCCACGTGGACGACAGCGGTGCCGACGATGTTGCAGGCTGTGCTGGCGCGGATCACGAACGACGCGGATGCGCGTGCTGCGCTCGCCGGGCTCCGCTTCGTGCGCTCGTCCTCCTCGGCCCTGCCGGTCTCCGTGCTGGAGGGGCTGGAGCAGGCGCTCGGGGTACCGGTGATCGAGGCGTACGGGATGACCGAGGCTGCCCACCAGATGGCGAGCAACAGGCCGCCGCCGGAGAGCAGGCTGCCCGGGTCCGTGGGCTCTCCGGGCGGCCCGGAGATCGCCGTTCTCGACGAGCGGGGAGCGGAGCTCGCCACCGGCAGGGTGGGGGAGGTGGCAATCCGTGGGGCCAGCGTCTTCGGCGGATATGTCGCGAACCCCGAGGCGAACGCCGCCTCGTTCACGAACGGCTGGTTCCGCACGGGCGACGAGGGACGCCTCGACGAGCAGGGCCGCCTGCACCTGACGGGACGCCTCAAGGAGATCATCAACCGCGGCGGCGAGAAGATCGCCCCCGCCGAGGTCGACGACGTCCTGCTGCGCCACCCTGCCGTGGCGCAGGCGGTCACCTTCGCCATCCCCGACGCCCGTCTGGGCGAGGAGGTGGGCGCTGCGGTCGTGCTCACCGGGAGCGGGGCTCCCCACGAGCGCGAGCTCCAGGACTTCGTCGCGCAGACGCTGGCGCCGTTCAAGGTGCCGCGTGCGATCGTCGTCGTCGACGAGATCCCCAAGGGCCCGACGGGGAAGCTCCAGCGGATCGGGCTCCACGAGCGTCTCGGCCTCGACCCGCGCGGAGGCTCCGACGGCGAGAGCGCCGGTCCCGAGCCTCCCCGCACCTATCTCGAGCGCCTGGTCGCCAGGGTCTGGTGCGACGTCCTCGACCTGCCGCAGGTCGGCATTCACGACGACTTCTTCGCGCTCGGCGGCGACTCGATCCTGGGGGCGGAGATGGTCGCCCGGATCCGCGACCTCACCGGGAGGGACGACCTGCCGCTCGTCAGCATCGTGCGGGCGCCGACCGTGGCTTCCTTCGTGGTCGAGATCGAGCACGGCGTCGAGCGTTCCGAGACCTCACTCGTCCCGATCGCCGAGGGAGGGGAGGGAGCGCCGCTCTATCTCGTCCACGGCGTCGACGGCGACGTCCTCGGCTTCGCTGCGCTCGCGCGCCGCGTGGGCGGCGAGAGGCCGTTCTACGGGCTGCGCGCGGGCGGGGTCGGGGACGGGCTGCCGTACGGCAGCGTCGACGAGATGGCCCGCGCGTACCTCGACGAGGTGGTGCTCGCCCAGCCCGCCGGCCCCTACCTGATCGGGGGCGTGTGCGCGGGCGGGCCGGTCGCGATCGAGATGGCGCGAATGCTGCGCGCGCGCGGGGAGACGGTGGATCTGGTCGTGCTGATCGACCCGCGCATGCGGCCTCCCCGGACTCCCCGCTACTACGCCTGGCGGCTGCGCACCGCCCTGTTGCGCGGGCAGCTCGCCCGGCTGGTGGCCGCGCGCCTGCGCCACACGGCCGCGAGAAAACGGCGGCGCGGCGAGGTCGACGCCGGCGTCGACGTGCGCATCGCAGCGCTGAGGGACGCCTACGTGCTCCGTCCCCTCGACATCCCCGCTGCGCTCCTGACGGGCTACGACTACGACGATCTCGGCGTGCCCCGACGGATGTGGACGCAGGCGTTCGCCGACCTGCGCTCGTATCCGTTCGAGGCGTCGCACGAGCACCTGTTCCTGCCGCCGGCGGTCGACCGGCTCGCTGCGGCGCTGAGGAGCGCCCTGGACGAGGCACGTCCGTGATTGCGCTGCGCTCGCGCCGTCCGGTGCCCCCCCGGCTCGAGGACGGGGACGTGCACGTGTGGTCGCTGCGGCGCCGCTGCGGCGACGATCCCGTCGCGGGCGTGCTGGCGCTGTACGCGCGCCCCTCCGGCGGCAAGCAGAGGGTCGTGCGTGGCACCGGCAAGCCCCGGCTCGCGGTGCCGGACGCAGGCCTGCGATTCAACGTCGCCCACGGCGGGGGGCTCGTGCTCGTCGCGGTCGCGCGTGGGCGCGAGGTCGGCGTCGACGTGGAGCCGCTCGACAGGGGCCCGTGGCTCAGCTTGCCCGGGCACGTGCTCACGCCCGCCGAGCTCCTCTCGCTCGACGGTCTCGGGGGCAAGGCGCGCGACACCGCGTTTCTCCGGCTGTGGGCGCGCAAGGAGGCCGTCCTGAAGGCGGCCGGCGTAGGGCTTGCCGTCGATCCGGGCCTCGTCGCGGTGAGCGGGCCGGCAGAGCCGCCGGCCGTCCTGGGCGTCCCGGCAGCTATCGGCCCCGCGGCACGTTGGGGCCTGGTCGACCTGTCGCTCCCGGGCGTTGCCGCCGCGGTCGCCGTCGAGCAGCCCCATACCGGGGTCGTCGTGCTCACGAAATCCTTACGGCTGCGCGATCTGCGGCTTACGGCGTCGTTGTAGCGTCAGGTCATGAGGGGGATCATGGCCACGCTCGCAGTCGGTGTGCTCGCGTTTGCAGTCGTGGCGACGGCCGGGATCCTGGCCGCACCGACGGCGATCACCGGAACGGTCAGCGCGGTCGGGGGTACGTCCGCGACGCTCAACGGCACGATCAATCCCGGTGGGCTCGCGACCGACTGGTGGTTCGAGCTCGGCCCGACCACCTCCTACGGGTCGAAGACCGCCACCACGGCGGCCGGATCGGGCAGCGCCAACGTCGCGGTCGCGAGGGCCGTGACGGGGCTGGCGCCCGCGACGACGTATCACTACCGGCTCGTCGCCAGGAGCTCGGGCGGCACCACGTACGGCGCCGACGGCCTGTTCACGACCGCTTCTCCGCCGACCGTCGTGACGGGCGCCGCGACCGGGGTCGGCCCGACGGGTGCGACGGTCGGGGGCACCGTCGACCCGAACGGCCAGCCGACGACGTGGTGGGTCGAGTACGGCACGAGCACGTCGTACGGCTCGAGGACGGGTGCACAGGACGCAGGCTCGGGCACGGCTGCGAGGACGGTCTCGGCCGCTCTCGGGGGCCTCGCGACCGGCAAGACGTACCACTTCCGTCTCGTCGCCCAGAGCGCGGCCGGCACGACGAGCGGCCAGGATGCCATCTTCGTCACGGCCGAGCCTCCAACCGCGACGACGAGATGGGCGAGCTCGATCGGCTCCACGAGTGCCCGGCTGAACGGACGCGTCGACCCGAACGGCCGGTCGACCACCTACCTCTTCGAGTACGGCACCAGCACGTCGTACGGCAGCAGGACATCGTCCTCGAGCGCGGGCTCGGGCACGAGCACGAGATCGGTGTCCAAGAAGGTGTCCGGGCTCAGGCCAGGCACGGTCTACCACTTCCGCATCGTCGCCGTGAGCGACGTCGGCGTCGCCAACGGCGCCGACCTGACGCTCACGACCAAGGGCCCACCGACCGTGGTCACAGGGCCTGCGACCGCCATCGGGCCGACGACCGCGAACCTCGGCGGGACGGTCAACCCGAACGGGCGCTCGACCAGCGTCTACGTCGAGTACGGCACCACGACGCGATACGGGTCGAGGACGTCGTCCCGTAGCGCAGGATCCGGAACCGGCTCGATCAACGTCGCCATCCCCGTCTCGAGACTGGCGCCCGGCACCACCTATCACTTCCGGCTCGTGGGCTCGAGCTCGCTCGGCACCTCCCGCGGGGCGGATGCCGCGTTCTCGACGCTCGGCGCTCCCAGCGTCGTCACCGGGCACGTCGACGTCGGCGCGCTCAGCCTCTACTCCGCACGGGTCAACGCCACGGTCAACCCGCGCGGCTCGTCGACGACCTGGTGGTTCGAGTACGGGCGGACTCGCAGTTACGGGCTGCGCTCGCGCACGACGACCTCGTCCGGCACCGCGGACATCGCAGCGAGCGCGTTGCTCACGGGTCTCGCGCCGGGCAGGCGCTGGCATTTCCGCATCGTCGCGCAGAGCGCCGCCGGCACGTCGGTCGGCCGCAGCGCCTCCTTCGGTACCCCGTCGCGGCCGCGGGAGCCGTCGGGGCGCCTCGCGCGCTGCACGATCGTCGGCACCCAGGGCCCGGACGTGCTCCGCGGTGGCCGCAAGCGCGACGTGATCTGCGGCCTCGGCGGCAACGACCGCATCGTCGGCGGTGGCGGCGCGGACGCCATCTACGGCGGGCCGGGAGACGACTTCCTCGACGGCGGCGTCGGGAACGACGTGCTCCGCGGCGGCTCCGGCGACGACGACCTCTACGGGCGCTCGGGCAACGACCTGCTCGACGGCAGCCGCGGCAGCGACCTGCTCGTAGGCGGTACCGGCCGCGACAGGATGTTCGGCGGGCGCGGCGTCGACGCGTTCCTCGCACGGGACGGACGTGCAGACGTCGTCGACGGGGGTCTCGGCAGGGACACGGCCACGCTCGACCGCAAGCTCGACCGGGTCTCGCGGGTCGAGCGCCGCCGCTTCGGCTAGCGCGGCGTCTCGAACCGTTCGGCCGGGCCCTGGCGCGCTGAGCGCGCCCCCTCAGGATCTTGCGGCACGCCTCGCCGCCTGCGGGGCGCCCTCTTGTACCATCGCCGTCGATGGCACTTGCGGCCGAGACGCTCGACCGCCTCCGTACGCAGGGCCTGGCGGAGGTCGATCCCGAGATCGCTGCGCTGATCGGGCGCGAGCTCGAGCGGCAGCGCGGCCAGATCGAGTTGATCGCCTCCGAGAACTTCACGTGGCCGGCCGTGCTCGAGGCGGTCGGCTCGGTGCCGACGAACAAGTACGCCGAGGGGTATCCCGGCCGGCGCTACTACGGCGGCTGCGAGGTCGTCGACGAGATCGAGCAGCTCGCGATCGACCGTGCGAAGGCACTGTTCGGGGCGGAGCACGTGAACGTGCAGCCGCATGCGGGAGCGCCGGCCAACATGGCCGTCTACCTGGGGCTGTTGCAGCCCGGCGACACCGTCCTCTCGCTGCGGCTCGATCACGGCGGCCACCTCACGCACGGGCTCAAGGTCAATTTCTCCGGCCGCCTGTACACGATCGTCCATTACGGCGTCTCGCGCGAGACGAACATGGTCGACTACGACGAGGTGCTCGCGCTGGCGAAGGAGCACCGGCCGAAGATGATCATCTGCGGCGGCTCCGCCTATCCCCGCACCGTCGAGACATGGGAGTTCCGCAAGGTCGCAGACGAGGTGGGAGCGCTGCTCTGGTGCGACATGGCGCACTTCTCCGGCCTCGTGGCAGCGGGCCTGCACCCGAACCCCGTGGAGGACTGCGACGTCGTCACCTCGACGACGCACAAGACGCTCGCCGGCCCGCGATCGGGCTTCGTGCTGTGCCGCGAGGAGCATGCCCAGGCGATCGACCGGGCGGTGTTTCCCGGGCTGCAGGGCGGGCCGCTCGAGCACGTGATCGCCGCGAAGGCGACGTGCTTCAGGATCGCGGCCGGAGAGCCCTTCCGCGCGTACCAGCGGCAGGTGCGCGCGAATGCAGACGCGCTCGCCGACGAGATCCTGAGAGGCGGGCTCGACGTCCTCACCGGGGGGACGGACACGCATCTCCTGCAGCTCGACCTGAGGAACACCGAGTGGAGTGGGAAGGACGCCGAGGAGCGCCTGCACACGGTGCGGCTGACGACGAACCGCAACACGGTTCCCTTCGACGAGCGTCCGCCGACCGTTGCCTCGGGGGTGAGGATCGGCACTCCTGCCGCGACCATGCGCGGCTTCGACGACGAGGACTTCCGCGAGGTGGGCCGCATCATCGTCGGCGCTCTCGCCGACGGGGCGGACGTGCCCGCCCTCGCTGCCCGCAGCGCCGCGCTCTGCGAGGCTCACCCGCTGTACCCGGGCTTCGGCGGGTACACGGAGTACCGCGGGTGAGCGGTCAGGTCGTCGAGGTCCACCACCCGCTCGTCAGGCACAAGCTCGGGCTGCTGCGGGACGCCACCACGACGACCCAGATGTTCCGTCAGCTCGTCAACGAGCTGACGCTGCTCCTCACCTACGAGGCCACGAAGGAGCTCGCCACCGAGACCGTCGACATCGAGACGCCGCTGCAGTGGACCTCCGCCGAGCGCATCTCCGGGAAGAAGGTCGCCGTCTGCCCGATCCTCCGCGCCGGCATGGGCATGCTCGACGGCGTGCTCTCGCTGATCCCCGGCGCCCGGGTCGGCTTCATCGGGCTGTACCGTGACGAGGCGACGCTGGAGGCGGTCGAGTACTTCGTCAAGCTCCCGAACGACATCTCCGACCGCGACGTGATCCTGCTGGACCCGATGCTCGCAACCGGGAACTCCACCGCTGCTGCCGTCTCGCTCGTGAAGGCGTGCGGGCGCCACGTCCGTGCGGCTGATCGCGCTGATCGCAGCGCCCGAGGGCATCGAGCGGATCCACCGCGACCATCCCGACGTCTCGATCGTGGTCGCCTCGATCGACACCGCCCTGAACGACAGGGGGTTCATCGTCCCCGGCCTCGGGGATGCAGGCGACCGGCTGTACGGCACGAAGTAGGCGCCCATGCTCGACGAGCTTCGCGGAACCCCGGAAGTCCTCTACGGGGCGGCGATCGCTCTCCTCGTCGTCGTCCTGCTGACGCCGGCCGTCGGGGGGATGGCACGACTGCTGGGCGTCGTCGACGAGCCCGACGCGCGGCGCCTCAACCGGCGTCCGATCCCCCGTCTCGGCGGCCTCGCGATCTTCCTCGGCATCGTCGTGCCGTCGCTCGCCTTCCTCGATCTCTCCGCCGAGATGCGCGGCGTCCTGCTCGGCGCCGCCGTTGCCTGCGTGATCGGCGCGGTCGACGACTTCCGCGGCCTTGCGCCGCTGCCGAAGCTCGCGGGACAGGTGCTTGCGGCCGCGATCCCGACCGCGTTCGGGGTCTGGGTCGACCACTTCACGTTCCCCTTCCTCGGCGCCGTCGACCTGCCCGCAGGGGTGGGCGTTCCGCTGACGATCGTCTGGATCGTCGCGGTGATGAACATGGTCAACTTCCTCGACGGCATGGACGGCCTCGCCTCGGGGGTCTGCGCCATCTCGGGGATCACCTTCGCCGTCATCTCGCTCTCGCTCGGCAAGCCGGACGCCGCCATCCTCTCCGCCATCGTCGCCGGCGCGTGCGTCGGCTTCCTCCGGCACAACTTCTTCCCGGCGCGCATCTTCATGGGGGACTCGGGCGCGCTCGTGCTCGGGTTCACGCTCGCGTCGATTACGGTCGCCGGGCTGCTCAAGACCGCGTCCACCGTCGTTCTCTTCCTGCCGCTGCTGGTGCTGGCCGTGCCGATCATCGACACGTCGTTCGTGGTGGCAAAGCGGCTCAAGTATCGCCGCCCGATCAGTGGAGCCGACCGCAGCCACCTGCACCACCGCTTCGTCGACATCGGCTTCTCGCAGCGGAGGGCGGCGGTCACGATGTGGGCGTGGACGGCGACCCTGGGGGCCGCGGCGCTCGCCACGCGGTTCATCCCCTTCCGCGCCGGAGGCGAATGGCACGTCGCCGAGACGCTGGCGGTGGTTGCGATCGCGCTGGTCGCGCTCGCCTCCTCGGTCTACATCGTCTACCTGCTCGAGATCGTCAAGCTCGCGAACCCGCGCGTGCGCCGGCGTGTGCAGGATCGCGCCGCTGCGACGGGCACCCTCCCGGGGAGCGACCCGCCGGGAGACGAGGGCTCGGGGCGGCGCAGCGCCTGAGACCGCGGCGCTGCGGCCGTGCTAGGTCGCGGCAGCGCGCGCGACGAAGTCGGACAGCAGGTCGTTGAAGCCCGGATGCCTCTGGGCCGCATGCCCGTAGCCCGGGAGCGCCCGCAGCTCGGCACCGAGACGGTCCCTCAGCACCGCACAGATCGCGTCGAAGGCGGCATGATGGCCGCCGGAGACGACGAGCTTCGGAAACGGCGCTGCGGCGAGCGCAGCCAGTGGGATCTCCGCCTCCCACGGCCCACGCTCGACCATCAGGGTGCGGGCGCCCTGCTCGAGGTCGCGCGGGAGCGGCGAGGGAGGGTCGAAGTCGGAGCCGACCGCCTGCAGGAAGGCACGGAGAAACGCCTCCGGGTCGTCGCGGGGCCCTTGCGCCCAGAGGTCGGCGCCGCCGCGGGCGAACGCCGCAGCCGCGGCGTCGTCGAGCGCCACCCGAGTGCACGGAGGCTCGATCACCGTCAGCGACCGCACCTTCGTGCTCTCCGACGCTGCCGCCAGCAGGCAGATCACGCCCCCGTACGAGTGGCCGACCAGGTGGTCGCCGGGGCGCAGCCGGCGCGCGAGCAGCTCCGCGTGCTCCTCGAAGTCCACGCGCTCGACGTCGGGCCCGGGCGGGAAGCCGGGCCGCTCCACGACGACGAGGTCGAAGCGGTCGTGCAACGCCTGCTGCGTCCGCCACGTGGGGGCGCCGCCCACGACGCTCCCGTGGACGAGGACGAGACGCGGGCGCATGTGACAAAACTAGTGAATTTCGGCTCGCAGAGCCGGGATCCACTGTTACAAGGGGCGTGGTAAGCTCACGCTTCGGATGGCCCAATCTGCCGCGACGCCGCCCACGCTTGCCACCGCTTCGGGCCTCCTGCTCGGGACGACGGGCGCCTCCATGGCCGTCGGCGCCGCCATCGGGGCCCTGGCCGGTGCCTGGGGCATCGGCCTCCTCGGCGGCGCCATCGTCGGCATCCCGCTCTCGATCCTCGTCGTCTTCAAGGTGTACTCGGGGCGGGCGTCGTGAGCTCGAGCCTGTTCACGACCCCGCGTCCCGTGCCGGCACGGATCGCACCCGCGCTGGCCGGCACCGGTGTCGTCCTGCTCGCGCTGCCCGTCTTTGCGATCGCCGGGTGGCCGCTGCGCGGGTGGGCGCTCGCCGCGGTGCTGTGGGCGGCCGCCCAGGCGCTCGCGCTGCTACTGACGCGGCTGCCCCTCGATGCGGGTAACCTCGCCGCGTCTGGCGTGAGGGGCATCGGCATGAGTTTCAGGGCGTTCATCGTGGGGATCCCGTTGGTGGCGGTGACCGTCGCCGACGCGCGCATCGGCCTGGCGGCCGCGTTGCTCTACGCGCTCGCGTACACGCTCGAGCTGGCCGTCTCGCTGATCACGTTCTTCGGCTCGGAGGCCCGGGCATGAGCCGGTTGCTCGGGCTTGCCACGGCGCTGTTCCTCGCATTGCCGGCGGTGGCGCTCGCATCGTCGGAGACGGGTGCCGAGGAGGAGAAGTTCAACCCCGCCTCCGAGTGGACGCTGCACGAGTGGGTGCCGATCCACCTCGGGCCGCTCGACCTCTCGATCAACAAGGCGGTGGCCTACCTGCTGCTCGGCGCTCTGGTCTCCTGCCTGGTCGGGATCGTGTTCATGCGGGTCAAGTTCGGCTCCGACCCGACGAAGAAGCAGGCGCTCGGGGAGACGATCTACGAGGTCGCGCAGGTGCAGGTCGCCGAGCAGGGCCTGCCGACGAAGGCGATCGGGCGCTGGTTCCCGTACGTCGCCACGCTGATGATCTTCATCTGGGTCATCAACATGCTGGGCTTCATCCCGCTGCCGCTCTCCGACGAGAAGGTCGAGGTCGCCGGCGTGAAGCTGCCGACGCTCGCGATCTTCGCGGCCACCTCGACGTTGTCCGTCACGCTCGCCCTCGCGCTGATGACGTTCGTCTTCACGCACGTCGAGGGCATCCGGGCCAACGGCGTCGTCAAGTACTTCAAGAGCTGGATCCCCGACGTGCCCAAGGCGCTCTACCCGCTGATCATCCCGCTCGAGATCCTGGGCCAGTTCATGCGGCTGATCAGCCTCTCGATCCGCCTCTACGCCAACATGCTGGCGGGCCACATGCTGATCCTCACCTTCATCGGGCTGATCTTCGTCCTGGAGAACGTCGTGCTCGCCGTCGTGGCCGTCCCGGCCGCGACCGCCTTCTACCTGTTCGAGGTCGTGATCGTCGTCTCGATCCAGGCCTACATCTTCGCCGCCCTGTCCGCCATCTACATCGGCTCGGCCATCGAGCCGGAGCACTAAGGAGGATCTCTTCACCATGCTGTCGTCCTTCCTCTTCCTTGCCGAGACCACCGGCGACGTCGCCGACGCCGGCAAGGCGATCGCCCTCGCGCTCGGCATCGGCCTCGGCTCGCTCGGCGCCGGCATCGGCATCGGCAACATCTTCGGCTCCATGATCCAGGCCGTCGCCCGCCAGCCGGAGCTCCGCGGTGAGCTGCAGGGCATCCAGTGGCTCGGGTTCGCGCTCACCGAGGCGGTCGTGTTCTACGGCCTCATCGGCGGCCTCCTCGCCTACGTCCTGATCTAGGCAGATGCTGGACGTTCTCGCAGCGGAGTCGAGCAACGACCTGATCAAGGTCGTTCCCGGCCTCATGATCTGGACGCTGATCGCGTTCGCGATCACGTTCTTCGTCCTCAAGAAGTACGCGTTCGGCCCGATCCAGAAGACGATCGAGGCGCGACGTGACCGGATCCGCGAGGCGATCGACGAGGCGGACAAGGCACGCACCGAGGCCCGCGAGCTGCTCGAGCAGAACCGTGCCATCCTGGCGCAGGCGCGCAGCGAGTCGGCCGACATCCTGGCCGAGGCACGGAAGGTCGCCGACGCGCAGATCGCCGCGGGTGAAGGACGAGGCGGAGGTCGAGCGGCAGCGGCGGCTGGAGGACACCCGCAAGCAGATCGACGCCGAGACCGCGCGCGCGATCGACCAGATCCGCGGCGAGGTCGCCGACCTGACGCTCGAGGCGACCGCAGCGCGTCGTCGGCAAGGTGCTCGACAGCGCCGACCAGCGGCGACTGATCGACGAGGCGATCGAAGGGCTCGACTTCTCCGCGCTCGAGCGGGGGAGGAGCTAGAGCTCCCGTGCCAGTCGCCGAGCGCATGTATGCGCGTGCCCTCTTCCAGGCCGCGCAGGAGCACGGACGGATCGACGCCGTGCAGTCCGACCTCGGCGCGTTCGCGGACGCGGTGGAGGGCTCGCCCGAGCTCGCGGCGTTCCTCTCCAATCCTCAGGTCGATCCGGCGGCGAAGGCGGGTGCGCTGGCCGAGCTCTCCGAGGGGGCCGACGAGCTCGTCCGCAACTTCCTCCAGCTGATCGCCGGCAAGGGGCGGGCAGGTCAGGTGGCAGGCATCCGCGACGAGCTCCAGGCGCTCGTCGACCGTGCCCAGGGCCGGGTCGCCGTGGAGCTGACAACGGCGTACGAGCTCTCCGACGACGAGGCGGCGGCGATCGTGTCGCAGATCGAGCAGGCGTCCGGCCGGTCGGTCGAGGCCGTCCGCAGGGTCGATCCCGGGTTGATCGGCGGCCTCGTCCTGCAGGCGGGATCCCTGCGCGTCGACGCGAGCGTGCGCGGCCGCCTCGACCGGCTGCGCCAGGAATTGGTGAGGGCTTCGTGAGGCCGGGCGTGCCCACCGCCGTACCGGCGTCCGCACCGGGCGGCGTCGATGATGCCGAGGACTCCGACATGACCAGTGAGATGGACGAGAACAGGAGCTGATGTGAAGCTACGGCCGGAAGAGATCACCTCGATCCTCAAGCAGCGGATCGAGCAGTACGACGTCGAGACGGACCTGTCCGAGGTCGGCACCGTGCTCCAGGTGGGCGACGGCATCGCGCGCGTGCACGGCCTCGAGAACTGCGTCTCCCTGGAGCGGCTCGAGTTCGAGCACGGCGTGGTCGGCATCGCGTTCAACCTCGAGGAGGACAACGTCGGCGTCGCGCTCTTCGGGCAGTGGCAGCGCGTCAAGGAAGGTGAGCCCGTCCGCCGCACCGGCTCCGTCATGAGCGTTCCCGTCGGAGAGGCTCTGCTCGGCCGCGTGATCGACCCCCTCGGGGCCCCCCTGGACGGCCAGGGCCCGATCGAGGCGACGGCGACGCGGCCGCTCGAGTTCAAGGCGCCGGGCGTCGTGCAGCGCCAGCCGGTGAAGGAGCCGCTCGCCACCGGCCTGAAGGCGATCGACTCCATGATCCCCGTCGGCCGTGGGCAGCGCGAGCTGATCATCGGCGACCGCGGCACCGGCAAGAGCGCCGTCGCGATCGACACGATCATCAACCAGAAGGGCGGCGACGTGGTCTGCATCTACGTCGCCGTCGGCCAGAAGGCCTCGACGGTGGCGCAGGTCTACGAGCGCCTGCGCGACGAGGGCGCGATGGACTACACGATCATCATCTCCGCGCCCGCGCAGGAGGCGGCGCCGATCAAGTGGATGGCGCCGTTCGCCGGCGCAGCCATTGGTGAGTACTTCCTCTACGACGGCAAGCACGCGCTCGTCATCTACGACGACCTCTCCAAGCACGCCGACTCGTACCGGCAGCTGTCGCTCCTGCTGCGGCGCCCGCCGGGCCGCGAGGCGTTCCCGGGCGACGTCTTCTACCTGCACTCGCGGCTGCTCGAGCGCGCCTGCAAGCTGAGCGACGAGCTCGGCGGCGGCTCGCTCACGGCGCTGCCGATCATCGAGACGCAGGCCGGCGACGTGTCGGCCTACATCCCGACGAACGTGATCTCGATCACGGACGGCCAGATCTTCCTCGAGTCCGACCTGTTCTACTCCGGGGTGCGCCCGGCGATCAACGTCGGCATCTCCGTCTCGCGTGTGGGCGGAAACGCGCAGACGAAGGCGATGAGAAAGGTCGCCGGCCGGCTGCGGCTCGATCTCGCGCAGTACCGCGAGCTGGAGGCGTTCGCCCAGTTCGGCTCCGAGCTCGACCCTGCCACGCAACAGGCCCTCTCCCGCGGCGAGCAGATGGTCGCGACGCTGAACCAGCCGCAGTACCAGCCCTGGCCGTTCGAGGAGCAGGTGGTCGCCATCTATGCGGGCATTCACGGCTTCCTGGACGGGATCCCGGTCGGCCAGGTGCCGCGGTTCCAGTCGCAGCTCCGCGAGACGCTGCGGGCCGAGGGCAGCGTCTACCTCGCGATCCGTGACTCGAACGACCTCACGGACGAGACGGTGGCGGGGCTGACGGAGGCGCTGAAGAAGTTCCGCGAGAGCTTCGCCGTCGAGGAAGAGAAGGGGCTCGCGGGGTAGCGGGATGGCGTCGACCCAGGACTACAAGCGGCGGATCCGCTCCGTCAAGAACACCCGCAAGATCACGCGGGCGATGGAGCTCGTGGCAGCGGCGAAGCTGCGCCGGGCGCAGACGCGCATCGAGGCGATGCGGCCGTACGCCGACACGATGCACGAGCTGATCGCCGGCGTGGGGCGTGCCGCCTCCTCGGTGCGGTCCCTGCCGCTCCTGCAGCAGCGCGAGACGGTGCAGACCGTCCTCCTCGTGCCGCTCACGGGCGACCGCGGCCTCGCCGGCGCCTTCAATGCCCAGGTGCTGCGGCGCGCGTTCGCACTGGAGCGCCAGCTCCAGGCCGAGGGGAAGCGCGTCCGCTGGGTGGCCGTCGGCAAGAAGGGGCGCTCCACGCTGACCTTCCGGGGCCGCGAGCAGGACGGTGCCTACGCCGGCTTCACCGACCAGCCCGCCTACGCGGATGCCCAGGCGATCGCACACCGCGTGGCGCAGCTCTTCGTCGAGGGCGAGGTCGACCGCGTGGTGCTCGTCTACAACACGTTCGTCTCGGCGCTGACGCAGACGGTCACCGACCAGGACATCCTGCCGATCTCGGCCGACGTGCTCGAGACCGACGAGGAGGAGCGCCGCGACGATGCGCTCCGTGGCGACTTCATCTTCGAGCCGGAGCCCGAGGAGATCCTGCAACGGCTGCTGCCCGTGTACGTGGAGACGCAGGTGTACCGGGCGTTGCTCGAGTCGACGGCCTCGGAGCAGGGTGCGCGGATGACGGCGATGCGAAACGCCTCGAAGAACGCGGGCGAGCTGATCGACCGGCTCACCCTGCAGATGAACCGTGCGCGGCAGGCAGAGATCACCCAGGAGATCCTCGAGGTCGTGGCAGGCGCGGAGGCGCTCTCCTAGAGTTGTTCGGCAGCGCGGCGCACTGATCGCTCGGTCCGCGGCGTGGTCGCGTCCGGGCTCCAGACGTCGGTGACCCACAGACCGGGACGGTGACGCTCGACCGGGGAAGCGGCGACACCGTGGGCCGCGCCCCTCGACTATCATCGTGCGGGATGGAGCCGTTGATCTCCGCTGACGGACGGGGGGCCGAGCACCTCGCAGGGGCGCTCGAGATCTCCGAGCGTTTTCTCGACAACATCGAGACGGTCGTCTACGGCAAGCGTGACGAGATCAAGCTCGTCCTGACCGCGCTCATCTGCGGGGGACACGTCTTGCTCGAGGACGTTCCGGGCACGGCGAAGACCGTCCTCGCCCGGGCGATCGCCGGGAGCATAAAGGGCGCGACGTCCTCGCGCATCCAGTGCACGCCCGACCTCCAGCCATCCGACGTCACCGGGCTCTCCATCTTTGACCAGAAGACACGTGAGTTCGAGTTTCGCGTCGGGCCTATCTTCACCAACGTCGTCCTCGTGGACGAGATCAACCGGGCGACGCCCAAGACACAATCCGCACTCCTCGAGGCGATGGCCGAGAACCAGGTGACCGCGGACGGTGTGACCAGGGAACTCCCGTATCCCTTCCTCCTGCTCGCGACGGAGAACCCGATCGAGTACGAGGGGACGTTCCCGCTCCCGGAAGCGCAGCTCGACCGCTTCTTCCTCAGGACCGCGCTCGGGTATCCTGGCGCCGAAGACGAGCTCCGTATCCTCGAGGAGCAGCGCTTCAGCCATCCGCTCGACGATCTCAAGCCCGTGGTGAGCCTGGCCGACGTGCAACGGCTGCGGGAGGCGGGTCAGCAAGTGTACGTCGACTACGTGCTCCACCGCTGGGTCGTCGATCTCGTGCGGGCGACGCGCAGCCGGGACGACGTCGTCATCGGCAGCTCGGTACGGGGTAGCCTCGCGCTCGAACGAGCAGCTCGCGCTTGGGCTCTCCTGCACGGTCGCAGCTACGTGGTCCCCGAGGACATCGAGCTCCTATTCGCCCCGGTGCTTGTTCACCGCGTTGTCTTCACGCCGACCTTCGTGGCGAGAGCCAGAGCGTCCAGCTGGGACGCCGCGGTCGAGGAGTTCCGTCGCGGCTGCCTCGAGGCGGCGCCGCGTCCGGGCTCCGAAGAGGATCCGCTCTTCGAACGCGCGCGCATCGTGTAGGGCGATCATCGCCGTAGTGGCCGACGCTCGGTTGACGTTCACACTCGTTCCACGGCGCCGCGTACGCGGCATCTCCTTCGGCACGGTGCGCAGCCTGCGTCGAGGCACGGGATCGGACGTCGCAGGGTCGAGGCCGTATCGAGCCGGCGATGACATGGACGCGATCGACTGGGCAGCCTCGGCGCGCCTTTCAACGGCCCGGAGCAGTGACGAGTTTCTCGTCCGCGAGCGCTTTGCAGAAGAAGCCCCGAAGGTCGTCATCGTGTGTGACCGCTCTCCGACGATGGCCCACTTCTCCGCGCCGCTTCCGTGGCTCGACAAGCCGCTCGCGATGCGCACCGTCGTCGAGCTGATCCTTGCGAGCGCAGGCGCCGCGGGCGGGTTCGTGGGCTACCTCGACTACGGCGGCGGCGAGCCTCACTGGCGGCAGCCCAAGGGCGAGCGCAAGCTTCTGGAGATCCAAGACCATCGCTTTTTGTCGACCGAGTACGACGGTCCACCGGACTGGCTCGACCGTTCGATCGAGCATCTCGCGGCGCACCCGCGGGCGGTCGGTCCGGGCACGTTCATCTTTGTACTCTCCGATTTCATTCAGCCGACGTCTAAGGAGATGTGGTTGACGGCGGTCGCGCATCGTTGGGACATCGTCCCGGTCGTAATTCAGGATCCGACCTGGGAACAGAGCTTCCCGGAGGTCGGCGGGATCGTCGTCCCGCTCCGAAATCCGCACACCGGTCGGATCGTGCCGGTCCGACTCCGAGCGAAGGAGGTCGCAGCACGGAAGGCGGCCAACGAGAAGCGGACGGCAGACCTGCTCGAGATGTTTCGAGTCATCGACGTCGATCCGGTTCTCGTATCGACGAGCGACAAGGCCGAGACCCTCGGCCAGTTCCTGGCCTGGACCGACATCCGTCGAACGCGGCGTGTCCTCGGAGCGTAGAGCCTTGAGCCGAGATCACGGCACGAGGAACCTCGCGCTCGCCATAGTTGCGGGAGCGATCGCGATCGGCGTGGCGTTCCTCGCGTTGGACCGGGGAGGGGGAGCCGACTCGACCCCGGCATCCACGGCCGGCTCCGCGATCGAGGCTCGCGCCGTCCTCTCACCTCGAAATGTGCTGTTCGGCGACACGGTCCGGGCCGTCGTCGAGGTGACGCTCGATCGAGAGCGCGTCGATCCCAACTCGGTTCGCGTGCAGGCCGACTTCACGCCCTGGCAGCCCGTCGCGCCGGCCGAGCGTGCGCGAGAGGACGGCAAGACGACGACCTATCTCCAGGTGACCTACGTGTTGCGCTGCCTCGTGCCTTCCTGCCTCTCGACCGATGTCATCGCGACGCAGGACTTCACGGATGCGCGAGTGGGATACACGTCGAGAGGGACGCCGGGGGGCGGAGATCAGGTCGTTGTTCCGGTCGCGTGGCCCCAGCTCCTCGTGGGCTCACGGTACCTCGAGCAGACGCAGGGCTCTGCAACGGTCCAAGGTCAATTGCGGGCAGATCTCGTGTCGCTGCCTCGCGTGACCTATCGTCTCGCCCCGAGCCTTCTCCTGGTGCTGATCCTGGCTGCGACCTGTCTCTTCGCGATTGCCGGGGGCGCTCTCGTGTACCTCGAGCTGCGGCGCAGCGCGTCGGGGGCCGATCCGGCTGCGGGAGGCCCTCCGGAACCGGTTCTGACGCCCCTCGAGCGCGCCCTGCTGCTCCTCGAGAGCCCGACGCGGGCCAACGGTGGGGCGGACGGGCGCCGTGCGCTCGAGCTCGTGGCGGCAAGCCTTCTCGAGCGCGGCGAGCTGACGCTGGCGCAGGCGGCGCGGGCGCTCGCCTGGTCCGAGCCGGTGCCGGGTCTCGAGGAGACGGGCGGACTGGCCGTTCGGGCCCGCTCCGTCCTCGGGGAGGTTTCGGGGTGAGAATCCGGAGCCGGACGCAGGCGATCATCAGCGTTGATGCCTCCCTCCTTCGGATGGCGTCGTTCAGGGCGCGCGCGCTCCGCGGTGTGCTCGTCGTCGCGGCGGTGAGCCTGCTTGCGCTGGCGATTTGGTCGGCACGCGGACTCGACCCCGGTACGCCGGGACTCGTGTCGGGGTCGGGTGGCGTCGTCGTGATCGATCTCTCGCTCAGTATCGGTGAAGACGACTACAACACCATTCGCAGCACTCTGCGCCGGTTGATCGACGACAAAGCCCGTGTTGGGCTCGTGATCTTCTCCGACGTGGGATACGAGCTGCTGCCGCCCGGCACCCCGGCCGCGGAGCTTCGTCCCCTCCTTCGTCAGCTCGTACCCCGCGGCGCGAACAAGGAGGATGCGAAGCTGCCGGTGAATCCCTGGTCACAGAGCTTCCGGGCCGGGACGCGGATCTCGGCGGCTCTTGAGCTGGCGCGGAACATGCTCTTCCGGGACAAGGTACAGAACGCTTCCATTCTCCTGCTCAGCGACCTCATCACGGCGCCCGAAGACGTTCCGCAATTGGCCCGAACGCTCGAGGCGCTGCGCCAAGAGTCCGTTGCCGTTCGGGTCGTTCCGCTCTCGCCGCTGAAGGACGGCCAAGCGATCTTCGAGGGGCTGTTGGGCAAGAGTGCACTGCTGACGCCGTCCAAGATCGTGGGCTCGCAGCCGGTGTGGGCGAAAGCGCACGTCGGGCTCCCGGCCGAGTTCATCCTGCTCGGCGGGTTGCTCCTCACTGTCCTCGCAGCTCACGAGCGGCTCGTGGGGCGACTGGCTCTGCCGCGCACAGAAAAGGGGAACGCATGAGGAGGATCGCTCTCGTAACCGGAGCCGTCGCCTGCGTGGCGGCGAGTGCGCTCCTTGCCGTCGCAGCCGTCGACGTCACGCACGTGCGAAACGCAGTGGTTGCGGACGACCTGGCGTTCCGGGCAGCTCCTGCCGACACCGGCCTGTGGGGCTCGACGGCGCTCGTGCCGTTGGGGACCGCGCGGACGCTTCTCGGAGTCGACGACGATCTTGCTTTCCGGCGGGCGTTGCGCGCCCTCCGGCTGGCGCTGCGCGACGACCCGAAGGTCACGGACACCAAGCGCGTGCTCCAGCGGGCGGATGCAGAGGCGCGTCTCGAAGCGGCCGCAGGAGACGACGGCGAGTCTGCGCGGCGCTCCAGGGCGTCGACCCTCCTCGGCGTGCTCCGGCTCTCGACGCCGGTCGCCAGTCCCGAAGAGCGACAAGCGGTTCAGAAAGTGGCCGTCGCGAACCTGCAGGAAGCGATCGCGCTCGACCCTGGCAACGACGACGCTAAGTACGACCTGGAGTTCACGCTGCGGCGGAGCCGCGGAGCCCAGACCGCCCAGGGGGGTGCGACGCCCAACTCCTCGGGCGGTACCGGCTCATCCAAGGGAGCCGCCACCGCTCCTCCGACGAGCGGCTACTAGCAGCTATGGATGGCCGGTATCCGTGACGATCGATTTCCTGACGCCCGTGGGTGGGCTGATCGCTCTCGCAGTCCTCGTCCCCCTGGGGGCCTACTTCCAGATCTCGAGGCGCGCTGCCCGGGTGCGACGGGCACTCGGGCTTCCCGGGCTGCCGCCGCGGCAGCGTCTCGTCCCCCTGAGCGCGATGATCGTCGTCGCGGGTCTGCTCGGCCTAGCTGCGGCACAACCGTTTCTGCAGCGCGCGTCCACGCGCCGCGTGCGGTCGGACGCCGAGGTGCTGATGGTCTTCGACGTCTCGCGCTCCATGCTTGCGCAGGGAAGCCTCGAGACCCCAACGCGCCTCGAGCACGCCAAGGCGGCAGCGGAGCGGCTCCGCGCCGACCTGCCGAGCGTACCGGTCGGTATCGCCTCGCTCACGAACAGGGTCCTGCCGCACCTCTTCCCGAGCGCCGACGAGATCGTCTTCCGAGCAACGCTCGACCAGGCGATCGGCATTGAGCAACCCCCGCCGGGCTCGAGCTTCCTCACGGGCGAGCAGCAGAGCCTCAAGAACGCGACCAGCTTCACCTCTTTGGCCGGTGTCGCGACGCAGCACTTCTTCTCGCCGGAGGCGAGTCAGAGGGTCATGGTCGTGCTCACCGACGGTGAGAGCCCGGCTGTCGCCGCGGCGAGCGTCGGCCGAAGCCTTCGGAGAGCCGGGATCCAGACCGTGCTCCTCCAGTTCTGGGGTGCGAAGGAAAAGGTGTTCAGCGACGGCGCACCCGAGCCCGGGTACGCCTCCGACCCTGCGGCTCGTTCGACGCTGGACCGGTTGGCGGCGGCGACCGGCGGCAGGGCCTTCGACGAGAGCGACCTCGGGGCCGCCATTGATCAGATCCGTGCTGACCTCGGCAGCGGAGCCACTCGCATCGAGGTGGACGAACGGCGACAACCGTTCGCGCTCGCCCCCTTCCTGGCCGTCGCAGCGATCTTGCCGCTGATCCTCGTGCTCTGGCGACGCGACCGCTAACCGCTCCGCCGCTCGACCGCCCGGCTAACTGGTGGGGATGTACTCGACGATCGCGCTGTCCTCGAGCTCCGGGACCCTGCAGCCGCCGATTGCGTACAGCCGCCCGTCCGCGTTGAAGGCCGCCATCGCGTGGCGCGGTATCTGCATGCTCGGGCCTCGGCTCCAGCGGCCCGTCTGGGCGCTGTACGTCAGGCTCGTGGATTCGAGGATGACTCGGATTTGATTACCGACGACCGCTGCTCCCGCCGTCTCCATCGGCTCGGGCATGGGCGGCCCCGCTCGCCAGGCATTGCGGGCCGGGTTGTAGATCCAGACCCGACGTGAGATCGCCCCCGATCGTGCGCGGCCGCCGAGCGCCCAGATCTCGCCCCGGAAAACGACTGCTGTGAGCGCGTGCAGCGCTTCCGGCAGCGGTGCCGCCTCCGACCAGCGGTTCCTGACGGGGTCGTAGACGAAGACGGAGCTGGTCGGCTGCACGGGGTCGAGACCTCCGAGCGCGTAGATCAGGTCTTCCAAGGCGACAGTTGCCAGGTTCGTTCTCACGGCGGGAAGCGGCGCCCTCTTGCTCCAGCTTCTTTGCCGAACGTCGTAGGCGTAGACCTGACGTCCGTCTGTCTCGTTGGAGTTGCCGCCGACGACGTACATGCGTCCACCGAGTGCCGCACCCGCGCCGGCACTGAAGGCATCCGGCAGCGACGGAAGAGTCACCCACTCGTTACGGGGCGGGTCGAAGCGCTCGAACAGGTCGAGCGGCCGCCCGGTATTGCCCACCATGCCCGCTGCGACGTAGATGCTGCCGTCGATCAGCGCGGAAGCCGTATAGCTCCGGCGGTGCGGCATCGCGGCGGCGAACGCCCAACTCGGTGCGGGCGCGGCGGTTGGCTGTGACGTGGACGAGGACCGGTGCGCGACGGCGGCCGCAACGATCAGGCAGAGCAGGAGTAGGAGCGCAAGTGCCCCACGAACGCCCACCCTTCGCCGGCCGTTCTCAGATCGACTCGGCAAGGAAATGCTTGAGTTTGCGGCGCTCCACCTTGCGTTCGCGCATCCGCCGCGGATCGGGGATAGGCACCGCAGCGAGGAGGGCCTTCGTGTAGTCGACTTGCGGATTCGTGTACACCTGGTCGGCCGAGCCCATCTCGACAATCTTGCCGTGGTTCATGACGGCGATCTGGTCGCTCATCTCCCGCACGACGGCGAGGTCGTGGGCGACGAACAGGTAGGCGAGGCCGAACTCGTTCTGGAGGTCCTTGAGCAGGTTGAGGATCTGCGCCTGGATGGAGACGTCGAGTGCAGAGACGGGCTCGTCGCAGACGATGAGTCGTGGATTCAGCGCGAGGGCGCGGGCCACTCCGATGCGCTGGCGTTGGCCGCCCGAGAACTCATGAGGATAACGGTTGACGAAGTCGGGGTTGAAGCCGACGACCTCGAGAAGCTCCTCGACCGTCGTGCGCCGCTTCTTCCGGCTACCGATCTTGTGGACGAGGAGGGGCTCAGCGACGATGTCGCCGACGGTCATCCGCGGATTGAGGGACGCATACGGATCCTGGAAGACGATCTGGATCTCCCGGCGCATCCTGCGAAGTTCGTCTCGGCCCAAGGTGGTGAGCTCGACGCCGTCGAAGCGAACGGAGCCCGACGTCGGCTTCAGGAGCTGGAGGACGCAGTAGCCCGTCGTCGACTTGCCCGAGCCGGACTCCCCGACGAGTCCGAGCGTTTGACCCGAACGGATCTCGAAGGACACGTCGTCGACCGCCTTGACGTTGTCGACGGTTCGGTCGAAGAGGAGGCCACTCTTGATGGGGAAGTACTTCTTCAGGTTCTTGACGACGAGGAGCGGCTCGCCGCTTCCGCTCCCGCCGGCTTGGGTCGTGGACTCGGTCATCGTGCCCCAGCCCCTGCGGCGCTGCGCTCCGAGGCGGGATGCGTTGAGCGAACCCAGTGCCCGGTGCGGATCTCGCGAAGCTCGGGCGGCACGACGCTGCAGTCGTCGGTTCCGGCGTACGGACAGCGCTCCGCGAAGCGGCAGGCCTTGGGCCGCTCGAGCAGGTCGGGCGGGCGCCCCGGGATCGAAACGAGGCGGCCATGGCGAACGTCCTTGCCTTCGAGGTGGGGGAGGGAGGCGAGCAGGGCCTCGGTGTAGGGATGCTCCGGCCGGTCGAAGAGGTCGTTTGCGGTCGCCTGCTCGACCACCTGGCCGGCGTACATGACGATGATGTCGTCGGCCGTCTCGGCGACGACACCCATGTTGTGGGAGATGATCATCATCGTCATCCGGTGCTGGGTGCGCAGCTCGTCGAGAAGGTCGAGCACCCCTGCCTGGACGGTGACATCGAGAGCGGTCGTCGGCTCGTCTGCGATCAAGAGCTTCGGGTTGCAGGAGATTGCGATCGCGATCATCACTCGTTGTCGCATTCCGCCCGAGAAGCGGTGCGGGTAGTCGTTGAGCCGTCGTGCTGCGTCGGGAATGTGTACCTCGTCGAGCAATTCGATCGCTCGTTTGTTGGCTTCGGCGCGCGTGAGACCGAGGTGACGCCGAAGCGTCTCGGTGATCTGGGTGCCGATTGTGAGCGTCGGGTTGAGCGACGTCATCGGATCCTGGAAGATCATGCCGATGTGACGGCCGCGGATGTCCTCGAGCTCTTTCTCCTTCAGGCCGGTCAATTCCTGGCCGTCGAAGCGCACGGCCCCTGAGACGACGCGGCCGGGGCGTTGCACGAGCCCCATGATCGAAAGCGCGGTCACGGACTTGCCACAGCCCGACTCGCCCACGATTCCGAGCACCTTTCCCTCCTCGATGCTGAAGGAGACTCCGTCCACGGCTCGCACGTCGCCCTCGCGGGTCTTGAAAAACGTATAGAGATCCGAGACCTCGAGCAGCGCCATCTCTAGGCCTCCTTGGAGCGTGGGTCGAGCGCGTCGCGGAGGCCGTCCGCGATGAAGAAGGCGCTGAGGATGAGCCAGGCGATACAGATGCTGGGAATCACGATGATGTACGGGTGGGCCTGGTAGGCCGTGTACCCGTCCTGGGCCAAGGTGCCCCAGGATGCCTTGGGCGGATTGATCCCGAGCCCGATGAACGAGAGAAATGCCTCACCCAGGATCACTCCGGGCAGTTCGAGGAAGACAAAGACGATGATGATCCCGAGCGTGTTCACCAGCAGATGACGGAAGAGAACCCGGCTTCGGCTGGCGCCGACCGCATACGCGGCGCGCACGTAGTCGTTCTCCTTGAGCGTGATGATCTGGCCGCGGATCACCCGCGCCGTGGTGAACCAGGAGGCAATCGTCAGTGCCACGACCATCGACCAGAAGTTGACGGTGCCGAGAATCGCAAGCGTCAGGATGGCGAAGGGCAGGTAGGGAAGGCCGTAGAGCGCGTCGAGGACGCGCATGAGCGCATCGTCGAGCTTGCCGCCGACGAACCCCGAGACGGCACCGTACAGGATCCCGATGAGCATGATCGCGAACGTGGCGGCGAACCCGATCGCGAACGAGACGCGGCCACCGAGCGCGGTGCGCACGAACAGGTCGCGGCCGAACTGGTCCGTCCCGAAGGGGTGGTCCCAACTCGGGCTGAGATAGGCCTTGGAGAAGTCGATCGCGTACGGGTCGGTGCCGTCGACGAACGGCGTGACGATGACGAAGCCGAGCAGGATGACGAAGGCGACCGCGGCGACGACCGACGCACGGTTCTTGACGAAGCGGAAGTAGGCGTCCTTCCACAGCGACGCTTGTCCGAGTGCCGCTCCCGCCTGCCCCCGCCCGGCTTCGGCAGTGCGGGAAAGGGCGTCCTCGAAGTCGGAACGTCGGCTGGACGCTCCCTGTCCGCGGTCGGCGCTCATCTCAGATTCGCTCGTCCCGCGTTCGTGGGTCGAGGAACCCGTAGAGGATGTCGACCATGAGGTTCGCGAAGATGATCAGGAATGACAGCAGGACGGTGATGCCCATCACCACGGAGTAGTCGCGGCCCGTCACCGAGATGACGAAGTAGCGGCCGATGCCAGGTATGGAAAAGATCGTCTCGATGATGAACGATCCCGTGATCAGGTAGCCGAGGAGGGGGCCGGCGGCGGTGACGGCCGGGATGAGGGAATTGCGCAGCACGTGTTTCACGACGACCGTCCGCCAGCGGAGGCCTTTTGCCTTGGCGGTGCGGATGTAGTCCTGCTGGAGTGTCTCGAGCATCGTGCCGCGGACGAGTCGGGCGAAGTAGGTCATCGGGTAGATACCGAGCGCGATCGACGGCAGGACCCACGATTGCGCCGTGCCCACCCCGTCGGTTGGTAGGCCGGTGTAGTCCTTCAGCCTGAGGGCGAAGAAGTAGATGAACAGTGTCGCGACCAGGAAGCTCGGGAGCGAGAAGCCCAGATTCGCGATCGTCATGGCCACGTAGTCGAAGACCGAGTTTTGCTTGAGTGCCGCGAGGATCCCGAGCGGAATGCCTATGAACACCGCGAAGAGCATCGCGAACAGGCCGAGCTTGATCGAGTACGGAAAGTGCTCCCTGACGATATCGTTCACCGTCTGGTTGCGCAGCACGAGCGAGGGGCCGAGGTCGAATGTCGCGACGCCCTTGACGTAGTAGAGGTACTGCAGGTACCAGGGCTTGTCCAGGTTGAACTTCCGGTCGAGGTTGCGCTGGACCGATACCGGAACCGCCCGCTCGCTGTTCTGGAACGGGTTGCCTTTGATCATCCGCATCATGAGAAACGTCATGAGGATGACGAGGAGGATCACGGGGATGGTCCAGACGACGCGTCTGATGATGAAGGTCAGCATCGGCTACTCGGCTCGTTTTTTGCCACAGAGGGTGCGGGTGGGACGATATCCCACCCGCACCCTTCCGAGACGACGTTGCTAGGAGATCGATACCTTCGCGAGATCCCACTGCCCCGTGGGGTTCTCGAAGAAGCCCTTCACGTTCGGCTTGATGAGGTTGTGGAAGGTGTACCAGTAGATCGGCATGATCGGCAGGTCGCCGTTCGGGCCGGTGAGGATGTTCTCTGCCTGCTGGTAGATCAACGTGCGGTTCGACTGGTTCTGCGTGTTCTTCGCCTTGGCGACGAGCGCGTCGAACTTCGGGTTGCACCAGTTGGTGTTGTTGTTGCCCGAATTGCACGTCCACAGTTCGAGGCCGTTGTAGGCGTCGGGGAAGTCATAGATCCAACCGAGCCGGTAGACGTCGACGTCGGAGTTCGGCGGCGGCCCGAGGAACTCGAGGTACTGCTTCCACTCCTGGACCTTGATGTTGACGTTCAGGCCGAGCTCTTTCCAGAAGGCTTGGACCGCAGTTCCGATCTGGATGTGTCCCGGTGAGTTGTTCAGGTAGAGGGTGATGTTCATCTTCGGGTTCTTGGCCTGGGCCATGAACGCCTTCGCCTTCGCGAGCTGACCCGTCGGCGGCAGGAAGTTGTTCTTGTTAATCGTCTTCCCACCGGAGATGCCTATCGGCGTGAAGCCTCTGGCCGGGATCTGGCCGCCCTGCGCGATGTACCTGATGATCGCCTTGCGGTCGATGGCGAAGGCCATCGCACGGCGCTGGTTCACATCGGTGATGTTCTTGACGTTAAACCCGTAGTAGTAGGTACCCAGCGACTTGAAGAGCTTGTACTCCGGATTCTTCTTCCACTGTGGGATGTCGGCGGGCGGAAGCGCCTGAGTGCTCACGTCGGCGTTCCCGGCCTTGTACGAGTTCTCAGCCGTCGTGCCGTCGGTGATGATCTGCATGGTGACCGTGTTCAGCTTCACGGATCCGGCCTTGTAGTACGTCGCGTTCTTTTGGAGCGTCAGCGACGAGTCGTGCTTCCACGCGGTCAGCTTGAACGGTCCGTTCGTGACGATGTTGCCGGGCTCCGTCCACTTGTTCCCGAACTTCAACACCGTTGCCTTGTGCGTCGGCAGGAACGCGTGGTGGGAGAGCGACTGCACGAACCACGGCTGCGGCGAAGTCAGCTGGATCTGCAGCGTGAACTTGTTCACAGCCTTGGCTCCGATCTTGGCGGCCAGGGCGTTGCAGTCCGCCTTGGCGGGATCGCACGAGTTGTACTCGGCCGCACCCTTGATGCCGAAGAGCTGGTAGGCGTAGTCTGCTGCGAGCTGGGGCGAAAGAGTCCGCTTCCACGACCAGACGTAGTCGGCTGCCGTGACGGTCTGACCGTTCGTCCACTTGAGTCTTGGGTCCAGTTTCAGCGTCACGGTGGAGCCTTTCACCGTCCAACTCTTGGCCGCCGCCGGGACCGCCGCGAGCTCAGGCGAGGGACCGAGTTTCACGAGCGGTTCCATGATGTTGAGAATGACGTTCGACGACGTCGTATCGGTGGCGAGGCCCGGGTCGAGCGACGGCGGTTCTGCACCGATGATGATGCGGAGGTTCTGGGCCTGGGCCTTGTGTGTCACCGCCGTGGCTCCGAGAGCCGAGCCGGCAACGATCACGGCGAGGGCGGCTATGGCAACGGCCCAAAGCGCCGGTCGTTTCCCATTGCTGAACATTCCTTCCTCCTGTCGTTGACTGAGCATCAGATCTTCCTTCCCTCTTTGCGGCGCTTTCGCGCCCGCACGTCTTGCAACGCCCGGCTCGGCAGGGCGAGGTCGAAATCGCGAACAATATTAGTACGGGCTCACGGCGTTTGCCGTCCCTTGCGTCGTCCGACGGGCTTTTCGGGCGCCTGAGACATGCCCATCGCAGCTTGCAGGCTGGCGGGGATCTCCTGCGGCCGGTTCACAGCGGTCGTTTCAAGTTGGTTGAGCATTCCCTCCTTGACGGACATCCGCTCGCGGGCGGCTTGGATCTCGAGTGCTCCGACCCGGGGGTCGGGAGCCTGGAGGTTGAAGACCCCGCCGGCCGCGACGACCGCAGTCACCAACGTCGCGGCTACCATGCCGACGCGGGGTCGCCGGCGGGCGGAGCGGACCGGTGCAGCCTTGCGCGGACGACCGGTTCGGGCAGGTCGGCCGGGAGGCTGGAAGGCGCGTCGCGGCTGCGCGAGCTCCGTCGTGCGCAGCGCAGCCGTAATGGCCGCGAGATCCTCCGCGAGCGCCAGACAGGGCGCGCACCGGCTGAGATGAGACTCCAGCAGCAGCTCTTCGAACTCGGAAAGCTCCGAGTCCAGGTGACGCGAGACGCGCTGGCGCGTGCGATCGCAGTCCCCGGGCAGGGTCGAGTTCATCCTCACGCGGAATTAGACGCTCTGACGGGCCTGCGGTTAGTGCGTCCTCGTGGGTATGCAGGGGCCGCGGCTTGGCTAAACTCCCCACTGGGCCGCCGGCCACGAAATCTGGCCAGCCGGCCACGAAAACACCCGAAACCGCCTATTCAACCCGCTCCGAGGAGTCGAATGTCGAACACGCATGAGCGCGACGGCCGAAACACCGGCCAGGTCATCGAGATCAAAGGCGTCGTGATCGACGCGGTCTTCCCGGACGCCCTGCCCGAGATCCTCCACGCCATCGAGATCCAGATTCCCCGCCCCGACGGCTCCAGCTTCACGCTGGTGGCCGAGGTGCAGCAGCACCTCGGGGACGATCGTGTCCGCGCCGTCGCGATGGATTCGACCGACGGCCTGGCGCGTGGCGCCGACGTCGTGGACACGGGTGCGGCGATCTCGGTCCCGGTCGGCGCAGCGACGCTCGGGCGCATCTGGAACGTGATCGGTCAGGCGGTCGACGAGAAGCCGGAGCCGGAGAACATGGAGCGCTGGTCGATCCATCGCGAGCCGCCCGCCTTCCGTGAGCTGTCGCCGACGGTCGAGATCTTCGAGACCGGTATCAAGGTGATCGACCTGATCGCCCCGTACATCAAGGGAGGCAAGGTCGGTCTCTTCGGCGGCGCCGGGGTCGGCAAGACGGTCACGATCATGGAGCTGATCCACAACCTGGCCAAGCAGCACGGCGGGCTCTCCGTCTTCGCCGGCGTCGGCGAGCGCACGCGAGAGGGGAACGACCTCTACCTGGAGATGAACGAGAGCGGCGTGATCGACAAGACGGCGCTCGTCTACGGCCAGATGAACGAGCCGCCGGGTGCCCGCCTCCGCGTCGCCCTCTCGGGCCTGACGATGGCCGAGTACTTCCGCGACGAGGGCCAGGACGTGCTGCTCTTCATCGACAACATCTTCCGGTTCGTGCAGGCGGGCTCGGAGGTGTCGGCGTTGCTCGGGCGCATGCCGAGCGCCGTCGGCTACCAGCCGACGCTGGCGACCGAGATGGGGCAGCTGCAGGAGCGCATCACCTCGACGCGTACCGGCTCCGTCACCTCGGTGCAGGCGATCTACGTCCCCGCCGACGACCTCACCGACCCGGCGCCGGCAAACACATTCGCGCATCTCGACGCCACCACGGTGCTGTCGCGCGCGATCGTGGAGAAAGGCATCTACCCGGCCGTCGACCCGCTCGACTCGACCTCGCGGGCTCTCCAGCCCGGCATCGTCTCGGACGAGCACTATCAGACGGCGACCGCCGTGCAGCGGATCCTGCAGCGCTACAAGGACCTGCAGGACATCATCGCGATCCTCGGCATGGACGAGCTCACCGACGAGGACAAGCTCGTCGTCTCGCGCGCCCGCAAGATCGAGCGCTTCCTCTCACAGCCGAACTTCGTGGCCGAGCAGTTCACAGGCACGCCGGGCGAGTACGTGAAGACGGAGGACACGATCAAGGGCTTCGCCGAGATCATCGACGGCAAGCACGACGACCTGCCCGAAGCCGCCTTCTACATGGTCGGCACGATCGAGCAGGCCGTCGAGAAGGCGCGCCAGCTCGATCAGGTCGCGGCGTAGGCCGTGGCCGAGACGCATCCGAAGTTCGACGTCTCGCTCGTCACCCCGGACGGGGCGGTCTTCCAGGGTGAGGCCGAGCTGCTGATCGTTCCCGGAGCTGCGGGCGAGATCGGCGTGCTCGCCCGGCACGCGCCGCTCGTGGCCACGCTCAAGTCAGGCTCGACGCGCGTGCACCTGGGCAACAGCGAGGTGCTCGAGTTCGCCACGGGGCCCGGGTTCTTCAAGGTCGAGACCGACACTGCCCTCGCGCTCGTGGACGATGCCGTGAACGTCAAGGAGATCGACGACGCGCGCGCGCAGGGCCAGCTCGAGGCGGCCAGGAGCGAGCTGGAGCGCGTGCTGGCGGGCGAGTCGCCTGCCGACCGCTGGCAGCTCGAGCAGCGGATCAAGCACGCGGAGAACCAGCTCGAGGTCTCCGGCCGCACCACCGGCTGACGTCGGCACTGCCGTGCGCGGCCGGCTCTGGCCCGGTCGGCGCGTCCGCTTCGTTGCCCGGGGGCCCGGGCGCCGCGCCCTGACACCTGCCCTTCGCGGACGTCTTGTCCGTCCGCGCGCGGGTGGTAGCTTGCGCGCGTGCCCCGGCACGGCCGTCTGAACCTGCTTCGCCGAGCACCCGCGTTCCGGTTGCTCTTCCTCGCCACTGCCGGCTCCGCCACCGGCACGTACCTGGCTGCCATCGTGCTGTCGGTCTCGATCTTCGACCGCACCGGCTCCGGGCGGTGGCTCGCGGTCCTGCTGATCGCCGACTTCCTGCCGATCGTGCTGATCGGGCTGACGCTCGGGCCGCTCATCGACCGGCTGTCCCGCCGGCGGCTGATGATCGTCGCGGACCTCGTCCGCGCCGCGGTGTTCTGCACGCTGCCGTTCGTCGGCTCGCCCGCCGCCATCGTCGCGCTCGCCGGCGTCACGGGCGTGGCGACGGGCTTCTTCCGGCCGGCCGTCTACGCCGGGCTGCCGAACCTCGTCGACGACGACGACCTGACGGAGGCGAACTCGCTGTTCGCGAGCGTCGAGAACCTCGCGTGGATGATCGGCCCGGTGATCGGAGGGGCGATTCTCGCCGCGCAGGGCACCGACCTCGCCTACTGGATCAACGCCGTCACGTTCGTCGTGTCGGCCGCGCTCGTGGCGCGCATTCCTGCGCGTGAGCTGCAGTCCGAGGAGTCCCTCTCCCGTGGGCACTGGCGTGACGTTCGCGACGGGATGTCGCTGGTCCGGACGTCGAAGGCCCTCGTCACCGTCCTCGTCGTCTGGAACATCGTGCTGCTGGGGAACGCCGCCGTCAACGTGCCGGAGGTGGTCTTCGCCAAGGAGTCGCTCGGAGCCGGCAACCTGGGCCTCGGCATCCTCGTCGGCGCGACCGGCGCCGGCCTCACCCTCGGGAGCCTCTTCGCGCCCGTGGCGATGGGCGCGATCGGGCTCCGGCGTGCCTACCCGCTGGGAATCGCCCTCATGGCGGTGGGATACGGTGCGGCCTCGATGGCGCCGTCGATCTGGGTCGCCGCGGTATGTGCGGCGGTCGCGACGTTCGGCAACGGCTTCGCCCTGATCTGCAACCAGCTCCTGGTGCAGCGCGGTGCGCCGGATGCGATGCGAGGCCGGGCGCTCGCCGTGCTGTTCAGCACCTTCTACGCCACGCTCGGAGTGGGGATGGCGGCGGCCGGCGTTCTGACCGACGTCGTCGGTGGGCGGAGCATGTGGGCGATCGCCGCCGGGGTCTACCTCGGCGGCTCGGTCGTCGCCCTCGCCATGACGCGCCGCCTGCAGACGGGCTCGACGGTCGATGTCTCCGAGGAGCCGCCGCCGCGCATCCTCTTCGGAGTGCTGGCCGAGCGCCGCGCAGCCGCGCGGGAGCCTGCCCGGCGGTCGCGACGGGAGCAGGTCGAGCCGGGCGACGCCGTCTCGACCGGCGCGTAGGGTCCGCCTGTGGCCGACAGCAGCCGACCGGCGTGGACGCATGACCGGCTCGTCGAGGGCATCCGCGGCGGCGACCGGCGGGCACTGGCACGCGCGATCTCGCAGGTGGAGAACCGCGACCCCGGCGCCGAGGCGCTCGTGCGCGCGCTCTACCCCGGCACGGGAAGGGCCGTCACGATCGGCGTGACCGGCCCGCCCGGGGTCGGCAAGTCGTCGCTGATCGGTGCCCTCATCCGGCAAGCACGCGGTCTCGGCCGGTCGGTCGGGGTCGTCTCGGTCGACCCCTCGAGCCCCTTCTCGCAGGGTGCGCTGCTGGGCGACCGCATCCGCCTCTCCGATCACTTCCTCGATCCCGGCGTGTTCATCCGTTCGATGGGCACACGGGGGCACCTGGGCGGCCTGGCGGAGTCGGCGCTCCAGACGGTGCTCCTGTTCGACGCCGCGGGCTACGAGGTGATCTTCATCGAGACGGTCGGCACCGGGCAGAGCGAGGTGGAGGTGATCGGCATCGCCGATACCGTGCTGCTCGTGCTGATGCCCGGCTCCGGCGACGCGGTACAGGCTTTGAAGGCGGGGATCATGGAGATCCCCGACGTCATCGCCATCAACAAGATGGATCATCCGGCGGCGAAGACGATGCTCGGCGAGGTGCGCAGCGTGCTCGCGCTCGACCCGGACGTCGAACGGCGCCCGCCGGTGCTCCTGACCGAGGCGCTCGCCGGCACCGGGGTGGAGGAGCTCTGGACGACCCTGTACGAGCGCCACGCTCGGCTCGCGGCCGACGGGAGGCTGGAGGAGCGGCGGAGGGGCAACCTCGCCGCCGAGGTGTTCGCCGTCGCCGGCCACCGGGCCCGCCGTCTGCTCGAGGAGGCCGTCGCCTCCGACGCCGGGCTGGGCGCGTTGCTCGAGGCGGTGCAGCGGCGGGAGGTCGACCCGCTGACGGCGGCGGCGCAGCTCGTCGAAGAGGCGCTGGGGAAGGAGGATCGTGGAGCGGCCGACGCTCGTTGACCTCCAGGCCGCGCGCGAGCGCATCGCCGGTATCGCGCGGGAGACGCCGTTGCTGACGTCGAGCACGTTCGCACGGCTGACCGGCCGTGACGTGGCGCTCAAGGCGGAGACGTTGCAGCTCACCGGCTCCTTCAAGATCCGCGGGGCGCTCAACACCGTCGGCCAGCTCTCCGAGCAGGAGCGGCGTGGCGGCGTCGTCACGGCGAGCGCTGGCAACCACGGGCAGGCGCTCGCCTGGGCAGCTCGCCACTTCGAGATCCCGGCCATGATCTTCGTTCCCGAGAGCGCGCCGATGGCGAAGGTGGAGGCCGCGCGCGGCTACGGCGCCGTCTGCGAGCTCGCCGGGGAGGGCTTCGACGAGGCGCACGTGGCGGCGCGGGCCTACGAGGAATCGCGCGGAGCCACGTTCGTGCACGCGTTCGAGAGCCCGCGGGTGATCGCCGGCCAGGGGACGCTCGGGCTGGAGCTGGCCGAGCAGCTGCCGCCGGGGCCCGCCACGGTCGTGATCCCCGTGGGCGGCGGTGGCCTCGCATCGGGCACCGCCATCGCCCTGCGGGCACTGAGGCCGGACGTGGCGCTCGTCGGGGTGCAGGCAGCCGCGTGTGCACCGCTCGCAGGCCTGGCGCCGACGGGGCCGACGATCGCCGACGGGATCGCGGTCAAGCACCCCGGCGAGTTGACCGCCTCGATCCTGCGCGACCTTCTCGACGACATCGTGGTGGTCGACGACGAGGCGATCTCCGAGGCGATCGTGCTCCTGCTCGAGCGCTCGAAGCTCGTGGTCGAGGGCGCCGGCGCTGCCCCGGTCGCGGCGTTGCTGCGCGGCCTCGTGCCCGGCACCGGCCCCGCCTGCGCGGTCCTCGCGGGAGGCAACATCGACGCGACGACGCTCATGTCCGTCACGCGCTTCGGGCTCACCTCGTCGGGCCGCTACCTCGTGGTCGCCATCCTGATCCCCGATCGCCCGGGGCAGCTGGCCGAGATCGTCGCGGTGATCGCGCGCCAGCGCGCGAACGTGCTCGCCGTCACGCACTATCGGGAGGGCCGCAATATCGGCGTCTTGCAGACCGAGGCGGAGCTGACCCTCGAAACCCGGGACGAGGGGCACTCGCAGGCTGTCGTGGAAGCCCTCGGCGATGCGGGCTTTCAGGTACGGCGCCTGCGCTGAGCGCTCGGCGTGCCGGTGAATCGACACTGCGGCCAACGGCATCCAACAGCCGATGGACAAGCTCATGCGCTTGCTGATCGGCTCGTGCGAAGAGACGCGCGATCGGCTCTCCGACCATCTCGAGGGCGAGCTGACGCCGTCGCGGGACCGGCGCCTGCAGAGGCACCTGCGGTACTGCCGGCGATGCCGCTCGGTCTACGAGTCCCTCGTCCGGACGGTCGAACGAGTTCGCGCCCTCGGACTCGAGGACAACGGCGTGGCGTCCGTGTCGGTGGTCCGGGCCGTGCTGGAGCGAGTCCGCAGCGACGGGCCGCGGCGACCACCCGAGGCGGCCCTCTGAGCTGAACGGAGCTAGCGGACGATCAGTGTGTCGGGCCGGAAGGCAGCGACGGCGAACCAGAACGGCTCGCTGAAGGGAGCCGGCTCACCATCGACTCGAACGTCGACGGTGAGCACCTGGCGTCCCTCGGCGATCGTGCCACTGTCGAGCGCAGAGGCAGCCTCGCCTTGCGCGCGCACGACGTAGGTCGCACCGCCGAGCTGGACGCGCACGACCTTCTTCCGCCCGAGCAGGGAGTGGGGGACGGCAGCGGTCTCCTTGCCGTGCTCGATGAAGACGACCCGCTCCTTCGGCGGCAGGCGCTTGTCACCGGCGTTCTTGACCGGGAAGAAGGGCGGGCTCGAGACGTCGTCGTAGCCGGAGTACGGATTGCTCCCGTACGAGCGGGGCACGCCGGTCTCACGAGTCATCACGCCCGCTTGCGGGTGCTCTCGCCTGAACTGCTCCCAGCTGACGAGGCGTGCCGCCAGCTGTCGCAGGCGCGACCCGGCGAGGTCGCCGATCAGGGCTCTGCCGCCGAACTGCTGCCACCATGACTCCGTCTGCCGGTCGTACATGACGAGGTCGGAGTCGCGGAGGTTGCCGCTGACCCCGAAGTCGAGCGTGCGTCCGCCCACGCGCCGATCGAACACGATAGCCGTGTTGCAGAGCGGGCAGAAGGTCACGGCCACCGGCACTCCTGCGATCGTGTCGTTCGCGATCTCGTGCCAGATCAGGATCTGGATCGGGTAGCCGCGCACGGTTCCGCCGACCTCGAGCTCCAGCACCGGCTCCGGCGGGCGCAGGAAGCGAACCTCCGAGGCAGGGGCGAAACGTGGCGCGTCGATCGCCGGGATCCCGTCCTTGCCGGGGCCGCCCGAGCGGAACTCTGAGAGCGGGACGAGCCGCTTGTCGAAGTTCGTTTTCCAGCCCTCCTGCAGCGGTGAGGGCGGTGAGGACTCACCGAGCCCGGCCAGCGGCACATCGGCCTGCTCGAGCCTGCTCAGCGCCTCGTCGACCGCGTCCGCACGCGACCCTCCGGAATCGCGGACGACGGCGAAGGCTGCCGCACCCAGACCGGCCACGGCGGCGAGAACGGTGACTGCGATGAGTAGGTGCCGGCGCATTGCTCGGGGCGTGCACGGGTCGAGTGGGTGGCGGTCCGTCGATGACGGCCTACCATGTTCGACGGGGTGATCGCTCGCAGCGATTCAGGTCGAGCACCGTGACGAGACCGTACGATCGCCCCGGTGGGCTCGTTTCCCCAGGATGACGCTGCTCTCGTCCTCGCCGCCCGGCAGGGAGACACGGATGCGTTCGCCGAGCTCGTTCGTCGCCATGAGCGTCGCCTGCGGCTCGTCCTGCTGCGCGTGCTCGACGACGCGCGTGACGTCGAGGAGGCGGTCCAGGACACGTTCGTCCTGGCCTGGCGCCACCTCGATCGCTACCGGGGCGATGCGGCGGTGTTCACGTGGCTGTACCGCATCGGCGTGAACGAGGCACTGAGCCGACGCCGCAAGAAGCGCCTGCCGACGACCGATCTCGCCACGTCCGAGGCGGAGAGTGCCGCGGACGTGCGACGTGACGTGCTGCCGGAGCCGAGCGCCGAGGCGGGCGAGCTACGCAAGCTCGTGGCCTCCGCCTTGAAGGCGCTGCCGTTCGACTACCGCGAGGCGGTCGTCCTCCGCGATCTCGCCGGGCTCTCCAACGACGAGGTGGCAGCGGCTCTCGGGATCTCCGTTCCTGCTGCCAAGAGCCGCATCCACCGAGGCCGGCTCCAGCTTCGTGAGCTCCTCGAGCCGCATGCGGGTCAATGACCGCCGGACGCACGTGCCGTCGCTCTCAGCTCGTTCACCAGCGCGATCACCGAGGGGCGGTCGTCCCGGCGCTGCGGTCGCGCGTAGGTGACGTTGCCGTCAGGGCCGACGACGAAATCGCCCCCGAGCTGTAGCGTGTCCCCGCCGAGTCGTCTCAGCCGCTCGCCCCGTGCGAGCAGCACGGCATAGCGAAGCCACACCCGCGGGTCCAGCCAGACCCCTGCCATGCTCGAGCGTCGCAGTCCCCAGGCCCGGTAGGCGATCCGCTGCGTATCCACGAGGACGGGGAACGGGACGTCGAGGCCGTCCAGGAGGCCTCGGCGCACCCGCTCCGGCTCGTCGTGGACGACGAAGAGCACCGTGGCGCCGAGCGCATCGAGCTTCTCCTGCTGGTCGAGCACCTTCACGAGGTGCGCGCGGCAGATGAGTCACCCTGCGTGGCGGAGGAACGACACCAACACCGGCTGCCCGCGCGCGCCGGCGAGATCGACCGTCCCGCCCGCGAGAGTCGGAAGGAGGAGTGCGGGGGCGGCCTCTCCGGCCCGCGGCGGCCGCACGCGAGCCTCGCTCATACCCGGTGTCGCCGGCCACGAGCTAGGCGACCCATGCGAGCCCGTTCCAGAAGGCGAGAATGCGGTCACGGCGGCCGAGCTCGAGATGGAGTGACTCCGGCTCGGTCATCCCGACCGTCAGGAAGAGGTCGATCCCATCCACCTCGACGTGCCGGAACGCCCTGTCCGGTGGATCCGTCGCTGCCTCCAGCGTGATCGTGCCGCCGCAGCAGCGCGCCTTGTGCGGCCACACGTACAGCGCGCCGCCGTGCTCCTGGATGACGTCGACAACCGCCGGTGTGGCGACGAGCTCCATTAGCTCGCCGGCCTCCACCAGAAGGCGCCGAAGCTCTGCGGCCCGGTATGCGCGCCGATGGACGGGCCGATTCGGTAGCGGATCACGTCACTGACGGTACCCGACCGCTCGAGCCCGTCGGCGAGCGCGTCCGCTGCGGCCGCCGTCGACGCCGCTGCGTGGCCGACCGCGACGTGCAGCCCGTCACCATGTCCGGAGATGTGGCGTGCCATCGCCGCCGCCGCATCCGGGAGATCGCAGGCGGATCCGACGGGGCGGGCTGCGCCGTCGGCAAACGAGAGCAGAGGAAGCCCCGCCTTGCTGGGCACGCGGCCTCCGGCGGTTCCGGTCGCGATGAACACGTTGCCGATCCCCGCGGCGACTCGAAGCGCTCGTGCGACCGCCTCGGCGGCGCCGTGCCCGGCGTCGAGCGACTCGACTGTGGTCATCACGCTGACGGCGACCCCGAAGCTCACCGTGCCGCAGTCGACGACCCTGACCGGGACACCTGCCTCGCAGGCCCCGAGGGTGGCCGAGCCCACCGTGCCCGACACCTGTGCGTCGAGATGGAGCGAGAGCACCTCGGTTGCACCCGCGTCGGCCGCCGCGCGGTAGAGCCGGCTGAAGCAGCCCGGGCTCGGCTGGGACGTCGTCGTCTCCGCCCCGAATGACAGGCGCTCGTAGAAGTCGTCCACATCGATGTCGACGCCCTCCTCGAACGAGCGTCCGTCGAGCGTGATGCGTGCCGGCGCGACGAGGACACCGAGGCCGGCTGCGAGCGGCTCGGGCAAGAGCGCGCTCGAGTCCGTGCACACCACCACGTTCATCTCTGCTCGAGCCCCAGCGCCAGTTCGTCCTGCTCGCCACGACGGAGGAGGGACAGCGCTCGAGAGGCGAGGAGGATCGTGGTGGCGGCATTCGCGAGCGGTAGGGCGCTCGTCGGCCTCGGCCCCCACAGGTTCGGGAGACCCCGCCTCGACCAGACGAGGGCCGCGCCCACCCACCCCGCCGAGGAGACGGCGACCGAGACGAGAGCGGGCCGCCCCGACCCGGCTGCCTTCGCGGCCAGGGCGGCGACAGCGACGTCGATCGGGGCATAGGCGGGGAAGGTCGCGATGCACTGGCCGAAGCTCGTGGCGATTCCCTTGCCGCCCCGGCGCCCGGAGCGCGGCGGATAGCAGTGCCCGGCGACCGACGCGACACCGGCCAGATGCGCGCCATCGCCGCCTGCGAGTCGGCCGCCGAGCGCGCAGGCGATCGTTCCCTTTGCGACGTCGGCACAAACCACGACCAGACCGATGCGCCGCCCCAGCAGTCTCATTGCGTTCATCCCGCCGGGATTACCGCTGCCTTCCCGCCGGAGGTCGATCGAGCCCCCGGCGACGGCACGGCCAGCCAGATCAGCCGAGGGAAGCGTCCCCAGCAGGTATCCCGCGATGGCGGCAGCGGCCAGTTTAGGCAGGCGAACGGTGCGTGGGCGGCGCATGCACTCTCAGACGCCTCTCGGCCGGTCGGCGATTCGCGCGCGTGTCGGCGACCCGGAGGTCGTACCGGGGCACCGCCCGGCCGTCACGCCGTTGCTCCCTTTGGCCCCGGGTTCGGCTCCCCCGGTGGCGGCTGTGGGTTGGGGACGGGGTCGGGGCTGGGGACCGGCTCCGGCAGGTCCGGAGGCGGCAGCGGGTGTGTCGGTTCCTGAGCTCGCATGGAGTGGGTCTCCCTCCTTCCCGATGCTGTCGAGAGCACGGCTGCATGCGGTCTACCCTCCGCGGGCGGGCCGCACACGTCCGTTGTCAGGAGGAGGGCACAGCCCTCATGCGGTCGGCCCAGTCGGCGGTGCCGCCGTCGATCACGGGCCGCGCGTCGAGCCCCTCGGCCAGAAGGATGCTCGCGGCCACCGCCGCGCGTGGCCCCGACTCGCAGATGGTGGCGATCGGCCTGTCCCTCGGTAGCTCGGGGGCAGCGTCGCGCACGACCCGGTAGGGCACGTTGCTGCTTCCGGTGACCGATCCGGCTTCCCAGTCCTCCGGCTCTCGAACGTCGAGCACCAGGACGGACTCGTCGGCGACGAGCTCCTGAAGCTCGCCGATGCCGATGGTCGCCATCGTCTCTGCGCCGCCGCCGACGACGAAGCCGGTGATCTCCAGGAAGGCGACGGAACGCAGGCCGCGGATGGCCTGCTGCGCCTCCTCGGTCGAGCCGGTGAGCACCGTGACCGGTCGTTCCGCGTCGAGCACGAAGCCGCTCTTGGTGGAGAAGCTGGTACTGCCGACCGGGACGTTGACGGCGCCGTGACGGTGACCGTCTGCGAAGTCGGCGACCGCCCGCACGTCGAGCAGCTGCGCGCCTTTCGGTGGGGCGGCCAGCTCGGGCGGTTGGGGCAGCGTCCCCAGGAAGGGGCCGCGGTTGAGGTCGACGATGCGCCCCAGGTTGGGCGGCTTCGGCGCACCGATGGCTGCGGACTCCGCCACGAAGGCGTCGACCACCCCGAGCCGGAGCATCGGGTTGAAGCGCCGCTCGAAGCCGATCGTGGTCGACCCCTTCGAGCTCATCCCCTTGCCGCACAGCGAGCCGGCGACGTGGCCGGGGAAGACCTCCACGCCGTCCGGCAGCTCGAGGAGCCGGTTGAGGGAGTGGAAGAGGCCTTCGGCCCCCTCCTCGGCACCGACCGCGAGGTCGGGCCGGGCGGTGTCGCCGACGAACAGCGAGTCGCCGGTGAGGAGCAGCCAGGGCTCCTCGGCGCGTGTGTGGTCGATCACCGTGAAGCAGCAGTGCTCGGGCCGGTGGCCCGGCGTGTGGATGCACCGCAGCGTCACGTTGCCCACCGTGATCTCGTCGCCGTCCTCGAGCGGGTCGTGCGGATAGTCGACTTCCGCGGAGCGATGGATGGAGACGGGGATCCCGTGATCGAGCGCGAGCCTGCCGTGGCCCGAGACGTGATCGGCGTGCGTGTGCGTCTCGAGCACGCGGACGATCCGGACGTCGCGCCTCGCCGCCTCCTCGAGGAGCGGCTCGATCGCATACGGCGGGTCGACGGCAACCGCCTCGCCCGCAGCTTCACAGCCGACGAGATAGGACGCGCAGCCGAGATCGTCGTTCACGAACTGGTGAAAGAGCACGGCGCGACCGTAGCATCGTCGACTGCTATCGGTTTTGAAGTGAGCGCCGGCGCGCGACCCTCAGCGCGATCAGGCTCGCGGCGATCACGACGAGGCCGGCAACGCCTGCCGCCACGGCGCCGCGGGGGTTCTGGCCGGGTGCGGCGTCGCCCTCCGCCGGGAGGACGCTGAAGCTCGCTTTCCAGCGGACGACGCCGCCGTCCGAGTAGCGCTGCGCCGAGGTGAACTCGTAGGTGCCGGCGCGAACGCGCGCGAGCACCCGGAGCGGAAAGGAGGCGGTGCTTTCGCCTTCGATCGTGCCGCCCCGCCAGGTCGCGGTGGAGCCGGAGACCTGGGCGATCCAGCCGGCGGGCGACTGCGCAGAGACGATCTCGACGCCGGGTGGGGCGGTCGCGGAGAGCTCGATTGTTGCGTTCGGTGCCCGCTCGTTCGGCGTCTCGAACGCGATCTCAGTCTCCACGCCCGCCTCGACGAACGGAGGCTTCACGGTGACGTGGGCCACGGCTGCCGCGGGGAGCGCGAGCGCTGCGGCGGCCACGGCGAGCAACAGTCTCATGGGAGGCCGAGATGACGCGCGATCACCATGCGCTGCACCTCGTTCGTGCCCTCCCCGATCTCCAGGATCTTCTGATCCCGGTACAGACGGGAGACCGGGAACTCGTCCATGTAGCCGTAGCCGCCGTGAACCTGGAGAGCTGCGTTGACGACCCGGTTCGAGAGCTCGCCGGTGTACAGCTTCGCCATGGCGGCCTCACGCGCGAACGAGCGGCCCCGGTCCTTGAGCCAGGCTGCCTTCCAGACGAGGCCGCGCCCCGCCTCGATCTCCGTCGCCATGTCCGCGAGCCGGAACTGGATCGCCTGGAAGGACGAGATCTTCCTGCCGAACTGGCGGCGCTCTTTCGCGTAGGCGTACGCCAGGTCGTAGGCCCCCTGCGCGAGCCCGACTCCCATCGCAGCGACCGCGATGCGTCCGCCGTCGAGAATCTCCAGGAACTGGCGGAAGCCCTGGCCGCGCTCGCCGAGCAGGCTCTCCGCTGGAACCGAGCACTCGACGAACGAGAGCGCCCGCGTGTCGGAGGCCTTCCAGCCCAGCTTGCTCATCGGTGCGGAGATCTCGTACCCGGGCGATCCGTTCGGAACGATGATGTTGGAGATCTCGTCCTCGCCCGTTCGGGCGGTGATCGTGACACAGGCGGTGATGTCGGTGCCGGCGTTCGTGATGAACGTCTTCGACCCGTTCACGACCCAGTGCCCGTCGCGCAGCTCCGCAGTCGTCCGTGTGGCGCCGGCATCCGAGCCCGCCTCGGCCTCGGTCAAGCCGAAGGCTGCGAGCCGCTCCCCCGAGGCGAGCTGCGGCAGCCACTGCTGCCTCTGGGCGTCGGTGCCGTACAGGTAGATCGGCATCGTGCCGAGTGAGGTGTGCGCCGCCATCGTGATCGCGACCGACGAGTCGACCCGCGTCAGCTCCTCGACCGCGATCGCATACGAGAGCGTGTCGCCGCCCGCGCCGCCGAGCTCCTCGGGGAACGGGATCCCCATCAATCCCAGCTCCGCCATCTCGCGCACGAGCTCGAGGGGAAATCGCGACTCGCGGTCGAGCTCCTCCGCGAGAGGCGCGACGCGGTCGCGGGCAAAGCCGCGCACGGTGTCGCGGAAGAGCTCGTGCTCCGGCGAGAGATCCAGGTCCACCGACAGCCGATGGTACCGTCGTGGCCGCGCGCGACGTGCCCCGCTCGGCCGGCGGCTGCGGCGCTAGGCTGCCTCGATGCGCACCGAGATCGACAGGCGGACGATGGCAGCGCTGTCCGGCGGTCATCTGTTCGTCGACTTCGCGTCGGGCACGATCCCGGCGCTGATCCCGTTCATCACGATCAAGTTCGGTCTCGGCTACGCGCATGCGGCCCTCCTGATGCTGTGCGTCACCGTCTCCTCGTCGCTCGTGCAGCCGCTCTTCGGCCTCTGGTCGGACCGGCGCGGCGCGCTCTGGCTGATCCCCGGGGGGGTGGCGCTCGCCGGCGCCGGCGCCGGCCTGGCCGCGATCGCGCCGTCGTACGCCCTCGTGCTCGCGTTCGTGTTCCTCTCCGGCATCGGCATCGCCGCCTTCCACCCCGAGGGCGCCAAGTTCGCGACCTATGCCAGCGGGCTCAGGCGCGCGAGCGGGATGGCGTACTTCAACATCGGCGGCAACACCGGCTACGCCCTCGGCGCGATCGTGACGACGCCCCTCGTCGTCTGGCTCGGCCTCAGCGGCGGGCTCGTCGCCGTTCTGCCCGTGCTCGTCGCGGCGTTCCTGCTCGTGCGCGTGCTTCCGTCGATCGGTGCGCTGCAGCCGGCACCCGGCACGAGCGCGCGCCCTGCCGGAGACGACCGGCGCGGGGCGATGGTGATCCTGGGCGTCGTGATCGTGCTCCGGAGCGTCGCGTGGTTCGCGCTGTTGACCTTCGTCCCGCTCTGGCTGGTCTCGCGCGGCAGCTCAGGGGCCGACGGGAACCACATGCTCTCGTTGATGCTGCTCGCCGGGGCCGTCGGGACGCTCGCGCTCGGCCCTGTCGCGGACCGGTTCGGCCTGCGGCGCACGCTGCTCGTCACCCAGGCGCTGCTACCGCCGCTGATCCTCACGTTCATCTACGTCGGCGGCGTGCCGGGCGCCGCAGCGCTCATGCTCGTGGGCGTCTGCGTCGTCGGCACGTTCGGTGTCACGATGGTGCTGAGCCAGCTCTACCTGCCGCGCCATGTCGGCATGGCCTCGGGTCTCGCCATCGGCCTCGCGATGGGGCTCGGCGGCGTCGCGGCCGTCGCGCTCGGCGCCGTTGCGGACGCCGTCGACCTCGAGACCGCGCTGACGATCAGCGCGCTCGCTCCGGCGATCGGCGTCGTCTTCTGCCTGCTCCTGCCGACTCCCGCCCCGGGAGCCGCGCTTGCCGTGGAGCCTGCGACGACATAGTCTGGGCATTCGACTGACCGTTCAGTCAACGCCGCGCGGTACCGGCCGCTCACAATCGACAAGGATCGGAGGCAGCTACACGATGACCGTCCAGGAGTTCTTCGAGGCCCTGCCGGGCAGGGTCGATCCCGGCAAGACCGCCGGCATGAACAACAGCTACGTGTTCGACATCGCCGGCGTGGGGGAGTGGACTGTCTCGGTCGCAGACGGCTCCGTCTCGGTTGCCGAGGGTGCCGGCGACGCCGACTGCACGATCTCTGCCAGCGAGGAGACGCTGATGAAGATCGCGAACGGCGAGGCCAACCCGACGACCGCCTACATGACGGGAAAGCTGAAGATCCAGGGCGACATGGGAGCTGCCCTGAAGCTGCAGAAGCTCTTCTGAGCGCGTCATGACCTGGTACGAGCTGTTCCTGTGGGTTCACGTCACCATGGCCGTGATCTGGGTCGGCGGTGCGGCCATGATCCAGGCGTTCGCATTTCGCATCATGCGCGCACAGGACCCGGTTCGCCTCGCGGCGTTCTCCCGCGATGCGGGGATCATCGGCATGCGGATGTTCGCGCCGGCGTCGCTCCTCCTCCTGCTCACGGGTGTCGGCCTCGTGCTGAACGGCAACTGGGACTGGGGCGAGCCGTTCGTCTCCGTCGGCCTCCTCATCTGGCTGCTCTCGTTCGTGACCGGGATGTTCTACCTCGGCCCCGAGGGCGGGCGTGTCGCCACCGCGATCGAGTCGGCCGGCCCGGAATCTCCGGAGGCCCAGCGCCGGATTGCGAACATCCTGCGCTACTCGCGGATCGAGCTCGTCCTGCTGCTCGGGCTCGTCTTCATGATGGTCGTGAAGCTCGGGACGTGATCGGGGCGCCGCGGGAGATCGCGTAGGATCACGGCGTGTACCCGGCCGCTCGCATCCTGGTCGCGTGGGGCGTCAACGTCCTTGCGCTGATCGTGGCCGACTGGGTCTTCAACGGCATCTCGATCGGGCGCTGGGGCCCGCTGCTGCTGGCGGGCGCCGTGTTCGGGTTGGCAAACGCCTTCCTCAAGCCGCTGCTCACCTTTATCGCGATACCGTTGATCATTCTCACGTTCGGGCTCGCGTACTTCTTCGTCAACGTCGCCATCCTGGCGTTCACCGAGTGGGTCGTGTCCGATTTCACGATCGACGGCTTCTGGACCTACGTCGGCGCCGTGATCGTGATGTGGCTGGTCAACGTCGTGCTGGGGAGCCTGTTGTCGGCCGTCCGGGGCGAGACGCGCTAGAGGCTCTCCAGCTCGACGAGCGCGGCACCTCCCCCGACGCGGTCGCCGGCGCTCACGTGCACGGCGGTGACGGTCGCGTCGAACGGGGCGGTCACCGGTGTCTCCATCTTCATCGCCTCGAGCACGAGCAGGGGCTGCCGGGCGTCGACCGTGTCTCCGGGCGTGACGTCCACCCGGAGCACAGTGCCGGGCATCGGTGCCGTCACGGAGCTCCCGGATCCCGCCTGGTGGTGGATGTGGGCCGCCGTGTTCGTGTCGGGAATCTCAACGGGGGCGGGTACGGGCAGGTTCAGCCGCCAGGCACCGCGGAACGGCCCTTCAGGGAGGCGTAGCGGTGGCGTCGAGAGCGGCGGGTGGTCGACGAGGAATGCGGTGGAGAGGTCTGCCGCGCGAAACGCCGGATGCGCGACGAGCCAGCGTAGGAAGGGAACGTTGGTCGTGAGACCGTCGATCTCGGTCTGCGCGAGGGCGGCCGCCATACGGTCGAGCGCCTGCTCGCGCGAATCGCCGTGGGCGATCAGCTTGGCGATCATGGGGTCGTAGGACGTTCCGATCTCGTCGCCGGCCTCGACGCCCGCGTCGACCCGAACGGACCGGGGCAGCTCGAGACGCTCGATACGACCCGCCTGAGGGAGGAAGGTGCGCGGATCCTCGGCATAGATGCGCACCTCGATCGCGTGCCCGTGGCGTCCGGGGTCGAGCCCGGCGAGCGATGCACCTGCCGCAACCTCGAGTTGCAGCTCTACGAGGTCGAGCCCATACACCGCCTCGGTCACCGGATGCTCGACCTGGATGCGCCCGTTCAGCTCCAGGAAGAACAGCTCGTCGCCGTCGACGAGGAACTCGACGGTGCCGGCGCTCTCGTAGCCGATCGCCTCGCAGAAGGAGCGGGCGGCCCGTTCGAGACCGGCGAGCACCCCGGGCGCGAGCCCGGGCGGCGGCGACTCTTCCACGACCTTCTGGTGGCGGCGCTGGACGGAGCAGTCGCGCTGGCCGAGGACGAGCACGGTGCCGCTCCTGTCGGCGACGACCTGCACCTCGACGTGGCGCGGGCGCTCGAGGTACCGCTCGCAGAAGACCGTGCCGTCGCCGAACGCTGCCTGTGCCTCGCGCGAGGCGGAGCCCAGCGCCTCGTCCAGCGCCTCCGCTTCGCGGACGACGCGCATGCCGCGGCCGCCGCCGCCCGCGGCCGCCTTCACGAGCAACGGAAAGCCCACCTCCTCCGGGGTGCCCTGCAGCAGGGTCGGAACGCCGGCCTCACGCGCAATTCGCTTGGCCTCGAGCTTGTCGCCGCCGCGCCGGAGCGCGTGCGCGGGCGGGCCGAGCCACGCCAGGCCTGCCGCTGCGACGGCCTCTGCGAAGCCGGCGCTCTCGGCCAGGAAGCCGTAGCCGGGGTGCAGGACGTCGCAGCCGCACTCGACGGCTGCCCGCACCAGCTCGTCCGCCTCGAGGTAGGAGGAGACCTCGATCGTGGCTCCGGCACCGCGAGCGTGCAGGGAGCCGCGGTCCTCGGGCGTCGCCACCGCGACCGTCTCGATGCCGAGACGGGTGCAGGTGCGGAACACGCGCAGCGCGATCTCGCCGCGGTTCGCGACGAGGAGCCGCCGGAAGGTCACCCTGGGCACCTCACGATGCTCCTATCATCGCCGCGGCAGCGCGCGGGCGTCGATGTCCCGACCACCGCGCGGGCGGGCGGCCGCGTGCCTCATCCGGCCGAGACCAGGGCGACCGAGACGAGCGCCAGGGCGACGCCCGTGAGTTGACGCGGCGACATCCGCTCGCGCAGCACGAGCGCGGCCAGCAACACCGTCGTCACGGGGTAGAGCGAGGCGAGCACCGAGGCGATCGCCACCGGGCCACGCTGCAGGGCGAGCAGCAAGGGCACGGTCGCACCGACCTCGAGCACGCCGATCGTCAGGACGAGCCGGACGAGGCGCCGCGGCACCTGCAGCGCGCCGCGGGTCAACGCGAGCGCGAGCGCGGTGATCGTGACGGCCGCGGCGCTGCGCTGGAACGCGACCGGCCAGAGGCCCGCGTCCTCGGAGATGAGTGAGAAGGCGACGTAGAAGACGCCGAAGCAGCCTCCGGCGAGGAGCGAAAGCCCCACCACGTCCGGGGTGATGGCGAGGTGGGCGTGGTCCGGGTCGGCCGGTGCGATGGAGACGATCACGACGGCCACGAGGGCGGTCACGATGCCGAACGACGCCATGGTGCCGGGGCGCTCGCCTCGCAGGAGCGCGTAGAAGACGGGCACGGACGCTCCGGTGACCGCCGCGAGCGGTGCGACGACGCTGATCAGCCCCCGGCTCATGGCCGTGTAGAAGCAGGCGAAGCCGCAGGCGACGGCAACGCCGCCGCCGAGCGCCCAGGCGACGTCGCCCCTGGACACCCTGTCTGCGTCCACGAGCACCGCGACCAGGAAGGCGAGCGGCAGGCCCGCCACCTGCGCGAGCGCGGCCACGCGCAGCGCCGACGCCGTGCGAGAGGCGAAGCCTCCCAGAAAATCCGCACCGCCGATGAGCACGGCGGAGAGGAGCGCGAGGAAGGCGGTCATCGACCCTCCTACGTCGACGCGTCGCTGCCGGCGATCGGGAGCACCTCTGCGAGTCGCCCGCCGCGGAAGCCGTAGAAGCGGTCGTGGAGCTTGACGGTGAGATCGGCGTAGCCCGGTACCACCTCGAGTCTGTCGCCGATCGCGAGCGCCTCCGCGCCCGGCTCGACGCTCAGCTGCCCGTGCTCCGCCGACATCCGCTCGAACGCGACTCCCGGGCGTCCGACGATCCGCGGCATCGCGATCTCGACGTTCAGCGCCTTACGCCCTGCATCGACGATGGCACGACCGGCCGCCGGGCGGCCCACCACGGTCGTGACCAGGGTCAACGCGTCCTCGAGGCCCGTCACGCCGCAGCGCTCGCGATAGAAGACGTCCATCATGATGGCACCGCCGGCCTGCACCTCGGTCACGGCGGGGTGGGAGACCGCCACCTGGAACGAGCCGCTTCCCGAGGACGACACGACCGGGACCGGGATCCCCTCCGTCTCGAGGAGCTGCTTCGTGGATCCGAGCCGGTCGAGCGACTCGTGCACGAGGCGCCGCTTCTCGTCCGGGTCCGGGACGGTCAGGAGATGACCCTCGTAGCCCATCAGCCCGACGAGCTCGATACCCGGCAGCGCGACGGCCCGACGGGCGAGCGTGAGCGCCGGACCGTCCGGGAGGACGCCGGCCCGTGCGAGACCGATGTCGACCTCGATCACGACGCGAACGGTGAGACCTGCGTGCTCGAACGCGGCCGCGAGCGGCAGCAGCTGGTCGGCGTGGTCGACGGCGACGATCGGGTCCGCGTGCCGGCGCAGCTCGACGAGGCGGTCGAGCTTCCGGCGACCCACGACGGCGTTCGCAACGAGCAGGTCGCGGACGCCCGCAGTCCCCATCGCCTCCGCCTCGCCCAGCTTCGCGCACGTCAGCCCGACCGCGCCCGCGGCGACCTCGCGGGCTCCGATGACCCCCGAGCGGTGCCCCTTGACGTGCGGTCTCCACGCGACGCCGGCCTCACTACACACGTGCGCGATCCGGCGGATGTTCTCCTCCATCACGTCCAGGTCGAGGCAGAGCGCCGGAGTGTCGAGCTCGTCCCGGCTGCAGCCGAGGCGGGGGGCGCCGTCGCGGGCTCTCTCCAATGCGCCCTCCATGCCCGAGGAGTCTCTCATGCCCGTCGAGGCCGGGCTCCGTGGACAGGCGTATCCTTCGGCCGCATGCGCGAGCTCCCGCCCATCGACTCGCCGGCGACTCTCGGCGGCTGGCATTTCCCCTGGCCCACCTTCGACGTGGACTGGCCCAGGGCGGCGCTCGTGGTCATCGACATGCAGAACTACGGGTGCAACCCCGAGGCAGGGATCGGCAACATGCTGCTGCAGCGCTACCCGGCGACGGCCCGCTACTACCTGCCCCGCCTGTCGGAGACGGTGATCCCGAACGCCGAGCGGCTCGTCGCCGCCTTCAGGGCGGCCGGCCGGCAGATCGTGCTCACACGGCACGGGCCGCTGCTCGCCGACGGGCGGGACATGATCGCGAGACGCAGGCGCCGGGACGTCGACTCGCTCGCGGCCGTGGAGGTGCCTGCGCTCTGGCACCGCGGCACCTTCGAGCACGAGCTGATCGCGCAGCTGCAGCCCGGCCCCGACGATCTCGTGCTGGACAAGAACACATCGAGCGCCTTCAACTCGACCGGCATCGAGTGGCTGTTGCGCAACATGGGGATCGACGCGCTCGTGATCGCCGGCATGGCGACGGACATGTGCGTGGAGACGACGGCCCGGGACGCCGCGGACCGGGGCTTCGACGTGATCCTCGTCGAGGACGCGACGGCGACGTTCTTCGAGCAGCACCACCGAGCAGCGCTGTCCGGCTTTGCGCGGGTCTTCGGTCAGGTGTGGAGCACCGACGAGGTCCTGCAGGCGCTCGGCGCCGGCCTCTAGCCGGGAGCGTCCTCGGCCGGCTCCACGGGCGGGCTCCACGAGGCGAAGCCGGGCTGCCCCGGTATGCGGCCCTCGCTGAACGCCCTCAGGCCCTCCTGGCCCTCGGGGCTCGTGCGCCGCTCGGCGATCCGTCTCGCCGTTTCGGGCCCGTCGGGACGGTCGAGCACGAGCCGCTTGGCGTGTCGTGCCGCCCGAGGCGCCGCTGTGCGCAGCTCGTCCACGATCTGCTCGAGGACGGTCTCGGGCCGGTCCGAGACCTCGTGGACGAGGCCCATTCGCAGCGCCGTGGCGGCGTCGAAGCGCTCGCCGGTGACGAAATAGCGGCGGGCGGCGCTCTCGCCCACCTTGCGGAGCACGTACGGCGAGATGACGGCGGGGACGATCCCGAGCTTCACCTCGGAGAACGCGAAGGCGGTGCGCTCGTGCGCGATCGCGATGTCCGAGACCGCCACCAGTCCGGCGCCGCCGCCGAGCGCGTGACCCCGCACGACGGCGATCACCGGGGCCGGGCAGGTGTCGATCGCATCGAGCATCCGGCGCATGGCGTTGGCGTCGGCGACGTTCTCGTCGTGGGAGAGGCCTGCCGAGGCGCGCATCCAGTCGATGTCCGCGCCGGCGCAGAAGCTGGGGCCGTCGCCCGCCAGCACGACTGCCCGCGCCTTGCCGACATCGACGAACGCCTCTGCCAGCGCCGAGATCAGCGCGGCGTCGAAGGCGTTCCGCGTGCCCGGTCGGGCCAGCGTCACCCGCAGTACGTCCCCGTCCCGCTCGATCCGCAGCGCCTCCACCGTCCGGAGTCTAGAGTCGTGTCGTGCGACAGGCTCTGACGGGGACGCTCGCAGCGGCGGTGACACCGCTGCGCGAGGGCGGCGCGGCCCTCGACGAGGACGCCTTCGGGCCCCTGCTCGACTTCTACGCCGGCGCCGGCCTCGACGGCGTGCTCGCCTTTGGCACGAACGGCGAGGGCGTGCTCTTCTCGGTGGAGGAGCGCCGGCGCGGGCTGCGCCTCTTCGTCGACGCGGCAGCAGGACGTCTCCGGGTCGCCGCCCATTGCGGTGCCCAGACGACTGCGGACACGGTTGCGCTGGCGAGCGACGCCGCCGAGGCCGGGGCGTCCGCGGTCGCCGTGATCGGGCCGCCGTACTTCGTGCTCGACGAGCCCGCGCAGCTTGCGCATTTCGCAGCATCCGCTGCGGCCTGCGCGCCGCTGCCGTTCTACGTCTACGAGTTCGCGCGCACGAGCGGGTACGCCGTGTCGCTCGGCGTGCTCGCGCGCCTGCGCGAGCAGGCGCCGAACTTCGCCGGCATGAAGGTGAGCGACGCGCAGTGGGAGGCCTTCGAGCCGTACACCGGGATCGGCGTCGACGTCTTCGTCGGCCCCGAGGCGCTCATCCATCGCGGCATCGAGGCAGGAGCGGTGGGAGCCGTCTCGGCCCTGGCGTCGGCCTTTCCGGAAGAGGTGGCGGCAGTCGTGCGGGAGCCGACGGCCGAGGGAGCCGAGCGACTCGGCGCGTTGCGGGCGGGCGTCGAGCGGTTCCCGCGCCAGGCCGCGATGAAGCGGATCGCGGCCTTCAAGGGAATCCCCCTCCGCTCCGACGTGCGGGCACCGCTCCGCGACCTCGTACCCGAGGAATCCCTGGAGCTCGCCCAGTGGCTCGGCTCGTTGTAGCCGGTGCGGGCGTCGTCGGCGCCTCGATCGCCTACCACCTCGCTCTACGGGGGGCCCGGGACGTCGTCCTCGCCGACATCGGCGAGGTCGCGGGCGGAGCCTCGGGCAAGGCGCTCGGAGGTGTGCGGCAGCAGTTCTCCTCGGCGCCCGAGGTGCGCCTGGCGCGGGAGAGCGTGTCGTTCTTCAACTCCCTCGGGCCGGACCTGTTCGAGCCTGTCGGGTATCTCTTCCTCGCCACCTCCGAGGCGGGGTTGGCCGAGCTCGAGGAACGGCGCACGGTGCAACGCGGCCTCGGCGTCCCGGTCGAGCGCTTCGACCCTGCCGCAGTGGCGGGGCTCGCCGTCGAGGACGTCCTCGGGGCCGTGTTCTGTGCCGAGGACGGGATCGCCGACCCGGGCGGCATCACGCGCGAGCTCGTCCGCCGTGCGGCGGCGGGCGGGGTGGAGGTGCGCGAGCGCGTCGACGCGCTCGAGCTCGACGCCGACACGCTCGTGCTGGCGACCGGCGCTGCGTCGGCCGCGCTCGGAGCCAAGCTCGGTGTCGACCTGCCGGTGCGGCCGCTCGTGCGCCAGCTGGTGGAGACGGCGCCGGTGCCCGGTCTCGCACGGGACCTGCCGCTGACGATCGAGGCCGAGTCGGGCTTCCATTTCCGCCGTCGTGGGGATGCGCTCGTGCTGGCCATGCCCGAGAGCGCTCCGCGCTGGGGCACCGACGAGATGGTCGACGAGGCGCTCGCCGAGGACTGGATGCGGCGCATCGCCCATCGTTATCCGGCCGCAGCGGGGCTGCCGGTGGCTCGGGCATGGGCGGGGCTCTACGACATGACTCCCGATGCGCATCCCATCATCGGGCCGGTCGGTGAGGGGATCTACGCCGCGTGCGGCTTCTCCGGCCACGGCTTCATGCAGTCGCCGGCCGTCGGCAGGATCGTGGCCGGCGAGCTTCTGGACGGCGGGACCGACTTCGACCTCACGCCCTACCGGCTCGACCGCTTCGCAGCGGGGGCCGTGTTCCCGGAGACCGCGATCCTCTGACCGGGCCGAGGGGCGTGCCTCGCCCTACGAGGCGCCCGCGCAGGCCGATCCGTCCACGTCGCCGACGCTCGGCAGCTTGGCGAGCAGCGACGAGAGCTGCTCGAGATCGGCGGGGGAGAGGTGCCGGCCGAGCAACTCGCGGCACGTGCGGTCGTTGGTCTCTACCGCGGCGCTGAACACCCCGTGTCCCCGCTCCGTCAGGACCGCGTACGACACGCGGGCGTCCGAGGCGCACGATGCCTTCTCGACGAGGCCCGAAGCCGTGAGACCGTCGAGCAGCCGCGTCACGCCCGACGGGGTGAGCGCCAGGCGGTCGGCGAGGTCGACGCGCCGCAGCCGGCGGTGGGGCTCGCGAGCGAGATGGAGCAGCGTCTCGAAATCGTGGATCGTGAGGCCGTGCTCTGCCACGAGCTGCGACTCCAGCTCGCGCGTCAGCGTGCCATGGGCACGCAGCAGCCGGGCGAGCACCGTCACCTCGGGAGAAACTTGTGATGTCAATACTTGACGGCTCAAGGGAATAGCGCTAAGATCGTTGCGTACGCAAATACTATCAGCACGGAAAGGATCTGCAATGAGCATTCTCCAGGATCGAGGGACACTCCTCCCGTCCGGCACGTGGACGGTGGATGCGGTGCACTCGTCGGTCGGCTTCTCCGTCAAGCACATGGTGGTCGCGAACTTCCGCGGTGGCTTCGGCATCTTCGACGTCACTCTCGACGGCGGTGAGCTGCGCGGGACGGCCGACGTCGCTTCCGTCGACGTGTCCGAGCCCAACCTGAACGGCCACCTGCTCTCGCCCGACTTCTTCGACGCCGAGCGCCACCCGCAGCTCTCCTTCCGCTCGACAGGGATCCGCGCCGACGGCGACGCGCTCGACATCGACGGCGAGTTGACGATCAAGGGCGTGACCAGGCCGGTCACGATCACCGGCAGGATCGACGGGCCTGCCACCCACGCGTTCGACAGCAGCGAGCGCATCGGGCTCGAGCTCGAGACGGTGATCGACCGCAGCGCGTTCGGGCTCGACTGGAATGCACCCCTGCCGAGCGGCGGCTTCGCCGTCGGGAACGACGTGAAGCTGAAGGCCGAGCTCGAGCTCATCCTGCAGCCGGAGGCGTAGGTGCGCCTGCTCGGGATCGCCGGCAGCCTGCGCAGCGGCTCGTACAATCGCGAGCTGCTGCGCCTGGCGGCCGCCGCGCTCCCCGAGGGCGTCGAGCTCGAGACATGGGACGGCCTTCGCGATCTTCCCGCCTACGACGAGGACGCCGAGGTGCCGGCACCGCCGACGGTTGCCGGGCTGCGCGCCGCGATCGCCGACGCCGACGCCGTGCTGCTCTCGGTGCCCGAGTACAACGGGTCGATCCCGGGGGCGCTCAAGAATGCCCTCGACTGGGCCTCCAGGCCCGCCGGCGCCGGTGTGTTCCGCGGCAAGCCGGTCGCTGTGGTCGGCGCGAGCCCCGGCTCCTTCGGCGGCGTCTGGGCACAGGCCGAGACACGGAAGGTGCTGGGGCTGATGGGGGCGCGGGTCGTGGGCGACGAGCTCGCGGTCGGCAGGGCGCACGAGCGCCTCGCCGACCCCGACGAGGCGCTGCTCGCGTCGCTGCGGAGCGTCGTCGAGACGCTGGCCGCCGTGGCGCAGGAGCGAGCCGTCGCTGCCTGATGCGGCGCTGTCCGCCTCTCAGATGAGGCCGTCGAACTCCTCGAACGCCTCGGGCTCCTTGCCGATCAGCTCGCGCGCGAGCGAGATCGGGCCGACCCCTTCCGCCTCGTCCCCGACGATCAGGGCGCCGAAACGCTCGGCAGGCTCGTTCCAGAGCCAGCTGCTCGGCGCCTCCAGGGGCTCGAGCCGGTCGCGCAACTCGTCGATCGTCGTCGCCGACTCGCCGATCGACCACAGCACGATGCGGATCAGCACACCCTCTAGTCCTCCGGCTCCCAGGGCACGTAGACGCCGCCCGGGACGCCGCCGACGCACATGAACGACATTCCCTCGGGGCCCGCCTCCGGGCGCCGCTTCGCGTCGGGCGAGACGAGCACGTAGCGGCCCGGGCGGAGCTCGACCTCGTCGCCGTCGACCGTCAACGTGCCGCCGCCGGAGAGGCAGTAGTAGATCTCTTCCTGCCCGGAGGCCAGCTCGTCGTGCTCGGGCCCGGCCTTCCCGGGCGGGAAGTCGATCTGATTGAGGCCGAACCCCGAGCCGCCGAGCTCGCGGCGGATCATCCTGAACGTTCCCCAGGTCAGCTTCACGTCGTCTGCGTCGAGTGCCTTGTATGCCATTGCTCCTCCTTCCGGTGGGCTCCGCTACATGCGGAAGATGCCGAACGTGCGTGTCGGGGACGGGTGCGTTCGCGGCTGCGGCGAGGCCGAGCGCGAGCACGCGCCGGGTGTCGAGCGGGTCGATGATGCCGTCGTCCCACAGGCGTGCCGTCGAGTAGTAGGGACTGCCTTCCTGCTCGTACGTCTCGCGGATCTCGTCGGGGTCGGTGTCGCCGACCATGCGAGAGCACCGTGGCCGCCTGCTCCCCGCCCATCACGGAGATGCGCGCGTTCGGCCACATCCAGAGCTGCCGGGGGCCGTAGGCGCGGCCGCACATGGCGTAGTTGCCGGCGCCGAAGCTGCCGCCCGTGACGACGGTGAACTTCGGCACCTCGGCGCACGCGACCGCGGTGACGAGCTTCGCGCCGTCACGGGCGATGCCGCCTTCCTCGTACTCCTTGCCGACCATGAAACCGGTGATGTTCTGGAGGAACACGAGCGGTATGCGTCGCTTGCACGCGAGCTCGACGAAGTGTGCGCCCTTCTGCGCCGATTCCGCGAAGAGGATGCCGCGGTTTGCGAGGATCCCGACCGGGATAGCCCTCGATGTGGGCGAAGCCGCAGACGAGCGTGTCGCCGTACAGCTGCCTTGAACTCGGCGAAGCGGGAGCCGTCGACGAGGCGGGCGATCACCTCGACGGGGTCGAGCTCGTGCCGGAAGTCCTCGGGGATCGACCCCGTACAGGTCGGCCGGGTCGACTGCCGGCGGCTCCGCGCGGGCGAGCTGCCAGGGGCCGGGCGGCGGGTCGGCGAGGTGCCGCACGATCTGCCGGGCGAGTGCGAGCGCGTGCTCGTCCGAGGTGGCGTAGTGGTCGGCCACGCCGGAGCGGCGCGTGTGGACGTCTGCGCCGCCGAGCTCCTCCGCCGTCACGTCCTGCCCGGTGGCGGCCTTGACGAGCGGGGGGCCGCCGATGAAGATCGTGCCCGTTCCCGCGACGATCACGGTCTCGTCGCACATGGCCGGCACGTAGGCGCCGCCGGCCGTGCACGAGCCCATCACCACGGCGATCTGCGCGATGCCCTGCGCGGACATGCGCGCCTGGTTGTAGAAGATGCGGCCGAAGTGGTCGCGATCCGGGAACACCTCCGCCTGCAGGGGCAGGAAGGCACCGCCCGAGTCGACCAGGTACAGGCACGGCAGCCGGTTCTGCTCCGCGACCTCCTGCGCCCGCAGGTGCTTCTTCACCGTCAGCGGGTAGTAGGAGCCGCCCTTCACCGTTGCATCGTTGGCCACGATCACGCAGTGGCGGCCTTCCACGACCCCGATCCCCGTCACGATCCCAGCCGCAGGGGCGTCACCGCCGTACACGTCCCAGGCTGCCAGCGCATTCAGCTCCAGGAACGCGCTCCCCGGGTCGAGGAGCATGTCGATCCGCTCGCGCGCCGGCAGCTTGCCGCGCCCCCGGTGCCGCTCCGTCGACGCCTCACCGCCACCCCGGGCCACGACCGCGGTCCGCTGCCGCAGCTCGGACACGAGCTCGCTCATGCGCGTCCGGCGCCCATCGAACGTCGCATCGTGCACGACCCGGCTCGAGAGCGTCGTCATCGCGCCGGAGCCTATCGTGACCGTGCGCCTGCGTCAGGCTTCGACGGGCGATGCCGCGCTCAGGCGCGGCGACTGCGAAGCCGCGCGGTGCGCTCGACGCATGCGGGGCAGCAGGGGTGCAGGTCGCCGTGGCCATCGGTGAAGTAGCGCCAGCCCGCGGTCTCGGCCTCCTCCTCGTCGTCGACCGTCGCCTCGCAGATGGCGCAGCGCTCGTACCACGGCAGCAGGCGCAGGGCGGCGGCACACTCGAGGCAGTAGGCCCCGGAGAGGCCCTCGTCCGGCTCGCAGGTGACCCAGCCGAGATCCGCCATCCGGCAGTCCTCGGCATCTCGGCCGCAGCAGTCGCAGTTGTCGGGCTCCGTGCCCCCGTCCTCGTATCCCCCCGTCACTCCCAGACCCTAATCGGGTGACGGGGGATCGCCAGTCCGAGGGACGAGAATCACTCGAAAGGGGCAGCGCCGCGCACCTGCACCCGCCGTGTTCGACACCTGTGCCAAGGTGCGGGCGGGGCCGCGACGAGAGGGGGGAGCACTCCCTGAGGTGCGACTCCGCCGCACCACCTCCAGTATGCACCTTTCCTCCACGCGCTGCGCGCCGGATCTCGGTCGGCCGGGAGGCGACCCGCTCAGGCCGAAGAGAGCAGTGCCACGAGCGTGCCGAGTACGAGGCTGAGCCCGACGACGCCGGTCGCCAGCCGTATGGCGGGCGTGGCGCGGGGGCCGAGCTGGGCGAGGGCCTGACCGGGGAGCAGCGAAGCCGCGGCGAAGAGCAGCAGCCCGGCGAACAGCGTCGTCATCGCCGCGATCGGGATGCTCGTGTCGGCGGATGCGACCGTGACGCTCGCCGGGTTTGCCACGGGCGGGACGAACGGCGCGCCGGCAGGCTGCTGCCGGGCGGCGATCTTCTCTCGTTCCGCTGTGGCACGCCGCGCCGCCTCTGCCTTGCGGAGCTCGGCTGCGCGCTTCGCGGCGGCCGCCTTCTGCTGCTTCAGCTTCGCCGCACGTGCTCGCGCGGCCGCCACCTCGGCCTGTGCCGCGTCCGTCGAGCGCGTGGGCGTCGAGGACGCCCGTGTGCCGGAGCCTCCCTCGCTCGACGAGCGGCTCGTGCTCGCAGGTGCCGGGGCCGGAGCGGTCTCGGCGGGCGGGGTGGTCTCGGCGGCCGGGTCCGGCGACGGGGATTGCTTGCCGGAGGCTCGAGGGGCGGGTGCGCTCGGCTTGACCTCGGGTGGCACGGTGATCGTCAGGGACGACTCGTCCGGGGCGGCCGGCGCCTGGGAAGCCGGCGGCGTGGCCGGCGGCGTGGCCGGATCGCCGGCCGTCGGCGGCTCGCCGGGATCGGCACCGAGCACGACAGCCGGGGCGGTGAGAGCGAGGGCCGCCGCGAGGCAGGTGAGGGTCAGGCATCGACGGCTTCGGATCAAGCAACCTCTTTCGCTTCTGTCCCCGGCGTCACGGGTGTTGTAACGCATGTCGCGTGCCGACGCCCCGGCCTCGGCTCACCTCGTGATTCAAGCGAGTGCGCCGGACGCCGCCCGGCAGGGTCAGGCGGCCTGGCGCAGGACGATCGTGGGCGCGGAGGCCGGCACGTGCCGCCAGTCGGCAGGGTCGCCGCCTCGGGCGGTGGCCGCCGCGTCGCACTCGTCGCAGATGACCGCGAGATCGGGCTCGCCGAGCAGGTCGACGGAGGTCTCGCCGCACAGAGCGAGGCCGTCGACGGAGCCGACGGTGAGGTGAACGACCGAGCTGCCCGTGACGTGGCCGGAGGCGAACATGCCTGCCAGCGTGACCGGGCCGTCGGACGGACCCGGGTCGGATTGCGGGCAGGTGCACCTCCCGCTCCGCCTAGCGCCGGCCGAGTGCCGCGTTCACCACCTTCTCGCCGAGCTTCTGCGCTTGCGCGAGCGGGAGGTCGTCTTGATACGTGGTGAGCACGATCACGACGGGGCCCTTCGCGCCGTAGACGATGGCGGCCGTGTGTCGGGCCGACGCGATCCACCCCTGTTTCTGCGCAACCGGCAGTGACGGTGCGAGCGAGGGGCGGAAGAGGCCGACGTTGTCCCCGGACGGTTGCGAGGCGAGCAGGAGCGCGAGGCCGACTCGGGCTTCGTGCTCTGTCAGTCCGGCGGCGCGCTGCGCGATCGCGTCTCCGGCAGCTGCTGCATGCAGGGTGGTGAGCACCCGGCCGAGGTCGCGTGCCGTCGTCGTTCGTCGAGAGGTGAGCGGTGGCCGGCTCGGTGCCGCGGTGTGGGCTGTGCCGACACGGTATTCGCCCGGGTAGGTGCTCCGTGTTGCGCCCATCCGGCGCAGCCGGCTCTCGACGACAGCCCGGCCTCTGGTCGCATCGCCGTTGCCGAGGCTGCGGAGGAGCCGGTTGGCGGCGAGGTTGGACGACCAGGCCGCGAGCGTGCGCAGGTCGTGAATCTTCGGGCCGAGCTCGGGCCGTGGCCCGTAGCGGTCGAGCGCGGCCGCGAGAGCTCCGAGCTTGACGGTGGAGGCGGCGGGGAAGAGCGCCTCGTCGTTCCAGGCGGCCGTGCGGCCGCTTCGCATCTCGTGGATATAGATGCCCGCGAAGCCCGTGAATCCAGCGGCAATGGTCGCCAGGCGGGCGGCGAGCGCGTTGTCACGGCGCTCGGCCACGGTCGCCGCCGCACCGTTCGCAGGGAGCAGCCAGACGCCTCGGGCGCTCGCGGTTCGGACGGCCCCTGGTGCTGCGTGGAGCGATGCCTCGAGGGTGCCGCGGCCGGTCGCCGTGCTGTCCGGCAGGGCTACCGTCCACGTGCCCGGCCGTGGATCGGTCGCCCGGGCGACGACCCGGCCGCGCCAGCGCAGCTCCACCGACGCCGTGCCGGCGGGCACGGGTACGCGCACCTCCCCGAAGAACGCCTCCCCTGCGAGCGGCGCGAGGAGAGCGCGCGCTGCCGGCACCCGCTGCGCACGCTTCTTCGCGACCACGTTGGTGCAAGCGGTGCCGGCGCGGTCGTACTGGGCCTTCCCGGCGGCGATGTCGCGCTCGCCTCGCGCCCGTATGGAGGGGCTCAGCCGGTCGAAGCCCTCGGCTGCGAGCACGTTGCCGTGCGCCACCCGGCTCAGCGCGTGGTACAGCGGCCGGCAGGCAGGCACGGGCTCGAGACCGTGAAGGCGCTCCTCGGTGCCCCGGCCGACGTCGTACTGCCTCTGCACCGCGTCGGGGTCGTCGGTGCGTGCCGCCGCGGCCGCCTGCAGCAGTGCGCCGATCGACGACCGGCTTCCACCGGGTGATGCCGTCGCGCCCGTTGCGGCGACGATCAGGCCGCACAGAACAACGCCGGCGAGGCGCGCGGGCTGCATCAGTAGCCCGTCTCCCGTCCGCGCTCATTCGCATCGTCGTGGTGGTCGCAGATGACCACCATGGTGCCGGTTTGTCCTGCGGGAGCGGTGCCCCCAGCCTCGACGCGGGAATCCGCGCGTACCGTGCTCCCAGGTTCGAAGGGAGGTCCCCGGGAACCGTAGGTTCCAACTTCAGGGATTCTCGCGGTCTGAAATCCCCACTAGGGGATTTCACAGCTGCGGGAGCGTGCTGCTGTAGGCAGCCCGAGATCATCGGGGCCGATGGGGCGCTTCCGCTGCCTCAGACGGCGGCCGACTCGTCCACTCTTCCGTAGCGTCCCGTGAGGACGCTGAGTAGCCAGTCGTCGCCGCAGTTCGGGCAGACGAGGAAGCTAGCCGCCGGGACGTATGCGTCCTTGGCCGACATCGTCTCCCCGCACGAGGGGCAGGTAACGTCGGTATCGAGAGTTCGCAGCACCGCCTCCTCGCCGAGGAACTTGGCGCTCGTGGCGGACTGGCACACCTCGATCCAGGCTCGCGTCGGGTCCCAGCCGAGCTTCTCCAGGCTCGCCAAGGAAAGGCTTCGAGTCAAGCTGTTGTCGCTCTTGGTTCCGGCGACCAGGATGCTTGTTCCGCGTGCGTCCCCAAGATCAGCGAGGGAGTGTGCAGCCGCACGTTGCACGACCTCGTCCGGATCGCCGAGCAAGTCCGCGAGTGCGTCCGCGGCCTCCGGGCTCCTGGATGCGCCCAACGCCTGGATGGCTGTCGTGCGAACGGTGAAGTCCTCGTCGCGGAGGCAGGCCGCGAGCGCGGGCACGGCGGCCGGATCTGCGACACTGATCAAGCACCAGGCCGCTGCCGCCCGCACATCCTTGTCTTCGTCGGCGAGGCAGGCCTGGAGCGCAACCTTGGCGTCAGGATCTTCTGTCATACGGAACGCCCGGGCCGCACTCGCTCGCACCTGGGCGTCCTCATCGTGGAGGCAGGTGATGAGCGCAGCGTTGATGTCCGCATCCTCAGCACCTCTGAACGTTATGAGGCAGGCGCCGATAGCCCCTCCGAGCGCCCTGGCCATGCTCTCCCGCACATTGGCGTGTTCGTCCCGGAGGCAGGAGACGAGCGCCGGTGCAGGCATTCGCAGCAGTGACCCGAGAACGGCCACCCGCGCTCCCTCCTGGGTTGCGCACTCCTCCCCTATCTCCCACTCGTCTGAGTTCTCGTAGTGCTGCCACAGATCGATGAGAAGAGGGCAGGCCCTCGGGTCTCCGTGCTCGGCGAGGCGCCTCGAGATGCTGACGGTGCCATCTCGGGACAGCTCGTGGTGCAGCGTCTCTCCCAGGATGTCCGTGGCCTCGAGTTCGAGGAGAGCGACCGCGGCCTCGCCGGCGAGCTCAGGCTCCCCTGACCGGAGCGCCTTGTGCAGCCCCTTGAGATCGCGGTTGCCCTTCAGCTTCTCAACATTCGGCTTTCCGAATATGCCCATACTTCCTCCCCCGAACGGGCGTGGTCGACATCATTCTGCGCCCGAGCATCGGTTCAGGCATCCGCGCCGCCACGGACCCGCCTACCCCGAACTACCGAATTCCCGCTCAGCGCACTCCGGGCAGAACATCCCGACCTCGGGCTGACCATCTGGAAGCGACCGTAGGAACAGAGCTCGCCAGCCCTTCGCACCAGCGCCGGCCGTGCGCCAGCACTCCGCGCACACGAGCGACTCTCGTGCCTCGCCGTCGGATGGAACGTCTTCCATGGCAGCCGACGTTAGCCCCGACCAATCCGACCTGGGCGACCGGCCGCTGCGGTAAACTCATAACGCGTCAAGAGAGCGGGCTTGTCCCGCCGCCAACCGGCCTCAGCGGCACGGTGGCAGAGGTGACGCGGTCTGGTTCAGACAAACCGCTGACAGGAGGGCACATGAGCTCCAGGGACGGATCCGACGACAAGGAGCCGGTTGAGCACGATCGGTTCGAGGAGGAACTCGCGAGGTTGCTGTCAGACGAGTGGCGGTTTGCGTTCGAGGAGAACGATGATGGCGGATTCGACACCGCGGACTTCGTCACCGGGCTCTACAGCGTCGAGGGTGTCTTCTTTCTCCCCGCCGCCGTTCAAGTTCCACTCGCCGCGTTCCTCGAAGCCCAACGAGCAGACGCCTTGCACCAACTGGAACTCGTCGTCGACAAGCACGGTCAGACGTACCTAGTTGGCATTGCTGGCTCTGAGGGCGATCAGGTGATGCTCGCCAGCGTCTTGCTCAAAGCGGTCGATAATGAAGACGACTCGTGACGAGGCGATGAGATCGGAGAGTCGACGATGGCGACCCATGGCTAACCGTGAGGCCAGCCGCTGACCCCTGGCTACCCGGTGCAGTCGGGGCAGAACACCAGCATCTCGCCCGTCCGGTCAGACTCGGCCCGCCAGTCGTCGTCGGGGTTCTCGCCGGGCACCCCAACCGGGCTCATTCGCAGCCCCAACCGTCACCGTCCGCGTCCAGGCCGAAGACGTCCGGTCCAACGACCTGCACACGACCGGTGTACAGCGGTCCGTTTCCGCTGCCGCCAGCACAGTCATAGTCCGACGCGTTGGGGTCAAGACACGCGCCTTTGTACGACGGGTGACAGTTGCCCGATGGTGGCGTCGGCGTTGGCGTCCGCGTTCCCGCCTTCGTCTGCAGTGGTCCCGCCACCGTCAACTGCGTCCCAGGACAGGCGCCCCAAAACCCCCGCTTGGCCGTCTTCGCGTGCGTCACCGCGGCGACGAGACGTGCCGCGTACTTCCCTTCCTCAGCACGATAGAAGTAAGGCGCTGCCGCCCCATCGAGGACGAGACGGATGTTGACATTGATCCCGTTGCGCTTTACGTAGCGCAGCAGGCGACCGTAGCGATCCACCTTGTCAAGCCTAGGATCAGCTTCAAGAAGCACCTTGCTCCCCACTGGAGTCAACCGAAGCAGCGCCTTGCGCGCGCTCTGCGAGTAGCACTTGCCACCACCGACCTCCGGCGTGTCGATCTGCAGAAGTCGCACTCGCTGCCCGTCCGTCAACGCCAGCGTGTCCCCGTCTATAACCCGTGCCACAATGCCACTCGGGTTCCCGCCGCTCGTCGCTCCTGCGCCTACCACTCCCAACGCGGCGGTAAACGCAACGCTGATGACTACAAAGCTCAGCCAGCGCTGCATGAGTCCCGCCATCCTCTTCGCAAGTGGATGAACCCCTAGCGAGCCGTTGGGATCACGCAGACTCGCACGCGACCCCGTCCCTATCGCGATCGAGTCCCTTGTTGTTGTCCATCGCGAGCCGGTACAGCTTGTTGCTTCGTTTGAACGTCGTCACGGGTACGCCTGTCGTCTTGTCTCGGGCACCAACCCTGCCAACGCCGTTCGGATACGTCTTGTTGACCCGGGTGCAGTTCTTCCACGCCGGTGCAACAACTCCGGCTGTACCGACGCTAGCCGCCGCCGGCGAGACTAGAACACCCGCGAGAACGCAAACGAGGACGAGGATCAGGAGACACCGCACGAAACCGCATCATCCACCCCAAGAGCTTTGTGACGCAAGATCTCCTCGCGGGCCCGCGTAAGCTAGGCCGCCGCAGATGCGGACATACGGGAAGCTGAGTACATTGCGATGGCGTTACCGAAGAGGGCAACAGGCAGGAAAGGATTCGTGGGATGACCGTGTCCTGGCGACGGGCAATCGTTGTTGTCGTGGCACTTTGCACGGGAGCCGCGGTCGTGCCCTCGGCGGGCGCGATTGACCCTGGCGCCTACGAGGAGCTCGCATCCGGCGTAGGCCGCATCGTGGTACGCGACTGTCAGAGCCGCCTGCTCTCGCAGGGAACCGGCTTCCTGGTCGGCTCCAAGGTCGTGATGACCGCCCACCACGTGCTCGACGTACCAGATGCCTGCATGGTGCGTATCCAGATCGCTGGCCGCACCTACGTCGGCGCCCGGTGGACGGGCTGGCACGGACAGGGGATGAAGACGACGGATCGCGTCGATGTGGAGACGATCCGCCTCAAGCACACCGCCCCCGGGCACGTGTTCGAGTTCGCTCGACGAACGCCAGCGAGAGGGCAGACGGTGGCGATGATCGGCCACCCGGCCGGCAACCCGCTTAGCCTCTCGCAGGGCCGTTTTCTCGGCACGAAGGTCATCCAGGGCGTGACGATGTTGGGGGTCTTCCTTCAGTCGGCCCACGGCGCCTCCGGCGCGCCGCTCTTGGACAAGGATGGCAGAGTGATAGGTGTCCTGCAGCGTGGCGTTGCCGACGAAAACGGTGGCGTAGTCACGGGGATCAACCTGGTGCGCGAGTCGGGTCTGCCGAAGGCGTTGTGTCGCGCCTACCCCTCTGGCGGCATTGCTGGCTGCGGCGGATCACCGGTCGTGACACCCAAGCCGAAGCCGCCGACGCCGAAGCTGCCGCCGGTGCCTGCCTGCCTGGACAAGCAGTACCTTGGAGGGGTTGGGCCGAGTTGGAAGGCAGGCACTGATGCATTCCATGCTTGGAGCGCAGGCGGGCACACCAAGGACACTCTGGACGAGGCGTTCGTGCAACTTGGCGCCGCCAGCCTCGTTTCAACCAGTTTTGCCATCGCTGACCTCTGCTCGGCCGAGCTGCAACAGGCGGCCACGTTGATTTTGGGGATCGAGGCACTTAGCGACGAAGCGTCTCGCCAGGTTGATCGGTTCTTCGCGACGACCCAAGGCACACCGGAGTACACGACGGCGCTTCAGGACGCCGGCAAGGCACTCGCCGCTCTCGGCGGACGGATCGACGAGATCGACGCAGCCTTCGCTTCACGTTAGCGCCGTCACGGCGCTCCTAGACCGCCCCGGGGTTGGGGGGCGGAGGCAGGACACTACGGCCCCCCAAAGTGGGTTGGGGGGCCGTAGGTAGCTGCAGTGTCCCGGAGTGTCCCGGCGGCTACGCGTCTTTCACGTTCTCGCCCCCGGAGGGTCAGCGGACAATAATGTTTCCGGCCTGCAAGGACGAGGCAGGTCCCGGGGTTGAAGTCGGAATGGATCGTGTCAGGCGAGCCGTCGGTGAAGTCAAAACAGCTCTCCGTACCAAGGTCCTCTGGAATGGGAGCTTTGACGACGACCCAACAGACCCTAGCGGTCTTGCCGGAGACGTCGATGCTCGTCACCTTCATGTGCCAGGGATAGGCCGTTGGCTTGGTATCGGGGCCAACGCCGCCAACCCACTCCAACGAACCGTGAGCGACACCAGCGCCGTCCGCCCAGGCGTTAACTGAGACATGGCTGACTGAGGTGGTGGCGGGATCACCGAGCTGTACCTTGCCCTGCCCGCGAACCTGAGACCCTGGCTTTCCAGCCATCGCCACGGAGGTCACGATAAGCGCCGCAAACAAGCCGGCGACGGCAGCCACAATGATGGGTCTGCGTTGCATGAAGCTCTCCCTTGCTTCTCTCCTACTCCGGCTGGAGCAGGATCACTGCCGCAGCGAGGTAAAGAAGGGCTTGGCGCTGCTGAGGCGACAACCGCACGGCTCCTCAGGAGGGCATGTTCGCGCGACTCGACTCGCTGAAGAACCCGACCCTACGGGCTTGTGCCGGATGAGTCAAACGCGTCGAACCGTCGACGCCCATCCTGTGGACGCTGCGCCGCGGCGCCTCAAGGCCCAGGTTGCTGAGCTGAAGTCGCGCTTGTCCTGACTGAGCGGTGCGTCCCAGGCGCGTACCAGTGAGTACCACGATCAGGCGGATATCAGCGGATGAGAGCGGATCAAGCGAGGGAGAGCGAAACAGGCGCAATCCCTCTCTAGATGAAGGACGGCGCCTGTTCAAGCCAGCAGGGGCGGCAGGACTCGAACCTGCAACCCCCGGTTTTGGAGACCGGTGCTCTGCCAATTGAGCTACGCCCCTGGGTTGCAGCCAGGCTGCAGTGAGGGAGTGTAGCCTCGGCAGGATGCAACGTCGCGCGCTCGCGGTGCTGTTCACGCTGATCGCGCTCGCGATGGGCGCGGTCGCCGTCTCTGCGGCTCTCTCGGGCGGCCGGGCATGGGTGATCGCCCTCGCCGCTGCGGGCCTTGCCGTGTGGATGGGAGATCTAGCGCGAAAGGCGTGGCCCTGGTGAAAAGCATGAGTTCTCCGACGCGCGGCGTATTCTCTAGTCCGTGAGCGTGAGCAAGACTGGGGGAGAGACCCAGGCGCTGTGGCAGGAGTTCCGGAAGACGCGTGACCGTCAGGTTCGCGACCGGCTGATCCTGACCTACGCGCCTCTCGTCAAGTTCGTGGCCGGCCGTCTCGGAGCGGGCCTGCCCTCGCACGTCGACGAGCAGGATCTCGTCTCCTACGGGTTGCTCGGGCTGATCGGCGCGATCGAGCGCTTCGACCCCGATCGGGAGATCAAGTTCGAGACGTATGCGATCTCGCGGATCAAGGGAGCGATCATCGACGAGCTTCGCTCTCTCGACTGGGTGCCGCGCTCCGTTCGTACCCGCGCACGAGAGATCGAGCGTGCCATCGCCGAGCTCGAGCGCACGCTCATGCGCGTGCCGACCGACGAGGAGATCGCCGCCAAGGTCGGCCTGACGCAGGAGGAGCTCGAGAACAGCCTCTCGGAGATCTCCCGCTCGTCGATGGCCGCCCTCGACGAGCTGTGGACTCCCTCGGGCGGCGGTGACCAGATCGCGCTGATCGACACGATCGAGGACGACGAGGCTCCCGACCCCGAGTTCTCGCTCGAGCAGACCGAGATGAAGGAGGCGCTCGGCGAGGCGATCGCGCGCCTGCCCGAGCGCGAGAAGCTCGTCGTCACCCTCTACTACTACGAGGAGCTGACGCTCCGCGAGATCGGCGAGGTGCTCGGGGTGACCGAGTCGCGCGTCTCGCAGTTGCACACGAAGGCCGTGCTGCGGCTCAAGGCCCGCCTCTCGGGCGGCATGCGCGAGACCGCCGAGACCTAGGCCTTCTGTGCGCGCGTCCGCGCACTAAGATCGTTCCTACCCGGACATCTCCAGGAGGAACGGACGCCCATGACCGCCATCGAGCCCGGAAAGATCCGCAACGTCGCCGTCGTCGGACACCGCGGCACCGGCAAGACCTCGCTCGTCGAGGCGCTGCTGTACCAGACCGGCGAGGTGAACCGGCTCGGAACGGTGGAGGCGGGGTCGACGGCCGGCGACTGGGACGAAGACGAGCAGAAGCGGCAGATGTCGATCTCGCTCAGCCTCCTGCACACCTCCTGGCAGGACCGCAAGATCAACCTGCTCGACGTCCCCGGCGACCCGAGCTTCCAGGGCGAGGCCCGGTGTGCGCTGCGCGTGGTCGAGGGGGCGCTCGTCGTCGTCAACGGCGTCATGGGCCTCGAGGTCGGCACGGCACGGGTGAAGAAGGTCGCCGACGAACATGGGCTTGCGCGCGTGCTCTTCGTCAACATGCTCGACCGGGAGCGTGCCGACTTCTACCGCACGCTCGCGCAGATCCAGGAGCAGTTCTCGTCGCGGTGTGTAGCGGTGCACCTGCCGATCGGTGCGGAGCACGAGCTGGAAGGCATCGTCGACGTGCTCCACATGTGCGCCTACACGAGCCCCGACGGGGCCATGGAGGGCGAGCCCGGCCCGATCCCCGACGCGATGGCGGAGATCGCCCAGGAGTACCGGGAGAAGCTCCTCGACGAGGTCGTCCAGACCGACGAGGCGCTGATGGAGAAGTACCTCGAGGGTGGCGACCTCGATCCGCACGACGTCGCGAGCGCGCTCAAGGTGGCGGTCACACGCGGGGAGGTCTTCCCCGTCGCCTGCGGTGTCGCGACCAAGAACCTCGGCACCCATGCGCTGCTCGACCTGATCGTCGAAGGCGTGCCGTCGCCCGCGCGCAAGGGGGCGCCGATCGAGGTGGACGGGGCCGCCACGGCGGCCTTCGTGTTCAAGACGGTCGCCGACCCGTTCGCGGGCAAGATCAACCTCTTCCGGGTGCTCAAGGGCACCGTCAACGCCGACTCGACGCTCGTCGACGCCCGCGGCCACGCCAAGGAGCGGATGGGGACGCTGCTGCAGCCGCAGGGCAAGGAGACCACGGGCGTGAAGGAGTTCGGCGAGGGCGACCTCGGCGCCGTCGCGAAGCTGAAGGACGTGCGGACGGGCGACCTTCTCACCGACAGGGAGATCGACGGGGAGTTGCCGGAGCTTGCCTTCCCCGAGCCGGTGATGAGCTTCGCCATCACGCCGAAGACCAAGGGCGAGGAGGACAAGGTCGCGAACGCGATCCGGCGCCTGGCCGAGGAAGACCCGACCCTGCGGCTCCGGCGCGACCAGCAGACCGGCGAGGAGATCCTCTCGGGCATGAGCCAGATGCACGTCGAGGTGGCGCTCGAGCGGGCCCACCGGCGCTTCGGCGTCGACGTCGAGCTGCACCCGCCGCGCGTCCCCTACCTCGAGACGATTCGCAACCAGGCACGCGCCCAGGGCCGCTACAAGAAGCAGACCGGCGGCCGCGGCCAGTTCGGCGACTGCCAAATCCTGATCGAGCCGCTCGACGGCGGCGTCGGCTACGAGTTCGTCGACAAGATCGTCGGCGGCGTGATCCCGCAGAGCTACCGCCCCGCGGTCGACAAGGGCGTGCAGGAGGCGATGGCACACGGCGAGCTCGCAGGGGCACCGGTGCAGGGCGTGCGCGTCTCGCTCGTCGACGGCTCGTACCACACGGTCGACTCGTCGGAGATGGCGTTCAAGATCGCCGGCTCGATGGCCTGGAAGGACGCGTACGGGAAGGCGAGCCCGGTGCTGCTCGAGCCGATCATGGAGCTCGAGGTGACCGTTCCCGACGAGGCGGTCGGTGCCGTCAACGGCGACCTCAACTCCAGGCGCGGCAGGTTGCACGGGATGGAGCCCGCCTCCGGGATGACGACGATCAGGGCGGAAGTGCCGATGGCCGAGCTGCTCTCGTACGCCCAGTCGCTCACCTCCATGACCGGCGGCCGCGGCGACTACTCGATGCACTTCCTTCGCTACGAGGAGGTGCCCGCCCACGTCGCCCAGAAGGTGATCGAGGAGACGAAGCAGGCGCGGGAGAAGGCCGGCGCCTAGCTGATTTCCCTGCACGAGGGCTATAGTGAGAGGCCCATGCGTGTGATCACCGCCAACGTCGCCAGGGTCTGTGAGGTCTGCGAGCGCTCACTGCTGATGGGCGAGCAGGCGGTCCGGTTCTCACCCGACGGCAGCCGCTACGTCGACGTGTGCCCGCTCTGCACCGACGTGGCCCTCGAGCACGGGTGGGTGCGGGAAGGAGTCGCAGTCTCGCGGGCCTTGCAGCAGCCGGTGCGCCGCCGTCGTTCCCGGTCGCTGTGGCAGTCGCTCCTGGGTGGCCGCGGCCCCGAGCCCGACCCGGTGGTGAGCGAGCCCATCCTGCGCCGCCTCTCCGACGACGAGATCGCCCTCGTCGAGGCGGCAGAGCTCTTCAACGCCAGCCAGTTCCGCCGCACGATCGCCGGCGTCGCCAAGGCTCTCGGCGAGCCGCGCGCTTCGATCACGCCGCTCTCGGGCGTGAACTCGGAGCTCGTACTGACCTTTGCCTGGGACATCTCGTGGTACCAGTACCGCGTCTCGCCCGAGTCGTCACAGCCGGTGCGGATCTCCGAGCGGGGCCACGACATCGACGAGCTCGAGCCCGGCTACCAGCACTGGAACGCCGCCGTGCAGGAGGACGGTCGCGTCGTCCCGAACATCGCCCGCGTGTGACCTCGAGCCCGGCTGCTCGTCACGCTTGACACGAACGGCGGGTGGCGCTCCACTTACGGCATGACACCGTGGGCCTCTCGATGAAGACCGTCGCGGACATCCTCGAGGGGAAGAGCGGCGAGGTGATCCGGATCGGCGCCGACGCGACCGTCTTCGACGCCGTCAAGGCGATGGTGGCGGCGAACGTGGGCGCGCTGCTCGTCACCGAGGGCGAGGAGATCGTCGGCATCTTCACCGAGCGCGATTACCTGCGCAGGATCGCCGTCGAGGGGCGGCGGTCGCGCGACACGCTCGTCAGCGAGGTGATGTCGGCGCCGGTGATCTGCGTCACTCCCGAGACGGGCGTGGAGGAGAGCATGGCCCTGATGACGGACCGACGGATCCGGCACGCGCCCGTCACGGACGGCGGCAAGCTGGTCGGCATGGTCTCGATCGGCGACCTCGTCAAGTTCCAGACCCGCCAGCAGAGCTTCGAGATCAAGTACCTGAAGGACTACATCACCGCGAGGTAGCGACCGGCGCCGCCGGCCCCCGTCGAGCGCGGCAGCGATGCGGGCGAGCAAGGTACCGTCGAGGTGTCCCGACTCGTGGAGGAGCGCATCGTGCCCGTCGCAGCCCCGCCGTCTACAACCGACCTGCTCGAGCGCCTCGGCGTCCCGGCCGCTGCGCTTCGCGACGGCGACCTCGTCGTCCGCACCCCCATCACCGGGGACGAGCTCGGCCGCGTCGTTCGCACGGATGCCGCGGCGACCGACGCCGCAGTCTCGCGCGCCGCCGCTGCGTTCGCGCACTGGCGGGAGGTGCCGGGGCCACGACGCGGCGAGCTCGTGCGCCTGCTCGGAGAGGAGCTCCGCCGCGATAAGGAGACGCTCGGAGCCCTGGTCACGCTCGAGGTCGGGAAGATCGCCCAGGAGGGCCTCGGCGAGGTGCAGGAGATGATCGACATCTGCGACTTCGCGGTGGGCCTGTCGCGGCAGCTCTACGGGCGCTCGATCGCCTCGGAGCGGCCCGGGCACCGGCTCACCGAGACGTGGCACCCGCTCGGGCCGGTGGCAGTGATCAGCGCCTTCAACTTCCCCGTGGCGGTGTGGAGCTGGAACGCGGCACTGGCGCTCGTCTGCGGCGACTCCGTGATCTGGAAGCCGTCGGAGCGCGCGCCGCTCTGCGCCCTGGCGACGACCGCCCTGCTGCGGCGCGCGGCCGAGCGCTTCGGCGATGTCCCGGACGGCCTCTTCGAGCTCGTGATCGGCGGCGCCGACCGGGCAGTGCAACTGTGCGAGGACGAACGCATACCCCTCGTCTCGGCAACCGGGTCGACGCAGATGGGGAAGGAGATCGCCCCACGGATCGCGGCCCGGCTCGGCCGCTCCCTCCTCGAGCTGGGCGGCAACAACGCCGCCATCGTCGCGCCGAGCGCCGACCTCGATCTCGTCGTCCGCGGGGTGCTCTTCGCCGCCGTGGGAACAGCCGGCCAGCGGTGCACGAGCCTGCGCCGGCTGATCGTCCACGAGTCCGTCGCGGAGCCGCTCGTCGAGCGCCTTGCGGCGGCCTACAGGAGCGTCCCGATCGGCGACCCGCGCGAGCCCGGGACGCTCGTCGGCCCGCTCGTCACGGGGGAGTCCTTCGGCCGGATGGAGACGGCGCTCGGGCAGGCCGTCGCCGAGGGCGGCGAGATCGTCGTCGGCGGCGGTCGTGCGCTCGGCGATCGCTGGCCCGAGGCCTGGTACGCCGAGCCGACGATCGTGCGGATGCCCGCGCAAACCGCCGTCGTCGGTCAGGAGACCTTCGCGCCGATCCTGTACGTGCTCACCTATGCAGATCTCGAGGAGGCGGTGGCGCTGCAGAACGGCGTGCCGCAGGGGCTGGCGTCGTCGATCTTCACGACCGACCTGCGCGAGGCGGAGCGGTTCCTCGCGGTCTCCGGCTCGGACTGCGGGATCGCGAACGTCAACATCGGGCCGAGCGGCGCAGAGATCGGAGGCGCGTTCGGTGGCGAGAAGGAGACGGGCGGAGGCCGCGAGTCGGGCTCGGACGCCTGGAAGGCCTACATGCGCCGGCAGACCGCGACCGTCAACTACACGAGCGAGCTCCCCCTCGCGCAGGGAATCGTCTTCGACGTGGACGCCTGAGTGCGCGGTCGCGACCCATCTCCCGCGTGAGGGCACGTCTCTTCACCGACGGCGGCGCCCGCGGCAACCCGGGCCCGGCCGCCTCGGCCTTCGTGCTCGAGACGCCCGACGGCACCGTGCTCGACGCCCGCGGCGACGCGATCGGCGTCGCCACCAACAACGTGGCCGAGTACACGGCGCTCCTGAACGGCCTGCGCCGGGCCGGCGAGCTCGGCGTCACCGAGCTCGAGGTGGTCTCCGACTCGGAGCTGATGGTGAAGCAGATGCGCGGGGAGTACCGGGTCAAGAACGAGGCTCTGCGTCAGCTGTGCGGCGAGGCCTCGCGCCTCGCGCGCGCCGTCGGCAGCGTCACCTACACCGCGGTGCGCCGGGAGCACAACGAGCTCGCCGATCGCCTCGTCAACGAGGCGCTGGACGGATAGGCCGAGCCGGGCTCTACGTCCTGCGTGTACCGAGCGCGACGATGTAGAGCCGCTCCTGGGCGAACCTGTCGCCGTCGCGTGACTGCGCGAACAGCTCGGTCATCGCGGCGTCGAGCTCTCTCCGCTTTTCCTCATCGAGCGAGGTCCAGAGCGTGAAGGTCGGCCCGTAGTTGTCCCGGAACAGCTCCCACATCGCGCGCGGGTCGTCATCGACGTACGGGGAGTTGCCCTCGACGAAGCGAAGCTCGAATGCGTCGCCCAGCATCAGCTCGACATACTCCTCGCTGCCCCACTGGAACGGGGAGCCCGCACCCTCGGGCGGGGGCGGCGCGAAGGGGGACATCGTGCGGAAGATGTCTCCGACCCCGCTCTCGCCGCGCCAGGCCGTGATCCCGAGCCGGCCGCCGGGTCGGCAGACGCGTGCCAGCTCCGACGCGACGCGTGGGTGGTCGGGCGCGAAGATCACGCCCACCGACGACGAGACGACCTCGAAGCTGCCGTCCTCGTAGGGGAGCGTCTCGCAGTCGGCGACCTCGAGGGTCAGGTCGAGGCTCTCGGCGGCCGCGAGCTGTCGGGCAGTCTCGATGAGCGCGGGCGCCAGGTCCGAACCGCTGACGACGGCTCCGGCCCGCGCCGCGCGGAAGGCCACCTCGCCCGTCCCGCACGCGAGGTCGAGCCAGCGCTCGCCCGGCTGCGGCGCGAGGTGCGCCACCAGGTCGTCGTGCATGTCGTGGATCGTCCCGGCCACCTTCTCGAACGGGGCCGCGCCCCAGATCTTGGCCTGCCGCTCCTTCAGTGCCTCGAACGCCATCGTTCCTCCTCGCTCGTGCATGCCCGTGGACCGACGGCCCGACGATAGCCGCTGTGCCGTGCGGGCGTACCCGTCCGGCACGCTACTCGCGGATGCCGCCGGAGTCGGCTATCGTGCACGTCTATGCACGGCGAGCGCTCCTCCGGGTATCGGGCCGGTCACGGCCTGCTCGCGCTTGCCCTCCTCCTTCCCCGCTAGGGGAATCGAGTGACGACATATACCCGACCGTGCCCGCGCACACCGCGGGAGTAGTCCGTCCTCGAGGAGAGCCCGATGCCGATGCCGTTCCACAAATACCGCAGCTACGAGACCGTATCCCTGCTCGACCGCACGTGGCCCGACACGGTCATCGAGCGTGCGCCCGTCTGGTGCTCCACCGACCTGCGCGACGGCAACCAGGCGCTCGTCAACCCCATGGACTCTGGCCGCAAGCGCCGTTTCTTCGATCTCCTGCTCGCGCTCGGGGTGAAGGAGATCGAGGTCGGCTTCCCGTCCGCGTCGAAGACCGACTTCGACTTCGCCCGGACGCTCGTCGAGGAGGGCCTGATCCCCGACGACGTCACGATCGCCGTGCTGACCCAGGCCCGCCCCGAGCTGATCGAGCGGACGTACGAGGCGATCGAAGGTGCGCGGCGCGCGATCGTGCACCTCTACAACTCCACCTCGGTGACACAGAGGCGCGTCGTGTTCCGGATGGACAAGGAAGGCATCACCGACCTCGCAGTGCGCGGCACGGAGCTCTGCAAGGCGCTCGCCGGCGCCACTGACACGGAGATCGTGTTCCAGTACTCGCCGGAGAGCTTCCACCACACGGAGCTCGACTACGCGCTCGAGATCTGCGAGGCAGTGGCGGCCGAGTGGGGGCCGACACCCGAGCGGAAGATGATCGTGAACCTGCCGACGACGGTGGAGCAGTTCCCGCCCAACGTGTATGCCGACCGCATCGAGTGGTTCTGCCGGCACTTCTCCGCCCGCAGCGCCTCGGTCGTCTCGGTGCACCCGCACAACGACCGCGGCACGGCCGTGGCGACGGCGGAGCTGGGCCTGATGGCGGGCGCTGAGCGGGTCGAGGGCTGCCTGTTCGGGAACGGCGAGCGCACCGGCAACGTCGACATCGTGACGCTGGCGCTGAACCTGCTCACGCAGGGCGTCGATCCGAAGCTCGACCTGTCCTCGATAGACGAGACGAAGGCGATCGTCGAGGAGTGCAACGAGCTGCCGGTGCACCCGCGACACCCGTACGCCGGCGAGCTCGTCTACACCGCCTTCTCCGGCTCGCACCAGGACGCGATCAAGAAGGGCATGGACGCCCAGGAGCGCTCCGGCTCGGAGGTCTGGGACGTGCCCTACCTGCCGATCGACCCGAAGGACGTGGGCCGCAGCTACGAGGCGATCATCCGCGTCAACTCGCAGTCGGGCAAGGGAGGCGTCGCCTACCTGATGGCCGCCGAGCACCATCTCGAGCTGCCGCGCGGCCTGCAGGTCGACTTCGCCCGCAAGGTGCAGCAGATCACGGACGCACGCGGGGGAGAGCTGACCGCGGACGAGCTGATGGACGCTTTCCAGGCTGGCTACCTCGACCACGTGCGCCCGTACGAGCTCGTCGCCTACACCAACTCGAGCGAGGAGGACACCGACCAGATCGCGGCTCGCGTGCGCGTGGACGGCGAGGAGCGCGTGATCGAGGGCGAGGGCAACGGCCCCATCGCGGCGCTCGTGGACGCGTTCGCCCGGGAGTTCGGAGTCAGGATCTCGATCCGCGACTACCACGAGCACGCGATGGCGGCGAGCGCGGACGCCAAGGCAGCTGCCTACGTGGAGGCCGACGTGGACGACGAGGCCTTCTGGGGCGTCGGCGTGCACGGCTCCATCCTGACGGCGTCGCTGCGCGCGATCGTCAACGCGGTCAACCGGTCGCTGGCGGCGAAGGAGGCGCTCGCCGCCGCGGCGGACGCGTTCGAGGCGCCCTGAGGCACGAGGCCGGACCGGACCGCGGCTATACTGGCCTCCGTCCGCGGATGTAGCTCAGTTGGTAGAGCGTCTGCTTGCCATGCAGAAGGTCGTGGGTTCGAGTCCCATCATCCGCTTCGAGAATGCCCCCGGAAATCGAAGCAGTCTTCGCAAGGAGCGCTCGGTAGTCCCCGTCTGCGAGATGGGCGCCAACCCCGATGCTCCGGTCGTCCGCTCGGTGAAGACTTACCGGGAAAGGAGGACGCAGCATGCGCACCGAGTCGCCGGGCGCAAGGACGGATAGCGGTGCTTCCACGTCCGGGCCGCTTCATCTCTCGTTGTCCTAGGCCTGGCTCGGTATCCGATCGCCATGGACACACAGAAGCGAAAGCCCCGCCTGCCGCCCCGCTGGTTCATCGTCACCGCCTGGCACGTGCATCGCGCCATCTACCGCCGTTCCCGGGGGCGAAAGGGGCTGTGGGCACCGCGCCCCGGCAAGTACGGCGTGCTCTGGCTGACCACCACCGGCCGCCATACCGGTCAGTCCCGCAGCGTGATGATCGGTTACTTCGAGGACGGGCCGAACCTCGTGTCGATGGCGATGAACGGCTGGGGCGCGGCCGAGCCTGCCTGGTGGCTCAACCTGCAGGCCAGACCCGACGCAGTCGTCGACCTTGGTGGCGAGCGACGCGAAGTGCGGGGGCGTGCCGCCGCCGGCGAGGAGCGGGAGCGCCTCTGGCAGCAGTGGCGGGAGATCGACAAGAACCTGGACGGATACGCCGCCCGGCGGCCGACCGAGACAGCCGTCGTCGTCCTCGAGCCCCGAGCGCCGATCACGGGTGACACCGCCTGAGTAGCGTTGTGCCGCCGTACAACTCCCGCTGACTCGTCGCGCGGCGCTCTTCTGCCCGTCGTGGAGCGTGGTTTACTGACCCACTGTGGATGGTGAGCCAGCCCCCGTCCTCCACTCGGCCGGCGGGTCGGTGCGGGCGGCAGGAAGATGACAGGTCACGAGATGTCCTCACAGGCGCCTGTTCCCACGATTGCCGAGCTCAGCCGCCGGATCGCGAGCGGCGCCACGACTGCCGAGGCGCTCGCCCGCGCGTGCCTCGATCAGATCGAGCTGGCCGATGCGACTGTCCGGGCGTGGGTGCACGTGGATCCCGAGGCCGTGCTCGCCGGTGCACGCGAGCTCGACCGAGTCGCGGTCGCCGCACGCGGCCCGCTGCACGGAATCCCCATCGGCGTCAAGGACATCTTCGACACGTACGACATGCCCACGGCGTATGGATCGCCCATCTACAGCGGGCACCGTCCGGCCGCGGACGCCGCGAGCGTCTCGATTGCCCGGCGGCGTGGGATGCTGCCACTCGGGAAGTGCGTCACGACGGAGTTCGCCGCCTGGCCACCCGGTCCGACCACCAACCCGCACGACGCGACGCGCACCCCCGGCGGGTCGTCGTCCGGCTCCGCTGCGGCCGTCGCGTCAGGCATGGTGCCCGTCGCCTTCGCCACGCAGACGACCGGCTCGATCATCCGACCGGCGGCCTTCTGCGGCGTCGTTGGGTACAAGCCGAGCCATGGGACGCTCCCGTGCGTCGGCGTGAAGGCGATATCGGAGTCGTTCGACACGATCGGCGTCATGGCGCTCACCGTTTGCGACGCGGCCCTGGTTGTCGGCGCGCTGTCCGGTCGTGCGCTCGAGTTGCCGCCGGAGCCCGCTGCTCCTCGGCTTGGAATCTGCCTGACGCACGAGTGGCCGGCAGCGCTGCCCGAGACGGTGGCTCTCTTCGAAGCACTGCCACGGCTGCTCGAGCGTGCCGGCGCTCGTCCGGCGCTCGTCACGCTCCCCTCTGAGTTCGCGGGGCTCGTCGAGGTGCAGAGCACGATCTGGACGTTCGAGATCGCGCGCTGCCTGGCGGACGAGCACGGGCGCTTCCGGGATCTGATCCGTGAGCCGCTGCGCGGGATGCTCGACGATGGGGCCGGGATGCCGGTCGCGGAGTACGACGAGGCGCTGCGGCGCCTGCGCGAGTGCCGGTCGGCGCTCGCTTCGGTCTTCGACGGCCTCGACGTGCTCGTGGTTCCGGCGGCGCCGGGTGAGGCACCAGAGGTCGCGACCACAGGCGATCCGGTCTTCAATCGGGCCTGGTCGGCGCTCGGCGTGCCCGCCCTCACGATCCCCGCCGGTCCCGGGCCCTCGGGATTGCCGCTCGGTGTGCAGGTCGTCGGCCTGCCGGGACAGGACGCGCACGTCCTCGCCTGCGCCGCGTGGATCGAAGGCGCGCTGGCACCAGTCGCCGCGCGCTGATCCGCCTGTCTGCCTCGGCAGGCCATTTGTCTCCCCACACACCACGGCTCATGGCCGACCAGCCGGCCCCTGCGGCAGCTCGCGTTACCTGTCGAGCCCGGCCCTGTCGTGGTGCGGGAAGGAGCACTATCTTTGACAAAAGCTGGACAATAATGGTAGGGTGGCCGTTCTTACCGACAGGACCCGACAACGGGAGGGACGATGAAGAGACGAAATCTCGGCATCATGATCGCGGCGCTCGTGACGGCCGCCTTTGCGTTCGGCGCCTTCGCCCCGGCGGCGCAATCTGCGGGAACGAAGCCGGGCACCGGCCCGACGATCGTGGACGTGGCGATCGCGGCGAACGAGGCGAGCGGCGAGTTCTCGATCCTGATCGCCGCGCTGAAGGCTGCCGATCCGGCCGTGCTGCAGACGCTCAGCGGCAAGGGCCAGTACACGGTGTTCGCCCCCAACGACGCCGCCTTCACTTCTTTGCTGAAGGAGCTCGGCGTCACTGCCGAGCAGCTGCTCGGCGACAGGGCCCTGCTCACCCAGGTGCTGCTCTACCACGTCGCCGCCGGCAACCTCGACTCCGAGGACGTGCTCGAGAGCGACAGGATCAAGACGCTGCAGGGCGGCTACCTCCTGCAGAGCAAGGGCGTCCTCACCGACGAGAACGGCCGCATGGCCAACATCGTCGCGGTCGACATCATGGCCGGCAACGGCGTCATCCATGTGATCGACCGGGTCGTCCTGCCCAAGCCGGCCAGCGTGCCGCCGACCGGGCCCGTCGTCGACGACGATGACGACGACGACAACGACAAGGGCCGCGGCGAGGACGGCAAGAAGGGCCATGGCGAGCACAAGATGCGCCACGGCGAGGACCGCGTGAAGCCGCACGGCGAGGACCGCGTGAAGCGCCACGGCGGGTGGCACAGGGCGCGCCATGCCGGGGAAGGCGTCAAGCGCTACGTCTCTGCCGGGGAAAGCGTCAAGCGCTACGTCGAGGACGGCAAGAAGTGCCGCGGCGAAGACGGCAATCGGCATCGCGAGGACGACTGAAAGACGGGTCGTCCGCGATCGGTCAGAGCTGGACAACGGGGCGAGGCCGGGGCAAACCCGGCCTCGCCCCTCTAGGTCACGGTGAGCGAACGCTCACAGCCGTCCTGCCGCGACGGTCGGGCCGGTCGAACGCGCCGGGGTGGGACTAGAGCGCGTCACCTGCGAGGGGCAGCCTGGCGCTGACGCGCGTGCCGCCACCCGGAGAGCTCTCCAGCTCGAGCGTTCCGTCCAGCGCCTCGACGCGGTCGACGAGGCCCCCGAGACCGGACTCGGGGCTGATGCGGGCGCCGCCGCGTCCGTCGTCCGCGACGTCGACGCACAGCGATCCGTCGGACAGGACGATGCGGACCGTGGCCGACGCGGCGTCGGCGTACTTGATCGTGTTGGTCAGCGCCTCCGCGACGACGTAGTAGGCGGCGCTCTCGATCAGCGGAGGCCATCGCTTCCCGTCGTCGACGGTCACGACGGTAACGGGGATCGGCGCCCTTCCCGCGAGCGAGCGCGCGGCCGCGGTCAGGCCCTGCGTCGTGAGCAGCTGAGGGTGCAGGCCGCGGGCCAGCTCGCGGAGCTCCTCGTGGGCGGTGTTCAGCTCCGAGAGCGCTCGCTCGAGGTGACGCTCGGCCGCGCCGGGGTCGCTGCGCAGGGAGCGCAGGCCCAGGTGGACGGCATGCGAGACGGTGACGAGGTGCTGCTGGGCGCCGTCGTGCAGGTTCCGCTCGAGCCGCCGCCGCTCCGCATCGCTCGCAGACACGATGCGGGCGCGCGAGCGCCGGATCTCCTCCTCCGCCTGCTTGCGCGCCGTCACGTCGAGGCCGCTGATGAGGTAGCGCACCTGACCGTCGGCCGCCCTGAACATGGTCGCCGTCCAGTCGACCACCAGGCGCGCTCCGGTCGACGACACGTGCTCGTACTCGACGACGCCTCCCGCCTCCCCGCGCGTGAGGCGGGCGAAGTCCTCGCGGGCGCGCTCCACGTCCCGCTCGGCGAGGAACAGGTGCCACAAGGGCCGGCCAACCCACATTTCCGGCGGGAAGCCGGCCGCCCGCTCGAGAGCGCGGTTGAGCGTTAGCAGCGTTCCCTGCCCGTCGACGACCGCCAGGAAGCTCGGCGTCGAGCGGACGACGGCCACGTTGAAGTCGCGCTCGTGCTCGAGCGCGCGCGCCTGCAGAGCCCGTTCCGTGAAATCGCGCACGATCAGCATGAACTCGTCCGCGCCGCACGCGACCACTCGCCCCTCGTACCAGTGCGGCTCGCCGTCGACCTCGAGCGAGTACTCCACCTGTTGTGGCTCGTCTCGCTCGACCGCCCTCCGCCCGAGCGCCAGGATCTCGTCCGCGACGGCGACCGGGAGGCGCTCGTGCAGCGTATGACCGATCACCTGGCCCGGCGGCGTCACGAGATCGCGCTCGGAGTCCACCTTGAAGCCGCGATAGCGACCGTCGGTGCCGATCCTGAAGATCGGGTCGGGAATCGCCGCGACGAGCGCGCGCGCGGTCGCATCGTTCGTGGGCGGCAGATCGAGCCCGCGGTCCGACTGCGGCGGGTTCATCTCGTTCTTGTACCACGGCCCAGCCCCCGGCCGGGCGGCTCGAGGGGGGCTACGCGCGGCGGGCGACCCGGAGCGCCAGGCGCGCGGCCGCCACGAGCACGAGCGTGAGTACGAGCGTCGTCGCGAGGAACGCGAGCTGGCGTGGCTCGTCGAGGCGGCCGAGCACGCCCGCCCGCAGGGCGACGCCGAGAGGGATCCCGACCGCCCAGGTCGAGAACAGCGCGCGGCTCGTCGGACGGGTGTAGAGGCGGAACGCGACGGCGGCCGCGAACCAGCCGGCGAGCAGCGGCACGACGTCCTCGAGCAGCGCGCCCGCCGAGAAGCCGCCCGTGTGGGAGGCGATCCCGAGCAGGGCGAAGGCCGAGATCGCGGCGCCGTCGCTCAGCGCGAGCATCCCCGGCGCGAGAGGCGGAGAGAGCGATGCCGACACAGGCCCACCATAGACTTGCGCCGATGGCCCACGCTTCCGTCGCCGGGGCGCGCTCGCGCGCCGCGTTCTCGCAGATCGCCCGGCACGTCGCGGGCGGCGAGTCCAGCTACGCGCGCCTGCGGGCGGGGCAGGAGCTCGTGATCGAGCACGCCGCCGGAGCGCGCATCCGCGACGCCGACGGCAACGAGTACCTCGACTACTGCATGGGGTACGGCGTCAACCTGTTCGGGCACGCGCCCGCGTTCGTGTGGGAGGCGATCGAGGAGACGGTCGCGCGGCTCGGCCTGCACATCGCATTCCCGCACCGGCTCGCCGGCGAGGTCGCGGAGCTGGTGGCGGCGCTCGTACCCGGGATCGAGCAACTTCGCTTCGCCAGCTCCGGCACGGAGGCGACCCAGGCGGCCGTCCGGCTCGCACGGGCGGCGACGGGTCGCGACCTCGTCCTCAAGTTCGAGGGCCACTATCACGGCTGGGCCGACCATCTGGGGGCCGGAGGCGGCGCCGCCTCCGCGGCGCGGCCGGCACGGCCGGACTCGGCCGGTGTGCCGCCGGGCGCGATGGAGAGCCTCTGGGTCGTGCCGTGGAACGACGAGGCGGCGCTCGACGAGGCCCTTGCCGCGGCAGGCGACCGCCTGGCTGCGGTGATCTGCGAGGTGGTGCCCGGCTCCGGCGGCGTGCTCGAGCCTCGGCCCGGCTATCTCGAGCATCTGAGCCTGTCGGCGCGCGGGAGCGGGGCGCTCGTCGTCTTCGACGAGGTGATGACGGGCTTCCGCCTCGCTCCGGGCGGCGCGCAGGAGCGGTACGGCATCGTGCCCGACATCACCACTCTCGGCAAGATCCTGGGGGGCGGGATGGCGGTCGCCGCCTTCGGCGCCTCGCGCGAGCTGATGCGCTGGGAGGCCGACAACCGCGTCATCCACGGCGGCACCACCACCGGGTCCCCGGCCGGCCTCGCCGCCTCGCTCGCGGTCCTGCAGCGCATCGAGGGCGAGCCCGGGCTGTACGACGACCTGGAACGGCGCTCAGCGCGCCTCGCCGGCGGGATCGAGGAGGGGTTCCGTGCCGCCGGAGTCGCGGGCCACGTGCGCAGGGTCGGATCGATGCTGCAGCCGTTCCTCGCCGCACGCCCTGCCACGGAGCCGCACGACGTCAACGAGGCGGACGCGCTGCAACCTGTCGCCCTGTATACGGCCTTCTGCGACGAGCTCGAGCGCCGCGGGATCTACGCCCACCGCCATGCGCTCGGACGCTGGTTCGTCTCGCTCGCGCACGGGGACGAGGAGATCGAGTCCACGGTCGCCGCGGCGTCCGCTGCCGCCATGGCGATCGTCCAGCGCTCCCGGGGCGCCTAGGCGAGCGCCGACGTAGGGTTGGGCCCGATGGACGTGATCGAGCGGATCCGGGCCGAGCGACTGGTTGCCGTGCTGCGCCGCGTGCCCGATCTCGACCGGGTCGTCGAGGAGCTGCTCGAAGCAGGCATCCACGTGCTGGAGGTGACGCTCGACTCCGACGACGCGCTCGATGCGATCGCGCGCTTGCGCGCCCGCGACGGCGTGGCGGTGCTCGCCGGCACCGTGCGTACCGCCGCCGACGCGGCCGCGGCAGTCGCCGCCGGCGCCGAGGCGTGCGTCGGACCGTCGTTCGTCCCGGCCGTCGTCGAGCAGTGCCTGGCGCTCGGCACTCCCGTGATTCCCGGGGCACTGACGCCCACCGAGGTGGACGCGGCGTGGAGGGCCGGCGCCGCGATGGTCAAGCTGTTCCCGGCCTCCCTCGGCGGGCCTCGCTACCTGCGGGAGCTGGCGGCGCCCCTGGCAGACGTGCCGCTGATGGCGACGGGGGGCATCGACGCCGGCAACGCCGCTGACTTCCTGGACGCGGGCGCGGTTGCCGTCGGCGTCGGCTCGTCGCTGACGAAGGCGCCCGACGTCGGCGCGGCGGCCCGGGCGCTCGTCAGCTCGCTCCGCCCGTAGTCCCGTCGATCAGCTGGAGGAGGGCGGACGCGATCTCCTGCGGCGTCGGGGGGCAGCCGGGGATGCGCAGGTCGACCGGGAGCACCGACTCGACGGGGCCCACGAGCTCGTCGCCCGACCCGAGCACGCCGATGCCGAGGGCGCAGTCGCCGAGCGCCGCCACCCTGCGCGGCTCGGGCATGGCCGCATGGGCGATCAGGAGTGCCTCCCGCATGCGCGTGGTGACGGGCCCGGTGACGAGCAGGACGTCGGCGTGCCGGGGCGAGGCGACGATCCCGAGCCCGTAACGGGACATGTCGACGGTCGGGCCCGATGCCAGCGTGAGCTCGTGCTCGCACCCGTTGCACGAGCCGCAGTCGACGTGGCGCACCGCCAGCGAGCGTGTGCGGTCGGGTGCCGGCAGCGCGATCGCTCGGCGCAGCTTCCTGAGATCTCTGAGAAGGGTCAGCATCAGCGGTCGACGCACGCGTAGCAGAGCTCGAAGCTCTTGTTGACGAGCGGGAAGTCGGGCAGCAGGTTGTCGGCAGCTGCGTGCGCCACCGCAGGCCAGTTGGCGTACGAGCCGGTACGGAGTCGGACGCGGCCGATCCGGTCGCCGTCGCGCTCGACGACGCAGACCGTCGCTCCGCGTGGGCTCTCGACGCGCCCGACGCCGAGCTCGTGCTGCGCACCCCCCGGCTCCGCGACGGCGGGTCTCACCGGTTCGGCGAGGAGTCGGTCGAGGATGTCGAGGCACGGCAGCAGCTCGAGCGCGCGCTGCTCGAGCCGGGCCTGCACGTCGCCTGCCTGTCGATGCAGGCCGGCGGGCTCGAAGCCCTCGTAGGCCAGTCGGGGGCTCTCCGCGCGGACGTCCTCGGGGATGCCGGCGGCCCTGGCAGCGGGGCCGACGACCCCGAGCGACCGTCCTGCGACGGCGTCCACGATGCCGATGTCCGGCATCCGGTCCATGAACGACCCGTTGAAGAGGATCTCCCGCCACGCGCGCGACGACTCGTCCCGGATGCGGGCGAGCGTCGCGCGAGCAGCGGTCGCGGCGCTCTCGTCGAGCTCGAGGTGGCTGCCGCCGACGGAGACCGAGTCGAACAGGAAGCGATGCCCGGCCAGGCGCGCGTTGAGGCTACGCGCCTCGTCCGTGAGGGCGACGAAGCGGTTGTTGCCCGCGGCGAGGCCGACACCGGCGCAGATGGCCCCGATGTCGTTGAGGGTGTTCCAGACACGCTCGAGCTCGAGCAGGATCGTGCGTGCCCGGGCGAGACCGGGCGTCGGCCGTAGGCCCAGCAGCTCCTCGCAGGCGTGTGCGTAGGCGACCGCGTTGGTGACCCAGCACCCCGCACAGGAGCGGGCGACGGTGCGAAGGCCCTCGGCCAGGAGGAGCCCTTCGGAGGCACGCTCGAGCCCGCGATGCTTGTGGAACAGGCGTGCGTCGACGTGGAGGATGCGGTCGCCGACGACGTGGAAGCGGAAGTGGCCGGACTCGATCACGCCGGCGTGGATCGGGCCGACGGCGACCTGGTAGGGATCGGGCCCGTGCACCGGGGTGGCGAACTCGGCCAGCGGCACGTCGTGACGGACGAGCGGGCGCAGCGGCTCGTGCCCCTCGAAGCCGACCCCGTAGAGATCGTGTGCCTCACGCTCGTCCCAACCGGCGGCCGGAGCCAGGTCGACGATCGTCGGCACCGTCCCGGCTCGGGCGTCGACGCTCTCGATGCGCACGTCGCCCGTGCGAGAGACCAGCAGCGTCCGCACTGCCGCCCCGCCCCGGTGGCGCGTGGCGTGGAGCCCCGCGAAGCGCAGCCCGCCCGCGAGCGCGAGCGCCACCGTCTCGCGGTACGCATCCCCTGCCGAGGGCGCACCGCTCATGCGAGGCCCCGCAGAAGGCCGTCGACCACGGCGGAGCCCGGCAGCCAGAGCGCCGCCGCCGTGAGCGCGAGCATCCCGGCGACGCCGACGACCGACAGCACGACGACGGCGCGGAGCCCGGGCACGCTGTCGTGGTCGCGGCGGCGACGCCGCCCGATCACGGTGTCGACGAGCGCGTGTGCGAGGCCCAGGAAGCCGAGCGCGAGCAGGATCGCCGCTGCTCCCGCCGCCCACGGCCGCCCCGCCTGGAAGCCGCCGGCCACGATCAGCACCTCGCTCAGGAAGAGCGGCGACGGAGGCATCCCGGCGAGCGCTCCGAGGGAGATCCCGAGCGAGGCGCCCAGTGCCGGCTGCGTCCTGCCGATGCCGCCGACGGCGTGCCCGGCGGCGCGCGGCTCGTGCCCGAGCAACGGCGTCGCGGCGTAGAAGCCGAGCGCCTTGGCAATGGCGTGGCCGGTGATGTGGACGGCGACGCCCGCGATCGCGAGCGGCCCACCGAAGCCGACCCCGAGCGCGATCACGCCCATGTGCTCGAGGCTCGAGTAGGCGAGCAGCCGCTTCCAGGGCTGCGAGCGCCAGAGGAACGGCACCGCCACGGCGAGGGAGACGAGCCCGAACGCCACGAGCACGGTGCCGGCCGTGTGGGCGCCGATCGTCGGTGCGAGCGACTGCTGCGACCGCCAGGCGACGAGCAGGACGGCCGGCAGGAGGGCGGCCGACAGGAGCGCCGAGACCGGAGCCGGCGCCTCGGAGTGAGCGTCCGGCAGCCAGTTGTGCACGGGCGCCCAGCCGATCTTCGCGGCCAGCCCGGCGAGCAGCAGCAGGTACGCGACGAGCGCGATCTCGGGGTCGAGCGTGGCGTGGGGGAGCGATCGCCAGGTGAGCGTCTCGACGCCTCCGCCGCCCGCCGCAGCGGCGAGCACGAGGACGCCGAGCAGCGCGACGCCGAGGCCGAGCGAGGTGAGGATCAGGTACTTCCAGCCGGCCTCGAGCGCGCGCGGGCGGCCGCTGAAGCCGACGAGGAGCGCCGAGGCGGCCGTCGTCGCCTCGACTGCGAGCCAGGCGGCGCCGAGGTTGCCGGCGAGCGGCACGGCGAGCAGCACCGTCCAGAACGCGAACAGCGTCGCCCAGTAGACCCGGTCGGCTCGCTCCTCCTTGAAGAGAGAGCGCCGGCGCTCGGCGAGGAACTGCGGCGAGACGGCGGCGCTCGCCAGGCCGACCAGGGCGACCACGCCGACGATCAGGCCACCGGCGGTGTCGACCACGATCCAGCGCCCGAGCTCGCGATGCGACGGGTCGGCGAGCGCGACGATCGCCAGGGAGAGCGCCGTGCCGGCAGTCGCGACGGCGGCGCCGATCCCGACGCGTCCGAGCGCGCCGCGCGGCGCGGCGGCGACGGCGGCGATGCCGAGGAGCGGCACCGCCAGGACGGCAGCGGACAGCCACTCGCGGCTAGTCACGCAGGCTCCTGAGGGAGGCGGAGTCGCCGGCGCCGAACTCGGCGAAGATCCGCTCGTGGAACGTCCCGGCCACGACGGCGACGAGCAGCAGGTCGACGGCGACGCCGATCTCGATCGCCAACGACGACGTGCCGGGGAGCGCCAGGGCGGCCAGCGCCAGCCCGTTCTCGACCAGCACGATCCCGAGTACCTGAAACAGCGTCGCGCGGCGCGTGGCGGCAGTGACGAGGCCGATCGCCACCAGGGAGAGGGTCGCCCGCTCCGCGGCCGGCGACTCGAGCCCGAGCGGGGGCACGAGCCAGATCAGCGCCAGAACGAAGACGACGGCGGCGCCGGCGCGGGCGAGCGGAGCGACACCGGCTCGCACCGGACGCGTCTCCCGTGTGCGGCGGACGAGGAGGAGGAACAGCCCCGCCAGCACGATCCCGCGCAGCGCGAGCAGGGCGGCTGCGCCGATTGCGTCCGCCGAGGCGCCCTCGGCCAGGGCGACCGCGGCGAGCAGCAGCGCCTGGCCGGTGACGAGGCCGACGGCGACAGAGCGCCGGCGGACGACGACGACCCCGATTCCGAGAGCGACGAGCGCCCATGCGATCGCCCCGCTCACGTCGCCTCCACGAGCCACGTGACGATGCCGAGCAGCGCCACGGCCGCGCCGACGCCGATCAGCCGCGGCACGAGCAGGATCCGCATCTTGGCGAGCAGCGTCTCGATGACCGCCAGCGCGCCGCAGAGGACGGCGAGCCAGACGGGGAGGAGAGCGAGTTGCCACCAGGTCCCGGCCGGGTGCGGCAGGAACACCCCGGCCGCGAGCACGAGCACGAGCCAGTGCCTCGCCGCCATCGCCCACTGCAGGAGTGCCTGGTCGCGGCCCCCGTATTCGAGCAGCGGCCCCTCGTGGATCATCGTCAGCTCGAGGTGCGTGTCGGGGTTGTCGACCGGCTGCCGGCCTGTCTCCGCGACGACGACGAGCGCGAATGCGACCGCTCCGAGCCCGAGCGCCGGCGTCGACCACTGGTCACCCCCGGCCGTGCCGGCGACGATGCCGCGCAGGTCCGTGGTGCCCGCGCCGAGAGCGGCAACCGCGAGAGAGAGCACGAGCGTCGCCTCCACGAACACCGACAGCGTCAGGTCGCGGCTTGCTCCCTGCAGCGCGAGCCCGCTCGAGGTGTCCCAGGCGGCGATGCAGACGGCGAGCCGGGCCAGTGCCAGCACGCCGGCGAGCGCCAGTGCATCGTGGCCGACCCCGAAGCCCGGGCTGCGCTCGGCCGCCGGCACGAGCAGGATCGCCGTCCCGGCGGCGGCCGCCGTGACGACCGGGGCGAGCCTGTACACGATCGTCGTGCCGGCGACGTCGATGGCGCTCTTGCCCCACAGGCGGCGAAGCTCGCGGTAGGGCTGCAGGGGCCCTGCGCCGCGGCGGCCCTGCAGCCGTGCCTTCAGCTGCTGGGTGAGGCCGACGAGGAGCGGTGCGGCGACAGCGCCGCCCGCGATCTGAGCCGCCCCCGCCACGACGAGCTGCGCGCTCATCCGATCGCTCCGAGGCGCGCGGCCGCGAGCAGCGCGAGGACGAGGCCGGCGAGGTAGGCGACGTACATGCCCAGCCGGCCGCTCTGCAGGCGCCGCGCCCAGGCCGCCGCCGCAAGCGCGCCGTCGGTCACCGGCCGGTACAGGTAGACGTCGATCAGGTGCGGGACGTGGCCCTCGTAGGAGACGCTCTGGATGACGCCGCCGCGCTGCGTCACCTCGATCTCCCGCTCGGGGCGCAGCACGGCCTCGAGCACCAGCCGCAGCGGCTTCGTGAACCCAGCGCTCGTCCACCGGAGGGGCGGCTCGAGCGGCTGGCCGCAGGCCCACGCCGGGCTCGGGGCGGCTCGGCGCGAGCCGCGCGCGAGCCACAGCAGCGCCGTCAGGCCGGCCACGACAGCCAGCAGCGTGAGCGTGGGGAGGCCGCCCGTGCCGGGCGGCACCAGCCCCGGGCGCACCGGAACGCCGGCTGCGGCTTCGCGCCAAGGGGAGAGGCTCGTCAGCTGCGAGAAGAGCACGCCCGGTGCGGTGCCGAGCGCGACGCAGGCACCGGCGAGGGAGACGACTGCGATCCGCATGCTGGCGGCCGGCTCGGCAGCCTCGGCGCAGGCGGCCCGCCGCGGCGGGCCGAGCAGCACGAGGCCGATCACCTTGACGAAGCAGAGAACCGCCAGCGCCATCGTGCCGGCGAGCGCTCCCAGCGCGACCGCACCGAGGATGCCGTCCCAGACCCCCGCGGAAGCGGAGACATGGAGGAGCGACTGCAGCGTCAGCCACTCGGAGGCGAAACCGTTCAGCAGCGGCATGCCCGCGATCGCGAGGGCGCCGACGAGAAAGGCGCCGCCGGTCCAGGGAAGCCGGCGCAGGAGGCCGCCGAGGCGATCGAGCTCGAGTGAGCCGGTCGCTCGCTCGAACGTGCCGGCGCCCAGGAACAGCAGCGCCTTGAAGGCTGCATGGTTGACGGTGTGCAGCAGCGCGGCTGCGAGGGCGAACGCCGCCCACTCGTCGGCCCCGTTCGCGTGCAGCAGGAGGCTCGCGCCGAGGCCGAGAGCGACGATGCCGAGGTGCTCGACCGTGGAGTAGGCGAGCAGCCGCTTGAGGTCGCGCTGGAAGAGCGCGTAGGTGATGCCGCCGAGCGCGGAGAGCGCACCGAGCAGCAGCACCGTCGCGCCGATCCACGCAGGGGGGTCTCCGAGCCAGTCGACGAGCACCCGGACGAGCCCGTAGGCGGCCACGGCGACCATGACGCCGCTCATCAGTGCCGAGACCGGGGCCGGCGCGATCGGGTGGGCACGCGGTAGCCAGGCGTGCATCGGCATCAGCCCGGCCTTGGTGCCGAAGCCGACGATGGCGGCGAGCGCCACGACGGCCTGGGTGGCGGAGCCGCCGGCGAGCGCTGCGGGGTCGCCGATGGCGCCCTCGTGCGCGAGCAGGAGCAGTGCGATCCACGTGCCCGCGCCGCCGAGGTGGGTGATCGCGACGTAGGTGAAGACGGTGCGGCGGGCAGGCTCGTCGTTGCGCCCGAGGAGGATGAGCGCGGCGGGCACGAGCGTCATCAGCTCCCAGAAGAGGAGGAAGGTGGGCGCATCGCGTGCGCAGAGGACGCCGGCCAGGGTGACGACGAACCCGCCGACCAGCACCCCGGTTGCCCGGCCGCTGCCGTCGGGGCGGAGGTAGGACGAGGCGAACAGCAGCACCGGCGCCGCAATCAGGCCGAGGGTCCCGAGGAACAGCCCGGTGAGGCCGTCGACGCCGAAGTGAGGGGTGAGCTCGCTCGTGAAGGCGGCCCCCCAGGTGCCTCCGTCGGCAAGCGCCCAGAACCCGGCCGCCCCGAGAGCGAGAGCTCCCGCAGACTGCAGCCGCAGAGCCGTGGCGAGCCGGGGCGTGGCCGCCGCCGCTGCCCCCGCCGTGAGCGCAGCCAGGCCGGCCGCGAGGACGACGATCATTCGCCTCGGAGCTCCTCGAGCAGGGCGCTCTGCTGGGCGAGGTTGTGGGCGATGAGGGCGCGGCCCGCCGCGAGCAGGGCGAACACCTGCTCGCCGGAGGCCCTGTAGTACACGCTCGTGCCCTCACGGCGCGACTCGACGAGACCTGCGCGGCGGAGAGCGGCAAGGTGCTGCGAGGTCCCGCCCGAGTCGAGCCCGAGCCCTTCCTGTATCGCCCCGACGGAGAGCTCGCCGTCTCTCAGCAGCTCGAGCGCCCTGACGCGGGCCGGGTGCCCGAGGAGGCGGAAGAGGGCCGCCTTGGCAACGTAGACCGGGGTCGCTTCGAACGGCATGTCCTAAATCTTAGAAGATTTGAAGAAAGCGCGGGTGACGAGTGGCGGGCCGCCCGTCAGCGCTCCTGGCGCCAGCGGACGTCGAACCTGCCGACACGTTCGCTCTCCGGGTAGAGCGCCTCGAGCCGCGCCACCGTCGCGGGCTCCAGGGGGTCGGAGAAGTCGGGCCGGGTGTTGATCGCGACGGCTGTGACCCGGCGCTCTCTCAGCGAGCGGAGCAGCGCGGCGCCGCGCGCCGAGCCCGACGTGTCCACGAAGTCGAAGAGCGAGCGCGTGGGGTTCCGCCGGCCGGAGAGGAAGTAGAGCTCGGGTGCGTCCGGCCCGGCGAACACGAACCTGCCGGACCCGTGGCGCTCGAGCGCCGTGGCCACAGCGCGGTAGACCTCCCGGTCGAGCGGCGCAACCCGGATCGACGCCCGGCTCTCGTCCAGGATCACGGTCTGAGGGTCGTTCCGGAAGCCGCTGCCCAGGGTCGAGAGGGCGGCCCTGTCGAGGAAGAGCAGCCCGAAGACCGCGTAGCCCGCCAGGAGCGCGATCGGGAGGAGGCCGCGCCCCGCGTTCGTGGAGCCGGCGAGCCCGACTGCCGCGAGGGCGAGGAGCGGCGCCACGTAACAGAAGTAGACGGGTGCGCCGAAGGGATACTGGACGAGGCTCCCGAGCCCGGCGACGAGCAGGACGAGCAGCAGCGCGAGGCGCCGGGCCGGATCGGCGACGAATCGCTCCTGCAGGGCGATCGCGACGGCCCCGAGGACGACGACGAGCGGCCCGAGCGCGCGCGCGGCGTCCCACAACAGGAGGTAGCTCCGGTCCGCCGCGGTCACCGTGACGAGCAGGGCGGCGAGGACGATCACGCCCGCGACGTCGAGCAGGCGCCGCGCTCGCGGCACGGCCTGCCTGGCGAGCAGGGCTCCGAGCACCGGGAGCCCCCAGAGCAGGGCGGCGGGGCCCGGGGTGCTCAGGTACGTGTAGTCGAGCCGTGAGCGCGGTGCGACGAGCACTCCGTCGACCAGGTCGGGCAGCGCGCCCGCTATCGCGTACGGAGCCAGGAGCAGCACGACCGGCGCTGCCACGCCCACCAGGTAGGGAAGCATGCGCCCGCCGAGCGCCCTGAGCCGCACCCGGGCCGCGGCTCCGCCGAGCCGCCGTTCCGCGAGGACGGGAACCGCGCACAGCGCCGCCACGGGGAGGAGGAGGTTGACGATCTCGGCGCCGCCGAGATGCGCGGCCAGCACCGCGACGACGACGGCAAGCGTGATCACGGCCGCTGCGAGCACGAGGACCTGGTAGCCGCCGGGCCCGTGCCGCCTCTCCCTCTTTCCCCGCGCGCTCGACAGCGAGGCCTGCTCGGCGGCGACGAGGCCGATCAGCCCGGCGAGCACGAGCCAGATGCCGACGACCTTGAAGGAGATCGCGAGGCCGCCACAGAGCCCGGCTGCGAGCAGCCACCGCCGGCTGCCCGTCTCGAAGCTCCGGATCAGGGAGTAGGTACCGAAGCAGGAGAAGAACAGCAGGTACCACGAGGGCACCGCCGCCGGGTAGACGGGCACGCTCCAGGTCACGGCGAACGCCGTCGCGAGGATTGCGGCCGGAGGGCCGACGAAGCGCCGCGCGATCGCGTAGCAGCACGGTACGAACGCCAGGAACAGGACGAACACCGGGATCCGCAGCCAGATCAGGTTCTCGCCGAGGAGCCAGAGCACGCCGGCGTTGAGAAACGTCATCCCGCCCGTGTAGAGCTCGGCGAACTCGCGGTGCGGCAGCTCCCCGTCGAGCACGCGCTGCGCGCTCTGTGCGAAGGAGCCGTCGTCGTGGGGAACCCAGCCCTGGTCGAGGCGGAGCGCGACCCAGACGGCGGCCGCGAGCCAGGCCGCGCCGAGCGCGATCGTGCCGGCGGCCGGGCGCCGGCGAGAGACGCGGCTCACGACCTCTCGGGCGTGGCGGGCACCAGGACGGCCAACAACGACGACCCGAACGGGACGGGCAGGCGCGAGACCGTGAGCTGCTCCGCTCTCGACACGGAGGCGAGCGCAGCGTTCAGCCAGCGGGGCGGGATCTCCGGGCTCCTCGGCTCGGCGCGTACGAGCGACTCCTTCAGCCGCACCGCCAGCTTCACGGGCGCGAGCCAGTGGAAGAAGTAGCGTGCGCTCTCGACCCGGGCCCCGGCCTCGACCGCACGCGCCTCGAGCGCCGTGCGCGTGTAGCGGACGTGGTGGCGGTTGAGCACGTCGTGCCGCGTCCAGAGAGCGGGCAAGGCCGGCACGGTGACGATCGCGAAGCCCCCGGGCTCGAGCACCTCCATGGCCCGTCGCAGCATCGCCGACGGGTCGGCCACGTGCTCCAGCACGTCGAGCATGAGAACCTGGGCGAAGCGATGCCCGGGGTCGAACGTGTCGTCGAAGGAGCCGACCGTGATCCTGCTCGACCAGCGGCCGTCGGGTGTCACGCTCGCCCGGTCTGGCTCGACGCCCTCGACCTCCCCGTAGCGGCTCAGCCGCTCGAAGAGAAGCCCGTCGCCACAGCCGACGTCGAGGATGCGTCCGTTCGCCGGCCCTGCGACGCGACGCCGCTCGAGCGCGTCGATGATGAACGCCTCCCGCGCGCGCCACCACCAGTGGTTCGCATGCAGCCGGCGATAGCGTGCCGCGTACTCAGGATCCATCGGATTCGCGTCCGGCCGTGCGGGCGATCACGTAGAGCGGGCGTCCCTTCGTCTCCTCGAACACGCGGCCGAGGTACTCGCCGATGATGCCGAGGAACATCAGCTGGATGCCCGAGAAGAAGGTGATCGCGATGATCAGCGTGGTGAATCCGGCCGGTGAGCCCCCGAGCACGAGGCGCGCGAAGACGGCATACGCCGCGTAGAGCATGGCCGCTGCCGTCGTGAAGAAGCCGACGAGCGCCGCCGCGCGCAGCGGCGCCGTCGAGAAGCCGAAGATCCCGTCGAACGCGAGCCTGAAGAGCTTGGCGGTCGAGTATCCCGGGACTCCCGCGCCGCGAGGCGGCCGGTCGACGTCCACGCCGGTCTGCCTGAAGCCCACCCACGTGCGCAGGCCGCGGAGGTAGCGGTGGTGCTCGGGGATCGCTCGCAACTCGTCGACCACACGACGCGAGAGCAGGGCGAAGTCGCCCGAGTCGAGCGGCAGCCGCACGTCGGCGAGCGCGGAGAGGAGGCGGTAGAACAGGTAGTAGCTGGCGCGGAGAGCCCAGTGCTCCTGGCGGTTCGTGCGCCGCGCGTAGACGACGTCGAACCCCGTCAGGTGGACGTCGACGAGCCGGGGGATCTCCTCGGGCGGATCCTGCAGGTCGCCGTCCATCACGACGACGACGTCCCCGGAGGCGTGGTCGAGCGCGGCGGACAGCGCCGCCTGGTGGCCGAAGTTCCGGGAGAGGGACAGGCCGACGATGCGGGGGTCGGTGGCGGCGGCGGCGGCGATCAGCTCGAAGGTGGCGTCCGTGCTGCCGTCGTCGACGAGGACGATCTCGTGGGGGCCGCCGGGGAGCCCGTCGAGCACGGCCGCAAGACGCTGGAGGAGCTCGGGAAGGACTTCTTCCTCGTCGAGGAGCGAGATCGCCACCGAGACGCGCGGCTCAGCCGTCACTGCTTCCGCCTCCCCTTGAAATAGACCATGCGCCACAGGGTGGGGCCGCGGGCGGGGAGCGCATACGGCTCGAAGACGACCTCGTCGAAGGACTCGTGCAGGATCGTGCGCCACTCGTCCAGCGGCCGCGGGTGGTCGCCGCGGTCCCAGCGTGCGAGCAGTCGTGCCGCACCCGGCCGCTCGGGCAGCACGAGGTCGAGGACGTGCACGTGGCCGTCGGCGTCGAGGCGCTCCGACAGGCTCGACAGCACTCGGTACACGTCGGGCGTGTCGATGTGGTGCAGGAGGCTGTTGACCAGGATGAAGTCGAAGGGCCCCGGCGGGATCGGTCCGTGGCGGACGTCCACGACCGCGAACCGGTCGCCGTGCGCTCTGCGGGCGTAGTCGACGTACGCGGGGCTGACGTCGAGACCGAGGTACTCACGCCCCGCGAAGGCCGGCGCGTTGGTGCCCGGGCCGCAACCGACATCGAGCACGCTCCGCACCGCGGAGAGATCGTTGTGACGTGCGAGGGGCGCGAGCTTGGAGCGGGCAAAGGGGCGCTGCCAGAGGCGGTACGCCCGCGGGTCGCTCAACAAGCCGGCGGGCGATCTCATGCAGATCGGCTCCCTGGAGGCGCGGTTGGGTCTGTCGCTGACGGAGGAGCACGATGCGGCACGCCCCCTAGGGAGGTCGTACCCGCTTTCGGCCGTGCCGACGCATCGGGCGGCTGTGCGGTGCAGGGGCGCCTGGCCATCCCGGCCCCTCACACGAGGTAGGGCCGCAGCACGTCCCGCGCGAGCAGGAAGCCGCGCTTGACGAGATCCTCCGTCTTCTCGAAGTCGCGGTCCTCGTGCTCGATCGAGACGACGCCGTCGTACCCCGACCTGTAGAGCGCTGCGATGAAGCGGTCCCAACGCACCTCACCCAGCCCCGGCAGCCGCGGCACCTGCCAGCCCATCCCGAGCGAGATGGTGCCGTTGCGGTAGAGGCCGTCGCGGTCGATCTCCATGTCCTTCGCGTGCACGTGCAGGATCCGGGACGCGTAGTCGCGCACCACCCGCTCGTAGTCGACCATCAGCCAGACGAGGTGGGAGGGGTCGAGGTTGAGGCCGAAGTTGCGCGACGGGACGATCGAGAACATCTCGTCCCAGATCGCGGGCGTCGTCGCGAGGTTCGTGCCTCCCGGCCACTCGTTGGCGGAGAAGATCATGGGGCAGTTCTCGATCGCGATGTTGACCCCGCGATCCTCGGCGTGCGCGACGAGCCTCGGCCAGACCTTGCGGAACTCCTTGAAGTTGTCCGCCACGCTCTTGCTCTTGTCCCTGCCCACGAACGTGCCGACGGTGGGCACGCCGAGCTTCGCGGCCGCGTCGACCACCTTCTTGAGATGGTCGTTGGCGGCCTTGCGCTCGGAGGCCACCGGGTGGAGGTTGTTGGGGTAGTACGCCAGCGAGGAGATCTCGAGCCGGTGGCGCTGAAGCAGCGCGTGGACGACGTCGACGTCGACGCGGGTCACGTCGATGTGCGACACGCCCGCATAGCGGCGGCGCTCTCCGCCGGCCGCGGGCCAGCAGGCGACCTCCAGCATGTCGAACCCGTTCCCGGCGGCCCACTCCGCCGTACGGGCGAGCGACAGCCTCGGCAGTGCAGCGGTCAGCAAGCCAAGCTTCATCACGTCACCTCCGTCGTCGCTACCTGAACCCAGGCCTGCTCCGCATGCGACCGGGCGATCGCGTCGCAGAGGACGTTCTCGACATGGCCGTCGAGGAACGTCGGGTACTCCGGATCGTCGGACGGGCCGCCGCGGGCGATGTCCGCGTAGACCGCGCGGTACAGCTCCCTGAACGTGTCGGCGAATCCTTCCGCGTGTGCGACCGGCAGCTGCGTGTGCCCGGCCGCGGCGCGATGCATGAGGGCGGCGTTGCGCTGCAGGATCTGGTTCGGTCCGTCGCGGTGCCCGATCCACAGCTCCTCGTTGCGCTCGCCGTCCCACGCCAGGGCGCCCTCCGAGCCGTCCACCTCGAAGCGGACGGCGTTCTTGCGCCCGAAGCTGACCTGCGAGATCACGAACGACCCGCGCGCGCCGCCCTCGAAGCGGAGCAGCACGTGCGCGAGGTCCTCGGTGGACATCGGCGCGTCGACGCGCTCGACGTCGGCGGCACTGGCGAACGTCTCCACCTCGCCGACGGGGCGCTGCCGCACGGGGATCACGGTCGCCAGGTCCGCCAGCAGCTCGACGATCCGCTGGCCGGTCAGGAACTGCGCCAGGTCCATCCAGTGCGAGCCGATGTCGCCGACCGCGCGCAGGCCGCCGCCCTTGTCGGCCTCGAGGCGCCAGTTCCAGTCGGTCGGTGTCGCGAGCCAGTCCTGCAGGTAGGCGCCGTGGACGTTCCACACCTCGCCGATCTCGCCGGCGTGCACGCGCTCGCGTGCCTCCTGCACGACCGGGTAGAAGCGGATGTTGAAGTTCGTGCAGTGGACGAGGCCGCTTGCGCGGGCGAGCGCGAGGAGCTCGGCGGTCTCGGCGGAGGTCATCGCCAGCGGCTTCTCGCAGATGACGTGCTTGCCGGCCTCGAGGGCGAGCTTGACCTGGGGGTAGTGCAGGTGGTTCGGCGTCGTCAGGTGGACGACGTCGACCCGGTCGTCGGCGAGCAGCGCCTCGTAGCTCTCGAACGAGGGCGCCAGCTGCTTCGCGGCTGCACGCCCGGGGGTCGAGCCGACGACGCCGACCACGTCGATCCCGAGCCGCCGCAGCGCATCCACGTGGACGACGCCGATGAACCCGGTGCCGACGACGCCGGCCCGGAGCCTGCCGATATCCGTCATGCGATCGACCTCACTTCGATGGAGAGCCAGGAATGGCGGGTCTCGCCCGGGTCGAGGAACTGCATCGCTCCGGCTGCGATGTCCGTCTCGCGGCCGAGCACGGAGCAGTTCGCCGCCTCGAGCGCGAGCATGTAGGTGCCGGCAGCGGGGTGGGACCGCTGCCAGAGGCGCGGCAGAGACGAGGCGACGGTCAGCTCGAGCTGCGTCCGCGGGCTCGTGACGCGCAGCCAGCTTGCCCCGATGTGCTCGAAGACCAGCTCGCGCGCGTCCTCCACCGGCGCGGGCGCCTCGTCGCAACGCTCGAGTGCCGCCGCCGCGTGCTCGTCGAGCGGTGTCACCTCGCTCCCGTCGGTCTCGATCCAGCTGCCCTCGTCCCACAGGGGCGCCCCCAGGCTGACGCGATAGCGCATCGGCGCCGCCGCCGTCCACTCGCTGTCGTTGACGACCCGGTCGTCGATGCGCAGCGCGCCGGTGCCGAGCGAGGTGTGGAGGCGCCGCGAGAGCGTGAAGGGTGGGTCGGCCACGACGCCGGTGACCGTGACGTCCGTCTCCGATGCCTCGGCCTGGGCGTCCGTGGCAGCCCGGGCCGAGTAGGTCCCGTTCAGACCGTGCCCCTCGGAAGGCTCGCCGGCGTTCGAGAGGCCGCACGTCGTGACGAGCCCGCCGCCCCAGCAGTCGTCCCAGCGGCGCTCCTGCAGCTCGTCGGCAGGAAGTGCAGCGCACTCGCCGCGCGCGGATGCCCAGGCGAGCGGGATGCCGCGGTACCAGGCGCCCCCGACGTCGAGGCCCCGGTCGGGCAGGATGCGCACGTCGATCCCCCCGAGCACGCGCACGTCGATCGCCCGGCAGCCGTTGGCCGGGCCGTCGGCGACGACCGAGTGCACCGCGCTCGCGAGCGGGTCGAGGGCGGCACGTCTGGCCGGGTCGATCACGGTGCCTCCTCCGTCTGCTCCACGACGAACTCGACGTCCAGCGCGTAGCGTCCGGCGGCGTAGCGGGTCTCGGTGGTCTCGAGCGGCATCGCGTCCTGGTCGAGAATGACACGTCGCTCGACGAGAAGCGGCGATCCGGCCGGAACGTCGAGCAGGCGGCTCTCCTCCGCCGTGGCGGGCTCTGCCGTGATCGTGGCCGCTCCGGCCGTCGGAATCAGCCCGGCTGCGACGAGCGTCGCGTGCAGCGAGCCCGCCTGCAGGTCCGCGCCGAGCAGAGCCGGAGCGGCGTCGATCCGCAGGACGGCATGCTCGATCGCGACCGGCTCGCCGTCCGCCAGCCGCAGGCGGCTCACCACGACGACGTTGGCATCCCGGGCGAGATGGAGCTTCGCCGCTGTCGTGGACGTCGCCGGCCTGATGCCGCGCTCGAGCAGGCGCGAGCTCGAGGCGCGACCTCTCCGCCGCATCTCGTCCGTGAAGCTGGTGAGGCTGCCTGCGTGCCTGTGCGCGCCGTGGTCGGCGACGAAGGTGCCGCGGCCGGGCAGGCGGTAGACGAGGCCGTCCTGCACGAGCCGCTGGACGGCGTTGCGGGCCGTCATGCGGCTGACGCCGAACTCGCGGCACAGCTGCGCATCCGACGGCATCGGCGCGTCCGGCTCCAGGTCGGCGATCCGGGCGCGCAGCGCCTGCTCGATCTCGTAGTAGCGGGGGACGAAGGTGCTACCGCTCATCACGTGGCCGCATGACCGACCGAGCCGTTGAGGGTGAGCCCGCCGTCGACGAGGAGCTCGTGCCCGGTGACATAGCGGGACGCATCCGAGGCGAGGAAGACGGCGGCTGCCGCCACCTCGTCCGGGCTGCCGATGTGGCCGAGGGGTATGCGCCGCTCGTAGGCGGCGCGGACGGCCGGGGTGTAGGCCTGCTTGTTGAGCGGGGTGTCGGTGGCGCCCGGTGCCAGGGCGTTGACCGTGATGCCGAGGGGGGCCAGCTCGACCGCCAGCGTCTTCGTCAGGGCGACGATCCCGCCCTTGGCAGTGATGTACGCGGAGAGGTCGGCGAGTGGCTGGACGTCCGCGGCCGAGCTGACGTTGACGATGCGCCCGCCACCTCGCGCCGACATCCGGCGTGCCGCCGCGCGACAGCCCCAGACGTAGCCGAAGAGGTTGGGGCCGAGCACCTGGCGCCAGTCGTCCTCGCTCGTCTCGAGAAAGGGGCGAACGAGCATGCGGGCGGCGTTGTTGACCCAGACGTCGAGGCCTCCCAGCTCGGCACTCGCCGCCTCTGCGAGCCGCTCGACGTCGGCCGGCGAGCTGGTGTCTCCGACGAGCTGCACCGACCGGCGCCCGAGCTGCTGCAGCGCGTCGTGCGTCTCGGCGCCGTCGTCGAGCGAGAGACCGGCCACGTCCGCGCCGGCCGCGGCGAGTGCCAGCGCGATCGCCTGCCCGATTCCGCTCGAGGCGCCGGTCACGACCGCCACGCGTCCGGTCAGGTCGAAGAGGGAGGACGTAGGCACCGGCTGCTGGGTCGTCTAGCCGTCTAGACCGACCTCGTCGACGCTACCACCGGCCACACGCCGATTCAACCCGGAGGGAGGCGGGTGCGTACTCTTGGCGCATGAGGCTCGGAGTCGCCGCGGCCGTGGTGGACGGCGCGCTCGTTCGCGGCGACGTGGAGGTCTCGGACGGGACGGTGACGGCCGTCGGGCTGGGCGGCGGCGGCAGGGGCCTGGCCGTGCCGGGCCTCGTCGACCTGCAGGTCAACGGGTTCGCCGGCGTCGACCTGCTGCACGCCGCGGCGGACGACGTCCTGCTCGTGGGCCGCGAGCTCGCCCGCAGCGGCGTGCTCTGGTACCAGCCGACGCTGATCACGGCACCCCCCGCGCTGACGCGGCTTGCGCTCGCGACGATCGGCGAGGCGGCACAGCTGCCGGGCGGCGCGCGCATCGTGGGCGCTCATCTCGAGGGCCCGTTCCTGGCGCCCGCACGGGCCGGCGCCCACCCGTCCGAGTGGCTGCGTGATCCGAACCTGGACCTGCTCGCGTCCTACCTCCTGTGCGGCTGCCGCGTGACGATGATGACGCTCGCGCCCGAGCTCGAGCGTGCGCAGGAGACGATCGACGGGCTGCTCGCGAAGGGAGTGACCGTCTCGCTGGGTCACACGGATGCAACGGCCCCGTTCGCGCAGGCTGCGTTCGACCAGGGTGCCCGCACCGTCACGCACCTGTTCAACGGGATGCGGCCGTTCGCCCATCGCGATCCCGGCGTCGCCGGTGTCGCGCTGGCGCGGCCGGACGTGATCGTGCAGCTGATCGCCGACGGCGTGCACGTCGCGCCGGAGGCGCTCCTCACCGTCTGGCGCGCGGCGCGCGGCCGCTTCGCACTCGTCTCCGATGCGATCGCCGCCGCCGGCCTCGGCGACGGCAGCTACCGGCTCGGGACCGTCGAGGTCACGGTCGCGGGCGGAGTCTCACGCCGCGAGGACGGGACGCTCGCCGGAGCGGTGAGACCGCTCGCCTGGGGCCTGCGCCTGCTCGTCGAGCTCGGCGTCCCCATCGTCGAGGCCGTCGAGGCGGTGACCCGCGTCCCCGCTCGCATCCTCGGCCTCGGAGACCGGATCGCCGTCCTGCAGGTCGGCGCCGCGGCCGATCTGGTCGTGCTCGACGACGACTTCGCGGTGCGGCAGGTGCTGCTCGGCGGAGCACCCGTCGACTGAGCCGCCGAGCCCGGCCCCTGCCGTCCTACGAGCTGTCCGGGTTTCTCGCCGCCTCGAGCTCCTTGCGCAGCGCGGCCGCGTCCTCCCGGGAACGGCGGCGCGAGTGGAGCAGCAGGCGCAGCGACCCGATCGCGAGGACTGCGGCTACGACCCCGATCAGGCTGCTCGCGCGGAAGCCCGGCGCCTCGACGTCGAGGGTGCGCTCACCCGCATGGGCGGCATTGCCCGGGCCGAGCACGATGCCGAGCGTGAGCAGGTTGGGCGTTGCGACGAGCAACGCGATCGCGAGCAGGATCAGCCGGGCCTTCCAGCTCCTGACCCTGCCTGCTCCGAGCGAGAGCACGATGAGCGCCAGCAGCGTGAACACGAAGCCGTAGAAGAGACCCAGGCCGATCCCCGTGGCGAAGCTCCCGTTCGCGTGGTCGGCAACCCGGTGGGACCACCAGCGGGGCAGGAACGCGCTCGCCGCGATCACGGCGAGCAGGGCCACGGCGAGCAGCACGATCACCGTGAGCGGCCGCGGGCCGCGGCGGCGCTGGTCGGGAACGGCTTCCGGCGACGACATGCGCCCGTTACTCTCGCACGTCAGCCGAGGAGGTCGTGCACGGAGGCGGCGAGCACCAGCTTGAAGGCGCTCCGGCTGCCGCCCGCCGGGGTGCGGTCGCCGGTCATGCGGAACCCGGCGCGCTCGTACAGCGCCTGGGCGGGTGTGTTCGCCTCCTGGACGAAGAGCACCACCCTGCTCGAGCCCCGGTCGAGCGTCCAGCGGGCGACCGCCTCGATCAGCCGCCGGGCGATGCCCCTGCCGCGCGCGGCCGGATCGACCCACATCGAGATCAGCTGCACCTCGGACGGGTTGACACGGGCGAAGGCGCCGACGACGCCGAGCCAGCGCCCTTCCTCCTCGGCCACGAACAGCGTCTTCTGGGTGCCGGCGGCAGCGCTCGCGACCCAGTCCCGCCAGGTCGCCTCCGGTTCCCGCACCATGTCGTCGTAGCGCGTGCTGAAAAAGTCCGCGTCGTCCCGGAGCATGCGAAGCCGCACGTCCCGCCAGCGTCGCCACTCGTCGGCGAGCACCGGCCGGATCTGGATGCCGTCGGCGTCAGGCATCGGGCGGCACGATCGCGAAGACGCGAGCAGGGGCGCCCGAGCCGTCGACCAGGACGGGCGGCGCGGCGACGAGCCACGCGCCGCGCGCGGGCACCCGCTCCAGTCCGACGAGCCCCTCGAGCTGCCAGAGGCCGGCGGGCAGAACGGTGTGGTGCACGGGGTAGTCGGTGGAGCTGCCGGGGTCGACGCTGAGCGTGTCGATGCCGAGGCCGGCAGCCCCGCGGGCGACGATCAGCGCGGCCGCGTCCCGGGCGAGTCCGGGGAAGGCGACGCCCTCCTCGCCGAGGTACCGGCTCGGGTCCCCGTGATGCGCATCCCAGCCGGTGTGGATCAGGACGGCGCTTCCGGCCGCGATCGTGCCGTCACGTGCTTCGAGCTCGAGCAGGACGTCGGCGCCGATCACGGCTCCCGGGTCGTCGCGCACCCAGGGCCTGACGTCCAGCTTGACGAGGGGCCGCACCAGCGCGTCCAGCGGGATCGAGTCCACGCGGGCGCCCGCCGGGTCGAAGTGGGCCGGTGCGTCGAGATGCGTGCCGGCGTGCTCGGGGACTGTGAGCTCGCGCGCGTAGCCGCCGTGCGTCTCGTAGTCGGCGACGACGCGCGCCTCGAACGGCGTCGATCCCGGCCACAGGGCGGTCGCGGGCCCGAGAGGCTGTGTCAGGTCGACGAGCCGTGCGGCGCCGAGCAGGGCATCGAGGTCGGTCATCGCAGACGAGGCTAGCGATCCCGCGAGGGGAAGTCGCCGGTGAGCCCCTGCAGGGGCGGGGACCTAGACGACGCCCTGGTCGAGCATCGCGTCGGCGACCTTGACGAAGCCCGCGATGTTGGCGCCGTTGACGTAGTTGCCCGGCGTGCCGTAGTCCGCGGCCGTGTCGTGGCAGTTGCGGTGGATCTGGGCCATGATCCCCCTCAGCCGCGCGTCGACCTCCTCGCGCGTCCAGGTCAGGCGCAGCGCGTCCTGGGAGAGCTCGAGGCCGGACACGGCCACGCCGCCGGCGTTCGCCGCCTTGCCCGGGCCGTAGAGGATCCCGGCAGCGATGAAGCGGTCGACGCCCTCGGGGCGGGTGGGCATGTTGGCGCCCTCGCTGACGACCTGGACGCCGCCGCTGAGCAAGTTGGCCGCGTCGGCGTCGCCGATCTCGTTCTGGGTTGCGCTCGGGAAGGCGCAGTCGGCGGGGATCGCCCACAGCGGGTTGCTCGTCGCGAGGGGGTTCGCCGGGGTGAAGGTGGCGGTCGGGTATCGCTCGGCATAGAGGTGGATGCGGCCGCGCCTCCGGTTCTTCAGCTCCATCACGAAGTCGAGCTTCTCGCGGTCGATGCCGTCCCGGTCGTGCACGAACCCGCTCGAGTCGGAGAGCGTGACCGGCCTGGCGCCGAGCTCGATCAGCTTCTCGACCGTGTACTGGGCGACGTTGCCGCTGCCGGAGACGAGGCACGTCTTGCCCTCGAGGCCCTCGCCGCGGGTGGCCAGCATCTCCTGCGCGAAGTAGACGGAGCCGTAGCCGGTCGCCTCCGGCCTGATCAGCGAGCCGCCCCACTCGAGCGCCTTGCCGGTGAGCACGCCGCTGAACTCGTTGCGGATGCGCTTGTACTGGCCGAAGAGGTAGCCGATCTCGCGCGCGCCCACGCCGATGTCACCGGCGGGGACGTCGGTGAACTGGCCGATGTGCCGCTGCAGCTCGGTCATGAACGACTGGCAGAAACGCATCACCTCCGCCTCGCTGCGGTCCTTCGGCTCGAAGTCGGCACCGCCCTTGGCGCCCCCCAGCGGCAGCGTCGTGAGAGCGTTCTTCAGCACCTGCTCGAAGGCGAGGAACTTGAGCAACCCGACGTAGACGCTCGGATGGAAGCGCAGGCCGCCCTTGTACGGGCCGATCGCGCTCGACATCTCGACGCGGTAGCCGCGATTCACCTGGATCTCGCCCCGGTCGTCCACCCAGGGCACGCGGAAGACGATCACCCGCTCGGGCTCGACGAGCCGCTCGAGGATCTTCGCGTCGACGTACTCGGGGTGGCGCTCCAGGACGGGTGCCAGCGACTCCACCACCTCGAGCACCGCCTGGTGGAACTCGGTCTCGCCCGGGTTCTTGATCCGCACGTACGCCATCAACTCGTCCGCGTACCCGCTCCTGAACACCGGGATACCTCCCTGCTCGCACGTCCGCCTGCTCCCACAGAGCGTCGCTCCTGTTGCCTGCGAAGTCATCGTGGGAAGTGCGCGGAGATGCGTGGGGAAGTACGCGGCTGCGCAGGGTCTCTGCAGGCGGCTGCCGCCCGGATCGCGGCTAGGATGAGCCCGCCGGGCGACGTGGCCGAGTGGTTAGGCAGAGGCCTGCAAAGCCTCGTACAGCGGTTCGAATCCGCTCGTCGCCTTCTGTGCCGGCTCGCTCGCGGGCTTCGTTCCTCGGCCCGCACGGGCCTTCGCGGATCCTGGCCAATCCGTCTCCGCCATCTCGCCGTACTGGCAGGGGAGAGCAGCCCGACCCAAGGAGACGACGATGCTGAAGCGCGTCCTGATCGGTGCGACCGCCGCCGCTCTGGCGTCCGGAACCGGTGCCCTCGGAGCCCCGGCCGACGCGACCACCACCTACAAGGCGACTCTGACGCCGGGCTTCGAGGTGCCGAAACCGCAGGCCCCTGCGAACGCGCGAGGTGTGCTCACGGCCACGGTGACCGAAACCGGTGCCGCCCGCTCCGTCCGCTGGACGCTGACCTTCCGGAACCTGAGTGGCAAGGCCGTCGCAGCCCACATCCACAAGGGTAGGCCCGGGGTCGCGGGAGGCGTCATGCTCGGCCTGTGCGGGCCGTGCCGGAGCGGCCAGACCGGCCGCCTGTCGATCTCGAGCGCCGTCGCGAAGGCGCTGGAGCAGGGGCGCGCCTATGTGAACGTGCATACCGCCAGGAACCCTGCCGGCGAGATCCGGGGCCAGGCCGGCCTGGTGAAACGCGTCGAGAAGCCGGCCGGTCAGCCCCAGCCGAGCCCGGCGCCTGCGCCGGCGCCCGCGCCCGGAGGCGGGTACGACGAGTACTGAGGCCCTGTCGTGCGCGTCAGGGCAGCGGCACTGACGGCACGAGGACGACGCCGAGGCGCTCGAGGATCGCGTCACTCTCGGCCTGCAGCAGCTCGACGCCCTCCCAGCCCACGGTGGCCATCGCCGACAGCGTGAGCGCGACCTCGAACTCGGCCTTGAGCTCACGCGCGATGCGGAGGCTCTCCTCGAGATGCGGCGGCGCCTCCTCCGGGCGGTGCGCCTGGACGTGGGCGAGCCCCATCACGCGCTCCAGCAGCGCCTCCAGCCCGCCCACGGGCGACTTCCGGGCCGACTCGCGCGCCTCGGCGGCGAGCGCGAGGGCCTCCTCGCAGCGGCCCTCGAAGAGCAGGCATTCCGCCCGGCGCGCCTGCGCCTCGCTCACGAACCGCTCGGCGGCCAGCTCCTCGAACAGCGCCAGCGCCTCGTCGAAGTGGGCGTGGGCCTCCTCGAAGCGTCCCGCGCGCGCAGCCGCACGCCCGAGGTTGGAGAGCGCCGCTCCGGCTCCGAAGGGCCACCCGGCCGCCCGGCACGCGCGGAGCATGACGCCGAACGAGGCCGTTGCCTGCTCGAGATAGCCCTGGTCGGAGAAGATCTCCCCTTCGTTGTTGACCTGAATGGCGCCGCCGATCACATCGCCCGACCGCTCCTTGGCCGCGCGGCTCTCGGCGTAGTAGGCGGCGGACTCGTCCCAGCGTCCCTCGTAGTAGGCATGGATGCCGAGGTTGCTGAGCACGACCCCGAGGCCGCGCATGTCCCCGAGCTCCTCGTAGATCGGTCGGGCGAGCTCCAGGTAGCGAAGACCGTCGTCGCGTCCCAGGTCGGTGAGCGCGGCGTCGAGCAGGTAGTAGGCGTGGGCGAGGGTGCCGCGGTCGCCGGCCGCCTCTGCGTCGGCAACCGCGCGCTCGAGCCAGCGCACCGCCTCGTCGGTGTTCGTACGGCGGTAGTTGATCCCACCCGCGCTGAGCTCGATGGTGGCACGGACGCTACCGGCCTCGGCTCCCTCGGCGCCTGCCTCGTCGAGGCGGGCGAGGCCGCGCGCGCACGTCTCGAGCGCATCCTCGTAGCGCCCCATCAGCTCGAGCACGGCCGCTTCCTTGCCGAGCAGGCGGGCGTCCAGGATCGCCGCCTCGGCGCCTCCGGCCGCCCGGGCCGCCTCCAGGGCGGCGAACGCCCGCTCGTACCCGGCGAAACGCTCGCAGACGTCGCCCAGCGACTCGTTCACGCGCACGACCTCCTCGGCGGGAAGGTCGCCGAGCTCGGCGGCGGCGGCGAGCGCCCGGTCGTACAGCTCGGCGGCGACGACGTTCGCGAAGCCCGCCTCGGCCCGGTCGCCGGCGAGGACGGCATAGCGCCAGGCCCGCGGGTTGTCTCCCGCCTCGAAGAAATGCAGTGACAGGAGCGCCGCCTCCTCGTCGGCGCGCGTCCCGAGGCGCTCCTCCATGGCCGATCCGACGCGGCCGTGGATGTCCCGGCGGCGACGGTACGACAGGCCCTCGTAGGCGGTCGCCCGCACGAGATCGTGCCGGAAGGCGAGCAGGCCGTCCTGGCGCTCGACCACGAACTCGCCCAGGTGGCCCCAGTGCTCCCGGTCGCCCGCGCCGGGCGCGTCGTCCCGGAGCACGTCGCCGAGCAGGGAAAGGTCGAACGCCGGCCCGACGACCGACGCGTAACGCAGGAGCAGGCGGTCGGCGGGGTCGAGCGTGTCGATGCGGGTGGTGAGAAGGCTCTCGACCGTGTCGGGCAGCGTGTCGATCCGCTGTCCGGCGCGCGCAGCCGTGACGAGCTCACGCACGAACAGGGGGTTGCCGGCAGCGCGCGCGACGAGCTTCTCCACGTCGTCCTGCGAGAGCGCCAGCTCGGCCGCGATCTCGTGGGCGAGGCCGGCGGCGACGTCGTCGCCCAGTGGCTCCAGCACGATCGAGGTCGCATGCGCTTCCTGCGCGCGGGCGAAGGGATCCTTGCCGGGTCGCGTCGTCACGCAGACGAGCCACGGGCGAGCTCCCGGGCGGTCGACGAGGTGGCGCAGCAGGAACTCCGACGCGTCGTCGAGCCAGTGGGCGTCCTCGAGGACGACGAGTGTCGGGTTGACCAGGATCTCGTCCAGGAACGTCTCGACGGACTGGTGCACCCGCGTGCGGCTCTGCTCGGGGTCGAGGCCCAGGGCCGCGATCGACGCCGGGACCTCCGCGTCGAAGGCGATCGCGAGCAGCGGCAGCCAGGGCTCGAGCTCGGGCACGCGCTCGTCGACGAGAGCCGCCAGCGCGACGCCGGCCTCGTCGCGGGAGCTCGTCTCGGCGATGCCGGCCACCCGGCGCAACAGGCTGCGGAAGACCCCGTACGGCTCGGCGGTGGAGTAGGGGTCGGTCGCGACCTGGAGCCGCTCGAAGCCGTGGTCGTCGGCGAGCGTGCGCAACTCGCCCACGAGACGGGACTTGCCGATCCCGGGCGGCCCGACGAGCTCCACGACCTGCTGCCGGCCGGTGCGCGCCGCGTCGAAGGCCTGCCCGAGCGCCCGCAGCTCGGCATCGCGTCCGACGAGCGTGCCCGCCACGGCATCGTCCGGCTCGCGACGGCCGAGCGCCGCGCCGACGACGTGGCCCGAGATCTCCAGCGCCTTGCCCTTGACCCGCAGCATGCGTACCGAGGTCTCGTAGAGCGTGCGCGCCCGGTCGAGCACGGGCGACGTCGTCAGGATCTCGCCCGCCTCGGCCTTGCCGCACAGGCGCGCGGCGAGGTTGACGGTGTCGCCCATGACGGCGTAGGTGCGGCGGCTCGACGCGCCGATGTCGCCGGTGAACACGTGCCCGCGGTTGACGCCGGCGCGCAAGGTCAGCCCCGGGCAGGCGGCGATCACGTCGCGGAGCCCGCGCAGCATGCCCTCCTCGTCGTCGCCGGACGTGGAGGGGGCGCCCGCGGTCAGGTACAGCTTGAGCGCGCCGACGTCGATGTCGGACTCGAGCCAGGTGATGCCGTACGCCTCGCAGGCCCTCCCCGCAGCCTGGGCGACGCGGTCGATGCGGGCGAGCAGCCCCTCCGGCCCCTCGCTCGCGAGCACCGTGTCGGTCTCGGAGAGCTTGAGGAAGGCGACCGTCACCTGCCTGTGCTCCGCCTCGCCGCTCGCGATCGCGAGGTGGTCGCGCAGCGGTCGCGGGACGTAGTCCGACAGCTCCCGACCCGGCACGTCGGGAGGCGGCGCGATCGCGCTCGCGCCGGGCTCGAGCCGCGTCATCAGGAGCGCGTCCTCCTTCGGCGCTCCCACCCAGGCCGGGTCGACGAGGGCGGCGGTCTCGGCGCTGAGCACGATCTCGCCCGCCGAGGCGAGATCCTCGAGCTCGAAGACCCGTGTGGCCGCAGGACCTGCGATGAGCAGCTCGCGGTGCGGCTGCTCGGTGAGGAAGAGGTGCACGGGCTGGGAGTGGACGCCGACCGACATGCGCAGCTCGACCGTCCCCGCCGTCGTCTCCTGTGTCCCGATCCGCTCGATCGTCCACTGCATGTCGGAGGCCGCGCCGCAGGCCCGCTCGGCGTGCCGCTCGCCGGCGAACAGCAGGAGCAGGGCATCGCCGCGGAACTTGAGCACGTCGCCGCCGTGCCGCTCGGCGGCCGAGATGAGCCCGCCGAACACGGCCGAGATGCGCGTCACGAGCTCCTCGGCGCCCTCCTTCCCCTTCGCCTGCAGCCGCTCCGCGAGCGCGGTGAAGCCGGAGATGTCGACCGAGACGAGCGAGCCGTCGACGGAGCGGGCCCGCGGAGCGTCGGGCTCCTCGCTCCAGAGCCGCACGACCCGGGGGAGGTAGGGGGCCAGGGCGGACGGAGGCGCTGCGGTCTCGGTCATCCCGTAAGCATGGCGGCTCGAGGTCGTGAGCGACAACAACGGGTAGTTGTGCCGCCTGTTGTTGCGGTCATGTGTCGGCTCGCCTACGCTGTCGCGGATGGTGTCTGGGGTGGGGGTTGCGGCAAGGGGATCGCGCGTGAGGCTGGTCGTGCTCACGGCCGCGGTCGTGCTCGGCCTGCTCGTAGCGCCGCAGGCGCTTGCCGCGACGTTCACGGTCACCACCACGGCGGACTCGGGGGCGGGATCGCTGCGGCAGGCGATCCTCGACGCAAACGCCTTGGCCGGACTGGACACGATCGCGTTCGCCATTCCAGGCGCCGGCGAGCACACGATCCAACCGGTGACCGGGCTGCCGACGATCACGGACGCCGTCGTGATCGACGGCTCGGGCCAGGTAGACGGCAACGGCCGGCCGCTCGTCCGCATCGATGGTGGCGCAGGCACGGCCCCCTCCCTGTACGGGCTCGACTTCGCGGTGCCTACGATTGCGTCCAGCTCCCTCGACCGTCTGGCCTTCACCCGCTGGGACAACGGCAACGGCGCCGGAGTCCGAATCGGCAGCGCCGGCGGCGTTTCGGTAACGGGGTCGCTGTTCGGCACCACTGCGAGCGGAGCGACCTCGCAGGACGCAGTCTCGCTCGGCAACTACAGCGGCATCCAGGTGGAGAACGCCTCCACCATAGGCGGTATCGCAGCCGTCGACCGGAACGTGATCTCCGGCAACGCCCTGAACGGCATCTACGTCGCGGGTGGGAACGCTCTCATCACGGGGAACTGGATCGGCGTCGGCGTCGACGGAACGACAGCGCTCGGGAACGGCTCGCGCGGTGTCTTCGTGCAGGCTGTGGACGTGGAGATCGGCGGCGTCGGGACGGGCGAGGGCAACGTCATCCACAACAACGGCGTCGGCGTGGAGATCATCGCGGGCAGCGCCGGCGTCAGGGTGCAGGGCAACTCGATCCGGGACAATGCCGGTCTGGGCATCGACCTGGCGCCCAGCGGCGTCACCGCGAACGATGCGGGCGACGCCGACACCGGGCCGAACGGCCTCCAGAACTTCCCGGTCATCACGTCTGCAGTACAGAGCGGCGGCACGCTGACGGTCGCAGGCTCGTTCGACAGCGTCGACGGCCCGGCCTACACCCTCGACTTCTACGTCTCGTCCGCCTGCGATGCGAGCGGCAACGGCGAGGGTGCGACATACGTCGGCCGCCTCAGCGAGACCGGTGTCGGCTCGTTCAACGCTGCCTTCGCGAGCGCTGCGGGCAGCCCCAACGTCGTCACCGCGACTGCCACCGACGCCGACGGCACGTCCGAGTTCTCCGCCTGCTTCTCGATCGAGAACGATCTCGTCGTCAACGGGGGATTCGAGGAGCCGGTGATCCCTGGCGGAGTCGAGACCACCCACACCTTCCCCTCGGGCGACTTCGGCGGCTGGGCGGTGACGCGGGGAGGGGTGCAGCAGATCGGCACCTACTGGCCCGCGAAGGGAGGCGCGCAGTCGCTCGACCTCGACGGGAATGCGGCGGACGGGGCCGGGTATGTGGCGGGGACGATCAAGCAGGTACTGGCCACCACCCCCGGGCAGGCGTACGACCTCACGTTCTGGTACGCGAACAACCCCGACCGGCTGTCGAACTGCGGCGGCGTCCCCGCGCAGATGGACGTCAAGTGGAACTCGAACGTCGTGCTCTCGCCGACCCATACCGGAAGCACGTTCGGCGACATGGGCTGGACGCTCGGGCAGGCGACGGTAACCGCCACCGGCGCCGCGGCGACGCTCGAGTTCGTCTCCGCCGACACCCCGGGCTGTTACTGGGGGATCGCGCTCGACGATGTCTCCGTGACGGCGTCTGCTCCGTCCGATCCGTCGCAGGACGGGCCGACGTTCACGGTCAACTCGGCCAACGACCCCGGCGACGGCGCGTGCACGATCGCGAACTGCACGCTGCGCGAAGCGATCCTCGTAGCAGGATCCGGGGACACGATCGAGTTCGCCATTCCCGGAAGCGGTGTGAAGACGGTCATCCTCAGCGACGCCCTACCGACCTTCTTCGGGGCCCTCCTCGACGCCTGGTCGCAGGGCGGCACCTCCTACACGGGACCGCCGCTGATCGAGATCGACGGCTCCACGACCTCAGACGCGAACGGGCTCGAGGTCGGGCGCGACAACGCGACGGTTCGTGGGCTCGCGATCGGAGGGTTCACGGGCTACGGCGTCTACGTGGATGCCGCCTACGTCAGCCTGTTCGGCAACCACGTCGGAACCGACGCCGCGGGCATGGTGGCCAGCCCGAACGCTCAGGGCGGCGTCTACGTCAATGACACCGAGGGCGCGGTGATCGGCGGTGCCGCCGACGGCGAGGGCAACGTCGTCTCGGGCAACGGCGGCCACGGCATCGAGCTTCCGCCGGCCTACGGCTACACGATCCAGGGGAACCTGATCGGCGTCGGCGCCGACGGCACGACGCCGCTCGGGAACTCGGGTGCGGGCGTCTTCGCCGAGAGCTGCTGCGGCGTCGACGGGACGGTCGGCGGGGCGGGCGCGGGAGAGCCCAACGTGATCGCGTTCAACGGCTCGGCAGGGATCGTGATGGACGCCAGCATCGGGGCGATGTCGATCTCGATCAACTCGATTCACGACAACGGCGGCCTCGGCATCGACCTCGGGAACGACGGCCTCGTCGCCGCGAACGACCCGGGCGACACGGACTCCGGGCCGAACGGCCTGCAGAACTTCCCCGTCATCACGTCCGCCGTCCAGAGCGGCGGCACACTGACGGTCGCAGGCTCGTTCGACAGTGTCGACGGCCCGCTCTACACCCTCAACTTCTACGTCTCGTCCGCCTGCGACGCGAGCGGCAACGGCGAGGGTGCGACATACGTCGGCCGCCTCAGCGAGGCCGGGGTCGGCTCGTTCAACGCTGCCTTCGCGAGCGCTGCGGCCGGCCCCAACGTCGTGACCGCGACTGCCACCGGCGACGGCGGGACGTCCGAGTTCTCGGCGTGTACGACGATCACCGCGGGTGGCGACCCGCCGCAGAACGGCCCCACCTTCACCGTGACGACGGCTTCCGATCACGCGCCGGACGGCTGCACCGTCGCCGACTGCACGCTGCGAGACGCGATCACAGACGTGAACTCGTCCATCTACGGCTTCGGAAACCCGGCCACGATCGAGATCTCGCCGAGCACCACAGGGACGGTCTTCCTCGCGCCCACCGCGGGCGGAAACGGACAGCTGCCGGCCGTCGCCAGGTACGGGACGACGATACGCGGCAACGACGCCTTCCGGATCGACGGCGGCGGTGACGGCGCCGGCGAGGTTGCCGTCGGCATCCAGGCCTCGCAGCCGGCGGTCACCGTCGACGACCTCGTCGTCACGCGCTTCCAGGTCGGCATCTCGAACGTCGGTGTCGTCTCGAGCAGCATCGTCGGCACCGATGCGGCATCGACGCCGAACCTGGGGAACACGGAGGCCGGGATCGCCTCCGACACCGACGCGACCGAGGTGTACGACAGCACCGTCTCCGGTAACGGCATCGGCATCCGTCAGGAGATGTACGGCGGCATCATCCAGGGGAACCGGATCGGGGTGGCGCACACGGGCTCCGCCGCGCTCGGCAACACACAGCAGGGGATCCTGCTCGACAACCTCTCCGAAGGCGGTGCCACGATCGGCCGCGACGCCCCGTCCGAGGCGGGCAAGGCCAACGAGATCGCACACAACGGCGGCGACGGCGTCAAGGTCGTGAGCGGCTACGGGACAAGGATCCAGGGCAACTCGATCCACGACAACGCCGGGCTCGGGATCAACGTCAACCCACCCCAGACGAGCGCTCCGGCGATCACCGCGGCGAGTATCGACGGCCAGGTTGCCGTGACGTTCTCGATCCCTCCCTCGGGCGGCAGCATCGACCTCTACGCGAGCCCGACGTGCGATCCGTCCGGAGCGGGAGAAGGGCGCACCTTCCTCGGGCGCCAGGACGGGGCCGAGAGCGACACCTCGTACGCGTTCCCCTACACACCGAGCGACGGAACCGTGCTGACGGCGACGATCACCGGCGGCGGCCCCGCCGCCACGTCTCCCTTCTCGACCTGCTTCGACATCGCCGCTGCGCCCTCCGCCGGCACGGTCACGCTCACGCCCGTCGCCGACACGTTCGTGGCCGCCGGCGCTCCGACGACCAACTTCGGCTCGCTCGACTACGCCGACGTCTACGGCGGCTCGAACCCGGGCTGCGTGCTCGCGAACGGCACCTCGTACACCCTCATGCGCTTCAACCTCTCCGCGATCCCCGCGGGTGCCACGATCACCGACGCACGGCTCGAGACGACGACCCGTGCCGGCTGGGCACAGGACGGCGATCCCGCCCACTGGGCTCTCTTCATCCCGGACGACACCTGGGGCGAGTCCACGGTGACATGGAACACGCGCCCGGCCGACGGGCCCACCACGGTCGGCGGCACCGCGTACAGCGGCGGTCCAGACATTCGCCAGTCTCCGCTCTCGTTCGGCGCCGCAGACGTCTGGCGCAACGGGTGCGGCCAGGATCCCGACCCGGCCGGGAACCAGACGAAGGTCTTCCCGAGCTCCACCGACGGCATGCCGCGCACCGTCGCGGAGGCACGGGCCGGGCTGATCGCGCAGATCGCGGCGCAGCGCGCGGGCGACGGCCAGCTCTCGCTCGAGCTGTGGACGCCGAACTGCCCCGTGTGCACCGTCGGCAACAACCTCGCGTACTGGGGGCGCTACTACACCCGCGAGGCGGTCAATCCGGCCCTGCGCCCGAAGCTCGTCGTCACCTACGGCGGCGGAGCGCCGGCAACCGTCACGAACCTGACCATCAGCGGCCCGGCCACGGCAGACGCCGGCGCTCCCGCGGTGCCGCTCCTGAGCATTCCGCCGGGAGCGCTCGTCGTGCCGCAGTCGAGCGGCACGCAGGCCGCGCCGGTGAACCAGTCGCCCGTGAACCAGTCGCCGGTCAACCAGCTGCCGGTCAACCAGCTGCCGGTGAACCAGTCGCCCGTGAACCAATCGCCCGTCAACCAGCTGCCGGTGAACCAGTCGCCAGTCAACCAGTCGGGGCTCGGCCTCTCGTTCGCCGCGCTCGCTCAGGCCCCCGGCCCGCTCGGCGACACGGCCCTCTCGACGATCCCGCTGCTGCGCGATGGCGGCTGGGGCGCGATCCTGCCGCCCACGCTCTCGAAGACGCCGCTGCAGAGCGTCACCCTGCGCCAGGTTTTCGGGCTCAACCCGCTACCCGTCCCGCTGCAGCCGGGCGCGACGAGCCCGATCCGCTTCGCCGACATCGACTTCTCGAACAGCCCGCTCGGCTCGTTGCCGGCGATGACGCTCGCGCTCGGCCAGCTGCCCGTCTCCGGCATCTCCGGCGTCGATTGGTGTGCGCTCTTCAGCGGGCCGCCGCTGAACTGCTCGGGCTCGCTTCCCGGGAGCACGTCGCTGCTCTCCGCTGCGCTCGAGGGCGCGCCGGTGAACCAGTCGCCCGTCAACCAGAGCCCGGTCAACCAGTCGCTGATCGACGCACTTGCGACAGCCCAGGCGCCGGTGAACCAGCTGCCGGTGAATCAGCTGCCCGTCAACCAGCTTCCGGTCAACCAGCTGCCGGTGAACCAGTCGCGCATCCTCTCGCTTCCGGTCAACCAGCTGCCCGTCAACCAGTCGCCGGTCAACCAGCTCTCCCTCGCCGCGATCCTCGCCGCGAACGCGCCGGTGAACCAGTCGCCGGTGAATCAGCTGCCCGTCAACCAGCTGCCCGTCAACCAGTCGGTGCTCGTGTGCAGCGGCCAGTGCACGGGCACGCTCGGCGACTACGTGGGGAACGTGCTTCCGGGCGTGACACTCGGCGACCTGCGCCAGGCGCTTCCGAATGACGTCCCCGACAGCTGGACGATCGCCAACCTGGAGGACTTCGCGAACCTCATCGTCGGCGACCTGCTGGAGAGCCTGCCGCAGCCGAACGACCTCACGCTCGCCGACGTGCTCGCGCTCGCCCTGTTCGCGAACAACCCGGAGAGCTTTGCCTTCGAGACGCTCAACATCTTCGACACGAGCCTCTCGTTGTACGCGGACCCCCCGGGCACGACTCCCTACTCCGTCGCGTTCACGCTCGATCCGAACGGCGGCGCCACGGGCGGCCCGTCCACCGTCGCCCTTTCGGTGACGCTGCCGCGGACCTTCGCCTACGCGCCCGGAACGCTCGAAGCTCGTGCACGGGCCCGGGACCTGTGGCTCCGGCACAGCCGTGACTGATCCCACACTCACGCAGGTCGCGGCCGGAGTCACGAAGGCGACGTGGACGGTCACCGGCGTCGTCGGCAGCTCGTACACGCTCTGCTTCTCGGCACGGCCCGGGATCGTCCTCGGCCCGCAGAGCGCCACCGCGGCGGCCACGCCCGCCGGCGGCGCCACCGTCTCGGCAGCCTCGCCCGAGCCCGTCACGGTCGTCGACGGCAGCGAGTCGGGCAACAACACGCCGGGCGCGTCGCCGCTCCTGACGACGAGCAAGCTCTACCTCTCGTATCTGACGAGCGCGGCCGACGTCGACTACTACCGCGTCGACGTACCGGCCGTGGGCAGCCGCACAACCTTCCACCTGAGCCACCTGCCGGGCGACTACGACCTGGTGATCTACGGTCCCGAGCAGACGGCGCTGCGCGCAGCCTCGCCCGGGACGCCGCCGCTCGACGGCGCTCCCCTCACAGACACCGGCTCGGAGCTCACCCACGTCACCGACGCGCTGCCCTCGCAGACGCTGGACGACCTGCGGCTGCAGACGCTGCCGGTCGTGGGCGTCTCGGCGAGCCGCGGCACCGACCCCGAGGACATCACGGTGCTGTCGGACGGGAGCGGCGGCTCGTACACCGTGCAGGTGACGAGCTACAACGGCGCCACGAGCGCCGATCCGTACATGCTGCGCGTCACGAGCGAGGCGCCGCGGGTCGACGTCACCACGCCGTCCCGCTCGGTCAGCGGCACGGCCGCCAACACCGTTGTCGGCGCCCTGCCGACGGGCTTCAACACCCTCTTCCTCGTCAACCGGCAGCGGCTCGAGTCCGGCGCCGCGAGCGTGCTCGCCGCGATCACCGCCAACCAGGCGAGCTTCTCGTCGCTCGGCTTCCCGAACACGGTGCTGTTCGTCGATGCGTACCCGGCCGTGCAAGCGGCGTACGCGAACTGGGACGCCGATCCGGGAGATCCCGATCTCGCGAACAAGGTCGTCGCGGCGATCAACGGGGTCGTGGACTCGGAGGTGAGGGCGAAGCCGAACGGGGCCGGGCTCAAGTACCTCGTCATCGTCGGCGGCGACCGCGTGATCCCGCAGGGACGCCTGGGCGATTTCACCACCGTCGCCAACGAGAACGGGTACGCAGAGACGTTCGACCGCACGAGCGACCTCTTTGCCACACTGCACGCCGGCCAGATGCTCTCGGACGACCCGTACGGCACGCTCGAGCCCGTGCCGTACCTGAACCGGCAGCTGTACGTGCCGCGGTTGTCAGTGGGCCGGCTCGTCGAGACGCCGGAGGAGATCGTCGCCACGCTGAACAGGTTCACCTCGTTCAGCGGACGTCTCGACCCTGCGACCTCGCTCGTCACCGGCTACGACTTCATGCAGGACGGTGCCGCTGCGATCCACGCTCCGTTTGCAGGCCGCTTCGGCCCGGGTGCAGCGACGCTCCCGAGCCCGATTCTCACCGGCACCGCGGACTGGACGCGGGCCACGCTGCTCGGCGCCTTCCTGCCGGCCGCCGGCGCCCCCGCGATCACGTCCCTGAACGGGCATGCCGACCACTTCCAGTTCGCGCCGCCCTCGCCCCTGCCGCCGTTCCTCACGACCGCCGACCTGCCGCTCGGGCCCACGCAGGCCCCGGCCGGGAACACCGGGCGGCTCGCGAATCGCCTCGTCTTCAGCATGGGCTGCCACGGTGGGCTGTCGGTCTCCGACGCCGTCGTGACGGGAAACACGTTCGACTGGCCGCAGGCCTACTCGCGGAACGGCGTCGGCGCCTACCTCGGCAACACCGGCTACGGCTACGGCGACAGCCTCGTCATCGCCTACTCCGAGCTGCTCGACTCGATCTTCGCGCAGAAGATCGCCGCCGGAGCAACCGTCGGCAACGCCCTCGCCGCCGCCAAGCAGGAGTACTTCGGCAGCCTCGGCGTCTTCGGCGTCTACGACGAGAAGGCGATGGCCGAGTTCACGCTCTACGGCCTGCCGATGTGGTCGGTGACGACGCCCGACGGCGGCGCCGCCCCGGCCTCCGCGACACCCGCTCCCGCCGCTCAGTCGGGCGGCGTGCAGGTGCTGTCGCTCCAGGCCACGGCCGCCGTGCCGACATCGACGTCGATCGTCACCGACACGGCCACCGGCCTTCAGGCGGAGGCGTTCACGCTCGACGCGATCGCGAACACCGAGACGCCGACCGCTCTCGGCCGCTTCTGGAGCGGCCCGGACGGCGTCCAGGCCACCCACTTCCGGCCGCTGCAGCCCAAGGCGTTCGTCGAGGTCGCGGGCACCTCGGGACACGGCGCGCTGATCACGGAGCTGCGCCAGCAGGCCGACATCCCGGGCGTCGACCCCGTCTTCGCGCGCCCGATCGTGGACACGGAGGACACCGAGCCGGAGCTCTCGTTCGGCGACGTCGCCTTCCCGGCGCGGCTGCAGGCGCTGCGCACCTTCACACGCGACGGCGCGACGGCGCAGCGCGTGGTGCTGATGACCGGCCAGTTCTTCACGGGCGCCAGCCCGGGCGTGAACGGACAGGGCGTGCAGCGGCTCTACACGCGCATCGGCGCCCGCGTGCTGCGCTCGTCGAGCAACGACTTCGTGCCGCCCGCCTTCACGCGCATCGAGGCGACCAAGGTGTCCGGCAACGCTGCGTTCTCGGTCGACGTCACCGATCTCGGGGGCGCCGCTCAGGTGAAGCGCGTGCTCGTGGCGCTCCGCAGCGGCGCGGACACCACGTGGAAGTTCTCCGACCTCGGCCAGGTCGGCACGTCGTCGACCTGGTCGGGCGGCGTCCCGCTCACGAACGCGGCGGACGAGTTCGAGTACTTCGTGCAGGCCGTCGACGCTGCCGGCAACGTCGGCGTGAGCACGAACAAGGGCTTCTTCTTCGCGGCCGCGCCGCTGCCGGCACCCACCGGCGACGTGACCGTGGCTCCCGCGGCAGCGGTGCCGCCGAGCGGCTGGTTCGACGGGCCGACCGCGGTCGTGGCCAACGGCCCCGACGGCGTCACGCTCGAGGTGAGCGTCGACGGAGGCGCGTTCGCGCCCGTCCTGCAGGGCGGCGGCCCGACGATCAGCGGCGACGGCGTCCACACGGTGCAGGCGCGCGGCTCGAACGGCGGCACCGCCGGCACCGTCGTCGCCATCGACGCCGGCGACCCCGAGATCACGATCGCAACCCCCGCGCCCGGCGCCTCCTACCGGAAGGGGAGCTCGCCGACCGCCGACTTCACCTGCGCGGACGCCGGCTCCGGCATCGCGTCCTGCACCGGCACCATCGCGTCCGGCGCGCCGATCTCCACGGCGACGACCGGCACGAAGACGTTCACCGTGAACGCCACCGACAACGTCGGCAAGACGGCGACGAAGTCGGTCACCTACACCGTGTTCGAGCCGTGCGCCTTGCCCGCCCCCGCCGGCGCGATCGTCCGAGGGTCCGGCAACGACACCATCAACGGCACCCCCGGCAACGACGTCATCTACGACTCCGGCGGCAACAACAAGATCGACGGCAAGGGCGGCAACGACATCATCTGCAGCGGCACGGGCAACGACACGATCACGACCGGCGGCGGCGACGACATCGTGATCGACACGGGCGGCAACAACACCGTCGACACCGGCGGCGGCAACGACGAGATCAGCACCAGGACGGGCAACGACAAGATCACCGCCGGTGCAGGCAACGACATCGTCACCGACACGGGCGGCAACACGACGATCGACGCCGGCAGCGGCGACGACGACGTCACGAGCGGGACGGGCAACGACAAGATCACCACCGGCGCCGGCAACGACGTCGTCGACGACGCAGGCGGCAACAACACCATCGACACGGGCGCCGGCAACGACGAGGTCAGCACCAGGACGGGCAACGACAAGATCACGGCGGGAGACGGCGACGACGTGATCGCCGACACGGGCGGCAACAACAACATCGACCTCGGCGGCGGGATGGACACCGTCACGACCGCGACCGGCAACGACACGATCGAGGGCGGGGCGGACGACGACACGATCGACGCCGGCAACGGCAACAACAACGTCAACGGGGGCAGCGGCAACGACCGCATCACGACCGGCTCGGGCAACGACAGGATCGACGGCGGGCCCGGCTACGACGTCTGCAAGCCCGGCTCCGGCAACAACTCGGTCACGAACTGCGAAGTCTGACGCGGCGGCCGGCCCGCCTGGTTCGACTCAGCCTTCGGCCGGGGCCAGCCGCTCTGCGGCGATCGCGTGTGCCGACGCGCTCGCGACCGGATGCCCGGTGATCACCTCGAGGAAGGCCTCCTTCTCCAGGGCGTACAGCCTCACCGGTGTGATCGCGGCCACCGTCGCCGTGCGGGGCACGTCGTGCAGCAGTGCGATCTCGCCGAAGCCCTCCCCGCGTGAGAGCACGCGCACGCGCGCACCGTCCTTGACGACCTCGAGCTCGCCCTCGGCGATCGCGTAGTAGCGGTCGCCGTCCTGGCCCTGGGTCACGATCTCGTCCCCGGCCGCTGCGGCGACCGGCACGAGGCTCCGGGCCAGGCCCTCGATCTCGGGCGGCGGCAGCGAGCCGAACAGCGGCAGTGACCGCAGCAGCCCGATCTCGACGATCGGAACCCGTGCCGAGGCGTCGATCGCGAAGAGGCGGCGGCCGAGCGCCAGCGCGAGCACCGGCATGATCGCGCCGGCGCCGATGATCGCGGCAGTGGACCCGCTGACGCCGACGAGCACCGGCGTCAGCAGCGCTCCCACGGCGGTGCCCGCTCCCATCAGCGCCTCCAGCACCCCGAACACGCGCGCGACCACGTCGGGCGGCGCCGTGCGCTGCAGGAGGGTGCGGCCGGCTACGTCGAACAGGCTCCGGGCTGCACCGGCGACCGCGAGCAGCAGCAGTGCCGCCGCGGCCGTCGAGAGCACGGTCATCGCGACGAACGAAGCCGCCCAGACCGCCAGCGACAGGAGCACGGCCGGCATCAGCCTGGGCCGGCCCACGAGCGACGCCGTCACGCCGATCCCGACCGCACCACCGGCGCCAAACGCTGCGTTCAGGTATCCGGCCCCGCCGTCGCCCATTCCCAGCACGTCGATCGCCAGCACGACGTAGAGCACGTCGAGCACCCCGAGTGCGACGTACTGGGTGCCGAGCAGCCCCACAAGCGTTCGTGCGGCCGGTTCGCGCACCACCACGCGGAAGCCCTCGGTCAGCTCGGCTCTCACGCTCGCGCCGCTGCGAACGGGGGCAGGCGGGCCCGCGATCGGAGCGACGGCGACCGCTCCGGCGAGCACCAGCGCGCCCATCGACAGGAACACCCAGCCGGGGCCCGAGACGGCCAGCAGCACGCCCGCGAGCGCCGGAGCCACGAGGATGCTGAGGCTCTCGTTCCAGGCCGAGACGACGTTCGACGCCGTCAGCTCCTCGGGCACGCGCACGAGGCCGGGCGTGAGGGCGGCCTCGGTGGGGCGGGTCACGGTCAGGGCTGTCGAGGCGAAGGCGGCGCAGACGTACGCGAGCCACGCAGGGCTGCCCGAGAGGAGCACGGCCGCCGTCACACCCATGCCGGCTGCCTGCGCCAGGTAGCCCGCCTTGAGGACGAGGGCCGGCCGGTAGCGGTCGGCCAGCACGCTCGCGAACGGCGCGAAGATCGTGGCGGGCACGAGCTGGATCAGTGCCACGATGCCGGCCATCGAGGCTCCGCCGCGGTTGTAGGCGTAGACGAGCATCGCCACCCAGACAGCCCACTCGGCGCTGTTGAAGGCAGCGAGGGCGAGCTGGGCGCGGCGCAGCTCCGGGTTGCGGAAGACGACGCGGAGCACGATCGCGACTCCGCCGGCCTGCCGGACGAGGCTCACCGGCGCGTCAGGTGCCCGGGCGCGATCGGGCGGCGCCGTTCCATGTCATGCTCTCCCCTCCGATGGCGTTGCGAGGAGCCGAGTATCTCCTGCCCGGTGCGGCAGTGCGTCGGGAAGGTCGCCGCGGCCCCCGCGGCCGGCGCTCCGCGATAATCGGGGTGTGACAGACCCGAGTGCCGCCGCGCTCCTGGCTCACGCCGAGGAGCTGCACCGCCGAGACGAGGCGCTTGCCGCCGGCATCGAGGCGGTCGTGGAGTTGCTGGGACGTGCCGATCAGGTGCGTAGCCGCGCCGGGACGATCATCGAGGCGCTGGCGGCGCTGCCGCAGGAGCTCGTCCGCAACGACGAGGCGCAGGCCGAGGCGCAGCGCCGCGAGGAGCGTGCGCGGGGAGAGCTCGCCGCCGCGGAGCAGAGGATGGACGAGGTGGCGCAGAGCCGGCGCGGCGGCGACGAGGCACGGGCCCAGGCGCAGCGGGAGCTGACGCGGGCGCGGGAGGAGCTCGTCGATGCAGAGGCCAGGTCGGCGCGGATCGTGGCGCGTCGGGCCGAGCTGGTCGACTCGGAGCGCGTGCTCCGTGCGGAGGCCGACGGGCTCGCGGTGGCGGCACGCGAGATCGCCACCGCGCTGCGCGAGACACCGAGGGTCTCGGAGTCGGGGCGGGAGCATCCGGGTGAGGCCCCGGCCGATCTCGTCGAGTGGGGCGCCCGGGTGCACGCCGCGTTGTTCGTCGTGCGCGGTGGGCTCGAGAGCGAGCGGGAGCGGGTCGTGTCGGAGGCGGTCGGCGCTGGGCGCCGCCGTCCTGGGCGAGCAGCTCGCCGGAGCGAGCGTCGCCATGGTGCGCGCGAGGCTCGAGCAGCACCTGCAGGGAGCCTGATCAGGGGAAGCTCGGGTCGTCCGGGCGAAGGTCGAGCTCTCCGCCGTCGCGGCACCCGGCCGGGATCCGGTAGCCGAGCCGCTGGACGCTGCGATCGCCGAGGCCGCGCGAGAGCTGTGCCCTCATCAGCTCGCGCGCGTCGCCGGGCGAGAGCCCGAGCCGGACGCCGAGCCGTGATCCCTCCTGCAGCGCATAGCACTCGGTCACCGCCTCGTTCCGGATGCCGCGCAGGTGCGTGGCCTCGTGTGCCAGCACGGTGACCGCGAACGCGGCGTCCTCGCGATTGCCGGGTGCACGCTCGGCGATGAGGTCGTGCAGCGTGCGGCAGACGCCCGGCTCGAGATAGGCAAGCCCACGCCGGATGAAAGCGACGCCTGCGGCGTCCGAGCCCACGCCCGTGAAGATGTAGTCGTCGTCGCAGCGCACGGTGACCGGGCGACCGGCGATCTCGCGGGCCTCCTGCGTGAAGCGGCGCTCGGACTCGGCCCGCTGCGCCGGCGCGAGCGACGACCACGTCGCCTGCGTGTCGACGCGCAGAGCGACCGCGAAGAGCACCGCGGCGACGATGACGCCGGCCGCGAAGGGCAGGCGTCGTGAGCGGCTTCTCGGTGCGGGCGGGGCCGGGGCGAGGAAGACCTCGCCGTCCTCGCCGGCGACCTCGATCCAGCCGAGGTCGGCGTCGCTCGCTCCCGGAAGCCTCCGCTCGAGCGTCGTCGAGCGCGGCTCGTGTCGACGACCGGTGCGCGACTCGCCGAGCCCTCGCGCCAGGAACTCGACCTCGGTCGCTGCGAGAACGGCGAAGGGCAGCCAGAAGGGGATCGCAGCCTGCAGCGACGGGGAGAGGAGCCAGGCGACGACGAACACGAGCCCGCCGACACGGACGGCGACCTGCGCGCGCTGACGAACCGGGGACGGCACGCACGCAGCGTAGACAGGCGGGCGGCGTAGGATCCCGCGCATGATCGATCCGCTCGAGCGCTGGCAGGCGCTGGGCCTGCCCGACAAGCCCGACTACGCAGGCCTGCTGACCTTTGCCGGCCTCCCGTACACCCAGGCTCTCGCGGACCTGGCAGGAGTCGATGCGGCGATCGTGGGGGCACCCATGGACGACCTCGTCTCCGACCGGCCGGGCACCCGCTTCGGGCCGCGCGCGATCCGCTCGGCGGGTTGCCCGCCGGGGCCTCACCTCGAGGCTCGGGTGGACTGGAACGAGGTGCTGCGCGTCGTCGACTACGGCGATGCCCCGGTGCTGCCGGCCGACCCGGGCCGCTCCCATGCCGCGATCGAGCAGCTGGTGGCCGAGGTCGCGCGTGCCGGCGCGGTGCCGCTCGTCCTCGGCGGCGACCACTCGATCACCGAGCCGGACGTCAGGGCGGTCGCGTCGGTGCACGGCCCGGTCGGGCTCGTCCACTTCGACACGCACACGGACACGGGCGAGGAGGTGTTCGGCGTGGAGGTCTCACACGGGACGCCGATGTACCGGCTCGTCCGCGACGATCACGTCGACGGCTCGCGCTACGTGCAGATCGGCCTGAGAGGCTACTGGCCGGGCGAGCGCGAGCTCCAGTGGCAGGCGGAGCGCGGGATCACGAGCTTCTTCATGCACGACGTGCGCGACCGCGGCATCCGTCCCGTCGTGGAGGAGACGATCTCGATCGTGGGGGAGGGGCCGGTCTTCCTGACCGTCGACGTGGACGTGCTCGACCCGGCCTTCGCTCCCGGCACGGGCACCCCCGAGCCCGGCGGCATGACGAGCGTCGACCTGCTGTGGGCCTGCCGTGAGCTCGCCGCGCGCCTTCGCCTCGTGGGGATGGACGTCGTCGAGGTGATCCCGACGGCCGTCGGCTCGGCCGACCTCACCGCGCTCGTCGCCGACCGCCTGCTGCGCGAGGTTCTCACCGGCCTCGCCCTGCAGCGCTCCCGCTAGTCAGCGGGTGCAAGGAGCCGCAGCGCTCCGCAGACGAGCAGCCTGCAGGGCGTTGTTCCGTCGGTCGGCACCTCGTACACTCCCGCGCAGCCAACGAGGAAGGAGCACGATGGATCACACGGAGACGCTGCGACGCTGCTACGAGCTGATCAGCGCCGGCGATATCGACGCGTTCGGTGCACTGCTGGCCGACGATTTCGTCGAGCACGAGGAGACGCCCGGCCTCGAGCCCACGAAAGACGGGGTGATGGCGTTCTTCCGGATGTACATCGAGGCGTTCCCCGACCTGCGCATGACTCCGGAGGACGTTCTGGCGAGCGGCGACAAGGCCGTGGCCCGCGTGAGGGCCACCGGCACCCACCGCGGAGACTTCATGGGCATCCCGGCGACCGGCAAGGGCGTCGACGTGCAGCTGATCGACATCATGAGGTTCGGCGACGACGGTCTCGTGCGCGAGCACTGGGGCGTCTTCGACGCGCTGGCCATGATGCAGCAACTCGGCCTCGTGCCCGAGGGCGCCTCCGCCTAGCCCGTGGCGCGCCCACCGGCTCGTCTGCCGTGCCCGAGCCGGTGGGCGGAGCGCTCTCCCTAGTGCCCGAACCGCACGTCCGGGAGGATGCGGTCGAGCCAGCGTGGCAGCGCCCAGGCGGCCGGCCCGAGGAGCCGGAGCAGCACGGGCATCAGCACGAGCCGGATCAGCATCGCGTCGAGCAGGACTGCGACGCCGAGGATGACGCCCATCTCCTTGGGCGGCAGCGGGCCGGAGAGCGCAAAGGTGAAGAAGACCGCCACCATCACGGCTCCGGCCGCGAAGATCGTGCGGCCCGAGTGGGCGAGCCCGCCGACCATCGCCTCGTGCGCGTCCTTGCTCCGGTCCCAGTGCTCCTTGGCGGACGAGAGCAGGAACACCGTGTAGTCCATCGAGATGGCGAAGATCATGGCGAAGAAGAACACGGGCGCCCACGCATTGAGGTACCCCTGCGACTCGAACCCGAGCAGCCCGCTGCCGTGGCCCTCCTGGAAGATCAGGCGCGCGACCCCGAATGCTGCTCCGGTGGCGAGGAGGTTCGTGACCACGCCGGCCGCCGCGATCAGCGGTGCCTGCAGGGCGACGAGCAGGAGCAGGAAGCCGAGCGCGAGCACGACGAGCAGAACGGGCACCGTCTTGGCTGCGAGCGCCTGTTCCAGGTCGTGGTTCTCGGCCGCCACGCCGCCCACGAGGGCCGTCGCCGGCAGCGCGTCTCGGAGACGCTCGATCGTCGTGCCGAGCGCGGGGTCCGACGGGTCGACCGACGGCTGCGCCAGCACGAGCACCTGGCCCTGAGCCTGCTCGGCCGGGGCGACGCCGGCGATGCCCGGGTCGGCCTCGAGCGCGCTCAGCACCCGGGCGGACTGCGCCGCCGGGGCGACGACCTGCAGCGTCCCCGGCGCGCCGGGGCCGAACGCGGCCTGCACCTGCTCGTAGCCGGTGCGTGAGCCGTCGCTCTGCGGCACCACCTTGATCGAGGGCATGCCCGTGTCGAGCCCGAAGACGGGCAGGGTGAGAGCGACGAGGATGGCGACGGACGCCGTCCCGAACAGCCAGGGGCGGCGCCACAGCAGCTCCGCCCAGCGGGCGAACGCCGGCGAACGGTGCTCGCCGGCGTGCACCCAGCGCAGCGAGAGCGCATCCACCCGGTCGCCCAGCTTGGCGAGCAGCGCCGGCAGGAGTGTCAGCGCTGCCGCGAGCACGAACAGCACGGACAGCATGATGCCGAGGCTCATCGAGCGGAACGCGGGGCTCGGAACGAGCATCACCGCCGAGAGCGAGATCAGCACGGTCACGCCCGAGAAGAGCACCGCCTTGCCGGCCGTGTCCATCGTCACCGCGACGGCTTCTCGCGTCGTCAGGTTGGAGCCGAAGTGGGCGCCCCGGAAACGCGCGACGATGAACAGGGCGTAGTCGATCCCGAGCGCGAGCGCGAACATGAGTGCGAAGTTCATCGACCAGATCGAGACGTCGAACGCCTGTGCGGCGAGGAAGAGCGTGCCGGCGGACGCCATCAGGCCGAGGATCGTGAGGAGCAGCGGCAGCCCTGCGGCCACGAGCGACCCGAATGCCAGCACGAGGATCGCCAGCGTGACCGGCCACGAGATCAGCTCCGACTTCATCATCGCGGACTTGTTCGCCTCGTTGAAGTCGGACCACATCCCGGGGGCGCCGGTGAGGCTGACGCTGACCCCGTCCCGCGAGAGACCGGACAGCTCGCCCTTGAGGTCGTCGGCCGCCCGCACCATCACCGTGGGACGCTCGGCCGCGCCGGCGTGGAGCACGATCGTGCGGCCGTCGGCCGACGTCTGAGGAGGTGCGATCGAGGCGATGCGGTCGTCCGAGCGCAGGATCGCCGTCGCCTCGGCCACGGCAGGAGCGAGATCGCCGTTGCCGTGCACGACGACCATCAGTGCATAGCCCGACTGGCCGCCGAAGGCCCGGTCGATCGTCTCGCGCGCGGCGACGGACTCGGATCCGCTCGCTTCCCAGCCGGCACCGGAGAGCGCGTGCTCGGCCCGGGGCGCGAAGAAGCCGAGGGCGACGGCGAGCACGACCCAGGCGATCACGACGAAGCGCACGTGCCCCGCCATCCAGTACCCGAGGCGTCCGATCGGCCCGAGCGCGGTCATCGGGCGGGCCTGCCCGAGAAGCAGGGGGTGCGGCGCAGGAGCAGCGACGCCGGGCACTCGCCCGCGGCGGCGTAGAGCCACTGGTTGAGGGCGACGAAGCCGGCCAGCAGCAGGAACCAGGGGCTGACGGCGAGGGCGAGAAGAAGCGACGCGAGGGTGACCGTTCCCGCGAGGGCGAACAGGGCACGCTCGAGGCCAAGGCGGGCGCAGCGCATCACGCCGCTCCCGCGAGCAGCTCGCCGAGCTCGGCGTGCTGCCGCTGCAGGCTGCCGCAGACGTGCTCGCAGAGGTCGAGCACGGTGTGGTCGGCGATCGCGTACACGGTGCGCGTGCCCTCCTTGCGGCGGGAGACGATCCCCGCCTCGTGCAGCGTGCCGAGGTGCTTGGAAATGTTCTGCTGGGTGGCGCCGGTGGCGTCCGTCAGCTCCTGGACGCTTGCCTCGTGCTCACGCAGGTGGTCGAGCAGCCGGATCCGCATCGGTTCGCCGATGACGCGGAACCGTCGCGCGATCAGCTCGACGAGCGGATCGGGGAGCGGGTGGGGAAGGGACATGCAGACCTCCGGTCTCAGGGACGGAGGCCATGCTAGCACAACTACAAAGTAGTGAAGTTGTTAGAGGCGTCTCGGGTCGGCGATCGTGTCGCAGTGCCACAGCTCCCGCTTGACGATGAAGCCCCTGCTCTCGCAGTTGTCCCGCTCGAGACGCGGGAACCCTGTCATCACGCCCTCGCGGCACAGGTACCAGGATCCGCCCGCCGGCTGCCCGGCGGGAGGCGCGACGAGCTGGCAACTCGAAACGAGCCCGGCCCGCTCGAACCAGCGCTGGTCCTTGGCCACGCCGAGCATCACCGCTGCGAGCGCTCCGACGAGCAAGATCTTGACGAGAACCATGGCTGGCCTTCGGAGGAGAAAAGGGCGGATGCCCTGGGCCGTATCGGCAGCTGCGGCGCCTGCCTTGATCCCCCGCCCGGGAGCCGAGGCACTGCCCGGCCGGCCGTCGCGAGGTACCCGCGCGTCGCGGCGGGAGGAGGCACTAGAGTCTGCGGCGTGACCGCTGTGCGCATGGACGGGAAGGCTCTGGCGGAGAAGGTGCGCGGCGCCGTCGCGCGCGAGGTGTCGGAGCTCGGCCACGTCGGGCTCGCCACCGTGCTCGTCGGGGACGATCCGGCCTCGCACGTCTACATCGCCGCGAAGCACAAGGCGGCGACCGAGGCCGGCATCGAGGCCCGCGACGTGCGGCTCGCTGCCGACACGTCCGAGGCCGACGTGCTCGAGCTCGTCGCCGAGCTGAACGAGAGCGACGAGGTGGACGGGATCCTCGTGCAGCTGCCGCTGCCCTCGCACATCGACGAGACGCGTGTCACCTACGCCGTCGCGCCGCTCAAGGACGTCGACGGCTTCCATCCGGTCAACGCCGGCAACCTGTATCTCGGCACCCCGATCCACGTGCCCGCGACTCCGACCGGCTGCATGGAGCTGCTCGTGGAGTACGGCATCGACCCCGCGGGCAAGGAGGCGGTCGTGATCGGCCGCAGCGAGATCGTGGGGCGACCGATGGCGATGCTGCTGATGCACGCGCATGCGACCGTGACGGTGTGCCATTCCCGCACCGCCGACCTTGCGGGCCACGTGCGCAGGGCCGACATCGTCGTCGCTGCCGTGGGACGGCCCGGCATCGTCACGCCGGAGATGGTGAAGCCAGGTGCGGCCGTGCTCGACGTCGGCCTGACGCGCACGGACAAGGGGATCGAGGGCGACGTCGACCCTGCGGTGGCCGACGTGGCCGGCTATCTGACGCCGATGCCGGGCGGGACGGGGCCGATGACGATCGCCTGCCTGCTCGAGAGCACCCTCAAGGCGGCCCGCTACCGGCGTGGGCTCCTTGCGTTCCCCGGTGCGTGACGGTACCGTTCTCGCCGCTTCGTAAGTCGCGTCTGCCTACCTGGGCAGGCGCACGTTGTAGGAGGACGTTCGTTGTCTGTAGAGACCGGTACCGTCAAGTGGTTCTCGAACGAGAAGGGCTTCGGGTTCATCGAGCGCGAAGGTGGCGAAGATGTCTTCGTGCACTTCTCGGCAATCACCATGGACGGCTACAAGTCCCTCACGGAGGGGCAAAAGGTGGAGTTCGAGGTCGTCCAGGGGCCGAAGGGTGCCCAGGCGGCGAACGTCACGGCGGCATAGCTTCCGGATTCGAGCTTCGTGCGACGGGCCCCGGAAGGGGCCCGTCGCCTTTCGAGCGCCAGAGCTTCTGAGAGGATCAGCCAGGATGTCGATCTCGCGAGAGCAGGTGTTGCACGTCGCGCGGCTCGCGCGCCTCGAGCTGCGCGAGGACGAGCTCGACCGCCTCACGCTCGAGCTGGGCGCGATCCTCGACGCCGTCTCCAAGGTGGCCGAGCTCGATCTCGACGACGTGCCGCCGACCTCGCACCCGCTCGACCTCGTCAACGTCTGGGCCGAGGACGAGCCGCACGTGTCACTCGCGCTCGACGACGTGCTCGCGAACGCGCCGTCTCACGAGGGATCCCTCTTCCGCGTGCCGCCCACGGCGGGCCCCGAGGTGACCGGGTGATCGACACGCTGCGCCTGACCGCCGAGCAGGCGCTCGGCATGCTGGAGCGCAAGGAGGTCTCGTCGGCGGAGCTGCACGCGGCCTATCTCGGCGCCGCCGCCGCGCGCAACCCGGAGCTCCACGCCTACCTGCGCCTCGTCGAGGAAGGCGAGGGGACCGGAGTCCCGATCGCGCTCAAGGACGTCATCTCGACGAAGGGCGTGGAGACGACGGCGGGCTCGAAGATCCTCGCCGGCTACGTCCCCGTGTTCGACGCGACCGTCGCCGCACGGGTGAAGGCAGCGGGCATGCCGCTGATCGGCAAGACGAACACGGACGAGTTCGCGATGGGCTCCTCGACCGAGAACTCCGCGTACGGACCGTCGCGCAACCCCTGGGATCCTTCCCGCGTTCCCGGCGGCTCGGGCGGCGGCACGGCCGCTGCGGTGTCGGCCGGGCTGGCGCCCTGGGGCCTGGGCTCCGACACCGGCGGCTCGATCAAGCAGCCGTCGGCGTTGTGCGGCAACGTGGGGCTGCGCCCGACCTACGGCACCGTCTCGCGCTTCGGCATCGTCGCCTTCGCGTCGAGCCTCGACCAGATCGGCCCGGTCGCCACGACCGTGCGCGACGTGGCCCTGCTGACGTCGGTGATCGCCGGCCGCGACGCCCACGACTCGACCACCGTCGACCACCCGGAGCCGATCCGGCTCCCGGAGAGCGACCGGCTCGACGGGCTTCGCATCGGCGTGCCGCGGCAGGTGGCCGATCTCCCGGGCATCGAGCCCGGCGTCCGTGCCTCCTTCGAGGCCGCCGTCGAGCTCGCGGGCGAGCTGGGCGCCGAGGTGGGGGAGTGCGACCTGCCGCTCTCGTTCGACTACGGCATGCCCTGCTACTACCTGATCGCGCCTGCCGAGGCCTCTTCGAACCTGGCGCGCTACGACGGCGTGCGCTACGGGCCTCGCGCGGAGGGCGCCACCTACCGCGAGATGGTCGAGCGCACCCGTGACGAGGGGTTCGGGGACGAGCCCAAGCGCCGCATCATGCTCGGCACATATGCGCTCTCGGCGGGGTACTACGACGCCTACTACGGTCAGGCCCAGAAGGTGCGCACGCTGATCGTGCGCGAGCACACCGCAGTGCTCGACCGCTTCGACGTGATCGCCACCCCGACCTCTCCCACGGTCGCATTCCCGCTCGGCGCCAAGGCGGCCGACCCGCTCGCGATGTACGCCTGTGACCTGCTCACCATCCCCTCCTGCCTCGCGGGGCTACCGGGCCTGAGCATCCCCTCGGGCCTGTCGGAAGGGCTACCGGTCGGCCTGCAGCTGATCGGGCGGCAGTTCGGCGAGAACACGCTCTTCCGCACAGGGCACGCGCTCGAACAGGCGCTCGGCTTCGACACCGTCCCCACGAGGCTCCGATGAGCTGGGAGATCGTCGTCGGCCTCGAGATCCACGTGCAGCTGAAGACGCGCACGAAGATGTTCTGCCGCTGCCCGGCCGGCTTCGGGTCGGCGGAGAACGTCCAGACGTGCCCGGTGTGCCTCGGCTTTCCCGGCGCGCTGCCGGTCCCGAACGGGACGGCCATCGCGTGGACGATCAAGCTGGGGCTCGCGCTCGGCTGCGAGATCGCTCCTCGCGCCGTGTTCGCGCGGAAGAACTACTTCTACCCCGACCTCCCGAAGGGATATCAGATATCCCAGTACGATATGCCTTCTTGCGAAAACGGTAAGATGCTAGTGCCGATGCCGGAGGGAGAGCTGGAGGTCGGGATCGTGCGCGCCCACCTCGAGGAGGATGCGGCGAAGACCGTGCACATGGGCGGGCACACGGGCCGCATCGGCGGCGCCGAGTACTCGCTGGTCGACTACAACCGCGGCGGCACGCCGCTGCTCGAGATCGTGACCGCCCCCGACATCCGCTCCGCCGAGGAGGCGAAGCGCTTCCTGCAGCTCCTCCGCCAGACCGTCGTCGAGCTCGGGATCTCCGACGCCGAGATGGAGAAGGGCACGCTTCGCGTCGATGCGAACGTCTCCGTCCGGCCCGAGGGCTCCGACGAGCTGCGCACGCGCTGCGAGATCAAGAACATGAACTCCTTCAACTACATCGCCCGCGGCATCGACGCCGAGGCGGCACGCCAGATAGCCGTCTGGGAGGCGGGCGGCGAGGTCAAGCAGGAGACGTTCGACTTCGACGCCGGCTCGGGCGCGCTGACGCCGCGGCGCTCGAAGGAGGAGGCCGACGACTACCGCTACTTCCCCGAGCCCGACCTCGTGCCGGTGGAGCCCCCGGCCGACCTGATCGAGCGTCTCCGCCGGGAGCTGCCGGAGCCCCCGGCCGAGCGGATCGCCCGGCTCGGCCGCGACCTCGATCTCGAGCGGGCCCTCGTGCTCGTGACGGGCGGCCTGGACAGGCTCTACGAGGCGACGGTGGCTGCCGGCGCCGAGCCGGTGGCGGCGGCGAACGTGATCGCGAACAACCTCGTCGGTGCCGGCGTCGACGCGTCCTCCGTGCCCGCTGCCGAGCTGGCCCGGCTCGTGGAGGCCCGGGAGCGGATCCCGCGCCAGACGTTCGACGAGGCGATCGCGAAGGCGGGCGACCACGGCTTCACGGCCGCGCCCTACCTCGAGCAGGAGGCCGTTTCGGACGCCTCGGCGCTCGACCCGGTGATCGACGCGATCATCGCCGCCAACCCGGGCCAGGTGGCGGCGTTCAGGGGAGGCAAGGAGGGCCTGCTCGGCTTCTTCGTCGGGCAGGTGATGAAAGAGACGGGCGGTACCGCGAATCCCCGTGTCGTCTCCGAGCTCGTGCGTGCGCGCCTGCAGGCGTAGCCGGGCCTACAATCACTCCATGCGCCGTGCCCTGATCTGGTCCCTGGCGCTCCCGTTCGCCGCGGTGAGCATCCTGGCCGGCCATGCCGCCGCCTACGCGCTGACGGGCGCTCCCGCCGGCACCGTCCACGGCTACCTCGGTCATGCCCCGCAGATCGCGGCGGTGCTCGTGCTGCTCGGCCTGATCGGACTCGCCCGCGACGCGCGCGCCCGCGAGGCCTCCGCGCTGCCGGTCGCGGCGCTCGCCGCCGTGGGCTTCACCTGTCAGGAGCACCTGGAGAGCGTGCTCCACAGCGGCGAGCTGCCGTTCCTGCTCTCGAGCTCCACCTTCTGGGTCGGGCTCGTCCTGCAGATCCCGTTCGCAGCGGTCGTCTGGCTCGCTGGGCGCCTGCTGGCACGGTCGCTCGCCGGTGCGGTGCTGTCGCACCCGCCGCGGCTCGCCCTGCTCCCGGTCGTGCGCCCCGCCGTCTCGCGCGCGGTTCCCGTCTCGGCCGCGACGGGTGCCGTACCCGGCCGCGGCCCGCCCCTGCCCGCCTGACTCTCGTTCCTCGCCGCACTCGCGGCTCTCGAGACCCGGGAGGTTCGTTCGTGAAGAAGCTCGCACTGACCCTGCCCATCGTGGGCGCTCTGCTCGCGCCCGTCGCCGTGGGCGGTGCCACCGCGCAACCGACCGCCGCCAAGCCGGTCGTCATCTCGATCGTCGTCAAGAAGGGGCGGCCGGTCGGAGGCATCAAGCGTCCGCAGGTGAAGAAGGGCCGCCTCGTCCGCATCGTCGTGCGCACCGATGCCGGCAAGGAGCTCCACCTGCACGGCTATGACATCGAGCGCAAGCCGAGGATCGGCAAGGCCACCGTGATGCAGTTCAGGGCGACGCTCGCCGGGCGCTTCGAGCTCGAGCTGCACAGCCCCGACGCGCTGCTCGCCGACCTCACGGTCAGGCCCTGACCCGGCTGCCGCTGCCGGGGCTGCTCGCCCACGGGATCGGGGGGGTGCGTGACCTCCCGGTCCCGGCGTGGCTCTTCTACTGGGGCGGTGCGGTCGTGCTCGTCGCCTCGTTCGTGCTGCTGGGGGCTCTGTGGCGGCAGCCGCAGCTGGCCTTGCGCGCCGGTGGGCGCCCCTTCGGCGCAGGGCTTTCGCGGGCGCTGCTCGGCCCGGTGCGGATCGCGGTGCAGGTGCTCTCGGCAGCCATGTTCGGGATCGTCTTCGCAGCGGCGCTGTTCGGTACGACGGACCCGTTCCGGAACCTGGCGCCGACCTGGGTGTACGTCGTCTTCTGGCTCGGCCTGCCGGCGCTCTCGGCGCTCTTCGGGAACGTCTGGCGTGCGCTCAGCCCGTGGCGGGCCCTGGCCGACGGCTTCACGTGGCTGTGGCAGCTCGCGGGCAGGGAGGCACGTCCGCTCGCCGCCTACCCCGAGCGGCTCGGCCGCTGGCCGGCTGCCGTGGCGCTGTTCGCCTTCGCGGCGCTCGAGCTGGCGTACGCGCAGCCGTCCAGTCCGCGGGCGCTCGCATTTGCGATCGCCCTCTACACGTACGTGGCGCTGTTCGGGATGGCCGTCTTCGGCCGCGAGACCTGGAGCGCGCGCGGCGAGGGGTTCGCGGTCCTGTTCGAGCTCTTCTCGCGCATCGCGCCGCTGACGAGCCGGGACGGCCGCGTGCGGCTGCGTCTGCCCTTCGCCGGCCTCGCCGGCTCGGAGCGCGTGCCCGGCACGGTGGCCTTCGTGGCGATCATGCTCGGCACGGTCGGCTTCGACGGCTACAGCCGCACGATCCGCTGGCAGGACCTGGCCGCGAGGGTGGAGGGCCCCTACGTGGTCGACCGCCCGGGTCTCGGGGAGCTGCTGGTCACGGGCCTCAACCTGGCGGGCATGATCGCCGCCGTCCTCCTCGTGGGCCTCGCGTACGCGACGGCGTGCGCGCTGGCCCGCTGGCTCGTCAACGCCCCGCGAGCCCTCGGCGGCGAGTTCGTGCTCTCGCTCGTGCCGATCGCGTTCGTCTACCTCGTGGCCCACTACTTCTCGCTGTTCGTGATCCAGGGGCAGTTCGCGGTGCCTCTGCTCTCGGACCCGCTCGGCCGCGGCTGGGATGTGCTGGGAACCGCCGACGTGACTCCGAACCTCGCGGTCCTCTCGCCGAACACGATCTGGTACGTCCAGGCCGGGGCGCTCGTGGCCGGGCACGTCGCCGGCCTGACCGTCGCGCACGATCGGGCGGTCGCGATCTTCCGGGAGCGGGACGACGCGCTGCGCTCCCAGTACGCGATGCTTGCGCTGATGGTCCTCTACACGGTCGGTGGCCTGTGGCTGCTCTCGCGGGGTTGACACCCGACCTCGTCGGGCACGGCGGCATCCCCGGCCTGATCGCCGAGACGGCGATCGGCGTGCTCGTCGCGACGACCCTCGGGGTGGTGTGGTGGCGCGAGCGTCGGCGCCGCTCGCGAGACGCGCGGCCGCCCGCGCGGATGCGCGACTCGTAGCAGGCCGGCTCTCAGCCGGATGGGCGTGCAGCGAGTCGGCACGACGAAGCCCGCGTAGAGCAGCAGCGCAGCGACGGCGGAGAAGAGCGCCGTCTCCGCCTCGCCGAGCCCGGCGAACGCACTGCCGACCGCGGCGACGCCGACCCCCACCACGATCAGAGCGTTGCCGAGCGGACGGCGTCGGATCCCGGCCAGCGCGATGACGACGGCCGCGAGCGTGCCGAGCCCGTTGCCGGCGATGGCGAGCACGCGGGCCGGCAGCAGATCGAGATGATCCTGCGCTTCGGGGATGGAGCCGCCCGTGACCGGGTCGGTGATCTGCATCGCGAGCGCCACGCCGATCGCGAGGCCCGTGTACCCGAGCGCGAGCGGGGCCGCCCAGGCCCTCCCCGAGCGCAACAGCGAGCCGGCACCGAGCAGCGCCGCCGTCAGGAGCCCGCCGAACAGGTAGTAGACGCGGAAAGTGCGATCGTCCCAGCCCGCCGCAGCGCCCCAGGCGAGGGCGCCGGAGCCGAGCGCGAAGGCCGCGAGCGACCCTGTCCAGGCGACGAGCTCGGGAGCAGGGCCGGCGCGGTGGCGTCGCCACAGCTCGGCCGCCAGGCGTAGCGAGACGAGGGTCGCAGCGAAGGCCAGGAGCGCATCCACAGCGGCTCATGGTAGGGGCGCGCAGCCGTCGGCAGCGCGCTGCCCGCTCCCGGCATAGCGCTGCGATCCGCCTAGCTAGGCTCTGGGAGATGCCCACGAAGCGCTACCTGCTGACGCCTGGGCCGACGCCGGTCCCTCCCGAGGTGCTCGCCGCGATGGCGGAGCCGGTCATCCACCACCGCTCGCCGGACTTCAAGGCCGTCTTCGCCGAGACGCGCGCGCACCTGAAGGACGTGTACCGCACGGGCCACGAGGTGCTCGTGCTCGCGGCCTCCGGCACGGGCGCGTTCGAGTCGGCCCTCGCCAACCTGCTCTCGCCCGGCGAGAAGGTGCTCGCCGTCTCGCACGGCAACTTCGGCGAGCGCTGGCAGAAGATGGCCGCCGCTTTCGGTTGCGACGTGCACGAGCTCTCGTACGCGTGGGGAGAGTCGCCCGACGCCGGGGACCTCGCGGCGGCACTCGCGGAGAGCGGCGCCGGCATCGCGCTCCTCGTCCATTCGGAGACGTCCACCGGCGTCGTCTCGGACCTCGAGCCGTTGCTCGCCGCCTGCAACGAAGCCGGTGCGATCTCGGTCGTCGACGCGATCTCGAGCCTGGGAGCCGTCCCGCTCGAGACCGACGCGTGGGGCGCCGACGTCGTCGTGACCGGCTCGCAGAAGGCGCTGATGACACCGCCCGGGCTCGCGTTCGCGTCGGTCTCGGACCGGGCCTACGCGAAGGCCGAGAGCGCGACCCTGCCGCGGTTCTACTGGGACTGGGCGCGGGCTCGCGCCCAGCAGGAGAAGGACAACACCCCGTTCACGCCGCCGACCTCGACGATCGTGGCGCTCAACGCCGCGCTGCGCAGGATCCTCGCAGAGGGCCTCGACCACGTGTTCGCGCGCCACGTCGCGCTCGGGCGTGCGTGCCGTGCGGGCGCGAAGGCGATGGGGCTCGAGCTGTACTCGCCGGACGACGACAGCGCCGCCGTCCTCACGGCGCTGCTCACCCCCGGTGAGATCGACGCCGTGGCGCTGCGGCTCGCGCTGCGCGACCGCTTCGGCATCACCGTCGCCGGCGGCCACGGGGACGTCGTCGACCGCCTCTTCCGGATCGGTCACATCGGCTACGTCGACGTGTTCGACATCACGACGGCGCTCGCTGCCGTCGAGCTGCAACTCGTCGAGATGGGCGGCCACGTCGAGCGTGGCGCTGCCGTGGCCGCGGCGCTCGAGGCCTATGAGTCGACCGTCGGCGCCTGAGATGCGGGTCCTCGTCCGTGAGAGCATCGCTGAGGCCGGCGTCGAGCTCCTGCGCTCGAAGTTCGACGTCGACGTGGATGCGTCGTCGCCGCTCGAGGAGATCATCGAGCGCTACGACGCCATCGTCATCCGCTCGGCGACGAGGATCACGGCCGACCTGATCGATCGGGCCCGCCTCCTCAAGGTGATCGGCCGGGCCGGCGTCGGGATCGACAACGTTGACGTGGAGGCCGCCACGCGACGCGGCGTCATCGTCGCCAACGCTCCGGGCTCGACCGTCGTCTCGGCGGCCGAGCAGACCGTGGGCCTGTTGGTGGCGCTCGCCCGCAACATCCCCCAGGCGCACGCCGCGCTGAAGCAGGGCCGCTGGGAGCGGTCGCGATGGGGCGGCGTCGAGCTCGACGGCAAGACGCTGGGCGTGGTCGGGTTCGGCCGCATCGGCCAGCAGGTGGCGCGACGCGCCGTCGGGCTCGGGATGCACGTCGTCGCGTACGACCCGTTCGTCTCGGACGACCGGTTTCGCGAGCTCGGCGTCGACCACGCCCCGACCGTCGACGAGGTGCTGGCCGTGGCCGAGTTCCTCACCCTGCACTCCCCGCTGACGGAAGAGACCGACCGGATGATCAACCGCGAGACGATCGCGAAGATGCGCGACGGTGCCCGCATCGTCAACGCGGCACGCGGCGCGCTCATCGACGAGGAGGCTCTCGCCGAGGCGATCCGGTCCGGGAAGCTCGCAGGCGCCGCTCTCGACGTCTTCTCGACCGAGCCGTACGACGGGCCGCTGCTCGAGCTCGACGAGGTCGTCGTGACGCCGCACCTCGCCGCATCGACGGACGAGGCGCAGGACCGCGCCGGCCTGATCATCGCCGAGCAGGTGGTGGCAGCCCTCGAGGGCGAGCTGGTCCCGAACGCCGTCAACATCCCGGTCGTCGACAGGGCGGCGTTGGAGATGCTGGGCCCGTTCCTGCCCCTCACGGCCAAGCTCGGCCGCCTGGCCGTCGAGCTCGCCGGAGGCCGCCCGCAGACGATCGTCGTCGCCGCCCACGGCCCTGTCTCCGAGTTCGACACGCGTCTGCTCACGATGGCCGCCCTGAACGGAGTCTTCGAGGGACGGGTCGACCAGTCGGTCAACTACGTCAACGCACCGGCGATCGCGGCCGAGCGCGGGATCACGGTCTCGGAGGAGCGCTTCAGCGCCTCGCGGGACTACATGAACGTCGTCGAAGTGCGCGTCACGTCGGACGGGGGCGACGAGGTGGAGGTGTCGGGCACGACGATCGGCCCCGAGCCGCGCCTCTTCCTCGCGAGCGCCTTCGGCTTCGGCATCGACATCGAGCTCGCCCGCGACATGGTCTTCTTCCGCTACGACGACATCCCGGGTGTGATCGGCCGCGTGGGCACCATGTTCGGCGAGAACGGCTACAACATCGCCAACATGGCCGTCTCGCGGACGCGCGACGGACAGCAGGCGCTGATGGCGCTCTCGATCGACGAGCCGCCGTCCGACGAGCTGATCGAGCAGATGCACAACGTCGGCTTCGGCGACGCCAAGTTCATCCAGCTCTGGTGACGGTCTCCCGGAGATGAGGTCCGAGCGCGGCACCGGCTGGGTCGTCGCCCAGTTCGTGTTGATGGGGCTCGTCGTAGCGGTGGGCGTCGTCGGGCCTCGCTGGCCGGATGGTGCGCGCACGATCCTCGGCATCGCAGGCACCGTGCTCGCGCTCGGCGGCGGCACTGTCGCCGTCCGGGCCGCCCGCGCGCTCGGGCGCTCGCTGACGCCGTTCCCGCTCCCGGCGCCGGCCGGCGCGCTGGTCGAGCACGGCGGTTACGGGCTCGTGCGACACCCCATCTACACGGGGGGGATCCTCTTCTTCACGGGCTACTCGCTGTGGGCGGGCCTCCCTGCCCTCGTGCTGACAGGGGCGCTCGTCGTGCTCTGGGCACTGAAGGCGCGGATCGAGGAGGGCCATCTGGCAGCCCGCTACCCGGCCTACGAGGCCTACTGCAGCCGCGTGCGCTGGCGGCTCATCCCGTACCTGTACTGATCCGGGCTAGCCTGGCGTGATGCAGCCCGCCTCCTGGCCCGAGCCCGTGGAGCGCGTCGCCGCCTTTCTGCGCGAGGCTGGGGGAGAGGCGCGGCTCGAGCAGTTCGACGAGGAGACGCCGACGGCACAGGCCGCCGCCGATGCGATCGGCTGCACGCTCGACCAGATCGTCAAGTCGCTCGTGGTCGTCTGCGACGGGTTGGCGGTGGTGGTGCTCGTTCCCGGCGACCGGCGCTGCGACACGGCGAAGGTGGCCCGTCTCGTCGGTGCTGCGAAGGCGCGGATCGCGAAGCCGGACGAGGTCGTGGCCGCGACCGGGTTCCAGCCCGGAGCCGTGGCTCCGTTCCCGCTTCCGGGCGTGCAGCGGATCCTCGTCGAGCGCACGCTGCTCTCCGCCCCGGTGGTCTGGGTGGGCGCAGGCTCGGACAGGCACATGGCGGTGGTGGCGCCGGTGGAGCTGATCCGCCTCACGCGCGGTGACGTCGTGGACGTCGTGCAGGAATCCGCATAATCAGGGGACACCCGGAACACAAGGAGCCAACTGATGCAGGAGACCGCGAAGATCTGGATGAACGGCGAGCTCGTCGACTGGGCGGACGCGAAGGTCCATGTCGGCGTGCACGGCCTCCACTACGGCTCCGGCGTGTTCGAGGGCATCCGCTGTTACGAGACCCCGAAGGGGCCCGCCGTGTTCCGGCTCGCCGATCACATGCAGCGGCTGCACGACTCTGCCCGGCTCCTCTACATGGAGATCCCGTACTCGGTGGCCGAGTTGCGCGAGGCGACGCACGACCTCGTGCGCGCCAACGGCCTGCCGGCCTCCTACATCCGTCCCATCGCGTTCTACGGGTACGGGCAGCTCGGGGTCTCGACACAGGGCAACCCCGTCGAGACGGTGATCATGAGCTGGCCGTGGGGCGCCTACCTCGGCGAGGACGCGCTGACGAAGGGCATCACGGCGAGCATCTCGTCCTGGAAGCGCGTCGGGGCCAACACGATCCCGCACGTCTCCAAGGCGAGCGGCGTCTACCTCAACTCGATGCTCGCGACGACCGAGGCGCGCCGCGGCGGCTACGACGAGGCGATCCTGCTCACCGACGACGGCTATGTCGCCGACGGGCCGGGCGAGAACATCTTCGTCGTCAAGCGCGGTGTGCTGCGCACGCCGCCGCTCTCGACCTCGATCCTGCCGGGCCTGACCCGCGAGGCGGTGATCACGATCGCGCGCGACCTCGGCTACGTCGTCGAGGAGGCACCGCTGATCCGCTCCGACCTGTATCTGGCGGACGAGGTGTTCATGACGGGAACTGCCGCCGAGGTGTCGCCCGTGCGGGCGGTCGACGACCAGGAGCTCGGCGTCGGCCCCGTCACGCGCGAGGTCCAGAAGCACTTTCTCGACACCGTCAACGGCCGCAGCGACCGCTGGTCGGGCTGGCTCGACGTCGTCGAGACGGCGCGCGCCGAAGCGTGAGCGCGACGTCGCGCCAGATCGGCCTCTCGGCTCCCTGGCTCGACGAGAGAGAGGAAGAGCTCGTCGTCGAGGTCCTGCGGTCCGGGCGGCTGTCCCTCGGGCCGTGGATCGACCGTTTCGAGGAGCAGTTCGCCGAGGCGGTCGGGGCGCCCTACGCGGCGGCCGTGTCGAGCGGCACTGCCGGCCTGCACCTCCTCTGCGTGGCCGCCGGCGTCGGCCCGGGCGACGAGGTGATCACCTCGCCGTACTCGTTCGTCGCGTCGGCGAACTGCGCCATCTACGAGGGGGCGACGCCTGTCTTCGCCGACATCGACCCGCGTACGCTGAACCTCGATCCCGCCGCGGTCGAGGCCGCGCTGACCGAGCGCACGAAGGCGGTGGTGGCCGTCGACATCTTCGGCTACCCGAGCGAACTGGAAGAACTGCAAGCGCTCTGTGATCGGCATGGAGTGACGCTGATCGACGATTCGTGCGAGGCGCTCGGCGCCGTCTACAAGGGCCGCCCGCTCGGGGCGCAGGGACAGGACGCCGTCTGGGCGTTCTACCCGAACAAGCAGATCACGACGGGCGAAGGCGGCGTCGTGACGACGTGGTCGGAGCACACGTGGGCGCTCCTCAAGAGCCTGCGCAACCAGGGCAGAGCGGACGGTGGCGGCTGGCTCGACCATGCTCGCCTCGGCTTCAACTACCGCATCGACGACATCCGGGCGGCGATCGGGATCGGGCAGCTCGAGAAGCTCGACCGCATCCTGGCCGGCCGTACGGCGGCCGCAGCGCGGTATACGGCGCTTCTCGAAGGTATCGACGGCCTGGGGTTGCCGTGCCCCGACGACGCCGACCACGTGCGCTCGTGGTTCGTCTACGTGGTCGAGCTCCCCGCCGGAGCCGACCGGGAGGCGGTGATCGCCGTCCTCGGTGACCGCGGCGTCGGCACCGCCCGCTACCTGCCGTGCATCCACCTGCAGTCGTACATGCGCGAGCGCTACGGCTTTGCCGAGGGCCTCTGCCCCGTCGCCGAGGAGAAGAGCAAGAGGACGCTGGCGCTGCCGTTCCACGCCCGGCTCGCGGAGGAGGATCAGGCCTTCGTGGTCGACGCTCTCCGCCAGGCCCTCGCCTGACGGGGCCCGCTTCGGGCTCCCTGCCTACCAGCCCGCGGTGCCGGGCTCTCCCTTGAACGGCCCCTCGACGTCGCGTGTGACCCAGCCCCCGTAGAAGCCGCCCGGCTGCGGCTCGACGCGCTCGCCCGCAACCGTGCACTCGTCCATCGGGCCGGCGTAGAACGCGACGGCGCGCCGCAACGGCTCGTAGCCCCGTGCGGGTTTCGGGTACCCCCACGCGGCGCGCTCCGCCCGCCGGCCGTCGCCCCCGATCACGTCGTAATAGGACGCTGCTCCCTTCCACTCACAGACGGAGCCGCGACCGTGCGACGGCTCGAGCGTCCCTGGCGTGACGTCCTCGAGGGGGACGTAGTAGACCGGTGGGTGGGTGGTCTCGAGCACGCGGTAGGCGCGGGTGGTGTCCGCGACGACAGTGCCGCCGAGCACCACGCGGATGCGCTTCCCGACCGGCTCGAGGCGCGGGGGGCGCGGGTAGTCCCAGACCGACTCCATCCCCCATACTGTGCCGGTCATGGCCAACAAGCCGTCGCGCATGGTCTTCCTCGGTTTCGGCAAGTACGCCCGGGCGGACAGGATCTACGCGCTCGAGCCGATCACCGGTGGGGAGCGCGGCAACGGGCGGCGGACGCTGGTCTGGGTGGAAGGGATCGCGGAGCCGGTCGTGGCCTCGCGCACGCAGGAGACGATTCTCGAGGAGATGGGCGCGGAGCCCGACCCGGTGCGGGCGAGAGGGACGCGGACGGCTCCCCAGCACCCGCGGCTCTTCCTCCCCGACGAGTGAGCCTCGGGCTGTTCGAGGGCCCGGCGCCCGAGGTGGCTCCGGCGCTGCTCGGCTGGACGCTGCTCGTCGACGGTGTGGGCGGGACGATCGTGGAGGTGGAGGCGTACGCGCCGGACGATCCTGCGAGCCACTCGTTTCGCGGCGAGACGCCGCGCAACCGTGCCATGTTCGGCCCGCCGGGCCGTCTCTACGTCTACCGCTCGTACGGCGTGCACTGGTGCGCCAACGTCGTCTGCGAGCCGTCGGGCGTGGGAGCAGCCGTGCTCCTGCGGGCGCTCGAGCCCACCGAGGGGCTTGCGCGCATGCACGAGCGCCGGGGGGTGGCCGACCCCCGGCTGCTCGCCGCGGGGCCGGGCCGGCTGACACAGGCTCTCGGCATCACCGGCCTGTACGACGGAGCCCGGCTCGACCGGCCTCCGTTTCGCCTCCTGCCGCCTGCTGCTCCCGTCGAGGTCGTGGCGACGCCGCGCGTCGGCATCACCCGAGCGGCGACGCTGCCATGGCGGTACGTCGTCAGCGGGTCGCGGTGGGTGTCGCGCGGCCCACGACGAGCCTCACCTTGAGTGCCGGTCCCGCTGCGACGCCGCCCTCGGGCGACTGCTCGAGAACCGTCCCCGCCGGCCCCTTCCCGTAGACGATCGTCGGCTTCAGCTCCGCCTTCGCGAGACGCGCGCGCGCATCCGGGAGGCTCGAGCCGACGAGGTTGGGGAAGAGGCCGTAACGCGGATCGGGCCGCGTGACGTAGAGGCGGACGGAGTCCCCGGCGGAGAGGAACCCGTACCTCGGCTCCTGCCTGACGACGAACCCCGGGCGGGTACCGGTCTTGGCGGGCACGCCGATCGTGTCCGGCACGAGCGGCTGGACCGCGAGGCGCGCGCGGGCGGCGTCGACCGTCAAGCCGAGCACGAGCGGTACGGTCACCTCGTTCGCGTAGCACTGGGCAGCCGTTGCCGGGCCCTGGCCGGCGAAGTAGGCGACGACGGTCGTATCGGGGCAGTAGCCGTTGTCGAGCTTGTACGCGCCGCCCCTCCAGACGATTCGCTTCTCCTGTGCGGGGATGTAGGGAGTCGGAGCGAACGGCTCCGGCTCCTCTCCCTGCTGCCGCAGGGCGGCCGTCATGAACTCCTTCCAGATCTGGGCGGGCAGCGTGCCTCCCGCGACCGGCTCGCCGCCGAACTCCGTCAGCATCGGGCGCAGCGCGTCGGGGTACCCGACCCACACGGCGACAGCGAGCTGGGGGGTGTACCCGACGAACCACGCGTCGCCGTAGTTGTCGGTCGTCCCGGTCTTACCGGCCACCGCCCGGTCGCCGAGGGCGGCCCGCTGCCCCGTGCCCGCGACGACCACGTTCTCGAGGATCGAGGTGAGCAGGTCGGCCTGGCTCTCGCCCAGTACCTCCTTCGCCACCGGCGTGTTCTCGAGCGTCGCGCCGCCTCGCGCCGGCTCGACCGTCTCCACGACCCGCGGCCGGTCGCCGAAGAGCTTGCCGTCGATGCGCCGGCCGCCGTTTGCGAACGTCGCGTAGGCGCGGGTCATGTCGAGAGGGTTGACCGCGATCGCTCCCAGCCCGATCGAGAAGTACGGATCGAGCTCGCTCCGGATGCCGAGCGCGTGCGCCGTCTCCACGATCGCCTTCGGGCCCACGAGCTTCGTCAGCTGCGCGTAGACGGCATTGTCGGAGGACACCATGGCGCGCGCGAGGTCGACGCGTCCCAGATAGGAGCCCTCGTAGTTCGTCACCCGCCAGACGCGGTCCCCGGCGTCGATCTCGACCGGCTTCGAGTCGAACCTGGTCACGGGCGAGATGCCCTGTCGGAACGCGGTCGCCAGCACTATCGGCTTGAACGACGAGCCGGGCTGACGCTCCGCCTGCGTCGCGAGGTTGAACTGGCTGCGCCTGAAGTTCGTGCCGCCGAACATGGCGCGCACCGAGCCGTCACGAGGGTCGATCGCGACCAGTGCGGCCGCCGGCCCGTCGTCGTCGCGCAGGATCTTCTCGATCGCCTTGCGGGCGAGCTCTTGCAGCTCGAGGTCGATCGTCGTCGTGACGCGCAGGCCGCCGCCGAAGACGCGGCCGGCTCCGTACTTCGCGATCAGCTGGTCCTTCACGTAGTTGACGAAGTACGGCGCGGGCCCCCTGGTGCCCGGCAGCCGGACGTCGTCTGCCTGCGGTAGCGGCGCCGCGTCGGCGCGCTCGAGCTGTCGCTCCGTGATCTTCCCCTGGTCGTACATCGCCTTCAGCACGTATCCCCGGCGCGCCTTGGCCGCGCGCGGGTGCTGGGTCGGGTCGTACAGGGACGGGTCGGCCGGTAGCCCTGCGAGCAGGGCCGCCTCGGGCAGCGTCAGCTTGCGCGCCCCCTTCTGGAAGTAGGTACGCGCCGCCAGCTGGATCCCGTAGGCGCCGTTGCCGAAGTAGATGGTGTTGAGGTAGGCGAGCAGGACGCGGTCCTTCGACCACTTCTGCTCGAGCTGCCACGCAAGGGCCGCTTCGCGCACCTTGCGGCCGATCGTCTGCTCGTTCCGCACGTACGCGTTCTTGACGTACTGCTGTGTGATCGTCGAGCCACCCTCGACGACTCCTTTCGAGCGGATGTCCTGCCAGAGCGCGCGGAAGATGCCACGAATGTCGACGCCGTTGTGCTCGTAGAAGCGGCGGTCCTCGACCGACACGATCGCCTGCCGCATGATCGGCGCCACCTCGTCGATGCTCGCCAGCAGCACCCGGCTCTCGTCACCGCGCAGGACGGCGAGGACGCGCTTGTTGCCCGGGTTGCGGCGGTCGCTCGCGTAGATGACGGAGTCGACCTGATTCGACGCCTGCTGGCGCGCGGGGTCGAGCGAGGGGATCTCGCTCGCGACAGCGCGAACCAGACCGAGGGAGAACGCGACGCCCGAGAGCAGGAAGAGCACCGTCAGCACTGCCAGCAGGCGCAGCTTGCGAATCCGGCCCCGCCGACGCGGGACCCCCGTGCTTCGTCCAAGCCGCAACCCCTGGAGTGTAGCCCCGCGCATCGCGCAGAGGGGCCGTGAGCCCGTGTCGCGGCGCGCCGGGCAGCGTCAGACGGCGGCGACCACCTGCAGGATGTCGTTGCCGTAACGCTCGAGCTTTGCCGGGCCGAGGCCCTTGACGGCCGCGAGCTCGCCGATTGTCGTCGGCCTGCACGAGGCCAGCTCGCGCAGGGTGGCGTCGTGGAGGACCACGTAGGCGGGAACGCCGTCGGCCTGCGAGCGCGTGCGGCGCCAGTGTCGCAGCCGCTCGACGAGCGACTCGTCTCCGGCGCCGCCGCTCCTCGGCCCGAGCGACGGCAACGGGACACCGGGTGCCACGGTGAGCACCCGATAGCCATCCGTGGTCTCGGTCTCGACGAGTGCCGCGGCGTCTTCAAGGGCCTTCACCCAGCGCTTCACTTCCGCCTCGGAGGCAGCCTCGAGAACGCCGAACGACAGCGACTGGCGCGCCGACTTCGGTGCGGCCACAGACCCACGCAGCATGGCGACGAGCGAGCGCCGCCCGACGGGCCAGGCGAGACCCGAGACCGCGTCGACGATCGCCGCCGCCACGTCGGTGGGGAGCGGCCCCGGGGCTTTCGCGGCCCGGGGCCCGGCCGGGGAATCGCACACGTCGCAGGCACCGCAGGGCTCGGCGAGCGTCTCTCCGAAATGCTCGGCCACCTGCAGGTGACGGCACCGGCCGCTCTCCGCGAAGCGGATGATGCGCTCGGCTCGCGCCTTCGCCTCGGCCGCGTAGCGCTCGAGCAGGCCCTCGAGCGCCTGCGTGGCTCCGTCGTCGAGCGCCGGCAGCTCGATACGCATCGCGCGGCCGGCGTCGTAGCCGCGTCGTACGATGCCGGCCTGCTCGAGCATGCCGACCAGGACGCGTGGATCGGCGTCGCCGCTCGTGGCCCGGGCGAGCGTCTCCGGCTCGACGTTGCCGCCGGCGTCCCGCACCGCGCCGTAGACCCGTCGCAGGTCGTCCGGGTGCGGCAGGTCGGAGACGGCGAACCGGCGGACGGCCGTCGCGTCGGCGGGACCGGCGAGCAGGAGGGTGTCGCTCGGCGCGGCGTCGCGCCCGGCCCGGCCGACCATCTGGACGTAGCTCTCCAGCGAGTCGGGGTAGTTGACGAGGCAGACGAAGCGGACGTTCGCCTTGTCGATCCCCATGCCGAATGCGGTCGTCGCGACCACGCCCTGGATCCGTCCCTCGACGAAGGCGTCCTGAACGCGCGTGCGCTCACCGGGCTCCAGCCCGGCGTGGTAGTGCTCCATGCGGAAGCCGTGGCCCCGGAGCGTGCGGGCGATCCGCTCGCAGGAGTCCCGCGAGCGCGCGTAGACGATGGCGCTGCCGTCCTGCATCGCGCCGAGGCGCTCCACCAGCACGCGAAGCCGGTCCTCGTTGCCAGACACCTCCTGTACGTCGTAGCGGAGGTTCGGCCGGACGACGCTCGTGCGCACGATCTCGAGCTCGCGCCCCAGCGCCACCGCGATCTCGCGGGCGGCGGTGGGTGTTGCCGTCGCGGTCATCCCGAGCACGGAAGGCTGTCCGAGCTCCTCGAGCGCACGCCTGATGAACAGGTAGTCGGGGCGGAAGTCGTGGCCCCACATGCTCACGCAGTGCACCTCGTCGATCACGACGAGGCCGACCCCGATACGGCGCAGCGTCTCGACGAAGCCTGCGTTGCGCAGGCGCTCCGGGGCCGCGTAGAGCAACCGCGTGTCGCCCGCTGCGAACCCTGCGAGCCGCGCGCCCGCCTCGCCGGCGCCGAGCGACGAGTTGACGAACGTCGCCGTCCGCGCGACCTCAGGGGGGAGGGAGTCCACCTGGTCCTTCATGAGGGCGATCAGCGGCGAGAGCACGAGCGTGGGGGAGTGCCGCAGCATTGCGGCGAGCTGGTACGTGAGCGACTTGCCCGACCCGGTGGGCATCAGGGCGAGGGTGTCGCGCCCTTCGACGGCGGCGCGCACCACCTCTTCCTGGCCCGGCCGGAAGGCATCGAAGCCGAACAGGCGCTTCAGCTCGACGGCGAGAGCAGGCATGCGAACGAGTGTACGGACGGAGTCGGAACGACTTCGTGTCGAGCCCGTGCCGATGGCCCTGGATACGGGCCCGTCCGGCTCGGCCGAGGCGAACGGCGCGGTGCTCGGCCCCCTGCGACCGTCGAGCACCACACCGCCGCCACCGACGAGGCTCTGGGGAGAGCTACTTCGCGTAGTTGGACATGCCGGTCACGTCCAGCAGGACGCAACGCTGATCTCCGACGATCCACGCGTCGTGCCCGGGCGCCATGTAGAAGGCGTCACCCTGCTCGTACTCGACTTCGTCGCCGTCGTCCATCCGCACTGCCATGCGGCCCTCGAGAACGTACCCGGTGTGCGCCGACTGGCAGGAATCGGTGCCGGCGATCGGCTTCACATGCTCCGACCAGCGCCACCCGGGCTCGAAGACCCCTCGCCCGATTTGGAGATCGCCGACATTGACGATTTCGACTTTTCCCTTGCCATCCGCGAACGCGCGAACCTCGTTCGAAGCCTCGAAGCGCATCTTCGTGAGCCCTGCCATCTCGCCACCTCCGTCGTCGTGTCTCAGATGCGGCCCGGCACGAGCCGCGAGCACCGGCCGTTTCCAACGTACCGCGTGCTGCAACGTACCGCGTGCCCGATGTGACTCCGGTGCAGGTCGTGTGAAGATCTGCTCGTGAGCTGGCTCTCTTCGTCCGGCACTGCGGCGTGACCGACGCGACGCGGCCGGGCGTCGACCTCTACTGGCTTCCCCTGGGCGCCGGTGGCCGGTCCGTGCGCCTGAACGGGCGCGTCTTCGAGGCTGTGGCGGCGCGCCTGGCGCGGAGGTCCCCGTGCGACCTCTACCACGCCGCACTGGAGGTGCGGACACCGGAGGCACGCTTCGTGATCGAGCAAGCGCCCGTGCGGGACGGGAACGGGGTGGAGCGCGGCGTCGTCGCCGAGGGCCCCGTGGGGGCTCGCTGGGCGGGTCGCTTCCGGATCTTTCGCTACGAGGTGCGCCGCTGGCGCGACGGCGTCATCCCGGATGTGGGCGAAGCGGTCGAGAGCCCGCGGCGGCTGACGGACGATCCACGTCTCGCGCAGCGCGTGCTCGATCTCGTGCCCGACGTGCCAACGGCCGTCTGGGGGCGCGACGAGCTCGGCACGGGGGAGATGTGGAACTCGAACTCCCTCGTCTCGTGGCTCATCGCGTGCGGCGGCCTCGACGCCGGGACGGTCCAGGCGCCCGCCCGGGGGCGCGCGCCGGGGTGGGAGGCGGGGCTCGTGGTGGCGCGGCGCCGGCAGGCCTGAGCGGGACCGTAGGCGTCTCGGGAGAAACGGGCCGGGATCAGACGGTCGCGAGCTCGCCCTCGACGTGCTCGCGATCGTCCGGGTCCGCGATGGGGACCGTACGCGCCGCTTCCAGGAAGCCGTTCGCGGCCTCGTCGTCTCCGGCCAGCCTGCTCGCCCTGGCGAGCGCCTCGTAGGCCACCGCCAGGTCCCAGTCGGCGACGGCGTGGCTCGTGCAGCACTCGAGGCACCGGCGCGCATGGTAGAGGGCCGGCTCGGGCCTCCCGGCGAGGGCGTAGGCACGTGACAGGAGCCAGTGGCCACGGGCGTGGTTCTCCGGCCTGCATTCGGGCGCGACGGCCCAGTGGTAGAGGGACGCGTGCGCCGTCTGGAGCATCAGGTCGTCGTCCGTTCGCGACTCGATCAGCTTCCACGTCGCGTTGTAGAGGTCGACTCCGAGCTGCCGGTCGGGACTGCTCACGGGCGCATCATGCAACAGGACAATACGAGGACGGCGGCGCGGCCGGGCGGCTGTGAACGGCGCTAGCGCCGGCGTGCCACGAACACGTACTCGCGGCTCTCGTCATCGAGCGGCCTGCGGTCGAAGCCGCCGAAGAGCTCCTCCACCTCGAGCCCGGCGACGTCGAGGAGACCGAGCCACTCGTTCTTCGTCGCCCACCACAGCGAGCTCGTCTCGCCGCCGTCGAGCGTGATGTCGATCCTGTTGTCACCGACGGCGTAGCGGAGCGTGTGCGGCACGGGCGTGTCCTGGTGCCTTCCGTCGAGGCGCTCCGCGATCCGGTGGTCGAAGGCGAACGCGTTCCAGGCGAACCGTCCGCCGGGCCGGAGTGCGGCGGCGACACGCTCGAACGTCCGGCGGCGGTCCGCCCAGGTCGGCAGGTGCAGGAGCGCACGGAACGGGCAGTAGATCAGCCCCGCCGCCTCGTCGAGCTCGAGATCGCGCATGTCGCCCTCTCGGAGGTCGAGCTCCACGCCCGCCTCGGCCGCGCGGGCACGCGCCTGTTCGAGCATCGCGGGCGAGGAATCGATCCCGGCGACCCGCCGGCCGGTGGCGCGCGCGACGGGGATCGCGACGCGGCCGTTCCCCACACCGAGCTCGACGAGCGGGCCGTCGGCTTCGCACGCGAGCTCGACGTAGAACGGGACGTCCTCGGTCATCTGCGCCGCCCACTCGTCGTAGGAGCGCGCGAACGCCTCGTCCCAGCTCACGGGGGCATCGTACGGACGAGGTGCCCGGCGGGCCAGGGGCGGTGAGGTGCGACGGACGTGAGAGGGAGCGTCAGACCGGGTCGGAGGCGGCGACGAGCGGCAGCGTCGGCGTCGTGGCGCCACCGTCGTCTTCGATCGTGACGGCGACGACGCCGCCGGCCGGCACCGGCATGGCGAGCCTGAACACGGCCCGGCCGCCCGTCCCCTGGAACGTGCCTGCCGGACGGGGAGCCTCGCCGGCACCAATCACCCAGGACTGATAGGTCTTGCCCGCCGGAGCCGGTGCGATCCGGTCGAGGACGAGCACCGCGTTGCCGCCGCGGGCGACGACGATGCTGCCGTCACCCGATGCGAGCGCCACGCTCCGTGCCGCCGGATCGGCGAGGACGGAGGTGACCCCCTCCTGCAGCAAGAGCGCCGCCCGCGTGTCGTCGAGCTTTCCGTCGAGCGATACGGCGTAGATGCCGATCCCGATCGCGAGGGCCGCGGCAAGCGCACTGACGGATGCGAGCACCGGCACGGTGCGGCGGCGGGCCGAGAGCGGGATCACGTTCTGCGGCTCGCTGCGGGCGCCGGCAAGGATGCGCGCGCGCAGGTCCGGGCCGGGGGCGGGGCCGGCGGCTGTCATGGCGAGAGCGCTCGCGACCTCGGCGAACGACGCGAGCTCCTCCTGGCACTCTGCGCAGCCGGGCAGGTGCGCCTCGTAGGCGTTGCGCTCCATGGGATCGAGAGCGTCGAGCGCATACCCGGCCGTCAGCTCGTGAATGTCGGTGTTCATGCGGATCCCACGGGCCCGTCGTCGAGCAGCTCGCGAAGGCGGGCGAGCCCGGCGAACATCCTGCTCTTGATCGTACCGAGCGGCTGTCCCAGCCTCGCTGCCAGCTCCGACTGCGAGAAGCCGCCGAAGTACGCGAGCTCGATCGCCTCGCGTTGCACGTCGGGCAGCCGCGACAGCGCGTCCTGCACGCGACTGCGCTCGAAGCCGAGCCACGCCTCGGCCTCGGCGGACTCGGTGGTGGCAGCATCGCGTGTCTCGTCGTCGAGTGGCTCTGCGCGCCGCCGTTCCTCGCGCCGCACCAGGTCGACCGCGCGCCGGTGGACGAGCGTGAGGATCCACGTGCGGGCCTTGGCCAGCTCCGGCCGGAAGCCGGCAGCTGTTCGCCAGACGGCGAGGAAGGCCTCCTGCACGGCGTCCTCGGCCAGCCGGTCGTCGCGCAACACCCTGAGCGCGAGGCCGAAGGCGACATGGCCGGCGCGGTCGTACAGCTCGGCCAGGGCGTCCTCGTCCCCGCGCGCTACCAGGGCGACGAGCGCTTCGTCCGAGAGGTGTGCCAGGTGCCTTCGCATCGACCAGTCGACCCGGGAGTCGGGCAACGCTAGCACGGAGGGGGAGACATCGAGCATCGCCCTGATTCGCCGCCCGGCCACGTTCGGTTCGTCGCTGCCGGTCCGAACCGAACGGAGGAGCGAGCCGAATACGCGGCGTTCACCGATCCACACTTCGACCCAAGGAGTCGCAATGAAGAAGGTCATCATCTCGGTGCTCGCGGTCACGGCTCTCGCCGCCGCAGCGCTGAGCGCGGCGCTCGTCAGCGGGCCCGGCAGCGCAGCGGCCGCCGACCACGTCGACGCGCCCGGGTTGACGCCACCCGGCGGCAACTCACAGCTCGACATCGCCGACCTCTACGCCTGGAGGGCGACGAACGGCAACACGGTTCTCGCGCTCACGGTCAACGGCCTCGCCAAGGCCGGCCAGAAGCCGGTGTTCGCCAGCGGCGTCCCGGGTGTGGGCACGACCAAGGGCGTCTCGTACTGGCTGCGCGTCGACAACGACGGCGACGCGGTCTCGGACGTCGATCTGCAGGTCACATTCGGCAAGCCGGCCAAGAACGGAGTGCAGAAGATGACGGTGCGCCGAGACGGCAAGCTGCTCGTGAGCGGCAAGACGACGGTTCCCGGCGCGAAGGTCGTCAAGGTCAACAAGCAGAACGGCGTCAAGGCCTTCGCCGGCCTCCGCGACGATCCGTTCTTCTTCGACCTCGCGGGATACCTCGACATCCTCGCGGCGCTCGACGACGACACGACGAACGACGCCAAGTCCTTCGTGGGCTGCAAGGCGCCCCGCACGGACTTCTTCAAGGGCCTCAACGTCTCGGCGATCGTGCTCGAGCTGCCGGCGTCGCTCCTCACCGCCGACGGCTCGACGAGCATCGGCGTCTGGGGTGCCACCACCGTCGGCCGCGCGCAGGTCGACCGGATGGGCCGGCCCGCGATCAACACCGTGTTCATCCCGAACAACCCGTTCCCGGGCGAGCAAAAGGGGCAGGTTCCGTCAAAGAAGAACGCGTACAACAGGACGCAGCCCCGCACCGACCAGGCGCTGTTCCGAGGCGAGGTCGTCAACACGCTGCAGGTGCTGTTCAGCCTCAACGACGCAGCAGGTGACGACAAGAGCGACGACGCGAAGCAGATCAACGGCCTCGCCGACATCCTCCTGCCGGACATCCTCACGTTCGACACGGCCAAGTCGGACGGGTTCCTGAACGGGCGCAAGCTGTCCGACGACGTGATCGACGCCGAGCTCGGCCTGATCACGGAGGGCACGGTCAAGACCGACTGCGTCTCGAGCAACGACAGGAAGTTCTGGCCGAACTTCCCGTATCTCGCGGCCAACAACTAGTCCCGACGCACGCGCACGACGAGGAGGGCGGCCCACGGGCCGCCCTCCGTCGTGGTCCGAACCGAATGCGGCGCCCCGGCGAATGAGAGCCATGACAAAGCTCCCGCGCTTCCTCGTGTTCGTCCTCGCCCTGTCCGCAGTCGCCGCCGGCGCCCTGCTCGGCGGCTTCGGCGCCGACCAGCCGCGCGCCTCGTCGCCGGCAGCCGACGTCACCGATGTGGGGGCGTTCCTGGCGGCCCTCTCCACCGGCGACAGCGAAGGAGTCGTCTCCCGCCTCGAGCGCCAAGCAGCCGACCGCCCCCGCGATGCGCGGGTGCAGGCAGTGCTCGGTCTCGCCTACCAGCAGCTCTTTCGGGAGACGAGCGTGCCGGCGTGGCTGTCGCGCTCCCGCGCGGCGTTCGATCGCGCGCTCGCCCTGGGCGGGCGCCGCGACCCCGACACCCTTGCCGGGCTGGCGCAGCTCTCGGCGACCCAGCACCGCTTCCGCGAGGCCGCTCGGCACGCACGAGGAGCGCTCCGGCTCGCGCCGGGACATCCGGCAGCGCTCGGCGCTCTTGCCGACGCGCTCGTCGAGCTCGGTCGCTACGACGAGGCGTTCGCCGTGATCGACCGGAAGGCGGCCCAGGGCCCGAGCGTCGCCGCGTACGCCCGCGTCGCGCGCGCCCGTGAGCTGCTCGGACGTCCCACGGCTGCGCTGGAGGCGATGGAGCTCGCGCTCGAGGCCGGGTCGGGCATCCCCGAGCAGCGGGCCTGGGCCCTCACGCGGCTCGCCGAGCTGCAGCTCGCCCACGGCCGGGTGGAGAAGGCCCGCGACGGTTTCCGGCGCTCGCTCGCGATCCAGCCCGGGTTCCCGCATGCGGTGGCCGGGCTCGCCCGTACCGACCTCGCGGCCGGCGACGCCGGCACTGCGATCGCCAGGTTGGAGAAGCTCCTGGCGCGCGTGCCGTCCGCCGAGTATGCCGTCGAGCTCGGAGACGCCTATCTGCTGGACGGCCGGGCCCGCGCGGCGGACGAGGCCTACGAGCGTGCGCGCGCCTTCCAGCAGGAGCTGTCGAGGAACGGTGTCAGGACGATGCTCGCCTCGGCCGAGCTCGACCTCGACCGTGGCCTCCGGCTGTCCTCGGCGCTCGCACGCGCCCGCCGGGCCCACCGCGAGGCTCCGAACATCGAGACACAGTCGGTGCTCGCGTGGGCGCTCGAGCGCAACGGCCGCTGCCGCGAGGCCCGGTCGCTCTCGTCGCGCGCACTGTCGCTCGGGACGCAGGACGCCACCCTCTACTTCCGGCGCGGGATGATCGAGCGTTGCCTGGGTGAGAGCGAGGCGGCGGCCGGCTGGTTCCGCAAGGCGCTCGAGATCGATCCGGGCTTCTCGGTGCGGTGGGCACCCGTTGCAGCCCGGCTCGCTGCCTAGACGCCTGAGGCGCGCGGTCGAAAGCCGACGTCCCCGCGGCACGTCGCGTTCCACCTGCGCGGCGGACGCCGCGCGGATACGGTACGCCGGTGGGCGACGCGCCGCTGACCCTCACGGACGTCGAGGCGCGGGCCGGCGATCGCCTCGACCCGGACTGGCGCGAGTACTTCGCAGGTGGCGCGGGAGCCGAGCGCACGCTGCGCGAGAACGTCGAGGCGTTCGGCGCGTGGCGGCTGCGACAGCGGGTCCTGTGCGGCATCGAGCGCGCCTCGGCCGCGACGAGCGTGCTCGGCCACGAGCTCGCCGCGCCCGTCGTCGTTGCCCCGGTCGCGTATCAGCGGCTGGCGCACGCCGACGGGGAGGAGGGGATGGCCCGTGCCGCCGAGGCGGCGGGGTGCGGCTACTGCCTCTCGACATTCGCGACGGCCGCTTCGGGCGACGTCGCGGCGGCGGCACCCGGCGTGGTGCGGTTCCTGCAGGTGTACGTCTTCCGCGATCACGGTGTGACGGACGAGCTGATCGCCCGGGCACTCGACGAGGGCTTCTCGGCGGTGTTCCTCACGGTCGACCTGCCCGTGGTCGGCTCCCGCGATCGTGAGCGCCGTGTCCACTGGACGTTCCCGGAGGAGTCGCTGCCCGCCGTTCGGTACGCGCTCGGCCGCGGCGCCGCCGGAGGGCTGTCCGACCTGCTCGACCCGGCGCTCGACTGGGCGTACCTCGAGCGGCTGTGCGGCTCCGTGCCCGTCCCCGTGGTCGTCAAAGGCGTGCTCGAGCCGGAGGATGCCCGCCTGGCCGTCGAGCACGGTGCCGCCGGCGTCGTCGTCTCGAACCACGGTGGTCGGCAGCTGGACGGGACGGCGGCAACGATCGACGCGTTGCCGTGGATCGCGGACGCCGTCGGCGACGAGATCGAGATCCTGCTGGACAGCGGCATCCGCCGGGGCACGGACGTCGTCACGGCGCTCGCCCTCGGGGCGCGGGCGGTGATGGCGGGGAGGCTGCCGCTGTGGGGGCTCGCCGCGGGCGGGGAGGAGGGCGCCCGCACGGTGCTGGAGCTCCTCCGCGGGGAGATCGAGGTGGCGCTTCACCTCGCGGGCTGCCGGTCGACGGACGAGCTCTCTGCCGGGCACCTGCGGCGGAGCTGACCGCGCCGGCGCCCCGCGCCCGGGCACCCGTAGAATCACGGCCCGTGCACGACGTCGCCACACTCGCCAGGAACCACGTCGACCTGCTTCCGGAAGGGGGCCTCGAGGCGAAGCTCGAGCTCGGCCGGCCGCTGCGGGTCAAGCTCGGGATCGACGTCACCTCGCCGGACATCCATGTCGGACGGGCGATCCCGCTGCAGCGCATGCGGGCCTTCCAGGACGCGGGGCACACAGGAGTCCTGATCGTGGGCGACTACACGACCCGGATCGGCGACCCCTCGGGCCGCTCCGCGGAGCGGCCGATCCTCTCTGACGAGGAGATCGACCGGAACGCCAAGACCTACCTCGAGCAGGCGCTGCAGATCCTCGACCCCTCGCGCACCGAGGTGCGCTACAACGGCGAATGGCTCGCGACCCTGTCGTTCGCGGACGTCGTGCGCCTGACGCGGACGCTGACGGTCGCGCAGTTGCTCGAGCGCGACGACTTCGCGAAGCGCATAGCCGGCGGGCACCCGGTCTCCGTCTCCGAGCTCCTGTACCCGCTGATGCAGGCGTACGACTCCGTCGCGGTCGAGGCGGACGTCGAGCTCGGGGGCACCGACCAGCTCTACAACCTGCTCGCCGGGCGCACGGTGATGGCGGCGTACGGGCTCGAGCCCCAGGTCGTCCTCACGACCCCGCTCCTGCTCTCGTGGGACGGTGCGAAGATGAGCTCCTCCGTCGGCAACAACATCCCGCTGACCGCGCCGCCCGAGGAGCAGTTCGGCCGCACCATGCGGCTCCCCGACGAGCAACTGCCGGAGTGGTACCGCCTCGTGGTCGAGGGCCCCGTCCCCGCAGGGGAGCCGATGGAGGCGAAGCTCGCGCTGGCCCGCTTCGTCGTGCGACGCTCGCACGGGGAGGAGGCGGCGACGGCGGCGGAGGCCCATTTCACCCGGGTCGTGCGGGAAGGCGGTGCCCCGCAGGACGTCCCGGAGGGCGTTCTCCCGGACGGCGACCCGGTGCACCTGCCGGCCCTGCTCGCGAGCCTGTTCAACCTCTCGACGAGCGATGCGCGGCGCATGATCGGGCAGGGCGGCGTCAAGGTCGACGGCGTCACCGTCTCCGCGCTCGACCAGCCTCGAACGGAGCTGCGAGGGTGCGCTGCTGCAGGCCGGCAAGCGGCGCTTTGCGCGCCTCGTCGGCCGCGATCCTGCTGCTTGACAGGCCTCCGGGCTCTGCTACTATCCGTTCGCCGCCCGAGAGGGAGGCAGCAAGAGCGCCCAGTACTCGACAACGGAGCGGCCTTCGAGCGAATCGGATACGACACAGTACCGAATCCCCCGGAGGCCTCTGGCGCGAGTCGGAGGTCTTTTTGTTGCCCGCCCTGACGGCACCGGTCTTTGAAAACTCAACAGCGTGCGTTTTACGACGAGGCCTCTCGTCCGCGTTTCGACGCGGCCGGGGGGTTACACCGTCCGTCCGCTCTCGCGGGCGAGACGGTTTTCCCGTCGAACTGCCGGCTGTCGCACCACGCGGCGGATCGGTAGCGAGACTTTGAGCTCAAGCTCATCTTGGGAAGAAACACGTTTGGCAGTCTCGACTGCCGACAAGTTCTTCACGGAGAGTTTGATCCTGGCTCAGGACGAACGCTGGCGGCGCGCTTAACACATGCAAGTCGAGCGAGAACCGGGACTTCGGTCCCGGGGACAGCGGCGAACGGGTGAGTAACACGTGGGTAATCTGCCCTCGATTCTGGGATAGCCCGGGGAAACCCGGATTAATACCGGATAGCCTTTCAGGTTCTCGGACCGGGAAGAAAAGGTAGCTTCGGCCTCCGATCGAGGATGAGCCCGCGGTGGATTAGCTTGTTGGCGGGGTAACGGCCCACCAAGGCGACGATCCATAGCTGGTCTGAGAGGACGATCAGCCACACTGGGACTGAGACACGGCCCAGACTCCTACGGGAGGCAGCAGTGGGGAATCTTGCGCAATGGGCGAAAGCCTGACGCAGCGACGCCGCGTGGGGGAAGAAGGCCTTCGGGTTGTAAACCTCTTTCAGGTGGGACGAAGCCACTCGGGTTAATAGCCCAGAGGGTGACGGTACCACCAGAAGAAGCCCCGGCTAACTACGTGCCAGCAGCCGCGGTAATACGTAGGGGGCAAGCGTTGTCCGGATTTATTGGGCGTAAAGAGCGTGTAGGCGGCCAGGTAGGTCGGTTGTGAAAACTGGAGGCTCAACCTTCAGACGTCGACCGAAACCATCTGGCTAGAGTCCGGAAGAGGAGAATGGAATTCCTGGTGTAGCGGTGAAATGCGCAGATATCAGGAAGAACACCCGTGGCGAAAGCGGTTCTCTGGGACGGTACTGACGCTGAGACGCGAAAGCGTGGGGAGCGAACAGGATTAGATACCCTGGTAGTCCACGCCGTAAACGATGGGTGCTAGGTGTGGGGGGTGTCGACTCCCTCCGTGCCGAAGCTAACGCATTAAGCACCCCGCCTGGGGAGTACGGCCGCAAGGCTAAAACTCAAAGGAATTGACGGGGGCCCGCACAAGCAGCGGAGCATGTGGTTTAATTCGACGCAACGCGAAGAACCTTACCAAGGCTTGACATGCACTTGAAAAGCGTAGAAATACGTTCCCTCTTCGGAGCAAGTGCACAGGTGGTGCATGGCTGTCGTCAGCTCGTGTCGTGAGATGTTGGGTTAAGTCCCGCAACGAGCGCAACCCCTGTCCTATGTTGCCAGCGAGTAATGTCGGGGACTCATAGGAGACTGCCGGTGACAAATCGGAGGAAGGTGGGGATGACGTCAAGTCATCATGCCCCTTATGTCTTGGGCTACACACGTGCTACATTGGCCGGTACAAAGGGCTGCAAACCTGCGAGGGTGAGCGAATCCCAAAAAGCCGGTCCCGGTTCGGATTGGAGGCTGAAACTCGCCTCCATGAAGGCGGAGTTGCTAGTAATCGCGAATCAGCAACGTCGCGGTGAATACGTTCCCGGGCCTTGTACACACCGCCCGTCACACCACGAAAGTTGGCAATACCCGAAGCCGGTGGGCTAACCCCTCGGGGAGGCAGCCGTCGAAGGTAGGGTTGATGATTGGGGTGAAGTCGTAACAAGGTAGCCGTAGCGGAAGCTGCGGCTGGATCACCTCCTTTCTAGGGAGTCCGGAGCCCAGCTCCGGTAGGCGCTGTGCTTGTTGATGCCTCGAGGACTCGTCCTCGCGTCGTCCGATGACACAGCTCGCCTAGAACAACGTCGACCTCGTCGGCACGCTGTTGAGTTTTGAGAGACCGTTGCCCCGATCACCCGGTCGGAGTCGCGGTGTTCTCGACGGTGGGCTTCGGCCCGCGCGCACCTTGAAAACTCCATAGCGACATCAACACGTGTTCTTTTCGATCAAGAGAATAAGGGCACACGGTGGATGCCTTGGCGCCAAGAGCCGATGAAGGACGTGGGCGGCTGCGATAAGCCTCGGGGAGGTGCTGACCAACCTTTGATCCGGGGATCTCCGAATGAGGAAACTCACGCGTGGTAATGCGCGCGTACCCGTGCCTGAATACATAGGGCACGAGGAGGCAAGCTGGGGAACTGAAACATCTAAGTACCCAGAGGAAAGGAAAGAAACCTCGACTCCCTGAGTAGTGGCGAGCGAAAAGGGAAGAGCCCAAACCCGGGCGACGTGATAGACGGCAGTCGTTGTCGTTCGGGGGTTGTAGGGCCTGTCATGATCCGCCTGCCGGCGGGTCGGGAAGTTACAAAGTCGCGTGATAGCGGAACCGGATGGAAAGCCGGGCCACAGCGGGTAACAGCCCCGTACGCGAAATTGCGTGGCCTTCCTCGACAGGTACCTGAGTACGGCCGGGCACGGGAAACCCGGTCGGAACCCGCGGGGACCACCCCGCAAGGCTAAGTACTCCTTGGCGACCGATAGTGAACTAGTACCGTGAGGGAAAGGTGAAAAGTACCCCGGAAGGGGAGTGAAATAGCACCTGAAACCGTGTGCTTACAAGCGGTCGGAGCAGGCTTGTCCTGTGACGGCGTGCCTTTTGCATAATGAGCCAGCGAGTTACTCTTCAACGGCAAGGTTAAGGAAACGGAGCCGTAGCGAAAGCGAGTCTTAATAGGGCGCTTTAGTCGTTGGAGGTAGACCCGAAACTGAGTGATCTACCCATGGGCAGGTTGAAGCGAGGGTAAGACCTCGTGAAGGACCGAACACACGTCGGTTGAAAACGGCGGTGATGACCTGTGGGTCGGAGTGAAAGGCTAATCAAACTCAGAGATATCTGGTTCTCCCCGAAATATATTTAGGTATAGCGTCACGTGTTCATTTCCGGTTGTAGAGCACTGTTTGGTCTAGGGGGCCTACCAGCTTACCGAAATCAGGCAAACTCCGAATGCCGGAAATCTAGAACGTGGCAGTCAGAGTGCGGGGGATAAGCTCCGTGCTCAAAAGGGAAACAGCCCAGACCGTCGGCTAAGGCCCCTAATTCCATGCTAAGTGGGAAACGATGTTCGATTGCAGAGACAACCAGGATGTTGGCTTAGAAGCAGCCACCATTAAAAGAGTGCGTAACAGCTCACTGGTCAAGTGGTCGGGCGCGGACAATGTAACGGGGCTCAAGCATGGAGCCGAAGCCACGGACTTCGTGTTTACACGGAGTGGTAGGGGAGCGTTCCCATGCCGGCGAAGCGGCGGCGGAAGCCAGTCGTGGAGGCATGGGAAGTGAGAATGCTGGCATGAGTAACGAAAGAGGAGTGAGAAACTCCTCCGCCGAATGCCCAAGGGTTCCTGAGTAAAGCTAATCTGCTCAGGGTTAGTCGGGACCTAAGCCGAGGCCGCAAGGCGTAGGCGATGGACAACAGGTTGATATTCCTGTACCACGTAGTGACCGTTACCACCGATGGCGGGACGGGGTAGGCTAGGGGAACCCAGGCGATGGTCGTCCTGGGGTAACCGCGTAGGGCGGGTGATAGGGAAATCCGTCACCCATCAAGCCTGAGACGGGATGCCGAGTCCGCATGGACGAAGTCCTTGAAGCCATGCCTCCAAGAAAAGCGTCTAGGGAGGTCACGCGTGCCCGTACCAAAACCGACACAGGTGGGCAGGTAGAGAATACCAAGGCGATCGGAAGAACCCTCGTTAAGGAACTCGGCAAAATGGTCCCGTAACTTCGGGAGAAGGGACGCCCCGGTAGAGTGGAATTCCTTCGCGGAATCGAGCTCGAGGGGGCCGCAGTGAAACGGCCCAAGCGACTGTTTACCAAAAACACAGGTCTCTGCGAAGTCGTAAGACGACGTATAGGGGCTGACGCCTGCCCGGTGCTGGAAGGTCACGAAGAGAGGTTAGCCTTCGGGCGAAGCTTTGAATCCAAGCCCCAGTAAACGGCGGCGGTAACTATAACCGTCCTAAGGTAGCGAAATTCCTTGTCGGGTAAGTTCCGACCTGCACGAATGGCGTAACGACTTGGGCGCTGTCTCAACGAGGGATCCGGTGAAATTGTAGTCTCGGTGAAGATGCCGAGTACCCGTGGCTGGACGGAAAGACCCCGTGAACCTTTACTGCAGCTTTGCGTTGAAGTTTGGTGTTCGTTGTCCAGGATAGGTGGGAGACTTTGAAGCGGGGGCGTCAGCTTCCGTGGAGTCAACCTTGGGATACCACCCTTCGGATTCTGGGCTTCTAACCCGATGCCGTGATCCGGGTCGGGAACAGCGTGAGGTGGGCAGTTTGACTGGGGCGGTCGCCTCCTAAAATGTAACGGAGGCGCGCAAAGGTTCCCTCAGCACGGTTGGAAATCGTGCGTAGAGCGCAAAAGCATAAGGGAGCTTGACTGCGAGACTGACAAGTCGAGCAGGGACGAAAGTCGGCTTTAGTGATCCGGCGGTTAAGAGTGGAATTGCCGTCGCTCAACGGATAAAAGGTACTCCGGGGATAACAGGCTTATCCTCCCCAAGAGTCCACATCGACGGGAGGGTTTGGCACCTCGATGTCGGCTCGTCGCATCCTGGGGCTGAAGCAGGTCCCAAGGGTTGGGCTGTTCGCCCATTAAAGCGGTACGCGAGCTGGGTTCAGAACGTCGTGAGACAGTTCGGTCCCTATCCGCCATGGGCGCTGGGAGCTTGAGAGGAGTCGTCTCTAGTACGAGAGGACCGAGATGAACAGGCCTCTGGTGTATCAGTTGTCGTGCCAACGGCACTGCTGATTAGCTACGCCTGGATGGGATAACCGCTGAAAGCATCTAAGCGGGAAGCCCACCTCAAGATGAGGCTCCCCATCACTTCGAGTGAGTAAGGGCCGTGGAAGACCACCACGTTGATAGGCGGGCGGTGTACGCACAGCAATGTGTTCAGCCGACCCGTACTAATTGCCCGAGGTCTTGATTTAGAACACGTAGACGTCGCTATGGAGTTTTGAAGGTGTGCGTGCCGCACTGCCGCGAAGGCAGCGCGCCCACCCTTTGACAGTTTCGGCGGTCATAGCAGCGGGGGTACACCTCTTCCCATTCCGAACAGAGAAGTTAAGCCCGCCGGCGCCGATGGTACTTGGGGCGCAAGCCCCTGGGAGAGTAGGACGCCGCCGAATTAGCTCGCAGACGGGCCCCGAGAGGGGCCCGTTGGCTTTGGCGAACCTGGAGGAGGTCCCCCTCCATGACCGGACGAGGGCATTCCCCGCAGCCGCGCTACCCTCGACTCGAGCGGGGGATGGGTGCGGAACATGCGGGCCAGCCGGTCGGAGCCGTCGAAGGGGTCGACGGTGTACAGGGGCTCCGTCGCGGGCGAGGCGGCGAACTCGACGAGCTCCCCTGCCCGGTGCAGGCGCAGCAGCGCATCCGCGAGGTCATGGGGGTCGCAGGCGCGCGCTGTCGCTGCCGCGTCGGCAGCCAGCTCGCGCCTCGGCGACAGCAGAAGGTGCGTGAACGCGGCGCCGATGGGCGCCAGCACGAACAGGAGCGCCCGCGACAGCCAGCCGCCGATCCGGCTCGTCTCGACGAGCGTCGTTGCGAGGAGCACGGCGAGCGTCTGCGTGAGCACGTCCCGCGACCGCACGTGCGCGAGCTCGTGCGCGATCACGGCCTCCACCTCCTCTGCACGGAGCGCGTGCAGGAGACCGGTCGAGACCGCCAGGGTCGAGCCGCGCGGGCCCCGGCCGACCACGAAGGCACGGGGGTAGCCGTCCGGGATCAGGAACAGGCGCGGCGGCGCGATGCCCAGGGTGGCCGCCACCCGGTCCGCCGACGATCGCAGGAGCGGGCTCTCGGCGACGGCGAACGGGCGCGCGCCCAGCATCCCGAGCAGAGCCCGGTCGCCGAGCCAGTACGCCGCCGCCGCCGCGAGCAGCCCGCAGAAGACGAAGAGGGACGCCGTTCGCTCCGCGCCGAGCAGCCAGCCGAGACCACCGAACAGCCCGACCAGGAGCCCGTTCAGAACCAGGGCCTTGAAGACGTTCGTGAGAGCGGCACGCCGCACGGGCTAGACCGTGTCGACGATCATCTACTCGTCGTCGCGGTCGTCTCGCTCGTCCGCGAGGCCCTGCGGCGGCCAGTCGGGCTCCGGTGCGTCGCAGCGGCTCGAGCAGTGCAGCGATGCGATGTTCTGCAGAGGCACCAGGATGTGCCCGTTCAGCTCCACGTGGGGGACGTCCTCGATGGAGCAGTACGCGGTCAGCACGCCCTCCTGGTACTCGCCGCCGAAGAGCGCCAGTTCCACCTGCTCGCCCTTGTACTTGTTCGTGTAGTCCTCCACGGCCCGCAGGCTAGCCGATACCGAATGGAGGCAGGCGGTCGTGGCCGCCGCGCCCGTCGTCGAGCCACGCGACTCGCATCGTGTCGGCGTGCCCGGAACGCCTGCGCCCCCGCGAGGCGACCCGCCCAGGGCGCTGTCCAGAGAATCGTGCCCTGGTCGTGCACGGCCGCGCGTGAGAGACTGCGGGGCGACTTGCGACCCGTTTGGGACGGGCCGCTCCAGGGCGAACGGGAAGGGAGAGGCTCCGATGGCTGGACTTGAAGTCCGCGCTTTCAACGCCCCCGACGAGAGCCGGAGGCCAGACAAGACACAGGTGGACGTCGTCAAGCTGGGCGCCAACACTGCAGCCCGCCTGACGCTCGAGCCCGGATGGAGATGGTCGGAGTGCATCAAGCCGATCGTCGGGACGGAGAGCTGTCAGGTGCGGCATGTCGGCGTCATCCAGTCCGGCAGGATGCACGTGGTGCACGACGACGGCTCCGAGGGCGAGATCGGCCCCGGCGAGGCATACGTGATCGAGCCCGGCCACGATGCCTGGGTGGTCGGCGGCGAGCAGGTGATCGGCTTCGAGTTCGAGTCTCCGAGCGCCGAGGTGTACGCCAAGGGCTAGGAGCCCGCTCTTCCGTGCGGGGCACGGATCGGGCACCTACCGGTGCCCGATCCGCTGCGGCCGGGGCTCGGCCGTCTGCAGGGCAGGCTACAATGGAGCCAACCCGTCGGAAGGAGCCCGACGCCGATGATCGACCAAGCGTCAACGAGATCCGTCCCGGTGCGCAGGTCGAGGCCGCTCGCCCGCACGCTCGCAGGCCTCCCGCTCGTCGCACTGACCCTGCTGGCTGCAGCCGCCTCCCCGGCCGGAGCCGTGGTGGCCGCAGACGCCCCGAAGAACGCCTCGCTCCCGGTCATTCACGCCTCGTCGACGACCCTGCGCGAGGCCGACGTCGTCACGGCGACGCCGGGTACCTGGACGGGCACACCGACGATCTACTACACCTACCAGTGGCTGCGGTGCGCGGGGGCGACGTTCGCGACCTGCTCGCCGATCGCGGGCGCCAAGAAGCCGACCTACACGCTCGTCGCCGCCGACGTCGGACGCCCCCTGATCGTCCAGGTCAAGGCGTCCAACACCGGCGGCGCCACATTCGCCATCTCGCAGGCGACGCCGACGGGCATCTCGACGGTGCTGCGGCTGGCGCTCGGGCCGTCGATCGGCGGCGCGCCGGTCGTCGGGTCGACCCTCACCGCCGACCCGGGCACATGGGTCAGCGGAGACCCCGTGGCGTTCACGTACCAGTGGACACGCTGCGCCGTCGGCGGATCGGCGTGCTCGCCGATCCCGACGGGCAAGAGGCAGAGCTACACCGTGGTCACGGAGGATGTCGGCCGGCGGCTGTTCGTGCAGGTGAAGGCGACCTCCGGGACGCGTGAGGCATTCGCCAACTCCGCCCGCACGGGGACAGTGACCGCCGAGTCGGCCGCCGGGGTGCTCGACGTCAGTGCCGTCTCGCTCCCGAACCGCCTCGTCATCTCCGGGGTGCAGTTCCAGCCGCAGGCCATCACCTCGCGGACGCCGTTCACAGCGAGGTACCGGGTCACCGACGTGGCCGGCAAGCCGGTCCGTGGCGCGCTCGTCTACGCCCTGGGGATCCCCTTCGGCTGGATCGCAGCCGCCCGCGAGGTCGTCACCGACGAAGACGGCCTGGCGAGCGTCACGCTCGTGCCGACCGCACGACTGCCGCTCGAGAGCGAGAGGGCGCTCGTCCTCTTCGTGCGCGCTCGGAAGCCCGGCGAGCCCCTGCTCGCGGGCGTCTCTGCCCGGAGGCTCACCCAGATCCCCGTCGGCACACGCAGCCTCTCCGCACCGGCGTCGGCACGCACCGCGAACGCCGTCGTGCCCATCGGAGAGGTGGCCCTGCCCAAGCGGCTCGTGATCTCGGACGTGAAGTTCGAGCCGCGAGCGATCGGCTCGCGGTCGCCCTTCGTCGCCCGCTTCCGCGTCACCGACACGGCGGGCAACCCCGTGCAGGGTGCGCTGGTCCTCGCGCTCGGCCTCCCGTTCGGCTGGGTGACCGAGATACCGGAGGCGGCGACCGACGCCCAGGGCTGGGCGACCTTCAAGGTCACCCCGACGTCGCTGCTGCCGCTGCGCAAGGGGACGTCGCTCGTGATGTTCGTCCGGGCCCGCAAGGCCGGCGAGAACGTCCTCGGAGGCGTTTCGAACCGGCGGCTCGTTCAGGTCGCCGTCGGCTGAGGCCGGCGGGAGCCCCGGCGCGACTGTCTACGCGCCCGGCGTCAGGCGCGGTAGGCCATCAGGCCGCCCTCGACGGTGACGCGAATCACGGCACAGTTCTCCAGTGGCTGCCCGTCGTCGGCGCCGGTGCGAATCAGCACCGTCCGCATCGGGCCGCCGTGGGCGACGGCCAGAACGTGGCCGCCAGGATGGGCCTCGGCGATGCGCAGCAGCGCTGCGACGACACGATCGGCCATCTCCCCGGGAGCCTCGCCGTCCCCCCAGTGGCCCGGTCGTGCGTCCGGAAAGCGCTCCAGGATCTCCCTTTCCGACATGCCCTCCCACGTGCCGAAGTGCCGTTCGCGCAGGCCCGGCTCCGGCACCACCTCGAGCCCGTGGTGCTCTGCCACGATCGACGCCGTCTCGCTCGCGCGTGCGAGGTCGCTGGCGTAGACCGCCACGAAAGGCTCGCCGGCGAGCAGGACGGCGAGGTCGCGGGCCTGCATCCGGCCGGCGTCGTTGAGCGGCGTGTCGGCCTGGCCCTGGACGCGGCGGTCGCGGTTCCAGTCCGTCTCCCCGTGACGGGCGAGGACGATGGTGGTCGACGGCACGCGGTTAGGCTAGCGCCATGGATCTCGGGCTTGCAGGGAAGGTGGCGCTCGTCACCGGATCGAGCCGCGGCATCGGCCGTGGCATCGCGGGGCGCCTCGTCGAGGAAGGGGCGGACGTCGTGTACTGCGCGCGCGGCGCAGAGGCGCTCGAGGAGGCGGTGCGTGCCTCCGGCGGCCCAGGCAGGGCCATCGGCGTGGCGGCCGACGTCTCCACGAGCGCCGGGGCGGAGACGGTCGTCGCCGCCGCCGTGTCCGAGCTCGGTGGCCTCGACATCGTCGTCAACAACGTCGGCGGGTCGGGAGCGCGCACGGTGCAGGAGATGGACGCCGCCGATCTCGGCGCCGTCCTCGGCAAGAATCTCTTCCCTGCGCTCCACGTCTCGCGCGCCGCGCTCCCCGCGCTCCGTGCGCGCGGGGGAGGGGTGATCGCGCTGATCGCCTCGATCTGGGGCCGCGAGGGCGGCGGCGGGCCCGGCTACAACATCGCCAAGGCCGCCGAGATCAGCCTCGCCAAGGCAATGGCGCGCGATCTCGCGGCCGACCGCATCCGCGCGTTCAGCGTCGCACCGGGATCCACCCTCTTCCCAGGGGGCAGCTGGGAACGAAGGCTGAAGGACGACCCGCGGGGAATGGCCGCGTTCATCGAGCGCGAGCTTCCGTGGGGCCGGCTCGGCTCCGTCGACGAGCTGGCTGACGTCGTGACCTTCCTCGTCTCGGAGCGGGCCTCGTGGGTCGTCGGGACCTGCGTCGCCGTGGACGGCGGGCAGTCGCGGTCGTTCTGATGGTCAGGGGCCGGTCTTGGCGCCTGGCACCGCAGGGCCTTCGATGCCCAGGTGCTCCTCGAGCCAGCGCATGTGATCGCGGTAGGCGACCGGGCCGAGCGCGTGGCCGGCGTCGTACCAGCGCACGTCCGTGCCGTCAGGGGAGGCGTCGATCAGCGCCTGCAGCGCCTCGCGCGGGATCACGGCGTCGCGGCGCCCGGCCTGGAGGAGGAGCGAGCCGGGGCGCGCTCGCGCGACGTAGCGCAGAGGATCGATCGACGACATCGTCTCCTCGACCTCCGCGCGAAGCTCGGCGGGCGCCGCCTGCACGAACTCGGACACGCGGGCGGAGCCGCCCGAGATCAGGACGAGGGCGCGGAGCCGCGGCTCGACGCCAGAGAGGATCGCACCGGCTCGGGCACCCGCACTCCAGCCCACGAAGCCGAGCCGGTCCGGATCGACGTCTTCGCGTCCTGCGAGGAGGTCGACGGCGCGCCGTATGGCGATCACGTCCCTGACCTCCAGCGCTCGCTGCAATCGCAGGCGCTCGAGCGCCGAGCCGGCCGCAGCGGTTCCCAGCGTGGTCGAGGGTGCCGTGATCGCGAGGGTGACGGCGCCGCGGGCAGCGAGCCAGAGTGCAGGGCCGATCATCGAGTCGCGGGTGCTGCCGGCGCCGTGCACGTACACGACCGCGGGCCGCTGCTCACCGGCAGGCGGGACGGCGAGGAAGGCGTCGACCGTGTCGCTCTCCGACGAGAACGAGAGGTCGTGCACCGCGATCGGGTAGTCGTCGTCCACGACGCCGCGATCGCTCGTGGCGAGCGGGAGCGCCGCGTCGTAGCGGAAGGGTCCCTCGTCGACGGCGCTGCCGCACGCCGCGACGGCCACCGCGAGCAGCACGGCGATCGCGCCTGTGCCGGCGCCTCGTGCCAGCCTGAGCCGGGCCGTGCCCATCACGCGCAGGGTAGCCGGACGATCCGGGTGGGCGACTACTCTGAATCGGTGGAGATGGCCGGCACCCGGGCGCAGTCGTTCGAACAGCGGATCCGCGCGCTCGAGGATCGGTCGCTCTCGCCGCTCGCCGTCCGTTCATACGACACCCGAGGTCGCGAGACGCCCGAAGAGGCGTGCGGGGTTCGTACACCCTTTCAGCGGGACCGTGACCGGTTGGTGCACTCGAAGCCCTTCCGGCGGCTGAAGGGAAAGACGCAGGTGTTCATCGACCCCGAGGGAGACCACTACCGCACGCGCATGACGCACACGCTGGAGACGACTGCGATCTCGCGCGTGGTTGCTCGCGCGCTTCGCCTCAACGAGGACCTCGTGGAGGCGATCGGCCTCGGTCATGACACCGGCCATACGCCGTTCGGGCACGCGGGCGAGCAGGCGCTCGACGACTGCCTGTCGCAGCGATTCGGGGTGCGCTTCCGGCACAACGAGCAGTCGCATCGCATCGCCAGGCGCCTCAACCTGACCCACGAGGTGTGCGACGGGATTCTCACGCACACGGGGATAGTGGAGCCGGGGACGCTCGAGGGGAAGATCGTGCGCATCGTCGACCGCGTCGCCTACATCAACCACGACATCGACGACGCGATCCGGTACGGCATCCTGCGCGAGGCCGACCTTCCCGCGCCGGAGATCGCGCTGCTCGGGCGCACCGGGTCGGAGAGGATCGACACGCTCGTCCACGACATGGTGGAGGCATCGGAGCCTGCCGGCGAGATCCGCCAGAGCGAGGAGATCGGGGAGGCGATGCTGGCGCTGCGTGCGTTCATGTTCGACCGCGTCTACCTGGGCCCTCACGTCGAGCCGGAGCATCGCCACGCGCACGAGGTCGTACGGACGATCTTCGAGCGCCTGGTCGCACAGCCGGAGCAGCTGCCGCCGGGAGAGGGCGAGCTGCCCGACCGGATCATGGAGTACGTGGCCGGCATGACCGACCGGTTCGCGCTCGCGTACGCTCGGGCCTCCTGATGGCACGGATCAAGGATCAGAGCGTGCGGGACGTCGTCGCAGCCGCCGACATCGTCGAGGTCGTCTCGCTGCGCACGTCGCTGCGCAAGCAGGGAGCGCGCTATGTCGGCCGCTGCCCGTTCCACGAGGAGCGGACGCCGAGCTTCTCCGTCAACGCTGCCGACAAGCTCTACTACTGCTTCGGCTGCAGCAAGGGCGGCGACGTCGTCCGCTTCGTCCAGGAGACCGAGAACCTCGACTTCGTGGGTGCGATCGAAGCCCTCGCGGAGCGGTTCCGCGTCACGCTCGAGTACGAGGAGGGCTCACCGCAGGCGGACGCGGTGCGAGCCCGGCGCGAGCGACTGACGGCGCTGCTCGACCAGGCGGCCACCTTCTACGAGCGCGTGCTGTGGGAGTCCCCGGACGGGGAGCCCGTGCGTGAGTACCTCGCGGGCCGTGGGCTGGGCGAAGCCGTCGCCAGGGAGTTTCGGCTCGGCCTCTCGCCCGGGGCCGGCCTGGCCGGCAAGGCGCACGAGAAGGGCTTCACGCAGGATGAGCTTCGCGCCACGGGCCTGGTCAACCAGCGTGGCAACGACTACTTCCCCAAGCGGCTGATGTTCCCGCTCGCCGACGCCCGGGGCCGCATCGTCGGCTTCCAGGCGCGCAAGCTGCGCGACGACGACCCGCTGCGTGGCAAGTACGTGAACTCGCCGGAGAGCGACCTGTTCAAGAAGAGCCATGTCCTCTACGGGCTCAACCTGGCGCGCCCCGCGATCGCGAAACAGGATCGGGCCGTCGTGGTCGAGGGAAACACCGACGTCATCGCCCTGCGACAGGCCGGGTTCGAGCCGGTCGTCGCCTCGATGGGGACCGCCCTGACCGAGGCGCACCTGAGGGAGCTGGGACGGCTGACGAGGAGGCTCTATCTCTGCTTCGACGCGGATGCAGCCGGCCAGGATGCGACGCTGCGCGGGATGGAGCTGGCGGCGGCGCAGGGATTCGAGATCCGCGTCGTGACGCTGCCGCCCGGGCAGGACCCGGCAGATGCGCCCGCCGGCTTCGAGGAGCGCCTGGGTGCGGCCGAGAGCTACCTGCACTACCGGGTACGCCTCGAGCTGGAGCGCGCATCCGATCGTCAGGAGGGGTTCGTGCGTGCGCGCGAGATCCTCGCGAAGGCGGAGGACTCGCCCGAGCGGCAGGCGGCACTGCGCCTGCTCGCAGACCGGCTCGACCTGCCCAAGGAGACTCTCTCGGGCATCGCCCCGGCGCGGGGAAGCGCCGAGCGGCGAGGCGGCGAGGCAGCGTCGCAGCCCCAGAAGCTACTCGATGCCGGCGACCGGCTCGAGCGAGACGCGCTCGCCGCGGCGATGGCGCACCCCGTCGTGCGGGAAGGTCTCGGCGAGCTGTCACCGGAGCACTTCGACGATGACGCGCACAGGCGCTTCCGCACGTACCTGGTCGAAGGCGGCGACCACGACGGCGACCTCGTCACGCTGCGCGCCGAGCTCGACGCCCGGGCCGACCGCGAGGGCATCACGCGCCGCACCGGCACGGAGCTGCTGCTCCGGCTGCGCGAGCGCAAGCTGCGGCGCGACCTGCACGGCGAGTCCGACCTTGCGCGTACGACCGAGCTGCAGGCCCATCTCGCGAAGATCCGCCAGGCTCTGACCGAGCTCGCCTGACGACGGGCAGAGCGCGCGCTACAGCCGGATACCGGCCCTCAGCGCCTCGTCGGCGGATCGCGGTGGACGAACAGCCCCACCGCAAGCCGGCGGATCTTCGCCCGCAGCGGCTCGTCGCTCGGCGGGCCGGGATGCGACCAGGCTGCTGCGAGCTCGGCTCCCAGCAGGAGCGCAGATGCGTAGAGATACACCGAGTAGAGGAAGACGAGTGCCACCGTGAGCGAGCCGTAGACGACGCTGAGCCTGCTCGTGCGGTCGACGATCCATCCCGACGCCAACGAGATGGCGAGGAGCAGGAACGCGGTGAAGACCGCTCCGGCGAGCGCGTCGCCGAAGCGGAGCCGGCGTGCCGGCACGAAGCGGTAGAGGACGAGGACGACGAGGGTGGAGAGGAGCAGCGGCGATCCGTGGCGGACGGCGAACGGGAAGGCGCTGCCGCCGAGCCCGGCTGCGGCGAGCGGCCGGTCGAGCGTGTCGTTGAGAAGCTGCATCGCGAGATTGAGGAGCACCGCGGCCAGGACGAGCGCCGCCGCCCCCACGACGAGTGCCAGGTCGACGAGCTTCGCCCGCGCCATCGGCCGGGAGCGGTCGGCGCGCATGGCGACCTCGAGGCCTGTCCTGACCGCACCCATCATGCCCGAGGCGGCCGACGCGAACAGGATCAGGCTGATCCCACCGAGAACGTTGACGGGCGTGGCGATCTTCTCGATCGCCTCGGTCACGTCCTGCGTGCCCTGCCCGGACAGCGGCAGCGTGTCGACGATCTCGCGGATGAGACGCTCGCGCAGGGAGTCGTCTCGCAGGACGAACCCGAAGATGGCGACCAGCACGATCGCGAGCGGGGCGAGCGAGAAGAGCACCCGGTAGGCGATGCCGGCGGCGTGTTGCGGGCAGCGGTCGGCGAAGTAGCCGTCGAGCGCCTGCGGCACCGCCCGCACCAGGGTGCGGGCGGTGCCGAGAGGTGCCTCGAACAGGCGTCGCGGCACACTCGCACGGGTCGTGTGCGACTGTTCGGCCACAGAGCCAGTGTAGGAGCGCGCCGCGGACGCGTCGCGGCGCCTCTGGCTACAATCAGCCCCGCTCCTTCCCCGGTAGCTCAATTGGCAGAGCATTCGGCTGTTAACCGAAGGGTTGTTGGTTCGAGTCCAACCCGGGGAGTACGACGGGCTCCACGCGCCGGGCGCGACCGAGCACGGCGAGGCGTAGCTGCGCGAAACGCTACGCCTCGAGCAGGATCACCAGCGTCTCCGGGAGAACGCCGTCGTGGGCCATCGCGTCGGCGGCAGCCCCCGTCTCCATCGCCGCGGCGAGTGCATCCATGTCGGGGACGTCCATCAGCACCGCCACCCGGGTCGGGCTCTGCGGGTCGACAAAGGTGCGGATGTTGGTGACGCCGAGCGGCCCGAAGAACTCCTCGCGGCGGGGGGAGGCGAGCCAGTGCTCGCTGTCCTTCACGTCATGGTGGGCAATCACGGTCGGCATGTGGTCCTCTCCTGTCATGGGGCGGCGGGAGTTGCCGACCCTCGGAGGACCGATCGTACGCCTTCCGCGTGGGCGGAAGCCCACGACCGCTCCGGCGGCGGGGATCGTCGGGCGGGCGCAGGCGCCGGCTGAAACCCTACCCGGGGGGATTGGGCGCAACCGGCCGGCGCCGGCCTGGAAACGGGACGCCGCCTCGCCTACGGTGCAGAGCAGGGGGGAGTGGAGTGCGACGAGAGCGCGACATCGACGTGGTTCCCGAGCGCTGCGACGGCTGCGGCAGGCTGGCGGCCGCCTGCCGGATGGACGCAGTGGGGTGGACCGTCCGCACGTTGCCGGCGGGCTTTGCCGGCGCCTACTGCCTCGACTGCGCGTCTGCGCTGCACCTGCTCCCGTGGCTGATCCAGTGCTCCGAATGCGGACGGCACAAGGCGAACGAGGCGGCCGCGGAGCGGGCCGGCTACCGCTACTACGCGGACGCCGCCGGGATCCTGCAACCGTTTTGCCGGGAGTGTGCCGAGCTCACCTTCGGGGGGCCACCGGCGCGGCCCAGGCCGGCTCCACCCCTCGCGTCCGAGTAGTCTGCCTGCAGGCGGGTTGCGCACTTCCCGCAACGGGAATCCGCGACGACTGCGATGCGCGTCCGGGTCTGTGCGACGACCATGATGCGATCCGACCAAGAAGGGGAAGGCGATGGCGACCGAGAGCCTGACCGTCACCGACAACCGCACGGGCGCGACGTACGAGCTGCCGATCTCCGACGGCGCGATCAGGGCAAGTGACCTTCGGCAGATGCGGGTCGACGCCGACGACTTCGGGCTGATGAGCTACGACCCGGCGTTCCTCAACACAGCCTCGACGCGCAGCGCCATCACCTACATCGACGGAGACCGCGGCATCCTGCGGTATCGCGGCTACCCGATCGACCAGCTCGCCGAGCGCAGCACCTACCTCGAGGTCGCCTACCTCCTCGTGCACGGGGAGCTGCCGACGAAGGAGGAGCTCGCCGCCTGGGTCGACCTCGTCACCCGGCACACATTCGTGCACGAGAGCATGAAGCGCCTGATGGAGGCGTTCCGCTACGACGCGCATCCGATGGGGATGCTGATCTCCTCGGTGGCGGCGCTGTCCACCTTCTACCCGGGGGCCTCCAGCGTCGACGATGCCGAGGTACGGATGCTGCAGACGGTGCGGCTGATCGCCAAGGTGCCGACCATCGCCGCCTTCGCGTACCGGCACAACTGCGGGCTGCCGTACGTCTACCCCGAGAACGACCTCGGCTTCACCGGCAACTTCCTCTCGATGATGTTCCGCATGGCCGAGCCGCGCTACTCCGCGCATCCGGTGCTCGAGCGTGCGCTCGAGGTGCTCTTCATCCTGCACGCCGACCACGAGCAGAACTGCAGCGCCAACGCCATGCGGGCGATCGGGTCGAGCCGCGTCGACCCCTACAGCGCTCTCGCAGGCGCGGCGGCGGCGCTCTACGGGCCGTTGCACGGCGGCGCGAACGAGGAGGTGCTGAAGATGCTGGCGGAGATCGGCGACGTCCGCCACGTCCCCGCCTACATCGACCGCGTCAAGGCCGGCGACTTCCGCCTGATGGGGTTCGGCCATCGCGTCTACAAGAACTACGACCCGCGCGCCGAGATCATCAAGGCGACCGCCGACGCAGTGTTCGAGGTGACGGGCCGCAACCCGCTGCTCGACGTGGCGCTCGAGCTGGAGCGCATCGCGCTCGAGGACGATTACTTCGTCTCGCGGAAGCTCTACCCGAACGTCGATTTCTACTCGGGCCTGATCTACCAGGCGCTCGGGCTGCCCGTCGGGATGTTCCCGGTCATGTTCGCCATCCCTCGCACGGCAGGCTGGCTCGCGCAGTGGCTCGAAGGCGTCGTCGATCCGGAGCAGAAGATCGCACGACCGCGGCAGCTCTTCGTCGGCGCTGCAGAGCGCGACTACGTGCCGGTGGGAGAGCGAGTCGGGGTCGCGGTCGGGTAGCCGAGCAAGACGGGGCCGTCCCCGCCGTTCTCGCTGCGGGGCTCATCGCAGCCGCCGGTGCCGCCGTGCCGCCGGCGGTGTCTGCGGGTTTACCGTCTTGCGCGCGTCGTGCAGGCGCGACAGAATCGCCGCGGATAATCGATCATCGAGGAAGGAGCTCTCACATGCCCGAGTTGCGAGGAGCCGATCTCGTCACCGAGTATCTCGTCAGGGAGAAGGTCCCGTACCTCTTCGGCTACGCGGGCCACGGCGCCGTCGGGCTCCTCGACAGCGTCTACGACCGGCAGAGCGAGCTGAAGGTGATCTTCCCGAGGATCGAGACCGGGGCCGGGTACATGGCCGACGCGTACTACCGCGTCAGCCACGAGCTGATCCCCGTCTACACGTCGACGGGCCCGGGGCCGATGTTGCTCACGGCTGCGATCGCCAACGCCTTCTACGACTCCTCCGCCATGATCGCGATCACGGGGCAGGTGGCCACGACGCAGAACGACTCCGGCGCGCTGCAGGAGGAGTACCGCTACTTCCAGGCGGACTTCCCGAGCATGGCCAAGGTGATCACGAAGCGCAGCTTCCAGGCGCACTCGGTCAAGGACATCGGCAAGTTCCTGCCCAAGGCGTTCAAGCTCGCCCGCACCGGACGGCCCGGGCCGGTGCACCTGGACATCCCGTACGACCTGTGGGTGACGAAGGACGAGGTGGAGGTACCGCACCCCGCCGAGCACTCGGAGATGCTCAACTGGCGCACGCCGGGCTCGCCGGAGGCGGTCGCAAAGGCGCTCGAGCTGCTGCTCGCAGCGCGCCGGCCGCTGATCCTCGCGGGCGGCGGCGTCGTCTGTTCCGAGGCGAGCGCGGAGCTGCTCCGCTTCGCCGAGCACGTCAACGTGCCCGTCTACTCCAGCTTCATGGGCAAGGGCGCGATCAGCGCACGGCATCCGCTGCACCTCGGCATCGCCGGGTGCTGGGGTGAGTACCCGGCACAGGAGGCGGCGCGCAACGCCGACGTGATCCTCGCCCTCGGCTGCCGCTTCTCCGACATCCACGCGTCGTCGTGGCTGCCGGGGTACACGTACAACATTCCGCCGACCCGCCTCATCCACGTCGACATCGACCCGCAGGAGATCGGCCGCAACTACCCCACCGAGCTCGGGATCGTGGGTGACATCCGCGAGGTGCTGCGGCAGCTCTCCGAGCTGGCCGAACGGTCGGGGCCGAAGCGCGAGCGCACCGGCTGGCACGAGCAGGTAGAGGCATGGAAGTCGGAGTGGTCGAACTTCATCGAGCAGGAGAAGGCCTCCGACGCCGTGCCGATCGACCCGCGACGGGTGATCAAGGAGCTTCGCGCCGCCGCGCCGGACGACACGCTGATGATCACGGACACGGGCAACCACCAGACGTGGGTGGAGCAGTACTGGGACGCCTACGGGCCGCAGATGGTGTTCACGCCGGGCGGCTTCGCCGGCATGGGCTTCGGCACCTACGGCGTGCTCGGGCTGAAGCTCGCGCGGCCGGAGCAGCCCGCGGTGTGCGTCACGAGCGACGGCAGCTTCATGATGTTCCCGGGCGCGGTCGCCACCGCGACCGAGTACGACATCCCGGCCGTCTGGGTGATCATGAACAACTACACGATCGGCGTCATCCGCGACCTGCAGCGGTTCTACATGGACGGCCGCGAGATCGGAACCAGCTTCGTGAAGCAGTCCACCGGCGAGTTCTGGAATCCGGACTTCGCGGCCATGGCCGAGTCGATGGGAGCGCTGGGCCTCACCGTCGACCAGCCGTCCGAACTGGGCTCCGCCTTCGAGACGGCACTCGCCTCCGGCCGCCCGGCAGTGATCGACGTCAAGGTCAACCGCGACACGGCGGTCCCGCTCATCGGCACCTGGCACTTCGCACCCATCCCCCAGGCCGAGCCGACGTTCGGGAAGCCGCTCATCCTCAGCTGAGCACCTCGTATCCCTTCACCGCGATGGTAGGGCAGGAGCGCCTCGAGCAGGCGCTCCTGCTCAACGCCGTCAACCCTGCCGTCGGCGGGCTCCTGGTCGAGGGCCCGAGCGGTACGGGCAAGTCAACCGCTGTGCGCGGGCTCGCCGCGCTGATGCCCGAGATCGACGTCGTCGTCGGATGCCCCTTCTCGTGCGACCCGGCGGCGCCCTGCCCCGCTTGCCGGGAGCGTTCCGTTCGTGGGGAGCTGCTCGAGTCCGCGCGGAGACGGGTTTCCATCGTCGACCTGCCGCTCAACGCCACCGAGGACCGTGTCGCCGGCTCGGTGGACATCGGACGGGCGCTCCGCGACGGGGTGATGGCGCTCGAGCCCGGCCTGCTCGCCGACGCGAACCGCGGCATCCTGTACGTCGACGAGATCAACCTCCTCGACGACCACATCTGCGACGTCCTGCTCGACGCCGCGGCGCTCGGCACGAACGTGGTGGAGCGGGAGGGTGTCTCGGTCTCGCACCCCGCCCGCTTCCTGCTCGTCGGGACGATGAACCCCGAGGAGGGAGACCTGCGACCCCAGCTCGCCGACAGGATCGGGCTGAGAGTCGAGGTCGAGGCGCTCGCCGACCCGGATCTGCGCGCGGAGGTGATCCGACGGCGGGAAGCGTTCACCAGCGACCCGGACGCCTTCTGCGGCGTCTGGGCGGAGGCGGAGGAAGCGCTCGCGGCGACACTGCAGGGGGCCCGGGGCCGCCTCGGCGAGGTCGTCGTCTCTCCCGGGACATATCGCACGATCGCGCTCCTCGTCATGCGCGCCGGGGTTGCGAGCCACCGGGCCGACGTGACGGTGCTGCAGTGCGCCAAGGCGATGGCGGCGCTCGCCGGTGACGGCGAGGTGGGGCGCGAGGAGCTCCTCGCAGCGGCCACACTCGCCCTCGGCCACCGCGTGCCCGTGGATCCCTTCGACGGCGGCGCAGGCATCGACGAGCGGTTGCTCCGCCGCATCCTCGACGACGTGCTCGATCAGGAGGCGAGTGAAAAAAAAGCGGAGGGCCCGGCGACGCCGGGGCCGATGCGAAGCTGACCGAGCTCGAGTCGGCGCCACCGGCGATCGCCGAGCTGACGGTGGACGCCTCGCGAGCGTTCGCGGAGCGGTCGCAGCCCGACCGGCTGGAGCGCGGCGCGATCGGCCGTCGCGAGCGGTCGCTCGTGGCGCTCCGGCGCGGCAAGTACTCGCGCTCGCGGCTGGCGGGGACGGGCGACGTCGATATCGCCGTCGATGCGACGTTGCGTGCGGCTGCCGCACGGGCGGGGAGGGCGGGGTACGGCGGTCCCTCCGTCGCGTCCGAGGATCTCCGGCGCAAGGTGCGCGAGCACCGCGTCCCCTTCGAGCTCTGCTTCGTCGTCGACAACAGCTACTCCCTGCACGCCGACCGCCTCGTCGAGAAGGTGAAGGGGCTCGTCTTCGGCCTGCTCGAGGAAGCAGCCCCGCGTGGTGACCGCCTCTCGCTCGTGGCGTTCCGCTCGGGCGTGGCCGAGGCGACAGTGGCGTTGCGACCCACGGGCAGCCTGCGCGTCGCATCGAAGGCACTGGCGGGTATCCCGCTCTCCGGGAGGACGCCGCTGCCCCACGCGCTCCGCCTCGCCGGCGTGCTCCTGCGCCAGGAGCTGCGCAAGCGCCGCAACGCGCGGCCGCTCCTCGTCGTCGTCAGCGACGGGCTGCCGAACGTGCCGCTGCGGCGCGGGGGAGACCCGCTCGCAGACGTTCTCGCCCAGGCGCGACTGCTGCGCCGCTCTGGTGTCGGGCTCGTCGTCGTCGACGCAACGCCGCCCGACCGCCCCTCGGCGGGCAGCTGCGCGGGGGCGCTCGCGGCGGCCGGGGGTGGCACCGTGGTGCGGCTCGCCGACCTGGCGCCGTCTGCGTTCGCAGATCTGGTGGAGAGCATCTAGGGTCGGTTCCGATGCTCTCCCAGTCACAGGCCGCGGCGCTGGAGGCACTCCTCGAGAGGGCGCCGGCCGAGCTGCCGCCGGGCGCCGTGCCCGCGGAGCTGGTGGAATCGCTCCAGGCCGCGGGCTACCTCGAACCGGCCCGGCGAGACGCCGTCCGTGCCGAGCTCGTCGCGCGTGCCGTGGCTCGCCCGCTCGAGTGGGCCTCGGAGGCCGTCACCCAGGGCGAGGTACTGGCGGCCTTCTCCGCGCACTGCGATACCGACCTCGGAGACGTCGAGGTCGCGACTTCGGAGCCCGCGGAGCTCGTCGTGCGCTGGCGCGACGAGACGAGCACGTTCGTGGTGCGCAACGGGGCCGTGGGGATCGAGACCCGGGTCGGCCGAGCGCCCCTGATGGTGATCGCCGAGCTCGGCGACCAGACCGAGCAGCTGGTTCAGGCCCACCTGGCCGACCCCGCCCTTCGGGCGTCGGTGGCAATCTGCGACCTCGGCCGGCTCGAGCGCGTAGGCGCCGTGCGTTCGAGCGCGTTCGTGTACTTCGAGTGGTTCCTCAGAGACACGTACGGCGTCAAGCTGCTGCCGGCGGCCGCGTTCACCATGGGCCTGATCGACCGCGGCATCCTGTCGCTCGGCATGGGGTGAGCGACCGCCGCTGTTGACATGTCAGACTGGGTGCGTGCCGATCGCCCGGGACGACTTCTTCCACATCATGAGCGCGTTCCCGACCGGGGTCGCGATCGTGACGACGCTCGAGCCGGACGGCACGCCCCGGGGCCTCACGACGAATGCGGTCACGAGCGTCTCGGCCGAGCCGCCGATCCTGCTCGTGTGCGTCGACCGCAACTCACGCACCCTGCCGGCCCTCCTGCACTCGAAGCGTTTCGTCGTCAACTTCATGCGCGACGACTGTGCCGAGCTCTGCAACCTGTTCGCCTCCAAGGCGGACGACAAGTTCTCCCACGTCGCCTGGACGCCCGGTCTCGGCGGCGTGCCGATCCTCCACGAGGGCGCAGTCGCCCATGCCGAGTGCACGACGCTCGAGGAGCTCGAGATCGGCGACCATGTCGTCGTCACGGGCGTCGTGGAGGCCGGGGCTCCGCCCGACCCCGATCATGTGCCGATCGTCTGGTTTCGCAAGTCGTTCGCGAGCGCGCCCGCACCACCGGAGATCGTGTAAGGGTGAGGTGAAGCCGGGCAGGAGGCCCCCCACGGCGTGACGAAGACGTGCACGTGCGCCGCCAGGTCGCCATCGTTGCCGCGGTGGCTGCCGCAGCCGTTGCCGGCGGCTCCGCAGCAGCCTCGACCCAGAGCGTTGCCGCGCTCCAGGTCGCGCTGCGCGCGCGCGGGCTCTACCAGGGGCAGGTGGACGGGGTCGCAGGCCCGTTGACGAGGAAGGCGCTCGTGACGCTCCAGCGACGGCACGACATCACGGCCGACGGGCGCGTCAGCAGGGGCACCCGCCGTATCCTCGGCCGCCTCGGCGCGCCGTTGCTCGGCCAGCGGGAGCTCGCAGTCGGTGCGCGCGGCTGGGACGTCTCGGCGCTCGAGTTCCGCCTCGTCCCCTACGGGCTGCCGCGCGCTGCGGTCGACGGCCGCTTCACCACGAGCACCGGCCTCGCCCTGCGACGTTTCCAGCGGGCCAAGGAGCTGATCCCGGATGGCATCGCGGGCCCGCGGACGTATCGGATGCTGGCCCGCGAGATGAGCCGCACCACCCGCAGCCGCACGAGCACCCATGTCGTCCGCCCCGGCGAGGGCTTCTACGCCATCGCCGCGCGCTATCACGTCGGTGCGGCGTCGCTCGCACGGAAGAACGGCCTGCGCCTGACGAGCGTGCTCGTGCCCGGCCAGCGGCTGCGGCTGCCCGCGGGGGCCCGTGCGGGCTCGCCCGCTCCGGCGGGGGCGCGTGCGGCCCCCGCGCCCGCGGCGGCAGTCCACGTCGTGCGTCCCGGGGAGGGGTTCTTCGTGATCGCAGCGCACTGGAGCGTGAGCCCGTGGGAGCTCGCGCGTGTCAACGGCCTTGCGCTCGAGAGCGTGCTCGTGCCCGGGCAGCGCCTGCGGCTGCCGGCCGGCGCGCGCCCGGCAGGAGGGCTCGCGCCCGCGGGCCGTGAGGCCGTGCGGGCGGCGATCGACCGCTGGTCGGCCGTCTACGGCGTCGACGCCCGGCTCTCCCGGGCGCTCGCCTGGATGGAGTCGGGCTTCCAGCCGGACGTCGTCTCCAACGTCGGTGCGATAGGCGTCATGCAGCTCCTGCCCGAGACGTGGGAGTGGGTCGACGCGATCCTGATCGGTCGTGCCACCCCTCGGACGTACGACGGGAACGTGCAGGCGGGCGTGCGCTACCTGAAGTGGCAGCTCGAGTACTTCGACGGCGACGTCGACCTAGCGCTCGCCGGCTACTACCAGGGCGCACGCGCAGTCCGCGAGCGCGGCATCTTCGACGACACGAAGCAGTACGTGTCGGTGATCAGGCAGCTCTACGGCTCGGTCTGAGCGGTCTCGAGCCCCGCAGCCTCGCCTATCGAGAGCAGGCCGCCCTCGACTCGGGCGCGAGCGAATGCGGGGCCGTCCGCCCGCAGGACGAGGGCTTCAATCTCTGCCCGCTCCTGTTCCCACTGGCCGACGCGTCCCGAGCCCGTCTCGCTCTCGACCGCCCCCCAGAGCCGCCCCGCCCCCTCGGCGTCCCCGCGCTCTGCGGCGATGATCGCCAGTTCGGCGCAGGTAAACACCGTATGCAGCCGGTCGCGCAGGCCCAGGGAGAGCGAGAGCGACCGGAGTGCAAGGCCCTCGGCGGCATCGAGATGCCCACGCTCTCGCTCGAACGTGGCCGCATCGCTGAGCTGGCCGGCCTCCCACCATTGCCAGCCGACCTCGTGGGCGATGGCGGCGCTCTGCAGCGAGAGCTCGACGGCGAGGGCGAGGTCGCCGTCTGCGTGGGCCCTGCGAGTGAGAAATCCCACGGCCTGACACTCGCCGAGCCGGTTGCCGAGCTGCCGGGACGCCTCGAGTGCTTGCTCGAACAATGGCCAGGCGGCCGCGGCTTCGCCTCTCATGAACGTGTTCGCAGCGATGCGAAAGCGGACGTGCTCAGCCTCGGTCTCGTCTCCTGCCGCGACGAAGAGCTCGAGGCTCTGCCGGTAGCACGACGCCGCGTGGTCCGGCTCGCCGAAGATGTCTCGTGCGCCGCCCAGCGCTCGCAGCGCGCCGGCGCGAAGCGTCGGTTCGGCCTCAGGTGACCGGGCGAGCAGGCGCTCGAGCCACCACGCGCCCCCGGGCGGGTCTCGGACGACCCAGAACGACTCGAGCCAGGTTGCGAGCCGGAGGCCGCGCTCGGGATCGTGCTCGAGCGCCCATTCCAACACGGCGCGCACGTTGTCGATCTCGGGCGCGACGAGGTCGAAGTCCCAGGCGCGGAAGACATCGGCGATCGCCCGCGTGCCTGCTCGGTCGGCGAGCGCGATCAGACGATCGCTCTGCGCCCGCCGCAGCACGTCTTCCTCGCCCGACGCTTCCAGGCGCTCCCGCGCGAACTCGCGAATGGTCTCGAGCATCCAGAACCGCTCCTGCGCGTCGGCTTCCGTGCGACGGCGGAGGAGGCTCTTGTCGAGCAGTGAGGCGAGCGTGTCGACGCTCGCCCCGCAGACCTCCTCGGCGTCCCCGAGCGTACAGCCGCCGCGGAAGACCGCGAGCCTCGCGAAGGTCTGCCGCTCCTCGTCGTCGAGGAGATCGTGGCTCCAGGCGATCGTCGCCCGCAAGGTGGCGTGGCGCTCATCCGCGTCACGGGTGCCCTTGAGCAGGTCGAGCCGCTGCGCGATGCGCTCCAGCAGCTGCTCCGGGCCCAGCAGCTTGACCCGTGCGGCAGCAAGCTCGATCGCCAGCGGCAGGCCGTCGAGACGCCGGATCAGCTCGTGCACGGCCGGCGAGTCGCCCACATTCGCACGGATGGCCCGCGCTCGCTCGAGGAAGAGCGTCACGGCGTCGCCTTCGCCCATCGGCGGCAGGTCGAACTCCGACTCTCCGGCGATGCGGAGCGGCTCGCGGCTGGTCGCGACGAGCCGGAGAGCCGGAGCGGCGGCAAGCAGGCCGGCGAGAGGGCGAGCCGCGCCGGGAAGCAGCTGCTCGAGGTTGTCGAGGACGACGTGCGTCCGCCTCTCGCCGACGCGCGTGGCGATCGCGGCGGCGCTGTCGTCGGAGGCCCCGAGGCGCTGCGCGATGAACGGAACGACGAGCGCTGCGTCACGGACGGGCGCGAGCGGCACGAACACGGTGCCGCCGTCGGCATCCTCCGACAGGAAGCGGGACAGCTCGAGCGCGAACCGCGTCTTGCCGGTTCCGCCGGGGCCGACGATCGTGAGCACGCGCGGGGCGCGGTCGAGCCAGAGGGTGGCTGCGTCGAAGAGCTCGCGCTCGCGACCGAGGAAGCGCGTGACGGGCGTAGGGAGGTCGACGGCGCCCGGCGTCCGCAGCGGCGGAAACTCCTCCGTACCGAGCTGGTAGAGCTGAACGGGCGCGTCGAAGTCCTTGAGCCTGTGGCGCCCGAGATCCCTGAGCGGCTCACCCTCGACGAGCGCCGCCGTGGTGGCCGAGAAGAGCACCTGGCGCCCGTGGGCGAGAGCGGCGATGCGCGCTCCGCGGTGGACGTCGATCCCCACGTACCCCTCGGGGGTGGCGATCGGCGCTCCCGTGTGAAGGCCCATCCGCACGGTGATGGGGCCCGGTGCGAGAGCGGCTTGCCCTGATCTTGCCGCTGCCAGGGCGCCGGCCGCCGTGGGGAACCCGACGAAGAACGCGTCTCCCTGGGTGTCGACCTCGACGCCGCCGTGGGCTGCGAACGCGTCCCGCAGGCGGCGACGGTGCTCCGCCAGCGCCTCGGCGTACGCGGCCGGGCCGAGTGTGTGCAGCAGCCGGGTCGACCCTTCGATGTCGGTGAACAGGAAGGTGACGGTGCCGGCCGGCAGCTCGGAGCGCATCCCGGCTGAGAGTATCCCGGTTCTGCAGGAGTCGGTGGTGCGGCCGGCGGGCCTCAGGCGATGGCGCTGACCGCTGCAAAGGCCGCCTGCGCGGCCTGGTCGACGGGCAGGCCCCAGAACCGCTCGGGGTCGCCGAAGATCTCCACGTCGAGCGAGCCGGAGAACCCCGAGAGCACCAGCGCGTCGACCAGCTCCTGCGTCCTCGACACGCCCCGGCCGGGGAGCTCTCGGTCGATGCGCGTGGCGTCGGCAGGCCAGTCGGCGACGTGGACGCCGGTGATCCTGTAGGCGATGCGCGCGATCGTGTCCCACACGGCCGGGTCGTCCCAGACGTGATAGAGGTCGATCATGAGGCCGACCTCGTCGAGGCCCGCTTCGTGGAGGAGGGCGACCGCGTCCTCGATCGAGTTGACGAACGACACCGTCTCGCGCTGGCTCGGATGGACGGGCTCGATCCCCAGCGGGACGTCGAGCTCGCGCGCCACGGCGGCGACTCGCTGCAGGCCGGCGACGAGCTGCGCGCGGGCGGCGGTCTCGGTGCGCCCCCCGAGCGGGCCGCTGAGGCAGACGATCGACTCCGGCTCGTAGGCGGCGAGCCGCCGGACGGAGGCGCAGAGAGCCTCGACGCGCTCCTCCGTGCCCGGTGGGCCCTCCATCCCGGGAATGCCGAGCGGGAAGAACGACGGTACCTCGGGGACGCAATTCGCGACCGCGAGCCCGTGCTCGGCCAGCAAGGCGCGGTTTGCCTCGTCGTCGGGCGGCAGCTTGAACTCCCAGACACCGATCGCGTCGAAGCCGGCCGCCGAGTAGGCCTCGACGTCGTCCGCGAACGAGGCACCGACGGTCGAGATCTCGGACAGCGCGAGGCGCATCGTCACGACCGCCCGGGAAGCCGCGAGAGCAGCCGCTGGGGCAGCGGCGGCTTCGTCAGCTCCTTGGCGACGAGGTAGCCCGAGCCGGCGCCGAGCCCGGGGCCGGGGTGCGTGCTGGCCCCGATGTGCCAGAGGCGGTCGACGGCGGTGCCGTGCCCGGGTGCCTCCGCGAGGGGACGCCAGAGCAGGTTCTGGTCGAGCGCGCAGGAGCCCCCGTAGATGTCGCCGCCGACGAGGTTCACGTTCAGCGCCTCGATCTCGACGGGGGAGAGGACGACCCGTTTCAGCGTCGCGGCGCCGAGATTGCCAATCGACTCGCCGAGGCGTGCCATGACGCGGTCCGCGTACGCCTCCCGCAGCTCCTCCGTCCAGGTGCCGTCGCCCGTGTCGATCTCGCCGGCGGCATCGCCCTTGACCCGCCCCGCCGGGAGCTCCTGCAGCTGGATCCAGAGAATCGACTTCCCGTCGGGCGCGCGCGAGGGATCGAGCGCGACCGGTTGGCCGCAGACGATCGTCGCCTCCGCCGGGAGCAGCCCGCGCTCCGCCTCGTTGACCGCGCGCGAGACGCCGTCGAGGCCCGGGGTCACGTGCACGATCGGGCAGCGCCCGAGGCGTTCTGCGTCAGGCCCGCGCCAGCGCGGCAGCTCGTCGAGCGCCACGTGGAGCTGCATCTCCGCCCGGCCGTAGCGGAAGCGCGCCGCTGCCTCGGTCACCTTCGGCGGCACGTCACCGCTCGCGAGCAGCTTGCCGTAGAGCTGCGTCGGCGTCACGTTCGCCACGACCGCTCGGCTCGCGGCCACCACGTCACCGTCGGCGAGGCGCACGCCGGTTGCCCTGCCGTCGGCCACGAGGATCCTCTCCGCCTCGGCGCCCGTGCGCACCTCGCCGCCGGCGTCGGTGACGATGCCCGCCAGGGCGTCCACGAGACGGACGCCGCCTCCTGCCGGCACGGGCATGCCGCCGAGCTGGAGCGCAGCCGCGATCACCTGCGTCATGAAGCCGGAGGTCGCCTGGTCGGGCCCGAGGCCCGTGTGCAGCACCCACGGCGCGAGCAGTCCGTGCGCCTGCTCGGACGAGAACGTCTCCTGCAGCCAGTCGCGGCAGGTGGAGAGCGTCCCGCCCGCGAACTCGAGCAGGCCGCGGCGCCCGAGCCGCCGGTACGCCTTGCGTCCGAGCGAGAGGCCGCCGGCGGACCACAGCTCCGTGCCGAGCAGCCCGAAGGCGAGGTCGGCGTTCGCCATGAAGCCGTTGAACTGACGCTCCCACGCGGCGCCGTCTCCGGGAGCGTGACGGTCGAGCTCGGCCACGTTGCCCTCGAGCGAGGTCGTGACGAACGCCGCCGACCCGTCGGGGAAGGCGCTGCCGGTCGGGAGATCGGTGTTGAGGTACTCGACGCCGCGCCGGTCGAGCTCGTCCCTCAGCTCGGCGTAGGCGGCAGAGCCGGTGAAGAGGGGATGCCACGACGCCAGGACCTCGTGCGTGAATCCCGGTAGCGTCAGGTCGGTCGACGTCCGGATGCACCCACCCGCTGTGTCGTTCCGCTCCAGGACGCACACGCTCCAACCGGCCTGCGACAGCAGCGCCGCTCCCGCCAAGGAGTTGATGCCGGACCCCACGAAGACCGCGTCGTAGGCGCTCATGCGCGCGACGATACCACCGCGTGCGGCTCTTGACATGTCACCGACGGAGCGGCCCTTCCGGGTGCTCGGCACCGCAGTCGACGGGGGCGCTCGATGCGATACGGTGATCCTTGACATGTCACCGACTGGTGTGGGGTAATCGAGCCATGCTGCTACGAGAGGTCGAGTACGCGCGTCCGGGCACCATCGAGGAGGCAATCGCCCTCCTCTCCGAGCACGACGGGGCACGTGCCCTCGCAGGGGGCCAGACGCTCGTCAACGTGATGAAGGCCCGGGCAGCCTCGCCCGACGTGCTCGTCGATCTCGCCGATCTCGGCGAGCTGCGCACGATCTCGTTCTCCGCGGATCAGTCCGCGCTCGAGATCGGGGCGATGGTGACGAACAGCCAGCTGATCGCCTCCTCGGAGGTCGAGGTTGCCCGGCCGATCCTGGTCGAGGTGGCGGCAACGATCGCCGACGTCCAGATCCGCAATCGGGGAACGATCGGCGGCAACGTGTGCGTCAACGACCCGACCAACCACTACCCTCCGCTCCTTGCCGCGCTCGGGGCGTCGTTCACGATCCGCGGAGCCGACGGCGAGCGCACGGTGGACGCCGACGAGTTCTTCGTCGGCGTCTACATGACCGCCGTCGGCGAAGGCGAGCTCCTGACGTCGATCTCGGTCCCGACCCGTGTCCCGGGAACCGGCGATGCGATGGCGGGCGTGACGCTCGGTGCCCACGGCACGTACCTCGTCAACGCGGCCGCCACGGTCGGCGCCGGCGGCGTCAGGGTCGCGCTCGGCTGCGTCTCGTCCGTGCCGGTCCGGGCGACGCAGATGGAGGAGCGGCTCGCCTCGGGCGACCTCTCCGAGGCGGCTGTCCGCGCTGCTGCACAAGGTCTCGGCGCTACGCTCGACCCACCGGCAGACGTCCATGCCGGCGCCGACTACCGCCGGCACCTCGCCGAGGTGTCGGCCGTCCGCGCCGTCCTGCAAGCCGCCGAGAGAGCGAAGGGGTGAGCGTGTCCACGACTTCCACGAACCGGACGATCACGGTCGAGATCAACGGAACCACCTACGAGCGCGACGTGCCCGTCTCGCGCCTGCTCGTGCACTTCCTGCGCGACGACCTGGATCTCACGGGCACCCACATCGGCTGCGACACCGGCAGCTGCGGCGCCTGCACCGTCCGGGTCGGCAGCGACGCCGTCAAGAGCTGCTGCCTGCTCGCCGTGCAGGCCGACGGCGCGTCGATCACGACGGTCGAGGGGCTCGCCGGCGACGACGGCGAGCACACGCCTCTCCAGCGGGCGTTCCACGAGCATCATGCGCTCCAGTGCGGCTACTGCACGCCGGGGATGCTCATGAGCGCGACGGCGCTGCTCGAGCAGAACCCGCGCCCGAGCGAGCACGACGTGAAGGTCGCGCTCCAGGGGAACATCTGCCGCTGCACGGGTTACTGGAACATCGTCGAAGCAGTCGTCGCCGCCGGCGAAGGAGGTGCCCGGTGACCGCCGTCGAGACAGAGGCCGGCACGCTCCAGAAGGGGGCCGCGGTCGGCCAGAGCGTGCCGCGCAAGGAGGATCGCCGCCTCCTCGAGGGCCAGGGGCTCTTCGTCGACGACATCAAGCGCAAGGGGATGGGGTACCTGCATTTCGTGCGCTCGCCATACGCCCACGCGAAGATCGAGTCGATCGACGTCTCGGCCGCGCTCGAGCTGCCCGGCGTCTTCGGCACGCTGACGGGCGACGAGGTCGCCATCCTGACCGACCCGTTCTTCCAGATTGCGGCGCCTCCCGGCGGGCATGTGAAGGACTACGCGCTCGCCGTCGGCAAGGTGCGCTACCTCGGCGAGCCTGTGGTCGCCGTCGTGGCCGAGACCCGCGAGCTCGCACGGGACGCAGCCGAGCTCGTGATGGTCGACTACGAGCCGCTCGACGTGGTGGTCGACGCGCGGGCGGCACTCGCCGCGGACGCGCCCGTGCTCCACGAGGAGTGCGGCGGCAACATGTCGTACACCGGTGTCTGGGAGTGGGGCGACGTCGACGCGGCGTTCGCCGAGGCGGATCACGTCGTCACGATCGACGAGCTCCACTTCGACCGCTTCAACTCGACGCCGCTCGAGTGCGACGCCGCGCTCGTCGAGTACAACCGCGGCACGGGCCAGTGGAGCATCTACACGAACAACCAGTTCCCGGGCTTCGCGGCGATCATGATGGGCCCCGCGATGCGGGTGGGGCTCGACAAGCTCCGCCTCGTCACCCAGGACATCGGCGGCGGCTTCGGGAACAAGATCACCACCCACCCGCAGCTCGTCGTCTGCTGCCTGCTCGCCCGCAAGCTGAAGCGGGCGATCAACTGGACCGAGTGGCGCACCGACTTCCACCAGTCGATGTCGCACGGCAACGAGCGCTGGTTCGAGCAGACGGAGGTCGCCGTCAAGGCCGACGGCACGCTGCTCGGCTTCCGCACGAAGGCGATAGACGACGCCGGCGCGTACCTCCGCTACGAGCCGCTCGGGGGCGTGATCTGGTCGCAGGTCGCGGCCGGCCTCTACAAGTGGCGCAATCTCAGGCTCGAGTTCACGCAGGCGATGACGAACAAGGCGCCCGTCTCCCCGAACCGCGGCTACTCGCGCATGCAGCAGCTGTGGTTCACCGAGCGCGTGATCGACATCGTGGCGAGCACGCTCGGCTTCGACCCGGTCGAGATCCGGCGGCTGAACTTCGTCAAGCCGGAGGACATGCCGTACGAGACGCCGAACGGCTGTGTCTACGACTCGGGTGACTACCCGCGGGCGATGGACATGGCGCTCGAGCTCGTCGGCGCCGACCGGATCGAGGAGCGCCGTCTCGAGGCGAAGTCGCGCGGCAAGCTGCTCGGCCTCGGCATCGGCTCCACGCTCGACTCCGGCACGAACAACTTCGGCCAGTCGCAGCTGATCAACCCGGACCTCCAGTTCTCGGGCAACAACGAGGTCGCGACGGTCAAGCTCGACATCTTCGGCGAGGTCGTCGTGACGCTGGGCACGACACCGCAGGGCCAGTCGCACGAGACGACCGCGGCCCAGGTGGTGGCGGACATCCTCCACTGCGACGTCGACCTCGTGCACGTCCGTGCCGGCCACGACAGCTACTGGAACTCGCACGCAGGCTTCTCCGGCACGTACGCGAGCCAGTTCGCCGTCACCGGCCTCGGTGCCGTCAAGGGCGCCGCGGACATGCTCGCGGACCAGATGGTGACGCTCGCCTCGATGGTGTTCCAGTGCCCGAAAGAGGCGATCGAGCTGGCGGACGGGTTCGCCCGGATCAAGGACAACCCGGAGGCGGCGCTGCCGTTCATGGCGCTCGGTGCGATCCCGAACGCCAACAACGCGGGCTTCCCGGACGACCCGCCGACGATGAACTGCCGCTTCGTCTACCGGCCGCCGTTCGAGGTGCCCGACAAGGAGCGGAAGTTCGGCAACCTCACGCTCACGTACGCGACGCAGGTCCATGCGTGCGTCGTCGAGATCGACCCGGAGACGGGCGTGACCGAGGTCGTGGACTACGCCGCCGTGGACGACTGCGGCGTGCGGATAAACCCGCAGATCGTCGAGGGCCAGGTGATGGGAGCGACCGCGCACGCGATCGGGGCGGCGCTGTGGGAGTCGTTCGTCTACGACGACGACGGCAACCTGCTGACCCCGAACTTCTACGACTACCACGTGCCGCATGCGCTCGACATGCCGCCGCTGAAGACCGCGGCGATCGAGTCGCCGTCCCCGTTCACGCCCCTCGGCACGAAGGGCATGGGAGAGGGTGGCGGCGGGGGCATCCACTGCATCTGCGCGGGCATCCAGGATGCTCTGCGTGCCGCGGGCGGCGCGATCGTGACCGACAGCCACAACCCCTACCACCGCGTCTGGGAGCTCCTGCAGCACCCCGAGCGCTCGAGGGAGAAGGTCGAGGTGACTTCCAGGTGAACGTCGAGGGAACGAAGGAGTTCGATGCCTCTCGCGAGGTGGTCTGGAGCGTGATCAACGATCCTGCCCAGATGGCCGGCCTGATGCCCGGTGTCGAGGGCTTCGAGATCAAGGACGACCGGCACTGGCAGGCGAAGGTGAAGGTGCCCCTCGGCCTGGGCGGGCTGAAGATGACGATCGACTTCGAGAAGCTGGAGGAGCGCCCGCTCGAGTTCGCCTCGATGAACGCGAAAGGGAAGGGCGTCGGCGCGATGATGAACATGACGACGTCGTTCACGCTGTCGGGCGAGGGCGACCACACCTCGATGGCGTGGTCGGCAGATGTCAAGATCGCCGGCCCGGTCGGCTCCATGGGCCAGCGCGTGCTGCAGCCCATCATCAACCAGCAGGTCGGGAACGTCCTGACCGCGCTCGAGGCGAAGGTGGCGGAGACGAAGGCCGCGGGCAGCTAGCGCGTCGGGCCGCGCCCGGCTAGCCCGGGCTCGGGAGGGCCGCCAGCCGTTTCCCCGTGCGCTGCGCCATCACGAGGTTGCCCTTGCGCTCGTAGCGCTCGAGCGCCTGCTCGAGCGCCGTAGCCGCGGCGTCCGGCTTGCCGGCGAGCGAGAGCACCTCGGCGAGGTCCGCGTAGGCGTCTCCCTGCAGGTTGAGAGCGTCGGTCTCGTCGCCGATCTCGATCGCCTCGCGCGCGAGGTGCTCCGCCTGGGCATGCTCGCCGCGCCGGGCGAGCACCTTCGCTTTCGCCTGTCGCCAGAGCACGCGTGGGTTGACTGCTCCGGTCGGGGCAGCCGCCTGTGCGCGCTCCAACCCTCGTCCGCTTCCTCGTCGCGGCCCAGCTCGAGCAAGGCGAGCGCGAGCAGGGAGGAGAGCTCCAGCGAAGCTGGCGAGCTCTTCTGTGGCCAGTGCGCGCTCGCACATCTCGCGAGCCGCGCCCTCGGCTCGCCGGTAGTCGCCCTCCAGCATCGAGACGTAGTAGCGACGAAGCGCGAGGATCAACGGGCCTCTCACCGAGCCCAGCTCGGCGACGCCGCTCGGCGGAGCGGTCTTGCAGTCGCGCGCGCCTCGTCGAATCGCCCGAGCATGGCCAGGCACGGCGCGAGCCGCATGGGCAGGACGCTCCGCGCCTCGATGTACGGATCGTCTCGTCGAGCCACTCGAGAGTGCCGTTCACCGGCGTCGTGCCTCCTGTTGGGCCGGACGTCGTGTTCGCCCCGAAGCGCGCGATCATGTCCGCGCCGCCCGTCGCCGTGGGTGGCGCCGCGGTCGGCATGCCTCGTTCGCATCCACGGCCTGCATGTGTACCTCCTGGGCCAGAGGATCGCCGTGAAGACGATCGACAGGCCGAAGTCGTCGGCGGAGGCCCGAAGACAGGTCGCGCCTCCTCGGCGAGTGTGGCCCGCGGTCGGTGGCCCCCGTCGTCCCGTCGTAAGCGCGAGCCGGTACGCAGCGTGATTCGACGCGCAGGGCGAGCTCGGCGGCGTGCGTCGCCGGCACGAGCCCGCGCTCCGCCGCGTCGAGGAAGCCGGAAAGGACGCGCTCCGCGCCCTTGCCGGACTGGAACCACACCGTGCGCGAGATCGACCTCGAGCCGTGGGTCGCATGCCCGGTCGGGAAGGACGTCGGCGGCGCGCCCGAGGAGGTTGACCGCGGCGTGATAGTCTGACGCCGAGCATCGCGCGGCGCCCGCCGGCCGCGAGGTGCCGGCGCGCCCCTGCGAGGTCGTGCTGCGAGCGCGTCGGGATCGTCGAGCTCGGCCGGTAGCGGCAGGCCTGCTCGTAGTGGTAGCCGAGGATCTCGTCGAATTCGACGAGATCCGTTCCACGCTGCTCGAGCCAGGTCGCGAAGCGCTCGTGCAGGTCGGCGCGCAGGCTCTTGGGGAGCGCGTCGTAGGCGGTGTCGCGGATCAGCAGGTGGCGGAAGCGGAAGCCGTCGTCTCCGGCGACGAGCGGCGCGTCGGGGCGGATCAGCTCCTTGCGGACGAGCGACGCCAACCGCGGCGTCACCTGCGCGTCGTCGGGGGCGATCGCCTGCACTGCGCCCCGATGGAAGACCTCCCCCTCGACCGCGCCGCGTTCCAGGACGGCTCGCTCGGTCGGCTCGAGCTGGTCGAGACGGGCGCTGAGGAGCGCCCGCAGCGTGGGAGGGACGATCACGTCACCGTTCGTGTCCGCGGCCATCGCCAGCATCTCGTCCACGAAGAGCGGGTTGCCGCGAGGCCGCGCGCACGATCTTCTCGCGCAGGTCGGTGGGGATGTGCGCGGGGATGAGCTCGTCGACAGCGTCGGTCGGCAGCGGCTGTAGCCTGAGCGTCACGGGCCAGCTCGGCCGCCGCTCGGTCAACTCGGGTCGTGCCATGCAGACGAGCAGGATCGGCGCGCCCGTGGAGAGCAGCGCGACGTGCTCGATCAGGTCGTGAAACGCCTGCTCGCCCCACTGGATGTCGTCCAGGACGACGACGAGGGGCTCCGCCGCAGCGACGTGCTCGAGCGTCTTGCGGAACGCCCAGGCGATCTCCTCGGCCGAGGTGACCGCGTCGCCGCGGCCGAGCAGGCCCTCGATCGCGCTCGCGGCCGTCTCGTCGGTTGGCAGGACGTCGAGCTGCACGAGCACCTCGACGACGGGCCAGTACGTGATGCCCTCGCCGTAGGGCAGGCAGCGGCCACGGGCGACCCTCGCGTCGATCTCGCGGAGCGCCTCCGTGACCAGCCGCGACTTGCCCGCGCCGGCCTCGCCGACCACGGTGACGAGCTCGCAGGAGCGTGACTCCACGACGCGTTGCCAGGCCTCGCCGATCAGCCCCACCTCGCGCGCGCGGCCGACGAACCGCGTGTCGTGGCGCCGCTCGGGCGCCTCCAGCACCTGCACCAGGCGGAAGGCTGCGACCGGCTCGCTCTTGCCCTTGAGCTCGAGCGGCTCGACCGATTCGACCTCGGCTGCGCCGGCGACGAGCGTGAGCGTCGGCTGACCGAGCAGCACCTGGCCGGGCTGCGCCGCCTGCTCGAGGCGTGCCGCGACGTTCACGGCGTCCCCGGTGACCAGCCGCTCCGCGGTGCCGGTCACGACCTCGCCGGTCATCACGCCGATGCGGCCTTCGAGCCCGAGCTCGGGTAGCGCACGGCGCATCTCGTCCGCCGCCCGGACTGCCCGCAGCGCGTCGTCCTCGTGCACGACGGGGCACGCCGAACACGGCCATCACCGCGTCCCCGATGAACTTCTCCACCGTGCCGCCATGCGACTCGACGATCCCCTTCATCCGCTCGAAGTACCGTGCGAGCAGGGCCCGCAGCCGCTCGGGGTCGACGGTCTCGCCGAGCGAGGTCGAGCCGGCGAGGTCGCAGAACACGACGGTGACCGTGCGCCGCTGCTCCCGGGCCGCCTCGGCTGCCACTTCGAAGCCGCACTCCGGGCAGAACCTGAACTGCCCTTCGGAGACGAAGCCGCACTGCACACAGCTCGGCACGCGCTCAGTCTACGGCGTCCTCTGCGCCGCAACGCGGGGCCGATTTGATATAGGGTCCGGTGACATGTCACCGGATTCGAGCCGAGGAGGCTGACGCGTGCCCGTTCCCTTCCGCATCGGCGTGATGCAGCTGACGATGGAGCCGCTCGACGAGATGCTCGCGTCCGCGCGGGCGATGGACGAAGCCGGCATGGACACGGTCTGGCTCGCCGAGGCGTACCCGTGGTGGCGCAAGCACCAGATGGAGGCGCGCGGGTCGACCGTCGTCTCGGCGCTGATGGCGCGCGAGACCACGAACCTGACGATCGCGTGGGGCATCATCTCGCCGTACACGCGGCACCCCGTGCAGGTGGCGATGGACGCGCGTGTCGTCCAGGAAGCCGCCGGCCCCGGCAGGTTCATCGTCGGCTTCGGCACCTCGAAGATCTTCCTCAACAACACGAAGCAGGGCGGCCCGCCCAAGGTCACGAAGCCGCTCGCGCACATGCGCGACTCGGTCGAGATCGTGCGCGGCATCCTCGGCGGCGAGCGGTTCGAGTACGAGGGCAAGGCGTTCTCCGCCGACATCCCGGCCCTCTCCGAGGAGGCGCACGCGCCGCGCTGGGAGGTCCCCGTGTACGTCGCCGGCACGGCGCCGATGATGCAGCAGATCGGCGGCGAGATCGGCGACGGGCTCCTGACCCCCTCGATCACCACCCCGGACTACGTCCGCTACACGGCCGGGAACATCCGCGAGGGCGCGGCGAAGTCGGGACGGCCGGCCGAGGACGTCGATCTCGGCTGCACGATCCTCGCCTCCATCCATCCGACCGATCGCGATGCCGGTCGAGACGGCGCACGCGAGATCGGCGGCATGTATCTCGCCAACAAGGTGCAGAACATCCAGGGCTCCGCGGACGTCCTGCTCGAATCGGCCGGGATCGAGCAGGAGGAGATCGTCCCCGTCGCCGAGGCGATGGAGAGCGGAGGCCGGCTCGCTGCCAAGGCGAAGGTGACCGACGCGCTGCTCGACAAGTGCAAGCCGATCGCCGGCACGCCGGGTGACTGCATCGAGGCGATCGAGGAGTACCGCGACGCCGGCTGCACCCACATCATGCTCGAGCTCTGGGGCGACAACCGGATCGAGCAGATCCGCCTGTTCGGCGAGAAGGTCCTCCCACACTTCCGCGACTGAGATGCCCCTGCCGACCGTCACCATCGACCGGGACAGGCTCGTCGAGACGGCGAGCAGGATGATCGGCGTCCACAGCTTCACGGGCGACGAGCAGCGGATGGGCGAGCTGATGGTCGAGCTCTACGAGCAGCAGGGCCTGCAGGTGCAGTGGCAGCAGGTCGAGGACAACCGTGCGAACGCCCTCGGGACGTGGCGCGGGCAGGGCGGCGGCAAGACGCTGATGTTCAACGGGCACATGGACACCTCCTACTCGGGGAGGGAGCCGTGGCTGAAGGACGTGCCCGGCTTCCAGCCCGACCCGTTCATCGAGGGCGGGCGGCTGTACGGGCTCGGGATCTCGAACATGAAGGGGGCGCTCGCCTGCTACGTCGAGGCCGTCCGTGCGCTCCAGGACGCTCGGGTCGCCCTCGCGGGCGACGTGATGATCGCCGCTGTGTGCGGTGAGATCGAGAAGACGCAGTACGGCGACGCGTCCGGGGCCGAGTACAGGGGCTACGCTGCGGGGTCGCGGTATCTCGTGTCGCACGGCGGCGTAGCCGACATGTGCCTCCTGGGCGAGCCGACCGAGGGCAAGGTCGTGCTCGGCCACTTCGGCTCCCTCTGGCTGCGGATCCGCGTGCACGGGAACTTCATCCACACGGCCTTCAGCGAGGGCAAGCGGGGCCTCAACGCGATCCTGCGCCTGCACGAGGTGCTCGATCAGGTGCAGGAGTGGATCCCGAGGTGGGAGGACGACCCGGCGAACTCCTATCGGGGCGCGAAGGCGATCGTCAACGTCGGCGCCATCGAGGCCGGCTTCGGCTGGCGCGTATCGCGCACGCCACATCACGCCGACCTCTTCCTCGACATCCGGGTCCCGCCGACGAAGGAGATGGGCGTCGCCCGGCGCGAGGTGCTCGAGATGGTGCGCGGCCTCGCGGAGCGGCATCCCGACTACGGGATCGAGGGGACGGTGTACGTGACCGCGCCGGGAGCCGAGATCGAGGAGGGTCACGAGCTCGTCGCGGCCATCGACGCTTCCCACGAGGAGGTGTTCGGCTCGGCGCCCGGCCGCGACGTGACCCGCTGGTTCTCCGACGCGTCGGCGCTCACCCGCTACGGGATCCCGACGGTCAACTACGGCACCTCGACCGGCCTCATGGACGTGGCAATGGGTGAGAACCTCGAGATCGACGGCCTCGTGCAGACGGCCGAGACCTATGCCCGCGTGGCGATGCGCGTATGCGGCGTCGCGTGAGCGACCGACGACCAAGGAGACGATGAGCGCGTGAAGCTCGTGACGTTCGGCGAGGGGGCGGGTCGCGCCGGAGTGCTGGAGGGCGACGAGATCGCCGTCCTCGACGTGGCGACGATGCGGGAGTATTTCGAGCGCGGCGGTGCCGACGAGACGGGGGAGCGGGTCGCGCTCGCCGACACCCGCTTGCGCGCACCGATCGTGCCGAAGAAGTTCTTCCACACCGCCGGGAACTTCCGCGAGCACAAGACCGAGTCCGAGAACGTCGACTGGTCGCACGACATCGCGCCCTGGATCAACTTCTTCCAGAACGTCGACGCGATCATCGGCCCGGACGAGCCCGTCGTCTACCCGGAGCACCTGACCGAGGAGCTGGACTACGAGCTCGAGCTGGCGGTCGTGCTGCGCAAGGCGGGCAAGTGGTTCACGGCCGAGGAGGCCGCCGACTACATCGGCGGCTACGTGATCTTCAACGACTTGACCGCACGCGACATCCAGCGTGGCGAGATGCGCTCCGGGGTGTTCTCCTTCTGCAAGGCGATCGACACCTTCTGCCCGCTGGGGCCGTGGATCGTCACGCCGGACGAGATCCCGGACCCGCACGACCTCGCCATGGAGCTGCGCGTCAACGGCGAGGTGCGGCAGCAGTCGCACTCGGGCCGCATGTCCGTCACGATCCCCGAGATCCTCTCCAACTTCTCCGGTCTCACCTACTCGGCGGGCGACGTCCTCTCGACCGGCACCGTCTCCGGCGTGGCCGGGTTCAAGTCGCCGGAGGAGCGGGCGCGGCTGTACCTGAAGCCCGGAGACGTGATCGAGGCGGAGATCGAGCGCATCGGCGTGCTCCGCAACCCCGTCATCTCGTGGCAGGAGGGACACGGCACTCCGCCGCTGCCGCGCGTGAGGCCCTGGGGAGAGGGTGCCTGACGCGATGGCCTGGCCGGCCGACACCGCACGGCTCGAGCGAGTGCGCGCGCTGATGCGCGAGCGCGGCCTCGATGCGCTCGTCGTGCGCGCGCCCGACAACGTCGTCTACCTGACCGGCTTCTGGGGCATGAAGGGGTACGACGCGGTCGTGTTCCCCGCGGAGGGGGAGCCCACCCTGATCTGCCTCGAGCCGTCGCGCGAGGACGCGGCTCGCACCGCGTGGACCGAGGACGTCCGCACCTTCGGCGGCTACGACCCGGTCGACCCGCGGCCGCCGGGGCTGCGGGCCCTCGATCTCGCAGCAGCGATCGCCGGGCAGCACGAGGCCGTGGCCGTCGAGCTCTCGCTCGGCACTCAGGCGTCGGATCGCATGATCGGCGAGCCGACGACGTTCCCCAAGGCGTGGTTCGACGCGTTCCCACACGCCCAGGACGCCACGCCCGTGCTCACCGAGGCCCGCACGATCAAGACGCCGCAGGAGCTCGAGCGGATGCAGCTCGCGAACGACATCGCCGCCGCCGCGATGGAGCACGTCCAGGGAGTGATCCGGCCGGGCATGACCGAGGCCCAGGCAGCCGCCGAGTGGCTCGGCTTCGTGCACGGCGAGGGCACGGGCTGGGGCGGCAAGGTGGAGCTCGCCTACGGCTTCGCGCTCGTCTGGTCGGGCCCCGGCATCAAGACGTTCACCGCGACAGCGGCCCGTCCGGTGGTCGAAGACGAGCCGACGCTGTTCGAGATCTGGGTATGTGCCGACGGGTACTGGTGCGATCACACGAAGAACCTCGTCGTCGGCGAGCTGAGCGACCGCTACCGCGAGCTCGAGCAGGGCCTGCTCGGCGTGTACGACGACGCGGTGGCGTTCTGCGCTCCCGGCGCGAGCCTGGCCGAGCTCGACCGCCGCGTTCGTGCGGGCATCGCGTCGATCGGATTTCCGGGGCAGCCGTCGCACCCCGTCTGCCACGGCGTCGGGGCGCGCGCGCACGAGCCTCCGTACGCCCACCAGGCCGGCGGCGGCGAGGTGCGGGAAGGCATGGTGCTGGCGATCGAGCCGGGCTGCTACCTGGACGGTGGCGGCGGCCTGCGGGTCGAGGACAACTTCGCCATCGGCGCGTCGGGAGCCAGGAAGCTGAGCAGCTTCCCCGACGGGGTCGTGCAAGCATGAGAGCCCGGACGAGCGAGGAGAGCGCGTGATCGACAGGAGCAAGGTCTGGACGGGCAGCCTCAACGAGAAGGCGCTGGAGCCGCAGCCCCACCGGACGGTGGGCCTCTACGACACCACGTTGCGCGACGGCGAGCAGTCCGTCGGTGTCGTGCTCTCGCCGGAGGACAAGCTCGAGATCGCCGTCGCGCTCGACGCCGCAGGCGTCGACCGCATCGAGGCCGGCTTCCCCCGCGTGTCGGCAGACGACTGGCGCGCTGTCGAGCTCGTCTCGGCGGCCGGGCTGAAGGCGGAGGTGTGGGGCTTCTCCCGTGCCGTCCAGGCCGACGTGGAGGCGCTCGTCGAGCTCGGGGTGGCGGCCTCCGTGATCGAGAGCCCCATCTCCGACGCGAAGCTCGCCGCGCTCGGCGTCTCGCACGAGAAGATGCTCGACCGCATCCGCAGCGCCGTCTCCTTCGCCAGCGGCGCCGGCATCAGGGTCGCCTTCTTCGGCGTCGACTCCTCCCGGGCCGACCTCGACTTCTACCGGCGAGCCTACGAGACTGCCGTCGAGGCGGGAGCGCAGGAAGTCGTCGTCGTCGACACCGTCGGCATCGCCACGCCCGAAGCCGCTGCCTTTCTCGTCGGTCAGACCGTCGACTGGCTGGGCGGCGAGACCCCGGTGCACTGGCACGGGCACGACGACTTCGGGCTCGGCACGGCTGCGGCGATCGCGGCAGTGCAGGCCGGTGCGACGTGGGTGCAGGGAACGATCAACGGCATGGGGGAGCGGGCGGGGAACGCGGACCTGATCGAGGTGGCGCTCGCGCTCGAGGCGCTCTACGGGATCCCCACGCGGCTCGATCTCACCCGCGCACGGGAGCTGTCGCGGCTCGTGCAGGACCGGTCGGGGACGCCGCTGCCGTCGTGGAAGGCCGTCACCGGCGATGCGCTTTTCACGCGCGAGTCGGGCGCGGTGGCAGCCCAGTTCCACGACCCGCCCGCGATCGAGCCGTACGCCTCCGAGCTCGTCGGGGCGACGCGCGGCATCGTCCTCGGCAAGAAGAGCGGCCTCGACTCGATCCGCATCAAGGCGCAGGAGCTCGGCCTCGACCTCCCCGAGGAGCGCCGCGCCGAGGTGCTCGCGGCGGTCAAGCAGCGAGGGATCGACGAGGGGCGGCTGGTGACGGGCGACGAGCTCCGCGCGATCGTGCTCGCACTTCCCGCCAGTTGACTGTCATGTCACCGGGGTGTGATACTCGCTGCTCGCCTTGACATGTTACGAGGAGGAGTGAGCGCAGTATGCGGTTCAGCCTGTATTCGGAGATTCAGCATCACCCGGGCAAGACCCCGCAACAGATCTACGCGGAGGTGCTCGAGCAGATCGACAACGCCGACCGGCTCGGGTACGACGTCTACTCGGTGATCGAGCACTTCTTCTTCCCGAAGTTCTCGATCTCGGCCAACCCGACGGCCCTCTTCGCCGCTGCTGCGCAGCGCACCAAGGACATCCGGTTTCGCACGATGCTGCACGCGCTCCCGTACCACAATCCGCTGGTCCTCGCCTCCGCGATCGCGGTGACGGACATCCTCACCGACGGGCGCTACGAGTGGGGCGTCGGACGCGGCCACGGCTGGATCCCGGAGAAGGCCGGCGTGCCGCTGGACGAGAGCGCCCGCCCGCGGTACGAGGAGGCCGTCGACCTCCTGTTCGAGGCGCTCGGCAGCGAGCGGTTCTCCCACCACGGCGAGTACTTCGAGGTCGGCGACTCGCACATCGTGCCGTTCCCGGAGCGGAAGTTCCGCATCTACCTCGGCGGCACCTCCGACCGCACGTACACGCTGGCCGCCGAGCACGGGTGGGGTGTCGCCGTGCCGCCGCTCCTCCCGTACGTCGCGCTCCAGAAGCAGCTCGATCTGTACCGGTCGTCCTGCGCCGAGTTCGGCACGGAGCCCGACATCGTCTGGATCCACGCGTGCCACCTCGACGAGGATCGCGACACGGCGTTGCGCGAGGGCCGCGACTGGGTCACGGGCTTCATCCAGGGCAACTGCTCCCCCCTGACCGAGTACGAGAAGCCTCCGACCGACGGCCTCAACGCCGCCGGCTACGGCTTCTACGCGGCGGGCATCATGGAGCAGCTCGCCGAGGTGCCGTACGAGCAGCTGATCGAGCAGGACTACGTCTGGGTCGGCACGCCGGACGACATCGCCGAGCGCATCGAGCAGACGCTGCAGCTGTGCGAGGGCGTCAAGGAGATCGGCATCACCGTCAACGCGGGTGGCGCACCGCACTGGATGGCGATCAAGAACCAGGAGCTCTTCGCGCAGCAGGTGATGCCCCGGTTCAAGCAGGGCGCCCTCGCGGAGACCGCGGTTGCGTAGCAGAGCATGATCGAGCGTGTCTGTGTCGTCGGCGGCGGCTCGATCGGCAGCCTCTTCGCCGGCCATCTCGCCTCGGTCGCCGAGGTCAGCGTGCTCACACGGCGGCAGGCGCACGCCGATGCGCTCGTCGCCGAGGGTCTGCGCATCGGTGGCCGCAGCGACCTGCACGTGCGGGTTGCCGCATCGACCGACCCCGCCGAGCTGCCGTCGCCCGACCTCGTGATCGTGGCGACCAAGGCGAACGGCCTGGACGAGGCGGCCGAGGCCATCGAGGGGCAGTTCCCCGCCGCTACCGTGATGACCGCCCTGAACGGGCTCGGCGCGGAGGAGGTCGTCCGCGCCCACGGCGACTGGCCGATCGTCTCCGCCGTCACGTTCATGAGCGGCACCCGCATCTCCGACACGCACGTCGAGTACGTCCTCGACACCGAGACGTGGCTGGGCCCCTACGAGGAGACGCCGTTCGAGCGCGTCGAGGAGATCGCAGACCTGATCGCGCGCTCGGGCCTGAAGGTCGAGGCGCTCCCCGACCTGCGGCCGGCACAGTGGTCGAAGCTGATCTTCAACGCCACGGTGAACTCGGTCGCGGCGCTCACCGGCCTTCCGCACGACCCGCATTTCGCGGCGGAGGAGAGCCCCACAGACCTCGGACATCTCGTCCACGACCTCGTCGACGAGGGGAAGGCGGTGGCGCGGGCAGCGGGGATCGAGCTCCACGACGACCCGTGGGAGATGAACGTGCTCGCCACGCAACGAGGCGCCGCCCACTATCCATCCATGCTCGAAGACGTCCAAGCACACAGGAAGACGGAGATCGACCTCATAACCGGAGCCCTCGTTCGCGAGGCCGGCAAGCACGGCGTCGGCGTGCCGCTGCACACCGCGCTGTACCGGCTCGTGAAGGCGAAGGAGGAGTCGTGGTCGTGATCCCGTCTCGTGTTCGTCACACCGTCAATCGCACCCAGGAGGGCGTAATGACTCTGAGGAAGAAGGGGGCGCTCACGGCGCTCCTCGCGGCGTCCGCAATGGCGGTCGCCGTGCTGGCCGGCACCGCCGCTGCGGCCGCCAAGCCGATCGTGATCGGCTGGGCCTTCGACTCGAAGGGCGCGATGGCGCCGTTCGACGGGCCGGCGCTCGCCGCGGCCCAGATCCGCGTCAAGCAGTGGAACGCCAAGGGCGGCATCAAGGGGCGCCCGCTGAAGATCGTCACCTGCGACACGCAGGGCAACAAGCCGGCGATCGCCAAGTCGTGCGCGGCGAAGCTCCTCGGCCAGAAGGTCGACGTCATCTTCACCACGTGTGACGTCGACTTCGCCGCCCCGGTGGTGCAGGAGGCGATCAACGCCGGCAAGCTCGCGGTGGCCCCGTGCATCGGCACGGACCAGATGGGCCCGAAGCGCTTCGGGTCGAAGGGCAAGCTGGCCTTCTCCTTCGGCAACGTCGCCCAGGACGAGGGGTCGGCGATGGCGCAGTACGCGCGGGCGAAGGGCTGGAAGACGGCGGCGCTCGCGACCGACACGGTGATCGTGTACTTCAAGGACGTCGTCAAGGCGTTCAAGGCCCGCTTCACCCAGCTCGGCGGCAAGATCGTCGCGGAGGAGTCGTACCAGTCGCTCGGCAGCACGAACGTCACGAACGCCGTCACGCGGCTCAACGGCAAGAACGCGGACGTGATCGTGACGGCCACGGCCGGTGCGTTCGGCGCCCTGCCGCAGCTGATCTCGGGGTTGCGCACGCTCGGCAACGACACGCCGGTGCTCAACTCGTGGGCCGGTGACGGCTCGTACTGGCTCACGAAGGACCCCCAGGTGACGGACTACTACTTCGTCACCTACGCCTCGATCTTCGGTGACGACCCGAACAAGGCCGTCAATGCGCTCTCCAAGCAGCTGAAGGCAGGCACGGGCGGCTTCGTGACCGGCTCCGCAGCGGTCGACGGGCTCGTCTCGGCGATCAAGCGCTCGGGCGGCTCCACGAACGGGGCGAGGCTCGCGGCGACGATGGAGAAGTTCAAGCGGGTGCCGACCCTTTCCGGCCTCGTGAGCTTCTCGCCGCAGCTGCACTCGGTGTTCGGCCGTCAGTACCGCGTCGTGCGGATCCAGAACAACAAGGGCAAGCTCGTCGGCACCGTCACCGCCAAGGTCGTCCCGAAGATCTGATCGGGTGACGGACGGCGACGATCGCCAGCGGGACGGCCGGCAGCCCGGAGGAGCACTCCGGGCTGCCGGCGTCTCGCGCTCCTTCGAGGGTGTCCATGCGCTGCAGGGCGTCACCCTCGAGCTGCATCGTCACGAGGTCGTCGGCCTGATCGGGCCGAACGGGGCCGGCAAGTCGACGCTCGTGAACGTGCTCACCGGCTTCGACTTCCCGACCTCGGGCACCGTCGAGCTGAGCGGCAGAGACGTGACCGGCTGGAGCGCCCACCGACGCGGTCGCCAGGGCCTGGCACGCACGTTCCAGCACAGCCATTCGTTTCGCTCGCTCTCCGTGCGCGAGAACGTCGAGGTGGCGGCGCTCGGCGTCGGGGCGGGGCCGCGCGAGGCTCGCCGGCGCGCGAGTGAGTTGCTCGGCCTGCTGGGCCTTGAGCAGGACGCCGACGCCCTCGCCGGGGCGCTGGCACACGGCGACGAGCGTCGCCTCGGCGTGGCTCGGGCGCTCGCGATGGAGCCCACGTTCGTGCTGATGGACGAGCCCGCCGCCGGGTTGCCGGAGGCGGAGGTACCCGAGTTCGCCGCCGTGGTGCGGTCGGTGCGCGACGATCACGGAGCCGGGGTGCTCCTGATCGACCACAACATGGCGCTGATCATGGAGGTCTCCGACCGCATCCACGTCCTCGACCAGGGCACGACGCTGGCCGAGGGCACGCCGACCGAGATCCGCGCCAACCTCGACGTGGCGGCCGCCTACCTCGGCGAGAGCGCCGTGCACGGGGAGGCCGGCCCATGACCCAGGCGGCGCTCGAGCTCCAGGCCCTGGACGTCCGCTACGGCGGCGTCGCCGCCGTCCGCGGGGTGACGCTCGAGCTCGGCCGCGGCGAGATCGTGGGGCTGATCGGCCCGAACGGCGCGGGCAAGTCTTCGACCCTGCACGCGATCATGGGGCTCGTCCCGTTGACGGGCGGCGACGTGCGCGTCGGCGGCCGCTCGCTTCGCGGGCTGCCGCCGGAACGGGTCGCGCGCGGCGGCGTCGCACTCGTCCCGGAGGGCCGCCGCATCTTCGGGGAGCTGTCCGTCGAGGAGAACCTGCGGCTCGGGCTCGCAGGTCGACGATCGCGCGAAGGCATCGACGAGGACCTGGAGTACGTGGTCGGCCTGTTCCCGGTCGTGCGCGAGTTCGGGCACCGCCCGGCGGGCGCCCTCTCGGGTGGCCAGCAGCAGCAGCTCGCGATCGCACGCGCCCTCGTCGCGAGGCCCGACGTGCTCCTGCTCGACGAGCCGTCGCTCGGCCTGTCGCCGACCGTGACCGACATCGTCTTCGACGCGCTCGCAGCGATCCGCGAGCGCGGCCTCACCGTGCTGCTCGTCGAGCAGCGTGCGCAGCGGACGGTCGCCTTCGCCGACCGTACCTTCGTCCTCGCGAACGGCGAGGTCCGCCTGTCGTTGACGCCGGCCGACGCGGGCGACACGGACAGGATGATCGCGGCGTACCTGTCATGATGCCGCTCGTCGCCAGCGGGCTCACGGACTTCCTGCGCGCCGCGGTCGAGCCGCAGGTGCAGGTCGACGCGATCGGCCTCGGCGCGATCTTCGCGCTGATGGCCGTGGGCATCGGGCTCGTCTTCGGCGTCCTCCGCCTCGTCAACTTCGCCTACGGGCAGCTGATCATGGCCGGGGCGTTCGCGCTCGCATTCGCATCCGACAAGGACTGGCCCGTCTGGGGTGGGATCGTGCTCTGCTTCGCGGTCGTGCTCTCGCTGTCGATGGCGATGGAGCGCGTCGTCTTCCGGCCGCTGCGCACGCAGTCTCCTGCCGTGATGCTGGTGGCGACGTTCGCCGTCGCGTTCCTGCTGCAGAGCGTGGCGCTCGTGATCGACACGCGCGACAACACGATCGGCCAGCCGGCCGCCTCGCTCGCCTATCTCAACCGTCCCTGGGTGATCTGGGGCACCGACGTGCGGAAGATCACGGTAGTGGCGATCGTGACGGCGGCTCTCTGCCTCGTCGCGCTCGTGCTGTTCCTGGCCCGGACGTCGGTTGGCCTGCAGATGCGCGCGGCGGCGATGGACTTCCAGACTGCCCGGCTGCTCGGGGTGCGCGCCAACCGGGTGATCGGGTCGGCGGTCTTCCTCTCCGGCCTGCTTGCGGCCATCGTCGCCGTGATGCTGACGGTGCAGCAGCCGCTCGTGACGTCGACCTTCGCGTTGAAGGAGACCATCATCGTGCTCGCCGGCGTCGTCGTCGGCGGCATGAACCGCCTGCTCTCGGCCACCCTGGGGGGCTTCGCGATCGGGTACGCCTCCGGCCTGCTCGGGGGCGCTCTCCCGACTGCACAGAGCCAGTACCTGCCGTCGTTCCTGTTCGGCCTCGTGATCGTGATCCTGATCCTGCGTCCGGGCGGCCTCTTCACGCGCGGCCGGGGGCAGGTGGAGCGGGTATGAGAGACCTGCGCAGCGGCGTCCAGCTGGGTGGGCCGGCCGCGCTCGTGCTGGCTGCGATGGCGCTCGGCTCGCTCGTGTCGCGCTCGACCGAGATCTACGTCATCAACGGCCTGATCGCCGTCTCGGTGGTGGTCGCCATCTACGTCTTCGTCGGCAACTCCGGTGTCGTCTCCTTCGGGCACATCAGCTTCGTCGCCGTGGGCGCGTGGGCCGCGGGCGTCCTCTCGGTGCCGGTGGCCGACAAGCCCGCCACGATGCCGTACCTGTTCGGCGCCCTGCAGGACGCGCACCTCGGGAACGTGCCGTCGCTCCTGGTCGCGGCCGCGGTGGGGTGCGCCTTCGCGTTGCTCGCGGGCCTGCCGCTGATGCGCCTCTCGGGCCTGACTGCCGGCATCGCCACCTTCGCCGTGCTGGAGATCACGAACAACATCCTCCGCTACTACGAGAAGATCGGCCCCGGGCTGAACGTGTTCTCGTCGGTGCCGGAGACCACTGACATCCTGCAGGCGGGCATCGCGGCGCTCGCCGTCATCGCCGTCGCGTTCGCCTACCAGCGCAGCCGCTTCGGCAGGCAGTTGCGCGCTACACGCGAGGACGCCGCCGCAGCGCGCGCCGCAGGGATCTCGGTCTACCGGCAGCGGCTGATCGCCTTCGGCCTCTCCGGCGCCCTTGCGGGGCTCGCAGGCGGGCTCTACGTCCACCTGCTGCCGCTGAACGTCGACTTCGTCTACCTCGACCTGACGTTCATCACGCTCGCCATGCTGGTCGTCGGAGGCATGACGAGCCTCTGGGGGGCAGTCGTCGGGGCGCTCGCAGTCTCGGGCATCGACTCGCTGCTCGCCGAGGCCGAGAACGGACTCTCGGTCGCCGGGCTGACGATCGACCTACCCGGCGGCACACGCCTCGTGGTGGTCGGCGTGCTGATGGCTGCCGTGCTCATCGTCAGGCCCGGGGGGCTGACCGGGGGTCGCGAGCTGTCGCTCTCCCGGCGGCGCCGTCCCGGCACCGCTACGACGGAAGGAACGCGTTCGTGAGGATCTGCATCGTCGGCTGCGGCGCCGTGGGGTCGCTGTTCGCCGCCAACCTGGCCACGCTCGACGACGTCGAGGTATGGGCCTTCGACCTCTACCAGGCGCATGTCGACGCGATCGAGCGGGACGGCCTGCACATCTCGGGCGCCGGAGAGGTGCATGCCCGCCTGCGTGCCACGAGCGACGCAGCGGTGGTGCCTCCCTGCGACCTCGGCATCGTCGCCACCAAGGCGATGCATGCGGAGCAGGCGATCGCAGCGACCGCCCACGCCTTTGCGGACGGCGCCGTCGCCTCGGTCATGAACGGCGTCGGCAACGAGGAGACGATCGCCCGCCACGTCGGCCGCGTGATCCGCGGCACTACCTTCCCGGCCGGCAAGCTGCTCGGGCCGGGCCACGCGCAGTGGGACGTGAGAGGAGACACGACCTTCTCGCCGTTCGAGCCGGCTCCAGCGACGGCGGAGCAGGTGGCGCAGCTCGCCGACGCCTGCACGCGCGCGGGCATGCCCGCTCACGCGGTTGCGGACGCGCGGCCCGCCCAGTGGCGCAAGGTGATCTTCAACGCCTCCACCAACCCGATCGGCGCCCTCACCGGCCTGACGCACGGCCGCGTGTGCGAACGGCCTGACCTCCGTGCCCTCGTCAGCGGCCTCGTCGACGAGGGCAAGGCCGTCGCCGCCGCCCAGGGAATCACGCTCGACGCCGACCCGGAGGAGCTGATCGACCACGCCGCCAAGCCGGACGTGGCCTACGGCCACAAGGCGTCCATGCTGCAGGACGTCGAGGCACGGCGCCTGACGGAGATCGAGTTCCTGAACGGCGGCATCGCCCGCTTCGGGCGCGAGTTCGGCGTCCCCACACCACTGAACGACACCATCACCGCGCTGATCAAAGGAGTTGAAGCCTCATGGGCCTAGGAACCGAGCTCGACCGGCGCTACGCCAACGTCCGGGCGGCCATGGCGGAACACGGGCTCGACGCCCTGATCGTCTCCGGCAGCGAGTACACCGGGTTCGAGGGGGCGGTCACCTACCTGTCCGGCTTCCAGATCGTGCACCGGTACGCCTACGTCGTCGTGCCCGCTGCCGGCGAGCCGTTCGTCGTCTTCCCGACCGAGGCGCGCTACGTCGGCGAGCACGGCACGACGCCGCTCGAGCAGGTCTTCCACGGACGGCCGGGGGAGGCGATCGCGCAGAAGGCCCGGGACGCCGGCTGGCGCCGCCTCGGCGTCTACGGCCTCGACTACGTGATGACCGTGCGCGACTACACGGCTCTCGAGGGCTTCGACCTCGTTCCCTTCGACGTCGAGTACGACCTCGCCCGGGCGGTCAAGAGCGAGACCGAGCTCGAGAGCGTTCGCGACTCCGTGCGCATCAACCAGCGCGGCTTCGAGATCTGGGCCGAGGAGTACGCGCCGGGCAGGACCGCCGCCGAGGTGATGGCCGTCGCCGAGCAGTGGTTTCTGGAGGAGGGCTGCGGCCGCCTGACCATGAACATGGTGCTGACCGCGCCGGGACGGCGCGGGATGGCACTGCCGGAGTTCAAGATCGCCCGCAAGGAGGAAGTGCTGGGCGACTTCGTGCTGCCGTCGCTCGAGGTCGCGGGCCCCGGCATGCACTGGGTGGAGATCTCGCGCGCGGTCACCGCCGCGGGCACCGTCCTCTCGGACGACACGAAGGCGATGGCGGAGGCCTACACCGAGTACTACGAGGCGGCGAGGACGGTGATGCGCGCGGGCGCGACCTGCCACGACGTTCACATGGCCGTCTCGAAGGGCTTTCGGGATCGCGGCTACCACCTGGGCCACGTGACCGGGCACTCGATCGGGATGACGATGATCGAGTTCCCGAAGGTGGGTGAGGGAGTGGAGACGGAGCTGGCCGAGAACATGGTGCTGTCGATGCACCCGCACGCGATCGCCGCCAACGGCGAGGACTGCCTCTACATGCAGGACACCTGGCTCGTGACCGCGGGCGGCGGCGTCCCGCTCGCCGACCTGCCGCTCGCGATCTGGGAGGCCTAGGGCGCCGGGCGCTCGCCGCGTCGCCGGAAGCGTCGCTCGTCTCGGTACAATGCGCTCGTGAGCTGGCCGTGGATCGTGCTGCTCGTGCTGGCGGCCGCCGTCGTCGTGGCTGCGGAGTGGCCGCGCTTCGGGCGCGTCGTCGGAGCGGATGCCAGGCGCCAGCGCGAGCGCGCCAGGCGCAAGGCGAGCCTGCGCGTGGTGCCGACGGACGACGACGAGTTCGTCCGCAGCGTGCAGGCCGACCTCGAGGCGCTGCCCACGATCGAGGAGCGGGAGACTCCGCGCTGAGCCGGGCTCCCTCGCGGGCGCGCTAGCGCTCGATCACGACCGTCGCACGCAGCACGCGGGTGTTGGGGAGGATCGGAGGGACGTTCTCCATGTTACGAGACTCCTGGTAGTCCGAGACCTGCAGACGCAGCTGGTGCCGGCCCGGGCGGAGCCCCGTCGTGGTGACGGAGACGACTCCACCCCTGAGCCTCACGGGCTGCGCCCTGCCGCCGATGGTCGCCACGATCGTGGCCGGGTCGATCCCCGAGCCCGCGTCCGAGACCCGCACGCGAGCCGGCTTGCCGGCGCCGACGCGCCGCGCCACGAGCGAGGCGGCGGGGCGGGTCACGTCGTTCACCCAGTAGCGGAACGCGAACGCTCCCGCGCCGTCCGGGCCCGGGCTGTCGAAGACGATGTCGTAGCGGCCGGCCGCGGGCCGCACCGCCCCGGCCACGAGCACCGGCTCCCCGAACTGCGCCAGGTAGGGGTTGAGGTTGAGAGGCAGGGCGGCGTACCCGGTCAGCCGGTTCTCGTCACCGGCGGCCACCACGCGCGGCTCGACGCGAACGCCTGCGGCCCGTCGCACCACGACGACGCCGAAGTTGGCCGACGGCCTGCCGAGCGTGACGCGAAAGAGCTGCTCGGGCCCGTTGAGCACGGAGGTGACGCCGGCGCCCGGCTTGACCTCCGGGTAGCGGTAGCTCGAGACGAGGGCGGGCTTCCCCTGCGTGTTCCCGTTGAAGATGCCGGGCCGCCGGAGCGGGGTCACGGCCGCTCCTTCGAGCGCGGGCCGTACGACCCGCAGCCAGAACGGGATGCGGCGTACGGCGATATCCCTGGTGAGGGTCACCCATCCCGTCAGGTCTCCCTCGGGTGCCTCGGCCGGGACTCCCGGCGCGAGTGTCAGCGTGCCCGGCACCTCCACCGTCGCCGGCACGGTGAGTGAGGTACCGGCGGGAGCGAGCGCGGTCGTCACCGCCACCGTCCAGGTGCCGGCGCCGAGGCCTGCGTCGGTGAGGAGCACCGTCGTCGTGGGCCCCGTGCCGGGACGGACGAGGCCGAAGGACACGGATGCGGGCATGGCGAGGACGAGCGGCTGCACCGCTTCGCGCAGGTCGACGACGCCACCGCCCGAACGGGTCGGCGCGGCCGCCGGTGTCGAGCCGGACGCGGCCCGGACGGGATCCGCGGTGCCCACGAGGGCCGCCTTCACCTGTGCCACGGTCCACTCCGGGTGTCGCTGCAGGAGCAGGGCGGCGGCGCCCGCCACGTGCGGGGTGGCCATGCTCGTGCCCGACATCGAGGCCCAGCCCTCGGGAACGGACGAGAGGATCCCGACCCCGGGCGCGCTGACGTCGGGCTTCAGCCGCAGCGACAGCGGCGTCGGCCCGGCCGAGCTGAAGTCGGCGACGGAGGTCTCCTGACCCTCGCTCGCGACCTCGACGGCCGCGACGGTGATGGCCTGCGCAGACGATCCCGGTGAGGCGACCGACCCCCGGCCGAACTGGCCGAAATCGTTCCCCGCGGCGACGACGGGCACGACGCCGAGAGCTGCCGCAGCGTCGAGCGCCCGAGCGACGAGGTCGCGTGACGGCTCCACCTCGGGCTCGCCGATGGAGAGGTTGATCACGTCCATGCCGTCGGCAACCGCCGCCTCGATCGCGGCGACGAGCTCGGCGGCGTTGCCGTCGAGCCCCACGCCTGAGTCCGTCGGCACGGTCAGCGCCTTGTAGTTGCCGATGTAGGCGCGTGGAGCGACGCCGGAGACGCGCCGGCCCTCCGACGCGAGCGTCGCCGGGTTCCCTGCCGCGATACCTGCGACGTGCGTGCCGTGCTCGGAGTTGAGCGGGTCGAAGGGCCGCGCGGCGTTCTTCCACTCCGCCCCGGGGGGCGGGAAGGAGCGGGCGACGATCACCTTGGCGGTCGTGAACGCGCGCTGCCCCTTTGGATACCCGGGCGGCATCGCGTAGCCCGACGGATCGAAGAAGCGGTGGCGCTGGTCGACACCGTCGTCGATCACGGCGATCTTCATGCCCTGGCCCGCGTTGTCGAGCCCGGGGGCCCAGAGGGCCGGTGCGCCGATCTGCTGCGGGCTGCGGTCGAGGCTCGGCCGGTACGTCGCGCCGGAGACGACCTCTCGTACTCCGGCGAGCGAGCGCAGCCGTGCGACGGCATCGCGTGGCACCACCACGGCCAGCCCGTTGGCGACGAGCCGGTAGCGCCACCGCACCGACGACTGCGGCACGGCGGACGCGAGCGCGGCGGTGAAGCGACGCTGCTCGGCTGAGATCCGGGCCGCCGCGACGGCACGTGGGCCCGCCGCGTCGGCGAGCGAGGGTGCCGCGAGCAGGACGACCACCTCGACCGGAGCGCCGGCGTGCGGCGGCACGTGCGCCTGCGCGCCGGCGACGAACGCGAGCACGCATGCCAGTAGGCCGATGTGGGGAAGCTGTCGCTGCATGGAGAGTGAGACGGCCGTGCGGGTGGAAGCGCTGCTGCAAGCATGCCGGAAGCGGTGGTGCGCTCCGCGTTCCGACCTGACCACCGGCCGCTAGAATCCCACCGCCGCGCGGATGTGGCGGAATTGGTAGACGCGCACGGTTCAGGTCCGTGTGCCCGTAAGGGCGTGGAGGTTCAAGTCCTCTCATCCGCATGCGATGGCGTAGGCGGCCCCGCGAGGGCCTCCTGCGCCACTGTCGCGACCGGGTGGCAGGGTCGCCTTCCCGCCCCTCCACGCCCGTACGGCACCGGCATCTCCCCCATTGGAGGGAGGTCGAGGCCGGTTCCCGCGTCGACGTCATGTATATGGGACTCGACGCGGGTCAGCTCGCTCCTGCCTTCGCTGCCTCCGCGCTGTTGTGGCTCGTCCTTGCGCTGGCGACGATCGTGGGACGGGCCGGGTACGACCGGCGCAGGCGTTCACGGTCGACCACGCCGCCGCGGCGCGGTAGCAGGAAGGAGCGGCGCCTGCTCCGGCAGGCGGCGCGAGAGGGCCGCGGCGAGGCGGGGAGATGGAGGCGGATCCGAGCGCTGCGCTCGCTCGCACGCAGCAACCACCCGGCCTGCCGCACGCTGCTGCCGCAGGCACTCGCCTGCGCCGACGTCGAGGTGGCCGGGGCTGCAGTCCGCTCTCTCGGCGACGTGGGCTCCGCGTGGGCCGTCGACGAGCTCGTGTCGGCGCTCCGGCTCGGGGTCTATCAGCGCTCCCGGGTGGCGGCACAGCTCGAGCGGCTCGCCCCGATGCCCGGGCCGCTGCTCGCGACCCTGCTCGACGACCGGGACCCGGCCGTCCGCTTCTGGGCGGCCACGCTGCTGGCCCCGTACCCGAGGCTCGCGACGCCGGCACTGGTCGCGCGCACGAACGACGAGGACGCGAACGTGCGGGCAGCAGCAGTCGAGACCCTGGCCGGGCGGCGAGGCAAGCGACCGCTCGCCGCGGCGCTTCGCCTGCTCGAGGACCCGGAGTGGTTCGTCCGCGTGCATGCTGCGCGCGCCGTGGGTCGCCTCGGCTCCCCCGCCGACGTCGCCTGCGTCGTGCCGCTCCTCGCCCACGAGCGCTGGTGGGTGCGCTCGGCCGCGAAAGACGCGTTGCGGACGCTCGGCCTGGGAGTGGTGGACGTGCTCAGGCAGACGCTCCAGGACGGTGACGCATTTGCGCGCAACGGCGCCGCCGAGGTGCTGCAGGACGTCGGCTACGTCGACGCGCTCGTCTCGACGGGACGCGACAGCGCGCTGCTCGAGCAGATCTTCGCCGCCGGCGGCGAACGCATGCGCCGGTTCGCGATCACGCGCGCAGAAGCGGCTCCGGCCTTGCCCGAGCGAGAGGTTGCGTGAAGTGAGCGCCGGGCACGTCCTGCTCGCGGCCGTGATCGTCAGCGTCGCGTACCTCGTCGTGGTCTACGCCGCGTACATCGTGCTGGTCGTCGTCGGGGCCTTCGAGAACCGACTCAGGCGGCACGAGAGCGCGGCAGAGGACTACGACACCATCGCCGCGTCGCGCTTCACGATCCCGGTCAGCGTGATCGCGCCCGCGTTCAACGAGGAGACGGCCATCCTCGACAGCGTGCGGTCGCTGCTCGCCTTCGACTACCCGGAGTTCGAGGTGATCATCGTCAACGACGGATCGACCGACGGCACCATCGAGGCACTGAGAGACGCCTACGCGCTCGAGCCGTACGAGCTCTTCACGCGGAGCCTGTTTCCGAGCGAGGAAGTGCTCGGGGTCTTCCGCAGCGCGGTCGAGCCCAGGCTGCTCGTGGTCGACAAGGAGAACGGCGGCAAGGCCGACGGGCTCAACGCCGGGCTCAACGTCGCCCGCTGCCGCTACGTGTGCTGTGTCGACGCCGACACCATCTTCGAGCCGGACGCGCTCCTGAAGGCCATGCGCCTCGTGGTGGAGGATCCCGCCAGGGTGATCGGCGTGGCCAGCTTCCTGACCGTGTCCCAGAACGCGCTCCAGACGATGTCGGAGCCCATCGGCAGTCGCCGCATCGGCTGGAAGCCCCTGATCGCCTTCCAGCAGCTCGACTTCCTGCGCGCGTTCTTCAACAACCGCCTCGCGTGGTCGCGGCTCGATTTCATGCTGTGCGCCCCCGGCGCCTTCCAGGTGTGGCGGAAGGACGTGCTCGAGGAGGTCGGCGGCTACGAGCCGGGCTTCTCGTGCGAGGACATCGAGCTCACCTACCGTGTCCACGAGCGCATGCGGCGGGAGAAGCGCGACTACAAGATCATCTGCCTCCCCGACAACATCGCCACCACGGAGGGCCCCGACACGGTGCGGAAGCTGGTCTCCCAGCGTGAGCGGTGGCAGCGCGTGATCATCGAGACGGTCGTCCACTACCGCAGGCTGCTGTTCAACCCGCGCTACGGCGCGGTCGGGGTGGTGGGGGCGCCGTTCTACCTGCTGTCGGAGGTGCTGGCGCCGCTGTTCGAGGTGATCGCCCTCGTCACCATCCCCACCGCCGCTCTCCTCGGGGTGCTCGACTGGGCCGCCTTCGCGCTCGTCGTGGGCACGCTCGGCTTTCTCAACGCTTCGCTCACGGCAGCCGCGATCCTGGCGAGCGACCTGCAGTCCCGCACCTACCGGTTGCGCGACCTGGCCTGGCTCACCCTCCTGGCGCCGCTCGACCTCCTGGCCTACCGGCCGGTGATGGCGTGGGCGAGGCTCAAGGGCACGTGGCGGTTCCTGCGCGGCGACAAGGGCTGGCACAAGTTCGAGCGCAACCAGCGGACAGCCTAGCCGCGGAGGCTCTCAGGGCAGCACGGCCAGCACGTCGTCGGCGTGCGTCTCGGGCTTCACCTTCCGCAGCACCGTCGCCACGTTCCCGTCGGCGTCGATCACGAAGGTCGACCGCTCGACGCCCATGTACGTCTTGCCGTACATGCTCTTCTCGACCCAGACGCCGTAGGCATCGGCCGTTGCGTGGCCGGCGTCCGCGAGCAGCGAGAACGGCAGCGCGTGCTTGTCCCTGAACTTCGCGTGGGACGCCTCTCCGTCGGGGCTGATGCCCAGCACGACCGCTCCGCGGCGGTCGAACTCTCCCCACGCGTCGCGCATCCCGCACGCCTGCTTCGTGCACCCCGGCGTGTCGTCCTTGGGATAGAAGTACAGGACGACCGTCTTCCCGCGGAGGGAGGCGAGCGTGACGGTCTCGCCCGTGTCACTCGTCAGCGAGAAGTCAGGGGCCGGCTGGCCTGCGGCGATCATCAGCTCCCTCCACGTCGGTTGCTGCGACGAGCGTACCCGAGGCGTCGAGGAGGCTCCCACGGTACATTCGCCCCATGGTCGAGGCCCACCGCTACCTCGCGATCGCCGTCATCGCCGGCTGCCTGCTCGCCGGTGTTGTGGGCCTCGTCGGGTACCGCCGCGGCACCACCGTCGGAGGGCTCGCGATCCACCTCCTGTCGCTGCCGCAGACGCTGCTCGTGGCGCAGGCGGCCTTCGGCCTGCTGCTGCTCTCGGGCGACTACAGGGCGCAGGACAGGCTGCACTACGTCTACGGAGCGGTCGCGCTCGGGGTCGTCCTGTCGCCCTGGTTCTACGCGCCGGCAGACCCGCGCCGGCGTCTCCTCTGGTTCTCCGGCTCGGCTCTCGTCGCCGGGGCGCTGGGCGTGCGCGGCTACATGACGGGCGCATGAGGAGGCTCCTCGAGAACCGCACCGTGCGGGGGCTCGCGATCGTCGCGCTGGTAGCCGTCGTCGTCGTCGTGCTCTCCCTCGAGCCGGTGCTGGCCACGACCGGCGCGCTCCTCCGGATCGCCTTCTTCCTCGCCGTCGCGTTCTTCCTCTTCCTCGTCTGGCGGGAGCGTCGTGGCAACCTCGAGGCGTGGTCGGAGCACAGCCGGCGCGTGTTCTACGGGGCCGTGGCTCTCGCGGTCGTCGACGTCGGGGCGGCGATCGGCCTCCGGCCGTCGGGTCTCGACGCGCTCGCGTTCTTCCTCGTGCTGGCCGGCTGCGCCGTCGCGCTCGTGCGCGTCTGGAGGGCCGAGCACACCTACCGGGCCTGACCCGGCGCCGCGCAGGCGGCGGCTACTGCGGCGTGTGCGCGTGGACGGCGGCGCCGTCCAGGGCGGCCAGCACCGAGCGCACGGGCGCAAGGGCGCCGACGAAGATCGGGGTGTCGCGCTCCGTCCAGCGCGACGCCTCTGTCTCGCGCAGGGTCATCATCAGGTGCATGAAGTCGGCAGGCTCCTCGCACTCGAAGGCCGGCATGAACTCCTGGTCGTCGATCCCGAACGAGTACGTGGTGTGGTTCGTGACCGTGACGAACTTGCCGCCCACCTCCGCGTGCTGCTTCATCGCGTCGACGCGCTCGTCGAACGTGAGGAAGTACCAGGGGCGCTTCTTCACGAACGGGTAGACGACCAGGTACGGCGCCTCGCGCGGGGTCACCTTGCCCTGCCGAACGCGCTTCTTGTCGGTGTAGACGGACGGCTTCGTGGTGGCGAGGTAGGAGTGGGGCGTCGTCAGCCAGCCGGCGAGCTCGGTGCCGTTGAGCGCGGCGCCGAGCTCGAGCAGGTCGTCGTAGCGCTCCGTGATCTGCCAGAGGAAGAAGTCGGCCTCGGGCCGGATGCCGGAGAGGTTGTAGGCGCGGAGCCCCTCCATGCGCCCTGCCCAGTGCTCGACGACGTCGGCGAACTCGTCCTTGTGCGCCTGGCGCTCCTCGGCCGGGAGCCGCCGCCAGGCGGGATCGACCTTGAAGAACCGGTACGAGACGTACTGGCCGACCTGCACGCCTTCGATGCGCTCGTAGCCGGGCTTGCCCGCGTCGCTGCTCACGTGGAGCATGGTACGCGGCGCTGCCGACTAGCGGAGGCTGAGCACGCGGCTCTCGCGCGTGACGGGCTCGCCCGGGTTGACGGGGTGCGTCAACGTGAGCGAGAGCTTCACCGCTCCGGTGCCGAGCTTGCGCCCGCGCAGGGAGGCGACGGTGGGGATGCCGGCGCGCCCGTAGCCCCTCAGCCGCAGAGCGGTGACGTTGCCGACGACGCGCGTCACCCGCAGCTCCCATGCGCAGTCGAGCGAGCACACGAACGAGGCGTCGAGCGCACCCTTCTCGAGCGAGGCCTGCGTCGGGAAGCGCACGTTCGAGACGGGCACCTGCAGGGCGAGCCCGGGGCAGCGCGCGATCGACCCTCCGCGGGCGCGGGCGAGGGCGTCGCGCACCGCGAAAAGGCTCGATTTCGGCGTCCCGTCCGCGTAGTAGACCCCCGACTGCCAGCTCGCGAGCGCGGGCTCGTCCTGCGTGTGGAAGAAGAGGATGCCGACGACGTTGGGCTGGCAGAACGCGAGCTGCAGGGCCCGCCCGTAGTAGGCGGCCTGCTTCGTCTCGTCCACCGGCTTCGTCGTCGCAGGCTCCTTGCCCGTATAGGCCGACGCCTTGCCCGGGGGGACGATCGACTCGACCCCGAACTCGGAGTAGAGGATCGGCAGCGACGACCCGAGCTGCTGGGTGCCGTCGAAAGCGCGCCCGAGCGTGGCCGTGAGGCGGTCGTAGTCGGCGAGGCCGATCGTCGTCGAGCGCGGGTGCGGCACGTCCGGAGACTGGCCGGACGAGTCGGCGTACGGATGGAAGGCCAGGCCGTCCATGATCGGCTCCGACCGGCTGCTCGCGCGGTACGCGGCGCCCATGTCCCTCAGGAACTTGACGGGGGAGTGCGTGTCGCGCACGGTGTTCGGCCGGTCGTTGCCACGCGGCGCGAGCGCGCCGCCCCAGACGCGCGTCGCCGGGCTCACGCCCTTGATGGCGTCGTAGGTGCGCGCGAGCAGGGCAAGGTAGGCAGGAGCGGCGGCGTTCGTGCCGTCGGGGTTGAACTGCGGCATCCAGAAGCGGTTCAGGTTGGGCTCGTTGCCGACGATCACGTCCTGCACGTATGGCAGTTGCTGCAGGAGCACCGTCACGTACGAGGCGAACTGCTCGCGTGCCTCCGGCGTCAGCGGTGTCGACCGCGAGCCGGGCGGGTACACGGAGAGGTAGACGCTGATGCCCGACAACTGCGCCCCGGCAGCGACGTTGCGCAGGATCTGGAGCTCGCTCTCGGGAGGCGCCGTCTGGCCCGGCAGCCACTGGGAGGTGACGCGGACCGACGTGAAGCCGGCCAGTCGCAGGAGCGTCAGCCTCGCCCTCGTGGAGACGAGGTCGGGGGAGCGGACTGCGTCCTCGGTAGCGCCGAAGGCCATGGCCGGGCCGCCCGCCTGCGCGGCGGGGGCGAGAACGAGCAAGAGCACAGAGGCGGTGAGGAGGCGCCGGATCATGCGATGGATACGCTAGCCGTCATGGACGAGGCGCTTCGCGAGCAGCTCAGGTCGCTGCCGCGCGGGCCGGGCGTCTACCTGTTTCGCGACGCAGGTGACGAGGTCCTGTACGTGGGCAAGGCGAAGTCGCTCCGCGCCCGCGTGCGCAGCTACTTCAACAAGGGCGACGGCCGGCTCGGAATCGGCCGCATGGTCGCGCGGGTGAGCCGCGTCGAGGTGATCGTCACCTCGAGCGAGGCGGAGGCGCTGCACCTGGAGCAGAACCTCGTCAAGCGCCACCGGCCGCCGTTCAACGTGCGGCTGCGGGACGACAAGTCGTTCCCGTACATCGCGGTCACGGTGGCCGACGAGTACCCCCGGGTGATGTTCACCCGGGAGCGGCACCGCCGGGGCACCGTCTACTTCGGGCCGTACGCCAACGCCAAGAAGGTGCGCGAGACGCTGGACGTGCTGAACCGCGTCTTCCAGTTCCGGCCGTGCGAAGGGCCGAAGCCCGGCCGCCACTCCGGCATTCCGTGCCTCGACTTCCACATCGAGCGCTGCTCCGCGCCGTGCATCGACGCGATCTCCCGTGAGGACTACCGGTCCGTGATCGACGGAGTGATCCAGTTCCTCTCCGGCGACACCCGCACGATCGTGCGCGAGCTGGAGGCGAAGATGCGGGCTGCTGCCGCAGCCGAGCGCTTCGAAGAGGCGGCCCGCTGCCGTAACCGGCTCTTCGCGATCGAGAGCCTCGCGGCACGGCAGGCGGCCGACAAGCGGGCCGTCGGCACCGTGGACGTGATCGGGATCGCAGCGGAGGGCGACAGGGCCGTCGTGCAGGTCTTCCCTTTGCGGGACGGCAAGCTGATCGACCGCTACTCGTTCCACCTCGAGAACGCCGAGGGCCACGACCGGCCCACCATCCTCGAGTCGTTCTGCCTCGAGTACTACACGTCCGCGCCGACCGTACCGCCGCAGGTGATCGTGCCCGCGGACATCGTCGAGACAGACGCGCTCGCCGGCTTCCTGGGCGCGCTGCGCGGCGCCGCCGTCGAGGTGCGGTCACCGGCGCGCGGCGAGAAGATGCGCCTGGCCAGGCTCGCGAACGAGAACGCCCACCTTGCCCTCGAGCACGAGGCGACTGCCGGCGAGCAGAAGCGGCTGCGGCGGATCCACGCGCTCGAGAGCCTGCGCGAGTCGCTCAACCTCGAGAGCCTGCCCGTCCGGATCGAGTGCTACGACATCTCGAACATCCAGGGCCGTGACATCGTGGCGTCGATGACGGTGTTCGTCGACGCGCAGGCGCGGCGGGCTCATTACCGCACGTTCTCCGTGCGCGGGCTCGACGGGCAGGACGACTTCGCGTCGATGGCCCAGGTCGTCGGGCGTCGCTTCGCGCGCCTGCGTGACGCGTCCGACCCGGCCCGCTTCGACGACAGCTTTGCCACGGTGCCCAACCTCGTCGTGATCGACGGCGGCAAGGGCCAGCTCGCCGCGGCGCTCGAGGCGATCCACGCCACGACCGACCTGCCGCGCGTCGCCGTGATCGCGCTCGCCAAGAGAGACGAGGAGGTGTTCGTGCCCGGGCAGCCGAGCCCGATCCGGCTCGCCCGCCACGACCCGGGACTGCAGTTGCTGCAGGCGATCAGAGACGAGGCGCACCGGTTCGCCGTCACCTACCACCGTCAGCGCCGCGACACGCGTGCGTTCGGCTCCATCTTCGACACGATCGAGGGCATCGGCCCGGCCCGCCGGCGTGCGATCCTGCAGCACTTCGGCTCCGCCGAGCGCTTCCTCGAGGCATCGCAGGAGGAGCTCGAGGCGGTGCCGGGCCTGCCGGCGAAAACGGCGCGCGCCGTCTACGCGCAGCTGCACCGGGCGGGGCCGGCGTAGCGCGTTCCCGCGGTGCCGGCGCGCTACGGTGCTTCGGCGGCCGGAGGCGCGGTCGCCCGGCGGAAGCGCAGCGTGCGCAGGGTGACGAGGATGACGACGAAGCCGACGATCACGTTCACGACGGTGAGCGTGATCTTCATGCCGACGCTGAACGCGAGCAGCGCCGTCCGCGGCGCCTTGCCGCCCAGCACGTAGACGAGGAAGGCCTGCTCCGTGCCGATCCCGCCGGGGCTGATGGGCACGAGCGTGGCGAGGCTCGAGGTGGCCTGGACGAGCAGCACGTTGCGGAGGCTCTGCTCGATGCCGAAGGCGCCCAGGAAGAACCAGATCGTCGCCAGCCTCAGCGCCCAGTCGCAGAGCTGCCAGAAGACGACGGTACGCAGCCAGCGAGTGGGGGTGCGCACCACCGTGAACGCCTGGGAGACGCGCTCGCGCAGCTCGCGCGACCGGTGGTGGACCCAGATACTGAGGGCGACGAGGCCGACGGCGAGCAAGGCGAGCAGGAGCTCGGAGGCGACGTCGTGCTGCAGGAACCAGGCGAAGTCGAAGCTCGGCAGCGAAGGCAGCACCTCGAGGCTCGGGAGCACTCCCTGGTAGAGCGCCCACACGAAGAGGCCGAGGGCGAGCGAGAAGTCCACGATCGTGAGGACGAGCGTGGACGCGAGCAGCGTCGCGTACGTCGCGCCCGGGACGGCCCGGTGGGCGAGGTACATCCGCACGACGTCGCCGGCCCGCGCCGGGAAGACAGCGTTGACGCCGACCCCCGCGGCGTAGGCGGCGTAGATGGAGCGCCAGCGCACCGGGGCGGCCGGATAGGCGGCGGCGAGGATGTTGCGCCAGGCCCGGCTCGTGCAGCCCAGCTTGACGACGTGGCAGCCGATACCGAGTGCGAGAGCTCCGACGTGGATCGAGGCGAGCGTGTCCCAGAAGGCCTGGATCGCGTCGAGCACCCTGTCCACGAGGGCACGGTAGCCCGTTCGCGGCTAGGGCGTGGCGCGAGTGTCTCCCGGCGGCGTCTCGTCGCGCTCCAGCGGAAGGCATGAAGGGGCGCGCTGCGCGCGCCCGGTCTCGGATCGAGCGTCGTGAGAGGGCGGGCTAGGGATCCGGCTGCAGGAACGGGTAGCGATAGTCGGTCGGCGGCACGAGCGTCTCCTTGATCGTGCGCGGGCTGACCCAGCGGATCAGGTTCCACATCGAGCCCGCCTTGTCGTTCGTGCCCGACGCGCGTCCGCCGCCGAACGGCTGCTGCCCGACCACGGCTCCGGTCGGCTTGTCGTTCGCGTAGAAGTTGCCCGCCGCGTAGCGCAGCCGGGACTGCGCCTCGGCGAGGGCGTAGCGGTCGCTCGAGAAGACGGCGCCGGTGAGCGCATAGGAGCCCGTGGCGTCGACGAGGTCGAGCGTGTCGTCCCACCGTCTCTCGTCGTAGACGTACGCCGTCACGACCGGGCCGAAGAGCTCGTCGCGCATGAGGCGGAACCCGGGATCCTCCGTCTTGATCACGGTCGGCTCGACGAACCAGCCCTGCGAGTCGTCGGTGCCGCCGCCTGCGACGATGTCCGCTCCGGCGGCCCGTGCCTCCGCGATCGCGTCGCGCTGGGTCGCGAACGACCTGGCGTCGATCACGGCGCCCATGAAGTTGGTGAAGTCGCTGACGTCTCCCATCCGGATCGTGGCGACCTGCTCCGCCAGCCGCTCGCGCACCTCGGGCCAGAGATTGGACGGGATGTAGAGGCGCGAGGCAGCCGAGCACTTCTGGCCCTGGTACTCGAACGAGCCCCGCACGATCGCGGTGCTGATCTCGGCGGGCTCTGCCGACGGGTGCGCGAGGATGAAGTCCTTGCCGCCCGTCTCCCCGACGATGCGGGGGTAGTTGCGGTAGGCGCCGATGTTCCCCCCGATCGTGCCCCAGATGGAGTGGAAGACCGGAGTCGAGCCCGTGAAGTGCACACCCGCGAGCTCGGGGCTCGCGAGCACGGCGTCGCCGATCTCGGCCCCGGCACCGAACACGAGGTTGATCACGCCCGGCGGCAGGCCGGCCTCCTCGAGCAGCCGCATCGTGTGCCAGGCGGAAACGGCGGCCGTCGAGGCCGGCTTCCAGACGACGGTGTTGCCCATCATCGCCGGCGAGGTCGTCAGGTTGGCGCCGATGGCGGTGAAGTTGAAGGGGCTGATGGCGAACACGAACCCCTCGAGCGGCCGGTACTCCATCCGGTTCCAGACCCCGGCGGACGACACCGGCTGCTCCTCGTAGATGCGGACGAGGTACTCCGCGTTGAAGCGGAAGAAGTCGATCGACTCGCACACCGCATCGATCTCCGCCTGGTGCACCGTCTTGGACTGGTTCAGCATCGTCGTTGCGTTCAGCGTCGACCGCCACGGCCCCGAGAGCAGCTCGGCCGCGCGCAGGAAGATCGCGACGCGCTCGTGCCAGGGCGTCCGCGACCACTCGCGGTGCGCTGCGCGCGCCGCCGCGATCGCCCGCTCGACGTGCGATGCGTCGCCGCGGGCCACGTCGGCGAGCACATGTGTGCGCCGATGCGGCATCACGGCCTCGAAGGTGGCTCCCGACTCGACGCGCTCGCCGCCGATCACCATCGGGATCTGCAGGCGCTCGGCCGACATCTGCTCGAGTCGAGCCTGCAGGTCGGCCCGCTCGGGCGAGCCGGGCAGGTACTCCTTGACCGGCTCGTTGACGGCGGCCGGAGGGCGGAAGATGCCGGGGGAGCCCATCGCCCGCGATTGTATTCTCGGCGGCGTGCGCGTGACGCGGCACGTTTACGAGGCCGAAGCCTGGGGCGTGGGGGAGGTGTGGGCGCACCACGGGGTCGTCGTGCACCACGAGCTGGCCGTGCCTCCCGACCGGTGGCCCGCCGGGGACAGCGGCGACCCCGCAGGCGGAGCGGGCTCGCCGGCGCGAGGGCGGAGCGCGAAGGTCTCGCACGGGCGCGACCCGTTCGTGGCGGAGCTGTGCGGGAGGTTCCGCTGCCACCTGGGCGGCGACCGGGTCGACTACGCAGGCGTCCCGATCGAGCTCGGCTGGATGACGCAGTTCCAACAGGCGCTTGCGGCGGCGCTTCGCGACGTGCCGTGGGGAGAGGTCGTGAGCTACGGCGAGCTCGCCGCACTCGCCGGCCGCCCCGGGGCCGCGAGGGCTGCCGGCTCCTTCTGCGCCGGCAACCGCTTCGCCCTGATCGTGCCGTGTCACCGGGTGGTGGCCGCGGACGGGATCGGCGGCTACGGTCCGGGAGGCGTGGCGCTGAAGCGGCGCCTGCTCGCTCTCGAGGGCGTCGACCTGTGAGCGCCGGCACCCTCGCCGAGAACGTGCGGGCGGAGCTCGCAGCGATCGCCCCGACACGGCGCTGCGACCGCCTCGCGGAGATCTCCGCGCTCTTCCATACGGCAGGAGCGCTGCACCTGAAGGGTCGCGGCACTCTCGCCCTCCACCTCGACCTGGCGAGCTCTGCGGTCGCGCGGCGGGCGTTCGCGCTGCTCGCCGAGCTCCGCGTGCAGGCCGAGATCCGCACCTACAGCCGCCGCGCCTTCGACGGCGCCACTCGCTACCAGCTGCACGTCGACGGGACGGCAGTGGCTCTCGAGGTGCTCGAGCAGGCCGGCGTGCTCGACCCGCTGCGCCGCCCCCTGGAGCGGCCACCGGGACACGTCGTGGCGCGCAAGTGCTGCCGGGGCGCCTACCTGCGCGGCGCGTTCCTCGGCGCGGGCTCGCTCTCGGGGCCGCGCTCGCCCCACCTGGAGCTGCGAACGCCCACGGTCGCCGGGGCGACCTTCCTGCGCAGCGTCGCCAACGTCGAGGACGTGAGGCTGCGTGTCGTCGGGCGGGCCTCGCACGCGGTTGCGTACGCCAAGGGATGGGAGGAGATCGAGGGCTGTCTCGTCGCCGCCGGTGCGATCGACACCGTGCTCGCCCTCGAGGAGCGGAGCGTCGTGGCCGAGATGCGGGCCGAGGCGAACCGCCTCGCGAACGCGGACCACGCGAACCTCGTGCGCACGGCCCGGGCGGCCCGGCGGCAGCTCGAAGCCGCGCGTCGCTTGCAGGACGGTGGCGCGCTCGACGGCCTCTCCGAGCGGCTGCGCGAGGCGGCGGAGCTCCGTCTCCGGCATCCCGAGCTGTCGCTGCGGGACCTGGCCCTGCGCGCGAGCCCGCCTGCCGCGAAAGCCTCGATGCAGCGTCGCCTGGCGAGGATCGTCGAGCTCGGGGAAGCCTGAGCCGGACGCGAAGGTTGAGGAAACAACCGCCGGTCCTCATACTGCCGCTAAGGCGGGTTCGCGCTCCCGGGTCGGTGGATCCAGACCCCGTCCGCCGCCTGGTCTCGGAGCGCGCACGTCGGGGGAGGAGATCGTCCTCGGAGCTCCTCCCCCGGCCCGCCTGTGCTGGTCCGCAGATGCGGGATCCCCGAGTGGGGATCCCGCATCGCGAGAATCCCTGAAGCCGGGCACCTACGGTGCCCAGGGAACCACCCTTGTAGTGGAGGCATTCAGGTGGTGGGCTAGTGGGGCCCTCCAGGTGATGGGGTTATCCATGCCTGGCGGCGGTCTGTGCCGGTCGCATTCGGTGGCCTCAGTAGACTCGACGGGAGAGCTATCGGACATCGAACAGCGAGGGACACGGAACATGGGCATTCGCGTCGGCATCAACGGATTCGGCCGCATCGGCCGCAACTTCTTCCGGGCCCAGCAGCAGCTGGGAGCGGACGTCGAGATCGTGGCCGTGAACGACCTGGGTGACGCCGCCACGATGGCGCACCTGCTCAGGTACGACTCCGTCATGGGGCCGTTCCCCGGAGAGGTCTCGCTCGGGGACGGCGTCATCCGTGCGGGCGGCGAGGAGATGAAGATGCTCTCCGAGCGCGATCCGGCAGCGTTGCCGTGGGGTGAGCTCGGAGTCGACGTGGTGCTCGAGTCGACGGGCTTCTTCACGAGCCGCGACGGCGCGCAGAAGCACCTCGACGCCGGCGCCAGGAAGGTGATCATCTCCGCTCCGGCGAGCGATCCCGACTACACGATCGTGCTCGGCGTCAACGATGCCGGCTACGACCGCGACCAGCACCACATCGTCTCGAACGCCTCGTGCACGACCAACTGCATCGCGCCGCTCGCGAAGGTGATCGACGACCTCGCCGGGATCGAGTCGGGCTTCATGACGACGATCCACGCCTACACGAACGACCAGAGCATCCTCGACCTGCCCCACAAGGACCTCCGCCGGGCGCGCGCTGCTGCGATCAACCTGATCCCGACCTCGACAGGCGCTGCCAAGGCGATCGGGCTCGTGCTCCCGCAGCTCCAGGGCAAGCTCGACGGCGTCGCGGTGCGCGCGCCCGTCCCGACCGGCTCGCTCACCGACCTCGTGGTCACGGTCGGGCGCGAGGTGACGGTCGACGAGGTCGATGCCGCGTACCGCACGGCTGCCGGAGGGCCGCTCGCCGGCATCCTCCAGTACCAGCCCGACCCGATCGTGTCGAGCGACATCCGGGGCTCGGCGTACTCCTGCATCTACGACGCGAAGCTCACGATGGTGCACGGCACGAACGTGAAGCTGTTCGGGTGGTACGACAACGAGTGGGGGTACAGCTGCCGCCTGGTCGACCTCGTGGGCAAGCTTCTGTGAGGATCCCGCGCTCCGTCGAGAGCGTCGACGTGGAGGGCAAGCGAGCCCTCGTTCGCGCAGACCTGAACGTGCCGCTCGAGGGCGGCTCGGTCGCCGACGACACGCGCATCCGGGCGGCGATCCCGACGCTGCGCCTGCTCCTCGACCGGGGTGCCGCAGCGGTCACCGTCTGCTCGCACCTGGGGCGGCCGAAGACCGAGGACGACAGGGCGAAGTACACGATCGCGCCTGTGGAGCGACGGTTGCGGGAGCTCGTGCCCGACGAGCGCCTGCACGTCCTCGAGAACACCCGCTTTCACCCGGGCGAGACGAAGAACGACGAGGGGTACGCCCGCGAGCTCGCGGACGGGAACGACCTGTACGTCAACGACGCGTTCGGCTCGGCTCACCGTGCGCACAGCTCCACCGAGGCGGTGGCCCATCTGCTGCCCGCCTATGCGGGCCTGCTGCTGCTCTCCGAGCTCCGGCATCTGGGGCGCCTGCTCGGCGACGTCGAGCGGCCGTTCGTGCTGATCGCCGGGGGTGCCAAGGTGGAGGACAAGCTCGCCGTCCTGGAGCATCTCGGCGGTCGCGCCGACACGGTGCTGATCGGAGGCAAGATGGCCGAGCAGGTGCGAGCCGACAACCCGCTCACGTATCCGGTCGAGCTGCCGGTCGACGTCGTCGCGGCGCGCGAGTTCGCCGGTGACGCAGCCACCCAGGTCGTCCCGGCCGATGCGGTGCCGGAGGGCTGGCTCGGCCTCGACATCGGCCCCGCGACTGCCGCTGCGTTCGCCGAGCACATCGCGCCTGCCAGGACGATCTTCTGGAACGGCCCCATGGGCGTGTTCGAATGGGACGCCTTCGCGGCCGGGACGCGAGTCGTCGCGGAGGCCGTCGCGCAGGCGGACGCATACTCCGTCGTGGGCGGCGGCGACTCCGTGCGCGCGCTCCAGGAGCTCGGCCTCGCGGAGTCGGTCGCGTGGGTGTCGACGGGCGGCGGCGCCTCGCTCGAGCTGCTCGAGGGCAAGGAGCTCCCCGGCGTAGCGGCGATCCCGGAGGCATGAGATGAAGCTGATCGCAGGCAACTGGAAGATGTTCAAGGGCCCGGCGGAGACGCTCGCGTTCTTCGACACCTTCGAGGCGCCCGACGGCGTCGAGGTGGTGCTGTGCCCTCCCTTCGTCTCTCTCGAGGCGGCGGTCGGGGAAGAATGGCCGATCTACGCCCAGAACGTGCACTGGGCGTCCGAGGGGGCGTTCACGGGTGAGATCTCCGCGGCCATGCTCGTCGAGCTCGGCGTTCAGGGCGCGCTCGTCGGTCACTCGGAGCGTCGCCAGCTCTTCGGGGAGACCGACGACTCCGTGCGCGCGAGGGCCGAGGCGGCGCTCGACGCCGGACTACGGGTGATCGCGTGCGTGGGCGAGACCGAGGACGAGCGCGAGGCCGGGCACACCGAGCACGTGCTCGCCAGGCAGGTGGCCGTGCTCCCCCGTCACGCCGACCTCGTGATCGCCTACGAGCCGGTATGGGCGATCGGCACGGGCAAGACCGCGACGAAGGAGATGGCGCAGCAGGCCCACTCCTTCATCAAGTCGCTCCACCAGACCCGCGTCCTCTACGGCGGCTCCGTCAAGCCGGAGAACGCCGACGAGCTGCTCGCCCAGCCGGACGTGGACGGAGCCCTCGTCGGCGGCGCCTCCCTCGATCCCGACAGCTTCGCGGCGATTTGCAGGGCCGGCTCCCGCTCGTAGCGCTCGTCGTCCTGGACGGCTGGGGCATCGCTCCGCCTGGTCCGGGCAACGCCGTCGAGCTTGCCCGCACCCCGGTCTTCGACGATCTCTCTGCGCGCTACCCCTCGACCCGGCTGCGGGCGTCCGGTGAGGCGGTCGGCCTGCCCGACGGGCAGATGGGCAACTCGGAGGTCGGGCATCTCACGATCGGCTCGGGCCGCATCCTCTTCCAGGACCTGCAGCGAGTGAACGCCGCCGTGCGTGACGGCTCCCTGCTCCGGAACGAGGCGCTGCTCGGCGCGTTCCGCCGCGCAGCCGAGCGCGGTGGGGCAGTGCACCTGCTCGGCCTCGTCTCCAGGGGCGGCGTGCACTCCCACATCGACCACCTCCGCGCGCTGCTCGAGCTCGCGCGCCGGGAGGGGATGGAGCAGCGCACGTGGATCGACGCCTTCACCGACGGCCGCGACGTGTCTCCGCACGCGGCGGTCGCAGACCTCGCCACGCTGCCGCCCGAGCGCATCGCCACGGTCGTGGGGCGCTACTACGCGATGGACCGTGACGGTCGCTGGGAGCGGACCGACCGTGCGCTCGACGCCATCGTCGCCGGCATCGGCGAGGAGGCGGCGGACCCGATCGCGGCTGTGCGTGCGTCCTACGAGCGCTCGGTCACGGACGAGTTCGTCGAGCCGATCGTGCTCGCCGGCCGCCCGCGACTCGATCCCGCCGTCGACAGCGCCGTGTTCCTCAACTTCCGCCCGGACCGAGGGCGCCAGCTCTCCCGCAGGCTGCTCGAGCGCGGCGTCGACCTGACGACGATGACCCGCTACGCGGACGACCTGCCGACGGCGGTCGCCTTTCCCGAGCAGGAGGTGAGGCACACGCTGGCAGAGGTGCTCTCCGCCGCCGGCCTGCGGCAGCTGCACGCGGCCGAGACGGAGAAGTACGCCCACGTCACGTACTTCTTCAACGGGGGCGAGGAGGCGGAGTGGGAGGGCGAGACCAGGGTGCTCGTGCCGTCGCCGCGCGACGTCCCGAGCTACGACCACAAGCCCGAGATGTCGGCGGCCGCCGTTGCCGGGGAGGTGGCGTCCCGGGTGGGAGACGGCTACACCTTCTGCATCGTCAACTTCGCCAACCCCGACATGGTCGGGCACACGGGTGTGATTCCCGCCGTGGTGGCCGCGGTCGAGGCGACCGACACGGCGCTGGGGCGCGTCGTCGCGGCGGTGCACGCCGCCGGTGGCGCCTGCCTCATCACCGCCGACCACGGCAACGCCGAGCAACTCCTGGAGCCCGACGGGGTCAGCCCCCACACGGCCCACACCACCAATCCCGTGCCGCTCGTGCTCACGCTGGCGGGCACGGCCCTGCGCGCGGACGGCGGCCTCTCCGACCTGGCGCCCACGGTGCTCGACCTCCTCGGCTTGCCGGCGCCACGGGAGATGACGGGCGTTTCGCTCGTGATCTGGCGACACGACGACAATCGCTGACATTTCAGCAACTCGTAAATTGTTGGTATCGAACTTGAGATCGACTGTATGCTCGCCGCGCATTGGCGCTGGAACAACCAGATCCCGGCCTGCTCCGCAAAGCCCAACGAGGCGATGAACGGGCGTTTGCGATCATCACCCGCGCCTACGAGCGGCCGGTCTACAACTACGTGCTGCGCCTTGTCGGAGACCGCGCCCTCGCCGAGGATCTGACGCAGGAAGTCTTTCTCCGCGTGTACCAGGGGCTGCCCAGCTTCTCGCTGCGGTCGCGCTTCACGACCTGGCTGTTCCAGGTGACGAAGAACCGGGTGCTCGACGAGCTACGCGCGCTCGAGCGAAGGCCGCGCAGCGTGGCCACGCTCGACGACATCCCGCCGCTCGAGGTCGTCGACCAGCCGTTCGAGCGCTCCGAGACGATCAACGCCCTGTGGCGCGCGATCGGGGCCCTGAACGTCGACCTCAAGATGGCATTGCTCCTGCGGGACGTCGTCGGGCTCTCGTACACGGAGATCGCCGACTCGCTCGAGATCACGCTCGCCACGGTGAAGTGGCGCATCTACAAGGCGCGCGAGGAAGTGCAGGCGGCGCTCGTGCGCGAGGGCGTCGGCATCGCCACCCAGACCGGCCCACGCGCCGCCACGGGCACGATCACTGAGTGAGCCCCCGCCCGTCCCTCGTGGAGGGAGCCGGGCCCCCGATCTCAGCCGGGGCGCAAGTTTTTCGCGCCGATCACCTCTTTCTGGTGAGACCTTCTCCTCCAGAAAGGACCTCCTGATCATGAAACTCCCGCTTCTGATCGGTGCGGGGCTGATGCTCGTCGGCGCCCCCACTGCGCTCGCTGCCCCGCCGAGCACGGCCACGAAGACCAGCACGATGCGCGGCATCGTCGTCGCGAAGGACAAGTCCCAGCAGGCCCTCGTCGTGAGCACGCAGGCCGGCACGGTACGCATGATCAAGGCTCCGGCGGCGTTCGCGCGGACGGCCGTGGGTCGGCATGTGAACGTGCGCTACCGGCTCGCCACGGGCGGCCTGGCGGTGGCAGTCGGCGTGCAGCGCGGCGGCGAGGCGCGGCAAGCGCTCGTCCGGGGCACGCTGATCCGCGTCCGTCGAGGGCACGCGGTCGTGTCGGCCGGAGGGAGCGCGCTCACCGTCTCCCTCCGGACGTCCGCGCGGCAGAGGGCGCTCAGCTCCTCCGGCACGGGCCCGAAGGCAGGAGACGACGTCCAGGTCGGCGTGAAGATCCTCGCGGACGGGTCGCTCGGCGCCACCTCTGTCACGGTCGTGAGCGCTTCGGCGCAGGGCGCACCGGTGGCATCGGAAGGAGAGCTCGTCGTGCGTGGGACCGTGACCGCCGTCAGCCCTGCTCTCGTCGTCAAGACCGGCACCGGAGTCGTCGTCGCGTGCTCGATCCCGGCCGGCGCGGCGCCGACCGGTGTCGCGGTCGGTGACCGCGTCGAGCTCAGGTGCGACCTGATCGGCGGCCAGTGGACGCTGCGCCAGGCCGGCGGAGAGCACGAGTCGGACGACGACGACGACGAGCACGCGAGCCGTGACTCGCGGGATCTGCATGTGCACGGGATGCTCGTCTCGCTCGACCCCCTCGCCGTCAAGCGGAGTACCGGCGAAGTCGTGACCTGCAAGGTCCCCGCAGGCACGGTGCTGACGGGGCTCGTCCTCGGCCAGCTCGTCGAGGTGAGGTGTCGCACGATCGACGGGGTACCGACCCTCGAGCGACTCAAGGTGGGGGGCTCGGCTGACGACCATGAAGACGATGACGACGATTCGGCCGAGGAAGACGACTAGGGCCCGTACGGGTGCCTGGTAACCCGCTCCGCATCGCCGGCAGCTCATCCCACAGGGCTGCCGGCGAGCGCGCGGCCGAGCTCTTCCGCGAGCACGGCCGGATGGTCTACGGGCTCTGCCGGATGCTCCTCCGGGACCCCGTCGAGGCGGACGACGCCACGCAGGCGACGTTCGTCTCGGCCTTCAAGGCGTTGCTCGGAGGGGGGGCGGTGCGTGAGCCCGCTGCGTGGCTGGCGACGATCGCCCGCAACGAATGCCGTGGGCGCTCGCAGGCACGGATGCGCGAGCCTCTACCGCTGCTCGACGCTGACGTCGGCCACGGTCGCGAGCCGCACGAGGAGGTCAATCGCCGCTTCGCGGTGGAGGAGATCAGGGAGGCGATCGCCGGTCTGCCCGAGAAGCAGCGTGAGGCGGTCGTGCTACGCGATCTCTACGGGCTGCGCTACGACGAGGTGGGCGCAGCGCTCGGGCTTTCGCGTGCCTCGGTCGAGGCGTTGCTCTTCCGCGGGCGGCGGCGCCTGCGGGTGAGCCTGAAGCCGCTCGCCGGCGGTGCTCTGGCGGTGCCGATCGCGGTGCGTGAGGGGATTGCCCAGGCCCTGCCGGGCTTCGGCGCCTCCGCCGTGGGGACAGGTGCTCTGGCGAGCGGGGCGGGGATCGCCGCCGGCGGAGGGATGATCGCAAAGATCACCGCGGCGCCGATGGCCGCCAAGGTCGCCGCCGCTGCCGTGGCCGTGGGCGCGGCAGGCTCTGCCGGTGTCACCGGCCTGGAGCACGCCGGCCGGCCCGGCCCGGTCACGCGCGCGGCCGCGGAGGCGCCACCGCTGGCACTGGCCCTGTCCGCGGCTGACGCCGGCATCCAGGCCGATGCCCGGCCGGGCGAGCCGGGTGAGGCCTCCGGTCACGCAACGCCCGAGAGCCCCGGCGATGTCGAGGCGTCGGCCGCCGACGAACCGAAACACGAGCCTGGAGACGACGACGGTCGTAGCGGCGGCAGCGCCGGCGACGCTGCGCACGAGCAGAGGGGTGCGGCGGCGAAGCGTACGAGCGAAGAGGAGCACGAGCCGGAGCGGGAGCAGGAGCGGGAGCGCGCCCACGAAGACGTGCAGGAGCAGGAGCGCGTCTCCGCATCGCGGAAGCCCGAGGCCAAGCACCTCTCCGGCGACGAGGACAGCAGGCGCCAGAGCCTTGCCGGGCGGCACGAGAGTTCCTCCCGTGAGCGGAGCGACACGGTGGTGGCAGGCGAGCCGGAGCTGGACGAGCCCTCGGAGGACGGGCCGGAGCAGCCACACGAGGACGACGAGCAGCAAGCGCCCGACGGCGGGGAGTAGGCACAGCCGGCGGACACCGGGACTGCGTGAGGCGGTGCTAGCGTCTGCGATCGCGTGGCCGACTCCGATGGCAGGCTGGTATCACACTCGGCCACACTGATTGCCTGGGGCGGAGCGCTTGCCGGCGGCGCTCGCGATCTGGCCCCCATCGTCGCCGTCGTGGCCGCCTTCCAGCTGCTCGTGCTGCGCGAGCCCTTTCCCGATCTCGGCGTCACGCTCGTCGGGCTGGGAGCGGTCCTGCTCGGCCTGACGCTCTTCGTCCAGGGACTGAGGATGGCCCTCTTCCCGATCGGCGAGGGCATCGCCGCCGAGTTCGCGCGGCGGGGCAGCGTGCCGCTCCTGCTCGGCTTCGCGTTCGCACTCGGCTTCGGCACGACCGTGGCGGAGCCGGCCCTGCTCACGGTCGCCGAGGAGGCGGCCCGCATCCGGGCCGAGTCTCGTGGCGCGGGGGCCGACGCCGGCTCCGCCTATGCGCTGGCGCTCCGGTACACGGTGGCGGTATCGGTCGGGGTCGCGATCATGGTCGGCGTGGTGCGCATCGTCCGTGGCTGGCCGATCCATCGCTTCATCATCGGCGGCTACCTGCTCATCGTCGCGCTGACGCCCTTCGCGCCCGACGAGATCGTCGGCATCGCCTACGACTCCGGCGGCGTGACGACCTCCACGATCACGGTTCCGCTCGTCACCGCCCTCGGCATCGGGTTGTCGATGTCGGTCAAGGGCCGCAACCCGATGGTCGACGGCTTCGGCCTGATCGCTTTCGCCAGCCTGACCCCGATCGTGTTCGTGCTCGTCTTCGGGATGCTCGCGGGATGAGCCCGCCCGTGGCAGCCTCGCTCGTCAGAGGGCTCCTGGACACCGGTCGCGACGTCCTCCCGATCATCGTCATCCTCGGCGTCTTCCAGTTCGCGATCCTGCGCCGCCCGGTCGCGCGCCCGGCGCGCGTCGCCGTCGGCTTCGCGCTCGTCCTCGTCGGCCTGACGCTCTTCGTGGTGGGGCTGGAGGAGGCCCTGTTCCCGATCGGACGCAGCATGGCCGAGCAGCTCACCGACCCCGCCTTCGTGGCGGGCTCGGGCGACATCGGTCACATCGACTGGTGGCAGTACTACTGGGTGTATCTCTTCGCCGCCAGCGTCGGGTTCGCGACGACGATCGCCGAGCCGTCGCTGATCGCGGTGGCGCTCAAGGCCGAGGAGGTCTCGGCCGGCGCCGTTCGCGCCTGGCCGCTACGGCTCGCGGTCGCGGTGGGGGTGGCAGCGAGCGTGGCGATCGGCGCCCTGCGGATCGTGACGGGGACGCCGCTCTACCTGTTCATGATCGTCGGCTATGCGATCGTGATCGTGCAAACCGCCTTCGCACCCAGGGCGATCGTTCCACTCGCGTACGATTCCGGCGGCGTGACGACTTCGACGGTGACGGTTCCACTCGTGACGGCTCTCGGGCTGGGGCTCGCCTCGACCGTGCCCGGGCGCAGCGAGCTCGTGGACGGCTTCGGCCTGATCGCTCTCGCGAGCCTCTTTCCGATGATCGCGGTGATGGGCTACGCGCAGCTGTCGGGGCTGGCGGCCGGGCGGGGCCGGGCGCGCCGCGGTGCAGAGCACCGTCAGCGGGGAGCGGGCACGTGAAGTTCAAGATGATCGTCGCTCTCGTGACCGAGGATCGCACCGAGGCCATCATCGACATCGCCCGCAGCGAGGGCGCGACGGGCTGCACCGTGATCACGAGCGCCCGCGGCGAGGGCCTCGTGCCCCCGAAGACGTTCTTCGGCCTGGGGCTCGAGACCCAGCGCGACGCGATCCTCTTCGTCGTCGAGGAGCATCTCAGCCGTCACATCCTCGAGGCGATCGCGGCCGCGGGGCGGTTCGACCAGGAGCTCGGCAGCGGCATCGCCTTCCAGGTCGACGTCGAGGACGCGGTCGGGTTCACCTCCCAGCTCCCTACGATCAAGAGTGAGATCGAGGACCAGCTGTGAGCCAGCAGCCCTTCGTCACGGTGCGCGAGGTGATGTCCACGAGCCCGCAGGTCGTGGACGGCCTGGCCACCGTCCGCGAGGCGGTCGACGTCATGCGCGAGCACGGGGTCAGCTCGGTGATCGTCGACCGGCGCGACAGGGGCGACGAGTACGGGATCGTGGTCGTGCACGACGTCGCGGAGCAGGTGATCGGCCGCAACCGCTCGCCCGACCGCACGAACGTGTACGAGATCATGTCCAAGCCGGTGGTCTCGCTCGACGCCGGCATGAACATCAAGTACGCGTCGCGCCTGCTGTTCCGGTTCGGGCTCTCACGGGCGGTCGTGATGGAGAACGGCGATCTCGTCGGCCTGGTCACGCTGCGGGAGCTCGTGCTTCGCTACATCGCCGACAGCGGCTCGTGAGATCTCTCCGCGCGGTGCTCCGGAGGCGTGGATGAGCGACGCCGTCTCCAGGCTGGCCGATGCGCTGACCGACATCGCGGGAGTGCCGGTCGAGCTCGAGCGGCCGTCCGACCCGTCGCACGGGGACTACGCCACCAACGTTGCCCTGCGTCTCGCCGGGCAGTTGCAGCGTCCGCCGCGTGAGGTCGCCGCCGAGCTCGCGGGCCGCGTCGCCGGCCTGGCCGGAGTGGAGCGCGCCGAGGTCGCCGGGCCCGGCTTCCTCAACGTCTTCCTCGACGACTCCTGGTTCACCGGCGTGCTCGCCGACGCGCTGGCGGCGGGCGAGACGTTCGGCGGCGGATCTGCCGCCGCATCGGAGCGCGTCCAGATCGAGATGGTGTCGGCCAACCCTACCGGCCCGATCACCGTCGCCGCGGCGCGAAACGGGGCCTACGGCGATGCGGTCGCACGACTGCTCTCCTTCGCCGGGCACGAGGTCGAGCGGGAGTACTACTACAACGATGCGGGCGGGCAGATGGATCGCTTCCGCGAGTCGGTCGAGGCGGCGCGACGAGGGGAGGAGCCACCCGAGGACGGCTATCGGGGGGCGTACGTCACCGACCTCGCTCGGGAGCCGGGCGATCCGGTACCCCGCATGTTGCGGCTGATCGAGGCGAGCCTCGAACGGTTCCGCATCCACTTCGACTCGTATGAGCGGCAGAGCGTGGTCGAGGCCGAGATCCCGGAGGCGGTGGCACTGCTCGACACGTACGAGTCCGAGGGGGCGCTGTGGGCGAGGACGTCGGCGCACGGGGACGAGAAGGACCGGGTGCTCGTCCGCTCCGACGGGACGCCGACCTACTTCGCAGCGGATGCTGCCTACGTGCGCCGGAAGTACGCGAAGGGCTACGACAGGCTCGTCTACGTGCTCGGTGCCGATCACCACGGGTACGTGGCGCGGCTCCAGGCACTGGCCGAGATGCTGGGACGCCCGCGCGACTCGCTCGAGGTGCTCATCTATCAGCTCGTGCACCTGACGAGGGGCGGAGAGGCGACCAAGATGTCGAAGCGGCGGGGCGACGTCGTCTTCCTCGACGACTTCGTCGACGAGATCGGTGTCGACGCCGCCCGCTGGTACCTCGTCTCCCGCGGCCATGACCAGACGATCGAGATCGACGTCGAGCTCGCGGCGGAGAAGACGGCGAAGAACCCCGTCTTCTACGTGCAGTACGCCCACGCCCGCATCGCCGGCATCCTCCGCAACGCAGCGACGGCACCGGCGTCCCGCCTCGAACTGCCGGCAGGGATCACCCTCGCGACCGAGGAGCGCGACCTCGTCAAGCGCCTGGCAGAGCTCCCCGTGGTGGCGGCCGAGGCCGCCGAGCGGCGGGCACCCCACGCCATCCCGAACTACGCGATCCGCGTTGCCGACGACTTCCACCGCTTCTACCACCAGCACAAGGTGCTCGGATCGGAGAGCGAGCCGTTCCGCCTCGGCCTGTGCCTGGCCACGAAGACGGTGGTTGCGCGCTGCCTCGACCTGATCGGGGTCGAGGCGCCCGAGCGGATGTAGGTCGCGGAGCCTGCATGGCCCGCTCTTCTGCGAACCTCGCGCTCGCCGGCCTTGCGACATCCTGGGGCTTCGTCGCGGTGCTCGCCGCCGCCGTCGACCTCGGGGCCGAGCCGCTCGCCTTCCTCCGCCTCGCCCTCGCCGCAGGGACCCTCGCTCTCGCAGCAGTCCTGCTGCGACGGGCCGAGGCCCTCCGGCCGGGTGGCCGGCTGCGCGCTCTCATCGCGCTCGGAGTCGTCCAGGGTGCGCACTGGCTGCTCTTCTTCGAGGCCGTCAAGCTCGGCTCCGTCGCCATCGCCGTGCTCACCTTCTACACGGCGCCGCTCGTGCTCGTCGTGCTCGCGCCGGCGTTCCTCGCCGAGCGGCTCTCACGAGTGGCTCTCGTCGCGCTCGTACCCGGGGCCGCCGGCATCGCGTTGATCGCGCTCGCCGGCGGGGAGGGCGGCGGCTCCGTCAGCGGCTGGGCGCTCGCCGCAGGGCTCGGCTCCGCCGTCACCTATGCCGTGCTCGTGATCCTTTCCAAGCGTCTCCTGGCCGCGCAGGTCGAGCCGCTCACCGTCGCGTTCTGGGACTGCTTCGTCGGCGCGCTCGCGGTCGCCCCCGCGCTCCTGCTGGCGGGGCGCGTGCTGCCGGAGTCGGGGCGGGAGTGGGGGGCGGCACTGCTGCTCGGCGTCGTCTTCACCGGCCTCTCGACGCTCGTCTACGCGGCCCTGCTGCGACATGTCACGGCACAGGCGGCAGGCATCCTGACCTTCCTCGAGCCGGTGGCGGCCGTCCTGCTCGCGTGGGCCCTGCTCGGCGAGCACCTCGGTGCCGCCACCGTCGCCGGCGGCGCGCTCGTCGTGCTCGCAGGGGTGATCGTGGTCGTGCTGGAGCCCCACGCCGACGCCGCCGGGGCGCCCGCCGGAGTAGGATCGAGTGTGTCGTGACCCCCGTTCCCGACTCGACCGCCCCCGACCGCAACCTCGCGCTCGAGCTCGTGCGCGTGACCGAGGCCGCGGCCATGGGCGCCGCACGCTGGATCGGCCGCGGCGACAAGATCGCGGCCGACGGTGCCGCCGTCGACCTCATGCGGCGCATGATCAACACGGTCACGATGCAGGGCCTCGTCGTGATCGGCGAGGGCGAGAAGGACGAGGCGCCGATGCTCTTCAACGGCGAGCGGGTGGGCGCCGGCTACGGGCCCGAGGTCGACGTCGCCGTCGATCCGCTCGAGGGCACGCGCCTGACCGCACTGGGGATCCCGGGCGCGATCACCGTGATCGCGGTCGCCGAGCGCGGGTCGATGTTCTTCCCGGGAGCTGCGCTGTACATGGACAAGATCGCCGTCGGCCCCGAGGCGGCGCAGGCGATCGACATCGAGAAGTCCCCGACCGAGAACGTCCACGCCGTGGCCGCAGCGAAGGGCATGGACGTGAGCGACCTCACCGTGGTCGTCCTCGAGCGCGACCGGCACGACGGCCTGATCGGAGAGCTGCGCGAGTCGGGCGCGCGCGTGAACCTGATCCGCGACGGTGACGTCGCCCCCTCGATCGCGGCCTGCCAGCCGTCCACCGGTGTCGACATGCTGATGGGGGTCGGCGGCACACCCGAGGGCGTGATCGCGGCGGCCGCCATCAAGTGCATGGGCGGTGCCATCCAGGGCAAGCTCTGGCCTCGCAACGAGGACGAGCGGCGTGCGCTGATCGAGGCCGGCTTCGACATCGACCGGGTGCTCACGGCCGACGACCTCGTCGCCGGCGACGACGTCTTCGTCGCGGCCACCGGCGTCACCGGCGGCTCGCTGCTGCGGGGTGTGCGCGTCAGCGCCGCCGGGCTCGAGACGGAGTCGATCGTGATGCGCTCCCGTTCGGGGACGGTGCGGCGGATCGCTGCCTACCATCCCTCCGACAAGCTGACGAACCTGCGAAAGGACCGCTGATGGGAACCGAGCTGAAGGCGATCGCAGAGGCGATCGTCGCCGACCACAAGGGCATCCTGGCCGCCGACGAGTCGACCGGGACGATCAAGAAGCGGTTCGACGGGATCGGCGTCGAGTCGACGGAGGAGAACCGCCGCGCCTACCGCAACCTATTGTTCACGACGCCCGGCTTCGAGGAGTTCGTCGGAGGCGTGATCCTGTTCGACGAGACGATCCGTCAGTGCGCCGACGACGGCACACCGTTCGCCGAGCTGCTCGCGTCGAAGGGCGTCGTGCCCGGCATCAAGGTGGACACCGGTGCGAAGCCGCTCGCCGGCGCACCCGGCGAGACGGTCACCGAGGGGCTCGACGGCCTGCGCGAGCGACTGGCGGCGTACTACGAGCTGGGCGCCCGCTTCGCGAAGTGGCGGGCGACGCTGTCGGTCGGCGAGCGCCTGCCGAGCCGCTACTGCGTTCGGGTCAACGCCCAGGCGCTGGCGCGCTACGCAGCGCTCTGCCAGGAGGCCGGGATCGTGCCGATCGTGGAGCCGGAGGTGCTGATGGACACCGACCACTCGATCGACGCCTGCTACGACGCCACGGCGCGCACGCTGCAGGCGCTCTACGCCGAGCTGGGCGCGCAGAGGGTCGATCTCGAGGGCACGCTGCTGAAGCCCAACATGGTCATCCCCGGCAAGGGGAACGCCGACCAGGCGAGCCCGGAGCGGATCGCCCGCGCCACGCTCGACTGCTTCCGTCGCTACGTCCCGGCCGTCGTCCCCGGCATCGTCTTCCTCTCGGGGGGCCAGTCGGAGCAGGAGGCGACCGTCAACCTCGACGCCGTCAACCGCCTCGACGGACGTCCGTGGCCGCTGTCGTTCTCGTACGGGCGCGCGCTGCAGGCTTCTGCGCTGCAGGCGTGGGCAGGAGATCCCGAGCGCGTCGGCGCGGCCCAGGCCGCATTCCTGCACAGGGCGCGGTGCAACGCCGCCGCGGCGGGCGGGCGCTACACGGCCGAGATCGAGGAGCTCGTCACTGCCTGACCGCTAGCGCCGTCCCGGCGTGGGCAGCCCGTGCACCATCTTGCCGGGGTTCATGATCCCGTTCGGGTCGAACACGGTCTTGATCGCGCGGTAGAGCGGCAGGAGATCGCCGTGCTCCTGCTCGAGCGCGCCGATCTTGCCGAGACCGATGCCGTGCTCCCCCGAGCACGTGCCACCCCGCGCGAGCGCGTCGTCGACGAGCCGGTGGCCGAGCTCCTCGGCCGCCGCGACCTCTGCCGCGTCCTCCGGGTCGACCGAGATGCCGACGTGGAAGTTCCCGTCACCGGCATGCCCGACGATGCTCGCCCTGAGGCCGAGCTCCTCGACCGCGGCGCGCGCCACGGCGACCGCCGCGGCCAGCTCCGAGACCGGCACGCACACGTCTGTGTACTTGTGCTTGGAGCCGGGGGAGGAGTGCTGCACGGCGTACGCGACGTCGTGGCGAGCCTGCCAGAGGCGCGCGCGCGCGGTGGGGTCGCGCTCGGCCACGATCTCCAGCGCTCCCTCGGAGACGGCAATCGCGCGGACGAGCTCGACGTCGGCCTCGACGGCGCCCTCGTTGCCCGCCGCCTCGACGAAGAGGCAGGGTGCCTCCGGGAACGACGCTCGCTTGTAGGCGTTGACGGCGCTGATCGTGGCAGCGTCGACGAGCTCGAGCCGGATCACCGCCGCCCCGGCGGCGACGGCCGACGCGGCGGTGCGGCACGCCGCCTCGAGCGTCGGGAACGAGATGCGGAGGGCGACGGCCACCTCCGCCAGCCCGTGCAGGCGCAGCGTCAGCTCGGTGATCACCGCCAGCGTGCCCTCCGAGCCGACGAGAAGGCCGGTGAGGTCGTAACCGGCCGACGTCTTCGCGGCGGCGCTGCCCGTGCGGATCACACGACCGCCGGGGAGGACCGCTTCGAGAGCGAGCACGTTCGCGCGCATCTTGCCGTAGCGCGGGGTCGTCGTGCCGGCGGCGTTCGTGGCCGCCATGCCGCCGATCGTCGCGTCCGCGCCCGGGTCGACGGGGAAGAACAACCCGTGCTCGCCGGCGGCACGGTTCAGCTCCATGCGGGTGACACCGGGCTGCACGACGGCGGTGAGGTCGCCGGGCCGCAGTGCGAGGATGCCGTTCATCCGGGTGAGGTCCAGCGAGATGCCACCGTGCACCGGGATCACGTGCCCTTCGAGGCTCGAGCCCGCCGCGAAGGGAGTAACAGGGACGCGGCGCTCGTCGGCGATCGCGAGCACGGCCGCCACCTCGGCGGTGGAGACGGGATAGACGACGAGGTCAGGCCGGTGCGGCGGGTGGAAAGACAGATCTGCGGAGTGGAGGTCGCGCTCGGAGTCGCCCGCGCTCGCCCGCGCCGGATCGCCGAGCACCGTCGACACGGCGTCCTGGAGCTCGGCGCTGAAGGAAAGGCCCACGGCTCGAGTCTGCCGGATGTCAGCTCGGGAGGGCGCCGTGTCACGCATCCTTCTCGCGTGAGACTGTTCGAGAGACCACCGGGAGAGGAGTCGAGGATGCAGCTGACCGAACGACAACGGGAGCTCTGCACGACGAGCTCGTGGGACTTCGGCGACCTTCGTGCGCTCTACGTGAACTGCACGCTGAAGCCGTCGCCGGGCCTGTCCCACACCCAGGGGCTGATGGACGTCTCGATCGCGATCATGGAGGCGAACGGCGTCGGCGTCGACCGGATCAGGGCGGTCGACCACGACATTGCGCCCGGCGTCTACCCCGACATGCGTGAGCACGGCGCGCAGGCCGACGACTGGCCGGAGCTCTTCGAGCGGGTGGCCGCCGCCGACATCCTCGTGCTCGGGACGCCGATCTGGCTGGGGGAGAAGTCGTCGGTCTGCACACGCGTGATCGAGCGCCTGTACGGCAACTCGTCCCAGCTGAACGCGCACGGCCAGTACGCCTACTACGGACGCGTCGGCGGCTGCCTCGTCACCGGCAACGAGGACGGTGTCAAGCACTGCGCCATGAACGTCCTCTACTCGCTGCAGCACCTCGGCTACGTGATCCCGCCGCAGGCCGACGCCGGGTGGATCGGCGAGGCGGGGCCCGGCCCGTCCTACCTCGACGAGGGGTCTGGCGGCCCGCAGAACGACTTCACGAACCGGAACACCACGTTCATGACGTGGAACCTGCTCCACACGGCCCGCCTGCTCAGGGATACCGGCGGCTTCCCTGCCCACGGCAACCAGCGGGCGCTGTGGGACGCCGGCTGCCGCTTCGACTTCGAGAACCCGGAGTACCGCTGAGCGTTCGGGCAGGGCTCGCTCGGCGTGACCCTGTCGCTCCTGCCTAGGATGAGTGTGATGGCCGACGTCCGCTACCCCGGGCTGCGCCGGGGCAACCTCGCGCTCGCGGCTCTCCACGGCGCGCAGGGAGCAGCCATCCTCGCCCTCTCGAACAGCTTCTCGCTGCCGGTGAGCGGGTCGTTCCTGGACGGGCCGCCCGGAGTGACGAAGCCCGGCGCGGCGGAGGAGCTCTTCGGTCTGCCGCTCGGACCGGCGGTCGCCGTGTTCCTCTTCCTGGCCGCGCTCGATCATCTCGTGGTCGCGCTGCCGGGCGTCGTCGGCTGGTACGAGCGCAACCTCGACCGTGGCATCAACCCGGTGCGCTGGGTCGAGTACTCGCTGTCCGCATCCGTGATGGTGGTGCTGATCGGGATGCTGACCGGCATCAGCGACGTCGTGGCGCTCATCGCGATCTTCGGCGTCAACGCCGCGATGATCCTGTTCGGCTGGCTGATGGAGCGCACGAACGACAGGGTGCGCCCGGTCGACTGGCTGCCGTTCTGGTTCGGGTGTGTCGCCGGTGCGGTGCCGTGGCTCGTGATCGTCGTGCAGATCGTCGGCTCGGCATGGGACGGCAGCGGCCCGCCCGCGTTCGTGTACGCGATCTTCGTGACGCTGTTCGTCCTGTTCAACAGCTTCGCGCTCAACCAGTGGCTGCAGTACGCGCAGAAGGGCCGCTGGCGCAGCTACCTGTTCGGCGAGTGGGGCTATCTCGTGCTCAGCCTGGTCGCGAAGAGCCTGCTCGCCTGGCAGGTCTTCGCCAACACGCTGATCGACTGAGCCGCCTCCCGCGTGCGGTCCGTCGTGCCCGGGGCCCGGCGGACGCGCTTCGTACGACACGCGCATTTCAGGGTCTCGTAGTCGAAACGCGCAGCGGTTGCTTGTCTCGAAGTAGCCTGACGGAAACGCGCAGTAGCCTGACGGAAAACTGCGGTTTTGCACGCGGCCGTGATAGAGTCGAACGACGCGTCGGAAGTTGCAGCGACGCATTACCTCGGCACCTCCCGCGTGGCAACGGAAGGGTCGCCTGCGGTGTCGGGAAGGGAAGGGCGTTATGCCCAGAACCGCAGTCGAGCCAGACAGCCGCAAGACGCTTGGGCTCCTGCCTCAGTCCCTCACGGAGACTCCTGACGTCATGGTCGAGACGGAGTTGGAAACGTCGGACGAACCCCTGTGCGTGCGCGTCGACGAGCTGATCCGGTCTCACAAACGTGAGCCGCTTCCGTCGACGACGGGGTCCCGGGCTTTCATCGAGGAGCTCGCCGCACGGAGCGAGGGGCTCGAGGAGGCTATCCGTGAGATAGCCCTCGAAGTCCAGAAAGGTCGCCGCCTCGCAGAGGGCGTCAGCGACCGCGTGGAGGCTGGAGCGGACGACACGCTGCTGGGAACCGGTGGTCAAACGACGTAGTCCCGTCGGATGCCTGTAGGCCGATCAATCGAGGATCGCCGCCGCCAGGCGCCCACCGTTGGTCAGCCTGATCCGACCCAGAATCTGACCCAGATTCAGAGCGTCCCCAAGCGCGCAGCTCCTGACACCGTATCGTCGACCGGGTCTGATCCGATCGTTTCTCAAGGCAACCGACGGTGACGCTCTCGGCACTGACGATACCGGCGGTAGAGACGGGAGAGGTGCAGCATGGGCTGCGCGTAGAACTCGTCCGGGTGGATATCGAGCCATGCATGGTCGTCGGTGGACTCGATGCGTGCCGTTCCCACGAACGCTTGAATTGCCGCGAGTGCCGGTTTGGGTGATCCGTCTGCTCGCCATAGTCCGAACGACCGCTCGTGAACCGCTTCGTCGAACGGCGGCTTCGCCCAGACGCCCGGGTCGTAGTCCGTGTAGCACCACATCATTGCCCCAGAGCACGCGGCGCCATGAATGGCTGTCAGCGCCCGTCCCATGTACGCAGCGGCGGTCGTCTCTTCGATGAGCGGGAATGACGCCAGCTCTCGCGCCAGCTCGCCGCCGCTGTCCCCGGCGCGGTAGGTAGGGAGCCCGAACTCGGAGAAGAGCACGTCGCGGCGCCGACCCAGCCAACTGGTGATGAGCGCGAGAAATGGCAGCAACTGTTCGTCGGTGGGACCGTCGGCCCACGCGGCGTAGATGGGGTACCCGTGCATCGAGAGGAAGTCGCACGCCTCGGCGGCCTCTTGTGGCCCCAGGCTGCGGTCTTCTTCCAGGTCCTCCATGTGGAGGCCAACGGTGATACGCGCAGTCGGGTCGGCGCCCCGGATCGCCAGAGTCATTCTCGTCAGCCATGTTCGCGCCGCCGACCTGCTGGTGGGCACCACGCAGTTCGAATTCTCGTTGCCGAGATCCCAGGCCCACAGCGCCTCGTGTCCCGCGAGAGCTGCTGCCGCCTCGCTCGCCAGCATCGCCTGAGCGACGGCGATCTCTTCGTCCGCATACCAGTTGCGAAGGCCGACTTCGAGCAGCGTGCCGCCCGACATCACGCGGAAACGGCCGCGGGACCCTGGTTTGACGAGCGCCCAGCCGGGAACCCAGTTCACTCCGCTCATGTGACCGGTGAAGAGCGTGGGCACGATCTCGAGGTGGTTCTGCCCGGCTAGGTCCGCAACGGTGACCAACCGCTCGAGCATCACTGGGTCCACCTCGGTTCGAGTCGGTTGGAAGTCCTCCCAGGTCAAGAACAGCCTTACCGAGTCGAGGCCGGCGGCCGCAATGCGGGCGAAGTCGGTGGCGACCTCCGATCGGTCGAAGTCGGCCCACCAGCACATGGCGGTGCGAGCCGGCCAGTAGTTGACGCCGACGCGGAAACGGTCGCTACTTGTCTCGGTCGTCGTTTCCTTTGGCTCTGTGGACCTCGACGACTCGGCGGTAGAGGGCGAGGTAGGCATCGGTCATCCGGTTCGAGTCGAAGCGACGTTCGACCGAGGCTCGTACGGCGAGCCTGTCCATGCGGGCCGCCGCACCTGCCGCGCCGATCGCTTCGTCGACCGACGCCGCCAGGAAGCCGTTCTCACCATGAAGGACGATCTCGGGCATCGACCCTCGCGCGCACGCTACCACGGGTGTACCGCACGCCATGGCTTCGACGACGCTGAATCCGAACGGCTCGTCGAAGCTGATGAGATGCAGAAGGGCTCGTGCTCCTCCCAGCAGGTCGCTGCGCGCCTCACGATTCACCGGGCCGACGTACTTCACCCGCACGCCATCGACGAGTGGCTCGACGAGTCGTTCGAAGTAGTCGCGATCCTGCACGATTCCGGCGATGATCAGCGGCAGCCCTGCCCGCTTCGCTACCTCGATGGCCTCTGCTGTCCCTTTGTCCGGATGGATTCTCCCGAAGAACAGGAGATAGTCGCCCTCCCCCGACCCGACCTCGAACTCCCGCATGTCGATGCCGTGGTGGATCGTGGCTATGTAGTCGAGTTTCGCGTGCCGGTCTGAGTCGCTGATCGCCACGTAGTAGCCAAGCCCGTTGTACTTCTCGAAGACGGGAACGATCCGCTCGGAGGAGAGTCCGTGGATCGTCGTAACGACAGGGGTATCGATCAGTCCGCTGTAGGTGAGCGGCAGGAAGTCGTAGCTGTTGTGGATGACGTCGAACTCGTCGGCCTGTTCGAATAGCGCCGAGATGTGCAGTCCTTCCCAGACCTTCGCGTCCAGAGTGGAATCCTCCGAGTAGCCACGCGGGGCGGTCCCGGCGAGGCGGGCTCGTGTGACCGAATCGGCCGTCGCAAACAGGGTGACGTCGACTCCACGGTCGACCAGCCCCTCGGTCAGCAGCGATACGAACTGCTCCCAGGGTCCATAGTGCCGGGGCGGCACCCGCCATGAGATGGGGGCCAGCACAGCAACTCTCAGCTTGTCGGCGCCGAGATTCGACGGGGGCGGCATCGCCGAACGAGACTAGCGTTCGTCGTCTGGGCGCGTGACTTGTCACGCTCTTCCGAGAGAACGTTGTCGGATCGCGCTGACGCTCTCTTTGCGCCGTCGACGCAGGTCTTCGCCAACACGCTGATCGACTGAGCCGCCTCCCGCGTGCGGTCCGTCGTGCCCGGGGCCCGGCGGACGTGCTTGGGATCGCCCTGCGAGGGGTAGATGTCAGCTCCAGTGGCCCCCGATCACAGGCATCTCACCGACGAGGAGCTGGCCGTCGTCCTGGAGGAGATCGAGAGGGAGGAGCGCACCGTCTCGGCCCGGCGAAGCCGGCTGCATGCCCGGATCGACTTCGTGCGGTCGTCGGGGAACGCCGACGGCATGCCGGCCACGCCGGCCCAGCTGGAGGCTCTCGCGGAGCAGGAGCGGGAGATCTCGCGGGCCCGGAAGGAGCTGCACGCGAGGATCGCAGCCGTCAGGGAGGAGCGCCGCCGTCGCACGACGGAGAGCTGAGCGGCTGCGTACCACGAGGGCGCCGAGCCCGTCCTGGCGGGAGCCAGGAGGCTCCCCGCGAGACCGGTTCGTCACGCAGTGGGCGCGCCGCCACGATTGACGCGACTGCTCGAGGGGAGGGCCAGGATCGCGTCGACTTCGATCTCGAAACCCGGAAGGTCGGACTGAACAGTCGTCCGCGCCGGTAAGTCGGCATTGAACCACTGGCGATAGAGCTCGTTCATTCGCGGGAAATTCGCCATGTCGCGTAGATACACGCCAACCTTCACGGCGTCTGCGAGAGAGGCACCCGCGGCCTCGGCAACCGCTGCAAGGTTCTCGAACGTCTGCCGGGCCTGCTCGTCGAATGACCCTCGTATCGGTGTCCCGTCGGGAGCCGTTGGCCCCTGTCCTGCGATGAACACGAAACCGTGCGCGACGACCGCCTGGGAGTACGCACCTCCCGGCGAGGCAGCCCTACTCGTGGATATCACGCTTTTTGACACGGAAGATCCTTTTCTTGGTCTGGGAACGAGGCGGTGTCAGCGTGTAATAGAGCGCCGGGGCCAAGTCCCTTGTGACCCGAAGAAGTCCTATTCACGGGGCTTTCGAAGCGGGCGAAGGGACTCGAACCCTCGACCTACGGCTTGGGAAGCCGACGCTCTACCAACTGAGCTACGCCCGCGGAGAACGGCAAGTGTAGCCCGACGACGGTTCGGAGGGACGGCTAGCGCCCCGCGTGGCCGCGAGCGGGCGGTCAGCCCGGGAGGAGGGGCACGGCTCGCTCGAGCGCCTCGAGGAGAAGCCCGACCGGGAGCCGCCCCGTGACCGAACGCAGGACGCCGGCCGTCGTGCCCCCGATCGCACCGGCCTGCTCGGCATCGTCGATGGCCCGCTCGAGCCCCCGCCGGACCGCCTCCTCGGCCGCCTCGCGGCTGATCCCGTTGCTCCGCGCAAACGCATCCAGGCGCGCCTCGCCGCCGAGGGCGAGCACGAGCTCCTCGCGTGAGACGCCGAGCGTGCAGGCTGCCCCGTCGGCGGTCGAGAGGACGATCTGCTCGATCGCCTCGGCGGTGCCGTCGGGGCTCCGCCACGGCCTGGGCTGACACGGATCTGCCACGGGAGGCGGTGCGTAGCTGCCGCCTCCGAGCGCCGCGTAGAGGGCGACGAGCGCCCCCGAGACCGCTATCGCCGCACCGAGGGCGAGCAGCGAGCGCCTCACAGGTCGGCCCTGCGCATGACCCCGACCACGGCAAGGGCGGCGAGCGCGAACGCCGCTGCCAGGAGGAAGGGCCGGCTGAAGGCATTGGTGACCGCTCGCTCGAGCTCGTCCTGGAGGGAGCGCCCCACCCGGGAGAGCTCCGCGCCCTCGGCGCCGTCGCGTTCCGGAAGCGCCGAGCGGACGTCCGGCAGGCGGCCGTCGGCGTCGTCGATCGCGCGCAGGACGCTCTGGGCGGCGCGCAGCTTCTCGAGGGGCGCGATCGAGCTGTCGAGGACGATCGCGGCTCCCGCGCGCGTTGCCGCCCGCTCGTTGCGGTCGAGCGCCGCGGTGAAGACCGGCGTCAGGACGAGCAGGCCGACGACTACACCTGCATGGCGCGAGGCGATCGTCCAGCCGCCGTGCACCGCCTGCGTGGGGCGGCCCGAGAGTGCCCGCTCGGTCAGCGCCGCCACGGTGAGCCCGAGCCCGGCCCCGACGAGGACCTGCGGCGGGATCGTCCACGCCCAGCCCGCGCGCGGCAGGACGCCGAGACCGGCAAGGCCACCTGCCACGAGCACGAGCCCGGTGGCCGCACGCGGCCCCGTCTGGCCGAGGCGGCCGGCCAGGCCCCCCACGGCGATGGCGGCAGCAGGCATGACCGTGACCACGATCCCGGCGACGGCCGGATCGAGCGCCCAGCCGTTGACGAGCAGGATGACGAGCAGGAACAGCGCGGCGCTGAGCGCAGCCGATGCGAAGAGGAGCGCGAGGTTCGCGCCCAGGTGGGGCCGTCCCGCCGGCTCCAGGCCGCGTGGGGCCGGCGCCGCGAGCGCCAGCGCCGCGAGCGGTGCGAGGATCAGGGGCACCTGAACGAGGAAGATCGACTCCCAGCCGAGCACCTGGGTGAGGACGCCGCCGACTGCGGGACCGAGCGCGGCACCGAGGACACCCGACAGCGCCCACACGTGGGCGGCGCTGCGGTCGGAGCCGTGGACCTCTCGGAGCAGCACGAGCGCTGCGGCGATCACCGCTGCGGCGCCGAGTGCCTGCACGGACCGCCCGGCGATGAGCACCGCGAACGACGGCGCGAGCCCGCAGGTGAGCGAGGCGGCCGAGAACACGAGCAGCCCGGCGGCGCCGGCGGCCCGGGGGTGCAGGCGGGCCAGGTGCGCAGCGGGGAGGGCGGCGACCGCGAGGACGAGGTTGTAGGCGATCAGCACCCACGCCACCGTCGTGATGCCGACGTCGAAGCGGCGAATCAGATCCGGCAACGCGAGCGTCACGACCGACGAGTCGGCGAGCGCGACCGCGACCGCGAGGCCGAGGAGCGCCGAGCGCACACGGGTACCTCCCATGCAGCGACTGTACGCCGCCGGCCCGGGCCCGGATAGCGGCCGAGCTCTCAAAGATCCTTCACATCGGGCTCCTACACTCGCCGCGTGCGCGTCGTCGTCACAGTCGCAGCAATCCTCGCCGGCACCCTCGCGATTGCGGGCACTGCGTCCACGCGGGCGGCAGGGCCTTCGCAGGCAACGGACGCCTCCGTCTTCGAGGGGCTCGCGACCTGGGTCGACATCTACGACGCCGCCGTCTACGCAAGCCCGGAGGCGACGGCCGCGCGGATCGCTGCCCGCGGCGTGCGCACGGTCTTCGCCGAGACGTCCAACGACCGCAGCACGGTGGACGTCGTCAACAGGCCGGCGCTCGGCCGCTTCCTGGACGCGCTGCACGCCCGCGGCGTCGACGTCGTCGCCTGGTACCTGCCGGGATTCGTGGCTCCGGCGGTCGACCTTCGCCGAACACGCGCGATGCTCTCGTTCCGCACGCCCCGCGGTGGCGCGTTCGACGCGGTCGCGCTCGACATCGAGTCGCTGCGCCTGAAGTCGGTCGGCCTCCGCTCCCGGCGGCTGGTGGCGCTCGCCCGCAAGCTCGATGCCGAGGCCGGGACCGTGCCGGTGGCGGCGATCACCTACCCCGGACGGGCCTTCGAGCGGCACCTGAGCTGGTGGCCCGGCTTCCCGTGGCCCGACCTCGTGCCTCTCTTCGACGCGTTCGTGCCGATGGCCTACACGGGCGGCGGCTTCAAGGGCTACGACGCGACGTACGGCTACGTTGCACGCTCGCTTCGCCTTCTGCGGGCGGCCGTGGGGCCGGACGTGCCGGTACACGCGGCCGGGGGCGTCGCGGATCGCATGAGCGCCGAAGAGCTGAAGGCGTTCGCCGATGCGATCGTCGACGACGGCTCCGTGACGGGGTGGAGCCTGTACGACTACGCGACGACGGTCTCCGCAGCGTGGAAGTCGCTCGCCCCGCTCGGCGGCACGCGGTAGCGACCGCGCGCGGCGGTGGCGCCGATCGTCAGAAGATGTCGATCAGCCGGTCGATCCGTGCCACTGCCTCGAAGCCGAGGCGTTCCAGGATCGGCCGGGACATGCGACCGGCGTGCGTGACCACGGCCGGCGTGCCGCGCTCGGCCGCGTCGGCCGCCCGGGCGGCGACGAGCGCCCTGTAGGCGCCGCGGCCGCGGAGCTCGGGCAGCGTCGCCCCGCCGAACAGCAGGACGCCGAAGGGCGTGTACGAAGCGTACGCCGCCGCGGCAGGCTCGCCGCCCACGAGCGCCAGGAACGTGGAGCCGGTGATGCCCTCCTCCAGGAAGTCGGCGCTGGCCTGTATCGGGTCGGGGCCCTCGTCCTCGATGCCGAAGGCGGTGCGCTGGATCTCGCGGGCGAGCAGGAGCTCGGCGAGCGATGCGACCCGGCGGGCGGTCACGTCGTCGGGCAGAGGCGCGGGCGACGGGCGCCGCAGCACCATGCCGCTCGCGACCGGCTCGCTCTCGTCCCTGCGGATGCCGAGCGCGACCAGCCTCTCCGGCAGGTCGCCGGGCGTGCAGGACTCGCCGAGCTCCCATTCGGCGCCGCTGCGCCCCCGGGATCGTAGGAAGGCCCGCACCTCGGCCACGGCAGGTGCGACCTCCGCCTCGGTGAGGCGAACTCTCTGCACGGTCGCGCTGTGGGGGCCGTTGCCCGACCCGAGGTAGATGGCCCAGCGGCTGCGGGAGTCGGTGACGAGCTCACGGCCCGGTGACATCGGCTGGTGGACGTTCGGGTTCTCGGCGAGCTCCCTGATCACGCGGCCGGCCAGGCCGCCACGATCCGATCACGGGTGGCGAGCAGGTGCTCCGGGAGCACCTTCACGTCCGCGAGCACCGGCATGAAGTTCGTGTCACCGCCCCAGCGGGGCACCACGTGCTCGTGCAGGTGCCCTGCGATCGAGCCGCCCGCGACCTCGCCGAGGTTCCAGCCGACGTTGAACCCGTCGGGGGAGAAGAGGGCTTCGAGCACGTCCAGCGCGACCACCGTGAGGCCGTGAACCTCCGCCGCCTCGTCGGGCGAGAGCTCGGCGAGCCGCGCGGTGTGCCGCATCGGCGCCACCATCAGGTGCCCGGACGAGTAGGGGTACTTGTTGAGCAGCACGACGACAGCGTCGCCTCGGTGCACCACGAGGCTGTCCGTGCCGAGCCCGTCGCTGGCCTCGTGACAGAAGACGCAGCCGACCTGCTCGCTCGCCTGGCGGACGTAGTCGAGCCGCCACGGGGCCCAGAGCTGCCTGGTCATACGGGCCTTCTATCACTATGCTCGCCTGGGCTGCGGCGCCACTGGAGGAGGTGCCGTTGCCGGTCCCGTTCGTCGAGAGCCCCAACGTGACCCGGACGGACGGCCGCCCGATCGACGTCGTGGTCATCCACACGATGGAGATCGCCGAGCACGGAGGAGCCGCCGACGCCTGCGCGCGCTGGTTCGCGAGCCCGGCCTCCAAGGTGTCGGCCCACTACTGCGTGGACGCGTCCCAGGTGATCCAGTGCGTGCGCGAGCAGGACATCGCCTGGCACGCGCGTGGCGGCAACACCGTCTCGATCGGCATCGAGCTGGCGGGGTACGCCGGGCAGGGCCCGCGCGGGTGGGACGACGCCTACAGCTGGGCCGTCCTGGAGCGCGGCGCCGCCCTGACGGCCGACCTCTGCGCCCGCTACGGGATCGCGGTGCGCCGCCTGCGGGCACCAGACCTCGTGGCCGGGCGCCGCGGCATTACCGGGCACGCCGACGTCAGCCGAGCCTACGGGAAGTCCGACCACTGGGATCCGGGCCCCGCGTTCCCGTGGGCGCGGTTCCTTCGGCTCGTGCGGACCTCAGCCGGCCGCGACGTCGTCGAGCGCGCCCCGCAGGCCTGAGGCCAGCTCGTCGAGCTCGGCTCGGGTGATCACGAGCGGGGGCGAGATCTGCAATGCCCCGCCCGTCAGCGTTCGGGTCAGCACGCCGTGGTCGCGCGCCTTCATCGTGACGCGGTCGGTCAGTCCGGGATCGTCGACGAGAAGCGCCGGGTCGACCTGCACGCCGGCGACTGCGCCGAGGCCGGAGCGCAGCTCGCTGACGAGCTCGTGCTCGAGCAGCGGCGAGAGGGCCTCCGTGAGCTCGGTCTCGAGCTCGAGCGCGCGGGCGGCGAGCTGCTCGCGCTCCATGATGTCGAGGTTCGCGTGAGCGGCCGCCGTCGCGGTGGCGTGCCCCGAGTACGTGTAGCCGTGCCGCCAGACGCCGGCTGCGCCCGTCTGCCAGAAGGGCTCCTGCACCGTGCGCCCGACGATCACGCCGCCGAGCGGCACGTACCCCGAGGTGATCCCCTTTGCGAATGTGACCACATCGGGGTCGAGGCCGAAGCGCGACGACGCGAACCAGTCGCCGACCCGGCAGTAGCCGCAGATCACCTCGTCGACGACGAACAGGACGCCGCGCTCGCGGCAGACGGCGCGTGCAGCCTGGAGGTAGCCCGGCGGCGGCAGCAGCAGGCCGCCGGCGCCGATGATCGGCTCGCAGAAGAACGCCGCCACGCGCTCTGCGCCGACGTGGTCGATCGCCTCTGCCAGCGCGTCCGCGTCGTCCCACGGGACGCGGAGCGTGTCTCCCGCGAGCGGCCCGACACCGACCTTGAACACGTCCGAGCCGACGATGCTCGTGCCGTAGCCGGCGAGGCCGTGGTAGGCGCGCTCGCGCGAGATCACGACCGTGCGCTCCGGCAGGTCGCGCAGACTCCAGTAGCGGCGCACGAGCTTGACCGCCGTCTCGATCGACTCGCCGCCACCGCTCGTGAAGAAGACGGCGGCGCCCTCCATCGGTGCCAGCGAGGCGATGCGCTGTGCCAGCTCGGTGGTCGGCCGGCTGGAGACGTCGCCGTAGTGCGAGTAGGCGTGCAGGCGCCGCATCTGGGCGGCGGCGGCCTCGACTATCTCCTCCCGGCCGTAGCCGACGCTCGCGTACCACAGGGCGGCCGTGGCATCCAGGTACCTGCGCCCCTGCTCGTCCCACAGGTGACACCCCTCGGCACGGTCGAGCACGAGCTCACCGCCGGCGGCGACCGCGTGCATGTCCGCCACCGGATGCCAGAAGGAGGTCATCCGGAAACCCTAGCGCCGTGCCGCCTCGGCGGTCGCACCCTGCGGCAGGGTGGCGGGACGGCCGCCGCCGGTGCTCAGCCGGGCCCGGTGATCGAGCCGACTGCGGTATCGAGCCGAGCGCGAGGGCACGCTCCCCAGTAGCCCAGCATGCCCGCGCGAGCCTCGTCGACGGCATCGAGCAGGTCTTCGGCATAGCGGCCGCGCTCCTTGCGATAGAAGTAGGGGGACGCGGCTCCTGCGCGCACGAGCGCCAGGTTGACGTTCCGTCCGCCGGCGAACACGTAGCGGAGCAGGCGCCCGTAGCGGTCGCGATCGTCGAGATCCGGGTCCCGCTGCAGCGTCACCCGTGCTCCTTCCGGCGCCAGGCGCCGGAGCAGCGCAAGCGCCGCTCTTCCGTAGCAGTCGGTCTGCAGCTCCGGTGCGTCGATCTGCAGCAGCCGCACCTTGCGCCCGTCGGTCAGCCGCAGCGTGTCGCCGTCGTTGACCAGCGCGACGATCCCGGCGCCTTGCGGCGGCGGCGCCTCGGTCGTGGTCTCCGGTGCGGCGCACCCTGTCGCGGCAAGAGTGACGAGGACGGAAGCGGCAGCAGCGCCCGTCGATCGCATCAGCGATCGACTGGCACCCAGACGAGCCTCGTCTCGGTCACGCGGACGTCCGTGGCCTCCAGCCTGATCGACACCGCCTCCACGGCCTCGGCGGCCGCCCGCCACTTGTCGTCGATCTCCGTCACCTCGTCCACGATCTCCTGCTCCAGCTCTTCGAGGTCGTCGGTCTTCTGCCGCACCTTCGCGTGGGCCGTCTCGCGCCGTTGCGAGGAGGTTGCTGCCTGGCCCTGCTTGGAGGCGACGGAGCCGACGGCGCTCGCGATCGACCGCGCGCTGCGCTTCCCGCCGAAGAGCGCGCCGAGCACCGCACCGGCCCCCGTGATCAGGGTGCCGGCCTGTCGCGACTTCGTCTGCGTGTCGAGCTCCTCCACCCGGCGCTGCGCGATTTCGAGGGCCTGTTCGAGCCGATCCTGCTTGGCTTCGAGGCGATCCCGGATCTTTGCCGCCTCGGCGTCGGCCATGGCCTGCGCGGCCTCGTCGCAGCGGCGTGCGAAGTCGTCCTGCGACTCGCCCGGGCGGGAGGTGAGCTTCAGCTCCTTGTTGCGGTGGAGCTCGAGTGCGCGGTTCGCCACGAGCCGCGCCTGGATCTCCTTCGCCGCCTGCGCGAAGACCTTCGCGTCGGCGATCGCCATCTGCGGCAGCACGTAGGCGGCAGCAGCCGGCACCTCGGACCGGAAGTCGCGGTCGTCGAAGTCCACGATCGTCTCGCTGTCGAGGTCGAGCCCGGCGTCGAGCGGCCCGTAGAGCGCCTCGAACTCCTGCTCCTCGTCGATCCCGGCCGCCGAGTCGTCGTAGCGCAGCGCCACCCGTGCGGCCAGGAAGGCGTGCATGCGCGTATTCCCCGCGACAGCGCCGATCTGAGCAGCCCAGGGCGCGGCGCCGTCGAGGTAGGAGACGGGCACTCCCTGTGCCACTGCCGGCGCCACGGACGTCTCGTCGGAGGCGAGCTCCGGTGCGGGATCGGGCGCCGCGGCGGCTGCGGGGGACGGGGCAGCCGCCGACGGCTGCGGCGCGTCGCCCGTCAAGAGCTCCACCTGCTCCTTCGTCAGCGGCCCGCGCAGGTACGACATGGCCCAGCGCGTACCGAACACCTGCGGCTCGGAGCTCCTCGCGCTCACGAGCATGAACTGCCGCTTCTGCAGCGCGCCGATCGCGGCGTCGAGGGCGGCGATGTCCGCCCCGCCGGCCGCTGACCGCAGCCCTTCGAGCACGCGCGCCTTGTCGTTCTCGGTCTGCAGGCGGCCGACGAGCCAGGTGCCTGCGTTCGACATCGCCTTGTAGTCGAGGTCGACCGGGTTCTGCGTGGAGAGGACGAGGCCGAGCCCGAAAGCGCGGCCCTGCTTGAAGATCGTCAGGATCGGCTTCTTGGCGGGCGGCGCCGCGGTGGGCGGCACGTAGCCCGCCACCTCGTCCATGTAGGCCAGCGCCCGCAGGTCGGAGGTGCCCGACTGGCCGCGCATCCAGGTGACGAGCTTCGAGAAGACGAGCGTCGACACGAACATCCGCTCCTCGTCCGAGAGGTGCGCGAGGTAGACGATCGCGGCCCGCGGCTTCCCTTCCGGTGTGAAGAGCAGCGACTGCGGGTCGAGGGCGGCACCTTCGCCCCAGGCGGCGAAGGACGGTGCGGCGATCAGCGAGTTCAGCTTCAGCGCCAGCTCCGTCCGCTCCTTGGCGGGGAAGAACGCGTCGATCTCGAATACGCCGAGCTTGCGAAGCGGGGGAGACTGGATCTCCCCGATCAACGTGCCCAGGTCGAGGTCCCTCCCGGCGCTCCAGGCGTTCTCGATCAGGTTCGCGAGCAGGACGTGCTCGCGGCTGGCGAGCGGGTCGGCGGCGATGCCGATCAGGGCCAGCAAGCTCGTCACCGTGCCCTGGATCTCGTCGCGCAGGGTCTCCGCCTCGCTCTCCCACGACAGCTCGGGGGCTCGCAGCGAGCCGATCACGTTCAGCGGCACGCCCGCGGTCGAACCGGGCGTGTAGATCGTCACCTCGGCCGCGTCCCTGAGGTCCTGGATCCGCTCGGGGCCGATCCCGCTGCCCTCGAGCCCGCCCTTCCAGGCGGCGGCTGTCTTCGCCGCATACTCGTCGACGGACAGCCCCTCTGCGACCGCGTCCGACTCGTTCACCCAGGGCCTGAAGCTTGCGGGCGCGAGATCCGGGAAGGTCAGCGCCAGGTTCGTCATGTCGCCCTTCGGATCCAGCACCAGCACCGGGATGCCTGCGAGCAGGGCTTCCTCCAGCAGCACGACCGCAAGGCCCGTCTTGCCCGAGCCGGTCATGCCGACGATGACACCGTGGGTCGTCAGGTCGGCGGAGCCGACGATCAGCGCGCCCGTCCCGGGCTCGCCCGTCGCGGTGTCGATCGTCGTGCCGAGCTGGAACGAGCCGCGGTCGGCCATGCCGCGAGTCTATTCTCCCCGCACGGTGATCGAGAGAATCCGGATCGAGCCCGGCAAGGCGCCGCGGCTCGCCAAGCGCGATACCTCCGACGAGCTGGGCCTGGGTGGCAAGGAGCAGGCGGCCGCCCGGCTCGAGGGCCTGCGGGAGCGGCTCGAGGTGCTGCAGCAGCGCCTCTTTGCCGAGTCACGGCGCAGCGTGCTTCTCGTCCTGCAGGGCCTCGACGCCTCGGGCAAGGACGGCGTCATCCGCAAGGTGTTCGAGGGGATCAACCCCCAGGGCTGCCGCGTCGTCTCGTTCCGCGCCCCGACGTCGACCGAGCTCGCCCACGACTACCTCTGGCGCGTCCACGCGGCGCTCCCGGCGCGTGGCGAGATCGGCATCTTCAACCGCTCGCACTACGAGGACGTCGTCGCCGTGCGCATGCTGGAGCTGGCGCCCGCACGAGTGTGGAAGCGCCGCCCCGCCCACATCGTGGAGTGGGAGCGGATGCTCGTCGACGAGGGGACGACGATCGTGAAGGTCTTCCTCAACGTCTCCAGTGACGAGCAGCGGGAGCGGCTGCAGGAGCGGATCGACGACCCCGAGAAGCGCTGGAAGTTCCGGCAGGACGACCTGAAGGTGCGCGAGCGCTTCGACGACTACGTGGCTGCCTACGAGGACGTGATCGAACAGACCTCGAGCACGCACGCCCCCTGGCACGTCGTGCCCGCCGACCGCAACTGGGTCAAGTCGACGGCAGTCGCGACGCTGCTCGTCGAGGCGTTGGAGCGGATCGACCCCCGGCTACCCGAGCCCGAGGACGACCTCGACGGGCTGCGGATCGTGTAGGGGCGGGGTCGGGGAGGGCGGTCGCCCTCGTCCGTCAGACGAGGATCGGCAGTACCAGGTGGGCGGGGCAGCCACGCGCGAGCAGCGTCACCGCGTCGAGCAGCTCGATCTCCATGTGGCTCGCGATCACGAGCGCGTTGCCGGGCGGGCAGCCGTGCCACACCAGCGTCTCGAACCGGGCGCGCAGGAGCTCCTCCGCCTGGGTCGCCTCGAGCAATTCGAACTGTGCCGCCGTCATCGCGTCTCTCCTCGTTTGACCGTGCTCATGTGTGGACGTGTTGTCCCATGCCGCGAGGGATGTGGCTATCACCCATTCGAGGGGAATTGGCCGACCCTGCGCGAGTGAGTGTCGTCAGAGCACGATCCGGAGCGCCGTGTCCGGAGGGCAGCCGCTGAGCAGGAGGTCGCTCGCCTGATGCAGGTCGACCTCCGCGTGGCTTGCGAGGATCATCGCGTTGCCGGCGTCGTACCCGGCGCGGACGAGCACCTCGAACCTCCAGCGCAGCACCTCTTGCTGCTCCGGGGCCTCCAGTTGTTCCGACTCGGTGGTGGACATTGCCGTCCTCCCTGGAACGGTCTCGTGTGATCTGACCGTGCACGTATCGGCACGCAGAGGCTCATCCAAAAGAGGGGATCGCGCATCCCCCAAAACGGGTGGTTTCGCCGGCCGGGCGAGCAAGCGGCCGGAGGTGGCGCAGGCCGGCCTAGATCCAGCGCTTGAGCCGGAAGAAGCCGAGCATGCCCACGATGCAGGCGAGCAGGGCGCCGAGGATCACCCAGAAGGCCTCGTGCGTGCCTTCGCCCGGATACAGCACGTTCATGCCGAAGAGCCCGGTGATCACCGTCAGCGGCAGCATCGTCACGCTGATGATCGTGAGCAGCCGCAGCACGTCGTTCTGGCGATGGGAGATGACCGACTCGTTCGTCGACTCGAGGCCGTCGACGACCTCCTTGTAGTTGTCGAGCTGATCCCAGATCCGCTCGGCCGCGTCGACGATGTCGTCGAAGTAGAGCTCGAGCTCCTCCGGCAGGAACTTGTCGACGCGGCGCTCGAGGACGCGCAGCGTGGAGCGCTCCGGCTTGATCACCTTCCGGTAGGAGATGATCTCCTGCTTGACGTTCGAGATGTCCCGGACGACGTCCTCGGCATGCCCCTCGAACATGTCGTCCTCGATCGAGTCGAGCTTGTGGCCGATCTTGTCGAGGATGGGGAAGCAGTAGTCGAACAGGTCGTCGAGCACCTCGTAGAGCAGGCGCCCGGTGCCCTTCGCGAAGAGCTGCTCCCGGAACGGCTCGTCGCCCTCGCAGCGGGCGAACAGCCGGGTCACCGGCAGGAGCTCCCTGTTCGGGATCGTGACGAGGTAGTCGGGCCCGATGAAGGCGTCGAGCTCCGCTGCGTTCAGCCGCTGCACCGCCTTGTCGTAGACGGGGAAGTGGAGAACGGCGAACAGGTAGCCGTCCTCCTCGTAGTCGTCCACCTTCGGTCGCTGGCGCTTCGAGACGATGTCCTCGACGTCCAGCGGGTGCCACCCGAAGCGCTCGGCCAGCGTGTTCGCGGTCTCCAGCCCGGGCTGGACGACGTTGACCCAGGTGAGGCCGCTAGCGGTGAGCTCGTGAACCGGCGAGCGCGCGCGTGCGACGACCTCCGCCGTGCCGCGGGAGCGGGTCCTGCGAGGGATGCGGGGCAGGCTCGGCATCGGTACTGAGGGGCTCATCGGTTGTGCACGGCATGTTCGTCATTCTAGCCCCGGAGCCTCCCCGTGTCCCTATGAGGCGGCCGCGCGGGCGGGGGTCTGGCGCGCCTCTGCAGGCAGCGCGCGCTCCAGCCGGAGCGCGCCGGCGCTGCCGAGCAGGCACAGCGCCGCCGCGCCGATCCACACCATCGTCGGCCAGCGGTCCAGCACCGGAGCGCCGACGGCAGGTCCGAGCGCGAAGCCGACGCTCCAGGAGAGCGCCGACAGGGCCATGTAGCGGCCGAAGAGGTGCGGTTCGGCCAGGTCGGTGACGAGCGGCGCGTGCACGGCGCCGTGCAGGCACTCGCCGACGGCGAAGAGCGCCATCGCGACCGCGATCAGGGCAGCCGCGACCAGCCCCTGCAACCAGATGCCGGCGACCGGCACGAGCAGCCACGAGGCCGCCCAGGTGAGGCCGAGCAGCGCCAGCACGGACGTGCGCCGGCGCCCCTCGGAGGCTCGCGAGATGGGCAGCTGCGTGAGCACGATCACGATCGTGTTGACGAAGAACACCGCTCCGATCGCCGTCTCGCTGACGCCGGCCTCGTTCTTCGCATACACCGGCAGGAGCTCGAAGCCCGAGAAGCCTGCCAGGATGAACAGCGCGTTGAGAGAGATCACGAGCATGAAGGCGCGGTTCCTCAGCACCTGGCCGTAGCCGCCCTTCCGTGCGCCTGCGGGTGGTCGCTCGAGATGTGGAGCGGGGACGAGCGCGTAGAGGATCGCGAGGTAGGCGAGGAAGGTGAGCGCGTCCACCGCGAACAGCAGCGAGTACGTCCAGGGGTGCTCCGCCGATGCGATCACGCCTCCGGTGAGGGCGCCGAGCCCGATGCCGAGGTTCATCACCACCCGCTGCATGGCGAACGCGACGTGCCGTCGGTCGCGCGGGGTGAGGCCGGCGATCAGCGTCGACTGGGCAGGCCAGAAGAACCCGTTTCCCACCCCGGTGACCGTCGCAGCCGCGAACGCGTGCCAGGGCTCCCGGACGAGCAGGAAGGAGCCGAACCCGGCGGCGAGCAGGAGCAGCGCGACCGCGAGCATCCGCTTGCCGCCGAGCAGGTCGACGAGAGGCCCGGAGGCGAGGCCCGCGACGAGGGCGACGCCGGCGTTCGTGGCCAGCACGAGCCCGGCTGCCGTGAGCGAGATGCCGCGCACGTTGTGGAGGTAGATGAGCGTGAACGGCAGCACGGCGCCGTTGCCGAACGCGTTGAACAGACCGCCGACCTGGAGCGTCTGCACGGCACGGGGGAGACGCGCGTCGAAGAGGCGGCCCCACGGCTTCACGCCGCGACCCTAGCGCCCTCGCCGGGGAGACGGCGGCCGGCTAGAGGACGGGGTCGGCCGCCGAGAACGCGGGCCGCGCGATCAGCGTCTCGCGCCAGCGTTCGACGTTCGGGTACGGGCTCAGGTCGAGCCCCGTGTGGGTCGTGCGGTACAGGACCGGTGCGGCGGCGACGTCGGCGATCGTGTAGGTCCCGAGCGCCGTTCCCGACGGGTCGACGAGTGCGTCGAGCATGCGCAACGTGGGGCCGATCGACTCGGCGACGCCCGGCAGCGCCGCGCTGTCGGGCTCGGCGCCGCCCATCCCCTTGCCGGGCGCAAAGCCGAGTGCCGGCGCCTCGTAGCGGAAGAACGCCGGGCGGAACGTGAGCGACCAGCGGTCGAGCAGCTCGTCGACGCGGGCCCGCGCCCTGGCGTCGAGCGGGTAGAGGTCGTCGCGGCCCGAGCGTAGGGCGAGGTAGCGCAGGATCGTGTTCGACTCGGACACGACGAAGCCGTCGTCGTCGAGCGCCGGGATCCCACCGACGGGATTCGCGGCCAGGTACCAGTCGGGCCGCGGCAGGTCGAAGGGGACGGTGCGGCGCTCGTGCTCGAGCCCGAGCTCGGCGAGCATCAAGCGCGCCTTGAGCGCGTTCGACGACACCGGGTTGTCGTACAGGAGCAGTCCCACATGCGCCCGGAAGGATTCGAACCTTCGACCTCGCGCTCCGGAGGCGCGCGCTCTATCCCCTGAGCTACGGGCGCTCGAGGGTGCGGAGTCTACCGTCAGGCGGCGGGGTCGTCGCCCGCCTCGAGGCGCCGCATGCGCCAGTCGAGCGAGGAGGCGATGCGCTCGAGCTTCGTCAGCAGCTTGTCTCTCTCCGCCTCGAGCGCTGCCTCGGCGCTGTCGAGCCTGCGCACGAGGGCTCGCACCTCGACATTGCCGGTCGCCGGGGACGCGGAGCCGTCCGCGGCGGCAGCGCCCGCGGCCGCGCCTCCGGCGCCCGCTGCCACATCCTCGATCCGCGCCTCGAGCTCCTCGAGACGCTGCGTGACCCCGCGGGAGCGGATCACCTCTGCGATGGCACGCTCCTGTTCGCCGAGATGCAGGCTCATCCGCTCGATTGCCATGCGCAGGCGCTCGAGCTCCTGCTCGGTCTCGCCGCCCGGCTCGGGCGCGGCAGGCTGACCGTGCGGTCGGTCGTCTCCGGCCCCCGTGCCGGCGGCCGCTCCGGTGGCGCCCGCGTCCACGCGCGCGCCGAGCGAGTCCAGCCGCGCCGTGAGCGCTGCTGCCGCCTCGGCCCAGCCGGTCTCGGGCGGAGCGGGAGCCGGGGCGCTCTCGAGAGCCTGCAGCCGCCCCGAGATATCGGTCACGGCGCCGGCGAGCTCGGCCTGGAGCGAGGTCACCGCGGCGCCGAGCTGCTCGCTCTCGGGCGCTGCGGCACTCCCGGAGGCCACCTCCTCGATGCGCTCGCTCAGGGCGGTGAGCCCGGCTGCCAGCTCCGGGTCGCCGGCGGGACGGGCTGCGAGCTCGTCGGTAGCCGCCCGAAGCTCGGACAGCGAGTCGTCGCCGCTCTCGAGCCTGGCCCGGATCGTCGCCACCTCGCCGTGCAGGCGTGCAGCCGTGTCGTCGGCCTGCAGCGCGGCGACGGCGCCGCCGAGCTCCGCTAGGCGTTCCTCCAGCCCGGGGTCGACAGCCGGCCTCGTGGCCAGCTCCTCGAGGCGGCTGCCGACCTCGGCGAGGGCGAGATCTCCCTCGTCGGAGTCGGCGGCGAGGATCTCCACCCGTTCGGCCAGCTCTGCGAGCGCCTGGCCCCCGCCAAGCGCGGCGACCGCCGCCGAGAGCTCGTCCAGGCGCAGCGAGAGCTCCGGGCCCTCCGTCGGGCGTGCTGCCAGGTCTTCGACCGCCGCTGCGAGGGCCTCGACGCGCACTGCGGTCTCCTCGTCGCCGGCCCGGCGCCGGCCGAGCTCCTCCAGCGCCCCGCGGAGCTCCTCTATGGCCACGCCGTCGTCGCCGGAGGCAGAGAGGGCCGCGATGCTCTCGACCTGCCCGGCGAGGCCCGCCACCCGGCTCGCGAGGTCGGACAGGCGGGAGTCCAGGTCGTCTTCGACGCGCGGCAGTGCGGCGGACTCGTCGATTGCGGCCCGCAGGCCCGCCAGGCCGGCGTCGTGAAGCGCCGCCTGCGAGTCGACGCGGTCGGAGAGCTCGTCGAGCCGGGCGGCGAGGCCGGGGTCGGCGACCGGCCGCTCGGCCAGGTCCTGCAGACTCTGCTCGAGCTCCGGGGGGACTGCGGGCCGGCCGGCAAGCTCGGACACCAGAGCCTGCAGCGACTCCAGCCGGCCATCGAGCGCAGGGTCGAAGCGGGGACGGTCGGCCAGCTCGGCGACGGCTTCGCGCAGCTCCGCGAGATCGCTGCTCGTCGGCGCGGTCTCGACGACGGCGGCGATCACGGCCAGCCGCTCGGCCAGCTCGCCCGCGCCGGCCTGCAGCTCGGCGAACGCCTGCTCGACCCCCTCCGTCACCCCTTCGACCTGATCCGAGGTGGCGCCGATCACGCGCTCGACGTCGCTCATCCGCCCGAGCGCCGCCGCGACCTCCTCCGCGAGCGCCGAGATGCGCGTCTCGAGCTCCTCCAGGCTCTCGGGGCCGAGCGACGTCGCCGCCCTGCGCTCGATCTCGGCGAGCAGCGGCTCCGTGTCTCCCACGCGCCGGGCGAGATCGGCGACGGCATCGTGCAGCTGGCCCAGGTAGACGGCATCGCTGCCGACCGGCAGGCGTCCGCCCGCCCCGGGCGCCGGGCTGCGGGTGATCGAGGGCTGCGGCGCCGGCCGCGGCAAGAGCGTGATCGACGCTTCCGGGTCGGACCACTGCTCGGCCAGCGCGCTCGCGAGCTCGAGCCGCGTGATCGCCCCCGCCTCCACGAGCACCTGCCCGATCGGTTGTCCCGTGCGGTCGGAGACCTCGAGCGCGGCGGCCAGCTTTCCCTCGTCGACGAACCCGTGCGAGAGCAGGATGTCCGCGATCGTGGGCCGTGCAGGCAAGGGTGTCGTGGCCTGCTCGCTCACGGCAGCCGGAGCCCTCCCGTGAGGTGCTTTTCGTCCGCGAGCCGTGGCGAGACGGCGAGAGTGACCACGGGAGCGATATCGGAGCCAGTGCGGCGTCGCTCGTCACTCGACTCAGGGAGTGGAGAGCTCACGCGTCGCCGCCCAGTAGGCTTGCGCGCGTGCAGATCAACGCGAGCATCGTCCGGCTTCGGCTGGCCGAGACCTTCGTCATCTCCCGCGAGACACGGGACGAGGAGGATGTGGTCCAGGTCGAGCTCACCCACGGCGGCACGGCGGGCCGGGGCGAGGCCGCCCCGGTCGAGCGGTATTCGGAGTCGGCGGAGTCGGCGCTCGCGTTCGTCGAGCAGCACGGGGAGCTGATCGGAGACGACCCGTTCGCGCTCGAGGAGATCGGCGCGCGGCTCGCGGCCGTGCCCGGCGAGCAGGCTGCCAAGGCGGCGCTCGACGCGGCGCTGCACGACCTGCAGGGAAAGCTCCTGGGCGTCCCCGTCTGGAAGCTGCTCGGCCTGCCTCGGGTCGGGCCGCCGACGTCGTGGACGGTCTGGCTCGGCGACCCCGACGACATGGCGCGCCGGACGGAGCGCGTCACGGGCCGGTTCCGGCGGCTCAAGCTGAAGCTCGGCGGCGGCGACGGCCTCGACGTCGAGCGGGTGCGAGCGGTGCGCGCGCGCACGGAGCTGCCCTTGCAGGTCGATGTGAACGAGTGGTGGACCCTCGAGGAGGCGCTCGAGGCGATCCCGCAGCTGGCCGAGCTCGGCGTCGAGTACGTCGAGCAGCCGCTCCCTGCGGGCGATCCGGGCGGGGCCGAGCTGAAGCGTCGGTCACCCGTGCCGATCTACGTCGACGAGGACTGCCACACGCTCGGTGACGTCGCCGCGTGCGCGGAGATCGCCCACGGCATCAACATCAAGCTCGCCAAGTCGGGCGGCATCAGGGAGGGCATTCGCATGGCGCACGCTGCGCGCGCTCTCGGGCTCGGTGTGATGCTCGGCTGCATGGTCGAGTCCGGGCTCGGCATCGCGGCAGGGTGCGTGGTCGCCCCTCTCTGCGACCACGTCGACCTCGACGGGAACCTGTTGATCGCGGAGGATCCCTGTCCCGGGGTGGCATTCGTCGACGGAGTGCAGGTCCCCGGGGAGGGGCCGGGGCTCGGTGTCGGCTAGGCGCGTCCTCATCCTGGCTGAGGGGTACTCGGGCGATCCGCACTACGGCAAGACGATGCGTGGCGTGCTGCGCTACCGCCGTGACGAGGTGGTAGGCATCCTCGACTCCGCGCGCGCCGGGGAGACGATGGACGGGGTGCCGGTCGTCGCCGGCGTGCCCGAGTCGCTCGCGCTCGAGCCGACCGTCGCCCTCGTGGGCGTCGCCACCCAGGGAGGGACGTTCCCACCGGCCTGGCGCGAGATCCTGAAGGCCTGCATCCACGAGGGAATCTCGATCGAGAACGGGCTGCACGAGTTCCTGGCCGACGACCAGGAGCTGGCCGACCTGGCCGGCCGCCGCGGAGTCACGCTCACCGACCTGCGGCGCTCGCCCGGGAACCTCAACGTGCCGACGGGCGCCAACCTGGAGCTGCCGTGCCGCACCGTGCTCACGGTCGGCTCGGACTGCGCGATCGGGAAGATGACGGTCTCCCTGGAGCTCGAGCGCGAGGCGCACAGGCGGGGCATCGCAGCGGTTTTCGTGCCGACGGGCCAGACGGGGATCGCGATCGCCGGCTGGGGGCTGTCGGTCGATGCGGTGGTCGCCGACTTCATCGCCGGCGCCACAGAGCAGCTGGTCGTCGAGGGGGCAGCGCGCGGGGGAGAGCTGCTGCTCGTGGAAGGGCAAGGTGCGATCACGCACCCTGCGTATTCCGGCGTCACCCTCGGGCTGCTGCACGGCGCCGCACCGCATGCCCTCGTGCTCTGCCACCGCGCCGGGGACGTCGAGGTGGAGGGCTATCCCGGGCATCCGCTCCTGCCCCTGCCCGAGCTCGTCGATCTCTACGAGCGGGTGGGGCTGCAGGCACGACGGCCCGTGGTGGCATGCGTGGCCGTGAACACGGCGCGCCTCGACGAGGCGGGTGCACGGGCGGCGCTCGACGACGCCGCTGCGCAGACGGGTCTGCCGGCAGACGATCCGGTCCGCTTCGGATCGTCGCTTCTTCTCGACGCCGTCCTGAGCGTTCTGTAGTCTGTGCCCCTTCCCCGCTGGGGGAGCGGATACTGCTATGGGGAAGCACTCGCGCTCGCACGCCTTCACGGGCCTCGTTCTCGCCGCACTGGCGCTCGCATGCGCGGGCACGGCCAGTGCCGCCGACATCGGCGCGAACGACGACACCGGTAAGTACGCCGAGGACGGCGGCAGCGCGTTCTTCGGGAAGATGACCGCGATCGGCCTCAAGCAGACCGTGATGACGGTGCGCTTCGTGCCCGGTGAGCCGGGCACGATCCAGGGCGAGGAGTTCCTCGACAAGGCCGTTCCCGAGGCCGTCCGCCAGGGGCTGAAGGTGGTGTTCGCGATGTACCCGTACCCGCCGCGGGCGCTGACGAGGACGAAGGCGGAGGTAGCCGCCTTCGCCGACTACGTGGCGCTGGTGGCGCGGACGTACCCGCAGGTGACGCAGTTCGTGATCGGCAACGAGCCGAACCAGCCGGCGTTCTGGCGGCCGCAGCTCTCGAGCAGCGGCAAGGTGCTCTCGGCACCGTCCTTCGGCCGCTATCTTGCCGCCGCGTACGACGCGCTGAAGCGGATCGACGCGGGCATCACGGTGGTCGGCGTCGGCCTCTCGCCGCGGGGCAACGACAACCCCAAGGCGCGCACCAATCTCTCCACCTCGCCCGTCCGCTTCCTCGGCGCCCTGGGCACCTGGTACCGGAAGAGCGGGCGCGCGCAGCCGCTGATGGACGGGCTCGCGTTCCATCTCTACCCACGCGCCGCCACCGACTCGCTCCTGCGCCGCTACGACTGGCCGAATGCGGGCTACGCGGATCTCGCGCGGATCAAGCAGGCCTTCTGGGACGCCTTCCACGACACCGGTCAGCCGACGACGGTGGAAGGCCTCCAGCTCTACCTGAACGAGGCCGGGTGGCAGGTCGGCACTGCGGGCCTCGAGGGCTACGCCGGCGTCGAGAACGTGCCCGTCACGTCGGAGAAGCGGCAGGCCGCCGTCTACGGCGAGCTCGTGCGCCGCGTCTCGTGCGATCCCGACGTGGCCGAGCTGAACTTCTTCGGGTTCTACGACGACGCGACGCGGAGCTCGGGCTTCCAGGCAGCGCTCCACCGCGTCAACGGCACGGCGCGACCCGCCGCCGCTGCGGTCTCGGCCGCGATCGCCAAGACCCGCTCGAGCCCCTGCACCCGGCTGTCGGCCTGGATTCCCGCCGTCCGCGTCAGCGGCGCCGGCATGAGCACACCCAAGCTGCAGCGCTCCGGCGCCGTGAAGACGCTCGTCGGGGCCAAGGAGGCAGCGCGCGCCGTGGTGTGCCTCGTGCCGGCGGGCTCCGAGTCCAAGCGCCTCGTGGCGTCCGTTCGCTCCCTCCTCGCGCGCGCGCTCGCTCCCTGCTGGAAGGGCCGCCTGACGCCTCGGTTCCGGGTCGCGGCCAAGCTCGACGTGCCCGTGGCCGTGCGCGGGCGGGTCGCCGTCGCGGCCGTCATCTCCGCCCAGGCCAACCCGGCCCGCGGCTCGTCGTTCGTGAGGGTGCCCACCGGGCCTTGACAGCGAACAGGTGTTCGTAGTAGTATCGAACACATGTTCGTTCGCCTCATCGTCGTCGCAGTCCTCGCCGTGGGGCTGTGGGCGCTGTTCGCACGCGACTCGGGCGCGAGCGGGCCCGAGCAGTCGTACCGCGTCCGGGCCGGCGACACGCTGTGGTCGATCGCCGCAGCCCATCTCGCGGGCGATCCGCGCAAGGGCGTGTGGGAGCTGCAGCAGCGCAATCGGCTCACGGGCACCACGATCCGCCCGGGGCAGCTGATCGTCCTTCCCTGACGGCCCCGGGCCGCCAGGCGCCGGGGATCACATGCCGCGGTAGGCGTGCCCGGCCATCGCGTCCGGGTCGAGCATGACGTTCACGATCGCGGGCTCACCCGAGGCGAGCGCCCGCTCCAGTGCCGGTGCCAGCTCCTCCGGGCGCTCGACATGCTCCGCGTGCCCGCCGAACACGTCGCAGAGGCGCTCGTAGCGGCTGGGCGCCAGCCGCGTCGCCACCTCGCCCTCCTCGCCGTAGATCCCGATCTGCGGGATCCTGATCTCCCCCCAGGCGCCGTCGTTCCCGATCACGGCGACGGCGGGGACGCCGAAGCGCACGAGGCTGTCGAAGTCGAAGCCGTTGAGCCCGAAGGCGCCGTCGCCCAGCACCATCACGATGCGGCCTCCGAATCGCGCCGCCCCGACCCCGAGCGCATACCCCGGCCCCGCGCCGAGACAGCCGAACGGCCCGGGATCGAGCCAGTGCCCGGGCCGGTGCACCCGCAGGACCCGGGAGACCGCCGCCACCACGTCGCCGCCGTCGCCGATCACGACCGTGTCGGGGTCGAGCACCCGGTCGAGCTCGCGGCCGAGCCGGTAGTGATGGATGGGCGCCGCGTCGGAATCGACCTGTGCCTGGTGGCCGGCCCACCAGGCGGCTTCCGCCTCCCGCAGCGCCGCGAACCACCCGGGTCGGCTGCGCTCCGTCGGCTTCACCGCGCTCGCGAGGCCGTCGAGGACAGCGTCGCAGTCGCCGGCGATGCCGACGTCCGGCAGCCGGTTGCGGCCGAGCTCGCGCGGATCACCGTGGACGTGCACCAGGGCCCCGTCGCCGAAGCGGCCGTACCGCAGCCGGAAGTCGAGCGTGGCGCCCACGACGAGCACGACGTCTGCCGCGTCGAGAGCAGCGCCCCGCGCATGCTGGAAGAACGAGGGGTGGTCGGGCGGCAGCGAGCCGCGGCCCGAGCCGTTCAGGAACACGGGCGCGTGCAGCGCCTCCGCCAGGCGGGAGAGCGAGCCGGCGGCGTCGTCCCACCAGATGCCCGAGCCGCCCACGATCGCGGGACGCTCGGCCCCGGAGAGCAGCGCGGCCGCACGCTCGATCGCGCCCGGGTCGCCGAAGGCCCGGGACGTCACCCGGGCGGGGCCGGGCTCGCGGTCGGCGACAGCCTCGTCGAACAGCACGTCCATTGGCAGCTCCAGGTAGACCGGGCCGCGCGGCGGGGCAAGCGCGTGCCGGAAGGCGAGGGCGACGAGCTCCGGGATCCGCGCCGTGTGGGCGCAGACGCCGGCCCACTTGGTGATCGGCTTCAGCACGGAGAGCTGGTCGAACTCCTGCAGCGCACCCTGCTCGGCCTGCGCGAGCGGCCGGGCGCCGCCGATCACGACGAGCGGCACCTGGGCCGCGTACGCGTTCGCGACTGCCGTCACCGTCCCGGTCACGCCGGGGCCGGCCGTCACCACGGCGACGCCGCAGTGGCGCCGCACCCGGCCCCAGGCCTCCGCCGCATGCGCCGCCGACTGCTCGTGGCGGACGTCGATGACGCCGACGCCCTCGTGGCGGCAGCCCTCGTAGATCGGCATCACGTGACCGCCCGACAGGGTGAAGATCGCATCCACGCCTTCCGCGGCGATCGCCTGCGCGGCCAGGCGCCCTCCCTGGAGTCGCTCGCCCACGGCGCGAGCCTATCGCGAACGCCGCCGGCCGAGCGGCCGGCGAGGGGCGGTACAATCACCGGTCGTGGACCTCGACGTCGTGTTCCTCGGGACGTCCGGGTCTGCGCCCACCGCGCGCCGGGCTCCTGCCGCCACGCTCGTGCGCCGTGGGGGCGACCGGCTGTTGATCGACTGCGGCGAGGGAACACAGCGCCAGCTGCTGCGCTCCGAGATCGGGCTCGTCGATCTCGAGGACGTGTTCGTCACTCACTTCCATGCCGATCACTACCTCGGCCTCCCGGGGATGCTGAAGACGTTCGCCCTGCGGGGGCGCGAGGTGCCGCTCACGGTCTACGGCCCGCGTGGCCTGCGAGCGCTGTTTGCGGAGCTGGCGAAGATCTTCGGTCGTCTCACCTACCGGGTCGACACCGTCGAGCTCGAGCCCGGCGACGCCATCCGGCGGGACGGCTACGCGGTCGTTCCGTTCGCCGTCGCCCACGGCGTGCCCGCGCTCGGCTATGCGATCGTGGAGGAGAGCCGTCCGGGGCGGTTCGACGCCGGTATCGCCGACGAGCTCGGCGTGCCGCACGGTCCCGAGCGCGGCGCCCTGCAGCGCGGTGAGCCGGTCACGCTCGCGGACGGCAGTGTCGTCGAGCCCGCGCAGCTGCTCGGGCCTGCCCGGCCGGGCCGCAAGGTCGCGCTGACGGGTGACACGGCGCCGGCGGCGTCCGTCGTCGATGCCGCAGCAGGCGCCGACCTGCTCGTGCACGACGGCACCTTCTGCGCCGACGAGCGCGACCGGGCACGCGAGACCGGGCATTCGACGGCGGGCGAGGCCGCGCTCGCCGCGCGTGAGGCAGGAGCGGTGATGCTGGCGCTGACGCATCTCTCGAGCCGCTACCACAGCTCCGACGTGAAGGCAGAGGCGCGTCAGCTCTTTCCCGAGACCGTCGTCCCGAGCGACTTCGACGTGATCGCCATCCCGTTCGCGGAGCGCGGAGCACCCGAGCTGATCGCGCGGGGAGCGCGACAGCCTCGTCCGGGTGTAGGCTCGGAGGCATGACGCAACTCGTCCAGATCGCCGTGGCCGGAGGCGTAGCCGAGGCGGAGGAGATGCAGAGCATCCTTCTCACGGCCGGCATCCAGTCGGAGCTCGAGCCTGCGGTCGTCCACGACGACGCGGTCCCCGACGACCCGCCTCTGCGGGTGCTCGTCCCGGACGGTGACGTGCAGGCGGCGCGTGACGCGATCGAAGCGCTCACCGAGCCGGACGACCTGATCGAGCCGGACGACCAGCCCTAGCGAGCTCGCATGACCGCACGAATCCCGGACTTCGACGCCCGGGCAGCGACGTACGACGCGCTCCGGCCACCGGGTGAGGCGTGGTGGCACCTGTTCGGCGTCCTCGTCGACGTGGGCGACCTGCGCGGCCGCACGGTGCTCGACGTCGGTTGTGGCACCGGCCGGCTGCTCGCCGCGCTCGTCGAGAGGGCCCACGTGAGGGCCTGGGGGGTCGATGCGAGCGCCGAGATGCTCGCCGTCGCTCGGGACGTCCTGCCGCCCGGCGTGGGGCTGAAGCAGGGGCGCGCCGAGGCGCTCCCGTTCCGGGACGGGTGGTTCGAGCGCGTCACGATGAGCCTCGTCGTCCACCTCGTCGACCGGCCCCTCGCCTTCTCGGAGGTGCGACGCGTGCTCGCGACGGACGGCCGGCTGGCGATCGCCACCTTCGCCTCCGAGCACTTCGAGGCGTACTGGCTGAGGCCGTGGTTCCCGTCGATCACCGAGCTCGACCGGAAGCGGTTTCCGGCCGGCGAGGCGCTGCTGGGCGAGCTGCAGGCTGCCGGCTTTGGCGACGTGACGTCGACTCCGGTGAGCGCGCTCGAGGTGATCGACCGCGAGACGGCTCTCGCACGGGTCCGCGGACGCCACATCTCCACCTTCGACCTGCTCCCGCCGGAGGAGCTGGAGGAGGGGACCGCGCGTGCCGAGAGGGAGCTGCCGGAGCGGGTCGAGGTCCGACTCGAGCAGCTCGTCGTGACGGCGGCGAGGTAGCGCCGGAGGTCGCGGGGGCGCCGGGCTCAGGCGGCGTCACGGACGAACGCGATCCGCGTGGAGCCCGCCAGCCCTGACGGGGAGAGCTCGAAGACGCACGAGGTGCTTCCGTCCACGTTCGGTGGAGCGGTGATCGCGACCTGTGCCAGCCCTCCCGGCACCGGCGCGACGGCCTCCCGCGGGATCCCGTTCGCCCTGATTGCGATTTCCCCGCCGGACTTCCCGAGCAGGGTCAGCTCCAGGCGACCGGGCCGGCAGGCGTAGACGATCACGTGCACGGGGGCGGCGAAGTCGCCGTTGGCCCCGAGACCAACCGCGATGCTCGAGAGCGTTGCCGGCTCGGCAATCCGCCACAGGGCGAGGCCGGCGGCGACGGGAGTCGGCGGGATCTCCGCCACCTTCTCGCCCACCGGGACAACCGACGTCGGCGCCGCCAGGAGCGGCACGCGGAGTGGCGCTCCACCGGGAGTGCGGAGGAGGCCGTCGGCTCCCGGCTCGACGATCCCCTGGGGGATCGCGCCCGACCCCTGGGCTGTGGGGAACCGCACGATCGCGGTCACGCTGCGATTCCAGAACGCGGTGCGCGGCGCGATCGTCCACTCCCGGTCGCCGCTGTTCAGCAGCATGACCGGCTCCCCGCCCGCTGCCTTGTCGATCCAATCGCGATCGGCGGTCCCGAAGGCCTTCGTCTCCTCGGCTCGCGAGAGGTCGGAGATCTCTCGGGTCGACCCGACCGACAGCACGGCCAGGCCTGCCGCGACGCCGACCGTGAGCAGCGCTGCGCGGCTGCGCGCGGGGAGCGCGAACGCCGTCACCGCGACAAGGAGCGAACCGGCCATGATTGCTCGCACAGCAGCGGCAGGGGCGTCCGTGGCGAGGTCGCGAAACACGAGCAGGGTGAGGAGATCGTGCGCACCCTGGTCGGCGAAGAGCTGCGCCGGCGAGAGAGCAACGACCAGCGCGCCCGAGACCGCCGCGACCGGGACGAGCACGGCAGCAGGTCGCGGCGCGCGCCGCGCCGCCCACGCGCACAGCCCGAGGAAGAGCAGCGGCAGGGCGGTGATGAGGTACCGCTCCGGCACGTAGGCGACGAACGAGGAGGCGAAGACCGCGACCTGGAGCACGAGCCAGCAGACGTAGGCAATGGTGGTCGCCAGGAACGCCCGCAGGGCGGGGTCGCTCTCGCCCCTGGACATCGCGAGCACGGCCAGGACGGCGGTCGCGAGGAAGGGGATCACGAGTGAGGCGAGCACGATGCCGCCTGCGCTCCGCACGAGCGCTCTTGCGAGGTCGTCGATGCCCGGGGTCTCGCCGGCCACGGTCTGGTAGCCGCCGAGCAATGAGTTCCAGGCGAGGTCCTGCCCCGCTGCGAGCACGGCGCCGAGGACGATCATGGCGATTGACACGGCGGCTGCGATCGACACCGTCTCGCGGCGGAGCTTCCGGCGGTCGCGGGCGAGCACGGCGTCGATCACGACCGCCGTCAGGAAGGTCGGCACCAGCACGAGCGCCTGCAGTCGAACGGCGGCGGCGACGGAGACCGCGGTCGCCAGCACGCCGAGGCGGAAGAGCGACGGGTGCTGCACCGCTTGTGCCAGGCTCAGGAGCGCGACGGCGACGAAGGGGTAGTACAGCGCCTCGCTCATGATCAGGCCGGAGTACGCGAGCGCAGGCGGCAGCACCGACAGAGCTGCTGCGACGAGGCCCCAGCCGGCCCCCGCCAGGCTCCGGCCCCAGAGGAACACCGGCACCGCCACGGCGGACATCAGGAGAGCCTGCACGGCCTGGAGGGCCACGATGCCCGTCGCGGTGCTGCCGAGGGAGAGCGGCGCGCCGACGAGCGCCGGATAGATGAGGCTGTAGTAGCCGACCGCCGTGCCCCGGATCGTCAGCTCGCCGGTCTGCCAGAGTGACTGGCCGAGCAGCCCGTACGCCATCTCGTCCGGCGCCACCCACGGCGCATGAAGAGAGAGTGACGCGAGGAACCGCGCGAGAGCCGATACGACCACCACGGTGGCCACTGCGACACCGGCGTGTCGGGTGGCGCGCGACACGACTGCATGGTTCCACTCGGGCCATGCGGGAACAATGTGGAGTTGGCAACGATTGTGTTCGGCCTCTCCGGGGAGCCGGCCGGTCGCTCGTCTACACTCGGAGAAACCTTTAAGCCGGTCCAGCGAGGCCGGGAAGGAGCACGATGACGACAGAACTCCCGAGCCGGCCGGCGGCGAAGCTCATGCTCGACGCCGACGCCCTCTCCCGCACGCTCTCTCGCATCGCTCACGAGCTGATCGAGCGCAACGCCGACCTCGAGGCACTCGCGCTCGTGGGCATCCACCGGCGCGGTGTGCCGCTCGCCGAGCGGCTCCAACGCCTTGTCGCCGAGCGCTCGGGGGTCGAGGTCGACCTCGGGGCGGTCGACATCACATTCCACCGCGACGACGTGCTCGTCCGCTCGGGAGGCGCCCCGCTGCACGCCCAGCCCGTCGTACGCGGCACGACGCTCGATTTCCCCCTCGAGGGCCGGACGGTCGTTCTCGTCGACGACGTGCTCTTCACCGGCCGCACGATCCGCGCCGCCATCGACGCGTTGCTCGAGTACGGCCGCCCGGCCCGGGTGCAGCTCGCGGTGCTCGTCGACCGCGGGCACCGCGAGCTGCCCATCCGGCCCGACTACGTGGGCAAGAACCTGCCGACGTCGCTCACGGAGCGCGTGCACGTCGAGCTGCGGGAGATCGACGACGACGACAGGGTGCTGCTCGTCTCGGACGGAGAGGCGGCATGACCGGGATCCGCCTCGCCGGCGAGCAGGAGGCTCCACCGCGCCCGCTCCGCCGCCACCTGCTCGGCGTGTCCGATCTCGGCCGCGCCGATGTCGCGCGCATCCTCGCCACCGCCTCGACGCTCTCCCGCTCGCTCGAGCGTGAGGTGAAGAAGCTCCCGGCCCTGCGGGGCCGACTCGTGGTGAACCTCTTCTACGAGTCCTCCACCCGGACGCTGTCGAGCTTCGACCTGGCCGCCAAGCGGCTCTCTGCGGACACCATGTCCGTGCGCTCGTCGGGCTCCTCGGTGGACAAGGGCGAGTCGCTCAAGGACACGGCGGTGACGCTCGCGGCCTACGACCCCGACGTGATCGTGATCCGCCATCCTCATATCGGCTCCCCGCAGCTCGTGGCCTCGGTCACCGGCGCTCACGTCGTCAACGCAGGTGACGGGAAGCATCAGCACCCGACCCAGGCACTGCTCGACCTGTACACGATCCAGGAGGCACTCGGTCGTCTCGACGGCCTGCACGTGGCGATCGTCGGCGACGTCCTGCACTCGCGCGTGGCCCGCTCGCTGATCGAGGCGCTGGCGCTCGTCGGCGCCCGGACGACGCTCGTCGGCCCCCCGACCCTGATCCCGCGCGGTATCGAGGCGATGGGCTGCGAGACGACCGCCGACGTCGGCGCGGTCGCGGCGGCGGACGTGATCTACGTGCTACGGATGCAGCAGGAGCGGATGCTCGCCGGCGCTGCCTACGTGCCGTCGCTGCGTGAGTACACGGCGCTCTGGGGCATCACACCGGACCGCGTGCGGGCGGGCCAGGTCGTCATGCACCCGGGGCCGATGAACCGTGGCGTCGAGATCGATCCCCGCGTCGCCGACTCCGACGCCGCGTTGATCACGACCCAGGTCCGCTCGGGTCTCGTCGTGCGCATGGCCGTGCTCTACGACCTGCTCACGAGCGGCCCCGTCGAAGTGCCGCTGACGCTGGAGGTGGCGTGATGCTGTTCTGCCGCGACGAGCCGCGGGACACGCTCACGATCCGGGGGGCACGCGTGATCGACCCGGCCGAGGGCCTCGACCAGGCGTTGGACGTGACGATTCGCGACGGCATCGTGACGGGGCTCGAGCCCGCCGTGGACGCTGCTCGCGGGCTCGTGCTGGCGCCGGCGTTCGTCGATCCGCACGTGCACCTCCGCACACCGGGCAGGGAGGACGAGGAGACGGTCGCGACCGGCACCGCCGCGGCCGCGGCGGGCGGCTACTGCGCGATCGTGGCCATGCCCAACACCCACCCGGTGGTGGACTCGGCCGCCGTGCTCGGGGCACTCGTCGAGCTTGCCCGTGCAGACGCCGTCGTGCCGACCGGGTTCATGGCATCGATCTCCAAGGGCCTCGAGGGCGAGGAGCTGACGGAGATGGCGGAGCTGGCCGCGCTCGGCGCGGTGGCGTTCACGGACGACGGCCGGCCGGTCGTGTCGGCCGGCCTGATGCGGCGGGCTCTGCAGTACTCGGCCGTTGCCGGCCGCAAGCTCGCCCTCCACGAAGAGGATCCGAGCCTCTCCCGTGACGGGCAGATGCACGAGGGGCCCGTCTCGGCCGAGCTGGGCCTCGCAGGCTGGCCGTCCGTGGCCGAGTCCACCATGATCGAGCGCGATCTCGGTCTCTGTGCATATGAGCAGCGGCCTATGCATATAATGCACCTCTCGGCGTCGGCCTCGGTCGACGCGGTCAGGGCTGCGAGGGCACGCGGCGTGGCCGTCACCGCCGAGGTTTCGCCACACCACCTCTGCCTGACCGACGAATCCGTGCGCACCCTGGACACCAACATGAAGATGAATCCGCCCGTACGCGCGGAGGAGGACCGGCTGGCGCTGCTCGAGGGCCTGCGCGACGGCACGATCTGCTGCGTCGCCACCGACCACGCGCCGCATGCGCGCCACGAGAAGGACGCCACCTTCGAGGAGGCCCCGTTCGGCGTCACCGGCCTCGAGACCTCGTTCGCCGCGCTCTACACGTACCTGGTCGAGCCCGGCGCCCTCGCGCTGGAGACGCTGCTCGAGCGCATGTCTGCAGGGCCGGCGCGGGCATTCGGCCTGCCGGTGCCCCGGATCCGGGAAGGGGAGCCGGCGAACGTCGTGCTGCTCGACCTGGAGGCGGAATGGCGCGTGACCGAGGAGGGCTTCCGGTCGAGCTCGGCCAACTCGTGGCTGCTCGGTCAGGCTCTCAGGGGCGCGGTCGTCAAGACGGTCGCCGACGGCAGGGTCGTGCACGCGCTGTGAGCGGCTACCTCGTGCTCGAGGACGGGACCGTCTTCCCGGGCCGCTCGATCGCCGCGCCCGGTGCGGCCTTCGGCGAGGCGGTCTTCACGACCGCGATGACCGGGTACCAGGAAACCGTCACGGACCCGAGCTACGCGGGCCAGCTCGTGTGCTTCACGGCTCCCATGGTGGGGAACTACGGCGTCGCCGACGAGCGGCTCGAGTCGGGCCGCCCGTGGGCGAATGCGGCGCTGATGCGCCACTGCGGCGGGGAGGAATGGGCAGCGTGGCTCGCCCTGCACGGCATCGTCGCGCTCGACGGCGTGGACACCCGGGCGCTCGTCCTGCGACTGCGCGACTCCGGGGCGATGCGCGCAGCGGCGGTGGCGGACGAGTCGTCGTTGCCCGTCGGCGAGGCGCTCGAGCAGGTGCTCGCCCAGCCGTCGATGGAAGGGCAGGCGCTGGTCTCGGCCGTCTCGTGCGTGGAGAGGACCGTGTTCAACGAGGACGGTCACGCGCGGGTTGCGGTCGTCGACTACGGCGCCAAGACGTCGATCATGCGGCGCCTGCGCCTGGCGGGCGCCGCTGTCACCGTCTTCCCGCACACGGCCGAACCGGACGAGCTCGCCGCCTTCGACGGGGTGCTGCTCTCGAACGGCCCGGGCGATCCCGAGCCGCTCGCAACCGAGGTGGAGGCGATCCGGGAGCTGCTCGGCCGGACGAGCGTGCTGGGCATCTGCCTGGGGCACCAGCTCCTCGGCCTCGCTACCGGCCATGCGACGTACAAGCTGCCCTTCGGCCATCGCGGCGCAAACCACCCGGTGCTCGAGCGCGCGACCGGACGCGTGCTCGTGACGAGCCAGAACCACGGCTTTGCCGTCCGCGCCACGGACGAGCAGGAGGCAACCTACGTCTCCCTGTACGACGGCACCGTGGAAGGGTTCGACTTTCCCGAGCTGAACGCACGCTCCGTCCAGTTCCACCCGGAGGCGGGGCCCGGCACGCACGACGCCTGGCCGATCCTCGAGCGCTGGGTCGCCGGGCTCGTCGAGGCCGCCGCCTGATGCCGGCCCGCCGCGACATCCACTCCGTCTGCGTGATCGGCTCGGGGCCGATCGTGATCGGCCAGGCCTGCGAGTTCGACTACTCCGGCTGCCAGGCGCTGAAGGTGCTGCGAGAGGACGGCTACCGGACGATCGTGGTCAACTCGAATCCCGCCACGATCATGACCGACCCCGGATTCGCCGACCGCACGTACATCGAGCCGCTCGACCTCGAGGGCGTGGCGGACGTGCTGCGGCGCGAACGGCCCGACGCGCTCCTGCCGACACTGGGCGGGCAGACAGCGCTCAATCTCGCGATCGAGCTGTCCGATGCGGGCGTGCTGGCGGAGCTCGGTGTCGAGCTGCTCGGCGCCGAGGTCGACGTGATCCGCCGCGCCGAGGATCGCCAGCTCTTCCGGGCCGCCGTGCAGGGCTGCGGCCTCGCGACGCCGGCCTCCCGGATCGTCACGTCGCTCGCCGAGATCGAGGGCATGGGCGTCCCGGCGGTCGTGCGCCCGGCGTTCACGCTCGGCGGCCACGGGGGAGGCTTTGCGGACACCCCGGAGCAGCTCCGCCAGCAGGTCGAGCGGGGGCTGCGCGAGAGCCCGATCGGACAGGTGCTCGTGGAGGAGTCGATCAGGGGCTGGGACGAGTTCGAGCTCGAGGTGATCCGCGACCGCAAGGACAACGTGATCATCGTCTGCTCGATCGAGAACCTCGATCCGATGGGCGTGCACACGGGGGACTCCGTCACCGTGGCTCCGCAGATGACTCTCTCCGACGAGGCCTACCAGGAGCTCCGCGACGCGTCCGCCGCGATCATCCGGGCTGTCGGCGTCGAGACGGGAGGGTCGAACATCCAGTTCGCCCGCAACCGCGACACGGGTGAGGTGCGCGTGATCGAGATGAACCCGCGCGTCTCCCGCTCGTCGGCGCTCGCCTCGAAGGCCACCGGCTATCCGATCGCCAAGGTCGCGGCAAAGCTCGCCGTCGGCTACACCCTCGACGAGATCCCCAATGACCTGACGAAGACGACGCCCGCCAGCTTCGAGCCGACCCTCGACTACGTCGTCGTCAAGTTCCCGCGCTTCGCGTTCGAGAAGTTCCCGGGCGCGGACACGACCCTCGGCACCCAGATGAAGTCGGTGGGCGAGGCGATGGGCATCGGCCGCACCTTCACCGAGGCCTTCCTGAAGGCGTTCGGCTCGAGGGAGCTCGACCCCGGAGCGCCGACGCCGTGGGCGACGTTCGACGACATCCCGGAGGGCGTGCACCCCTGGTTCACGGCCCAGCTCGCCCAGGCGCGCCGCGAGCTCGCGTCCCGGGACATCTGGCGTGCCAAGCGCGCCGGGTGGGGAGACGACTCCATCGGCGCCGCCTGGGGCACGAGCGGCGACGAGGTGCGGCGCGTCCGCTACGCCAAGGGGATCCGTCCCTCGTACCGGCGCGTCGACTCCTGCGCCGGCGAGGTCGAGGCCGGCTCCAACTACCTCTACTCGACCTGGGGTGAAGCCGATGCCGGCCTCCCCGCCATCACCAAGCCGCGCGTCGTGATCATCGGCTCGGGCCCGAACCGCATCGGCCAGGGGATCGAGTTCGACTACTGCTGCGTGCACGCCGTGCAGACCTTCCGGTCGCTCGGGTACGAGGCGGTCATGATCAACTGCAACCCGGAGACGGTTTCGACCGACTACGACACCTCCGACCGGCTCTACTTCGAGCCGCTCTCTCCCGAGGAGGTGCTCGCGGTGATAGACCGGGAGCAGCCGGAGGGCGTCGTCACCCAGTTCGGCGGCCAGACACCGCTTCGGCTCGCGCGCTGGATCGAGGCCGCCGGCTACAAGATCATGGGCACGCCGCATGCCGCCATCGACCTCGCGGAGGACCGCCAGCGCTTCGGGGCGCTCGCCACGGAGCTCGGAGTGCGCTGTCCGCCGTGGGCGATCGTGGAAGGCCCGGAGGAAGCGCTTGCCGCTGCGGCCGGGATCGGCTACCCGGTGCTCGTGCGCCCGTCGTACGTCCTCGGCGGACGCGCCATGCGCGTGTGCTACGACGACGCCCAGCTGCGCGAGGCGATGGCAGCGGTGTCGGGCTCCGTGCTCCTCGACCGCTTCGTCGAGAACGCGATCGAGATCGACGTCGACGCGCTCTGCGACGGCGACGAGGTGTACGTCGCCGCCGTCATGCAGCACGTCGAGGAGGCAGGCGTCCACTCCGGCGACTCGACGTGCGTCCTGCCCGCCCAGTCGCTCACGCTCGCGAATGCGCTCGAGGTCGAGCACGTGGTCAAGCGGCTCGGGCCCGCCCTCGGCGTGGTGGGGCTGCTGAACCTCCAGCTCGCCATCGCCGACTCCACCGTCTACGTGCTCGAGGCGAATCCGCGCGCCTCGCGCACGGTTCCGTTCGCCTCCAAGGCGATCGGGATCAACCTCGTGGAGGCCGCGTGCAAGCTCGCTGCGGGTGCAACCCTGCGCGAGCTGCACCTGCCGGCGCCGCGGCCGGCTCAGGTGAGCGTCAAGGCGGCGGTGCTGCCGTTTGCCCGCTTCCCCGGCTCCGACCCGATCCTCGGCCCGGAGATGCGCTCCACGGGCGAGGTGATGGCGAGCGCGAGCGACCTGCCGACCGCCCTCGCGAAGGCCGAGCGTGCGGCCGGGAGGCCGCTGCCGAGCGGCGGCACGGCCTTCATCTCGGTCAACGATGCTGACAAGCCGAGCGTCGCGCCGATCGCCGCCGCACTCGCCCGCCTCGGCTTCGAGCTCGTGGCGACCTCGGGCACGGCGGCGACGCTGCGCGCCGCCGGCCTCGAGGTGGAAGAGGTGGCCAAGGTCGCCGACGCGGACGTGACGGAGCAGACGGTCGTCGATCTCGTGCGCGACGGGCGCTGCGACCTGATCGTCAACACGCCGCAGGGGTCCGGCGCGCGGGCGGACGGCTATCGCATCCGCGAGGCAGCCGTCACCGGCCGCGTGCCGTGCATCACCACGATCGCGGGGGCAGCCGCCGCCGTGCACGCGATTGCCAACGCCCGTGCCGAGACCGCGCTGTCGCTGCAAGAGCGCATCGGAGCCGGAGCCTGAAACGGGATCGCGTCCGGGTCGCCGGCGTCGAGACCGTCGGCCCGTACCGCCTGCTGCGGCTCGAGCGGGGAGCTCTCGACCCCGGTGCCCCGGGCCAGTTCTTCATGCTGGAGGCTCCCGGCCGCGTGCTGCCCCGCCCCATGTCGCTGTGCCTCGCACCGCCCGGGGAGCTGGCGTTCCTGATCGATCCGATCGGGCCGGGCACGCGCGCCCTCTGCGGCCTCGAGCCCGGCGGGGAGGTGCACGTGCTCGGGCCGCTCGGCAACGGCTTCGACCTCCGCGTCGAGCGTCCCCTGCTCGTGGGCGGCGGCATCGGCATCGCACCCCTGCCGTACCTGTCGGAGAAGCTGGGCAGCCCGCCCGCGCTGCTGGGCTTCCGCTCCGCACACCACGCAGAGGCGGCCGCGCTGCTTCCGGGTGCCGAGGTCGTGCTGGAGCCCACCTTCGTGACCGAGCTGCTTCCTCCCGACCCGGGCGACGTGCTCGCCTGCGGCCCGGAGCCGATGCTCGTCGCGCTCCGTGCGCTCGCCCCGTTGGCGCAGCTCGCCTGGGAGGCCCCCATGGCGTGCGGCTACGGCGCCTGCTACGGCTGTGTCGTGCAGCTCGACGGCCACTACGAACGGCTCTGCCTGCGCGGGCCCGTCCTTTCCGGCGCGCCGGGATTCGTGGGGTCGCCCGCATGACCGTGCCGCTCCTCAACGCGTCGGGCTGCCTCGACGCTCTGGCGGCACCCGGGGTTGCGGCCCGGCTCGACGGGTTCGTGACGAAGACGATCACGCCGCTTCCGCGCGAGGGCAATCCGCCGGTCCGGATCGCGGAGACGGATCACGGGATGCTCAACTCGATCGGGCTGCAGGGCCCCGGCATCGACGCCTTCGTCGACGACGTGCTGCCGCGCCTGGCGGCGCTCGATCTCGCGATCTGGGTCTCGGTCGGAGGATTCTCGGCACGGGACTATGCCTCGATCTGCGAGCGGCTCGACGGCCGGGACGGGGTCTCGACGATCGAGCTCAACCTCTCGTGCCCCAATGTCGAGGAGGCGCCGGAGTCCTCGGCGCAGATCGTGTCCGCCTGCCGCGAGGCGACATCGCGGCCGCTCTACGCCAAGCTCTCTCCGGCGACCTGGGACATCGCAGAGTCTGCGCGCGCCGTCGTCGCGGCAGGAGCGGACGGCCTTTCCCTCGTCAACACGCTCAAGGGGCTGGCCCTCGACCCGGCGACGCTCCGTCCCCGCCTCGCCCGCGGTGCCGGTGGCTACTCCGGCCCGGCGCTGAAACCGGTTGCTCTCGCGTGCGTGTATGCATGCGCCTCCGCGGTGGACGTGCCGATCGTCGGGATGGGCGGGGTCGCGTCCGGGATGGACACGCTCGAGCTCGTGGCTGCCGGCGCCTCCGTTGTCGCGCTTGGCACCATCCTGTTCGCCGATCCGGGCGCTCCGGACCGCATCCGGGCCGAGCTCGCGGGCGAGCTGGCGGCCCGCGGGCTCCTCAACCCGCTCGCAGCGCGTGCGATCGCCATTGGGCAGCACGAGGAAATCCCTGCAAATAGGCGATAACGGTTCTCCTTGATTGTCACCGTGGGATTGCTAGACTCGACCCCTCATGGTGACGTCCAAGACGCAGCTGCAGGCGCCGGCCCGCTCGCTCGACCAGCGGATGGAAGCGCTCAAGCGGGCGAACGACATCCGGGTGCGGCGGGCGCAGCTGAAGAAGGACCTGAAGGAGGGGCACGTGCAGATCGAGGAGATCCTCCTCGATCCGCCCGAGTACGTGTCCACCGCCAAGGTCTTCGACATGCTGATGGCGGTGCCGAAGTTCGGACGTGTCAAGGCTGCGCGGATGCTCAACCAGTGCCGCATCAGCCAGTCGAAGACGGTCGGCGGCCTTTCGGAGCGGCAGCGCGCCGAGCTCGTCTCCCTCTTCAACCGGTAGCCATCGCCGGCGCGCCCGAGAGCACGGAGTCGCGGGCGTGAGCGCAGGAGGAAGCTCCGTGAGCCCGGTGTTCGTGATCACAGGCCCCTCGGGGGCAGGGAAGGGCACTCTCATCAAGGCGCTCGTCGAGCGGCTGCCGGAGCTCGAGGTCGCGGTCTCGGCGACCACGCGCGCGCAGAGGCCGGGGGAGTCGAACGGCGTCGAGTACTGGTTCCTGACCGAGAGCGACTTCGTCGCACGGGTGGGTGCGGGCGAGTTCCTCGAGCACGTGCGCTACGTCTCGGGCAAGCGCTACGGCACCCTGCGCTCGGAGATCACGCGCATCGCAGGCGAGGGCCGCATCTGCGTGCTCGAGCTCGAGCTCGACGGTGCGCTGCGTGTGCAGGAGGAAGTGCCGCGAAGCGTCACCATCTTCATCGCGGCCCCGGTCGAGGAGCTCGAGCGGCGTCTTCGCGAGCGCGCCACCGAGTCGACGGGGGAGATCGGCGACCGTATCGCCCTGGCTCGCAGGCAGCTGGAGCAGGCGCACCGGTTCCGGTACATGGTGCGCAACGACGACGTGCGACGCGCCACCGAGGTGCTGACCGCCATCGTCGAGCGGGAGCTGGTGCTCAGCGACGCAACTACAGGTACCATGGGCGCCCGATGATCGAACCTCGCATCGACGACCTGCTCGGCCATGTCGACTCGCGCTATGCGCTCGTGATCGTGGCGGCCAAGCGCGCACGGCAGATCAACAGCTACCACCATCAGCTCGGTGAGGGCATGGGCTTCGAGGCGGCGCCGCCGCCCCTGATCGAATCGCGGTCGAAGAACTACCTCACGATGGCGATGGAAGAGGTCGCGCTGGGCAAGATCGCGTACGAGTACGCGACCCCGTAGCGCACCCCGGTAGCCGCTCCACCCGATCTCGTCCGGCCAGCGACAGCTGCGCGCCGGGCCGCAGACGGCAGAATGGGACGATGGCGCGGATCGTGCTCGGCATCACCGGTGGCATCGCGGCCTACAAGGCCTGCGAGGTGCTGCGGCTGCTCGTCAAGGAAGGCCACGACGTCGTTCCCGTCCCGACTGCGGGCGCAGAGCGGTTCGTCGCTGCCGAGACGTTCTTCGCGCTCGCCCGGCGCGAGCGGACCGCCGACCCCTATCCGCATCTCCAGCACGCCGACCTGCTGCTGATCGCGCCCCTGACCGCACACACCCTGGCGCGGCTCGCCCACGGCTTCGCCGACGACGTGCTCACCGAGGCGGCACTGGCGCACCGCGGCCCCATCCTGGTCGCGCCGGCCATGAACGCGGGCATGTGGGAGCACCCCGCCACACAGGCGAACATCGCTCTCCTGCGCGACCGTGGCGTGCACGTGGTCGGCCCCGCCGAGGGAGAGCTGGCCGAGGGAGAGGTCGGCCCGGGACGCCTGGCAGAGCCGGAGGCGATCGTCGCGCAGGCGCTCGCGTTGCTCCGCCCCGCCGAGGGCTCTCTCAGCGGGCTCCGGGTGATCGTCAGCGCGGGTGGCACGCGCGAGCCGCTCGACTCCGTCCGGTACCTGGGCAATCGCTCGTCGGGCCGCATGGGGGTTGCCCTGGCCGTGGAGGCGAGGCGGCGCGGAGCAGACGTCACCCTGCTCGCGGCCAACCTCGGCGTGGAGGCTCCCGCCGGCGTCTCGGTCGTGCAGACGCCCACCGCCGGCGACCTCGAGCGCGAGGCGCTCGCGCGCGCCGGGGCGGACGTCATCGTGATGGCCGCGGCGGTCGCCGACTACCGGCCGGCGGAGACGGTGGAGGGGAAGCGGCCCAAGTCCGACGCCGCGTGGCGGCTCGAGCTCGTACCCACGGCCGACGTCGCTCGTGGGCTCGGCGCAGCCCGCAGCAACGGGCAGGTCCTCGTCGCGTTCGGTGCCGAGCACGGCGCAGAGGGGCTCGAGCGGAAACGGCGCATGCTGGACGACAAGCAGGTCGACCTCGTCGTCTACAACGACATCGGCCGCGACGACATCGGCTTCGACAGCGACGACAACGAGGTCACGCTCGTCACGCGCGAGGGCGACCGGCATGTGCCCAAGGCGCCGAAGCAGGCGATCGCCGCCGAGGTTCTCGACGAGGTCGAGCGCCTGCTGCGCGCCCGCGGCGCAACGGCGAGCGGCACGTGATGGACGGGGTCGCTCCGGCGCAGGCACTTCCGGCCGCGTTCGCGGCCGACCTCGCCGACCGCGTGGTCGCCAACCTGGCGCGGGCGGTGCACGCGCCGGCCGAGACACTGAGGCTGCCTCTCCTGTGCCTGCTCGCCGAGGGGCACGTGCTCGTCGAGGACGTCCCGGGGGTCGGCAAGACCGTGCTGGCGAAGGCGCTCGCCCGCTCCCTCGACCTGAACTTCTCGCGCCTCCAGTTCACACCGGACCTGCTGCCCTCGGACGTCACCGGCGTGAACGTCTACGACCAGCGCGAAGGCAGGTTCCAGTTCAGGCCGGGGCCGGTCTTCGCCAACGTGGTCCTCGTGGACGAGGTGAACCGCGCCTCGCCGAAGACGCAGTCGGCGCTCCTCGAGGCGATGCAGGAGACGCAGGTCACGGTCGACGGTGAGACGTATCGGCTCGTGCGCCCGTTCCTCGTGATCGCCACCCAGAACCCGCTCGAGTACGAGGGCACCTATCCGCTCCCGGAGGCTCAGCTCGACCGCTTCGCCGTACGAATGGCGCTCGGCTACCCGCCGCCGGGCGAGGAGGCGCGGATGCTCACCGAGCAGACGACCGAGCCGCCGCTCGACAGCCTCGACCCCGTTGCGGACGGTCCCGAGCTGCTGGCAGCCGTGGACGCGGCGCGGCGGGTGTACGTCGAGCCGAGCGTGGCGCGGTACGTCGTCGAGGTGCTCCGCCATACGAGGGACAGCGGCAGGCTCGCTCTCGGTGCGAGCCCGCGCTCGGGGATCGCGCTGCTGCGCCTGGCCAAGGCGCGGGCCCTCGTCGAGCGCCGTGGGTTCGTCACGCCCGAGGACGTGCAGGCGGTCGCCCCTGCGGTGCTTTCGCACCGGCTCATACTCGCGCCGGAGGGACGCTCCGCAGGCCTCGCCGCAGAGGACGCCGTACGGGAGGCGATCGAGGGAACGCCGGTCCCGGCGTGACGCGCCGCAGCGGCCGTGTGCTCGCCCTCGGGCTCGTGGCCCTCGTGGCTGCCTGGTCGTTCGGCTCGGTGCCGGTTGCCGTCGTGGCGATCGGCCTCCTCTCCGCGGGCTCAGTCGCACGGCTTTGGGCGCGGCTCGCACCGAAGCACATCGCTGCGGCCCGCCACACCGTAGGAACGACCCACGTCGAGGGAGACGACGTCTCGCTCGTGCTCGAGATTCGCGGCGGCCGCCTCCTCCCGCTCGGCGCCGTCACCGCGCGCCAGCCCCTGGGAGCGCTCGGGTGGCGCGAGCTGCCGGCTCGGCGCGGAACCACGGCAACGGTGCTCGAGGCCGTGCCCCGCGGGTGCTACGACCTCGCCCCGGCCGAGGTCGTGCTGGAGGAGCCGCTCGGGCTCGAGTGTGTCAGCATCCCGGCGGGGCCGTCGATGCGGCTCGTCGTGCGCCCCCGCACCGTCGACCTGACGACGCTGTTCGACGACGGCGGCGTGCGCGAGCAGGGCGGGCGGCGCGCGCGGATTCGCAGCTCGTCGGGCTTCGAGCTGCATGCGGTCCGCGACTACCGGGACGGCGAGCCGTTGCGCGCGGTGCACTGGCCCAGCACGGCCCGCCGCTCGCGCCTGATGGTGAAGGACATGGACGACGCGCCGAGAGACGACGTCGTCGTCGTGCTGGACTGCGATCCGTCTGCCGTCGCCGGCGAGCGCGGCTCGTCCAGCTTCGACGCGGCGGTGCGGGCGGCAGGCTCGATCGTGCGCGCCCAGGCGACTCGAGGCCACACCACGGCGCTCGTGCTGGCGGGAGCGGGCATCGAGATCGTGCGGGTGCGGTCGCTCGCCCGCGACTGGGCATCGGCCCTCGACGCTCTCGCGGCGGCCGAGACCGGCGCGGGGGGTGGGCTGACGAGCGTCCTCTCGGACCCGCGGCTGCCCGCCCTGCGAGCGGCCGGCCTCGTGGTCGTGACCGGACGGCCGGCCCCGGTCGTCGAAGCGCTCTGCGGCCGCAGGCGAGACGGCCGCCTCGCCTCGCTCGTGGTGGTGGATGCGCCCACCTTCGCCGGTGCCGCGCCCTCGCCGGCGGCACCGCCGGTGCTGCGCGCCGCGGCGGCGGGTGTCGCCGTGGCCGTCATCCGGGCCGGCGAGGATCTCGCGGCTGCTCTGGCCGGGGCGGCAGCCAGGAGCAGCGCCAGTGGGTAGGGCGATCCTCGTCGCGCTGCCGCCGGCCGTCGCCGTCGCGTACGCATGGACGCGCCTCGAGGCGGCGCCAGAGGTCTGGCGGACAGGCGCTGTGCTGGCGCTCGCTCTGGCACCGATTGCCCTGCGCGGCAGCCGACGACGCATGGCGGGGGCGGTTGTGAGCTTCGTGCTCGCCTCGTCCCTCGCGTTCTCGGCCTGGCCCGGCGGGCAGGGCCACTGGCCGGGCGACCTGTTCGGCGAGGCCGGGCAGGGGCTGCGCGACTTCTACGTGGTGGCTCTCCCGTTCGCAGCGGGCGCCCACCCTGCGATGCACGGTCTGGTGCTGCTCGCCGTGCTCGGCTTCGTCCTCGCGATCGCGCTCGCAGCCGCCGCGGAGCGTCCACTCGCGTGCTCGGCTGCCGTGGCGGCCGGCGTGTCATGGCCGGCCACGATCGTGCCGGGTCACGACACGATCGCGATCGGCGCCGTCGCGCTCGGCGCAGCGCTCTGGCCGCCCCTTGCCTCCCGCGCCCGCGGCGCCCGCGGCCTCGCGCCCGCCCTCGTGGCGCTGGCCGCAGTGGTGGTCGTTGCGTCGGCGGCGGCCGACGCCGGCCTGCGGCCCTCCGAGTCGGCCGTCGCCTGGCAGCGCTGGACGCTGTTCGGCGAGCCTGCGAGCGCCGCGGGCGTCAGGTTGGTCTGGGACGCGAGCTACACGGGAATCGAGTTCCCTGCGAGGCGTACGACGGTGCTGAGGATCGAGGCGCCGCGACGCGCGCTCTACTGGCGCGCGTCCACGCTCGATACGTTCGTCGGCGACCGCTGGATCGAGGATCTGTACCCGGTCGCGATCGGCAGCGGCACGCGCTTCCTGCCGGCCAACGGCCTGCAGCCCGCGGCCGCACGGAAGCGCGCGAGCTGGATCGAGCAGCGCGTCGAGGTGGCCGCGCTCGTCGACGACCACCTCGTCGCCGCCGCCGAGCCCATGCGTCTGCGCAGCGACGACCTGGAGCGCCTGGTCTACCAGTACGGCGGTGTCGTGCGCACGGCCCGGCGTGTCGCGAAGGGGCAGACCTACACGGTGTGGAGCGCAGCGCCCGCGCCGACGCGGGACGAGCTCCTCCGCTCGCCGGCCCGCTACCCCGACGAGGCGCTGCGCTACCTCGCCGTCGACCGCGCGACCGTGCCCGCGTTCGGCATCGCCGGCCGGGAGCGCGCCGTCGACGTCCTGTTCACAGACGTCCGTTACGCGGCACTGTGGCCGTACCGGAGCGTCTGGGAGCGGGCGCAGACCGTCGCCGGCGAGGCGCCGACTCCGTACGAGGCGACGCTGGCCGTCGAGCGGTGGCTGCGCTCCCGCGGCGGCTTCCGCTACGAGGAGCGTCCACCGCGGTCGCTGGCCACACCCCCGCTCGTCGACTTCCTCGAGCAGACGAAGCAGGGGTACTGTCAGCACTTCGCCGGGTCGATGGCGCTCATGCTGCGGTTCCTGGGCATCCCCTCCCGCGTCGCAGTCGGCTTCACGAGCGGCACGTGGAAGGACGGCGTATGGACCGTGACCGACCACGAGGCCCACGCCTGGGTCGAGGTCTGGCTGGCGGGCCACGGGTGGCTCACCTTCGACCCGACCCCGGGGCGCGGCAGGCTGTCCGCCGTCTACACGAACGCCTCCGACTCGGCCGATGCCGTCCGCGCACTCGGCACCGGACGCTTTCTCGACTTCTCGGGGCAGGTGCCGGTCGACGGTGGAGAGCCGCAGCCGGAGGCGATGCGATCCGGGTCGAGCCGCCCGGTCTGGCCGTATCTCGCGCCCCTGGGGCTCGCGGCGATCCTGCTCGGGGGGCTCGGAGCAGGGAAGGCGGTGCGCCGGCGCGGCGCCTACCGGGGCGACGACCCACGGCGCAACGCGTCCGCGGCGCGCGCGGAGCTCGCCGGCTTCCTTCGCGACCAGGGCATCGAAGTGGGGACGAGCGCAGGCGTGGAGGCGCTCCGGCGCGAGGTCGCCCGCCTCGGCGTCAGGTCGGACGGCTTCGCGGCAGCGTTCGCCAGAGCGCGCTACGGGCCGCCCCACGAGGCCTCCACCGCCGCAGCCGAGACACGACGCGAGCTCGTCGCCGTGCTGCGGGCGCTCCGCCTCCGCCTCGGCCCGGGGCGCCGCCTGCGCGGGTTCGTCGCACTGCGCTCGCTTCGCCGGGCTTGACGGATTCGGCACGATGAGCTCATGAGCGACGCCTACGACCTCTACCAGCAGGGGAAGCGCCATCTGCGCAACGGGCTGGCGGCGCAGGCGACGGTCGCCCTCGAGAAGGCGAAGCGGCTGGAGCCGGAGAAGGCGTCGATTCGCGAAGCGCTCGGCATCGCCTACTTCAGGATCACCCGGTGGGCGGAGGCCGAGGCGGAGTTCCGCAAGGTGCTCGAGCTCTCGCCCGTCGACGACTACGCGCACTATGCGCTCGGTCGGGCGCTCCGGAAGCAGGGACGCCTCGAAGAGGCCGGCCGCCACCTCAAGCTCGCGAAGTTCCTGCGCCCTCCGACACCCGACGGGCTGCCGGGTCTGGACGACGACGACGAGGGTCAGGCGTCGAGATCGGACAGCAACGTCGCGTAGCGGCGAAACCGCCTCGTGGCGACGCGATTGAACGCCGTCACGTACTCCGGGGCCGCTTCGTCGTCCAGCGTGTGCGCGTAGCTCTCCCTGATCTCGAGCAGGCGGTCGGCGATCGCGTCGACGACGAGCTGGTAGTCGCCGTAGGCCTCCTCGGCGGCGTCGCGGGCGACCCGGTTCCATGCCTCCTCCGCGTCGGCCGCCTCCTGCAGCAGTTCGGCGTCGTCGGCCGCGAAGAGATCGAGCTGGCGGGAGACGAGCGCGTCGAAGCGCCCGCGCCGGAACGGGCTCATACGAGCTCCTCGTAGACCGCGAGATGGGCGGCTGCGGCGCGCTCCCACGTGAGCTCGTCGCGAGCGCGCAGCGCACCGGAGCGAGCGTCGGCCAGCGCGTCGGCGTCGTCCAGCAGCTCGCGCAGGGCCGCCTCGAGCGCCGCGACATCGCCCGCAGGGACGACACGGCCGGCGCCGAAGGCCCCGACGATCTCGCCGAGGCCGCCGACGCCGTACACGACCGACGGGACGCCGGCTCCGAGCGCCTGCAGGAGCGCGCCCGACTGGTCGATCTCGTCGCGGTAGGGAAAGACCGCCACTGTCGCCTCGGAGAGCGCGCGATCGAGCTCCGGGGCTGCGAGAAAGCCCAGTCGCCACTCGACGCGGTCTCCGGCCTGGCGCTGGAGCTCGGCGAGGGGCACACGCGGATCGCCTGCCACGAGCAGGCGGGCGCCGTCGATCCTCCGGACGGCCGCGATCGCATCGGGGAGCCCCTTGTAGGGTCGGATCACGCCGAGCGCGAGCACGGTGCGCCCATCGTCACGCCGCGTCGGCTCGGAGCGGAAGACCGGATGCGGGATCACGCGCAGCTTCTCGGCAGGGACGCCGAAGGTGGCCAGCTTGCGCTTGCCGCTCTCGCTGTGCACCACGATGCGCTCGAAGCGGCCGAAGAGGCGCCGCCAGGTGCCCGTTCGGTGCGCGGTGCGGCGTGGTAGCAGGTCGTGCGCGGTGAGGACGAGCGGCGCCCGTGCGCGAAGGAGCCAGGCGTCCGCCTCGGGAGCGACGAGCCACTGCAGGTGCAGCACGTCGGCGTGCGCGAGACCGAGCCGGGCCGCTACGACCGGGTGCTCGAGCGCCTTGACGGCGAGCCGGAGCCGCCGCGCGCCCAGGCGGGACGACAGCGCATAGAGGCTCTCGTCGAGCTCGTAGCCGTCCACCGGCGGCCGCGCTCCGAAGCGGAAGTGCGAGGTGAGCAGCCTGACGTCCGCCCCTTCACGGGCGAGGGCCGCCGCCAGCGCATGGTCGTAGGGCGGCGTGAAGGCAGGGGGGTCGGCGAGCAGGACACGCACCGCTCCTAGAGTAGAGGCGCTCGTGGGAATCATCATCCGCAGCTGGAACCTGTTCCACGGGAACGCCGACCCGCCGCGGCGCCGCGGCTACCTGCACGAGATGGTCGAGCGTGCAACCGCCGACGAGCCCGACGTCCTCTGCCTGCAGGAGGTCCCCGTCTGGGCGCTGCCCCGGCTCGACAACTGGAGCGGCATGCAGGTGGCGGCGGTGATCACCAGGGCCCCGTTCGGCCCGCGTGCCGTCGCCGGCTGGGTGACGCGGCTCCACCAGGGCGCGCTTCGCTCCGCGGTGGCCGGGCAGGCGAACGCCGTGCTCGTCGCGCACCGGCACGGCATGGACGACCTGGGGCACGAGCGGATCAGTGAACGTGGACGGGAGCGCCGCCTGGCGCAGCGCGTGCGGGTCGCCGGCCTGGGCATCGTCGCCAACCTGCACGCCTCGAACGAGTTCGCTGACCCACGCGTTCCGGCGGCCGAGCTCGAGCGAGCCCGCTCGTTCGCGGAGACGGCCGCCGGGCCCGGCGAGGCGGTCGTGCTGGCGGGAGACTTCAACCTGCTCGCGCCCGAGCTTGCGGGGTACTCGGCACCGGGACCCGGCATCGACCACGTTCTCGTCCGTGGTGCCCCCGCAGGGGCTCTCGTCGTCTGGCCCGAGGAGCGGCGCGTGCACAATGGCGTCGTGCTCTCCGATCACGCACCGGTGGAGCTGGAGGTCGGGTGACCTTCGAGGAGGCGCGCGCGCAGTTCCCCGTACTGGAGCGGATCGCGTACCTGAATGCCGGCACCTTCGGTCCGCTCTCGCTCGCCACGATGGCAGCCATGCGCACCGAGCAGGAGCACGACCTCGAACGGGGACGCAGCGGCGAGCAGTACTTCCTGCGCACGCTCGAGCTGCGCTCCGAGCTGCGGGCCGAGATCGCGGCCCTCGTCGCCGCGGAGCCGTCGCAGGTGGCGCTGACGTCCTCGACCACCGACGGCTGCAACATCGTGCTCGGCGGGCTCGGCCTGACGAACGAGGACGAGGTGGTCACGACTTCCCACGAGCACTTCGGCCTGCTGGGCGCCCTCGGCGCTTCCGCCGCGCAGGTGGTGGTAGCCGAGCCGGAGCCGGAGCGGATCCTCGCTGCCGTGTCACCGCGGACGCGCCTGATCGCAGTCTCCCAGGTGCTCTGGACGACGGGGCGGGTGCTGCCCGTCCGCGAGCATGCGCGAGCAGGCCGGAGTGCCGGTGCTCGTCGACGGCGCCCAGTCCGTGGGAGCGATTCCCGTGGCGGCCGGCGGCTTCGACTTCCTCACGATCTCCGGGCAGAAGTGGCTGTGCGGCCCGGACACGACCGGAGCGCTCGTGGTCGCCGACCCGGAACGGCTCCGCGTGACGGCGCCCAGCTACTTCTCGCAGGAGCGGTACCAGCCCGACGGCAGCTTCCAGCCCAAGGCGGGCGCCCCTCGCTTCGAGCCGAACTGGTGGTCGTCCGCCTCGCTGAGCGGGCTGCTCGCCGCTCTCAGGGCGCGGCCCGAGTGGGCCTTCGAGCGGGCGGCCGCGGTGGCCGACCGTTGCCGGTCGCTGCTCGCAGCGCACGTGGACGTCGTCGCGCCCGAGCAGCGCTCGACCCTCGTCTCGTTCCGGTCGGGTGGGGACGCCACGGCGCAGGTCGCCCGGCTGGCAGAGCGGGGGGTCCACGTGCGCGAGATCCCCGGGTCGGGCCTCGTGCGCGTCTCGTGCGGCTGGTGGACGAGCGACGCCGACCTCGACCGGCTCGTCTCGTCGCTGTCGTGAGCCCGCGGACGGGGCGGTGCCTGTGCGGCGCGGTGCGCTACTCGGTGGCCGGTCTCCTCCGTGACGTGATCGTCTGCCACTGCAACGAATGTCTCCGCTGGGCCGGAGGGCCGTGGCCGGCCACCGCAGCCCGGCGCGAGGACCTGGAGGTGAGCGGGGAGGAGGCACTGCGGTGGATGCCGTCTCCCGCCTCCGCGACGTCGGCGAGCCGCGGGACATGCACCGTGTGCGGCGCCAGCCTCTTCTGGGACGCGCCGGGACGCCCCACGGTGTCGATCGGCGCCGGCACGCTGGACGACGCCGGAGGCCTCGCGGTCGCGGCCCACATCTACGTCGACGATGCCGGGCCGTGGGAGGGACCGCAGGGCGCACCCACGTACCCGCGGGGGTACCCCGAGCAGGCGCCGGCGCCTGCCTGGCGCTAGCCCGGGAGCGGCAGCCCGAGCTCGGCGGCGATCGGCCGCAGCGCGGTGACGACGTTCGCGATGTGCTCGTCGAGGTCGACACCGAGCAGCTCGGCGCCCGCGTAGACCTCGTCGCGATGCACGCCTGCAGCGAACGACGGCTGCTTGAGCTTCTTCTTGACCGATTTCGGCTCGAGGCCCTCGAGACCGGTCGGGCGCACCAGCCCGCACGCGTGGACGAAGCCGGAGAGCTCGTCGCAGGCGAAGAGAGTCTTCTTCAGCAGCGTGTCGCGCGGGATGGCGAGGTGCTCGGCATGCGAGAGCACCGTGTCGATCAGCTCCTCGGGGTAGCCTTCCTCGCGCAACAGGGGCGCGCCGTCCTGCGGGTGCTTGTCGAGTGTGGGGTGCAGCTCGTAGTCGAAGTCGTGGAGGAGAGCGCAGCAGCCCCAGAACTCCTCGTCCTCCGCGAAGCGGCGCGCGTAGTGGCGCGTGGACGCCTCGACGGCGAGCGCATGGCGGAGCAGCGACTCGCTTTTCGTGTAGCGGGTCAGCGTCTCCCAGGCTCGGTCACGGGTCACGTCCACGGGGACGGTACGATACCCGCCGCCTCATGCTCTCGTTCGTGATCCAGGGCGGTCGCCCGCTCTCCGGCACCGTCCGCGCGGCCGGGAACAAGAACGGCGCCCTGCCGATCCTCGCGGCCACGGTGCTCGCCGCCGGCGAGGTACGCCTCTCGAACGTGCCGCGCATCCGTGACGTGGAGACGATGGTCGAGCTGCTGGCGGACATCGGGGCGGACACCGAGTGGACAGGCCCGAACGAGGTGCGCGTCGACGCCTCGGGCGTCTCGAAGACCGACCTCGACCCGGACCTGTGTCGCGAGATCCGTGCCTCGTTCCTCCTGGCCGGCCCGCTGCTCACGCGCTTCGGGCGCGTCGTGGTACCTCCCCCCGGAGGCGACGTGATCGGCCGGCGGCGCCTGGACACGCATTTTCACGCCTTCGCCGAGCTCGGTGCCGAGGTGGCCGTCAACGGCGACTTCGAGCTGACGAGCAACGGCCTCGTGGGGAAGCGCATGTACCTCGACGAGGCGTCGGTGATGGGAACGGAGAACGCGATCATGGCGGCCGTGCTGGCACGCGGCGAGACGGTCGTGGGGCACGCGGCCTGTGAGCCGCACATCCAGGATCTCTGCCGCTTCCTGGTGGCCCGCGGTGCCCGCATCGAGGGAATCGGCTCGAACATCCTGCGTATCGAGGGCGTCGACGCGCTCACGGGCGGCGACTACCGCATCGGGACGGACCACATCGAGGTCGCGAGCTTTGCCGCGCTGGCAGCCGTGACGGGCGGCGAGGTGGTGATCGAGGACGTCAGCCCGGACGACCTGATCTCGATCGTGCCGGCGTTCCGCAAGCTCGGCATCCACCTCGACGTGGGCGATGCCACGGTGCGCGTGCCGGCAGGCCAGGACCTGCACGTCGAGGACGACCTCGGAGCCCAGATGCCGAAGATCGAGTCCGGCATCTGGCCTGCCTTCCCGGCCGACCTGACGTCGATCGCCGTGACCGCCGCCACGCAGGCGCGGGGGACGATCCTGATCTTCGAGAAGATGTTCGAGAGCCGGCTCTTCTTCACCGACAAGCTCGTGGCCATGGGAGCGAAGATCATCCTCTGCGACCCGCACCGGGCGGTCGTGAGCGGCCCCTCGAGGCTGTACGGGCAACGGCTCGAGAGCCCCGACATCCGTGCCGGCATGGCCATGGTGATCGCCGCGCTCTGCGCGGAAGGCACCTCCACGATCGGGAACATCCGGCAGATCGACCGTGGCTACGAGCGCATCGACGAGCGGTTGCGCGCCCTCGGCGCCGACATCGAGCGCGGCGACCTGTGAGCGGCGCGCGTCTCGCCCGGGGCTCGGGAGCGAGCAACGTCGCGACGGGCCTGCCGGTGCTCGATCATCTGCTCGCGCAGCTGGCACGGGCGGGTGGCTTCGACCTCGCGCTCGAGGTCGAGCCGGACGACCCCGGCGCCGAGGTGGATGCGGCCGGAGTCGAGCTGGGCCGGGCGGCGGCGCCGCTCCTGCCGCTCGGGGCGCACGGCGAGGGCACGATGCCCTCCGCCGAGGCACTCGCGATGGTCGTGCTGGAAGCGTCCGGCAGCTCGCTCGTCGCCTCGAATGCCGACCTCACGGGGGCCGGTGGGCTCGGCACCGATCTGGCCGCGCGGTTCCTGTCGGGCCTCGCGGAGGCGGCGCAGCTGACCGTGCACGTGCGGCTCATCGAGGGCGAGGACACCGATCACGTGCTCGAAGCGATCTTCAAGGCGCTCGGCGTTGCCCTGCGCCGCGCAGTCGTCGATCCCACACCCGACTGACCCGAAGGAGAGCCCCATGGAGAAGACCGTCGTTCGCACCGAGACCGCACCCGCCCCCTTTCAGGGAGCGCCGTACAACCAGGCGATCGTGGCGGGAGATCTCGTCTTCGTCGCCGGGCAGATGGGGTTGAAGCCCGGCGACACGGCGGTGGAGGGGGATATCGGCGTGCAGACGGAGCAGGCGCTCCGCAATCTGGCCGCGATCCTGGAGGCCGCCGGCTCGTCGCTCGACAAGCTCGTCAAGACGAGTGTCTTCCTCCAGGACCTCGGCGACTTCGCCGCCATGAACGAGGTCTATGCACGGCACGTGGGGGAGCGGCCGCCTGCCCGCTCGACCTTCGAGGTGGCCAGGCTGCCCTCGGGCGCCCTCGTCGAGATCGAAGCGATCGCACACCTCTAGCGGCGGAGCGACGCCCCCGCACGGGGCCCGGACCGCCAGAATCGTCTCATGCCCACCGCGATTCGACGCTACGTCCGCTCGCTCGAGATCGACGCCTACGTCGTCGGCGGCGCCGTCCGCGACGAGCTGCTCGGCATCCCGCACGCCGACGAGGACTTCCTCGTGCCCGGCGTCGACCAGGCACGGCTGCGCGCGCTGCTCGCGCCGCACGGCCGGGTCGAGGAGATGGAGGTGCACGGTCAGCTCGTCGGCGTGCGCCTGCATCCGCGCGACCGCCGGATTCGCCTGCTCGCGCCCGCCGGGATCGAGCTGACGCCGCCGCGAGCGGAGCGGTCGACCGGGCCCGGTCACCGGGACTTCGCGATCGTCAGCGACCCGTCCATCGGCATCGAGGAGGACATGGCTCGCCGCGACTTCACCGTCAACGCGATGGCGATCCGGCTCGCCGACGGCGTCCTCGTCGACCCGTTCGGCGGCCTTGCCGACCTGGCCCGGCGTCACCTCCGCACGGTCGGGGCGGACAGCTTCTCCGAGGATCCGTTGCGCCTCGTGCGGGCGCTGCGGTTCGTCTCGCAGCTCGGGCTCGAGCCGACGGGGGAGACGCTGATCGAGATGCGTCTCCAGGCGGACGGCCTCGGCCACGTGTCGGCCGAGCGCATCGGCGGCGGCCTCGGGGCCGACGGCATGGGCGAGCTCTCCAAGCTGCTGCTCGGCCGGGCTCCGGCCCGCGCGCTCAGGCTCGCGCGCGACACGGGCGTCCTGGTGCAGGTGATCCCCGAGTTCGCCTCGTCGATCGGCTACGACCCGGGCAGCGAGCGCCAGCCCGTGCCACTCGACGAGCACGTGTTCCGTGTCGTACAGGCCGCCGCGGACGCGGAAGCCTCGCTCGCGGTACGCCTCGCGGCGCTGCTCCACGACCTCGGCAAGCCGTTCGAGCACGAGCGTGCAGCGGATCACGCGGAGGTCAGTGCGTCGATCGCCCGGCGCGTGACAGCACGGCTGCGGTACCCGGTGCGGCTGCAGCACCGCGTGGAACAGATCGTGCGCCACCATTCGTTCTCGCTCGCGGGGTCGGTCGACGGCTGTTCGGCGCGCCGGTTCCTTGCGGCGCACGGCGACGAGCTCGCGTTCGAGCTCGTCACCCACAAGGAGGCAGACCTGACGGCGAAGGCGATCTCGCCGGAGGAGCAGGCGGCCGCCGGCCGCCTGCGCGCCGCGCTCGAGCACGAGCGCGAGAGCCCGCATCGCCTGTCAGACCTCGCCGTCGGCGGCGACGACCTGAGGGCTCTCGGCTTCGCCGAGGGGCCAGACCTCGGCCGCGTCCTCCGCCTGCTCCTCGACGCTGTCGTCGCCGAGCCCGCCCGGAACGAGCGTGCATGGCTCCTCGACCTGGCGGCGAAGGAGCTGCGGTGAGGGCAGAGAGCGTCAGGGAGGCCTACGAGGCGATCCGCGCCGAGGCAGGCGCGGCTGTCACCGTCGTCGCGGCCACGAAGTACGTGCCGCTCGAGCAGATGGAGGTGCTCGTGGCGGCGGGCATCGAGGTGGTGGGCGAGAACCGCGCGCAGGATCTCGCCCGCAAGCAGGCGCAGTTCGGCGCCGCGTTCCGCTGGCACTTCATCGGTGCCCTGCAGTCCAACAAGGTCAAGATCGTCAACGGCTGCTGCGAGCTCGTGCACTCGCTCGACACCGAGTCGGCCGCGCGCCGGCTCACCGTGCCCGCCCTGCTCGAGGTCAATCTGGCCGGCGAGGAGTCGAAGAGCGGTGTCGACGAGCGCGAGATCGAGGGCTATCTGGAGCGCTTCCCCTTCATCCGGGGCCTGATGACGATGCCTCCTCTCACGGACGAGCCCGAGGCGAGCCGCCCTGCCTTCGCCCGGCTCGCGCGGCTCGCCCGGGACCACGGCCTGGCCGAGCTCTCGATGGGCACGTCGCAGGACTGGCGCATAGCCGTCGAGGAGGGCGCGACGCTGATCCGGGTCGGCAGCTCGCTCTTCCGCTGACCTTCGGTCGGTCCCGTCATCCGGCTCGTCTAGGATCCCCTCGTCATGGGCCTGTCCGACGTCTGGAACCGCACGCTCGTCTACTTCGGCATCGCCGAAGACGAGGAGTGGGACGAGGACGGCCTCGCGACCCAGGAGGAGCTCGAGCGCGACTACCGCTCCCGCTCCAGCCGCCAGAACGTCCGCCGCCTGCCACGGAGGCGTGAGCCCGACTCGTGGACGGACGCCGACAGCGTCGGCGACGTGGCCGCGACACATGCGGCGGCCGCGCAGGCCAGGCCCTCGCGCTCGTCACGGCTGCGCGGCGTCGAGTCGTCCCGCGCCAGCGTGCACCTCGTCGTGCCGCGCAGCTTCAACGACGCCCAGCAGATCGCAGACCGGTTCAAGGACCAGGTGCCGGTGATCCTGAACCTGCAGAGCGCCGACAACGAGCTCTCGAAGCGGCTGATCGACTTCGCGAGCGGGCTCACCTACGCGCTCGACGGCAGCATGCAGCGGGTGGCGGACAAGGTGTTCCTGTTGACGCCCCGAAACGTCGAGGTCTCGGCGGAGGAGCGGGCGCGGATGCTCGATCCCGGCGGGTTCTTCAACCAGGCCTGAGCGCCGGCCAGGGCAGCACCGCTCGCAGGAAGCCCCGCGGGCGCGCAGAATGCACCCACGTGGGCGGATTCTGCGCCATCTCTTCCTTGCTCGCCGACACTGCCTCGTCGGTGCAGCGGTTCGTGGACGTCTTCTTCACGATCTACATCCTCCTGATCCTGGCGTACGTGGTCACGTCCTGGATCCGGCTGCCTCACGGGCTGATGCCAGTCCAGCGCTTCCTGGACGACGTGTGTGGCCCGTTTCTGCGCATCTTCCGCCGCTTTCTGCCGACGCTCGGCCCGCTCGATCTCTCGCCGATCGTGGCCGTGTTCACGCTCGTCATCGCCCAGCGCGTGCTGGTCGAGCTGATCGGGCGCCTGTTGTGAGAGCGAAGCGAACGAGAAGGGAATAGCCAATGGCACTCACCCCTGTTGAGATCAGGCACCTGGAGCTGAAACGCGGGTTCTTCGGCTACCGGAAAGCCGTCGTGCACCGGATGATGGACGACATCGCAGAGAGCTTCGAGTCGGTATGGCGCGAGCGTTCGCAGCTCGCGGAGCGGGTCGAGGAGCTCGAGACCGAGGTCTCCCGGCACGTCGAGCTCGAGGGTCTCCTGCGCTCGACGCTCGTCTCCGCGGAGCGAGCCTCACAGGAGATGAAGGAAACGGCGCGCCGCGAGGCCGACGTGATCGTCTCCGAGGCGAACGCCGAGGCACGGAAGCTCCTGCGCGACGCGATCACCGAGAAGGAGTCGCTGATGGGCGACGTCCGCCGCATCCAGTCCCTTCTGCGCTCGGCGCTCGAGGTCGTCGAGGAGTCACCCGGGATCGAGGCGACGCCGGAGCACCCCGACGAGACGGCCACCGAGGCATCCTCGCCCGGGACGGACGAGCCGACCGACCCGGGGCTGCGCCGGCTCGCCTGAGCGGACGTCTGGAACGGGGGACTCGCCACCGCGACTATCCTTGGGCCATGGAGCCCAACGCCATCCGGCTGCGCCTTCGTGTCTCGCCCGGCGCGGGCCGCGCGGCAGTCGTCGGCCGCTACGGCGATTCCTGGAAGGTGAGGGTGACGGCGCCGCCCGAGCGCGGCCGCGCCAACGCGGACGTCGTCGAGCTGATCGCCGACACCGTCGGCATGCTGCGGCCCGACGTCCGGCTCGTCGCGGGCGCATCGTCGCGCGACAAGGTCGTCGAGCTCTCGGGCATCACTCTCGAGGAAGCCGAACGGCGGCTCACTGCCGCCGGAAAGGAGACCGTGTGACACTGGATCTCGATGCTCGTCGGGCCGAGCTCGTCTCGCTGCGCGAGCGGATCCTGAGCGCCGCAGAGGGGCTCGTTGCCGACGACGCGGACAGCGGCGAGATCAACTCGGCTGCAGGCGACCAGCACCTCGCCGACCACGCGAGCGGGATCCTGGACCGTGAGCTCGACGACACTCTCGAGGAGAACGCGAACCACATGGTCGTGGAGATCGACGAGGCGCTCGGGCGGATCACCGCCGGCACCTACGGGGTCTGCACCGTCTGTGGCGCCGAGATCCCGGAGGAGCGCCTCGCCGCTGTTCCGTACGCCTCTCTCTGCCTCGACGACAAGAGGAAGCTCGAGCGCGGTTGAGCGACCGGGCGCACACGGAGAGGACAGGCCAGCACCTCGACATCCGTGTCGGCTCGGCGACGAACGCGCTGCAGCCGATCTCGAGCGCGGAGCGCGCGCTCGGCGCCGGACCGGTGCAGTGGGTCTCGCTCCTCGTCGTCGCCGGCGCCGGCGTCCTGGCCGACCAGCTGACGAAGTGGGTGGTCTCGAGCCAGCTCGGGCTCGGCGACGCCGTGGCGATGCTCGGCCCGTTCAGCATCCACCACGTGCACAACACCGGCATCGCCTTCGGCCTGTTCTCCAACTCGACCACCGTCGTGATCGTCCTCACCGCGGCTGCGGTCGGTGCGATGCTGCTGTTCTTCGCCCGTGCCGCTCAGCGCCATCCGCTGCTCCCGGTGTCGCTCGGGCTCGTGATCGGCGGTAGTGTCTCGAACCTCGTCGACCGCGTCCGGCTCGGGCACGTGACCGACTTTCTCGACTTCGACTACTGGCCGGCGTTCAACCTCGCGGACACCTTCATCGTCGTGGGCGTGGGGCTCCTCTTCGCCTCGCTCGTGGCCGCCGACCGGACGAGCCCACGCGTTGGCACGGCTCCGCTTTCACGCCTCTGAGAGCGAGGCCGGTGCGCGGCTCGATCGTGTCCTCGCCGCGCGGCCGGAGATCGCTTCCCGGGCGCTCGCGGAGCGCCTGATCGCGTCCGGAGCCGCGCTGGTGGACGGAGACCGGCGTCCCAAGAGCCACCGGCTCTCCGGCGGAGAGCGGATCGAAGTGGATGTCCCGGCTGCCAGCGTGCTCGTGCCGGAGGCGCTCGAGATTCCGGTGGCCTGGGAGGACGAGCACCTGCTCGTGGTCGACAAGCCCGCAGGTCTCGTGGTGCACCCGGCGGGGGGGACGCGGACGGGAACGCTCGTGCACGGGCTCCTCGGGCTCGGAGCCGAGGGAGGAGACGACGAGGAGCGCCCCGGCATCGTCCACCGGCTCGACAAGGACACGTCCGGCCTGCTCCTCGTGGCGCGGTCGAGCGAGGCGCACTCGAGGCTGCAGGAGCTGATTCGCGAGCGGCGCGTGGAGCGCACCTACCTCGCCCTCGTCGTCGGCTCGCCACGCTCGCGCAGTGGCCGCATCGAGGCGCCCATGGGCCGCGATCGGAAGGACAGGTCGCGCCACTCGCTCGACACGCCGACCCCGCGCGAGGCCGTCACGTGGTTCGAGCTGCTCGAGCAGCTCCGGGGCTACGCGCTGCTCGAAGTACGGCTCGAGACCGGCCGCACGCATCAGATCCGCGTGCACCTCGAGTCGATCGGGCTGCCCGTGGCGGGCGATCCCGTGTACGGGGCCGCCTCGGTCCTCGGGCTCGAGCGGCAATTCCTCCACGCCCACCGGCTCCGCTTCACCCATCCGTTCACGGCCGAGGAGGTCGAGGTGACCTCGGCGCTGCCCCCGGACCTCGAGCTCGCGCTGCAACGGGCCAGAGAGGCCGCCGGCTAGCACGCGGGCACCGACGGCTCGCGCTACCATGAGAGCCGTTCTCTTCCCGTCGACCCGGCGATCAGCGCCCGGGCGGTGGTGCCACGTCCCTCCCCGGCCGCATCTGCGCTCGGGCCTCGGGACGGGTTCCGCCCAGGCCCGCCGGAGCAGTACACCCAGAAACCATCACGAAAGGGGCTGGTCCCGTTGGCAGTCGTCTCCATGAAGGAGCTACTGGAGGCTGGAGTCCACTTCGGCCACCAGACGCGACGCTGGAACCCGAAGATGAAGCGCTTCATCTTCACCGAGCGTGGCGGCATCTACATCATCGACCTGCAGAAGTCGCAACAGCTCGTGCAGGAGGCGCACGACTTCGCGCGCAACATCGCCGAGCGCGGTGGCACGATCCTCTTCGTCGGCACGAAAAAGCAGGCGCAGAACGCTGTCCGCGACGAGGCCACACGGGTCGGCATGCCGTTCGTGGCGAACCGCTGGCTCGGCGGCCTGCTCACGAACTGGCGCACGATCACCGATCGCATCGCCTATCTCCACGACCTGCGCCGCCTCAAGACCGACGGCCAGCTGGCGCTTCTTCCCGCAAAGGAGCGGATCGCAATGGAGGCCGAGCTCGAGAAGCTCGAGTCGAACCTCGGCGGGGTCGCCGACATGCGCCGCCAGCCGGACGCGATCTTCATCGTTGACCTGAAGAAGGAGCAGCTCGCGGTGCGCGAGGCGCAGCGCCTGAAGCTGCCCGTGATCGCCCTCGTCGACACGAATTGCGATCCTGACGAGGCGGATTACGTGATCCCAGGGAACGACGACGCGATCCGCTCGTGCTCGCTGATCGTCCGTGCGATCGCAGACGGGATCGCCGCCGGCCAGACCAAGGTGTCGGCACGGGACTTCGCCGCCGCTGCCGAGGCCGAGGCCGCGGCCGCTGCGGAGCAGCAGGCAGCGGCGGAGCCGCAGGCACCGGCGGAGCCGCAGGCAGCGGCAGAGCCGCAGGCACCGGCGGAGCAGCAGGCACCGGCGGAGCAGCAGGCACCGGCAGAGCAGCAGCCGACGCCCGAGGAGAAGCCGGCCGCGCCTCCGCCCGCCGAGGACGCCGCACCTGCCGAGGCAGCAGCGGCCGCCCCCGAGCCGGCCGCGCCGCCTGCGGAGGCAGCTGCCGTGGAGGAAGCCCCTGCAGAAGAGGCAGCCCCGGAGGAGGCAATCGCCCCGGAGGCGCCGGCCGTCGAGAGGGAGGAAGCGTGACGGAGATCAGCGCCAGCCTCGTGAAGGAGCTTCGCGACCTCACCGGCGCCGGGATGATGGACTGCAAGCGCACGCTGCAGGAGACCGGCGGCGACATCGAGGCCGCACGCACCCTGCTGCGGGAGAAGGGCCTTGCCTCCGCAGGCAAGCGGGCCGACCGGGCCACGACGGAGGGCCTCGTCGGCGTCGTCGTCGAGGGGAGCACGGGCTCGATCGTCGGCGTCGGCTGCGAGACCGAGCCCGTCTCCAAGAACGACGAGTTCCAGGCCTTCTGCGAGCGAGTGCTGCGCACGTTGCACGCGGACGGGGTCGAGGCGCTCGACGCGCTCGAGCCGGAGCGGCTGGAGCTGATGGGCAAGCTCGGCGAGAACATCGTCGTGATCGGGGCCACGCGCGTCGCCGCCGGCGGTACCGTGGCCGGCTACGTGCACCCTCCCGCCAACAAGATCGGCGTCCTCGTCGACCTCGAGGGCGGCAGCGAGGAGCTCGCGCGCCAGCTCGCGATGCACATCTCGTTCGCGGCGCCCGAGTGGGTCACGCGTGACGGGGTGCCGGCCGAGGCGATCGAGGCCGAGCGCCAGATCTACCTCAACTCCGACGAGCTGCTCTCGAAGCCGGAAGCTGCACGTGAGAAGATCGTGGACGGCATGCTCGGCAAGCGCTTCTTCGCTGCGTCGCCCGGCGGCGTCCTCGTCGACCAGTCGTGGATCCACGATGCCTCGAAGTCCGTCGGGCAGGCCCTCCAGGAGGCGGGCGCGTCCGTGAAGAGCTTCAAGCGGGTCTCGGTCGCAGGGTCGTGAGCGTGCGGCCGGAGGAGTCGGCGGAGCTGGCGCCAGAGGGCGCTGCTCCGCCGTTCCGCCGCGTCCTGCTCAAGCTGTCGGGCGAGAGCCTGATGGGCGACCGGGAGTACGGCGTCGACCCCGCCACGGTGACGGCGATCGCGCGCGAGGTCGTCGCGGTGCACGGCAAGGGCACGGAGCTCGCGATCGTCGTCGGTGGCGGCAACTTCTACCGGGGCATGGCCGTCGCGGCCGAAGGCATGGACAGGGCCACGGCCGACTACGCCGGGATGCTCGCGACGCTCCTCAACGCCCTCGCACTGCAGGACGCGCTCGAGAGGCTCGGCGCTCAGACGCGCGTCCAGTCGGCCATCGCCGTCTCCGAGGTAGCCGAGCCGTACATCCGCCGCCGCGCCATGCGTCATCTCGAGAAGGGTCGCGTCGTCATCTTCGCAGCGGGCACCGGCAACCCGTTCTTCACGACGGACACGGCGGCTGCCCTCCGCGCGCTCGAGATCGGCGCGGAGGCGATCCTGATGGCGAAGAACGGGGTGGAGGGCGTCTACGACGGGGACCCGCGCACGGATCCTTCCGCCCGCTTCCTGCCGGAGCTCACGCACCTGGAGGCGATCGAGCGCGGGCTCAAGGTGATGGACACGACCGCGCTCTCGCTGTGCATGGACAATCATCTCCCGATTCACGTGTTCGAGCTGGCGGAAGGGAACATCGTCCGCATCGCGGGAGGCGAGCGGATCGGAACGATCGTGGCGACGCCGAAGGAGGCCTGAATGGGAGCAATCGAGGACTTCCTCGCCGACTGCGAGGTACGCATGGACAAGTCGATCGACTCGACCCGCACCGAGTTCAACAGCGTGCGCACCGGGCGCGCTTCGGCGGCCCTGCTCGACCGCATCACGATCGACTACTACGGGACTCCCACGCCACTCAACAACATGGCGACCATCTCGGCCACCGAGGCGCGCCTGCTTTCGATCCAGCCGTACGACGTCTCGCAGATCAAGGCGATCGAGAAGGCGATCCTCGAGTCCGACCTCGGGCTCACCCCGTCCAACGACGGGAAGATGATCCGGCTGCCGATCCCGCAGTTGACCGAGGAGCGGCGCAAGGAGCTCGTCAAGGTGGTCCGTCGTCTCGGCGAGGAGGGCAAGATCGCGACCCGGAACGTCCGTCGCGACGTGATGAAGCACCTGGAGGAGCTCGTCCGCAACGGGGAGGTCGGCGACGACGAGGAGCGCCGGGCCGAGGCCCAGGTGCAGAAGCTGACCGACGAGCACGTGAAGCGCATCGACGAGCTGCTGAAGCACAAGGAAGCCGAGATCATGGAGGTTTGACCGCGGCGACGGTCGGCCCGCTGACGATGCCGTCTTCCGCTCGAGCAGACGATCACCAGGGCAACGCCCTGAGCGTCGCCGTGATCATGGACGGCAACGGGCGCTGGGCCAAGGCCCATGGGCTCAGCGTGGCGGACGGGCACCGCGAGGGGACCCGGGCGCTCCGGCGCACCGTCGAAGCCGCCGTCGACCTCGGCGTGCGCTCGCTCGTCGTCTACGGGTTCTCCACCGAGAACTGGGCGCGCCCCGCAGACGAGGTGGCGACCCTGATGGAGATCCTCGACGAGACGATCGAGCGCGAGCTGCCCGATCTCGCTCTGCAGGGGGTGCGCACGCGCTTCATCGGCCGCCGCGACAGGGTCTCGGAGATCCTGCGGGCGAAGATGGCCACGCTCGAGGCCGAGACCGCGCACCGTGACACGCTGTTGCTGTGGATCGCCTTCGACTACGGCGGGCGGGCCGAGATCGTCGAGGCGGCGCGGCGTATCGTCAGCGACGGGCTCGCCGCGGCAGACGTCGACGAGGCAGCCGTCGCAGCCCGGCTCTACGCTCCCCTGCTGCCCGAGCTCGACCTCCTCATCCGCACGTCCGGCGAGCTGCGACTCTCCAACTTCATGCTCTGGGAGGCGGCCTACGCGGAGCTCGTCTTCACCGAGACGCTGTGGCCGGACTTCGGCGCGGACGACCTCCGCGGCGCGCTGGCCGAGTACGCGAGCCGGCAGCGGCGCTTCGGGGCCAGATGAGCGCGTTCTGGTCGCGCATCGTGGTGGCGCTCGTGCTGCTGCCAGCCGTGCTCGGCGTCGTCTGGCTCGGCGGCTGGTGGCTGTTCGCACTGGCGCTCGGTGGGGGCCTGATGGCGCTGCACGAGCTGTACGTGATGGGCCGGGGCCTCCGGCCGCTCGTGCTGGGCGGCTACGTGGGCCTCGTGCTGACCCTGTTGGGCGTCGAGGCCGGTGGGGCGCCGTGGATGATGGGGGGTCTCTTCTCGGCCGTCCTGGTGGCGTTCGTCGTCTTCGGCTTCTCCGACGCACGGCCGTCGGCGGCGGCGGCGATCTCGCTCACGCTGCTGGGCGTGGTCTGGGTCGGAGGCGGGCTGGGGGCACTCCTGCTCTTGCGGGACATCCCGGGCGACGGGCGCCTCGTCATCTTCACGGTGCTCCTGACGGTGTTCGCGGACGACACCGCCGCCTACTTCGTCGGGCGTCTCGTAGGGCGTCACAAGATGGCGCCCAGGATCTCTCCTGGCAAGTCGTGGGAGGGGCTCGTCGCCGGGACGCTCGTCGCGATCGCAGTGTCGTTCTTCGCCCTGTACGACCAGGGATTCCTCTCCAACTGGGAGGCCGTGCTGTTCGGAGCGGCCATCGCCTTTGCCGCAGCTCTCGGCGACCTGTTCGAGAGCGCGATCAAGCGTGATCTCGGCGTCAAGGACTCGGGCCGGGTGCTGGCAGGCCACGGGGGCGTGCTCGATCGGGTCGACTCGCTGCTGTGGGCGGGGCCCACGGCGTACTACCTCGTGCTCGCGCTGACGTGAGCGCCGCCGTCGCGGCGCCCTGCGCGAGCGGCCGCGCGACAGGCATTCTGTGCACGTGAAACGGGTTGCGCTCCTCGGTGCCACCGGCTCGATCGGCCGCCAGGCGCTCGACGTCCTCGACCGCGACCCGGATCTCGTGCTCTGCGGCCTGCAGTCGGGGTCGGCGCCGCTCGAGGCGCTGGCCGCCGCGCACGGTGTCGAGCACGTTCAGGTCGGCGGCGACGCCACCGTGCTGCTCGAGGCCTGCGAGCCGGACCTCGTGCTCAACGCGATCGTCGGCTTCGCGGGCGTGCACGCCACGCTGTGGACGCTCGAGCGTGGCATCACGCTGGCTCTCGCCAACAAGGAGAGCCTCGTCGCGGCGGGTGAGCTCGCGATCGGCTCCCGTGAGCGTGGGGGAGGGCTGCTGATCCCGGTCGACAGCGAGCACTCGGCGCTCTTCCAGTGCCTCGAGGGCCGCTCGCCCGCGACGATCGACGCGCTCGTCCTGACCGCGTCCGGAGGCCCCTTCCGGGGGCGCTCCCGTGCCGATCTCGCCGGGGTGACGCCGGCAGAGGCGCTCGAGCATCCGACGTGGACGATGGGGCCCAAGATCACCGTCGACTCCGCGACGCTCGCGAACAAGGGCCTCGAGCTGATCGAGGCCCACTGGCTCTTCGGCCTCGGGTACGACCGGCTCGAGGTGGTTGTCCATCCGACCTCCGTCGTCCATGCGCTCGTGCGGTTCCGCGACGGCGCACTCCTCGCGCACCTCGGCCACCCGGACATGCGCGTCCCGATCTCCTTCGCCCTCACCTATCCGGAACGGGCCGAGACGCCCGCCCGGCGGCTCGATCTCGCCGGGCTCGAGCTGTCCTTCGAGCAGCCGGATCTCGACGCATTTCCCCTGCTCGGGCTGGCGCGTCGTGCCGGCGAGCTCGGCGGCACGTTCCCCTGCGCCTACAACGCGGCCAACGAGGTCGCCGTAGCGGCGTTCCTCGCGGGCAAGATCGGCTTCCTCGACATCGCCGAGGCGGTCGAGGACGCCCTCGCTGCCGTCGACGGGGCGCCTGCACGCGATCTCGCGGAGCTGGTGGAGGCAGACGGCGCCGCACGGCGAGCGGCCGAGCGGAGGCTCGTGGCGGCATGACCATCTTCGTCTCCCTGATCGGTCTCGGCCTGCTCATCTTCATCCACGAGCTCGGGCATTTCGGCGCGTCGCTGGCGCTGCGGATGCGGCCGCGGAAGTTCTACGTCGGCTTCCCGCCGGCCGTCTGGAAGACGAGCCGCAACGGCATCGAGTACGGGGTCGGCGCCATCCCGCTCGGAGGCTTCGTGAAGATCCCGGGCATGCACCGTCCCGTCGCGAAGGACGTCGACCTTCCCTTCGCGCTCGCGGTCGAGGAGGCGCCGGATCTCGGCCCACCGACCGACAGGCTGCGCCGGGCGCTCACCGCCGGCAACCACGACACCGCCCGCGAGGCGCTCGGCACGCTCGGGGATCTCGTCGCCGGCGCGGCCCTCTCCGAGCCTGCCGCCAAGGCCGCCGAGCGCGGGCTCACCGACCTCGACGACGCCCTCGGGCCCGACGCGTACTGGCGGGCCCGGACCTGGAAGCGGATCGTCGTCATCTTTGCCGGCCCGGCGGCCAACATCCTGCTCGCCGTCGCGCTCTTCGCCGGGTTGTTCCTCACGTCGGGCGGAAAGGCGACGACGACGGTCGACGCTGTCTCCGCCGGCTCCCCTGCACTCTCGATGGGCCTCGAGGCAGGCGACCGCATCGTCTCGATCGACGGGGTCGCAGTCGGCCCGGAAGATGTGTCCCGCACGATCTCCGGCTCCGACGGAAAGCCCCTGACCCTCGTCGTCGTACGCGGAGGGCAGCAAGTGACGCTCGGGCCGACGGCCGCCAGGGAGACTGACGGCGCCTACCGGCTCGGCTTCGTCCTGCGTGGCGAGGGCCTGCCGCCGGCGGAGGCCGTCAAGGAGTCGTTCCGGGTGACCGGGATCGTCACGGTCGAGATCGGGCGCTCGCTCGGCCGGCTCGTTGCCGGCGACGGCCGCAAGGACATCTCGAGCCCCGTCGGGATCGTGCAGGGGTCATCGGACGCGGCCAAGGCGGGGACGAGCAACTTCCTGTGGGTGCTGGGCCTGATCTCGCTCTCGATCGCGCTGCTCAACCTCCTGCCGCTGCTGCCCCTGGACGGCGGGCACATCGCCGTCGCCGTGGTCGAGGGGATACGCGGGAGGGCGCTGCGCCGGGAGATCTACGAGCGCGTCTCGATCGTCGGCATCGGCCTCGTGCTCGTGCTCTTCTTCATCGGGCTCACGAACGACATCGGCCGCCTCTCGTAGGCGTTCCTCCCACGTGCCCGAACGGGGTGTCGAGCGCCAGTGCTGCGTCGAGGCGGCGGTGGTACTCGCGGCGCGGGAGCTCGACCGCTCCGAGCGAGGCAAGGTGCGGCGTCGTCCACTGGACGTCGAGCAGGCGCTGCCCTGCCCGGCCGGCGGCCACGAGCAGCTCCACGAGGCCGAGCAGGGCGACCTTGGACGCATCGCGGCGTCGGTGGAACTTCGACTCCGCCGCGAAGAGGCCGCCGATCGCGACGCCGTAGACACCGCCCTGCAGGCCGTCGGCGTCCCAGGCCTCGACCGAATGGGCGCGCCCGAGCCGATGCAACCGGAGGTACGCCGCGACGATCGACTCGTCGATCCAGCCGCCGGGCCGGGACGGATCGGCACAGGCGGCGATGACCTCGTCGAACGCCGTGTCGACGCGGATCTCGAAGCGCTTCGCCGCCCGACGCAGCGAACGGGAGGCATGGAAGCCCTGCAACGGGAGCACCGCGCGGGTCACCGGCGAGAACCACACGAGGCGACCGTCCACGGGCATCGGGAACAGTCCCAGCCGGTAGGCAGCCAGCAGCGTTCCCGGCTCGAGGTCAGCGCCGAGCGCCCACACGTCGTGCGGATGGCCGGCTGGCGGGCGCTCCAGCGCCCACCGCGTCGGTGGCGGCTCGCGATGCACGCCGCCGAGTGTGCCTGCGGCCGCGACGGGCGGGGGAAGGACGCCTTTACACTGGCGGGGATGCCGAGCATGGAGCAGATCCGCGTCGGCGGCGTCCCGATCGGCGGTGGCGCCCCGGTCGTCGTCCAGTCGATGACCCTGACGAAGACGCACGACGTCGAGGCGACGACCGCGCAGATAGCGGCGCTCGCGTCGGCCGGCTGCGAGGTCGTTCGCTGCGCGGTTCCGAAGACCGAGGATGCGCTCGCGCTGAAGAAGATCGTGCGGCTGTCCCCGATCCCGGTGATCGCGGACATCCATTTCAACGCGTCGCTCGCACTCAAGGCGATCGACGCCGGCGTCGCCGCCGTGCGCATCAATCCGGGCAACATCGGCGGCCCCGACAAGGTCGCGCTCGTGGTGACCGCGGCGAAGAAGGCCGGCATCGCGATGCGCATCGGAGCGAATTCCGGCTCGCTGCCGGAACACCTGCAGGAGCGGGCCCGTCGCGACCAGGCGGAGGCGCTGGTGGCAGCTGCACTCGAGGAGGTCGAGTTGCTCGAGAGGCTCGACTACCGCGACTTCAAGATCTCGGTCAAGGCAACCCACGTGCCGACGATGATCCGCGCCTACCGGATGCTGGCCGCCACGGTGCCCTATCCACTCCATCTCGGCGTCACCGAGGCGGGCACGCCGTTCGCGGGGGCGATCAAGAGCGCCGTCGGGATCGGCTCCTTGCTGGCCGACGGGATCGGCGACACCTTCCGCGTCTCGCTGACGGCCGACCCGGTCAAGGAGGTGGAGGTCGCATGGGAGATCCTGAAGGCGCTCGGGCTGCGGGAGCGGGGCCCCGTGATGATCGCGTGCCCCTCCTGCGGCCGCGACAACGTCGGCGTCGAGAGCCTCGCCGTCGTGGTGGAGGAGCGCCTGCAGGCGTACCCGGACGCCTTCGAGGTGGCGGTGATGGGATGCGCCGTGAACGGCCCCGGCGAGGCGGGCGACGCGGACTTCGGCATCGCCGGCGGCCGGGACGTCGGCTTCATCTACGCACACGGGCGCGTGCTGAAGAAGGTCTCCTCCGACATCCTGGTCGACGAGCTCTTCCACGAGATCGACCGCTGGATCGAGGCCGGCATGCCGCGGCCGAAGCGGTTGAAGATGGCGAAGCCCGCGGCGCTGGCGATGGCCGAGGCGAGCCTCATCCCGCTGGACTGACCGGCAGCACGCCGGTCCGGCCCGGACGTCGTTGCTGGCGCGGACAACGAACCGCGGCACCGCCGGCGGGGCTCGACTACCCTGTGACGCTCATGGTGAGACGTCAATCAGCCCTGTTCCAGCCGACGCTGCGCGATGCACCGAGCGACGCCGAGGCGGCGAGCCACAAGCTGCTCGTGCGCGGCGGCTACATCCGGCAGGTGAGCGCCGGCGTGTGGACGTTCCTGCCGCTCGGCTGGGCCGTCCACCAGAAGGTCGTCCAGGTGATCCGCGAGGAGATCGACGCGATCGGCGGCCAGGAGATGCTCTGCCCCGTCCTCACCCCGTTCGAGCTGTGGCAGCAGACCGGCCGGGACTACATCCAGGAGATCTTCCGCCTGCAGGACCGCAACGGGCGCGAGTTCGTGCTGCCGATGACCCACGAGGAGACGTTCACCTTCCACGCGAAGGAGCTGCAGAGCTACCGGCAGCTGCCGCAGATCCTCTACCACTTCTCGGTCAAGGAGCGGGACGAGCCGCGGCCCCGCGGCGGCCTGCTGCGCGTGCGCGAGTTCATCATGAAGGACTCGTACTCGTTCGACCGCGACGAGGAGGGACTGGCCCGGGCCTTCGCCGCCCACCGCGGAGCCTACGAGCGGATCTTCGAGCGCTGCGGGATCGAGGCGGTCGGCGTGGACGCGGAGCCCGGGATGATGGGGGGGAGCGAGTCGGTCGACTTCCTCGCACCCTCCGGCTCGGGCGAGAACACGCTCGTCACCTGTGAGAACGGCGACTTCGCGGCCGACCTCGAAGTGGCGCGCGGCGTGCCGCGGCGCGCGGAGCTCCCCGAGCTGCTCGAGCGCCCCGAGGAGGTCGAGACGCCGAACGTGACGACGATCGAGGCGCTCGCGGAGATGCTCGGCATCGATCCGGCGGCGACGTCGAAGGCGATGCCCGTGACGAGGGACGACGGCGCCGTGGTGCTCGCGCTCGTGCGCGGCGACGACCGGCTGGAGCCCAACAAGCTCGACGCCGCGCTGGGCGCTCCCTCCCGTCCCGCCACCGACGAGGAGATCCGGGCTGCGTTCCGCGCGTCGGGAGGATCACTCGGCCCGGTCGGCTTCGACGGCGAGATCGTGGCAGACGAGGCGCTGCGGGTGGGCCAGTTCGTCGCGGGTGCCAACAGGGACGGCTGGCATCTGCGCGGGGTCGAGGCCGGCCGGGACTACGCGCCCCGCTTTGCCGACCTGCGCGAGTCGAAGGAGGGCGACGCCTGCACGCTCTGCGGCGGCCGCCTGCGCTTCCAGACGGCGATCGAGGTGGGGCACATCTTCAAGCTCGGCACGCGCTACTCGGCGCCGCTCGGCGCGTCCTTCCTCGACGAGGACGGCAGCGAGCGGCCGCTCGTGATGGGCAGCTACGGCATCGGGCCCGGACGCGTGATGGCGGCCGCGGTGGAGCAGAGCCACGACGATCTCGGCATCGTCTGGCCGACCCGGCTGGCGCCGTACGACGTGCACGTGCTGGCACTCCACGGTGGTGCTCCCGAGGTGCTCGAGCGGGCGGACGACCTTGCGGACGGGCTGTCGGGCGCCGGCCTGGCCGTCCTGCTCGACGACCGCGACCAGCGCCCGGGCGAGAAGTTCGCCGACGCCGACCTGCTCGGAATGCCTCTCCGCGTGACGGTCGGCAAGAAGACCTTGGAGGACGACGCCGTCGACGTGCGGGTACGCGCGACGGGCGCCGACGAGCGCATTCCGCGCGAATCCGTGATTACATGGGTGAAGGAGCGTTAGTGGCCAGACGACGGACGTACAGCGACGAGGCCCTCGGCCCGACGATCGAACGGCTGATGGCCGACACCGGCCTCACCTACCGGGCGCTCGCCGACAAGACGGCTCTCTCGGCCGGCTACCTGAACCACATCGTGCACGGCAACCGTCCGGTGCCCTCGAACGAGGTGCTGGAGCGGCTCGCGGGCGCGTTCGACGTCAAGGCGGAGCACTTCCGCGAGTACCGGATCAGAGTCATCACCGACAAGCTCGAGGCGATGCCCGAGCTGATCGACCGGCTCTACAAGAAGCTCGGCTGACACCCGGTCGGCCTGCCGCAAGCGCGGTCGCGGCAGGCAGACGAGGGCGACCGTCAGCCGAGCTCGGCAGCGTTCTCCAGGAATCGGCCCATCTCGGCCTCGAGCCGCGCCCCGGTCGAGGCAGCGACGACGCCGAGCCCTTCGACGATCGTGTCGGCGCGCTGGATCACGGCCACGAAGGCGTCGGCGAGGCGGAGGAGCCCCAGGGTCTCGCGCTCGCCGTGGAGCAGGAAGAAGCCCTGGAGATCGCCCCCGTGCGGCTCGAGGAAGTGGGCCGACCAGCTCTCGAGCGTGCCGTCGGCCTCGAGCTTGCTCCAGAGCGCGACCGCCTCGCCGAACACCTGTGCAGCCTTCTGCTCGCGCCCCCTGACCGGGCTCCCCCAGCCGATGAAGAGTGCCGAGTCCGCCATGCCTCGCTCCTTTCGTTCGGTGTGATGCGATCTTCACACGCGCCCGGCGGGCGATCAACGTGCCGGTGCCGGGCTGCGAGGGCGTGACGCCGCTCGCGCGCGGCCGTAGCGGCACGGCCGCTAGGATGGGGCGGTCGCGGGGCGTGGCGCAGCCTGGTTAGCGCGCTAGTCTGGGGGACTAGAGGTCCCGAGTTCGAATCTCGGCGCCCCGATAGAAAGCCCGCTGACAAGCGGGCTTTCGTCATTTAGAGGTCGAGGTCGTACGAGCCGCAGCAGCCCCCCGGAAAGCTTCTAGAAAGCCCGCCGCCGGGAGCCACAGGCGCACGGCTAGCGCAACCCGAGCTTCAATGAGGCACCAGAGGCCCTGCCAGGCCGCTCGATCGACGTTGGACCGGATCGGTTCACGCCGGTCGGCGCCGACAGCACAACGCAACGAGGACGAGCTCGTGTGAGCACAATTGCGCAGACGGTGAGGGCGGTCGCATCCTACGCGCGCGCCATGCTTCCCCACAGCCTCCTCACGGCGACACCACCTCGCCCGCTGTGTGCTCCGTTTGGGGGATGCCCTTGTCTTCGCCTCTCTGGGCTCGGCATCTGCCATAACCGAGGCGTCCCGCCGCGCGGGCAAGGCGTGTTGCCGCTACGGCGATCACAAGGAGCGCGACGCTCACGGTGAGGGGGTTCGTGACGCGGCGGAAGCGCGCGCGCCCACGCCGGATCTCGATGAAGCCGAGCGGCCGCGACACGGCGGCTCCGCCGCCGCCGCCGCCTTCGCCTCGTCCGTCGGGGCCTGGCCCCGCTCCTCCGCCGAACCCGAAGCGGCTGCTGGCGACGGGGATGACGGTGATGCCGTCGCGTTCGACAGGTGTGCCGAAGACGGCGGTCGCGCCGGCGTTGCCTCCGACGAAGCTGGCGAGGCGGTCGAGCAGGCTCGCGTCCAGTTCGCGTGCTGCGTGCTTTCTCATCGGGGATTCTCCCTTTCGTCAGTCATTGGGGCGCCCTCTGGAAGGGTGGTCTGAAGACGTATGCGGCGAGCAACGCGAAAGTCGTTCCGACCGCGATCATGAAGCCGGTGTTGGCCGAGCTGGCCTGCTGCGACGTGCTTTGGGCTGGTTGCGCGCGTTGGGATGGTTGACATGACTAGCCTCGGACGCGCACTCCGGCGTAGGGGTAGTGATCGGCGAGGTGGTGGAGCTCGAGCCCGAGTGCGTCGACTGCGAGAGGCGACCCGTCGGGGAGCGCGTCCGAGGCGAGCACGTCGACCATGGTCGGGGTGAGCGTCGGGAGAACGTGTGAGAGGAGGCGCGCGACGTGCCGGCCGAGGTGGCGTTCCTTGACGTCGGCGCCGTTGAGGGCGTCGGCGAACTCGTCCACGGTGAGGGTGTCGGGGCCGGCGAGGGCGAACGTGCCGGTCGGAGCCGTCGAGTCGAGGGCAAACCGTGCCAGCGACTCGGCGACGTCCTCGACGAAGGTTGGGGCGTACCGCTGGCGGCCGCTGCCGATCACGGGGACGGGCTTGCCGGCCTCGACGATGAACGGCATCGCGCTCGGGCCGGCGCTGGCGGGCGGCCCGTAGATGAACGTCGAGCGCACGACGACGGCGTCGCGTCCGCAGGCAAGAACGATCCGCTCCGCTTCACCCTTTGTCCGCAGATAGTCGTTGCGAGAGTTGGGGTCGGCGCCGGGATAGCTCAGGAAGACGACCCGCCTGACCGTCGAGCCTTCGAGGGCGTCGATCGTGCGGCGGACTGTCTCCACGTTCGCGGCCTGATAGGTGTTGTCGCCATGCGGGGCCAGCGTCCCGGCCAGGTGAATCACCGCGTCGGCGTCCCTGAACGCGCTGACCGGGTCGTCGTAGCGACCAACCGGCCGGACCTCGTTCGGAAGGTCGCGGAGGCGGGCCTGGAGGTGGGTACCGACGTGTCCGTCGGCCCCGGTGATTGCAACCGGGCCTATCAACCAGCTGGTCATGGCAGCTTCCTCTTCTCGTTGTCGGAGTCGGCGCTCGAGCGGGGGGTTTTCCGGCCCGCTCGAGCACGGCGCTCGTGTTGGTGCTTTGCTCGTCGTCCGGTCATCGTGCTCATACGACGTCGCGGCGGAGGACCGCGAGGAGGCCGATCGCTGCCGGAACGAGCGCCCAGGCGGCGGTGGCGATCAGCGCGGCAGGTGTGCCGACTTCGTCTCCGACACCGGCGATCACGTTGGCGAGGGTGTTCGGCACCCAGGCGGCAGCGTCGTTGACCAGTTGGATGATCAGTGGTGGCGCGATGATGAGCACGAGCACTGCTCCGGTGACCGCACCGCCGACGTTTCGCACCACTGCGCCGATCCCGGCGCCGAGGACGGCGCCGGCTGCACCGGCGAACGCCGACGCAACCAGGACCCTTGCGACCCCGCCCGCGGAGACCATGAACCCGTATTGGGTCGTGGTGAGCGAGGCCGCCACGGCGGCGACGGTCATCGCCGCGCCAACGACGCTGAGCAGCCCGCCGGAGACGAGGATTGCGGTGTACTGCGCTAGCACGGCTCGTTGGCGTTGGGGGGTGACCAGGAACGTTGGTACGACGGTGTTGTGGCCGTACTCGCGGGAGACGGCGATCGCTCCGAACAACCCGGCGCCCATGAAGGCATTCGCTGCAAACGCCATCAGTGATTGCTGGTCGGCGGCGGTCGAGATGAAGTCCTTGCTGCCGTCCATGTCATGGCCGAAGACGACCGCGGCCGCCGTGATCGCGCTGATCGCGACCAGGACCGCGAGGAACGCCCAGGGCAACTTCGTGCTCGTTATCTTCAGCAGCTCGCTTCTCACCAGTCGGTTCCAGGTCATGTCTTCGCCGCCTCTCGTTTCTCATCGGTCGTGTCGAGCTGTGAATCGTCGCTTTCGGTCCAACCCAGGAAGAGCTCTTCGAGCGATCCGGCATCGGGCGTCAGCTCGTGGAGGGCGATGCCGGCGCGGAGCGCGAGCTCGCCGATGTCGTCCATCGAAAGGCCGCGTACGACGATCGCCTCGCCGTCCCGCGGTTGCACGGTCGCACCCGCCTCCTCCAGTAGCGGTGCGAGGCGATGCGGATCGGAGCTCCGCACGAGGGACGCCGCCTGAAGCAGATCGCGCAGCGGGCCGTTCGTGACGAGCCGGCCGCGGTTGAGAACGATCACGTCGTCGGCCAGTAGCTCGACCTCGGCGAGGAGGTGGCTGGAGACGAAGATCGTTCCTCCGTCGGCAGCTCGGCCGCGTAGGAGGTCGCGCAGGGTTCGGACGCCCTGCGGGTCGAGGCCGTTCCCGGGTTCGTCGAGGACGAGCACGGGCGGGTCGCCGAGCAGGGCCGCGGCCAACCCGAGTCGCTGCTTCATCCCGAGCGAGTAGGCACCGACACGGCGGTCGGCGGCATCGCCCAGGTGGACGAGGGCAAGCACCTCGTCGACCCTGGCCGCGCCGATCCCGGCCGCACCGGCGAGGATTCGAAGGTGGTTCCTTCCGCTTCGTCCCGGGTGGAACGCGTTGGGTTCCAGCACGACCCCGACCGTGCGCGCGGGGTCGGGCAGGTCACGGTAGGAGAGCCCGCCGAACGTCGCGCTGCCGTGGTCAGCGGAGGCCAGGTCGAGCAGGATCTTCATCGTTGTCGACTTCCCCGATCCGTTCGGCCCGAGGAACCCCGTGATCCGTCCAGGCTGAACGCTGAACGACAGGTCGTCGAGGACGGTGTTGTCGCCGTAGCGCTTCGTGATCCGCTCGATCTCCAGTGCCCGCCCGGCGACGCGCGGTATTGCTTTCGGTGCGACCTTACGGGCACTCTCCCGTGCTCGGCTTGCGGTGACGGTCATCGATGCCTCCTCAGCGTCCGGTTTCGGTCTGGTTGGGCTCGGGGTCGGGCGAGGCGGGTGTCTGCCGCTCCTTTGGTGCCCGATGCCCTGGTTCGTGCGCTCCGTTGTCGAGTCGGAAGGGCGGGTATTCGTCGCGCATCAGGAGCGCGTAGGGGGCGACGCGGGCTGCCCAGCGGTTCATCCCGAGGACGAAGTCGAAGATGCTCTTCGGGTAGCGGTCTGTGAAGAGCAGTACGACGGCCGCGATGAGGACGAGGATGCCGACCAGGCTCCATCCGCCCATCCAGTCTGCGCCGTCTCCGGCGCGGCCGACGCCCCAGCCGGCGCCGCCGATGAAGATGCCAACGATGATGTAGTGCGGGATCCCGAGCAGCCATTTCACCAGCGGCAGCCAGCGATTGAGGTGCTCCGGGTACTCGATCTCGAAGGTTGTGGGGTAGTCGCCGGCGGGGCCGAGCGTAAACGGTGGGTAGCGGTCGGTACCGAGGGCGGAGTAGGAGTAGAAACCGACCCGCCAGGTCCAGCGAAGCACGCCGACGTTGAAGTCGAAGATCCCGCGTGGATAGCGGCCGGTGAAGAGGATCGCGAAGAACGCGACGACAGTGAGCACGACGACGGCGAGCCAGAGGAACGCGAGGACGATCGCATGCGGGATGATCAGCAGCCACTTCACAAGCCATAGCCAGCGGCTCACATTCGGGTCGAGCTCCCCCTCGAATCGCACCGGGTAAGGGGGCCCGGTCTGTGCGGTACTCATGCCTGTACTCCCTTCTGTTTCTGGGCGAGGCTCATGCGACGCCTCCTCAGCGACCCGCTCCCGTCTCGGCGAGAACGGTGTCGGTCATGAACGCAACGAACTCGGCCGGCCGCTCGAACAGTGGCCGGTGGCCGGTGTGGTCGACCACGATCAACTTCTTGCTCGGCGCCTGAAGGTTTGCGAACCATTCGGTAGCGAGCTCTGCGCGGCCACGGGCCTCGTACCTTCCCTGGACGAGGTAGACGGGAATATCGAGCTTGGTGACCTGGCGGCGGAAGTCGATCTGCTGTAGCTGTGGGTAGAGGACGGTGAAGGAGTCGAGGAAGGCGCCGAGGTTGTGGATCTGTTCGAGCAGCGTGTATTCCTCGGCGAACAGGTTCTCGGAGAAGCCACCTTCGCCCTCGCTGTTGCCGGTGCGGTCGTAGGGATAGACCTCGTGCTCGTAGGAGAGGGCCGGCTCGTAGTCGAGGATGCTTCTGTACGGCGGCTCACCGATCCGCGTCAGCGTCGAGACGATGTCGGTCTTGCCGTTGGCCTCCGCCCAGGCGAGAGTGTCCCGGTAGATGATTCGGTCGGTCTCCCGTTGGCTGACCATCTGGCCCGCGCCGATGAAGGCCCGGTATAGCTCCGGGTGTCTCTGGGCCGCGAGCACTCCCAGGGTGGTGCCCCAGGACTGGCCGAGCAGGTAGATCCGATCCTGGCCGAAACGGGTCCGGAGGTAGTTCGTGACCTCGATCGTCTCCGAGACGGCGGTGTCGAGCGTCAGAGTCGATGTCGGGTCGAGCGCCGCGTACGACTTGCCTGAGCCGCGCTGATCGAAAGTGACGACCAGGAAGCTCTTCTCCAGGGCCTGGAGATGGTTGCGCATCGCACCCAACTCGCTGCCGCCCGGCCCGCCGGCCAGGAACAACAACACCGGGTTGTCGAAGCTGTCGCCGCGGAGCATGAGTGCGAGGTCGTGGCCGCCGATCGGGACACGGGTCAGTTCGGCAACGCTGCCAGCGAGCGGCGTACCATCACCTCCGACGATCGCGTCGGTGCTCGCGGGGCGGACGATCAGCACGGCAAGCGCGATGAGCCCGAGCGCGGTGAGCGCTGTGACCGAGCGCCTGGCAACGATCCAACCGTGAGCTCGCCGAAGTGCGGCTGAGCGCGTCCGGTGGCGTGCCGCAGCGGCGCCGACAGTGGCTCCGAGCAGCATCGGCAGAAGCACGATGACGCCGTGGATGCCACGGCCGACGACGAGAGCCATCAGCCCATACGTGCTGAGATGGATCCCGTCGACGGTCGGTCCATCCGTCCCGAGCCGGACGAGCTCGAATACGCCGATGAACACGACCGGGGCGACGAGCAACGCCCAGCGCGACCGGAGAGCGAGGCCTGCCAGCCCGCCGACGGCGAGCCCTGTAAGCATTGAGGTGATTCCTGCGGTCGCCGTCAGCGGGCCGCGTGGGGTCGTCAGCCCAAAGCCGATGGCAGCAAGCGCCGGCGTGGCGATCGCGACGCCGAGACGAAGCGATCCGCTCTTCCACGCGAGTCCCAGAGCGAGCACGAACCTGGTGGACGTCGCACGTTGCGGGTGAGATGGGTCTGTGTGGGGGTGGAGCATCTCTTTTGGCTCCTTCACATTCGATCTTCGTTGGGGGAGGGTTGTTCTCGGCGCCGACGTGGAAAGCGGTCGCCTGCCTGCCGCGGCGGGCGGGCGCCGGCAGGCGGGAACGCGGCCGAAGACGACCCGGAACCACCCGCGGCCGTTTGCGGTGGCTTCGACGGGGCGACCACCTGAGTGGCGATCCGAGCGAGACCCGTGAGTCCTAGGAGTCCGCCGATCGTCAGCAAAGCAACCGACAGGTCGGGCATCCAGAGCAGCGACCCTGCGTATCCCTGCCCGGTCAGTGAGGGCGCTGCGAGTAGGAGTGTTCCCACAGCAGCCTCGAGCGTGCCGTGGCCGATCAGAACGGCTCGGCGGCCGCGACTCACCGGGGCTCGACGGCGGCGGAAGAGCCGCGTCAATGCGAACGCGATAGCCGCCACAACCAGCGCGAGGCCCGCGTCGAAGATGACGTAGAACCAGCCGAGAGAGAACCCCGTCTGCGGCTCCTCGCCGACCAAAAGGCTGACGACGCCACTGGCGATCCGGTCGGTAGCTCCGTCCGCACCGGGCAGCGGCAACTCCAGGTTCGCGTTCGCGAGCGCGACCATCGCCACGTCCCGCTCGGGCAACAGCACGATCATCGAGCTTGAGTCAGGAGCGCCACCCAGGTGCAGGATCGCCGGCTCCCGCCAGGGGCCGCCCACGAACCAGCCCATCGCATACCGCGACTGGTGGTGACCCGACCAGTTGCCCAGGGTCGCCGGCGCGACCGGCTCGAGAAGCGTGCGCAGACCCTGCTCGGACACGACCCGGCGGCCTTCGAAGACGCCTCCGCTCAGCCACATTCTCAGGTAACGGGCCATGTCCGAGGCCGACGACATCAGGTACCCGGCGGACCGAACCGAGTCGGGGCTCGTCGGCCCGTGCGCGAACCCGAACCCGAACCAGTAACGGTGCCCCACTGCCAGCCCGGACAGCTTGGCAGCCTCCCGCGAGACGAAGCTGTCACGCATGCCCAGCGGGCCGAAGATGTGTCGATCGACGTAGGCGCCATAGCTCGCGCCCGAAGCGCGCTCGACTACCAGGCCGAGCAGCACGTAGTTCGCGTTCGAATACTGGAACCGTCTCCCCGGTGCCGCCCACAGCTTCGTACCCTCGAGCGAGCGAACGACGTCCAGCATCGTCCCGTCGCCCACCGACCTCAACAATCGCCCGCCTGCCGAGCCCGGAACGCCACTCGTCTGGTTGAGCAGCTGCCGCACCGTGATCTGCCGCTCGGCGGACCCGGCCAACTGAAGCTCCGGCACGTACCGTGAGATCGGCGCGTCGAGCGAGACTTTGCCGGCATCGACGAGCTGCATCACCGCGAGAGCCGTAAACGACTTCGTCGTCGACCCGAGCACGAACGGCGTGCGTGGAGTAACGGGCCTCCCAGCGCCGGCCGAGCCGAAACCGCGCTGATGCACGACCTCGTCCCCGCGCACGATGGCTAGCGCGAAACCAGGAACCCGACGTGCGCCCATCTCCTGCTCGACGAACCGGTCGACACGCGCAGCCGTCTGTGGAGTGACTCCGGCTGCCGCCTCAGCAGCGGGTACGCAAGGCAACGCGCCCGACGCCACCGTCGCAAGAAGAGCGACTGCGGAACCCACAAGAAAGCGGAATCCTCGACTACAACACGTCGCGGTCATCGCGGCATCCGTTGAGCCGCTGGCGGCGCGACGCCCATACCAGCGTCCAGACCCAGCCGACCACGCGTTACGAGCAGCAAGACTGCCGTCACCACAAGCACGGCGCCGGTGATCGCAAGTGTCATCGTCGCGTAGGTCTTCCCTTCGAGCCTGGCCTCCGGAACCAGGATGAGGAGCCCGACCGAGGCGTTGTAGGCGCCATGGAGCAACACGCACAGGAACCCGCTCTGGGTCTTGTTGTAAAGGAACGTCAACAGCCGACAATCCCGACGAACAGCACGAGAACGACAAGCGCGAACGGCACCTGGTTCAGGCCGTGCGTGCCCGCCGAGACGAATGCATACGCGCCGACGGAGAACGCGCCAACCGGACGACGCGCAACCCAGCCGCGCTGACCCCGCGTCCCCGCGCGCACGGCTGAAGACGAACCAGCAAAGGGACTGCTCTCAAACGCTGACACCTCTGCCTCCTTGGTTCGAAGCGGGCAGATCGACCTTCGCCCAGGGCCGCCGAGCGCGCATCGGCATAACTCCGCGCGTCCCGGAGGTTTGCCGCAGACCACCCGTCGTCTCGTCAGGGATACGCCGCTCGTCGCAGTTCGCCGCGGCTCCGGAATCGGACTAGAGGTCCCGAGTTCGAATCTCGGCGCCCCGATGGAGGAGAGCCCCGCGGACGCGGGGCTCTCTGTTCCTAGGTGCTGCTCGTGTCACCCTCGCCGGCCCACCGAGCGGCTCTGCCGCCCGTCGGGTGGCCGGGGCGCGTTGACCGCCGGGTCAGATGACGGGGCAGTTGACGACGATCCCGGGCTTCTTCAGCGTCGCCTGTCCCGCCGCGACGGCCTTGCGGACTGCGGCTGCGGAGGTCAGCAGGCGCGGCGTCGCGCTGCTCTTCCAGGTCACGAGCTGAACGCCCCAGAGAGGCGTGTAGGCCTTCTGGCCGGGCACGACGTCGACGATGTTGTACTGGCCCTCGACGCCGTTCGTGACTGCCCAGATCGGGGCAACCTTGTTGCCGGCCTTCAGCTTGATCGGCCCGAAGTCGAGGTACTCGATCGTCTGCCCGCGATAGAACCCCTCTGTTGCCTGTTGCGGGAAGTGGTGAATCGTGCCGGCCAGTGCGGGCACCGCTGCAACCGCCAGCGCTCCGGCGCTGACGAGGACGAGCAGTAGCTTCTTCATCGTGCTCCATTCCGTCGACGTGGTCGCCATGGACGCTAGAGGCCACTTCTTTCGCCACCCTTACGGGGTGCTTAACGGAATCGGAAATCGCACCCGTGCAATTGCCAACATCCTCGCCCTCACTCGCGCACGGGCCTGTCGCCGCACGCCGCCGATGTCGACCCGTTGAGCGATGTCGACCCGTGAGCAATGCCGACGCGCTCAGCCGGCGCACGAGACGTTCGAGAAGAGTCTCAGAAGAGCCAGACGAGCAGCAGGATCACGATGATGAGCGTGAGCAGTCCACCGCCGATGTACATCTCGACCTCCTTGTTCGGGGAGCCGCCGCCCGGGTGCCGGGGCAGCTAGGAGCTACCCGGATCGAGGAGCGCTGAAACGGCGAGTGGCGGGGAAGGCCGGTGTTAGGCTTGCTCTCGTGACGCAGCGGATCGTCGTCGGGGTCGACGGGTCGGAGCATGGAGCAGCCGCGTTGCGGTTCGCGGTCGAGGAGGCGGCGCTCCGCCAGGCGACCCTGGTGGCAGTGCACGCGTGGTCGTATGTGCCGGTGGCGCCGATCCAGCCCTCGTACGACATGATCGAGCTCCCGTCCACCTTCGTCGCCGACGACCTGCAACGAGAGGAAGAGGCTGCGCGTCGGGTGCTCGAGGATGCGCTTGCCGGGCTTCCGTCCGGCCTGCCGGTCGAGAGGCGCCTGGTGGCGGGAGCCGCCGCCGAGGTGATTCTCGGCGAGGCGAGCGATGCGACCCTCGTCGTCGTCGGCTCCCACGGGCACGGCCGGCTCGCGTCGGTGCTGCTCGGCTCCGTCTCTCATCGTGTGATCGAGGGTGCGGACTGCCCGGTCGTGGTCGTGCCGAGCTGACATGCGGTTCTATCTGGTCATCCAGGCGGCCGACGGCACGGCGCTGCCGCTCGAGCGGATCGAGCTCGACCGGCTGCCGGCTGTCGGCACCGCGATCCGGCCACCGGTCTCGCAGCGCCCGTGCTTCGTCACGCGCGCCGTGCCCGCCAGCATCGAGGCGACCGGCGACATCCGCGTGGCCGGGACCGTGTACGCCGACCTGCTTGGATTTGACCTCGGTAAACCGTAGGATCGGGTAGGCGGGGCAGGCGGGTACGATTGTGACGGCCGTGCTCGCCGGCCCCGGTTACGCTCTCGCGGTCAGCGGCCCCGTATCCTGGGTCGCGTGAACAAGGACGTCAAGGCGTTCTGCCGGGAGCTCGAGCGCGCGGGCCTGATCGTCGAGCGCTCGGGCGGCGGCCACTACCGTGTCTCGAAGCCCGACGGCGGCACGGTCGCGTTCGTGCCGTTCTCCCCGTCGACCAACCGCTGGCGGCAGAACACGATCGCCCAGCTCCGGCAGCGCGGCATCGAGCTCGACCTTCGCTGACGACCCCAGCCGCGGCTGCGTGAGACGGTGCGCGGGCGGCGAACGCACGAAACATTGTGCTGTCAGGCGCGAGGATGCGTAAGATACGTGGCGCGCGGGACAGCTGCGGCGGCCTCGAGTTCTCCCCCCGGGGGCCCACGCCGATCTTGCCGTTCCCCCGATTTGGCAGGGTCACCTGTCCCGCGCACTTAACTCGAGTAACGACGCCCTCGAGAAGGGGAAGGGGGCAGCCCCCGATCAGGACCTGCCCCCACCCCTCTATCGGCGTCTGGCGGCGAGTCCCTTAGGCCGGCACCGAAAGCGTCCCCTGTAGGATCGCGGGCTCATGGACCTGCTGACCGATCCGCCGGCACCGCTCGACGCTGCCATCGGCCTCGTCGCCGTCGAGCTCCGCGCGGACGCTGTCGTGCTGAGGCTCGACCCCACGTCACTCGCGCTGGGCGGCGACGAGCCGCGCCCCTTCCTGCACGGAGGCACGCTGGCCACGTGTGTCGACACGGCAGGGTGGTACGCGGTCGCGCACGAAAGCCCGGGAGCATGGATCGCGGTCGACCTCCGTTGCGACTTCCTCCGGCTCGCCGAGCCCGCTCCACACCGCGTGCTCGCTCGCTGCCTGCGCGCCGGCCGGACGCTCGCAACCGCAGATGTGGAGATCACGCCGTGGGACGAGCCCGACCTCCTGGTCGCGGTCGGGAGAGCCCGCTACGCGCGTCCCGGCAGCTGAGCGGCGGATCGGCTCAGCTGAAGGTGCCGCCGGCGAGGCTGGTATCGCTGTGGGTCGGCGGCCCGCCGTCCTCCTCGACGGAGATGTCGACCGCGACGTAGGGCCCGGGGCCCGGGAGCTCGAGCTCGAGCTCGACGCTCTCGGAGTCGGGAATGAACACCCCGACAGCCTCCATCTCCTCGGAGCCTTCGCGGAGCACCCAGACCTCGTAGTGGTGCCCGCTCGGCGCCGGCGGGACGTCCTGCAGAGAGACCAGCACGGTGCCGCCCGCACTTCCGGCGGCATACAGCTCCGCCTCTCCTCTCACCGCGGGAGCGCTCTTGCCCGAGATGGCGGCGCGGGCGTCGGGGTTGCCGAGCCCGTCGCCGCCCGTCGCCACGACCGCGATCGCGACGGCTGCCGCGGCCGCGGCAGCGGCGACGCCGAGTGCGGGGGCGAGCTGGCGTCGCCGTGAGGCTCGGTGCAGGGGGACGACGGTCGCCTCGGGCCGCACCTCGGCGAGAATGCGCTCGAAGAGGTCATCGGCCGGCCTCACGCGCGGGAGCGAGCGCTCCAGCTTCGCCAGAGTCTCGCGATCGTCGGGTGTCAGCATGTCGGCGTCGTCCATCACTGCCCTGGCTGCAGGTCGTAGGCCTCGACGAGGCCGCGCAGTCGATCGAGCGCCAGCCTCATCCTTCCTTTTACGGTGCCCAGCGGGATTCCGATCACCGCAGCGATCTCCGCGTGCGAAAGGCCGTCGAAATAGGCGAGCCGCACGACCTCGAGCTGATCCTCCGGCAGCTCGGCCACGGCCTCTGCCAGGCGCTGGGCCTCGTCCGCGACCCCGACGAGAGCGGCAGGGTCGGGAGCCGACCCGACCGGCTCGAGGTCGTCGCGGAGCTCGGGGCGACGCGACTTCTGGCGACCGAGCTCGATCGCCCGGTTGCGCGCCACGACGAACAGCCACGTCGTGAGCTTCGCGCGGCTCGGATCGAAGTCCGCCGCCCGGCGCCACAGCGCCACGAACACGTCCTGGACGCACTCCTCGGAGAGCGTGTCGTCCCGCGTGAGGCGGTGTGCGAACGAGTAGACGACGCGGCCGTAGCGCTCGTACAGCTCCTGCAGCGCCGTCGCGTCCCCTTCCGCCACGCGACGCACCGTCGCCGCATCGAGTACGGCCTTCTCGTCGCTCTCCCGCGCTTCCACGCGGTCATGATGGCAGAGGGCCGCGCCCGCCGACGACGAGACCGGGGTGGGAGCCCTTCCCGCAGGATCGGACGGGAGCCCGTCGCGGTGCGGCGCCGAGGCTCTTGTCGGATACCCCTTTCCTTCGGGCCAAAAGCAGGGTAAAGTCCGCGCGCCTTGCGAAGTGCAGCTGCGGTGGTGTGCACGATCACGGCGGCGGCACTCGTCATGGCCGCCGACGTCGCGGCGCACCCGGCGGTGCCCGTCGAGCCTCTCGGCGGGGGAGCGGTCGCCGCGTTCTTCTATCCGTGGTACGGCACGCCGTCGCGGGACGGGTCGTGGCAGCATTGGGAACAGGACGGGCGGCAGCCGCCCGACCAGATCGCATCCGCGTGGTACCCGGCGCGGGGTGCCTACTCCTCGTCGGATCGCGCCATCTTGCGCGCGCAGGTGAGCGAGATCGCCGCAGCAGGGATCGACACGCTGATCGTCTCCTGGTGGGGCCCGGGGTCACGTGAGGACGCACGCCTGCGGCTCGTCGCCGCCGTCGCGCGCTCGGCCGGGCTTTCGGTGGCCGTGCACGTGGAGCCGTACGAGGGGCGCGCTCCCGAGACGCTCGAGCCAGAGCTCCGCCACCTGGCAGCCGACGGCGTGACCGACTTCTACGTCTACGACTCCACGAGCTCCCCGGACGAGGGCTGGAAGGCGCTGAACGGACGGTTGCAGGGGATCCGCCTCTTTGCCAACACGGCCTTGCCGGGCAAGGCCCTCTCGGGTGGGTTCGCCGGTCTCTACACCTACGACGTCCTGCTCTACGACGGATCCTCGTTCCCGCGCATGTGCGCGTCCGCCCGGCGCCTCGGACTGGCGTGCGCTCCGTCCGTGGGACCGGGCTACGACGCGCGCCGCGCCACGCCCGACACGAGAGTGCAGCCCCGCGCGAACGGAGCGAGATACGACCGCATGTGGCGCGGCGCCGTCCGCGCCCACGCGGACGTGGTCACGATCACGAGCTACAACGAGTGGCACGAAGGCACGCAGATCGAGCCGGCCCGCACCTCCGTCTCGGGCTACGGCTCGTACGTGGGGGCCTGGGGCGCGACCGGCCCCGGGGCCGAGCGCGCCTATCTCGACAGCACCGCGCGCTGGGCCGCCCGCTACCGGGCGAGCGTTGCGAGCAGCTAGTACAGCGCCGCTGCGAGACGACGACGGTACGTCGAGGCGAGCGGATCGTCGGGGCCCAGCCGATCGAACAGGGCGACTGCGACCTCGCGCAGGCGGTCCCGCTCGGCCGGGAGCGCTGACGGCACGGCCGCCACGATCCAGCTGAGAGCGGCCTCGAGATCGTCGCCGTCCAGCGCCGCCATGACCTCCGGAAGCTCGCCGGAGCCGCGCAGCTCCTCCACCAGCAGGTCGGCCCGCGGTGGAGCGAGCAGGTCGTCCAGAAAGGACTCGACCATCGTCGGCGACCGCGCGCCGGTGAACTCGGACACGACCTTGCCGTCGCGAAACGCCTTCACCGCGGGGATGCCTGTGACGCCGAAGCGCTGGGCCAGCTCCTGGTTCGCGTCGACGTCGACCTTGACGAGCTCGACCGTGCCGGATCGCCCCGCAATCGCCGCCTCGAGCACCGGGCCGAGCGCGCGGCACGGGCCACACCATTCCGCCCAGAAGTCGGCCACCACGGGCACGTCGCGCGACCGCTCGACAACGTCCTGCTCGAAAGTCTCGGTGGTCACGTCCACATGAGGCAGGATACCCAGCACGGGTACCCGCGGCGGCACGCACCCGCTCCCGTAGTTGCCCGCACCGGCCAGGGGGTTTCCTCGCTTGCCGTGCAGAGCGCGCTTCCGCGACACTGGGTGTCAAGGACTACGAGCGAGAGGCAGTGGAGATGACCCACAGGATCGTCATCCTCGGCGGCGGCACCGGGGGAACACTCATGGCCAACCGGCTACGGCGGCTCTACAGCCGTGAGGAGGCGGAGATCGCCGTCGTCGACAAGGACGACAATCACGTGTACCAGCCGGGGCTGCTGTTCGTCCCGTTCGGGCTTGCCCACGCCGAGGACATCATGCGCTCCCGCAGCCGGCAGCTGCGCTCGGGCGTCGACTTCCACCTCGGCGAGATCGACACCGTCTCGCTGAACGAGCAGCGCGTCCTGCTCGCGGACGGCACCGTGCTGCCGTACGACGTTCTCGTCGTCGCGAGCGGCGCACGGCTGCAGCCCGAGGAGACAGAGGGGATGGCCGGCGACGGCTGGAAGCAGAACGTGTTCACGTTCTACGACGTCGACGGCGCAACGGCGCTGCAGGGAGCCCTGGAGCGCTTCGAGGGAGGCCGCCTCGCGGTCAACTTCGTCGACCTGCCGATCAAGTGCCCCGTTGCCCCGCTCGAGTTCGCGTTCCTGGCCGACTGGTACTTCCACGAGCGAGGTATCCGCGACAAGGTCGACCTCAGCTTCGTGACCCCGCTCGACGGCGCCTTCACGAAGCCCGTCGCCGCGGAGCACCTGCAGGGCCTGCTGGCCGAGAAGCAGGTCGAGCTCGTCACCGAGTTCAACACGGGGGAGGTCGACGCGTCTGCCGGCAAGCTGTTGAGCTACGACGAGCGTGAAGTGCCGTTCGACCTGCTGGTCACGATCCCGCTGCACGGGGGGCAGGAGTACGTCGCACGCTCGGAGGGTCTCGGTGCCGACCTCGACTTCGTGCCCACGAACCCCGGCACCCTTCAGTCGCTCGCCAGCCCGAACGTGTTCGCACTGGGCGACGCGACGAACGTGCCCACCTCGAAGGCGGGCTCGGTCACCCATTTCGAGGGCGAGATCCTGACCGAGAACGTGCGACGGTTCCTCGCCGGCGAGGAGCTCGACGCGTCGTACGACGGCCACGCGAACTGCTTCATCGAAACCGGCTTCAGCAAGGCGCTGCTGATCGACTTCAACTACGAGACCGAGCCGCTGCCCGGCCGTTTTCCGACCGGAGTCGGGCCGATGCCCCTGCTGAAGGAATCGCGGTTGAACCACCTGGGTAAGCTGATGTTCCAGTGGATGTACTGGCACATGCTGCTGCCGGGCCGAGACATCCCCGGGATCGCACCGACCATGCAGATGGCCGGCAAGCAGCGGGCCGAGCAGCCCGCGTAGCGAAGGAGGACATGACATGACGATGACCGAGTTGGGAGGGACGACCGTCGAGCTCGATGCCGAGGGCTTCCTCGTCGACCCGAACCAGTGGAACGAGGCAGTCGCAGCCGAGGTCGCGAGCGCAAACGGGATCCCTACGCTGACCGATCGTCATTGGCAGGTCGTCCGCTTCATGCGCGACGCCTACCTGGCGAACGGGACGGCACCGTCGATCCGCTCGCTCGGCAAGGAGTCGGGCGTCCCGATCAAGGAGCTCTACCAGCTCTTCCCGAAAGGCCCCGCGAAGCTCGCCGCCAAGGTCGGCGGCATTCCCAAGCCTCGCGGCTGCATCTAGACACGCGAGCGGAGGAAAACCATGACCGAGATGCTTGAGATGCTTGCAGAGACCGCTCCGGCGGCGAGCGAGCGACCGAAGCCGATCGACAAGGTCTGCATCGTGATCTCGAAGGGGTCACTCGAGGCCGTCTACCCGGGACTGATCATGGCCAACGGCGCCCGCATGGAGGGCATCGAGGTGGACGTCTTCTTCACCTTCTTCGGGCTCGACGCGGTCCGGAAGGATCGCAACGGGTCGATCAAGGTCGCCACGGTGGGCAACCCCGGGATGCACATGCCGACGTGGCTCGGAGCGATCCCCGGCATGTCCGCGATCGCAACCAAGATGATGTCGCGTCAGATGGAGAAGCTCGACATCCCCCCGATCCCCGAGTTCGTGGAGCTGATCTCCGACTCCGGCGCCGGCCTGTACGCGTGCAAGGCGACCGTCGACATGTTCGGGCTGACGATGGAGTCGTTCGTGCCGCAGGTCGACGAGATCATCACCGTCGGTGAGTTCTACGAGAAGGCGGCAGGCGGCCAGATCGTCTTCACGTAGCCCACGAGCCAGCGCCTCGCCCGTCCGGGGCGGGGCGCCGTCCGGCTCAGGGTGACGGCGGCGCGACGACCACGTCGGCGCCGCAGCCGGCCACGAGGGCAGCCGGGACGTGCTCGCGGGCGACACCCGCGAGCGAGCGGTGCCCGAGATCCACCTCGATGCCCGGCCAGCTCTCGAGCCCGAGCGCGCGTGCACCTGCAGCGCCGCCCAGCTCGAGCAGTGCCTCTGTCGACAGCACGCCGCGGGTGCCGCTCTGCCGGCGCGCGATGCCCTCCACCTCGCGAAGCTCCTCGAGCGGGTCGATGCGCACGTTCGAGTCGGAGCCGATGCAGAGCCTGATGCTGCGGTGCTTGATCCGCATTGCCGGCAGAAACCCGTCGCCCAGGTCGGCCTCCGTGGTCGGGCACGCGCAGACGGTCGCTCCCGCTGCCGCGATGAGGTCGAGCTCCGCTCCGTCGGCGTGCGTGGCGTGCACCACGGTCGTCCGCACCCCCAGGCAGCCCGCGCGGGCGAGCAGCTCGATCGGTCGGCAGCCGTGCTCGGCCAGGCACTCCTCGATCTCCCGTGGCTGCTCGTCCGCGTGGACGTGCAGGACGAGGCCCTCGCTCTCGGCATAGCTGCCGATCTCCTCGAGCCAGTCGCGGGAGCACGCGCGCACGGAGTGGGGGGCGACGCCGACGCGGATCCCCTCGGCCCGCAGCGCCTCCACCTCCTCGAGGTAGGCGGCGACCGAAGGCTGACGCATCCGCTCGAGCCCGCCGCGGCCGTAGGCGACGTGGAGCAGGACGAGCTCCATGCCGGTCGCCGCCGCGGCCTCGGCCGCGGCACGGGCCTCGGCGATCCCGAGGTAGTGGAACTCGCCACAGGCGGTGTATCCGGCGGCCTGCATCTCGCGGTAGACAGCCTCGTAGGAAGCGCGCACGTTGTCGGGAGTGGCCCGCTCTACCTCCTCCAGCATGCCGTCGCGCCACGCCCAGAAGTCCGCGCCGGCGGCACGCCCGCGTAGCGCCCGCTGAAACGTGTGCGTGTGGGCGTTCACGAACCCGGGGAGAGAGAGGGTGTCACCCATGCTGTCGCCGACGCTACACCACTACGCTTCCCCGGGATGACCTCGATCTCGGCCACCACCAGGCAGATCCCCAATGCGCTGACGATCCTGCGCTTCCTCGCGATCCCGGTGTTCGTCGTACTGCTCCTGCGCGAGCAGGAGGGGCCGAGCTGGTGGGCGTGGGCGGTGTTCGCGATCGCCGGGGCGACCGACCAGCTCGACGGCTACCTCGCGCGGCGCTGGCGCGTCGAGTCCCGGTTCGGCACCGTTGCCGACCCGCTGGCCGACCGGCTGATGATCTCGACGGCCGTCGTGCTGCTCGTGGGCCTCGACCGGCTTCCCTGGCTCGCGCTGATCCTGCTCCTGCGCGACGCCGTCCTGATCGCCGGCTACCGGTTCGTCGTGCCACGGGGGTACGACTTCCAGGTCTCCCGCCTCGGCAAGATCGCCACCTGGGGGCTGTACGCGTCGCTCGGGCTCGTCCTCATCACCGAGCAGGGGACGTGGTGGGCGCTCGCGTGCTTCTGGGTCAACCTGGCGCTGGCGGTTGCCGCCGCCGGCCAGTACGTGCTGAAGGCGCGCAGGGAGGTGCAGGCGGGATGACCGCGGCGCGCGTCGGGGGCAAGGGCGAGAGCGACCCGATCGCTCGGGTCGTGCAGGGAGAAGGGGCGGCAGCGCGAACTGGGATCGTGAAAGCCTCAAGCTGAGGTTGACCCCTCGGTGCGGGGACTGCTTCAATGGCTCTCCCGACCGGAAAGGCTGTCCGTGGAACCACTCCCCGACCTCTCGACGCTCTCCGACGACGACCTCAGTGCGCTGCTGCGGCAGCGCGAGGGAGAGGAAGACGCCATCTCGCAGCGCCGGCGGCTCCTGCACGGGCGCATCGACATCCTCCGCGGGGAACGGACGCTCCGGCTGAAAGCGCAGGTCGCCGCGGGGAACGTCGACCTGCCGGCGCCGACGAGCCTCGACCGGCCGCTCTATGCGGGAACCGGCGACGAGCCGGGTGACGACGACGACCTGACGCCGCTCCCCGACCTCGCCACGCTCTCCGACGACGATCTGCGCACGATGATCCGCGCGCTCGAGCAGGAGGAGGACGACGTCTCCCTGGCGCGGCGCTTCTACCAGGGTCAGGTCGACATCCTGCGGGCCGAGCGCGCCAAGCGCGCACGGACCGACGGTGGCCACGTCGCCCCGGACGATCTCGGCGACATTCTCGGCGGCCCGCACGACGGGGGCAGATGAGCCACATCTACTGCCCGGAGTGCGGCTTCCAGAGCCCCGAGGCCGCACACTTCTGCTCGCGTTGCGGTGCGCTGCTCGTCGTCGAGGCGACGGGTGAGACGACGCTGACGCTCGGACCGGAGGATGTCGAGGGCGAGATGCCGCCGGTGCCCGACGCAGGCATCCGGGGACCAGCGCTCGTCGTCCGCTCCGGCGGAGGCAGGGCGGGCGAGAGCTTCCAGCCCACGAGCGGCCGCACGATCATCGGGCGCTCGCCCGAGTGCGACATCTTCCTCGACGACGTCACCGTCTCGCGCCGGCACGCGGAGCTGGCCCGTGACGGCGACACCTTCACCATTCGCGACCTCGGCAGCCTCAACGGGACGTTCGTCAACCGTCGGCGGATCGAGTCGGTGACGCTGCAGGACGACGACGAGGTCCAGATCGGCAAGTACCGGTTGACCTACCTCCGCCGATGACGACGACAGAGCCCACCACCGAGCCGACCGCTCCCGGGTCGCCACGTCTGCACACGATCGGTGCAGTCTGCGAGCAGCTGCGAGACGAGTTTCCGGACATCTCCATCTCGAAGATCCGCTATCTGGAGGACCAGGGACTGCTCGCACCCCGCCGCACGCGCGGCGGGTACCGGCTCTTCTCCGAGGCAGACCTCGAGCGCCTCGTGACCATCCTGCGCCTGCAACGGGACGAGTTCCTGCCCCTGCGGGTGATCCGGGAGGAGCTACGCTCGCCGACCGCCGACCGCGCCAAGCGGCGTGCAGCCGGGCTGCGTGCACCCGAGGACGAGATCGACCTGCAGGAGCTGTGCGGCCGGGCCGGCGTCAGCCCCGAGTTCGCGCGCCAGCTGGAGGAGTTCGGGCTGCTGACGCCCCGGATCGAGGCCGGCGACCGCCTCTACCGCGAGAGCGAGGCGGACATCGCGCTCGCCTGCGGCAAGATCGCGCGGCACGGGATCGACGCGCGCCATTTGCGAGCGTTCAGGACCGCCGCCGGCCGCCAGTCGGCGCTGCTCGAGCAGATCGTGGCGCCTGCACTCAGGTCGCGCAGCCCGGAACGTCGCACCGCCGCGCTCGAGGACCTCGAGGCGCTCGCGGCAGTCGCCCACGAGTTGTCGCAGCTCCTGCTCACGCGCGACCTGCGTGAGGTCGCAGACCGTTGAGCGCGCTCGACCTGAGCACGAAGATCCGCGACGTCCCGGACTTCCCCACACAGGGGATCACCTTCAAGGACGCGATGCCGCTGATCGCCGATCCCGGTGCCTTCCGGGAGACGATCGACCGCCTGGCAGCATGGGCCGGGCCGCGGACGCCCGACGTGATCATGGGCGCCGAGGCACGCGGCTTCATCTTCGGGGGGGCGCTCGCCTACGCGCTGGGCTGCGGCTTCGTGCCCGCGCGCAAGCCGGGCAAGCTGCCCTGGCAGACGGTCGAGGCGACGTACGACCTCGAGTACGGCACCGACTCGCTGCACGTGCACGTGGACGCGATCGGCGCCGGCTCACGCGTGATCGTGCTCGACGACGTGCTCGCGACCGGCGGCACGGCCAGGGCCAAGATCGAGCTCGTGGAGCAGCTCGGCGGCACCGTCGTCGGCGCCCTCTTCGTGATCGAGCTCACCTTCCTGCACGGGCGTGACCGCCTCGCCGGATACGACGTGCACGCACTGATCGAGTACTGAGCCGCGTTCCGGGCGCCGGGCCCGGAAACCGCGTTTCCGGTCGATGTGGGGCGTCCCTCGATCGAGTGATCCTCGGACGCCGGCAACGGCTCGTGCAGGCCGTTTCCGGGCAGGGACACTCAACCTGTCGTCCGAACTGTCGTCTATCACTGCATCATGGCTTCCATGGACGCCCTGACGGGGACGTTCACACTCTCGTGCCCCCGGCACGGGACAACGCGGGTGCGCCTGTCCGCCTTCCACCGCATCGAGCGCCTCGCCGGCGCCGTGCACCCGGCCGTGTTCCGCATCGAGTTCGACTGCGGGTGCGGGGGAGAGCATCTCTCGCTCATCAGTCACGACGTGCTCGACTGGGCGCCGCTCGGGCTGGAGGCAGGCGGCAGCTTCCTCAACCTGATGACCGCTCGCAAGGACGACCTCGCCGAGGAGCTCGCAAGCATCGCGACGGCCAGGATCCGGGCGGGGGAGTGGCCGTGGAGCTTCTTCTGCTACCCGGAGGACAGGCCGCGCCCCGTCTGCCCGTCCTCGTTCAGCCTGCTCGCGAGCGGCGGCAGCATGGTCGGCGTTGCAGTTCTCTGCCCGGTGTGCGGCGCCGTGTCGATCAACGTCGTCTCACGCACGCACGTCGACGTCCCCTTCGCGAACGACGCCCGCATCGGCGTCGTCCCGCACGTCTTCGGCCCGGACTCCCTGCGGACGCTGGAGCAGTTCAGGGTCGAGCTCGATTCGGCCGTCTTCGACGAGCGACGACTCGGGCTCGAACCTTGAGTGCCGCGTTCCCTGATCGGAGGGATGATCCCCGGGCCGCTCCCGAGCCGATGACCAGTAACGTGCACGCGACCGTCCCTCTCCGGCCCCCGAAACCGCGCTCGAACGACCGCCTGCTGCGGCATTGCCTCGCGTTCGACGAACCGGCTGCGCGGCGGGCACCGGCGCGAAGCAGGCTCGAGGCGGCACTGGGCCCGGAGCTCGCACGCAGGCTCGTGACGTCCCTCACGGGCGTCGACCGCCGGTAGGCCCGCTCGTCTCGCCGGGGTGGGCTCAGTCGCCGCCGCAGGTGCGGACGAAGACGAAGATCAGGAACGACGCCACCAGGGAGACGATCAGGGCCGTTGCCTTCGACACCTCGACGGCAACCATCCCGAAGTACATGACGAGGAAGAAGACGACCGCCCAGAGGAACGACTGGACGCCGCGGTCGACACTGGGAGCGCGCAGGTGCATCGCGTGCATCCTAGAGCATCGGCGACCGGCGCAGGCGCGCGGCAGCCCCCCCGGGAGAAAAAAAATTCACCGAGCCGGTGGCGCTTTCGTCCACCCAACTCGTCGACCTTCCGCTTCCGCGTACGGCCTCCGGGCTGAGCTTCGACCTAATCGCGCTCCGTGCTCGGTGCAAGAGGGAACCTAGAGAGCGGGGGTGGGGGGGTCAAGGGCCGTGTCGGCACCGATGCCGCAATTTGCGTCATTTTCCGCTGCGGCCCGCGCCGGGCGGGCGCGGGTAGGATCCCACGGTGCGCCGACCCGCCGTCCTCGCTGCCGCCGGCGCCACACTGGCGCTCGCGCTCGTCCTCACCGTCGCGGGCGTCGGCGACGACCCGTCGAAGCTGACGAACTGGCAGGCCCTCGTGCTGGGCCTCGTGCAGGGGATGACCGAGCTGCTGCCGATCTCTTCGTCCGGGCACCTGATCCTCGTTCCCTGGCTGTTCGACTGGACCTACCTGGAGCAGAACGACGCGTTCAACCAGACGTTCGACGTCTCCCTGCACCTGGGCACGTGTGTCGCGGTCGGCGCGTACTTCTGGCGCGACGTCGTGACGCTCGTCAGGGCCTGGCTCGGAACCCTGCAGCGCCGCTCGATCTCGAGCACCGACGAGCGGCTGGCCTGGGTGGTGCTCGTCGCCACCATCCCTGCCGCGCTGGCCGGCTTCCTGCTCGAGGACGTGATCGCCTCCCACATGGGCGAGCCGTGGCAGATCGCGATCTTCCTCGCCGTCTTCGCACTCCTGCTCGGCTGGGCCGACCGGCGCCCGCAGCGTCAGGGGATGGGCAGCCTGTCGCTCCGCCAGGGACTGCTCGCAGGCCTCGCGCAGAGCCTCGCGCTGATGCCGGGCGTGTCGCGATCCGGTGTCACGATCACCGCCGGACGCCTGCTCGGCCTCGACCGTGACTCCGCAGCGCGGTTCTCCTTCCTGCTCCTGCTGCCGATCACCGTCGGCGCAGTCGTCTTCAAGGGCGTCACCGACGTGATCCTGGCCGACCTGCCCTCGGGCATGGCGGGGCCCTTCGTCGTCGGCGTACTGGCGTCGCTCGCATCCGGGCTCGTCGCGATCCTGTTCCTGCTCGACTACGTGCGGCGACACAGCTACGACGCCTTCGTCGTCTACCGGCTGGTCGCGGCGGCGGCGATCCTGCTGCTGATCGTGTCGGGCGTGCAGGGCGCCACGTTCTAGCCCCCGGCGGGCGGTGGCTGCGAGCCGGGGAGGGGCCACGGCTCGCGCGTCAGTGGCCGCGTTTCCTCCTACTTGACATAACGCACGTTATCGTGCGTCGATCAGACATCACCCATGAAGTCCCTGCACCGGAGGCATACGGACATCAATCGGCTCGCAAGAACCAGGCTCTCTGCTAACGCCTAGCTAACGCGCTGACCGGCGGATGACGTACGTGACCGCGTCCCCAACGGCTCGAACAACGGAAGCTGACGACTCGACATAGTCCCGACGAATCGGCTGCGTAACAGACCTTCCTGGGATCAGATCGCCACTATGCGCGATCCGATGGCGGCGCTTGACGATCAGATCTAGCTCTTCCTGGACGCGATCCGCATCCCATTTCTGGTCTGTCCGCCTGTTGAGGAGCTTGGCGGCTCGAGGCCACGGAGCTTCGCATTGAAGTACGTCCCGCAATACGCCTTCAATAGCCGCAGACCGCTGGAAGGTCAGGCCATCAAGTTGCTCACGGCACAGCTCGGCAATCCCCGCGGACGGATCCTCGCTCGCAACTGCCTTCAGCACCGTCTCCGGTTTGTCCTTAACCCACTTCGTGACGTTTGGTCCAAGACGGCCATGTTGGGCGGCTACTGGAACCGCCTCGATGACGGAGTCGAGTACCAGCGCGTCGAGGGCCCCAACTGCGAGCACGAGTGCACCTCGGAGGATGTCCGACACGGTCTGGGCCGGTCTCCCGCGACCACCGCCATGCAACTTCGGGTGGAGTGCGATCAGGCCTTCCACCCTCTGCATCGTCCGGTCAAAGCTCTCCCCGGCTCCGGCCATTTCTATGCCCTGTCGACTGCGTCAGCGATCGACTGCGCAGCCCTGCGCTCTACCTCAGGTGCTGCACCGGTGGTGTAGGTGCCGATCGTGATCCCGATATTCGCGTGCCCAAGACGCCGGCGCATCACCTCAGGATGGATCCCCAGACGGAAGCCTTCCATCCCGACGCCGTGGCGCAGATCGTGCAGCCGTATCACCGGAAGGCCGGCGGCCTTTCGCAGCCGCTGGAAGCGTTGCGACACGCCACGCGGGTCGAGGGGCTCACCGTCAGACTTCGCGAACACGAGGTCGTGATCGACATACACCTCAGCCATCAGCTCCTTGAGCACGATCTGCTGGTGGCGGTGGTCTCGCAAGATCCGCACCGTCTCATCGTCGAGCGTCACAAGACGCGTTCCGCTCGCCGTCTTTGGTTGTGTGATCTCGATCCCGTCCTTCGTCGGGACAACCTGCTGCGTCATGAGAGCGGTCCGGGCCTCTATGTCCAGCCCGAACCACGTGAGTCCAAGAGCCTCACCACGCCGACACCCGCTGAGGCTCAGGAACCTCCAGAGCGCGAAGTCGTTTTCGTCCTTCACGGACTCGAGGAACGCGCCGAGCTCGCGCGTCGTCCATGTCCGAGGCTGCCGCCGCTGCCATCGTGGAGGATCGCTTCTCTTGGCAGCGTTCCTCGTTACAAGGCCTTTCCGCTCCGCGTAGTCAAGTGCTGACGAGAGCACCGCGGCGATGAAGCGCACGGTGTTCGGAGAAAGAGGCTTCGGCTTCTTCGACCGCAGGTCGACGTAGAGCCGATCGAGACGAGCTGCGTCAAGCTTCTGGAGCTGTATGCCACCGATCGCCGGCAGAATGTGCAGACGAATCGTGCGCTCATAGGCTTCGTACGTGGTCTTGCGCATGCTGGACTCGACGACGGGAAGCCACCTCTCGCGGGCGAACTCGGCGAACGTGAGGCGCTCTGGCGTCACGTAGTCGCCGGTGTCGAGGGATCGCAATACGCGGCGGAGCTCTTCCTCAGCCGCCTTCTTCGTCGGGAAGCCGCCGCGCCACCGCTGCCGGCGTTTGCCGTTCTCGTCGCGTCCTTCGTCGTAGACGATGGCCCACGACGGACCCCGCTTCCGAACATGCCCCCTCATGATTCGTCCTCCCTCTTGAGCATCGGGCCGGGCGCTAGGGCAGCTCGGCCGGGCTGTCCAGGCTCGAGAAACCCGAGCTCTCGGGCGCGCGCGATCCAGTCCCCGATCGTCTGTGGCTGCACGTGGTACTGACGGGCAAGCGCAATCCGGTAGCCTCGCGCGATTCCCGAGGCTTGTAGTTTGAGCGCTTCGAGAGCAACCTCGCGATAGTGATTCGCCGGATATCCGCGCCGACCGCGCGCCTGACCTCGCGAGGCGGCGACACGACGCGCCGTAGCCGTGACAGAGCGCATCTCAGCCTCGTCGGGAAGATCCCAACCGAGTTCGGGGGCTAGCTCGAACCAGCGTCCTGCATCGATCAATTGCTCTCGCGCACCGGCGATGATCCGCTCGAGGCTGATCGCGCGGAGCACATCGGCCGACACGAGATGCTCTCGAGACAAGGGGTATGGAACTACGCTCAACTCCCCCACTCCAAGGATTCCCGAATGGGTCCGGACGGTGTTCCGTACAGGAGGAAAGCTTGGCCCTCGACGCCGCCACGCTTGATCCAGTCGTAGGCAACGAACTCCGCCGCATGCTCGGCTGCTTGCGCTGCGAGAACCTCGCCGCTATGTCGAAGTGCTCCGGATCCTCGAGGAGTGCGCGTGACCGCTCACGAGTACCCGTCGGTCCTCACGGTCGAGGAGGCGGCGAAGATCCTGCGGATCGGCCGGACAGCGGCGTATGAGGCTGTTCGCCGCGGCGAGCTGCCGGCTATCAAGCTCGGCAGGTCCCTGCGCGTCCCCCGTGCTCTTTTACTCGAGCTCCTCGGCGGACTCCTGAGAGCGACCCAACATGATCGTCGACGCCCGGACAAACGCGCTGATCGCGGTCGAGCTCGACGATGCGGACTGGACGTGGTTCGTCCCCGCGCCCAGCGCGCCTGCGACGTCCTGCTTGCCGCGGCTGTGATGTTCGGCACCGCTGAGTCGAGGTGTGCGAAGCAATGCTCTGCGGCGCTCTTGTTCGGTCTGAGCGACTCCATCCTGCGTGGGTGCAGACACTCGCCTTGAGCGGCGACGTTGTTCTCGACTCCCTACTCGCACTTCGCGTTGTAGCGCAAGGGCCCATTCAGTCAAACGCAGAGGTCCACCGTCGAGTCTGAACCTCCCATCAGGCTGGGCTATCCCTCCGTGCCGGTGCCAACGCGCGCGATGCAGGCTCTTGCGGCGGGCCTGCTCGACCGATGGCTTCGCGTTGGTCTGCTTCCTCTTCTGCAGAGCAAGCTTCCGGGCTCTCGAGCGCCGCGGGGAGTCACCTCCTTGACCCTCACCCAGCTTGCGGAAGGATCGGCTTCCTCGGCGAACAGCGGACCCTGAGCAAGCGACTTCGCCGTCTCCGCGACCGACCCGAGCGGTGGTTCTCATACCGCGTCCAGGGTGGTCGTGGCAGGTATGTCTTCGTCCTCCACCCCGACGCTCCGGAGGTCTTTGGCCCGTCCCACCCCGGTCCCACCTCCCAGGCGTCCGACCGTCCACCTCAGACTGCGCCGAAGCCGTCTTGGAAACGGGGTTCCCGAGTACATCGGTGCTGGCCCCGTCCGACCTCGTGGATGATCTCCGGCCCACGGCGTGTCCACCTCCCCGGAATCCTGTCCCAGCTCAGAGCACGCCACAGACGGCTTGCATAGTGCGATCGAGACCGATCGAACTGCTGAACCTGTCCCACCTGCTCAGACGTCTCAGAGGAAACCTCACCACTCACTGAGGGATGACCTAGAGAGGACCTGCTCAGGACCACGCGTACGGGCGAAGAGATTCGCTGGCCCGACACGACCGGCCTCAGCGCAGAAGAGGCGACCCTTGCCGACTGCGACGCGATCGTCCTCGCCGGACACGCGTACTGGACGGAAGACGAACTCGAACGGCTTCACAGCATCCCCGATCCCAACGGGAACGACGACGACGACGACAGCACGGAACGCCTCGCGCCGCGCGTGCCCTTCCGCTCAGAGAGATTTCTTTCCCGGCGGGAGGTCAGCACGTGACAGGCATGGTCGGACGTGACCGCGCGTCGGGAAGACGGATACGCAGCTCTGAGGCCCTGGAGCGCGAGACTCCTGCCTGCTCCGCCCGGAGCTCCGTCTGCGCCTCCGGCCCGGTGAGCGCGGCCACGCCGTCGCAGTCGCCACGAACGCCCGTCAGGCCCGCCTGATCCTGCGTGCGGCCGTCTCGATCGTGGAGCGCAGCCCCGTGCTCTCCGAGATGGTGGAGGCCGTCACAGAGGACGAGATCGCGTTCTCGAACGACATGACGTTGAGCGCCTTCCCCTGCTCGAGCCGGGCCGGGCGAGGCTGGCCCATCTTCGCCCTCGCGCTCGACGAGGCCGCGCACCTGATGACCGAGACGGAGGGTTTCCAGGCCGGCGCTCGCGTGCTCGAGGCCTTGATGCCTGCCACCGCACAGTTCGGCCGTGACGCCCGCGTCATCATCAGCTCGACGCCGTACGGCAGCGACGGATTCTTCCCCGCGATGTTCGAGCAGGCAGCGTCGGGCGAGCTCCCAGACGCGATCGCGCAGCAGGCCTCCACCGCCGAGGCGAATCCCATGATCGACCCTGGCTTCCTCGAGGCCGAACGAGCCCGTGACCCTGACGGCTTCGCAGGCGAGTACGAAGCCCAGTTCGTCGGCTCAGGCTCCAACTACCTTGACGCGACCCGGGTCGACGCTGCGCTCGCGGAGCGGGGAGAGCTCGAGCCGTCTGCGTGCGCCCGCTGGATCGCGGGCCTCGATCCGGCGTTCTCCTCCGACCCGTTCGGGCTCGCCATCGTCGGCCTCGATCCCGACGGCTCCGGCCGTCTCCGCCTCGGTCTCGCACGCTCCTGGAAGCCGCGCAAGGGCGCGACCTTCGATGACCGCCGCGAGCACGAGGACCGGGTGCTGGGAGAGGTCGCAGAGGTCGTGCGCGCCTACTGCGGCCAGGTCGTCACGGACCAGTTCGCCGCACCCGCCATCCTCGACAGGCTCAGACGCGAGGGCCTCTCCGTCGAGATGATCCCGATGGGTCCCGGCACGAAGACGAGCGCCTATCAGGAGCTCCGCTCGCGGCTCTACCTCGAGTCGCTCGAGCTCTACCACGAGCCCGGCCTCATCGCTGAGCTGAAGCGGCTGAGGAGCAAGTTCACCGCAGGCCAGGCAGCCGTCGTCAACCCCCGGGTGAACGGCTCCCACGGAGACATGGCGCAGGCGCTCGCGCTCGCCGTCTACCAGTTCGACCGTTGGGGCCTCCCCCGCTCCCTAGGCACACGCACGCAGAGCCTCAACGAGCCGGCGATCGCGCGCCTCTCCGAGCTCGAGAAGCTCTTCGCTCCGACACCCGCCAGACGGACGCGCCGCTGGTACGACGCCTCCGACGATCCCGCTCGGAGGGTGTTCTAGATGTTGGTGCGTAACCCCTCCCTGCTCTCCGCCGGGGGGCGAACAGGCGCGCGCCGACACGCGGCGGTCGTGGGCTATCCGGCCGTGACGGGCTCTGCCCCTTGTGCTTCACCTACGGGTGATCCCGTGCGACCGCCGCTCCCCAACCCAACGCGACGTCAGGGGATCGCGCCGTTAGCAGCACGTTTGCGCCGGCCCGTGAGGCCACTGCCCATGCAGGCCGCACGAGCGCACGTAATCGACTCTTGTGTGAGGAGCGCCAGGAGACGGCCGGCGACGCGACCACGCGACGCGGGGCCTTCGGGATTTTCGCGATGAGCGCTACTTCCGCACACCCGACCGAAAGGAGCACGAAATGCCGAAGCTGATCAGGCAGGCATCCGACGTCCCCGAGCACGTTTCAGGACTCGACGTTGTCGCAGCGGGGCACGCGATCCTCGCCGCACGCGGCATCCTCGACCCCACCGCAGACCAGCTCGCAGAGGCCTACGCCGCCGCCGGCGCGGGCGGAGCAGCACCGACCGGGCCGGAGACGGGCCGCGTCGCCTCCAACAACCGGGTGGCCGCCGCCGCCATGCGCATCCTGTCTCGCAAGCTGATCTTCCAGCCGACCGAGCAGGAGCTCCTCAACGCGATCGAGGAGGCAGCGAGCGAGACCAACGAGCACGGCTACCGCGTCAAGGGCTCGCCGGTGTCGCTGTGGTGAGCCTCGGTCGGCTCGTGAGCCTGGAGAAGAAGCTCGAGGGCAAGAGCGACCAGGAGCTCCTCGAGGAGATCGAGACGAGCCGACAGGCGCTCCGCGAGTTCCGCCGCGAGCACCGCACCTTCCGCGACGTCGCCCACCGCAACGTCGATGTGACCGTGCAGCTCGCCCAGGAAGGAGCCGCCCGCCTGCTCGAGGAGATCGCAACCCTGCAGGCACCGACAGGGGTGATCGGGCAGGGGTACGAGCCGGACCCACGCGTTGTCAGAGCGGCCGCGCTCCTGGCCGTCACGCGGCCCGAGTTCGTAGAGGCCTGGCACGCCGCCATCGACGCACACGAGGGATTCTCCCCGCTCACCGCTGACGAGTTCGCCACGCAAGCTGCCAAGCTCGAGGGGGATATGCGCTCCCGTCAGACCGAGCTCGAGCGGCGTCGCATCGCAGCACGACGCGCAGAGGCGGAGGCCGAGCTCGCCGGCCTCGAGGCCCAGCTTCGGTTGTGGGTGACGCACAGCATCTGCGCAGTTGGCGAGGTCGGCTGTACCCGCCCTTCGACCAGGCGGTCACGTGGTCAGCGTCCATCTCGTTCAGCTTGTAGATGCGCGTCTTGTTGGCATCGGTCGCCGATCGCGCACAGCGGGCAGTTCGAGACGCCCTCGGTCCTTGGCCTTCTGCGTCTGCTGCTCGTAGGCGGCGACCTTGGTCTGTCTCGTCGAACAACCGGACGTCGAGCAACTTGGGGTCCGTCTTGCCACCCAGCAGGTACTCGTAGATGCCCTTGTTGTTGATCACCGCTGGATCGGCGCGGAGTGTCGTCGATGTCGGCGTCGATCGCGGCCGCGTTGTAGGACGTTCGAGTGGTAGGTCTCGTACAGACGACCCCAGTCAAGCCCCCGCATCTCCTTGTCCGGGGGACGGGTGAAGACGCTGTCGATCCAGTCGATGACCGAGGTGAAGTAGGTCTTCAGACCGGTGATCTCGGTGTCTCCGCGATGCTGCGCTAGGTAGGCGTCGACGCTGATGCCCTCGGCATGACGAGACCCACTCCAGGGCCTCCTTGAGGATCTCCTGCCGCTTGGGGTCGCCCTTGATGTAGGACGACCACTTCTGCATGTTCGCGTTCTGGCTGTTGGAGAACTCGGCCTTAGCCTTGGTGATGAACGGGCCGGAGTAGATCGAGTTCAAGCGCTCCTGGGTGTTCAGAGGCACGCCGGCGATGTTGATGGTGTCAAACCACTCCTTGATCTCCTTCTCGCTGCCCTGGCACTGATAGACGAGCAGCTGCGCTGTCAAGGATCGTCTGCTTGCCTCGGCGGGCAGCGACGAGAAGGTCTGCTCCTTACCGTCCTGCTTGATCGCGAACTTGCCTGTCACGAACCGGCCGATGCTGGTGATGCGCTGCTGGCCGTCGAGGACCTCGAGGCTGTCACCGGCGACGTTGTAGTAGATCAGCCCTAGCGGGTAACCCTTCAGCAGTGAATCGATGACGGCAACGTCCTTCTTGCCGTCGTTGTAGATGTAGTTCCTCTGGTACTCAGGTTGGATGACTAGCTTGCCGGCGAGGCCGAACAGCCCCTTGCCTTCGAGCTCGTTGTAGACGAAGCCATCGACGGTCTCCGCGACGGTGTATCGCTTCAGGTCGGTCTTCACGAGGCGTCCCTCCGCCGGATGAAGATGCCGCTTGTAGATCCCCTCACTGGGTACCCGACCGTCGAAGTCGTAGTACGCGCGGCCGAGGAGTCCGTCGCTGATAACACATCCGGGTCCCGGTGTTCGACTCGTTGCGCATCGCCGTCAACGACACGTTCCTTCGTGCCATATGTCCTCGTCGTTGGATAGTCGCGCTCGCTGCTGCCAACGTATTTCGAACTGGTCAGGGTTGTACTTGTCTAGGAACGTGACCGGGACCCCCATCACGCCGTCGTAGTCGCTCGGGATCGCGTCGATGAATGGGACCTCGATGGCGTCAAAGTTGTCGTAGCTGCTGGTATCCGAGTTCCGCGTATTTCCTTGATGTCTTGCTGAACTTGATGTTGTCTGCCGTGGTCATGAGCTGCAGCGGCTCGTGTCGACGGCCGTGGTCGATGTTGGTGAACCAGCGGAGTTGCCGATCGTCTGATAGCGGACGCCATTTTCATCGATCCGCTGACCGCTCTTGGTTGGAAATCGACTGTCATGAACTCGAAACCACATCTGCCGGTGCCGGTGCGCGTCACGCCAAGCCACAGCTTGTTGGCCATGATGAGTGGAAAGACCTCGTTGTAGGTGATCGCGTTCAGGTTGCCGATGATCGAGAACTTGCTTGCCGCTCTCGACTTAGCCAAGCCACAAACGGCCGGAGCTGGCTGAAAGGCGGGTTGGTGATGATGACGTCGGCCTCGTCGCGCAGGGCGATGATTTCAGCGCTCTGGAAGTCACCATCACCTTCTAGATACTCCCACTGAAGATCGTCGACGTCGATGATGCCGTCACTGTTGATGTCCTCCAGCTCCAACACGAACTTCTTGCCGTTGACACGCGTCTTGGCTTCGTCGAACTGTGGTGCCTCAGTCTCGAAGAGGGTCGGCTGATAGGTGATCTCGGGAGGCTTGCTGTCGGCGGCGAACGATGTCGAGATGAGCTTCTTGATACCGAGGTCCACGAAGTGGGTCGGTTCTGGCGCCGGGGGTCTGGACAAGCAGCCTGCAACGGTGGGAAAGTAGCTGTGACAGCTCGCACGAGCTTTCCCCCCTTCGTGACTACCGTCGACATCGATACCCTGCTCGCTCAGGAGGACGTGCGGGCGCTGCTCGAGGCAGGTGAGCACGCCGGTACGATCCGCGCGCCAGAGCTCGCCGAGATCGTCGACGCGCACGAGCTCTCGCCGGTCGAGCAGGAAGCGCTGTTGCGGGAGCTCGAGAAGCGCGGCATCGACGTCGTCGAGGCCACGAGTGCCGATCCGGCGCATCTTGCCCCAGAAGCGACGACCGACGCGCTGCAGCTGTTCCTCCGCGAGGCCGGCAGGCACCAGCTGCTCACCGCGGCGCAGGAGGTTGCGCTCGCCAAGCGCATCGAGAGCGGTGACGGGGCCGCCAAGCAGGAGATGATCCAGTCGAACCTGCGCCTCGTCGTCTCGATCGCGAAGAACTACCGCAATCAGGGCCTCCCCTTTCTCGACCTGATCCAGGAGGGAACGCTCGGGCTCATCCGGGCGGTCGAGAAGTTCGACTGGCGGCGCGGGTTCAAGTTCTCCACCTACGCGACCTGGTGGATCCGCCAGGCGGTCGCGCGCGCCCTCGCCGACAAGGCGCGGACGATCAGGATGCCGGTGCACATCGTGGAGCGCCTGCAGAAGATGAACCGCGCCGAGCGAACGCTGTGGACACAGCTCGGGCGCGAGCCGACGCTCGACGAGATCGGCGAGGAGGCGTCGCTGACCGTGCAGCAGGTGACGGAGGTGCGTGCGGCGGCGCGTGCGTCGACGAGCCTCGACGCACCCGTCGGGGACGCCGAGGACGCCGTGCTGGGCGACTTCGTCGCGGGCGAGGAGCTGCTCCCCGAGGAGAAGGTCGAGCTCGAGCTCCGCAGCCAGGCGCTCCGCCAGGCGCTCGCGAGCCTGCCGCACCGTGAGCGCGAGGTCGTGATCCTCCGCTACGGCATCGGCGGCACCGATCCGAAGACGCTCGAGGAGATCGGCAGGCGGCTCGGGATCACGCGCGAGCGCGTGCGCCAGATCGAGCTCGACTCGCTGCGACGGCTCGCCAGCGTGCGCGAGATGCAGGCCGTGCAGTCGTGACGCGCCGATCCACCGGCACGCGCATCCCTAGGTGCGAAGGTAGAGCTCGAGCGCCGGTGCCACCGTGCGGAGCTCCCGCAGGGCGCGGGTCTCCAGCTGACGCACGCGCTCGCGCGTGATCCCGAGGATCTTGCCCACTTCCTCGAGCGTCTTCGGCTTGCCTCCGTCGAGCCCGAAGCGCTCGACCAGCACCTGCTGCTGACGGGGCTTCAGGCGCGCTATCGCCTCGGCGAGCTCCGAGGCGCGGAGCTTGTTGGACGTCTCCATCTCGGGAGCCGCGGCGTTGTGATCCTCGATCAGGTCGCTCATCAGGCTCTCGCCGTCGCCGACCGGCGTCTCCAGCGAGACGTGATCCTGGATCAGCTCGAGCAGCTCTGCCACGCGCTTGGGCGGAAAGTCCGCCTCCTTCGCAATCTCGTCGATCGACGGGTCGCGGTTCAGCTTCTGGCCGAGCACGCGGCGCGCCCTCGTGACACGGCGGACCTGGTCGGCGACGTGAACCGGGAGCCTGATCGTCCGTCCCTGCTCTGCCAGCGCGCGGGAGATCGACTGGCGAATCCACCACGTCGCATAGGTCGAGAGCTTGTAGCCCAGCGAGTAGTCGAACTTCTCGACGGCCCGGATGAGGCCGAGGTTGCCCTCCTGGATGAGGTCGAGCAGCGGCACGCCGGCACGCGTGTAGTTGCGCGTGATCGACATCACGAGGCGCAGGTTGCACTCGATCAGGCGGCGCTTTGCGTCCTCGTCGCCGAGGTCCTTGCGCCGGGCGAGCTCGCGCTCTTCTGCCGGCGTCAGCAGCCTGCCGTCGCCGATCTGGCGCACGTACAGCTTGAGGGGGTCCTGCGTGACGGGCTCGGGCCGTTCGTCGACGGCCTCCGGCTCGTCGTCGAACAGCGGCTCTGCGGCGTTCCCTTCCACAGAGCGGGGTATCGGCCGTTCGCCTCCCTTGCTTGAGGCATAGCTGCATTACCCCCGTTGGCGGCCGGGAATGTCGGGCCGGCGAGGAGTGCTCGTGGCGCTCGTCGTGCGCCCGGCCGTCAGGTCTCGAGGCTGCCGTCGGGGCGCACGAGCACGCCCTCCTCTCGCAGCCGCTCGCGCACGAGGAACTGGAACGCCGCCCACGGGCCGCTATCGATGTCCACGAGCCGGTACACCTGCCACTCGCTCATCAGCGTCGCGTCACGCCGGCTCGCGTCCTTCCAGTCCGCCATTTTCGGCAGTCGCCCGAGCGCCCGCGCCATCACCGCACCCTGCGCGACCGCGCGCTCGAGACGCTCCTCGCCGACCGGCACGTCGAAGCCTGCCTCCTTCAGTGCCTGCGTGAGCGAGCCGAACGTGTGCCAGATGAGCGACTTGGACGCGACCCGCCCCCGCTGCGCGTCCACGTCACGCGCCGTGGGCGTCCGCCCGAGCTCCGCTCCCAGCGCTCGCAGCTGCTCGAGCAGCTCGTCCCGGCTGATGAAGCGCCGCGGCGTGAGGCCGGCCGCGCGCTTGGCCGCGTTCCAGGTGCCGAAGTGCTCGATCACCGTCTGCGGGTGCACCCTGGCCTCGTCGTCGGCTGCGAACTCGCGCATCGTCGGCGAGCGGCCGAGCCGCGAAGCACTCGCACGGAGCTCGTCGAGGATCTGCTCGTCGGAGTAGCGGCGCCTGATGCCGGCGCGGAACTCCGCGAGCGCTGCCTCGTCGATCCCGGCGACTGCCGGGTGCCGACGACGTGGTCTCGCCATATGCAATAACTGTAGAGCAATTTGCTCGATGTGCAAGATGCTCCGAGCGGCCGCCGCGTCGGGCCGCGGGCGGCGCTCGCCGGTACGCTCGACCGCATGGGAGCACGGCTCGAGCTCGAGACGCGCGCCGCCCGACTCGTTGCGCGCCTCTCCCGGGCGGCCGGCCGGGGCGGCGGCACCACGCTCCCCGGCAAGCTGCTCTGGAAGGTCGATCCCGGAGCGCTCGACGCGCTCGCCAGGAGGCTCCCCCACGGCGCCGCGATCGTCTCGGCCACCAACGGCAAGACGACGACGAGCGCCATGGCAGCCGCCATGCTGCGACCCTCGCACCGCCTTGCCTGGAACCACTCGGGCGCCAACCTCGCCTCGGGTGTCGCCTCCACCCTCCTCGCCGGCGATGACGCCGAGCTCGGCTTGCTCGAGGTCGACGAGTTCGCCCTGCCGGAGGTCGCGCGCCGCGTACGGCCCCGGGTCGTCTCGCTCGGCAACCTCTTTCGCGACCAGCTCGACAGGTACGGGGAGCTCGAGCACATCGCAGAGCGCTGGCGTGCGGCGGTCGCGGAGTTGCCGCAGGCGACCACGCTCGTTGTCAACGCCGACGACCCGCTGGTCTGCGATCTCGCCGAGAGCCGTGCGGCTGCCCTCCGCTTCGGGGTCGACGATCCCCGCCGCGCCAGGCCCGCCCTGCAGCACGCAGCCGACTCGAAGTACTGCGTTCGGTGCGGGGCGCCGTATGCCTACGCAGCCGCCTACGTGGGCCACCTCGGGGACTACCTGTGCCCGGCGTGCGGGCACGCGCGGCCCCCGCTCGACGTCGCAGCCCGGGCCATCGAGCTGCACGGCCTGGACGGCTCGTCGTTCGACCTCGTCACGCCTGCCGGGGCTCGCCGGGTGCGCCTGCCGCTCCCCGGTCTCTACAACGTCTACAACGCGCTCGCCGCCGCGTCCACGAGCCTGGCGCTGGAGGCGCCCTTGCAGGACGTCGTCGCCGGCCTCGAGGGCTTCGCAGCGGCTTTCGGGCGCTTCGAGCGGATCGTGGCGAGCGACCGGCAGATCCTGATGCTCCTGATCAAGAACCCGGCCGGGGCCAACGAGGCGATCCGCACGCTGGAGGAGGGCGGCCTCCCTCGCACGCTCGTCGTGGCCCTGAACGACGCGATCGCCGACGGCCGCGACGTGTCGTGGATCTGGGACGTCGACTTCGAGCCGCTGCTCAACGGCACCGAGAGGATCGTCGCGAGCGGCGACCGCGCCGCCGAGCTGGCTCTGCGCTTCACCTACGCAGGCTTCCCGGCCGATCGGCTGGACGTCGTCCCCGAGCTCGAGGCCGCGCTCGACCGGGGCCTCGAGCTCGTCGGCAGCGGTGGCGAGCTCGTGGTACTCCCGACCTACACGGCGATGCTGCGGCTCCGCTCGATCGCGGCGGAGCGCGGCCTCGTGCGTCCCTACTGGGAGAGCCGGGGCGGCGCATGAGGATCCGCGTCGGCCATCTCTACCCGGACTACCTCAACATCTACGCGGACCGCGGCAACATCGCCGTGCTGGCGCGGCGTGCAGCTCTGCGGGGACACACGCTCGAGGTCACCGCGATCGGCCTCGGCGACGCGGTCGTGCCCGCCCGGCACGATCTTCTCTACATCGGCGGCGGCCAGGACCGCGAGCAGGCTCTCGTGGCTCCAGACCTGGCAGCGAAGGGGCCCGCCATCGCCGAGGCCGTCGCCGCCGGCGCGCCGCTGCTCGCCGTCTGCGGGGGCTACCAGCTGCTGGGGCGCGGCTACCGGGGCCGGGACGGCTCCTGGATGCCGGGCGCGGCGCTGTTCCCGCACGAGACCGTGGCGGGGTCGACGCGCATGATCGGGGACGTCCTGCTCGAGTGCGAGCTCGAGCCGGGCGTGCGCACCACCGTGGTTGGCTTCGAGAACCATGCCGGCCGGACGCTGCTCGACGAGGGCGCGGTCCCGCTCGGCCGCGTCATCGCCGGCTTCGGCAACGACGGGCGCTCGGGCTTCGAGGGATGCCGTGTCCGGCACGCGATCGGCACCTACCTGCACGGCCCGCTGCTGCCCCGCAACCCTGCCCTGGCGGACTGGCTGCTCGCCAGGTCGCTCGCCCACCTCACGGGAAGCGAGGCAGAGCCGCTGCCGCCGCTCGCCGACACCCTCGAGGCGCTCGCCCACGGCGTCGCGGCGCAGCGGGCGCGCGACCGCGGCGGACGGCGATGACCTCCGTCACGTGAGTCGCAGGCGGAGGCGGCGGATCGTGGCGCGGTCGACGCCGGCCTCGCCCAGGTAGCCCTCGACGCCGCCTGCCGTCTCTCGCAGCCACCCGAGGACTGCGGACATCGCGGCGGCGGGCGACTGGATCACGCGCGTTCGCAGGCGGTGCTCGTCCGGGTCGGCGGCCGCCTCCACCCAGTCGCGAAAGAGAAGGGCCACGTTCGGCTCGCTCAGCGCATAGTCGGATGCGACGGCGTCGTCCGGCACGCCCGCGAGCGAGAGCAGCATGGCGGACACGAGCCCGGTGCGATCCTTCCCCGCGAGGCAGTGCACGACAACCGTGCCCTCCGAGCCCGCCACTGCATCGGCCACCGCGGCGAAACGCTCTCCGTTCCGCTCCAGGGTCTCGACGTACATGGCCGCGAACAGCGCCCCCACGTCCTCCGCGTCGCGGACACGCTCGTCGAACGCCGATTCCCGTGCGAGGTCACGCCGCCCGAACAGCGACACCGGGACGACCTCCACGCTCTCGGGGGCGTCGGGCTCCCCCGGCTCCTCGCCCGGGAACCGCAGGTCGACCACGCGCCGCACGCCGTAGCCGGCCGCCTGTTCCCAGCCCCTGGGCGTGAGCCGGCGGACGTTGTCGGCGCGCACGACCACACCCGGCCGCGTGGTGCCGCTGCGCGACGTCGGCAGCAGGCCCAGGTCGCGGACGTTCAGGCACCCCTCCCACGAGAGGTCGCGACTCCTCAGGGCGCCCAGAGCGCCCCCAGGTAGACGCACGGCTCGCCGGGCTCCCAGCGGCGCAGGAAGCGCGCGATCGGCGGGTGCAACGCGAGACCGTCCAGCTCTTCGAGGTCGAAGAGGCGGTGCCCGCGCACCGCCTCGTCCTGTGAGGCGAGGTCGACGAGCGAGCCGTCGAGATCTCCCGCGAAGATGATGTGGATCACGTGCTTCGACCACAGGCTGCGCTCCGGCGAGATCGAGTCGACGATCGCCACCGGCCCCTCGACCGGCAGCTCATCTCCCTTGTGGACGAGCCCGGTCTCTTCCAGGAGCTCTCGCTGCAGCGCTTCCGTGAGGCTCTCGCCGCTGCGGACCCCTCCGCCGGGGAGCAGCCAGTGCTCGACGCCGCGCTTCTCGTGGCGGCAGAGCAGGATGCGGCCGTGCCAGCGGAGGATCGCCGACACGCGGACGCGCGGCTCGGGCCTCATGCGACCCCCGACGACCCGAATCCACCGCCGCCCCGGTCGCTGTGTGGCAACGCTGCCGCCTCGACGAGCCGGACGGCGGGCACCGGCACGATCACGAGCTGGGCGATGCGCATGCCAGCCTCGACCGTGAACTCGGCCTCGGCGTCGGTGTTGAGCAGGATCACCTTGACCTCGCCGCGGTACCCGGAGTCGATCAGGCCCGGCGCGTTCACCACGGAGAGGCCGGCGCTCGCTGCCAGGCCGGAGCGCGGGACGACGAGGCCCGCGTGGCCGTCCGGGACGGCCACCGCCAGGCCCGTGCCGACGACCGCACGGCTGCCGGGCCGCAGCACGACCCGCTCGGTGGAGGAGAGATCGAGACCCGCGTCTCCTGCGTACGCCTGCGCCGGCAGGACGGCGTCGGCGTGGACCCGCGTGACGGCCAGGTCGATCACGTCTTGGCGGCAGTTTCGAGGCTGTCGCCGGCGACGAGGTAGACGGAGAAGCGGCGGACTTCGCGCGGCGGCAGCTTGGCGCGGACGAGCACCCCCTGCTCCGTGTCGCGCCGCTCGTCGATCGGCGCCCCGAGCGCATAGAGGGCCGAGAGCGCGCTTCCTTCCTCGTACGGCACCAGCAGCCAGACGTCCTCGAAGCGGTCGGCGAAGAGCTCGGCGATCCGTTGCCGCAGCCCGTCGATCCCCTCGCCGGCGAGAGCCGACACCTGCAGCGCGTCGGGGAAGCGGTTCGCCAGCCTGCGACGGGCGAGCGGGTCGAGCCTGTCGACCTTGTTGAGGACCAGCTCGCGAGGCACGTCGTCGGCGCCGATCTCCCCCAGCACCGCGTTCACGGCGGCGATCTGCTCACCCAGCCGGTCGGGCGGCAGGGAGCCGTCGACCACGTGCAGGATCAGGTCGGCGACGAGCGTCTCCTCCAGCGTCGAGGCGAATCCCTCCACGAGCTGCGTCGGCAGCCGGCGGATGAACCCCACCGTGTCGGTCACGAGGTAGCGCTTCCCGTCGTGCTCGAACCCCCGCGTGGTCGGGTCGAGTGTCTCGAACAGCCGGTTCTCGACCGACACCTCCGCGCCCGTGAGGGCGTTCAGGAGGGTCGACTTGCCGACGTTCGTGTAGCCGGCGAGCGCCACCGTCGGCGTCTCGGAGCGCGCGCGCTCCTTGCGGCGGACGCCGCGCTGACCCCGCAGGCCGCGGAGGCGCTGCTTCAGCTGGGAGACACGGCGGCGCGCCAGCCGCCGGTCGGTCTCCAGCTGCGACTCGCCCGGGCCACGCGTGCCGACGCCGCCCCCGAGGCGCTCGAGGTGCTTCCACATGCCACGCATGCGAGGCAGGCTGTACTCGAGCTGGGCGAGCTCGACCTGGAGCTTCCCCTCGGCGCTGACGGCGTGTTGCGCGAAGATGTCGAGGATCAGCAGGGTGCGGTCGACGACCCGCGCCTCGAGCTCGTCCTCGAGCACGCGCTGCTGGGTCGGATCGAGCTCGTCGTCGACGATCAGGACGTCGGCCGCCGAGTCCGCGTAGGCCTGCTTGAGCTCGACGAGCTTCCCCTTGCCGACGAAGGAGCGCCGGTCCGGCTGTGACCGGTGCTGGACGAGCTCCGCCACCGGCTCGACCCCCGCCGTGCGTGCGAGCTCACGGAGCTCGCTCAGCTCCTCGTCGGCGTCGACGTCCTTCGGCAGCACGGCGAGCAGGAAGCCGCGCTCGCCCTCGGCGCCGGGCAGCGGGTCTGGTTGGCGCGTCGTCACGGGGCCAGTATGCCGGTACGCTCGCGCAATGGCACCTCTCGCGGAGCGGCTGGCCGCCCGTACGCTCGAGCTCGTCGACATCCCGTCCGAAAGCCGGCACGAGGCAGAGGTACGCGCTCACGTGCGCGGCCTCGTCCCGGACCTGTTCGCGCCCGACACGGTGCTCGAGGATGCCGCTCTCTACGTGCGGGAGCGGCGGCCCGGCACGCCTCTCGTCGTCCTTGCCGGGCACTACGACACGGTCCCGGCGCAGGACAACCTCCCGGGCAGGATCGAGGGCGATGCCGTGCACGGGCTCGGTGCGTCCGACATGAAAGGCGGACTGGCGGTCGCGCTCGAGCTCGTCCGGGATCTGGCAGGACAGCCGCCGGGCCCGTACGACGTGGCGCTGCTGCTCTTCGGCAAGGAGGAGCTGCCGCAGGAGTGGAACCCGCTGCCAGAGCTGTTCGAGCGCTCGCAGCTCGTGCACGAGTCCTCGCTCGTGATCCTGCTCGAGCCGACCGACGGCGCCATCCACGCAGGCTGCCTCGGCAACGCGAACGCGACGCTCACGTTCCACGGCACGAGCGGCCACTCGGCCCGCCCGTGGCTCGCCGAGAACGCGATCGAGCGGGCCATCGAGGGGCTGGCGCCCGTCGTCGCACACGAGCGGCGTGAGGCCGTGGTGGGCGGCCTCACGTTCTGGGAGGTGCTCTCCGTGACCCGCCTCAATGCGGGCATCGCCGACAACGTGATCCCGGATCGCGCCGTCGCGCACCTGAACTTCCGCTTCGCGCCCGACCGGGACGAGGCCGCCGCGATCGAGCACCTGCGGCAGATCGTGCCGGCCGACGCGGAGCTCGTGATCGTCGGCACCGCCCCCTCGGGCCTCGTGGCGACCGGATCGCCGACCGTGGCAGCGCTGCTGCAGGCCGGCGCCAGGGGCATCGAGCCCAAGCAGGCCTGGACGAACGTCGCCGACTTCACCCGCATCGGTCTCGACGCGGTCAACTTCGGCCCCGGGCATCCTCGCTACGCGCACCGCCGCGACGAGCTCGTCGCCATCGACGGCCTCGTGCACGCCTACACCACCCTGCACCGCCTCCTCGCCGCAGGCGGGTAGCGTCCGGTCGTGCCCGTCTCCCCCATTCTCCGCGCCCAGGCGACCTATCCGTTCGTGCGCCTCAACCAGGCTGCTGCGGAGCGGCGGGCAGCCGGCCTCGAGGTGATCGACCTCGGCATGGGCGACCCGCGGGAGCCCACCGACCCGAGCATCCTGCAGGCGCTCCGGGACGGCGTGCGTGAGCGGATGGGGTACCCCGCTGCGATCGGGCTACCGGAGCTGCGAGAAGCCGTCTGCGGCTGGATCGGCAGGCGCTTCGGCGTGCATCTCGAGCCGGACGTCCACGTGATCCCGACGCTGGGATCGAAGGAGGCGATCTACTCCTTTGCCCAGGTCGTGCTCGACGTCGCCGGCGGACGGGACACCGTCGTCGTGACCGAGCCGGGCTATCCCGTGCCGGGACGCGGGGCCGAGCTCGTCGGCGCAACGGTGGTCGAGCTGCCGCTCCTCGAGCAGAACGGGTTCCTCCCCGACCTCGAGTCGGTGCCGGCAGGCACGTGGCGCCGGACCGCGCTGCTCTGGCTCAACTCGCCGAACAACCCGACCGGATCGGTGGCGCCGCTCGCTTTCCTCGCCCGCGCTGCGGAGCTCGCCCGCCTGCACGGGTTCGTCCTCGCCTCCGACGAGGCGTACAGCGAGCTCTGGTTCGACGCGCCTCCCCCCTCCGCGCTCCAGCTCGACGACCTCGCGGGCGTCGTGGCGTTCAACACCCTCTCGAAGCGCTCCTCGATGACGGGCTTTCGCAGCGGCTTCGTCGCGGGCGACCCCGAACTGGTCGCCGCGCTCAAGCAGTTCCGCCCCAACACCGGCACGGCGCCCCAGGAGTTCGTGCAGCGCGCGTCCGTGGTCGCCTGGGGCGACGAGAGCCACGTCGAGCGGGCCCGCAACGCGTACGCACGCAAGCGCGCGCTGCTCCTCGACGCCGCGGCCGCCGTCGGACTGCGCGATGCCGGCGGGCCGACGACCATGTACCTCTGGCTCGCCGTGCGGAGCGGCGAGGGCTCGGAGCCACTCGCCGCGCGCTTGCTCGAGGCGGGGGTGCTCGTCACGCCGGGATCGTTCCTCGGCCGCTCCGGCGAGGGTTATATCCGGCTCGCGCTCGTCCCCACCGAGGCCGAGTGCGAACGCGCCGCCGAGCTCCTCACATCGGTCCTGAGCAGCCCGGCCTGACGCGGTGACGGGACGGCTTGGCGCGGTACCCTCCCGTGCGGGCACCCGATCGGGGATGATGCTCGGGATGGAGCTCGAGCGGCGCATCGACGAGGCCTGGGAGACCGGTACGCCCGCGGAAGAGGCCGTGCTCGAGACGATCCGGCGCCTGGACGCGGGCGAGATCCGCGTCGCCGAGCCGATCGACGGGAGCTGGCACGTCAACGAGTGGGTCAAGAAGGCGATCCTCCTCTACTTCCGCCTGCGCAAGGTGGAGCCGCTGGAGGCCGGCGGCCTGCACTTCCTGGACAAGATCCCGGTCAAGTCCGACTACGCGGACCGGGGCGTGCGCGTCGTTCCTCCCGGCGTCGCGCGCTACGGCTCCTTCCTCTCGGAGGGCTGTGTGCTGATGCCCGGGTACGTCAACATCGGTGCCTGGGTCGGGCCGCGCACCATGGTCGACACCTGGGCGACCGTGGGGTCATGCGCGCAGATCGGAGCAGACGTTCACCTGGCCGGCGGTGTCGGCATCGGCGGCGTGCTCGAGCCGCCCCAGGCTGCCCCGGTCATCATCGAGGACGGCGCCTTCATCGGCTCTCGCGCCGTGATCGTGGAGGGCGTTCGCATCGGCAGCGGAGCCGTGATCGCGCCCAACGTGGTGCTCTCCTCCACGGTGCCGGTGATCGACGTGACCGGCAGCGACCCGGTCGAGTACCGCGGCGAGGTGCCAGCGCGCAAGGTCGTGCTGCCGGGCGTGCGCCAGAAGCAGTTCCCCGCGGGCTCCTACGGGCTCCCCTGCGCCCTGATCGTCGGCGAGCGCAGTGCCTCGACCGACCTCAAGACGTCGCTCAACGACGTCCTGCGCGAGTTCGAGATCGCCGTCTGACCGACCGCGGCGGCGGCTGCCTACGAGACGGCGGCAAACGAGCGTGCGACAGCGAGCGCTCCCGCCACGGCGTCCCGCGGGGCGCGGTCTCCGACCAGGACGTTGACCTGGTAGGCGCGCCCCTTGACGACGATCTGCGCCACGGCGCCGCGCCCGTCGAAGCATTCGAACGTCGGCCGCTTGAGCCGCATCCCCACGAGCTCGCTGCGGTCGCGAGGAAGTCCGTCGGGAGCGAAGCCGCGCCAGCCGATGACCACCACGGCGGCCCCGTCGGCTGGAATGCGGTAGGAGGACACCTGGCAGCTCGTCGTACGAGGGGCGACGCCCCGGGTGCCGACGACGAGCAGCGTGCGCGGATCGGTCTCGCTGCCGGCATCGGCAGCGGGCACCCGCGCCCAGTCACCCGTGACGCGCACGCCGATCCCTCCGGCAACGATGGCGCGGTCGGTGTCCGCCTGCGCGGAGCCGACTCCTGCGAGCATGACCACCAGAGCCGCCGCAGCCATCATCCTCATGCCCGGATAGTAGGCGCTTTGCGGGGAAAAACCAGGGGGCTAGATGAAGATCTCACCTTCGGCGATCCGCTCTGCCGGCCCCGTCAGGGTGGCCCGGCCCGCGTCCAGCTCGACGACGAGCTCGCCTCCCGGCAGGCGAACGGTGACCGGGCTCACGCACCAGCCCTGCGACACTGCCACCGCCGCCGCAGCCACGGACGACGAGCCGGACGACCGGGTCTCCCCCGCGCCGCGCTCCCAGACGAGCACCTCGAGCTCGTGCCGGCCGGCAACACGCACCAGTTGCACGTTCGTCCGCCCGGCGAACCGCTCATGTGACTCGATCGCCGGGCCGAGCCGCAGCAGGTCGCTCCGCGTCGGCGCCTCCAGGCGGATCACTGCGTGCGGGTTGCCGACCGACGCCGTCACGAGCTCCACTCGCTCGCCCGCGTCGAGCAGCTCGGGCACACCAACGACGACCTCGCCGACGTCGACGCGGGCGTCGAGCCCGTCGAGCATCGTCGACGGGGCCTCTCGCCCGGCGGTCACGATCGTCACCTCGGACGCCCCTGTCTCCCCCGCCAGCCAACGGGCCGCGATGCGCACGCCGTTGCCCGACATCTCCGCCACCGATCCGTCCGGGTTCCAGATCACCACCTCGGCCCGCTGCGCGGAGCGGGAGACCACCTCGAGCACGCCGTCCGAGCCGACGCCCGTGTCGACGTCGCAGAGCCTGCGCACTGCCGCGGGGGACAGAGCACCCGCCTCTTCGCGCTCGACGACGAGATAGCTGTTGCCGAGCGCGTGCCACTTGGAGAAGCGCACCGGGGCCGGGCTCCTACGCGCCCGCTCGCACGGGCACCGGCAGCGCACGGAGAACGTGCCTCGACCCGAGTGGCCGCACCGCCTCCTGCGCCGCCCGGCGGGTGGCCGGGCGCCCGCGGCGGGCGAGGTTATGCGTGGTCGCTCGTGCCCTCATGGCCGCAGTCTAGGCCCGTTCCGGGACGACAACGGCCGACCGAGCGGCAGCAAGGATCGCGCTCGCGACCTCGTCCGGCGGTCTCGTCCCGTCGACGTCGACGAGGCCTGGGATGCGGCGCATCCACTTGCGCTGGTACGCCGCGTAGCGGCGCGTCCTGACGACGATCGCGGCCCGTGCGGCGTCCGGGTCGAGCTCGGCGATCTCGCGCAGCCCGAGAGCCTGCTCGGCCGTGCGCGACACCGACCCTCTCAGTGCGAGGCGTACCTCGTCGACCACCCCGGCCGCGAACATCTCGTCCGTGCGGCGGGCGATGCGCCGCTCCAGCTCGGCAGCCGGCACGACGAGGCCGGCGATCAGCGTGGGCAGCCGGGTCTCCGACGCCCACAGGCGATCCCGGGCGGGTACGAGCGACGCGCCCATCTCGGCGAGCTCGAGCGCGCGCACGACGCGCCGGCGGTCGTGCGGATGCACGGCGGCCGCTGCCGCGGGGTCGAGGGCGAGCAGTTGCTCGTAGGCGGCCGCCGGATCCCGGTCGTAGTGCTGCTCCCAGCGCTCGCGGGCGCCCTCGCCGGGGGCCGAGGGAACGCCGAGATCGGCGAGGGCGGCGCGAAGGTAGAGACCGGTGCCGCCGCAGACGACCGCCACGCCGTGGTCGCCGACCAGCTCGTCGATCGCGGCGTGGGCGAGGTCGGCGAACTCCCCGAGGGACATCTCCTCGCCGAGATCGCGAATGCCGACCAGCCGGGTGGGCCGCGTCGGCTGGTTGGTGAGCACCGGCAGGCCGCGGTACACCTGCAGGGCGTCGCACGACACGACCTCGCTGCCCAGCGCGTCCGCGAGGCGCTCTGCCACGGCCGTCTTCCCCGAGGCGGTCGGGCCGTACACGGCGATGACCGCCGGCGACACCACCGGCGTTCAGCCGGACGCGGCCGACAGCGCGTGGGCGCGCCCACGCAAGGTCGTCGAGGTCGCACCGTCGATCAGCACTTCGACGAGCTCGCCGGCCGCGGCGCCACCGGTGAAGTTGACGGTCGTGTTACGCCGGGTGCGACCACGCAGGAGGCCGGAGCCGCTGCGGCTCGGGCCCTCGACGAGCACCTCCTCCACCCTTCCGACCCGCTCGGCGTTTCTCTCGGCGGCGATGCGCTGGACGACGTCGACCAGCCGCTCGAGCCGTTCGTGCTTGATCTCCTCGGGCACCTGATCGGCCATCTCGGCTGCAGCGGTACCGCGGCGGGGCGAGTAGATGAACGTGAAAGCGGAGTCGTAGCGAACGTGCTCGACGAGCTCGAGGGTCTGCTCGAAGTCCTCCTCCGTCTCGCCCGGGAAGCCGACGATGACGTCGGTGCCGAGCGCGAGGTCGGGGATGGCGGCGCGGAGCCTGTCGACCAGGGAGAGGTAGCGCTCGGGCGAGTACGTGCGCCGCATCGCCTTGAGGATGGATCCCGAGCCGGACTGGAGCGGAAGGTGCACGTGCTCGCAGACCGCGTCGCACTCGGCCATCGCCGCGAGCACGGGCTCGCGGAAGTCCTTCGGGTGCGGGCTCGTGAACCGGATGCGGTCGATGCCGTCGACGCTGTCGCAGGCGCGGAGCAGCTCCCCGAACTCGGTGTGAACCCCGGGCAGCAGATCACGGCCCCAGGAGTTGACGTTCTGGCCCAGGAGGGTGATCTCGCGAACTCCGTCGGTGGCGAGGCGCGTCACCTCGGCGACGATCTCACCGGGCCGGCGGCTCTGCTCGCGGCCGCGCACGGATGGCACGATGCAGTACGAGCAGGAGGAGTTGCATCCCATCGACACCTGCACCCAGGCGTGGAAGCGTCGCTCCCGGTGCTCGGGCAGATGCCCTGCGAAGTGCTCGTGCGTGCCGAAGCGGCCGCGCGTGACTCCCTCGCCACCGGCCCCGAGCCAGTCGGCGAGGTGCGGTATCGACCCCGGGCCGAACGCCACGTCGACGAACGGGTAGAGGTCGAAGATGCGCTCCTGCTGAGCCTCGGCGTAGCAGCCGCCGACGGCGATGACGAGGCCCGGGGCGTCACGCTTGCGGGCCCCCGCCTGGCCGAGGTGGGCGGCGAGCTTCGTGTCCGGCTTCTCGCGAATCGTGCACGTGTTGAAGACGACGACGTCGGCGGCGTCCGCCGAGTGGGCCTCGCCGAGCCCGAGCGACTCGAGCATCCCCTTGATCCGCTCGGAGTCGTGGCTGTTCATCTGGCAGCCGAACGTGGTGACGTGATAGCGGCGCACGGAGACGGATTGTACGGAAGCCCCGGCTGCCCTCTCGCGCGCCGGGGGCCTGCCGGGGCTAGGGCGTCTCGGTCGAGTCGGCCCAGATCGCGGCCGCGATGATGATCGCGAACCAGACGAGGCCGAGCACCGTCCCGATCACCTCGTATTCGGACATCTCATCCACCTCCTCCTCGATTGCGGGCGCGTGGGCTCGAGCCCCGCGGGGGACGCGTGGACGAGGGCGCGACGGGCGTCCACGGCACTAGCGTGCCACCTCCACCGCCCTCGATTCCCGGATCACGATCACCTTCACCTGGCCGGGGTACTCGAGCGAGTCCTCGATCTCCCGGGCGATCTCGTGTGACAGCAGAACGGCACCGTCGTCGTCGACCTCGGTCGGCTCGACGATGACACGGATCTCGCGCCCCGCCTGCAGCGCGTACGCCTTCGCCACGCCGGGCTTGGCTGCGGCAATCTCCTCCAGCGACTCGAGCCGCTTGATGTAGTGCTCGAGGCTCTCCCCGCGCGCCCCCGGCCTGGAGGCCGAGATGGCGTCGGCTGCGATCAGCAGCACGGCCTCCACGGTCTGGGGTTGAACCTCGTAGTGATGCGCCTCCACCGCGTGGACGACGCCCTCCGACTCCCCGTACCGCTTGGCGAGCTGAGTCGAGACCGCGGCGTGCGAGCCCTCCACCTCGTGCGTCATCGCCTTGCCCAGGTCGTGCAGGAGGGCTGCCCGCTTCGCCGTCTTGACGGAGGCGCCGAGCTCGGATGCCATCAGCCCCACGAGGTGGACGACCTCCAGCGTGTGCTTGAGCACGTTCTGCCCGTAGCTCGTCCGGTAGCGGAGGCGCCCGAGCACCTTGACGAGCTCCTCGTGCAGCTCGCCGCAGTTCGCCTCGAACACTGCCTGCTCACCGGCCTGCAGAATGTGCTCTTCGAGCTCGGCCTTCGACTGGTAGTACATCTCCTCGATACGGGCAGGATGGATGCGCCCGTCCTCGATCAGCTTCTCGAGCGTCATCTTCGCGATCTCCCGGCGGATGCCGTCGAATGACGAGAGGACGACCGCGTGCGGCGTGTCGTCGATGATGAAATCCACCCCCGTGAGATGCTCGAGGGAGCGAATGTTGCGTCCCTCCCGCCCGATGATGCGGCCCTTCATGTCGTCCGATGCAAGCTCCACGACGCTCACCGTCGTCTCTGCCGTGTGGCTCGCCGCGACACGCTGGAGCGCGTCCGCCACGAGCGCCCTGGCCCGCCGGCGGGAGTCCGTCCGCGCTTCCTCCTCGAGCTGTCGCACGCTGCGCGCGAGCTCGTGACGGACGAGATCCTCGGAGCGCTCGAGCACCTGCCTCTTCGCCTCCGCGAGTGTGAGGCCGGAGACGTTCTGGAGCTCGCGCAGCGCCTCGTCCTTCGTCGCCTTCGTCTCCTCCTGCAGCTGCTTCAGGTGGATCTCGCGGTCGGAGATCCCCTGCTCGCGCCGCGCGATCTCGACCTGCTTGTTCTCCAGCTCGACCTCGCGCTGGCCGATCCGCTCCTCCACCTTCGCCATCTGCACCCGGCGCTCGTGGATCTCCGTCTCGATCTCGCTGCGCAGCCTCACCGCCTGCTCACGCGCCTCGATCTGGGCCTCGCGGCGCGTTGCCTCGGCCTCGCGCTCGGCGTCGTTGATGATCGCCCGGCGCCGCTCCTCGGCGGCGCCGAGCCGGGAGGCGCTCGCGGCGCGCAGCCAGCCCCACGTTGCCAGCCCGCCGCCGGCAATTCCGACCAGCACCCCGATGACCGTGAGCATGCCCGCTCCTTCGAGAGGGATTCGGTTGACCGCGGCTATCGCCGCGGATGCTCACATCCGGCAGTCTGCCTCCACGCGCGGCAATTTCGGAGTTCGTGATGCGGCCCTTGCCTAGGCCCGAGCACCCTCCCCGGCGGCGCGCGTGCGTCGTGTGTCGAGAGGAATTGTGTGAAGAGCTGGGTTCACGGTCGTACGTAGTCTCGGAAATGCTCGGTTTGCAGCAGAACTGTGCAGGAGTACTGTCGGATGAAGCTCACTCATCCTACGCTCAGTCCCCCATCTCCGCAACGAGCGGCTCCAGCGAGGGCTCGTCGAAGCCCCTGGCGGCCAGCCGGCGGATCGTCGCGGGCGTGCAGCCGTGCTTCGCAGCGAGCGCAGCGGCTCGGCTGCCCTCCGCCTCCAGCGCCGTGATCGCCTCGGCCGCGAGTGACCCCACCACTCCGTGGCGCTCGAGGTCGTCGGCAATGAACAGGTCGCCGTACCCGCGCTCTGCGAGCTGCCCGGCACGGGCGTGCGCGAAACGCCGGTCGTCGACGAGGCCGGTGCGAGTGAGAGTGTCGAGCGTGCGCCTGCGCTCGCCCGGTGGCACCCCGCGGCGCCGGAGCCGCTCGTCGAGCGATGCCGACGTGTGCTCCCGGCGCTGCAGCGCGCCCACGGCGACGCCGACGGCCTCCTGGCGCCGCACCTCGGCCCTCAGCGCCCGCAGGCTGTCGCGCCCCACCGTCGATCCGACGGCGAGCCCCGCGAGGTGCACGGCTTCGAGCGGGACGACACGCCAGCGCGCGCCGTCCAGCTCGACCTCGACCCGCCCACGGCCCTGCGACCGCATGGCGGTCACGACCGGCTCACGTGCGGCCGTGTGACCGTTCCCGTTCCCGGTGTCGGTCAGGCGACCGCGACCTCGTCTTCGACCGGCGTGACGTCCTCCTGCACCGGCGTCACCTCGTCGCTCACCGCGGCTGCCTCTGCCTGGGGCAGCAGGCGCGCGGACACGATCTGGCCCTCGGCAGCCTCCAACTGAATGCGCCCGAGGATCTGCTGCACGAGGTCGGGGTGCTCGCCGAGGAAGGCGGCGGCGTTCTGGCGTCCCTGGCCGAGCCGCTCGTCGCCGAAGCTGAAGTAGGAGCCGGACTTCTGCACGACCTTCTTCTCGATGCCGACATCGAGCACCGTGCCTTCCCAGGGGATCCCGGTGCCGTAGATGATGTCGAACTCGGCCTGCTTGAACGGCGGGGCCACCTTGTTCTTGACCACCTTCACGCGCACGCGGTTGCCGTAGGCCTCGGCCCCGTCCTTGAGTGTCTCGATGCGGCGGATGTCGAGGCGCACGGACGAGTAGAACTTCAGCGCACGACCTCCCGGAGTCGTCTCGGGGGAGCCGAACATGACGCCGATCTTCTCCCGCAGCTGGTTCGTGAACAGGCAGATCGTGTCGGTGCGGTTGAGGGTGCCGGCGAGCTTTCGCAGCGCCTGGCTCATCAGCCGCGCCTGGAGGCCGACGTGGCTGTCCCCCATCTCTCCCTCGATCTCCGCCTTCGGGGTGAGCGCAGCGACGGAGTCGACGGCGACGACGTCGACGGCCCCGGAGCGGACGAGCAGCTCGCAGATCTCGAGCGCCTGCTCGCCCGTGTCGGGCTGCGACACGAGCAGGTCGTCGATGTTGAGCCCGATGCGACGGGCGTACTGCGGGTCCATCGCATGCTCGGCGTCGATGAAGGCGCAGATGCCTCCACGACGCTGCGCCTCGGCGATCACGTGGTAGACGAGGGTGGTCTTCCCCGACGACTCGGGACCGAAGACCTCGACCACGCGGCCACGGGGAAGCCCGCCGATGCCGAGCGCCATGTCGAGGGAGAGCGACCCGGTCGAGATCGCGCCCACCGACACCTGCGCCTGGTCGCTCATGCGCATGACCGAGCCCTTGCCGAACTGCCGCTCGATCTGGCCGAGCGCGACATCGAGCGCTTCTTCGCGTTTCATCCCTACATCCTCCTCGCCGTGCGTTGTCGTCGAACTGCCGTGCTCTCACATCTTCTGTCCGAGCGGGGCTGAGTGCAGCACCGCGTACCGAGCGCCGGACGGATGCAGCTCAGACAGGTAAGCAGCCGCGTCGGACGGAACGAACGTTCGTACCGGTGGGAGCGGCGGCTCGAGCCGTGGCCGCTCGCGAAAACGGGCCACGGTGACGTGCGGCAGCCAGGGCCGCCGCTCCCTGCGGTAGACGCCCAACTGCTCCAGCCGCTGCTGCAGCGCGCCTGCGAGCACGGTGGCCCGGCCGGTTGCGTCGGCGAGCACGACCATCCCGACGGCGTTGGTCTCCCGCCACCCGTGTGCCTCGAGCGAGAACGGCTCGGCGGCGGCGGCTGCCTGGTCGAGCGCCTCCGTGACTGCATCGAGATCCGTCTGCCGCAGTCGGCCGAGGAAGGCGAGCGTGACGTGCAGGTGCTCGCGCGGCACCAGGCGGCAACCGTGCAGCTCGCGCTCCGCCCACACCGCGAGCGCGTCCGAGACCGGGTCGGGCAGCCGAAGCGCGAGGAAGACGCGGAGTGCGGCATCACCTCCGACGCTACCCGCCGAGGTCATGCGTCTTCGTGGCGACTCTGTGCCAGAAGGGCGCGCACCAGGTGGAGCGCGGCGACGGCGGAGCGCGTGCGGATCCACTCGCGCTCGCCGGGCAGGTCGAAGCTGAGCGCCTTCTCCCCGTGTGGGCCAACCGCGTGGAAGTGCACGAGGCCGACGGGCCGCTCGGCGGTGCCGCCGCCCGGCCCGGCCACTCCCGTGACGGAGACGGCGACGTCCACTCCGAGACGCTCGCAGACGCCGTGCGCCATGGCGCGCGCGGTCTCGGCGGAAACGGCGCCGTGCTGGTCGAGGACGGTGCGCGGGACGCCGAGCTGTTCCGCCTTGACCTCGTTTGCGTACGCCACGATCCCACCCTCGAACACGTCGCTCGAGCCCGGCACGGCCGTGAGGCGGGCGGCCACGAGGCCTCCCGTGCACGACTCGGCGGTTCCCAGCTTGAGCCCGCGCTCCCGGCAGAGCTCGATCACGATCTCCTGGATCGTCCGCTCGTCCTCCGCGAACAGGTAGCTCTCGAGGGGCCCGCGCAGGAGCGCGGCAAGCTCGGCGGCCCGCTCCTCGGCCCCACGCTCGACGACCAGGTCGACGTGGATCTCGAAGTCCCGTGCGCAGATGGTCGCCTCGACACCGTCGCCGTCTCCCCCTGCCTCCTCCAGCGCCCGTGCCACTGCAGACTCGCTGACGCCGAAGAACCGGAGCACGTGCCGGCCCGGAGCGCTCGTACCGGCGAGCACGCGGCGCAGCGGCTCCGACTCGAGCGCGCGCGGCCACAGCCTGCGCAGCTCGCCGGGCGGCCCGGGCAGCACCACTGCCACGCACGTGCCCGTGTCGACCACGACGCCCGGCGCAGTGCCCGCGAGGCCCAGCGAGATACCGCCCTCGGGGAGAGTCGCCTGCTTGACCACACCGGGCACGAAGTCGGCGTACGGGCGCCCGAGCCGCTCGGCGACCGTGCGGGACACGCGCTCGATCTCCGACTCGAGCGCCGGGTCGACCCGCATCGAGCGTCCTGCCACGCGTGCGACGACCTCCAGGGTGCGATCGTCGTGCGTCGGGCCCAGACCGCCCGAGACGAGGCATACCTCGGCCTGCATCGCCTCGCGGAGCACGCTCTCGAGCTCGTCGGCATCGTCGCCCACGATCGTCACGCGCGCCGGCCGCAGCCCGAGCGCGAGGGCTTCGCGGGCGAAGAAGGGGCCGTTCAGGTCGGTGCGCTCGCCACGCACCAGCTCGCTCCCCGTGACGACGATGGCCGCTCGAGGACGGGTCAAGAGCCGGCGACGGTGCGCAACGACACGGTCATCTCTCCGTCGGACGGTATCCGCACGGCCACGCCGTTGACACGCACGTCGAGGTTGGCCGGAGAGGCGACCGAGAGGAACAGCTTGGCGCGCGTGAACTGCTTCGACTGGCCGCGCTCCAGCGTGCCGCGGTACAGCGGCTTGCCGGCCCTCGAGCCGACGCGCACCTCCAGGTACGACGCGCCCCGGACTGCCTGGACGTCGAGGATCACCTGCGTGCTCGGCGCCTGGGAGGCTCCGCCGACCGGCACGCTGCTGTTGACACCCTGCACCTGGGGCTCGTCGGTGCCGCCGAACCGCCACGCTGCGATCACGAGCGCCGTCACGATCGCGATCGCGGCCAGCGCGACGACGACGATCCGTGATTCGCGCTTCTCCCGGCGTCCCCGCGCCTGCGGCACACGCCGGGTGCGGAGAGGCTGGTCGTCGTCGCCTGCGACGAACCGTGAGTTGTACTCGTCGACGTAGAGCTGGCCGTCCATACCGAGGGCGTCGGCATAGGTACGCAGGAACCCCTTGATGTACGTGTGCGCGGGAAGCTGGTCGAAGCCCTCCTCCTCGAGAGCACGCAGGTACTTCGCCCGCACCTTGGTACGGGACTCCATCTCGTTGAAGTCGAGGCCCTGGCGCATCCGCGCCTCGCGCAGGCTGGAGCCGATCTCGAACACGGCAGGGAGTGTAGACGAGGCCGGGCAAGCTTTCGCGCCTGGTGCGGCTGAGGCACGGTTGCGCACCCCGACCGGCCGTTCCTCGGCCTACTCCACGGACTTCAGAAGGGCGTAGACGGCCAGCGAGACGACCGCCGCAGAGGCGACGCAGATGCCGAGGATGCCGAGCGCGCGTCCCGTACGTGCGGCGCCGCGCCTGCCCGCGCGCCCCAGCGTGAGGTCGTCACGCGCACGTGCCTGGCGGGCGAGCACGACCGCGGCGATGCCGAGTGCGAGGCCGAGCGGGATCGCGAGCCCAGCGTGCAGGAGGTCGTACGAGCCCGAGTACCGCGTGGCCGCGACCGCCAAGGGCATGGTCGCGACCGACAGCACCCCGGCCACGATGCTCCACCCGGCGCGGGCGTTGCCGGCGGCCGAGCGGTCGCTACTGCTTCTTGTAGGGACGGCCAACAGCTGCGGGAGGGATGGAACGGCCGATCACGCCTGCGACGGCGATCAGCGTGAGCACGTAGGGAAGCGCCTGGAAGAGCACCGAGGCGGACTGGGAGTACTCGGGCAGTCGCTGCGCCAGGGCACTGGAGAAGCCGAACAGCATGCACGCGGCAGCCGCCGTGAACGGACGCCAGTTGCCGAAGATCAGCGCCGCCAGCGCGATGAAGCCCCTGCCGGCCGTCATGTTCTCGTTGAAGGAGTTGACGAACCCGATCGAGAGGTAGGCACCTCCTGCGGCCGCGAGAGCGCCGGAGAGGATGACCGCGGCATAGCGCACCAGGTAGACGTTGATGCCGACCGTGTCGGCTGCGCGCGGATGCTCGCCGACCGAGCGGATGCGCAGGCCGACCGGCGTGCGGAACATCACGACCCACGTGATCACCACGGTGACCAGGGCCAGCCAGATCATCAGGTTCAGGTTGCCGAAGATGCCTCCGAGGAACGGCACGTCCTCGAGGAAGGCGAGGTGGACGTTCGGGATGCTGGGCGTGTCCGTCGGCGTGCCCTCGGTGCCGTAGATGTCGATGAAGAGGTAGCCGGTGACCCCGAGCGCGAGGAAGTTGACCGCCGTGCCCCCCACGATCTGGTCGGCACGGAGCGAGATCGCGAAGAGCGCGTGCACGGAGGCCAGCACCGCTCCGGCAGCGACACCGATCAGGAGGCCGAGCACCCAGGAGTCGGTCTTGTCGGCGCCGAGGATGGCGAAGAACGCTCCTGTCAGCATCATTCCCTCGAGGCCGATGTTGACCACGCCCGAGCGCTCGGAGAAGAGCCCGCCGAGCGAGGCGAACATGAGCGGCGTGGCGAAGCGGAGCATGGCTGCGAACAGAGCCGACCACACGACGACGCTCTCGAGCTTGTCGACGCTCGAGAGGCCGGCGAGGATCGCCATCCCGACCCCGAACACGCCGGAGACGACGGCGAAGATCCCGAAGCGCACGTCACGGCGAACGATCGAGACGGCTCCGAGCGCGACGGCTGCAGCCCCGATCAGGATCGACGGCACCAGCGAGCGCACGGTCAGGGGCGGCAGCGCCACCCAGGCGGCCAGCAGGCCGAGCAGGATGCCCGCCCACGAGATCGCGCGTACTCCGCGCGGCAGCCTCGCCGCGATCTTCGTGCCGAGGCCGCTCCCCAGCGGCCGGCTGCTGGTGCTCTTCGGGTCGGCGCTCATCCCGGCGCCACCGCCTTCTTCTCGATGTCGGGGCCGCGCGGCTCGCGAGAGCGCCTGAACTTCCTCAGGATGGTGAGCACGATCACGTCGGCGCCGACGAAGAGCACCACGAGCCCCTGGATCATCACGGTGAGGTTCGACGCGAGCTCGGGCTGGAATACTTCGGGGTCGAGGTTACGCGTCGAGGTGCCGTTGTAGAGCGCGCCGAAGAGGAGAGCGGACAGGCCGACGCCGATGGCAGTGTTGCGGCCGAGCAGCGCGACGGCGATGCCGGTGAAGCCGATCGTGGAGGTCTGGATGTCCGTGGTCGAGAGGCGGAACTCCCAGCCGAGAACGTCGATCGCGCCTGCGAGGCCCGCGAACGAGCCGGAGATCGCCATGGCGAGGAAGTAGTTGCGGCTGACGCTGATGCCGCCGTACCGGGCCGCCTCGGGGCTGAACCCCACTGCCTTGACGCTGAACCCGAGCGTCGTCCGGTTGAGCACGATCCAGTAGACCACGAGGGCGGCGAGGGCGACGAAGATGCCGATCGACAGGCCCTGCAGCAGCGGGTCGCCCCAGAACACGTGCAGCTTGGCGCTGTCGAAGATGTCGTTCGAGATCGGAACCGCTTTCTGGGTGTCGTTCTGCAGCGGCCCGCCGAGCCCGAACAGGAACTGGCCGACCCAGATCGCGATCCAGTTGAGCATGATCGTGGAGATCACCTCGTGGGCGCCCACGGTCGCCTTCAGCAACCCGGCGACCCCCGCCCAGACCGCGCCGGCCACGGTTGCCACGACGATCGCGAGCACGATGTGCAGGAACGAGTTCATCCCGCTCAACGACGAGCCGACCCAGACGGCGAAGATCGAGCCGACGATGTACTGGCCCTGTCCGCCGATGTTGAACATGCCGCAGCGGAACGCGAACGCGACCGCGAGGCCCGTGAGGATCAGCGGCGTCGTGATCAGCAGCGTCTGCTGCAGGTTCAGCTCGGCCAGGAAGCGGTCGTCCCCCTGCACCCACGGCAGCAGGTAGTTGAGGCCGGAGCCGTCGAAGATGGCCTGGTAGGTCGTGAGCGGGTTCTTGCCGGTCGTGACCAGCACGATGACGCCGCCCGCCAGGAAGGCGAGCACGGCCGTCAGCACGGGCGCGAGGACGCCTTCCGCCTTCTGCGCCAGGGCGTAGCGCTCGATCAGCGTCAGGCGGCGTTCCGGGGCAGGGCTCGGAGGCTCGCCGGCCGGCGGCGTCGTCGGCTCGCTCACGCCGCGTCCTCCTGCCGGCGGCCGCCGCCCGTCATCGCGACACCGAGCTCCTCCTCGGTCGCCGTGGGCGGGAACTCGCCCACGATCTCTCCCTCGTACACGACGAGGATCCGATCCGAGAGGGAGAGGATCTCCTCCAGCTCGAGCGAGACGAGCAGGATCGCGCGTCCCTCGTCGCGCTCCTCGATCAGGCGCCGGTGCACGAACTCGATCGCACCGACGTCGAGCCCTCTGGTCGGCTGCGCGGCCAGCAGCACGCGCGGATCCCGGTCGATCTCGCGCGCGAGGATCACCTTCTGCTGGTTGCCCCCCGAGAGAGCCCCGGCCGGCGTTCGCGCGTTGCCGCCCCGTACGTCGAACTCCTTGATCAGCCGCTTCCCGCGCTCGATCACGGCGCGCGGGAACAGCCAGCCGAATCTCGCGTCGGGCGCCTCGCGGAAGTCGTGCAGGGCGATGTTCTCGGCAATCGAGAACTCGAGCACGAGGCCGCGTCGCTGACGGTCCTCCGGGATGTGGCCGAGCCCCGCCGCGAAGTGCTGGTGGGCGGTCGCGTCGGTGACATCGCGCTCCTCGACGACGACGCGCCCGCTCGACGCCTTGCGCAGTCCCGTCACGGCGTCGATCAGCTCGGTCTGCCCGTTGCCGTCGACGCCGGCGATGCCGACGATCTCGCCGGCACGCACCTCGAACGAGATGCCCTTCACCTTCTCGATGCCGCGGTCGTCGAAGACGTGGAGGCTCTCGACCTGCAGGAGCGGCGCCGCGGGCTGCGCAGGCCCCTTCTCGACCGTCAGCAGCACCTCGCGGCCCACCATCAGGCGGGCGAGCCCCTCCTCGGTGGCACCCTCGGCGGGCAGGGTCTCGATCAGCTTCCCGCGCCGGAGGACGGAGATCCGATCCGCGATGTCGAGGACTTCGTTGAGCTTGTGGCTGATGAAGATGATCGACTTGCCCTGCTCCGTCAGGCCCTTCACGATCACGAACAGCTCCTGCGCCTCCTGCGGCGTGAGCACCGCCGTCGGCTCGTCGAGCACGAGGATGTCCGCGTGGCGGTAGAGCGCCTTCAGGATCTCGACGCGCTGCTGCTGTCCGACGCTGATGTCCTGAACCCGGGCATGCGGGTTGACCCTGAGCCCGAACTCCTCCGAGATCTCGCGCACGCGGCGCTCCGCCGCGGCGACGTCGAACAGCACCCCCGCCGTGCGCGGCTCGCTCGCGAGGACGATGTTCTCCGCCACCGTCATCACGGGGATGAGCATGAAGTGCTGGTGCACCATGCCGACGCCGTGGTCGATGGCCGAGCGCGGAGACCCGAGGTCGACCTTCTTGTCACGGATGCGGATCTCGCCCTCGTCCGGGCGGTACAGCCCGTAGAGGCAGTTCATCAGCGTCGACTTGCCGGCGCCGTTCTCTCCCAGGAGAGCGTGGACCTCGCCCTCTCGCAGGTCGAGCGAGACGTCGTCGTTGGCGACGATGCCCGGGAACCGCTTCGTGATGTGGCGCATCTCGAGCACTGTGGGCCGGGTCGACGCCATGGACGGTGATTCTATGACGTCCGGCGTGCAGAGCGCACCCCGACCGGTGACCTGCCGAGAAAAAGCGGAGGGCGGGCCGTGCCCGCCCTCCGCTGCACCGGTGCTCCCGCCTACTTGGCCGGGATCTTGATCTTGCCGGCCGAGATCTGCTTCGAGACCGCGGTCAGCTTCTTGATCAGCGCCGCCCGTCCCGGCGCCTTGGTGCTCACCTTGCCGAACCCGACGCCGCCGTTCTTCACCGTGTACACGCCGTCCGTGCCGCCCTTGAACGCGTCGTTCAGGACCTGATTGATGGTCGTGTAGACGGCGAAGTCGACCTTCTTCGTGGCGCTCGTGAGGATGTGAGTCCCGAGGAACGCCTGGTCGTTGTCGACGCCGATGCCCCAGACCTTCTTCTCCTTGGCCGCCTGCAGCGCACCGAGGCCGCAGCCGCCGGCAGCAGCGAACACGACCTTCGAGCCCTGGGCGATCTGGTTCAGGGCGAGCTCCTTGCACTTCGCCTGGTCGACGAAGTCCTCCGAGTAGCCGGAGAGCACCTTCGTGCCCTTCCGCGTCGCCTGCGCCCCCTTCTTGTAGCCCGCGAGGAACGCGACGACGGCCGGCACGGCCTGGCCGCCGACCGAGCTGACCGGCTTGCCCTTGGCGACCGTCGCCGCTGCGACGCCGGCCAGGTAGCCCGCCTCGTTCTCGCGGAAGATCAGGCCACGGACGTTGCCCGGCTTGCCCTTGAGCGCGACCCATGGGAAGTCGACGATCGCGAAGGCCGTCTTCGGGAACCGCTTGGCAGCTGCGGCCGTCGCGTCGCCCATCAGGAACCCGTTGGCGATCACGAGGTCGTAGCCCTGCCGCGCTGCGGTCGCGAGGTTCGGGATGTAGTCGTTGGCCTGCTTCGAGATGAAGACGCGGCCCGTGACGCCCAGCTGCTTCTTCGCGTCCTCGAGGCCCTTGGCCGCGAGCGCGTTGAAGCCCCTGTCGTTGAGGCCGCCGATATCGGTCACGATCGCAACCTTGATCGTGTCCGGCTGACCCTTCGACGACTTCGCCGAGACGCTGGTCGCGACGGCGAGCGCGAGGACCGCGACGAGCCCGAGCGTCACGCCGATGGTTCGTTTGCGAATTGCCACATGTCCTCCTAGGGACGTCTTGTTCTGGTTTCCGCTGATTCTGACGGGGGATTCAAGCGGAAGTTGGACCGAAAGTCACGCTGCGGCGGGAGGCTACCGCGTGGCGGTCTTCGCTGCCCCGCGTAGCGGCCGATGCGAGACACCCCTCACCACGTCGCGCGCTCGGCCCCGTCACGCGGCACAGCGAAACCGAGGCTCCCCTACGGACCGACGATCACACGCTCGAGCTCGGCCTGCTCGACGAGCACCCGGCGCGGCTTGGAGCCCTCGTAGCCGGAGATGATGCCGCGCCGCTCCAGCATGTCGATCAGGCGCCCCGCGCGCGTGTACCCGACCCGCAGCCGCCGCTGGATCAGCGAGACGGACGCCGTCTGGGTCTGCACGACGATCTCGATCGCCTTGTCGAGCAGCGGGTCCTCGTCCGGGTCGAACTCGCCGTCGTCTCCGTCTGCCATCTCGTCCGCGTAGCTCTCCGGCGCCTCGAGCAGGGTCTCGTCGAGCTTCTGCCCGCGCTGCAGCCGGCACTGCTCCACGATCATCGCGACCTCTTCCTCGGACACGTACGCACCCTGCACGCGCTGCATGCGCGAGGTGCCGAGAGGCTTGAAGAGCATGTCACCCTGGCCCAGCAGGCTCTCGGCGCCCGACGTGTCGAGGATCACCCTCGAGTCCGTCTGGCTGGAGACGGCGAAGGCGATGCGTGAGGGCACGTTCGCCTTGATCATCCCCGTGATCACGTCGACGGAGGGACGCTGCGTGGCGAGGACGAGGTGGATGCCGACCGCGCGGGACTTCTGCGCGAGGCGGATGATGGCGTCCTCGACCGCCTGCGGCGACACCATCATCAGGTCGGCGAGCTCGTCGATCACGACGAGCAGGTACGGCAGCGGGTCCTCCCCACGCGCCTTGAAGGCGCGGTTCGCCTCGGGTAGGTTCCGCGCCCGGATGATGGAAAGCCGCTCGTAGCGCCGCTCCATCTCCGCGACGACGTTCTGCAGCACAGCGGACGCCTCCTTCGGGTTCGAGACGACCGGGGTCAGCAGGTGCGGGATCGACTCGTAGTAGTTGAGCTCGATCCGCTTCGGGTCGATCAGGATCATGCGCACCTCGTCGGGGGTGGAGCGCAACAGGATCGAGGTGAGGAGCGCGTTGATGCAGCCCGACTTGCCGGCACCGGTCGTGCCGGCGATGAGGAGGTGCGGCATCCGCGCGAGATCGGTCCAGACGGCGTTGCCGGAGATGTCCTTGCCGAGCCACACGGACAGCGGGCTGGCCTGCCCGGGCATGTCGCCGAAGATGTCGCCGAGCGTGACGAGCCTGGGCGAGAGGTTCGGTACCTCGACGCCCACCGCCTGCTTGCCGGGGATCGGAGCGAGGATGCGGATCTCCGTCGTGGCGAGCGCGTACGAGAGGTCGTCCTTGAGGCCGGCCACCTTCGACACCTTCGTGCCGGGAGCGAGCTGCAGCTCGTAGCGCACGACCCGCGGGCCGGCGATCTGCCCCACGATCGTGGCGTCGACACCGAAATGGGCGAGCGTCTCGACGAGCAGCCTGGCCGTGTGCGCGCTCGCGTCGCCGCTGTCGCCCTGCACCGGTGGGGACGCCTTCAGGAGGGAGCGCTCGGGCAACCGGTACTCGCCGGCGTCGGGCGTCTCGAAGTCGAGCTCGTCTTCGGCCGTGACGTCATCGGCGCTGTCGCCGTGGAGCACGAGCGCAGGCGGCTCCGTCGATCCTGCCGGCGCGACGACGTCGGGGTAGCTCTCGACAGCGTCGACGAGCGGGCGCTGGTGCTGGTGCAGGTGCGGCGCCGGCGGTTCCTCGTGGACATGGGCACTGCGCCGCGGCCGCTCGGACAGCTCCAGCCCGTCCAGGGACCGGCGGGCGGCTGTGCCGGCGCGACGGACGGCATGGCCCGAGCCACGCAGCAGCGCACCGGCGGATGCCCCGGACAGGAGCAGCATGCCCGCAAGCAGCAGGGTGCCGCCGATGATCACGGCCCCCGTCTCCCCCACCACCCTGGCGAGGCCCCCGCCGAGCAGCGCGCCGATCGCACCGCCCTGGTCGCGAGCGAGGGCGATCATCAGCCCGATGCCCGCGACGGCGAGACCGGTGCGGAAGGGCTTGAAGTCGACGAGCGCACTGCGCACGAGCATGAGCCCGCCGACCCCTACGAGCACGGCCGGCAGCACGTACGCGGCGCTGCCGACGGCGTCCCGCAACCACTCCGAGAGCTTCGGCCCCACCACCCCGCCGTCCCACCCGAGCCAGAGCACCGTCGCGAGGAACAGCCCCACCGCGACCATCCCGAGCCCCCACAACTCGGGATGGTGATGCGATCGGGTCTTCGTCGCCTTCTTGCGCTTCCTGACACGCGACGGCGTGCGCGGCCGCAGGGGCCGCTTCGTGCTCTTCTTCCGGGTCGCCGGCATGGAGTTGCTGCTTCTGCGGCCGGCGGCGACTTCCTGCGCGGACCGTGAGCTCTCGCACGTGCCTGTGGTGATCGGGATCGCGACCGCCGGAGCGCTGGGAGCGCTTGCCCGCTACGGGGTCGACGAGTGGATCGAGCGCCGGGGCGGCGTCTTTCCCTGGGGGATCTTCGTGGTGAACGTGACAGGAGCGTTCCTGATCGGCTTTGCGGTCGAGGCGCTCGAGCCACGCTTCGAGGACACGACGTGGGTGCGGACGGCCGTGGTCACCGGCTTCCTGGGCGCCTACACCACGTTCTCGACGTTTTCGCTCGACACCTTCCGCCTGCTGGAGGGCGGCTATCTGGGAGCCGCGATCGCCAACTCCCTCGGCACCCTGGCGGCGGGGCTCCTCGCCGTCTGGCTCGGCCTCGAGCTCGGCAGGGCGGTGTGAGGGGCGCGAAGCGCGTCGCCGTCTCTAGCGGGCCCTGGCCCTCGCCTCGTCGATGATGCGCTCCGCCTCCGCACGGTTGCCGAAGCCACGCGTCTCCGTCTTCTTCTCCTCGAGGTCCTTGTAGACCTGGAAGAAGTGCTCGATCTCGTCCCGGAACTCCGGCGCGATGTCGTGCACGTCGTGGACGCGCATGAACGCCGTGTCCTTCAGCGGGACGCAGATGATCTTCTCGTCCGGGCCCTTCTCGTCGGTCATGTAGAAGACGCCGACGACGCGGACGCGGATGCGGCAGCCGGGGAACGTCGGCTCGCCGACGAGGCACAGCGCATCGAGCGGGTCGCCGTCCTCGCCGAGCGTCCCTTCGATGAAGCCGTAGTCGGCGGGGTACGTCATCGAGGTGAACAGCCGGCGGTCGAGCACGATCTGCCCGAGCTCCGGGTCCAGCTCGTACTTGTTGCGGGAGCCGGACGGCACCTCCACGAAGACGACGACGTCTGTCACGAGCCGAACCTACCCCAGCCTGCCGATGCGATCGACGAGCAGCTCGAAGAAGCGCTCGGTGTCCATGTCGACGCCCACGTGCGCGTTCCGCGGCCGGCCGGACCGGTTCCAGAGGTCGACGACGGTGCGGCCGCGGCACAGGTCGGACTCGAGCTCGATCTCGACGTTGCGCTCCACGGTCGTGACGAGCCCGGGCCAGAGGACGTGGGCGACTGCCACGGCGTCGTGGATCGGGGCTCCGTCCCAGCCGTACGTGTCGCGGTGGTAGACGGAGAAGAAGTCGACCAGGTCGGCGACGAAGGCGCCCACGGAGCCCGTCGTGCGCGAGCCGCTCCTGGATCGCGGGCGTCGTCACCGCCCGGTGCGTCACGTCGAGGCCGATCATCGTCACATCGAGGCCCGACCGCGAAGACGCGCGCCGCCGCCTCGGGGTCGGCCCAGATGTTGAACTCGGCCGCCGGTGTCATGTTCCCCTCGGCGATCGCGCCGCCCATGAGGACGATCCGCTCGACATTCACGTCGCCGATGCGGTCGAGCAGCAGCGCGATGTTCGTGAGCGGGCCGGTGGGCACGAGCGTCACGGGCCGGGGGCTGGAGACGATCTGCTCGATCATGAAATCGACCGCGTGCTGCGCCATCGGAGCACGTCCCGGCGGCGGGAGCGCGGGGCCGTCGAGACCGCTCTCCCCGTGGACGTGCGCGGCGACCGTGAGCTCGCGCTCGAGGGGCCTGTCCGCGCCGGCTGCGACGGGGATGTCCCGGCGGTCCGCGAGATCGAGCACGCGCAGCGCGTTCGCGGTCGTCTTCTCGAGCGTCTGGTTGCCGTGGACGGTGGTGACCCCGAGCACCTCGAGCTCGGGGCTGGCGAGCGCGAACAGCAGCGCGATCGCGTCGTCGTGACCGGGGTCGCAGTCGAGGATGACCGGAGTGCGTTGATCCATGTCCCCTAGTATCCCGGCCGCGCCCACCCCGTGGCACCGTGTTACCGCGTCAGGATGGCGTCGACCTCGGCGGTGGTGGGCAGTGAGGGCTGGGCGCCCGGCCGCGAGGCGGCGATCGCCCCTGCCGCGCAGGCGCGGCGGAGCGCCTCGCCCTGCGTGCGTCCCTCGAGCAGAGAGACGAGCAGGCAGGCGGTGAAGGCGTCGCCGGCCGCGGTGCCGTCGACAGGCATCGACGTCGGGGGGCGTCGCCCGGGCCACCTCCGCGCCGTCCTCCAGGAGCACTGCCCCCTCGGCGCCGAGAGTCAGCGCCACGAGCCCGTCGCGCCGCGCGAGCACGTCCAGCTCGTAGCGGTTGACAACCGTGAGGTCGGCGTCGACCGCGATCGGCCGCGCGGGCGCGGCGTTGAGGCAGAAGGTTCCCGACGCCTGCTCCCAGGCCGAGACGACCGCCGCGTCCGGGATCTCGAGCTGGCAGAGCACGGCGTCCGCCTCCGGCACGTCGACGGCCGCCAGGGTGTCGTTGGCACCGGGGGCGACCGTGATCGTCGTCTCCCCGGCGGCGTCGACGGTGATCAGGGCGACGCCTGTCGCCTGCTCCGACTCCTCCAGCCGCAGCTCGACACCGGCCTCGCGGAGCCCGGCCAGCGCCTCCGCCGCGAACGAGTCGCGTCCGACCGCCGCGATCATGGTGACGTCCGCGCCGAGGCGCGCGCAGGCGACCGCCTGATTCGCTCCCTTCCCGCCGGGGACACGGTCGAAGACGGCGCCCGTCACCGTCTCGCCCGGCCGCGGCAGCGTCGGGCACCGGGCCACGAGGTCGAGGTTGACCGAGCCGACGACGACGATGCGGGGCGCCTGCATGGACGCAGCCTAGGCCGGATCGAGCATGCGTCGCTCCCGCTCGCGCTCAGGCAGCCAGCGCGCGGAGGTCGTCGACCGTCGACCCGAGCAGGGTGTCGCGCAGGTCGAACAGGCCCGCCCACAGGGACGAGCGATCGAGCTCGGTGTCGAGGCGCGCTGCGTCGGTCAGCCCCTGCAGTGCCCGGACGAGCACCGCGAGCTCGAGGTAGACGGACGCAACACGGTCCGGGCAGGCGTGGACACCGGCGCGACTCGAGCACCGGTCGCCACTCGACGAGCTCGCCGGCCCCGGGCCCGAGGTACCAGGAGCGTCCCTCGGCGAGCTCGGGCTCGAGCTCGAGCAGGTAGCGGGAGAGCGGCCCTTCGAGGCCGGCGATCGCCGTCTCGACCCGGTCCGCCGCGTGTCGCAGCGCCGCCTCGCGCTGGCCGGCAGTGGCAGGGTGCGCGTCGCCGCGGTTCCACCGCTCGAGCAGGCGGCAGAACGCGAGGGCGGACGCCTCGCAGGCACGAAGTTGCGCCGTGAGCCTGCGCGCGGTCAGATCGGTCGCCGCGTGTGCGAGCAGCACCTCCGGCCAGCCGGCCGTCGTCGACTCCTGCGAGTGGCTCATGGGACCATCATCGGCACGTCGGCCCGAGAGGTCGAGAGACCGGTCGCGGGCAGGCCGGGGCCCGGAGCATGCCTCAGACCTCGATCACGACGGGCAGGATCATCGGACGACGCCGCGTCCGGTCGTAGACGAGCTGGCCGATCGCGTCGTGCATGTGCTCCTGCAGCAGCTTGATCTCCGTGATGCCCCCTGCGGCGAGCTCGAGCGCCACGCGATCCGCCTCCTCGCGGAGGTCGTCGAGCAGCACCTCGTCCTCGGCGAAGCCGCGCGCGATCAGCTCAGGCGGAGCGATCTCGCCGCCGTCGGAGAGCGCCACGGTCGTGACGACGATCAGCACGCCGTCCTCGGAGAGCCTGCGGCGATCCCGGAGCGCCACGTCCTGGACGTCGCCGACCCCGAGCCCGTCGACGAAGGTCACTCCCGCGTCGATCGTGTCCACGATCCCGACCCCGCGCGGCGTCAGCTCGACCACGCTGCCGTTCTCGGCGATCACGATCGCGGACGCAGGGATGCCGGCGTCGCGGCCGAGCCGCGCGTGCGCGGCCAGCATCCGGTACTCGCCGTGAATCGGCATCAGCGCTTTCGGGCGCACGAGCGAGAGCAACGTCCGCATCTCCTCGGAGCACGCATGCCCGGAGACGTGGACGAGTGCGACCTCCTCGTGCAACACCTCGGCTCCCGCGCGCGCCAGCCTGTTGATCGAGTCGTGCACGCGCAGCTCGTTCCCGGGAACCGGCTTGGCGGAGATGATCACCGTGTCTCCGCGCTCGACGGTCACGTTCTGGTGATCGCCGTAGGCGATCCTCGTGAGCGCCGACATCGGCTCTCCCTGGCTGCCGGTGCAGAGGACGAGCACCTTCCCCGGCGCAAGCTCCATCGCCTCCTTCGGCGAGACGAATGCGTCGTCGGGCAACTCGACGTACCCGAGGCTGCGCGCGATGTTCATGTTCTTGCGCAGGGAGCGGCCCACGAGGGCCACCTTGCGACCGTTGGCGAGGCCCGCCTCCGCCGCCTGCTGCATGCGGTGGATGTTGGATGCGAACGACGCGACCAGGATCCGCCCCGACCTGACGGGGAAGATCTGCCGGAAGGCCTCCCCCACCAGCCGCTCCGAGCCGGTCATGCCGGGCCGCTCCGCGTTCGTCGAGTCGGCGAGCAGCAGGTCGACACCGCGGGTGCCGATCTCCGCGAGCTTCCCGACGTCCGTCTTGAGCCCGTCGACCGGCGTGTGGTCGAGCTTCCAGTCGCCCGTGTGCAGGACGCGCCCGGCTGCCGTCTCGATCACGATCGCCATGCAGTCGGGGATCGAGTGCGCCATCCGCACGAACTCGAGCCGGAACGGGCCGATCTCGATCCCGGCCTGGTCCTCGGGGCGTACCTCACGGAGCTGCGTCGACGCTCCGAGCTTGTGCTCGTCGAGCTTCGACTTGATCATCCCCAGGGTGAGCCGGGTCGCGATCACCTCCCCCACCTCGATCTCGCGCAGCACGTACGGCAGAGCGCCCACGTGGTCCTCGTGCCCGTGCGTGAGGATGATCGCTCGTATGGGCCTGTCCTCGAGGTAGGAGAAGTCCGGGAGCACGAGGTCGACGCCGAGGTGCTCGTCGCGCGGGAAGGCGAGGCCCGCGTCGATCAACAGGCGCTCGCCCGCGAACTCGTAGAGGGTCATGTTCTTCCCGACCTCGCCGAGCCCGCCGAGCGGGATGATGCGAAGTGTGTCGGTCATCGCGTCGCAGTGTACGGACGCCGGCCGGAGCACCGTGCCCCTGCCGGCACCATGGCCCCACCAACCCGCTCGGATCAGGCGGCCGCGGGCTGCAGCAGCCCGAGGCGCTCGAGACAGCCGCGCACGGCCGCCTCCTCCTCCGGCGACGCCTCGACCAGGGGAAGGCGCAGCCCGCCGACCTCGTGCCCGAGCAGGTTGAGCGCGCACTTGATCGCGATCGGGTTCGTCTGCACGCGCAGCAGGTCGATGGCCGGCCGCAGCTGCCCGTCGAGAGCGCGGGCGCCCTCCACGTCTCCGTCCCGATAGCGCCGGATCAGCTCCTTCACCTCGGGCCCGACGACGTGCGTGTGCACGCAGATGCCGCCGACCCCGCCGACTTCGAGGAAAGGGAGGATGAGGTCGTCGTCGCCGGCGTAGAGGTCGAGGCCGCAGGCGACGACTGCGCGGGCGGCGTCGAGCGACGGCTTGGCCTGCTTGACGGCCCTGACGTTCTCGATCTCCGCGAGCTTCTCGATCGTGGACGGCTCGACGTCGATCACCACACGCCCGGGGATGTCGTAGAAGACGACCGGCCGGTCGGTGGCCGCGGCCACGGCGGCGACGTGCGCCACGATCCCTCGCGGGGGCGGCTTGTTGTAGTACGGCGTCACGACGAGGAAGCCGTCGACGCCGAGCTCGTGTGCGCGCGCGGTGACGTGGGTCGAATGGGCGGTGTCGTTCGTCCCGGAGCCCGCCACGACGGTGTGCTCGCCACCGAGCTCGTCGAGCGCCGCCTCGTAGAGCGCGAACCGCTCGTCGTCCGTCAGCGTCGGCGCCTCGCCGGTCGTGCCGGTGACGACGACGCCGTCCGACCCGTTCTCGACGAGGTGCCGGCACAGTGCGCGGAAACGGCCGAGGTCGACTGTGCCGTCGGCCCGGAACGGGGTCACGATCGCGGTCAGCACCTCGCCCAGCATCCGCCGATTCTAGCCTGGTGAGCCCGCTTTGGGCATGCGATGATCGGGGTTCCGACCCTGATCACAGAGGAGGGCACGATGCTCAAGGAGTTCAAGGACTTCGTGATGAAGGGGAACATCGTCGACCTCGCGGTCGCGTTCGTGATCGGCCTTGCGTTCGCCGCGGTCGTGAACTCCCTCGTGAACGACCTGATCATGCCGATCATCGCGATGATCATCGGCAAGCCGGACTTCAGCGGCCTCACGTTCACGATCAACGACGCAGTCTTCCGCTACGGCGCGTTCATCACCGAGGTGATCACCTTCGTCGCCATCGCGGCTGCGGTGTTCTTCTTCGTCGTGAAGCCCGTCCAGATGGCGATGGCGCGCACGGCCAAGCAGGAGGAAGAGGCGGTGTCGGACGAGGAGCGGCGGCACCAGGAGCTGCTGGCCGCGCTGCGCAGCCGCATCTGAGCAGCCGGGGTAGGCCCGGGCCTCACCCCGGGCAGCCGTTCGCGAGCGTCTCCGCCGCATCTCCGTGGGTGCGGCGGAGGCGCCCGCTCAGAGGAGCGAGTCGAGCCCTACGGTGAGGCCGGGCGGGAGGCCGCGCACGCGCTCCAGCGCGAGCAGGACGCCGGGCACGAAGGCCTCGCGCGACGTCGTGTCGTGGCGGATCGTGAGCGTCTCCCCGCGCCCTCCCAGGATCACCTCCTGGTGCGCCACGAGGCCGGGCAGGCGCACCGAGTGGATGGGCACGTCCCCGCCCATCGCTGCAGCGGTGGCGCGGGCCGTACCCGAAGGGGCGTCCAGCTTCGTCTCTGCGTGCAACTCGATGATCTCCGCCCGCGGTAGCGACCGTGCCGCCTCCGCGGCGAACCGCATCATCAGCACGGCTCCCAGCGCGAAGTTCGCCGCCACGAAGCACGCCACGCGGTACTCGCGGCCGAGCGCGTCGAGCTGTGCCAGCCCCTCATCCGTGAGGCCCGTCGTCCCGATCACGCACGGGACGCCTGCGGTGAGGGCGGCGGACGCATTGCCGATCACCGCGTCCGGCGCGGTGAAGTCGACCGCTACGTCGTGGCCTCCGGGCTCGAACGCCTCGCCGGCCTCGACGCCGGTGACGGCGTGCCCGGCGCCGCGGAGCGCGGACAAGAGCACGGTGCCGACCTTCCCGTCGCGGCCGAACAGCAGGACCTTCATGCCGCACGACCTGCGATCGCCGGGTTGAACGGCTCCATCGCGGCGCGGAAGCGCTTCTCGCTCGGCCCGATGCCGGCCGCGGACAGCCTCTCCGGGGCGAAGAGCTCGGCCGCCAGCGTGGCGACCGCCTCCGCGCTCACCTCGGCGATCCGCCGCTCCGTCTCGTCGACCGGGACGATCTCGGTGCCTGTCACCACGGCCTTCCCGAGCCGGTTCATGCGCGCCGACGTCGACTCGAGCGACAGGAGCAGGCGGCCCTTCATGTTCTCCTTGGCCCGCTCCAGCTCGCCGGGGCGGATGTTGCCGGCACCGACGTCCCGCAGCTCGGCTGCGATCACGTCGAGGCACGAGCGCACGTTCTCCTCCCGGGTGCCGACGTAGAGCCCGACCTGGCCCGCGTCGACGTACTGCGACCCGTACGTGTAGACCGAGTACGCCATGCCGCGCTTCTCGCGGATCTCCTGGAACAGGCGAGAGGAAGCAGAGCCTCCGAGGATCGCGTCGAGCAGGGCCGCGGCGTACCGTCGCGGATCGTCCCGTGGCACTCCCGGGCCTGCCAGGCAGACGTGGTACTGCTCGGTGTCCTTCGCCTGGAAGCGGAGCGCGGGCCTCGGCGGGCGGCCCGCCGCCTTGCGCACGCGGCCGAGCCCCCGTGCCGTGCCGCTGCGGCGAGCCGCGAGAGCCTCCACGATCCTGTCGTGGTCGACGTTCCCTGCCGCGGCGAGCACCACGTTCTCGCCGGTGTACGTACTCCCGTGATAGCCGAGGAGCGAGCGCCTGGAGACCGACGAGATCACCTCCGCCCGCCCGATCACCGGCCGCCCCAGGGGATGCGTGCCGAACACCGCCTCGGCTGCCAGGTCGTGGACCAGCTCCTGCGGGTTGTCCTCCACCATCGCGATCTCCTCGAGCACCACTTCCCGCTCCGAGTCGATGTCGGCGAAGACCGGGGAGAAGACCATGTCCGTCATCACGTCCAGCGCGACGTCGACGTGATCGTCCGGCACGCGTGTGTAGACGACGGTCGTCTCCCGCGAGGTGGCGGCATTGAGCTCGCCCCCCATCGCGTCGAACAGCTCGGCGATCTGCACGGCGTCGTAGCGCTCCGTTCCCTTGAAGAGGAGATGCTCGATGAAGTGCGAGACGCCGGCCCTCGTATGCGTCTCGTCGCGAGAGCCCGCGCCGATCCAGAGCCCGAGGGCAGCCGAGCGCACGCCTTCGATGCGCTCGCTGACGACGCGTTCCCCGCCCGGGAGGACGGTGAGCCGGTGCTCTTCCATGGCGTCGATGGTATCGACGCCGTCAGCGGCCCGAGCGCCGGAGGGCGGGGTCTCCCCCGCCCTCCGGATCACCCGGCCTCAGTCGCGCCTCGGCCCGCGGTCGCGGCCGCGATCGCGGCCACCGCGGGGGCGCTCCTCTCGCGGCTCCCGCGGGGGAGCGCTCTTCGCCCGCTCGATCAGCTCCTCCGGCTGGACGAGCCCGCCGTTCTCGTGCTTCGCGACGAGCTTGAGGCCGATCCGGCCACGGTCCTTGTCGACCTCCTGCACGATCACGTCGAGCAGATCGCCGCGCGCGATCACATCCTCGATGTGCGCCACGCGGCCCGGGCCGACGTTCGACACGTGCAGGAGCCCGTCGGTGCCCTTCTTCAGCTCCACGAACGCCCCGAACTCCGTCGTCTTCACGACCTTGCCCGTATACGTGTCGCCGACCTCCGGGGACTTCGTGAGGGCGGTGATGGCCGAGATGGCGGCATCCGCGTTCGTCCCCTCGGTGGCGTAGACCAGGATCGTCCCGTCCTCGCCGATGTCGATCTGCACGTCGTAGTCGGCTTCGAGGCCGCGGATCGTCTCGCCGCCCTTGCCGATCACCATGCCGATGAACTCCGGGTTGATCTGGACGCTCGAGATCCGCGGAGCGTGGTCTGCGAGTTGCTCGCGCGGCTCCGCGAGCGCATCGGCCATGCGGCCCAGGATGAACACGCGGGCGCGCTTCGCCTGCTCGAGAGCATTGCTCATGATCTCGTGCGTGACGCCGGTGATCTTGATGTCCATCTGCAGGGCGGTGATGCCCTCGGCCGTGCCGGCCACCTTGAAGTCCATGTCACCGAGATGGTCCTCGGCGCCCTGGATGTCGGTGAGGATGACGTAGTCGTCGCCTTCCTTGACGAGACCCATCGCGATGCCCGAGACAGGGGCGGCGATGGGCACGCCGGCGTCCATCAGCGACAGCGTCGAGCCGCAGACGGAGCCCATCGACGAGGAGCCATTCGACTCGAGCGTCTCGGAGACGAGGCGGATCGTGTACGGGAACTCGTCGGGGCCGGGAATCACGGCCTCCAGCGCCCGCTGCGCCAGCGCCCCGTGGCCGATGTCCCGTCGCTTCGGGCCACGCATGAAGCCGGTCTCCCCCACGGAGTAGGGCGGGAAGTTGTAGTGGTGCATGTAGCGGCGGTCCTGCTCCAGCGAGAGGTCGTCGATGCGCTGACCCTCCTTGGCGGTGCCGAGGGTGCAGAGCGTCATGATCTGCGTCTGGCCGCGGGTGAACAGGGCCGAGCCGTGCGTGCGCGGCGAGACGGTCACCTCGCAGTCGATCGGCCTGATCTCCTCCGTGCCACGGCCGTCCGGGCGGCGCTTCTCGACCGCGATCTTCTTGCGGACGAGATCCTTGTAGATCGCCTCGCCCGCCTTCTTCACGGTCTGCCGCGTCAGCTGGTCCTTCTGGGGTGCCTCGCCGTCGGCGCCGGCGGGGCCAACCGGGAACGGCAACCGCACTTCGTCGAGGATCCGATCGAAGAGGATGCCGCGCTTGCGGGACTTCAGCTCCTTCGAGTCCTGCTCCGCGTCCGTGAGGAGCCGCAGCTCTCCCTCGAACTGCTCCCGCACGGGCCCCTCGACGGCGACGAGCCGCTGCTTCTCGAGGATGCTCGCGAGACCGGCCTTGACCTGGATCTCCTTCACCATGTCGTCCTCGGTGGAGTCCATCGTGATGTCGGGGCACAGGTCCGCGACGAGCTCATCCACGATCGAGCCTGCATCGCGCAGGCCCAGCTCCTGGATGCGGCGCCAGATGGCGTCGCCGTGCGCGGCCTCGAGCTCGGCGGTGAGTGCCGGATCGACCCACTTCGGCTTGCCGACCTGGGAGCGCAGCTCCTCGATCGCCTCGCAGATGCGGCGGATCTCGACGTGCGCCAGCTCGAACGCCTCGAGCATCGTCTCCTCGTCGACCTGGTCGGCTCCGGCCTCGATCATCGTCAGGCCGTCGCGTGTGCCGACGACGATGAGGTCGAGGTCGGACTCCTCGTCCTGCTGCACGAGGTCGGGGTTGAGCACGAGCTTCCCGTCGATGCGGCCGACGCGCACCGCCCCCACCGGGCCGAGGAACGGCAGCGGCGAGATCGCGAGCGCGGCGGACGCGCCGTTGATGCAGAGGATGTCGTGCGGGTTGACCATGTCGGCCGACAGCACGGTGCAGATCACCTGCACCTCGTTCTTGAAGCCCTTCGGCCAGAGCGGCCGGATGGGACGGTCGATCATGCGAGCGGTCAGGGTCGCGCGCTCGGTGGCGCGGCCCTCACGCTTGAAGAACCCGCCGGGGATCTTCCCGGCGGCGTACATGCGCTCCTCCACGTCGACGGTCAGCGGGAAGAAGTCCGCATCGGGGCGGGCCTCCTGCCGGCCGACGGCCGTCGCGAGGATCATCGTGTCGCCGCTGCGGACGACGACCGCGCCGTCTGCCTGCTTGGCGAGCTTGCCGGTCTCGAAGGTGATCTCGTGACCACCGATCTCGACCGACACCGTGGCGTGACGCCCGGTGGCGATGCTCATATGTGTGTTCCCTTCACTCTTCCGTGCTTTGCGGAAGGTGGAGGTTTGAGCCAGCCTCGTGCAGCCGGTCACCCGCTGCGGTGCGTCGAGGCTCGATCAAACGTCCACCTTCCCTCTGTGGGGCCTCGGCCTAGCGGCGCAGGCCCAATTCCTTGATGAGGGCGCGATAGCCCTCGAGGTCGTGCTTCTGCATGTAGACGAGGAACCGCCGCCGGCGACCGACCAGCTTCAGCAGGCCGAGCCGCGAGTAGTGATCCTTCGGATGGGTGCGCAGGTGCTCGGTGAGGTCGTTGATGCGCTTCGTCAGCATCGCGACCTGCACCTCGGTCGAGCCGGTATCGGCCGAGTTGCGGCCGTGCTTGTCGATCAGCTCCTGCTTCACTTCCTTGGTGAGGGCCATTGGTCTCCTCCTGAGTTGACAGCGCCGAAATCCCCGCTCGGCGTGAAGGAAGACACGGCCGGCCGAGAGAACGGTCGCCCGGAAGGCTAGCAGCCATGCGGGCTTCCGGCGCACGGATCGCGCCCTGGCCTCGATCGTCTACCCTCGGGACGTGCCCGCCCCTGCGCAGCCTGCCCGCTCGCCTACGGCATGAAGGTCGTCGTCCTCGACGACTACCAGGGAGCCGTGTCACACCTCTCGTGCCTGGCGCTGCTCGACGGGCACGAGCTGACGATCCTGGGCGACCGCCGGCAGCCGTCCGACGAGATCGAGCGCGCGCTCGCCGAGGCGGAGGCTCTCGTGCCGATCCGCGAGCGTACCCGGGTCGATGCGGCGTTCCTGGAGCGCCTGCCGCGCCTGCGCCTGATCGCGCAGACCGGCCGCGGCACCGCCCACGTCGACCTCGCCGCTTGTACCGAGCGCGGCGTGGCCGTCAGCGCCGGCACCGGCTCGCCGGTCGCACCCGCCGAGCTCACGTTCGGCCTCATCCTCGCAGCGCTGCGGCACATCCCCCGTGAGGTAGCCGGTCTGAGGGCCGGCAGATGGCAGGAGACGCTCGGGACCGGTCTGCGCGGACGCACGTTGGGCATCCTCGGCTACGGGGAGATCGGCGCGCTGGTCGCGTCGTACGGGGCCGCGTTCGGGATGCGCATCCTCGCGTGGGGGCGAGAGGGCTCCCGTACGCGCGCCGCCGTCGACGGACGCGTCGTGGCCGATAGCCGCGAAGCCCTCTTCGCCGAAGCCGACGTGCTCAGCCTGCACCTGAAGCTGAACGCGGAGACGCGCGGAGGCGTGACCGCCGCCGACCTCGCGTCGATGAAGCCGACGGCGCTGCTCGTCAACACGTCCCGGGCCGAGCTGATCGAGCCCGGAGCGCTCGTGTCCGCCCTGCGCGCGGGACGTCCCGGGGCCGCAGCTACGGACGTGTTCGACCACGAGCCGGCGCATCCCGACGACGAGCCGCTGCTCGGGCTCGCGAACGCTCTCTGCACGCCGCATCTCGGGTTCGTCGAGCGAGACACCTACGAGCAGTACTTCGCGGACGCGTTCGCACGGGTGGCAGCCTTCGCGGACGGCCGGGACATCCCCGTGCTCGATCCGCGAGCGCTGGAGCGCCGGTGACGATACGGGCCGCCGTGGCTGCCGGGCATCCGGCGACGGCGGAGGCAGGCGCGGAGATCCTCGCCGAGGGCGGCACCGCGGCGGACGCCGCGGTGGCGATGGGGCTGACCTCGTGCGTCGCCGAGACGGTGATGACCGGCTTCCTCGGAGGTGGGCACGCGATCTGGTTCGACGGCCGCAGGGCCATGGGCCTCGACTGCTTCGTGGCAGTGCCACGCGACACGGGCGCGATGGTCGACCTGCCGATGACGTTCGGCGACGAGACGGTGCACTACGCCGTCGGGCCGGGCTCGTGCGCCGTGCCCGGGCTGCCGGCAGGCCTGGCGGCCCTCCACGGAGCCGGCGGGCGCCTCCCCTGGGCCCGCGTGATCGAGCCGGCGCTCCGCCTGGCACGCGCCGGCGTGCGGATGCCCGAGGGCCATGCCTCCTGCCTGGCGATGCTCGCTCCCGCCTTCGTGACAGGGCGCGGAGCCGAGCTGTACGCACCGTCGGGAGACCTGCTCGGTGTCGACGGCCTGCTCGAGCAGCCCGGGCTCGCGACGACACTCGAGTGCCTGGCCGACGAGGGGCCGGAAAGCCCGTATCGCGGCACCCTCGCAGAGGCGCTGCTCGCGGTCGACGGCATCACGCTCGTCGAGCACGACCTGCGGGCGTACGCCGCGCGCTGGCACGATCCGCTGGTCGAGGAGTGGCACGGGTACCACGTCCACACGCGCGGCGGCCTCTCGCGCGTGCCCGAGCTGCTCGGCCGCCTCCCCCGGCTGGCGGAGCGCCCGCCGGCCGACAGGGTGCTCGCGCTCGTCTCGGCGCTCGAGGACGCGGCTGGGCCCGAGACCCACACGACGAACCTGGTCGCCGTCGACGCAGGTGGCCGCGCCTGCGTGCTCACGTCGAGCCTCGGGCTCGGCGCCGGCGCCTGGACGCCCGGGTTCGACTTGCACCTCAACTCCATGCTCGGCGAGCGCGACCTCGTCGTCGGCGAGCTGGTGCCGGGAGAGCGGATGGAGTCGATGATGGCGCCGACCGTCGTGCTCGACCGGAACGGTCTCGCGCTCGCGGCGGGCGCGGCAGGCGGCACGAGGCTGCGAACCGCTCTCGTGACCGTGCTCGCCGGGGTGCTGGACGAGGGCCTGACACCGCAGGAAGCCGTGGAGAGGCCGCGCGTGCACCCGGCGGGCACGATTCACGCCGAGCCCGGGGTCGACGAGCAGGCGCTCCGCCAACTGGAGCAGCAAGGACGAACAGTGCGCCGCTGGCCGCAGCAGCACCACTTCTTCGGCGGCGCGAGCTGTGTAGGGCTCCGCGGCGCCGCCGGGGATCCGCGCCGTAGTGGCCTCGGTATCGCCCTCTAGCGCTCGTCCGGGCGCGCCTCCGCCCGGTCACCCCGGGCAGGTTCCGGCCGGACGGCCGCGCGGGTCGCCTCCACGTCGCGGCCGATCTGGGCCACGAGAGCCTCTTCCGAGTCGAAGACGGCCTCGTCCCGCAGGCGCTCCCACACCTCGACGATCAGGCGCTTCCCGTAGAGGTCCCCGTCGAAGTCGAGCAGATAGGGCTCGATCCGCCGCTCGGTGCCCCCGTAGTGCGGGTTCGTCCCCACGGACACGGCCGCGCGGTGCTCCAGCGCCGCCCCGGCGTAGATGCCGTAGCGCGGACAGACGAGATGCGCCTCGAGCGCGAGGTTCGCCGTCGGATACCCGAGCGTCCCCCCGCGCTGGTCGCCCGCGACGACGATGCCGTCGAGCTCGTAGGGTCGGCCGAGCATCCTCGCCGCCGCCACGACGTCTCCCTCGTGCAGGGCCGCGCGGACGGCCGAGGACGACACGCCCTCCACCTGGGGGACCTCGAGCACCTGGAAGCCCATCCGATCGAGCAGCTCGAGGTCGCCGCGCCGCTTGGAGCCGAAGCGGAAGTCGGCACCGGCGGCGATCGCCTCCGCACCGATCGCGCGGAGGTAGCTCTCCGCGAACTCCTCGGGCGAGAGCGCCATCAGCTCCGGCGAGAAGGCCGCAACCAGCGTCGCCTCCGCACCCACCGCGCCGAACAGCTCCAGCCGCCGCTCCAGCGTCGTGATCAGCTCGACGTGGTTGCCCAGGGCGAGGCGCGGGTGCGGGTCGAACGTGATCACCGTCGCAGCGAGGCCGGTCTCGATCGCAGCCTCCACGACCGCCTGGTGGCCGCGGTGCATGCCGTCGAACGTCCCGATCGCGACGGCACGCGGCTGGCGCTCGAGCTGTGCGGGTGAATGGGCGATCTTCACGGCCGCGCCTCCACCGGGCGCGAACGCTCGCGTCGCACGAGCTCGGCCTCGGCTGGAGTGAGCCCGATACGCTCCAGCGCCTCGTCGACGGCGAGCACCGTTCCCGGATCCGCCTCCTCGACGCGGAACGGGCCCACCTCCGTGCGCCGGAGCGCGAGGCAGTGCCCGCCGAGCGCATCGGCGATCGAGCGGACGTACGTGCCCGAGCTCACCCGCAGGTCGAGCGTCACGACGCCCTCGCGCGACCCCGGCTTCTCGACCCGTTCGAGCGAGTCGACCCGGGAGCGCCGCACGGGCATGTCCACGGTGACACCCCGACGGTGGAGACGGTAGGCTCGCTCGCCGCCGATCTTCACGGCCGAGGCAGCCGGAATCGGCAGCTCGATCTCGCCGCGGAGGCCCGCGAGCGCGCTCTCGAGCGCTGCACCGCCGAGCGGCGGGTGTCGCTCGAGCTCCTCCCCCTCCGGGTCGCCCGTCGTCGTACGGGCAGACAGGTCGATCTCGGTGACGTAGCGCTTGTCGAGGCCGACGAAGCACGACGCCAGCCTGGTGGCCCTGCCCGACAACAGGACGAGCAGCCCGGTTGCGAACGGGTCGAGGGTGCCCGCGTGGCCGGTTCTCGCTCGGGTTCGCCGTCGCACGTCGGCGACGATCGCGAACGAGGAGGGGCCGGACGGCTTGTCGACGAGGATGATCCCCGTCGGGTCGAGTCCTCTGGGGATCGCCATCAGCCCGTGTGCGCGTCGCCGGGGCCGGCCACCGCCGCGAACTCGCGGACGATGAAGCGCGTGATCTCCTCGATGGGGAGGTCGCTCGAGAAGCCCGCTGCCTGGCGATGGCCGCCGCCGCCCGACTTCCGGGCGATCGCAGAGACGTCCACCTCGTCGATGGAGGAGCGCAGCGACACCTTTCTCGCAGGGCTCCCGCCTTGCGGCGGCTCGCGGATGAGGGCGGCCAGGACCGCGCCCTCGACCGAGCGGAGATAGTCGATGATCCCTTCCGAGTACGGCTCGACGGCGCCGACCTCCTCGAAGTCGCTGCGCACGAGGTAGGAGACGACGACCCTGCCCCCTTCCACCACGTCGGCGCGGTCGAGGGCGCGCGCGAGGAGCTTGAGCTTGGCGAACTGGACGCTCTCGTAGACGCCCTGGAAGACCGTGTGGACGTCGGCACCGGCTTCCACCAGGTCGGCCGCGAGCCGCAACGCCTTCGGCGTCGTGTTCGTGTACTGGAAGCGGCCCGTGTCGGTGACGAGCGCCGTGTACAGCGCCTCGGCGATCGGTGGCGTCAGCTCCACTCCAACCTCGTCGAAGACGTCCGCCAGCAGCTCTCCCGTCGAGGATGCCTCTGCGACGACCAGGTTCGCCTGCCCGAAACGGGTGTTGTCGTGATGGTGGTCGATGTTGACGACGAACGGCGCCTCGAGCAGCCGCTCGTCCGTCAGCCGGGTCTCCTGTGCGCAGTCGACGGCGACGAGGGCACGCTCGGCGTGGTCGGCGGGCAGCTCGCGCAGGAGCCCGCGCTCGCCGAGGCGCAGGAACGCGTACTCGCCCGGCAGCGGCACCGAGCCGACGAGCACCATCACGCTGTCCTTGTCCTGCTGCAGCAGCGCAAGATGCATTGCGAGCAGCGAGCCGAGGGCATCGCCGTCGGGATTCTCGTGAGAGGTGACGAGGAAGCGGTCGTGGGCTCGCAGCGCCTCCACGACGGCGCGCATGTCGCTCTGGCGCGTCACGAATCCGACGTCTCGGGGCCCGGGTCGAGCTCGTCGATGAGCTTCGTCATGCGCACGCCGTGCTCCACCGACTGATCGTACGCAAACACGAGCTGCGGGGTACGGCGCAGGTGCAGCTCGCTGTTCACCCTCCCCTGCAGGACGCCTCGAGCGCCGTCGAGCGCCTTGAGCGTGGCCGTCCGCTGCTTCGTGCCGCCGAGGACGCTGAGCCAGACCGTCGCGTGGGAGAGGTCGGAGGTCGTCTCCACCCCGGTCACGGTGACGAAGCCGATGCGAGGGTCCTTCAGCGTCGGGATCGTCTCGGAGACGACGGCTCTGATCGCCTCGTTCACGCGCCGCATGCGCCCGGTGACGCGCCTAGTCATGGGGCCCCACCAGATGACGCTCGTGCCAGACGAGCTCGAACTCGCGCCCCGCCAGCCAGCGCTCGGCCACGTCCATCAGCTTCTCCGCCTCGAGCGCCTCCCGGGCGGCGCACGCCAGCGTGAGGCGTGAGCGCTGCCAGACCTCGTGATGGTCGACCTCGGCGATCGAGCAGCCGATCCGGTTCTGCAGCTGGGCCTTGACGGAGCGCAGGTGCATCCGCTTCTCCTTCAGCGAATGGCTCTCGGGAAAGAAGAGCTCGAAGGTGTAGATGCCGACGTACCCTCGCGCCATCGGGGTATTGAACCTGCACCACCGCCGACGCGCTCGGATTCGGTTCGGGCGCGCAACCGGGCGTGGCTGCGCGGGCGTCGCTGCGGGCAGCCGGCTACTCGTCGGCGTCGGCGGGAGCCGGCGCAGGTGCCGGAGCGCGAGCCGCCTCGGCGAGATCGGTGCGCTCGGTCTGCCGTGTCTCGTAGGCCTCGAGCACGTCGCCTTCCTTGAGGTCGTTGAAGCCCTCGAGCAGGATGCCGCACTCGAAGCCCTCGGACACCTCCCGGGCATCGTCCTTGAACCGCTTCAGCTGCGCGATCGTCGTGTCGTAGATCTCGGTGCCGTCCCGCACCACGCGAACCTGCGCGTTGCGCCGCACGACCCCGGTCGTGACCATGCAGCCGGCGATCGTCCCGAGCCGGGAGACCCTGAACAGCGCTCGCACCTGCGCCTCGCCGATCGTCTCCTCGCTCTGCACGGGCGCGAGCATCCCGACCAGCGCCTGCTGGATGTCGTCGGTGAGCTGGTAGATGACGCGGTAGGTGCGGATGTCGACGCCCTCGCGCTCTGCCAGGGCACGTGCCTCGGCGCTCGGGCGCACGTTGAAGCCGACCACGAGAGCGTCCGAAGCGGAGGCCAGGTTGACGTCGTTCTCGGTGATGCCCCCGACGCCGGTGTGAATGACGTTGACGCGCACCTCGGAATGCTGGATCTTGCCGAGCTCGCCGAGCAGCGCCTCGACGGAGCCCTGCACGTCGCCCTTGAGGACGATGTTGAGGTCCTGGGCGACCCCCTCCTGCATCTGAGTGAACAGTGTCTCGAGCGAGACCCCCCGCTTGGAGCGCTGGGCCAGCTGCTCACGACGCAGGCGCTCCGCCCGCTTCTGAGCGAAGTCCTTCGCCTGACGTTCGTGCTCGACGACGCGGGCGAGCTCGCCGGCGGGCGGTGGGCGGTCGAAGCCGAGGATCTCCACGGGCTCTCCCGGCCTCGCCTCCTTGACCTTCTCGCCGCGATAGTCGTACAGGGCCCGCACCTTGCCGGACGCATCCCCGGCGACGATCGCGTCCCCGACGTGCAGGGTGCCGCGGTGCACCAGCATCGTGGCGACCGGGCCGCGGCCGATGTCGAGCCGCGACTCCACGATCGGCCCGGAGGCCTCCACCGTCGGGTTGGCGCGCAGGTCGAGCTCGGCGTCGGCAACGAGCAGGACCTTCTCCAACAGCTCCTCGAGGTTGAGCTTCTGCTTGGCCGACACCTCCGCCACCTGCGTCGTCCCACCCCACGACTCCGGCTGCAGCCCCTCGGCCGCGAGCTCGGAGAGCACCCGGTCGACGTTCGCATTCGGTACGTCGATCTTGTTGACGGCGACGACGATCGGGACGTCGGCCGCGCGCGCGTGCGAGATCGACTCGCGCGTCTGCGGCATCACGCCGTCGTCGGCGGCGACGACGAGCACTGCGATGTCGGTCACCTTGGCGCCACGGGCCCGCATGGCGGTGAACGCCTCGTGGCCCGGAGTGTCCAGGAAGGTGATGCGGCGGCCGTCCACCTCCGCCTGATACGCGCCGATGTGCTGGGTGATGCCCCCGGCCTCGGTCTCGACGACGGCCGCCTTGCGGATCGCGTCGAGCAGCGTCGTCTTGCCGTGGTCGACGTGGCCCATGATCGTGACGACCGGCGGCCGGGGCGCGAGGTCCTCGTCGGCGTCCTCGTACGTCTCGGGCTCGATCTCCTCGTCGGCAGCGTGCTTGATCACGACTTCCCGGCCCACTTCCGCGGAGATCAGCTCGACCGACTCGTTGGAGAGCGACTGCGTGATCGTCACCATCTCGCCCAGGCCCATCATGATCTTGATGATCTGGGCGACGGGGATCCCGAGGGCGGCCGACAGGTCCTTGACGCTGACGCCCGACTGCACCGTGACGGGGCCGGTCGGTGCTGCGACCGGCTGCTGCCGCGGCTGCGCCGCAGGAGCCGCGCTGCGGTCACGCGCCTGGCGGCCGCCACCGCGGGCGCTGCCGCCCTCGATCACGACGCGGCGCTTGCGCCCGGACGGCCCTCCGCGCGGGCGGATCGGGCGATTCGGCTTGTTCGGTCCGTCTGCCATCACACGTCAGTGTAGAGGCGCGCGAGCGCCGGCTCGACGGACACGGTCGTGCGCAGCACCCGGGAGAACGCCCGCACTGCCGCTGCGCGCTCGAAGCAGGACAGCCTGCGACACGTGTACGCGCCTCTGCCAGGCAGCTCCCGCCCGGCCGTCAGCACACCGTTCACGACGGCGAAACGCATCAACTCGGACTGCGGCGCCTTGCGGCCGCAGCCCGCGCACGTCCGGATCGGCTGAGCGCTCACGCCTCAGCGGGCTCGTCCCCCTCGACGGCCTGCGCCTCGGCTTCTCCCTCCTCGAGGATCTCCTCGAGCTGGACGGCGGCCGCGACGTCCTCGACGACGGCGCCTGCAGCCGCCTCCTCGATCGCGTGCTCGATCACCGCTCCGTCCGCCGCAGAGATCTCGCCGGCGGTGACCGCCTGCTCGACCGCGTCCACCAGCACGGCGGCGGCGGCCACGTCGTCGGCAGCCACTTCGAGGGCGGCGCCCTCGATTGCCTCCTCGACGTCCGCGAGCGAAGGAGCCACGGCGACGGCGGCCGGCAGGGGCTGGCCCTCGAGCGCCTGATGGGCGGGAACGCCGCAGTAGTGTGAACCGTGGAGCGCCGCGTTGGGGCAGCGCTTCCCGTTCGAGAGCGTGGCGGCGCAACGTCCGGAGAACTCCTGCGAGTCGTCCTCGCCCGCGAAGGCCGCGTCGGCTTCCGCCTGGGCGAACTCGGTGTCCGACTGGATGTCGACCTTCCAGCCCGTGAGGCGTGCCGCGAGGCGGGCGTTGAGGCCTTCCTTGCCGATTGCGAGGGCAAGCTGGTCGTCCGGGACGACGACCGTGGCCTCGCGGGTGTCGTCGTCGATGTACACCTCGCGAACGCGTGCGGGCGACAGGGCCTTGGCCACGAAGCGAGCCGGCTCGGTGTTCCACGGGATGATGTCGATCTTCTCGCCGCGCAGCTCCGAGACGACCATCCTCACGCGGGAGCCGCGCGGGCCGACGCAGGCACCGACGGGGTCGACGCCCTGCGCATGCGACTCGACAGCGATCTTGGAGCGGTAGCCGGGCTCGCGGGCGACGCCGCGGATCTCGACGAGCCCGTCGGCGATCTCCGGCACTTCGAGCTCGAACAGCGTCTTGATCAGCTCCGGGTCGCGGCGCGAGAGGATCACCTGGGGCCCCTTCGTCCCGGAGCGCACCTCGGTGATCACCGCCTTGATGCGGGATCCCTGCTCGTAGCGCTCACCGTCGACCTGCTCCGAGCGGGGCAGCAGAGCCTCGACCTTGCCGAGGTCGACGAGCACGTTGTTGCGGTCTCCGGCCTGCTGCACGATGCCCGTCACCACCTCGCCCTGGCGGTCGACGTACTCGTCGTACATCATGGCGCGCTCGGCCTCGCGGATGCGCTGCTGGATCACCTGCTTGGCGGTCATCGCCGCGATGCGCCCGAAGCCGTCCGGCGTGACGTCCGCTCGAGCCATCTGCTCATCCGGCACCTGCGACCAGTCGAGGTCGAGATCGTCGTCGTTGACCAGGGTGTGATGGCGCTCGCCGGTCTCCTCCTCGATGCGCTCGAGCTCCTCGATCGCAGACTCGCGCGCCTCGTCCAGCAGGCGCTCCTCGAGGTCGGAGGGGATGCTGATCGAGAAGACGCGGAACTCGCCCTCGTCGTCGAGGATCACCTCGGCGTGACGGGCGGCACCGGGCGTCTTCTTGAAGGCGGCGAGCAGGGCGTCCTCGAGCGCGGCGATCAGCGTGCCCGTCTCGATGCCCTTCTCGCGCTCGATCGCGCGAATGCCCTCAATGATCTCCTGGCTCATCTTTCCACCTACCCCTCGTCGATCAGGTTGCCCCGGACGATCGCCTCGTACGGGATGTCGAGCGCCGCGTCGCCGGTGCGGATGCGGAGGCTCTGCTCGTCGGCGGCGACGACCGGCCCTCGAAAGCGCTTCTTTCCGGCGATCTCGCGCGCCGTCCGGATCTGCACGTCGTGCCCGACCACCGCGCGGTAGTGAGCCGGCTTGCGCAGAGGCCGCTCGGGCCCCGGGGAGGACACGTCGACCGTGTAGGACTCCCGGTAGCGCTCGAGCAACTGCGTGACGCGCGAGCAGAGGGCATGGTCGACGCCCGCCGGATGGTCCACGTACACGCAGAACCTGCTGGGCGACAGCAGCTCGACGGCCAGCACCTCGACCCCGGGCAGCCCGCGCTCGATCGCCGGAGCGATCTCCTGCGCCAGGGTCTTCTCGGTTGCGAGCATGTCGGCCAAAAAACCGTCCCTTCAACAAAAATGGGCGCGAAGCGCCCATTTCCCAAGCAGGTGAAATGCGGTGCAGGAAGGATAGCACCGGTCCCACGCCCCGCGTCCGGCCACGCCTTCGACGCCGCCGGCGATCGCGTATCGTCGCCTCACCTCGACCACCCGACGACTGGGGGAACCATGCGCGACCGCCTGCCACTCATCCTCTCGACGACCGCCCTGATCGTGGCCGTGCTGGGAGCGACACCGCTCGGGGAGGCAGCCTACGAGGCGGTCGTGCCGAAGAACAGCGTCGGGACGGCCCAGTTGCGCAACGGCGCGGTGACGAGCGCGAAGCTCCGGGGCAACGCCGTCACGAGCCAGAAGGTCAGGAACCGCTCACTGCGCGCTGTCGACTTCGCCGCCGGCCAGATCCCCGCCGGGCCGACGGGCCCTGCGGGCCCTACAGGTCCCGCGGGGCAGAAGGGCACCAGGGGTGAGCCTGGCCCGAGCGACGGGTATGCGGACGTCTCGATCGGCCCGGCCGCCGTGCCCACGGTCGGAGCCACCACACGTGTCGCCACCCTGCGCATCCCCGGCGCCGGCAAGTTCCTGCTCTGGGCCAAGACCTGGCTCAACAGGCCGACAGCAGGGCAGCCGACGCAGTTCGCCTGCGCCCTCGTGGCGGGGGCGGACAAGGATCTCAGCTTCGCGAGCGCCCCGACCGGACTCCAACAGACCGTCACGAACATCCTCGCCGTCGACGTCCAGCAGGCCACGACCGTCAACCTCAACTGCGGCGGCTCCGGTGCCAGCACTGCCAACTACTCGACGATCACGGCCGTCAAGGTAGGGAGCCTGACGACCAGCACCGGTTGAGCGGAGCAGGCCCGGCGGTGGTCACACCTCCATGATGATCGTCACCGGGCCGTCGTTCACGAGCTCCACCTGCATAGAGGCGCCGAAGACCCCGGTCTCGACGCGCAGGCCGTCGCCGCGCAGCGCCTCGCAGAACTGCAGGTAGAGAGGCTCGGCCACCTCGGGCCGCGCAGCCTGCGAGAAGTCGGGCCGCGTCCCCTTCTGGCGTCCGGCGTCGGTCATCAGCGTGAACTGGCTCACGACCAGCACCTCGCCTGCGATGTCGAGCACGGAGCGGTCGAGCCTGCCGCCCGTGTCCGGGAACACGCGCAACCGTGCGATTTTGCCCGCCAGGCGCTCCGCGTCGGAGGGAAGATCGCCGGCACCGACACCCAGCAGGACGAGAAGCCCGGGGCCGCAGGCCGCCTCCGTCTGCCCCTCGACCGTGACCGATGCGGCACGCACCCGCTGGATCACCGCTCGCATGTGGCGATTCTCGCGAAATCCCTCATCCCGGGGATGCTCCTTGCCGATAGGAGCAACGTGGAAGCAGCCCGCAATCCCCTTCCCGCGCTCGGTGCCCTGCTCATCCGCGACGGCGCCATCACGGAGGAGCAGCTCGACGACGCCCTCGCCGAGAAGCGCCTCACGCCCGAGAAGCGGCTCGGCGAGATCCTCGTCGAGCGGGGCTATGCGACGCGAACGCAGGTCACCCGGGTGCTGGCCGAGCAGCACGAGCTCGAGTTCGTGGAGCTCGACTTCCCCTCCATCGAGGTCGAGGCGGCAATGCTCCTCCCCGAGAACCTCGCCCGCCGCTACGTGGCGCTGCCGATCCACTTCCTCGAGGACGGCTCGGTGATGGTCGCCGTCGCCGACCCGACCAACGTGCTGTTCTCCGACGAGCTCCGGCTTGCACTCGGAGTGCCGGTCCGCGTGTGTGTCGCCGCGTCGGACGCGATCGAGTCGGCCATCAACCGCATCCACGCCGAGGCGACGGTCGACATCGAAGAAGTCGTCACCGATGCCGCGGAGAGCGACGATGACGCCACCGTGCTCGATCTGGAGCACGACACGCCGGCGGTCGTCTTCATCAATCGCGCCATCTCGAAGGCGCTCGACCTCGGCGCCTCCGACATCCACTTCACTCCGCAGCAGCGCCGCGTCTACGTGCGCGTCCGCGTCGACGGCGTCATGCGCGAGCTGACCTCGATCGCGGGCTCGCACGCGTCCGCGATCTCGAGCCGCCTCAAGATCATGGGTGGCCTCGACATCGCCGAGCGGCGCGCGCCCCAGGACGGCCGTGTCTCCATCAAGCGCGCGGGCCAGAGCATCGACGTCCGCATCGCGATCCTGCCGACGACGCACGGGGAGAAGGTGACGTTGCGCATCCTGGCGCAGGGCGAGGCGCCCGACTCGCTCGACGACCTCGGCATGTGGCCGCGCAGCAGGGCCGCGCTGGAGAAGGCCATCAGCCAGCCGTTCGGCGCCGTGGTCGTCGTCGGGCCGACCGGGTCGGGCAAGACGACCACCCTCTACACCTGCCTGCACGTGCTCAACACCCCCGATCGCCAGCTCACCACGATCGAGGACCCGGTCGAGTACCGTGCGGCCGGCCTCGACCAGATCGAGGTGAACCCACGCGCCGGGCTGACGTTCGCAAACGGGCTGCGGACGATCCTCCGCTCCGACCCCGACGTCCTGCTCGTCGGCGAGATCCGCGACGAGGAGACGGCGCAGATCGCCTTCCGCGCCGCGATGACCGGGCATCTCGTGCTCACCACCCTGCACGCCCAGACGGCCGCATCCGCGATCCAGCGGCTCACCGACATGAGCATCGACCGCAGCATCCTGGCCACGTCGATCAACTGCGTGATCGGGCAGCGCCTCGCACGCCGGATCTGCAAGAACTGCGCCGAGGCGTACACGCCCGAGCCGGAGGAGCTGCGCGCCCTTCGCGTGCCCGAGGGGTACGGCGAGCTGCAGGTGTACCGGGCCGTGGGCTGTCACGAGTGCGGCGAGACGGGCTACCGCGGCCGTGTCCCTCTCTTCGAGGTGATGACGATGACCGACGAGATCGCGCTGCTCGTGGGGGCGCCGACACGCGAGATCGAGGCGATGGCGATCGCCCAGGGCATGTTCACGATGCGCGAGGACGGCATCCGACTGGCAGTGGCAGGCGTCACGACCCTGTCCGAGGTACGTCGAGTCGCGGGAGACGCGACCACGTAGCCTTCGGCCGATGGCCGCCGTCGAGCTGAGCGAACGGGCCGTGATCGCAGAGGTGTGCCGTCGCAGCCGATTCCTCCACGTGTACGAGCTCGGCGACCTCGACGACTTCTTCTGGCCGCACACGCGCTTCGTCGGCTGGGAGAGCGGCAAGGTCGTCACCGAGGTCGCCCTGCTCTACGGCGAGCCCGACCCGCCCGTCCTCCTGGCGCTGACGGAGCAACCGCATGGAGACATGCGCGATCTGCTGGCGACCCTCCTGCCGGAGCTGCCCAATGAGCTCTACGTGCACGTGACGCCCGACCTGATCCCGACGCTCGCGAGCCGCTATGCGATTCGCTCCCACGGCGTGCACCTGAAGATGGGCCTCACCCACGACTCCCGCCTGGGCGCCTGCGAGGCCGAGCTGCTGGGCCCCGCCCACCTCGACGAGCTCCAGGCCTTCTACCGGCGTGCCTATCCCGGGACGTGGTTCGTGCCGCGGATGCTGGAGACGGGGCGCTATGTCGGCCTCAGAGACGGAGCCGAGCTCGCCTGCGTGGCAGGAGTGCACGTCCACTCCCCTTCGTGGCGGGTGGCAGCGCTCGGCAACGTCGCCACCCTGCCGGAGCTGCGTGGTCGCGGCCTCGCGAAGCACGCCTGTGGCGCTCTCTGCCGGCTCCTGCTCGAGGACGGCATCGACACGATCGGGCTCAACGTGCGGTCGGACAACCACGCCGCGATCGCCGCCTACGAGGCGCTCGGCTTCGAGCCCGTCGCGACCTACGTGGAAGCACGGCTCGGAACAGCCGCGTAGGCCTCAGCGTGGGCGGCTCCGCCGCTCCGTGCTGCCCGTCACGTCGGGGATACTCCCAGAGCAATGGGCGCCGGTCTGCACCTGTGAGCACCCCGCTCGAGGACTATGGCCTCGTCGGCGACCTGCAGACGGCCGCGCTCGTCAGCCGCCACGGGTCGATCGACTGGCTCTGCTTCCCCCGCTTCGACTCGGGCGCGTGCTTCGCCTCGCTCCTCGGAGACCCGGGCGACGGGCGTTGGTCGTTGCGCCCGGGCGGCCCCTTTCGCGCGGCCGCCCGGCAGTACCGCGATGCGACGCTGATCCTGGAGACGGAGCTGGAGAACGACGAGGGCCGCGTGCGCCTGATCGACTTCATGCCTCCCCGCGGCAGGGCGCCCGACATCGTTCGCATCGTCGAGGGCATCGAGGGCCGCGTGCAGATGGAGATGGAGCTCACGATCCGCTTCGACTACGGGTCGATCGTCCCCTGGGTGCGTCGCCTCGACGGCACGCTCGTGGCCGTCGCCGGCCCCGACGGTCTCTGCCTGAGGACGCCCGTCGAGCTCGTGGGGCGAGACCTCCGCACCGTGGCCGAGTTCGCGGTCACACCCGGGCATCGCGTTCCCTTTGTGCTCTCGTGGTTCCCCCCGAGCGAGCCGATCCCCGAGGCGATCGACCCCGAGGTCGCTCTCGCCGAGACGGAGCGCTTCTGGGTCGAGTGGGCCGGAGGGTGCCCGGATCAGGGCCGCTTCCACGACGACGTGCTGCGGTCGGTGATCACGCTGAAGGCGCTCACGCACGACCCGACCGGCGGGATCGTGGCAGCCCCCACGACGTCGTTGCCCGAGCTGCTCGGTGGGGTGCGCAACTGGGACTACCGCTTCTGCTGGCTCCGGGACGCGACCCTCACCCTGCTGACGTTCCTGCGGGCGGGCTACGAGAGCGAGGCCCGGGCGTGGCGCGACTGGTTCCTGCGCGCCATTGCCGGGTCGCCGGAGGCGCTGCAGATCATGTACGGCATCGGCGGCGAGCGGCGGCTGACCGAAGTCGAGCTGCCCTGGCTCGCGGGCTACGCCGGCTCGCGCCCGGTGCGGATCGGCAACCACGCTTCGGAGCAGCTCCAGCTCGACGTGTACGGCGAGGTCGGCGACGCCCTGTATCACGCCCGGCTCAACGGCCTCGAGGCGGAGCCCGACGCCTGGGCGCTGAACCGCAGGCTGCTCGACTGGCTCGAGTCGGGCTGGCGCGAGGCCGACGAGGGCATCTGGGAGGTGCGCGGCCCCCGCCGGCACTTCACGCATTCCAAGGTGATGGCCTGGGTCGCCTTCGACCGGGCCGTACGCAGCGTCGAGTCGTTCGGGCTCGACGGGCCGGTCGACCGCTGGCGCAAGCTGCGGCAGGACGTGCACGACGAGGTCTGCAGGGAGGCCTGGAGCGACGAGGCGGGAGCGTTCACGCAATCGTTCGGCTCGCCGCGCCTCGACGCGAGTGTCCTCATGATGCCGCTCGTGGGCTTCCTGCCGGCGAACGACCCGCGTGTTGCCGGCACCGTCACGGCGATCGAGCGCGATCTCACCCTCGACGGCTTCGTGATGCGGTATCGCCACGACGAAGACGTGGCCGCCGTGGACGGCCTGCCCCCCGGCGAGGGGGCTTTCCTGCCCTGCTCGTTCTGGCTCGCCGAGGTGCAGGCGTTGCAGGGCCGCCACGACGAAGCGGTCGCTCTGCTCGAGCGCCTGCTCGCCCTCCGCAACGATCTCGGCCTCATCTCGGAGGAGTACGACCCCGTGGCCAAGCGCCTGGTCGGCAACTTCCCCCAGGCGTTCACCCATCTCACGCTCGTCGACGCCGCCCTGCAGATCAGCGGCCGCGAGCGCGCACACCGGGCACCGCCGCCCGCCTCGTAGCCGCGCGTCAGCGGTGCCCGAAGTGGTGAGCCCGCGGGAGGGCGGCGCCGACGTCGCTCTCGGCGACGTTGCGGGCGAGCGGGCCGAGCGTCTCGATCCCGGCGACGAGGACGTTGCGGTTCTCTCCTACGCGCTCGTAGCGGCCCCGGGCGAGCAGCAGAGGCTCTCCGCGCACGATCGCCCTGTACCGCTCGTACACCCGCGAGGGCACGATCAGGTTGACCTGCCCGTCCTCGTCCTCGAGCAGCATGAACACCGTCCCCTTGGCGGTGGCAGGACGCTGCCGGGCGATCGCGAGCCCGGCGAACGCGACGCCGGCACCGTGAGGGGCCGCGTGCAGCTCGACGCTCGAGAGCGTCCCGGCCGGAAGGTGCGGGCGCAGCAGCGCCAGCGGGTGCGTCCCTACCGAGAGACCCGTCTGCCGGTAGTCGGCGAGCATCCGCTCCCAGCGGGTCAGGTCGCGCAGCGGCGGCGTCGCCGCGGTCGGATCGAGCGCCAGCGTGAGCTGTCTCACCTCCCCCTGCGTTCCCGCCACCGGACGGGGGCGCATAGCGAGGCCGAGCTCCCAGAGCAGGTCACGGCGGCGGGCTCCGAAAGTGTCGCAGGCACCGCCCTCCACGAGCGCTGCCAGCCCGTCCCGCGAGAGCTTCGTGCGGCGAGCGAGGTCGCCGACGTCGGCGTAGGGCCCGTCCGCGCCGCGTTCGGCGACGAGCGCGACGGCGTCGCCCTCCCCTACCGACTGCACGTACGCAAGACCGATGCGAACGGCCTGGCGCGCGAGCGTGGCCCGCGACACGGTCTCACCCGTACCGGCTCCCCGCTGGTCGTGCTCGGCACGGTCATCGTCGAGAGGCTCGAGCGAGCAGCCGGCGGCGCTCGCATTGACGTCGGGGGAGCGCACCTCCACCCCGCGCCGCTGCGCGTCGCGCACGAGGCTCGCCGGAGGGTAGAAGCCCATCGGCTGCGCATTCAGCAGCGCACAGAGGAACTCTGCCGGGTAGTGGTGGCGCAGCCACTGCGACTGGTAGGCGAGCAACCCGAACGCGGCAGCATGGGACTTCGGGAAGCCGAAGCCGGAGAAGCCGACGAGCTTGTCGTAGACGAGGTTCGCGGCCTCCGCGCCGACGCCGTTGGCGGCGGCGCCCTCCACGAAACGGACCCGGTGCGCCTCCAGCGCGTCCCTGCTGCGCTTGCGGCTCATCGCCCGTCGCAGGCCCTCGGCCTCGCCGACCGTGAACCCGGCCAGCGCGATCGCCACGTCGAGCACCTGGTCCTGGAAGACGACGACGCCGAGAGTCGCGGCAAGCGGCTCGCGCAGGGATTCGTGATCGACCGGGTAGACGAACGACGGGTCCTCGCGCAGCCGTCGCCGGTGCTCGATGTAGGGGTGCACCGCCTTTCCCTGGATCGGGCCAGGTCGCACGAGCGCGACCTGGACGGTGAGGTCGTCGATCGTCTCGGGACGCGTGCGCAGCAGGCTCTGCATCTGCGCCCTGCTCTCGATCTGGAAGGTGCCGACGGTGTCAGCACGCTGGATCTCCGCGAACACGTCCGCATCGTCGAGCGGGATGCGGGAGAGGTCGATCGGTGCGCCGTAGATCTCCGCGACCTTCTCCACGCACTCCTCGACCGCCGAGAGCATCCCCAGCCCGAGCAGGTCGATCTTGAGGAAGCCGGCGTCCGCGCACGAGTCCTTGTCCCACTGGCAGAGCTGACGCCCTGCCATGGCAGCGGGCTGTACCGGGACGAGGTCGATCAGCGGGCGCGACGAGATCACCATGCCGCCGGGATGCTGGGAGATGTGGCGCGGCAGGCCGGCGATCTCGGTCGTGAGGAACTGAAATGCGCGCCATCGCCTCGAGACCAGCTTGCGCTCGGCGTCCGGCAGCTCCGCGACCTGCTCGGCAATGCGCGAGGCATCCCAGCCGTCCGACAACCGGGCCAGGCGCTCGAGCTCGGCCTGCGGCAGCCCGAGCGCCTTGCCGACGTCGCGGATCGCGCCGCGCGACCGGTAGGTGGCGAAGCTCGCGACGAGCGCGGCGTGCTCGTTGCCGTAGCGCTCCGTGACGGCGACGATGAGCTTCTCGCGGATGTCGCGCGGAAAGTCGAGGTCGATATCCGGCACCGAGGCCAGCTCCCGGTTGAGGAAGCGCCCGAGCGAGAGCTCGTTCGCAACCGGGTCGACGTGCGAGAGACCGGTGAGGTAGCAGACGATCGAGCCGACCGAGCTGCCACGCCCGCGGCCGGGAGGCAGGAAGTGACGCGGCGAGCCCCGCCCACGCACCTCGTCGGCACATGTCCGGGCCAGCTCGAGCACCTCCCAGTGGAGCAGGAAGAACCCGGCCAGGCCGAGCGCGTCGATCAGTGCCAGCTCGGTCTCCAGGCGGGCGCGAGCACGTGCCAGCAACACGCCGTCCCTGGGCGGGTAGCGGTCGGTGAACGCGTCGTTGCAGATGGCAGCGAGCTGACTGATCGCAGGCTCGGCTGCAGCCGAGAAGTCCGGGTAGCGATAGCCGAGCTCCCTGGTGAGATCGAACTGCAGGCGCTCTGCGATCTCGGCGGTACGGGCCGCGGCAGCAGGATCGATGCCTGCAAAGCGCTCGGAGGCCTCCAGAGGGGCGCGCAGGATGCCCTCGCGATTGCCGCGCCGCTCCTGCTCGCAGCCGTCGAGCGAGGTGCGGCAGCGGATGGCGACGAGCGTGTCCTGCAGGAGCGCCCGCCGCGCCACGTGGGCGTGGACGTTGCCGGTGGCGACGGTGGTGACGCCGAGGTGCTCCGCCAGGTCGCGCAGCGCCGCGTTGCGGCGGGTGTCGCCGCGCGAGAACGGACGTTGCAGCTCGACGTGGAAGCGAGCTCGGCCGAAGGCGGCGGCCAGCCGGGCGGCGGCGTTCGGGTCGTGCACGGCGAGGCCGTTGCGCGCGCAGCCGGAGAGGCAGACGAGGCCGTCGGCGTGCTCCTCCACGAACGCCTGCGCGACGGACGGTGGCAGTGCTTCCCGATCCTCCCGTCCGGGCCTGCGCGTCCCCGCATGCGCCTCGGTGAGGATGCGGCACAGGTTGGCATAGCCCCGGCTCGTCTCGACGAGCAGCGTCACGTGCGGCCCGCCGGCGCTACCTGCCGCCCCCGCGCCGCGGAGCGTCACCTCGGCGCCGGTGATCGGCCGCACGCCGAGATCCTTGGCCGCATGGGCGAACTCGAGCGAGCCGCAGACGCCGTCGTGGTCGGTCAGCGCCAGCGCCGGGTAGCCGAGCTCGGCGGCACGCGCCGCGAGCTCCTCGGGCAGCGAGGCACCGTCGAGGAACGAGTACGACGAGTGGCAGTGGAGCTCGACATAGCTCACACTCCGGCTCCATGAGCACGAGCTGGGATGCGCTCGTCGAGACCGTGACCGCAAGGCACCCGGAGCTCGAGCCGGGGCAGATGTTCGGCATGCCCTGCGTGAAGCGGGACACGGGCAAGGTGGTCTTCGGCCGCTGGCACGACGATGTCGTCTTCAAGCTCACCGACGTGGACGCACGCACGCGGGCGCTCGCGCTCGCAGGCGCGGGCCTGTTCGACCCGGGCATGGGTCGCACGATGAAGGAGTGGGTGCTCGTGCCGGCCGCGCATGCCGGGCGGTGGCCCGAGCTGGCCGAGTGGGCGCTCGCCGGCTGACTGCCGCACGACGGGCATGCCGCAGGGCCGTATCGTGGAGCGGTGGGCGATCGCGACCGGGCACACGCGCGCTACGAGGACATCGTCGATGCGATCTGCGCCTGGCACGAGGAAGCGCGCGCGTCCAGGGTGTTCGGGATGCCGTGCGTGAAGCGCTCCGGCAGGGTCGTGTTCGGGCTCTCCCGCACCGGGATGGTGTTCAAGCTGACCGATCCCGACACCCGCGGACGCGCGCTCGCGGTTCCGGGCGCCCACCTGTTCGACCCGTCCGGCCGCGGCGAGCCGTTCCGGCACTGGGTGGTCGTCCCTCCGCTGCAGGCAGGCGAATGGGAGGCGCTGGCCTATGAGGCGCTCACCCAGGATCACACGGTCGTCCCGTAGGCGCTTCGGCGTCATGCGCGCTGCGTGAACCAGCACGCCCGGTCGCGGTCGCGATAGACGCACACGTTCCGGCCCGACTCGAGCACGACCTCGAAGTAGCGGCGGTCGACGGGGTCGTCCGTCCACCAGCGGTCGACCACCCGCCATTCCTCGCGGACGACCGTCACCGCCTCACGATTCACGACGGCGGGCGTGCCGTCGACAGCGGACTCGACGAGGGCAGGTCGTGGGGCGTTGAGCCTTCCCGCCGCAGCACGCGTGTAGGTGTGCGCACGCGAGACGGTGGACGCCATCTGCAGGCCGCTGCTCGCCCTACACGTCGCGGGGGACGACGAGCGCCCTCGCCTCCGGGATGCGCGACCACGGCGCCACCTCGACCACCGCGCACACGGAGCCCGTGCCGGTGCTCGCGCGCACCTGACGCAACCCTTCCCGCAACTTGCCCTCCAGCTCTGCTCCCTCCGGCGGCACGAGCGCGAGCTGCCTGCCGACATGGTCGGCGAGCTCGACCGCCTCGAGCCTGAGCTCGGTCACCGGTGCCGGCAGCTCGAGCAGCTTCGACCCGAGCGCTGCCCGCAGCCGGCCTCGCTCCGCGGTCGCCTCGCGCAGGGTGGCCGTGCGCCGCCACGATCCTCCCCCCACGAGCCTCGCGGAGACCGCTGCCTTGCGCAACGGCCTCCCTGCCCGCTCGGGACGCGCGAGCAAGCGGTCGAGCAGCACGCCGAAGGCCCGCCGCAGCGTCAGCTCGTTCGCGACCGCCTCGGGGAAGGAGAGGGTCTCTGCCAGCTCTGCCGCGGGTGATCGCCCACGCACACGACGGCGCTCCCCGCCGCGTGCGAGGCTCCACGCCCGCTTCCCCTCCTGCCCCAGCCGCTCCTCGACGGCATCGCCCGGAAGCGACGCCAGCTCGCCGAGCCGGCGCACCCCGAGCCCTTCGAGCTCGGCGTACCGGTTCGACGGAAGCGGCAGCAACGAGAGCGGGAGCGGCTCGAGAAAGCCCTGCTCCTCCTTCCCCTCGACGATCACCGCCTGCCCGGGACGGGCCACGCTCGCCGCCGCCAGGGCGACGAAGCGGCGCTGCCCCGCGCCCGCACGTGGGTCCCAGACAGTGCCCACGGAGGCGAGCGCCTTGACGAGCGCCGCCTCCATCCCTCCATAGAGCCTCTCGACGCCCCCTGTCTCGAAGACGACGGTGCCGGTCTCGACCGTCTCGACCGCGAAGCCCGCGTCCTCCAGGCGCCGGAGCACTCCCTCCCACTCCCGCTCGACGGCAGCCGGGTCCTGCTCGACGAGCACGAGCTCCGGGCAGGTGGCGAGCGCCTCCCCCAGGCGCATCCCGGGGTGCACGCCGGCGGCCTCGGCGGCCTTCGTGACCGGCCCGAGCAGCGGCTCCCTGCCGGGCGCCGGAGACAGCGCCGCAGGCTCGAGCGCCAGCCTCGGCCGGGAGCGCAGAGCGGCCCGCAGCTCGAACCCCGGGATGACGAGACAGGCGATCACAGGAACAGATGTTCTATACGAACATGTGTTCCCCTGTCAAGTCACACGTGCTCGCTCCCGCGGACGACGAGCACCGAGCAGGGCGCCCGGTGGGCGACGCGCTCGCTGACGCTGCCGAGCGCCGACACCCCGTGCAGGCCCCGGCTGCCGACGACGACGAGATCGGCCTCCTCGGCGGCGGCGAGGAGCGTGTCCACCGGCGACCGCTCGTCCCACTCGAGCTGCACCGAGGAGACCCGCGCCAGGCTGTCGATGTCGACCGGCTTGCCGCCCTCGGAGACGATGCAGCGCAGCTCGGCGTCGAGTCGGCCGGCAAGCTCCTGCGCGGCTGCGAGAGCGTCGAGCGAATGGGGCGAGCCGTCGATGCCGACGACGATCCGGCGTACGTCACCGTTCCCGTCCGGCCGGATGCGGGCGAGCAGGACGGACGTCTCGCACTCGTGGACGAGGCTCGTGGCGATGCTGCCGAAGAGAATGCCGGCCGAGCGGCGGTGCTGGTGGCTGCCGAGGGCGATCAGGGTCGTGTCCAGCTCCTGGGCGAGACCTCTGAGCACCCCCGCCGGGCGCCCGTGCAGCAGGCGCGTCTCGGCGCCGGGTAGCTGCGCCAGCTCGATCTCGGCGCGCTCGCGGGCGCGTTCGGCATCGGCGTGCAGCTCGGCGGCGGCATGCGATGCCGTCGGGCCGACGAACGCCGCGAGCGCCTCTTCGCAGACGACGGCGGCGACCAGACGTCCCTCCGGGGCGACGACGAGCTTGGCCTGCGCCAGCGCACCGAAGCTCTCGGCGGAGCCGTCGACGCCCACGAGAACACGGTCGAAGATCGTCACGTCACCTCCGGTGGTTTTCGAGCCCGGACGGGCTCGTCGCCGTGCCGGCGCCGCTCCTGCCTGGATGCTCACTCGTCATCGTACGTGAGCCGCAAGGCCCGGAAGCACTCGGTCACGTAGGGCAGATCGATCTCGCCGTTCCGGGAGCGCGCGTCGAAGATGTGCTCGACGCGGTCGAGCACGGGGCGGCGCTCGGCGTCGGACCTGACCGCGCAGTAGCTGCGCGAGAGCACGAGGTCGAGCAGCGTCGCTCGATCGAGCCGCTGCGTGTGGTGGAACCTCGCCGACTCCACGGGACCGAACGCGCCGGCGGCGGCGACGACGTCCTCCACGTCGTAGTCGTCCACCTCCTCTCCCCCGGTTGCAGCCTCGCTCAGCTCTGCCACCCAGTCCTCGCTCTCGTCGCGCGCGTTCCAGACGATCGCGACGGTCCCGCCGGGGCGGAGCACGCGCGCGATCTCGGCGAGCGCGGCCGCCCGGTCGAACCAGTGGAACGCCTGCGCCACCGCAACGACGTCTGCGCACGCTCCGGGCAACGGCAATTCCTCCGCGGTACCCGCGAGCACGCGCACGCCGGGGACGGCGTGCTCCAGGGCTGCACGCATCTCGTGCAGCGGCTCGATCGCAACGACCTGGTGCCCCGCGGCAGCGAGCTGACGTGTCAGCTTGCCCGTGCCGGCACCGACGTCCACGACGTCACGGGGAGGCTCGCCGGCCAGCCAGGCGACAGCTTCCTCCGGGTAGCCGGGGCGCGCTCGCTCGTAGGCCTCGGCCACCGGCCCGAACGAGAGCGCCCGGTCGGCGCGGGAGTCCGGAGCGGTCACCCGGTCGAGTCTACGGACGTCTCCGGCTCACAGTCCCCGCCGTTCGCGAAAGCGCTCAACGGCCTCGGCGTGGTCGACGAGGGGGGCCGGGTAGGACGGCGCGAGCAGGCCGGGTGCCGCCAGCTCCCGCGCCGGCACGTCCGCGAGCTCCGGCACGTAGCGGTGGACGTAGGCCCCGTCGGGATCGAGCTTTCGCAGCTGGGCAGACGGGTTGTAGACGCGGTTCGGCCGGCTGTCGACGCCGGTGCCCGCGACCCACTGCCAGTTGCCGACGTTCTGTGCGATGTCGCCGTCGAGCAGGAGGTCGAAGAAGTGCCGCGCCCCTTCGCGCCAGTCGATGCCGAGGTCCTTGACGAGGAACGAGGCGACGACCATGCGCGCCCGGTTGTGCATCCACCCCTCCGCGCGCAGCTGGCGCATGCCGGCGTCGACGAGAGGGAAGCCCGTCATCCCCGCCTTCCACGCGGCAAGCCCCTCGGGATCGTCGACCCAGCGGTCGCCCCGGGACCGCAGGTCGTCCCGCTGCGTCTCGGGCCGTGCGTGCAGAAGCTGGCCGTAGAAGTCGCGCCAGCAGAGCTGCCGGACGAACGCCTCGCCGCCGAGCGCCCGGGCGCGCACCGCGAGCGAGCGCGCCGAAAGGCAGCCGAAGTGCAGGTACGGCGACAGGCGCGACGTCGCGTCCGCGGCCAGGTCGTCGTGCCCGCCCGTGCCGTAGGCGGGCAGGCGCTCGCGGAGCCATGCCCCCTCGCGGGTGACACCGGCCGTCTCGCCGCCCGGCAGCAGCAGGCTGCGGGGCGGCGCCGGCGGCGAGAGCGCGCTCGCGCCGGGAGGCAGGGCGATCGACCTGGGCGCCGCCACCGGGTCTCCGGTGTGCGCGGCGCTCCAGGCACGGTAGTAGGGGGTGAAGACCTGGTAGTGGTCGGAGCCGGCCGGCGCCACCTCGCCGGCGGGCACCACGAAGGTGCCGTCCTCGAGCCGCAGGTCGAGCACCCCGGCGAGAAGCCGCTCCCGCTCGCGCGCGTACGGGCTCACGTCGGCGCTCGCGAACACCGTCGTGGCGCCGATCCGGTCGGCGGCGCGCACCGTCTCCTCCACGACGTCGCCGCTGCGCACGTCGAGCGCGGCGCCGAGCGCCCGCAGCGACTCGTCGAGGTCGATCAGCGCCTCGAGCAGGAAGGTGCGCCGGTTGGCAGCGCGCCCGTACCCGGCCGAGCCGATCCGATCGTCGAGCACGAAGAGCGGCAGCACCGTCTCCGACTGGGCCACGGCCGCGGCCAGAGCCGGGTTGTCGTGAACGCGCAGGTCGCGGGTGAAGAGGACGACTGCGGAGCGCACGAAGCTCTCAGCCCAGCCGGATCTCGGCGGCCACTCCCTGCATGCCGGTAAAGCGGGGCACCACCTCGAGCACGCTCTCGCGGGCGCAGTACGGGATGTCCGCCTCGAGCTCCGGCCCGTGGTTGATCAGGTTGCGGCCGCTGCGGGAGGCGCGAAAGGCCTCCTCGGCGCTCCCGTACGAGCGGGCGAGCCGGAGCGCGGCCTCGGCGGCGTCGGAGCGCTCGCAGTCGAGCAGCGCCACGATCCGGCCCGCCACGTAGCTGTCGTCGAGCGCGAACGCGCCCTTCACACCGGCACAGAAGATGGCGATGTCCTCTCCGGGTGCCGCCGCCGCAGCCGTCACGGCCGCCAGGTTGAGGAGCGACGCGACCACGACCCGCTCGCAACGCTCCGCCGCCGTGACGATGGCACGCGTGCCGTTCGTGGTGGACATCGCGAGCGTCGGTGACCGCACGTCGAGGTACTCCCTCGGTGAGTTGCCGAGATCGAAGCCGTCGATCCTGACGCCGAGCCGCTCGCCGCCGAGCGTGACGGCGGCCGGGTCGGTGCGCAGCGCGCGGGCGTCGTCCACCTCGGCCGCACACAGGACCTGCTCGTAGCCGGACGCGAGCGCCTGGCAGATCGTCGACGTGGCGCGAATCACGTCGATCACGACACCCGTGGGGGCTGCCGCCGACTCGTCCGGTGTGAACGCGACGTGAACTCGCACGTCGCTACGCTAGCCGTCGATGAGCGACACACCGCACTGCTACCGCCACCCGAACCGCGAGACGCTCGTCTCGTGCTCGGAGTGCGGCCGTCCCATCTGCGAGGACTGCATGACCTTCGCGCCGGTCGGGATCCGCTGCCCGGAGCACGCGAACATGGGCGCGCCCGCGAGCAGCCCCGCCCGGACGGTGCGCACCGCCCGTCGACGCGTCGCCTCGCACGCGGCTCCCGCCACGATGACGCTGATCGGCCTGAACGTGCTCGTCTACGTGATCACCGTCGTCAACGGCGTCGGTCTCAACGATCCTCAGGGCCGGCTGTACTACAGGGGCGCCCTGTTCGTCAGCAATGTCTTCCTGCCCGGCGAGGGCCTCGCCTACGGAGAATGGTGGCGCATCCTGACGGCCACGTTCCTGCACGCGAGCCTCCTCCACATCGGCATGAACATGCTCGTGCTGTACATGCTCGGCATGGCCGTGGAGCAGGCGCTCGGCACCGGCCGCTTCGTGATGGTGTACGTCGCGTCCGGCATCGCCGGCTCGGCGGGCGCGATCCTGCTCAGCCCGAACGCGCCCACGGTCGGCGCCTCCGGTGCCATCTACGGGATCATGGGCTCGCTGCTCGTGCTCGAGTACATGGCCACCGGCTCGTTCGCGGGCCAGGCGATGGGCTTCATCGTGATCAACCTCGCGATCACGTTCGCGATCCCGGGCATCTCGATCGGAGGCCACCTGGGCGGGCTCACGGGCGGCATCATCGCCACCTATGCCCTCGCCCGCACGCGCTTCTCGCCCAACGCGGCGCTCGGCCCCGCCCTCGTGGCGGGGGTGGCGCTCGCCAGCATCGGCATCGCCTACGCGCGCGTGCGCGGCTACGCCTAGCCGCCGATCGCGATGGCGGTGATGCCCGCCTCCTTGAGCGCCGCCTGGGCAGCCGCGAGTCGCGCAAGCGGCACGCGATACGGCGAGCAGCTGACGTAGTCGAGCCCGAGCCCGTGGCAGAAGGCAACCGAGCGCGGCTCGCCGCCGTGCTCGCCGCAGATGCCCATCTTCAGCTCTGCCTTGACGCCGCGTCCCCGCTCGACGGCGATGCGCATCAGGTCTCCGACACCCTCGACGTCGAGCACCTCGAACGGGTTGCGCTCGAGGATCCCGTGCTCGAGGTAGTAGGTGAGGAACTTGCCCTCGGCGTCGTCGCGGGAGAAGCCCATCGCCGTCTGGGTGAGGTCGTTCGTGCCGAAGGAGCAGAAGTCGGCCACCTCCGCGATCTCGTCGGCCCGGATGCAGGCCCGCGGCAGCTCGATCATGGTGCCGCAGAGATAGGCGACCGTCGGCTCCTCGGCGGCGACGCGCTCGGTCAGCTCGCGCAGCCTGCGCAGCTCCTCGCGGAAGCCGACGAGCGGGTGCATGATCTCGACGAGGGGCGCGGCGCCGGTGCGCTCGCCCACGACGCGTGCCGCGCGGACGATCGCGCGGACCTGCATCTCGTAGATCTCCGGCCACTGCAGCCCCAGCCGGCAGCCGCGGGTGCCGAGCATCGGGTTGGCCTCGTGCAACTCCCCGATGCGGCGGCGCATGGCGTCCGAGGTCGCATCCTCGAGCGACGGCAGGAACTCGTGCAGCGGCGGGTCGAGCAGGCGGATCGTGACGGGGTAGCCGGCCATCGCCTCGAAGATGCCCTCGAAGTCGGACTGCTGCATGGGCAGCAGCTGGTCGAGCGCGGCGCGCCGGTCGGCCTCGTCGCGCGCGAGGATCATCTCCTGCACGATCGGCAGCCGCTCCTGCGCCATGAACATGTGCTCGGTGCGGCAGAGGCCGATGCCCTCGGCCCCGAACTCACGGGCCTTCGCCGCATCCTCGGGGGTGTCGGCGTTCGCGCGCACCCTCAGCCGGCGCATCTCGTCCGCCCAGCCGAGGATGGTGCCGAAGTTCTCGTCGATGGCTGGCGGCACGAGCCGTACCGGGCCGACGATGACGCGGCCGGTGCCGCCGTCGATCGTGATCGTCTCCCCGGCCCGCAGCTCGTGGTCGCCGATCGTGACGGTGCCCGCCTGAACGTCGATCGAGAGCCCCTCGCAGCCGGCCACGCACGGCTTGCCCATGCCTCGCGCCACGACGGCCGCGTGCGAGGTCATACCGCCGTGCGCGGTCAGCACGCCGCGCGCCTGGATCAAGCCGTGGATGTCGTCAGGGGTCGTCTCCCAGCGCACGAGGATGACGTCGTCGCCGGCCCTGCCCCGCGCCTCCGCCGTGTCCGCGTCGAGCACGATCGCCCCGGACGCCGCACCCGGTGAGGCGTTCAGCCCCTTCGCCGCCACCTCGACGTGCACGGCAGGGTCGAGCATCGGGTGCAGGAGCTGGTCGAGCTGGCCGGGATCGATGCGCGCCACCGCCTCCTCGCGCGAGATCAGGCCCTCCGCGGCCATCTCCACGGCGATCCGGAGCGCCGCTGCTGCAGTGCGCTTGCCGGTGCGCGTCTGCAGCAGGAAGAGCTTGCCTTCCTCGACGGTGAACTCGATGTCCTGCATGTCGCGGTAATGCGCCTCCAGGCGATCGAGCATCGCCACGAGCTGCTCGTAGGCCTGCGGCAGCCTGCCCTGCATGGCCGAGATCGGCTCGGGCGTGCGGATGCCCGACACCACGTCCTCGCCCTGCGCGTTGATCAGGTACTCGCCGTACAGCTCCCCCTCGCCGGTCGACGGGTCACGCGTGAAGCAGACCCCCGTGCCCGACTGCTCGCCCCGGTTGCCGAACACCATCTGCATGACGTTCACCGCCGTGCCGAGGTCGTCCGGGATCTCGTAGGTGCGGCGGTACACCTGCGCCCTCGGCGCGTCCCACGAGTCGAACACGGCCCGGTAGGCCCGACGCAGCTGCTCGCGGGGGTCCTGGGGGAACTCGCTGCCGACCTCGTCGCGATAGATCTGCTCGAAGGTGCCGATCAGCTCCTGGAGATCGTCGGCCGAGAGATCGAGGTCGTTGGCCACGCCCCGGGCGCTCTTCAGCGCCGACAGCGCGCTCTCGAAGCGGTGGCCGTCCACCCCGTCCACCACCTCGCCGTACATCTGGATGAGCCGGCGGTAGGAGTCGTAGGCGAAGCGCCTGTTCCCGGTCGCTCCCGCCAGCCCCTCGACCGCCTCGTCGTTCAGGCCCAGGTTGAGGATCGTGTCCATCATCCCCGGCATCGAGATCGCCGCCCCCGACCGCACCGACACGAGCAGCGGGTCGGACGGGTCGCCGAAGCGCTTGCCCGCACGCTCTTCGAGCGCCGCGATGTGCTCCCCGACCTCCTCGTCGAGACCTTCGGGCACCTGCTTGCCGACCTCCATGAAGGCGCGGCACGCGTCGGTCGTGATCGTGAAGCCCGCAGGCACCGGCACCCCGAGCGCCGTCATCTCCGCCAGCCCGACCCCCTTGCCGCCGAGCAGGTCCCGCCCGCCGGGGGCGTCCTCGTCGAACGAGTACACGTAGCGCACGACCAGATCCTCCCACAACCGCCGAGGCGATGACGTAGTGACATGTCACAGACCGGTTGCGGCTTGCCCGCAGTGGTCACGTGCGAGGATAGCCGCGTGTGCAGGCACGTCGTCGCGATGGCTGGAGGGCACCTCCTCGACGGCGGAGTGGCCTGCGACGCGAGGAAGGTGGCCGTGACCGCATCGGCAAGCGGCAACGGCAAGACGACGCTCGGCCGGGAGCTTGCCCGGCGCCTCGGGGTGCCGTTCGTGGAGCTGGACGCGCTCGTCCACGGGCCGGGCTGGGCCGAGACGCCCGACGAGGAGCTCGTCCGGCAACTCGAGCCGATCGTGGCCGGCGACGGCTGGGTGATCGACGGCGGCTACCGCGGCAAGATCGGCGACCTCGTGCTCGCCGGCGCCGACCTCGTCGTCTGGCTCGACCTGCCGATGCGCGTGTGGCTGCCCCGGCTGCTGCGGCGCACGACGGCACGGCTGGTGCGGCGCGAGCCGGTCTGGAACGGCAACCGCGAGACCGTGTCCGGGGCGGTCTGGGGACGGGACGCCCTCATCCCGTATGCGCTGCGCATGCACCGCTCCCGCCGGCGGCGCTACCCCGTGGAGCTGGCGGCGTTCCCGGTCGTTCGCCTGCGCACGCAGGCCGAGGTGGACGCGTTCCTCAGCTCCGCCGGCGGGCATTGAACTCCGCCGCCCAGGCCGCCACCCGCAGCCCGATCCAGATCGGAGTGAGGATCACGTAGAAGACGGCGACGGCGACGGCGAGAGCCGCCCACCACATCGCCCAGTAGCGCAGCGGCGCCCAGCCCTTGTCCGACAGCGACCGGCCCTCCGCGCGCCAGATGCTCTGTCGGCTCACGCGCGTCCCACGTCGGCGGTCGCACGCCGGCCGGCGCTGCGGCACCTCACGGGCGAGCGCCGTCCCTCTCGTGCTGGCGGTCGGCGACGAGCTTGATCACACGCATCGCCGTCTCCTCGACGGAGAGGTCCGAGACATCGAGCACGGGGCAGCCGAGCCGCCGGTGGATCGCCGTGGCGTGCTCGAGCTCCTCGTACACGTCGAGCAGCTCGGCGTAGCGCTTCTTCGGCCCCCCCATCGTGGCAACGCGGTTGGTGCGGATCTCGGAGAGACGCTCGGCGTCGATCGTGAGGCCCACGACCTTGAGCGGGTCGATCTCGAACAGGTGCTCGGGTGGCTCGATCCCCCGCACGACGGGCACGTTCGCCGCCTTGTGACCGAGGTAGCCGAGGTAGATGGAGAGAGGAGTCTTCGAGGTGCGGGAGACGCCGACGAGAACGACGTCCGCCTCGTCCAGCCCGCTCCCGATCCCGTCGTCGTACTTGACCGCGAACTCGATCGCCTCGATTCGCTTGAAGTACGTCTGGTCGAGTGGCGGCCGAGCGCCCGGAGTCATCCTGGCGGCCACCCCGGAGACACGGGCGATCGAGTCGATCGGGTGGCCGAGGAGGTCGCAGTAGTGGACGCGCGCGCGCCGGCAGAGCTGCCGCATCGCCTCGCGCAGGCCGGGCTCGACGAGCGTGTAGACCATCACCGCCGGCCGCCCCTTGGCCCGGTTGACGGCGAGCGCGAGATCCTCGGCGGACTCGACCCGGGGGTGGCGCACCTCCTCGAAGGCCTGCTCGGGGAACTGCGCCTCCAGCGCGAGCACGAGGCGCGCGGCTGTCTCGCCCGTGGAATCGGAGACGATGTGGAGCTCGACGGGGGCCTGCTCGGTGCTCACCGGCGGCAGGGTATCCGGGAGACGGTGCGCGCGCCGGTAGAGTCGCCCGGTGGTGTCCTCCGCGCTCCCGGTCGTGCTCGCCGACGTCGAGGCTGCGGCCGCGCGGATCGCAGGGCACGCGGTGCGCACGCCGCTCCTGCGCCTGCCGCTCGGAGGCGAGGTGCTCGTCAAGCCCGAGAGCCTGCAGCGCACGGGCTCGTTCAAGTTCCGTGGCGCGCTGAACGCGCTCGCGTCGACGGCGGCGGAGCGGCTCGAGCGGGGCGTGGTGGCCGACTCGAGCGGGAACCACGCGCAGGGCGTGGCCGCGGCCGCGAAGCTGCTCGGCGTCCCCGCCACGATCGTCATGCCCGAGAATGCGGTGCCGCTGAAGGTGGAGCGGACTCGCGCGTGGGGCGCCGAGATCGTGCGCTGCGCCCCCTCCAGCGACGACCGCGCCCGCCTCGCGGAGGCGCTCCGGGACGAGCGGGGGCTCGAGTACATCCCGCCCTTCGACGACCCCCGCATCATCGCCGGGCAGGGGACGGTCGGGCTCGAGATCGTCGAGGAGCTCGGCGGCGTCGACACCGTCGTCGTGTGCGTCGGCGGCGGAGGGCTGATCTCGGGAGTCGCCACCGCCGTCAAGGCCCTCTGCCCGGACGCACGCGTCATCGGTGTCGAGCCCGAGCTCGCGGCCGACGCACAGGAGTCGCTGCGCACCGGGCAGCGCGTTCGCTGGAGTGCCGCCGACGTCGCGCGCACGGTGTGCGACGGCGTGCGGACGCAGCAGCTCGGTGAGCTCACGTTCGCGCTGATCGAGCGCCTCGTGGACGAGATCGTCACGGTCGGCGACGAGGCGGTGCTCGACGCGGTGCGCTGGTATGCACTGGAGGCGAAGCTGCTGATCGAGCCGACCGGGGCACTGACGCTCGCAGCCCTCCGGGCCGGGGCCGTGGCTGCGGCAGGCCGGACGGTGCTCGTCGCCTCGGGCGGGAACGTCGAGCCTTCGCTGCTCGCATCCGTGCTCGCCGCTCCGGCATCCGCATAGGCCGGCGCGACGGGCGAGCCGTCGGGGGCGGGCGCGCGTGGGTCAGCGGCGAGCCGCGATCGGCCTCGCCTCGCCACCCGTCAGGGCGAGCAGGTCGGCGGGCGCGAGCTCGATCTCGAGGCCGCGCCTGCCCGCGCTCACGTGAATGGTCTCGAACCCGAGCGCCGACTCGTCGACCACGGTCGGAAGCCGTCTGCGCTGGCCGAGTGGGCTGATGCCCCCCGCCACGTAGCCCGTGATCCGCTCCGCGTCGGCCGGCTTCGCCATGACCGCGCGCTTGCCGAGCGCCTTCAGGTCGAGCTCGGCCGCGACCGGGACGAGCGCCACCACGTGCGTGCCGTCGACCTCCGCGACCAGCGTCTTGAACACGCGGGCCGGGTCGACACCGAGCAGCTCGGCGGCCTCGAGGCCGTACGAGGGCGCCTTCGGGTCGTGTGCGTACTCGTGCACCGAGAAGGCGATGCCGGCCCTCTCCGCCGCTCCGGTCGCCGGCGTGCCCTTCCCGGCCACGCGCTAGCCGAGCACGTCCAGCGCAGTGCGGGCGAAGACCGCAATGCCGTCCCTGAGCGAGGCCTCGTCGATCGCGAACCGCGGATGATGGTGAGGGAACGCGGCGCCGATCGCCTCGTTGCGAGCCCCGACGACGAAGAACGCTCCCGGCGCCCGCTGCAGGTAGGCGGAGAAGTCCTCGCCACCCATCACCGGCTCGATCCTCGTGACGGCCTGCGCCCCGAGCTCGGCACGCACGGCCTCCTCGACGATGGCGGCCACGCCCGGGTCGTTGACGACGGCCGGGTAGCCGTCCTCGAACTGGAACGTCCAGGTTGCCCCGTGCGCCTCCGTGACGCCGCGCACGACGCGCTCGATCCCCTCGACGAGCGCGGTCTTCGTCTCGGGCTTGAACGTCCGCACGGTGCCGACCAGCTCCACGGTCTCCGGGATCACGTTCTTGGCCGTGCCGCCCGAGATGCGCGTGACGGAGACGACCCCCTGGTCGAGCGGGTCGAGCGTCCGCGAGACGAGCTGCTGCAGGTTCGTCACCACCTGGGCGGCCACGACGATGGGGTCGATGGTCTCGTGCGGCGACGCCGCATGCCCGCCGCGACCGTGCACCTCGATCCTGAACGTGTCGGCGAACGCGAGCAGCGGTCCGGGCTGGGACGCGACCAGCCCGACGGGCACCGTGCTGAAGAGATGGATGCCGACGACGGCGTCGACCCCGTCCATCACACCGGCGTCGACGAGCTCCTGCGCTCCGCCGGGCGGCAGCTCCTCGGCATGCTGGAAGACGAAGCGCACCTCGCCCGCGAGCTCGTTCCGGCGCTCGGCGAGGATGCTGGCCGCCCCGAGCAGGATCGCGGTGTGCGCGTCGTGCGCGCAGGCGTGCATGACGCCCGGGCGCGTGGACGCATAGGGAACGTCGTTCTCCTCCTGGATCGGCAGCGCATCCATGTCGGCCCGGAAGGCGAGCGTCTTCCCGGGCCGCCCCGTGCGGAGCCGTGCGACGACGCTCGTCGCGGTCGGCCGCTCGATCTCCAGGCCGCCGAACGAGCGGAGCAGCTCCTCCACGAAGGCGCACGTCTCGTGCTCCTGGAACGACAGCTCGGGATGCGCGTGCAGGTGCCGCCGCCAGTGGATGGCACGGGACTCCAGGTCTCCCGTCACGAGCCGCCCTGTCTCAACGCTGATGGTCACGCGGACGCACGCTAGCTGGTCGCCCCGCCGGCCGCGGCGGGTAGAGTCGACGGTCATGCTCGAGCCCCTGACCATGGACAAGATCGTCTCGCTCTGCCGCCGCCGCGGCTTCGTCTTCCCCTCGTCGGAGATCTACGGCGGGCTCGGCTCCTCGTACGACTACGGCCACTACGGCGTGCTGTTGAAGGAGAACGTGAAGGCGCGGTGGCTCGAGGCAATGGTGCGCGAGCGCGAGGACATCGTCGCCCTCGACTCGGCCATCATCCTGCACCCGCACGTCTGGGAGGCGTCCGGGCACGTGGGAGGGTTCACCGATCCGCTCGTCGACTGCCGCTTCTGCAAGAAGCGCTTCCGCGCCGACCAGCTCGACGACGCCCAGTGCGGCCAGAAGCCCAGCAAGCACCCCGGCGAGGCCCCCGACTGCGACCTCACCGAGCCGCGCCACTTCAACCTCATGTTCGAGACGCGGGTCGGCCCGGTGGAGGAGAGCGGCACGAAGGTCTTCCTCCGCCCGGAGACGGCGCAGGGGATCTTCATCAACTTCAAGAACGTGGCCCAGCTCGCGCGGCGCAAGCCGCCGTTCGGGATCGCGCAGGTCGGCAAGTCGTTCCGCAACGAGATCACCCCCGGCAACTTCATCTTCCGCACGCTCGAGTTCGAGCAGATGGAGATGGAGTTCTTCGTCCCGCCCGGCGAGGCCGACGAGTGGTACCGCTACTGGATCGACGAGCGGCGCGACTGGTACCTCCGCCTCGGCCTTCGCGAGAGCCATCTCCGTGTCCGCCCCCACGACGCCGACGAGCTCTCGCACTACTCGAGCGGCACGAGCGACATCGAGTACCTGTACCCGATCGGCTGGTCCGAGCTCGAGGGGATCGCCAACAGGGGGGACTTCGACCTGACCGCCCACACGCAGTCGTCCGGCACGAAGCTCGAATGGGTCGACTCCGCGAGCGGCGAGCGCTACACGCCCCACGTGATCGAGCCCGCAGCCGGTCTCAACAGGTCGATGCTCGCGTTCCTCTGCGACGCCTACGACGAGGAGGTCGTGGGCGACCGGGAGCGCACCGTGCTGCGGCTGCACCCGCTGATCGCTCCCGTGAAGGCAGCGGTGCTGCCGCTCATCCCCCGTGACGCCGCCATCACCGAAAAGGCGCGCGCGCTCTACGAGCAGCTTCGCCGCGCGATCGCGGTCGAGTACGACGACGGCGGCCAGATCGGCCGGCGCTACCGGCGCCAGGACGAGATCGGGACGCCGTGGGCGCTGACGGTGGACGAGCAGACGCTCGAGGACGACACGGTCACGATCCGCGACCGCGACTCGCTCGCGCAGGAGCGCATCCCGATCGGGAGCGCCCGCGGAGTGCTGCTCGACCGGCTCGACGAGCCCTGGCGGTCTCCCAAGGCCGACTAGGACGCGTGCCCGACGACGCCGGGCCCGGACTCGGCCACGCTCCAGCAGGCGCTCGCTCGGCCGCACGATCCCGTGCGCTACCGTCCACCCCATGCGACAGGTCGCAACCGTGCTCGCAGTCGCGCTGCCGCTCGCGGCCGTCGACCTCTGGCTGAAGACCGCGCAGCCGACCGAGCCGTGGGCCTACCACGAGCGCTCCTACGCCTGGCTCGTGCTGTCCGTCTCCCTCGCGGCGGCTCTCGTGCTGCTCACCCGGATCCCGTCGCTGCTGATCCCGCCCGCGGCAGGGGTATTGACGGGCGGCCTGCTCGGCAACGTGCTCTCGGCCTCGTGGAACGACATGCGCATCCCGAACCCGATCGTGATCGAGGGCAGCCGAGCCGTGGTGGCCTTCAACCTCGCAGACGTGTGGGCGCTGACCGGGATCGCCCTGCTCGTGGCGACGATCGCCACCTGGCTCGTGCGGAACAGGGAGCTGCTTCCCGCCGCCGCCGTGCGGGCACGCCGGGCACGCATCTTCCGGCGCCTTCCGTGAGCAGCTCGAACGTCGCTGCAGGGCCGCGGGCGGCGGCCGGAGGACGTGCGACACCCTACATGGACAAACACTCGCCAGAGCAGCCTACGGGTCGACTACCATGGATGACATGAGTGCGACACCCGCCTTCGTCCCGGCCGTCGCCTCGCTCGGCGGCATCGTCCGCCGCGACGGGCTGCTGTCGACCGACGAGCTGGAGGAGATCGCCAGGGAGATCGCGGAGCGGCCGGACCTGTGGGAGCCACTCGTGCACGCCGACGCGGCGCAGCGCCGGTACGAGCTCGTGTACGAGGACGAGCGGATGGACGCCTGGGTGCTCTCCTGGATGCCGGGCCAGGGGACCGGCTTCCACGACCACTACATCTCCGGCGTCGGCCTCTGCGTCGCGTCCGGCAGCGTGTGCGAGGACCAGATGAGGTACGGCGGCGAGCACGTGGCCCGTCATCTCCACCCCGGCGACACGCGGCAGGGCGGCCCCGGGTACGTCCATCGGGTCACGCACGGCGAGGGCACGCCGGCGGTGACCGTGCACGTGTACTCGCCACGACTCGACTGGGTCGGCCAGTACCGCATCGACGAGGAGGGCATCGTCCGGCGCGAGGTGCAACCGGGCCGGCGGGAGCTGAAGGAGCAGCTGCTCTCCGACGGCGCCCTCCAGGGCGTGCTCGAGCGCTTCTGAGCACCACGCTCGTCACCACCGACCCCCAGGACGAGGAGCTCGACGTCCTCGACGCCGACGGGGCGCCGACCGGTCGCAGCAAGCGCCGGGGCGAGGTGCACCGTCACGGCGACTGGCATGCGGCGCTGCACATCTGGGTCGGTGGAGTGGACGACGGCGGCCGGCCGTTCGTCGTCCTCCAGCGCCGCTCCCGCACGAAGGACACGTGGCCGGGAGCGCTGGACGTCGCCGTCGGCGGGCACGTCCGCGCCGGCGAGACGGTCGATGACACGGCACGCGAGGCGGAGGAGGAGATCGGGCTGCCCGCGCCGGCTGCTTCCCTCGTGAGGCTCGGCCGACGCTTCGCACGTGGCACGACGCCGCCCGACAACGAGGTACAGGAGGTCTTCGCACTGCGCTCCGATCGCCCGCTCGAGGCGTACCGCCTGCACCAGGACGAGGTCGACGCGATCGTGCGGTTGCCGTTGGACGAGGCCCTCGCCCTCTTCGACGGCCACGCGGCCGCGGTGCGGGCCGCCGAGCTCTGCCGTGGCGCCGCCGCGCCGCAGCAGATCGAGGTCGCCGTCGACGACTTCGCCGCCGGCGCCCGCGACGGGTATCCCGCGCTCGCACTGCGAGGGCTGGGCGAGGTGCTCGCGGGGCGGGCACCGGAGCCGTTCGAGCTCCGCTGAGAGCAGAGAGCCGACGGATGCTACGCGGTGAGCGTCTTCAGGCGGAAGCCGCCGTGGTGCTCGTACGAGGCGGTCACGACCGCGAGCGCGTCACGCCGAGCCCTGTCACCGAGACCGGCGGCCGGCGCGTCCGCGATCGGCGTGTGCAGCAGCGTCCAGATGCCGCTCAGGCTCTCGGGCGGCAGCGGGATGCCGCCGGGGTCGCAGGAACCGCAGACGACGCCGCCCGCCGAGGGAAGGAACGCGACGAGCCCTTCTACCTGCTCGCACTCGATGCAACCGCCGAGATGCGGCATGTAGCCCGAGACCCACAACAGCTTCAGCTGGAAGGAGAGCACGAGCGGGTCGAGCGCCGGGCGCACCCCGGGTTGGGCGGGCGCTTCGTCGAGTCCGTCGAGGAAGCGCGTCAGGGCGAGAAAGGCCCGCTCGTTGGCCTCCTGCTCCGTGAACAGGCGCAACATCGCCTCGAGGCCGATCATCCCCACCTGGAGGCGGTACGGGTCGGAGCGAATCCGATCGTGGGAACGCACGAGCGACGCGCCCGTGACGGTCTCGAGCTCTCCGCGGCCGTGGTGCAGGACGAGCTCGACGTGCGAGAAGGGCTCCAGCCTGCCGCCGAACCGGGACTTGGTCTTGCGCACACCCTTCGCCACGGCGCCGACGCGCCCGCGCTCCTCGGTGTACACGTGCAGGACGCGGTCGGCCTCGCCGAGCCGGAAGGAGCGCAGAACGACCGCCTGGGTCGTGGACGACCTTGCCACGGCTCCAGTGTACGAGCAGCCGTGGCTGGAGCAGGGCGGCGGAATAGCGCGGCCCCCGCAGCCGTTGATCACCGTTGTGCCCCGGATCCGGCTCTATACGACGGAATGGTGCGGCTACTGCCATCGCGCCCGCTCGCTGCTCGATGCGCGCGGCCTGTCCTACGAGCAGGTGGCTCTCGACGACGACCCGGCCTTCCGCCAGAAGGTGTACGACCTCGGCCGGCGCTGGACGGTACCGCTCGTCATGATCGACGGCGCGCCGATCGGCGGCTACGAGGAGCTCGCAGCGCTCGACCGCTCCGGCGCCCTCGCGCAGCGCACGGCGGCCTAGCTCTGCCGGGCGCAGCCGTGCTGCGCCCTGGCCGCCGTGCCCGTCAGGGCAGCGGCTGGCACGCCACGCAGAAGGTCGTGCCACGGCCCCCCACGACGGTCCGCGTGAGCGGCCTGCCGCAGCGATGGCATGGCTCACCCGCCCGTCCGTAGGCGCGGAAGTCGTCCTGCATCGTGCCGTAGGCGCCGTCCGGCGCGGCGTAGTCGCGAAGCGTGGACCCCTGCCGCTCGATCCCGAGCCGCAGGACCTTCCGCACGGCCCGGTGCAGGCGCCGCAGCTCCTCGCGGTCGAGCTCGCCTGCCTTCCGCAGCGGATGCAGGCCGCTGTGCCACAGGGCCTCGTCCACGTAGATGTTCCCGAGACCCGCGATCGTACGCTGGTCGAGCAGCGCGGACTTCAACGGGGCACGCCTGCCGGCGAGGCGCCGTCCGAGCCGCTCGGCGCTGAGCGGGCCGAGAGGCTCCGGGCCGAGCCGCAGCGCGAGAAGCGGGCCCAGCTCGCCCGGCTCGAGCAGCTCCCAGGTCCCGAAACGGCGCACGTCACGGTACGCGACGTCCGAGCCGTTGTCCATGCTGAGAACGGCGCGTGTGTGCGGATCCTCGGCCAGGGAGCCGCGTCGCGCATGTCGCAACGACCCGGTCATGCGGAGGTGGATCAGCAGCACGCGACCGCTCTCGAACCGAACAACCAGATACTTGCCGCGGCGCTCGACCGCAGCGACGCGCTCACCGACGAGCTCGGCGGCGACGATCTCGGGGTCGAACGGCCGCACGAGCCGGGGATCGGTGATCGTCGCAGCCTCGATCCGGCCTCCTTCGAGGACGGGCGCGAGACCACGCCGCACGGTCTCGACCTCGGGTAGCTCAGGCATGGCGCCCTGAACGCGAGCGACGCCGCCCGGCTCCATTCCGCGGCAGCGCCGAGCTCGCCGCGGAGGTCGACCGGAGCGGCACGCGGAGCGGCCTCGAGGTCGACGAGGTCGTGGCTCGAGCCGTCTCGTTCACCTGCGGCGTCCTACGCGACGACGTCGAGCAGGATGCCGCGCTCCCGTGGTGCTGCGTCGCCCACCTCGTAGGCGGCGAGCACAGCCTCGGCCGCCGCGCGTGCGGACGCTTCGTCCCGGGCATGAACCTCGGCCAGATCGTCTCCCGCAAGGACGGTGTCACCCCGCTTGGAGAAGCACAGCACCCCGACGGAGTGGTCGATTGCGTCGGCCTTCGTGCGCCGTCCGGCGCCGAGCTCGAGGGCGACGACTCCGATTGCCAGTGCGCCGACGCGCCCGACGATACCGTCGTGGGGCGCCGGCACCGGCATCCGCACCGGGGCCTCCGGAAGCCGGGCGGGGTCCGGGTCACCGCCCTGGGCGCGGATCCAGCGCTCGTATGTCTCGAGGGCACTGCCGTCGGCCACGGCCGCCTCTGCACGTGCGCGCCCTTCCTCCACGTCGATCCCGAGATCGGAGAATGCGAGCAGCCGGGCCGAGGCGTCGAGAACGAGCTCCGTGAAGTCCGCCGGGCCCTCTCCACGCACCGTGTCGCGCGCCTCGCGCACCTCGAGCGCATTGCCCACCGCACGCCCGAGGGGCTGGTCCATGTCGGTCAGCAGGCAGACGACCTGCTTCCCTGCCCGGTGGCCCAGCTCGAGCATCTGACCGGCCAGCACGCGTGCGTCCTCGAGGCTCTTCATGAACGCGCCGTCGCCGACCTTGATGTCGAGCACGATCGCGTCGGCACCCGCCGCAAGCTTCTTCGACATGATCGACGACGCGATCAGCGGCATGATGTCGACGGTGGCCGTCACGTCGCGCAGCGCGTAGAGCTTCTTGTCGGCGGGCACGAGGTCGGCGCTCTGGCCGATGATGGCCATGCCCACCTCGCGCAGCTGAGCGATCATCTCCTCGGTCGTCAGCTCGACCCGGAAGCCCGGGATCGACTCGAGCTTGTCCAGTGTGCCGCCGGTGTGGCCGAGGCCTCGGCCGCTCATCTTGCCGAGCGGCACGCCGCAGGCGGCAACGATCGGGCCCACGGCGATGGAGGTCTTGTCCCCGACCCCTCCCGTCGAATGCTTGTCGACCATCCGGCGGCCGAGCACCGCACCCGGATCGAGAGTCTCGCCCGAGCGGATCATCGCGTCGGTGAGGGCGAACGTCTCGGCGCTGCTCAGCCCACGGAAGTAGACCGCCATGCACCAGGCCGCCATCTGGTAGTCCGGCACCTCGTCGCGCGCGTACGCGAGGACGAGCTCGGAGAGCTCGCCCTCCGACAGCTCCTCGCCGTTGCGCGTGCGCTCGATCAGGTCTGCGGGCCGGATCGTCACGCAGCCTTCTCGGCGACGAGGACGACCGAGCGAGCACCTGCGCGCAGCGGCCTGCCGAGCTCGAGACCGTGCTCGCCCGCGTGTTCGACGCAAACGACCTCGGAGCGGCTCACGCTCACAGCTCGATGATCGGCACGCCCGGGGCGCCCTTGCCGGGATGCCTGGCCCCGAGCCAGGCGCACACGGTGGCGCCGACATCCCCGAACTCGCCCTCGTGGATGCGACCCGACGCGTTCCGTCCCACCGCGTACGCGAGCAGGAGTGCGTGCTCTCGCGAGTGGTCGGTCGACGGAGTCGTCGGGTCGCAGCCGTGGTCGGAGGTGAGGATCAGCAGGTCGCCGTCGCGCAGCGCCTCGAGGATGTCCGGGAGGCGACGGTCGAAGTCCTGCAGGCAGCGGTGGAAGTTGACCGGATCGTTGCGGTGGCCCCACAGCTGATCCGTTTCGACCAGGTTGACGAAGATGAGGCCGTCGTCGACGTTCTCGAGCAGCTCGATCGTCCGGTTGATGCCGTCCACGTTCGACTTCGTGGGGAAGGACTCGTCGATGTCGCAGCCGGCGAAGATGTCGCCGATCTTGCCGACGCCGTACGTCGTGTGCCCCGCGTCCCGGATTGCCGTGAGGTAGTTCGGGCGCCGCGGCTCTAGCGAGAAGTCGTGCCGGTTGGGCGTGCGCTCGTAGCTGCCCGGGGAACCGATGAACGGCCTCGCGATCACGCGGCCGACGGCGTGCTTTCCGGTCAGGATCGACCGGGCGGTACGACAGGCGTCGTAGAGCTCCTCGAGCGGGATCGTCTCCTCGTGGGCGGCGATCTGAAAGACGGAGTCGGCCGAGGTGTACACGATCCACTTGCCCGTGCGTTGGTGCTCCTCGCCGTACTCCTGGATCACCTCGGTGCCGGACGCGGGGCGGTTGCACAGCGTGCCGCGCCCGGTGCCGTTCATGAACGGGTCGATCACCTCGTCCGGAAAGCCGTACGGGTAGGTCGGGAACGCGACGGGCGTGACGACTCCCATCAGCTCCCAGTGACCCGCGGTCGTGTCCTTCCCCTTCGAGCGCTCGATCAGCCGGCCCGCGACCGCCGGAGCTCCCGGCTGTGGGGGACAGCCCTCGAGCGGCTCGACGTTCCCGAGCCCGAGTGCCTCCAGATTGGGCAGGTCGAGGCCACCGACGGCACGAGAGACGTTCCCCAGCGTGTCCGAGCCTTCGTCGCCCCACTCGGCTGCATCCGGTAACTCCCCCGCGCCGACGGCATCGAGAACGATGACGCACGCCCGCGGCACGCCGGTATTCTACGTTGCAGATGGACACGGCTCTCGGACTGCTCGAGCTCACCTTCTACGTCTGCGCCATCCTGGCGCTCTCGGCGGCGGTCACCTACGCCGTCGTCAGGATCTCACCGGCGCAGTCCGCCAAGCAGACGGCCGACAAGGCCGAGCCAGACCCGCGCTCCGGGGCGAGGCGCCCATGGCGCCGCGGCCGGCCGGCTGGCTAGGCAGCTGCCGGCACGACGTCGTGCAGCGGCGTGTAGGGCAGGCCGTGGGCGTCCGCGACGGCCTGGTAGGTGATCTTGCCGTCGATCACGTTGACGCCCTTGCCGAGAGCGACGTCCTCGGCGACCGCACGGGGAGCGCCTTTCTCCGCGATCGCCTCGACGTAGGGCAGCGTCACGTTCGTCAACGCCTTCGTGGACGTGATCGGCACGGCCCCCGGCATGTTGGCGACACAGTAGTGAACGATCCCGTTCACCTCGAACACGGGGTCGTCGTGGGTGGTGGCGTGCGACGTCTCGAAGCAGCCACCCTGGTCGATCGCCACGTCGACGAGCACCGCCCCCGGCTTCATCAGGCCCAGCATCTCCCGTGTGACGAGCCTGGGAGCGAGCGCCCCCGGAACGAGCACGGCGCCGATCACCATGTCCGCGTCGGCGATCGCCTCTTCGATCTGCAACCTGTTCGACATGGCGAGGCTGATACGGCCGTTCAACATCGCCTCCAGCTCGCGCATGCGGTCGACCGACTTGTCCAGCACCCAGACGTCCGCCTGCATCCCCACCGCAATCAGGGCGGCGTTGAACCCGACCACGCCGCCACCCAGCACCACCACCTTCGCCGGCGGCACACCCGGCACCCCACCCAGCAGGACGCCCCTGCCGCCGTGGGCCTTCTCCAGCGACCAGGCCCCCATCTGCGGCGCCAGCCGACCCGCCACCTCGCTCATGGGAGCGAGCAGAGGCAGCCGGCGGTCGTGAGTCTCCACCGTCTCGTAGGCGATCCCGGTGATCCCCGACTCCACCAGCGCGCGGGTCAACGGCTCGTCCGCAGCGATGTGCAGGTACGTGAACAGCGTCATCCCCTCACGCAGCCGACCGTACTCGACCTCGATCGGCTCCTTCACCTTGAGGAGCAGCTCCGCCGACTGCCACACCTCCTCGACGGAGGCCAGGCGCGCCCCTACCGCCGTGTACGCATCGTCGGGGAAGCCGGAGCCGACGCCCGCGCCCGTCTCCACCACCACGTCGTGCCCGCGGCGCACCAGCTCGAGCGCACCCGCCGGCGTCAGCGCCACCCGGTACTCCCTCGGCTTGATCTCCCTGGCAACCCCGATGCGCATCGCGGCCGGACGATAGCGGAACGTGCCACGACGGGCCCGGCCGGCCGTGCCCGAGCCCGACCCGCTCCGACGCACGGCGAGGCATCACTCCGATCGCTCCCCCGAAACGGGGGAGCAGGAGCCCCTGGAGTCACGGTAGCCGTGGATGTGTGACGACCGGGCGCCGGTTTCGCACCGACTCCGTGTCAGGTGCCTCCGCCCGCGTAGGCCCGCCCGGCGGGGCACGGGACTGCCGCTGGGTGGAGCGCGGTGGCCTACTCGCCGGCGCTCGACCGGGCGAGACGCTCCACGAGCAGCCGCTCGTCCGGCCCGAGCCACGGCGGTGTGGCGGCAGCGGCGTTGGCGGTGACCCGCTCGGGCCGTGACGTCGCCGGGATCGCGAGGTCGACGCGCGCGTCCGACAGGCACCACTTCAGCAGCGCCTGCGGCCACGTGGTCACGCCGCGCCCGTGGAGGCCCTCGAGCTCCGCGGGCGGCGGCGCCGCCCGCAGGCGCTGACCACCCGTGCCGCCTAGCGGCCGCATGGCGATGACTGCGATGCCGAACTCCTCGGCGACCGGCAAGAGGCGTCGCTCGCACTCGCGCTCGAGCGGGTTCAGCGGGATCTGCACGGTGTCGAAGCGCCGGGTGCGCAGCGCCGCCTCCAGCTCATCGAATGCCCGAGGGTCGTAGTGCGTGACTCCGATCCGGTCGATCCGCCCCGCGTCGCGCTCCGCCTCGAGCCACGGCAGATGCTCTTGCCACGCAACGAGGTTGTGAACCTGGAGGATCTCGACCCGTCCGAAATGCCGTCGCTGCGCGGCGTACTGCGCCTTCCCTGCCGCCACCGTCGGCGCCCAGATCTTGGTGGCGACCGTGGCCCGCTCGCGCCGACCCAGCAACGCGGCTCCCAGCGACGCCTCTGAGGCGCCGTACATGGGCGACGAGTCGAAGACGGTGGCACCGGCTGCGAGAGCCGCCGCGACGACCTCACCTGCGAGCGCGATGTCTCCGGCGAACGTGTTGTAGGTGCCCGTGCCCACCACAGGGCCGAGACGACGCTCCTCCGTCATCGGCCGAGCACGCCGCGGGCGAGCCTGCCCGCCGCGAAAGCCGCGGCGAAGAACCAGGGATCGTCCTCGGGGCCGCGTCCCATGTGCTCGAGCCGTAGGCCGGAGCACGCCTCGCGCCAGTCGCCGACGTCGACCTCTGTGACAGAGCCCAGCTCGCTCGGCCTCTCGAGGCCCTGCGGCCAGGCGACCTCGTAGCGGCCGAGGCAGAGCTCGAACGCAGCCCGTGTGTGGTGCGAGACCCCGCGCTGGCGCTCCCGCGGGTCGGCATGCGAGATACGCGGCACGAGGATCGCGCCGCCGCCCAGGGCTGCGGCCGCGTTGGCTGCCTCGGCCACTGCGGTACCGCCGTGGCCGAACCTCGTTCCCGTGCCGACGATTCCCGGGCCGATCGAGCAAACCACGCAGTCGAGGCTCGACGCCTTCGCCCAGAGCAGCGCCGACGCGACCGACACCGCCTGCACGTCCCCGTCGTGGCAGGGAGCGACGGCCACGGCGACCTGCAGGAGGCCTCGCCCCTTCAGCGTCCGCACCGCGTCCGAGAGCGAGACCGGCAGCGCGCCGCCCCCGAGCTGGACGTAGCCGACGCGCGCCCCGCCGCCGATCCCGGCCGCCACGGGCGCGAGCTGGCTGTGGAGGCCGCAGCAGACGACCGGCATCCCCTCGAGCGAGTCGGCGAGCTGATCCGCCTCCTCGACGGTCCGCGCCGCCGCCTGGCCGGGGGTGTACGGCAGCGCCATCACGTGTGCCCCTTCGGAGGCCGGAAGCTCCAGCCCGCGGGTGAGGTTCGCGTACAGCACGTCGAACCCGCCCGACCCGAGACCGAGAGTGCGCGCCTGCGTGTTGACGAGCACCGCATCCCCCACTTCGACCGGGCCCGTGATCCTCGGGTACGCGAGGCACGGCACACCCTCGACCTCGCAGCGGACGAGCTCCTCGAGCACTTCCGTGACGGCCGTGACGGTGCCCGACCGCAGGCTCACCGCCACGTCACGCCTCGCGGGCGACCGCGACCAACCCGAGCGTCACCTCCACCATCCCGTCGAGGTCGGCGACGGCGATGTGCTCGTCCGGCGTGTGGATGTCCGTCATGCCGTTCGCGAGGTTCACGCACGGCAGCCCGCGCTCGTTGAACACGTTCGCGTCCGCCGCGCCGCCCGAGTAGTTGGTCGTCGGCTCGTAGCCTGCGCGCCGCAGGCCCGCCGCGGCCAGGCGGATGGGCAGGTCGTCCTCACGGAAGGAGTAGCCGCGGTAGCTGTCCTGCACGTCGACCTCGACCGTGCAGTCGGAGAGGCTGGCGGCAAAGGAGATCGCGTCGAGCATCTCCTGGACCAGCTCGGCCAGCTTGCGATCGTCCCTCGATCGCGCTTCGGCCTCGAGCGAGCACCACTCCGGCACGATGTTGCGCGCGGTCCCGCCTTCGATCGTGCCGACGTTTGCAGTCGTCTCGTCGTCGATCCGCCCGAGCCGCAGGTCGGCCACCGCCCGGGCGGCAGCTGCGATCGCCGAGCGCCCCTCTTCGGGGAACATGCCTGCGTGCGATGCCCGGCCGTGAAAGCGGGCCTGGATCGCCTTCTGCGACGGCGCGCCGAGGATGATCTCGCCGATCGGAGCGGCCTGGTCGTAGACGAACCCGACGGCGGATTCCAGCCGGCTGTGGTCGAACGCCATGGCGCCGAGCAGGCCGACCTCCTCCTTTGGCGTGAACAGCAGCTCGACACCCGCATGCGGCAGCCCGTCGGCGAGGATGCGCCGTGCCGCCTCGAGCATGACCGCCACTGCGGCCTTGTCGTCGGCTCCGAGGATCGTGCCGCCCGCATTGCGCACGACGCCGTCTGCGACCACCGGCTCGATCGGCCCGGTCGGCGGCACCGTGTCGAGATGGGCGCAGAGAAGCAACGGCGTACCCGCCTCGAGCCGCCCGGGTAGCCGGCACAGGATGTTCCCCATGGTCGAGCCGACAGTCGGCCCGGCAGCGTCCTCGTCCCACGCAAGCCCCAACGCGTCCAGGTACGCGGTCACGCGATCGGCGACGGCCCGCTCGGAACCAGGCGGGCTCGGGAGCGAGGCGAGCTCCAGGAAGAGCTCGAGGACGCTTGGCTGCCCCACCCGCTAGCGCGCGGCCTCGACCGCGACCGCCCCCCGCGCGCGGGACCGCTGCACCGCCGCCCCGACGAACTCCCTGAACAGCGGCGCCGGACGGGTCGGACGGGACTTGAACTCCGGGTGGAACTGGCTCGCCACGAACCACGGGTGCTCCGGAAGCTCCACGATCTCCACGAGTCGGCCACCCTGGAACGTTCCCGAGACGACGAGCCCGTGCTCGATGAGCTGCTCGCGGAACTGGTTGTTCACCTCGTAGCGATGACGGTGGCGCTCGTGGATCGTGGCCTCGCCGTAGATCTCGCGAGCACGCGTGCCCTCGCCCAGCTCCACCGCCTGCGCTCCCAGGCGCATCGTGCCGCCGAGATCCTCGATCTCCTTCTGCTCGGGCAGCAGGTCGATCACGGCGAAGGGTGTCTCGGGGTCCATCTCGGTCGAGTTCGCTCCCTCCAGCCCACACACGTGGCGCGCGAACTCCGAGACGGCGACGTGCATCCCGAGGCAGATGCCGAGGTACGGGATGCCCTGCTCGCGGGCGACCTGGCACGCCAGGATCTTCCCCTCCCAGCCACGCGACCCGAAGCCTCCCGGCACGAGCACTCCGTCCACCCCTTCGAGCTCCTCGACCGCCTCCTCGTAGGTCATGTTCTCCGAGTCGAACCACCGCACCCGCACCCGGGTGCCCTGGTGCATGCCCGCATGCTTGAGGGCCTCGTGCACCGAGAGGTAGGCGTCGTGGAGCTTGATGTACTTGCCGACGAGCGCGATCTCGACCTCGCCCTCGAGCGACCCGATCCGGTCCGTCAGCGCCTTCCACTCGCCGAGCACCGCAGGCGGCGTCTCGAGGCCGAGCCGCTCGCAGACGAGCGTGTCGAGCCCCTCGGCCTGCAGGCGCTCCGGGACGAGGTAGACGTCGGGCACGTCGGGCGACCCGATCACGGCACGTGAGTCGACGTCGGCGAACAGGGCGATCTTCTCGCGAATGTCGTCTGAGAGCACGTCGCTGGAGCGGCAGACGACGATGTCGGGATGGATGCCGATCCGGCGCAGCTCGTTGACCGAGTGCTGCGTGGGCTTGGTCTTCAGCTCGCCGGCAGCCTCGATGAACGGGACGAGCGTGACGTGCAGGTAGAGCACGTTCTCGGGCCCGACCTCGCGCCGGAACTGGCGGATCGCCTCCAGGAACGGAAGCGACTCGATGTCGCCGACGGTGCCGCCGATCTCCGAGATGACCACGTCGGTGGGCGTCGCCTTCGAGCCACGGCGGATACGCGCCTTGATCTCGTTCGTGATGTGAGGGATGACCTGCACGGTCGCGCCCAGGTACTCGCCCTTGCGCTCCTTCCGCAGCACCGTGTCCCAGATCGCCCCGGCACTGTGACTGCCGTTCCGCGAGAGGTTCTCGTCGATGAAGCGCTCGTAGTGGCCGAGGTCCAGGTCGGTCTCCGCACCATCTTCGGTCACGAACACCTCTCCGTGCTGGAAGGGGCTCATCGTGCCCGGGTCGACGTTCAGGTACGGGTCGAACTTCTGGGCCTGCACGCGCAGGCCGCGCGACTTCAGCAGCCGGCCGAGAGACGCCGCCACGATGCCCTTGCCGAGAGCCGACACGACCCCACCGGTGACGAAGACGTACTTGGTCGCCTGCTCGGTCACGATGCCCTGCCGAGCGCGTCGAGCTCCCGCAGGACGGGGGTCGCCTCGATCACGGCTCCGAGTGAGCGCCGCTCTCCGGCGAGAGTCAGCGCCGCGAGCGCTGCGATCGCCGCGAGGCGCCGGTTTCCCGTGATTCTCCGCACGGAACTGAAACCTAGCACGGCCCCCAGCGCATTCGACCCCGCGTCCCCGAGCATCGTCATCTCCCGGAGATCGTAGGGAGCGAGCAGGACGGCCACGACGAGCGCACGTTTCGGCACGCCGCCGACCAGGAGCGCTCCGGCTCCGAACGCCTTCAGGGCGCGCCCCGGCCGCGTGTCGAGCTGGTTGACCGTGTTCGCGCAGAGCGCGACGAGCACGGCGGCGGGCAGGGAGCGGGTGCGGAGCAACGCGTACAGCGGGATGCCGACGAGCTTCACGGTGCCGGTCGTCGCTCCGGCGCGGAGGTGCGCCCGAAAGCCGCGCTCGGGCCCGCTCCAGAGATCGTCCGCCAGCCCGAGCGCCGCCACCGGCGCCGCCTGCGGGAGCACGGCCCCGACCGCGGCACCGACGAGCGGCAGCCTCAAACCGCGGGAGCTCGTCCCCTGCGGGCCGCAGGCCAGCACGAGATCGACGAGCTGGCGCCCGCGGTGCGCGAACCCCCGCAGGTCGCGTCCCGTGGCGCGGTGCGACAGGTCGACATCGACCTCACGCACGTCGAGACCCGCCCTCACCGCGTCGATCGTCATCCGCGTCTCGACGCCGAACCCCGCCGCAGCGGGGAAGACGATCGCACGGGCGCGGTCCGACAGCATCCTCTGGCCCGACAGCGGCTCGCGTGCCTCGAAGCCCGAGCGCAGGCGGATCAGCGCGCGGGCGGCGCGCTTGGCGACGCCGAAACCGCCGCCCTCGCGCCGCGCGAACGCGCCGATCGCGAGATCCGCGCCCGTCCCGGACAGCGGGCGCAGGTCGCCGGTGAGATCCGCGTCGCAGAGGAGCAGCGCGCCCGGGGGCAGCCGGCGCTCGGCGAGCGTCAGCGCCTGTCCCTTGCCCCGCCGCTCGAGACGGATCACCCGTGCCCCCGCCGCCTCTGCCGCAACGGCAGTGCCGTCACGGGAGCCGTCGTCGGCGACGACGACCTGCGCCCCGGGGAACATCCTCCGCACCCGCGCCACGGTGCCCGCGATCCGTCGCTCCTCGTCGCGCGCGGCAACGAGGACGGTGAGGGCGTCGGTCATCCCGGAGGCGCCGGAGCGGGAGTCAGGGGGGGCAGGATCCCGTCCGTCGCGGTCTCCTCCACGCCGTAGTCGCCGGGCTGGCTGCCGCCGAGCAGGAGGACGAGCGCGAGTCGGCCTGCCGGCGTCTCGACCGAGTCGACGGTGGAGAGCCCTGCGCGGCCAAAGACGGGAACCGCGCTCGGCACCGTCTCGCCGCGCTCCACTCCGACGGCGGCCGCTCCCGAGCGGGCGACGCTGCGGTAGAGCGCGCTGAGGAAGTCCTTCGTGGCGCCCTGTTGCGGCGGCGCGGGGCGCGTGACGACCACGGCGTCCACCGGCGGCGCCGACGGGCCCTCCCGCTCGTCCACGAACACGCCGTCGAGCGCGTCCCACAGCGGCGTGTCGCCGCCGGCGACGAGCTCCTCCCCGAGCGCACGGCCGAGGTCGTCGAGCCGGTCGGCCCCCTGGTAGCTCTTGAGCTCCTGACGGCTCTCGATCGCCTGCTCCACCGAAGCGGGATCCAGCGGGACTCCGACCGCCCGCATGCGCACGACCTTGCCGCCCGCGTCGCGCACCGCCTGCCGGACCGTGAACTCGACCGTCTGATCGACGGAGCCGATGCTCAGCACCGCCACCCGCCTGTCCTGCAGCCGGCCCGGAACGAGCACGGGGTAGGTGGTTGCCGCGTATTCCTGCATCGCCTGCTGCCTCGTGTCGACGAGATCGAGCTGCGAGGCGGCAGCGTCGCGCTCGGTCTTGAGGCTCGCGATCTCGCGCGTGAGATTCTTCCGCTCGGCGTCGTCGACGAACCCCCTGCCGGAGAGACCGACACCGACGAGGATCCCGATCACGAGCGCCACGAAGACGGCGCTCAGCGAGGCGATGTGGTAGCGGACGTCGAGCACAGGTGCCAGTCTGGCAGAGAGCAGCCGTCGGGCCACGGCCCGCGGCACGTGCCCGGGCTCTACAGGCCGAGCGCGTCCGCCAGGTTGCTCGTCAGCGACTCGATCACGTTGCGGAGCGCCGGGGAGACCGCCACCGCGACCACGATCGCGCTCACGCCCGCGACGGCGAACGCCACGAGCGGCCAGAGGCCCACTCGGCGCGACACGAGCCGGGAGACGCCTTTCGCGTCGACGAGCACCTCCCCCACCTTGAGGCGCGTGACGAACGTCGAGGCCATGCCGTCACGGTTTCGCTCCATGAACTCCACCAGGTTGAAGTGCGTCCCGACTGCGACGATCAGGTCCGCGCCGCGATCGTGGGCGAGCTGGAGCGCGATGTCCTCGCTGATGCCCGGCGCCGCAACCGTCTGGAAGGCCAGGCCCAGCTCGGCGAGCCGCTCGCCGCCGGGCGCGCGACCGTCCGCGTACGCGTGCACGAGGAGCTCGGCACCCGTGGCGAGCGCCGCGTCCGAGACCGAGTCGAAATCGCCGACGATCACGTTCGGCCTGAGCCCGATCTCGAGCAGGGCGTCGGCGCCGCCGTCCACGGCCACCAGCACCGGCCTGAAGTCCCTGATGTATGGGCGCACGATCCGGAGGTCGCGCTTGTAGCCGGGACCGCGTGCGACGACGACGGCGTGCCGGTCGCGAAAGCGCGTCTTCAGCGGCGGGAAGTCGATGCCCTCGGCGAGCAGCCGCCCCTCGTCGCGCAGGTGCCGCAGCGTGTTGTCGGCAAACGCCTCGAGTGCCTCCGTGACACGCCCCTGCTGGCCGGCGAGGGCCTCCGCCAGGGTCTTCTCCCCGAGCTCGACGCCCTCCGCGAGACAGGTGCCGTTGCGCCAGATGCCCCCGTCCCGCACGCTCAGGAGGTCACCGTCGCTGACCTCGTCGAAGAGCGGCGCCCCCGGGGCGTCCACGAGCCGCACACCTGCTCGCACGAGCTCGAGCGGGCCCGGGTTGGGAAACCGGCCCGACGTCGAGGCGGAGACGTTGACGACGGCGCGGACGCCCGCTTCGGCCAGCTCCTCGGCCGAGACGCGGTCGAGGTCGGCGTGGTCGATGATGGCGAGGTCGCCCGGACGCAGGCGCTTGACGAGGTCCTTCGTCCGCCGGCCGAGCCGCGCCGGCCCTGTGATCTCGGGGGCCACCGTCAGCGCCCCGCCTCGCCCGCGACCGAGGCGAGGAACTCCTCGCCGCCGAGCATCCGCTCCAGCTCGGCCCTGCGGTCTGCGTCGGCGAGCTGCTCGATGCGGGTGTGGGTCGGGTCCGCAGGGATCTTCTCGACGCGGAAGTGCCGGTCGGCGGCGCTTGCGATCTGCGGCAGGTGCGTGATCGTGAGCACCTGCGCGCGCTCGGCCAGCCTTCTCAGCGTCTCCGCCACCCGGTGTGCCGTGACCCCGCCGATGCCCGCGTCGATCTCGTCGAAGACGAGCGTGCTGCCGCCGGCGACGGCGGCGAGGGCGAGCGCGACCCGCGAGAGCTCTCCACCCGACGCCGTCTCGGCGACCGGGGCGAACGGCAGGCCCGGGTTCGGGCGGATCAGGAAGGCGACGTCGTCGGCGCCCGTCGCTCCCGGCTCGCGTGTCGTGATCTCGACGTGGAACTCGCCCTCATCCATCCCGACGCCTCGCAGCTCGTCCGCGACGGCCGCAGCGAACGGCGCGACCGCAGACAGCCGTGCGTCTCGGAGCCCCAGAACCGCCCCCGCGAGCCGCAGCTCGGCTTCGTCCACCGCGTCTGCGGCCGCCTCGGCGGGGTCGCGACCGCCGGCGGTCTCGGCGAGCTCGGCCCGCGCCGCCTCACGGCGGGCGAGCAGCTCATCCGTCGAGGCAGCGCGAAAGCGCCGGCGGGCCTGTGCGTAGGCCTCGAGACGTTGCTCGATCGCCTCGAGGCGCTCGGGGTCGACCTCGAGCGAGGCCACGAAGCGGCGCAGCTCGCTTCCCACCTCGCCGAGACGCAGAGCGATGTCCCTGAGCTCCGCCGCCGGCCGTTCGAGCTCCGGGGCGAGCCGCTCCAGCGGCGCGATCGCCTTCTCGGCCACCGCCGCCAGCACCGCCGCCCCCTCCCCGTCGTCGGGCGCCACGGCACGGGCCGCGGCATCCGCGCCTGCGCCGAGCTCGGCGACATGTCGAACTCGCTCCCGCTCCGCCCCGAGCCGCTCCTCCTCCCCCGGCGCCAGGGAGTCGGTGTCCTCCACCAGCGCGCGCAGCTCGGCGAGGCGTGCTGCGACGGCGTCCGCGTTCCGGGTGAGCTCCCCGTGACGCTTTCTGGCGGCCCCCAGATCCCGCCAGGCCAGGCGCGCCTCGTGCCGGCGCTCCGCCTGCTCGGCGCCGCAGAAGGCATCGAGGACGTCGAGCTGGTACGAGGGCCTGGCGAGGCGCCGCTGCTGGAACTGGCCGGACATCGAGATCAGCCGCTCGGCGGCCGCCGCGAGGTCCTCGCGGGCGACGGCGCGACCCCAGGCGTAGGCCCGCGTGCGCCCATCCCCGAACACCCGCCGCGCCAGCACGATCCCGGCCTCGTCCTCGGGTCGCAGCTCCGCGAGCGCCGCCAGCTCCTCGTCGTCGAAGAAGCCTTCCGGTACGTCGAGCTCGGCCTCGACATAGGCCTCGGCTCCGGCCGGGCCGACGGAGGCGGCGTCACCCTTCGTCCCGAGCAGGAGCCCGATCGCCTGGGCGAAGATGGTCTTACCCGCCCCCGTCTCGCCCGTCAGCGCGTTCAGGCCCGGTGACAGCTCGAGATCCGCCGCACGGATGAGGACGAGGTTCTCGATCCTGAGGCGACGCAGCACGGAGGGATCGTAGACCCGGGACGGGGAGCGCTGCGACTGTCCCGCTGAGACAGCGGGTGACGACCCGCCGATCGCCGATCGCCGTCAGCTCACGAAGCTCTGGCGGTACCTGCGCACGAAGGTCGCCTCGGGGAGCGTCGCAAGCAGCGAGCGCTCCGGGCCGAGCCGGATCGTCACGGACCCGCCGGGAGCGGCCTCCGCGACACGGTGGCCGTCCACGAGCACGGCGGCGGGCACGTCGGAGGTGCGGTTCCAGATGAGCACATCCTTGCCGCGGGGCACGACGAACGGCCTGGCATGCAGGTCGTGCGGGGCCACGAACGTGAGCGCCATCGCGTCCAGGCCCCACATGAGCACCGGTCCGCCGTTCGAGAGGTTGTATGCCGTCGAGCCCGACGGCGTGGAGCAGACCAGCCCGTCGCACGGCACACGACCGAGGTCCTCGCCGCCGACCGACCACTCCAGCTCCACCATGCGGCCCAGATTGCCGCTCGTCACCACCGCGTCGTTGACCGCGACGAAGCCGCCGTCGTCGGCCTCGACCTGGAGCGTCGGCAGCTCGATCACCTCGATCTCGCCGTCGAAGGCACGCCCCACTCCCGCCTCGAGCTGATGGCGCGGGATCGAGCTGAGGAACCCGACGCGCCCGAAGTTGACGCCGATCACCGGGACGCCCGTGCCGAGGAAGCGCGTCAACGCGCGCAACATCGTCCCGTCGCCGCCGAGCACGACCGCGAGGTCGACCTCATGCGAGTCGCCGACCAGCTCGACGCCGCGCTCCCGTGCCACCGACTCGAGCCTCGCACGGCCCTCCCCCACCTCCCCGTTGCGGCCGTGGAGCACCACCGCCGCCCGTCTCACGGGGCTAGACGATCGCATCGTCGATCCAGCGTTCGACGTCATCGGCTGGGGTGGGCTCCTCGCTCTGGATCAGGTGGACGACGATCTCCCGGTTGCCCTTCGGCCCCGGCAGCCCCGAGTCTACGACGCCGGCGACGCGCGCACCCCAGCTCACGGCGGCGTCGCACACCTCCCGGACGACGCGACGCCGCACCGCGGGATCGCGCACGACGCCCTTGCGTACCTCGGCCCGGCCTGCCTCGAACTGGGGCTTCACGAGCAGCAGGGCCTCCCACGCCGGCGCTGCGAGGCGCAGCACCGGCGGCAGCGCCGTTCGTACCGAGATGAACGACACGTCGCAGACGACGAGCTCGGGAGGGAACGGCAGCTCTCTCACCTCCCGGGCGTTGACACGTTCCAGCACGGTCACGCGCGGGTCGTTGCGCAGCCTGGGGTGCAGCTGCCCGTAGCCGACGTCGAGGGCGATCACCCGCCGGGCGCCGGCCTGCAGGAGGCAGTCGGTGAAGCCCCCGGTCGACGCGCCCACGTCCAGGCAGTCACATCCTGCCGGCTCGACGTGGAGGAGCTCGAGAGCGTGCGCGAGCTTCTCGCCGCCGCGGGAGACGAACCGTGGCGGTTGCTCGACCGCGAGCTCGACTCCCTCGTCGACCTGCGAACCGGGCTTGTCGAACCCCGGCACGAGGCCGGCGAGCACGAGTGCCTGTGCCTGGCTCCGTGACTCGGCGAGGCCGCGCTCCACGAGCAGGACGTCGAGGCGCTTCTTCATCAGGGCAGCGTAGTTGCGGCCTGATGGTAAGAAGCTCCGATGGAGTCGAGAGGAGAGCGCCACCGCCTGGGCTTCCTTCCCCCGGCGGAGCTGACCGAGCGCGTCGAGCTGGGGCAGTTCACGATCACGCTGCGGCGGCCCACGGACGCCGAGGGGCTGATCGACGAGGAGCGCTTCGACTCGGACGAGTTCCTCCCGTACTGGGCCGAGCTGTGGCCGAGCGGCCTCGCGCTCGCGCGGCACCTCGCCGGCCTCGAGCTCACCGGCACGACCGTGCTCGAGATCGGCTGCGGCCTCGGCCTGCCGTCGCTCGCGGCAGCGCTCGCCGGTGCCGACGTGCTCGCGACCGACTGGGCCCCCGAGGCGCTGGCGCTGCTGCAGCGGAACGCCTCCGAGAACGGGGCGAGGGTCGACTGCCGTCTGCTCCGCTTCGACGATCCGGCCGCGGTCGAGGACCGGTGCTTCGACCTCGTGCTGGCGGCCGACGTGCTCTACGAGGCGCGCAACGCGGCGCCGCTCCTGGCGCTGCTCGACGTCACGGTCGCTGCAGACGGCGTCGCGCTGGTCGCCGACCCCGGCCGCCGTCATGCGGCTGCGTTCTTCGAGCAGGCGGGCCGAAGCGGCTGGGCGTGCGAGCGGGCCGCTGCCGGGCTCCTGCCACGTGGCGGCCTGCACCGGTTACAGCGCGAGGCGCCGGGCCCGAACCGCGCTCGCAGCGTGGAGGGCTAGGACGTGCGGGTGGCGAGGTCCGCGACGACCGCCTGCAGCACCGACGTGTCCGCGGGGATGGCGGCCAGAGCCCGGCCCGCCCGGGCGGCGGCCTCGGCGGCAAGCTCGCGCGCCCCCTCGACGCCGAGCCGCGCGGCGTAGCCGTCGCCGTCGAGGACGTCGTCGACGATCTGGAACAGCAGGCCCAGCTCCTCGCCGAACGCGCGCCACGGCGCCTGCTCGGCCTCCGGCACGTCGGCTGCCCAGAGGCCGAGGCCGACGGACGCTGCGAAGAGTCGGCCCGTCTTGAGGCGGTGCAACTCGGCCAGGTCGGTGCCGGCACCGGTGATGTCGAGGTACTGGCCGCCGATCATGCCCAGCGTTGCGTCGGCCAGCTCGCGCGCGAGTGCCGTCGTCGGGTACGTGAGCGCGAGGCGGAACGCCTCCGCGAGCAGCGCATCGCCTGCGAGCAGCGCCACTCCCTCTCCGAAAGCGACGTGCAGCGACGGGCGGCCTCGCCGCTCGTCGTCGTCGTCCATCGCCGGCAGGTCGTCGTGGACGAGCGAGAAGCTGTGGACCAGCTCGAGCGCCGCAGCTGCCGGCAGCGCCGCCTCCGCCGACCCGCCCGCCGCCTCCGCCGTGGCCAGGCAGATCACCGGCCGGACGCGCTTGCCGCCGAGCGCATAGCGGATCGGCTCTGCGAGCCCGCCGAGCTCGGGCGCGAGGGCAAGATCGGAGAGAGTCGACTCGACGAGGGAGCGAAGAGCGTCAGGCGCCTGCATCGGCGCTCGCGCGCGCACGCTGGATCTCGGCCTCGATCTCCTTGGCGATCTCGGCGATCTCCGCGAGGTCGTCGACCGCCGCGTCCACGTCGCCCTGCTCGGCCAGCCGGTCGAGCCCGTCGAGCTTGACCCGAAGGCGCTCGGACAGCTCCTGCGCACGGCCGAGGCTCTCGTTCGCGCTCACGCCGCGACCTCCCGCTGGATGCGGCCCAGGATCCCGTTGACGAGCTTCCCCGCCTCGTCCGTGGCATAGCGCTTCGCCAGTACCACCGCTTCGTTGATTGCCACCTCGGGCGGCACCGTCCCCTCCTCGAGCTCGTAGACACCGACGCGCAGAACGTTCCGCTCGAGGGTACCGAGCCGGTCGGCGCTCCATGCGTCGGACGCGGCGGAGATCCGAGCGTCGAGGTCGGCGGCCCGAGAGGCAACAGCCTCGGCGAGATCGAGCGCGAAGTCGTCGGGCGTGCCGTCGTAGAGCGACGCGAGCGGCTGGCCCGTGATGTCCCACTGGTAGAGGAGGAACAGCGCGGTGCGGCGCGACTGGCGGCGCCCGACCCTGGCGACGGTCACTCGAGCTCCTCGAACACGACGGAGACCGACGCGTCGAGGCTCACGCTGGCGCGCAGCGCATCCGCGATCGATCGCTGTACGCGAACGCCCACCTCGGGCAGCACGCCGTCGAGCGGGCCGACGACCCCGAGCTGCACGGCTGCGTGGCTGCCGTCGACCGCGATCTCCAGGCCGCGCCGCGGCCGGCGTACCCGGACGCCGGGAACGGACTCGGCGGCACGCACCACGAGCGACGCCAGCGCGGCGCTCGGGAGCTCGATCCGCCCCAGCTTCCCCTCGACCACGATGTCGTCGCGGCTCATGCCGCCGAGAGGGACGGGAGACGGTCTTCCATCTCCTCAAGGTAGCTGGTCGAGTAATCGCCTCCCCGGAACTCCGGCGAGCGCAGAATGTCGAGCGCGAGCGGGCAGGTCGTCGGGATCCCCTCGATCTCGAGCTCCTCGAGCGCACGGATCGCCCGGCTGATCGCGGCCGCCCGGCTGTCGTCGCGCACGATCACCTTGGCGATCATCGAGTCGTAGTAGGGCGGGATCGAGGTGCCCTCCACGATGGCGGTGTCGGTGCGCACGCCGGGGCCGAGCGGCGGCCGGAAGCGACTCACGAGACCGGGCGCAGGCGCGAAGCCGCGCGCCGGATCCTCGGCGTTGATGCGGATCTCGATCGCATGCCCGCTGCGCGGCGCCCGCCCGGTCACCGCCAGCCGCTCGCCTGCCGCGATCCTGATCTGCTCTCGCACGATGTCGATGCCGGTGGTCATCTCCGTGACTGGATGCTCGACCTGGAGCCGGCAGTTCACCTCGATGAAGTAGGGCTTCCCGTCCGGGCCGAGCAGGAACTCGAACGTTCCCGCGTTGACGTAGCCGAGCCTCACGCAGGCCCGTTCGACGGCTTCTTCCATCGCCTCGCGCGTCTCGGCCGTGAGCGCAGGCGAGGGCGACTCCTCGACCAGCTTCTGGTGGCGGCGCTGGATCGAGCATTCGCGCTCGCCGAGCGTGAGGACCCCTCCGAAGCTGTCGCAGAGCACCTGGATCTCGACGTGCCTGGCGGGCGCGAGCGCCCGCTCCAGGTAGAGCGAGCCGTCGCCGAACGCCGCCTGAGCCTCGTTCGCCGCTGCGGCGTAGGCCGCCTCCAGCTCGGCCGGTGCGTGCACGACGCGCATGCCCTTTCCCCCGCCGCCCGCGGTCGCCTTCAGCAGCACGGGGAAGCCGAGCTCGTCGGCTGCCTCGCGAACCTCGGCCAGGCTCGCGACGCCCTCCGTACCGGGCACGAGCGGTACGCCGGCGGCGCGCATCTCCGCCTTCGCTCGGGCCTTGTCGCCGGTCCTCTCCATCACCTCCGCGGAAGGCCCGATGAAGACGAGGTGGCTCGCCTCGCACGCGCGCACGAAGGCGGGGTTCTCGGAGAGGAAGCCGAATCCCGGGTGAACCGCGTCACACCCCGTCGTCTCTCCCGCGGCAACGACGTTCTGGATCCGCAGGTAGCTGTCGGTTGCAGCGGGCGGGCCGATGCAGACGGCCCGATCGGCCATCCGCACGTGCAGCGCGTCGCGGTCAGCCGTCGAGTAGACGGCCACCGCCTCGATGTCGAGCTCGTGGAGCGCGCGGATCACGCGCACCGCCACTTCTCCCCGGTTGGCAACGAGGACGCGCGAGATCTGCGCCACCGGTCAGACCGCCGGCGGCGCCGAGATCGGCTCCAGCTCGAACAGCAGCTGACCGAACTCGACGGGCTGGGCGTTCTCGGCGTGAACGGCCTTGACGCGGCCGTCGAGCTCGGCCTTCAGCTCGTTGAAGAGCTTCATCGCCTCGAGCACGCACAGCGTCTGGCCCACGGTGACGACGTCCCCGACCTCGACGAACGCGGGGGCCCCGGGCTGCGACGCCCGGTAGAAGACTCCGACCATCGGCGACTCGACGCGGGCGACGCCGTTCGCGGGCGGCGCAGCCGGTGCCGGCCCGCCGGTCTCGACGAGCGCCGCGACCGACGCGGAGGCACCCAACTGCGTGTCGTCGGCACGGCGCACGGACACGCGCATGCCGTCGTCCTCGATCTCGATCTCGCCGACGCCGGACTCCTGCACGATCCTGACCAGCTCGCGGATCCGCTCGGCCCGGTTCGCGTCCACGTCGCCCTGCAGCAGCGATCCCTCCCGGGAGTGTCGCTGCCGGATCGTCTCGAGCAGCGTCCGGGCCTCGCCGGCGAACATGGCGAGCAGGACCAGGTCCTCCTCGCTCGCGGCGAGGCCCTCGGCCGCCTCCCGCACGTCCTCCGCGCTCGGGGGATCCTCCTCGAGCGCGGGCCGGTCGGCACCGAGCAGCGCGACCGCCCGTCCCACCGCCTCGGCGATCGGAGCGGGCGTCTCGCCGTAGCCGCCTTCGACGAGCTGGCGGAACTCGTCCAGCACCGTGCCGTAGCGCCGCGCCGAGAGAACGTTGAGGAGGGCCTGCGAGGCCAGGATCTGGCCGACGGGGGCGGCGAGCGGGGGCCAGCCGGCCTCCGCCCGGACGCGTCCGACCTCGCCCAGCGCGTCGAGCAGGCGGTCGCCCGCGCCGTGGGCGCGGAGGTGGACGTCGAGCGCAGCCACGAGCCCGGCGGGAAGGTCGTACTCGACAGCTCGAACGGCGATCCGGGCCGCGACCGGGGCGACCGGCTCGTCGCCGATGTGCTCGTCGATCACGTCCGCCGCCGCCCAGAGGGGCCGGGTGTCGACCCCGGTGTCCCGTCCCAGGCCGTGGAGCGAGTCGACGAGCGATTCGCCGCTGACCCGGTGCAGCGCTAGGGCGAGCGGGTAGACGGCGGTCGCGACCAGGTCGGCCTCCACGCGTGTTGCCACGAGAGCGTTCGCAAGCCCGGTACCCGCAGCACCCTGGACGTAGAGGCCGACGGGCAGGCCCGTCACCTCCATGAGCCTCTCGACCAGCTCCTGCGTCAGGTGCGGCAGCAGCGCGCCGCTCGGATCGTTGACGATCACCCGCGTGGCGCCGAGCTCGGGGATCTTCTTCGCCTGCTCGATCAGCGCCTCCACCTCGCCGCTGCGACCGGGGCTGTAGACGAGCCCCGCATGGAAGACCTTGCCCGCCGAGACGATCGCCTCTCCGGCCTCGCGCAGATTCGAGACGTCGTTGAGCGGGTCGTGCAGGCGGAAGACGTCGATGCCGTTGTCTGCCGCGCACGCCACGAAGCGCCTCACGATGTCGGCCGAGACGGGGCGCGAGCCGACGAGGAAGCGTCCCCGCAGCGCTATCCCGAGCGGGGTCGTGGTACGAGCGTCGAGAGCGCGGATGCGCTCCCACGGGCTCTCCACCCCGCGGCGCACGGCGGCGTCGAAGACGCCTCCGCCCGACACCTCGAGGCATGCGAAGCCCGCGCCGTCGAGGATCCCTGCGATGCGCAGCACCTCGCCGGTCGGAACCTTCCCGGCGAGGGGCTCCTGCGACAGCAGGCGGATGGTCGTGTCGACGAGCTGCGGCATACGCGGGAGCACCTTAGCGCGGAGGCTGGTCGTACGACTCCGGACGCGCCCGGGCGGTTGCAGCCCACGGCCGCCGATCCCGCTCGGAGCGGCGGCCCCGGCCCGTGCGCGGCCCGTGATGCGGGCTCAGGCCCGCGAGATGTAGCGCGCCTCGCGTGGATCGACCTTGATGCGGTCGCCCACGTTGACGAACAACGGCACCTGGACGACGGCTCCGGTCTCGAGCGTGGCCGGCTTGGTGACGTTCGAGACCGTGTCGCCCTTGACCCCGGGCTCGGTGTCGGCGACGAAGAGCTCGACCGACGCGGGCAACTGGATCCCCGACGGCTTGCCGTTGACGGCCAGCATCTGGACGGTGCTGGAAGGGAGCATGTAGGCCAGCACGTCGGCGACGTCGTCGCGCGGCAGCCCGAACTGCTCGTAGGTCTGCTCGTCCATGAAATGCACTTCGCTGCCGTCGTCGTACATGTACTGGACGTTCTTCATCTCCGTGTGCACCCGGGTGAACTTCTCGCCCGCCCGGAACGTCTCGTCGACGACGGCCCCCGTATCGAGGTTCTTCAGCTTCGTGCGGACGAACGCGCCGCCCTTGCCGGGCTTGACGTGCTGGAAGTCGACGATCCGCCACATCGAGCCCTTGTGCTCGATGTGCATGCCGTTCTTGAACTGGTTGGTGTTGACGACCTCGGCCATGACGGGTGCGCAGGATAGCTGGTCGCGGGCCTGGTGCCGCGCCTACGCAACCGTGAGCAGCTCCTTGGTGAAATGGGTGAGGCGCTCACATCCGTCTTCGGTCACCACCACGAGGTCCTCGATCCGGCAACCGCCCGTCCCGGCCAGGTACAAGCCGGGCTCCACCGTCACGAGGTTGCCGGTCTCGAGGGTGTCCTCCGACTCGGGCCGGAGCGTCGGCGCCTCGTGGATCTCCATGCCGACGCCGTGACCGAGCCCGTGCCCGTAGGCGTGGGCGAGGCCGGCGGCCTCGACGGCGACCCGGGAGGCGGCATCGACGTCCGAGCCGCGCGCACCGGCCCGTACCGCGTCGAGCCCGTCGAGCTGCGCCTGCGAGACCAGCCCGTAGACGTCGCGGAGCTCCTCGGAGATCTCGCCGACGGCGAAGGTGCGCGTGCAGTCCGAGCAGTAGCCATCGACCGTGCAGCCGATGTCGACCGTGACGAGCGTGCCCTCGGGGATGGCGTCTCCTCCGGGATGATGGTGCGGCCTGGCCCCGTTCGGCCCGGCGGCGACGATCGATGCGAACGCGAGGCCGTCCGCACCGACCTCGTGGAACGACTGCTCGATCCACCAGACGACGTCGCGCTCGGCGCGTCCGCTCAGCCGCTCCTCGAGGAGCGCCTCGTAGACGCGGTCCGAGAGGGCTGCAGCCCGTGACATCGTCTCGATCTCACCCGCGTCCTTGACGGCGCGGAGCCGCTCGACGGCACCGTGGACGGGCACGAGCCCGACGCCCCCGGCCGTGAGCGCCTCCCACTGGGCAAAGCCGATGCGGTTCGCCTCGAAGCCGATCGTGCGGCCGGACAGCCGCTCCGCGAGGTTGGAGATGACGTCGCGCTTCGTCTCCACGAAGGCGACACCCGCGACGGAGCGTGCCTCCTCGGCGTAGCGAAAGTCGGCGAACAGCGTCACCTCCCCGCCGGGCTCGACGAGCAAGGCCGTGTTCGAGCTCTCGAAGCCCGTGAGATAGCGGACGTTGACGCCGTGGGTGACGAGCAGCGGCTCCACGAGGCCGCCGGCGAGGCGGGCGAGCCGGCTCACTCGGCCTGCTCCGCGAGCAGCCGAAGCGCATCGCGGTAGCCGGTGAACCCCTTCCCCACGACCCTGGCGCCGCCGAGGTCGGCGAGCACCGAGAAGCGTCGCCACTCTTCGCGGTTGTCGATGTCGCTGAGGTGCACCTCCACGAACGGCCGGCCGAAGGGCTCGAGCGCATCGCGGATCGACCACGCGTAGTGCGTCCAGGCGCCCGGATTGAGCACCAGCCCGTCGGCGGCGCCGAGCGCGTGGTGGATGAAGCCCACGTACTCGCCCTCGTGGTTCGTCTGGCGGCAACGCACCTGCAGGTCGAGCTCGCGCGCCCACGCGTACACCTGCGTCTCGAGGTCCTGGAGAGACTCCTCGCCGTAGGTGGCCGGGTCGCGCTTGCCGAGCAGGTTGAGGTTGACACCGTTGAGGACGTCGATGCGCATGGACGGGAGCCTAACCGCGGATGAGGCTGTCGAGCGCAGCCCGGACGTCGTGCTCCGGTACCTCGACGCCCCAGCTCGGCCTGCCGGCCTCCTCGAGCAGGACGAGGCGAGGGACGCCGCCGACTGCCTTCTTGTCGCGCGCCAACGCGGCCCAGGCGACGTCGCGATCGACCTGGACGGGCTCCGGCGCCAGCACCGCCCGGACGATTGCCGCCGCAGCCTCGTTGCCCGAGACCCGGAGAGCTGCGAGCATCCCGAGCGCGACAGCCCTGCCGTGGGGCAGCGCGTAGCCGGCAGCCGCCTCGAGCGCGTGGCCGAAGGTGTGGCCGAGGTTCAGCTGGTTGCGCGGCCCCCGGTCGAACGGATCCTCCAGGCAGACCGCACCCTTGAAGGCCGCGCAGCGACGCACCTGGTCGTGCTCCGGCAGCTCCCAGAACGGCTCGCCGGCGAGCAGGCCGGTCTTGACGACCTCGGCCAGGCCGTTCAGGCGCTCGTCGTCCGGGAGCGTCTCCAGGGTGCCCGTGTCGAGCACGACGCGGGCCGGCCAGTGGAAAGCGCCGATCACGTTCTTCGCGCCGGGCAGGTCGATCGCCGTCTTGCCGCCGATCGCGGCGTCCACCTGACCCACGAGCGTGGTCGGCACGGCGACCCAGTCGACGCCACGCATGTAGGTGGCCGCGGCGAGCCCGACGAGATCGGTGGTGCACCCGCCGCCGAGGGCGACGAGCGTCCCGTCGCGACCGATGCGCACGGCCCTCCAGAGCCGTTCGAGGGCGGCGGTCGACTTGGCCGCCTCCCCGGGCGGCACCTCGTGAACGGCGACGTCGCGGTCACCGAGCGCCAGCTGCGCGGTGACGCCGTGGATCCCGGCCACGTTGGCGTCGGCCACGATCTCGACCGGGCCCTCGCCCGGCACCAGCGCCCCGAGCAGCTCCAGCGCTCCGAGCTGCGCATGGATGCCGGCCGCTGCGAGGAGCACGCCGTCGACGTCGTGGGCGCGCGCGTCGGCGACCGCGTCGTACAGCTGCTCGCGCTCCGCGTGCAGGGCACGGAAGCTCTCCTGGTCGCGCGCGAGAGGCCGCGCGCTGCCCTGCACCCGGCGCCACGCCTCGTCGGGATCGATGTCGAGCAGGACGGTGAGCGAGGTGCGGGCGAGGACGCCCCGAGTTGCTTCCGAGGCGACTGCCCCACCTCCCAGCTCGAGCACGATCGGCTCGCCCCGCGCGAGCAGCGCCGCGGCCACCTCCTCCTCGATCAGCCTGAAGGCAGCCTCCCCGCGCGCGTCGAAGATCTCCGCGATCGTCGTGCCGGCGCTTGCCTCGACGGCGTCGTCGAGGCTGACGAAGGATCGTCCCAGCCGCGATGCCACGACCGGGCCCAGGGTCGACTTCCCCGCGCCCATGAAGCCGGCGAGGGCGAGATGGCGGCCCAGTGCGTTGCGGGGTCTCAGCTGCGCGGCCACTGGATGCGCTCGAGATACGCGCGGTGCGCGGCCACGAGATCCTGGATCGCGTCGCCGCCGAACTTCTCGCAGGCCGCGCGTGCGAGCTCCCAGGCAACGGCAGCCTCGGCGACGACTGCGAGCGCCTCGACTGCCTGGACGTCGCTGCGCTCGACGAGTGCCTGCGCCGGCTCTCCCGTGGCGAGGTCGACCGAGTCGAGGGGCTTCATCAGCGTCGGCAGCGGCTTCATCGCCGCGCGTACGACGATCGGCTCGCCGTTCGAGATCCCCGCCTCGACACCGCCGGCGTGATTCGTGCGGCGCACGAGGCCCGGGTCGATCTCGTCGTGCGCCTCGGAGCCGCGAAGCCTCGCGAGCTCGAAGCCGTCGCCGGCTTCGACGCCCTTGACCGCCTGGATCCCCATCAGCGCGAAGGCGATGCGGGCGTCCAGCCGATCTGTCTTCTCGGCATAGGAGCCGAGTCCCGGCGGGCAGCCGGTGGCGACGACCTCGACGATGCCGCCGAGCGTGTCGCGGTCCTTGCGCGCCGCGTCCGTTGCCTCTCGCATGCCCTCGTCACCGCGAGCCCCGCCGATCTCGAGGGGCCGTCCCGCGACCGCGATGCCGATCTCGGCCAGCAGCGCCTTCGCCACGGCCCCGGCCGCCACGTGGGTGGCGGTGTGTCGGGCGCTCGCGCGCTCGAGCGCGTTCCGCACGTCGTCGTGCCCGTACTTGAGGACTCCCGCCAGGTCTGCGTGCCCCGGACGAGGCAGCGTCACCGGCTTCGTTCCCTTCCCCTGCGGCTCCCCTTCCGGCTCCCACGGGCTCATGCCCCAGGTCCAGTTCCTGTGGTCGGCGTTGCGGACGACGAGCGTGAGCGGGGTGCCGAGCGTGCGCGCATGACGGAGGCCCGAGAGCACCTCCACCTCGTCGGTCTCGAGCTGCTGGCGCGGGCTGCGGCCGTAGCCCTGCTGGCGACGGCGCAGATCGGCGTTGACCGCCTCCCGATCGATCCTGAGGCCTGCGGGCAGGCCCGTGACGACCGCGACGAGGGCGGGCCCGTGTGATTCGCCTGCGGTGACGAGGCCGAGCGGCACGACCTCGATCCTAGACCGCCGGCTCGAACCAGGTCGCCGGTGGTCGCGCGGCCAGCGGCGCACGCCGGCGGCGTTCCCGTTGTCTGCGAGGGAGAAGAACACCTCCTCGACAGGCCTGCCGATCACCACGTCGAGCAGGAGCTCCGCCGCGGTCGTTCCTCTCTCTACGCTCGGTCTTCCTCGGGGCCGGCGCGGTACTCTCGCACACGGCACGAGACCGCGTAAAGAGCCCTTCTCCGTCCGAAAGGAGCAACGCATGGAGCTCGGAGCATTCTCGATCAGCCTGGCCGTGAGAGATCTCCAGGCCTCGAGATCCTTCTACGAGAAGTTCGGCTTCACGGCCTTCGCAGGGGAGCCGGCGGAGAACTGGCTCATCCTCAGGAACGGCGAGCACGTGATCGGGCTCTTCCAGGGCATGCTCGAGCAGAACACGCTCACGTTCAACCCGGGCTGGACGAGCGACGCCCGCGCGCTCGAGAGCTTCACCGACGTCCGGGAGCTGCAGCGCCGGTTGAAAGCGGAGGGCGTGACGCTGCTCGCCGAGGCCGACGAGGCGACGACTGGGCCGGCGAGCTTCATTGCCGTCGACCCGGACGGAAACCCGATTCTCGTCGACCAGCACGTCTGAGCGCCCGCCGAGGCCCCGGGGGCGCCGCGCCCCCCGGGACGCCCGGGCAGACCCGTCAGGGCGCCGCGCCGCGCAACGCCGCACGCATGGCGAGAACAGGGGCGGCGACGCCCGTCCAGCGCTCGAACGAGGCGGCGCCCTGGAACAGCAGCACGTCGAGCCCGTCGACGACGACGTCGCAACCCGCCTCCCTCGCCGCCGCCACGAGCGCCGTGTCCCGGCCGTCGGGCAGGTAGGCGAGGTCGACGACCTGCATGCCCGTGCGTGGGGCGACGACGATCTCCTCCTTGACCGGAGTGCAGTTGACGAGCACCTCGACGCCCTCGCCGGAGGGCGGCCAGCCCACGTCACGGCGCGAGACGATCTCGACGCTCGCCGCGCCGGCAGAGGCGAGCGCAGCGGCGACGGCCTTCGCGCTCCCGCCGGCCCCGAGGATCAGCGCCCGGCGTGCCGGCACCTCGAGCCGGCGCGTGACGGCCGCGCCGTCGGTCGACGAGCCGAGCACCCTCCCGTCACGGAACACGAGCGTGTTGACCGAGCCGGCGCGCTCGGCCACCTCGTCCAGCTCGTCGCACGAGGCGATCACGGCCTGCTTGTGGGGGATCGTGACGTTGGCCCCTGCGAAGCCCACTGCCGCAAGGCCGCGCACGGCGTCGGCCAGAAGATCCGGGTGGGTCGGAAGCGGCACGTACGCCCAGTCGAGCCCGAGCGCCTCGAAGCCGGCGTTCTGCATCGGCGGCGAGAGCGAGTGCGACGTCGGCCAGCCGAGCAGGCCGACGAGCGTCGTCGTTCCGCGGATCTCGATCATCTGCCCAGTATCGCGGTCAGTTGCAGGCGTAGCCGAACTGGCACACCTTGCGCAGGAACTCGGACTCGCTCGCGGTGAAGAAATGCCGCAAGGTGCCCGGGATGCGCACGTAGTAGAGGTAGTCGACCGTGGCCGGGTCGGCGGCCGCCCGCAGCGAGGCCAGCCCGGGATTGGCGATCGGCGTCGGCGGCAGGCCCGGGAAGCGGCGGCTGTTGTAGGGGTTGTCGCTCGCGATCGCCGCCTTCGTCAGCGACTTCGTGCCGGGGATGCGCAGCCCGTAGCGGATCGTCGCGTCGATGCCGAGCGGCATCCTCGCTTTCAGCCGGTTGTAGATCACGGCGGCGACGAGCCTGCGCTCCCGCGGCTCCACCGTCTCCTTCTCGATCATGGAGGCGATCTTGAGGACATCGTAGGGGGTCAGGTTCTTCGAGCGGGCGTAGCGCAGGCCGACCTTCGCGAAGGACCGCCGGAACGCCGCGAGCTGGCTCGCGACGAGCTCGTTCGCGCTCGAGAACTGCGTGAACTCGTACAGGGCCGGGAAGAGGAAGCCCTCCAGCGGCCCGTCGTTCCAGTCCTTGCGGAACTGCGCCGGCGGTCGCGCCTGCGCTACCGCCGCCAGGTAGCGGGCGCGCGTCAGGCGGGGAGTGACACCGCGCTTCTCGATCGCGATCTTGCGCACCCCGGCCACCCGGGCGGCCATCTCGCGCACGTTGAAGCCTTCCGGGAAGATGATGCGCAGCCGCTCCACCGCAGGCACCGTCTCGGTGGCGACGGAAGCCGCCTCGCCCCCGCCCGTGCCTCCGCAGCCGGCCAGGGCGAGCGCCGCCGCGAGCCCCCCGACGACGAGACCGACTGACGCTGCTGCCCGCCTCACTGCCGGCCCGCCCGCTCGAGCCAGCTCTGCAGCAGGTGCGCTGCCGCACGCGCGTCCTCGGAGCTGCCGGAAGGCGTGCGGGCGGCGAGAGCAGTCGTGAACCGCTCGTCGAGCGTCTCCACCGGGACGGCGAGGCGCTCGCGCAGGGCGGCGACGAAGCGGAGCGTCTCCTGCGCCTGCTTGCCCTGCTCTCCTCGCAGCGTCAGCGGCAGCCCCACCACCACCTGCTCCACTCCGTGCTCGGCGACGAGCGCGAGCAGGCGCGCGAGGCCGGCCTCGCTCGTCGCCCGGCGAACGACGCACAGCGGGCGCGCGAGCGTCCCGGTCGCGTCGGACACCGCGACGCCGGTGCGCGCCGATCCGTAGTCGAGCGCGAGCACGCGCACGATCAGACGAGCTTCGGGATGTTCTTGCTCACGCTGGCGAGGCACGTGCCGGACGCTGCAGACCTCGAGGACGCCCGCCTCGACGCGTCGATCCGATCGGGCGCAGAGGCAGGCGCCAGGGCGATCCTCGTCACGCTCGGCTGCTCTCTGACACGGCCCTCAGAGCCCCTCGACGATCAGGCGCTCGGCCTCGGCGAGCGCCTCGGGAAGCCTGTCCGGGCTCTTGCCGCCGGCGCGCGCCATCGTCGGTCGGCCCCCGCCGCCGCCGCCCACGAGCGCGGCAGCGCCCTTGACGACGTCCGAGGCGCTGACCTTGTCTGCGACGGCCTTGTCGAAGTTCGCGATCAGGGTCACCTCGCCGTCCCGGACGCTGCCGAGCACGACCGCCGCAGGAGCGTGCTTCTGCTTGAAGCGGTCAGAGAGGTCGAGCAGCGCGTCGCCGTCGAGGCCGTCCACCGCCTGCACGATCAGGTTGACACCGCGCTCCGAGCGCACCGTGGCCTCGACGTCCGTCACCCCGTCGCTCCCCGCAGCCTGCTTCTTCTTCAGCTCCTTGCGCAGCCTCTCGATCTCCACGCGGACGTCGTCGAGCTCGCGCGAGCGCGAGTGCAGCAACGCGTACGCCTCGCCCGAGGTGACCGCTTCGATTCGGCGCGCGCCCGAGCCGACGGAGCCCTCGGACAGGATCGCGAAGGCGCCGATCTCGGCAGTGGAACGGACATGCGTCCCGCCGCAGAGCTCGCGCGAGACGCCCTCCACGTCGACGACACGGACGATGTCGCCGTACTTCTCCCCGAACAGCATCATGGCGCCGAGGTTGCGAGCCTCGTCGATCGGCGTCTCGTAGACGTGCACCGGCGCGTTGGCGAAGACCCACTCGTTGACGTGCCGCTCGACCTCGTACCGCTCCTCCGTCGTGAGCGCGTGCTCGTGCGTGAAGTCGAAGCGCAGCTTGTCGGGCCGTACGGCCGAGCCCGCCTGCCGAACGTGATCGCCGAGCACCTCGCGGAGCGCCTCCTGCAGCAGGTGGGTGGCGGTGTGGTTCGCCATCGTGGGGAAGCGCACGCTCCACGGCACGACCGCCCGCACACGATCGCCGGCGGTGAAGCCGGGCCCCTCGAACAGCAGCGCCTGGTCGTCGCCGAAGCGATACGCCTCCCGTAGCTCTGCCCGGACGCCGCTCTCGTCGTCGAGCTCGATCGTGCCGGCGTCCGTCACCTGCCCGCCGCCGGACGGGTAGAAGGGCGACTCGCGCAGCTTGACGAGGAAGAGGGCGTCGCCGACCTCCTCGAGCGCCCCGATCTGCGTGAGCACGTCGGTCTTGGCATACCCGACGAACTCGGTGGCGAAGCCCGCCTCGCGGGCGAAGTCCGCTGCGCGCTGGATGTCGGACTCGCCTCCCGCCCTCGAGACCTGGCGGTGCTCGGCCATCTGCGCCCGGTAGCCGTCCACGTCGACCGCCTGGCCGCGCTCCTCGGCCAACTCGACCGTCAGCTCGAGCGGGAAGCCGTAGGTGGCGGCGAGGGCGAAGGCGTCCTCGCCGGAGATCGTCTCCTGCCCGGAGAGGTCGTCGAAGACCCTCATGCCGCGCTCGAGCGTCTCGGTGAAGCGCTCCTCCTCGCCGCGGACGACGCGCTCGATCTCCTGCGCGTGCTCCCGCAGCTCCGGGTAGGCGGGCTCCATCTGGCCGATCACGATGCCGGGGAGCCGGTAGACGTCCTGCAGGCCGATGCGGCGGCCCTGCTGGACGGCCCGCCGGATCAGCCGGCGGACGATGTACCCGCGCCCCTCGTTGGAGGGGGTGATCCCCTCGGCGATCAGGAAGGTCATGGCGCGGCCGTGGTCGGCGAGGACCCGGTGTGCCTTGGTCGCCTGCTCGGAGTCGCCGTAGGCGACACCGGACTCTGCCGCCACCCACTCCATGATCTCCTGGTACCCGTCCGTGTCGAAGATCGACTCCTTGCCCTGGAGCAGCATCGCGCCACGCTCGAGCCCGAGGCCCGTGTCGATGTTCTGCGTCGGCAACGGCGTCGCTGCGCCGTCCGAGCCGAGGTCGAACTCCATGAAGACGAGGTTCCAGAACTCGAGGAAGCGCTCACAGCGCTCGCAGTTCGGGCCGCACGTCGGCTCACCGCAACCGTGCTCGGTGCCACGGTCGAGAAAGAGCTCGGAGCAGGGGCCGCACGGCCCGGTGTCCGCCGCCTGCCAGAAGTTCTCCGAGCGCGGCTGGCCGACGATCCGCTCGCGTGGCAGCCCGACCCGCAGCCAGCCCGCGACCGCCACCTCGTCCTCGCCGAGGCCGAGCGTCGGGTCGCCCGCGAACACGGTTGCCCACAGGCGCTCCGGCTCGAAGCCCATCCGAGTCGTGACGAACTCCCACGCCAGCGCGATCGCCTCGTCCTTGAAGTAGTCGCCGAACGAGAAGTTGCCGAGCATCTCGAAGAACGAGGCGTGGCGGGAGGTCGCGCCGACGTCGTCGAGGTCGGCGTGCTTGCCTCCTGCCCGCATCACCTTCTGGGCGGTCACGACGCGCTGCCCGGGCGGCGGCTCCACTCCGAGGAAGAACTTCTTCAGCGGCTGCATGCCCGCGACGATGAACAGCGTCGACGGGTCGTCGGCGGCCGGGACGAGCGGCGCGGAGGGCAGCCGCAGGTGCCCGTGGGACTCGAAGAAGGCGAGGAAGCCCTCGCGAAGCTCGGCGGTGCTGCGCATCCCGCGATCGTAGCCGGGATGAGGCGATTCCCGGCTCTAGGCGGCGGTCGGCTCGTCCGGCGGGGCAGGTGCCGGCTCCGGCTTGGCGACCGGAGCTGGGCGAGGCCAGGGATCGGGCTTCGGCTGTGCCTCCGGACGGGGCTGCGGCTCGGGGCGCTCGGTCTGCATCGGCGTCCTGCCGGCGTCGTGAAGGTCTTCGCGCAGGTCTTCCTCCCGCTTGCGAGCGGCCTCCTTGGCAGCCGCCGCGGCGTCTCCGAAGCTACGGGACTTGCGGAACTGGGAGAACCCGTGCGAGACCCCGGCGGCCAGGCCGGAGACCTTCTCGACCGGCTTCGCGATCGCGCTCGACACGGCCCGCACCGCCGTGTCGGCGCTGTCGGCCATCGAGACGGCGCTGTCGGTGACGCTGTCCGCCTTGTCGAGCTGGTAGTTGATCCGGTCGACGGTGAGCCCCGTCTTCTCGACCACGGGAAGCACTTTCGCCTCGGTGCCCCTGATGAACGATGAGAGCCGTCCGAAGGTCTGCCCGAGTTGGAACAGCATGTAGGCAGACGCGAGCCCGATCGCGACGAGGAAGACGGCGAGACCCCAGTACGCGGCGTCGCCGGCGCTGAACGCGAGGACGGTCACGCGGCCATCCTACCCCGAAGCCGCGACGATCGACCCGGCCCCGACGACGACGTCCCCGTCGTAGAGCACGGCGACCTGTCCGGGAGCGACTGCGTGGGCAACCTGCTCCAGGTGCAGCACGAAGCCGCCGGGAACGGGCTCGACTGCCGCGGGCACCGCGCTCGAGCGGTAGCGCAGCCTGACGTCCGCCCGCTCGACCGGCACGTACGTGACTCCCCTGACCTCGACGCGCCTGACGTCCAGCGACCCTCGCCGGCCGACGACAAGGGTGTTCGACGCCGGCTCGGAACGGAGTGCGTAGAGCGGCTCTGGCGCAGCGACGCCGATCCCACGCCGCTGGCCGGTCGTGTAGCGCCACGTGCCGTCGTGGCGCCCGACCTCGGCTCCGTCCTCGTCCACGATCGGGCCTGCAGCCCGCTGCAGGCCCTGACGTTCGAGGAAAGCGCGGTAGTCGTCTCCCCCGAGGAAGCATGCCTCCTGGCTCTCGGGCCGCTCCGCCGCGGCGAGGCCGGCCGCCGCGGCCTCCGCCCGGATGCGACCCTTCGTCTCCGCACCGAGCGGGAAGCCGACGCGGTCGAGCAGCTGCGGGTCGACGGTCGCAAGCATGTACGACTGGTCCTTGTCGGGGTCGGCGCCGCGCGCGATCAAGCGGCGGCCGGCACGCTCCCCGATGCGGGCGTAGTGGCCTGTCCAGAGGACGCCCGCCCCGGCGCGCTCGGCGAAGCCGACGAGCTCGCCGAATCGGAACGCGCCGTTGCAGCGCATGCAGGGATTCGGAGTCAGGCCGGCGGCATAGGCGTCGACGAACGGCTTCACGACCGCCTTGCGGAATGTCTCCCGCAGGTCGAGCGTGACGTGCGGAAGGCCGAGCGCGTGACACGTCCGTCGCGCCGCGATCACCGCTTCGGGAGAGCAGCAGGCGCGGTCTGCGCTCGGGCCTGCCGGGTCGAGCCACAGCCGTAGGGTCACCCCGACCGCGTGCGGCCGCGCGCGCAGGAGTGCGACTGCGCTGTCCACGCCGCCGCTCATCGCCACGGCGACGCGCCCGGGCGCGGGATCGGCGTGGAACGCCGGGGCGATCGCGTTCGCGAGAGCGTCGGCCGCCAGCGTCTCCCCCGGGACAGCGGCCGCCTCGATCAGTGTCAGTCCGGTGAGGTCGCGTGAGAGGCCGGGAGCATCGGACTCGACGATGCGATCCCTGTCGACGAGCAGCCTGGCGGCGGCGTAGTCGTCGCCGCGTGCGGAGTCGCCGAACAGCTCGACCAGGCCCATGGGATCAGGCTAGCGGCACGGGATGCCGACCGATGACGGCCGCATCGTCGCCTGCGCCTCGCAGCCGGCCGGGAGATCGCGCCCCAACGTCCCCCAGGGGCACCCCCGGTGCCCTGAAGACACGCTAGCGCGCGATCCGACGCGAAGGCGTGCCACCTTCGTGCCGACATCGTGCCGGCCATGCCGGCCGCGCGAAGCCGGTCACCCCCTCAGGCCGCGGGCGTCGGCGAGGGCATCGCGGGCAAGGACCGGGCCAGGAACTCGAGCCGATTGCCCCACGGGTCGTCGACGAAGAACCGGAGCACACGGGGCGTCTCCTCTCGATCGGCCCAGGCAACCTCGGCACCTCCGGCGGCGAGGCGCTCCGCCAGCATGCGCAGGCCCGCCACGGACGAGAGACGAAAGGCCGGATGCGCCTTCCTCGCCGGCGTGAACGGCGTGGCCACACCCACGTGCAGTTCCTGGGCGCCGATGCGGAACCAGCAGCCGCCCCGCCGCTCGAGCAGCGGCGGCTTCTCGAGCTCCTCGAGGCCGAGCAGGCGGGCGAAGAACGCTCGCGCCGCTTCCTCGCACCCTGCAGGCGCGGCGAGCTGGACGTGGTCGATGCCGTCGATCACGAGGTCCCTCACCGCGGTGCCCCTCTCCTTCTCATCGCCTCACCTGACGGCAGCCGCTCATGGCCGCCGACCCACGACGCACGGAGGCCATGTGCTCCACCCTGCCGGTGATGCTCCGGGCCGGTGCGAACCTGGCAAGCCAGGTGGGTGCACTGCCGTCGTCTGGCAACGCCTCGGACGGACTCGCGCTCCCTTGACGTGATCGTTGGTTCACGTTGAGACCCGGAGCCACGTACAGGGTCGAGCACCCACACTCTAGTGAACGCCGGCGGCACCGCCACGCCCTAGCGCGAGGCCTGGGCGAAGCGCCAGTCGACCTCCTGCGTGCCGTCGAGGCCGAGGTTGCGGGCGAGCAGGTCGGTGAGCTCGAACTGGCGGCCCGTGCTCTTGAGCTTGTTGTCGATCACCTCGGTGACGAACGTTCCACCGCCGAACCGGATCAGGACCTTGGCGCCGCACGGAAGCACCGGGTGCGTGACGCCGAGCGACTTCGCGGTGAGGACGAGCCCGCACGAGGTGCGCTCGGCGTCCCCGGCCACCCCGCGCGAGCCGGCGAGAGCCGAGTACCAGCCCCCTCCCGGCGCCACCGCACCCGTCTGCGCAGCAGCCGTCGTGCCCCCACCCGAGCGCTGCTCCACGATCGCCAGGGCTACCAGCGCGCCCACGAGCGCGACAGCCGCCAGCGTGAGCAGGCGCTGCGCGACGGCCGCGGGCACTAGGCCTTCGGCTCCTGCGGAGGCTCGACGAGGCGGATGCCGAGCTCGGCGAGCTGCAGCGCCGTCACCTCCGCCGGGGCGCCGCTCATCGGGTCCATCCCGGCCTGATTCTTCGGGAACGCGATCACGTCGCGCAGGTTCGGCTCGCCCGCGAGCACCATCGTCGTCCGGTCGATGCCGAAGGCGATGCCGCCGTGCGGAGGAGCTCCCATCGCGAGCGCATCGAGCAGGAAGCCGAACTTCACGCGCTGCTCCTCCTCCGTCAGGGCAAGGAGCGCGAACACCTTCGCCTGCAGGTCCGGCTCGTGGATCCTGAACGAGCCGCCGCCGAGCTCGTTGCCGTTGACGATCAGGTCGTACGCGTAGGCCAGCGCACCGCCGGGGTCGTCGGCGAAGCCGTCCTTCCAGTCGTCGGTCGGCCGGGTGAACGGATGGTGCACCGCACCCCAGCGCTGCTCGTCCTCGTCCCATTCGAACATGGGGAAGTCGGTCACCCAGAGGAAGGTGAACCCGTCGTCGTCGATCAGCCCGAGCTCGCGACCGAGGTGGAGACGCAGCGTGCCCAGGACGCGCGAGGTCATCTGCCACGAGTCGGCTGCGAAGAGCAGCGTCTCGCCGGGCGCCGGAGCGAGCTCGGTCGAGCTCCTGCTCGGAGAGGAACTTGGCGATCGGCGAGCGCACCTCGCCCTGCTCGTCGCGGATCACGTACGCGAGCCCCTTGGCACCGAGCTCCTTGGCGCGCTCCTCGAGAACCGCGATCTCCGAGCGGCTGTAGACGCGGGGCACGCGGAGGAACCGCACTGCCTCGGCGCCGGCGAACACCCCGAACTGCGACGCACGCGTGGCGCCGGTGGCGTCCTCGAGCTCGAGCCCGAAGCGCGTGTCCGGCTTGTCCGAGCCGAAGCGGCGGTCTGCCTCGGCGAACGTCATGTGCGGGAACGGCCGGGCGATCTCGACGCCGATGCACTCACTCCAGATGGCGGCGAACATCTCCTCCATCAGCGCGAACAGGACGTCGCGGTCGGGAAAGGACATCTCCACGTCGAGCTGGGTGATCTCCTGCACGCGGTCGGCGCGGAGATCCTCGTCGCGGAAGCAGATGGCGATCTGGTAGTAGCGGTCGAACCCGGCGATCATCGTCAGCTGCTTGAGGATCTGCGGGCTCTGCGGCAACGCGAAGAAGCGACCCTTCTGGAGGCGGCTCGGCACGATGAAGTCACGAGCGCCTTCCGGCGTGGGCTTGAACAGGATCGGCGTCTGGATGTCGATGAACCCGGCCTGCTCCATGTGACGCCGGATCACGCCGACCATCTGCGCGCGCAGCCCGATGTTCCGCTGGAGCTTCTCCCGGCGCAGGTCGAGCCAGCGATAGCGCAGGCGGAGCGTCTCGTCCACGTTCTCCTCATCGAGCTGGAACGGCAGCGGCGTGGAGCGGGAGACGATCGTGAGCGTGTCGACCTGGATCTCGACCGCTCCGGTCGGCAGGTTCGGGTTGACCGCCTCCGGGGCCCGCGCGACGACCTCCCCCTCGGCCTGCAGCACGAACTCGTTGCGGATCTCCCTGGCGAGCTCGGCCGCCGCCGGCGAGCGCTCCGGGTTGATCACGAGCTGCGTGATGCCGCTGCGGTCGCGCAGGTCGACGAAGACGAGGCCGCCGTGGTCGCGCCGACGCGAGGCCCAGCCCGCGAGCGTCGTGCGGGAGCCGACGTGCTCCGGTCGAAGCTCGCCGCACATGTGGTCGCGCCAGGTCATTGCCTCTCCAGGTAGTCGAGCACTCTCTCCACGACCTCGTCGGGTGACACGGAGCTCTCGGTCGCTTCTCGGTCTCCCCACCACTCGATGAGCGCCGTCGAGCCGGTGAAAGTCACGATACCGCGCGGCTTGAGTCGTTCTGCGAGCTTCCGCTGCCCGTTCAAGGACCGATCGGCGTAGTCCGCATCGCAGGCTTTCCCCGCCGCTCGAAGCTCGCGAAGCCACTGCGTGACAGGGCCCCGCGGTGCTTCGGGCGAGCGGGCAACGAAGACGTCGAGCCGCGCGGCTTCAGCCGTCACGCCGGCTTCCTCCATCGCGATCAGGAGCCGCTCCAGCCCGGCACCGAACCCGACGCCCGGCGTCGGCGGGCCTCCGATCTCCTCGATCAGCCCGTCGTAGCGCCCGCCGCCCGAGATGGTGGAGTTCTCGTTCTCCATCGGGCCGATGAACTCCCAGGTCGTGCGCGTGTAGTAGTCGAGGCCGCGGACGAGCGTGGGCACGAGGGTGTACGCGACATCCGTCGCGTCGAGGTCGGCCCGCACGGAGGCGAAGTGCTCCACGCACGCCTCGCACAGCGACTCGCCGATCTTCGGCGCCTCGTCCAGGGCCGCGCGCACGACCGCGGGCTTCGCGAGGTAGTTGTCGAAGACGCGCAGCGGGCTCGTCGCGGTCTTCGCGCGCGTGTCGGCATCCAGCCGCTCCTCGTTGCCCGCGAGCCAGGAGCGCAGCGCGGTCAGGTACGCGGGCCGGCATTCGCGACAGCCGATCGAGTTCAGCTCGAGGTGGTAGGCGGAGACGCCGAGGCGGGCGAGCAGGGTGTCGTACAGCTGGATCAGCTCCGCGTCGATCGCCGGGTCGGCGGTGCCGATCGCTTCCACCGAGGCCTGCCAGTGCTCGCGGTAGCGTCCGCGCCCCGGGGCGCCGTAGCGGTACATCGGGGCGATCGTGAACATCTTCACCGGCTGCGGCTCGCGGTGCATGCCGTGCTCCACGTAAGCGCGGCAAATGGGGGCGGTACCCTCCGGACGGAGCGTGAGCGGCCGGTCGGAGCGGTCGGTGAAGCTGTACATCTCCTTCTGCACCACATCGGAGCCCGCACCTGACGTGCGCGAGAACAGCGCGGTGTCCTCGAACACGGGCGTCAGCACCTTGCGGTAGCCGTAGAGGGCGCAGAGCCGCTCCACCTCGCCGGTGACGCGCCGCCAGAGCGGCATCTCGGCCGGCACGACGTCGTGGGTGCCGCGAGGACGCTCGATCTTCGCGCTCACGGGGCCTGCCTTGCCTCACGGATGTCCACGAGAAACGGGTTGCGCTCGAGCTCTGCGCCGAGCGTCGTCGCCGGCCCGTGCCCCGGGAAGACGGTCGTCTCGAGCGGGAAGGAGTCGAGCAGCGTCGCGATCGACTCGGCGAGCGTCGGCCAATCGCCTCCCGGCAGGTCGGTGCGGCCGACCGAGCCGGCGAAGAGCACGTCTCCCGAGAACAGGCTGCCGTCCGCGAAGTACGCGAGGTGCGCGGGGGAATGGCCCGGCACTGCCACGGTGGAGAAGGCGAGGCCTGCGGCCTCGACGTCCTCGCCGCCGGTGAGCCAGGTTGCGGTCGCCCAGGGCCTCACGACGATCCCGGGCGGCACGAACGACTCGGGCCGCTCGAGCAGCACCCTCTCGCCCGCGGGCGCATAGACAGGAGCACCGGTCGTCTCGGCCAGGTCGGCGAGGCTGACGATGTGGTCGAAATGGCCGTGCGTGACGAGGATGGCGACGCAACGGGCACCGAGGGCCGACAGGGAGCGGCCGATCGCTCCCGCGTCGCCGCTCGGGTCGACGACCACGGCGTCGCTCGCGTCCGCCGCCGCGCGGACGAGGTACGTGTTGGTACCGATGGGGCCGAGCTCGAGTGTGTCGACAGCGAGCGACATGGCTGCCGAGTGTAGAGGCACGACCTGCCGACCGGACGCCGCTGCCGGGGCGTGAGCGTCGTGCGAGTGCGGCGCGGTACGGTTCGCGGCATGCGCACGTGGAACATGCTCGACCTGGAGGCGCCGGAGGGCATCAGGACGCCGACGGTGCTCCATTCGGGCGACGCCCGGGCGATCGCGCTGCAGCTGCAGCCGGGCCAGGCGCTCGGCGACCACCAGGTGCGCGAGCGTGCCTGGGTGACGGTCGTCGAGGGCGAGGTCGAGGTCGCCTGCGGCGACTCGGTGCTGACGGCCCGCGCCGGGACGCTCGTGATGTTCGAGCCCGGCGAGCGGCACTCGGTGACGAGCGCCGCGGGGTCGCGCCTGCTGCTCCTCCTCGCGCCGTGGCCTGCCGGCGGGCACTACGGCCCGGGCGGCGAGTAGCGCCGCGTCAGCCGTCCCTGGCGAGGCGCTTCTGGTACTGGCGCCACACGAGTCTGTCCATGAAGTAGCTGAACGGGATGAAGACCCCGATCAGCAGCACCGTCTGCACGATCCCGGCCTGGATCGTCATCTTGCCGCCCCCGAGCAGCATCACCGTGGCGAGGAAGATGGGAGCGAAGATGCCGCCGCGCTTGAGAACCCTGCGCCACGAGGGTGGCTGCACCGGCCGTCGGCCGCGACCGCGTGGGGCGGGCTTCGCGGAGGCCTTGGCGCCGCTGCGCCTCGACGCCTTCGCGGGGGGCTTGCGCGTCTTCGGGGCTTCGGGCTCCTCCACCTCGACCTCGTTCCCCTCGTCGTCGACGTAGACGAGCTCGTACTCGTGCCGGTGCTCCTTCGCTCTTCGCCGCCGTTGCTTGTGGGTGGCCACGGGAGGATTATGCCGGTCGCGCGAACGCGACCGACCCGCGCTCGATCACCGTGCGGACGATCTCGGCCCCGAGGTGGTAGGCGAGGTGGCGCCAGTCGGGGGCGTCGAGCAGGACGAGGTCGGCGTCGTAGCCCGGCTCGATCCGGCCGATCCGGCCGGCCCGTCCCAGCACGTGCGCGGCGTTGACGGTGCAGGCCGAGAGCGCCTCCTCGGGTGCGAGCTTCATCTGCGTGCAGGCGAGCCCGCAGGCGAGCGGCAGGCTCTCCGAGAACGCGCTGCCCGGGTTGAAGTCGGTCGCGAGAGCGACTGCGGCACCGGCGTCGACGAGGTCGCGGCCGGGCGGCATCGGACGGCCCAGGAAGAGGGCGCTCGTCGGCAAGAGCACGCCCGTGACCTCGCTCGCGGCAAGCATGCGGACGCCTTCGCGGCCGGTGGCCTCGAGGTGGTCGACGGAGCGAGCGCCGAGCTCGATCGCGAGCGGGATCGCGCCCGCCTCGGTGAACTGGTCTCCGTGGAGGCGCAGGGCGAGCCCCGCCTCGCGGCAGGCAGCGAGGTAGCGGCGAGCGCGGGTGGCGTCGAAGGCGCCGCGCTCGAGGAACACGTCTGCGGCCTCGGCGAGCCTGGCCGCCTCGGGCAGGACCTCGGCGAGCAGGAAGTCGAGGTACCCGTCGGCGTCCGCGAACTCGGGTGGGATCGTGTGCGCGCCGAGCCAGGTGGGCACGCCGCCGGCCGCTTGCACGGCACGGAGCTGGGCGAGCTCGGTGTCGCGGTCGAGCCCGTACCCGGACTTGGCCTCGAACGTCGTCGTGCCGTGCGCGCGCATCCAGCTGCGGTGCGTCACCGTGGCCTCCACGAGCTCCTCGGCGCTCGCCGCCCTCGTGGCGCGCACGGTCGAGAGGATCCCGCCACCCGCCGCGTGGAGCTCCTCGTAGCTCGCCCCACCTGCCCGGAGCGAGAACTCGTGCACCCGGTCGCCCGCGAAGCACGCGTGCGTGTGGCAGTCGACGAGCCCCGGGATGGCCGCGAGGCCGCGCCCGTCGATCTCCGTCACGTCCGCATCGAGCTGCGGCAGCTCGCGCATCGGCCCTACCGCCGCGAAGCGTGTGCCGTCGCAGAGGACGAACGCATCCTCGATCACGCGCACAGCGCGAAGGTCGGCGCCGCGAAGGGGTGCGTCCGCAGCGGACGGCGTGGCGACCTGGGCCAGGTCGTGGACGAGCAGCCGACTCATCGCGGTCGGAGCGCCGATCTCACAGCCCGGCGCTCGGAAGGTCGAGCCCACCGTCCCGCGCCGCTGTCGAGCGCCTCGTCGTACCCCGCGTCGGCGTGCCGCATGACGCCCGTGCCGGGGTCGGCGGTGAGCACACGCTCGAGCCGGCTCGACGCGTCGTCCGTGCCGTCGGCGAGGACGACCATGCCCGCGTGGATCGAGTTGCCGATGCCGACGCCGCCGCCGTGGTGCACCGACGACCCAGGTGGCACCGGCCGCGGTGTTGAGCAGCGCGTTGAGGATCGGCCAGTCGGCGATCGCGTCGGAGCCGTCGCGCATCGCCTCGGTCTCGCGATAGGGAGAGGCGACCGAGCCGGAGTCGAGATGGTCGCGGCCGATCACGACCGGCGCGGAGACCCTGCCGGAGCGGACGAGCTCGTTGATCGCGTGCCCGGCGCGCGCACGGTCGCCGTAGCCGAGCCAGCAGATCCGGGCCGGCAGGCCCTGGAACGCGACCTTCTGCGGGGCCATGGCGAGCCATCGCTGGAGCAGCGACGTCGTCGGGGAACAGCGCCTTCAGCTCCTCGTCGATGGCCGCGATGTCCTCGGGATCGCCGGACAGCACCGCCCACCGGAACGGGCCGATCCCGCGACAGAACAGCGGCCGGATATAGGCCGGGACGAAGCCCGGGTATGAGAAGGCGTCCTCTAGGCCACCTGCACGGGCCTCACCTCGCAGATTGTTGCCATAATCGAAAACGTAGCATCCCATCCGGACGAACTCGCCCATCGCCCGCACGTGCGCGACGATCGACTGCGACGCCAGGCGGAGATACTCGGCCGGGTCGCGCGCGCGCAGCGCCGCCGCCTCCTCGAACGGCACCTCGGCGGGGACGTAGCCGGTGAGCGGATCGTGTGCCGCCGTCTGGTCGGTGACCAGGTCGAACCGCTCCCCGCGAGCCACGAGCTCGGGGTACACGTCGGCCGCATTCGCGCGCACCGCGACCGAGAGCGGTTTGCCCTCCTCGGCGGCAGGCACGCACGAGTGCGAGCGCCTCGTCCAGCGTCGGCGCCTGCCGGTCCAGGTAGCGGGTCTCGAGGCGCCGGTCGATCGAGCGCTGGTCGACCTCGACGCACAGGATCGAGGCACCGGCCATCGTCGCCGCCAGAGGCTGTGCGCCGCCCATCCCGCCGAGACCGGCCGTCAGGATCGTGCGGCCGGAGAGGTCGGGCGAGCCGAAATGCACTTCGCCCGCCGCACAGAACGTCTGGTAGGTGCCCTGCAGGATGCCCTGGGTACCGATGTAGATCCACGAGCCGGCGGTCATCTGGCCGAACATCGTCAGCCCTTCGGCCTCGAGCCGGCGGAACTCGTCCCAGCTCGCCCAGGCCGGCACGAGCAGGGAGTTCGCGATCAATACGCGCGGCGCGCCGGCGTGCGTACGAAAGACGCCGACCGCCTTGCCGGACTGCACGAGCAGCGTCTCCTCGTCGCCGAGGCGCAGCAGCGTCCTCACGATCGTGCGCAGAGCCTCGTGCGAGCGTGCGGCCCGGCCCGAGCCGCCGTAGACCACGAGCTGCTCCGGATGCTCGGCCACCTCGGGATCGAGGTTGTTCAGGAGCATCCGCAGCGGCGCCTCCGTCTGCCACGAGCGTGCGTTCAGCGCCTGCCCGCGCGGTGCCCGGGTTGCGGCCAGGTCGCCGCACAGCGCCTCGACGACTGCATCCTGGTCGCTCATTCGGCTCTCTCCTCCTTCATCGGGTCGGCAGCTTCCTGCGCCGCCCTGGCCTGCTCGCGGATACGGTCGCGGAAGCGCCACCAGCTCCACGCCGTCGCCACGACGAAGAAGGCCAGCCCGACGACCAGGGCGCGCGCGACGTCGCCGCCGGTGAGCGCCGCCACGATCACGAGCACGGACGCCATCACCCCGTACACCAGCGCGGTGTCGCGATACGGGTGCTTCGGGATGGGAGGCCGCTGACGGTTTCGGGAGCCCCGGATCAGAGGCATCAGGCGAGCGCTCCTATCTCGGCCTCGACACCGGCGAGCAGTCGCCCGTCGCGGACGGATGCGGCCACGCGCTCGATGTCGGCCGACAGCGAGCGATCCTCGCGCACACGCTCCGAGAGCGTCCGCACGAAGGCGCGAGTCGCCGCCGCGCCCCGCCCCGGCTCCAGGGGCGCCAGGAACTCGACGGCCTGGGCGCCGGCAAGCAGCTCGATCGCCAGCGACCGCTCTGCGTTCGCGAGCACCTGCAGCGCCTTCAGTCCGGCTGCGTTCCCCATCGAGACGTGGTCTTCCTGCCCGGCGCTCGTCGGGATCGAGTCGACGCTCGCCGGATGGGCGAGCGCCTTGTTCTCGGACACGAGCGCTGCAGACACGTACTGGAGGATCATGAAGCCCGAGTTGATGCCGCCCTCGCGCGTCAGGAACGGAGGCAGGCCGTCGGAGAGCGACGGGTTCACCATCCGCTCGAGCCGCCGCTCCGAGATGTTCGCAAGCTCCGCCACGGCGATCACGAGGCAGTCGAGAGCGAACGCAACCGGCTGTCCGTGGAAGTTGCCGTTCGAGACGATCTCGCCCTGCTCCAACAGCACCAGCGGGTTGTCGGTGGCGGCGTTGATCTCGATCGCCACCGTCCTGTCGACGTAGTCGAGCAGGTCGCGGCTGGCACCGTGCACCTGCGGGGCGCAGCGCAGCGAGTACGCGTCCTGCACCTTGTCGCACCAGCGATGCGACTCGAGGATGGCAGAGCCCTCGAGCAGCCGCCGCACGTTCGCCGCGGAATCGACCTGCCCCTGGTGAGGGCGAGCAGCGTGAATGGCCGGAGCGAAGCTGGTCAGCGAGCCCTGCAGCGCCTCCAGCGACATCGCGCAGGCGACGTCGGCGACGCGTACGAGGCGTCGGGCGCGCACGCTCCCGAGCGACGCCATCCCCGCCATGAACTGCGTCCCGTTGATAAGCGACAGGCCCTCCTTCGCCTGCAGCCGGACGGGCGCGAGACCGACCCGCGCGAGCGCCTCCACACCGGCGAGCCTCTCTCCCGCCACCCACGCCTCGCCCTCGCCCACGAGGGGCAGCGCCAGGTGCGCGAGCGGCGCCAGGTCGCCGCTCGCCCCCACCGAGCCACGTGACGGCACGTACGGAGTCACTCCGGCAGCCAGCAGCTCGAGCAGCAGCTCGACGGTCTCGAGCCGCGCTCCCGAGTACCCCTTCGCAAGCGCGTTCGCGCGCAGCAGCATGGCGGCGCGCACGACCTCGTGCGGATACGGCTCGCCGACGCCGCAGGCGTGGCTGCGCAGCAGGCGCAGCTGCAGCTCCTCCGACTGCTCCTCCGGAATCGACTCCGAGACGAAGCGGCCGAACCCGGTGTTGACCCCGTAGGTGTGCTCGCCGCGCAGCGAGTCGAGCAGCTCCCGCGAAGCGCGAATCTTCGCCCTGGCACTGTCCGTGAGCGACGCGGTGCGCCCGCCGACCGCCACCTCCCAGACGTCGTCGACGCCAAGATCGTCACCGGTCAGGAGCAAGGCATCGCTCACCGGGGCGAGTCTACGCAGGTGCGCCGGGCGAGGCGCACGAGCGGGACCGAGTCACGCCGTGAGGCGAACTCCTACCGGCCGCCCGATCGAGGCGCGCTCCCCCGGCCACCCGCTACGACGCGGACGCAAGACGCCGCTCGAGGATCCTCTCGCTCGGCAGCGCGACGAGCGCAAGAGCTGCCGGTGCGGCGACCTGGGACTCGGGCAGCAGCCCGACGAGCTCACCGCTCCCGACCACGGCGCCCCGGTGCAAGGCCTCGTCCCGGACGCGGGCGACGACGTCGGCGAGAGAGGCGCGCTCGACGTCCACGATGTTGACCGAAACCTGGATGCGGCCGCTGCCCGGCAGCTGCAGGCCGATCGCCTGAACGCCCTCCATGCCCCCGCTCGAGCCCCGCACGGCTGCTGCGATCCCACGCGCATCCTCGAGGCCACCGCGCTCCAGCTCGAGGTTGAAGGCGACGAGGAGTCGGCGAGCGCCGACCAGCACCGCACCCGCCGTAGGGTGTAGTCGCGCCGGCCCGAAGTCGGGGCGCACCTCGCCGGCGTCGATCCGCCTCTGCAGCTCCTCGGTGCCGCCACGCCGAAAGAACGCCGGCCGCCGGCCCCCGCCGCTCTCCGCGTAGAGGAAGACCGGGATGCCGAGCGTGTCCCCGGCCCGCTCCCCCACCTCCCGGGCGACTGCGATCGCGAGCGGCATGTCTGCGGGCACGAGCGGGACGACCGGCACCACATCGGCGGCGCCGACGCGCGGATGAACGCCGTGGTGGTGCTGCAGGTCGATCAGCTCCACGGCACGCGCTATCCCGGCGACGAGCGAGTCGACGAGCGAGGAGGCATCGCCGACGAGCGTGAAGACCGAGCGATGGTGATCCGCGTCGGAATGCGTGTCCAGCACCCGTGCACCCTTGCCGAAGGCGGCGCCGATCGCGACGATCGTGGCCGCGTCGCGCCCCTCCGACACGTTCGGCACCGACTCGAGCAGGGTCATGGCACCACTCTAGGAGGCAGGCGGGCCGCCTGCGCCTGCCCGTGCCGTTCCCCGCGTGTGCAATGACTTCGGGATCTCCGTGAAGCGCCACCGCTCCATCTCCTCGCTCCAGCGCGACCTCGCCGTCTGCCGCCGGTGCGTGGAGGCTGGCTTTCCGCTCGAGTCGCTGCCCGTCGTGCACGGTGGCGCCGGCCGGCGGGCGTACCTGTTCGGGCAGGCGCCGGGTGTCGTGGAAGGCGCGGAAGGGCGCCCCTGGCGTGGCCGGGCAGGGCAGACCCTGCGACGCTGGCTCCGGCTGGACGAGGAGGACTTCTACGCTACGTTCTACTGCGCCTCCGTGACACGCTGCTACCCGGGCCGGCCCGCGTCCGGCCGGGGCGACCGGACGCCCACGGCGGCCGAGCAGCGTCTGTGTCGAGGCTGGCACGAGGAGGAGCTCCGCCTGCTCCGGCCCGAGCTCGTGGTCACGGTCGGCCTCCTCGCCGCGCGCAGCGTGATCGGCGCGACGACGCTGACGGGATGCATCGGGAAGAGCTTCATGGTGGACGACGCGATCGTGATCCCTCTTCCCCATCCGTCGGGCGCAAGCGGGTGGCTCAACGACGCCGCGAACCGCCACCGCCTCGGCAAGGCGCTCGCCCACGCCCGCCGCGAGCTCGGCCGGCTCGAGCCGTGATGACGCTCCCCGCGCCCCGGAGTGCCGGCGACCGACCGCTCGGGCCCGAGGGGCCGGGTGCCGTCCGCGACGGGCCGGAGCCGGTGTGCGAAGATCCTCCGCATGACGGTCGGCAGCGTGCTCGGTGAGGCGTGGAGCCTGTATACGAGGTTCTTCGTGCGGTTCTTCGTGCTCGCGGCCGTGGTCTTCCTGATCACGAACCTCGCGAGCGCCGTCCTCTTCGAGGTGATCGGCACGGAGTCGACCGCGGCGGCGGCGCTCGTCGGCCTCGCCGCCACCGCGGTGATCGTGGTCGGCACCTACTGGCTCCAGGGCGCGCTCGTGTTCGCGGTCCAGGACGCCCGTGACGGCAGCTTCGACGCGTCGAACGACGAGATCCTGCACAAGGTGAAGCCGTTCCTGGGGACGCTCGTCCTGGCAGGGCTGCTCGGAGGGCTCGGGATCGCTGCCGGTCTCGTGCTGCTGATCGTCCCGGGCCTCGTGCTGCTCACCTGGTGGGCGCTGATCTCGCCCGTGATCGTGCTGGAGCAGAAGGGCGTACGCGGGTCGTTCGGCCGCTCGCGCGAGCTCGTCCGCGGCAACGGCTGGACGGTCTTCGGCGTGATGCTGATCACGACGCTGCTGTCCGCCATCGGCGCCGGGATCCTCTCGGCCGTCCTCAGCTTCCTGCCGGCGTTTCTCGAGCAATGGCTCGGCGGCACGATCGCCGGAGCCGTCGTCGCGCCCTTCGCGGCGATTGCGGTCACGCTGATGTACTTCCAGCTCGCGGATGCAGGTCGGCCCCAGGCAGAGCCCGCGTGAGCCTCGATCCCGAGATCGGCAACCGGATCGACGAGCCCGTCTCGGCCGAGGCCGTCCGCGAGGCCCGCCTGACGCCGTCGGAGGCCGTGGAGGGGATGCGCATCCGCGTGCCGGTGCGTGGCAACAAGAAGCTGCGCAAGCTGATCGACCGGGCCCATGAAGATCGGCAGTTGAAGGCGTGGTGGCACGTCTCCAACGTGAACGCGGTCGTGCGACTGGAGATCAACGACCACTCGTGGGTGCACATCCAGCTCGTGGCGAACATCTCGCTGAAGCTCCTGCGCGAGCTGACCAAGCACGGTGTCGAGCCGTCGGTGGTGCGCGACTACGGCATGACCAACGACGATGCAGAAGTGGTGGTCGTACTGGCTGCCCTGATGCATTGCGTCGGGATGTCCGTGCACCGGCGCGGCCACGAGGACTTCAGCCTTTTCCTGTCCGAGCCGAAGATGCGCGAGTTGCTGGACGGGATCTACGAGGAGCCCGACCGGACGGTCGTCATCTCGGAGGTGCTGCAGGCGATCACGAGCCACCGGGCCGACGGCGAGCCGCTCGCTCTCGAGGCCGGCATTCTCCGCGTCGCCGACGCGCTCGACATGGCGAAGGGACGCTCGCGCATCCCGTTCGAGCGAGGCTCCGTCACGATGCACTCGCTGTCTGCGGCCGCGATCGACGAGGTGCGGATCGAGGACGGCGACGAGAAGCCGGTCAAGATCGAGATCGTCATGAACAACTCGTCCGGCCTCTTCCAGGTGGACGGCCTCCTGAAGGCGAAGTTGCGCGGGTCGGGCCTGGAGCCGTACGTCGAGGTGATCGCGCACATCGACACCGAGAGCGAGAAGCGGCTGGTGCCGGTCTTCCGGCTCGATGCGTGAGAGGCGCCGGCGCTGCCGCCGGGAAGGCGTTGCTGCCTGGATCACGCCGCCGGGGTTGCTACGATCCGGCCCGAGCCCTGCGGGATAGTCTAATGGTAGGACGCCGGATTCTGGCTCCGGAAGTTGGGGTTCGAGTCCCTGTCCCGCAGCCTGCAAAAGCCCCCGTAAGGGGGCTTTTTCGTTGCGCGAGAAGACAACACTCGTGACAGCGTTTTCGAGCATTTTGTAAGGATTAAGGCCCGCTCTTGTGCGCCTTCGGTACGGTCGCCCGAACGAGAGACACGAGCGGCTCCCGGTCTGAGGCGGAGTCGCGGCCCTGTCCCCGGGATGGAGGTTGGACCTGAAAGCCCTAGTGACGGGCCTGTGCGCCCTGACCCTGCTGGTCGTTCCCACCGCTGCACAGGCGCAGTCGCAGGGCGACCTCGGTGCGACGCTGACGCGCCACGTGAAGACGATGAAGCACAGCACCCACGTGATCCAGTTCTTCGGCAGCCACCGCTGGCTGCTCAGCGACCCGAGGTTCGAGAAGGAGGCCAAGCGGCAACTGGCGCTCCACAGGACGCTGCTCACCCGCGCCGAGGCGCGTGTCACGGCGGCAAAGGCCGAGATCCGGCGCCAGGCGCGGGAACGACGGCTGGCGGTGCTGGCAAAGGCGTCTCCCCGCCAGGCGATCTGCACGGTCTTCGGCCGCTTCTGCGGCCAGGCGGTGCAGGTCGCGCGCTGCGAGTCCCGGCTCACGACGTCGGCCCAGAACGGCCAGTACCTGGGGCTGTTCCAGATGGGCTCGAGCGAGCGGCGCCTGTTCGGGCACGGCACCACCGCGATCGCACAGGTTCGGGCGGCCCACCGCTACTTCGTGGCGTCGGGACGCGACTGGAGCCCGTGGTCCTGCAAGCCCTGGAGCTAGCCGGCGGACGAGGTTTCGAGCGCAAACTGCGGGAACCCACCGGCCCGGCCGGGTTCCCGGGGACTCCCGTCCTGTGCTACGGATTGTCCAATGGCCATGCTCCGCCGTAAGCGAGAGCGACTACGACCGCTGGACGAGGCGGCCGCCTACGCCCGCTGCCACGGCGAGCGCGACGAGACGGTGCGCATCGTCCACCTGCCGCCCCGACGCGCGCACTACGACCTGCTCACCACGGGTGAGGAGATCCGCCGCAGCCTCGAGGCGCGCATCGACGCCCGGGACGCCGAACCCGCGCACTGAGGAGCTCGTGCCGCCGCCCGGCGGGTGCGAGCGGCCCCGCTGACCGACAGCGGGCGCGACTGCCCTCAGGCGCGCGGACGCGAGTCCACGCGGTCGATCCAGTCGGAGAGCCGCTCGTGCCCGCCGACCGCGAGGTGGTCACGCAGCACCTGGTGGAAGAGGTCGGGATCGCCGTCCTGCCACAGCGTCGCGTACTTGAGGAACGGGAAGGCCGTCACGTCGGCAATCCCGAAGCTGTCGCCGAGCAGGTACCCGCGGCCGTCGAGCAGCGCCTCGAACAGCGGCAGCGAGCCCGTCAGCTGCGCCCCCCACTCCGCGATCGCCACGAGGTCGGGCTCCTCCCGTACGAGCTCGTCGGCGATCAGGTTGGGCGGGCGCTTCCACACGGCGTTGAACCACGAGACGAAGATCTCCGCCTCGGCGTTCCCGGCCGGGTCGGGCGGATAGAGCCGTGGCTCCGGGAAGCAGTGCTCCAGGTGGCGCAGGATCACCGGGGAGTCGGTGATCACGTCGTCTCCGTCGACGAGCACGGGCACGAGCGCCTGGCCGCTCACTGCCTCGACCGCCGTTCGGTCGTCGGCCGGAACGTCGATCCACTCGACCTCCAGGCCCTTGTGGGCGAGGGCGAGGGCGACGCGCTCGCAGTTCGTCGAGAAGGGGATCCGGTAGGCCCGCATCGTCCGCATCATCGCCGAACCATGATCTCGGCGAGCGGCTTCTTCTCGATCACCGGCACCATGGCCTGCGCCGAGGGATACCCGACCGGGACGACGACGTACGCGCGTTCGTTGGCGGGCCGGTCGAGCAACGTGCCGAGGAACCCCATCGGGCTCGGGGTGTGCGTGAGCGTGGCGAGCCCGGACGCGTTGAGGGAGGCGAGCAGCAGCCCGACGGCGATGCCGACGGACTCCCGCACGTAGTAGTGCTTCACCTTCGACCCGTCCGAGCGCTGGCCGTACGCCTGCTCGAAGACGACGATCACGACCGGGGCATCCTCGAGGTGCGGCTTGCGAAAGTCCGTTCCGAGCGGTGCGAGTGCCTCGAGCCACTCGTCCGACATGCGCCCGCCGTAGTTGCGCCGCTCCTCCTCCTCGGCTGCCTCCCGCAGGCGGCGCTTCGTCCCGGGGTCGGTGACGGCCACGAAAATCCAGGGCTGCTGGTTTGCTCCCGAGGGGGCCGTGCCGGCCGCAGCGATCGCGTTCTCGACGACGTCCATCGGGACGGGCTCGGAGGAGAACGACCGCACCGTGCGCCGACGGCGAGCCGTCTCGAGGAACGCCTGCGAGCGCCGTCGCATCTCCTCCGCAGGCAGGCGCTCGAACGCAAGCGGGGCGAAGCGGGGCCCGGGCACGCACAGACGATACGCGAGCCTGCGGCGGCCGTCCGCTACACTTCCGCGCCGCAGGGCCCATTCGTCTAGTGGCCTAGGACACCGCCCTCTCACGGCGGCGGCACGGGTTCGAATCCCGTATGGGCCTTAGGCCGGCACACACTCGAAGAAGCGCAAAGCCCCGCACGCGCGGGGTTAATGCGCTTCTGTGCGGTGATTCGTGCGCGACCGCGGGGGTAGCTCCGCTCTCGGCACGTCAACAAGCACCTGCCGCCCGGGCCCCTCTCGCACGCTGGGCGCGAGGCGGCACTCCTGCCCACTTCGTCTCTTTACTTCATTTTGTTACTTCATTTTACATACTCGCTTTACTTTGTATACTCTCGGGGTCACGTCAACACGGTCAGGAGACCCACATGCCCGTTCTCGACGACGTCCTCGCTGCCAACCGGGCCTACGCCGACACCTTCGGTGACAAGAGCGGGCTAGCGCTCCCTCCCGCCCGGCGCTTCGCGATCCTCACCTGCATGGACGCACGGCTCGACCCCGCCAGGTACGCGGGCCTGAGCGAGGGTGACGCACACGTGATCCGCAATGCCGGCGGCCGTGCAAGCGACGACGCGATCCGCTCGCTCGTGATCTCCCACAAGCTGCTCGGTACCGCCGAGTGGTTCGTCATCCATCACACCAACTGCGGCATGGAGTTCTTCACCAACGACGTGATGGGCAACCTGCTCTCCCAGAGCCTCGAAACGGCGGCGCTCGGCTCCGACGGCTTCTACGACGTCGGAAGCGGCCCGGGCTCCGACGTAGGACGCACGATCGACTGGCTCACGATCCCGGACCAGGAGCAAAGCGTCGTCGACGACGTCCGTCGCATCCGCGACCACCCCCTCGTGCCCGCCTCGATCCCCATCTACGGCTACCTCTACGACGTCAAGACAGGGCGCCTCGAAGAGATCGCCGACGCCACGAGCGCGGGCCGACCAAGCTGACACGACGATTCGAGCCGCCCTTGTTCGGGCGGCCGATCCGTGAGCACGTCACGAGATGCGGCGGTGATCGCGATCCGGCCGAGCCGGTCCGGGCGGGCCCCACCCGGGCGCCCGTCGGTCAGGCGTCGATCACGACCGGGCCCGCGGACACGGTCGGGGCAGCGCCTCCGGCAAGCTCCGGCAGGTTCTGCCGCAGCCATTCGGCCGCAACGCGATTCGACTCCTCCGCGCCGGCCTGGTCGTCGCAGACCGTCACGGAGACCGTCTCGTTCCCCGCCGCGACGAGGTAGTAGGCACGAAAGCCGGGCACGACCGAGATCTCCGACTTGACGTCGTCGCTGCGCGCTGCGAGAGCTGCGGCCAGAGCCGGGTCTGCATAGGTGCGGACGCTGGCGAACATGTCACTCCTTTCGTGGGCGGTCGGACCGCCCTCCGGGTCTCGGGACTGTAAACCACCCTGGGCTGCGCAGTGCTCCGCGGCGCTCCGTGGGACCGGCGCGCAACGCCGTCACGGCGACAGCGAGAGCGGCTCCTGCTCGCCGAGCAGGTCATTGGCGAGCATGTCCGCCGAGGAACCGGCGTAGGCCGAGGCGCGCCACAGCGTCCCGGCGACGAAGCCCGCGCTGAAGATGACCGACACTGCCGCGACTGTAAGCACCCACCACACAGCAACTCGCAATAGTACGCTCCTTCCGGGTTTTTTTCGAGCAAATTGCGCTCGCACCCGGGAATGCACCGCAGGCGGGGCCCGGCGGCGTGCTGTCAGGGCCGCTGCGCGGCGGCGGCGGCCGCTTCGGCGGAGGTGAGCACCTCGACGACCTCGAAGCGAACGAGGTCGTCCCACTCCGCCATCCACCGATCCAGGAGAGAGCGCTCCATTGCCTCCATGACCTGGTAGCAGCGCGTCAGGTCGGCGGTGACCCAGCTGCCGAGGTACTCGAGGCCTGCGGGGGCCAGGCGACCTCGCTCTGCCAGGCGCCGGTAGACGGGCGCCGGGTCGCCCCCCTCGAAGTGCTCGATCACCATGTAGAGCATCTCGCGGCCGACCCTACGGCGCGGGGACGGAACGGAGGGCGCCCGTCGGCGGGCAGGGCGCGTGAGCCTGCAGGATGCGCCCGCCCGAGGCCGGATACCGCGCGAGCAGCGCGGCGGGCCGCACAGGACGCCGCACGAGCTCACCACCGCAGTTCGGGCACACGCCGGCGAGCAGGCCGTCCGCACAGGGTGCGCAGAAGGTGCACTCGAACGTGCAGATGCGCGCTTCTGCGCTGTCAGGCGGCAGGTCGCGGTCGCAGCACTCGCAGTTGGGCCGGAGCTGAAGCATGTCGGCGCAACGCTATCCCAACCTGTACGCGCTCCCCCGTGAGGGGGCGTCATCGGTCCGCGAAGATCCCTCGATCTAGGGTGGCGCCCTCACCCTTTCGAGGCGATAACCCGTGCAGTGCCCGCTCGAAGCCACAGCCGCCACAGCCGCCTCGTGCGCGAGGAGTCGGGCTTCAACCTCGTCGAGCTGCTCGTCACCCTGGTCGTGCTCGCCGTCCTGCTCGCGATCGCGATCCCGGCCTATTTCGGCTTCCAGGGGCGCGCGAACAGGAGCGCGGCCCAGGCGAACCTGCGGACTGCGCTTCCCGCCCTCGCCGCCTACCACGCCGACAACGACGTCTACACGGGCCTGACTCTCGCCGGGCTCCTCGGCTACGACCAGTCCGTCTCGCCCGACATCAGCGTCCTCTCGGCGTCCGCGGCGAGCTACTGCCTGCGCTCGGTCCACAACGGCGAGGCGTACTACAAGAACGGCCCCGGCGGCTCGATCGTCTCGACGCCGTGTAGCTGACGCCCGCCGGCCGGTTTCCCGCGGAGTACCCTGCGCCCCATGACGCGCCAAGCGCTTCGTTGCCTCGGCGTCGCTGCCTGCGCCCTGGCGGCCGTCGTCGCTCCCGGAGCGAGCGCCGCGCAGGCGCCGGGCGTGATCAGGCTCGTCTCGGTGACGACGTCCATCAAGGAGATCGACCGGCCCCCCAAGGGAGCGAGCACGGGCGACAGCGTCCGGGAGACGAGCCGCCTCCTCAACGAGGTGGCCCAGTTCGGCAAGCCGCAGCAGGCGGTCGTCGGCAGCGACCGCGCCGTGCAGCGCCTGCGGCTCAGCCCCCGTAGCCTGACGGTGGACGGAGTGGCCACGCTCCCGGGAGGCACGCTGAGCTTCCGCGGCACGGTCGAGCGCGCTGCCCAGGGAGGGATCGTGATCCCCGTCGTCGCAGGCACCGGACGCTACCTCGGCGCCAGGGGGATCCTCTGGATCGTGACGGTGCAGAATCCCGAGCGAACGCTCAACATCTACCGCCTCACCTACGCCCGCTTCGCCTGAGCCTCTTCCGCCCGCAGATGCCGCCCCACGCCGACCGCTCCACGCCGACGACCCGCCTCGGTTTCCTGAGCGGGCTCAGGCGCGGCGCAGCCGAGGGCACGCCGGTCGAGACGTCGCCCGAGCTGCCCCCACCCGGAACGCTGCTCGAGCCGTACCTGCAGGACGACGCCTTCCTCGAGGACGTCGAAGGCGCGGTCGAGCCCGGTCTTCACCTCTGGTGGCTCGGGCAGAGCGGCTTCCTCGTCAAGGTCGACGAGGAGCACCTGCTGATCGACCCCTACCTGTCGGACACGGTCACGGAGCAGTTCGCGGCGACGGAGACACCCCACGAGCGCGTGACCGGACGCGTGGTGGCGCCCGACCGGCTCGCGTTCGTCGACGTCGTCGTCTGCAGCAACGGCGGTGCCGACCACCTCGATCCCGGCACGTTGCCACACGTGCTGTCCGGTGGCGCAAAGCTCGTGTGCCCCGCCGGGAGCGAGATCTTCACCGAGAACCGCATCGGACGAGGCCCCGACGTGGTGCTCGCACCGGGGGAGGACGCCGAGCTCGGCAGCTTCCGCATCGACGCCGTGCCGGCCCACCACGAGACGACTCCGGAGGGCGTGGGCTACGTGATCCGGAACGGCCCCTTCGCTCTCTACCACGCAGGGGACACGCGGCGCGTGCAGGGGATCGCGGAGGCAGTCGCTCCCTACGGGGTCGACGTGGCGATCGTTCCGGTCAACGGCAAGCTCGGCAACATGCACGGAGCCGACGCTGCCCGCCTCGCCTACGAGGCGGGCGCGCACATCGCCGTCCCGTGCCACTACGAGATGTTCCGCATCGACAGCTCCAGCCCGGCGCGCTTCGTGGCCGAGTGCGTGAGGCTCCGTCAGGAGTACCGGCTGCTCTCGGCCGGAGAGCCGCTCATCGTCGATCGGTAGGAACCGCTGAGACCGGCCCCGTGGCGGTCCGGCTGCGCAGATGCCCGCCGCGCGCAACCATGGTGGCACATCGAGAGGAGGCGGATCATGACCGACACCAGCACCTTCGCCCTCGCCGACGCACGCCGCATCGGCACCGCCCTCGGGATCGACTGGGCGACCTCGCCGTTCGACGCGGAGCAGTACCTGATGGGCCTCAAGGTCGAGCTTGAGCACGGCGCCCGCGACCCGGAGACCAACGTCACGGACGACGACGAGCTCGCGACCGGCAAGATCGCCTGGGCGCACCTGAAGGAGCTGCCCGACTACTACACGCGTCTCTCCGTCATGGAGGCTGCCGCGGGCAGCTGACCTACCCCGCCCCGCCCGAGGCATGCCCGAGCAGGGCCTGCTCCACCTCGGTGCCGAGCGCCCGTGCCAGCTCGGGATGGGTCATCCAGCCGAGCAGCCGCTCGCTCCGCTCGACCTGCACGCCTGCCCGACGGAGCTCCTCGGCGGCGGGACCGCCGAGCCGCGGGTCGCCCAGCACGATCACGAGCGGCCAGCTCCGGGCCCGCGCAACGGCTGCCGTGTGCACCGCCGCGTCGCGAACGAACGCGACACGATGTGATTCGAGCCGGTGCTCGTACAGGTCACGCTGCTGATTCGCATGGAGCCCCGGGGCGCCGTCGCCCTGCCCCCTCGGGCGAGAGGCGCCGGGCCCGAGCAGCTCGTGGTGGTCGCGCATCGGGTCGCCAAGCTCGAACTTCTGGATCTCCTCGGTCTTTCCGGGCCGCCACTCGTCGAGGCGGGCACCGTCGGCAGAGACGAGGAGCAGGCCGACAACTGCATCGGCTTTCTGCACCGCCTTCATCTCTCACCTCCTGTGGGTAGCTTCAGCATCGCGGTGCGACGCAGACTCCGCATCCGCGGGAAGAGGCGACGACGCATCGGAGAACTACTCGTCGGGCAGGCGTTGCGAACGGTCGTCAGTCGGCGCCGGTCACGGGCACGGTCGTGCCGGCGAAGCGGCCGGCACCGCTCATCGCATCATCCTGAGGACGATCTCCGCAACGCAGGCGGGCTTCTCGCTGCCCTCGCGCTCGACGGTCGTGACGAGCACCGCCTGCTCGCCACCGGGCACCTCCTCGACGGATGCGACGGCAACGCGTGCCCGGATCCGCGAGCCTGCGGGCACCGGCGACGGAAAGCGCACCCTGTTCGTGCCGTAGTTGATCGACATCGACTCGCTCCTCAGCCCGGCGAGCGCCTCGGCGACGAGGGGAGCGCACAGCGAGAGCGTCAGGTAGCCGTGAGCAATCGTGGTGCCGAACGGCCCATCTGCGGCCCTCGCAGGATCCACGTGGATCCACTGACGGTCGCCGGTCGCGTGCGCGAACGCGTCGATCCGCTCCTGGGTCACCTCGAGCCAGCCGGTCGGCCCGAGCTCCTTGCCGACCATGTCACGGAGATCGCTCATACCGCCCCATCGTACGATCGCAGCCGCAGTGCCGCGACGAACGCGCTACGCGCCGAGCTCGTGCTCGAGCGGGCCCGTGTCGAGCGGGTCGAAGCCGATGCGACGGGCAACGTCCTCGCTCGTCGGCCGCGTCCCCTCCCGGAACAGCCCTCGCAGGAGCGCGCCGGTCTCGGCACGCCGCCACCAGTCGTGGCCGACCTCGCGCCGCAGGTGCCGGCGCAGCTGCGCCGCGCGGATCCAGGCGCGGAGGTAATCCGCGGAGTAGAAGCCCGCATCCATGTCGATCAGGTATCCGGCCGGCCGGTAGCGAACTCCCGTTGCGGCGGTGAGCTTCTCCGCATACCCGTCCGGGGTCCCCCCGTCGCGGGAGAACCGCCCCCAGAACTCCAGCTCGAACGCGAGCTTGGCGCTGTAGCGACGGAAGAGCAGCGTGTCGAGGAACGCTGCGGCCTCGGCGTGGTCGCGGGCGACGACCTCCGACAGCCCGAAGTGCTGCTGGTGCCAGCCGGGCTCGCGCACGATCGAGTCCAGCAGGAACGAGTAGATCTCGGTCAGCGCATGATCGCGAGCGATCCTCCGGTAGACGTACGGCAGATCAGGGTCGCAGCCCGCGTAGTGGAGGGCGTGCCCCGCCTCGTGCAGGAACGCCTCGTAGTCGTGCAGGCCGCCCTGCGCTCGCGTGATCAGGTGGACGACAGAGGGCGGGTCCGACGCGATCACGCAGGCCCTGGGCGACTTCTGCGGCCTGTCCTCGAGATCCAGCCTGATCCCCGGCTCACCCTCGATGTCCAGGCCGAGCGCCTGCAGCGTCGCCACGCACACCGGCACAGAGCGCTCCTTCGTGTACGTGGTCGCGAGCGGCGACAGCCGGCGCATCCAACTCGTGTGCGAGGACGTCGGCATCGCCTCGCGGTCGGGGCCGAGCAGCCGCTCGAACCAGGCACCCCGCAGACGGTCGAACGCCGGCGTCGTCTGGACACGGGCCGTGTCGAGCGCATCGCGAAGCTGCCGCAGGGAGACGCCCTTCTGATCCTCGTGGCGCCGGATCGGGTCGGGCTGCCCCGACAGCTCGCCCGACAACTCCTCGTGGGCGGCGAGCAGGCCGCGCCGCTCGTCGTTGAACGCCGCCGAGACCGTGAGCTGCAGCTCGCCCAGCCTGTCGCGGTCGGCATACGCCTCCGTCGTCGCGAGCAGCGCCTGCGCCGTGCGCAGCGGCACGGGCTCTCCCTCCCACTCCACCCGCGCGGCGAGCACCGCGTTCTCGAGCGCGTCGTCCCGACTCGCGAGCGCCACGGTGACGATGCCGCCTTCGCAGGTCTTGCGCAGCCGGTAGAGGCGCTCGCGCCGATCCTCCTGTGCGTCCTGCTCGGCCAGCCGGAGAACCTCGAGCTGGGCCGGCGTGAACATACCCGCATAGCGCGCCACGATGGCCGCCTGCTCGGAGACGTCCTTCTCCCCCACGCGCACCGCGCGGGACTCCTCGGAGCGCTCGCGGAGGTATCGGGAGAGCCGCTCCTCGAACGCGTCCGGCGCCAGCGTCTCGCTCACGCCGCGGCGAGCTCCGCCCCACGCCGAAGCCGGTCGAGCGCCACGTCCCGGCCCAGGAGCTCGAGGCTCTCGTAGAGGCCGGGCGAGATGCGCGAGCCCGTGACCGCGACACGGATGGGGCCGAACACCTGCCGCGGCTTCTGACCGAGGTCGTCGCACAGCCCCTTGAGAGCCGCTTCCAGATCCGCTGCGGACCACGCGGCCACTGTCTCGAGCGCGGCTGCGGCCGCCGTGAGGATGACTCGGTCGAGCTGCTCGGGATCCGGCTCCACCTCGTGGAAGAGGAAGCCTGCAAAGCCGGGGAACTCGCCCAGGCGGCCGATCTTCTCCTGCACGAGGGGGGCGGCCTCGCGGACGCGTGCCTCGTCCCATTCGATGCCGCGCTCGCGCACGAAGCCGACGAGCGTCTCGGCATAGGCGTCCGCCGCAAGCTCGCGGAGGTACACCCCGTTCATCCAGTCGAGCTTCGCGTAGTCGAACGTAGCGGGGCTGACCCCCACGCGCTCGAGCGTGAAGCGCTCGATCAGCTCGGCCGAGGACATGATCGTCGTCTCCCCGTCCGGGGCCCACCCGAGCAGGGCGAGGAAGTTCATCAGTGCCGGTGCGACGTAACCGGCCTCCCGGAACTCGTCGATCGCGACGGCACCGTGCCGCTTGGAGAGCTTGCGACCGTCCTCGCCGAACACGTTCGGCACGTGGGCGTAGACGGGCAGCTCGGCCCCGAGCGCCGTCAGCACCACGATCTGCTTCGGTGTGTTCGAGACGTGGTCGTCGCCCCGGATCACGTGGGTGATCCCGTCGCACCAGTCGTCTACCGGGGAGGCGAAGTTGTAGACCGGCCTGCCGTCGGAGCGCAGGATCACCATGTCGTCGAGCTCGGCCGCGGGGAAGTCGATTCGCCCCTTGACGGCGTCGTCCCAGCCGACCGAGCCCTCCGTGGGCATGCGGACGCGGATGGCGCCCTCGTCCTCGTAGGCCTTGCCCTCGGCGACGAGACGGCGAGCCTCCTCCTGGCAACGCTCGATCCCGTCGAGCTGGAAGCGGGTGGCACCGTCCCAGTCGATCCCGAGCCACGCGAGCGAACGCTCGATCTGGCCCACCGATTCCGCCACCTCGCGACTCGTGTCGGTGTTCTCGATCCGCAGCAGGCACTCGCCGCCGCGGCCGCGCGCGTACAGCCAGTTGAAGAGGAAGGTACGAACGCCGCCGATGTGGAGGAAGCCAGTGGGGCTCGGAGCCATGCGGACGCGGACGCTCATCGCGGCGCCATTGTAGGTGCGGCCGCAACGTCGGCTCCCGGTGCCCTGATCGCCCGCACCGAGGGGATCGCCACGATCACCGCCGTGGCGCCGGCGAACACGCCCACCGCCAGCCAGAGCGCCGTCGTGCTGCCGACGACCGCGGCAACCGGGCCGACGAAGGCCATCCCGAGCGGCACCAGCACGAACGAGCCGAGCGCATCGTACGAGCTGACGCGCGACTGCGCCTGCTCCGGGACCTCGCGTTGGAACACGGTGAACCACAGCGTCAGGTGCACCGAGAGGCCGAGGCCGCCGAGCAGGTTCAGCGCTGCGATCGCCCAGACGGGCCACCCGAGCGCCAGCCCGACGAGCGGCAGGGTCATCGGCAGCGGCGCCAGGACGGAGACGAACAGCGGGCGCTGCGGGCGCACGCGCATCGCCACAACGGCGCCGAGCACCGCGCCGACGCCTCCGACGCTGAGGATGACGGCCCACGCGCCGGCACCTCCGAGATCTCGGTCGGCGATCTCGGGCCCGAGCACCGCCCAGCAGCCGACGTAGAACATGTTGGAGAGGCCGAACACGAACACGGTCGACCAGAGCCACGTGTGCGCCGTGAACTCCTTCCAGCCGTCGTGCAGCTCACGCAGGTAGCTCGGCGGCACGAGCGCAGCAGGACGAGCAGGAACGCGGATCCGGGCCAGCAGCACGGCACAGACGAGGAAGGTGACGGCGTCGACCCCGAGCGCGATCCCCGGGCTGCCGAGCGCGACGAGCGTGCCGCCGACTGCCGGGCCGAGCACGCCGACCAGGTTCCGCGACATGCCCTGCAGGGCGTTCGCCTGCTGCAGCCGCCCGGCGCTGACCGTCTGCGGCACCAGGCCGACCTCGGCCGGTATGACCATTCCGCCGCCGATCCCGTACACGGCCACGAGGGGGATCAGCCAGGCCAGCGATGCGTGCCCCGTGAGGACGACGGCGGCGGTCGCTGCCTGGGCGACGCCCTGGAGCAGCGACGCTCCGACGAGCACGAGGTTCCGCGGCAGCCGGTCCGAGAGGACGCCGCCGAACACCAGCACGAGCGCCTCGACGGCCTGCCGCACCCCCAGCACGACGCCGAGATCGGTGGCCGAGCCGAAGTCCAGCACGGCAAACGCGAGCGCGATGCCGGCGAGGCGATCGCCGACGGTCGTGGTCGTCGTGGCGGCGAACAGCAGCCGGAAGTCGCGCTCCTGCAGCGCTCCGAGCTTCTCTCGCAGAGGTGAGGCCATTGCGCGGGTAGCGTACGCCGATGCTGTTCGGAGCCCACGTCTCCTCGTCCGGCGGCATCTCCAACGCGATCGACCGCGCCGAGGGGCTCGGCTGCACAGCCGTGCAGGTGTTCACCCAGAGCCCTCGCATGTGGCGTCCGACGATCCACACGCCGGAGGAGACGGCGCGATTCAGGCAGCGCCGAGAGGAGGCGGGTATCGGCAGCGTCGTGTGTCACGCGCTGTATCTCGTCAACCTCGCGAGCCCCGACCCGGTCATCCACGGGAAGTCGGTGGCGGCGATGCGCTCCTCGCTCGAGGCGGCCGGCGCGATCGGCGCCGACGGGGTCGTCTTCCACGTGGGGTCGCACCTCGGCTCGGGCTTCGAGTCCGGCCTCGAGCGAGTCGTTCCGGCCCTGAGGGAGCTGCTCGAGCTGACCTCCGACGATCTCTGGCTGCTGATGGAGAACTCCGCAGGGGCGGGCGGCACGATCGGCCGCTCGACCGAGGAGCTGGCCGCTCTGTACGAGGCGCTCGACCGGCATCCGCGGCTCGGCGTATGCCTCGACTCCTGCCACTGGTACGTGTCGGGCATCGACGTGACCGATCCCCACCTGCTCGACGCCGCCGTCGCCGAACTGGACGACCGCATCGGGCTCGACCGCCTGCGCTGCCTGCACGTGAACGACTCCAAGTCGGAGCTGGGCTCGAACCGCGACCGGCACGACTCGATCGGGCTCGGGCTGATGGGCGAGCGGCTCGGGGTCTTTCTCTCCCATCCGTCGTTTCAGGAGCTCCCGGCCATCCTCGAGACTCCCGGCCCCGAAGGCCACGGCCCGGACGCGGCCGAGGTGCAGCGGCTGGCCGATCTGCACGCCCGCTGGTGGCCGCGGGCCGCGTCAGTCCCGTAGCTGGGCGAACACGCGGAAGCTCGGCTGCGCCACGGGCATCTCGAAGAACTCGGGGTTCCGGCAGCCGATCTCGTCGGAGCGGCCCTCGTAGCAGGAGGAGACCTCGGCATGGCACATGGGCAGCGGCGCCCGCAGCGCCTTGACCGCTCCGAAGCCGGCGCTGCGGCGCTCGGCCGCCCTCAGCAGGTCGAGGTCGATCTCCACCGAGTACACCCTCTGCATGCAGCCCATGTAGGTGTGGCCCCACGCCTCGTACGCGTAGACGAACGGGCAGGCACGCGCTATGCACGCGCCCGGGTAGACGACCTTGTCGCAGTGCACTTCGCAGCGGCGGCACTCGACCTCGTCCTGGGGCCGCAGCGGCAGCTCGGTCGGCGCGTTCTGGATCTCGCTCACACAGGGAACTGTGGCAGTGTGCGCGCACCCCGCGCAAGACTTGACAGCGGCGCCGTTTTCAGGCATCGGCAACTGCGGCCCCGCTCACCGAGGCCGGGCGGCGACGGAGGCGAGCCGGGTAGGGTTGCCTATCTCATGATCCGCCGGATCCTCTTCGCCGGGCTCGGGCTCGCACCGCTCGTCGTCGCGCTTCACTACCTGACGGGGCTCGGGGACACGGCGCTCTTCGTCCTTTCGGCGACCGCGCTGATCCCCCTCGCGTGGTTGATCGGCGAGGCGACCGAGCACGCCGCCGAGCACACCGGCCCGGGCGTCGGGGGCTTTCTCAACGCCACCTTCGGGAACGCCCCCGAGCTCATCATCGCGCTGATCGCCGTTCACGAGGGCCTCACCGAGGTCGTCCGCGGCTCGCTGACCGGCTCCGTGATCGGCAACCTGCTGCTCGTGCTGGGGTTCTCGCTCGTGGCCGGAGGCCGTGGCGAGATCGAGCGCTGGTCGAGTTTCCTCGCGTTCGCGACGATCGGGCTCGCCTTCCTGCTCTTCCTCGTTCCCGCTGTGCCGAGCTGGGACGGCGACCCCGACCGGCGCGGGATCGCGTACCTCTCGATCCCGGTCTCGATCGCGCTGCTGCTCGTATACCTGGTGGTAACCCTGTACACGCTGCGACGGCACCGCCTCGTGCACATCGCGAGCGACGCGGAGATCAAGGGCTGGTCGTTCAGAAGGGCACTCGCAGCGCTCGGCGTCGCCACGGTCGCCACGGCGCTCGTGGCGGAGATACTCGTCGGCTCACTGGAGGAGTTCGCCCACAAGGCCGGCCTGAGCGACTTCTTCGTGGCCGCGGTGATCGTCGCCATCGTCGGAAACGCGGCCGAGCACGGTGGCGCCGTGATCGTCGCCTACCGGGGCAAGATCAAGCTCGCCGCCGAGATCGCGCTGTCCTCCGCAGCCCAGGTGGCCGTGTTCCTGATCCCTGTCGTGGCCCTGCTCTCCTGGCTGATCGACCCGCTGGCGCTCGGCTTCAGGGTCATCGAGGTGGCGTCGCTCGCCGGCGCGCTCGCGCTGACGGCCCTCGTCCTGTGGGGCGGCAAGTCTTCGCGCCTGCGTGGCTGGCTGCTGGTCGCGGGCTACGTCGCGCTCGCGGCGTCGTTCTTCGTAGCAGGCGATCGCAGCATCTGACCGCCCTGGCGGCCGAACGTGCTCGGCGCCCGGGTCAGCGGATAGCTCGCAAACGTCAGCTTCCGCACGACGCCGTCCGGATCCCGCACGGCAACGAGTTGCTCGCCGTGCTCCCGCCCCTCGACGACCCGCCAGCGATCATCGCCGTCGGGCTCCAGGAACGAGACACTGCGACCCTCGGGGCCGCCGACGAGCTCCGCCCTGAGGCGGCCGTCACGGAACGCGAGCACGAGCTCCTCGCCCTCCGTCCACCAGCGACCGAGCAGCGACTGGAGGACGGCGGGCGCGCCGCCGTCCGGCGCCCAGGGCTCGGGCGGCCGGGGAAGAGCGGAGATCGCCTCCCGGGCCAGGTCGAGCGCGAGCCCCCTCGTGTCCACCTGGGCGCCGGAGTTGACCAGCACGACGGCACCCGTTCGCTCCGCCCGCTGGACGACGAGACAGGCCAGGAAGCCCGGCATGGCGCCTTCGTGGCCGGCGAAGACGTGGTCGCCGTGACGAAACAGCTCGAGCCCGAGCCCCCAGCCGAGGGCCCAGCGCGCCTCGTCGACCATCGCGTGCACCCGGGCCATCTCGTCGAGCCGCTCGCGCCCGAGCACTGCAGGGTCGCCGGCGGAGAGAAACGACCCCCAGCGGGCGAGGTCGCCGCTCGTCGACCAGAGCCAGCCGGCTGCACCCGTCAACTCGTTCACCTCCGGATCCGCCTCGACCCGGATCCCGTCCGAGTAGGGCTCGACGAAGTACGGGGTTGCGCGTGGGCCCTCGGGACGCAGATGGGTGCGGCCGAGCCCGAGCGGATCGAGCACCCGCGCACGCAGCACCTCGCCGTAGGGCGCCCCACCCGAGCGCGCCACGATCTCGCCCAGAAGGGCGAAGACGAGGTTCGAGTAGTGCCACGAGCTGCCGGGCGGGAGCACGAGCTCTGCGTCGGCGAGACCTGCGAGCAGCTCCCCCCGTGTGGGGGCGCGCATCGACTCCCAGTCGACGCCCGGCGTCTCGCGCTGGACGCCGGCCAGGTGGCTGAGGGCCATCCGCACCGTCGGGCCCTGCGGCGCCTCGGGCAGGGTGGCGCGGAGAGGGGCGTCGAGGTCGATCTCCCCCGCGGCGACGAGCTGCATGATCGCCACGGCGGTGAAGGTCTTCGTGATCGAGCCGATGCGATAGGCATGCTCCGGGGTTGCCGTCTCACCCGACTCGACGTCGGCGAGGCCGAGCGCGCGCTGCCAGACCACGGCGCCGTCCCGGAACACGCAGGCGCTCACCGACGGCATGCGCTGCCGCGCCTGCTCGGTCGCGAGCAGAGCGTCGAGCCTTGCAGGGAGAGCTTCGGGGGCGAGCACCACGACCCGAGGGATTCTGCACGTCGACGGAGGTGATAGCGTTGGCCGGTGCGTCACGCGCTCGTCCTCCTGACGATCGGCCTCGCGGCGGTCGTTCTGGCGGGGTTCGGAGGCAGCGCCGCCGAGCTCGACCAGGTGCGCGTGTGCGGATCGTCCGGGTTCGACCGCGCGAGCGGCGCCTGCCGCACCGACCAGCGTGCGGGGATCCGCTCGAGCACGATCTACTGCTCGGCGCGCACGTCCGGCCACTCGGGCGACTCCTTCACCGGCCGCCTCTCGTTCCGCGGCGTCCCCTTCCCCCTGCAGAAGGGGAAGATCTCCCGCGACGGCTACGTCTACACCTATCTCACGATCGGCGGCGGCGCCTTCCCGGGCGGCCCCTGGCGGTGCGACGTGTCCGCAGGCTCGGAGAACGCCTCGCTGTCGTTCACGACGAAGGGTCCCGCCGGGGCGGTCACGAGCCTCGCCGCCTGCCTGACGAAGAACACCATCCTCGCCGGCCCCGTGCGGGCCTGCCGCAGCGACGCTGCAGCCGCGCTGCCCGCAACCAACGCGATCACCTGTAGCGCCGTCTACAACCTCGCCAAGGGGAAGCAGGCCCGAGTCGACGTGCTGTTCGGCGGGAAGGCGACCGGGCTGACCGTGACCCGACAGGTGCCGCTCGCCGTGTCGGTGTTCGGCGTGCAGGTCTCGAAGCCCGGCGGGCTCCCGACCGGCAGCTACGCCTGCGTCTTCTCGCTCGGCGGCAAGAAGGTCGCCACGAAGCGCTTCAGCATCGCCGGCTGACGAGCTCCTCAGCGGCCCGGGCCCACGAGCGCGGCGGGCACTGCCTCGCTCGCACGCTCGACGTCGTCGTCGCCGACGTCCAGGTGGGTGACCGCGCGAATCACCGACGCGTGGATCGTGGCGCTCAGCGCGACGCCGGCACCGCCGAGCCGGTCGAGCGCCTCCTGCCGCGTGAGCCCGAGCGGCCCGACGTCGATCTGGACGAAGTTCGTCTGCACCCGGTCGAGGTCGACGGAGAGGCCACCCCCGTGCCACGCCTCCGCGAGGCGCCGCGCGCGCGCGTGGTCGTCGGCGAGGCGCTCGACGTGGTGCTCGAGCGCGTACAGGCCCGCGGCGGCGACGATGCCCGCCTGGCGCATCGCGCCCCCGAAGAGGTGCTTCTCGCGCCATGCCCGCTCCATCAGGCCGGCAGGCCCGGCCAGGATCGCCCCCAGTGGGCAGCCGAGCCCCTTGGACAGGCACAGGGTGACCGTGTCGCAGCGCCCGCCGATCGCCGCCGGACCCAGGCCCAGCGCGACGGCGGCGTTGAGGAGCCGGGCACCGTCCAGGTGCACTCCGAGGCCGTTGGCGTGCGCGACCTGCACGACCGCGTCGAGGTCGGCCAGGGGCCACACCGTGCCGCCGGCGCTGTTGTGGGTGTTCTCGAGGGAGAGCACGGCGGGGCGCTGGTCGACGTCGGAGGCACTCCTCCCGATCACCGCCTCGAGCTGCTCCGGCGTGATCCGGCCCCCCTCGCCGGGCACGCCGACCGAGACGACGCCTGCGTGGACGGCCGGGCCGCCGAACTCGTAGATCAGCACGTGTGACAGCTCCTCGGCCACGAGCACGTCGCCGGGCCGCCCGTGCAGCTTGAGCGCGATCTGGTTCGCCATCGTCGCCGTCGGCAGGAACAGCGCCTGCTCCTGCCCCAGCAGCGCCGCCGCGCGCACCTGCAGGGCCGCGACCGTGGGATCCTCGCGCATCTGCTCGTCTCCGACCGGGGCCGAGGCGATCGCCTCGCGCATGCCTGCAGTCGGGCGAGTGACGGTGTCGGAGCGGAGATCGATCACGGTCGCCCATTCTGCACGTCGCCACGGGCCCGCTGGTACCGTCGTGGCGTGATCGTGGTCGGCATCGACAGCTCCGCCGCAGCGAAGGAAGCGCTGCAGCTGGCGCTCCGGGAGGCGAGCATGCGCGGCACCCGCGTACGCGCCGTCCACGCCTGGACCGCCGCTGTACCGGTCACGATGACCGGCCCCGGCTTCATCGCGCCGGTCGACCGCGAGCCGGTGCGCAACGAGGCGAGCGCGCTCCTCCACGGAGTCGTGGACGCCGTGGCAGGCGAGAAAGCAGGCGCGATCGAGTGCGTGCTGGCCGAGGGCCCCGCCGGCCAGGCCATCCTCGAGAACGCCCATGACGCCGAGCTGATCGTCCTGGGCCAGCGCGGGCTCGGCACCGTGGGTGCCGTCGTGCTCGGCTCGGTCAGCCACCACGTGCTCCACCACGCGAGCTGCCCGGTGCTCGTCGTGCCGCCGGCTCAGGGCGACTAGCCGCGCGAGGCGCCGGCCGGTGCGGGCGTCGGCCCCGTCCCTACACTCACTGCATGGACATCGCGCTCCTCGAGACGACGCTCGCCGACCGGGGCGAGCCCGCCTACCGCACGCGCCAGGTGTGGGAGTGGGCCGCACGCGGGGCGGACGGGTACGCGTCGATGAGCAACGTGCCGGCCCGGCTCCGTGACGCCCTGCAGGAAGCCGTCCCCTTCTCCACGTTGACGCTCCAGGACGAGGTGCGCTCTCGGGACGGGACGGTGAAGGCGCTCTTCCGCACCCACGACGGACATCCGGTCGAGGCCGTGCTGATGCGCTACCGCGACGGGCGCCGCTCCATCTGCGTCTCTTCCCAGTCCGGCTGCCCGCTCACGTGCACGTTCTGCGCAACCGGGACGATGCAGTTCGGCCGCAACCTGACGCCGTCGGAGATCCTCGACCAGGCCCTGCACTTCCGCCGGGTCGAGTCACTCGACCATTGTGTCTTCATGGGCATGGGAGAGCCGATGCTCAACTTCGACCAGGTGGTGGCGGCGGCCAGGCGCCTGCCGGATATCGGCATCACCCACCGTCGCACTACCATCTCCACCGTCGGCTGGATGCCGGGGCTGACGCGCTTCGTCGACGAGGTCGAGGAGCCGATCCGGCTCGCGCTCTCCCTCCATGCCGCCGACCCGGGCCTGCGCTCGCGGCTGATGCCGGTGAACGACCGCTACCCGCTCGACGACGTCCTGGCCGAGTGCCGCCGCTACGTCGCGCTGCGGGGGCGGCGGGCGTACGTCGAGTACGTGATGCTCGCAGGCGTCAACGACAGCCCCGCACAGGCGCGCGAGCTCGCCGCAGTGCTCGGAAAGGACGCGTTCAAGGTCAACCTGATCCCCTACAACCCGACGGGGATCTTCGGCGGCTCGTCGCGCGACACGATCGCGGCGTTCAAGCAGGTGCTCGACCGGGCGCGGATCCCGAACACCGTGCGGCTGACGCGTGGACGCGACATCGCCGCCGCCTGCGGACAGCTCGCGGCAACGCGATAACCCGCCGCGGCGACTCTGTCGGCACGCCCCGGTGCGGGCGCTCAGTCGGCGATCGTGGCGTGCCGGCGCACGATCTGCCAGTGGCCGTCCCGCCGTACCCAGATGTCCGTCACGTGCATGCGATGGGAGAGATCGCGTCCGTCCATCCGGCCCTTCTGCCGGTACCGGGAGACGACGACGGCGGTGTCACCGTAGACCTCCGGGTCGATCTCCTCGTACGCCCAGTCGTCGATCTCGTACGGCCCTGACGCAGCCTCGAGCAAGCCCTCGCGGTCGAGCTCGCCTGCAGCGCCGTTGAGGGTGAACTCGGCCGCCAGCAGCTCCTCGAGGCGCGCGCGGTCGCGATCGCGCACGGCCGCCACGAGATCGTTGGAGAGCTGGACCAGCTCCCTGAAGACGGGCACTACGCCTCCGCCTCCACCAGCCGGTGCTCCTCGAACGCGTACTTGACGACCGGCTCCTTCGCGGCCCTCACCTCGTCCAGTCGACGCACCGGCCGCTCGTGCGGCGCGTCCTTGAGCGTGTCGGGAGCCGTGGTGGCCTCGGCTGCGATTGCGGTCATCACGGCGACGAAGTGGTCGAGCCGCTCCTTCGACTCGGTCTCCGTCGGCTCGATCATCAGCGCCTCCGGCACGACGAGCGGGAAATAGACCGTGGGCGGATGGATGTCGTAATCCATCAGGCGCTTCGCGACGTCGAGCGCGGTGACGCCGTGCTCCTTCTTGAGCCGCCGCGCCGAGAGGACGAACTCGTGCATGCAGAGCCTGTCGTAGGGGAGCTCGAACACGTCCTTGAGGCGGGCGAGCACGTAGTTCGCGTTCAGCACGGCCGTCTCGGACATGGCGCGAAGGTCGGGCCCGTAGGCGCGCATGTACGCGTAGGAGCGCACGAACACGCCGAACGGCCCGGCGAACCCACGTACCCGCCCGATCGACCTGGGCCGCTCGTGGTCGAGCCTGAACGCGTCGCCGTCGCGCACGACCTGCGGTGAGGGCAGGAACGGCTCCAGCTCGGCGATCACCGCCACGGGCCCGGCTCCCGGGCCGCCGCCGCCGTGCGGCTGCGAGAAGGTCTTGTGCAGGTTGTAGTGGACGATGTCGAAGCCCATGTCGCCTGGCCTGGAGATGCCGACCACGGCATTGAGGTTGGCGCCGTCGTAGTAGAGGAGCGCGCCCTGCGAGTGGAAGATCTCCGCCACCTCGGCGATGCCCTCGTCGAACAGGCCCAGCGTGGACGGGTTGGTCAGCATCAGCCCGGCCGTGCGCTCGTTCACCTTGGCGCGCAGGTCGTCGAGGTCGAGGTTGCCGCGATCGGTCGTCGCAACCTTCTCGAGCTTGTAGCCGGCCATCATCACGCTGGCCGGGTTGGTGCCATGCGCGGTGTCGGCCGTGATGATGGTGTCCCGCTGGTCGCCCTCACCACGGTCGGCGAAGTACGCCCGCATCAGGAGCAGCCCTGTCAGCTCGCCCTGCGACCCGGCGGCCGGCTGCAGCGTCACGGCGGGCAGGCCTGCCACCTCGGCCAGGATCTGCTGCAGCTGCCACATCAGCTCGAGCGCGCCCTGCGCCCCCTCGTCCTCCTGGTGGGGGTGCAGGTTCGCGAAGCCCGGGAGCGCCACCACCCGCTCGTTCACGCGGGGGTTGTACTTCATGGTGCACGAGCCGAGCGGGTAGAAGCCCGTGTCGATCCCGAAGTTCCGGTCGGCCAGGTTCGTGAAGTGGCGCACGATCTCGTTCTCCGCCAGCTCCGGCAGCCGCGGCGGCCGTGCGCGGCGCAACTCGGCCGGCACCTCCGGCACGGGCAGGTCGTGCGACGCCACGCGGCCCGCGCGCCGGCCCGCCTGGCTCTTCTCGAAGATCAGCTCCATCTCAGCACACCTCCGCGAGCACGTCGGCGAGGCGGTCGATCTCGGCCGGTGTGCGCTTCTCGGTGAGCGCCACGAGCAGGACGTCGTCCAGGCCCTCGACGTCGCGCCCGAGCGCGTACCCGGGGTGCACGCCGTGCTCACGCGCACGCCGCACGACCTCGCGCGCCGGGATGGGCGTGCGCACGGCCAGCTCCTTGAACGCCGGCCGGTCGAACGCGGCAGGCAGCCCGAGCCGCTCTCGCGCGTAGCCGACGAGCGACATGCACGTCTCGCCGAGCTCGCGGAGCCCCTCGGGGCCGAGCCAGGAGAGCGTGACGAGCCCACCGAGCGCGAGGAGGGTCTGGTTCGTGGTCATGTTCGACGTGGCCTTCTCGCGACGGATGTGCTGCTCGCGCGTCTGCAGCGTCAGGACGAAGCCGCGCTCGCCGTTCAGGTCGACCGTCTCGCCCACGATTCTCCCCGGCATGCGGCGAATGAACTCCGAGCGCGCCGCCAGGAACCCGTAGTGGGGCCCGCCGTAGCTCTGGTAGTTGCCGACGGACTGGCCCTCGCCGATCGCCATGTCGCAGCCGTAGGCGCCGGGGGCCTCGAGCACCCCGAGCGAGGTGAGGTCGACGTGCGCAACGGCGAGGGCGCCCGCAGCCTTGGCGGCGGCTGCGTGGTCCGGTGCCGGCTCCAGGCAGCCGAGGAAGTTGGGTTGGGGGAAGATCACGGCTGCTGCGTCCTGCGCGGCGGCGGCGAGGCGCTCGGGGTCGGTCGTGCCGCCGTCGTGCGGCACCTCGACGACCTCCAGGCCGAAGCCGGGCGCGTACGTCTTCACGACCTGCCGCAGCTGCGGGTTGAGCGTCTCCGTGAGGACGATGCGGGAGCGACCCGTGTGGTTCCTGGCGATCAGGCAGGCGTCGGCTGCGACAGTGAAGCCGTCGTACCCGGAGGCGTTCGAGACGTCCATGCCGGTCAGCTCGCAGATCACCGTCTGGTACTCGAAGATCGCCTGCAGGACGCCCTGGCTCATCTCCGGCTGGTACGGCGTGTAGGCGGTCAGGAACTCGCCGCGCTGCAGGATGTAGTCGACGATCGCCGGCACGTAGTGGTCGTAGATCCCTGCGCCGAGGAACGACAGCTCCGAGCCGGTGTGCGCGTTCTTCGCGGCCAGCTCCTCGAGGTGCCGCACGAGCTCGGCCTCCGAGAGGGCCGGCGGCACGTCGAGCTCGCGGTCGAGCCGCACCGAGGCGGGGATCTGCGCGAACAGCTCCTCCATCGACGAGACGCCGATCGCCGCGAGCATCTCGTCGCGGTCTCGCTCCGTGAGGGAGAGGTAGCCGGCGGTCATCTCACGTGTCCCGCCGCCGCGACGCGGGCGAGGAAGGGCCCGTCATTGCTCGGCTACCACGGCTCGGTACGCCTCGACGTCGAGCAACGCGTCGACCTCGGACGGGTCGGACAGGCGGATGCGCACGAGCCAGCCATCCCCGTACGGGTCGTCGTTCACGATCTCGGGCTCGTCGACCGCTTTCTGGTTCACCTCCAGGATCTCGCCGGAAAGAGGCGCGATCACGTCGGACACGGCCTTGACGGACTCGACCTCGCCGTAGGCGGCATCCTTCGCGGTGCTGCCTCCCGCGGCAGGCGCCTCGAAGTGCACGAGCTCGCCGAGCGCGTCCTGCGCCCACCACGTGATCCCGAGCACCGCCTCGTCGCCCTCGATCCGGGCCCAGTCGTGCTCGGGGTGGTACTTCAGCCCCTCGGGATAGCTCTCCTCCGCTGCCACCTAGCTCGCCTCCTTGACGTAGATCGGTTTGCCGACGATGCGGGCGCGCCGGGGCTTGCCGCGCACGTCGATCGTGAGCGCCTCTCCGGGCGACGTCCGCTCCGCCGGCAGGTAGCCCATGCCGATGCCGACGTCGAGCATCGGCGAGTGGGTGCCGGAGGTGACCTCCCCGCCGCCCTCGATCGGCATCCCCTGACGGGGCACGGCCTTCTCCTCCATCACGAACGCGACCAGTCGTCGTGCCGGGCCGCCGCCGTCCCGGATGCTGCGCAGGCGGTCGGCGCCGGTGAAGTCCTTGTCGAGCGCGCACGCCCAGCCGAGCCCGGCTGAGAGCGCGTCCGTGTCCTGGCCGATGTCGTTTCCGTGGAGGGGATAGCAGACCTCGAGCCGCAGCGTATCTCGCGCACCCAGGCCACACGGGCGCGTGCCCGCGTCGACCACGGCGTCCCAGAGCGTCACGGCGTCCTCGGCAGGGCACATCAGCTCGACACCCGCCTCGCCGGTGTAGCCCGTGCGGCAGACCATCACCTCGACGCCGCCGACCTCGCCCATGGCGTGCGTGAAGCCCTTCGCCTGCGGGAGCCCGAGCGCCGCGATCGCCGTCGGCCCTTGCACGGCGAGCAGGGCGTACTCGTCGGACGCGTCACGAACCTCCGAGCCGCGGATCTCCCGCTCCTTCAGCCAGGCGTACGCGGTGCTCCGGTTGCCCGCGTTCACGACGAGCAGGTAGTGGTAGGGCCCGATCCGGTAGGCGATCAGGTCGTCGACGATGCCGCCCGCGTCGTTCGTCAGCAGGGTGTACTGGGCCTCTCCGTCGCCGATGCGGTCGAGATCGTTGGAGAGCAGGGCCTGCAGGAGCCCGTGGGCGTTCGGCCCCTCGACGTGGAGCTGCCCCATGTGGGAGACGTCGAACACGCCACGGTCACCCCGGACGGCCAGGTGCTCGGGAATCACTCCCTCGTACTGCACCGGCATCTCCCAGCCGGCGAAGGGAACCATGCGCGCGCCGAGAGCCACGTGGCGCTCGTAGAGAGGCGTGCGGGCGAGCGCATTCACGGCGCGACTCTAGCGCCACGCCACGCCCCGGGGTGCGGGTCGCTCCTAGCTCTCGCGTAGGAAGGAGGGAATCTCGATCTCGGAGTCCGCGACCGCAGACGGCTGAGGCCGGCGCTCAGACCTGCCTGCCACCGCTCCGGCGGGCGCCTCCACGCGGCGGCGGCGCGGCCGGCCCCCGAACCCGGTGGCGATCACGGTGACGCGCACCTCCTCGCCCATCGACTCGTCGATCACCGCGCCGAAGATCACGTTGGCATTCGGGTCGGCGTGGCCGGTGACGACCTCGGCCGCCTCGTTCACCTCGAAGAGCCCCACGTTCGAGCCGCCCGTGATGTTGAGGAGCACGCCGGTGGCGCCGTCCAGCGTCGTCTCGAGCAACGGCGACGACACTGCAGCGTTCGCCGCCTCCGAGGCCCTGTTCTCGCCCGAGGCGGTGCCGATGCCCATCAGGGCCGAGCCCGCGTCGCGCATGATCGTCCGCACGTCGGCGAAGTCGAGATTGACGAGACCGGGCACGGTGATCAGGTCGGTGATGCCCTGGACGCCCTGGCGCAGGATGTCGTCCGCGATGCGGAACGCTTCGGTCATAGGGGTCTTCTTCTCCACGACCTGCAGCAGGCGATCGTTCTCGATCACGATCAGCGTGTCGACGCGGTCGCGCAGGTTCTGGATGCCGACCTCGGCCTGCTCGGCACGGCGCCGCCCCTCGAACCCGAAGGGACGCGTGACGACGCCGACCGTAAGCGCCTCGAGCTCGCGGCCGAGCTCGGCGACGATGGGTGCCGCGCCGGTGCCTGTGCCACCGCCCTCACCCGCGGTGACGAAGATCATGTCGGCGCCCTTGAGCGCCTCCTTCAGCTCGTCGCGCGTCTCCTGCGCAGCGGCGAGCCCGACTGCCGGGTCGGCGCCGGCGCCGAGGCCGCGCGTCGCCTTCGAGCCGATGTGGACCTTGACGTCGGCGTCCGTCATCATCAGCGCCTGCGCGTCGGTGTTGACGGCGATGAACTCGACGCCGCTCAGGCCCGACTCGACCATGCGGTTGACCGCGTTCGTGCCGCCGCCGCCGACGCCGACGACCTTGATCACCGCGAGGTAGTTGCCGCCTTGGGTACTCATCGCTTCATCACCTCGACCTGCCTGGACGTCAAGCTCTCATCGAGCTAGGGAGTTGTTGGAACCCGCTTTCGGAGCCAGGGTACGGACTCCTTGTCGGCATTGTCAACGCAAATCTCAAGGGGGAGTCGAGGTTGCACCCTCAACCTCTACCTGAGAGTAGAGAGTCGTGCCCGCCACGGGCCGCTCCGGCACGGAGACGTCGAGGTACACCGTCCCGTCGGTCAGGAGCGGCAGGACGCGGGCGGCGACGGCGAGCTTCAGCCGTACGTCGAGCGGGTCTCCGAGGCGGAGCTGGACGCCCGAGCGCAAGCGCAGGGTGAGCTCGTCGGAGGCCGTCGTGACGGAGGTGACGCGGCCCGGGAAGCGGGAGCGCGCAAGCGGCGCGACGGCGTCGACAGCCGTCGCGAGATCGCCCTGCGCGATCGCTCCGGGCGTCAGCTCGACGTCCCGTTTCACCCAGATACGAGCGAGACTCCGTTTCGCGGTACGAGGGACGGATGCGATCACGCGCCCGCGCTCGGAGACGAGGAAGGAGCGCGCGCCCTGACGCACGACCGCGACGGCGCGCTCCGGTGTCACGATGACGCGGAGGGTGTGCGGGAACGCCCTGTCGAAGCGGGCCGACTCCACGGTGGGCAGTGCCTCGACGGCGCGCTCGGCGGCCGCCACGTCGAGCTTCAGCAGGCTCGTGCCCGTCGCGGGCCCAAGCGCCTTCCGCACCTGCAGCGACACGCCGGGGGGCGCACCGCGCACGTCGAGGCTGCGCACCCCGAACACACCCGTCTCACGCGCCCCGAGCCAGGCGAACAGCGCGCCGCCGAGGATTGCGAAGGCGAGCAGGAGCGAGCGGCCGGAAGGGACGAGCCGGGCGAGATCGAGACGTTCGCCTGGCTCCCGGCGCGGGAACGGGACAACGACGCTCTCCGCGCGCGCTCGGGGGCGCGATCCGCGATCGACTCGTCCCCCGTTGGCCACGTGACGGTGTTCGCCGCCGCCGCGGGCACCCCTTCAACTCACGCGGTCGGCGGGTCAGGCGTCCGGCAGCTCGACGGCGCCGAGGAAGACCACCTCGTGCTCGAGCTCGACGCCGTACGCCTCGCGCGCACGCCGGCGAGCCTCGGCCATCAGCTCGAGGCACTCGGCGGTCGTGGCGCCGCCTGCGTTCTCGATGAAGTTCGCGTGCACCGGCGAGATCATGGCGGCACCGCTGCGGTAGCCCTTCAGCCCGCACAGCTCCAGCATCCGGCCCGCTCCGAGCTCGCCCGGAGGGTTCTTGAACACGGACCCGAAGGTGCGCTTGTTGGTGGGCTGCGTCGCCTTCCGCGCGGCGATCAGCTCCGCAACGCGGGACTTGATCTCCTGGGTGGCAGTGCCGGGCTGGAGCAGGTACTCGACTGCCGCCACCACCTGCCCGTGGCGCAGCTCCGAATGGCGGTAGGAGAGCCCGAGCTCGTCCGCCGTCAGCCAGCCGGTACCGCCGGCGCTGGCCACCAGTGCCCGCGAGAGGATCGCCTTCCAGTCGCTCCCGTAGGCGCCCGCGTTCATCCACACGCCGCCGCCCGCGGTGCCGGGGATGGCACATGCGAACTCGAAGCCGCCGAGACCGGCCGCCCGGGCGCGGTGCAGGCAGACAGCGTTCGTGGCCCCGCCTCCCGCAACGAGCAGAGCGCCGGCTGCGCGCACCTCGGCGAGCTCGCCGCCGAGCCGCAGCACGAGTAGGTCGACGCCCTCGTCGGCGACGAGCATGTTCGAGCCGAGGCCGACGGTCGCCACGCCGAGCCCCCTCGCCTCTGCCCAGCGGAGAGCCTGCTCCAGCTCGGTGAGCGTCTGCGGCTGCGCGAAGGCGCGCGCGGGGCCGCCGGTGCCGATCGTCGTGTAGCGCGAAAGCTCCACGCCGGGCTCGAAGGTCACGCCGGCAGTCCCGCCACGATCGCCCGGGCGATCTTCCAGGGCTCACCCACTCCGAACGTGACGACGACATCGCCCGGGCGGGCCCAGGCGAGCGCGAGCCGTGCGGCGTCGTCGAGCGTCGGCGCCCACCCGGCGCGCACGCGATGAGGGAGCGCATCGAGGACGAGCTTGCCGCTGACGCCGTCGCGCGGCGTGTCGCGCGCCCCGATCACTTCGGTCACGATCGCCGCGTCGGCGAGGCCGAGAGCCTCCCCCAGCTCACGGTGCAGCTGCCGCGTGCGCTCGTACACATGCGGCTGGTACACGGCGATCAGGCGTCGCGCGGCTCGCTCCCGCGCCGTGCGCAGCGTCACGGCCAACTCGGTGGGATTGTGGCCGTAGTCGTCGTAGACGGTCACGCCACCGCTCTCGCCGACCAGCTCGAAGCGGCGGCCGGCGCCGGTGAAGCGGACGATGGCCTGCTCCGCCACCGGGCGCCCGACGCCTGCCAGCTCGAGAGCGGCGAGCGCGGCGGCAGCGTTCTGGCGGTTGTGCTCCCCCGGTACCGCGAGCTCGAGGTCGACGGGTGCGAGGTCGGTGCTGCGGACGACGTGCGGCACGTTCTCGAGCCAGGTATCGAGGAACGCCTGCAGCTCGCTCTCCGAGGCGTAGGTCGCATGATGGTCGAGCTCGACGTTGGTGATCACGGCGATCTGAGGGCGGAGCGCTCCGATCGAGCGGTCGGATTCGTCTCCCTCGACGACGAGCCAGCCACCCCCCACGCCGGCGTTGCCGCCGAGCTGCGGGATCACGCCGCCGATGATCCACGACGGGTCGTTGCCGGTCTCTGCGAGGACGAACGCGATCATGCCCGCCGTCGTCGTCTTGCCGTGGGCACCGCCGACCACGATCGCCGGCCGGGCAGCCACGAGCTCGGCGAGGAACTCGGCTCTCGGTTTCCCCTCGGCTCGGTGCGTGTGCGCGGTGGAGACGATCACCTCCCAGCCCTCCGGGGGAGCGGGATCGCCGCCGACGTCAACCTCGATGCCCGCCAGGGTGCCCATGAAGATCGTGTCCCGCGCGTCCCAGCCGCGCACGTCGGCCCCGAGCGCGAGAGCTGCGTTCGCGTACGCGGACATGCCGGAGCCACCGATGCCCACGAAGTAGAGCATCCGGCCGCGAAGCGGCGAGGCTCTGGTGGCGCCGTCCCCGCTCATCGGCGGCGCTCCGGGGCGAGGGCGAGCAGCCTTTCGGCGATCACCTCGGCGGCGTCGGGTCGAGCCATCGCCAGCATCGCCGCCCGCATAGAAGCGAGCCGCGGCGCGTCGGCAAGGAGCTCCTGGACGACCTCGGGGACGAGCCCGACCTCGTGGTCGGGAATCACGATCGCGCCGCCTCCCTGCTCGAAATGACGGGCGTTGAGAGCCTGATGGTCGCCAGTCGCGTGCGGGTAGGGGACGAGCAGCGCCGGCGTGCCGGCGGCGGCAAGCTCCCACACGGTGCCTCCGGCGCGCGACACTGCGAGGTCGGCGGCGGCAAGCGCCTCCCCGAAGTGCTCCGTCTGCGGGACGAGAACGTATCCGTCCCGCGAGACGAGCTCGCGCAGGGCCGGGTAGTCGCGCTCACCGCAGATGTGCAGCACGGCGGGGCCCTGCTCGCCCCAGGCCGCGACCGCCATCTCGTTGAGCGTGCGGGCGCCGGCGAGCGCCCCGAAGACGGCGACGACGGCGCCCTCCGGCGGAAGACCGAAGCGGGCTCGACCCTCCTCGCGGGTGGCGCCGCGATGCGCGGCCGGGATCGGCCGGCCCACGACCTCGTACCTGCCGCCGGTGCGCCCGGGGACGTCGTAGGCGAGGAAGACACGCCGTGCGAACGGCGCTGCCAGGCGGTTCGCAAGCCCGAGATGCGCATCGGCCTCGGTCAGCGCGGCGGGGATGCCGCGCAGCCGCGCCGCCACGACCATCGGACCGGAGACGTAGCCGCCCCCGCCGAGAACGACGTCGGGACGACGGCCGCGCAGGATGCGAGCGCAGGCGAAGGGGGCCCGCAGCGCCTGCCAGAGCGCTCTCAGCAGTGCAGGCGAGAGCCGGCGCGGGAAGCCGGAGACCGCGAACGGGTCGAGCTCGAAGCCCGCCTCAGGAACCAGCCGCGACTCGACGCGGTCGGGGCTGCCGGCGAACGTCACGCTCGCTCCGCGCGCGCGGAGCGCTTCCGCCACGGCGATTGCGGGCCTGACGTGGCCGGCTGTCCCTCCCGCCGCGACCACGACTGCGAGCTTCGACGACTCGTCCATTCACAGCGATGTTAAGGAGTACGCCGACGGCACAGAGCAACACGATCAGCGAGGAGCCTCCGTAGGAGACGAACGGAAGCGGGATTCCCGTCAGGGGAGCGATCCCGAGCACTGCCATCAGGTTGATTGCTGCCTGACCGCAGACGAGCGTCGTGATGCCCGCTGCGAGGAGCTTCCCGAACGGGTCGCGGCACGAGAGCGCGATCCGGTAACCCGCCCACGCGAACACCGCGAAGGCCCCGATCACCAGGATCGACCCGATCAGCCCGAGCTCCTCTCCGACGATCGCGAAGATCATGTCCGTGTGGGCCTCGGGCAGATAGAAGATCTTCGCCACGCCGTGCCCGAGCCCCTCGCCGGTGATGCCGCCGGACCCCATGCCGATGATCGCCTGCACGGTCTGGAAGCCCGCTCCCTGCGGATCCTGCCACGGGTCGAGGAAGCTGAGGAAGCGTGCGCGCCGGTAGGGCTCCATGTAGATGGCGGCCGCTCCGAGCACCGTCGCGAACGTCCCCGCCAACATGAACAGGCGCAACGGCACGCCGGCGACGAGGAGGATGCCGGCCACCATCACGCAGAGCGAGATGGTCGTGCCGAGATCCGGCTCGAGCAGCACGAGCGCGGCGAACAGGCCCACGACGAGCCCGAGCGGCTTCATCAGCTCCGCCATCGTGCGCGGCACGTGGCGGCGCGCCAGGTACGAGCACGTCCACAGGCAGACGGCGAGCTTCGCGAGCTCCGACGGCTGGAAGCTGACGGGGCCGAGCAGGAACCAGCGGCGCGCCCCGTTGATCGGTGGCGCCACCACGAGCACTGCGATGCACAGGACGAGCGCACCGAGCAGCAGCACCGGAGCCAAGAGGCGGAGCCGGTGGTAGTCGAAGCGGGACGCGAGCGCGAGCAGCACCAGGCCTGCCATGGCATAGGCGCCCTGCTTGACGAGGAACGTCATCGGATCGCCCGCGCCGAGGGCAGCCGACGCCGAGGTGGCGCTGAAGACCATGACGAGGCCGAAGGCGACGAGCCCCAGCGTCACGAGGACGAGAAGGCGCTGCTCGAGCTGGTTTCGGCTCACCCGTGGAGCTTCTGCACGAGCCTCCCGAACTCCTCCCCGCGCCGCTCGTAGCTCTCGAACTGGTCGAAGCTGGCGCACGCCGGCGAGAGCAGCACCACGTCGCCCGCCGCAGCTGCCTTCGCCGCCAGGGCGACGGCGCCCGCGAGGTCGCCCGCCTGCTCGTACGCCACCCCGGCCTCGTCGAGCGCGGCGGCGATCTCCGAGGCGGCAGCTCCGATCAGGTACGCGCGGTCGTCACCGCCGAGTGCCTGCGCAAGGGGCGCGTAGCTCTCGCTCTTGCCCAGACCGCCGAGGATCACGTGCAACCGGGAGCCGGGGAAGGACGCGAGCGCCCGCAGAGCTGCTGCCACGTTCGTCGCCTTCGAGTCGTTGACGTAGCGCACGCCCGCGACGGTGTCGAGCTCCTCGATCCTGTGCTCGACGCCGGGGAACGTGCCGAGCGCCACGGCGATCGCGTCCTCGGGGAGGCCCGCAGCGCGTGCGGCGGCAGCCGCCGCGACGGCGTTCTCGCGGTTGTGCGCCCCCGGGATGCGCGGCTCGGCAGGCAGCGGGTCGTCGCCGGCGAAGTCGACGCGTTGCGCACGGCCCGGTATCGGGCCGAAGCCGCGCGGCACGATCGCGAGATCGCCCTCAAGCTGGTTCTCGAAGATCCGCAGCTTGGCCGCCCGGTAGGCCTCGAAGGTGCCGTGTCGGTCGATGTGGTCGGGCTCCAGGTTCAGGAGCACGGCGATGCGCGGGCGCAGCGTCTCGATGTCCTCGAGCTGGAACGACGAGAGCTCACAGACGATCCACGCGCCGGGCTCGGCAAGGGCGACGAGGCTCGTGAGCGGACGGCCGATGTTGCCGGCCACCTCGGCGGGAGCCCCTGCAGCGGCGAACATGGCGCCGAGGAGGGCGGTCGTCGTGGTCTTCCCGTTCGTGCCGGTGATGCCGATCATCGGGCTCTCGAGCAGGCGCGCCCCGAGCTCGACCTCGGAGATGACGGGGATCCCCGCCGCCCGCGCAGCCGCGACGGGCTCGGAGCCGCCGGGGACTCCCGGGCTCTTCACCACGAGATCGACCGCGGCGAGGATGCCGGCCTCCCACGCGCCCACGCGCACGTCTCCGGCCAGACCGGAAACGTCGGCGTCGACCGACGCGTCGTAGGCGACGATGTCGGCGCCCTGTGCCTCGAGGGCCGAGACTGCTGCCCGCCCCGATCGCGCGAGTCCGACGACGAGAGCCCTCATGGGGTGATTGTTCGGCACGCCGGTGGAGAATCCGGCATCGTCGGGCGCACGGAGTGCACGTCAGGTGCGCTGGGCGACGACGATGCCCGCGACGATCAGGGTGCTACCGACCGCGATCGGCAGCGTCACCCGGTCGCCGAGCACGATCGCTGCGAGGGCGAACCCGGAGAGCGGCTGCAGGAACTGGAGCGTCGCGATCCGCTGGATCCCGCCGCGGTCGAGCGCCCAGTACCAGCCGATGTAGCCCACGATCGAGGTGAGCACCGCGAGGACGAGCACTGCTCCCCACGGCTTCCAGCCCGCCGACGGCAGCCCGTCTCGCGCCAGCAGGGCGCCTCCGAGCGGCGCCAGCACCAGGGCACCGAGCAGCACGCCCCAGAACGTCGCCGCCGAGCTCGACACGCCGCGTCGCGGCAGCAGGGCTCCCGCGACGTAGCCCGCGGAGACGACGAGCGCGGCGAGCAGGACGAGCAGGTCGCCGGTGATCGTGGCATCGCCGCCGCCGCCACCCCTGGTGCCGATGAGGACGGCCTCGCCGGCCAGCGCCACCGCGCTGCCGGCAAGCCAGGCCCGGCCCGGTGCGCGCCGGACGACAGCGAACGCGTAGAGACCGGTGAAGATCGGCAACGCAGCAAGGATCATCACGCCGTGCAAGCCAGACGTACGCTGCTGGCCGATCGTGTAGATGACCGGGAACACCACGAAGGCCGAGGCTGCCGACACGGCGAGCAGGCGCCGCGCGCCGGCAGCCCGCGGCAAGGGCTGCCGCGCGCGTGCGAGCAACGGAATCGCAAGCAGGCCGGCCAGGACGGTCCGCAGCGTCGCCACGACCAGCGGCTCGAGATCCTCGAGTGCGAGGCGCGTGAGTATCGGCGTCGCACCCCATACGACCATCACGAGGACGGCGACCACGACGGGCGCGGCGGCGCGAGAGCGCCGGTCGGGCATCAGAGCTTGAAGCGGAGGTAGTAGCGGTAGAAGAGGACGAAGCCGACGGTGCAGAAGATGGCGCCGACGATCCAGAACCGCACCATGATCTTGGTCTCCGACCACGCCTTCATCTCGAAGTGGTGGTGGATCGGCGCCATCAGGAATACGCGTCTGCCGGTGCGCTTGAAGCTCGCCACCTGGATCATCACCGAGAGCGCCTCGATCAGGTAGATGGCACCGATGAAGACGAGCAGCACCTCGGTCTGCGTCATGACGGCAAGCCCCGCGATGGCGCCTCCGAGCGCCATCGAGCCCGTGTCGCCCATGAACACCTCGGCGGGGAACGCGTTGAACCAGAGGAAGCCGATCACCCCGCCGATCAGCGCCGCCGCGAAGATGGCGACGTCGAGGAAGTTGTCGCTGCGGTCGCCCACGGGCCCTGACCGGATCCACGAGATGGCTGCGATCGCGAGGAAGGTGAGCAGCGAGATCGCGCAGGTGCCGGCGGCGAGGCCGTCCAGCCCGTCCGTCAGGTTGACCCCGTTGGCCGTGCCCGCGATCACGATGAAGAGAAATGGGAAGTACAGCCAATGGAGGTCGATGTTGACGTCGACGATGGGGAAATAGATCTCGGTGTCGAGGTAGCCGACGTGCGTCACCGTCCAGCCGACGCCGACCGTCAGCAGCACGAGCCCGATCATCTTCCAACGGCCGGAGAGCCCCAGCGAGCGGCGCTTGCGCACACTCAGGTAGTCGTCCGTGAAGCCGATCAGGCCACAGCCGAGTGTGAGGAAGAGCAGCGCGAGCCCGGGAAGCGTGTAGAGCGAGAGCACGAGGAACGGGGCCACCGCGGTGGCGAGGATCAGCAGGCCTCCCATGGTCGGCGTTCCCTGCTTGACGATGTGCCGGGCGGGCCCCTCCTCGCGAATCTGCTGGCCGACGCCGGACCGGCGCAGCCACTCGATGAAGGTGGGCCCGATCACGACGGCGATCACCATCGCGACGAGGCCTGCGATCAGGACTCTGACCATTGCTCCGCTAGTTTCGCGATCGCGGAGGGCACGCCTTCCAGCCCGACCGCACGCGACGCCTTGACGAGGATGGCGTCGCCGGGACGGAGGAGGTCGGCGAACCCGTCCGGGCCCGGGAGCCAGCGCATCTCGGCCACCCCGGGCTCGAGGTAGGCGCGCGCACCGTCGCCCACGGCGACCAGCACCTCGACGCCGAGCTCGGCGAGCAGTGCACCGATCTCACGATGGTAGGCGCCGGCGGCCTCGCCGAGCTCTGCCATCTCACCGAGGATTGCGACGCGCCGTCGGCCGTCGGCGCGCTCGGCGAGGTCCGTCAGGGCAGCGCTCATCGAGATCGGGTTCGCGTTGTAGGCGTCGTTGACGACGAGCCCGCCGCCGGGCAGCGCGATCGTCTCTCCCCGCCAGGGCGACAGCCTGATGCGCTCCACGCCCTCGGGCACGCGGTCGAGCGGCAGCCCGAGCGCGTGGTAGGCCGTCAGCGCCGCCAGCGTGTTCGCGGCCATGTGCCTCGCGGCGATGGGAAGCCGCAGCTGCAGCTCCTCGCCGGCGAGCGCGAAGCGCCACCGGTCGCCCCGCCGCTCGACTGTCCTCGGGTCGAAGCGTCGGATGTCGATGTCGTCCCGTCCGAGAAAGGGCTCGAGCGCCGAGGCGCCCTCGGGGACGACGGCGATACCGCCGGGCGGCAACGCCTCGATCGCCTCGGCGTTGGCGCGGGCGACGTTCTCGACCGTCCCGACGAGCGCGAGATGCTCGGGCCCGATCGACGTCACGAGCGCCAGGTGTGGGCGGGCGATCGCACACAGCTCGGCGATCTGGCCCAGCCCGCGCATGCCCATCTCGGTCACGAGCACCTCCGTGTTCGACTCCAGCCTGCACACGGTGAGCGGTAGACCGATCTCGTTGTTCTGACTGGCGTCTGCCCAGACGGCCGGGACAGCGGCGTCACAGAGGGCTCCGAGGATGTCCTTCGTGGACGTCTTGCCGGTGGAGCCGACAACTGCCACGACCCGCGCCTTGCTCTTCGACCGCACCAGCGTCGCGAGCGATGCGAGCGCGGCGAGCTGGTCGAAGGGCACGAGCGTCGCTGCTCCTCGGGCCCGAGCGTCGTCCACGAAGCCGACGCCCGCGTTGAGGGCGACGAAGAGGTCTCCGTGCCCCCCAAGGCGCGAATCCGCCAGGATGCGGGAGACGACGCCCCCGTCACCTTCGAGCGCGCCGAGCTCGAGCTGCTCGATCTCCTTCCAGGCGAGCGGGATCACTGTCCTCGCACCACGTGGCCGCACTTCACGTGGCCGCCGAAGGCAACCCGAACGCTCCCGTCGCCCCACCCATCGTCCCGACTTCGCAACTTCTCCTCCACAACCCCGCCAGGGCGCCCGCTTCCCGGGCCATCGACTCCGGGTGTCTCCCGGAGGGTGTCTCCCGGAGGGAGACACCCTTTGTTACCGGTCAGCAACTTCTCGTCCCCAGAGCGGGCTTCGGTGTGGTGGCCGGAACGGCCATCAGGAGCCGGCCCGCGGTCGCGCGCGCAGCGCCTCGCGAGCGACGTCGCGGTCGTCGAACGGTGTCACGACGCCGGCCGCCTCCTGCCCCTGCTCGTGCCCCTTGCCCGCAATCACCACGACGTCACCCGCGCGAGCCTCGCCGACCGCCCGCTCGATCGCCGAGCGGCGGTCGGGATCGATCTCGACGTCGGTCCCCGACCCCTGCACGATGTCCTGGATGATCGCTAGTGGATCCTCGGAGCGCGGGTTGTCCGAGGTGACGATGGGCAGATCGGACTTCTCCCTCGCGATCCGCCCCATCAGCGGGCGCTTGCCGCGGTCGCGGTCGCCACCCGCGCCGAAGACGCAGATCACCTTTCCCTCCCCGAGCTCGCGGGCGGCCTGCAGCACGATGTCGAGGGAGTCCGGCGTGTGCGCATAGTCCACGATCACTGCGAACGGCTGTCCCTCGTCGATCGCCTCGAACCGCCCGGGCACGCCGCGCACACTGCGGGCTCCCTCGGCGACCGCATCCTCGTCGAGGTCGAGCAGCAGGCCCGCAGCGACGGCCCCTAGGACGTTCTCGACGTTGAAGCGTCCGCGCAGCGGGGTCTCGATCGGGATCCCGGCCGCAGTAAACCGACTTCCCACACCGTCGATCACGAGCCCCTCGGGCCGCACGTCGGCCGCCTCGGTGATCCCGAACGTCACGAGCGGCGCACGGTGGGATCCGGCGAGCTCGAGCGCGAGCCTGCGGCCGTCGTCGTCGCCGACGTTCACCGCGGCGGGCGGCGGCTGCGCCCCGACGAACAATCGACGCTTCGCCTGGTAGTAGTCCTCCATCGTGCCGTGGAGGTCGAGGTGATCCTGCGACAGGTTCGTGAACACGAGCGCGGCGAAGCGAACGCGGTCGAGCCGATGCAGCGCGGCACCGTGCGACGACGCCTCGATCGCGACGCTCTCGTCGCCCGCGTCGACCATCTCCCGCAACAGGCGTTGCAGGTCGATCGCCTCGGGTGTCGTGTGCGGGGCCGGGCGGCGCGCCCCGCCGACGACCCAGTCGACGGTGCCCACGAGCCCGGGGCGGCGGCCTCCCGCCGCGAGCATCGACTGCAACAGGAACGCAGTGGTCGTCTTGCCGTTCGTCCCGGTCACGCCTGCGACCTCGAGCGTCCGCGTCGGCTCCCCGAAGAACGCGTCCGCAGCAACCGCCATAGCCACGCGCACGTCTTCGACGACGACCTGGGGCACCACGAGGTCGAGCGGGCGCTCGACGACGAGCGCAGCGGCCCCTGCGGCGACGGCCTCCCCCGCGAACTCGTGACCATCCGCCTGTCGACCGGGCACACAGAAGAACAGCGTGCCGTCACTCACCCGCCGGGCGTCGTAGGCGAGATCGGTGATCTCGACCCCCTCGTGCCCGGCCACCTCGCTCGGTGCGAGCACACCGATCAGCGCATCGAGATCCACGGGCGGGAAGGCTAGCCGAGGCCCCGGCGAGGCGCGGCTTGCGGCAGCGGCCCTACTGGTCGGCGGGCCCTCCGGCAGCGACGAGCGACTTCTTGGTCTCGGGCGCATCGGGCGGGACTTCGAGGTACTGCAGGTCGAAGCGCGCGATGTCACGAAACGCCGGAGCGGCCACGACGCCGCCGTAGATGTTCCCTCGCGGCTCGTCCACCATCACGAGGATCGCGAGGCGCGGCTTCTCCGCCGGAACGAGCCCGACGAAGGAGGCGACGTACTTCCGCACATAGCGGCCGTGCTCGGCTTTCTGGGCGGTGCCGGTCTTGCCGGCGACCGTGTAGCCGGGGATAGCGGCCTCGGTGCCGGTGCCCTCGACGACCACGTCGCGGAACATCGACATCATGCTGTTCGCCGTACGCCCGGAGACGATGCGCTGCGCGCGCTCCCGCGTCACCTTGGCGCTGCCGATCTTCTCCACCAACCGCGGAGTCCGCAGGATGCCGCCGTTCCCGATCGCCGCGTACGCCGCCACCATCTGCAGCGGCGTCACGGCGATGCCCTGGCCGATCGGGACAGTGCCGATCGTCGATCCCGACCACTCCTCGAGCGGCAGCACGAGGCCCGGGCTCTCGCCCGGATAGTCGATGCCGGTCTGCCTGCCGAAGCCGAAGCGCTCCACCCAGGAGGACAGCTCGCCGGCGCCGAGCTTCTGGGCAACCGTGATCGTGCCGACGTTCGACGACTCCGAGAGGATCTGCTTCACCGTCATCCGCTGCGTCCCGCGGGAATGGGCCTCGCGGATGATCCGGTCCGCGACGTGAATGGTGGGAGGCAGCACGAAGGAGCTCTGGGGCGTCACCACACGATCCTCGAGCGCAGCCGCGATCGTGACGATCTTGAATGTCGAGCCTGGCTCGTACATGTCCGTGACCGCCCGGTTGCGCCGGGCCTCGGGCAGCGCGGTGGAGAACCGGTTGGCGTCGAACGTCGGGTAGTTGGCCATCGCGAGCACGGCGCCGGTACGGGGATCGAGCACGATGGCGGCTGCCCCCCTGGCCCCGAACCGCCTCACCGTGCGGGCGAGCACCTGCTCGGCGTTGGCCTGTATCTGGTGGTCGATCGTCAGCGTCACGTTCTTGCCCGGGCGCTCGGGACGCGACGTGATCACGTCGATCGCCCGCCCGAACGGGTCCTTCACGACCGTCTCGAAGCCCGACTGGCCCGCCAGCAGCTTGTCGAGAGAGCGCTCGAGGCCGTCGAGTCCCCGGTTGTCGGTGCCGGCGAAGCCCAGCACGTGCGCCGCCACGGCGCCCTGCGGATACGCGCGCAGCTCCTCGGGGTAGAAGCCGAGGCCCGGGATCGACCGCTTCTCGAGGCTCGCGGCACGGATCGGGTCGGCCTTGCGCGCCAGGTAGACGAACGCCTTGGAGCGGTCCTTGAGGGCCGGGTAGAGCTCGATCGGGTCGAGGTCGAGAAGCTTGCCGGCAACGACGGCCGCCTTCTGCGCGTCCGTGACGTTCCGTGGGTCCGCGTAGACGGTGGTGGCCTGCTCGCCGATCGCCAGCGGCTCGCCCGTGCGGTCGAAGATGGTGCCGCGACCGGCCGGGATCTCGATCGTCTCCCGGTGCTGGGTCGACGCCATCGTCGCGAGGCGGTCGTGCTGAACCGCCTGGATCCAGCCGGCCCGGCCGAGCGCGACGGCGAAGAGGAGCCCGAAGAAGACGACGAGGAGCCGGATCCGCCTGTTCGAGCTCCTGGCTCTCACTTTGGCGCCCGCCGGAGGTCGACGTACGTGAGTGTGAGCGGATCGGCCGCCTGCAGGCCGAGCTTCGTCGTGGCGTCTCGCTCGATGCGGGCGTTGGCCGACGCACTCGAGAGGCGGGAGCGAAGCCGGGCGTTGTCGGCCTTGAGCTCCGCGCGCTCGCGGCCGAGCCCGTCGAGCTGCATGTTGAGCTGCAGCACGACGACGTTGACGGCGACGATGCCGGCGAGCAGGATCCCGACGGCCACGATCCAGAGGACACCGCCGGCGAACGGCCGGGCGGACGACCTGACCCGCTTGCTCCTGCGGGCGACCAGATCGACGCGCGGCCCGTCGATGACGGTCGACACTAGGCAGCCACCTTCTGCACGACGCGCAGCCGCGCCGAGCCGGAACGCGGGTTGTCGCCCAGCTCACGGGCAGAGGGTCGGACGGCTTTGCGGGTGAGGAGCCGCAGCTCGGGCTGCTTGCCGCAGACGCAGACGGGGAAGTCCGGCGGGCAGGTGCACCCCTTGGCTCCGGCGGCGAAGAGCTGCTTCACGATCCGATCCTCGAGCGAGTGGAAGCTGATCACCGCGAGACGACCGCCGGGGCGCAGCATCTCGAGCGCCGCCGGCAGCGCCGCCTCGAGCTGTGCCAGCTCGTCGTTGACCGCGATCCGGAGCGCCTGGAAGACGCGCTTGGCGGGATGCCCCTCGCCGAAGCGGGCGGGCGTGGGAATCGCGAGCTTGATCACGTCGACGAGGTCGCCGGTACGGGAGAACGGCCGCTCGCTGCGGCGTCTGACGATCGCCCGCGCAATCGGGCCCGCATAGCGCTCTTCCCCGTAGCGCCGGAAGATGGATGCCAGCTCGCGCTCGTCCCACGTGTTGACGATGTCGGCGGCAGACGCCTCTGACGAGGGGTCCATGCGCATGTCGAGCGGTGCGTCGGTCGCGTACGAGAAGCCGCGCTCGGGCCGGTCGATCTGCATCGAGGAGACACCGAGATCGAGCAGGATCACGTCGGCCTTGACGCCGTTCGTCGCCAGCTGCGAGAGCACGAGCGCGAAATCCCCGCGGAGAAAGCGGAGGTCGACCCCGCGCCGGGAGGCCTTGAGGCGGTCGAAGTACGGCTTCACGCTCGGATCGCGGTCGACGGCGACGAGCTTGCCTTCGCCGCGGAGGTCCTCGGACAGCAGCCGTGCGTGGCCCCCGGCACCGAAGGTGGCGTCGACGACCGTCTCGCCGGGTTGCACGGCGAGAAGCTCGCGCACCTCGCCGGCGAGCACCGAGACGTGCAGGTCAGCTTCGCTTTTCGGCAAGACGTTCGGCAACATGATCCGCGCTCCCTCCGATCCCCTCCAGGCGCTCCGCCCAGGCGGCGCGGTCCCAGATCTCGAGGTGGTCGTTGCTGCCGACCACCGTGACGTCCTTGACGAGCTTCCCGTGGCGCAGCAGCGGCGCCGGCAGGTGCACGCGCCCCTGCTTGTCGGGCACGTCCTCCGAGGCCCCCCCGAAGAAGTGGCGCTGCAGCAGGCGCGTGTCGGGCAGCAGCGGGTCGAGCTCCCCGATACGAGCGACGACGTTCAACTCCCACCTCTCCCGCGGGTAGACGTCGATGCTGCCGTCGAGCCCCTTCGAGAGAAAGACGCCGTCGGCGAGAGCAGCGCGGAACCGGGCCGGCAGTGTGAGCCGGCTCTTGTCGTCGATCGCGTGCTCGTACTCGCCGAAGAACATGGTCGGGGCTCCCGGGTTGCTCCCACGAGTCCCCACTCTAAACCACTATCCCCCACTTTGCAACCCATCTGGACCACTCTCGAGCGCGGCCTCCTCGCCGTGCTGCGGACGCCGCCGGGCCGACCGGGGCGGCTACAGAGGAACGGCCTGCGGCGACACGCCGCGGCCCGTCAGCGCCGCGGCGCCGCAGCGGGCCGCGAAGGCCACCGCATCGTGGGGCTCGAGCCCCGAGCCGAGCGCGAACGTCAGCCCTGCCATGAACGAGTCGCCGCACCCGTAGGCGTCCTCGCGCTCACCCGGCAGCGGCGCTGCGACGAACGGGCCTCCGGGCTGCATCCAGCCGCCGAGCGCACCCGACGTGGTGACGACGAGCTTCGGCTCCGGGTCGAGATCCCCGGCGTGGTAGAGCTCCGCCTCGTCCTCCCCGCTCCCGATCAAGGCCTCCAGCTCGACGCCGGCACGACGAAGCATCTCGAGGTCGCGCGCCGTGGCCGTCATCACCGGCGCTTTCCTCGCCCACGCGACGGCGTCGACGTCGCCGGTGATGAAGAGCACGGCGTCCATCTCGGCCAGCTCGTGCCAGGGCAACCGGTCGTCGTGGCCGCGCGGGCGCAGCTTCGGCCCCACGGTCGTGATCGTGCGCTCACCCAGCTCGTCCACGTGCGTCAGAGCCCAGCGCTGCGGGCGCGACTCGGTGACCGACTGCACCCGCACGCCGCGCGCCTCCAGCTCGTCCCGCGAGCGCGCACCGAGCTCGTCGTCACCCAGCACCGTGAACAGTGTTGCCTCGTCCGCGAGCAGCGCCAGCTGGATCGCGGCCACCCCTCCACCGCCGCCCGCCTGCTCCCAGTCGTCCGTCGAGTGCACGATCTCCCCGGGGGCCGGAACGTGCTCGACGCGGGCGAACCGGATCCACTCGACATGCCCGACGACGGCGACACGCATGCCGTGAGTCTGCCCTATCTCGCCGATCATCCGAGCAGCTCGCGGTACAGCGCCTGCGTCTCCGGCGAGGGGGCGACCCCGAGCTCCTCGCGGAGCGCGGTGCGCAGGGCATCGTAGGCAAGCAGGGCCTCGGCACGGTTGCCACGCCGGGCCAAGACGTCCATCAGGAGGCGGGCCCCGCTCTCGCGGAGCGGCGCGATCTCGACGAGCCGCCGGGCAGCCCGTTCGGCCGTGTTGAGCTCGGCGCCGCCGATCTGCAGCGCAGCGGTGCCCGCCAGCTCTGCCGCCCGGACCAGCATCTCCTCCAGCGCGGCCCGGCGCCGGAGCGCCCACGGAGCGCTCTCGCCGGGAAGAAACGGCCGTTCGCAGACATGTTGCGCCACCCGGGCCGGCCCCCACGCACCCTTCCAGTCCCCGCGTGCGACGGCGCTCTCGGCACGGTGCAGCGCCTCCGCCGCAACCTCGACGTCCACCCACGCCTCGGCGGGCAGGAGCAGCCGGACGTCGGAGCGCCCTTCGAGCTCCACGAGCCGGCGGAGCCTGGAGAGCAGGGAGCTGAGTGCCGACTCCGGCGCATCGGGAGGCTCGTCGCCCCAGAGCACCTGCTCGAGGACGTGGCGGCCGGCGGGGCGCCGCCGCTCGAGCACGAGGTAGGCGAAGAGGAGCCGCCCCTGTCGCCCGGGCAACCGCCGGTCGATCCGCTCACCGCCGACACGGGCGAGCAGCGTGCCGCAGAGCTGGATGCGCGTCTCTCCCATCGACGACGACGCTACCCGGACGCCAAGGTTCCGCCAAGCTCGGGGCAAGGGCGGGCGCTCCGCGGGCACGGATACTCCCCTGTGTCATCGACACGGGAGGCACGGCAATGGGAAAGCGGATCGATTGCGAATGCGGCGAGGTCGTGAAAGCCGCCACGGACGACGAGCTCGTCTCGCGCGTGGAGGCACACGTCGTGCGCGACCATCCCGACCTGGTGGGAAAGCTGACGCGCGAGGACGTGCTCGGCATGGCGGTCGAGGACGAGTAAGAGCGAGGGCGGCAGCAAGCGTCACCTGCCCCCCGCTCCCGGGTACGTGAGCCGGGCCAGGCTCGGGCGGCGCCCCTCTCACGGCGCCCCATCTCACGGAGCGGCGCCCGTCCCCGTTTCACGGGATGATGGGCGCCGTGGCGATTCCACCGTTCGAGACCTTTTACGACGCGCACGCCGACGAGGTGCTGCGCTTCCTGCGCCGCAGGGTCGGGCGCGACAGGGCCGACGACGCGTTCCAGGAGACGTTCCTGCGCGCGCTGCGGGCGTACGACCGCCTGGCGCACGCCGAGCACCTGCGTGCGTGGGTGCTCACGATCGCTGCGCGCGTCGCGATCGACCTGCATCGCAGAGCGGGTGAGCCGCCGGCGGAGCTGCCGGAGCTCCCGCACGAGGACAGCAGGCCCGCCTACGAGGACCTGGGTGAGCTCACGGACGGGCTGCCGCCGAAGGAGCGTGCCGCTGTCGTCCTTCGTTACGGCTACGACCTGACGTACGAGCAGATCGCGGCAGCGCTCGACTCGAGCCCGGACGCGGCGCGCCAGGCTGCCTCGACCGGGGTGCGCCGACTGAGAAGGGAGACGAGGGCATGACAGTTCCCGCCGAGCTCGACCGTCGCTTCCGGGAGGCGGCCGTCCGCAGCGGCATGCTCGACACCGGCTACGACGTCGTCGACACCCCCGTCGGCTCGCTGCTCGTGGCAGCCACTCAACGAGGGCTCCTGCGCATCTCGTTCGATCCGGCGCCCGACCACCACCTCGAGCTGCTCGCCCGGCTCGCGGGCCCCCGCGTGCTGCGGGCGCCTCGGTTCGTGGACGAGGTGCGCCGCGAGCTCGACGAGTACTTCGACGGGCGCCGCCATGCCTTCGAGCTCGGCCTCGACCTGAGGGGCCTCACGCCCTTCTCGGCGCGGGTCCTGCACGAGCTGAGCCGCGTGCCCTTCGGAGAGACTGCGACCTACGCGGAGCTGGCCACGCGGGCAGGCAACCCGAAGGCGGCTCGCGCGGTCGGCACGATCATGAACAGGAACCCGGTGCCGATCGTCTTGCCGTGCCATCGCATCATCGGCGCGAACGGCAGCCTCGTGGGCTACGGCGGCGGGCTCGAGCGCAAGGAGACGTTGCTGCGGCTGGAGGGCGTGCTCCTCTGACGGCTGCCCTGGAGGAGCACGACCGCGAGCAGGGCCGCCAGGAACGCGAGCCCCGCGACCGACAGGACGACCGCCTGAAACGCCCTCGAGCCGGCGTCGCGCACCGCCCCCAGAGCCTGTGGGTCGAACGGCGTCTCTCCGGTGCCGCCTTCGTGCGTGAAGACGGCGCCCGCGAGAGCGCCGACCGCTGCCACCGCGAGGATGCCGCCGACCCGCGCAACCGTCTGGTTGAGGCCGACAGCGACCCCGGCGAGCGTCTCCGGTGCGCGTGACAGCGCCGCTGCGGTGATCGGGGCGACAACGGCGGCGAGCCCGAGAGCGAAGACGACGATCGCGGCCACCCCCCAGGTCCAGGCTTCGGCGCGCGACGACACGGGCAGCAGCAGGAGGACTCCGGCACCGACCGCGGCCGAGCCGGCGGCAATCGGCACCCGCGGGCCGTTCCGGTCCGCGTACCTGCCGAGTCGTGGCGCGAGCAGGATCAGGGAGATGCTCGGAGGCGCGAAGACGAGCCCCGCCAGGGTCGGGCCGAAGCCCACGAACTGCAGGTACACCGGCAGGAAGAGCAGGTGGGCGCCGAGCGCCGCGTACATCACGAGTGTGACGAGGTTCGCCTGCACCAGGCCGGGCACTCGCAGGAGCGCCGGTGGCACGACCGGGTCGGCCGACCTTCGCGTCCACAGGACGAGCGCGAGGACTGCGAGCAGCCCGACCACGAGCATCGGCAGGACGTGCCCGATCCCCCGCTCGCGCACCTCGACGAGCGCGTAGCTGACGCCGACCAGGCCGACCGCCACGAGCGCCGACCCGACGAGATCCAGAGTCGCCCTCCCTCGGGGACGCTCGTCCTCGCCCCGGCCGGCCAGCGCCAGCAGGATCGTGACGACCGCGAGCGGGACGTTGATCAGGAACACCCAGCGCCACGACGCCGTCTGGACGATCAGGCCCCCCAGCGGCGGCCCGCCGATCGTGGCGACGCTGGTCAGCGACGTCCAGAGGCCGATGGCGCGGCCGGCCTCGCCGGCCCAGGTGACGCGCAGGAGCGCCAGACTCGTCGTCGTGAGCACCGCCCCGCCGACGCCCTGGAGGGCGCGGCCCGCGATCAGGACGGTCTCGCCGGGCGCGAGCGCGGTGATCAGCGAGGCGACCGCGAAGAGGACGACGCCGACGACGAACGTCCGGCGCAGCCCGATTCGGTCGCCGACGGCGCCGCCGACGAGGTAGAAGGCGGAGAGCGAGAGCGCATAGGCGAGGTAGACCCACTGCTGGCCCGTGAGGCCGAGCCCGAGGTCCTTCTCCATCCGCGGCAACGCAACGACCACGACCGTCGTGTCGAGAAAGGCGAGAGCCGACCCGAGCGCGGTGGCATAGAGCGTCAGCATCCGGACGCGGCGTGTCGAGCTCACGAGGAGAAGCTACTCCAGCAGCCGATACCCCTTCCCCCAGACGTTGACCACGAACCTGTCCGTCGGGGCGAGCTGCACCTTGCGGCGCAGCCGGCACGCGTGCGTGTCGACCGTCCGCGTCACCATGCGGCCCCGGTACCCCCAGACGTCGCGCAGCAACTCGTCCTTGGTAAAGACCCGCAGCGGGTCGCTCGCGAGCTTCGCTGCCAGGTCGAACTCGCGAGCGGCGAGCTGCACCGGCACGCCGCGCAGGCGAACCTGCCGGGCGCGGTGGTCGACCAGGAGGTCGCCCACCTCGAGGATGTCGGCAAGGCCTGCCGACGAGCGCCGGAGCAGCGCCCGCATGCGCACGACGAGCTCCGTGTACATGTTCTTGCCGACGACATCGTCGGCACCACGCTCGAAGGCGCGCACGCGGTCGACGAGGTCGGCGTCGGGAGCGGTCAGCACGATCACGGGCACGTTCCGGTCCCACCGTCGTCCCGGCTCGCCCTCGCGCAGCCGACGGCAGAGATCGGCCTCCCCGACGATCACGAGGTCGGGTCGCGCCCGCTCGGCCAGATCGAGCGCCTGCGCGTTCCAGCCCGCCTCGATCACGTCGAAGCCGTCCGAGCGCAGGTGCCGCTCGAGATAGCTTCGTGTCTCGAGCTCGGGCTCGGCCAGGAGGACGGCGGTTTGCATGCGTCCGAGGCTAGGCCGTCGCGAGGCGCCGCACCAGATGTCCATTGCGACGCATGTGTGCCGTTTCGTCCCCAGCCGGCCGGAACGGAGAGCCCTAGCCGACGGCCTCGAGGCTCGGCTCTCGAGTGCGCCGTCCTGCTCGAACCGATCCCGGCCGGGAGTCGGCCGCGGCGACAGAGTACGCCCCGCCCCCGACGGGCTACGGGCGGGGCGTCTCGTCTCGGCCGTCGGCGTCAGGCAACCAACTCGACGCCGAAGTCGCTCGCGATCTCGAGGAAGTTCGCGGGCGGCCCCACCTCGGGCGGAGGCGGCGTGAGAGCCTCGGCCGGCACGCTCATCGCCTCGATCAGGTCCTCGAAGCCGCCGGGTGCGAACAGGTAGAGCATGCGCGCTCCGCGGGGGCCGGCGGTCCACTTGTGCTTCACGCCGCGCGGGCCGAAGAGGTAGTCGCCCGCTGACGCGTCGATCGTCTCGTCGCCGACCTGGAAGGTCGCGTCGCCTTCGATCATCCAGAAGGTCTCGTCCTCCCGGTGGTGGATATGGAGCGGCGTCTCGTAGCCCGGCCCGACCTCGATCTCGACCAGGGTGTACGCGCCGCCGGTATCTGCCGAGGCGGCCTTCACCGTGGCCAGCTGTCCGAACCACCAGCGGGCCTCCCCCCCGCCCCTTGGCAGTACGCGGGCGGGGAACGCCTGTGCATCGATGCTCACGTCAACCTCCTCCGATCTTATTTGACAGTACAGTCATGTGTGTACCACACACGCCGATGTATGATCAAATTACAGGAGAGCGCCGATGCTTGTCAAATTGACCACACACGACTGTGTACCCTTGATGCTGAGATGACACGCGCATACGAGCTCAAGCGCCGGGCCGCGCACATGGCAGAGACGCGTGCGCGCATCGTCGAGGCAGCGATCGAGCTTCACCAGACGATCGGGCCTGCGCGCACGAGCGTGAGTGCGATCGCCGAGAAGGCAGGCGTGCAACGCCAGACGTACTACCGCCACTTCCCCGACCAGCGCTCGCTCATCCAGGCCTGCTCGGGCCTCTACGTGGCGCGGAACCCGTTGCCCGACCCGGGCCCCTGGCGGGCGATCGCCGATCCTCACGTGCGCCTGCGACACGGCCTGAGGGAGCTCTACGCGTACTACGCCGACAACGAGCCCATGCTCTCCAGCGTCACCCGCGACGCCAAGATCGACCCGCTCACCCGCGAGGCGGTCGACAGCCATGTCGCGCCCGCATTCGCCGAGATGTGCACCACGCTCGCCGAGGGCCTCTACGGCGGCGCGCCTACCTTGCGTCAGCTGGCCGCACTGGATCTGGCGATCGCCTTCGACACCTGGCACCTCTTCACGCAGGAGCACGGGCTGTCCCAGGACGAGGCGACCGCGCTCGCCGCCGACGTGCTCTGCTGCGCCGGCTGACCCCGCGACGGCCTGCGCTAGGCGCCGACCTCGCGGAGGACCGCCTCCGTCCAGACCTGCAGGGTCTTGGCACGGCGGTAGAAGCGGTGGACACCCCCCTCGAGAGCAAAGCCGACGCCGCCGTGCACCTGCTGCACATGCGCGGTCACCTCGCGACAGGCTGCCCCCGCCCACCGGAGAGCGTCCTGCGGGAAGCCGCTCTCCGCCGAGGCTGCCGACCAGGCGGAGAGCAGCAGCCCGTCACGCAGGAGCGCGGCATCGGCCAGGCGCGACTGGACGGCCGGCAGCGCCGCAATCGGCGCCCCGAACTGCTCCCTGCTCGCCGCGTGCTCGATGCCCTTCGCGAGGGCGCGCTCGGCGATCCCCGCCGTGTAGGCAAGGGTCACGGCACCCCAGGCGCCGAGCCGTCGCTCATCGTCCGTCAGCGGCAGCTCGACACCGCGGAGCGTGCCGGTGCCGTCGAGCGTCGGCTCACGCTCGCCTCCCCGCACACGCCCCTCGCCGTGGCGCGCGCGGCCGCCGGCGGCGAGAGGACCCCCGAGCGTCGCGTCGTCGACGAGGCTGAGCGGCGCCACCGCCCTGCCCAGCTCGATGCCTCCCGCGACTGCCGGGGCGAGCAGATCAGGGTCGGCCCACAACTCGTGCCAACCCAGTGCGGCCAGCCGGGCCGCCATTTCGTCGTCGCGATCGTCCCACCACTCACCGAAGACCGGCTCGAGAGGAGCCTCCCAGCCCGACAAGGCGGCGCGGATCGACTCCGCGAACAGCTCGAGCTCCGGCTCGGTCGTGAATCTCATGCGCCGACCTCGGCCAGGACGGCCTCCGTGTCGGCGCCGAGCGCCGGGGCCGGCCGCGTGCCGGGCGGATCGACGTCGCCGATCCGGAAGACGGCGCCGAGCATCGTGACGGAGCCGAGGCCGGGCTGCTCCACCTCCTGCACGAGCCCGTTGGCCCGCGCCTGGGGGTCGGCGTGGACGGTCTCGCGGGCGAGCACGGGCCCGGCCGGAACCCCGGCCGCTGCGAATCGCGCGAGCCACGGCTCGACCGCCTCGCTCGCGATCTCCCGCTCGATCGCCTCGGTCAGCCGCCGCTTCTCCCCGAGCACGGCGGGGTCGTCCGGCACCACGTCCGGGGCGTCGATCGTCCCGTCGGCGAGCCCGAACAGACCCAGGAAGGCCTGCCGCTGCGCCAGGTTGAGACACGCGAGCGCCAGGAACCCGTCTTCCGCCTCGTAGCAGCGGTAGTACGGGTTCGTCGCCAGGCCGCTCGCGATCTCGTCCGCCCGGCCCGTGAGGTCATCGCGGGTCGCGACAGTGGCAGCACCTACGGCCTCGCCGGGCAGCCAGACGAGGTCCTGGATCTGCACGGCCAGGGCGGCGCCGAGCAGCGACACCTCGACGAGTTGCCCTTCGCCCGTCGTGCGCGCGCGCACGAGCGCAGCCAGCATCCCCGACGCGAGCAGGTGCCCCGCAGTGAGGTCGGCCATCGGGATCCCGCCCGCCCGCACCGGCACACGGTCGCCCGGCGACGCGTGGGAGGTGAGCAGGCCGGAGCGTCCCTGCGCGACGAGGTCGTACGCCGGCGCGCCCGACAGCTGACCGTGTGGCCCGAACGAGGTGACGACGCCGACGACCAGCCGCGGGTCGGCAGCGTGCAGGTCGTCCCAGCCAAGGCCGAAGGCCTGCGCCCGCGGCTTGGGCGCGTTGTGCAGGACGATGTCGGCCGAGGCGACGAGCTTCGTGAGCGCGGAGCGTCCCGCCGAGGACTTGAGATCGAGCACGACCGAGCGCTTGCCGCGGTTGAGAGGCACGAAGTAGCGCCCGATCCCGGGAGCGACCGGCATCACCTGCCGGTAGGCGTCACCGCCGGGCGGCTCGACCTTGATCACGTCGGCACCGAGCTCGGCCAGCAACGAGCCCGCCAGCGGCCCCGCCACGTACTGGGCCACCTCGACGACACGGACTCCCTCGAGCGGCAGGGTCACCGCAGCCCCAGCCCCCGCCGGGCGATCACGAGCTGCTGCACCTCGGCGGTGCCGCCCGCGATCGTGGAGCCGACCGAGGCGCGATAGAGCGCGGCGGCCCGGCCCTCGATCGCCGCCTCGGGGCTCGCGTCGCCGAGCCCTTCCAGCCCCAGCAGGTCGACGGCGGCGTCCGCGGCACGCTGCACCAGGCGCGCGCCCGCGAGCTTGGCCATGGCGGAGGTGGAGGCGCCGGGCAGCCCGCGGTCGAGCGTGTCCGCGGCACGGAGCGAGAGCAGCCGCGCGGCCCCGAGCTCGCCGCGCAGGCGCGCCAGGCGCTCGTTCGCGGCGCGGTCGAGTCTGTCGGTCTCCCGCAGACGGCTCTCGACCGCGTCGAGCACCCAGGCCACGCCGCCGATCTTCTCGGCCGTGATGCGCTCGAAGTCGAGCGTGTACATGAGGATGCTCCAGCCGGCGTTCAGCTCGCCGACGAGGTTCTCCGCCGGTACCTCGACGCCGTCGAGGAAGGTCTCGCAGAGAAACCCGCCGCCGAGCGTGCCGAACGTTCGCACCTCGATCCCCGGTGTCTCGATCGGGGCCACGAGCACCGAGATGCCTCGATGCTTGGACGCATCCGAGTCGGTACGAACCGCGAGGTAGACCCAGTCTGCGAGATGGGCGCTCGACGTCCAGATCTTGTGGCCGTTCACCACGTACACGTCCCCGCGGCGCTCGGCCCGGGTCGCGAGAGCCCCGAGATCGCTCCCCGCGCCGGGCTCGGAGAAGCCCTGGCAGAAGACGAGCTCACCGCGCGCGATCGGCGGCAGCAGGCGCTGCACGAGCGCCGGCGAGCCGAAGCGCTCGATGGCGGCGCCGATCGTCTTGTAGGAGAGCAGGTACGAGGAGAGCGGCAGCCAGTGGTAGCCGAAGACCTCCTCGACGAGCGTCGCAGTGAGGCGGGAAAGGCCGCGTCCGCCGAGCGCGACGGGCCATGACATCCCGATCCACCCGGCCGAGCCGAGCGCGCGGTTGACCTCGCGCGAATCGCCGTCGGAGAGCATGCCCTGGCGCCACCAGTCCGGGTCGGACTCGAGCAGCGGCCGCAGGCCCTCGCAGAAGGCGGCCGCCTCGGCGCGCAACGCGTGCTGCTCGTCGGTCAGTCGGAAGTCCACCGCTCGGGCGACCCTACCTGCGAGGATTCGCGGATGGAGCAGCGCCGCGCCTTCGTCACCGTCGCGGACGGCACCCGGCTCGCGGCGCGCCTGTGGCTGCCGGACACACTGCCCGCCCCGGTCGTGCTGGAGGCGCTCCCGTACCGGATGGACGACCTCACCGCCAGCTACGCGGCCGAGTACGAGCGGTTGTGCGAGGAGGGCGGGCTCGCCGTGTGCCGGCTCGACATCCGCGGCACCGGCTCGTCCGAGGGGATAGCGACGGACGAGTACACGGCCCAGGAGCACGCCGACATCTGCCACGTGATCGCGTGGCTCGCCGCCCAGGAGTGGTCGACCGGCCGGGTCGGCATGTACGGCACCTCCTGGTCGGGCTTCAACAGCCTTCAGGTCGCCTGCGAGCGCCCGCCGGCGCTGGGCGCGATCGTCCCGATCTATGCGTCGGACGATCGCTACACCGACGACGTGCACTACATGGGCGGGGCGCTCAAGGCCGTCGATCTCGTCGACTGGGTGCTCTACATGGTCGCCTGCAACGCCCTCCCCCCGGTGCCGGCCGTCTTCGGGGAGGGCTGGCGCGACGAGTGGGCCAGGCGTGTGGACGGCACCGATCCCTGGCTCCTGCGCTGGCTCGAGGAGCAGGTCGACGGGCCCTACTGGCGCCACGGCTCGGTGCGGCCCGCCTACGAGAGGATCGCCTGCCCGACGATGCTCGTGGCCGGCTGGGCGGATGGGTACACGAACATCGCGCTCCGGGGCTTCGAGGCGCTCGCAGCTCCCAAGCGGCTGCTGCTCGGGCCGTGGAGCCACTCGTCGACCGCGACGTCGCTGCCCGGCCCGCACATCGACCTCGTGCCCGAGCTGATCCGCTGGTTCCGCCGCTGGCTCGCCGACGAGCGGAACGGGATCGACGAGGAGCCTCCGATTGCCGTCTTCGCACGGCGCTCGACGCGTCCGGCGCCGGATCTGGCCGAGGTGCGAGGCGAATGGCGCAGCGAGGCGACGTGGCCGCCGGAGCGGCTGACCACGGTCACGCTCGAGCCGCAGGGGCGCGCGACCGACGCGATCCACGTGCGTGGTGACACCGGCCGCGCCGCCTGGATCTCGTGCGCTGCCCGGCTCCCGTGGGGGCAGCCGGACGACCAGCGCGTCGACGACGCGTTCTCGCTCACCTACGACTGGGAGCCGCTCGAGCGCGCCCTCGACGTGATGGGCCATCCGCGGGTGCGTCTCGCCATCACCTCCTCCGTCCCGGTCGCCTACCTGTCGGCGAGGCTCTGCGACGTCTTCCCCGACGGAACCTCGGCGCTCGCCGGGCGCGGCGTCCTCAACCTCACGCACCGCCATGGGCACGGCGATCCCCGCCCGCTCGAGCCTGGCGTCCCGGTGGAGATCGAGGTCGAGCTCGAAGCGACGTCGTGGGTGTTCGAGCCGGGGCACCGAGTGCGCCTTGCCCTCGCAGGCGCCGACTGGCCCAACGTCTGGCCGCCGCCGGTGGCGTCGGTGCTGGAGGTCGACCGTGCGAGCGTCTCCCTGGAGCTGCCGGTCCTCGACGGGCCCACCACACTCCGGCCGCCGGCACTTCCGCCCACGACGGGCACGGACACCCACGCTCCCGAGACCGGCGACGAGCAGCCCCTGACGGTGTGGCGCTTCGAGGAGGACGTGATCGCGGGTGAGACGCGCGCCGTGACCGGATCGGGATCGAGCTACGACGGCCCCTTCTCGGCCCGCATCGAGGAGCGCTACGAGGGGACGGTGGGCGTCGTCTGGAGCGAGCCCGGCCGGGCGTTCGCGCAAGGCCGGGCGTCCTACCGCATCGCCTGGCCCGAGGCCGACGTGCGGGCGGAAGCCCGTCTCGAGCTCCGCTCCGACCGCGAGGCCTACCACGTCGTCGTCGAGCTGGACGTGGACGAGCTCGGCGCCGGCGGCCACGCGTTCGGGCGGCGGCGGCGCTTCGAGCGGACGATCCCCCGTCGGCTGGCCTAGTCGACTGCGTGACAGGCGGCGACGTGCCCCGAGCCGGCGGCTGCGCGGCCGACCGCGTGCAGAGCGGGATCGTCAGCGACGCACCGCTGCTCGATCCCGAGCCGCTCGGTCTCGCCCGAGGAGACGAGCGGGCAGCGCGGATGGAACCGGCAACCGTCCGGGATCCGGGTCGGATCGGGCGCCTCGCCCTTGAGGATCTGGGGGGACATCCTCTCGATCTCCGGCACGACGGACAGCAGCGCGCGCGTGTACGGGTGGCGCGGGTCGTCGAGCAACTCCTCCGTGGTGCCCTGCTCGACGATGCGGCCGAGGTACATGACGGCAACGCGATCGGCGATGTTCCATGCGAGCCCGAGGTCGTGCGTGACGACCAGGATCGTGACGCCGGTGTCCTGCACGAGCCCGAGCATCAGCTGCAGGATCTCTCCCCGCACCGACGCATCGAGGCTCGAGACCGGCTCGTCGGCCACCAGCAGCTCGGGCTGGAGCACCATGGCTCCGGCGATCACGACGCGCTGCCGCTGGCCACCCGAGATCTCGTACGGGTAGAGGGGCATGAAGCGCTCGGGGGGCCGCAGCCCGGCGCGCGCGAGCGAGTCGGCGACCCGCAGCTCCTCGTTGCCCTCGTCCTTCTGGATGCGCAGGCCCTCGGCGACGGCCTCGTAGATCGTCTGTCGCGGGTTGAGCGACCCGGTCGGGTCCTGGAAGATCATCTGCACCTGCTTGCGGTAGCGGCGCAGCGAGGCGTTGTCGTAGGCGAGCGGGTGGCCGCGAAACCGCACCTCGCCCTGAGCGGGCCGCTCCAGCCCGAGGATGGTGCGGGCGAGCGTGGTCTTGCCGCAACCGGACTCGCCGACCAGGGCCAGCACCTCTCCTGCGCGCACGTCGAGGTCGACGCCGTCGACGGCCCGCGCGACCCTGCCTTTCCGCCCCGCGAAGCGGACGTGCAGGTCGCGCACCGACAGCAGGGGCCCGTTCGCGCTCACGCCGGTCCCTCCAGCACGTGGACGCAGGCGGCGAGGTGGGCCGGCCCGGCCGGCCACAGCTCGACGTCGGTGCTGGCGCACCGGGGGAGAGCGACGGGGCAGCGCGGATGGAACGAGCAGCCGGAGGGGATGTGCAGCGGGTCCGGGGGATCCCCACCGAGGCCGGAGGGTGCCATGCGGTACGCGGGATCGCCGATCACCGGGAAGGCCGCCGAGAGCGCTGCGGTATACGGGTGCGCTGCAGCCCTGAAGACCTCCTTGCTCGGCCCGTCCTCGACGATGCGCCCCGCGTACATGACCGCGAGCCGCGTGCAGGCGGAGGAGAGCGTCGAGAGGTCGTGCGTGATGAAGATCACCGCCAGGCCGAGCTCGCGCTGCAGGTCTTCGAGCAGCTGCAGCACCTGCGCCTGCACCATCACGTCGAGCGCGGTGGTGGGCTCGTCCGCGACGAGCACCCGCGGGTTGCACGCGAGGGCGAGCGCGATCAGCACGCGCTGCTTCTGTCCGCCCGAGAGCTGGTGCGGGTAGTCGGCGGCACGGGCCGGCGGGAGGCCGACGAGGTCGAGGAGCTCTGCCACGCGCGCCCGCAGCTCCGCCCTCGGGGTGGAGGAACGGTGGGTGACGAGCGCTTCCTCGACCTGCCAGCCGATCCTGCGCACCGGGTTGAGGGAGTGCAACGCACCCTGGAAGACGATCGACATCTCCTCCCAGCGCACGGCGCGCAGCTCACCGGGCCTCATCGTGAGCACGTCCTGCCCCTCCAGGAGCACCTGTCCCGTCACCTTCGTGCCCCGGGGCAGGAGCCGCAGCAGCGCGGCGGCGATCGTCGACTTGCCGCAGCCGGACTCGCCGGCGAGGCCGAGCGTCTCCCCGGCGGCCAGGTCGAACGAGACGCCCCGGACGGCGGGCACGCCCCCCGGGTAGGTGACGTGAAGGTCGCGGACGGCGAGCAGCGGGGCGCTCAGGACCGCCGCTCCTTCAGTCGCGGGTCGAGGATCTCCTCGAGCGCCTGCCCGATGAGGACGAACGCGAGCACGACCACCATGATCCCGAGCCCGGGCGGCAGGTAGTACCACCACGCGTTGCGAGTCAGGGCGCCGGCCGAGAACGCCTCGTCCAACATCCTCCCCCAGGAAGCCCGCGTCGGGTCTCCGAGACCGAGAAACGACAGGGTCGTCTCGGACAGGATCGCGACGGGGACGGTCAGGGTCAGGTTGGCGAGGATCAGAGGCGACAGGTTGGGCAGCACGTGACGGCTCATGAGATGGCGGTTCGAGGCGCCCAGGGCCCTGCTCCGCTCGACGTAGAGCCGCTCCTTCAGGGACAGCACCTGCGCCCGCAGGACGCGCGCCGTGGCGGGCCAGGACGTGACCCCGATCACGAAGATGATGTTCCAGACGGACGGCCCCAGGATGGCCGCGAGGACGATCGCGAGGGGCAGGAACGGGATCACGAGGAACCACTCCGTCAGGCGCATCAGCAAGGCGCTCGGGATGCCGCCGAAGAAGCCGGCGAGGATGCCGACGAGCGAGCCGATCACGATCGCGATCACGGTCGCGGCGAGCCCGACGAGCAGGCTGATCCGCGCCCCCCAGACGAACTGGGCCCAGATGCTGCGGCCGAGGTTGTCGGTGCCGAGCGGCCCGAAGTCGGACGGCGAGGCCCAGCGGAGGTTGTCGACGGCGTTGATGGCGCGTAGGTCCCCCTCGCTCGCGAGCAATGGCGCCGCCAGGGCCATGGCGACCACGAGCGCGAGCACGACGAGGCCGATCATCCCGGGCCGCGAACGGCGAAAGTCCGACCACGCGGCGGCGAGCGCCCGGCGTCTCCTCTGCCACGCGACACGGCGCCCCGAGATCGTCACGCCCGCAGTGCTCACGCCGTTCGCACCCGCGGGTCGAGGTACGCGTACAGCAGGTCGGCGACCAGGTTGAAGAAGATGACCGCCGCGCTGAAGACGAGGAAGAGCCCCTGCAGGAGCGGCAGGTCGGGGCCGTTGAGCGCGTCGTAGGTGAGCCGTCCGAGCCCCGGCCAGGAGAAGATCGTCTCGACGGCGATGGCGCCCGAGAGGACGAACCCGAAGTTGATCGCGATCAGCGTCACGACGGGCAAGATCGCGTTGGGCACCGCATGGCGGTTCCTCACCATCACGTCGCGAAGGCCCTTGGCCCGCGCCAGGGTGAGGTAGTCCTCCCTCATCGTGTCGAGCAGGGACGAGCGCATCACGATCGCGTACTCGCCGAGGTAGGCCACCGTCAGCGTCAGCGCCGGCAGGAACATGTGGTGCGCCTGGTCGAGCAGGTGCGACAGCCCGGTGGCGGTCGAGCCCGGATCGGTGATGCCGCCGACGGGGAACAGCCCCAGCGAGACCGACATCGTCACGAGCAGCAGCATCCCGAGCCAGAAGTCGGGCATGGAGTAGGTGGCCATCGTGAAGCTCGTCGACGCATAGTCCGTCGGCGAGCCGCGCTTCCACGCGGCAGCGATGCCGATCAGGACGCCGAAGACGGTCGAGAGCAGCGTCGAGATGCCGACGAGCGCGATCGTGGGCCAGGCCCGGCTCCAGATCTCCTTGCTGACCGGCTCGTTCGAGATGTACGAGCGCCCGAGGTTGAGCTGCACCGTCTGCTGGACATAGGCCCCGAACTGCTCGAGCTTCGAGCCGTCCAGCCCGAACTGCTGCCGCAGCTCCTGCCGCTGCTCCAGGGTGAGGTTACGGCCCCGGAAGAGGTTGGCGACCGGGTCGCCCTCGACGACGCGGAAGAGGAAGAAGTTGAAGACGACGACGAACGCGAGCGTGGCGAGCGCGCCCAGCACCTTGAACGAGACGAAGCGGACGCTCACGGGCTAGAGGGACGGCGCGCGCTGCCGGCCGGCGGAGGCCGGCATGCCCTCGCCCCTACTCCCTCTCGCCGGCACTGCGGCGCCTGCTGAGCAGGAGGGCGACCAGGCCGATCGCGGCAACGCCCGCCACCACGATCGCGACGATGCCGCCCGTCGACAGGCCACCGCCGCCGCCACCGCCCGAGGACGCGACGGGGGTCAGGTTCGCGTACGTCGGCGACGAGTTGGAGAACAGCACCGGCCCGATCTCGGCCGGCTGACGCAGCCAGCCCTCGAACCGGTCGGTGCGATACGCCTGCAGGTCTCCCTCGTACGAGATCACGTTGTAGACGGCGGCGTCGTACATGCGCTGCAGCATGCGGTGCACGATCTCGATCCGCTTGGCCTGGTCGAGCTCGACGTTCTGCAGCTTGTAGTCGGCGTCGTAGGCCGGGTCGCACCAGTTCGCGTCGTTGTAGTAGTCGGTCGGGCTCTCGGGATCCGACGAGAGCTGGTCGCACGTGAAGTACGACAGCATCGGATCGGGGTCGACGAACGGCGTCCAGCCCCACTGGAACAGGTCGTAGTCGCCCTTGCCGATGATCTCGGTCAGCTTGGAGCTGCTCACCGTCTTCACCGTCGTGCCGATCCCGATCTCCTTCAGCCACCCCGTCACGAACTCGGCGTTGGGCGCAGCCGTCGTCGAGTCGGAGAGGATGTAGTAGGTCAGGTTGATGTCCTTGCCGTCGAGCTCGCGGATGCCGTTGCCGTTCGCATCGTCGTAGCCGGCGGCATCGAGGATCTGCTTCGCCTGCTCGAGGTCGAACGCGTACCGCCCGGCCTCGGGGATCTCCGGGATCCACTCCGGGTTGGCGGAGGCGCTGACCGTCGTCGCGGGCCGACCGAGCCCTGCGCTGACGCGGTCGATCATCGTCTGCTTGTCCATGGCGTGGGCGATCGCCTTGCGGAACTCGAGGTCGGAGAGCGCCGGGTGGCCGTTGCCGATCCCGTCGACACGCTTGTCAGCGGGACGTCCGCCGTTGAGCGCGATCTCGGTGAAGCCGCCCTGCTCGCCCTGGAGCGCGACGATCCCGTCGGTTCCGGAGAGACCCTCGAACGACTCGGCCGGGACGTCGTGTGCCGCGTCGATCTCCCCCCGCTCGAGGGCGGCGACCATGGCATCCGCATTCGAGAACAGCCTGAAGATGACCTCGTCCACCTGTGGCTGGCCTCCCTGCCAGCCCCAGAACGAGGGATTGGCCGCCAGCGACCAGAACTGCCCGCGCTTGGCCTCCTTCAGCGTGAACGGCCCCGAGCCGACGCTGGTGATGCCGTCCCACTTCGTGATCGCCTTGGCGTCGTACTTCTCGACCACGTGCTTGGGCAGGATGTAGACGTCCATCGTGGGCAGCTTCGGGTCGGGCACGCTGCTCGCGAGCTCGACCGTGGTCTCGTCGATCGCCTTCGCCGTCAGGTTCTGCACGGTGGCGTCGTAGTTGAGCCACTCCTCTTCCTTCGCCCGGTTCACGGTGTAGGCGACGTCCTCGGCGGTGAGCGGGGTGCCGTCGGACCACTCGAGGCCGTCACGGAGTGTGTACGTGTACGTCTTGCCGTCGTTCGAGGCCTCCCACGACTCGGCGAGGCCGGGGATGGTGGCGAAGTCGTCGGCTGCCTTGTCGGTCAGCGTGGCGAACTGGAGGTTCCACACCTCGTAGTCGGGCACCTCGACGCCGACGACCGGGTTGAGCGTGTCGTAGTCGTTCGACAGGCCGACGGTGAAGACGACGTTGTCGCCCTCCGCCGCGGTGGCGACGGTGACTGCCGCGAGCGCGACGGCAACCGCACACAGGACGAACACGATCCGCCTCGTGGAGAACACAGCAAGCCCCTTCCCAGATAGCCCTCGGTCGGTCGATCATGGACGCACGTTGACCGTCGAGTCAAGCTCGAGGCGGTCGACGCCCGCCTCTCACAACATCAGATACCAGTCGAGAAACCGCTCCAGCCGCTGGTAGAAGTGGAGCTGCGGCCCCGCCCGCAGGAAGCCGTGCGCCTCGGTCGGATAGGTGACGTACTCGAAGGTCTTGCCCCCGAGGCGGCGGAGCTCCCGCACGAGCTGCTCCGACTGCCTGGGGCTGACGCGGGCATCGAGCTCACCGTGGGCGATCAGCAGCGGCACCTGCACGTTCTCCAGCCGGTGCACCGGAGAGCCGGCCCGGTAGGCGTCAGGGATGACGGAGGGGTGAGCCATCATCCGCCCCATGTCCTGGACGCCTTCGCGGTCTCCCTGCGCCCACGAGGTGAGGATGTCGCAGTCGCCGTACTTCGCGACTGCGCAGCGGAACCGCAGCTCGGGGTCGTCCGTCGCGGAGAGCAGCGCCAGGTAGGAGCCGTAGCTCGCTCCGAAGATGCCGAGACGGCTGCCGTCGACCCACTCGAGCGTACGCAGGTAGTCGGCGGCCGCCAGGCAGTCCTTCGTGTCCCCCACGCCCCAGTCTCCGTGGTTCAACCGCTCGAACTCGCGGCCGTAGCCGGTGGAGCCGCGGAAGTTGATCGCGAGCCAGGCGTAGCCCTTGTCGAGGAAGTACTGGGCATGGCCGTCCCACTCGTCCCCGTAGTAGCTCGTCGGCCCACCGTGGGGGTAGACGATCGCAGGCACCGGGCGCTCGGGGGATGCGCCGTCGGGGCGGAACAGGAACGCCGGGATCTCGAGCCCGTCGAAGGACGCATAGGTGACGTCCTGCGGCCGCACGTGCGGGGCCGACCGCACCGCCAGAGGCGTGGGCGCGTGGAGGACGTCGGCTGCGCCGGCTTCGCGCACGAGGCGGAGCTGAGGAGCCGTGTCCGCATCCTCGTAGGTCGCGACGACGGCGCCGCCGGCCGTCCAGTGGGGAGCGCCCCACGAGCCGCCTTCGGAGAGCACCTCCACCTCCCCGCTCGTCGCGTCCACGGTGACCAGGTCGAAGCGGTTGCGCCGGCAGCGCACGGCGACGAGCCGGTCGCCGTCCGGATGCCAGTCGGGCTCGCTCAGGTCGGCCCCGGCCCGGGTGAGCTGTCTCTCGCCGCCGCCGTCCGCGCCGACGAGGTGGAGCTCGTACCAGCCGGAGCGCTCCGAGACGTACGAGACGGTGGCGCCGTCGGGCGACCAAGCCGGCGCGCGGTCGGCGAGCCGCGGTGTGCCCGTGAGCGCCCGCACGACACCGGTTGCCACGTCGGCCACGCGTATCTCGGTGCGGAGCAGGTCGAGGCGCGGTGTGAACGCGAAGGCGACGGCGGACAGGTCGGGGGCCACGGCCGCACCCCACTCGTCACCGTACGGCTCGAGCCCGCCCCCCTCGAGGCGGCCGAGGCGCGACGGCCACGGGTCGGCGACGTCGACCACGGCGAGACGGGACGTGTCGTCTCGCTCGACGGACACGACCAGGCGGTCGCTGCCGAGCCAGACCGGGCTGCCGGCCTCGGCGACGAGCTTGCGCGGCGGCCCGCCGGCGGCTGCGACGACCCAGACGGCGCCCTGGTCCGCGAACGCCACCTGCGTGCCGTCGGGTGAGATACGGGGCTCGGTGTCCTCCCAGTAGGGCATCGGGTCGCGGCCCGACGTCAGCCGCTGCGGCACGCCGCCGGCGAGGTCGAGCAGCCAGACGTCGGAGCTGTCCCGGTCCTGGATGAACGCGACAGTGCCCCTGTCGGCGCCGATCGTCAGCGAGCGGGGCCGCTCGGTCGCCGCGACCGCCTCGAGTCGCCAGTGCGGGGGCGGCTTCAGGTCCTTGCGCGGCTGGGAGGGCGTCCCCTCGGTCTCGTCCTTCCCGATCCAGACCGACAGCGGTTCAGGCATGCAGACCCTCCTCGAGTCCTTCCAGGGCGGCGGCCACGAGGCCGCCGATCGCGGCGAGATCGTACCCGCCCTCCTGCACGACGACCGTGGGAAGCCCGTAGGAGCCGATCAGCCGGCCCGCCTCGCGGTAGCCGGAGACGCTCACGCTCAGTGGGCTCTCCGGGTCGGCGGCGGCCGCGTCCACGCCGAGTGCGAGGACGAGCGCCTCGGCGCCGTGGTTGCGCGCCGCCTGGGCGAGCCCGGCCACGGACCGCAGCCATTCGCCGTCGCCCGTTCCGGGCGGCAGCGGCACGTTGAGGTTGGCGCCGCGTCCCTCGCCCTCCCCGCGCTCGTCAGCGGTGCCGAGGAAGTGCGGGAACCACCCGGTCGCGGGGTCGACGTGCACCGAGCCGGTGACCACGTCAGCCCGATGCCAGAAGATCTCCTGCGCGCCGTTGCCGTGATGTGCGTCGACGTCGATGATCCCGACCCGGTCGGCGCCGTGCTCCCGCAGGCGCTGGGCCGCCACGGCTGCGTTGTTCAGGTAGCAGGAGCCGCCGTAGACGCTGCGCGTGACGTGATGGCCGGGGGGCCGACAGCACGCGTAGGCGGCCGCGGCGCCTCCTGCCACGAGATCGGAGGCGGTGAGGGCGGCGTCGGCCGCCGCACGCGCTGCCGCCCACGTGCCGGGGCCGATCAGCGTCATCGTGTCGAAGCAGTAGGCGCCCGTGCGCGCCCAGGTCGCGACGGGCACGAGCGGCGGCCGGCCGCTCAGCAGCCCCGGCAACGGGAAGATGTAGGGGACGACCCGGTCCTGACCAGGATCCTGCGGCAGCGCGGCGGCCTCCCAACTGTCCCACGCGCCGGCGAGGAAGCCGAGCAGGGCCTCGTCGTGGACGGCTGCGATGCATGCGTCGTCGTGGGGCTCCGCGGGCACGAGCGGGGCGCCGGCGGCGACGAGGGCCTCGCGGATCGCATCGGCGCGCGCGGGCACCTCCGTGCCCGCCGTCCGCACGCCGACCCAGATCTCGCCGCCGGGCTCGTGGAGCCGGTGCGCGTCGCTCCACACGAGAGGGATGGAGAGGCTCACTGCCCGAGCCTATCCCGATAGGCTGCCGCCCCATGAGCGGCCGGCGCCTGCGCGACCTGGGACTGTGCATCGGGCACCTCGATCCCGGCCCGAGCAACGCGATCACCGACGTGGAGGGAGTGACCGTCGGCCACGTCACCGTGCGGCGGGACGAGCCCGAGGGAAGGGGCATCGCGCGCACGGGCGTGACGGCGATCCTCCCGGGCCCGGCCGGGACGCTGCTGGAGCGGCCCGCGCCGGCCGGCGCAGCGGTGCTGAACGGGGCAGGAGAGCTGACCGGCTTCCTGCAGGTGTCCGAATGGGGCCAGGTGGAGACCCCTGTCTATCTGACGTCGACGATGGCAGTGGGCCGCATCTTCGACGGCGCCGTGGCCGCGGCCTGCGCGGCCGACGCCAGGGTGGGCGTCGAGGACGTCGTGATCCCGGTGGTCGGAGAGTGCGACGACAGCTGGCTCAACGACGCCCGGGTCGTCCAGGTCGAGGCGGAGGACGCTGCGCGGGCGCTGGCTGCGGCGAGGCCGGGCCCGGTGGCGGAGGGATGCGTCGGGGCCGGCACCGGGATGATCTGCTTCGGCTGGAAGGGCGGCATCGGCACGGCGAGCCGCGTGGCGCCCGAGGCAGAGGCCACGGTCGGCGTGCTCGTCCTCGCGAACTTCGGGGCCCAGCGGGACCTCCGCGTCGACGGCGTGCCGGTGTTCCCGGCGCTGGGGGACGGAGTCGACCCTCGCGCCCCGGCCGGCAGCTGCATCGCTGTCGTCGCGACCGACGCGCCACTCGGCACGGCTCAGCTCTCCCGACTGGCACGGCGCTGCGGGCTCGGCCTCGCCCGGACAGGGTCGGTCGGCCACCACGGGAGCGGCGAGATCTTCCTCGGCTTCTCGACCGAGCGGCCCTCACGCGGCGCCGGGCAGGCTCGCAGCAATCACTCCGTCGTCCCGGACCGGCTGCTCGACGAGCTCTTCTCGGCCACGGTGGAGGCGACCGAGGAGGCCGTGCTCAATGCGCTGTGGGCCGCGACCGACACGGACGGGCGCGACGGCCGCATCGTCCGGGCGCTACCGCACGAGCCGGTGCTCGAGCTCCTGCGCGAGCACGGCCGGCTCGGGGCGTAGTGGCGGGCGCAGGCGTTCGAGCACTGGGAGCGCGCAACGCCATCGTGACGGCGCCGAGGTAGGCACCGCCGGCCCGACGGCGCATTCCGGGAGTCGTCAGAGCCTGCCGGAGCGCGCGATGCCCCACACGAGCCACAGCCCGAACACCCCCGAGAGCACGAAGCCGATGAACGAGAGGAGGTGCAGCCCGGCCACGTGCGGGCCTTCCCGCGCCAGCACGCCGACGATCGACGAGCCCACGAGGCCGCCGAGCACGATCAGCGCCACCGCGAGGCGGTTGATGGAGTGGTCGAGGTGGTAGGCGAGGTCGTCGAGCCCGGGGTTGCGGAGCTGCACCTCGAGCCTGCCCTTGCGCGTCTCCTCGAGCACGTCGCGCAGCTGGTACGGCAGCTCGCGGGCGATGCCGGCGAGCTCGCGTGCCTCGTGCTGCATGCGGATCGAGACGCGCCGCGGCGAGAAGCGCTCGGCGAGCAGATCGCGTGCGTACGGCCTCGCCACCTCGAACACGTTGAACTGCGGGTACAACTCGACGCCGACGGCGCCGAGCGTGGCGATCGCCTTGTCGAGCGTGACGAACCGCGACGGGAGGCGCAGGTTGAGCGAGTAGATCAGGTCGAGCGCCTCCCGCATCACCTCGATCGGGTCGATGTCCGACAGGCGGGAGCCGTAGTAGCGGTAGTAGAGCTCCTCGATCGCCGCGCGCAGCTCCTCCTCCCGCTCCTTCGGGTACCGCAGCCCGAGCTCGGCGAGGCGGCGCGGCAAGGCGTCGACGTTCTCGGTGGCAGCGTCGATGAACAGACGGGTGAGCCGCGTCATGTCCTCGTCCGTGAGCCGGCCCGAGAGGCCGAAGTCGACGAGACCGATGCGGCCGTCGTCGAGCAGCAGGATGTTCGCCGGATGCGGGTCTGCGTGGAAGAAGCCGTGCCGGAAGATCATCGTCATCCACGCGTCGGTCATCCGGTAGGCGAGCTCGCGACGCTCCTCCGACGAGCGCTGCCGGAGGTCGATGTCGCGAAAGTGGATGCCGTGGAGGAACTCGAGCGTGAGGACGCGGGCGGTCGAGTAGCGCCAGATCACTTTGGGGACGACGACATCCTCGGAGTCGCCGAAGTTGCGCCTGAACGTCTCGGCATTGCGGGCCTCGTTGCCGTAGTCGAGCTCCTGCCGGATGGAGCGGGCGAACTCGCTCACGAGCTCGTCGGCGTCGACGAAGTCGAGCGCCCGCACCCGCTCGCGGACGACGCGCGCCGCGGAGCGCAGCAGCTGCAGGTCGGACTCGATCTGGCGCGGCGCGCCCGGCCGCTGCACCTTCACGACGACCGCCTCGCCGGTCGGCAGAACGGCGCGGTGCACCTGCCCGATCGAGGCGGCGGCGAGCGGCTTCTCGTCGAGCTCGAGGAACGCCTGCTCGATCGTCAGGCCGAGCTCGGACTCGATCACGCGGCGCACCTCGCCGAAGGCGATGGGAGTGACGGCGTCCTGCAGGCGCTGCAGCTCGTGGACGATGTCGGCCGGGATCACGTCCGGCCGCGTCGAGAGCAGCTGCCCGAACTTGACGAACGTGGGCCCGAGCTCGTCGAGCATCTCCCGCAGCCGGCGGCCGCGGTCGGCGAGCTGGGTGGAGTCGTTGTTGCGTCGCCTGTCGATCAGGTAGCCGAAGCCGTGGCGGGTGGCGACGCGCCCGATCTCGGACAGCCGGCCGATCCTTCGCTGCGGGCGCGCGGTCTGCATCACCGCATTGTCACCGGTGAGCGGCGGCGCGGGAAGGGCAGGCCCGGGGCGTCCGTCAAGCGTCGCCGGCAGGCGGCCGCTCGACGAGCCGCAGGCGGTGCTCCAGCTGGGCAAGGCGCAGCTGCAGGTCGTCGAGCTCGTCGCGCCTGACGAGCCCGAGGCGCGCGATCATCCGGTCGCTCGTCTCACCCCGCTTCAGGCCGATGCGGTCGGCCTCGGCCTTCCAGCTTGCGATGGTGTCGTGCACGGCGACGCGCATCTCCTGGCGCTCGACGCCGACCCGGTGAGCGAGGTCGTCTGCGAGCCCGTCGGCCGCTTCCACGCCCAGCGAGAGCCAGCCGAGCCCGGCCAGCAGCAGCTGCTCCAGCGAGCGCGGCTCCGAGCCGTTCCCATCGCGGTCGTCGGCCTCCACCCCCGTAGGAGTAGCAGACGACGACCTCGCCATCGCTACCGCGCCCGCCCGTGCGGGCGAGACGAGCGGCGAGCCCTGCGGCGGTCGCGCTTGGAAGATCCTGCCGAGCCGTCGGCCGGCAGCGGCTGCGCGGCGGGCACTGCCGGCACCGGCTTGCCGGCCGTCGGCGCCGGCTCCTCGGTGATGAGCGTGCCGCCGACCGACTGCATGCCGGCGAGGCTCTCGTCCTTGCGCCGGGCGTACTCGGGCTCGCGCTCCTTGAACCAGGCAAGGAGGGGCGCTGCCACGAAGATCGAGGAGTAGGCGCCCGACCCGATGCCGACGAAGAGCGCGAACGCGAAGTCCTTGAGCGTGTCGCCGCCGAAGGCGAGGAGGGCCAGGATCGGCAGCAGCGTGATGAAGGTGGTGGCCAGCGACCGGGGGATCGTCTCCCACAGCGACACGTTCGCGATCGACCGGAACGAGCCCCGCTTCATCAGCGGCATGTTCTCGCGTATGCGGTCGAAGATGATGATCGTGTCGTAGATCGAGTACCCGAGCACCGTGAGGATCGCCGCGACGGTCGCCGTCGTCACCTCTCGCCCGAGCAGGGCGTAGACGCCGATCGTGATCACCACGTCGTGCGCGAGGGCGATGATCACCGGCGCCGCGAACTGCCACTGGAAGCGCACCGAGATGTAGCCCACGATCAGCAGCAGCGAGACGACGATCGCGAGGATGGCGCTCTTCGCGATCTGGCGGCCGAAGCTCGCCGAGACGTTCTTCACCCCGAACGCCTCCGCCTGGATCGCCTTCGCGAGGCCGCTCTCGAGCTGGGTCGTCTCCTGGGTCGTCAGTGTCTCGGTGCGGATCTGGAAGCTCTTGTACGCGTCGTTCTGCGAGGTGCCCCGGCCCTGGATGACCGCGCCCGCCTGCCCGATCCGCGCGGCCTCCTCGCGTACCTTCTCGATCGCGACCGGCTGCGGCGTCGTGAACGCGACCTGTGTCCCGCCCTTGAAGTCGATCCCCAGGTTGAGCTGCTTCAAGCCGATCGCGAACAGCGAGAGCACGACGACGCCGATCGAGACACCGAACCAGATCCTGCGCCGCCCGACGTAGTCCATCTTCAGCCAGGACGGGATGCCGCCTCCGGCCGCGCCGACGAAGCGCGGGTTGTCGAGCACCTTCATGCTGCCGAGCAGCGCCAGGAAGGCACGCGTGGCGAGCACGGCGGTCAGCATCGAGATCGCGGTGCCGATCAGGAGCATGAGCGCGAACCCGCGCACGGACGACGTCGCGACCGCGAAGAGCACGAGCGCGGTGATGGCCGTGACGACGTTCGCGTCGACGATCGTATGGAAGCCCTTGGTGTACCCGGTCTGGATGGCCGCGCGCACCGATCGCCCGGCACGCGCCTCCTCCTTCACGCGTTCGAAGATGACCACGTTCGCGTCGGCTGCGACGCCGAGCGTGAGCACGAGGCCGGCGAAGCCCGGGAGTGTCAGCGTGACGTTGAAGAGGACGATCGCGGCGTACAGGAACGCGGCGTAGATCCCGAGGCCGAACACTGCGATGAGGCCGAGGAACCGGTAGAAGAGCAGCAGGAAGATCGCGACGAGCAGCAGGCCGACGAGCGCGGCCGTCTTGGCCTGATCGAGCGAGTCCTTGCCGAGGGTGGCCGAGATCGCGGTCTCGTCGAGCGTCACGAACTTGACCGGCAGGGCGCCCGTCTGGAGCACCAGCGCGAGATCCTTGGCCTCGCCGATCGTGAAGTTGCCGGAGATCTGCGCGCCGTTCGAGCCGCTGATGCCACCCGGGTACTGCTGCCAGTCGATCTGGGGCCACGAGCGGATCTCACGGTCGAGCACGATCGCGAAGTGCTGGAAGATCGGCTGCCCCTGCCCGACGGTGTTCGTCAACAGCTTCCCGCGCTGCGCCTCGCGGCGCGTGATCTCGCCGAACTTCTTCCCCCCGGCGTCGGTGAACTGCATGCTGACGATCGGCTCGTTCGTCTGCGGGTCGAAGTCCTGCCGGGTGCCGGAGAGCTTCAGGTCGGCGCCGGTCATCTCCGGCACGGCCGGAGGGTCGTAACGGATCAGGTACCAGAGGCGCTTGACGGCGACGCCGCCGCCTGCGCTCGTCGGGCAGATCTCCCCGGGGGCGCACGAGATCACGGCCGTCCCGGGCGGGACGCCGAGCAGCTTGTGCCCGTCGGGCACCTTGCCGTCGAACTTCCCGAGCGCGGCGGCCCTGCTCGCCACGGGGCCGACGACGAGCTTCTGCTTCGCGTCGAAGAGCCACCACTGGTCCGACTCGCCCTTGGCCACGAGCGCCTGCTGGCCCGCGAGGAGCTTGTAGACCGAGTCGGTCTCGACCGGGAAGCGGGTGCGAGAGTCGATCGAGGGCGGCACCAGGTTCGCCTCGAGGTCGTAGAGCTCGAGCTGTGCGGTCTTGCCGATGATCTTCGCCGCGGCCGCGGGGTCCTTGACGCCCGGCAGCTGGATCGCGATCTGGTCGTCGCCCTGCTTGCGGATCTCGGGCTCGGCCACGCCGAGTCGGTCGACGCGGTCGCGCATGATCGAGACCGAGCGGTCGAGATCCTCCCCCGTCAGCTTCCGGTCCGTGGGAGGCACCGCCTGGAGCGTCACCTCGAGCCCGCCCTGCAGGTCGAGGCCGAGCGTGACGTCCTGCTTCAACGGGGACGACGGGATCGCCATGGCGGCGACCCCCACCAGGGCGGCGATCACCAGTAGGACGACGGTCAGGGCTGCGCGACGAGTCATGGGAGGACGGGCAGGTTAGCTGCGGTGCTCTGCGGTCGGTGCGGCCGGTTCGGAATCTTCTGATCTCACTTCGCTCGTACCCTCCAGTTCCCCTTCGTCCACGGTCTCCTCACCGTCGTCCAGCTCGGCCTCCTCGTCAAGGGCATCGTCATCGGCATCCTCGTCCTCGGGCTTGACCACGGTGGCGACGGCGCGGCGTGCCACGCGGACGTGGATTCCCTCGGCGATCTCGACGATCAGGTCTTCCTCCTCGTCGAGCTCCTGCACGATCCCGTACAGGCCGCCCACGGTGAGGATCTCGTCTCCGGGCTCCACGCTCGACAGCATGCGCTGCTGCTGCTGCTGCTTGGCCCGCTGAGGGCGGATCAGCAGCACCCAGAGCAGTGCGAACATGGCGACGATGATGATGAGTGATGACACGAGTGGCTACTCCTCCTCGGGGCGGTCGACGAGCCGCTCGAGCGCCGCGGCCCGATAGGCCTCGAACTCCCCGCGCTGGATCGCCGTCCGCGCGCCGGCGGTCAGTCGATGGACGAACCACAGATTATGCAGAGAGAGCAGCCGCAGCCCGAGGATCTCGTCCTGGTTGACGAGGTGCCGGACGTATGCCCTGCTGAAACGGGCGCAGGCAGGACACGGGCAATCGGCCTCGAGAGGGCTCGGGTCGCGTGCGTAGCGGGCGTTCCGCAGGTTCAACCGCCCGCGCGCCGTCAGCGCCGACCCGGTGCGGGCCGTGCGCGTCGGCAGGACGCAGTCGAACATGTCGATCCCGGCGGCGATCACGCCGAGGATCCCTTCCGTATCCCCCAGTCCCATGAAGTAGCGTGGCCGCCCGGCCGGCAACAGGGGCGCGCACCAGGCCACCGCCTCGAGCATCTCCGCCCGGCTCTCCCCCACGGCGAGCCCGCCGAGGGCGTTCCCGTCGAAGCCGAGGGAGACGATCTCCTCGATCGACCGGCGCCGCAACTCGTGGTCGATGCCTCCCTGCGCGATGCCGAAGCGGAGCTGGCCGGGCGCGCGGGGTGCGTCCACCTGTCGTTCCGCCCACAGCGTCGTACGGCGGACGGCGTCCTCGAGCTCCGTGCGCGGCGCCTCCGTGGGCGGGCAGATGTCGAGGCACATGGCGATGTCCGAGCCGAGACGGCGCTGGATCTCGCACACGCTCTCGGGGGTGAAGCGCTCGGGGGCGCCGTCGTAGACCGATCGAAACGTGACGCCGCCGTCGTCGACCGCAAGCAGCGTATCGCGCAGCGAGAACACCTGGAACCCGCCGGAGTCCGTGAGGATGGGCCCGTCCCAGCCCGAGAACGCGTGCAGGCCGCCGAGCTCTTCGATCACGTCCTCGCCTGGCCGGAAGTGCAGGTGGTAGGTGTTGCCGAGGATCACGCGCGCACCCGCCTCCCGAACCTCGTCGGGGTGGAGCGTCTTCACCGTCGCCTTGGTGCCGACCGGCATGAACGCGGGCGTCGGGATGTCGCCGTGCGCAGTGTGGACGAGCCCGGCGCGGGCGGCGCCATCGGCGGCCTCGAGCGTGAAGCACGTGCTCACAGGATCAGCATCGCGTCGCCGAAGGAGTAGAAGCGATAGCGCTCGGCGATCGCGAGTGCGTACAGGTCACGGACCTGCTCGACACCCGCGAAGGCCATCACGAGCGCGAGGAGCGTCGAGCGCGGCAGGTGGAAGTTCGTGAGCAGCGCATCGACACGGCGGAAGCGGAAGCCGGGCAGCACGTAGAGGCTGGTCCTGCCCTCGAGGACGCCGTCGCGGGCGACTGTCTCGAGCACCCGCACCGTCGTCGTGCCGACTGCGAGCACGCGCTCCGCCGCCTCGATCCGCGCCCACGCGTCGGGCGACACGTGGTACCGCTCGCCGTGCAGCTCGTGCTGCTCGAGCTCGTCGACATCGAGCGGCCTGAACGTGTCGAGCCCGACGTGCAGCGTGACCCGCTCGACGTCGAGCCGCCCGAGCAACTCCGGCGTGAAGTGCAGCCCCGCCGTCGGAGCGGCGGCCGCGCCGGGCTCCCGCGCGTACACGGTCTGGTAGCGGTCGGGATCGTCGAACGGCTCCACGATGTACGGCGGCAGGGGCGTCTCCCCCGCCGGCTCCCCCTCCAGGCGCACCCGCCAGCGTCCCTCGCCGAGCGGCTCCAGCAGCTCGACGGAACCGAGGCGCTCGCCTGCCCGGAGGCGGCGGGACGGCCGCGCCAGCGCCTCCCAGTCCGTGCCGGCGAGGCGCTCCAGGAGCAGGATCTCCACGGCCCCTCCGCTCTCGCGCCGCAGGTGCAGCCGGGCGGGAACGACGCGCGTGTCGTTGACGACGACGAGCTCCCCTGCGAGCTCCTGCGGCAGATCCGCGATCGTGCGGTGCCGCACGGCCCCGCTCGCGCGCTCGAAGACGAGCAGCCTGGCGGCATCCCGCCTCGCGGCGGGCCGCTGCGCGATCAGCTCGCGCGGCAGGTCGTAGTCGAGCTCGGAGGATCTCATCCGACGGCCAGAGTAGCCTTGCCGCCATGGACGAACAGGCTTTGGAGAGGGCGAAGCAGCGTATCGCCGACGCACGTGCCGGACGGTTCGAGACGACGCGGCTCGAAGCCGCGCTGGAGCGCTCGCGCCACCAGGTCGAAGCGCTTGCCACGACCGCCTCCGAGCTGGAGGCGTCGCTGCCCGACCGGGTCGGGGCTGCGGTCCAGGAAGGGCTGCGACGGGAGGTCGTGCCCGTGGGGCGGAGCCTGGCGGAGATCCGCGGGCTGCTCAACCAGGCGCTGCGGCGCCTCGAGCGGCTCGAGCAGGAGGTGATGGCCGAGCGCAACGCCCGCGTCGACGACCTCGCTCTGCTCGTCGAGCTCGTCTCGTCGGGCTGGCAGGGCGTGGACGAGCGCCTGCGCCATCTCGAGCAGTACGCCACCGGTGCGGACGTCGTGCGTCTGCGCGCGGATCCGGCACGCGCGGCGACCGCCGCGATCGCCTAGCCTCCCCGCGAGCTAGAACGTGAGGACGGCCGCGCAGGTGACGGCCCAGACTGCGACCGTCGCCAGGATCGGCACGTCACCGAGCAGCACGTTCTCCGGCTCCTCTCCCACCGAGCGGCGGTGGAGGAGAAGCAGGTAGCGGGAGAGCCCGAACACGACGAGCGGGATCGTGGCGGCGAGCGCACGGGTCTCGTGAGCGGTGACGGTGTAGACCGCGTACGACGCGATGGTGGCGGCGGCGACCATCGTCAGGAGCTGCTCGACGAGCCCGATCGAGTAGCCGTCGAGCACGGGCCTGCCGCGGTGCGACAGGCGCTCGACCAGCACGAGCTCCGCACGACGCTTGCCGAGCGCGAGGAACAGCGCGAGCAGGCCCGTGCAGACGAGCAGCCACGGAGAGATGCGGACGTCGACGGCGACCGCGCCGGCGGCCGCGCGGATCACGAACAGGCCGGCGATCACGGCCACGTCGACGAGCACCAGGTGCTTCAGCCCCCACGTGTAGCCGACCTGCAGGGCGCAGAACGCGAGCAGCAGGGCTACCGACACGAGCCCGAGCAGCAGCGTGAGCGCGAGCGCGATCACGGAGAGAAGCGCGGCGAGCGCGATTGCCCGCGTGCTCGTCAGCTCCCGCGCCGCGACCGGGCGCCGGCGCTTGACCGGGTGCCGGCGATCGTCGTCGGCGTCCCGCACGTCGTTCACGAGATAGGCGGCGCTGGAAGCAGCGCAGTACGCCGCGAAGGCGGCGATCGCCTCTCCGAAGCGCCACGGCTCGCCGAGCTTGGCGGCGAACAGGATGCCGGCGAAGAGGAGGAGGTTCTTGACCCACTGCCGTGGTCGCAGCGCGGCGAGCAGCGCCCGCGACGGCGACCTGCGAGCCGGTAGGGAGACGACGTCGGCGAGATGCTCGGCCTGGCTCACCGCACGATCGTACGCCGAAAGCCCCGGCGCGGTGCCGCCCCGTCCAGCCGGGCGGAGGCCGGCGGCTACGGCGAGCGTGTCGTCGGCAGGGTCAGGCGGAAGCGGCTCCCGCGGCCGATCTCGGACTCGAGCTCGAGGCGGCCGCCCAGGGCCACGGCGAGCTCGCGCGCGATCGGCAGCCCCAGGCCGGTGCCGTGGGTGTCGGCCGAGATGAAGGGGACGAAGACCCGGTCGCGCTCCTCTGCCCCGATCCCCGGTCCGGAGTCGGCCACGTCCACGCTGACGCTCGCATTGCCGGCACCCGCCGAGACCTGGATCGTGCCCCCGTCCGGAGTCCAGCGGAACGCATTCGCGAGGAGGTTCGTGATCACCTGCAGCACGCGGTCGCCGTCCGTCACGATCGTCGGCGCCGTGCCCGGCTCGACCAGGCGGTAGTCGATCTCGCGGCGGCGGGCCTCCTCCCCGAACGTGTGGTATGCCTGCTCGACCAGTCGTCCCATGTCCACCTCCTGCGCATGCACCGTGAAGCGGTGGGCGTTGAGCTTCGCGAGGTCGAGCACGTCGCCCACGAGGCGCTCCAGCCGCACGGCCTCGGCGGCGACCACGTCGAGCGAGGCCTGGACGAGGGCCGGGTCGTCGATGAGCCCGTCCCGCAGCGCGTCGACGTGGCCCCTGATCGCCGTGAGGGGCGTCCGCAGCTCGTGGGATACGGACATCAGGAACTGGCGCTCGCGCTCCTCGGTGGCGGCGAGACGCGCCGCCATCTCGTTGAATCGCTCGGAGAGGTGGCCGATCTCGTCGCCCCCGCGGCCCAGCGGGACACGCACGGCGTAGTTCCCCTCAGCGATCGCGTCGGCGGCGCCGGAGAGTGCAAGCACCGGGCCCGTGATCCGCCGGGAGAGCCACCAGGAGAGCAGCCCTGCGAGCACCGCGCCGACTGCGAACGCACCCGCGAGGCGCGCGACGAGCGGCAGCCACTGGTCGCGGAGCTCGGTCCGCGGCTTGGCGACCACGATCGCACCGAGCGCCGTGCCCTCGGGCTCGAGACGAACCGGCTCCGCCGCCGCAAGGAATGTGCGGCTCTCCCCTGGAGGGCGGAACTCGAAGTCGGCGGGCGTCGAGAGCGACTCCACCTCGCTCGGGAGCGAGGACTCCGGCAGGCGCAGCAGGCCGGAGTCCTGGCCCGGGAAGAGCGAAGCGCCGACGTAGAAGATGCGGTCGCCGGTCGCGAGCTCGAGCTTCGAGGCGGCGAAGTCGATCGCCCCCGACCCCTCGTCCGCGGCGCGCAGGGCGGCATCGGCGTAGAGCTGCGAAAGGCCGGACGCCTCGCGCCTGAGCTCGGCCACCGACTGGTCGTGGGTGTACGTCTGGAAGAGCCGGAGCGAGATGGCAGCGGCGACGAGGCCGGCGAGCACGATCCCCAGGAGGAACAGGGCCGGCAGCCGGAAGCGCAGCGACCCGGGCACAACGAGAGTGTACGGGTGCGAGCGGCTGCTCCTCGCGGCGTCCCTTCCGGCTCCGCCACGCCACGGCCCGCCTACGGGGCGGCGGTGCTCGGCCGGCGGTCGTCGGTGGTGCGGGCCGCGGTCTCGCCGCTACGACGCAGGCGCAGGCGTCTGGGCCCGGTCGGCCGAGACCTTGTAGCCGACGCCCCACACGGTGACGATGGGCGAGGCGTCCTCGAGCTTGCGCCGGATCTGCCTGACGTGCACGTCGACCGTGCGCGTGTCGCCGGCGAACGTGTATCCCCAGACCCGCTCGAGCAGCTGGTCGCGAGTGAGGACTATGCCGCGATGGTCGAGGAGCTCCCACAGGAGATCGAACTCCTTCGGGGCGAGCTGGACCTCGCGGTCACCGACGAGCACCTCGCGCCGTCCCGCGTTGATCACGAGATCGCCGTGCCTGAGCTCTTCGCCGTCGTCGCGGCGTCGGTCGGGCGCCGAGCGGCGGAGCACGCTCTTCACCCGGGCCACGAGCTCGCGCGGGTTGAACGGCTTCGTCAGGTAGTCGTCGGCGCCCACCTCGAGCCCGATGATCTTGTCGACGTCCTCGTCCCTCGCCGTCAGCATCAGGATCGGAACGTCGGAGCTCTTGCGCACACGCCGGCAGATCTCGATCCCGTCCATGTCCGGCAGGTTGAGGTCGAGCACGATCAGCGCCGGCAGCTCCGCCGCGATCGTGTTCAGGGCCGCGCTGCCGGTCGTCGCGACCTTGACGGAGTAGCCCGAGTTCTTCAGGTAGAGCGAGACGAACGACGCGATCGAGGTCTCGTCCTCGACGACCAGGATCGTCTGCGTGGTGCTCACGGGCGAATCTTGGCCGACCCGTCTGACGACACGAGGTCGGGGAGGCCGAACGGGAGGCGGATCGTATCGGCGGGAAGCGGCTGCAGCTCGTCGTCCCCGACCGAGTACTCGCCCGTGGCACCGACCGTGTCGGGGTCGCCGTCGAGGGTGACGAGGCCGCTGCCTCGCGCCGAGATCGAGATGCCCTCGCCGCGCGCGACGATCTTGTAGCGCCCGTTGGAGAGTCGGAACGTGATGCTCGTGCCCCGGATTCCGACGATCTTTCCGCGCGGAACGCCGTTCACCCACGGGCTCCATTCGTCGTTGGGCGAGAGGTCGACGATCTGGAGCCAGCCGCGATCGACGCGCCCCACGACCACCCCGTTGCCCTTGACCTGGACGATGCCACGACCGTCCATGATCGTGATCGACTCCTTCGGCCGGGCTGCGGCCACAGCTGTCGAGGCCGCGACGGCGAGCGCGAGCACAACGAGGGCAGCGAGGCGCATGTGCGGAGTATCGGGCTTCGGGGTGTGCACAGGGTGAGACAGGCGTAAGGAAACTGTTAGCTGCACGCGCACCGGCTGCCACCGTAGAGTCACCGCACTCATGGAGCTCGGATTCGCGGAGGCCCTGCTCATCTTCGGTGCGCTCCTGTTCGGAGCAGCCGGGCTGTCGGGCTGGCTCCAGGGCACGGTGCTGTCGATCTCGGTCCTGTCGGTGGGCGCCGGCATCGTCCTGTCGGAGCTCGGCGTCATCACCGTCGACCCCGCGTCGAAGACGGTCCTGTACGTGATCGAGATCGCACTCGTGATGACGCTCTTCTCGGACGGCCTGCTCGTGGAGGGCGAACTGCTCCGTGATCACTGGGGACCGGCGGCTCTCGCTCTCGTGATCGCCATGCCGATCACGCTCTCCCTGCTGGCGGTGGCCGCGCACTTCCTGTTTCCGGCGCTCTCGTGGCAGGAGGCGTTCCTGCTCGGCGCGGTGCTCTCGCCGACCGATCCCGTCGTCACTTCCGCCGTCGTCGCGTCCCCGCGCGTGCCCGAGAAGATCAGGCACACGCTCAACCTCGAGTCGGGCCTCAACGACGGTCTCGCGCTCCCCTTCGTGCTCTTCTTCCTCGCGCTCGCAACGGGCGCCGACAGCCCAGGCGGCGAGGCCGCCCGGCTCGCGGGCGAGGCGCTGTTCGGGGCCGGAGTCGGCGTCGGGCTCGCCGTCGCGGGAGCCTGGCTGATGACCCGGCTGCCGGGGGAGGTGCAGGGGAAGTACGAAGGGATCTACGCCCTCTCGATCGCCCTGCTCGCCTACGGCGTCGCCGACCTGACGTGGGGCAACGGCCTGATCGCGGTGTTCGTCTGCGGCATCGCGCTCGCGGTTGCACGGCACGAGATCCCCGACGTGTTCACGGAGTTCAACGAGAGCGTCAGCGCGCTGCTGCAGGTGATCACGTTCACCGTGTTCGGGGCACTCATCGTTGCCACGGGGTGGGACGGAAACACGCTGCGCCTGGCCCTCTTCATCGGCTTCGCCCTCTTCGTCGCCCGGCCGGCGGCGGTGATGATCTCGTTCGCCCGCGTGCAGGAGTCGATCCCGAACAAGCTGTTCATCGCCTGGTTCGGGCCCAAGGGCGTCGCCTCCATGCTCTTCGCCCTGCTCGTCCTCAGTTCCACGGAGGCCAATCGCTCGCTCGTGTTCGATATCGCCTCGTTCACCGTGCTCGCCTCCATCGTCGCGCACGGGCTCACCGACACGGTCGGCGCCCGCTGGCTGGAGGGAAGGGGAACCGCCGCGGCCGACCGCACCGGCAGGAGCTAGCGCCGGCGACCGTCAGCCGTGGACGAGGAGCAGCGACACGAGCGAGCTCGCGTACAGCACGACGAGGAGCACGCCCCGGCGCCGTCCCAGCAGGGAGGAACGGAAGGGGACGATCGTGAGCACGACCACTATTCCGAAGGCGAGGCTGAGGGCTATCTCGTTCCAGTCCACACGGAACGGCGACACGGAGGCCGCGAGGGGAACGATCAGCGCCCCGTTGAAGATGTTGCTACCGAGCACGGTGCCGAGGCCGATCTCCTCGTGCCCGCGAATGCGCGAGATCACCGCCGTGGCGAGCTCCGGGATCGACGTGCCGACCGCGACGAACACCACGCCGACGACGAAGGGATCGAGCCCGAGGTCTGCGCCGATCCCCTTCGCTCCCGAGACGATCAGCCGGCCGGCGACGATCAAGAACAGCAGCCCGACAGCCGAGACTGCGAGCGCTCGGACGAGCGAGTGCTCGCCGATCACCTCCGTGACGGCGCTGCGCTCCCTGCGCGCCTCGACGACCGTGGCGGAGAGCCAGACGACGAAGACGGCGAACAGGATCAGGGCGTCGGGGCGACCGAGCCGGCCGTCGGCGGCGAGGGCAGCGGTCGCGACCGGGATCAACAACGCGGCGGCGATGTCCCGCCTGATCGTGCCGCCGCCCGCGCGAATCGGCCCGATCAGCAGGGCGAGACCGAGCACGAGCCCGATATTCGTCACGTTGCTGCCGAGCGCATCGCCGAGAGCGAGCTGCGGCCGGTCGTCGAGCGACGCGTTGATGGCGACCGAGATCTCCGGGCTCGACGTGCCGAACGCCACGACCGTGGCGCCGATGATTCCCGGCGGGATCCGCGATGCCGCCGCCAGAGCGACGGCCCCGCGCACGAACGCCTCTCCGCCCAGCGCAGCGCAAGCGAGGCCCGCGAGAAGAACCAGTCCGTCGACGGCCATCAGCGCGGCCCGCAGCAGTGGCGATGGCCAGACGAGACTGCGCACACAGCAGGAGCAACTCTAGACCGGGCGGCGGCATCGTGTGCCGGCAGGCGCACGCCGGCGACTCCCGAGCCGGGTAGATTCGATCCCTGATGGAAGTCGTCGCAATCGTCATCTTCCTCGCTGCGCTCGGCGTGATCGCGTTCGAGTGGGTGCACCGGACGAAGGTCGCCCTGGCCGGGGCAGCGCTGATGGTCGTCATCGGCGTCCTCGATCAGGACGCCGCCATCGAGTCGATCGACTGGGCGACACTCGGGCTGCTCGCGGGGATGATGGTGATCGTCGGCGCCACCGAGCGCACCGGCATCTTCACCTACCTCGCACTCCGCGCCGCCCAGCTGTCACGGGGGAGCCCGATCGCCCTCGTGCTCCTGCTCGCGTTCGCCACCGGGCTGCTCTCCGCCTTCCTCGACAACCTCACCGCGATCCTCCTCGTCGTCCCCGTCACGCTCGTGATCGCCGACCTGCTCCGCATCTCCGCCATCCCGCTCGTCCTCGTGGAGATCCTCGCGAGCAACATCGGCGGCACCGCGACGTTGATCGGCGACCCGCCCAACATCATGATCGGGACGCATCGACCCGAGCTGTCGTTCCTCGACTTCATCGTCAACCTCGCGCCGGTCGCGGTCTTCACGCTCGTGGTGGTGGCGACCGGGCTGGCGCTCCTCTACCGCAAGAGCCTGAGGCCGGCCGCGGGCCGCGCCGACGAGGTCGCGCGGCTCGACCCTGCCCGTGACATGCGAAACGTGCCGAACGTGCGGCGCACCCTGGCCGTGCTCCTGGGGACGATCCTGGCCTTCTTCGCCCATACGCTCCTGCACATGGAGCCGGCCGTGGTCGCGCTGACCGGAGCGACCGTGATGCTCCTGGTGGCAGTCGACAACGTCGAGGAGGCGCTCGAGCGAGTCGAGTGGTCGACCTTGTTCTTCTTCGTCGGACTCTTCGTCATGGTCGGCGGGCTCGAGAGCCAGGGGAGCATCGACCGTGTGGCCGACTGGCTTGCCGACCTCACGGGCGGCAACCCGACGACCGAGGGCGTCGTCGTCCTGTGGGGAGCGGCCACGGGATCGGCCCTCGTCGACAACATCCCGTTCACGGCTGCCATGATCCCCGTGGTGGACGGGCTGCAACAGGGAACCTTCGACGCGGGCCTGTGGTGGGCGCTCGCCCTCGGCGCCTGCTTCGGCGGCAATGCCACGATGATCGCCGCTGCCGCGAACGTGGCGGCGACCGGCATCCTCGACCGCTCCGGCCAGCCCGTCTCGTTCGTCCGCTTCCTGGCGATCGGCATCCCGGTGACCTTCGTGTCGCTCCTGATCGCGACCGCCTACCTCCTAGTCTTCCAGCTGTGAGATGACACGCATCCGCGATCTCGAGCTCGCCCCGGCCTCGGTCGAGGACACCGCCACGTTCGCCACGGCGGCCGCCGAGATGTCCCGGACGGGCTTGCCGGCAATCGCAGTCCTCTCCGCGGACGGCAAGGTGGCCGGCGTCTTCTCCGAGGACGACCTGCTCCGCGGCCTGTTCCCCGGGTACCTCGGCGAGCTCCACCACACGGCGTTCCTCGGGGACGACGAGTCGCGCCTGCAGACCCGTGCCGCGGCATCCAGTGGCGATCCCGTCGGCAAGCACGTGACGAAGGCTCCGATGCTCGAGCTCGACGACAGCGCCACGCACGCCGCCGAGCTCTTCCTCCATTCGGGCCTCGGCGCTCTTCCCGTCGTCGACGACGGCCGCTTCGCGGGCATGCTTCTGCAGCGGACGCTCGCAGCCGATGCCTGCCGGCGCATGGCCGGCTGACGTGGCCCTCGGGGCAGCGACCGGAACCGCCGGGTTGCTGCTTGACCTGTTCCTCGTGCTGCTCGCGGCGAAGGCCGGCGCCGAGGTCTTCAAGTGGCTGCGCCAGCCGACTCTCGTCGGCGAGATCGTGGCCGGGGTGGCGATAGGCCCGTCCGTGCTCGGGATCGTCGAGCCCAGCGAGCTGCTCGAGGTGTTCGCCGAGCTGGGCGTCGTCTTCATCCTCTTCTGGGTCGGGCTCGAGACGCGTATCGGCGAGCTGCTGCAGGTCGGTCGCACGGCCGCGTCGGTCGGCATCCTCGGCGTCGTGCTCCCGCTCGCGGCCGGCGTCGGCCTCGGCCTCGCATACGGCTACGGCGCGGAGTCGAGCGTCTTCCTCGGGGCGGCGCTCGTGGCCACGAGCGTGGGCATCACGTCGGCCGTGCTCGTCGGGCTGGGGCAGTTGAAGACACGGCCGGGCCGCACCATCCTCGGTGCCGCCGTCGTCGACGACATCCTCGCGATGCTCATCGTCGCCGTGGCAACAGGGGTCGCAGCCAGCGAGTCGGGTGGGGTCGATGTCGTGGAGCTGGGCGTGATCGGCGGCATGGCGGTCGGATTCGTCGCCTTCTTCGCGTTCGGCGGCACCCGCCTCGTGCGGCGCTTCCCGGGCGTCTTCAAGGCGCCGCGCTTCTCGGAGTCTCCGCTGCTGCCCGCGGTGATCCTCTGCCTCGGGCTTGCCGCGCTCTCGGCCGAGATCGGGCTCGCTGCGATCATCGGAGCGTTCCTGGCAGGCCTGATGGTGGCCGAGACGACCGAGCAGCATCCAGTCGAGGAGGAGGTCGTGCCGCTCTACGCCTTCTTCGCTCCGTTCTTCTTCGTCGCGATCGGCGTCCAGATCGACCTGGACGCGCTCGCCAACGGCGGCACCCTCGCGCTCCTCGTGGTCGTGACGCTGGTCGCGGTGGCGACGAAGCTCGGAGGGGCCTGGCTCGGTGCCCGCGCACTCGGCCGGAACGAGGCGCTCTTCGTCGGCGTCGGCATGGTTCCACGCGGCGAGGTGGGGATCATCGTCGCCTCGATCGGGGCAGGGGCGGGCGTGCTGAACGCGGAGCTGTTCGCCGTCATCGTGGCCATGTCGGTGGTGACCACGCTGGGTGTGCCGCCGCTGCTGCGCGTCGTCGCGCAGCGGTTGCCCGCTCAGTCGCCGTAGGCGTAGAAGCCGCGACCGCTCTTGCGCCCGAGCAGGCCGGCGTTCCGCATCGCCACGAGGCGCGGCGGCGGCGCCATCCGCGGCTCACGGAGCTTCTCGTAGAGTGCCTCGGCGGCATGCACGTGCACGTCGATGCCGACGAGGTCGACGAGCGTGCACGGCCCCATCGGCCAGCCGGCTCCGTTCTGCAGCGCCGTATCGAGCGACTCCGGTGTGACTCTCGCCTCGTCGAGCACGCGCACGCAGTCGTTGAGGAGCGGGATCAGGATGCGGTTGACGACGAAGCCGGGGGTGTCGTGGCAGCGCACCACCTGCTTGCCCATGCGCTCGCCCACCGCCGCAGCCGCGTCGACCGCCCCGTCCGCCGAGAGCTCCGCGCGCACGACCTCCACCAGCGGCATCAGGGGCGCCGGGTTGAAGAAGTGCATGCCGACGACCCGCTCGGGCGCCCGTGTGGCGGACGCGATCTCCGTCACCGAGAGGGCCGAAGTGTTGGTGGCGAGCACGGCATCCGCCGCCACCAGCCGGTCGAGCTCGGCGAAGAGCTCCTGCTTGGGACCGAGCTCCTCCACGATCGCCTCGATCACGAGGTCGCACGCAGCGAGCGCGGCGACGTCCGTGGTGACGGAAAGCCTCGCCACCGCCGCATCGCGCTCGTCCCCCCGCAGCTGGCCCTTCTCGACCTTGCGCGTGAGAAAGTGGGCGATCCGCTCCGCAGCCCGGTCGGCGAGGTCAGAGCTGACCTCCCGGCCGAGCACGTCGTAGCCGGCCTCGACCGCGAGCTGCGCGATGCCGGCGCCCATGGCCCCCAGGCCGACGACGCCGATCGTGCGAACCTCGCGCATGCGGCGATCGTAGTCGGTTCACCGCGCCGGGCGAGCTCCGTGCCGTGCGGCGCTAGGCGGCGAGCATCTGCAGCTGTCCGGCCCGCAGTCGCAGCAGGTCGACGAGGTCGGCCGTGGCGCGGAACGGATCGGAGACGAGCTCGCCGGTCACCGTCGAGAGCACGACCACCGGCTCACCGTCGCTTGCAGCGAGCAGGAGCGGAGCGGCCGGGATACGCCGGTCCGCCAGCTGGGCGAGTCGCCTGATCGCTTCGCCGTCGGCCGGGCCGGCCGCGCGGATCACGATCTCGCCCCTGCCGCCGATCTGGCGTGCGAGGGGCGCCGGCGGGCGCCGGCTCATCCCAGGTACCGGCGCCTGCGGGCGGTGTCGTCGATCCGCGAGTCCTTGCCCCACACGAGCGACCCGAAGACGACGAGCACGATGAAGAGAGCGACTGCGATTTCCATGGACGCAGTGTGCCCGGATGCTAGTATCAGCGCCAGTCGATGTTTTCATGATTTCCATTAGCACAGCTACTGATAACCGCTGGCTCGGGGTCGAGGTGCGGCACCTGGCCGCGCTGGAGGCCGTCGCCCGCGAGGGAACGTTCGGACGGGCGGCGGAGCACCTCGGCTACACCCAGTCCGCCGTCAGCCAGCAGGTGGCGTCGCTCGAGCGGATCGTCGGCGAGCGGCTGATCGACCGCCCCGGCGGCCCGCGCTCGCTCTCGCTGACGGATGCAGGCGCGTTGCTGCTCCGGCACGCCGAGGCGATCATGGCACGCCTCGAGGCCGCCCAGGCGGACATGGCCGCGCTGCGCGCCGGAGAGAGCGGCGCGCTTCGGGTCGGGACCTATCAGAGCGTCGGGGCGCGAGTGCTGCCGATGCTGATGCGCCGGTTCGTGGCGGCCTGGCCCGGCATCGATCTCACCCTGATGGAGCCCTCCACCGACCCCGAGCTCTACGCGCGCATCGAGCACGGCGACCTCGATCTCGCCTTCTGCAGCCCCCCGCTACCGGAGGGGCCGTTCGAGGCGCTCGAGCTGATGAGCGACCCGTACGTCCTCGTCGTCCCCGCCGACAGCGATCTCGCCGGCCGCAAGGCCGCAGGCCTCGCCGACCTGGGTGCTCTCCCCGTGATCGGCAGCCAGTCGTGCTCGGCAGGTCACCTCGCCGAGTCGATCATCCGCACGCAGGGGTTCGAGCTCGAGTACGCGTTCCGCTCCGACGACAACGGCACGATCCAGGGTCTCGTCGCCGCCGGCTTCGGCGCCGCCCTCGTGCCCCTGCTCGCCGTCGCCCCCGGCGACGAGCGCGTGCAGGTCATTGCCCTCGAGCCGCCGGTCCCTTCCCGCCCGATCGCCGTCGTCTGGCACCGCGACCGCCACCGCTCTCCTGCCGCCCGCGCGTTCATCGAGCTCGCCCGCGAGATCTGCGCCGACGTGGAGCGCGAGCTCCCCGTGCCGGGCCTCTGAGCGGGCCGGGCAACGGGCCCTCGCCCGATAGACTGGGCGCATGGCGACGACCGCGACCTCGCGCCCGCTCCTGATCGACGGCGAATGGGTCGAGACCGGCACCTGGGTCGAGGTGTCCTCGCCCTACGACGGCTCCCTGGTCGCCCGGGTGGCAAAGGCCGGCGCAGCCGAGACCAGGGCGGCGCTCGACGCTGCAGAGCGCGCGATGGAGTCTCCGCTGCCGGCGCACAAGCGCGCCGAGATCCTCGTGCGGGTGGCCGGGGCGCTCGGCCGTCGCGCCGACGAGGCTGCACGTCAGATCTCGGCCGAGTCCGGGAAGCCGCTGAAGGCCGCGCGGGTCGAGGTGGCCCGCGCCATGTCGACGTACACGATGGCCGCCGTCGAGGCGCGCACGCTCGCCGGCGAGATGGTGCCGATGGATGCGTCGCAGGCCGGCGAGGGCAAGCTGGCGTTCACGCTGCGGCTCCCGGTCGGGATCGTCGGGGCGATCTCGCCGTTCAACTTCCCGCTCAACCTCGTTGCGCACAAGATCGCCCCCGCGCTCGCGGCGGGCTGTGCCGTCGTGCTCAAGCCGGCGTCCCAGACGCCGCTGTCGGCACTCCTGCTCGCCGAGCTCGAGCATGAGGCCGGGCTGCCGCCCGGCTGGCTGAACGTCGTCGTGGGCCCGTCGTCCGAGATCGGCGATGTCATCGTGGGCGACGAGCGGGTGAAGCTGATCTCCTTCACGGGCTCGAGCGCGGTCGGCTGGGGCATCCGCGAGCGTGCCCCGCGCAAGCGGGTCGGCCTGGAACTGGGCAACGCCACGCCGGTGATCGTCGAGGCGGATGCCGACGTCGAGGATGCTGCTGCTCGCTGCGCCGCCAACGCGTTCTCCTTCGCCGGCCAGAGCTGCATCTCGGTGCAGCGGATCTACGTCCACCGGGACGTCTACGACGACTTCAAGACACGGCTCGTGCCGAAGGTGGAGGCGCTCCGTCTCGGCGACCCGGGCGACGAGGACACCGATGTCGGCCCGCTGATCTCGCGCGACGAGCGCGACCGCGTGCTCTCCTGGATCGAGCAGGCTCGAGCCGGTGGGGCCACCGTGCTCACGGGCGGAGCGCTCCAGGGCGAGCTCCTGCGCCCCACGGTCGTCGAGCAGCCGGCCGCCGACGCCCACCTCTCGTGCGACGAGGCCTTCGGGCCCGTGTGCACGCTCCAGCCCTACGACACGCTGGACGAGGCGATCGCGGCCGCCAATGCGACCCGCTACGGCCTGCAGGCGGGGATCTTCACGGCCTCGATCCGCTCCGCGCTGCGGGCGTCGTCGGCGCTCGAGTTCGGAGGCGTCACGGTCAACGAGGCGCCCACCTTCCGCGCCGACCAGATGCCGTACGGGGGCGTCAAGGACTCCGGCAACACCCGTGAGGGCCCGGCCTGGGCAGTGCGCGAGATGACGGAAGAGCGCGTCGTCGTGATCCAGCTCTGACGGACGGCTTTCCGGCGCCGAGTATCCTCCTCGCCTATGGCCCTCTTCTCGAAGAAGCCGTCGCGTCCCGCAGCGAGCGAGCTGCGGCGCGAGCGGCGTGCACTGCTCCTCCTGCGCGAGGAACGGCTGCGGGAGCTCGGCGGGCTCACGCTGGAGATGTACCGCCGCGACCATTTCAACGAAGCGCTGATCGTCGAGCGCTGCGCCGAGCTCGTCGCCATCGAGGCGCGCGTGAGCGAGATCGACGCGCTGCTCGCGGGCGCACGGGGCCTTCGCCGTAGCGGAGCGGCGATCTGCGAGTGCGGGGCGCCCGTCCTCATCGGCGCCCGCTTCTGCCCGAGCTGCGGCCGCTCGTTCGTCGGTCCACCCGAAGCGGCGGAGGCGGCCGGTTGACGGCGTGCCCGCGGTGCGGTGCCGTCGTCGTGGCAGGCCAGGAGTTCTGCCTCGAGTGCGGCCTCCGCATCCCGGGGCGCGGCCGTCTCGGCCCGCCGCCGCTCGAGCCCCGGCGGCTCGCGATCCCGCTCGCGGCCACCGCGATGCTCGCGGTGGGCGGCGCAGCACTCGCCATCGGCCTCACGCGCGAGCCCGCACAGCCTGCCGTCGTCGTCACCGCAACCGGCGGCAGCGTCACGCTGCCGACCGCAGCGGTCGAGCCTCGATCGAAGCTCGCGGTGTGGCCCCGTGCGAAGAGCGGCTGGACGAACGTGCTCGTCTCCGTGCCCAAGCTCCAGGGGCGAGACGCGGCCCTCGCGCGGGCCGCGCAGGCGCGCGAGCGCGGGCTGCCGAAGGTGGGCGTGCTCGACTCGTCCCGCTTCGCGAGCCTGCACCCCGGCTACTGGGTCGTCTTCACCGGGGTGTACGCGACGGAGGCCGAGGCCGCGAGCGTGCTGCAGAAGGCGCGGACGGTGCAGCGCGGGGCGAGAACGCAGCGGATCGCGCCCTGATCGCGTCGTCAGTTCCGGCAACGTTCGTGCCGGAGTTTGTAACACGGATGCAAACCCGGTAGACTGCCCCGCAGGAGCCGCCGCTCCGCTGCAGTTTTCTCCTGCTCACAACGTTTTCGTCGGGAGCGATCGAATCTCATGGAAGAGCACGTCGCGCAGTTGCAGTCCTGCATGTATCAGTACTCGCGAGTCATTTATCGCTCGCTAAAGGACCTGATCGACCCGTATGCCGACGCGAGCGTGCGTCTCGAGTACCGCCGGTCGCTCCTCGCCGAATGTGAGCTGACGATGACGCGCCTGGCCGCCGACCCGCACTACTTCGCACGGCCCGATCGTGCGTTGTTCCAGGACATCCGGCGCTACTTCCCGATCACGGCACAGGCCCAGGTGGCCTGGACGGTGCGCGAGGGCATCAGCGCCGCGGTCACCTTCATCGAGCAGCAGATCGAGGCCGGCGCGCTCGACGGTGGCATCGCCCGCTGCAAGGCGACGACACGCAAGGGCAAGGCCTGCCAGCGGACACCGCTGCCGAGTCGCGACTACTGCCCCTCGCATCAGCACCTCGAAGCGCGTACGTCGATCGCCGCGTAGCGCCGCCGACCCCGCTCGTAGCGCTCGAAGCTCGGCCTGCGACGGCTCGGCGACGGCATGCGAGCGATAAGCTCGCAACGCCCCATGTCGCACGACACCGACAAGCTCATCCGCCAGCTCTCTCTCGTCGCCTTCCTGATGGCGGAGCGCCGGCCCCTGACCGCGCGCGACGTCAAGGGCAACGTCGAGGGCTACTCCGAGATGTCTGACGAGGCGTTCGCCCGGCGCTTCTACTCGGACCGGGCCGAGCTGACCACGCTCGGAGTGCCGCTCCACTCGCAACGTGACGAGTTCACGGGCGAGGAGCTGTACACGCTTCGCTCCGAGCACTACTTCCTCGACCGGCTCGACCTCAAGGACGATGAGCTGGCGGCCCTCCAGACGGCTCTCTTCTACCTGGACGGGAAGTTCGCCTACGCCGAGCCGCTGCGGCTGGCGCTGCAGAACCTGGCGCTCGGGCGCCCCGGCTTCCTCGAGGCGCCGACCGGGACCGCGGAGCGCGTCCGCGTGACAGCGCCCGACTACTCGCCGGAGCTTGCAGGACGGCTGTCGAAGCTCGAGTCGGCCATCTCCAAGCAGCGCACGATCAGGTTCTCGTACTGGTCGCCGCAGCACGACAAGGTGGGCGAGCGCACCCTCAACCCGTACGCGCTGCGACTGGACGAAGGCGTCTGGTACGTGATCGGCCACGACCTCGACCGCGACGCCGTGCGGACGTTCCGCGTCTCGCGCATCCGCAGCGACATCCGCTTCGCCACCCGGCGCGAGCGCGACTTCCGGCTCCCGCCCGACTTCGACGTCGAGGCGCACCGCGTGCCGCGGCCCTGGCAGATCGGCGAGACCGTCGGGCAAGCGCGCATCGCGGTGCACGACGACACGGCCTGGTGGGTCCACCGCACGCTGTCGGACTCGGGCACCCTCGAGGCCGGTGTCTTCGAGACCGGCTACGCCCGCCTCGAGCCGCTCGCAGGCTGGGTGCTGCGCCAGAACGGCCGCGCCGTCCCGCTCGAGCCGAAGGCGCTGCGCGACCTGGTCACGAAGGGGCTACGCCGCCTCCGGGTGAACCACGAGGCATCGCAGCCGCCGCTCGCCCGGGAGCGCCGGGTCGAGGTTCGCGCCGACCGTGGCGAGCGGCCGGCGGGACCGATCGCGCCCGAGCGCTTCGGCGTGCTGCAGGCCCTGCTCGCACACGTCCTCTCGGCCTGCGGGGAGGGACGCGACACCGAGCTCGACGCCGACGAGCTCGCCGCCCGCTTCTCCATTCCCCGCGAGGAGCTCCAGGACACGCTCTCGCTGCTCAACCTCGTCAACTTCGGGGGCGGCTGCTACACGGTCTACGCCGAGGTCGACGAGGAGCGGGGCATGGTGCGCGTCGACAAGGAGCTGTACGGCGACGTCTTCCGCCGCGCGCCCAAGCTGACACCGCTCGAGGCACGCGCGATCAGGCTCGCGATCGAGTACGTGGGGCCGACCATCGCCGCCGCGGCCCACACACCACTCGACCGGGTACGCCGGAAGCTCGAGGAGACCTTCGGCCAGTTCGAGCTCGCCCAGACGCCGGCGCCCCTCGTCCGTGACGCCGAGGAGGAGCTCGTGCGGACGCTCTCGCGAGGCAGCGGAGCAGCGACTCGTCGTCGAGATCGAGTACCTGAAGGAGGGAGACGAGGTCCCGACGACGCGCGAGGTCGAGCCCTACTCGTTCGAGCGCGAGCTGCCGGTCTGGCGTGTTCACACGTGGGATCGCACCGCGGGCGGTGCCGCGGACGTACCGGCTCGACCGGATGCGATCGGCGCGGCCGACGAAGACGGCGTTCGCGCCGCGCGAGGGCTTCGACCCCAACTACCTGACCGAGCCGCATCTCGCACGGCTCTGGCACTCGCCGGCGATCGCACGTTGGAAGGTCGAGCGTGGCGCTCGCCTGCTCACGGACAAGGCGGCGGTCAGCGATCTGCCCTACAAGACCGAGGAGTGGCTGCTGTCCGAGGTACTCGCCGACGCCGGCGAGACGATCGTGCTCGAGCCGGCCAACGTGCGGGCCGTCGTGGCGGCACGCGCCCGACAGCTCGAGCGCGAGCTCAAGCCTGCGGGGCGCAGGCCGGCAGCAAGAGCGTGAACGTCGCCCCCTGACCGGGGGCGGACTCCACCTCGACGGAGCCTCCGTGCGCGATCGCGATCGCCTGCACGATCGCGAGCCCGAGGCCGGATCCGGGGCGCTCCGCCGTCAGGCGAACACCTTCCTCGAAGACGCGAGCGAGGGCGTCCGCCGGGATCCCGTCGCCGCGGTCCGCGACGGCGAGCGCCACGCTGCCCGAATCGGCATCGGCCCTGACGATGACCTCGGCTCCGGCGGGCGAGTGGCCGAGCGCGTTGACGATCAGGTTGTCGAGCGCCTGCCGCAGGCGCTCGGGGTCGCCGTCGACGAGGGGCAGCCCCTCCGCGACGAGGGCGCGGACGGCTGCGCCACCGAGAGCTGCCGCCTCGGCGGCGTCCCTGGCGATCGCCCCCGCGTCGAGCGGACGCAGCCGTACCGAGGCGAGCGACGCGTCGAGAACGAGCCTGTGCACGTTGCGGCACGCGGCCCCCGCGAGCTCGAGCAGCCTCAGCCGTTGCGCGGCATTGCAGGCGGGGTAGGCCTCGGCGATCGCAACGAGGGCCGCCACGGGGCTCCGCAGCTCGTGAGCGAGCACGGCCAGGCGGTCGGTGCTCACGTGGAGCGCTCCTCCACGCGCGCGAGAGCCCACGTAGCCGCCTCCTCGAGCATGGCGTCGCCGCAGTCGAGGTACCGGGCGGCTGCCGCCACGGCCCCCGTCCCGGCCTCGCCCGTGTTCCCCACCGCGATGAGCGCGTTGCGCTGCAGCCAGCGCGGATCGTTTCGAGGGACGTACAGACGGTCGAGCTCCGCCGCCAGCTCGGCACCGTCCCGCTCCAGCCAGTCCACGAGCGAGACGGCAGGCGTCGCCCCGGCGGAGAGTTGCATGCCCAGTCGCCGCCTCTCGACTCCGCGGTTCCAGGGGCACACGTCCTGGCAGATGTCGCATCCGTAGACCGAGTCGCCGAGCTCCGCGCGGAAGTCCTCGGGCACCGCTGCGGGGGCCTGCGTCCAGTACGAGAGGCACTTCGTCGCATCGAGCGTGCCGGGCTCGTCGAGCGCGCCCGTGGGGCAGGCGTCGATGCAGAGCCGGCAGCGGCCGCAGTCCAGCTCGAGCGGGGGCGCCTGCTCGATCTCGACGTCGGTGACGAGCGTGCCGAGCACCACCCACGAGCCGTGTGTGCGGGTGATCAGCATCGTGTTCTTCCCGTAGAAGCCCACTCCGGCGCGCACGGCCCCTTCCCGGTCGACATGCTGGTTGGCGTCGACGAGCACCCGGTAGGCGCCGCCGAGACGCCGGCCGAGCGTGTCGAGGCGGTCGCGCAGCACGGAGTAGTGGTCGCTCCACGCGTACCGTGGCAGCCGCCCCTCCCCCGGCCCGGGCTCGGGGCCGTCGACCCAGTAGCAGAGCGCAGCCGAGACGACTGTGCGGGCGCCGTCGAGCAGGAGCTCGGGGTGGCAGGAGACCTCGGGACGGGCCATCGTGAAGCCCATGTCGGCGAAGAGGCCCCGGGCGCGGCGCTCCCTGATGTGGCGCTCCGTCTGCTCGTACGGCTCCGCAGGGGCGGCGCCGACGACGTCGAGGCCGAGGTCGGCGGCGAGACGGGTCAGCTCCGCGGAGGTCATGAGAGGATTCTGACCATGAAGGCGATCCGCATCCACGAGGACGGGGGCCCCGAGGTGCTGAGGTACGAGGACGTGCCCGACCCGGAGCCGGCCGCCGGCGAGGTGCTCGTCCGCCTCGCCGCCGCGTCGCTGAACCACCTCGACGTGTGGGTTCGCATGGGGCTACCTTCCGTGCCGAAGCCCCGCATCCTGGGTGCGGACGGTGCCGGGGTGGTGGAGACTCTCGGCGAGGGTGTCACCGGCTTCGCACCGGGGGACCGGGTGGTGATCAACCCCGGTCTGGAGCAGGGCGCCGCCATCCGCGTGATCGGGGAGCACTGCGACGGCACGCACTGCGAGCTGATCGCGGTTCCCGCTGCGCAGCTGTTCGCGCTCCACGACGCGCTCTCGTTCGAGGAGGCGGCCGCCTTCCCGCTCGTGTGCGAGACCGCCTACCGGATGCTCGTGACGAAGGCCGCTGTGCAGGCGGGCGAGTGGGTGCTGATCTGGGGCATCGGCGGAGGCGTCTCCACCGCGGCGTTCGAGATCTGCCGTGCGCTCGGCGCCCGCACGATCGTCACCTCCGGCAGCCGCCGCAAGCTCGAGCAGGCCCTGTCCTGGGGAGCCGAGATCGCCCTCGACCACCACACGGACGACGTCGTCGCCGCCGTGAAGGAGGCAACGGGGCAGGGAGTGCAGGTCGTCGTGGAGTCGGTCGGCGAGGCGACGTGGGCGCGCTCGCTCGCGGCAGTCGCTCCCGCGGGTCGTGTCGTCGTGTGCGGCGCCACGAGCGGCCCGAACCCACCGGCCGCGCTGCATCGCTTCTGGTGGAAGCAGCTGACGGTCTACGGCTCCACGATGGGCACCCGCGAGGACTTCCTCGCTGCCTACGGGCTCGTGGCCAGCGGCCGCGCCCGCGTGCACGTCGACCGGGTCTACCCGCTCGCCGAGGCGGCCGCCGCGCATCGCCGGCTCGAGGCCGGCGAGCAGCTGGGCAAGATCGTGCTCTCGATCCCCGGCTAGCGGAACCGGGGCCTAGCCGAAGCCGAGGATGAACTTCGCGTCGTCGGACATGCGGTCGGGCGTCCACGGCGGGTCGAACGTGAGCTCGACTTCCACCTGCTCGACGCCCGGCAGCGCGGCCACGGCGTCGTGGATGCCCTCCTGGATCATCGGCCCGGCGGGGCAGCCCATCGACGTGAGCGAGTGCACGACCTTGACGTTTGCGCCGTCGATGTGGGCCTCGTAGAAGAGCCCGATCTCGACGATGTCCATCCCGAGCTCGGGGTCCTCCACACCGTGCAGCGCCTCGACGACGTCGTTCTCGGTGACCATGCGCCGAGTCTACCGGCGACCGCGCGGGACGCCGGGAGGCTCGGCGATCCGCCGGCCGGCACGACCGACCGTCGCGACCCTCACGTGCGCACCAACTGCTCGGCGCTCGTCAGCACGAGGTCCATCACCTCGCCGATCGCGTCGTCGAGCGACGAGTTCTCGATCACGGGGACGTCGAAGCGCCTGGCCCGCTCGAGCAGCACATCCTGAATCAGGCGGATCTCCGGCATCCCGTCGAGGTACTTCTCCAGCGGCCGCAGCCCGTCCGTGGCCGCGTCCCGCACCCAGAAGTGGCTGCGATGCAGGTCCTCGTCGGAGATCGCCACCACGCACTGCACGACGAGCGCGTTGGCGCGGTCGGGAACGATCATCCCGGGCACGAGATGCACGCCCTCCAGCACCATCGACCAGCCCTCCGTCAGCGCGCGGTCGAGCGCAGCCTCCACGCCGACGAGCACGTTGCGCGTCTGGTCGAGGAAGCCCATCAGAGAGGCGTCGTCCGAGATGTCCTCGTCGGCGCGGGTCAGCGCCAGCTGGGCCTCGAAGCTCGAGTAGTGCACCGACGGCATGAACTCCTTCGAGAAGAAGGCCCGCATCGTCTGCCGGATGAAGTCGGTGGAAGTGACCCGCGTGATGCCGAGGCGATGGGCGGCCTCGGTGGCGACGGTCGACTTGCCGGTTCCGGTAGCGCCGCCGACGAGCAGGATCACCGGCAGGTCGAGCTGTTGCAGGGCCTGCAGGCGGCGCAAGCGGCGAATCGTGCGACCGGCCTCGCGCTCGCCCAGCACCTCCGGCGCGATCTCCGCCAGCCGGTCGAGGTCGATGCCGTCTGCGCCACGCTCCGACATGTCGGCGTCGGCCCGCCGCGTGAGCTCGTACGCGCGGGTCGGCGTCAGGCCGGTGGCGGCGAGCGCTCGCGCCATCAGCCCTTTCGACCATGGCGGGCCCTCGTCGCCGCCGAGCGGCAGCGGAGCCAGATAGCGGCGCTCGCTCATGCGCCCACCGCGATCACAGCCTGGTGCTCCGCCTCGGCGGCGAGCCGCAGCAGCTCGCCGTCCAGCGCCGGCTCGCCCGGAAGCGGGAGCACGTGGTTGGCAGCGAGCACGACGCCGATACCGCGGGCACGCGCCTCCTCCACGACCACGTCGACGGCGGCGGCCTTCAGCTCGACGACAAACGCGTCGGCCTCGATCCGCCCGAGCTCGGAGCGCAATGCCGCCCGGTCGGACAGGCTGCCGGACACGTGCACGACATCGGCTCCGTGGAGCTCGCGCAGGTGCCTGGCGATGCGGCCGTGCTGCGGCGCCGGGGCGGTGCCGAAGAAGGCGACGCGGAGGCCGCTGACGTCCTCCTGCGGGTGCGGGCGCAGGACGGCGCGCACGATTGCGACCCCGGGGCGCACGAGTGCCTGCAGCTCGTCTCGCAGCCGCCCGTGGTCGACATCGTCCTCGGCCGTCGGGATCACGACCAGGTCGGCGAGCAGCGCGCGGTAGGCGTTGAGATAGCCCGTCGCCACCGCTCGATCCTGGTGCGCGCCGACAACGAGCACGCGCCTGCCCGCGGCGACGGGGGGCAGAGCGGCCCCGCTGCCGTCGAGCACGATCAGGTCGGGAGCGAGCGCCTCGGCGGCGCGAACCCCCGCGAGCACGTTCGAGATGCCGACGGCCCCGGCAAAGCCGCCACCGCAGCGGCGGCAGCCGATCGTCGGCACGCCGGCGAGTGCGGCAGTCTCGAGATGGTCCGAGGCGGCGTGGCGGCCCGAGCGGGAGAGCGCCAGCAGGCCCTCGACCGTCGGCGGCACCGTCACCGTCTCCGGGACGGACGGCCCTCCCCTCCCCATCGCCACCACGACCACGCGACGGCCGGAGGCGAGCGTCCGTGCGACGTGCCCCGTGACCGCGGTCTTGCCGACGCGCTTGCCCGTGCCGATGACGGCGAGCGAGGGTATGCCGACCGGCTCGAACCGGGGCGGGTCGAAGCGGAAATCGGCGCCCTCGTACGGCACGCCGAGCGCCAGCGCGCGGGCGATCAGGCGGAAGCGCTCGGGAGGGCCGAGCACCGGCTCGTCCGAGAGGTCGAGGACGAGCTCGGGCGCGTGCTCCGCCACGGCCGCCTCGAGGCTCGCGGCGAGGGGGACGCCGTAGCTCTCCCCGCCGACCAGCTTCTCGGTGCCGCCGACGAGCACGGCTGCCACGATCTCGTACGGCAGCTCGGCCAGCGCGTCGCGCACCACGTCGGCGTAGTGCTCGCCGTCGATCAGGGCCACCGCTCTCATCTGCGCGACCTCACCTCCGAGTCGATCCGGCCGGTGTACTTCTCGTACTCGAAGGTGTCCGTCGAGAACTGGATGATCCGCTCCTGGCCGTGGAACGGGTGGCGACGCCAGATGTCGACGTGGCTGCCCGAGACCTCGATCACGTTGTAACAGGGTCTCGTGTTGCCCCGCAGGCGGAGCGACGAGACGGTGCCGGTGTTGACCACGAAGAGGCTCTCCAGGCGCCAGGCGTAGGGGACGTGCTTGTGCCCGGAGAGCACGAGGTGCACCCCGGCGCGGAGGAGGCACTCGAGCGCGTCGCCAGCGTCGTAGACGACGTTGCGCTCGCGGCCGGTGCCGGGCACCGGCAGCAGGTGGTGGTGCAGCACGAAGATCTTGAGGCTGGCCGGCTCGGCCGCGAACTCCTGCTCGATCCACGCGTAGCGCCCCCGGCCGATCTGGCCGTGGTCGAGGTCGGGCTCGGTGGAGTCGACCGCGACGATCGTGACACCGTCCTTCCGCAGGACCGAGCTGCGCTCGCCGAACATCTCCTCGAAGTGGACGTAGCCGACGTTGCGGGAGTCGTGGTTCCCGGGAATGACGACGAGCTCCTCGCATTCGAGGCGGTCGATGTACTGCCGGGCCAGCCGGTACTCGTGCTTGAAGCCCAGGGTGGTGAGGTCGCCCGAGCAGACGACGATGTCCGGTGCGAGCTCGTTGATCTCCGCGATCGCCCGTTCCAGCAGGTTCGGCTCGAAGTAGGGCCCCCCGCAATGCAGGTCGGAGAGATGGGCAATGCGGAAGACCGGCCCGGCCTCGACGGTCATGACGCCAGTGTACGGACGATGGCGGGACTGACAAAGGCCCGGAGGCGCCGTCCCGGCGCCGGGACGATCACCGTCCGAGGCGCCCAGTACCCTTGCCGTGGTGCGGGAGGAAACCGACCGGTTCCAGGCATATTGCGGCATCGAGCCGCCGCGCTTCGCCAACCGCATCGAGGTCGAGTGCGCCAAGATCCTCGACTGGTACGGGATCCCCTGGGCCTACGAGCCCACCTCGTTCGTGCTCGAATGCGACACCGAGGGTCGCGTCACGCGCGCCTTCACGCCAGACTTCTACCTGCCGGAGCCGGATCTCTACGTGGAGGTGACGGTGATGAAGCAGTCCCTCGTCACGCGCAAGAACCGCAAGCTCCGCGAGCTGCGCGAGCTCTATCCGCACATCAACGTGAAGCTGTTCTACAGGCGCGACATCGAGCGCCTGGCGCAGCGCTACCGACTGAGGCTTGCCTCGTGAGCGAGGGGCCGGTCGGCGAGGTCTACCTCACGGCCGAGGAGATCGCGGCCCGGGTCGCCGAGCTCGGCCGCGAGATCGCCCGCGACTACGCAGGGCTCGAGCCTCTGCTCGTCGCCCCCCTCAAGTCGAGCGCCGTCTTCCTGGCCGACCTGTCGCGCGCGCTGCCCATCCACCATGCGCTCGACGTGATCGAGCTCGCCGACTACGGCGAGCTGCGAAGCGGCGGCGTGCGCATGCTCAAGGATCTCGACGGCGCGATCGACGGGCGCCACGTGCTCGTCGTCGAGGACGTCGTCGACACGGGCCTCACGCTCCGCTTCGTGATGCGGACGCTGCAGCTCCGCGGCCCCGCCAGCCTGGCCGCCGTGACGCTGCTCGACCGTCCCTACCGGCGGCTCGTCGACGACATCAACCTGCGCTATGTGGGCTTCACGGTTCCCGACGAGCTGTTCGCGGGCTACGGCCTCGGGCTGGACGAGCGCTGGCGGGCCTTCCCCGACCTCCGCTACGTGATCGCGGAGGCGCTCCCCGCCGCCGCCACCGACGCCGCCTGACACGCAGGGGAGGCCGCTCCTGCGTCTCGGCGCCGCCGCCCTTCCCGCTCCCGGCGGGCGGCCGCTTACAGGTAGCCGAGCGGGTCGACGGCCGCGCCGTTGACCCGGACCTCGAAGTGGACGTGCGGCCCGGACGAGTTGCCGGTGTTCCCGGAGTACGCGAGCACTTGCCCCTGCGCGACCTGCTGACCCAGGGCGACGGCGATGCTCGAGTTGTGGGCGTAGGCGGTGGAGAGGCCGTTGCCGTGGTCGACGACGACGAGGTTGCCGTAGCCCCCGAGCCAGCCGACGTGGATCACGGTCCCGGCGGCGGAGGCGCCGACAGGCGTCCCGGACGGCACCGCGATGTCGATTCCCTCGTGCATGCGTCCCCAGCGGGGACCGAAGCTGCTCGTGACGGCACCGCTGACCGGCCAGGAGAAGCCGCCGGGCGAGGGCGCCGGCACGGACGCACGGACGGACCCTTCCTCGGGTGAGGGGACGGCCGCCGCGCGCGCAGCCGCAGCCTGGGCTGCGGCGATCTTCGCCGCCAGCGCTGCGCTCTGCTCCTCCAGGGCCTCCACCTCCTCGACGAACGCCTCGCGGTCGCCCTCGATCGAGGCCAGAGCCTCCTCCTTCTCACGGCTCGCCGCGACGAGCGCGTCGCGGCTGGCCAGGAGCCGGTCGCGAACGAGACGCTGCTCTTCCGCGCGCACCTGGATCGAGTGAGCTTCCCGCGCCGCCTCCGCCCGGTCGCGCTTCGTGCCCGCTCGGGCCAACGCGAGCTCGTGCGTCGTCCGCTTGACGGTCGCGGCGATCTGCTGATCCTGGCGTCCGATCCGGTTCATCAGCTCCACCGTGTCGAGCAGATCGGAGAAGGAGGCGGCGCCGAGGGCGAACGAGAGCGCATCCGGGGTGTCGGATGTGTAGATCGCGCGTAGCCGCCGCTCGAGCCGCCCGAGCGCGGTCGCATACTGCCGCTCGAGCACCCCGAGCATGCGCGTCTGCTCCCGGATGCGGTCGTCCAGGCGACGTAGGCGGGCACGCGAGCCGGCGAGCTGCGATTCCAGCACCGAGAGCCGTGCCTCCTGTGCGCTGGTGCTCCGCTGCAGGGTGCGCACCCGCGCCGTCGTCGCGCTGATCTCGGAGGTCAGGACGCCGGCCTGCTCTTCGGCACGGTCGATCCGCGACTGCAGGTCGCCGATCGTGCCGTCGATGCGGGCTTTCTCGGAGCCGGGATCACCGGCCGCCGGGGCGGACGCGAGCAGCACGGCCGCGAGGACGGCCACGAACGGTGCACGCCGGCCCATCCCTGACAGGTTCGCTATGACGGCGGCCGTCCCTCCCGGCCATGCGGCTCGAGTGCGGCCAGCGCCTCGGCCGCCTCGCGCCGGAGCGGCCCGAGCGACGCGCGGTAGTCGTCGTCGTCGATCCTGCCGGCTCGGTGATCCGCCTCGAGCTCCTTCAGCGCCGCGAGCGCACGGTCACGCTCCTCGGCGAGGCGAAGCCGGTCGCGCTCGGCCGGGGTGAGCGCGAGGAGCTCGTCCGACTCGGGCGCAGGCTCGCGGAGAAACGGCAGCGCTACGAGAACGACGCACGCGACCGCCAGGATGCCGCCGAGAACCAACGCCACCGTCACCGGGTCGGAGCCGGGGTGCCTGCCTCGCCGTACCTGACCGCAAGCCGCCGTTCCTCGCGCGCGTCGGGCCAGAGGGCGATCACCGACCCGAACAGGAAGACCAGGCCGGCGAGCCAGATCAGGTTGACGAGCGGCTTCACGAACACGCGGAAGTAGACCGAGCCGTCGTCGTTCACCTGCTCCGCGATCACGAACAGGTCCTCGCCGGTCGCGTAGTCCGTGCGGATCCCCACCTCGCTCGAGACCTGCGGGTCCGGCCCTGCGATCTTGTACGAGTTCTTCCCGGCCTCGACGGTACCGAGGGCGCTGCCGCCACGCTCGACGGCGACCAGGGCCCTCACCTCGGTGGCGTGGTCGGTGTCACGCTCGGAGAGCTTCTCGTAGGTCAGCCGGTAGTCGGCGATGGTGAGCGACTGCCCCGGTGCGAGCCTTCCTTCCGTGACCGAGTCGTAGGCGCTGGACCCGGCGACGCCGATCGCGAGCAGCACGATGGCGGCGTGAACCACGTAGCCGCCGTAGCGGCGGCGGTTGCGCCCCATCAGCGACGCGAAGGCGACCGGCCACGACTCGCTGGAGAGGCTGCGGCGCGCCCGCGTGCCGCGAACGAACTCGACCGCGATGGCGGCCAGGACGAAGGCCGAGAACGTGTAGGCGATCAGCCCCGGGATGGACGACCCGGCACCCAGCGCCAGCAGCGCAATGCCGGCTGCGACGGCGATCCCCCCGGGCCAGGCGATCGCGCGCGCGAGGCTACGCAGCGACGCCCGCCGCCATGCGATCAGCGGGCCGAGCCCCATCAGGAACAGGAGCGGCAGGCCGAAGATGCGCAGGAAGAAGTCGTAGTAGGGACGGCCGACGACCACCGACTGCCCGCGCACGGCCTCGGACAGGATGGGCCAGGCGACGCCCCAGAGGATCGTCAGGCAGAGCGCCACGAGCAGCAGGTTGTTGTAGAGGAAGACGGCTTCCCGCGAGATGAGCGACTCGAGGCGCGTGGTCGAGCGCAGGAGCGGCAGGCGCCAGACGATCAACGCGGTCGCGAAGGCAACGGCGACGATGATGAAGGCGAGGAACCACGGCCCGATGTCACTCTGGGTGAAGGAGTGGATCGAGTTGACGACGCCGGAGCGCGTGAGGAACGTCCCGAACAGCGACAGGCAGAACGCAAACGAGACCAGCACCACGTTCCACACCTTCAGCATCCCGCGCTTCTCCTGGATCATGACCGAGTGCAGGAAGGCGGTGGCGGCGAGCCACGGCATCAGGGCTGCGTTCTCGACCGGGTCCCAGGCGTAGTAGCCGCCCCAGCCGACCTCGACGTAGGCCCAGTGGGCGCCGAGCAGCTGGCCGATCCCGAGCGCGGTCCACGCCAGCAGCGTCCAGCGGCGGGTGGCGACGATCCACCGCTCGTCGGTGCGCCCGGAGAGCAGGGCGCCCATCGCGAATGCGAACGGCACTGCAAGCCCGACGTAACCGAGGTAGAGCATCGGAGGGTGGCTCATCATGTAGGGGTTCTGCAGGCTCGGGTTGAGGCCGGCGCCGTCGAGCGGGGCCGCCTGCACTGCGAACGGGCTCGCGACGACGACGAGCAACCAGCCGAACCCGACGCAGATGCCCGCCAGCACGGGCACCACCCAGACGACGAGATGGCGCGCCCTACGCCGGTTGAGCCAGACGGCGAGCGCCGAGTAGCCGGTGAGGACCAGCAGCCAGAGCAGGAGTGAGCCCTCCTGTCCGCCCCAGAAGGCCGAGAGCTTGTAGACGCCGCTGAGCGAGCGGCTCGAATGGTCGGCGACGTACGTGAGCGAGAAGTCGTCCCGCGCGAAGGCGACCGCAAGCACGACCGAGGCGACGAGCGTGGATCCGAACGCGCCGATGAGCGCGTTCCGTGCGGAGTGTGCGAGCCGGCGGCGGCCGAGCATCGCGGCGGCCACGCCGGCGACGAGCGCGTAGGCCGAAAGGCCGAGCGTGAGGACGAGCGCCGCGCGGCCGAGCTCGGGCATCGGAAGCTACGGCTTGACGGCCGTGTACTTGGACGGGCACTTCGTCACCATCGAGCCGGGGCTCGCAACGAACGTGCCGTTGCGCAACTCCCCGTCGACGACGATGTGCCGCCCGACCTTGAACAGGTCGGGCACGGATCCCTTGTACAGGACGGAAACCGTCTTCGGGTCGTCGCCCTTGATGTCGCGCAGCTTGAAGCGCATGCCGTCCCCGTACGCGTCGCCGCTGACCGGGCCGACGACGAGCCCCGCGACCGAGATCGTCCCGGTCTGCGCGGCGAGCTCGCTCGGCCTCACCGACGGGGTGCCCCCGCCCGCAATCGAGGTGTACAGCAAGAAGACGGCGAGCACCGCCGCGATCGAGAGGGCGATGACGAGCCGGGCCGGGGAGCGCTTCCGTGCCACGAGCGCCAGTCTACCGGGGCGCGAGCGGTGAGCGCGGCAGGCCCCTAGGCGGCGTCGTGCTCGGCGACGCGGTCACGCCGCTCGGGAATCTCGTAGCCGTGGTCGTGACACAGCGAGCCGGGCGAGTCCTCCGTGAAGGCGTCGCAGTAACCCTTCCCGTAGGCAGCCCGCATGAAGGCGGCAACGACGTCCAGGCTCCATTCGGTCACGTCTGCGGCCTCGCGCCAGAGATCGTTGAGACGCAGGTCGATGTCGAGCTCGAGCAGGTCTATGCGGGTGGGGCGCTGCATCGACACGCAGGCTACGGAGGGCATCGGACGGCATAGAGTTCCCGCAAATGACCGGTATTCGCATCGGCCCTGCACGCATCCCCTCACGAGAGAGCCCGGAGGCGGCGGTCGAGTCGCTGCTCGAGCGCGGGTACTCGGCCTGCGAGATCGACTTCGAGGGCGGCTTCTGGATGGACTACCCGTGGGCCGAGCGCCTCGGCGAGCTCGCGCGCGCGAACGACGTCGCGCTGTCCGTGCATGCGCCCCTGTTCGGGTTCATGGGGCACCTCGAGCCCAGCGGCCGGAAGTTCTCGTCCGCGCTCGGTGCGCTCGACCGCAGTGCCGGCATCGCCGCTGCCTGTGGGGCCGAGCTGGTCGTCTTTCACCCGGGGTTCCTCCTCGGCCGCACCCGCGAGGCGGCGATCGCGTCCGTGGTGGAGCAGCTCGGCGGGCTGCGCGAGCGTCTTGAAGGCAAGGGACGCGCGGTCCCCTTCGGCGTCGAGGTGATGGGGCGGGTGCGCGACCTCGGCTCGCTCGAGGATGTCGTCGAGATCTGCCGCCGTACGGGCTGGGTGCGCCCGGTACTCGACTTCGCTCACCTGCACGCGACGAGCGACGGCGCCTACCTGGAGGCCGAACCGTTCGTCGAGGCGCTCGCGGCGGTGGACGAGGTGCTTGCGCCGACCGTGCCGTTCCACGTCCACTTCTCCGACATCGCCTATGCGAACCGCAACGAGAAGCGCCACCTCCCGTACGGCGAGGGCACGCTCAGGGCCGAGCCGCTGGGCGAGGCGCTGCAGCGTTTCGAGCGGCGTGCCACGGTGATCTCGGAGTCTCCCGACGAGGCATCGAGCCAGGCGATCAGGGCAATCCTGACCGAGGGCTAGGCGCCACCCCGGCCCGTGCCGGGGCTCACACGGGAGTTGCGTCCCGTCCCGCCGTCAGCGCGGCCAGAACCTCCTCGACCGCTGTGGCCTCGTCCTCGCGCCCATGCTCGCGCAGGAAGCCGGCGAGCGCCGTCAACGGGTCGATCTCGTGGCGCCGGAAGCCCGTGGGCCGCAAGATCTCCGACGCCTCGCGCAACAGGCGCTCGGCCTCCTCGTCCCGGCCCTGCGCGGCCCGCACGAGGCCGAGCGCGAGGCGCGTCGTCGCGTCCGAGGAGACGTCCCGGTCTCCCACCGTCTCCCGCGCGTCGAGCGCGAGCCGCTCGGCCTCCTCGGTGCGCCCCTGGGCCAGGAGGACCTGGGCGAGCATGCGCTGGCTCTCGACGAGGGTGCCGCGGTCCTGCAGGGGCATGAGGATGCGAATCGCCTCGCGGAACCGCTCCTCGGCGCGCCGCAGGTCGCCCTTCGCCCAGGCGACCCGGCCGAGCCCGTTGAGCGTCCGCGCGCTGCTGAGGCTGATGCCGCTCTCGGCAAAGAGCGCCAGGGCCTCCTCGAGCAGCGCCTCGCCGTCGTCGAGGCGGCCGTGCAAGGCCGCCTGGTTCCCTGCCATGCGGAGCGTCCAGGCCCGGCTGCGCCGGCTGCCGCTCTCCTCTGCGAGCGCCGTCGCGCGCTCGAGCGCATCCTTCGCCAGCTCCGGCTCGAGGCGGACGTCGTGGAGATCCGCCAACTCGAGGAGCACACCGGCCTGGAGGTCGGGACGGTGAATGCGCTCGGCGATCTCGAGCTTCTCGTCCGCGAGCCTTTCCACCTCGGCGAGATCGCCCTCCCACCAGCGGGTGGTCGCAACGGTCTCGAGGGCGTCGAACCTGCCGACGTCGTCGTCCGCATCGATGACGCGGAGCGCCTCGTTCGCAAGCTCGCGGGACCGCACGTGGTCGGTGTCTCGGTAGAGCGCCACCTGCGCGAGGGCCGTCAGGGCGCGCCCCTCGACCCGGTTGTCGCCCTCCTCGCGCGCGAGCTCGCGGACGGCCTCCATCTCCGAGGAGACCGCCGGCATGTCGGTCATCCTCCAGGCGGCCCGGGCAGCCTGGTAGCGCCGCTCCAGCGTCGGCTCGAGCTCGACGGCCCGCACGAGCAGCCGCCGGGCAGCTCCGTTCGCCTCCCGTGCGAGCGCGCGCCTTCCCGCGTGCTCCAGCGCAGCAGCCGCGTCGGCGGCGAGGTCCTCCGGCACGCGGCCCTCGAGCTCACAGGCCGTCTGCGCCGCCCTGTCGAGGTGGTAGGCGCGGATCTCCACGAGCTCGTCACCTGCGGCGAGCTCGGACATCCACTCGGCCAGGCGGCGGTGGAACGTCCCGCGGGATGCCTTCGGCAGGCTGGCGTAGGCGACGTCGCGGATCAGGCCGTGCTTGAAGCGGAAGGCGTCCTCACCCCGCAGCGTCGAGCGCTCCTCGCGCACCAGGAACTCGCGCCGCACGAGCTCGTCGAGCCCTTCTGCGACCTCGCGCCCGTCGAGGAGGGTCGAGACCGCACCGGCCGGGAACGTGCGGCCGGCGACCGCCGCGCGCTGCACGAGCTCCTTCGTCTCTGCCGGCAGCCGGTCGATACGGGCCGCGATCATCGCCTGCACGGTGTGCGGTATGCCGGGCTCGGTTCCGGGGGCGGATTCGAGCAGCATCCGCACCGTCTCCTCCACGAAGAGCGGGTTCCCCTCGGTGGTGTCGAGCACGGCCGCCCTGCTCTCCGCGGTGAGGGCCTCTGGTGCTCCGACGCTGAGCGCCTCGAGGAGGGCCTCGCTCTCGTCGCGGGTGAGCGCCTGCAGCTCGATCGCGGTCGCACGCACGTTTCCCCCTCCCCACGACGCCCGCCGGTCGAGCAGGTCGTTGCGGGTAAGGCAGAGAACGAGGATCGGCACGTCCCGCACGCCCTTCGCGAGCTGCTCGACGAGGTCGAGCATCTCCTCCTCGGCCCAGTGCAGATCCTCGAACACGAGCACGAGAGGCTGCACGCAAGCCAGCTCGCTCGCCCATGTGCGGGCCGCCCAGACGATCTCGGAGGAGGCACGCTCCTCGCCCACGGCATCGAGCACCCCGGAGGCGAGACCGAGCAGATCGGCAACGGCCTCGTCGCCGCAGCACAGCCGCAGCTTCTCGGCTGCTGCCTCCATCGTGTCGTCGTCGGTGATGCCGGCGGCGGCCTTCACCATCTCCGAGAGCGCCCAGTAGGTGACGCCCTCTCCGTACGGGAGACAGCGCCCGGCCAGGACGGTCGCACGCTCGACACCGGCGGCGAGCTCGCGCGCGAGCCGCGATTTCCCCACACCGGGCTCCCCGAAGACGGTCACGAGGTGCACCTGGCGATCGCGGACGGCGCGACCGAACGTGTTGTGAAGGAGCTCGAGCTCCTCGACGCGGCCCACGAACGGGGCGGTCACGGTCAGCCTGCGACCGACCGCGTCCGAGACCGAGAGGACACGCCACGCCTCGAGACCGGCCGCGAAGCCGCGCGCCGACTGCGACCCGAGCTTCTCCGTCTCGACGAGGTCGCGCACCATGCCGCGCACGACGGGCCCGAGCAGGACCTCGCCCGGCGCAGCCGCCTGCTGCAGGCGGGCCGCGGCGTTCACGGCGCGCCCCGTGGCGAAGGTCGAGTCGCTGTCGTCGGCCACGATCTCCCCCGACTCGATGCCGATGCGCACTTCGAGGCCGAGCTCGTGCACAGCGTCGGCGATGGCGAGCGCCGCTCGTACCGCGCGCTCGGCGTCGTCCTCGTGCGCGACCGGCACCCCGAACGCCGCCATCACCGCGTCCCCGGCGAACTTCTCGACCTTGCCCCCGTGCACCCGCAGGCAATCGGCCACGAGCTCGAAGAACCTCGTCACGCGCGAGCGCACGACCTCGGGATCGGTCGTGGCGACGAGCTCCGTCGAGCCGACGAGATCGGAGAAGAGCACCGTTGCGAGCTTCCGCTCCACCCGCACAGGATAGGCGCGCGGCCCGACCCTACGACGTCCGTTCCCCGCGCTCCGGGCGGCGTGGTTCCCTACGATGGGAGCCGTGCTCGACCCCAAGGTGTTCAAGGCGTACGACGTCCGCGGCCTGTACGGCGCCGAGCTCGACGAGCAGGGTGCGTACGCAATCGGACGCGCCTACGTCGAGCACTTCGAGCCGAGGGTGATCGCCGTGGGCAGGGACATGCGCGTGTCCGCCCCGACCATGGCGGCCGCCGTGATCGACGGGGCTGCGGACGGCGGCGCCGACGTCGTCGACCTCGGCATGGTCGGCACCGAGATGGTCTACCACGCGGTCGGCTCGCTCGGCCTGGAAGGCGGCATCTGCGTCACCGCCTCGCACAACCCGAAGCAGTACACGGGGATGAAGATCGTGCGCCGCGGGGCGCTCCCCGTCGGGGGCGACTCCGGGCTCGACGACGTGCGCGCCCGCGCGCAGGCGGGCTTCGGCGCGGTCGGGCGGCGCGGAGAGATCCGGTCGGAGGACGTATATCCGGGCTTCGTCGACAAGGTGCTCTCGTTCGTGGACGCCGGCGCGATCCGGCCCCTGCGGGTCGTCATCGACGCGGCAAACGGCATGGCGGGCGCGATGCTGCCGCCGGTGCTGGAGCGCCTGCCGCAGCTCGACGTCGTGCGGTGCTACTTCGACCCGGACGGGACGTTCCCGAACCACGAGCCGAACCCTCTCTTGCCCGAGAACCGCGAGTTCATCGTCAACCGGACACGTACCGAGGGAGCCGACCTCGGCGTCGCCTACGACGGGGATGCAGACCGCTGCTTCTTCGTCGACGACACGGGCGAGTTCGTGCCGGGCGACTTCGTGACGGCGCTGCTGGCCGAGACGATGCTCGCGAGGGAGCCGGGCGGCACCGTGCTCTACGACGTGCGCGCCAGCTGGGCGGTGCCCCGCACGATCGAGGCGGCCGGCGGCACCGCGCTCGTCAACCGCGTCGGCCACGCGTTCATCAAGCATCGGATGCGCAAGGAGAACGCCGTCTTCGCAGGTGAGGTGTCGGCGCACTACTACTTCCGCGACTTCACGCAGGCCGACTCGGGCGTGGTGCCGTTCCTGCTCATGCTCGACCTGATCTCACGCAGGGGGGCGAAGCTGTCGGAGATCCTGGCCCCGTTCCGGGAGAGTTACTTCATCACGGGCGAGATCAACACTCCCGTCGCGGACGTGCCGCTGAAGCTGCAGGAGATCAAGGAGCGCTACGCGGCCGAAGGCGGGCGAATCTCACACCTGGACGGGGTGTCCGTCGACTTCGACGACTGGCATTTCAACGTTCGACCCTCGAACACCGAGCCCCTGCTGCGCCTCAACCTCGAGGCGCTGTCGGAGGAGACGATGAGCCGCAGGCGCGACGAGGTGCTCGGCCTGATCACGACCTGAGGAGGAACCAGTGGCGACGTTGCTGCAGATCGACTTTCCGATGGCAGGGCCGTGGGGCGAGGAGATGACGGCTGCGTTCACCCCCCTCGCCGAGGACATCGCGGCCACACCGGGGCTGCGCTGGAAGATCTGGACGGAGAATCGCGAGGCGGGCGAGGGTGGAGGCGTCTACCTGTTCGACGACGCAGCCTCGGCCCAGGCGTATCTCGAGGTGCACACGCAGCGACTGCACGGCTTCGGCATCACGGGGATACGCGCGAAGGCGTTCGACGTGAACGAGGGCCTGACTGCGATCGACCGGGGGCCGGTCTCCTGATGCGCCTCGGGCCCGAGCTCGGCCGGGTCACGGATCGGCGGCCGCCGTTCAAGTACTCCGCCCTGACGCGAGTCTGGTTCTCCGACACGGACGCCCAGGGCGTCGTCTACTACGGCCGCTACCTGCCGTACTTCGACCACGCGCGCACGGAGTACCACCGCCATCTGGGGCCGATATCGCTGGCCGGTGCCGAGTTCGTGATGCGCGCCTCGTCGGTCGAGTACCACGCGCCGGCCCGCTTCGACGACCTGCTCGAATGCTTCGTGCGCATCAGCAGGCTCGGCACCACGAGCATCACCTACGACTGCGCGGCGTATCGGCTACCCGACGAGCAGCTGATGGTGACGGCGTCGCAGACGGTCGTGCTGGTCGACATGACCAGCCGCCGCCCGCTCGCTGTCCCCGAGGATGCCCATGCTCTGATCCGCTCCTTCGAGGGTGACGACGTGGCGGGATGAGCACGGGCTCGCTCGAGGCGATCGAACGCGCCCTCGGCCTGGGCGGCGACGCCGACGACGTCCTGCGGGCTGTCGTCGCGGAGCTCGCCCGGCAGCCGGGCGTCGACTGGGCGGGCATCTCGTTCCTCGAGGACGGCGAGCTTCTCCTCGGCCCCGAGTCGGGCGACGCGGACGACAGTCGGCGGGTGCGCGTGCCGGTCACCTATCAGGGAGCGCAGGTCGGGGAGCTGGCCGTGGACGGTGCCGCCGACACCCCGTTCCTCGAACGCGTGGCGGCCCTCGTCTGCGCCCACGTCCTGCTCGGCTGGGACACCGGCGGCGAGGCCTGGGAGCCGTAGCGCTGCGGAGGTCGCCGCGCGGCCGCCCGGTTTCCCGACCGACCGCTGCAGCGATACCCCCTCCCCCTGTCACACGTTGTACTCACCCACCGGGGGGATGCAATCCCTCGGACGAGCTACCCGTGCGGCCCCAATTCTCCCCTGCAAGGGTGGTTCTCCGGGGCACCGCCGGCTCCGAAACGCGACCGCCACCTCGGAACGGGTGGTTCCCTGGGCACCATCGGTGCCCGGCTTCAGGGATCTCCGCGATGCGGGATCCCCGCTCGAGGATCCTGCATCTACGAAGAGAAACCACGCTCTACCCCGGCGTGACCCGGTAGGCATCGAAGACGGCCTCGAGGTGCCGGAGGGCCGCCAGCAGCGATCTCAGGTCCTTCACGTCGCCGAGCTCGGCGGTGTACCAGTTGCGCGCCATCCCGTCCTCGACGGAGCCGCCGTAGGAGACGATGTTGGCGCCATGCTCCGAGAAGGTGCGCGCGACGTCCTCGAGCAGGCGCGCCCGATCCCATGCCTCGACGGCGATCTGGACCCTGAAGCTCGTCCTCGCGCTTCCCTCCCACTCCACCGGCGTGAACCGCTCCGGGTTGCGCATGAGCGCCTTCACGTTCGGGCAGTCGGCGCGATGGATGGTGATGCCGCGGCCGAGCGAGATGTAGCCGCTGATCTCGTCTCCCGGTACCGGCGTGCAGCACTTGGCAAGGCGCACGAGGACGTCTTCGACGCCCTGCACGACGATGCCGAGGCTGTCGCCCGTGACGGTGGAGCGGGACTTGGCGGGCTTGAGCGTGATGGCCGGCTCCTCTGCCACCTCCTCGGTCTTCAGCCGCTGCAGCACCTTGTTGACGACCTGGCCCGTCCCGAGCTTGCCCGAGCCGACGGCGAGGTAGAAGTCCTCCGCCTTCTTGAAGCCGAGCTCGCGGATCACCTGGGCGAGCACGCTCGACCCCTGCAGTTTCCGGTACGGCAGGCTCTGCGCCTTGAGGGCGTGGTCGAGCATCTCGCGGCCCTTGGCCTCCGTCTCGCCCTTCGTCTCCCGCTGGAACCACTGGCGGATCTTGTTGCGGGCGCGGGAGGAGGCGGCGAGGGACACCCAGTCGCGGGACGGCCCGCGCCCCGACTTGGAGGTGAGGATCTCGACGAAGTCGCCGTTCTTGAGCCGGTAGTGGAGCGGCACGATGCGCCCGTTCACCTTCGCGCCGACCGTCTTGTGGCCCACGTCGGTGTGCACCGCGTAGGCGAAGTCGATCGGCGTGGCCCCCGCCGGCAGGGTCTTCACCTCGCCCTTGGGCGTGAACACGTAGACCTCGTCGTCGAAGAGGTCGGTGCGCAGCGTCCGCATGTACTCGGCGGCGTCCTGGTCGTCGCCCTGCCAGTCCATCAGGGTCTTGACCCAGGCGAGCCACTCGTCGTCGCCCTTGCCGGCGCGGCCACGCTTGTAGAGCCAGTGCGCGGCGATGCCGTACTGGGCCTCCTCGTGCATCTCGCGCGTGCGCACCTGGATCTCGAGCGGCGTCCCGGACGGGCCGATCACCGTCGTGTGCAGCGACCGGTAGCGATTCAGCTTCGGCATCGCCACGAAGTCCTTGAAGCGCCCGGGCATCGGCTTCCAGAGGGAGTGGATGATCCCGAGGGCGCCGTAGCAGTCGCGTGTCCCCTCGTCCCCCGAGCGTTCGACGATCACGCGCATGGCGGTGAGGTCGTAGATCTCGTTGAACTCGCGGCCCTTCTTGGCCATCTTGTCGTAGATCGAGTAGAAGTGCTTGGCGCGTCCCGCGATGTCCGACGGGATGTCCGTCCGCTCGAGCTCGACCTTGAGGAGCTCTGCCGCCTTGTCCACCTGGGCCTCGCGATCGGCGCGCCTGTCGGCCACCATGGCCTTGATCTCGGAGTACTTGCGCGGGTGCAGGATCTGGAACGAGAGGTCCTCGAGCTCCCATTTCACCTCGTGGATGCCGAGGCGGTGCGCGAGCGGGGCATACACCTCGAGCGTCTCCTTGGCCTTCTGAACCTGCTTCTGCTTCCCCAGGTACTCGATCGTCCGCATGTTGTGGAGACGGTCGGCGAGCTTGATCAGGATCACGCGGACGTCCTGGGCCATCGCCACGATCATCTTCCGGTAGTTCTCGGCCTCGGCCTGCTCGCGGCTCTGGAACGTGATCCGGGTCAGCTTGGTGACGCCCTCGACGAGCTGCGCGATGTCGGGCCCGAACTCGGCCCGCAGCTCTTCGGGGTCGGTCGCCGTGTCCTCGACGACGTCGTGCAGCAGAGCGGCCGCGATCGTCTGCTCGTCGAGATGGAGCTCGGCGCAGATCCGGGCCACGCCCCATGGGTGGTTGATGAACTCCTCCCCCGAGCGCCGCACCTGCCCTCGGTGAGCCTTCTCGGAGAAGTCGAATGCCCGCTTGATCAGCACCTTGTCGACGCCGGGGTTGTACGTCTCGATGCTCGCGAGCAGCTCGCCGACGAGGTCCTTGTGATGACGCTCGGTGTCGACGACGGCCATACGCCCAGTGTACTCAGCGGCTTCCGACGGACAGGAGCGGCGGCCCGGCCGGCGAAGCTACTCTGGCCATGAGAGCGCTTCGCCGCTACCTCGAACGCCGCCGCATCCGACGGCTGATCGTCGAGCTCGACCGGGTGACGGCTCGTGCAGCGCGTAGCTCGGGCATCGGGCGCGCGCTCCGCGGCTAGATGTTCGCCGGGCACGCGACCGGGGTAGGAGACAGAGCGCGCACCACGATCCTCCCTGTCCGGACAGCGAAGGAGAGAGCCCCATGGCAGCCACGAAGACCGCAACCCGCATGTTCTCCACCCGCAACGACATCCCCGAGGAGGCGCGCGAGCAGCTCGTGCAGCTGCTGAACGCACGTCTCGCGGACACGTTCGACCTCTACGGGCAGTTGAAGCAGGCCCACTGGAACGTCAAGGGGAGCGACTTCATCCAGCTCCACGAGCTCTACGACACGATCGCGGCGAGCGTGATCGAGTTCGTCGACGAGATCGCAGAGCGCGCGACGGCCCTGGGCGGGCTCGCGCTCGGCACGGTGCGCATGGCTGCGACGGCCACGACGCTCGACGAGTACCCGCTCGAGGCGACGGCCGACAGGGAGACGGTCGAGGTGGTCGCCGACCGGCTGGCCGCCTACGGCGCCGCGGTCCGCGAGGCGATCGACGCGGCGGACGAGCTCGACGACAAGGACACCGCAGACCTGTTCACGGCGGTCTCCCGCTCGATCGACAAGCACCTCTGGTTCGTCGAGGCGCATCTGTCGTAGACGAGCTCGCTCGGGCGTTCAGGCGGCCTCCGGCAAGGTGATCGGCGCCCCGTGCCCCAGCAACGACCTGAACGTCTCGGACTCGAGCAGCTGGCGCGTGCCGGCGGCGTGCGCGAGGTCCAGCTCGGTGAAGATCCGCTGCGCCTCCGGCGTCCACGCCTGCTCGCCGGCACGCCACAGCTCGGCGAGCCAGGCACGCAGCTCCTCGTAGGCCGCGGGGGCGTCGAACAGCCGCCGTACGACGAGCTGCGGCGACACCGTTCCGTTCCACCGGTTCTGCTTGAGGCGGAAAGCGACGTCGTAGCGGGCCGCGTCACGAAGCTCGTCGAGCCGTGCGCCGAACCCGAACGCGATCGCACTGCCCGCGTCGCGCCCGTGCTGGCGCACGCGGAAGCGCAGGTGCTTGCCGTCCCCGACGGTGGCAGGGTCGACCGCCTCGCAGCTCGCCACGAGCAGTGTCACGTCCGGGTTCCCGAGCCCGAACGGCGCGAGCCGGTCGAGCTCGCGCGCGAGGTCGAGGGTCAGCGCAGCGGCCGGGACGATCGCGTCGACCCTCGTCACGGCCGCAAGGTCGGCTGCGGACAGCTCGGCGTCTGCCTGCGCGGCGAACGCGTCTGCGAACGCCTCGAGCCGCTCGGGATGGATCGAGAGCCCCGCAGCTGCACGATGGCCACCGAACCGCTCCAGGTGCTCGGCGCAGGCCCCGAACGCGGCGTGCAGATCGAACGCGGCGACCGAGCGCCCCGAGCCCTTCCACAGGTCGCCGCTGCCGGCGATCATCACGACGGGACGGTTGAATCGCTCGACGAGGCGCGAGGCGACGATCCCGATCACCCCTTCGTGCCAGTCCTCGCCCCAGAGCACGTAGCCACGGCGCGCGCGTTTCGGCTCCGGCCAGCTCTCGACGAGCGCAACGGCTTCCCGCAGGATCCGGTCCTCCACTGCCTGCCTGTCGCGGTTCAGCGTCTCGAGCTCCGCTGCGAGCAGGTCGGCCTCGCGGGCATCCTCGGTGAGGATCAGGTGGAGCGCGACGTCGGGGCGCCCGAGCCGCCCGGCTGCGTTGATGCGCGGCCCCAGCCGGAAGCCGACCGCCGTCGCGTCGATGGTCGCCGGATCGACCCGCGCGGACTGCATCAGCGCCCTCAGACCGGGCTTCTGGGTGCGCGCGAGCGCCCTCAGGCCGGCCGTGGCGAGCGAGCGGTTCTCGTCGACGAGCGGCACGACGTCGGCGATCGTGGCGAGAGCGACGAGATCGAGGTGACGGGTCACGGCAGGATGGTCGGGGCCGAGCAGCGCCTGCGCGAGCTTGTGGACGACGCCCGTGCCGCACAGCTCCGGGAACGGGTAGGCCGAAGGCCGGGTCGCCACGATGGGGCAGTCCGGCAGCGTCTCGCCGGGGCGATGGTGGTCGGTGACGATCACGTCGACGCCGAGCCGCTTCGCCTCGGCCACCTCCGTGACCGCGGTGACCCCGCAGTCGACGGTGAGCAGGAGGTCGATGCCCCCCTCGGCGAGCTGGGCGATCGTGCTGCCCGAGACTCCGTACCCTTCCTCGAAGCGGCTCGGCAGGTGCCAGGTGACGTCTGCCCCGAGCTCCCGCAGGGTCAGCACGGCGAGGGTGGTGGCGCAGATCCCGTCGACGTCGTAGTCGCCGTGCACGCAGATCCTCTCGCCCGCGGCCACCGCAGCCCGGATCCGGGCGACGGCGACCTCCATGTCGCCGAGCAGGAGCGGGTCGTGGCCGGGGCGCTCGGGCTCGAGGAACGCCCTCGCCGCCTCCGCGTCCGCGTAGCCCCGGCGCACGAGGATGCCCGCGGTCACCTCGGATACTGCGAGCTCGCGCGCGAGCGTCGCGACGTCCGCGTACTCGACCGGGGCGATCGTCCAGCTCGTTGCCATGGAGTTCACGGTACGGCCACAGCCGGACGGATCGACCGCGCCCAGTGGCTCAGCCGCCGGGGTTGCGCCGGGCTCGCAGCGAGTCGCGCACGATCTTCACCCACAGCATCACGATCCCGATCGTGGCGCCCACGACGACGACCGCGATGGGCGCGAAGTAGGCCATCTGGGACACCGAGTACTTCGTAACGGCGGCGCCGACGAGCCAGATCGCGATCACCGCGAAGGCCATGCCGACGACGAGGCGCTTGTCTCCCATGCTCCTGAGGCTAACGTTTGGGCATGCACGCCGGCGAGATCAACTACGTATCGGGCGACGACTACGTGCTCGAGTTCCTCGGGTACCGCTTCGGTTTCGGCGTCACCGACTTCGAGGAGCGCGTCACGGCGGCTGCCGTGAAGCTCGGCCTGGTCGAGGGAAACGACCTGGACGACGACGAGACGCTGGACCTGGTCGAGTTGGCGGCGGACGGCCGCGTGATCGAGCCGCGCAGTGGGCTCGGCCAGTACCTCGTGCGCCACTGGGAGCGGGTGTCGCTGAACGACGGCGAGTCGCTCGTGTACTGGCTGCGCAAGCTCGTGTTCCGGGGTGCCTACCTCGACCACCGGGTCAAGGAAGGCCTCCTCGAGGTCTCGTGGGACGACGTCTCGGGCGACTTCGGCTACGCCGAGCCACAGGGGGGCCGCGCGCTCCTCGAGCTCGCCCCCACCCCGAGCTGGCACGAGCTGCAGTTCCGCGGCTAGGGCAGCGTGATTCGCCCTCGGAAGGGCGTGAGACGCTTTCACGGGAGACCGCAGGCTCCCGCTGCAGGCTACGCGGAGTCCGCCTCGGGCAGCGAGAACCCGAGCTGCTGCTCGCTGCCACCGGCGCCGATGCGGATCTCGCGGATCGCGCCGAGCGGGACGATCAGCTCCCCCGGCGATCCCTGCTCGCAGTGCGGGCACAGCGTGATGAAGCCGAACCCGGGCTCGGGCGAGAGCGAGGCGAGCCGGTGCAGGGAGCCGTCGGAGAGCTCGACGCTGACGGTGACCTGCTCGACCTCGTGCTCCTCGGCGAACGTCTCGATCCGGCGCAGGATGCGCTTCACGAGCTCCTCGAGCGGGCCTGCCATGCCGGGCGTCCACAGCTCCGGCATCAGAACAGGCTGCTGTCGCTCTTCGGCGCTCCGACGTGTGCGCGCCCGAGCTCGGTGATCACCCTGCCGCGCGGGGTGCGCTGGAGGAAGCCGAGCTGCAGCAAGTAGGGCTCGTACACGTCCTCGATGGTATCCGGCTCCTCCCCGAGCGCGACGGCGAGCGTGGACAGGCCGACGGGGCCGCCGCCGAACTTGAACACGACTGCGTGCAGAAGCTCGCGGTCGGTGCGCTCGAGGCCCTCGTCGTCGACCTCGAGCAGCTCCAGGGCCTCCTGCGCCACGGCGCCCGTGATCACGCCCGCGTGGCGCACCTCGGCGACGTCGCGGACTCGACGCAGGATCCTGTTGGCGATGCGGGGCGTCCCTCGCGACCGGCGCGCGATCTCCTCGGCTGCATCGTCCTCGATCTCGACCCGCAGGATCCCGGCCGAGCGCCGCACGATCGCCCCCAGCTGGCCCGGGTCGTAGTAGCCGAGTCGGAAGGTCATCCCGAAGCGGTCGCGCAGCGGCGTCGTCAAGAGGCCGGTACGCGTGGTGGCACCCACGAGCGTGAAGTGCGGCAGGTCGAGCGTGAGGGTGCGTGCGGCCGGCCCCTGCCCGACCACGATGTCGAGCCGGAAGTCCTCGAGCGCCGGGTACAGGATCTCCTCGATCGCCCGGTTGACGCGGTGGATCTCGTCCACGAAGAGCACGTCCCGCTCCTCGAGGGAGGTGAGGATCGCAGCCATGTCTCCCTTGCGCTCGAGCGCCGGGCCCGCCACGGTGCGCAGCCCCACTCCGAGCTCCTCTCTCACGATCCCGGCCAGGGTGGTCTTGCCCAGTCCCGGCGGGCCGACGAGCAGGACGTGGTCGAGCGCCTCGCCGCGCGCCTTGGCCGCGTCGAGGGCGATCGCGAGCTGCTCCTTCGTGCGTTCCTGGCCGACGAAGTCGTCCAGCCGCCGGGGGCGCAGCGTCCGCTCGACCTCCTCGTCCTCGGGCGTCAGCGCCGGTGCGAGGAACTGGCTCATGCCACGGCCGACCCGCGCAGTGCCTGCCGGATCTTCTCCTCGGCAGGCAGGTCGGGATCGAGCACGGCGAGCGCGTGCTCCGCCTCGACCACCGTGTAGCCCAGCTCGACGAGCGCATCACGCGCGACGAGGTGACCCGATGTCCCCGCCCCCGGTGCGACGGGCACGCTCTCCTCGAGGCCGATCTTCTCCTTCAGCTCGAGCACGATCCGCTCGGCAGTCTTCTTGCCGATCCCGGGTATCACCTGGAAGCGGGCATGGTCGCCGAGGGCGATCGCGCGGCGGAGGTCGGAGACGGGTGAGCCCGAGACGACTGCGAGCGCCACTTTGGGCCCGATGCCGCCGACGGTGAGCAGCTGCGTGAACAGCTCGCGCTCGGCGGCGTCCGCAAACCCGTACAGCTGCATGGCGTCCTCGCGGACGTGGAGGTAGGTCTCGACGACGAGCTCTCCCCCGCCTTCCGCCCTGCGCAGCACCGCCGGCGTGGCGGCCACGAGGTACCCGACGCCCCCGACGTCGAGCACGAGCCCGTCGGCGGCTCGTCCCGCCGGGATGCCGCGCAGCCGCGCGATCACGACGCGAGCCTTGCGAGCGGCGGCATCAGCGCATGACAGATGGCGACGGCCAGCGCGTCGGCCTCGTGGGAGCTCCCGGGCTCCGACTGGAGGGAGAGGATCACCTTCACCATGCGTTGCACCTGGCCCTTGTCGGCACGACCGTAGCCGCACACTGCCTGCTTGACCCGCGAGGGTGCGTACTCGGTGCACTCGACGCCGGCGGCCGCCGCGGCGACGAGCACGGCGCCCCGGGCCTGGCCGACGAAGAGCGCGATGCGGGCGTCGGCTCCGACGAAGGACTCCTCGAGCGCGACCGCCTCCGGCGTGTGCGCAGCAATGAGCTCCTGCACCCCGTCGAAGATCCGCTTGAGGCGAAGCTCCGGGCGCTCGCGCGCCGTGCTGCGCCAACACCCTTGCCCGAGCGCCCTGATACGCCCGTCGCTTGCGTGGACGATCCCGTACCCGCACGCAGCCGTCCCTGGGTCGATGCCGAGTACCTTCACGGTGGCAGGGTAAGGATCGCTGCGGACGACCTGGGCCGTCGTCCTGCGACGCGGCAGCGGCTCCCGCCGCGCCGCAGGACAACCGCCTACGGGTTCACGCCGCAGTTCTCCTGCACCCACGCCTCGATGTTGGCGGTTGCCCGGGTCAGGTCTTCGGTGTTGAGGCTCTGCGCCGCCTGAGCGAGCTTCGCCAGCTGGTCGGGGCTCGGTGTCTCCCCGGCCGCTATGTCGATGTCGGCGAGCACCTCCGCATACACCTCGACCACCCCCGCCAGTGCCTCGAAGTCGTCCTTCAGCTCGTCCGGCACCTGCTTCGCGAACTCGGCGAATGCCTTGGCCGTCTCCTGGAGGTCGGCGTTGCCGCCGCTCCCGGCCGCGGCCACCGCCTCGCCGTACTTCTGCCCGAGCGTGCCCAGCTCCGCACAGGCACCGGTGAGCCCGCTCTCTCCCGTCGTCGCGGCTTCCGTCTCGGTCGAGCTCTCCGTCGACTCCGTCGTGGTCGCCTCCGACGTGGTCGCCTCCGACGTGGTCGCCTCGGACGTCGTCGTATCGGCAGCCGCGCTGCTGTTGTCGCTGCTCGAGCCGCCGCAGCCGGCTGCCGCGAGCGCGAGCGCCGTGACCGCGACTGACACCTTCACCCATCTCATCGTCGGTCCTCCCTGCGCCCTTCGGCGCCGATCGTCGTTTGCGGAGACACTAGACCTCGAGCCGGGGGCGCGACGGCCGCTCAGGAGACGACGGCCTCGAGCATGCTCTCCGGGATGTCGAAGTTCGCGTAGACGTCCTGCACGTCGTCGTTGTCCTCGAGGCCCTCCACCAGCCGAACCACCGTCCTGGCCGTCGACTCGTCGTCGATCGCGACGGTCACCTTGGGCACCATCGACAGCTCGGCCGACTCGATCGCGAACCCGGCTGCCTCGACTGCCTCCCGCACGAGCGCGAGCTGCTCCGGGGCGCTGGAGACCTGGAAGGTGGAGCCGTCGAGCTCGACGTCGTCGGCGCCGGCGTCGGCCACCGCCAGGAACAGCTCGTCCTCGTCCACGCCCTCGGCGTCGACGACGACGATCCCGCGCCGCTCGAACTGCCAGGCGACCGCGCCGGTCGCCCCGAGGTTGCCACCGTGCTTCGAGAAGAGGTGGCGGACGTCCGACGCGGTGCGGTTGCGGTTGTCGGTGAGAGCCTCGACGATGACGGCGACGCCCTCGGGGCCGTAGCCCTCGTACACGACCGTCTCCCAGGCGGCGCCGTCACCGGCCTCGCCGGAGCCCTTCGCGATCGCGCGCTCGATGTTGTCCTTCGGCATCGAGTAGCTGCGTGCCTTCTCGATCGCGTTCTGCAGTGCCAGGTTGCCGGCCGGATCGGCTCCACCCTCTTTCGCCGCGACCATGATCGCGCGCGACAGCTTGGAGAAGAGCTTGCCGCGCTTCTTGTCGGCCGCGCCCTTCTTGTGCTTGATCGACGACCACTTGCTATGCCCGGACACCCTGCTCCTCCCTCACCATCTGCAAGAACCGCTCGTGGATACGCGTGTCGGCGGTCAGTTCCGGGTGGAACGACGCGACCAGGATCCTGCCTTCGCGTGCCAGCACCGGGTGGCCGTCGACCTCGGCGAGGATATCGACGTTGGGCCCTGCCGCGGTGATCCAGGGCGCACGGATGAACACCGCGTGCACGGGCGTGTCCAGGCCCTCCACCTCGAGCTCCGTCTCGAAGCTCGCGATCTGCCTGCCGAACGCGTTGCGCTCGACGACGAGGTCGATGAGACCGAGCCGTTCCCGGTCGAGCACGATCATGCCGGCGCAGGTGCCGAAGATCGGCGCCGCGAACGAGCGCAGCGCCTCATCGAGGCCGTACAGCTCCATCAGCCGGAGAATTGCCGTCGATTCGCCGCCGGGGATGACGAGCCCGTCCAGCCCGGACAGCTGCGCCGGCAGCCGTACCTCGACGACGTCCACGCCGAGCCCGCGCAGCATGGCCGCGTGCTCGCGGAAGGCCCCCTGGAGCGCCAGCACGCCCATCCTCATGGGCAAAGTGTAGGGGCGCGGGGCGTGGCCCCGGCCGGCCTCGTCGGCGCGGCGCGCTCTACCAGCCGCGGGCTTCGAGCCGCTCGCCCTCGGGCAGCGACGCAGACGAGATGCCGACCATGGGCTCGCCCAGCCCGGTCGAGACCTCGGCCAGGATCTTCGGATCCTGGAAGTGCGTGGTCGCCTCGACGATCGCCTTGGCGCGCCGGTCGGGGTCACCCGACTTGAAGATGCCCGAGCCGACGAAGACGCCGTCCGCGCCGAGCTGCATGCAGAGCGAGGCGTCGGCCGGAGTGGCGATCCCCCCGGCGGTGAAGGTGACCACCGGCAGCCGGCCGTTCTCGGCCACCCAGCTCACCAGCTCGTACGGGGCCTGCAGCTGCTTGGCCTCGGCATAGAGCTCCTCTGTCCGCAGCGACTGCAGCCGCCGGATGCCTCCGAAGACGGCGCGCATATGGGTGACGGCGTTGACGATGTCGCCCGTGCCCGCCTCGCCCTTGGTGCGGATCATGGCCGCGCCCTCCGCGATGCGCCGCAGCGCCTCGCCGAGGTTGGTGCAACCGCACACGAAGGGGACGGTGAACTCCCACTTGTCGACGTGATGCTCGGTGTCCGCGGGCGTCAGCACCTCGGACTCGTCGATGTAATCGACCTCGAGCGCCTGCAGAATCTGGGCCTCCGCGAAATGGCCGATGCGGCACTTCGCCATCACCGGGATCGAGACCGCCTCCTGGATCTCGCGGATCATGCCCGGATCGGACATCCGCGCCACCCCGCCGTCCCGCCGGATGTCAGCCGGGACGCGCTCCAGCGCCATCACCGCGACGGCGCCGGCGTTTTCCGCGATCACCGCCTGCTCGGCATTGACGACATCCATGATCACCCCGCCCTTCAGCATCTCGGCGAGGCCACTCTTCACCCGCATCGTCCCGTACTCGGCCATTCGCGCAGTGTAGCGAGGCACGGAACAAGGGTGCGTTCCTGCGGCGCTCGGAGCAGGAACGCACCCTCGTCAGGCCGTGTGCGCGGTGGTCAGCTGGTCTGGGACGGCTCGTCGCCGCCTGACGTGCCCGCGGGCGCGTCGGGTGTGTCGACCGTGCCGGCGCCCGCGTCTGTCGCCTCGCCGGTCGTGCCTGCGGGGGCGTCCTTCCCGTCGCCTGCCTTGTCGGTGGCGGACTCGACCGCTCCCCTCGCGGCAGCAGCTGCGCCTCCGGCCGCGGCGACCATCGACGTCTTCATGTCGCCGATGCTCTCGCCGGACGCCTGCATGTTCATGACGGCGCTGACGATGATGGCAATCGCAAGGATCAGCCCGAGCCACGCCCAGAAGGTGCGGAACTCGTTGTCGACGAGGAACTTGAGCAGCGTGAAGAGGCCGAGCAGGATCGCAAGGCCCGACGTCACCATTGCCGGGCTGAGACCGATCTCGACCTTCATGTTGGCGAGACGCAATCCCTCCCAGGCCAGGATCCCGACGGCGAGCAGGCCGGCGAGGACGCCCCAGCCGTGCCACATGCTGACGCCTGCGGCGGCGATGCCGGCGAACTCCACCTCCTGCCAGTTGAAGATGGAGACGATGAGGAACGCGATGGTCGCGCCGAGCAGGAGCTTGGCGCCGTGGGACAGCTTCGAGATGTCCATTTTGCGAGCTTTCCTTTCCAGGGGGGCGACCGGACCCTCGCAATCTTCGTTGCGATATGAGACAGATACGAGCGTTCCGGCGCGACTCCTCTCCCCCCAGGCTCATGTCGCCTGGTCCCGAGGTCGCGCTGCAGAGGGCAGAGAGGGCGCTCGGCGTCCCTCTGCCCTCCCCCTTTCCCTCCGCGCGGCGCTCAACCCGGCGCCTGTGCGTGTCGATATTCGGGGGCATGCACGACAACGTCGATCGCCGGCTGCTCGACAGCTGGGAGGAAAGCCGTCGCCACCAGAGCGAGGCACGGCGCTTTCTCGACCGGCAGCGCTTCCCCGTGCAGCCGGACGAAGGGCGGGCGCTCGAGGAGATCGTGGCGACGATCGCCGACGTGGAGCGGCTGCGGCGCTCCCAGCTCGGCACACCGCCCCGGCCGGCCGCGTCGTAGCGCCGCCGGGCCCTCGTTAGCATCCACTCCATGAGCGCGCCCGCGCTAGCCGGTGCCGGCATGCCGACGCTGCGGATCCGCGGCAGGGCGTACCCGGTGCTTCTGCCGAACCTGCGCGATCCGAGGCTCCACCTCGCTTCGGTGATCGTGTCGCTGCAGGTGCTCGGGCAGGTCGCGTTCGGGTTCGACCTCTCGATCGCCCAGATCCTCGTGGCGCTCGCGACGTGTGCCGCGCTCGAGGTGGCGATCGCCTTCGGGCGCGAAGCGGGTGATCCTGTGGCCGGCGAGCGCGCTCCTGACCGGGAACGGCGTCGCGTTCGTGCTGCGGGTGCCGGGCACCGAGCACGGCGACTGGTGGAGCACGCGCGGCTGGTGGCTCTTCGCCGGCACCGCGGCCGTGGCCCTGCTCTCGAAATACGTGATCCGCTTCGGTGGCCGCCACGTTCTCAACCCGTCGAACGCAGGGCTCGTGCTGTGCTTCCTCGTGTTCGGCCCGGAGCGGGCCGACCCGCTCGCTCTGTGGTGGGGGCCGCTGAGCGCCTGGATGGTGCTGGCGCTCGTGATCATCGTGGCCGGCGGGCTCCTGATCCTCTCGCGGCTCGACCTGCTCGGTCTCGCCGTGTGGTTCTGGCTCACGTTCACGGCGGGGATCACGGTGATCGCGCTGAGCGGTCACGAGATGACGGCGCGCTGGCATCTCGGCCCGATCACGGGCTTCGAGTTCTGGCGGACGCTCGTCCTCTCTCCCGAGATCCTCGTGTTCCTCTTCTTCATGATCACCGACCCGAAGACGATCCCGGACGGCCGGGCGGGGCGACGCGCGTACGCCGTTGCCGTCGGGGTGATCGCGGTGCTGTTGATCGCGCCGCACACGACCGAGTTCGCGACCAAGGTGGCGGTACTCGGCGCACTGACGCTCGCGTGCGCGGCGCGTCCACTGTTGCTGCTGGCCGGTCGCACGTCCTTCGTGCGGCGATCGTTTCTCCTCGTTGCCGGCCGTCGCCCCCTCGCAGGGGCGCTCGCGCTGATCGGAGCGACGGCGCTCACCGGAGCGCTCGTGCTCGCCGGCATCCCGGCTCGGCCGGGCACTGCGGCTGCGAGCGCCCCGATCGCGGGCTCTGCCCGGCTGCCGAAGGTGACGGTCGTGCCGTCGAAGTCCGTCTCCACGAAGATCGATGACGCCGAGGCCCGGCGGATCGCTCGGGACGTGGTGAGAGACCTGCGCCTCGAGGCCGAGGCGCTACGCCTGCGCGACCGTGACCGCGCCGAGACGGCAGCCGCCGGTGCGAGGCTGCAGGCGCTCTGGCGCACGATCGACGCCGCACGGAGCGGGACGGTCGTCGTCCCCGAGCACACGATCGCGGCGTTGCACGTCACGCTCGAGGCCGGAGCGGGCCAGGGCCCACCGCTCGTCCTCGCCCGGCTGGCCGGGTCGGAGACGCTCGTCACCTACGAGGGCACGCAGGCGACCGTCGCGCACCGGAGCGAGCCGCGGCCCCTGACGGGAACCCTCGAGCTTCGGCTCGCCGAGGGCCGCTACCTGATCGTCGGCTCGCGCGGCGGTGCGGCGGCCCCCGCCGCCACGAGCCGGGTGCCAGTCGGCGGGGCGCCGACCGGGATGGAAGGCGTCCAGCTGCGGGACGTCGCCGGCCGCGTCGGGCTGGACTTCCGTCACGGCGCGTTTCGCTATCGCATCACGAACGACCCGGTGGCGATGATGGGCGGCGGCGTCTGCTGGCTGGACTACGACGGCGACGGACGCCTCGACCTGTACGCGGTCAACTCGTACACCGAGCTCGACGTCGGACGGTTCGAGCAGGCAGGCGGGCTGCCGCGCAGCGGCCTCTTCCACAACGTCGGCGGCCGCTTCGTCGACGTCGGCCGGGGATCGGGCGCCGACCTCGCCATCCGGGCGAACGGGTGCGTGGCCGCCGACTTCGACGGCGATGGGCGCACCGACCTCTACGTGACCGCCGCGGGCTACGACGCGCTGCTGTGGAACGACGGGGACGGGACGTTCACGGAAGGTGCCGAGGCCGCAGGGATCGCCGGCTACGGGTGGCACGCGGGCGCTGCAGCCGGCGACGTGAACGGAGACGGGCTGCCCGACCTCTTCGTCGCCGGCTACACCGACGTGAACGCCCCCATTCCCGGCTCGGAGGGCGGCTTCCCCTCGGATCACCTCGCCGTACGCGACCGCCTCTACCTCAACGAGGGCCCTGGCCAGAGCGGCCGCTCACGCTTTCGCGAGGTGGCGCAGCGGGCCGGGATCGAACGGGATCGCGTCGACCACGGCCTCGGCGCCGTCTTCACCGACCTGACCGGAGACGGCCGTCTCGACCTGTACGTGGCGAACGACGCCGACCCGAACCGGCTCTACGTCAACGTCCCCTGGCCGGGCGGGGCGGCCGCCGACCCCGCCGGGCTGGGCTTCCGGCTCGAGGATCGCGGCCGCCCGGCGGGAGTGGCGGATCCGAACGCCGGCATGGGCATCGCCACCGCGGACTACGACCTCGACGGCCACGCCGACCTGATCGTGACGAACTCGCACCGGCAGCTGCACGGGGCCTTCCGTGGCCGGGAGCCGGCGGCCGGGGAGCCGTCGTTCGCCGACGCGCGGCCCGCGTTCGCACCGTCGCTCGACACGAGCCTCGCCGGGTGGGGTGCGTCGTTCGCCGATCTCGACCTGGACGGGGACGTCGACCTGCTGCTCGCGAACGGCGCCGTTCCCGTGACGAGCCTCGCGAAGGACGAAGAGCCGCTGCAGGTGCTCGGCAACCAGGCGGCCCAGGGCAGGCCGGGGCAGGTGGCGGACGTCAGCACGCTGGTCGGCCTCGGCAGGGGCACGCACGCGATCAGTCGCGGTCTCGCGGTCGCGGACTACGACAACGACGGCGACCCCGACGTCGCCGTCAACACGATCGGCGGCAGGCTGATGCTGCTGGAGAACACCGGCGCGAGGGGCAACTGGCTCGAGGTGCGCCTGCGGCGCTTCGCCCCCGGCACGGTCGTCACCGTCGTGCTGCCCGGCGGACGCACGCTCAGGCGGGAGATCGTGGCCGGCAGCAGCTACCTCTCCTCGGAGGATCCTCGTGCCCTCTTCGGGCTGGGAGATGCGACGGTGGTGAAGGAGCTCGTCGTCCGGTACCCGGACGGCACCGGGTCACGCTCGGTCGACGTGCACGTCGACCGCGTCGTCGAACGGTAGTGCGGCCGCGAGCGACTCGGACTCGAAGAGAGGCGCACGCTCCCGAAGCTGTGTGCGCTCCGAGCTCAGGCGGCAGGGGCGGCGAGAACGGCAGCGAGCAGGTCGCTCAGGCGAGCGGTCGCGAGGCAGACCGAGGTGTCGGCGGCGCCGTAGTAGAGGCGGATCTCGTCGCCGGCCTCGTCGTGGACGAGGCCGCAGGGGAAGACGACGTTCGGGACGTCACCCTCTCGCTCGTACGTCGCGAGCGGCGACAGGACCCACTGCGGAAGCCGGCGCAGCAGCCGGGTCGGCTCGTCGAGGTCCGTCAGAGCGAGGCCGACGCGGTAGATGCCCCCGGAGACGGTCTCCTTGACGCCGTGGTAGATCAGCAGCCAGCCGTGCTCGGTACGCAGCGGCGGGGGGCCGATGCCGATGCGGAGCGAGTCCCACCACGCGCCCTCACGGGGCTTGAGAACCTGCTCCGGCGAGCTCCAGCTGTGCAGGTCGGGCGACCGTGACAGGAGGATCTCTCCGTGCGAGCCGCCGAACTCGGTCTTCGGGCGGTGGAAGAGGATCCACCTACCCTCGATCCTGTGCGGCAGCAAGGCGGCGTTCTTGTCGTCCGGGTGCCGGATGATCCCGTGGCGCTCCACGCTTCGGAAATCCTCGGTCGTGGCGAGGAAGACGGCCGGGCCGGCGGGGCCGTACGCCGTACAGGTGATCACCCAGCGGTCGAGCTCGGCGACGAAGACGACGCGCGGGTCCTCGAAGCCCCATTGCTCGCTGTCGACGCCGTCAGCGGGGGTGAGCAACGGCTCGGGATCGATACTCCAGCCGTCGACCCCGTTGGCGGAGCGCGCCACGGTCAGGTGCGAGATCCCCGTCAGCCCCTCGACGCGGACGAGCAGGACGGTGGTGCCGTCGACCTGTGCCGCAGCCGGGTTGAACACCGCGTTGACGGGATAGGGCCAGTGCCCCGCGATGAGGATCGGGTTGGCCGGGTGGCGGCTGAAGAGCTCCCGGTCGCTCACGCGGAGGCCGCCGCGCGCATGCGGTGACGCAGGACGGCCGGCAACCCTGCCGTGTCGAGCAGCAACGCCGCCCGGTGGAAGGCGAGCGTCGACTCGGCGCCTTCGTTGTCGTTCGTCGTCTCGCCGCCGAGCCCGTCGCTGCAACCGCCGGTCGCGAAATCGTACAGCGGCCGGCGAAGGCGGTTGCGGCCGAGGAACCAGTCGAACGCGCGCTGCGCGCGGATGCCGTGCTCGGGGTCGCCGGTGACCGAAAACGCGGCCAGCTCGGCCTCCACGAAAGCGGAAGCATCGAGCGGCTGCTCGTCCCCTGCACCAGGGGCGGGCTCGCCGCGACGGCGGCCGCCGTGCCCGGTCAGCCGCAGGGGGCCCTCTGTGAGGCCGGACTCGTCGCCGAGCCAGCGGAGGGCCTCGAGGCCCGTCTCGGTCAGCTCGTCGCGACCGAGGGTGGCCCCGCCGGCGATCAGCGCGTGCGGGAGCCGCGCGTTGTCGTAGCTGAGGAAGTCCTCGAACCAGCGCCAACCTTCGCCGGCGCCAACCGTGTAGGCCCCTGCCAGCTGCTCCATCACACGCTCCAGCAGCTGCCGGGCTTCCGGACTGCGCCGGTCGGGGTCGAGGCGCGCCAGGCCGAGAGCGGCGTAGGCGCCGGTGCGCAGCGACGCGTCCGCCGGGATCAGGTGGACGATCGAGTCCAGCAGCCGTTCGGCCGGGCCGACGACGGCTGGCACCCACGCCGTCGAGAGGATCTCGCCGAGCGCCCACACCGAGCGGCCGACGTGGTCGCCGAGGTGCGGCTCGTCGAGCCAGCGACGGTCGTAGCCCATGAAGTTGCGCATGCCGGCCAGTGGGTCGGTCGCGTCCTGGAGGAATGCGAGCGAGCGGTAGAGGGTGGACGTCCAGACCTGCTCGTCGCCCCGGCGGGCGAGCTCGAGCGCGACGACCGCAAGGCGGGCGACATCGTCGACGCAGTACCCGCTCTCCCTGCTCGGGATGACGCCGTTCGCATGCTGCACGATGCCGACGTCGTCGACGAGCGTGAGCAAATGGTCAGTTCGCATGCTCACGACTCGCTGATCGATACCGGACACAGACCGACGCCGGCGTGGCGCGTGCTCGACCGCCTCGCGGAGCACGGCGGCCGTCGCCTCCGCGACCGATGGCCATGCCAGCTGCGCCCCGATCCGCCGCGCCTCGGCGCGTGCGGCGGCGAGCTGGGCCGGCGACTCGACGTACCGGCAGACCGCATCGGCGAGCGCGGCGGGGTCGGCGAACGGGACGATCTCCCCGGCACCGGAGGCGAGCATGTCCTGCGCGTACCAGTACGGCGTCGAGACGACGCCACACCCCGCAGCCAGGCCGAAGGTGAGCGCCCCCGACGAGATCTGCTCGCGCTCCCGGTACGGGGTCACGAAGACGTCGGTTGCGGCAAGGAGGTCGGCGATCTCGTCGACGCTGAGGAACCGGTCGTCGAACTCGACGTGGTCTTCGAGCCCCAGGTCGAGCACGGCCTGCTCGAGCGTCAACCGGTACCGCTCACCCTCGCGATGCGCGATGTCCGGGTGGGTACGCCCCGCGATCACGTAGAGCACTTCGGGATGGCGTGCGACGATTGCCGGCAAGGCCTCGATCGCCGTCTCGAGCCCTTTCCCGGCGGAGATCAGCCCGAACGTCGAGAGCACGAACCGGTCGTCCGCCCTGGTGGTTCCGTTCGGCGGTGCCATCTCTCCCAGAGCGCGCTGCACCGCATATTCGCCGGCACGCCGCGCCAGCACCGGCGGCGCGCCGTGTGGCACGACGCGAACCTTGTCGTCCGTGCAGGCGCCGCCGTCGACGAGGAGCCGCCGCGCGGTGTCGGTCATCACGATCACGAGCTCGGCCTCACGGCAGAGGGCTGCCAGCACCTCCGCCTGGTGCCCGCTCGGCTGCGACAGCACCGTGTGCAGCGTCACCACGAGCGGCTGCGACAGCTCCTCGGCCAGCGAGGCCACGTAGTCGCCGTCCCGGCCGCCGAAGATCCCGTACTCGTGCTGGAGCAGGACGACGTCGACGTCGAGCCTGCCCAGGATCCTGGCAGCGCGCACGTAATCGCCCCGTACCGCCTGCGCGATCGTTGCCGTGAGACCCGGCAGCTGCGGGCTCGTCGGCTCGTTCACTATCACGACCTTCTCGACGCGGTCGATTCCGTCCAGGCCGAGGAGAGACGTTCGCACGTCCGCGGCGAAGGCACCGATCCCGCAGGCACGCGGTGGGTACGTGGAGACGATGGCGGTACGCACTCTGGCCCGCGTCCCTTCCGGAGAGGTTCCGGCGCGACGCCGAGGCATCGGCACAGCCGGTTCTCGACCACCGTAGCAGCGGAGCGCTTCTCGCCCCGGGCTCGGAGCAGCCCACCCACGCCACGGAGTGGACGATCCCCTGGCAGCGATCGCCGGCAGGCGTTCAGCGTGCTGCTACCGTTGTCGACGAGACGTCATCCGACGTCCGTTGGGATTCAGCTTCTCGTTCCTCCTTGTCAGGCGTTCGAGTCTCTTGTGTCTCGAACCCGCCCGTAAGGAGAACCACCACATGTCCCAGACCTTCCACGCCCTCGGCGTGAGCAGCGCCGTGTGCGACGTCCTGGCCCGCCAGGGCATCGCCGCTCCCTTCGCCGTCCAGACCGCCGTCCTCCCGGACGCGCTGCTCGGCGTCGACATCCTCGCCGAGTCCCCGACAGGCTCCGGCAAGACCCTCGCCTTCGGCCTCGCGCTCATCGAGCGGATCGCCGGCGCGCAGCGCCGCCCGTCGGCGCTCGTCCTCGTCCCGACGCGCGAGCTCGCACTCCAGGTGAGTGCAGACCTTCGTCCGCTCGCCGCAGTGAAGCGTCTGCGCGTGACGACGGTCTACGGCGGCACCGCGATCGGACCGCAGGCCAGGCAGGCGGCGCAGGCCGATGTCATCGTTGCGACGCCGGGGCGCCTGCACGACCTCATCGAGCGGCGCGCGGTCTCGCTCGCCGAGATCCGCATCCTCGTCCTCGACGAGGCCGACCGGATGCTCGACATGGGCTTCAAGCCGCAGGTCGACCGGATCCTGCGCACCGTCCCGGCGAACCGCCAGACGATGCTCTTCTCGGCCACCTTCGACCGGGCCGTCGCCGAGCTCGCGGGTGCGTACACCGTCACCCCGACGCACGTGAAGGCGGAGCGGCCCCAGGCGATGGAGCCCGGAGTGATCGAGCACGCGTTCGTCCCGGTCACCCACGAGAACAAGCTCGACCGGCTCGTGGAGCAGCTCGGCGTCGAGCGCAGGCTGGCGCTCGTGTTCGTGCGGACGAAGCACGGGGCCGACAAGCTCGCACGCAAGCTCGCGCGCCACCACGACATCCCTGCGGCGGCGATGCACGGGAACCTCTCGCAGAACCAGCGGGAGCGCGCCCTGGCGCAGTTCGAATCGGGTCGCGTGCCCACGCTCGTGGCGACCGACGTCGCGGCCCGAGGGCTCGACGTCGACGACATCACGCACGTGATCAACTTCGATCCTCCGCGGGTCGAGGACGACTACGTCCACCGCATCGGCCGCACCGGCCGCGCCGGCCGGAGCGGTACCGGCGTCACGCTCGTCCTCCCGGACCAGCAGGCGGAGGTCGGCAAGCTGGCCGCAGGGCTCGGGCACGGAGACGCCTTCTCCGCCTCGGGCATGCGCGTCCCGGCCGAGCCGCGCCCGACGTCGAGCCGTCGGCGCCGCCCGCCCGCCGGCGCTCGCCGGACCCGCTCGTAACCTGGCCCAGGGGTTCACGAGCCCACGAGCGAGACGCCGTCCATCCCCGGCACACGTGAGTCGCTTGCCTAAGCCAGGTCGACCTAGGCAAGCGGCTCGCGATGGGCCCGCCTGGACTCGAACCAGGGACCGTCGGATTATGAGTCCGCTGCTCTAACCAGCTGAGCTACGGGCCCGTCGAGCGAGCGTAACGGGTTCGCCCGCCCCCGGCGCTCACCTGACTGACACAATGCCGCGAGTGGGCGGGCGTCGCCCAACCTCGAAAGAAAGGGACGCGGAGGGTGAAGACGTTTCAGCGCGAGGTGCAGCTGCGCACAGCCGGTGGCCTCACCGTCACCGACATCACCGACGACGTGCGCGACGCAGTCCGCGAAAGCGGGATCCGTGACGGCATCTGTTGCGTCTACTCGCCCCACACGACCTGCTCCGTACGTGTCAACGAATGGGAGCGCGGGTTCCTGGAGGACTTCGCCGTCATGCTGAAGCGGCTCGTCCCGACCGAGCACTACTACGCGCACGACGACTGGGACAAGCGGACCGAGAACATCAACGAAGAGGACCAGGAGTTCGGCAACGGCCACTCCCACTGCATGTCGATGCTGCTCGGGCCGGCCGGCGAGTCGGTGCCGGTGCGGGAAGGCGAGCTGTGCCTCGGCACGTGGCAGCGCGTCCTCTTCCTCGAGCTCGACCGCGAGCGCGACCGCCGCTGGCTCGTCCAGGTCGTCGGCGTCTAGAGGTCGACGGGGGTGTCGGCCACGTTCGACGGGCTCGTGATCGACGGCGAGCGCGTCGCCTCCGCCGAGGGACGGACGTTCGAGACGGTCAACCCCGCCACCGGGGAGCCGTTCCGCACCGTCGCCGAGGCCGGTCGCGAGGACGCCGAGCGCGCCGTTTCGGCCGCTGCCCGGGCGTTCGAGGACTGGGGCTCGCGCACAGCCATCCAGCGTGCCAAGGTGCTCTACCGCTGGGCCGACCTGCTCGAGCAGCACGTCGACGAGCTCGGCCTGCTCGAGACTCGCGACATGGGCATGGCGATCGGCGACGCACGCTGGTGCGTCGGCAACGCAGCGGCGGTGATGCGGTACTACGCGGGAGCGGTGGACAAGTTCTTCGGCTCCACGATTCCCGTCGACCGCGACGGGATCGTGCTGACGTTCCGTGAGCCGATCGGCGTCGCAGTGCTGATCACCCCCTGGAACTTCCCGCTCAACATCGCCAACTGGAAGACGGCGCCGGCGCTCGCCGCGGGGAATACGGTCGTGCTGAAGCCGGCGAGCCTCTCCCCCCTGTCGGCCCTGCGCTACGCGGAGCTCGGCCTCGAGGCAGGCCTGCCTGCCGGCGTCCTCAACGTCGTCCCGGGCCCCGGCCGCACGGTCGGTGACGCGCTCGTGGAGCACCCGCTCGTCGGCAAGGTCGGCTTCACCGGCTCCACCGAGGTCGGCGTCGAGATCGCGCGCAAGGCGGCCGGGACTGTCAAGCGGGTCACGCTCGAGCTCGGCGGCAAGAGCGCCTGCATCGTGTTCGCGGACGCCGACCTCGAGAAGGCCGGCAGGATGGCGCCCTTCTCGGTGTTCGAGAACTGCGGCCAGGACTGCTGCGCCCGCTCGCGCCTGCTCGTGGAGGAGTCTGCCAAGGACGAGCTGCTCGAGCGCTACGTCGCGGCGACGAACGCGATCGTGGTCGGCGACCCGGAGAGCCCTGACACGCAGGTCGGCCCGCTTGTCTCCGCCGGGCAGCGCTCGACAGTCGAGAGCTACATCGCGAAGGGGATCGAGGAAGGCGCCAGTGTCGTCGCAGGCGGCTCGCGCCCCGACGACGCGGAGCTCGCGAACGGCTACTACCTCCGCCCCACGGTGCTCGACGGCTGCACGAACGAGATGACGGTGAGCCGCGAGGAGATCTTCGGCCCCGTCGTCTCCGTGATCACCTTCCGCGACGAGGCCGACGCGATCAGGCTCGCCAACGACACCCCCTACGGGCTCTCGGGCTCGCTCTGGACGCGCGACGGCGCCCGCCAGATCCGCGTCGCGCGAGCGCTGCGGACCGGCGGCATCGGCGTCAACTCCAACAGCTCCGTCTTCCCGCAGGCTCCGTTCGGCGGCTACAAGCAGTCCGGCTCGGGCAAGGAGCTCGGCATGGAGGGCCTGGTGCACAACACCGAGCTGAAGAGCGTCTTCATCTCGACCGAGTAGTCCGCAAGCGGGACTTCCGCTGCGCGGAAGCTCGGGAGCCCGCTGCAGCGGGCTCCCGCCGCGCGAAGACCCCTGAAGCCGGGAACCTGCGGTTCCCTGCGCACCCTCCCTCCAAACGCCAGGACCCTCCCGAGCCAGCCGGGAACCTGCGGTTCCCAGGCGAGGGCGACGGTCAGGAGCGCGTTTCGAGGGCGAGCGCGGAACGGAAAGCCAGCTCGACCTCAGCGGTCGTCCAGTCGTGACAGTCGATCTCGAGGAAGAACGACTGCTCCCGCACCGCGGCCTCGACGAGCGCCGGCACGTCCTTCTCGGTCACGCCCGCCTCGCGGAGTGTCGGGAAGCCGACATCGGCCAGCACCCTACGAACCGCGCGCACGGCCCGCGATCCGTCGCCGCTCCCGTCCGCCGGCTCGCCGAGAGCGTCGGCGACGCGCTCCAGCCGGTCGGCGCAATCGACCCGGGAGACGTCCAGCGTCTCGGCGAGGACAAGCCCCACGGTGAGACCGTGCGGGAGGTGCTTCACGCTTCCGATCGCCTGGCCCAGCGCATGGTCGGCAGCACAGTCGGACAGGTTCATCGCCAGGCCCGCCGTCAGGCTCGCGCAGGCGAGCCGGCGACGTGCCTCCACGTCCGAGCCGTCGCGCACGGCCCGCGCGAGCGAGGCGGCCACGTGATGGCAGGCTTCGAGGCCGAAGGCGACGGACAGCGGCGACGAGTCCGACACGGTGCAGGCGCCGATCGCCTGGGCCATCGCGTCGACGCCCGAGTGCGACGTCGGCCCCGGTGGCAGGCCGCGCGTGAGCACCGGATCGACGAGCGCATGCTGCGCGCGCATGTTCGGATGTCCGAACCCGATCTTCAGGTCTCGCTCGACATCGGTCAGCACGCTCGCGCCCGACACCTCGCTGCCGGTGCCCGACGTCGTCGGACAGAGCACGAGCCCGATCACGGGCGGCCGGGGCACGATCGCCCCCTCTGCGAAGTCCCTACTCCCGCCTCCCTGGTCGGCGACGATGCGGGCTGCCTTGGCGACATCGAGCGCGGAGCCTCCGCCGATGCCGACGACCGCCTGCAGTCCCTGAGCGCGCACGGTTCCGGCCAGCTCGTCGGCAAGAGCGAACGTCGGCTCGCCCGCACCCTTGACGAAGCGCTCGAGCCGGATGCCGGCAGCCTCCGCAGCCGCGAGCGCCGCCACCACGTCGCCATGGCCGGCGACCGGCTCCTCCACGACCACGAGGGCCGAGCCTGCGGCGAGCGAGCCGAGCGCCCCCGCGAGCTCGCTGAGGACCCCGTCTCCGAACGCGATCCTGACGGGCAGCTGCGAGTGGAAGGGGGTGACGGGGTCGCGCATGAGCGTCCTTTCCTCGGCGGCGAGCCGCCCGATTCAACCACGCGAACGTGGGTAGCGCGTCAGCTGCGACGCTCGGCCCGGTAGAGCCGGGCTTCCGCGACCAGTGCCTCGAAGAGGCGCTTGTCGTCGTCCTCCATCTCCGGATGCCAGAGGACGCCGACGGCAAAGCGCCTGGATGGGTCCTCCAGCCCCTCGAGAGAGCCGTCGGCCGCCCAGGCCGTCTGCACGAGACCCTCGCCGACGCTCGCCACGCCCTGGTGATGGCTCGACTTCACGCCCTCGTGGCGCGGCCCCAGGATGGATGCGAGCTTCGTCCCGTCCTTCACCTCGACCGGGTGCTCGGAGAACGTGCCGGGCATCTCGCGATGGCCCTCGTGCCCGAGCGTCTCGGGCAGGTGCTGGATCAGGCCGCCGCCGCGAAGGACGTTGAGCAGCTGGAAGCCGCGGCAGATCGCGAGCGTGGGCAGGTCGCGCTCCAGGGCCGCTTCGAGCAGAGCCATCTCGCCCGCGTCCCGGTGCGCCTGGGCCGGGTCGGTCGAGGGATGGCGCTCGGCGCCGTACACGGCCGGGTCGATGTCGATGCCGCCCGAGAAGATCAGCCCGTCCAGCGCGTCGAGCGTCTCCTCGACCGCCTCGGAGCTCGGGGGCACGAGCAGCGCACGGCCTCCTGCCTGCTCGACGGACTCGACGTAGGAGAACGGCACGAGCGCGGCGGGAAGCTCCCACGCCCCCCACCTGGCAGGCTGGGCGTACGACGTGATGCCGATGATCGGACGCGGTGCCACGACGCCGGCTCAGCCGCGCTCGAAGTAGCGCGCCCGCTCCCAGTCGGTGACGAACTTGTCGTACAGCCTTTGCTCGGTGCGGGCGTAGTTGAGGTAGTGGTCGACCACCTGGTCGCCGAAGGCAGCCCGGGCCATCGTGCCGCCCTCGAGCGCCGCGATCGCCTCCCCCATCGTCGACGGGAACCGCTCCGCGTCCGACTCGTAGGCGTTTCCTTCGAGGCCCGGCGGCAGCTGCAGGTCGTTCTCGATCCCGTGCAGGCCCGCTGCGATCACGGCCGCGAACGCGAGGTACGGGTTGGCGTCGCCCCCCGGTATGCGCGTCTCCGCACGCCGTGCCGACCCGTGCCCGACGACCCGGAAGCCGCACGTGCGGTTGTCGTTCCCCCAGGCGAGCGTCGTCGGCGCCCACGATCCGGCGGCGAAGCGCTTGTAGGAGTTGATCGTGGGCGCGAGGAAGACGGCGAGCTCCTTGAAGCACGCGATCTGGCCCGCGAGCCAGCCCGCGAAGAGCTTCTCGTCGTCGCGGAAGCAGGGCTCGCCGTCCCGCCACAGCGACGAGTGGATGTGGCACGAGTTGCCGATCCAGTCCTCGAACGGCTTCGGCATGAACGTGATCGAGCAGCCGTTCAGGAACGCAATCTCCTTGGCGCCGTTCTTGTAGATCACGTGGTTGTCCGCCATCGTGAGCGCGTCGGCGAAGCGGAAGTTGACCTCCTGCTGGCCGGGCCACGCCTCGCCCTTCGACGTCTCCACCCTGATGCCGGCGGCGTGCATGCCGTTGCGGATCTGGCGGATGAACGCCTCGTCGTAGGTGGTCGCGAGGATGTGGTAGTCGAGGACGTACGGGACCGAGGGCGTCAGGTCCAGGTAGCGCTGCGCGTGGGCCTCGGCGTAGGTCTGCTTGAGGAGGTAGAACTCGAGCTCGCTGCCCATCATCGGGGTCAGACCGAGCGCCGCCGCGCGGTCGATCTGCGCCTTCAGCACCTGTCGGGGAGAGGGCCCCACTGGCGCGCCGTCGTGCCAGTGCACGTCGCCGAGCACGATGGCCGTCGCCTCCAGCCACGGGACACGGCGGAGGGTGGCCATGTCGGGGCGCACGTCGAAGTCGCCGTAGCCCTGCTCCCAGCTCGCGATCGAATAGCCGGGCACCGGGTCCATCTCCATCTCGAGCGCGAGGAGGTAGTTGCAGCCCTCCACCCCGTGCCCGGCGTCCATCTCGTCGACGAAGAACTCACCGTGCAGGCGCTTGCCCATCAGGCGTCCCTGCATGTCGGTGAACGCGACGACGACGGTGTCGATCTCGCCGGTCGCGACCTGCTCGCGCAACTCCTCGAAGCTCAGCATGGACGCGATCCTAGTCCGTCCGGGGACCGGAGGACACTGCAGCGATCACGGGCGGATCCCGTCAATCGGTGGCATGTCTTGACATTCCCCGCGCCACCTGGGGTGAATACGCCCACGGTCCGTTTGCTGGGGAGGCGAGGGGGCCAGTTCCGGTCATCGAGAAGGAGGCGACATGAGCACGACCCCCGCAGGTAGCGGTGGGATTCACACCTCGGAGGACGAGAAGATCCTTCACAAGCTCGGCTACGCGCAGGAGCTGTTCCGGGCCATGGGCGGGTTTCAGAACTTCGCCATCAGCTTCACGATCATCTCCATCCTCGCCGGCTGCCTGACCTCGTACTACATCGCCTTCCAGTGGGGCGGTCCTGTCGCCGTGACGTGGGGCTGGCTGCTCGTCGGCACCATGTCGACGGTCGTCGCCCTCTCGATGGCCGAGATCGCCTCGGCCTACCCCACAGCGGGCGGCCTCTACTACTGGGCCTCCAAGCTCGGCAGCCCGGCCTGGGGCTGGTTCACGGGCTGGTTCAACCTCGTCGGCCAGATCGCCGTGACGGCCGCGATCGGGTACGGGCTCGCGATCTTCGCGACCGCGCTGCTCAACCTGTGGTTCGACTATCCGAACTCGTCGAACTGGATCTTCGTCACCTACTCCGGGGTGATGCTGATCTCGCTGACGCTGAACATGCTCAACGTCAGGATCACCTCCCTCCTCAACACCGTCTCCGCCTACTGGCACATGGCGGGCGTGGCGATCATCGTCCTCGTCCTGGTCATCGTGCCCGACAACCACCAGTCGATCGGCTATGTCTTCGGCGAGACGGTCAACAACTCGGGCTTCTCGGGCGGCGGCTTCAGCAGCATCGTGTTCTGGTACGTCTTCGGCATCGGGCTCCTGATGTCGCAGTACACGATGACGGGGTACGACGCCTCGGCCCACATGGCCGAAGAGACCCATCAGGCCTCACGCACCGCGGCGGTCGGCATGTGGATGTCGGTCTTCGTGTCCATGGTCTTCGGCTTCATCCTCCTGCTGGCGGTCACGTTCGCGATCCCGGACACCCAGGGCGTGATCGACGCCGGCGGCAACGCGGTCGTCTACATCTGGACGGAGTCGACGAGCCAGGCCTGGGCGGAGTTCATGCTGCTGATCGCCGTCGTCGCCCAGACGTTCTGCCTGACAGCGTCCACGACGTCCGCGTCACGCATGCTGTTCGCGTTCTCCCGTGACCGCGCCGTGCCGGGACACGCGCTGTGGAGAACGGTCGGCCGCAACCGCGTGCCCCAGATGGCCGTGCTGGCGATCGCCGTGGCGTCCTGGCTGCTGATGGTGCCGACGCTCTGGAACGCCGTCGTCGGCTACCTCGTGGGCACGTCGATCGCGGTGATCGGCCTCTACATCGCCTTCATCCTGCCCGTGATCCTGCGCCTGCGGCTCGGTGACCGCTTCGAGCACGGCGCCTGGTCGCTCGGGAACAGGCACAAGCTGGTCGACTGGGTCGCGATCATCTGGGTGACGTTGATCTGCCTCCTCTTCATCGCTCCCATCGCCCCGGCCGGGATCCCGTGGAAGGACGGCTTCGACTGGAACGTCCTCAACTACGCCCCGCTCACGGTCGGAGGTGCGTTCCTCCTCTTCGGCGGCTGGTGGATGTTGTCCGCGAAGAACTGGTTCAAGGGGCCGGTTCGCATGGGCACGGACGCGGAGCTCGAGCAGCTCGAAGAGCGGGAAGCAGCGGACTTCGACCTCCCCGCCGACACGGAGTACGAGAGCTAGCCCCCGGCTCACGTGCGAGGCAGCGGCTTCCGGCGCCGAGAGGCGCCGGAAGCCGCTCTACACCCAGGCGCCGCCGTTCTGGTCGATCGCCTGCCCGGTGACGCCGCGAGCATCCGGGGAGAGGAGCCAGCGGACGGTCCCCGCGATGTCCTCCGGCTGAGACATGCGCCCGAGGGGAACGGCCCGCATCGCCTCACGGTAGGCCTCCTCGCGCGTTCCGCCCGTTGCCGCTGCGATTCCGTCGAGCCCCTCCCAAGCCATGTCCGTGTCGACCCAGCCGGGGCAGATGGCGTTCACCTGCACGTTGTCGGGCGCGAGCTCCGCCGCCAGGGAGCGCACGAGCCCGAGGAGCGCGGTCTTGGAGGCGCTGTACCCCGTGTAGTCGGGCACGGCGATGCGGGCGAGCACGGACGAGATCACGACCAGGTGCCGTGCGTCGGGGCCTTCCGCGAGGTGGCGCACCACCGCACGGCAGCAGTAGTAGGTGCCGTTGACGTTGACCCTGACGAGCTCGTCGAAGCGATCGTCGGGCCCGTCGACGTTCGGGCCGCCCAGCCCGCTCGCTGCGACGAGCGCGTGCACGGGCCCGAGTGCCGCCGCCGCCTCCGCCACCGCGCGGTCGACCTTGCCGCGTTCGCGGATGTCGCACGACGCCACGTGCGCGGGTGCTCCGAGCGACGCCGCCACCTGGTCGAGCCGCTTCCGGTCCCGGGCGAGGAGCGTCACCGACGCACCCTCGCTCGAGAGGCGGTGCGCGATCGCCCGGCCGATGCCCGTCCCCGCGCCCGTTACGACAACATGCTTTCCCTTCATGGCATCTCCCGATGATCGCAATTTGCGTCGAAATCCCTGGCACCCCCCTTGCCACCGGCCTCCGCTGCAGCATAGATTCCTGCCTGCGCTGAGCACGGGGCGCGAGTAGGACGAAGCCTCACCGGGAGGCGGTACGCGGAAGCGGAAGGTCACCCGGGGCGGTGGACGAAAGCGTTCCCGGCTCGGCGAACTCCTGGACCGATCGCCTCCAGATCACACTGCGCAAAGCGCAAGTTTCTGCTGCTCATTTCGTAAATACCGCAAATTGCGGCAAACGAACTGCCACACGACTTGACCGCCTCGCCGAATGGTCGTATAGTCCCTCATGCATCGAGTACGGAGCACCTGAGGTTGATGGTTCTCCGGCAGGCAGTCGCCTCGGCGAACGTCAGTCGGAAAGCCGGACGAGGGCGCCACCGGCTCGATGCATTTTGCGTTGGGCGGACAAATACCGCAGTCCCGCCACGACGCACGATTTCCTTTCCGAGTCCGTTCTCGCCCGGAAATCACTGGGGCTTTGACGCCGACCGCGCAAATTGCGCTTTTTTTCATTTCTGGCTGCTTGACCGGTGCACCCTGACGCAGTAATTTACGTCGTGCACCGAGCACGGAGTACCTGAGGTTGATGGTTCTCCGATCGGCACCCGCCTCGGCGGAGGTCAGTCGGAAAGCCGGACGAGGGCGCCACCGGCTCGGTGCATTTGTTCGTGGACCGGCATGCTCGTGGCACAGCGTATGCTCGGCGCGTGCGCCGCCTCCTCGTCCTCGTGAGCGTGATCGTGTTCGTGGACACGGCGCTCTTCTCCGCGATCATCCCCCTGCTCCCGGTCTTCGCGGACGACTACGGGCTCTCGAAGCTCGAGTTGGGACTGCTCGTCGGGGCGTACGGCGCCGGGGCGATGATCGGGGGCATACCCGCGGGGCTCGCGGCCGGATGGGTCGGGCCCAAGCGCCTGGTGGTGGTCGGGCTCGCCATGCTCGCTGTCGCGAGCGTCGCCTTTGCACTCGTCGACTCCGCTACCGCGCTCGGGATCACGCGCTTCGCGCAGGGTCTCGCGAGCGCAGTCACCTGGTCGGGCGCGCTCGCCTGGCTCACGCTCGGCACCCCTCGCGAGCGGCGCGGGCAGATCCTCGGCACTGCGTTCGGGTTCGCCGTGCTGGGATTCATCGTCGGTCCCGCGGTCGGCGCGCTGGCCGAGCTGACATCGATCACGGGCGTCTTCGTCGTGATCGCGATCGCCACCGGCGGGCTGGGCCTGGCCGCCGCGGCATTTCCCCCGGGCCGCTCGGAGGTCCGCGATGCCGGCTCGCTCGGGCGGGCCCTGCGCGACCCGCGGTTCCTCGCCGCAGTGTGGGTGACGCTCGTCCCGGCCCTGTTCTTCGGCGTCCTGGACGTGCTCGTTCCCCTGTCGCTCGACCGTGCAGGCTGGGGCACGATCGCGATCGCTGCCACGTTCGTCGGCGCCGGGCTGATCGAGGTCACCCTCGCGCCCGTGGTCGGTCGGATCAGCGACCGGCGCGGCCGGCTCCACCCGATCCGGTTCGCACTGGCGCTGCTCGCGGTCGTCGCTGTCGCGTTCGCGTTCGCCACGCCTGCTCTCGTCATCGCCCTCCTGGTCGTCGGGGCGTCGCTGGCCGCCAGCGGCATCTACACACCGGGGATCGCGCTCGTCGCCGACCGCGCCGAGGAGAGCCGGATGCCGCAGGCTCTCGCGTTCGGCGTCATGAACAGCGCCTGGGCGTTGGGGGCGATGGCAGGTCCGTCGGCCGGCGGGGCACTCGCCGAGGGGGTGGGCGATGCAACTCCGTACGTTCTCTGCGGCGCTATCGCCGCACTGACGCTGCTCGTCGTGGGCCGCGCGTCGCGCGAGCCGGTGCCCGCGTGAGCAGCGAGGCCTGGAACCGGCGCTACGCAGGCGCGGAGCTCGTCTGGAGCGCCGGCCCGAACCGGCTGCTTGCTGCCGAGGTGGCCGATCTCCGGCCCGGCAGCGCACTCGACCTCGCCTGCGGCGAAGGACGCAACGCCATCTGGCTCGCCGAGCAGGGCTGGGAGGTGACCGCCGTCGACTTTGCCGAGGTCGGGCTCGAGAAGGCGCGCGCCATCGCCGAGCACCGGGGCGTCACCCCGCTGTTCGTGTGCGCCGACCTGCTGGAATACCGCCCGGCAATCAAGGCCTTCGACCTCGTTCTCGTGCTCTACCTGCAGATCCCTGCTGCCGAGCGCGACATCGTCCTGCCGCGTGCCGCCGCCGCAGTCTCCCCCGGCGGCACGTTCCTGCTCATCGGCCACGATCTGCTGAACCTGACAGAGGGGTACGGTGGTCCCAGAGACGCCGGCGTCCTCTACACAGCGGACGACGTCGTCGCAGACCTGCCCGGGCTCGACGTCGTCCGTGCCGAGCGCGTCATGCGCCACGTCGAGGGCGCCGAGCGCCCGGCTCTCGACGTGGTGGTCCGGGCTACGGCGCCCGCACGGAGCTGAGCACGGCCGGGAAGCGCTCGAGCGCCCAGGTCGCATCGAGCGGGCGCCTGCGGTAGTCCCGGCCGTTCACGAGCGCGTAGGTGCGCGTCTTCGGATCCATCGGCAGGCGCGACTCGGCGGGGTAGAAGCGGTTGTGCCGGTCGATCAGCTCGTTGATCTCGTCGAACGACCACCGCTCGACCTCGGCCCGCCAGGCCGCCGCGAAGGCCGAGTCGTCACGCGACGCGCCGGCGAGCGCCTGCCAGGCCACCCGCAGAGCTGCCTCGTGCGCAGCGGTCATCTCCGCGATCTCCCGCAGGCGCACCATGTAGGGCAACGGCCCGCCCAGGGCAGCCAGGTATCCGTCTGCGGACGGCCTGAAGTTGAGGAGCCGCAGCTGCAGTCGCTTGCCGCGCAGCGGGCTCGAGCGCAGGTCCTCGTCGAGGCCCTCGAGCTGCCGGCGCTCCCGAGGCGTCTCGGGCTTGACGACGTTCTTCCCCAGGATCGCATCGCGCTCGGCGTGCTTCATGCCTCAAGTACAGCAGAGCGCCCGCACCGTCGGCGTCCTGCCGTGGTACCTGCGGCCGGTGCTCCCAGCACGCCCCCAAGCCGTGTCAGGTGCGGCCGAGCAGGCGCGCGACGAGGCCGCGCTGTCCGTCACCGCTCGTCACGGGCTCGGCGGCGGCCGGGGGCGCCGTCGGCGCGGGGCAAGGCAGCGGGGTCTCCCCGGCGGCGCCCGGCCCCGGCTCTCCCAGACGGGCTCGCAGGCGCTCGAAATCGCCGCGCACGGCGGCGCGCATCTCGTCCTTGTGGCTCTGCTCGTCCATGCGCCCGGATGGTTCCTCGCGAGCGGCCATACTCCTCCCTGCGACGACGTGACCGAAGGACGCTGTATCGTCGCGCGCATGGAGATGCTGCGGGGCGAGACGCTGATCTGGGAGGCCACCCGACGTGGCGATCCAACACGGAGACATCCGCGAACGTCGACCGGATCCGGAACATCACGGTGTACCGGTCGCCCGTCGACCGGATCCTCGAGGTCGGCACGATCGACTTCGACACGGCGAGCGACGACGCGTCCGACCGCTTCGCGCTCGCGGGCGTGAACGAGCCGCAGGCGCTCCGCGAGCGTATCGTCCGGGCTCATGAGGAGGAGGAACCGACGCCTCCCGGAAACGCGCGGGCCGGGCTCGGCTAGCATCCCGCTGCACCATGCAGATACCGCTCGCCATCAGCATCCTCTATCTGCTGCCCTTCATCATCCTGGGCAGCCTGCTCCTCGTGATGCTGCTGCTCTTCGTGCTGTCGCGCGTCGCGGGCGGCAGGGCGCTGCGGCCGCTCGTCGAGCTGCTCTCGAAGATCCCGTTCATGCGCCGCTGGTTCCAGAAGATGTCGATGGCGGCCTACGAGCGCACGAACCCGGAGCTCGCGAGCGCGATCAAGAAGATGCAGAGCTTCGGCGACATCAAGTCGCCCGAGCAGGCACAGCGCGCGATCGCGGTCCTCACGCCCTCCGAGCGCAAGGCGTACATGGAGCTCGTGGGCGAACAGGGCCAGATGCCGGACCCGGTCAACCGCGATCAACGGCGCCGCGTCGAGCGCGGCGCACAGGGCATGGTCGTGCAGCAGCGGCCGGGCGCCCGTGGGCGCAAGGGCAAGAAGCGCTGACCGCTGCTCCGCTCGGCGTCCGGCCGGCCGCTTTGCTCAGCGATAGCGGTAGACGATCCGTCCGCGGTTCAGGTCGTACGGAGACAGCTCGACCTTGATCCGGTCGCCCGGATTCACGCGGATCCGGTATCGGCGCATCTTCCCGGCCGTGTAGGCGATCAGCTCGTGCCCGTTGTCGAGGCTGACGCGGAACATGCCGCTCGGAAACGCCTCGAGCACCTCGCCCTCCATCTCGATCTTTTCCTCGCCCGCGATTGCCAAACCTCCTTGCGGAAGCAGCCTGCCTGGCGCGCGACCCCGTGACGGGGCCGCGCGCCCTGGCACGACCTAGATCAGCGTCACGTTGGTCGCCTCGGGGCCTTTCGAGCCCTCGCGTGCCTCGAACTCGACCTTCGCGTTCTCGGGAAGGGACTTGAAGCCCTCGCCTGCGATATTGCTGTGGTGGACAAACAGGTCCTTGCCACCCTCATCAGGAGCGATGAAGCCGTAGCCCTTCGCGTCGTTGAACCACTTCACGGTTCCGGTTGCCATGAAAAACACCTCCTCTCACCCTTTGTCGAACGGGTGAGGGAGGCGTCGTGCCTCCGGGACCGCGCTCTTGATTTCGCCGCAAGCGTAGCTGCTGGAAGCGCCGTGCGCACCGCGCCCGGCCCGTAGACCGACCGGCTCTCGGCCAATCGAGAGCACCCTGGTCAGTACCATCTCGAGATGCGTCGCCGTACCGCAGGCAGACGAGTTGCGCGCGTGTCCGTGACGGCTCTCGTCGCCGCGCTCGCTGCCGCTGTCATCGCCGTAGAGGCACGGCCCGTACCGGCGGCGTCCCTCCCCAGGGTGACACTGATCGGCGACTCGGTTTCGGCGGCGATCGCCTACGATCGGGCGGCACAGAAGACGCTCGGCAGCGGCGCGAACCTCGAATTGGAGCTTGCGCCCTGTCGGCGCGTGGGGCAGACGAGCTGCCCGCACAAGGACACGACGGCACCAACGGTGTTGCAGCTGGTTCAGGCACTTGGCCGCACCCTCGACGGCAGCACCGTGATCGTCGCGGTCGGCTACAACGACTTCGAGACCCTGTACGCAGGCAACATCGAGGATGCGCTCGCAGCCATGCGAGCGGCCGGAGTCAGGAACGTCCTCTGGTTGACGCTGCGAGCGGAGAGGCAGTCGTATCTGGCGATGAACGGCATGATCCGCGCGGCGGCGGCGCAGCATCCGGAGATGACCGTCGTCGACTGGAACCTCTACTCGCGCAGCCACCCCGACTGGTTCCAGCCCGACGGGCTCCATCTCGGCTGGGCAGGTGCACGGGCCTTGGCGACACTGCTGCACCGGACGCTCGTGGATCTCGGGATCGTGAAGCGCGCGGCGCTGAAGGTGTCGGTCGCGTCCGTTCGAGGCACGGCCGGCAAGCCGCTCCGCGCGCGACTGCTCGCCAGGGGCGGCAAGGCTCCCTACCGCTGGATGCGTGCGTCCGGCCTCGTCCCCAGAGGGCTCCGGCTGACGGCCGCAGGGCGGCTGTACGGCACACCGCAGGTGCGCGGGCGGTTCACGTTCATCGTCAGGGTCACGGACGCGTCCCGCTCCACGACAACGCGAAGGATCGTCGTCAGGGTCGCCTGAGCCGACCCCCTGCAGCCTGCCCTCAGCCCATGCCCCGATGCCGCGGGCGAGCGCGGTTGCCGGCGACCTCCGGGACGACCGACACCTGCACCGCTCGCGGCTCCGGCTGGTCATCAGCGACGGTGAACGAGACTGCGAGACCCTTGCAGCGGCCGACGGGCGCCTGCCCCGGCAGGAAGTCGGCACCGTGCACGGGCAGCTTCCCGTCTGCCGTCTCGATCACGCCAAGGTTCTTGACCTCGTTGAACCAGAGCATCGTCCCCTCCATGCGCGATCTCTCCTCGTAGAGGCAGGCCGAGCCAGCTTCCCCGGCCAAGCCAGGGTAGCAGCGCCTAGGCGGCTGCCATCCCCGCTCAGGGGCGTGCGACGCACCCCCAGCCCCACCGCAAGGCATTCGCTCGTCCCCAGCCTGGGGACGTGAAGTTGCACTCTCGAAACGAAGGGTGTCTCCCCCAGGGAGACACCCTCCGGGAGACACCCGCCGCGCCGCGCGCCAGCCTTCAGTCCGCCGCAGGGAGCGCACTGCCGTCGAAAAGAGGCACCGCGTGCACCCGGCCGTACCTCCGCTCGACCGCGTGGTAGGCGCGATCGAGTGTCGGCGGGCGCCGGAAGCCGTGCGCGTCCGAGGCGGCGAGGGAGACGACACCGTCGTCGAGCAGCCGCCAGGCCGTGCGTTCGGAGACGGCTCCGTGCTCACCGAGCAGCGACGGTGCATTGAGGCAGACGAGCCAGCCGCGCTCGGCGAATGACGCGACGATCTCCGGCGCAGCGCTCACGGCCGGGCACCGCTCGGGATGGGCGAGCACAGGCACGAGGCCGCCGGCCTCGATCCGCTCGCAGGCCTCTTCCACGAGTGGAATCGCGTCGGCGACGTCGAGCCACCAGCCTGGGAACTCGACCAGCACGGCGCGCGTGCCGCCGAGGCGAAACTCCGACGGGTCACTGTCGGCCACCACGCTCGGGTACACCTCCCAGCCCCGTCGCAGATCGAGGCCCCACGGATCGACGGCGTCGCGCATGACGGGGAACGCCTCCTCGAAGAGGCGCTCGCGCAAGGCAGTACGCGGATAGGTATCCCACGGTGCGTGAGCGTGCGGCGTCGCGAACAGCACGCGCGTCCCTGTGTCGAACGCGAGACGGCAGAGCTCGAGCCCCTGTTCGACCGAGACGGCGCCGTCGTCGCCAGACGGGACGACGTGTGAATGGACGTCGACGAATCCGGGAAGCGACATGACTCTCTGACCGTACCGAGACGGAGGCCGGCTCGGCCCCCGTTGCCGCTACGATCGGTGCATGCCGCTCGGCCTCGGTATCTGGGAGATCGTCATCCTCGTGGGCATCCTCGCGCTGCTCTTCGGAGCCAAAGGCGTGCCGCAGATGGCCCGTAGGCTGGGCACGGGTGTCCGGGAGGTCAAGGACGCCGTCGCCGAGGTCGACCCGCGCAAGATGCTCGATGCGCCGGACGAGCGGCCGCGAGACCCGCAGCGGCCGCGGCAGGCACAGCAGCAACCGGCGCCGAGCGCGCCTCCCTCCGAGCCTCCTTCCGAGCCTCCCCCCGCGGCGTAGCAGCCGGGGCTCACGCCCCAGGCGGGCTCACACCGCGTAGATGCAGACCAGCGTGGCGGGGCCGTCCTGGCCACCGCGCACGTCGGCCACGGTCCACCGCTCTGACGCCACCTCGATGTCCGAACCTGCCTCGATCCCCGACGGCAGCGTGACCGTGTGGCGGCGAGGCTCCCCGGCGAGCAAGAGCACGTGATAGGTGGAGAGCTCTGAGGCGACCTCGAGCAGCACGACCTCTTCGCCGGCGGGCCGCGCGACCGGCGGATCGAGAAGGGCGGCGGAACTGCTAGCCGGTCTCACGGTAGCCCCCTCCGCGGTCTCCATTGGCGTGCGGCAGAATGGGCCGCGTGGTGTGCAGGAGCACGCCGAGGCGGTTCCTCGTCCACTCGTCGCGGCTCATCCGGTGGATGTCCACGGTGACACCCTCGTCGAGCGTGTAGCTCCGCACGTGCCGGAAGCCCGCCTTCGCCATCACCCGCGCCGACGCGCCGTTCTCGACGCGACTGCGGCCGATCAGCTCGTCGAGGCCGACGCGCCTGAACGCCTCGTCCCGAACGGCGATCGCTGCTTCGGTGGCAATCCCCTCCCCCCAGCGCGCGGGGACGATGAAGTACCCGATCTCGACGTCCTCCTCGCGACATCCCTTGCCCGGGCCGACGAGGGAGAGCTCGACGAACCCGAGCCACTCGCCGGTGGCCGCGTCGAGCACGGCACGCTTGCCGAACCCGTGGATCTCCCACTCCTCGAGAGAGCGGGCGTGATGCTCGACGCCCTTCTCGTCGCTGAGCGGCAGCGGGCGGATATAGCGGATCACTGCCGGGTCGCGCATGAACCCGAGAAAGTCGTCGAAGTGGGAGTCGTCCCAGCGCTGCAGGCGAAGCCGCGGCGTCACGAGGACGTCGGAGGACTGGACGACGCTCGCCTGGGGCTCCACAGAACGGGTATCGGCGGCGATGCGCCCGGACTTGACCTCTCCCGGGAGAGAACGGCCAGAGCGCCTGCTACGGCGACTCTTCTCCTGCGACCGCGGCCGGCGACGCGACCGGTATGCGCGCGTCGGACGGTGCACGCCACGGTGTCGCCGCGACGACGAGCCCGCTGGCGGCCGTGAGCGCCGCCACCAGCCCGATGGCCGCCGGGATCGAGACGAGATCTGCCCCTACGCCTGCGATCAGCGCACCGATGGCGAACCCGGCGTCGCGCCAGAACCGGTAGACGCTGACGATGCGGGCCCGATCGCGCGGCTGCGCCGCGTCCGAGACCGCGGCGATCAGGGTCGGGTACACCATCGCCGTGCCGGCACCGAGCAGGAGCGCAGCCAGCAGGGACGGCCTGAAGGCGCCGCCGCCCGCGACAAGCAGGCCCAACGCGCCGGCCTGAACGAGCATCCCGCCTGCGATCAGCGGCTTCCGCCCGAGGTGGTCGGAGGCCCAGCCGGTCACCAGCTGGCCCGTCCCCCAGACGACCGGGTACGCGGCCGCGACGACGGCGATCTGTCGCACGCCTGCCCCGTTCGCCGCGAGGTAGAGCGGTGCGAGCCCCCACGCCAGGGCGTCGTTGAGGTTGTTGACGAGGCCGGCCTGGCTGCAGGTGCGCAGCACCGGGTCCCGGAGGGTGGCGTGAGCGAGGGCACTGCGGAGGTCGTGCTGTGGCTCGTGGGCTCGATGCGCATGGGAGCGCTGCTCGAGCGCGACGTGATCGCCGGTGTCCCGGACGAAGCGGATGGAGACGAGCAGTCCGACGATAGCGATGCCCGCTGCTCCGACCCACACGACGGTACGCGGGGCGAAGGTCGCCGCGAGGGCTCCCGTCGCGAACGCCGACCCGGCCACTCCGAGGTAGCCGGCCGCCTCGTTGAGGCCCAGCGCGAGACCCCGCCGCGACGGCCCGGCGAGATCGATCTTCATCACGACGGTCATCGACCACGCGAGTCCCTGGTTGATGCCGAGGAGCACGTTGGCGGCGATCACGAACCACCAGGACGGCGCCAGTCCGATCAGCAGAGGCACCGGCAGCGCGAAGAGCCATCCGACCACGAGCAACCGCCGGCGGCCGAGCCGCTCGGCCAGGCTTCCGGCGACGAGGTTGGTGAACGCCTTGGCCAGCCCGAAGGCGAGCACGAAGGCGAGGATGGCGGCCGACGAGGTGAGCCCGAAGTCCTGCTCGCCGACGAGCGGGAGCACGCTTCGCTCGAGCCCGACCATGGCGCCGACGAGCGCGTTGAGGGCGACGAGCAGGCCGAACTGCGCAGCGTTCTCGCGCAGCCCGAGCCGGACGTGCGTCACTCCGTCGCCTGCCCTGCCCCGGTCGCAGCGATGGTCAGGCGGAAGCCTCCACCGGCGACTCGCGCACGCCGCGGGCCGAAGACGAAGAGCACGTCCTTCGCTCCTCGCTTCGCCATCTGGTCAAGCTATCACCTGATGGCGCGAGGAGACCGCGGCTCTCTCTGACCCCGTCGCCGTCCGGCGCGATCGCGGCCGAAATGCTTCAGGTCCAGGCTTAGGGGATGTCGGTGCGCTCGGAGCGCACGAAGGCGAATGCTGCGAACACGATCGTCCAGGCCGCGAGCACGACGGCTCCCGCCGCAGGAGAAAGCAAGTCCGGTCCCGTCAGGCCCGCGAAGGCGTTGCTCGCCTGCGCAGGGAGAAAGCGACCGAGGGCCGGCACGGACGCGAAGAGCACCGCGTCGACGGCCAGAGAGTAGGCGACGAGGACGATGATCGCTCCGACCTGGTTGCGGATCAGGGCTCCGACCGCGGCGCCGATCATGGCGCAGAGCGCGCTACCGACGATCGTCCCGACGACGATCGCTGCCACGTGCCCGCGGCTCACCACGAAGTCGACATCGCGGGCGACGAGTACCGCACCGCCGGCGCCGAACGCAATCACCACGCCGACTGCGCCGAAGGTGAGGCCGGCGAGCGCGCTCGCGGCGATCTTCGCGCCGACGACGATCCGGCGCCGCGGCTCGATGAACAGGGTGGGACGCATCGTGCCGTAGCGGAACTCGCTCGTCACGCCGATCACCCCGACGAAGATTGCGAGGAGAATGGCTCCCGTTGCCGAGCCGAAGACGTCGCGCTGCTTGCTCTCGCTCGCCAGCTCGCCGAGCGTGAACGAGAGGCCCTGCGCGATGACGCCGAGCAGGACGACGCCGACCACGGCGAGCAGGAGCCCGCTCGCCGTACGCGTGGAGCGGAGCTTGAGCAACTCGGAACGAAGTTGGGCAGTCATCGCTGCCCCTCGCCGGTCAGCTCGAGGAAGACCTTCTCCAGCGACGAGGTCTCTGTCACGAGCTGACCGAGAGTGACGTTCGCCTGCGCCGCTATCTCGCCCACCCGCTCGGCGCTGAGGCCGTGCACGCGCAGCGTCCCGTTCTCCGGCTCGATGGCGACGACGCCGGCGGCGCGGAGCGCCGCCTCGAGAGCGTCGAGTCGCGCGGCCTGCACCCTGACCGTCCCGGAGACCCGGTCCGTGAGCTCGGAGAGCGGCGCCTGCAGCACCAGCCGGCCACGGTTGATGATCACGACGCGGTCGGCTGTTTGCGCTACTTCCGCGAGGATGTGGCTCGAGACGAGGACCGTCCTGCCCTGCGCGGCGAATGCGCGCAGGAACTCCCGCAACCACCGCACCCCCTCGGGGTCGAGCCCGTTGGCGGGCTCGTCCAGGAGCAACAGCTCTGGGTCGCCCAGCAGGGCCGCCGCGAGACCGAGGCGCTGGCGCATGCCCAGCGAGAAGGTCTTCGCACGGCGTCCGGCGACGTCGTCGAGGTCGACGAGACCGAGCACCTCGTCGACCCTGCGTGCCGGCAGTCTCCCGGCCAACGCGAGGGCTCTCAGATGGTCGCGCGCCGTTCGCCCCGGATGCAGGTCGGCCGACTCCAGCATGGCGCCGATTCGGCTCGCCGGACGATCGAGATCGGCAAATCGGCGGCCGAAGACGAGTGCTCGACCCTGGGTAGGCTCGGCCAGGCCGAGCAGCATTCGCAACGTCGTCGTCTTCCCGGCGCCGTTCGGCCCGAGGAAGCCGGTGACCGTCCCAGCGTCGAGCTCGAACGACAGGTCGGCGACCGCGGTCACTGAACCGAATCGCTTCGTCAACCCAGCCGCAGAGACGACCGGTGGCATCAGACCAAGGATCGCAGGAATGGGCCCAGGAACATCGGTAGAAGTGCCTGATCGAAAACGGATTCCCCGCAGGGCGCGATGCAGCCGTAGCAGCGCGTCCGGCAACTCACCACGACCGCGCAAGCCGCAAGCCTTTTTCGTGATGTGGCGTGCACCACCACGACCCGGGCTGCGTGTGTCACGATCAGTTGATGAGCTTGGCCGAGATCGATGGTCGTCTCAGGGACGGGCGAGCGGCACTTGTCGCGGGTGACTGGGAGCAGGCCCGCGATGCGTTCGAGGGTGTGGTCACCGTGTCCGACGATCCAGAGTCACTCGACGGTCTGGGGCGCGCGTTATGGTGGCTGCGGAAGCCGCGTGAGGCCGTCGTCTACCGGGAGCGCGCGTACGCCGGCTTTCGCCGTGACGGTGACCTTGCGCGTGCCGCCCGGATAGCGCTGTGGTTGTCGCGCGAGTATGCGCTCGTGTGGGGGAACACAGCTGCGGCAAACGGATGGCTTGCTCGCGCAGAGCGGCTGTTCGAGACAGCTGCTCCGGGTTCGGAGCGAGGTTGGCTCGAGCTTGCGCGCTCCGAGCGCGCCGGTGATCCCGCGACGTCGGTCGCGCATGCGCGTGCCGCCTTCGAGGTGGCCGCCGTTCAGGGAGACTCGGACCTCGAGCTCTATGCGCTCGCGCAGCTGGGGATCGCCGAGGTCTCGAGCGGCAACGTGGATGAAGGGTTGCTGCGGCTCGATGAGGCCATGGCGGCTGTGACGAGCGGCGAGCAATCGTCGCTCGAGACGTTCGCCGATGTCTGCTGCAGCCTTCTGACCGCATGCGAGCTCGCCGGGGACACTGACCGGCCGGCCCAGTGGACCGACGTGCTCGAGTCGTTCGCACGAACGTACGACCATCAGCCGCTGCTCGCCTTCTGCCGAACCTGTTGCGCGAGCGTTCATGTTGCGAGTGGCCGAGTAGACGAGGCAGAAGAAGAGCTAGAGGCCGCGCTTCGCGACCTGACAGACGCCGGCCAGCGCGCGCGATGTGTGCACCCCGCCGCCCGGCTGGCAGAGATGCGGGTGATGCAGGGACGCTTCGACGAGGCCGAAGAGCTCCTGCGCGGCTTCGAGGACGACCCGACGGTTACCGAGGCCGCCGTTACGTTGAGGCTCGCTCGCGGCGAGGCGGCGGCCGCCGCGCGGTTGCTGGACGAACGGCTCGATCTCGTGGGACGCGAGAGCCTTCTGGCGGCTCCTCTACTCGCTCGACTGGTGGAAGCGCGTCTCGCCGAGGGCTGCCTCGACGATGCACGTGTCGCGGCCTCGGAGCTCGAGCGGATCGCAGAGGCTGCCGAGCGTGACCGTGTCGTCGCCGCGGCACAGCTTGCACGCGGACGCATAGCAGCTGCGGAGCACGCACCGGAGGCAGAATCGTTGATCCGCGAGGCGCTGAACCGCTACGCATCGCTCGGGCTCCGGCTGGACACGGCTCGGGCCCGCCTCGAGCTCACGCGGGTACTCGCTGTCACCGATCGAGCGGCTGCCGCCGACGTGGCCCGGCGCGCGTTCTCCGAGCTCGAGTCGCTCGGTGCTCTCCGTGAGGCGAACGAGGCGGCATCGCTCATGCGCAAGGTCGGTGTGAAGGCTCCGTCCGGGCCGAGATCAGCCGAGCTGCTGACCCGTCGCGAGGTCGAAGTCCTGAGACTCCTCGGGGAGGGCAACACGAACGTCGAGATCGGCAAGCGCCTGTTCATCAGCCCGAAAACGGTCGAGCATCATGTCGCCCGCATCTATCGCAAGCTCGACGTCCATTCCCGTTCACAAGCAGCCACGTACGCGGCGCGCCATCTAGGGAGCAAATAGGGCGTTCTCCCCTACCGGGAGAAGTGCTCGAGGGTTCATCCTAGGCGGCGTCAACCTACGGAACGGAGGCAAGATGCCGGACAACAAGGAGCTCCTGACTCGATACTACGAGCAGGTCTTCAACGGGCGCGATGTCGGCGCGATCGCGGACTACTGGGCCGACGAGAAGATGTGCGAGGCGGTCACCCGCGGGTGCCTCTCGTACTTCGACTCGTTCCCCGATCTTCACATCAGCCTCGACGAGTTGATCGCCGAGGGCGACCGTGTCTTCGTTCGCTCGACGATGACGGGCACCCACGACGGCGAGTACAAGGGCATCGCTCCCACCGGCCGGAACGTCGCAGCCGACTGCGCCGAGGTGTACCGGCTCGCCGACGGCAAGATCGTCGGCTACTGGTGCCTGCTCAACGTCGCGGGAGTGATGCGCCAGCTCACCGAGGAGCGCGTCGCCGCCACCGCGTGACCCCACCACCCACCGACAGGAGTCATCGCATGCCGAAGGCATCCAGACTGACAGCATCCGAAACGATGGAGGTCGAAGGGTACGAGGGACACTTCGAGCACTTCGACGGCAATTTCACCGTTGGCTTCGAGACCTACACCGCCGACGCGGACATGGCACCGTTGTTCAAGGGTCTTCCGGGCGACCGCTGCCAATGCGCTCATTGGGGCTACGTGATCAAGGGCAAGGTCACCTTCACGTTCGCCGACGGCAACGAGGAAACCTACGAGACGGGGGACGCCTACTACGCACCCCCGGGGCACACCCCGCACCTGTACGGCGGCACGGAAGTGGTCGAGTTCAGCCCCAGCGACGAGCTCGCAAACACCGTCGCGGTCATCGAGAAGAACCTCGAGGCTATGGGCGCCTCCTGATCTACTAGCTGCCCCCTCGGGTGCCGAGGCTCCCGCCTGCTGATCCTGTGGCGAGCCGGGAGTGGTCCCCGAGGCTCGTCGCGTCCGAGCGGCTGTTGCTCGGACGCGACGAGTAGGCCTTCTCTTGGAGGCAAACGAGACGAGGCCCCGGAGGGCCTCGAAATCTCTTTCATGGAGGCGGCGGGAATCGAACCCGCGTCCGCGGACGCACCGACAAAGCTTCTACGAGCGTAGTCCGCACTTGGATCTCGCCCGGCGGCCGGTGGCGGACAGCCTACCGACGGGCCAGCCAATCCTGAAATGTCGCGCTTTGGACGATTGGCTCTTCCGCCGCGCCGAGCCCGATTGTTGGCGCCCCGGCCCTGACCTCGGGCCCAGTCAGGCGGGACGTCGCCTTAGCTAGTCAGTGACTAGGCGGCGATTGCGAGATCTGAACGATTCGCATTTGTGTTTTTCCCGGTGGATTTACGAGGCCGACCGGGGACCTCGACTCGCAGCTCTGCCGGAGAACCGACCACGTCGAAACCAGGTCGCCCCCGTATGTCCCTACCGGCACATAGTAGCGGCGGCAGCGGGTGATTCGTCGTACTCTTCCTGGTAGCGAACGGCACATCCGGTGCACGCATGCCACCAGGGAGGCGACGATGGGATTCCTCGACAAGGCCAAAGAGATGTTCGGCGGCGCGACCAGCAAGGCGAAGGGGCTCGCCGACAGCGAGGCCGTCGACAAGGCGAAGGGAGCGGCCGGCGGCGCCTTCGAGAAGGCCAAGGACGTCGCGGGGGACGCCGCAGACAAGGTGAAGGATGCCGCGGGCAAGGGCGAGGAAGCGGCCGAGCAGACCGCCGACGACGCACAGGACAAGCTGGGTAGCTGACCGACGCTCACGTGGTGCCGGGGCAGCCGCAGCGCCCCGGCACCACATCTCACGGCATCAGCGTCCCATCGCCTCCTCGAGCGCCCTCCGCGTGAGCACACGCGCCAGGTGGGCGCGGAACTCGCCACTGGCGGCGGTGTCGCTCGAGGGCGTGAGGCCGTCTGCGGCGACGGCGGCCGCCTCTGCCAGGGACGAGCCGCCGACGAGAGCCGCCTCCGTCTTCAGCGCCCGCACCGGCGTGCCGGCCATGTTCGCGAGCGCGACGGTGGCGGCCGCTGCCGAGCCGTTCTCCTGCCGGACGACCGCTGCCGCACCCACCGTCGCCCAGTCCTGTGCCCGCCGTCGGTACTTGACGTAGGCCCAGCCCGTCGCGTCGCCGAGCTTCGGCACCCGGATCTCGACGAGCATCGTCCCCGGGGCAGTCGCAGCCGTCTCGAACACGCCGGAGAAGAACTCTGCGGCCGACACCACCCGCTCGCCGGTCGCGTCGCGCACGACCAGCTCGGCGCCGAGCGCCAGCATCACTGCCGGCAGGTCGGAAGCCGGGTCGCCGTGGGCGAGCGATCCGCCGATCGTGCCGCGGTGCCGCACCTGAGGATCGCCGATCGTGCCTGCCGCCGTGGAGACGATGGGACAGTGCTCCTGCAGCAGCGGGTCGTCGCGCACCGCCTTGTGACGCGTCAACGCACCGATCGCGAGCTGCTCGCCGGCGTCCCTGACGTAGACGAGCTCGGACAACCGCCCGATGTCGACGAGCTTCGACGGCCGGGCGATGCGCAGCTTCAGTGCCGGGATCAGCGAGTGCCCTCCTGCGAGCAGTTTCGCGTCGGCATCGGAGCCCAGCAGCTCCAACGCGTGGTCGACGCCGGTTGCAACCTCGTAGTCGAACTGCGCGGGGATCACGGCCTTGCCTCCTGGATCGCTCGCCAGACCCTCTCGGGGGTCGCCGGCATCTGGATGTCGTGCACGCCCAGGTACGAGAGCGCGTCGAGCACGGCGTTGATCACCGCGGGCGCGGCGGCGATCGTTCCCGTCTCCCCCACGCCCTTGGCTCCGAACGGATGGTCGGTCGCCTTGCTCTCCGTCCGCTCGAGCTCGTACGACGGCAGCTCCGCCGCAGACGGCATCAGGTACGTCGCGAGCGTCCCGTTCGTCAGGTTGCCGTCCTCGTCGTAGATGCCCTCCTCGTAGAGCGCGGTGGCGATCCCCTGGGTGATGCCGCCGTGCACCTGCCCGTCGACGATCAGGGGGTTCACGACGGTGCCGACGTCGTCGACCGCGACGTAGCGGACGAGCCGCGCGTCCCCGGTCTCCGTGTCGACCTCGACCACGGCGGCGTGTGCACCGGCCGGCCAGGAGAAGTTCGGCGGATCGTAGGTCGCGGTCGCCTCCAGCCCCGGTTCCATGCCGTCGGGCAGGTTGTGCGCCGCGAACGCCGCCCAGGCCGCCGCCTTCACGGTCATCGACTTGTCCGCCGAGCCCTTGACCGAGAACGTTCCGGCCTCGTACTCGAGATCGTCGCCTGCGACCTCGAGCTGGTGCGCCACGATCTCGCGCGCCTTGTCGATCACCTTCTCCCCGGCGCTCCAGAGCGCAGCACCGCCGACCGGAAGGCTGCGGCTTCCGTACGTGTCGAGCCCGGCGTGCGAGATGCTCGTGTCGCCGTGCAGCACCTCCACCTCGGACGGATCGCAGCCGAGCTGGTCGGCCACGATCTGCGACCAGGCCGTCTCGTGCCCCTGACCGTGCGGCGAGGTGCCGGTGATCACCTGGAAGGTGCCGGTCGGCAGGCAGCGGATCGTGGCCGTCTCCCAGCCCCCGGCTGCATACCGGATCGCTCCGAGGATGCGGGACGGCGCGAGGCCGCACATCTCGTTGTAGGTCGAGAAGCCGACCCCGAGCTGCTTCACGTCGCCCCGCTCACGGCGCAAGGCCTGGTCGGCCTGGATGCCGTGCAGGTCGAGCACCTCGAGCAGACGGTCGAGCGAGGCGTGGTAGTCGCCGTTGTCGATCGTCAGGCCGGAGGCGATCTGTGCCGGGAACTCGGTGATGAAGTTCCTGCGTCGCAGCTCGATCCGGTCGATCCCGAGCTCGGCGGCGAGGACGTCCATCGTGCGCTCGAGCACGTAGGTCGCCTCGGGACGGCCGGCGCCGCGATAGGCGTCCGTCGGCGTCGTGTTCGTGAACGCGCCCGTGAAGGTGACGCTGTAGTTGGGGATCGCGTAGGGCCCGGCGTAGATCCAGGCTCCTAGCAGCGGGATACCGGGAGTGACGAGCTGCAGGTACGCCCCCATCGACGCGAGCACGTTGGCGCGAATCGCGGTGATCTTGCCGTCCTTCGTCGCGGCCAGCTCGAGCTCCGTGACGAAGTCACGGCCGTGGATCGTCGCGACCGCGTTCTCCGAGCGCTCCTCGATCCACCTGACCGGCTTGCCGAGGCGGCGCGCCAGCGCCACGGCCAGCAGCTCCTCGGCGTAGACGTCGAGCTTCGAGCCGAAGCCCCCTCCGACGTCCGGGGCGATCACGCGCAGCTTGGTCTCGGACATCCCGAGCGTCGCAGCCACGAGCACCCGCAGGATGTGCGGGATCTGGGTCGCCGACCAGAGGGTTACGTCGCCCGCGGGCTCCGGCCGGGCCACGACGCCACGCGGCTCGATCGCGCTCGGAATCAGCGGAGGCTGGTAGTAGCGGCGCTTGACGACGACGTCCGCGGCATCGATCGCCGCGCCGACCTCGCCCGTCTCCAGCTGCCACACGTAGCTCACGTTCGTACCCAGCTCCTCGTGCACGAGCGGCGAGCCGTCCTCGGCGGCAGCAGCGACGTCGACGGCGACCGCGAGCGGCTCCCACTCCACCTCAACGAGCTCCGCGGCATCCACCGCGTGTGTGCGACTGTCCGCCAGCACGACGGCGACACCGTCGCCCTGGTACTTGACCTCACTCACCGCCAGGGGATAGTGCGGCGGGTTCTTCATCTCCTCGGTGACGGGCCAGGCGCACGGCATCGCGGCCTTCCAGTCGTCGCGCAGGTCGGCGCCCGTGAAGACCGCAACGACGCCCTCGCTCGCCTGCGCCGCGGCCACGTCGATGCTGACGATCCGCGCGTGGGCATACGGGCTGCGCACGACCACCATCGAGAGCGCCCCGGGGAGGCTCAGGTTGTCGATGTACGTGCCGCGCCCCTGGAGCAGCGGGCCGTCCTCCTTGCGCTTGACGGGAGCGCCCACGAAGCGGGTCTCGGTGGCGCTCATCTCACGCCGTCCCTGCTGCGGCGGCCACGGCCCCGACGATGTTGTGGTAGCCGGTGCAACGGCAGAGGTTGCCCTCGAGGCCCCGGCGGATCGACTCCTCGTCCGTCGCCTCGCCGGCCGCGATCAGCGAGACGGCCGCCATCACCATGCCGGGGGTGCAGTACCCGCACTGGAGCGCGTGATGGTCGTGGAAGGCCTGCTGCACGGGGTGCAGCCCTGCGCTGCCGGCAAGGCCCTCGATCGTCGTGACCTCCACGCCGTCGGCCTGCACGCCCAGCACGGTGCAGGACTTCACTGCCTCACCGTCGAGCAACACGGTGCAAGCACCACAGGAAGAGGTGTCGCAACCGATGTTCGTTCCGGTTAACCCCAGGCGCTCGCGGAGCACGTACGCGAGCAGCTCGCGCGGCTCCACCTCGAGCGCATGAGACGTGCCGTTGACGCTGATCGTCACGGGTCGCACGGACCATCTCCTTCGTCGAATGGCGGGCGAGTTGAGCCTACTCCTCCTCGACCGGCTCGCGAAACGGAGTGACCCGGTTAGGCTTGCAGGCGTGGAGGTACGCGAAGTCGACGAGCGGGAGCTGCCGCTCGTCGTCGAGGTGCAGCGGGCGGTCAGGCCGCGCGATCCGCTCTCGGCGACGAGCCTGGTCGACTGGCGCCGTCAGGCCTCCGACATGGCGTGGATGGTCGCGCTGGAGGACGAGCGGCCCGTCGGCGCCGGGATCGGCGTGATCGGCTGGCATTCGCGACCGGGCGTCGCCATGGTGGAGGCGTGGACGTTGCCCTCCGAGCGGGGCCAGGGGGTCGGGAGCGAGATCTTCCGTGCGCTCGCAGCCTGGGCTTCCGTCCGGGGCTGCATCGAGCTGCGCACCGATGTCGACGAGGACGACCCGGACAGCCTCGCGTGGGCCGAGCGACACGGCTTCCGGGAGATCGGCCGCTCGACGCGGCTCGTGCTCGCGTTGGCGGAGATCGAGCCACCGGCGATCGCACCGCCGGACGGGATCGAGATCGTGCGCTGGTCCGACCACCCGGGCCTGGAGCGAGGCATGTACGCCGTCTACCTCGAGGCCGAGCCCGACATTCCGGGCGAGCAGGACAACGTGCTGCCGTCGTTCGAAGAGTGGCTCGCCGCCGACATGCAAGGGGACTCCGACACCCCCGAGGCGGTCTTCGTCGCCCTCGCCGACGGCGAGGTCGTCGGCTTCGCGAAGCTGTCGATCATGGAGGAGCGTGGCGATACCGCCTGGCACGACCTCACCGGTGTGCTGCGGGCCTGGCGCGGCCGCGGCATCGCGTCGGCGCTGAAGCGCGCCCAGATCGCCTGGACGAAGGAACAGGGCTTCAGCCGGCTCGTCACCGCGAACGAGGAGCGCAACGCGCCGATTCGGGTGCTGAACGAGAGGCACGGCTACCGGCGCGAGCCGGGGCGCATCACCCTCCACACGATCCTCGACGCGACCGACTGACACTCGCGCGGCGCCCCCGCGCTCAGCGGCGGCTCTTGAGCACGCGCTCCATCTGGCGCTTCGCGTCGCGATCCGCGATCGTACGCCGCTTGTCGGCGCGGTCCTTGCCGCGCCCCAGCGCGATCTCCACCTTCACCTTGCCGTCCTTGAAGTACAACCTCGTGGGCACGAGCGTGAGGCCCTTCTCACGAACCTTCCCGTAGAGGGAGTCGATCTCGGAGCGCTTGAGGAGGAGCTTCCGGTCGCGCTCGGTGAGGTGGTTGGAGATGTTCCCCTGCGCGTACTCGGAGATCGAGGCACCGATCAGCCAGGCCTCCCCGTTACGAACGTCCGCATACGCGTGACCGAGCTGCACGCGGCCCTCGCGCAGGGACTTGACCTCGGTGCCCGTCAACACGATGCCGGCCTCGACGCGGTCGGAGAGCTCGTAGTCGTGCCGGGCGCGGCGGTTGTCCGCGATCAGCTTCGTTCCGGTGGGCCTGGCCATCCGACGATTGTAGGGGCGAGGCCGCACCGGGCTGCGCCGGGCGCAGGCGGAGAGCAGTTACATTGAGGATGTGAGCTCGCCCGCCGACGTGATCCGCCCGCTCTACGGCGACTATCGCGAGCGCGGCGACCTGCGCGACTGACGGCAAGGCCGTCCCCCGGTCCCTGCCCGACCCGCCGCGAAGGAGCTCCGATGTCGACCACCACCGTTCTCGCAATCACCGCCTCTGTCTGGGGTGTCGCGATGGCTCTCTCCCCACTCCTCCAGATCCGCACGATGATCGCGCTGCGATCGTCCCGGGGCATCTCGCTCGGCTATCTCTCCGTGCTGCTGGTCGGGTTCGCGCTCTGGCTCAGCTACGGCATCGCGCTCGGCAACGCCGCCATCATCGTGCCGAACGTCTTCGCTTTCCTGAGCGGCGCGGCGACGATCGTCGTCGTCCTCCACTACCGCTCGAGCGGCTCCGCAGTGCCCGTCTCGCCGTCCCAGTAGCCGACGGCGCTCTCGCGGCGCACCAGGATCCGATCCTGCGGGTTGTCCGGGAACACGCCGATCTTGTCGCTGTCGGGATACACCGCTACCGACACGGAGCCCTTCGTCGAGAGCATCAACACCCGCACGACAGTGTCGGTGCGGTTCGTCACCTTGTGCGCGCCCGCGGGGCCGGCGGGGAAGCAGACGACGTCGCCCGGGCCGAGGTCGTCCTCGCCGTCCGGATGCCTGACTGCAGCGGTGCCGTCCAGCACGACCAGCCACTCCTCGTCCCCGTATTCGTAGTGATAGGGGCAGATGCTCGTGCCGGGCGGGAGCTCGTAGACGGTGCCACCGAGCCGTTCGGCCCCGATCGAGGGCCCGAAGCGGGCCATGCCGGAGCTGTACCCCTCGGGGTCCGTGTCGTCGAACGCGGCCTCGAGCCGGAACAGGTTGACGGATCTCATGCGCCGATCATCGCCGATTCCTCTCGCGCCGGGCAACACCTCTAGCGACCGGCGAAGCAGCGGTCGCAGAGCGGGAACCACGGCGCACACGTCTTGCCGCACGAGCGGCAGCGTCCGAGGGTGGGGTCGTTCACCTCGACGCGCAGACGAGCCACGACACGGGCAGCCGCAGCTTCCTCCAGCGCCGCGGCACGCTCGATCGTGACCCCGCCCACGCCCGGGTACTGGAGAGCGAACCAGCGCAGGATGCTTGCAGTTCTTCCTGCTTGCTCTGCTTCTTCGAGCCTGCAATCGCGCAGCCGGGACGTGTCGAGCAGGAAGGTCAGCAGCGAGCGCTGCGCCGTGTCGCCCGCCACCGCCAGGGCGAGCGTCGCGAGCAGCTCCGCGTCGTCCTCGTCGACCGGCGCGTTCACGAGCTTCCACGTGTCCTCCAGCGTGAGCCGCCGGTTGCGCTCGCTGAGCCGCCGCTGCACCGCGGCCAGCCGGCCCCGGAGCGGCGACAGCGACTCGACGGCGAGCCAGCTCTCGTAGGCCCACGCACGGGTAGCGACGCGGTGCCACGCGGCGAGCGCAGCGTCGAGGTGCCGCGGATCCTCGACCCCGAGGTCACCGAGCCGTGGCCGGATGCGGGCCTCGTCGACGACCCGGTAGCCGAGGTGGCCGGACGGGAGGGGGACGTGGGGCTCGAGGGCGGACTCGACGAGCGAAGGGGTCGCGCTCGCCCAGGAGACGCCCGTGAGCACCCCCACGTGCCCGCGCTCGACGAGGCCGAAGCGGCCGGCCCGACCGGCGATCTGCGCCAGCTCCCAGGGCAAGAGGTCGCGCCGCTCCTGTCCGTCGAACTTGCTCGTCTCGGCGAACAGAAGCGTCTCGCACGGAAGGTTGACGCCGTGTCCGAGCACGTCCGTGGCAACGGTGACGTCCGACGCTCCGACGAGGAAGCGGTCGATCTCCTCACGGCGGGAGCCGAGCGGCATGGCGCCGTAGAGGACGGAGACCCGGCCGGGATGGAGCCGGTTGACCTCACCGGCGAGCGCGATCACGGCCTTGCGGCTGAACGCGACGACGACCGTCCCCGCTGTGAGCGAGCGCAGCGAGCGCTCACCGACGAACTCGAGCGGGAGCATCCGCTCGAAGACCTTCACCTCGGCGTGCGGGAAGGCGTTGAGCACGAGCGGCTCGGCATCGAGCGCGCCGAGCAGCAGGATGTGCCGGTACTCGCCTCCGAGCAACAGGCGCGTCCAGGCGGAGCCGCGCTCGGGATCGTCCGCCCACTGCACCTCGTCGAGCACGAGCACCTCGCCCCGCGTCGGCGCCATCTCGACCGTGCAGCAGATGATCGGAGCACCCTCGTTGATCCGCTCCTCGCCGGTGACGAGACCGACGCGCTCCTCACCGAGCTCGCTCGCGAGACGCCGGTACGCCTCCTGCGCGAGCATCCGCAGCGGCCCCGCGTACACACCGCTCCCCCGCTCCTTCAGCACCTCGAGGGCGTGGTACGTCTTGCCCGAGTTCGTGGGGCCGAGGTGGGCGACCACCGTCTCCGGCAGCACGCGGCGCTCCGGCAGGGCGATCTCGATGCCGCGCTCGGCACGGCGGACGGCCGCATTCGACCCCGCTGCGCGCGCGCGGGCGTGCCGCTCCGAGCGGCTCGGCCGGCGCGTCCTGCCTCTTCCCTGTCTGCGTCCGCCCGGCACGCGTCGAGCGTAGCCGCCACACGGCCGTGCACCGGGAACGAGGCGTTCGCCGGCCCGGCCCGCGCTACACCTTGAGGAAGCGCCTCAGCGTCATGCCGGAGCCCACCGCGCCGACGGCGAGCCCGACGACGAGGAGCGCCAACGCCGTCATCGGGAACGACAGCGCCCTCACGTCGGAGCTCGTCTCGATGTGGCCGAGGATCGAGGGCAGCGCGACCTCCTTGCCGAGCAGGAGGAGCAGGATGGCGGCGAGAGAGCCGCCGAGGCCGCAGAGCAGGCCCTCGAGCATGAAGGGGCCGCGCACGAACCAGTTGGTGGCGCCGACGAGCTTCATCACCTCGATCTCCCTTCGCCGGGAGAAGATCGACAGCCGTATCGTGTTCGCGATCAAGAGCACCGAGGCGAACAGCAGGACGACGACGGCGACCAGGAAGACGACCCAGATCACGCGCGCGACCTGCAGGATCCGCTTCGAGGTCTGCTGGCCGTCCTTGATCTTCTCGACGCCGGCGAGCTTCTGCTGGCGCAGGTCGGCGGCGATCAACTTGACGTCGTCGGCGCGCGCCGGCGTGATCTCGTACGAGGCTGGGAGCGGGTTCGAGGGAAGGTTGGCCGTGAGCTCCGGGTACTTCTTGCGCATCCGCTCGAGCGCCTCGGAGCGGGAGACGAACTGGTACTCGCGCACGCGCCCTTCGGTCACCTCCTTGTCGAGGATGACGCGCACGGCATTGACCTGCTTCGGCTTCACCTCGTCGACGAAGAACACCTTCACCTCGAGCTGCGACTTGACGTGGTCGGACCAGGACACGACCCAGGTGCCCAGCGCGATGAAGAGGCCGAACAGGAACATGCCGATCAGCACGGTCATCGTGGCTGCGATCGACGTGGAGAGGTTGGCGCCGATCGAGCGCACGGCCTCCGAGAAGACGAGCCGGAACCGGCTGATCATTCGGTCTCGTACCCCCCGCGCCGCTCGTCGCGCATCAGCTTGCCGCGGTCGAGCGCGATCACGCGCTTGCGCATCTTGTCCACCATCTCGCGATCGTGCGTGACCATCAGGATGGTGGTGCCACCGGCCGTGTTGATGCGATGGAGCAGCTGCATGATCCCCACCGACGTGTCGGGGTCGAGATTGCCGGTGGGCTCGTCGCAGATCAGAAGGGGCGGGTGGTTGACGACTGCGCGGGCGATCGACACGCGCTGCTGCTCGCCGCCGGAGAGCTCGTCGGGCAGCGAGCTCATCTTGTGCGCGAGGCCGACGAGGTTGAGCACCTCCGGCACCTTGCGGCGGATGGCGGCGCTCGGTTCCCCCTGCACCTTGAGTGCGTACGCGACGTTCTCGGCGGCGGTGCGGGTGGGGAGCAGCTTGAAGTCCTGGAACACGCAGCCCACGTTGCGCCGCAGCAGCGACACCTTGGAGTGCTTGAGACGCCCGAGGTCGCGCCCACCCACGATGATCCGGCCCGCCGTGGGCTCGAGCTCCTTGAGCAGCAGCCGGATGATCGTCGACTTGCCCGACCCGGACGCGCCCACCACGAACACGAACTCGCCCTTGTCGATCACGAACGAGACGCCGTCGAGCGCTGTCACGTTCGGCTCGTAGACCTTGCGGACGTCGTTGAAGACGATCATCGACGCGCTGCCGGACCCGACCTCGGCCCCGCCGTTCATGCTGGGATCCGGCTCGGCCACCGCGGTTGCTGCGCTTGTCATGGGGAGATCGTCGTCCTGCACCGGATCAAGGGATGAAGCCGGTCGAGTCGACCGCTCCGGTTCGGGTTGCCCGGCGAGTGTAGCTGACACGGCTCACACAACCCTGCCGGCAGCTTTGGCCAGCAGGTAGGCGTGGACGAACCCGTCGAGCGCTCCGTCGAGGACGCCCTGGGCGTTCCCGACCTCGAAATCGGTGCGGTGATCCTTGACCATCTGGTAGGGGTGCAGCACGTAGGACCGGATTTGACTTCCGAAGCCGATGTCCTGCGTCGCGCCACGCTCGCGGGCGATCTCCGCCTCCCGCTGCTCCTCCTGTAGCTCGGCGAGCCGCGACTTGAGGATTCGCATCGCCGTGGCCTTGTTGGACGTCTGCGAGCGCTCGTTCTGGCATTGCACGACGATCCCGCTCGGCAGGTGGGTGATGCGCACCGCAGAGTCGGTCTTGTTGACGTGCTGGCCGCCGGCGCCGCTCGCCCGGTAGGTATCGATGCGGAGGTCGCTCTCGTCGATCTCGACCTCGTCATCCTCCGGCAGCAGCGGCGCCACCACGACCTGCGAGAACGCAGTGTGACGGCGGTGCGCCGAGTCGAAGGGCGACTGCCGCACCAGACGGTGCACGCCGCGCTCGGCCTTGAACGTGCCGTACGCATTCTCGCCCTTGACCGTCATCGTGGCGGACTTGAGCCCGGCCTCCTCGCCGGGGCTCGCCTCGACGAGCTCGGCCTGATAGCCGCGGTCAGAGGCCCAGCGCAGGTACATGCGCAACAGCATCTCCGCCCAGTCCTGAGCGTCGGTGCCGCCGGTGCCGGCGTTGATCGAGACGACGGCGTCGCCGGTGTCGTACTCGCCGTTGAACAGCGCGTCTTCCTGCAGGCGCGCGAGCTCTGCCACGACCGGCTCGAGCTGGGACCGGATCTCGTCCTCGAGCGACGGCTCGAGCTCGTAGAGCTCCCGCGCGTCGGCGACCTCGCGGTCGAGCTTGTGGTAGCGCTCCAGACGCCGTCCGACACGGGCGTGCTCGGTGGAGATACGGGCGGCCTGCTGCTGGTCGTCCCAGAAGCCCGGTGCACCCATGGCGGCTTCGAGCTCGGTCTGGCGGGCCGTCAGCTTGTCCGGGTCAAAGGTACTCACGAACCCAGGCAAGCTGGGCTCCGAGCTCCTCGAGCTGATGATCGAGGGTCTGGCTGACGATCTCGGCCACGCAGCGATGGTACCGGCACACGCCGCCGGCACAGGCGGCGAGGGCTCTCCGTCAGAGCGTCCGGGCGAGCACCGGGCCGCGCGGGCTGTCGCCGGAGTGCACGAACCCCTCGCGCAGATAGAGGTCGGCCGGTCCGGTCCAGAGCTCTCCCTCGTCCGTCGCCGGCGCGCCGCGCGGGTAGGCCTCCACGCGCGTGACACCGCTCTCTCTCAGATCTGCGAGTGCATGGCGCAACAGCGTGCGGGCGACACCGCGGCGCCGGTGGGACGGTGCGACGAGAAAGCACGTGATCGCCCAGGTAGCGGCGCTCGGCTGCAGGCCGAGCTGGCGTACGAGCTTCTCGAGCCGGTCGCGCGGGCCGGCCTGGCACCAACCCACGGGGTCGTCGCGGTCGTAGGCGAGGTACCCGTCGTACTCGCCGGCCTCGCAGAGGTGCTCGCGCAACGCCGCGTTCTCGACCGCACTACGCTCGCCCCAGCCCTCCCACGTAGGCACCCACCACGCCACGCAACGGCACCAGCCGGCCCCGTTCGCATCCGAGTGCAACTGCCGGAAGTCGTCCAGCAGCCGCTCCTCGAAGCGCACGACCCGCAACCCGCTCACGTGTCGCCTCCCGTCAGAAGCTTGCGAACGAGGAGGCAGGCCGACAGCCATGCGAGGCCGACGCAGAAGCCCGCCAGGACATCGCTGACGTAATGCACGTTGAGGACGATCCGGCTGATGCCCGCACCGATGCCGACGAGAACGAGGGCCGTCGCGACGGCCAGGCGCGCACGCGAGCGCGCGCCCGCGGCGACGAGCAGGGCAAGGGTCACGAAGACGGCGATGCCGGTCGCAGCATGGCCGCTCGGGAACGACGCCGAGCTGGGAAGGTCGATCGGGCTCCCGGCGTCCGGACGCGAACGGCCGTAGATCGACTTCAGTACCGGCACGAGCACCTGCACCCCGAGGGCCGCGGCAAGGAGCAGCGCGGACTCGCCGCGGCGCCCGGCCCGTAGAAGCAGGGCCACCGCCGCGCCGACGACGAGCACCACCCCGACGACACCGCCGACCCAGGTGAGCACCCGGCCGATCCACTCGGCCCAGGAGGGCATCTGGCCAGACACCCACGCCTCCACGCGCCGGTCGAGATCGAGGACGGGGCCGCCGCCGTAGCCGAACGAGAGCAGCAGGAACCCGACCACCGCGAGCGTCGCCACGACCCCGAGCAGAGCGACTCGGCGACGCCGCCCCGCCGCGCCCGTCGGCGGCATGTGCGTTTGCGCCGACCGCCGGCGCTCAGGTGGCCGCGATCCCGGCGGCCCACCTACCGGCCCACCTACCGGCCCACCTGCCGCCCCACGTGCCCCCGGGGGGGCGGAAGGCCCCCCTGAGCTCACCGTAGCCGTGCAGACGGAACGCATTGGTGCCGGCATCGTGCCGACTTCGTCGCCGAGGCGCCACCGGGCGGAGCGGTCGGTCTCAGGCGCCGTGACAGCGCTTGAACTTCTTGCCCGAGCCGCACCAGCAGGGATCGTTGCGGCCGACCTCACGGTGCTCGTTGACGACCTGGCGCTGTGGCGCGAGTGCGGGCGAGGTCGCCACCGCCGCGCCCGACAGCATGGCTCCACCGGCGGCGGCGATCGCATCGGCGCCCGCTGCGGTCTCGTGCTCGTAGGAGAGATCGTGAGGCGCTTCGGTCGGCTGCAGCTCCTGTGCCTCGTCGGGTGCGATCTCGACATGGAAGAGCGTCAGCACGACCTCCTCGCGGATCACGCGGCTGAGCTCCTCGAACATCACGTGGCCTTCGCCGCGGTACTCGACCAGCGGATCCTTCTGCGCCATGGCGCGCAGGTGGACGCCCTCGCGCAGGTAGTCCATCGCATCGAGGTGCTCGCGCCAGCGCGAGTCGACGACCTGCAGGATCACGAAGCGCTCGATCTCCCGCATCAGCTCGGGGGTGAAGCCCTCCTCCCGCTCGCCGTAGGCGTCGAGAGCGTCCTCCGTGAACTCCTCGATCAGCGAGTCGCGGGTCATCTCGACCTCTTCGCGCAGCTCGGCGACCGTGATGTCTGTGCCGTAGAGCGCTTGCATCTGAGCGACGAGCCCGTCGAGATCCCACTCGTCGTCGAGATCCTGCTCGGTGAAGCCGCTGACGTTGTCGCGGATCACGTTCTCGATCCATCCGCGGATCTCGTCGGAGAGGTCGTCGCCGTCGAGCACGCGCCGGCGCTGCTCGTAGATGACCATCCGCTGCGTGTTCATCACGTCGTCGTACTTGAGGACGTTCTTCCGTGCGACGAAGTTCTGCTCCTCCACCTTCTTCTGCGCGCCCTCGATCTGGCGGGAGAGAATCGACGCCTCCATCGGCTGGTCGTCGGGGATCTTGAAGCGGTTCATGATCCCGTGGATCCGGTCGCCGGCGAACAGGCGCACGAGATCGTCCTGCGCCGACAGGTAGAAGCGCGTCTCGCCGGGATCGCCCTGGCGGCCCGAGCGGCCGCGCAGCTGGTTGTCGATGCGGCGCGACTCGTGCCGCTCCGTTCCCAGCACGTACAACCCGCCGACCTCGCGGACGCCCTCCCCGAGCTTGATGTCGACGCCGCGGCCGGCCATGTTCGTGGCGATCGTGACGGTGCCGGGCTCGCCCGCGAACTGGATGATCTCGCTCTCGCGCTCGTGCTCCTTGGCGTTGAGGACGTTGTGCGGGATCCCGCGCCGGTTCAGCACCTCGGAGAGGTACTCGGAGGTCTCGACGGCGATCGTGCCGACGAGGACGGGCTGGCCCTTCTCGTGTCGCTCGACGATGTCGGCGGCGACCGCGTCCCACTTCGCGTCCTTCGACTTGAAGATGAAGTCGTTCTGGTCGAGCCGCGCGACGGCCACGTTGGTCGGGATCTCGACGACGTGGAGGTTGTAGATCTCGACGAACTCCTTCTCCTCCGTCTTCGCGGTACCGGTCATGCCGGCGAGCTTCTCGTACAGCCGGAAGTAGTTCTGGAGGGTGATGGTGGCGAGCGTCACGTTCTCCTCGCGGATCGCCACGCCCTCCTTCGCCTCGATCGCCTGGTGCAGCCCTTCGCTCCACCGCCGGCCCTCCATGATCCGGCCCGTGTACTCGTCGACGATCTTCACCTCGCCGTCCTGGACGACGTAGTCCACATCGCGCCGGTACAGCGACTGCGCCTTCAGCGCCTGAGACAGGTGGTTGACGAGGTGCACGTTGCGGGGGTCGTAGAGGTTCTCGACCCGGAGCGCCCGCTCCACCGCATCGAGCGCGGTCTGGGCAGGGGATACCGTCTTGTGCTTCTCGTCGTAGAGATAGTCGGCTCCGGAGAGCTCGGTCTCGTCCTCGCCCTTGGCCGACTTCCTCGTGGCAGGAGCACCTTCGAGCTCCTTCACGATGCGGGCGAAGTCGTAGTAGGTCTTCGCCGCCGTCTCGGGCTCGCCGGAGATGATCAGCGGCGTCCGCGCCTCGTCGATCAGGATCGAGTCGACCTCGTCGACGATCGCGAACGAGTGGCTGCGCTGCACGAGGTTGTCGGCCGACACCGCCATGTTGTCGCGCAGATAGTCGAAGCCGAACTCCGAGTTCGTCCCGTACGTGATGTCCGCTTCGTAGGCGACCTTCCGCTGCGAGAAGGGCATCATGTTCTCGATCGCGCCCACGGTCACGCCCAGGCGCTCGAACACGCCCCGGTTCCACTCGGCGTCGCGCTTGGCGAGGTAGTCGTTCACCGTCACGAGATGGACGCCGAGCCCGGTGAGCGCGTTGAGGTACAGCGCCGTGGAGGCGACGAACGTCTTGCCCTCGCCGGTCTTCATCTCAGCGATGTCACCCTCGTGAAGGACGATGCCGCCCATCATCTGGACGTCGAACATGCGCTGCTGCGAGTCGCGCCATCGCGCCTCGCGAACCGCGGCGAACGCCTCGTAGAGGATGTCGTCCAGCGACTCGCCGTTGCCCAGGCGCTCACGGAACTCGACAGTCTTCCCTCGCAGCGCCTCGTCGGAGAGCGCCTGCACCTCCGGCTCCAGCGCGACGATGTGGGCAGCCTGCTGCTGCAGGCGCTTGAGCCTGCGGCCTTCGCCAAGACGAAGGACCTTCTCGAACTTTCCGAAGTCGGGGCTGGGCATGTGGTGGAGGGTACCGGGAGCCGTCTCGGCCTTGATGGATTCTTCATCGACCCCGCGTACCCTCCGCGCCGTGAGCACACGCCCCGGTCGCGTGCCCATGCTCGGGTGCGCGGTTGCGCTACTCGCATGGGCGCGGGGCAGGACGGTGAGCTTCGCCTGCGGCGGCTGTGTCGCCTACGGCTCCTGAGCCGGCTCGCCTACGCCGCCGACTCTTCTCCACCCAGCTCGATCAGACCCTCCGGCACCGGAGGCTCGTGCTGCTGGGAACGGCGCCGCGCCTCGTGCGTGCGCTTGTCGCGGTAGCGCTCGACCTGTCGCTCGAGCTTGTCCATCAGCCGGTCGATGGCCGCTTCGAAGGTGATCCCGGCGCCGCTCGCGACGATGTTCGGGCCCTTCGTGTGCACGACCACCTCCACGACGTGGTCGTCGGCGATGGACGGGTTCTGCTCCCGGGAGAGGGTGACGTCGACGAGCGTGAGATCGTGCAGTCGCCGGTCGAGCTTGGAGAGCTTCTCCTCGGCGTACCTCCGGACGGATTCCTTGACCTGCCCCTGACGGGCCGTGACCTGAAGTCGCATCGCGTCTCCTTTCCGGTGGTACCCCCACTCTACTCACGGTGCGAGGGTGCGGCGAGAGAAGCCGTGCCCGCCTCCGGAAGCCGTGCCCGGCAACCCGGTGGCACCGGCCTAGCGGATCGCCCGCGCCAGGCAGACGACATCGACGCGGCCGGCACCGGCGCGCCGCAGCTCGCGGGCGCACGATGCGACCGTGGAGCCCGTGGTGTAGACGTCGTCGACGAGGCAGACCCGCCGTGGCACGCGCGCGGCCGCCACGAACGCGCGCGCGACGTTCGAGCGTCGCTGCGCGAGGGGCAGGCTGCGTTGTCGCGGCACGGCCAGGCGGCGGCGCAGCAGTCTCGCGGGCTCGAGCTCCCAGCGGGCGGACAGCTCGGCGGCCAGCCCCTGCGCCGTGACGTGGCCCCGGCGCAGCGTCCTCTCCAGGTCACCCGGCACGAAGCAGACCGCGTCCGCATCGGGCCGGGGGACGCACTCGACGACCAGCCGCGCCGCCTCTCCTGCCAGGTCGCGCCTGCCGCGCTCCTTCCAGGCGCCCACGAAGGCGCGGGCGCGGTCGTCGTAGACGATTGCCGCTCGCGCCGTCTGGAACCCGAGCCTCCGCCCCGCGCACTCGGCGCAGCGGCGAAGCGGCCACGGCCCGGGCGCGCCGCACCGCGCGCAGACCGGGGCGACGATTCGCGTGAGGGCGGCGCGGCACGCAGGGCAGAGGGCCGTGCCCGGTCTCCGGCAGACCGCACACCTCTGCGGGAGAAGCAGCATCGCAAGGCCCACGCGACGAGGCTATGCACGGCCACGTGACGTGTCCGTGCCGTGGTCGCACCGTCTTCGTGGCGCCCCGGCGAGAGGGGCTCGGCTACTCCGCCGGCGAGCGGGCGAGCATCTCCTCGAGGGCACCGTGCGAGCGCTCGAGGTCGGCCGGCACCTTGATCGGGAAGAACCGGCCGCGCGGGCCATGGCGCGGCACGACCAGGAACGTGGTCGGCACGAATGCAGCGATCTCGTGGTAGAGGCGCTCGAGCTGCACCACGCGCTCGCCGTCCACGTCCTTCTCCACGTACAGCCACGTGAGCTCGAACGACTGCTCGAGCACCTCCACGTCGACGACCGCGGTGTTCGTGTTGAACACCGGGATCGTGTCGTGGTCGAAGCCGGGAGGAAAGCGGAATCCCTCGAGCAGCATCATCCTCCCGTCCACCCGCGCCGGGGCGCCACCCGTGTCCCCGTCCTTGCGCGCCACCTCGACGGTCAGCGGCCGGCCCGAGAGCACGTGCGCGCCGATGACGACGGGGTCGACGCGCGCTCCGAGGTTGTCCACGTTCGAGACCGTGACGTGCTCGACGCCTCGCTCTGCCAGGATCGCCAGCGTCCCGGAGGTCCGGACCGCCTCGAGCAGGTCGCCGTGCCCCGGGCCGTACAGGGAGACGGCTCCGGATCCGTCCCGGAAGAGCGCCCCGTCGGGGCGCAGGCGGGGCGCCACGAACTGGCTGAACACCTGCGGTTGCGGTAGGGCCGGCCACCGGCCGAGCGCAGCACGCGTCGCCTCGTCGGTCGCGAAGCTCGTCATCAGGGCCGTCGGCACCTCGATGCCGAGAGCTGCCTCGAGGCGCGCGGTCTCGCCGAGCTTCACCTCGAGAAAGCTGCGTCCGCCGATCGCCTCCACGAGGCCCTTGACGAGCCCTCCGAAACGAGTCGCCATGCCTCCCGCGAGCACGACCGCTGCCACCCTCCCGTCCCGCAGGGCGGCGAGGCCGGCCTCGCGGGCCTCCTCGTACCCGGGCGTGCCGGGCGCCGGCAGCGGCGTGAGCTCGTCCTCCGGCGGGGGCTCGACGACGCCGCGAACGACGTTGCTCGCAGCCGTCAGCTCTCCGGACGCCACCCGTGCCCGGATCGCCTCGAAGCGAACGTCGTCGAAGCCGTAGCGCTCGAGCAGATCGCGTGCGACCGGGTCGACCTCGTCGAGGATCATGACACCCGTGCCCCCGCCGGCCCCAAGAACGAGAACGGCGCCCGGAAAACACCGGCCTCGGTCACGATCGCGCCGATCAACTCTGCAGGGGTGACGTCGAAGGCGGGGTTCCGCGCCGGGAAGCGGGTCGTGATTTCGACGCCGTCTCGCTCCTCGATCGGCATCTCTGACCCGGTTACGGCTGCAGCGTCCAGGGTGGAGGTCGGCGCCACGACCACGAACGGGATCTCGTGATGGTGGGCGAGCACGGCGAGGCCGTACGTGCCGATCTTGTTCGCGGTGTCGCCGTTCGCCGCGATCCTGTCGGCGCCGGTGACGACCAGGTCGACGTCCCCTCGGGCCATCAGGAAGGCGGCAGCGCCGTCAACGACGACGGCGTGCGGGATGCCGAGCGCCTCCAGCTCGAAGGCGGTCAGCCGGGCGCCCTGCAGGAGCGGCCTCGTCTCGTCGACCCAGACGTGCTCGACGCGACCCTGCTCCCAGGCAGCGCGGATGGCACCGACGGCCGATCCGTAGCCGCCGGTCGCGAGGCCGCCGGCGTTGCAGTGGGTCAGGACTCTCGCGCCTGCCGGGACGAGCGCCACCGCGTGCGCGCTCATGCGACGGCAGCGCTCGACTTCCGCTTCGTGGAGAGCCCGGGCGCGCTCGGCCGTGGGATCGTGCAGCATCTCGTCGAGCGCCCAGCGCAGGTTCACGGCGGTCGGGCGTGCGGCGGCCAGCGTGTCGTAGGCAGCACCCAGATCCTCGCCCCGGGCGGCAGCGAGCGCCAGGCCGTAGGCGGCCGCGATCCCGATCGCCGGCGCTCCGCGCACCGCCAGCGTGGCGATCGCGTCCGCCACCTCGGCCGCCGTGTGGCAACGCCGCTCGACCACCTCGCCCGGAAGCCGACGCTGGTCGAGCACGACGACCGCGTCGCGCTCGAGCCTGACGATCTGCTCGGGCAGGAGGGGCGCCGTGGGCCCCGTCTGCCCCGTGGCGTTACGTCCCCTCGTCCCACGAGGCCAGGTACTTCGCCTGCTCCTCGGTCAGCTGATCGATCTCGACGCCCATGGTGGCGAGCTTGAGACGGGCGATCTCGTCGTCGATCTCCTTCGGCACGACGTAGACGCGGCGCTCGAGAGCGGCGGAGTGCTCCACCACGTACTCGGCCGAGAGGGCCTGATTGGCGAACGACATGTCCATCACCTGGGCGGGATGGCCCTCGGCTGCCGACAGGTTGACGAGGCGGCCCTCTGCGAGCAGGTAGATCCTGCGCCCGTCGGCCATCGTGAACTCCTCGACGAACTCGCGGGCGATGCGTGTCTCGACCGCGAGCGCGCGCAGTGCCGGGATCTCGATCTCGACGTTGAAGTGCCCGGTGTTGGCGAGGATGGCGCCGTCCTTGAGCAGCTCCAGGTGGTGCCTGGCGATCACCGACTTGTCGCCGGTGGCGGTGACGAAGATGTCCCCGACTTTCGCGGCCTCCTCCATCGGCATGACCTGGAAGCCGTCCATCACCGCCTCGATGGCCGGCATCGGGTCGACCTCGGTCACGATCACGTGAGCGCCCATCCCCTTGGCACGCATCGCGACCCCGCGGCCGCACCAGCCGTAGCCGGCCACGACGAAGACGCGCCCCGCGATGAGGACGTTGGTGGCGCGGATGATCCCGTCCAGCGTGGACTGCCCGGTGCCGTAGCGGTTGTCGAACAGGTGCTTCGTGCGGGCCTCGTTGACCGCCACGACGGGGAAGCCCAGCTTGCCGTCGCGCTCCAGCGCCCGCAGGCGGATCACACCGGTCGTGGTCTCCTCGGTACCCGCGATCACGTCGCCGAGCTGCTCACGCCGTGCCGAGTGCAGGATGCCGATCACGTCGGCGCCGTCGTCCATCGTGATGTGCGGACGGTGGTCGATCGCCGCCTCGAGATGCTGGTAGTACGTGTCGTTGTCCTCGCCCTTGATCGCAAAGGTTGCGATGTCGTACTCGCCGACGAGCGCGGCCGCGACGTCGTCCTGGGTCGAGAGCGGGTTGGACGCGCACAGCACGACATCCGCGCCGCCTGCCTTGAGCGTGCGCATCAGGTTCGCGGTCTCGGTCGTCACATGGAGGCACGCCGAGACGCGGTAGCCCTCCAGTGGGCGCTCGCGCTCGAAGCGCTCGCGAATCGCAACGAGCACCGGCATCTGCCGGTCGGCCCACTCGATCCTGCGCACTCCGTCGGCCGCGAGCGCAAGATCTTTCACATCGTTGCGCCGGATGGTCGCCATTTTCGGGGTTCTCGCTTTCGGGTCGTGAGTGTCCCGAGTCTAGCGCCCGCGAATCCGCGTCCGGGTGCCCTAGGCCGCGGCAACGGCGCCGCGAAGCAGCAGCGCGGGCACCTGGGCGACCGGGGTGGGCCTCGCGAACAGGTAACCCTGTCCGAGCACACAACCCATCGCGAGCAGCCGCCGACGCTGCTCCATCGTCTCGATGCCCTCTGCGAGGGTGCTGAGGTCGAGCGAGGCGCCCAGGCCGACGATTCCCTCGACGAGCCGAGCGTTGCGCGTGTCGAAGACCATGCCGTCGACGAACTCCTTCGCGATCTTCAGCTCGTCGACCGGGAACCGCTGCAGGTAGCCGAGGGACGAGAAGCCGGTGCCGAAGTCGTCGATCCCGATCCGGATGCCCAGCGTCCGCAACTCGGCCAGCGTGGCCGCGACGCCGACGACGTCCTCCATCATCGTGCTCTCCGTGATCTCGAGCACGAGGTTCTCGGCACCGAGGCCGCTCTCGGCGAGTGCGGACCCGACGCGGTGCCGGAGGCCCGGCTCGAGCACCTGCCTGGCGGAGAGGTTCACGTTCGCCGTCAGCTGCTCGCACCCCGGAATGGACAGCTGCCACGCGCGCACCTGCCGGCAGGCCTGCGCCAGCACCCACTGTCCGACCTCCCCGATCAGCCCGGTCTCCTCGGCGAGCGGGACGAACTCGCTCGGCGAGATCGGGCCGCGCACCGGGTGGGTCCAGCGCAGGAGCGCCTCCAGCCCCTCGATCACTCCCGTTTCGAGATGGACGATCGGCTGGTACTCGAGCGTGAGCTCGTCGGCGCGGAACGCGCGCTCGAGATCGGCCTTCAGCTCGAGCCGGGCAAGCGCCGCCTCGTGCATCTGGGGGTCGTACAGCTCATACCGGCCACCGCCCGTCTGCTTCGCCTGATACATGGCGACGTCCGCGTTGCGGAGGAGCTCACCGGTCGTCTGCCCGGCGGAGCCGAACGTGATGCCGACGCTCGCCCGCGGCCTGATCTGGGCGCCGGCGATCGTGAGCGGCTCTCCTATCGCGGCCAGGACGCGCTCCGCGAACGTCACCGCGCCTTCGACACCGGTGGTCTCCTCGAGCACGATCGCAAACTCGTCTCCTCCGAGCCGGGCGGCCGTATCGCTCCCTCTCATGCACTGGCGCAGCCGGGCTGCCACCTCGACGAGCATCTCGTCGCCCGCCTCGTGGCCCAGGCTGTCGTTGATCGTCTTGAAATCGTCGATGTCGAGGAACAGCACCGCCACGTGGGCGTGCGTGCGGTCCGCCCGGTCGAGCGCGTGCTTGACGCGCTCGGCGAGCAGGGCGCGATTGGCCAGGCCCGTGAGAGCATCGTGGAACGCCTGCTCCATGAGCTGGTCCTCGAGCGCTCGGCGGTCGGACACGTCTCGCGCCGTCAGCACGAGGCCACCGACTGCGGCGTCGGCGAGGAGGTCGCTCATCACCCCCTCGAACGTGCTCCAGGTCCCGTCGGCACGGCGCAGCCGGAACTCGTGCGTGACGCGGCTCTCGGTCAGAACGTCGTCACGCAGGCGGGCCACCGCCTGCTCACGCTGCTCGGGGTCCATCTTCTCGTCGAGCCTGACTCCGACGAAGTCGTCGGGCTCGTATCCGAGCAAGGTGGCGACCGAGGGCGTCACATACCGGACGGTCAGGTCGGCCTCGAGCACGACGATCAGGTCGTTCGAGTTCTGGACGAGGGACCGGAAGCGCGCCTCGCTCCGGCGCTCCGCGAGGTCGTCCGCGATCTCGAGGCCCTCGAGGGCGACCGCGATCTGCTCGGCAAGCATGCCGAGGCTCTGCTGCAGGTGCCACGCGAGCGGCCGCGTGCCGGTCACACGCACCACGCCCTGAAGGCGATCGCGCAGCACGATCGGAGCGACGATCGTTCGTGCCGCACCGGCCCGCGCCAGCGACCCGGTGCGCCTGATCTCCCCTCGTACCGAGGCCGCGATCTCTCCCGATCCGACGACCGCAGCGTCCCGCACGACGAGCCCCGGCCGAGCCGTCAGATCGACGTCGACGTACGCCTGTCGCACCCCACCGACCAGGTCGACCACTGTCGAGGCGCCCGCGTGACGAATCTCCTTGCGTGTCTTCGCGACGGCCAGCGCGGCGGCACCGGCCTGCAGGGCCACCTGGCGCTGGGCGACGCGCTCGTACGCTGCCGCGAGGCCGACGAGACGCGCCGAGATCAGGGCCGCCAGGAGCACGGAGGCGACGAGCGGTACGCCGCTCGGCGACGAGCCACCGCCGATCGTCTCCAGGCCGATCAGCGCGAGCACCGCGAGAGTCGCCGGCGCGAGCAGTGCCAGACGGCCCCGGGTGGGCCACGGCTCGGCAGCATCGCCGGGCTGGGTCAGCCACCACATGCCGGGCTGCAGTGCGACTGCGCCCCAGGCCAGGTGAGCCGCGACGAGGGCCGCCACTGCGAGCGACCCGACCACGGACACGTCGTGCACGACCGCCAGCGGCACGGCACACCCGGCGAGCACCTGGCCGACCGCCGCGCCGCCGACGAACCACCGCTCTGCCCCGCCGACGGCCGACGTCAGCAGCAGGCGAGTCGCGACGCCGAGCAATGCCACCCCCACGACGGCGCTCGCCACCACGCCCAGCTTCGCTGCCAGGTCGAGCGACGAGTCCTCGAGAGCGGGCCGGGCCAGCAGCACCCAGGCGATGCTGGCCACGCCGAGCGTGACGATGCCGGCGTCGACGATCGTCGCCCAGTCCCGTGCAGCAGTGCTACGACGAACGAAGACTGACAGGGCGAACGCGGTGGCCACCGCTCCGGCGAGCGGGAGGACGTCGACCGCTGCAGGGAACCCTGGCGCGCCCGTAGGGCCCGAGGTGAGAGCGGAGGCAGCGGCGCCGACGGCGACCGAGAAGGCGGAGGCTGCGATCAGGTGCCAGGGCAGGCGCTCGGGTGGACGGTTGAGATAGACGCCGCCGAGCACGGCTGCAGCCGCGGCCATGGCGACCGCAACCGACCACGCGTCGAATGACGTCGAGCCGTCGCGGAGGAGCCAGAAGGGCACCAGCGAGAGCACCGCGCAGGCGAGATAGCCGTGAATCCACCTCATCGGGGTCGTATCGGCCGGTACGACCCGGGGGTTGAGTGGGCAGGCGCGCTGAGCCGGCGGTTCCGAGCGTGGCCGGCGGGTTACCGATCCCCGGTCTTGTCCCGTTCCGGGCGACCGTAGCGGTCGTCCAGGCGCACCACGTCGTCCAGGTGCGGCGTCGACACCTCGAGAATCAGGGTGTCCTCGACCGCGGTGATCCGGTGGACGGTGCCGGGCCGGTAGCGGAACGCGTCTCCCGGCCCGATCTCGATCGTCTGCAACGCGCCGCCCACCTGGCCCAGCTCGAGCGACGCGCGCCCCTCATGGACGAGCCACGACTCGTCCTTCAGCTCGTGGTACTGGAGGCTGAGGGCGTGCCCGGCCCGGACGAGCAACAGCTTGCCGACGTACGCCTCCGTCTCCGCCCAGATCAGCTCGTACCCCCACGGCTTCTCGACGCGACGCGCTTCGAACGAGTAGGGAGAGCTCACGCGAGCCACTCGGGGTGCGCGGTCACGTATTCGTCCGCGCGCCTGAGCTCCTTGGGCGTGTTCACCGTCAGCCACAGGCCGGTGTGACGGAACGCTCGGAGCGTGCGCTCGCCGACGAGCTCGGGAAAAATCGTCGTCTCGTGGTCGCCCTTCTCGGGGAATCGTGCGAGCGCCGCCGGCGAGAGCACGTACACGCCGCAATTGACCCAGTACGGGACGCGCGCGACTTCGTGGAAGCCGGCCACGAGGTCGTCGTCCGTGAGATCGACCTGGCCGAACTGCGACGGCGGCTGGGCCACCGTGACCGTCGCCGCGGCCCCGCTGGCGCGATGGCGCTCGAGCAGGGCCGGGAAGTCGACGTCCACCAGCTCGTCCCCGTTCATCGCCAGCACGTCCCCTTCCTCGGCACGCGATGCGGCCGCAAAGCGAATCGCGCCGCCCCGGCCGAGCCGCTCGGGCTCCCCCGCACAGACGATCTCCACCCCGAGCCCGGCGAGCGTCCGCTCGAACTCGGGCTCCTGGCCGGCCACGCAGCTCACGATCACGCGCTCGACCCCGGCACGGCGCAGCCGGCCGATCTGCCAGGACAGGAGAGGCTTGCCACCGACGGCGACGAGCGACTTCGGGCGGCCCGCGGCCGCGTCCCCCATGCGCTCGGCCATGCCCCCCGCCAGGACGATCGCCTCCATCAGGCAGACGTGCTCTCTGCGGCACGGCCGATGCCCTCGACCGTGAAGCCCGCAGCTCGAAGCGCCGTGGGGTCGAGCATGTTGCGTCCATCGATCAGCAGCGGGTTGCGCATCGTCGGGGCTACTGCCGCCCAGTCGACATCGGCGAGCTCGGGCCACTCGGTGACGAGTACCAGGGCATCCGCTCCGGCCGCCGCGGCCTCCGGGCTGGCGACGATCTCGACGCCGTGCAGGTCGGCGTCGTCGACGACGGGGTCCCAGGCCCGGACGTCGGCCCCCTCGGCGAGCAGGCGGCCGGCGAGCACGAGGCTTGGCGCCTCCCTCATGTCGTCGGTGTTCGGCTTGAAGGCGAGCCCGAGCAGCGCCACGGTGGTGCCGCGCAGCGAGCCGAGATGACTGTGGAGCTTCCCGATCACGCGGCGCTTCTGCAGCTCGTTGACCTCGATCACCGCGTTCAGCAGCTGGAAGTGATAGCCGGAGTTGGCCGCGAGCTGCTTCAGGGCGAGCGAGTCCTTCGGGAAGCACGAGCCTCCGAACCCGATCCCCGCACGCAGGAACGCCGGCCCGATGCGCCTGTCCAGGCCGATTCCCTCGGCCACACGCTCGACGTCGGCACCGGTCGCCTCGCACACGTTCGCGATCTCGTTGATGAACGAGATGCGGGTCATCAGTGCCGCGTTGGCAGCCAGCTTGATCATCTCGCCGGAAGCGACGTCGCAGCGCACGACGGGCGCCTCGATGCCGGCGTGCAGGGCGGCGACGGCGTCGCCGTCGTCGTCCCGGAACGACCCGATCACAATGCGGTCGGGGTTCATGAAGTCCCGTACGGCGGTGCCCTCGGCCGTGAACTCGGGGTTGGAGACGTACCCGACGTGCTGCAGCCCTCGCTGATCCAGCCGGTGGCGCACCTTCGTCCCGGTGCCGACCGGGACGGTGCTCTTCATCACGACGATCATGCGGCGCTCGACCTGCGGCAACTCGTCGACGACGGTCCAGACGGCGGAGAGGTCGGCATCCCCGGAATACGTAGGCGGCGTGCCGACGGCGACGTACACGAAGTCGGCTCCGTCGATCGCCTCGGCCACCTCGGTGGTGAACGACAAGTTGTCTGCGTTGCGCGAGACCAGGTCGTCGAGCCCGGGCTCGAAGATCGGGATCTCGCCGCGCCGCAGCGACGCAACCCGGTCGACCAGGACGTCGCGGACGACCACGCGATGGCCGAGGTCTGCGAAGCACGCGCCGGTGACCAGACCGACGTACCCGGCGCCGAAGACGGCAACCTTCTGAGGCGGGACACTCATGCCGGGGTGGAGCGTACCGCCCGGCGCAACCAGGGGCGCCGGCTGCGAGCGCGCTAGGAGGCGACCTTGGTCAGCGGCCGCAGGCCCTTGGCGATCGCCAGCATGGTCTCGTTCGAGAGCCGGTCGAGGAGGGTGTTCACGACCCAGTAGGTCGCCTCGCCGCTGCGGAGCACGACCATGTGCAGGTGCGGCCCGTTGTAGTAGAGCTCGTACCTCCTGCCGCCGATGTTGCGCACGAAGTTCCGGCTGCCGAGCACCGGTGCGTCCTGCCAGTCGGTCTGCTGCACGCCCCAGTACTCGTTGGTCCCCATCCTGTAGGTGAGACGGACCGTCTTGTGCTTCCCCTTCTCGTCGAAGCGGTACAGGTGGATCGGGCGCTCGCGGTCGATCCAGGAGCTCTTCTCGATCACGGTGGGCACCATCAGCGGGAAGTCGACCTTCGGCTGCCGCTCGCGCAGAAGCTCGCGGGAGGCGCTCGCACCGGGCGCGACGTTGGCGAGCTCGCGCTTCGGCGTCTGGTCGACGGGCGCCGACGCGAGAGTGCCGTGGAACGTCTGCCCGACGACCGCGGTCAGCATGGCGCCGTTCGCGAGCGGCCGGATCGCGGCCGTCGTCTTCTTCACGTCCGCCGAGCCGAACAGGTTGGCGATCTTCGTCCCTGCCTCCTTCGCGCCCGCCTGCGCGGGGTCGAAGTAGACGGTGGTGCGGAAGTAGTCGAAGGAGGGTGCGTTGGCAGGGATGCCGTTCGGCGGCGTCAGGATCAAGTACCCCCGCTGGCCCAACAGGTAGCTCGCGTTCGACGCCGAGCCCGTGACTCCGTTGCCGTTGAGCACGGTCACGGAGGTGTCCTTCGGCGGCGGAGCCTTCGTGTTCAGCTTCTCGCCGAGCGCGACCGCCGTCGCCTTCTTCGGCGACTCCACATCCGGGCTCGCCCACTGCTGTACGGCGCGGGTGATGTTCTCGGAGGACGTCGTGAGATCGGAGAAGCCCTCCAGCCCCTCGATGCGCGACTGGAAGACGTGTCCGGGAGGCAGCGAGTAGGCCAGCACGGCGTAGGACAGCACCGTCTTCGCGCTGACGTCCTTGCCGCCGCCCTGCCCGACCTCGATGTTGCTCGTCAGCACGCTGATCACCTTGGGGAGCTTCGTGACCGAGAAGCCGGAGCGGATCTGGTCCTTGAGGGCGCGCACGAACAGCTGCTGGCGCGCGTTGCGGTAGAGATCGCTGTCGGTGTGCCGGAAGCGCACGTAGTCGAGCGTCTGGTAGCCACCGAGCTTCTGGTAGCCGGGGAGCAGATTGATCTTGGCGTACCCGGTAGGGCCGCCGCGGTCGTTGAAGTAGCGCCGGTCGACATCGATCCAGGCGCCGCCGAGCTTGTCCACGAGCTGGCGGAAGCCACGGAAGTTGACGGTGATCAGGTAGTTGACCTTCACACCGGTGAGCTGGCGGACGGTCTCCAGCGTGCCGCTCGCGCCGCAGGCCGAGTAGGCCGCGTTGATCTTGTCGGAGTACACGGACCGGCCGGGGCAGTGGATCTGAGCTCGCAGGTCGCGCGGGAACGAGAGCATCGAGATCGTCTCCGCCTTCGGGTCGGCGCGGATGAGCATCAGCGTGTCCGACCTGGACGGAACGGTTTTGCCCTCGTCCGCCCGGCGGTCGTACCCGATCACGAGGGCGGTAGCCGGCTGCCCGGCGACCGGGAGGTCGAGGCGCTTGATCGTCTTCTTCACGTCGGCGGTCTCGGGTGCGACCGCCGCCACCGACTCGTGCAGGTACAGGTACGCGCCGCCGGCGACGCCCGCGGCGCAGACGGCGACCACCATCGCGGCCCAGCCGAGGATGCGGAGAGCCGTCGAGGCGCCGCTCCGCCTGGGCGGCTCCGGCTGCCGGTAGAGCGTGACCGGGGCGATCGGTCCGGGAGGGAGTTGCGCCTTGCCGTTCCCGTTCGCGACGGCGCCGCGACCGATGCCTCTCTTGAGCGTCGTTCTCATACGGAAACGGGCGCCGTGCGCCCGGACAGCCAGGATAGCGAAGCGGCCGGGGGGATCATCATCGCCCGGTTACGAGAGCTCGCGAACGCTCACCGCGGCACGGCGATCGCCGCAAGCGCCTCGCCGAGAAAGGCGATCTCCTCCGGGGTGCCCGCCGTCACGCGTAGAGCGTTCGGCGCGCCGAAGGGGCCCATGCGGCGAACGATGACGCCGTACCGCAGCAGCGCGTCGTCGAGCGCAGCCGCCTCTTCGCCGACGTCGACGAAGACGAAGTTCGCAACGGCCGGGCCTGCAGGCTCCCATCCGTGCTCGCGCAGCAGCCGCTCCAGGCGGGACATCGCGTCGCGGTTCACGGCCCGCCGGCGCGCCAGCTCGGCCTCGTCGTCCAGGCTCGCGAGCGCGGCGACCTGGCCCGCGGTCGTGACGTCGAAGGCACGGCGCACCTTGCCGATCGCCTCGATCACGGAGGCGGGGCCGATGCCGTACCCGACGCGCAGGCCTGCGAGGCCGTAGATCTTCGAGAACGTCCGCAGCACGAGCACCCGGTGCCCGGCCCTGGCGTACTCCTCGATCGCGTCGGGGTACTCCGCGTCGTCCACGTACTCGAGATACGCCTGGTCGATCACGGTGAGGACGTGCTCCGGCACGCGCTCGAGATAGGCCTCGAGCTCGGTGCGAGTGGTCATCGTCCCCGTCGGGTTGTTGGGCGTGGCGATGAACACGATCTTGGTCCGGGGCGTGACGGCGTCCAGCAGCGCCTCCAGGTCGAAACGGTTGTCGCGCAGGGGCACGGTCACCGGAACGGCACCGAGCTTGGCGGCATCGAGCACGTAGCTGGGGAAGGACGGCCAGCCGGTGACGACCTCGTCTCCCGGGTCGAGCATCGCATACGCCACGTAGCCGATCACCGCGTCCGCTCCCGCGCACACCGTCACCTCGCCGAAGGACACGCCATGACGCTCGGCGAGCGCCTGGCGGAGCATGAACGCTCCGCCGTCCGGATAGCGGTTCGCCTCGGGCACGGCGCCGGCAATCGCCTCGAGAGCCGCCGGGAACGGGCCGAACGGGCCCTCGTTGGAGGCGAGCTTGACGACGCGCCCGAGCCCGAGCTCGCGCTGCACCTCCTCCACGGGACGGCCCGGCTCATACGGGACGAGCCCCTGGAGCGCCGGGCGCAGCCTGCGAGGGTCGACGTCGCCGATCGGGCCGGTCACGCCGTCGTCGAGGTCGACTCGGCCGACGCAGCCGGTGCCGGCGGCTCCGGCTCCCAGGTGCCCCAGTCGTCGTCATCCGATCCGCCCCGCAGCCGCTTCCAGAGGGCGTAGGCGGCCGCGGCCACCGTGCCGGCGAACAGCAGGTTGCGTAGGGCGTGCCGCCTCCGCGGAGCTCCGCGCGACAGTCCCGTGCCGTCGACGAAGCGGGCTGCGGTCGCATGCGCGCGCTTGCGCAGCTTGCGGCGCACGAGCCACCAGCCGACGCTCACCACGAGCGCGTTCCGTCGAGAGCTCACTGACTGCACGATCTCACCCTACCGTCGCTTGGGCGGGAGGTGAATCGCCCGGCCGAGCGCGACGAGGCCGGCCTCCTTGATCGCCTCGGAGAGCGTCGGGTGCGGCGCGATCCCGTCCGCGATCGTCTCGACCGTCGACTCGGCATCGAGCGCGACGACGCCGACCTCGATCAGGTCGGTTGCGTGGGGGCCGACGATGACGAGGCCGAGCAGCTCGCCGTAGCTCGTCTCGTGGATCGACTTGACCCACCCGGCCGTGTCGCCGGACATGACCGCACGCGCGTTGGCGACCCAGGGGAAGACGCCGACGGAAACGTTGTCGCCGTGCTGCTCCCTCGCCTGCGCCTCGGTGAGGCCGACACCGGCGATCTCGGGATCCGTGTAGATGGGACGCGGCACGGCGGGCGTGCCGAGCACCGAGTCGTGGCCCATCGCGTTCTCGGCGGCGATCTCGCCCTCGCGGAAGGCGGTGTGAGCCAGCTGCCACCGGCCTGCGACGTCCCCGGCCGCGTACACGTGGGGAAGTGCCGTGCGCATATGGTCGTCCGTCGCGATTCCCTTCCGCGGATCGGTGGGAACGCCTATCTCGTCGAGGCCGAGCCCCTCCACCAGGGGGGCACGGCCGACGGCGACGAGCATCAGGTCGGCCTCGACCGTCTCGCCGTCGCCGAAGTGGACGACGATGTGCGAGCCGTGGTCGTCCACCCGTGTGCACTGCTTCTCGAGGTGCATCGCGACGGAGCGGCGCTTGAACGCCTTCGCCAGCTCCTTGGCCGCGTCGGCGTCTTCCTGGGGGATGAGCGTCGGCAGCATCTCGACGATCGTCACCTCGCTGCCGAAGCGGTTGAAGATCGAGGCGAACTCGCAGCCGATGATGCCGCCGCCGAGGACGACGAGTCGGCGCGGGACCTCGGTCTGGGAGAGCAAGCCGGTCGAGTCGATGCAGCGGGGGCCGTCCAGGCCCGGGATCGGCGGGCGCATCGGGTACGACCCGGTCGCGACGATCGCGCTCTTGAAGGTGACGTCCTCGCCGCCTTCGACCGCGATCGTGTTCGCACTCGCGAAGCGTCCGGCGCCCTTCACCCACTCGACGCCGTTGGCCTTCAGCAGAGACGCGACGCCACCCGTCATCTGCTTGACGACGCCGTCCTTCCAGGCCGCCGCCTGCGGGAAGTCGAGCCGGGGCTCCGAGACGCCGACGCCGAGCTTGGCCAGCGTCTCGCGCGCGTCGTGCAGCGCGTGGGCGGTCTGCACCCACGCCTTCGTCGGGATGCACCCGACACGCAGGCAGGTGCCGCCCAGTTCGGGCTCCTGCTCGATGCAGGCGACCTTGCCCCCGAGCTGGGCGACGCGAATCGCCGCCGTGTAGCCCGCCGGGCCGCCGCCGAGCACGGCAACGTCACAGTCCATCTCTGGTCACCCTTTCCGTCGTGTTCGCGTGTGTCCGAGTCCTGCGACGATCGTAGTCACGCGAGGGAGGCCACCATCGTCAGAGAGTCGTCCTTCTCCTTCACCTCGGTGAACCCGCGCCGCTGGTACAACGCGATCGCAGCCCCGTTGAGCCGGTCGACGCTGAGGCTCACGGCCTCGTAGCCGTCGGCACGCGCCCGGTCGAGCAGCGAGGAGAGCAGCGCGCTCCCGACACCCCGGCCGCGTGCGTTCGGCACCACGGCGACGGCAAGCTCGGGCGTCCGCTCGTCCACGAAGCCGTAGCCTGGCTGGCTGCTCTGGAAGAGGCGGTACCAGGCTGCTCCCGCGGGAAAGCCGTCCACGATCGCGATCACAGCGGTGTCGCCCTCTCTCCCCCAGGCCTTCACGTACAGCTGGACGGGGCCCGGGCCGGCGTCGGGCTTGCGCTCCTTCCAGTAGTACGCGTGGTGCAGCATGTCGCGCAGGAAGCGGACGTCCTGCGCGCTGCCCCGGCGGACGACGACCGTCATCTACAGCGCAAGTGCAGGCTGCTCGACGAGGTCGACCAGTGTGCGCAGGAACTCGGCGCCGTCGGCCCCGTCGATGGCGCGGTGGTCGCACGTGAGCGTCATCTGCATCTGCGGTGCCACGTCCAGCTCTCCGTTCACCACGACGGCCGTCTCCTTCACGGCGCCGACGGCGAGGATCGCCACCTGCGGCGGGTTCAGCACGGCGACGAACTGCTCGATGCCGTACATCCCCAGGTTCGAGATCGTGAACGTTCCACCCTGCATGTCGTCGAGCGTCAGCTTCCCGTCCCGGGCACGGCCGACGATGTCGGCCCGCTGCCTCGCGATCTCCTGGATCGTGGACGTGCCGGCATCGCGGATCACCGGTACCACGAGCCCGTTCGGGGCGGCCACGGCGAGGCCTATGTGCGCCGACGGATGGCGCTGGATCGCCTCGCCGTCGAACGTTGCGTTGACCGCACGGTGCCGTGTCAGCGCCGCTCCCACGAGGCGCGTGAGGACGTCGCCGATGGTGGGCTTGACGTCGCCCTCCGGGAGGACGGCCACGAGGCGCTCCCGCAGCGCGAGAACCTCGGTCATGTCGGCTGACACGCCGAGCTGGAACACGGGTGCGGCCCATGCCTCCGTGAGGCGGCGTGCAATCGTCTTCCGCACCGACGTCAGCTGGACGACCTCGACCTCGCCCGAGTGCGGCGCAGCCGCGGCTGGCCGTGGCGCGTCGGCGGTGCCGGCCTGCTCGACGTCCTCGGCGACGATGCGGCTGTCCGGCCCCGTGCCGACGACCGTGGCGAGGTCGACACCGCGCTCGCGGGCGATCCGCCGGGCCAGCGGTGACGCCTTCACCCGCACGCTCGGCCGCGCCGCCGCCGGCGTGGATGCCGGGGCCGGCGCAGGGGCAGCCTCGGGCTCGGGCCCCGCGCCTGCCGTTGCCGGTGGCTCTGCTGGCGCCGGTGGCTTCCCCGCGGGGGGCTCGGCTGGCACTGCAGGCTCTGACGCGGCCGGCTCCTCGCCGCCTGTCTCGATGACCGCGATCGTGGTGCCCACGGCCACCTCGCCCTCGGGCACGACGATCTTCACCAGGACGCCGTCGGCCTCCGACTCGACCTCCTGAGTCACCTTGTCCGTGTCGAGCTCGTACAGCGGCTCGCTCTTCTTGACGGCGTCGCCCTCGCTCTTCAGCCAGCGGACGATCGTGCCCGACTCCATGCCCTGCCCGAGACGAGGCAGCTTCACATCGGTCGCCATCCACGCTCCCTTCCCGGCGTCGCCACGGACGCCATTATGCTGACGGCCGATGAAGCTCGTCGATCAGTGGCGCACGCTCGAGGAGAACCTGCCTGCCGACTGGCAGGACGTCAGGCTCACGCTGACGACCGAGTCCCCGGCGGATCTGCCGCGCGCTGCGCAGACCCTGGCGCCCCTAAACGTCGGCCGGGTCGGTCAGGAGCTCGTCTTCCACGTGCGCCGCACGGGCGGCGCGCAGGGCCCCGAGGCCGTTCGCCGCCTCTTCGCCCGCCTGGACGAGTCCAGGGTCTGGTGCATGCTCGCGGGCAGCCCGGTCGCCGCGCAGGGGCCTGTGTCCGAGGTCGCCGCAACACCGGCACAGGTGCAGCTCCCGGTGGCCGAGTCGTGGGACACCGCACTTGCACCGCTCCCGTCGGACTTCACCGACCTGCTGTGCGAGCTCGAGGTCACCTCGAGCGACCATCTCGACCGGGCGGCGCTGCTGTGCGCGCCGCTCAACCCGACGCGTGACCCTTCACGGCTCGTCTTCCGCTTCCGCTGTTCGGGGGGCGCAGGATACGGCGTCTCGCCGGGGATGGCGCGCCGCTGCTTCGAGCGCCTCGACGGCGAGCACATCCCCGGCACGGTCCGCGTGTTGCGGGTGCTGTCCGACCTGGACAACGTCGGCACCCAGGGCGCGGTCTGGCTCGTGGGCGGCAAGACCCTCTAGAGCGTCCGCGACGGCGCCGGACGGCGTCAGGCGCGGAGCACGGCGGCGAACCGCTGTCCGAGCGCTGCCACGATCCGCTCACGGACGGCGGCAGCGTCGTCGTCGGAGAGCGTCCGGTCGGGAGCCTGGAACGAGAGATGGATCGCCACGGACTTCTTGCCGTCCCCCACCTGACCGCCCCGGTAGACGTCGAAGACACGGGCCTGCCGCACCTCGGGCGCTCCCGCCTCGAGCACCGCGTCCACGAGCGTGGCGGCCTCGAGCTCCTCGTCGACGACGAAGGCGACGTCCTGGTTGAGCGCCGGGAACGTGATCACGTCGTCGTACAGGATCCTCTCCGGCACCGGCGCCGTCAGCGTCTCGAGATCGAGCTCGAACACCCCCCACGTCCCTTCGAGCAGAGCCGGGTGCAGCTCGCCCAGCCAGCCCGCGTCGGTCTCGGCCGACTTGCCCGGGTGCAGGAACGGACGGCTCGCGCGCAGCACCCGCAGGTCGAGGTGCAGCGTCTCGTAGAGAACCTCGACGGCCGCCTTGCCTGCAAAGAAGCCGCCCTCGACGATCCCTCCCACGCGCCAGCGCTCGTCGGGGAGCCGGCCGCCCGTAGGCAGGTAGACGCGCGCCAGCTCGAACAGCGCGATCGGCGTGTTGCCGGCGTCGGCGTTCACGAGGGCCGCCTCGACGAGGCCGTCGAGCAGCGTGGTACGCAGCACGGCCTGATCTCCGCTCATCGGGTCGGGCAGCCGGTGGGCGTCGGCGTCCGGGTCGCGGGCGACGAGGCTCCACGTGTAGGCCTCGGAGAAGCCGGCGCCTACGAGGACGTCCTCCACCAGACGGCGGAGGCGCTGGTCTCTCGTGAGGTGGCCGGCGACGTGACGGCGAAGCGGCATCGTCCTGGGGACGCGGTCGAGGACGATCCGCGCCACCTCCTCGACCACGTCGATCTCGCGCTCCACATCCCGTGCACGCCAGGTGGGCACGGTCACGTCCCAGTCGTCGCTGACGTCGAAGCCGAGCCGTTCGAGGATCGAGCGCTGTTCCTCCGCCGCGACGTCGATGCCGACGATGCGGTCGGTGCGCTCGGGCCGCAGTCGCACCACGGGCCGCTCCGGCAGGCCGGCGTGCACGTCGACGCCGCCGGTCATCTCCGCCCCGGCAAGATCGACGAGCAGCCGGCTCGCCAGGATCGCCGCGGGCTCGGCCATGTGCGGGTCGACCCCCTTTTCCCACCGGTTCGACCCCTCCGTGCGCAACGCATGGCGCTCGGAGGCGCGCATGACGCCGACGGGCTCGAAGTTCGCCGCCTCGAGCAGCACCTCCGTCGTGTCGTCCGACACCTCGCTCTCCTTGCCTCCCATGATCGCGGCGAAGGCCACGGGGTGCTCGCCGTCGGTGATCAGCAGGTCGCGCTCGTCGAGCTTGCGGAGCGTCCCGTCGAGCGTCGTCAGCTCCTCGCCGGGGTGGGCACGGCGCACGACGATGCGGCCGTCGGCGAGCTTCGACCGGTCGAACGCGTGCAACGGGCTGCCGTACACGTGCATGACGTAGTTCGTCACGTCGACGACGTTCGAGATGGAGCGCATGCCCGCCGTGTGCAGCCGGGCGCGCATCCACACGGGCGAGGGACCGACCTCGACGCCCTTGAAGACACGCGCGAGGTAGCGCGGGCACCCTTCGGCGTCGTCGACCGTCACGTCGACCCACTCGGGGTGCTGGATCTGGGGGTCGGGGACGTCGACGGGCAGCAACTCGCCGTCGCAGAGGGTGGCTATCTCGCGGGCGAGGCCGACCATCGAGAGCAAGTCGACGCGGTTCATGGTCGGCGTCACGTCGAGGACCTGCTCCCGTACGGGCAGGACGTCCACGAGCGGGGTGCCCGGCTCGATCCCGTCGGGCAGAACCATGATGCCGGAGTGGTCGGTGCCGAGCCCGACCTCGTCCTCGGCCAGGATCATGCCGCGCGAGACCTGGCCGCGCAGCGGGCGCTCGTCGAGCGGGGCCGGGAAGCCCGGCAGAAGCGCGCCCGGCAGGGCGACCGCCACCGTCGCGCCGACGCCGAAGTTCCAGGCGCCGCACACGATCTGCCGTGCCTCTCCCTCGCCGACGTCCACCTGGCAGAGCTGCAGCTTGTCGGCGTTCGGGTGCTTCGCCGCCTCGAGCACGCGACCGACCCGGAGAAGGGCGAGGTTGTCGCCCACGTCGGCCACGCCCACGTCGATCACGCGGTCGACCTCGAGCGAGGAGACGGCCAGCCGCCGTGCGATCTCGTCGGCCGGGGCATCCACGCGCACGTACTCGCGCAGCCAGGAGAGTGGCGCCCTCATCGGCCTAGAACTGCCTCGAGAAGCGCAGGTCGTTGCGCCACAGCTCTCGGAGGTCTGGGAACTCGTGGCGCAACATGGCGATCCGCTCGAGGCCCCACCCGAACGCGAATCCCGTGTAGCGCTCCGGGTCGTAGCCCACCAGTTCGAAGAGCTTGGGGTCGACCATGCCGGCGCCGCCCACCTCGATCCACCCGGAGTGGCGGCACACCGTGCAGCCGTCCCCGTCGCAGACGTGACAGGAGACGTAGGCCTCGATCGACGGCTCGGTGAAGGGGAAGTAGTGGGTGCGGAACTCCGTTCGCCGCTGCTCGCCAAAGAGCTTTCGCAGCAGGAAGTCGAGCGTTCCCTTCAGGTCTGCAAGGGTGATCCCCTCGTCGATCGCGAGGCCCTCGACCTGATGGAAGATGGGCGAGTGCGTCGCATCGGGCGTGTCGCGGCGGTAGACGCGCCCGAGGGTGGCGATGTAGACGGGAGGCTCCTGTGCCTCCATGGTGCGGATCTGCGACGGGGACGTCTCCGTGCGCAGCACCGTCTCGTCGTCGAGGAACAACGTCGCGAGCGGCGAGCGCGCCGGGTGGCCGGGGGCAAAGGCGAGGGCGTCGAAGTTGTAGTGCGTGGTCTCGACCTCACGGCCGTCGACGATGCCGTAGCCGAGCCCCAGGAGGACGTCCTCGACCTCCCGCCGGATCTGCGTGATCAGGTGGAGGCGCCCCCGGCGGCGACCGGCGGCGGACAGCGTCACGTCGACCCGCTCGCCGGTCAGCCTGGCGTCGAGCTCGGCCCGTGCCAGCTCCTCCTCACGGCGATCGATGGCGCTCTCCAGGCGCTCGCGTACGGCATTGAGGGCCATCCCCGTCTCCCGGTCGCGCACCTCGCGCAGGGCCTGCTTGATCGCGCTCTTGCGCCCCAGGAACTCGATGCGCACAGCCTCGATCTCGTCCGTCGTCGTGGCCGCTGCCGCAGCAGCGAGCCCTTCCTGCTCGAGGGCAGCGGCATCCATGAGGGAGCGAGCGTACCAACGGCCCGCGCGGGCAACCGCCGGGGACTGACCGGGCGCCGATCGCGCGCCGGCCGCCCTACACTCACGGCGTGGCGCTCTACGACGCGATCGCGGGCATCTACGACCCGTGGAGCCGGTCGGTGACCGAGGACATCGGCTTCTACGTGGCGGAGGCGCTCGACACCGGCGGGCCGGTCGTGGAGCTGGCCGTCGGCACCGGCCGCATCGCGGTGCCGATCGCGGAGTCGGGGACGCGGGTGATCGGGGTCGACCAGTCGGAGGAGATGCTGGAGGTCGCGCGCCGACTCGCGCACGGGCGCGGCGTCGGGGAGCTCGTCGACCTGCGCCTCGGCGACCTGCGCGACCCTCCCGTGGTGGGGCCCGTGCCGCTCGTGATCTGTCCCTTTCGCTCGCTGCTGCACATGCCCGACGAGGCGGAGAAGCTGCGAGCGCTCCGCGCCGCCCACGACCTGCTCCTGCCGGGCGGCAGGCTCGTGTTCGACGTCTTTGCGCCGAGCCGCGCGGATATCGCGGAGACCCACGGACAGTGGCTCGAGCGGGAGCCGGGAATCTTCGAGCGGGCGGACTGGGACGAAGGGGCGCGCACGCTGACGCTGTCGGTGCGCAGCGGCGAGCAGGCTGCGACGATGAGCCTGCACTGGCTGTCCGCGCTCGAGTGGCGCCGGCTGCTCGACGAGGCAGGCTTCGATATCGAGGACGCATACGGCTGGTTCGACCGCCGCCCACTCCTGGACGGAGAGGACATGATCTGGCGCTGCCGCCGCCGAGGCTAGTGTTGCCACCTGCACGCGGACGCCGTAGAGTCGAGGCGTGATCGTCGTCTGGATCCTGCTCGGCCTCGCCGTCCTGCTCGCGATCTACCTGATCGCGCTGTACAACGGCCTCGTCCAGAAGCGCAACAGGGTCGACAACGCCTGGGCGCAGATCGAGGTGCAGCTCAAGCGGCGGCGCGACCTGATCCCGAACCTCGTCGAGACGGTGAAGGGCTATGCAGCCCACGAGCGAGGCACCTTCGAGGCTGTCACCGAGGCCCGCGCCCGCGCGGCCGGGGCGCAGACCGTTGCCGAGACCGCGCAGGCGGAAGGCTTCCTCAGCCAGGCGCTCGGGCGCCTGTTCGCGGTCGCCGAGGCGTATCCCGACCTCAAGGCGAGCCAGAACTTCCTCGACCTGCAGGCGCAGCTCAAGGACACCGAGGACAAGATCGCCATCTCGCGCCAGGTCTACAACGACACCGTGCTGACCTACAACAACGCGATCCAGGTGTTCCCCGCCGTGATGATCGCGGGCGCGCTCGGCTTCACCAGGCGCGAGTTCTTCGAGATCGAGAACCCGGAAGACCGAGCAGTTCCGGAGGTCAGCTTCCAGCCGGGCGCAGGCGGCCCGCCCGCGGCCGGCACGCCGAGTGACGCGCCGGGCGCCTGAGCCCCGCACCCGCATGACCGCCCGTCTCACCGGCGCGCTCCTCGCCTCCTGTCTCGCGGCGCTTGCGCTTGCCGGGACGGCCGGGGCGAAGTCGTTCACGCTGCCGCAGGCGGACGTCACCGTGCAGCTGACCAGAAACGGGGCCGTGCTGGTACGGGAGCGCATCCAGTACGCCTTCTCGGGCTCGTTCTCCGGCGGCTACCGGGAGATCCCCCTCCGCTCCGTGGAGACGATCGTCGACGTCTCGGTGCGGGAAGGCGGCCAGGCGTACCGCCCGGGGGCCTGCACGGAGCTCGGCTGTCCCGGTACTGCGGGAACGTTCGGCGTGGCCGACGTGGGCAACCGGACGCGCATCGTCTGGCACTACGCAGCCACCGACGAGGTGCGGACATTCGAGATCGCCTACACACTCCGCGGTCTCGCCGTCGCCTACGACGACGTCGTCGACGTCAACCTGAAGGTCTGGGGCGACGAGTGGAAGGAGCGCCTCGGCCGGCTCACGGCCACCCTGCAGGGGCCCGTCGCGCCGGTGCGCGCCTGGGGCCACCCGGTGTACGTGAGAGGCGACGTGCAGCTCGCGGGCGACCAGGCTCTCCTGCGGGCGCTCGACGTGCCGGCAGGGCAGTTCGTCGAACTGCGCGCCCTGATCCCACGCTCAGCGTTCGCCACCACGGACGCAATGCGCGTCGTCTCCGGCAAGGGCCTCGAGAGGATCGTGTCCGAGGAGCAGGCCGACGCCGCCACGTTCGAGCGGGACGCCGACCGGATCGAGCATGCCAAGCGTCATCCGCTGCGCTACGGCCTCTACGTCCTGCTCCTCGGGCTGCTCCCCGGCCTCGCTGTCGTCGGGACGGTCTTCTGGTTCTACGGGCGCGAGCTGCCGACCGGGTACGACCGCGAGTACGAGCAGGAGCCTCCGACGGACACCCCGCCCGCGCTCGTGCCCACGCTGCTGCGCCAGGGCGGCGGGGCAGGGTCGTTCGAGTTCACGGCGACGCTGTTCGACCTGATCCGCCGCGACGTCTACGCGTCGACGCCCGTCACGACGGAGCGCAAGACGTGGGGTGGGCTGCGAACCGAGTCCGTCGCCGACCTCGAGCTCTCTGCGGGCACGAGCGACGAGCAGCTGAAGCCGTGGGAGAACGCCGTCTCGCACGTCGTCGACGGCGTCATCGGCGACGGTTCCGAGCGGCTCTCGCGGTTCCGCGAGAAGATCGAGGACGAGCGGGAGTCGATGAGCAAGCGGTTCACCGCGTTCAAGGCGAACGTCTCCACCGAGGTGGGCAACCGTCGCTGGTTCCTCTCGCGTGGCGCCCTCCCGCTCGCGCTCGCCCTGCTCGTCTTCGCTGGGACCGGAGCGCTCCTCTTCTACCTCGCGCTCGACGGCTGGCGCTCGGTCTACCCGCGCTGGGATGACGTCGTGCTCCTGGGCGTCGGCGTCGCCGCCTTCGTCAACGCGGCGATCGTGCTCGGCGCGCTGACGCAGCGGCGGCTGTGGCGCCGGCGCTCCAGGGCAGGCAACCTCGAGGCCGAGCGCTGGGAGGCCTTCCGGCGCTACCTGACCGACTTCCCTCGGCTGCAGGAGGCACCCCCGGCGACGCTCGAGCTGTGGGAGCGGCTGCTCGTCTACGGCATCGCCTTCGGCATCGCCGAGCGAGTGCTGCAGGCCGCACATCTCGCGATGCCCGAGGAGCTCGCGCAGGCCTCGTCGATCTACTGGATCTCACCCGGCGGCAATCTCGGCTCCGGCGCGACCTCGCTCGCGATCGGCGACCTCGCCTCGGGCTTCGGCTCCGCGCTCGCGCCCCCCTCGTCCGGCTCGGGCGGCGGCGGAGGCGGCTTCTCGGGCGGCGGAGGCGGAGGCGGAGGCGGAGGCGGAGGCGGCGCCTGGTAACGGCGCGGCCGCTGACGGCCGGCGCTCGACCCTCAGGGACGGCGCGCCAGCTCGTAGAGCGCGATGGCGCCAGCTGCGGCGACGTTGAGCGACTCGGCCTCTCCCGGCATCGGGATCGAGGCCACGGCATCGCAGCCGGCCAGTACCTCGTCGGGCAGCCCCTCGCGCTCGGCTCCGAGCACGAGTGTCACGGGCAGCGTCAGGTCCACGTCGCGCAACGCCTGCTCGCCCCCCGCGTCGAGCGCGATACGGCGACCGGGCGCGTCCTCCCACGCCGTGAGCGGGACCCGGAAGATCGCCCCCGCGCTGGCACGTAGGGCCTTCTGCCCGAGGGGATCCGCGCAGCCCTCCGAGAGGGCGATGCACGCGCCGAACGCATCCGCCGAGCGGATCAGCGTGCCGACGTTCCCGGGGTCTGCGAGCTGCCAGAGCGCGAGGCAGCTGGAACGTGAGCCTTGGGGAAGGTCGGCGCGGCGGAACACGCCGATCGCCCGTGCCGGATGCGGCAATGTCGAGACGGAGGCGAGCAGCTCGGCCTCGACGCTCTCGCCGGCGACGAGCAGCTCCACGGGCCGGATCCCCGCCGCGAGCGCCGCGTCGCAGAGGTCCTCGCCCTCGCACGCGAACAGGCCCGTGGCGTCGCGCTCCTTCTTGCGCTGCAGCGCCCGCACGAGCTTCAGCTTCGCGTTGTCCTTCGCGGTGATCATCCGCTAGACCGGAAAACGGCGACTGCGTACCGTGCCGTCGCCGTCAGCTGCCCTCGCTCAGGCGGCTTCGGGCTCGGCTGCGAGCGCAGCCTTGGCCTGCTCGGCTACCGCGGCGAAGGCTGCCGGGTCGCTGACCGCCAGGTCGGCGAGCGACTTGCGGTCGAGCTCGATGCCGGCCTTGTGCACGCCCGAGATGAACTGGTTGTACGACAGGCCGTGCACGCGAGCCGCGGCATTGATGCGCACGATCCAGAGCGAGCGGAACGTGCGCTTCCGGTTCTTGCGATCCCGGTAGGCGTAGGCGAGCGAGTGCTCGACCTGCTCCTTGGCGTAGGTGTAGTTGGTGCTCTTCAGCCCCCAGTAGCCCTTCGCCTGCTCGAGGACCTTGCGCCGCTTCTTGCGGGCATGGACTGACCTTTTCACGCGCGGCATCGGTTACCTCATCCCCAGCAGTCGCTTGATTCTCCTGGTGTCGTTCTCGGCGACCGGCTGGTCCTTGCGGAAGCCCCGCTTACGCTTCGACGACTTGTGCTCCAGGTTGTGGCTCTTCATCGCGTGGCGGCGCGTCAGCTTCCCCGCTCCGCTCACCTTGAACCGCTTCTTCGCTCCGCTTGACGTCTTCACTTTCGGCATCTGGCTTCACTCCTGCGTTCTTCGTCGGGCCGAGCACCATGATCATGTTGCGCCCGTCGAGCAACGGTGGCTGCTCGATCTGGGCGATCTCCTTCAGTTCCTCCGCGAGCTTCACGAGCAGGTCACGGCCGCGTTCCGGATGGAGGTTCTCGCGTCCCCGGAACATGATCGTGACCTTCACCTTGGCCCGTTGGTGCAGGAACCGGGTGACGTGGCCCTTCTTCGTCTCGTAGTCGTGGATTCCGATCTTCGGTCGGAGCTTGATCTCCTTGAGCAGGATCTGCGACTGGTGCTTCCGCGCGAGCTTCGCCTTCTGGTCCTGCTCGAAGCGGTACTTGCCGTAGTCCATGACCCTCGCGACGGGCGGATCGGCCTGGGCGGCGACCTCGACCAGGTCGAGATCCTTGCCGTAGGCGTACTCGCGCGCCTCGTCGGTCGTCTTGATCCCGATCTGCGATCCGTCCTCGTCCACCAGTCGCACCCGCGGCACGCGAATCTGGTCGTTGATGCGCTCGTGGTGGACGACGGGCCGTGTCCTGTCCTCGGGACGGCGCCGGGGTCTCAAAGGGCTCTCACCAAGCTCAGCTGATCCTCTCTCTCAAACGACAAAAACCGCTGCAGGCAGCGGCTCGTTTTCCTCGCCCGGCAACCCGCGCCGGTTCATCCTCGTCGGACTCGACTCGGTTGAACCCCCGATGAGCCCACGGCTCCGGAGGTGAGGGGCGTATCCGCTCCTGCTTTGCAGGGGCAGAGCGTAGCAGGATCGGGGACGTCTTCGATAGGGGCGCCCGATCCTGGCTCAGGCCCGCGCGGGCGCGACGAGCGCTGCGAGCTCGTCGAGGAGCGCGTCCAGCGACACCGTCGACTGGCCCCGCCCACGCGTGCGCACGGCGAGCGAGCTCTCCGTCTCGCGGTCGCCCCAGACGATCACGTAGGGCACCTTCTCGAGCTCGGCGTCCCGGATGCGCTTGCCGAGGGTCTCCTCCCGCTCGTCGACCTCCACGCGATAGCCCGCCGCGCGGAGCTTCGCCACCAGCCCGCGAACGTCCTTGCCGTGGTCCGCGGCAACCGGCAGGACGCGCACCTGGACGGGAGCGAGCCAGAGCGGGAAGGCGCCGCCGTAGTGCTCGATGGCGATCCCGATGAAGCGCTCGAGCGAGCCGAGCAGCGCGCGATGCACGACGTAGGGGGCGTGCTCGTGATTGTCGGCGCCCATGTAGGTGAGGCCGAACCGCAACGGCATCTGTGCGTCGAGCTGGATCGTCCCCATCTGCCAGGAGCGTCCCAGCACGTCGGTCATGTGGAGATCGATCTTCGGGCCGTAGAAGGCACCGTCGCCCTCGTTGACGGTGAACTCGATCTGGCGACGCTCCAGCGCCGCCCTCAGCGCGCCCTCGGTGAAGTCCCACTCCGCGTCGGTGCCGATCTTCTTCTCGGGCCTGGTCGAGAGCTCGAACTTGGCCTCGACCTCGAACAGTTCGTACAGGCTGGCGGCGAAATCGAGGCAGCCGAAGATCTCGTCCTCGATCTGCTCCGGAGCGCAGAAGATGTGGGCGTCGTCCTGGGTGATGTGACGGACCCGCAACAGGCCGTGCAGCACGCCGGCGAGCTCGTCGCGGTGCAGGGTCGACGACTCCGCGTAGCGGATCGGCAGGTCGCGATAGCTCCGCAGCTGACTGCCGAAGAGCAGCATGTGGCCGGGACAGTTCATCGGCTTGAGCGCGTACGAGCGATCCTCGCCGGGAATGAAGAACATGTTGTCGGCGTAGTTCTCGTAGTGGCCCGAGGTCTTGTAGACCTCGACGTCGTAGATGAGCGGCGTCTTGACCTCGTCGTAGCCGCGCCGCCCGTTCTCCCGGCGCCTCAGGTCCTCGAGCTCGTTCCACACGACCATGCCCTTCGGGTGCCAGAAGGGAGAGCCGGGCGAGGCGTCCGAGAGGTGGAAGAGGTCGAGCTGGGGACCGAGCCGGCGGTGGTCCCTCGCGCGCGCCTGCTCCATCCGCTCGAGGTGCTCGTCGAGGTCCTTCTGGGTGAAGAAGGCCGTGCCGTAGACGCGGGTGAGCTGGGTGTTGTGCTCGTCGCCGCGCCAGTAGGCGCCTGCGAGCGAAGTGAGCTTGAACGCCTTGATCGGGCTCGAGTCCTGCAGGTGCGGACCGCGGCAGAGGTCGGTGAAGTCGCCCTGCGTATACAGCGAGATCGCGCCCTCGGCGGTGTCGACCAGCTCGAGCTTGTACTGCTCGCCCTCGGCGGCGAAGCGCGCACGGGCGGCCTCGGCGGTGATCTCCTCGCGCGTCCAGGAGCGGCCCTCGGAGAGCTCGCGGCGCACTTCCTCCTCGATCCGGGCCAGGTCGTCGTCGTTGATCGGCTCCGGGAACTCGAAGTCGTAGTAGAAGCCGTTCTCGATCGGCGGGCCGATCGCCACCTTCACCCCCGGGTACAGCCGGCGCACGGCCTCGGCGAGCAGGTGGGCCGCCGAGTGGCGTAGCACGGCAAGCGCCTCGGGGTCGGCCGTGTCGCGTGTCGTCAGGATCTGCAGCGTGGCCCCGTCGGCGAGGGGCAGGCGCAGGTCCTGGGCCACCCCGTCCGCCTTCACGAGCACGGCCTGCTCTGCCAGCTTGGGGCCGATCGCTCGCGCTGCATCGAGGCCGCTGGCGCCGTCTGCGAGCTCGAGCTCGCTGGCGTCGGGGAGGATCACCTTCACGTCGAGGAGGATAGTCGGTCGCCCTCCGGCGGCCCCGCCCCACCCTCAGCCGTGGACGAGAAGTTGCACTTCCGTAACAAAGGGTGTCTCCCTCCGGGAGACACCCGGAGGGAGACACCCCGCGTTTCACTCGTCCAAGCGATACGCCGCCGGCGGTGGCGGTGCCGACGTCTCGTCCATGGCGCTGCCCGTCTACTCGGGGCCCTTCGGCCCGCCACAGGCGGAGCGGCTCCTCTGGCGTGGTGGTTTCGGGCCGCGGCCCGGTGAGGAGCGTTCGCTGTCCAAGAAGGGCCTGCACGGGGCGGTCGGCCACCTGCTCGCGTCGCGCAAGGAGAACCTCGTGGGGCCGCCGCCGCGGGTGAACGGGCGGCGGCTCTACCCGCTCGACAAGTTCGGCCACGACCACCTCTGGTGGCTCGACCAGATGGTGCGCACCACGCGGCCCCTGCACGAGCGCATGACGCTCGTGTGGCACGACTGGTTCGCCACCTCCAACGAGGCGGTCGGCAGTCAGCGCCTGATGATCCGCCAGAACAACCTCTTCCGCGGGTATGGGCTGGCGTCCTTCCCGGGGCTCGTGATGCGGGTCACGGCCAACCCGGCGATGCTGCTGTACCTGAACGGGCTCAACAGCGAGAAGGGCGCCCCCAACGAGAACTACGCCCGCGAGCTGATGGAGCTCTTCACCCTCGGCGCAGGCGCCGGCTACTCCGAGCGCGACGTGCGCGAGCAGGCCCGTGCTCTCACCGGCTGGACGGCGTCGTACCGCGACGGCTACGGCTTCGTCAAGTTCCGCTTCGACAAGAACAGGCACGACGACGCCATGAAGGTCGTCTTCGGCAAGGCAGGCCCGTTCAACTGGAAGCAGGCCGTCAAGCTGGCCATCACGCATCCCGCCCACGCGCCCTTCTTCACGCGGAAGCTGTGGGGCTACTTCATCCCGGAGCCGCCCGACGAGGAGACTCAGGCCGCGCTGGAGCAGCTCTACGTCGGCTCGGGGCACGCCGTCCGCCCCGTCCTCTCGGCGATTCTCAAGCACCCGCGCTTCTACGAAGGGCCGCGCAAGGTGAAGCCGCCGACGGTGTACCTCGCCGGGATGCTGAGGGCGCTCGGCGACCGCATCACGTCCGAGGACTACATCTGGCTCAGCGCCCTCGCCGGTCAGCTCCTCTTCTACCCGCCGAACGTCTCCGGGTGGAACGACGACCGCTGGCTCGACACGTCCACGTTCCGCGCCCGCTGGGAGCTCGCCGGCCGCGTGCTGAAGAAGCACACCCTCAGCCCCGAGCACACCAAGCGCGGCTACCTGCCGAGCGAGCCGGCGCAGCTCGTCAACCGGGCGCTCGCATTCTGGGGCAGCCCCCCGGTCAGCGACGCGACGCGGAACAGCCTCGTCACATTCGCCGAGAAGGCGATGGGTGCCGCCGTCGCCGACGACAACCGCCAGAAGAGCTTCCCCCCGATGACCCTCAACGCCCTCCGCCACCTCGTGGCCGTATCCCCGGAGATGCAGACCGCATGAGACCCGGCTGTCACCACTGCGACGAGTTCTCCCGCGCCACGCTCCTGCGGCGCGGCATCGCCGAGGCCGGGAACGGCCTGCCCGCGATCGAGCAGGGAATGCCGGCGCCCGCAGGGACGGGCCTCGATCGGCGGCAATTCCTCTCCCGCACGCTCGGCATGGCCCTCACCGTCTACGGGGCGGGAGCCGTTGGCCCGCGGGTGCTCGACGAGGGCATCGCCCGGGCCGCGGCGACGGGCTCGGGAAAGCGCGTGCTCGTCTCCATCTTCGCCCCGGGCGGCTGGGACTCCCTCTCGCTGCTCTACCCGATCGGGGACCCGCGCTATCACAAGCTCCGCTCGAGCCTGGCGCTCAAGCCCGGCGACGGTCCGACCTTCCAGTCCGACAGGCGCCTGCACTGGCATCCGGCGCTCGCACCGCTCGCGAAGCTGCACGCCCGTGGACGGCTGACCGTGTTCCCGTCGATCGGGTACACGCACCCTGATCAGTCGCACTTCACCTCTCGCCACTTCTGGGAGGTCGGGGCGCTCGACCCGCAGGCCGGCACCGGCTGGCTCGGCCGCCTGCTGGACGTGATCGGCGACGACGAGAACGCGATGCAGGGCCTCTCGCTCGACGGCGCGCTGATGCCCTCCCTCGCCACCGCCCGGGTGCCGGTCGCAACGCTCTCCAGCCCCACCGACTACCGGTTCGGCTCCCACAACGTCTGGGATGTCGTGGGAGATCTGCTGGAGGACTCGTTCGGCTCGCTCGGCGGCCTCTCCGCAGACCCTGATCCCGTGCTGGCGCAGGCGAGCAAGACCGTCAAGCAGGCGGACTCCCTGCGCCGGCAGCTCAGCCGCTTCGTCGGCAAGGACGGCCAGGTGCACGTCAACCCGAAGGCGAAGTACCCGGAGACGGACTTCGCCCGGCGCCTCTCCGGCCTCGCCGCGCTCCTCGACGCGAACTTCCCCATCCGCACTGTTGCGCTGACGGCGCCTGGCTCGTACGACACGCACGCCGACCAGGTGGGGCCGCTGCAGGACGGCGCGCGGGAGGTGGCCGAGTCGCTCGTCGCCTTCCAGTCGGACATCGAGCGCCGCGGCCTCGGCGGCCGCGTGCTGACGCTCGTGTGGAGCGAATTCGGCCGGCGCGCCCAGCAGAACGACTCGAACGGCACCGACCACGGTGCGGCGGGGCTCGCCTTCCTGATGGGAACCAGCGTGCGCAGCCGCATGGTGGGAGAGTTTCCGGGCCTGACGAAGGGCCTCGACCGCGACGGGAACCTGAGGGCGACCGTCGACTTCCGCGCCGTCTACGCGTCGCTCGTCGAGCAGTGGTTCGACGTCGACGCCAGGCGGATCCTCCCCGACGCGGCCAGGATGCGCCGCATGAAGCTGGTGGCCTGATGCAACGGTTCCTCCTCCCCACGCTCCTGCTACTCCTCGCCGCGGGCGCGACGCCTGCCACGGCCGGCACCGACGCAGTCTCGTTCGTCCAGGTCGTCGAGAAGGAGTGGTCGCTCGTGATGTCCCGTACCTCAGTGAAGGCCGGCCGCGTGACGATCGAGGCGGTCAACTTCGGCACCGACGCCCACGACCTCGTGGTGCAGTCGAAGGCGAAGGGCTCCAAGCCGGTGCGGTTCAAGCAGATGGACCCGCGGGGGCGAGCAGAGCGAACGCTCCGCCTCCCGGCCGGCCGCTACGCGCTCTGGTGCTCTCTGCCGGGTCACAAGGCGAAGGGCATGAAGGCGACGCTCTCCGTTCGAGGGTAAAGCCGACCGGCGACGGGGGCGATAAGGAACTGCGTGGCGGAGATCTCCCGGTACAACGGCCCCTTCGGCGTCCCCCAGGCGGAGCGCCTGCTCTGGCGTGCCGGCTTCGGCCCGAGGCGCGGCGAGGCGGCTGCCCTCGCGAAGCTCGGTCTCGACGCGGCCGTGCTCTCGCTCACCCGCCCGCGCGGTGAGAAATGGGTTGGGCCGCCGCCCCGCGACGACAAGGGCCGCAGGCTGGCACCGGGCGACGCCTACGGGCACGACCACCTGTGGTGGCTCGACCGGATGGTGCGCACGAGCCGGCCGCTCGTGGAGCGCATGACGCTCAACTGGCACGACTGGTTCGCCACCTCGAACGCCGGCGTCGGCTCCCAGCAGCTGATGATGGCCCAGAACCGCCTCCTGAGGAGGTATTCGCTCGGCAGCTTCCGCAAGCTCCTGGTTGCGATCACGGCCAACCCGGCCATGCTCATATGGCTCTCGGGCACCGAGAACAGGAAGGACGCACCCAACGAGAACTACGGCCGCGAGCTGATGGAGCTGTTCACCCTCGGGGAGGGCAACGGCTACACCGAGCGCGACGTGCGCGAACAGGCCCGTGCGCTGACCGGCTGGACGTATCGCTGGCGCCGGGGCAAGGGAGCCACGGACTTCCGGTTCGACGAGAAGCGGCACGACCCGGGCACGAAGGTGATCTTCGGGAAGAAGGGCACGTTCGGATGGCGCGACTCGGTCATGCTCACGCTGCAGCATCCGAGGCACCCCGCCTTCTTCGTCGACAAGCTCTGGGGCTACTTCGTCCCGTCACCGCCGAGCGCGAGCACGCGGGCAGGGCTCGAGGCGCTCTACCGCGAGTCCTTCGAGGTGCGGCCCGTGCTAGAGGCGATCCTCCGCCATCCCGCGCTCTACACGGGCCCGCGCATGGTGAAACCGCCGGTCGTCTACACCGCGGGCCTCCTGCGCGGTCTCGGCCGCGGCGTCGACACGCGCTCCTGGGTGTGGCTCTCCGAGAACGCCGGTCAGCGCCTCTTCTATCCGCCGAACGTGGCAGGCTGGGACGACGAGCGCTGGCTCGACACGAACTCCTTCCACGGCCGCTGGGACATCGCGAACACGGCGCTCGAGCCGTTCGCCCTCGGAGACAAGAAGCGCAAGCAGGCGAAGGTTCCGAACGACGCAGACGCGATCGTCAAGGGTGCGCTGGCGCTGCTCGGCAACCCGACGATCCGGCCCGAGACCCACAAGGAGCTGCTCTCGTTCGCACGGGGCTCGCTCGCGGGCGCTACGGGCTGGAAAGCGGAGCAGTACCCGCCCCTCGTCGCCAACGCCGTCCGCCAGCTGCTCGCCGTGTCCCCCGACCTCCAGACCTCCTGATGGGCTGCTGCGACGAACACTCCAGAGCCGAGCTCGTCCGCCGCGGGATCGCCGAGGCGGGTCGCGGGCTGCCGTCGATCGAAGCGGGCATGCCCACTCCCGCCGGCACGGGCCTGAGCCGGCGCAGCTTCGTCGCCAGGAGCGTGGGGCTCGCGTTCGCCGTCTACGGCGGCTCCGCGCTTCGTCCCCAGCTCTTCGACGAGGGCATCGCGGCGGCGACCGCGGCGAACGGCAACCAGAAGGTGCTCGTCTCGGTCTTCCTGGACGGCGGCGCCGACTCGCTCTCGATGCTCTTCCCGGCCGACGATCCCGACTACCTGTCCCTGCGACCGCGCCTGGCCCTCCCCGCCTCCTCCGGCACCCCGTTCGGCGAGGACCCGCGGCTCTACTGGCATCCGTCGCTGCAGCCGCTGGCGCAGCTCCACGGTGAAGGGAAGGTCAGCGTGATGCCCGGTATCGGGTACGACCACCCCAACCAGTCGCACTTCACCTCCCGCCACTTCTGGGAGGTCGGCGCCGCCGACGAGCGCATGACCACCGGCTGGCTGGGCCGCTACCTCGATCGCGTGGGCACTCCCGACAACCCGCTGCAGGGCCTCTCCCTCGACTGGGGCCTGCAGCCAGCGCTCGCCACTGCCAGGATGCCGATCGCCTCGATCGACTCGCCCGACCGCTACGACTTCTGGGCGCGCGGCGTCTGGGGCGACGTGCACGAGCGGATGATCGCCACGATCGGCCGGCTGGGCGCCCTGCCGACGCACGGCGACCCGGGCCTCCGCCAGGCGACAGACGCGACGAGGCAGTCCTCGCAGCTGTACCGCCAGCTGGCCCCGTTCCGCGGCAAGGACGACAAGAAGGGCTTCGCGAGCCCCGTCGCCTACCCCCAGTCCGACGACCGGTTCCCCAACCGGCTCGCCGGCCTCGCCGCGATGCTCGCCGCCGGGATGCCGCTCCGTGTCGTCGGCATCTCGGCACCGGGAGGCTACGACACCCACGACGACCAGCCCAACGACCTGGCCGAAGGGCTGAAGCTGACAGCGGACTCCCTCCTCGCGTTCCAGCGGGATCTCGAGGCCCGCGGGCTCGCCGACCGCGTGCTCGTGCACGTCTGGTCGGAATTCGGCCGCCGGGCGAAGGAGAACGGCTCGAACGGCACCGATCACGGCGCCGCCGGCGCCGGCTTCCTGATCGGCTCCCGCGTGAAGGGACGGATGATCGGCGAGTTCCCGGGCCTGAAGCAGCTCGACGAGGACGGAAACCTGCGCGCGACCGCCGACTACCGGGGCCTCTACGCAGCCATTCTCGAGGACTGGCTGGGGGCGGACGCCGAGGCGATCATCCCGGGCGCACGGAAGTTCAAGCGGCCCGTGATCCTGAGATGAGGCTTGCGCTCGCGCTCGCCGCAGCCGGCCTCGCGCTGACGTCGCTCGCGGCCGCCGCGGCGCCCTCGCCTGCCCGTCTGCAGGTGTCGGCCGACGAGTTCTCGCTCGCGCTCTCCCGCCCGTCGATCAGGTCCGGCCCGGCCATCGTGGAGCTCGTCAACTACGGCGAGGACGACCACGACCTGGCGCTCCGGCGCGTCGCTGCGCGCGCCAGGACCCATAGGATCGGCATCGTGCGCCCCGGCAAGACGGGCGACCTGGAGCGGGCACTGCCCGCCGGCCGCTACCTGCTGTGGTGCACGCTCGCCGGCCACCGGGCACGGGGAATGAGCGCCACGCTGGTCGTGCGGCCGCGCCGGCCCTAGCGCACGGCAGCGCCTGCGGCCATCGACTCCTGCACGAGCCGCTCCCCCGGGACGATTCCGGCCCGTTCGGCCTCACCGGCTCCGAGCTCGAGCGTCGCGGCGGCCCCGCGCTCCCTGACCACGCGCCAGGCAGGCACTCGCGCGCGGATCGAGAGGACACGAAGCTCGGCATCGAGGAAGACGATGTCGATCGGGAACCGCATGAACATGGTGTGCACCGAGCCGGTGCCCGGGAAGAGCATGCCGTCGCCTGCTTCGAGCCCGGAGCGCCCGAGCAGCCCGCGCATCCTCGTCCACGGCCGTGTCGCCACGACGCAGCGCTCGCAGGCCGATCGGCCGTCGCTCCGGTGCAGCTGTACGACGGCCATGCCGGGAGCTTCGAGGGACGCTCTACGCCTCCTTCCCCCCGGAGGGGTGAGTGAATCCCTGAGACGAGGGATATCAGCCTCACTCCTCATCGCCTTCACTGAGATCCGACCGAGCGAAGGAGGAAGTGGTGCACGGCGGCAGGAGTCGACGCACGTTCAGAGACGAGACCGGGCAGGTACTCGTGCTCGCGGCCATCGCGATGGTCGTCCTGATCGCGCTCACCGGCTTCGCTCTCGACGTCGGCCACGCCTATCTCGTGCAGCGCCAGCTCCAGGCGGCAACCGATGCGGCCGCGCTCGCCGGTGCGCTCGAGCTGCCGGACAGCACGCTGGCCAAGCAGGTCGCGAGCGACTACGGCCCCGAGCCGTCGAAGCGCAACACGCTTCGGTCGAACGACAACGCAGCCATCAGCGTGCAGACGAAGTGCGTGACCGCCATTCCTACCGGCTGCACGCCTGGGAACGGAGGGGTGAACGCGATCAGCGTCGACGCCACGTCGGACGTCTCGACGGTTTTCGCCAAGGTCCTCGGCGTCGACTCCTTCCGGGTGAAGGCGCGGGCCACAGCGTGCTCGCCCTGCTCCGTCAAGCCGCTCGACGTGATGATCGTGTTCGACCGTACGGGCTCCATGTGCCAGTTCTCGGGCGGCGGCGCCGACCCGGCCTGCACCGATCTGCGCAACGCGCGCGAGGGCATCGAGACGTTTCTCCGCCTGATGGACCCGCAGTTCCACCACGTAGGGCTGGCAGTGCTGCCGCCCGCGACCGGTACCACCAGGGCTTCGCAGTGCTCTCCCCCGACGGCCCCGGCCACGGGTAGCTACGACTCGCCGACGGCGCGCTACCTGATCACCCCGCTCTCGAGCGACTATGCCTCGCCCGCGGGCACCCTCAACACCGGCTCGACACTGGTCGACCGGGTGCAGTGCCAGCAGGTCGGCGGTGGCCGCACGGCCTACGCGAACGCCATCGACGAGGCACGCACCGAGCTGCAGAACAACGGCCGGCCCGGGGTGCAGAAGGCGCTCATCTTCCTCTCGGACGGCGCGGCGAACTACGGGCCGAACTCGGCGCCGGCCAACTATCGCACTCAGCCATGCCAGTCCGGCGTAAACTCCGCCAGCGCCGCAAAGGCGCAGGGAATGCTCGTGTACTCGATCGGCTACGATCTGGACGGCGTCAACGGAGTCTACGAGCGCTGCCAGACACGATCGAACACGCTCGAGGTGCCGAACATGAATGCGCTCGAGGCAATGCAGCGTATCGCCACCGGTCCCGAGACGTTCTTCAACAAGCCCGACCCGGGTCAGCTGAACACGATCTTCACGCAGATCGCGACGGACATCTTCCGTACCGCGCAGCTGATCGACGACTCGCTCACGTAAATCCTTCTCGGAGCGCGTCCGGACGAGCTCGAGCACGCCCCGCCGGCTCCGGCCGCGCCGGCGATCCAGAAACCCCTCTTTTGCAGGAAGTTTCTGGATCCCTCGATGGAGTGATCGTCGTTCGGAATCCCTCGAACGAGGTACTCCAACCTCTTGCTTTATCCCCCTTTCGCAGCATGCTCTGACCAAGTTCGTTCACGTCCACTTTCGGACCTCCCTCATGAAAGGAGGTGAAATCACATGAATGCATTTCTCTCGAACCTTTACCTCCGCGTTCTCGACGTGCGTGATCGCGAGGAGGGTCAGGCGATGGCCGAGTACGGCATCATCCTGGCTCTGATCGCGGTGATCTGCGTCGTCTCGGTCGGCCTCCTCGGCGGCCGCGTGCTCAACGCGTTCGACACGATCCGCGCGAGCTTCTAAGCGCACCACGGAGAGCGGGTGGTGGAGTTTCTCGATGAGAATCTCCACCACCCATTCTTCAAAGCAATACCAGGTCTCGAATCAACCACCACGTCAAGAAAAGAGAAATACCGGTGATCTCCAAGCCCAACATCACGAAGCGCGAAGAGGGACAGGCGATGGTCGAATTCGCGATCATCCTGCCGCTTCTCCTCGTCCTGGTCTTCGGGATCATCCAGTTCGCAATCACGTTCAACAACTACCTGGCGCTCACCGACGCTGTGCGTGTCGGTACGCGTCAGGCCGCTGTCAGCCGGATCGCCACCGACCCCGCGGGCATCGCGGAGGCCAGGCTGCGCTCGGCAGCGGCGGGCTCGCTCAAGGACGCCGACCTCGACGTCACGGTGACGCCGTACGACCCGTTGAGCGGCCAGGCCAAGTTCGCGCCAGGGGGCGACGTGACCGTGAAGGCGACCTACCCGTACTCGATCAACCTGCTCGGCTTCGTCGTGATGTCCGGGCGGCTCACCAGCCAGACCACGGAGCGTGTGGAATGACGATCGACTATCGCATCAGGAACATCGTGATCGCTGCTGCGCTCGCGGCTGCCGCCGTCCTGCTGACGGTCATCTACGTGACCTCGGCCCGGAACGACGCGACCGCGGGCAAGGAGAGCGTGACGGTCTACGTGCCGTCGAAGGACTTCGCCGTCGGGACGCCCGGAAGCACGGTTGCCGGGAGCCTCGACAAGCAGACGATCGCGCGCAAGAACGCTGCGCCGGAGGCCGTCACGGCGCCCGGGCAGCTCGAGGGCCTGTACCTCACCCAGCCCGTGTACAAGGGCGAGCAGCTGACGCTGAACCGGTTCGCGCTGCCGAAGGAGCAGGGCATCCGGGCGCAGCTCACCGGTTCCGAGCGTGCCCTGCAGGTGCCGGGCACCGCGGACCAGGTGCTGGCCGGCACCCTCATCGTCGGCGACCGCGTCGACGTCGTCGCAAGCCTGAAGGACCCGGCCGACAACACGAAGGTGAAGTCGTCCGTCGTGCTTCGCAACCTGCAGGTCCTGCAGACCGAGGACGGCGACGGCGGGTCGCAGCTGAAGACCGCCGACGTCAACCAGCATGCCGTCGTCCTCGCGGTGACGGATGCCCAGGCACAGCGCCTCTACTACGTGATGAAGAACGGCGACTGGACGCTGCAGCTGCGGCCGGTCAAGAAGCCGAAGGACAGCGACCGCTCGGTCGACACGTACACGACGGTGCTCGCGGGAGGAAGCAAGTGACACCAGCAGCCAGCAGCCGCAAGGAAGCGCTTCGCGTCGTCGTGACCGGCACGCTCGACGGCGAGCAGGAGTTGCGCGACGCGTTCGCCGCCGACGGCAGCGGGCTGGAGATCGTCGCCTGGACAGCCGAGGTACGGGATGCGGTGCCGTACCTCGGCTCCGGCGACGTCGACGCCGTGCTCCTCGGAGCCGGCCGCAACGGGACGTCGTCCTCGGTGATGTTCGAGACCGAGGCTGCAGTGATCCGGCTGCACACGCAGGCGCCCGTCGTCCTGCTCGTGCCGGAGGCGCGCCCGGACATCGTCGAGAAGGCGCTCTCGGCAGGAGTCGACGATGTGCTCGTGCTCCCGCAGCGGGCGGAGACGATCTCGTTCGCGATCCGCAAGGCACACGAGAAGAGTGACCGCACCGGCACCCACGGCCCGTTCGCGTCGGACGCGCCGCGCGGCCGCGTGTTGACCGTGTTCTCGCCCAAGGGCGGAACCGGCAAGACAGTCCTCTCCACCAATCTCGCGGCGTTCCTCGCCCAGAAGTCGGGCAAGCGGGTGCTGCTGATCGACCTCGACCTCCAGTTCGGTGACGCGGCGATCATGCTCGGCATCGATCCCGAGAGGACGATGCACGAGCTCGTGCAGGCTCCGGGAGCGCTCGACGCCGGCAAGCTGGCGGGTTACACGACCCGTCATCGGTCGGGCCTCGACGTCCTCGCCGCGCCTCTGCGGCCGGAAGAGGCGGAGCTCGTCACCGAGTCGAAGGTGCTGCAGCTGCTCGAGGTCGCCCGGGAGGCCTACGACATCGTGATCGTCGACACCTCCCCGTTCTTCTACGGGCCGATGCTCGCCGTCCTGCGCCCGACGGATCACCTGCTGATGCTCTGCGGGCTCGACGTGCCGACCCTGAAGAACGTGAAGCTGAGCCTCAACACCCTCGAGATGCTCGGATTCCCGGCGTCGCGAGTCAGCCTCGTGCTCAACCGCGTAACGCCGAAGGTCGGCCTCACGAAGTCGGACGTCGAAGGGGTGCTCGGCCTCGAGGTCACCTACGAGATCCCGAACGACCCCGTCGTCGCACCCGCGGTCAACAGCGGCGCCGTCGCCGCGATCGTGGAGAGCGGCTCGGAGTTCGCAAAGGCAGTCGCAACCATCGCGCACTCGTTCGAGCCGGCCGCTGAGCCGGCCGTCGTACGAGGCGTGGAAGCCCCGAAGCGGCGCTGGCTGACGCCACGCCGCGTCCTCGAAGGGAGGGCAGGATGAACCTCGAAGACCAGCTCAGGGGCGACCAGAGTGGCGCCGGCAGCGCCCGCCTCACCGAGCGCATCCAGGACGAGGAGGTGGAGGCCACCCCGCTGCTCGAGGACGGCCGCCGTGCCTCCGGCATCTCCGATCCCTACGGCGCCCTCAAGACGCACGTCCAGCGGGCCGTGATCCCGAAGCTCGGCCCGTGGCTCTTCTCCAACCAGGAGTCGCCGGACCTGCGCCGAGAGGTGACCGAGTCGGTGGCGCGCGAGCTCGACACCTCGGGCACACCGCTCGCCGCCGTCGACCGCGAGCGCCTGATCGAGGAGATCGCAGCCGACATTCTCGGCTACGGCCCGCTCGAGCGCTTCCTCGCCGACGACTCGGTCAGCGAGGTGATGGTGAACGGGTTCGACCGGATCTTCATCGAGCGCGACGGAGTGATCGAGCCGACCGACGCGAGCTTCGTCGACGACGAGCACCTGCAGCGGATCATCGACAAGATCGTCTCCCGTGTCGGCCGCCGCGTCGACGAGCGCTCGCCGATGGTCGACGCGCGCCTGCCGGACGGCAGCCGTGTCAACGCGATCATCCCCCCGCTCTCGCTCGGTGGCCCGACACTGACGATCCGCAAGTTCGCCCGTGATCCGTTCACGATCGACAACCTGATCCAGTTCGGCTCGCTGACCGAGAAGTCGGCCCACTTCCTGCAGTCGTGCGTTCACGGCAAGCTGAACGTCCTCATCTCGGGTGGTACGGGCACCGGCAAGACGACGCTCCTGAACGCCCTGTCGGCGTCGATCCCCGACGACGAGCGCATCGTCACGATCGAGGACGCGGCCGAGCTGCAGCTGCAGCAGGGCCATGTGATCCGCCTCGAGTCCCGGCCTCCGAACATCGAGGGCGAAGGGGAGGTCCGCATCCGCGAGCTCGTGCGCAACGCGCTCCGCATGCGGCCCGACCGCATCGTCGTGGGCGAGGTTCGCGGCGCGGAGACGCTCGACATGCTGCAGGCGATGAACACCGGTCACGAGGGCTCGCTGACCACGATCCACGCAAACTCGCCACGCGACGCTCTCAACAGGCTCGAGACGCTCGTGCTGATGTCGGGCCTCGAGATCCCGCTGCACGCGATCCGAGAGCAGATCTCGAGCGCCCTCGACCTGGTGATCCACATCACGCGGCTCGTGGACGGCTCCCGCCGCATCTCGCACGTGACCGAGGTGCTGGGGATGGAGTCGGACGTGATCACGCTGCAGGACATCTTCCTCGCCCGTCCCGTGAGCGACCGGGCGGTCGCGCACGGCTCGCCGTCTTTCCTGCGGGTGCTGGAGTGCACGGGCCTGCAGCCCCACTTCCAGCACAAGCTGGCTGGTCACGGCGTGATCCTGCCGGAGGACTTCTACCTGCCGGAGGCTCAGCTCCACGCCGTGTCGGCAAACGGGAGCGGACGATGAGCTCCCTGCTGTTCGATTCCGCCGTCGGGCCGGTCGTCATCGGCCTGGCGGTCGGATCTCTCATGCTCGTGGCGGCCCTGGTCGCCCTCGCCAGGCCGCGCGGCGCCTGGCTCAAGAGCCGGCTCGAGCCGTACGGGGGGGCAGGCGGCACCGTCGTCACCGGCGGGCCCGCCGGCGCGCACGGACGGGCCGGCTGGCGCCCGCAGGTCGATCGCCTCTACGGGGCGACCGAGCGCGCGCTCGATCGCACGAGCGCCTGGGGGTCGCTCGAGCGGCTGATCGAGCGCGCGCACCTGCAGGTGCGGCCCGTACAGCTCCTCTTCTGGGCGGCGGCGGCAGGCGTGAGCCTCGCGGTCGTCGTCAGCCTGGTCGCCTCCTCGCCGTTGCTCGCGGCAACCGGCTTCGCGATCGGGCTGGCCACGCCGTTCGCCTGGGTGGCGGCCAAGGCGCATCGGAGGCTCAAGGCCTTCGAAGAGCAGCTCCCCGACGTGCTCATGACGATGGCCGGCGCGCTCAAGGTCGGCCAGAGCTTCGACCACAGCATGCGGGCGATCGTCGACGAAGGTCAGGCACCGGCGAGCGAGGAGTTCGCCCGCGTGCTCAACGAGACGAGGCTCGGACGCTCGGTGGACGAGTCGCTCGCAGCGATGGCCGACCGGATCGACTCCGACGACCTCCGCTTCGTGCTGATGTCGGTCACGATCCAGCGCGAGATCGGCGGCAGCCTGGCCGAGCTCTTCCAGACGGTCTCCGACACCGTGCGCGCCAGGCAGCACTTCCGGCGCAAGGTACGCGCGCTGACGGCGATGGGCCGCGCGTCGGCCTACCTGCTCGTGGCTCTGCCGTTCATCACCGCCGGCCTGATCGCGGCGATCAGCCCCGGATACCTGGGGCCACTCGTCCATCGGGGCGCCGGGCAGATCATGATCGTCGTCTCTCTGGCCATGATCGCCGCCGGCGCACTCGTCCTCAAGAAGATCGTCTCGATCAAGGGGTGATGCCAGGTGCTACTGCTTCTCGCATTCGTCTGCCTCGCCGGCGCGCTCGCAATCGCGGGTCAGCTCGCCACGAAGCCCGCACGCGCACGCCAGGCATCGCTACGGCGCGCAAGTGGGTACGCACAGGCCGATACGGCCTCGGGCGACCCGCTGCTGGAGAGGATGAACGACCGGTATGCCCAGCGGCTCGCGCACTTCGCGGCCCGGCTCGACCCACGCGCGACGGAGGATCGCATCGGGTTCAAGCTCGTCTCCGCGGGCCTTGCCAAGACCGTCTCCCCCGTGGGCTTCCTGGCGTCGAAGGTGCTCCTCGGAGCGCTCGGCGTCGCTCTCGGAGCGGTCCTGGGAGCCCTTGCCGGAAGCCCCACGAAGGCGATTCTGGTGGCGGCAACCGGCGGGTTGCTCGGCTTCTTCGGGCCCGACGTGATCGTGACATCGCGGACCCGTAGGCGGCGCGATCTGATGCGCCGCGAGCTGCCGGACTCGCTCGACGTCCTCGCCGTCAGCGTCGAGGCCGGCCTCGGCTTCGACGCAGCGCTGGCCCGGCTCGGCGAGTACCTCGAGGGCCCGCTCGTCGAGGAGTTCCTGCTGGTGCTCGCCGAGTTGCGGATCGGCGAGAGCAGGGCGAACGCGCTCCGCAAGATGGCGGATCGCGCCGACATCCCGGAGCTCACGTCCGTCGTCAACTCGCTCATCCAGGCCGAGCAGCTCGGCAGCCCGCTCGGGAGAATGTTGCGGATCCAGGCCCAGGAGTCGCGCGGACGGCGCCAGGTCGCCGCCGAGGAGAAGGCGATGAAGGCTCCGGTCAAGATGCTGATCCCGACGGCGATCTTCATCTTCCCGGCGATGTTCGTCGTCATCCTGGGACCGGCGATGCTGAAGATCAGCGAGGTGCTGTAACCCGTTGACAGGCGGGCCCGGCTCGCCGGGCCCGCTCTCTCACCAGGCTGTCTTCCCCGGCGGCAGCGGATGGGAGCGGGGCCTGACCAGCGTCGTGGTGCCGTGCGAGCCGCCCAGCCACGCCAGCTCGAAGGAGGCGCGCGGATACACGCGGGGGACGTCGTCGTTCGACGCGGCCGCCGGGTCGTTGACGACCGGGTCACCTTCCGCGGTGAAACCCCGCACCACGACGAGGTGCCCCGTCGTTCCCTCCTCGAGCGGGAAGCCGGGTAGCTCGCCGGGGCCCGCAGCGAGGGACACGACGAGGGGTATTCCCGCTCCCAGCAGCTCCTCTGCGTCGCGAAGCGACCCGAGTCGCGTCACGACCGCGTCGAGCCCGAGCCCCGCCGCATACGCGGCGCCGAACGACCAGTTGCCGCAGCCGTCGTAGGCGGCGTCGTACGTGCCTCGCGCAGCGTGGTCGACCTGCGGGTCATCGTGCCCCTCCCCCACCCAGGCCAGCTCGGCCGCCGTCGGGCCGGCGCCCCAGTACGAGATCACCATTGCGAGCGCGGCTGGGCTGCACCACGACGCGCCGCCACCGCCGTACTCCGGAAAGTGACCGCGGTGCGTCAGCTGGGAGAACGCGGGCACGTCGAGGTCGATCGGCGGGCCGTGCGGCGTGCTCGAACGGCCTCGGGTCTCCGGCCGGGTCTCGGATGTCACGGCTGCCAGTCCGTGAAGCGTGGCTGCACCGGTCGTCGACACGCGCAGCCTGTAGGCGCCGAACGGCTCGGCGCATGCGACGAGCACGTCGACGTCCACCGTCGCGTCGTCGTCGCGCTGCCCGGGCACGGATGTGCGCCGGAAGGAGACGTCGTGCGAGGCCCAGCGGCCGAGCTCGAACCATGCGGTCTCGCGGCCCCGGATACGGGCCTGCACGGCGACGGCGACGTGGGCGCCGGGCGGCGTCTCGGCGGCCCACGACGCGACGAGCTCCGTGAACGGCTCGGCCGGCTCGACCCATGGCGTGACGCCGTCCTCGAGCTCGGCGAGCGGGAAGCGCCGCAGGTCGCTCACGCTCGACCGACCGGGTGTCTCCCGGAGGGTGTCTCCCTGGGGGAGACACCCTTTGTTACGCGGGCGCAACTTCTCATCCACAACCACGGCGGCGGATCAGGCCCACGAGAGCTCCCTGGCGGCTGCGGCGGCCTCGAGAGCTGCGACGAGCCGACGTGGATCACCCCCGCACGCCTCCAGCTCTGCTGCCCCCACGAGGACGGAGAGCCCGGTGTCGGTCTGCGCCAGCACGCACGGGACGCGGCCGTCGCTCGCCGCCCGAACGTCGGCGGAGCGCTCGTCGAGATGCACCGCCTCGAACGGGACCGGCAGCCCTTCGCGACAGGCGCGCCATTGCTCGCTCTCGCGCACCCGTCCGTGCGTGATCTCGCACAGGGCGCAATGCCGCCGCCCGAGCGCCCGCCCGACCACGTAGGCCAGCTCACCGCGGATCGAGCCGTCGGCATCGTAGACGCCGATCAGGCTCCGGATCACCGGCATGGGCTAGTCGCGACAGCCCCTGCCGACCGGGGCCACGCGGGCGTGATCGCGCCCCGCCGCGACCGGGCGGGCCGCCACCTGCTCGAAGCTGCTCATGGCGCGCATCCTACTCGTGGGGCCGGGCAGCGAACGAGCGCGGCAACCGGCGGATTTCCCCTCGAGCCCTGACCCCGAAGGGGGATATGCGAGCGGGTGCCACGAGCCGATACGACGGCAATGGAAGCGAACACCACCGCCTCGTCGTCGGGCGACACCCACGTGTGGGACGAGCCCTCAACCCTTTCCGACGCCGAGGTGGCGCGACTCCTGCGTCGCCTCGAGGGGGACGAGAAGTCGCTCTCGAGGCGGCGGTCGGTGCTTCACGACCGGATCGACTTCGTGGGCAATGGTGTCACCTCCGAGATCTACGCCGCCGGCGATCAGCTCGAGGCGCTGCGGCAGCGCGAGCGCAAGATCGCGGAGGAGCGGCGCCTGCTGCACGACCGGATCGACAGCCTGCGGGCGGAGCAGAGCCGGCGCCGCGCCGCGGGCCGGCACTGAGACCCCGCCCCGTCGCCGGCAGGCGCGAGGGACAGCGCCAGAAACCGCTCACCGGCGAAAACGCCCGAGTCGAGGTGTCGAGGTAAGAGCCGGGTCGACCCGGCTCTAACGAGTCGCCCGCGCGCGCTCGCGCCGCCTGCGACCCCGGCTTCCCTGCCGGTAGCGATCGTGACGCTCCCGCCAGCGGCGTCCGCGATCGCGATGCTCTCTCTTCAGAGTCGTGGGCATGGTCACAGCGTGGCGCCGACCGTGAGTGCCCGCATCGGTGGCGTACCGGATTCCGGCTGCGGCCTTCCCGGGGACCTCCAGGCACGAGAAAACGAAGGGCGGAGCCACCGGCTCCGCCCTTCTACCCCTTGCAAGTCCCCTGGGCCGAGGAGAGATCGGCCACGAGGGGCACAGTGGTGATATCGCCCGTCCCGGTCCCTCTTCCTGTCCCCCGACGTGGGGACGGGAACGAGGCGTGAGGACGGTCGCACCACCAACCTCTGCGGTCGACCTGCAGGCCGGCACCTGCCGACGCACGTCCGGGTCGGGCGAGCGCCTCCAGCGGGTCAGGAGACGGCGACGCTGAGCGCAGCGAGGAACACCATCGTCTCGACGAGGATGATCACCGCAAAACCGCCGCCGTCGCGCACGCCCACCCCGTCGAAGAGCATCGAGCGGGCCTGGTGGACGAGGGCCCACCCGGAGAGAAGGGCGACGAGCGCCGCGACCGCTGCAACGTGAAACGACATCGCAGGGCAGAGATCGGCCGGGCCGGGCGGTCAGCTGTCGCCCGTTCGGGGGACATCGTGCTCGTTCCCGGACGCGAGAGAGGCCCCTGGCCGGGGCCTCTCAGCTCGTGGATACGGCGTGGTTCCTGGTGTTGCGGTGAGTGGGCGGTACTGGGCTCGAACCAGTGACCCCCAGCTTGTCGAGCTGGTGCTCTCCCAACTGAGCTAACCGCCCTGGGTGCCGCATGTGCGTTGTTCGGGGCCGACGTCGTGCGCCCGGCGCCCGATAGGCCCGAGTCTAGCCGACGGGGGCGACGGACGGCACGCCCACAGCCGCGGACGGCACCCGTTTGACTGATCCGCGACAGGCTTGTATAAGCGAGTCGTCCGGGGGGACGCTCGATTCTTGGGAGACAAAGGGATCATGTCGTGGTTGCGCGGGGGGCCGACGGGATGACGGGGCTTGCCGCCATCGTCGCGTTCGTCGCCGTGGTCGCGCTGGTGCCACTCGCGATCCTGGCGCTTCGGATCGCGGCCGGGTTCTTCTTCAGCCCGGTGCCGCCTCCCCCCGGCCTGGCGCGCGTCGCCGCGATCGTGGCCCAGCACGCCGAAGAACGGCAGGCGAGAATCGCGGCCAGGCAGCGGCGAGAGCCGGCTCCCGCCGAGCTCGTTCTCACATTGCGGGCGATCACCGGCACCGGCCGGCGCTAGGCCGAGGGAGCTCCGCGACGACGGGGCGCGTCCGACGCGGACGACCCGTCGTCGGACGGCACTACTTCGAGCGCTCCCGGCGAAGGAGGGAGCGCACACCGTCGACGATCGGAACCGCGATCAGCCAGACGAGGGCGGCGCCGAGGACGACGACCCACCGCGCCACGAGCCGTGGGCCCCGAAGCACCCCGGCCGCGACCCGCCTGGCCGGAGAAGCGGTCGACGGCGACACCACTGCGAGATCGGGTTCTGTCATGAGAGCCGGTTCGACGGGTAGCGGACCGATTCCTTTCTCGAGCCCAGGGCGTCTGCCCCACCAGGATCATGGTCAGGCTACCTCCCGGCCACCGCTCGAGGAGGTAAGCATTGTGTGAGAAGGTGGAGTCGCCGCCCATCCTGGCGGTGTGAACCGGACTGCGGGGAGGCATGCCGCTGTCCGCGAGCGACAGCGTGGACGGGGTCAGCCGTTGATGGTGAGGACGAGTTGGGGACGGTTGGCTGCTGCCGCTTCGCGCGAGCTGACATCCAGGCCGTTGCTGGACTGTGGCATCAACACGAAGGCGTAGGTGCCGTTGCCCGTCACCGCCGTCGTCACCGGATACTCGATCCAGGTGCCCGTCGAGACCGAGCCCAGGTCGGACAACACCGAGCCCACAGCACCCGGCTGGTTGTTCCACGTCAACGTCGACTCCGACCAGCCCGTCGTCGTCCCGACCAACTGCGGCGCGTTCGACGTCGGATCGACCACCCACAGGCGCACCTTCGCAGCCGTGACCGTGCCCGACACGCCCGACACCGCGAACCTCAGATACGTCCGCATCGCCGGCGAACCATCCGACAACAACGTCGTCGTCGCACCGAAGCTCGAGTTCGCCGAGCTCTGCGCCACATACGCATCCGCGTCAGCCACGAACGTCACCGTCGACACGCCCGACACCGGCGGCGTCGTCACCGGCGCAGCAACACCCGGCCCCGACACATTCCCAGCCGCATCACGCGCACGCACCTCATACCCATACGTCGTCGAAGCCACCACACCCACATCACTCCACCCCAACACCGACCCACCCACCGACGCAACCAACACCCCATCACGCCACACCTCATACCCCGACACCCCAACATTGTCCGACGACGCACCCCACGACACATCCACCCGCCCCGACGACACCGCCACCGCCACCACACCACCAGGCACAGACGGAGCCGCCGTGTCACCCGGGCCGGAGCCGTTGATGGTGAGGACGAGTTGGGGACGGTTGGCTGCTGCCGCTTCGCGCGAGCTGACATCCAGGCCGTTGCTGGACTGTGGCATCAACACGAAGGCGTAGGTGCCGTTGCCCGTCACCGCCGTCGTCACCGGATACTCGATCCAGGTGCCCGTCGAGACCGAGCCCAGGTCGGACAACACCGAGCCCACAGCACCCGGCTGGTTGTTCCACGTCAACGTCGACTCCGACCAGCCCGTCGTCGTCCCGACCAACTGCGGCGCGTTCGACGTCGGATCGACCACCCACAGGCGCACCTTCGCAGCCGTGACCGTGCCCGACACGCCCGACACCGCGAACCTCAGATACGTCCGCATCGCCGGCGAACCATCCGACAACAACGTCGTCGTCGCACCGAAGCTCGAGTTCGCCGAGCTCTGCGCCACATACGCATCCGCGTCAGCCACGAACGTCACCGTCGACACGCCCGACACCGGCGGCGTCGTCACCGGCGCAGCAACACCCGGCCCCGACACATTCCCAGCCGCATCACGCGCACGCACCTCATACCCATACGTCGTCGAAGCCACCACACCCACATCACTCCACCCCAACACCGACCCACCCACCGACGCAACCAACACCCCATCACGCCACACCTCATACCCCGACACCCCAACATTGTCCGACGACGCACCCCACGACACATCCACCCGCCCCGACGACACCGCCACCGCCACCACACCAGCAGGCACAGACGGAGGCTCCCCCTCCGCCGGCGTCGTCACCGGCGCAGCAACACCCGGCCCCGACACATTCCCAGCCGCATCACGCGCACGCACCTCATACCCATACGTCGTCGAAGCCACCACACCCACATCACTCCACCCCAACACCGACCCACCCACCGACGCAACCAACACCCCATCACGCCACACCTCATACCCCGACACCCCAACATTGTCCGACGACGCACCCCACGACACATCCACCCGCCCCGACGACACCGCCACCGCCACCACACCAGCAGGCACAGACGGAGGCTCCCCCTCCGCCGGCGTCGTCACCGGCGCAGCAACACCCGGCCCCGACACATTCCCAGCCGCATCACGCGCACGCACCTCATACCCATACGTCGTCGAAGCCACCACACCCACATCACTCCACCCCAACACCGACCCACCCACCGACGCAACCAACACCCCATCACGCCACACCTCATACCCCGACACCCCAACATTGTCCGACGACGCACCCCACGACACATCCACCCGCCCCGACGACACCGCCACCGCCACCACACCACCAGGCACAGACGGAGGCTCGGCATCTCCCGAGGCGGAGCCGAAGTGGTACGTCTGGACGTCGAACGACTGCCCCGTCGAGTCGGTCGGTGTCACGGTCACCGTCGTTCCCGCCACGGTCACCTTGAGGAAGTGGAAGACCTGTGAAGGGGCGGCGGGCGGCGATGCAGCCCCGCAGGCGTTGCCGATCCCGTTGGTGTTCGACCAGCCGATCGCGTAGGCGTCGTTCGCCGCGCAAGGGTTCTCGCCGACGGACTGCAGCTTGGCGCCGCCGCCCCCGGTGAGGTACGCGACCATGCCGCCCGAATCCGGCATGTTCCGCTGGTAGATGTGCGCGTGCCCGTTGAAGGACAGCTTCACGCCGTACTGGTTCAGTAGCCCCTGGAGCGAGGCCGGCCCCTGCAGGAAGGTGTCGGAGCTCTCGTGCTTCTGATCCGAGTACAGCGGATAGTGGAAGACCGCGAACTTCAGCTTGCCCGGGTTCGCGGCCAGGTCGTTTTGCAGCCACTGGTACTGGGGTGTGCCCGGCGCCCACTGGTAGGCGGCGTCGACCTGGTACGGTCCGCTCGCCGTGCCGGTGTTGCTGTCCGACCACGCTGCCTGGAGCACGTAGACCCGCACGTTGCCGGCGTCGAAGGCGTACCACGCGCTCGGCAGGCTCGCGGATTGGGTGCCGAAGGCGCAGCAGTAGGTGTCGCGTTGGTAGCGTCCGCCCGAGGTCGCCACCGCGCGGTCCTGCGGCCAGATGTTGAGGTGCGGATGCGCGACGTCACTGCGCGAGAGGCCGTGATTGCCGACCGCCGGGAACAGCGGGATCGACGAGCCGGCAACGGTCCAGTACTGCGGGCCGAACACCGCGCTCACGTTGGGGCCGGTGTTCGTCAGGTCGCCGTAGTTGTCCTGGCTGCCGGAGGGATACGAGTTGTCGCCGGTCGTGAGGGCGAAGCGCACGCCGCTCGCCGCGATCTGCGCCATCAGGTTGGCCTGGTCGGGGTTGCTGCTCGTGCTGTCGACGGCGCCCCAGTCGCCGAAGACGGCGAACGAGAACGGCTCGGTGGATCCGACCGGGACCTGCGTCTTGAATCTCGGCGCGGGATCTCCGGAGAGGAGATCGGTGGAGGCGAGGTAGACCCGGTAGCAGTAGGAGGCACCCGGCCCGAGGTCGAGAAGTGCCTTCCACTGGTAGGCGGGCAGAGAGTTGATCGTCACCGCGGTCCTCGTCGCCGTCACCGAGTTGGTCGGGTCGCAGGTGCCGTCCGCAGCGACCGCTCCCCAGAGTGCGCTGCCCGCCGTCGCCGATCGGTCGGTGGCCCAGTTCACGGTGGCGTAGCCGACGGTTCCGCTGGTCGAGTTGACGACGTCGGTGAGGTAGGGATAGCGCCGCAGGGCCGGATCGATCGCAGCTGCTGCCGCGGCCCCGACCGCGCCCTGCACGGCCATCGGGGTGGCGGAGCCACGCACACCCGGCGCAGATCCCCGCGCGGCCGGCGCGGAGCTCGAGCGCGCAGGGCCGACCCTGGCCGTGACCACGGACGAGCGAAGCCCGTTCACGTCCCATCCGACCAGCGAGTAGACCGCCTGCCCGCGATTTGCCTTGGCGTCGACGTAGCGCAGCGTGGCAGCGTCCAGCACCGCGATGCGCAGCCCGTTCCGGCGGAGCACGAAGGCCGAGACATCGGTGTCGTCCGTGGCGTACTGCCAGTCGAGGAGGACGGACCCATCGGAGAGGCGGACGGCCTCGAACATCTCGGGCTCGGTGGGCGGTGTCGTGTCGGCGGTCTCGGGACGGCTCGGAATCCTGACGCGGTCGGCAGGGGAGCGAGCGGAGCGCACGCCTTTCGCGTCGATCGCCTCGACCGCGTAGCGGTACCTCTGACCCACGGCCACGGTCGTGTCGGTGAAGCTCGACTGCGATGCGTCGACCTCGGCAATCGGGGCGTCGTCACGCACGATCGCATACCGGACGACGCCCGGCGTGCCGACTTGCTCCCATTCGATCTCGACCGAGCCGGTGGTCGTGGCGATCGCGCGCACGGAGCTCGGCGGCCCGGCCGCGGCCGACCGCCCGTCAGCCCATGCCGGAATGACGACGAGCAGCGTGAGGGCGGCGATCAAGGCCGTCGACGACTGTCGGCGTCGGTTCACCGCTGTCGCCCCGGCGACGGCCCACCGCTGCGCCGATCGATCCGGCTGATCAACCCCACGGTGGACGAACCGCGGCGTGCCCCATCGGCCACGTGAACGACCATATCCCCCCGTTCGCCCTTCGCCCCCGCATTCCACGGAGGCACCTTCCGCCCGGGAGTGTATACCCGGAGCGCCCGTCTCGACGAGACCCTGGACACGTCCTCGTCCGGGAAGTCGCGCACGCTGCGGGTATTTCCGGAGGTCAAGCGGGCCCCGGCCTGCGCCGTCGGATCAGGGCAGCCGCGATGAGCGCTACCACGAGCCCGATCATCCCTCCGAGCACGGGCGCGCCGTAGCCCGAGCCGTGGGTTGCCGCCTGGTCGGAGTCGAAATCGGGGATCGACAGGGGCGGGGAGTCTCTGATCTCCGCGACCACGTCGAGGTAGCGCGAGCCGAGGTTCTTGCTCGGCTCGACGTGGGAGTTCTCGGTGAACTCGTTCCAGCTGATCAGCCCGATGGCGTCGGGTGAGGAACGAAGCACCCCGTTCATCTGCAGGCGCAGCGTCTGACCGTCCCGGCGGTCGACGACCCGTGTGCCCCCGATCAGTCGCGCGTCGAAGCCGACCGACGCAGGCGCGATCCAGAGGCCGTCACGGGCATCCACGGCAGCGCCCATCTCCACGAGCTTGTTCGGGTAGCCGGCGTAGGTGAGCGGATCGACAGACGACCAGTAGTAGGCGTCTCCGTCGACCGCGCCGGCAAGGCGCTCGTACCCCTTCACGTTCTTCTCGGAGGCGAGCACGAGCAGGCGGTCGCGCACCTTGCGCGTCACGCGCTCCACCGTGGGGCGGGAGAACTTCCAGGTACCCGACCAGATCACGAGCGGCTTGCCGAAGATCCTGAACACGGGGTCTCGTGCGTAGTTGCGTGCGAAGAAGTCGAGGTCGTCGGCGATGCGAGCGGTCGGCAGCGGCCTCCGCTCGAAGTCGAGGCCCTGATAGATGACGGCGAGCTTGAAGTCGTTCTCGTCGGCGACGGCGATCAGCCGCTCGAGTCGCTCGTCGAGCGTCGGGGTGTGCTTCCAGCTGACGATGAACCCGTTGATGCCGGCGCTCTTGGCCCACTGGACGTGCTGCTCCATCGTGCGGCGCTCGTCGCTCGAGTAGCGGCCGAGCAACGGGTAGTCGGTCTTCGCCCTGTTCCACGACGTGGCGTTGAACCAGATGTAGTAGTAGGCAAGGAGCGGGATCGGGTTGCCCGGTTCCGCAGCGGCGGCTCGCGGCGTCGCTCCACCCGGGAGCCCGAGGCCTACCGCGAGGACCGCGCCGAGGACGGCCAGGGCGCGAAGCCGCCGGGTCTGGCGCGAGGAGCCCGTCATACGCCGTCGACGTGCCGCTCCGGGCCGGCGTCGTGCGAGACGAGACGGCGCCTGGAAGCGGAGCGGCCGAAGCCACCGACAGGCCCGCGCCCGACGAGGAGCAGCCCTACCGCGAGCGTGACCACCAGGCCGAGGAGGAAGGCGACGTCGACGTACGAGACCACCTTGATCTCGACGACCTGGTCACGAGTGATCACGACCGGCTGCGAGCTCGAGAGCCCCGATGCATCGACACCGAGCTGATACTGGCCCCGCGGGAGAGACGGCAGCAGAACCTCGTGGCCGTCGGCGAAGCCGTGCCGTTCGACCCGCCCGTCCGGGTACTGGAGCTCGATGCCCGACCCGGTCCCGTAGCCGAAGATCCTGTCGCGCGCGGACACGCGCAGCGAGTAGAAGAGCAGCTGCACCCCGACGTCCCGTGTCCGTAGCGGCGTGAACGCCTGCTGTGCTTCGTTGACGACGTTGTTGCCGCCGATGAGGACGCTCTGGATCCGGAAGGCGAGATCCTTCGAATGGAACCTCCCCCCGAGGCGCACGACCCGGCTTGCCTGCACCGTCACGGGGCCGCTGAGCTGCTTGCGGCCCAGGGAGACCACGGCGCCGTCGCTTCGCTTGATCGTCATCGAGTCGAGCCGGCCGGGGTCGATGGGCCGTCCGGACCGGTCGGTGAACCCGAACCTGACAGGGACGAACGTGTCCATCGTGGCACGCACGATGAGGCGACCCCGGCCGCTGCTGAAGGCCGTGTACCGCGAGATCCGGTACTCGAGGCCGCCTTCTCGCGGGGTGCGCAGGAGGCGAAGCCGGCGCAGCATGCTCTGCGCCTGCGTCTCCGAGGGCGCTGCGGCGACGGCTTCCGCGGGGATCGCGATGGTGCCTTGCTCGTCGGTGACGAAGATCCGGCCCCCGAGCGAGAAACGCAAGCCTGCGATACGTGGAGCGGTGGTGACCTCGACCGTCGGGCCGAGGCGCACGGCAGGCGGAGCCGGCGAGGAGGGCGCCGGTGCGGCGCCGGCGGTCGGCACGAACGCCATCGCAAGGGCCGAGCACGCGAGCAGCCGGCGGGCCGGCCGTCGCACGCCGGAGCGCTGCACGGCGGTCACGACGCCACCTCCTCGTCGTACGCCGCTCGTCCCCACGGCCCGCGGGGCCGCCGGCGCCGCTCGGCAACCAGGGCGGCGACCACCAGGAGCGCAGTCAGCCCAGCCGCAAGCCCGTAGGCCAGGTAGACGACCGAGCGACGCGGTCCCTGCACCGGCTCCGCTCCCCGAACGGTGGAGAGGAACGCGGGGGCCCGTGGATCCGCGCCGAAGTCGAAAGCACCCGCGATGCTGCGCGCCTCGGCGTCCCGCCGGGCCAGCGGCCGCACGCCCCAGTTCTCCTCTACGAACTTGAGGATCGAGGTGAAGTCGAGCGTCGTGTGCTCGACGTGCCCTCGACGCGCGTAGGGACTGACGAGGAGCGCCGGCACGCGGAAGCCGTAGCCGAACTCGTCGACCCGGGGTGGGCGCACGTGGTCGTACCAGCCACCCGACTCGTCGTACGTCCACATGAATGCCGAGTCCTTCCAGTACCGGCTTTGAACGAGGCTGTTCACCAGGGTGCGCACGAAGCGCTCGCCGGTCTGGATGCTCCCGGGAGGATGCTCGCTCGAGCCCGACGGCGCGATGTACGCGACTGCCGGCAGCGTCCCCTTGGCGAGATCCTCGTAGTACTCGCTCAGGTCGACGATGCGCGAGAAGAGCTCCGGGTCGTCGAGGTAGCGCGCGAAGTTGAGCGGCGGCACCCGCACGATCTGCGAGCTGCGGTCTGTCCTCTCGCGGCTGCGATACGTGATCTTCGGGTCGTAGTTCTGGACGTAGAACTTCCACGAGACGCCTGCCTCCTGCAGGCGGTCGAAGATCAGCGGCAGCTTGCCGAAGCCGGCGGCGGGGATCCTGTCGGCTTTCGGGTTGCCGGGCGTGCCGCTCGCCCAGTACATGTGATTCCAGACGCTCCCGCCCGCGGCGGAGCTGAAGAAGCGGTCGAAGAGGACGAACCGGTCTGCGACGTTCCAGTAGAACGGGATGTCGCTGTCGTCGTAGTGGCCCATCGTGAGCGCGCCGTCGAGGCCGAAGCGGCGGAAGCTGTCGACGAAGCCGTTCATGCGGCCGCCGTTGATCTGGGTGGTGAACACGTCCAGGTTGTGGCTGAGATCCCTGACCGACCGGGCACCCAGGGCGAACGGCTTCACGCAGCCGGCTTCCGGCCGGTCGATCGACGTCGGCATGCACACGCCGGCCGGGATGCCGTCGCCCCGAGGGTACGTGCCGAAGTAGTTGTCGTACGAGTGGTTCGCCTGCATGAGCACGACGAAGTGCTCGATCGGCGTCCTCGCAGCGTGGGGCTTCGCTGCCGCGCCGGCGCCGCCGGCGAGCGAGGCGCACGCAATCGCGGCGCCTGCGAGCGCGACGAGCCGTCTCCCCATCACGGTCTCACCGCGTAGACGACGATGACGGGCTTGCTGACGGGACTGCCGTCGGGCGCCTTCACCGTCACCGTCTGGGCGTGCACGACGCGGCCGTTGTAGCGATCTGCGTAGCGGAGGAGCTTGTCGCTGAAGAAGCGCGAGCGCGCGGCCGAGTACGAGTCCCAGACGACGTACTGGAGGTCGTTGCGCCGAATCGCCAGGTCGGGGTTCTTGAGCGGCTCGTAGACGGGGTTGCGCCGGAGCGGATTCGCGCTGACCGACAGGCCGTACGTCTTGCGGTGCCCGTAGAACTGCAGGATGTTCGCCATCGAGGGCCCGATCGCCAGCATCTCGGCGTTGTCCGGGACGTTGGCCTTGATCCAGGTGCCGGCCTCGCGGCCGCCGGGCACACCTCCCGAGCCGGCGAGCGCCTTTCCCGACGACGGCGGCTGGATCCGCTGCCAGGAAGGGACGACGAGGGTCGCGACGACGACGGCGACGAGGAGAGCCCCGGCCGTGCCGGCAGAGAGCCGGCGCCCGAAAAGGGAGACCTCACGGCCCGGCCACTGTGCGAGCGTCCGTCCTGCCAGGATCGCGACGGCGGGGACGACCGGCATCAGGTACTGGAAGCCCTTGACCGGGTAGAGCTCGAAGAACAGCACCGGCACCACGATCCAGGAGAGCAGCAGCGTCTCCCGCCACGAGGCGTGCTTGCGGAGCAGGAAGAGCCCCGCGAGCGCTGCGATCAGGACGGCGGGGCCGATCGCCTCGGAGACGGTCGTGGGGTAGAAGAGGAAGCTGTGGTTGGGCCGGCGGAAGAGCTGGTACGACAGGAACTGCGACCCGGTGTGCGAAGCGCCTGCGAAGGCGAGTGAGACAGGGTAGGGCAGGATCACGAGCGCCAGCACCCCCGTGGAGACGGCGACGTCGCGCAGGCGCACTCGTATGGCAGGCGAGAGAGCGAGGAAGGCGTAGACGGAGCCGACGAAGAGCACGCCGACCTCCTTGGAGAGGAAGGTCAGGCCGAGCCCGGCTGCCGCCGCGTACAACCATGCCGGCCGCTGGGTCAGCGCGTACCGCGCCAGCAGGTACAGGGAGGCGGTCGCAAACAGCGTCTCCGGCCCGTCGAGGAGGACCTGGCGGCTGACGATCACGTGGTACGGCATCACCGCCAGCAGGACGGCGGCGATCACGCCGGCGCGGCGGCCGTAGAGCAGGGATCCTGCCTTGTAGGCGAGGATCACCGTTCCGATGCCCGTCAGCGCGGCCAGGAGCCGTCCCCACACGTCGCCGCCGCCGAGCGCGAACGGGATGGAGAGCACCGTCTGGAAGAGCAGCGGATGGGCCCGGAAGATCGGGAAGTACGGCTCGAGCTCGGAAACGCCGGCGATCGACGCGCCCTGCCCGGCGTACACGGTCTCGTCGCTGTTGTAGCCCGTGTGATTGAGCTGCCAGAAGCGGAGCACCGCCGCGAGCCCGAGCGCCACGCCGACCGCGAGCGTCGTCGCCAGCGTGCCCGCGTGGACGAGCCGCCGGGCGCCGTAGACGGGCGGAGCCACGGCCGTCGGCGACGCCCCGTGAGAGCGGCCGACGGGGAGCGCGGTGGGGAGCGCGGGCGCACGAGGAAGCGCGGTCTCGGTCGAACGGGGCGATACGGGCTTGCCCGCAGGCACGGACGGCATCGCGGGCGCTGACGAGGCGGCCGCGACAGGCGCCTTGGCCGATGTGGACGCCTTGGCCGACGTCTTCGCCCGGGAGGGCCCCTTCGCGGGAGATGACGCCTTCGCCGCAGCAGACGCCTTCGCCACGGCTGCCAACTCGTCCGCGACGGACGGCTTGACCCGTGCGGGCCCCTTCGCCTTCGCCTTCGCCTTCGCCCGTTCCGGCCCCTGTGCCGGTGCAGCCTCCTTCGCCTGTGCGGCTTCCGTTGCCGGGGCGGCTACCTCCGGCGGAACACCGTCACGCTTCTTCACGAGCGACCACCGGCGACGTCTCTTCGGCCGGCCGACTGAGCGCCTGGACGCTCGCGAGCAGCGGGGCGTTGATGCTGGTGTCCTCGAGCGCCTGCGGCGTGCCTCTGAGGCGAGGGTCGATCAGGCCCGGCAACTGCTGCCACCAGTCGCGCGTCGTGCTCGTGAGGAGCGTCGCGTCGATCCCCGCCAGGGCTCCACCGATCGTCTCTCGCTCGACGGTACGCAGGTCGGTGCCGTTGCCGCTGTGCAGGAACGCCTCGATGTCCGAGTAGGGCGGGAACCCGTAGGCGTCCTCGCAGTTCTCGAGCAGGATCGTGAGCGCCTCGGCGTCCCCGAGGGTGCGGCTCGTGTCCTCGTCGCCCCGCTGGATCACGACGAGCCCGCTCAACCGGGCCTCGCGTGCGCAATGGACTCCGGGGACGAGCCGGTCGACGCGGTACTTCGGCGGCGGCACGATCGCCTGCACGATCGAGTTGATCGTCGCCACCGGCAGCCCCGTCCTCGAGAGGAAGAAGGCGAACTGCCGTCCGGACTTCGAGTGGAGCCGGCTCTGGACGATCAGTGTCAGTCGCTCCCACACGGAGAGGAGCGGCGTCCTGACGGCGCTGACGGTGTGCCTGCTGATCGTCAAGGGCTTCGGGTACGTCAGCACCGTGCCGTCGGGGCTGAGCAGGGTGAGGTCGTCGGAGAGGAACGAGCAGGCAGGCTGGCTGTCGAGCGTCTTGAGGATGGTGGTCGTCTTCCCGGTGTCGGTTCGGGCCGTGATCAGGTACGCCCGGTCGTCCACCGCGATGCACGCGGCATGGGCGAGCGCATACCCACGCTCGGCGAACGTCCAGCGCAGGACCGGCTCCACGATGTTCGTGTAGAGGACGTGCGGCGACCAGCGCAGGAGCTGGGAGGCGACGATGTCGATGCGACGACCCATGGTGATCTGGGTCGCGAACCCCGCAGGGCCGAGACCCTCGTCATACCGGAGCTGCCGTGCATAGAGCTGCGGGCCGGTGGTGGCGACCTTGCCGATGCGGACGTCGATCGTCGGCGCTCCGTCGAGCTTCGCGACGCGGAAGCCCTCCAACTCGGGCAGAGCGACTGCCGAGCTGACCGAGATGATCCCGTGGATGTCGTACACGTTGCCCGGCGCCAGGCGTTGCGTCTTCGCCCACACCCAGCTGTCGGCGAGCATGAAGCGCGCGATCATCATCACGGCAAGCGAGGCGACGTTCGCGACGAGATAGTTGATTCCCAGAACTGACGCGAGCACGAACAGCAGCGGCACCCGGAGGATCAGCGCAACGTTGTTGACCGCGAAGAACATGGCCAGACGCCTCTGTCCGCTGTGCCGGTGCTCACGCCCCTGGAAGACCACGGCCTCCGTGAGAGCCCAGTTCCACAGCGTCGACCCCTGCGTGGCCAGGGCCGCCGAGAGCAGGTAGTAGAAGCCTCCGACGTCGGTGAAGAACGCGAGCAGCAACGTGTTGACGAGGAGGCCGGACAGCCCGACGAGGCCGAACAGGGCGAAGCGGGTCGCGCCGTCGAGGCGCAGGCGGAAGAGGTGGTGCAGGTAGCGCTGCGCCTCGGCCACGCTTGCCTTGCTGTTGCCGGCCTCCCGGTCGCCGAACGTGAACGGGATCTCGCTGCGCCGGAGCCCCGGCGTCCGCACGAGGATCTCGAGCAGGATCTTGAAGCCGTGCGGCCTGAGCCGCTCGAGGTCGAGGGCGTCGCGCCGGACGACGAAGAAGCCGCTCATCGGGTCGGCCACGCCGCGCAGGCTGCGCGGAAAGGCGACTCGCGCGAGTGCCGCCGAGCCCCGCGACAGGAGCTTGCGGACGCGGCCGAAGTGGCCCGTGTCTCCTGCGGCGCAGAAGCGGCTCGCGACCACGAGGTCGACAGATCGCGAGACGGCCGCCTCGACGAGATCGGCGATCACCTCGGGCGGATGCTGGAGGTCTGCGTCCATGACGCAGACCCACGTCCCATCGGCGTGCCGGATGCCGTCGACGACGGCTCCGCCGAGCCCGCCCCAGCGCTGCTCCGGCTCACGGTGGAGCACGGTGACATCGTGCGGGTGGTCGGCAGCGAGTCGCCTGATCTCCGTCTGCGTCCCGTCGACCGAGTCGTCGACGAAGATGATCTCCAGCGCCGTGTCCGGCAGGACGTACGCGAGGCGGGCGAGCAACGGGGCGACATTCTCGACCTCGTCCCTCGTCGGAATCACGAGCGATACGAACGGTCGTTCCAGCCCAACGGGTCCCCGAGCCCCTCCAACCACGTGCATCACTACTCCCCCCAAGTAGGTGGTTCCGACGTGCCCTATCGCTTGTAGTGCGACTCCACAGGCCCCCCCGGAGTCGCCGCGCGCTCGGCGCCGATCGACAGTATCACGTTGTTCCCGAACCGCGAAACGCCGGCTGTTCACCGGCGCTTCACCGGCACTTCACGCCCGCCTACGAGTCCTGCGGCGCGATCATCGACCGCCTACCCATCGACAGCACAGGGATCCGTTCGTAAGATCAGAGCGGGGGAAACGCCGACGCAGAACGCATCGCTGGCGTTTCGATCGTTGTCGATCGATGAGGATGGGGGTCCTGGTTTCGCATGAGTACCGCACAGCGTGAGGTGTGGTTCGACGGCGGCAGTGAGCGCCGTCCGTTCGCACCGGCGGAGATCAAGGGTTTCGGACGGGCACGTCTCGGTCTGGGCGGCAAGGCCGTCCGACGGCGACGCACCGGCCCCGGCGGGCTGACACGGCGGGAGCTCGAGGTGATCGAGCTGGTCGCGTGCGGCATGACGAACCGGGCCGTCGCCCGCTATCTCTGGGTGACGAGCGAGACCGTGAAGTTTCACCTCTCGAACATCTACCGCAAGCTCGGCGTGCGCAACCGCTCCGAAGCGTCCCGTTGGGCGCTCGACAACGGGCTCGTCGAGCACGTCGCCGGCGAGATCACCGTCGCGCACAAGCCGTAGCTGGCTGCGTTGCCGGGCACCGGGCGAAGCCCGGTGCCCGGTAGCGCGGCGCAGGCTCTACGGCGTGGCGGTGAGAGCGCGGGCGGAGGTCTTGGGCTTCTTGCCCTTGAAGCTGACCTCGTAGTCCGTCCAGAACCCGCTCACCGACTTCGTCTCGACGCGGATCACGTAGGTCGATTTGAGCGAGAAGCCCCGTTTCGGGAGGGAAACCCGGATCAGCAGGTTCGCCTTCTTCTTGCTCGTCGAAGTCAGCCGTAGCGCCCTGGCCGTCCTCTTCACCGCGGCCTTGCCGAGCCTCGAGCCCTTCAGGAGAGCGAGCCGCTGAGTGCTCTTGCCACGGTTCACCCAGGCAAGCACCGCTGTCCTGCCGGCGGGGACGGCAATCCTCGAGGCGGCGATCCACGTGGCGCCCGTCGGGATCGCGCTCACCTTCCGCTTGATCAGCTTCGCACCCTTGAAGCCGAGGTCGAGCCTCGACGAGGCGCCGGCCGCGGAGGTCGCGGTGATGCGGATCACGTAGACACCTTTCAGCGAGAAGCCTGCCGCCGGAAGCACGATCTTGATCGGGAACGTGCCCGGCTTGGCGGTGTTGAGCGCGAGCTCCTTGCGGCTGGAGGATGCGATCGCCTTGCCCAACCTGCTTCCCTTCAGCAGGGTCAGCGGCTTCTCGCTGCCGAGCTTCGTCACGATCAGCTTCAGCTTGGCGTTGCCCGAGACGAGGCTGAACTTGGTGCTCACGGCCCACGTCTTGCCGGCCTTGCGCGCCTTCAGCTTGACCGACTTGAGAGCGACCGTGCGGTCGGTGGCGCTACCCGGAACGTCTGCGCTCGCGACCTTGGTCGCGTTCGAGCCCTGCGGGTTGTTGCCCGAGACGATCAGGAACGTCGTCACCGAGATGCCGTTGTTGGTCGGGTTGACGTCCGCCTCCGCGCCGGCGACGGAGGCCGAGAAGGCGACGACGCCGGTCTGCGTGGCCTGGACGACGATCGTCGCCGCCGCGTTCGCGCCCGGCGCGAGCCCGCCGATGGCGCAGCTGACCGGGCCGCCGCCGGAGCAGCCGCCCGGAGCGTTGGCCGAGACGACGGGGACTCCACCGGGTGGATTGGCGGTGACGGTGACGCCGCTCGCGGGCCGGTTGCCGGCATTCGTGACGGTGAGGGTGTAGGTGAGCCTGCCGCCGGACGAGCTCGCCTTGGCCGACAGGAGCAGGTCGACTCCGTCGCCGCCGAGACCGGCCGACTTCGCCTTGACGGGGTCGGTCGGATCGGAGTGCGCCACGCCGGCCGGCTCGACGCCGTTCGTCGCCGTGATCCGGATGCGGAGGCGCTGGCCGACGTCGGCGTCCTGCACGGCGTAGATCGCGCCCGTGGCGCCGCCGATCGGGGAGCACGAGCCGACATCGCCGCCGGAGCACCGCACCCACTGGTACGCGTACGCGATCGCGTCCGTGTCCGCGCCCGGGAACGCGCTCCAGGAGCCGGTCGAGGCGCCGATGTTGAGGCCGGACTGTGCCAGGCCGCTGATCTTCGGCTGGGCGTTGGGGTCGGGTGCGCCGTTCACGGTGAGGATCTGCGGGGCACCGTTGACCACGGCGCTGACGGCCGTCGCCACCTCGACCGTGGTGCCGCTACCGTTCGTCGCCCGTACGAGCACGCGTACCGTCGAGCCCATGTCGGCATCGGACAGCTGGTAGATCGTGGAGCCGCCGCACGGGACCGCCGACGTGCAGGATGCGGCCCCCCCGGGAGCAAGTGGAGCGACGACCGGGGCGGCGATGTCCACGCAGTTGGAGCCGGCCAGGTCACAGCGCTGCCACAGGTGCGTGAAGGCAAGGGGCGGCTGGCCCGTGGCCCAGAACCCTGTCCAGAGACCGGACGCCGCCGTCAGCGTCTGGCCGCGCACGAGCGTCCCCGTCAATGTGGGCGGCTGCCCGGCGACGTTGACCGGCGCTCCTCGCACCGCCTGGGTCAGCACGTTGTCGGGGCTCGGCGCGACGACGGTGCCGGAGCCGATCTGCGCCGTCACCTTCAGCTTGATCCTCGAGCCGAGGTCGGCGTCGGTGGCCACGTACTGCGACGAGCTCGTGTGCTGGTAGGCCGACGTCGTCGTCACGCCGGTGACGATCGGCGCACCGATGTTGGAGCACACGGTTCCTGCGGCGTTGCAGCGCTGCCACTGATGGCGGAGGACGGGTGCGGGGGACGCGAACCAGGTTCCGGAGAGCCCGGTGATCGTGTCGCCCCGGTCGGGCAAGCCGTCGCCCGCGATCGAGATCGTCGGCAGCACCGTTCCGTTCGCGCCGTTGTTGACGGGAGCCTGCGCTACGAGAGCGGTGACGGCGGTGAACGCGACGCCGTCCGGGTTGACGCCGTTCGTCGCCGTCACCTTGACGCGGAAGGCAGAGCCGACGTCGACCTGCTGCAGTGTCAGTGTCGACTGGTTCGCAGCGCCGAACGGCGCGCAGCTCGCAGCAGCCGTCGACGTGCAGCGCTGCCACTCGTAGGAGTACGAGGTCACGGCCGGGGTCGCGTTCCAGGTGCCGTTGGTGACGCTCAGCGTCGGCGGCGACGACGCCACGAACACGGGGGCAGCCTGGTTGAGAGCGGGCGGGGCCGAGTTGACCGGAGCGATGCCGGGCACGGCGGCCGTCGCCGCGGAGTCGGCGGAGACCACGCCTCCACCGTTCGTCGCCGTCACCCTGACGATGATCGTGCGGCCGACGTCGGCCGCCAGCACCGTGTACTGGGACCCGCTGCCGAGCACGGTCGCGCATCCAGGCGTGCACCACTGGTAGGTGAACGTCGGCGCAGGCGCACCCGTCCAGCTGCCCGGCGAGGCAACAAGGACGGCACCGATCGTGGGGGCCGTGTTGTTGATCGTCGGCGGCGACGTGTTGGACGGCGCCTGAGGCGGCACGGCCGCCGTCGTGGCCGAGTCGGCAGCGACGGAGCCGCCCGAGTTGCTCGCGGTCACCCGGACGAAGAACTGCTTCCCCACGTCACCGGGCTGCACGGTGTACTGGGAGGAGCCGCTCACGCACCCGGGCGAGCACCACTGATAGGTGTACGTCGGCTCGGGGATGCCCGTCCACGTGCCGGGCGTCGCGTTCAGCACCTGACCCACGACGGGGGTCATGTCGTGGATCGTCGGCGGGCTCGTGTTCTGCGGCGGCACGGGCGGCACGGCGGCAGTCGTTGCCGAGTCGGCCGAGCTCGGGCCGGCGCCGTTCGTCGCCGTCACCCGGACGAAGAACTGCTTCCCCACGTCACCGGGCTGCACCGTGTACTGGGAGGAGCCGCTCACGCAGCCCGGGGAGCACCACGCGTAGTCGAACGAGGTCGGATCGCCGGTCCAGGAACCGGGCGTGGCGTTCAGCACCTGACCCACGACGGGGGTCATGTCGTGGATCGTCGGCGGGCTCGTGTTCTGCGGTGGCGCGGGAGCTGCCGCAACGGGGCCGACGGATGACGTCGCGGTCACGGCGTCCGGGGCCACTCCGTCGCTGGCCGTCTCGACCACGCGGAACCACTTGCCGACATCGCCGCCCGTGAGCTGCTGGGTGGTGCCCGTCTCGCCCGTCGCGACGCAGCCGCCGCCGGCGTTGTCGTCGCAGCGCTGCCAGGCGTCGATGACGGTGACCGGGCCCGGGCCGTCGCCGACCGAGTACGTGCCCTGCGTCAGCGTCAGCTGCTGGCCTGCCTGGGCCGTGCCGGACACCGACGGTGGCGCGTTGGTGGTAGGCATCGCCCCTGCGACGACCACGACTGCGAATGCGACGCCCACGACGCCGAGCCACACCAAGTGCTTCAGCAAATCATCCCCTATCCCCCGGTAGCTCCCCGATCCATGATGCACCCACCCGGGCGGACTTACCAGGGTAGGTTTGTAAGAGTTCTGGGAAAGTCGCCTACCCGTCCGGCGCGATCCCTAACCGCATCCGCGCGATCCCCGATGACGGAACTGGTCAACTCTCTACCTCTACTAGAGCGTTAGGTCAGCCACTCTTGCTCGTGCGCCCTGCCGACGCCGTCTTGCGGACGGCGATGGAGGAGATCTCGAGCGTGTACGAGCGCCGCCGCGTCGAGTCGCATTCGATCTCGACCCGATGCCGGCCCGCCTTGACCGTCTGCGTCATGCTCAGGAGCGTCGGCTCGCCCGGCGGCAGCAGCGAGAGCACGAAGTCGCGGGTCGGGGTCACGACCGAGATCTGGCACTCCTCGACCCGGCTCGCGTGCAGCTGCACGTCCAGGCGGCCGGCGCCGACGCGCACGGTGTGCGTCAGGCGGTGGCGCATCACCCCGCGCCGGAACTCGAGCGTCTTCGTGACCGGGGTCACCGTCGTCGTGTCGCCGCCGGCCGAGCCCGACCCGGCCGGTACCACCGTGCCCCCGCCTTCCGTGGCCGGCTCGGGAGCGACCGCGTTCAGCGCGGCGAGCGGGTCGATGCGCCCACCCCCGATCCCGTTCACGGGCACGGCGGTCGAGACCAGCGCGTCGACGATCTGGTCTGCGGTGAGCGAGGGATTCAAGGACACCATCAAGCCCGCCACGCCGGCGACCGCGCCGGGCGTGAAGGACGTGCCACAGAGCGTCCCCTGGCCCACGGCGACGTCGAGCACGAGCTGGCAGCCGGGCGCCGAGAGCGGCACCCAACGGCCGCGCGACGACCAGAAGTAGAGGATGTCCGAGTCGTTCGTGGCCGCCACCGCCAGCACGCCGGGGTAGGCAGCCGGATAGCGGAGCGCCTCGGTGCCGGTGTTGCCCGCAGAGGCGATCACGAGCACGCCCTTCGAGCGGGCGTACGCCATCGCCGAGCCCTCGTCGAAGTTGGGGCTGCCGGAGTTGAGCCCGATCGTGATGATGCGGGCCCCGTGGTCGACCGCCCAGTAGATCCCCTGCGCGATCTGCTGCGGCGTCGCCTGGCCGTTGGGCGTGATCCGCACCGGCATGATGCGGCACCCCCAGCAGTAGCCCGCGATGCCGATGCCGTTGTTCCCGCGCGCCGCGATCACCGAGGCGACGTGGGTGCCGTGGCCGGCGGTGTCGCGGGGCACGGCGTCGTTCGCGACGAAGTCCCACCCCGGCACGAGCTGGCCCTGGAGATCCGGGACGGAGGGGTCGACACCGGTGTCGACCATGCCGATGATCACGTCCGGGCTGCCGGTCGTCCGCTGCCACACCTCCGGCATGCGCAGGATCACCTGCGACCAGGACTGGCGCCAGAAGGGGTCGTTCGGCTCGAGCGCGGCCTGCCCACCTTGCACGAGGACCGCGGCAGCCAGCGCCACCGCGACGACGAGCGCGACGAGCGCGCGGACTAGGTCCCCCGACCGGGTCATACCGTGACCGTACACGAGGCCGCCGCGAAGGCCTAGACGGCACGGGCGAAATACGCTGTTTGCGAGGAAAACCTCCCCGCCCGGCCGTTCGACAAACCTACCCGCCGATCCCTTGATTATGGTACCCCGGAAAGAGCACAATGGCGTCGGGCGCACTCTGTCCGGCGCTCGAGCATTGACACAGGGGAGGTGCGACTGAGAGGGGCTAGTCACCGGAGGCCCTCGTTAGGGGAGAGGGGCCTGGGTTCACCGTTGCGGCCTACGACGGTCGCGCGAACGTACGACAGGAAACTCGGCAGTATCAAACGAGAGTTGGGGGAGGTAGTACAGATGCGATTCCGCAAGCTTGGTCTCGCGTTCGTCATCGCAGTGCTGGCCGCGTTCGCGGTCACTGTTGCGCCGGCGTTCGCAGACGACGACATCCCGGACGCGGCAGACGTTGCGATCTTGCCGAGCCACGGGGACAATCCCGATCCGCAGACCACGAACATCCCGTACCTGGGATGGCTCGGGAACCAGATCAAGGTGGCCAAGTGCCTCACCTGGAAGGACGAGGTCTCACCCTCTGACGTCGGCGCCGCACAGGCGTCGCTGGGCGTCTCGATCAGCTTCCCGGGGCGGTTCACGATCGAGGACTGGAGCGGCGTGAACGAGCAGTACGCCGGCCCGGTCTGGCACAACGGCGACGGCGCCGGCGACCGCAGCACCACGGTTCCGGTGGAGATCACCGACCGCGGCATCTGCTGGACGGCGCACGTGAGCTCGAACAAGCCGGGCCTGGCCGTGATCAAGCTGGCCGTCTCGGTCGAGGTTCTCGCGAGCATCAAGTTCCGCTTCGACAACCTCATCGCGAGCGAGGGCGGGTTGTCGCTCGACAACATCGCGCTCTACCGCGAGGTCCTGCTCAAGCACCAGCATCTCGCGATCTGGCTGCAGTCGCAGGCACCCGTGATCAACGAGGTGTCCGACAAGGAGCCGGGCGGCAATCTCGAGGACGGCACGCCCGTCGGTGATCCGGCCGGCGACGGCGTCTTCCAGCCGCCGTTCGACCTCAGCCTGTACGACGACAACGACATCGAAGGCGTCTTCGGCGTCGTCAAGGCCGTGGTCAAGGGCACGTTCCCGATGGGGAACGACTTCGCCGGCATGTTCCCCGGCAACATCGTCACCCTGCCCGATCAGTGGGCCGACCTGGCGAAGAAGCTCGCCGTGGACGACACCAACGCCCTCGGCGGCTCGCCGGGCAGCGCGTACATGCGCTGGGACATCCACGACGACAACACGGGCCACAGCCTGGCCGGTAGCAGCGCCGCGTTCCATTCCGCCCTGCCGGCTGCAACACGGGCACGGCGATCGGGATCGACGCGGTCGACAACTGCTGGCGGGGCGCCGAGACCGGCGCGTTCTCGCGTGTCAACGGTGCGGCGTACCCGACAGTCGGTCCGTTCGACGCACTGTTCCCGGACCAGACGCTGCTGAACGACGGCAAGCTCGACGCGTGGGACGCGCCGATGCCGCCGATCCGCATCGACTTCGCGTTGAGCGCGGGCAGCATCGGTGCCTTCGAGACGGCGGACAAGGACGACGTCTACGACGCCGACAACACGAAGGACACGCGTCACGACCTGTACGCACCGTTCTACGAGTCGTACATCCCGGCCGCCGGCTCCGGCGGGCGTGAGGCGGGCTCCGGCGTCGCCGGCTCGTTCGCCAACAACTACCCCGGCTTCATCAACGAGGGTAGGTACGACTTCTGGAACACGTACGCACAGTCCACGCAGGAAGGCGACAACGCCTGCAAGGACCCCGAGGGCGATCCGTACGAGATCCCGACGGGCGACCGGCAGGTGTCGGTGTACACCGACGAGCACGGCGAGGCGTTCGTGAAGTTCCTCCCGTACGTCGGCCTGTATCTCCTGCACGACACGCAGTGCCGCTGCAACGTCATGCCGGGTCTGTACGGCGAGGCCGACATCCAGGCCACCGCCCACTACCCCGATCAGCAGCCGCTGTGGGATCCTTCGAAGAAGTCGAATGTCCTGCGGAAGGTTGCGAACCAGCTCGCCGACAAGAAGCTCGAATGCGTCAAGAAGCCGAACACCTCAGCTGAGGCGTTCTGCGTCGAGACCGTCACCGACTTCAACGGCGATCCGATCGAGGGTGTCCGCGTGCGCTTCGCCACGTCGGGCCAGCAGGCTGAGGTCGACAGCGACGCGGCGAAGATCGGCGCCTTCGACACGATCGGCCAGCAGGAGGTCGACGAGGATCCGACCGGTCAGCAGACCTGGGTCGAGATCCTCACGAACGCCAAGGGCCAGGCCGGCGTCGTCGTCTTCAGCTCGCTCGGCTGCGTCGACGTGACCGCGTCGAACGAAGACACCGAGTGGGACAACTACGACGGCAAGTCGGCCTCGAGGGTGCACCCGTTCGGATGACCCAGAAGGTCGACACCGACTCTCGGTGTGGTCGCGGGCTGTAACGCCGCGACCGAGAACCCGACCGCCGACCGTCGGCCTCGGCCTCACGCCGGTTGCCCCGGTCACGCCGCCCGCGGCAGGTGGCGGCACGGTGGCACGGAGCACGGGTGGCAGCGGCAGTGCAGCACCCGCCGCGACGTGCCACCACCAGCACGGTCGTGAGCCTCGGCGGGCCGATCATCCAGGCCACGCCGGTCCTCTCGGCCACGAAGACGGCAGTGGTCGCCGAAGCGTCCGCACGGCTCTTCTCCCTGAAGGTCATGCAGACGAAGGCCGGCCGCTTCCTCGTCATCAACGTGAAGGGCAGCAAGAGCCTGAAGAAGTCCAAGGTGCTGTTCCTCACGACGAACAAGGCAGGCAAGGTCGTGAAGGTCTGGAAGAACCTGCCGTCGACCAAGGTTCGCGTGCAGATCCTTGGCAAGGACGGCAAGGTCGTCCGCACCGTCACACGGATCGTGCCCGTGAACCGGGCGTACACGATCACGAACCTGAAGCTCCCGAAGGCGGCAGCTTCGATTCGGACCACCGTCGTCGCGTAGTTCGACCGCGCTACGACACCGCACCAAGCGAGGGGCCCGCACCGCGGGCCCCTCGCCCTTTCCCGGAACAGCGCGCCGGCCCGGAACCGCATCTCGGCCCGGCCGAGCCCGCCGCGGACTGCTGCGACGCGAACGCCTCCGGCGGGGCGCGGGCCCTAGGCGGGGTCGAGCCTCGCGTGCAGGCCGGCGAGCGCCTTCGCCGCGAGAGCCCTGAAGGTGCCGCCGAGGAAGGGCTCCGCCAGGCGATACACGCCCTTCATGCGGAAGTCCGCCTCGTAGGTGATCCGCGTCCCGGAGCCTGCGGGCTCGAACACGATCGTGTCCACGGAGCACGCCTTCTCGCCCTCTCCCTCGAGCACGAGCCGCCGCCCCTCCACGTACTCGGTGACGCGGTAGCGGAAATCCTGGCGCTTGCCGCGGAACTCGGCGACGACCGCATAGGTCGTCCCGATCCCGACCGGCCCGCCGGACGTCCGGCGCGACTCGACGATGCCGGGATCCCACTCCGCGGCCGTCTCGAAGTCGGCCACGTATGCGAACGCCTCGCTCACCGGCCTCGACACCGCGATCACCTCGCGCACGACCATGTCACGATCGTAGCGCCGGGCACCTCCCGGCGCATGCATCCGGCCGGCCCTCAGAAGATCTCGGGGCAGTACGGGGCGGCTTCCACGCGGAACAGCGCGTCGGCCCTGGCGAGCCCGCCGCGCGCGACCTCCTCCGCCCTCCCCGCCGCCGCGAGCCGAGCGAACGAGAAGCCGCCGAGGAAGGCAGAGCCCAGCGCCTGCACGTCCAGGCGCACGTCGGGACGCCGGCTGGAGCGGCGCACCGACCCTCCCTCGATCGTCCACGTGCCGGTGTTGTCCCGAAACTGCGGGTCGGAGGTGACCTCGAGCGTGGCGCGGCCGCTCGAGGCGTACGCCCGCGAGCGCAGCGCCGCATCCACGTCCACGAGCCGCAGCCAGAGGCCGTCGAACACCTTCCACCCGAGCCGGTTCGGCCGCTGCGCGAGCAGGAGCAGCGGGTGGTCGACGGGCAGCAGGTCGCAGTGGATCTCCTGCACCCAGTCGATCCCGAGCAGGAAGCGCCAGATCTCACGCGTCGCCACGGCGGAGTCGCCGACCGCCTCGAGCACGTGCACCTTGCTCGTGTTGGTGGCGTCCTCGAAGTCGAACCGGATCCGGTAGAGGGCGTAGCCCACGGGCTTGCCGTCGAGCTCGAGCAGGGCGTGCTCGAGCACGCCGGCGCCACGGCGGCGCGACGGATCGTCGTTGAGCGTCTTCACCTCCCACCAGTCCGGCGAGCGCGAGACGAAGCCGGGGCTGCGGCGGCGCACCCGCTCGTACACGCGCGGGATCACACGACGTGCCTCCTCGCCGTCGACCAGGCGCACGGAGCCGGCCTGCGGCAGCTCGGGACGCAGCGACGCATGCACGCGCGGTGCGCGCATCATCGCGTCGAGCGAGGCGAGACCGTAGCCGAAGCGGCCGTAGATCGTCTCCTCCGAGGCCCACAGCGCGGCAAGCGGCTCGCCGCGCTCCCGTGCATCGGCCAGCTGCGTGCGCATCAGCTTGCTCAGGATCCCGCGCCTGCGATGCGTCGGCAGCACGCCGACGACGCTGACCCCGGCGCAGGGCACGGGCCCGCCGGGCACGGTCAGCTCGAGCGGGAAGGCACCCGCGCCCCCGACGACGGCACCGTCGTCGAAGGCCGCGTGCAGCCGCTCGAACGGGAGGATCCCCGAGAACTCCTCACCGCGCGACGCGTCGCGCTCGGCACCGAAGTAGTGGTGGATCACGCCGATCGCGTCGAGGTACTCCTCGAGGTCGCGGGTCGGGCGCACGCGGACGGGCATCAGCCGATCTTCTCCAGCGGCGCGTACTCGAGCATCAGCCGCCGCTCGCTGCCGTCGCCCGCGAACCGCACGGTGACGACCCCGCCCGGCTCGATCCGTGTGACGACGCCCTCGCCGAGCGAGCCGTGGCGGACGGAATCTCCTGTCTGCAGCGACGGCAGCTCGGCCACGTCGCGCGTAGGTGCCGCCGTCTGGCGCGGCGACGCATAGCCCGACCACGAGGAGGGTCGCAGGCGCTCCCGCTCCACCCCGGCGGGCAGCTCGTCGATGAACCGCGACGGCAGGTTGTAGTCACGTCGGCCGTACAGCGAGCGCGCCATGGCGTGCACCAATGTGAGGCGCTCCATCGCCCGCGTCATGCCCACGTAGGCGAGCCGGCGCTCCTCCTCGATCTCGTTCTCCTCGATCGAGCGGGAGTGCGGGAAGATGCCCTCCTCCATCCCGATCACGAAGACGCCGCGGAACTCCAGGCCCTTGGCGTTGTGGATCGTCATCAGCGTCACGAGCGACTCCTCGCCCCCGAGAGCGTCCTGGTCGGACACGAGCGAGATCTCCTGCAGGAACCCGGACAGGGAAGGCTCCTCGCGGGCGTGCCGGTACTCGCGGGCGACGCCGACGAGCTCCTCCAGGTTCTCGATCCGGCCGCGCGCCTCGATCGTGCGCTCCGCCTCGTAGGCCTCGAGCGTCGTGCTGCGCTGCAGCACCGTCTCGAGCAGCTCGTCCACCTCGAGCTCCTGCGCCGCCGCCTGCAGCGACTGCATCAGCGTGTGGAAGGCGCGCACCGCCTTGACGCCGGCCGTGCCGACGCCCGCCGCCTCCGGGTCGGCCATCGCGTCGAAGAGCCTGCCGCCGAGCGCGTCGGCGCGCGCGACGAGCCGCTGGATCGACGTGTCGCCGATGCCGCGGCGCGGCCGGTTCACGATCCGCATCAGGGAGACCGCGTCGGACGGGTTGTCGAGCACGGACAGGTACGCGACCGCGTCCTTGATCTCGGCCCGCTCGTAGAACCGCGGCCCGCCGATCACCTGGTAGGGGATCTGCTGGCGCACCAGTACGTCCTCGAGGACGCGCGACTGCGCGTTCGTCCGGTAGAAGACCCCGAGCTCCGCCGCCGACCAGCCGTCCTCGACGAGGCGGGCGATCTCGGCCGCGACGAAGCGAGCCTCCGCGTGCTCGTCCTCCACCTCGATCACCTGCACGGGCTCACCCTCGCCCAGGTCCGAGAAGAGCCGCTTGGGCTTGCGGTCGCGGTTGTTCTCGATCACGGCGTTCGCCGCGCCGAGAATCGCATTGGTGGAGCGGTAGTTCTGCTCGAGCGCGATCGAGCGGGCACCCGGGAAGTCGCGCTCGAAGTCGAGGATGTTGCGGATGTCGGCGCCGCGGAAGCCATACACGGACTGGTCCGGGTCGCCCACCGCGAACACGTTCCCGTGCTCGCCGGCGAGCAGCTGCAACAGCCGGTACTGCGCGTGGTTCGTGTCCTGGTACTCGTCGACGAGCACGTAGCGGAATGCGTGCTGCCAGTGGGCGAGCGCCTCGGGGAAGCGCTCGAACACCTCCACCGTCAGCATCAGCATGTCGTCGAAGTCGACCGCGTTCGACGAGGCGAGCCGGCGCTGGTACTGCTCGTACACCTCGGCCACCGTCTGGTCGTAGAAGGACGACACGCGCCGCGTGTACTCGTCCGGGCCGATCAGCTGGTTCTTCGCGTTCGAGATCTGGGTGTGGATGCCGCGCGGCGTGAACCGCTTCGGGTCGCGGCCTAGGTCCTCCAGGCACGCCTTCACGACCCGCACCTGGTCGGCCGAGTCGTAGATCGTGAAGTTGGAGCGGTACCCGAGGCGCTCGGCCTCCCGCCGCAGGATGCGGCCACAGGCCGCGTGGAAGGTGAGGATCCAGATCGCCCGGGCGGTGCGGCCGAGCATCTGCTCGAGACGCTCGCGCATCTCCCCGGCGGCCTTGTTCGTGAACGTGATCGCGAGGATCTCGTTGGGCTTCACGCCGTGCGCCCGGATCAGGTGGGCGACCCGGTGCGTCAGCACCCGGGTCTTGCCGGAGCCGGCGCCGGCGATCACGAGCAGCGGCCCGTCCACGTGCAGCACCGCGTCCCTCTGCGCCGGGTTCAGGCCGGCCAGCAGGTCGTCGTGTGCGACCAGGCCGCTCACCCGCTCACCAGCGCACGGACAGGGTCACCCTGCCCGCGGGGCCCTTGAGCCGTACGATCCGGAACGTGTAGCTCCCCCGCGGCAGCGGCTCGTACGCGCCGCGGCAGACGACGGTGGTACCGCGGGCGGTGCAGCCTGCCGTCGCCGTGTCGATCAGCGGACCGCCGCCCGGCGCGGTGCGACCGAGCAGGAACAGGCGGGTTCGGCCCTGCTTCGGGGCACGGAGCTCCACCGTGAACGAGGCAGCGCCACGCACCGTGACGGCGACCGTCGACGCGGACCCCGCCGGAACCACGTCCTCGAGCGTGATGCGCCCCGCGAGCGACGGCCCGGCGAGCACGAGGGCGGTGAGCGCCACGACGGCTGAGACGACGATCCGCACCGAGCCATCGTAGTCAGCGGAGCGGAAAGGGCTTCCCGGCGAGCGCCGGCAGCACCTGGGCCGTCACCCACACCGGCGTCGTGGCGTAGGCGACCGAGTACCGGTAACTGCCGTCGGGGCGCCTCAAGCGTGACAGGAAGCGGAACGGACGCTTGCCGACGCGCTCACCGGCGGCGGTCAGCGCCTGGATCGCCCAGGCCGTCGACTGCGCATCCGAGGCACGCCCCTTCGTCAGGCAGAAGCCGCCGTCACGGTTCTGGAACGAGCGCAGCGCAGCGATCCCGCGCCGTATGGCCACTCCGGTGACCCCGGCGGCGCGAAGCGCCTGGATCGCCGCTGCCGTGTCGTTCGAGTCCGGCTGCCCACGCCGCGCCCACGGCCAGCCGCCGCCCTTGGCCTGGGCCGCCAGCACTGCCCTGACGAGAGTCGGGGGCGCCTTCTCCCCCGCACCCTGCAGGGCGAGCACCGTCCAGATCGTCGCGTTCACGAGGGTGCCGGGACGGTGCCTGCGCAGCTCCTCGAGCAGGGCGACGGGACGCTCGCCGAGCGCCGCGAGCGCGGCGACCCGAAGCGCGAGGTCGGTCTGCGCGGTGCGATCGACCGGCGCGGTGCGAAGGAACGCGAGCGCCCGCGCACGCGCGGCAGGCGAGCCGTCGGCAGCCACCAGGCCGAGCGCAGCCCAGGCGGTGAGCTGGCCGTCCGGCACGCGCCCCGCCTCCGCGAAGCCGCCGCTGTCGGCCTGCTGCAGCTCGAGGAAGCCGAGCGATCCGACGGCCGGCCCCGAAGCTGCCGCGGACGAGCAGGCGAGCAACAGCGACAGGGCTGCCCCTGCCAGCAGGGCTCTCAGGCCCATACGACCTCGGTCCGGATCCTGCGCGCATGGCGGTCGAGCACGCGCCGCAGCTCGGGCCCTGCCACGAGAGCCAGCACGACGTTCCCGGCGGCGTGGGCGACGTTGAACGCTATTCCCGCCCCCAGCACCGTGACGAGCGAGGCCCAGGTGTGCGGGTAGAACCCGTACCAGAGCCACATGTCCATCACGGCCCCGAACGCGAAGCCGAGAACGAGGGAGAACGCGGCGAAGAGCGCGCGCCGGCGCAGCAGGGGCGCGGCGAGGCCGGCGGCGACGCCGCACCCGCCCCACGCGAGCATCTGCCACGGCGTGTGTGCCCCCTGGCCGAGGAACATGTTGGACGCGATCGCCGCCAGCGCCCCGACCGCGAAGCCACGCCGCGGCCCGAGGGCCACCCCGGCCGTCGCGACGATCACCGTCACCGGCTGCACGTTGGGGATGGGGGCGAACAGCACCCGGCCGGCGGCGGCGAGGCCACCGAGGGTGGCGATCAGCGTCAGGTCGCGGGCGGTCACGGAGCCGCTTTCGAGCCAGGCGAAGCCGCCGGCGATCAGCGCCACCGCCGCGAGCAGCGTGGCGAGCCCGCCGCGGGCAGGGTCGAGCGCGGCCCACAGGGCTGCCGCGGCCGCGAGGCCCGCGAACGCCACCGTCCAGGAGCGGCTAGAGCGCACCGGCCAGCACCTCCCCGGGCTGGCCGAGGCGCACCCGGCGGTGCGCCGGCAACCCGGCGTCATGGGTGGCGACGAGAAGGCCCTTCCCCGCGGCTGCCTCCGCGAGCATCCACGAGGCGAGATCCGCACGGCGCTCCGGGTCGACGCCGCGCGTGGGCTCGTCCAGCACGAGCAGGTCGGGCTCGGAGACCGCCACGGCTGCGAGGCCGAGGCGCTCCCGCTCCCCGCTCGAGAGATCGCGCGGGTGACGGCAGACGGCAAAGCCGAGCCCGAAACGATCGAGCGCAGCCCGTGCCCGCACCCGGTCGCCGCCGACGGCGAGCGCCACCTCCTCGATCGCGGTCTCGCGCACCAGGTAGCGCCCCGGGTCCTGGGAGAGGTACGTCGCCCGGCCCGAGCGGACGACGGTGCCGGAGGTCGGCTCGAGCAGGCCCGCCGCCAGCTTCGCCAGCGTCGACTTCCCCACCCCGTTCGGGCCCTCGAGCACGACGATCTCGCCGCGCCGGACTGTCAGCGAGACATCGTCGAGCACGAGCGGGCCGCTCCCATATCCGAAGCAGGCCCCGTCGACTGCCACGAGGAGCGAGCCGGGCTGCGCGGGCGGGGCGGCGAACGCCTCGGGCGCCGCATAGCGCGGCCGGCGTGCCGCGAGCCAGTCCCGGGCCTCCGCCACGGGGCCGTCGAAGAGCAGCCGCCCCTCCTCGACGTAGAGCACCCGCTGCGCCACCTCGAGGACGCGCTCGATCCGCTGCTCGGAGAGGACGACGGCGCAACCGGCAGCGGTCACCGCCGCCAGGAAGGCGTCGGCACCGGCCCGGTCGAGCTGGGAGGTGGGCTCGTCGAGGAGCAGAAGGCACGGCTCGAGGGCGAGCGCAGACGCCAGGCACACGCGCTGTAGCTCGCCGCCGGAGAGCTCCGTCGTGCGGCGGCCGCGAAGATGCCCGGCGCCCACGGCGGCGAGCGCAGCGTCCACCCGGGGCCAGATCGCCGCCGGCTCGGCGCCGAGGTTCTCGAGCCCGAACGCAACCTCGTTGGCGACGACCGTCATCACGACCTGGTCCTCCGGATCCTGGAACACCGAGGCGACGGTGCCTGCGAGCCTGGCCGGTCCCACCATGCGCGTGTCCTCGCTCCCGACGACGACCCGTCCCGAGAAGCGGCCGCCGTGAAAGTGCGGCACGAGCCCGGCGAGGGCCCGAAGCACCGACGACTTCCCCGAGCCGGAGGGGCCGAGCAACGCCACGATCTCGCCGGCCGCGAGCTCGAGCGTGAGATCGCGCACCGCCGCCGGGCCGTCCGGGTAGGCGTAGGACAGCGACTCGACCCGTGCGATCGTGCTCTCGCTCACAGGACGGTCACCGCCGCGAGCACGAGGGTGACGGCGGCTGCCAGCGCGAGGTGGTCCCGCCACGTCCAGGACGGGCGAGGCGCGCGGCTCGCGCCCGGGCGCCCGTAGCCGCGCGCCTCCATGGCCTCGGCAAGGTTGGAGGCGCGCTCGAGCGACCCTGCGACGAGCGGAGACAGGAGCGTCGCATAGCCGCGCACCCCCGACAGCTCCACCCCTCTCCCCCGTACCGACTCGGCGAGCCCCGCAGCATCACGCTCGAGCGTGGGCACGAGCCTCGTCGCGAGAGCGACCGCAAGAGCAGAGCGGCGCGCGAACCCTGCAGAGGCGACCAGCCGGTCATGGTCGAGCAGGAGCGCGTAGGCCGAGAAGGCAAGGGCGACCGACGTCAGGCGGAGTCCGCTGAGCACCGCGGCGGACACCTCGTCCGTCGAGACGTCGAGCGGCCCGAGCACGGGAATCGTCGGCCCCTCCCACAGGAGCGTGCCGCCACCGGACGACCACAGCAAGGGCGAGAGGACGATCACGCCGGTTCCGCTGACGAGCGCCCCGACGAGGTACGGCCAGCGCCGTGACGCCGGTGCACGGAGACAGGCAACGATGAGCACCACGACGATCGCTGCGACGATCCAGGCCCGGTCGGTGAGGAACGCCGTCGCCGCGGCGGCTGCGAGGAGGGCGGCAACAGGGCCGGGGCTCACGATCCGAAACGCCTCGCGTACGCGCCGTCGAGCAGCCGCCCCACAGCGCCGTCGTAGGTGAAGCGCACGGGCGTGCCCGGGCCCGAGCCCGGTGTCCGCAGCCGGGCGACGAGCGCCGGTGCGGGTCTCCGGGGGAGGAGCTCGAACAGGTGCGCGGCGGGCTGCACCGGCGTTCCCGCGGCGGCGACGTCTGTGGCGCCGAGCGTCAGGGCCACGCGGCGCGCGTCGGCCTCCCTGCCGGGGGCGTAGCGGACGGCCGCCGGCCGAGTCTTGCCGTCGAAACCGTGCAGGAAGGGCTCCGGGAACGCCCCCGCCACGACGTCGAGCGTCTCCGCGTCCTCCGACCAGTCGCGGTAGTCCCACCAGGCCACGTCGCCGTCGCGCAGGCGGTACTCACCCGCGCTCGTATCGCCCGTGAGGCCGTTGACGAACCAGAACCAGTCGCGGCCGCGCGACGCGTCGCCCTCGAGCCCGTCGATCGACTGCACGAACCGGCCGGCGTAGCGCGTCTTCACGTCCGCCACGGAGTGCAGGGCTCGAAGCAGCGTCTGCCCGGCCGGCACGGTCTCGTCGACGAGCACGGCGGCGCCACGGTCGCGCGTCACCCAGAGGGTTGCCGTCCCGTCGGCGGCGCCGACGTCTGCGCCGCAGCCGCCGAGAGCGGCCGCGGCGCAGAGGAGCGCGAGCACGCCGATGACCCGCCGGGCCGTCACCTGAGCGAGTTCGAGCGAACCGCGCCGACCGCGTAGGCGCGAACCGTGCCGCGGTGCTTGCCCACGCAGCCGCGGCCGTTGGTGCCGGCCTTGACCCGCCTGCCGTCGACGTGCAGGCCGGCTCCGGCGGCGGCCGTACGCTTGCCGGCGTCGTCCTGGGAGAACACCGTGTAGCAACCGGCGCCGGCGGCCTTCAACTCGAGAGTCGGCGGCCCGCCCGTCTCCCCGAAGAGGGCGAAGTACCAGAGCACGGAGTCCCCGTCCGCGAGCTTCACCTCCCCCGCCGCCACGGGAGGCGAGACGCCGTTCACCTTGAACACCCAGCCGGTGTTCCCGACGCCTGCGTACTTCCCGACCTGGCTGACGTAGTCGCCGAACGACAGGCTGGTGATCTGATAGTGGAACTCGCCGAGCGTGCTGGCGATGTCGAGCGCCTGCAGCGGGTTGGAGGCGTCGACGGTGACGGGCAGGGAGCCGAAGATCGACTGTGTCTTCCCTTCGACGCGTACGGTGACGGTCGCTGCGAGAGCGCCGGCGGCGAACGCGAGAACGAGGCCGGCGACGGCCACGAGGGCTGCGAGACGTTTGAGCACGAATCCATCCTTCCGCGAGGGGCTCGGTATGTGCAGGAGGCGGCAGGTCTTCTGACTCGGGGCTCCCTCCCCCACCGCCTTCCCGGCCCCCGGGTCCTCCCGGGCACTGCGCCAGTGGCACTTCGGCGGGGGAGCCATCCCCTCACAGCGGCGGGACCGTCCCGGACTCGCACCGGGTTCCCTCACCGCACTCCTTGTTGGACGTGGAGCCTATCATCGCACGGTGCCGTCATCCGCCCTCCGTGCCTGGGCTCCCGTGGCCGTGTGGGCAGCGGTCATCTTCGCCTTCTCGGCGATCCCGAGCCTCGGCACGGGCCTCGGCACCTGGGATCTCGTGCTGCGGAAGCTCGCCCATGCGACCGAGTACGCGATCCTCGGCGCGCTGCTCGTGCGGGCGCTCGGACAGCCGCAGCTCGCCGTCGGCCTCGGCGGGCTCTACGCCGTGTCCGACGAGGTGCACCAGTCGTTCGTGCGCGGGCGCCACGGCGCCTGGTACGACGTCGTGATCGACACGATCGGGGTCGCGATCGGCGTGCTCGCCTGGCGGCGAGCGCGGAGGACGGCGCCATGACGGCGCTGCTGATCGACCTCGACGGGGCCCTGGGGGACACGCGTCCGCTCTGGGACGACTGGCTGGCAGATGCCGCGAAGGTGCTCGGCGTGGAGCCTGCTCAGCTCCCCGCCGACCGTGGAGACGCGGCAGACGCCCTCGATGCGGCAGGAGCGGGCAACTGGCGCGCGCTGCTCGAGCGGTTCGCACAGGACAGGGCACCTGTCTACCTGCGACCGAGCGCCGAGGCGAGCGCGGCGCTCCGCCGTCTCAGTGCCTCGGGGCATCGGCTCGGCGTGTTCACGGACGCGCCGCTCGAGCTCGCCGCCGTGGCGCTCGGACAGCTGGGAGCGACACGGCGGCTGGAGGCCGTGGAGGCAGGCGTGGCCGCGCTCGAGCGCCTGCGGGGCCGCTTCGACGCCGACGCGAGGGTCGTCTCCACTCGTGCCCAGCTGGTCGACGCCGCTGCCGCCTGACCGGCCGCAGGCGGTCGTCAGCCGGCCAGGCGGTAGACGGTGCCGCCCTGCGAGACCAGGTAGAGCTCGCCGGCGGCGTCCTCGCCGAAGCCGGCCAGGCTCGTGACGGAGAACGGCTCCCTCCGGAGCTGCCTGGCCTTGCCGGAGACCATCTTCAACGACCAGACCGTGCCGCTGCAGTAGTCGCCGTAGAAGTACCGACCGGCGGCAGCTCGCACGGCACTGCCGCGATAGGCGTAGCCACCGGTGACGGAGCAGCCGCGGGCATGACTGTACTGGGCGACCGGCCGCACGAGCCGCCCCGGGCCGAGCGCCTTGTTCTCGAACCTCGCCGTGCCCTCGTACACGTCCCACCCGAAGTTGAGGAGACCGCGCCACGGCCACTTCACCCAGTCGATCTCCTCGATCGCACTCTGACCGACGTCGCCCACGTACAGGTCGCCGTTCTTCCGGTCGAAGGAAAAGCGCCAGGGGTTGCGCACGCCCGCGGCGACGATCACGGGCTTCGCGGCCGGCCTGGCGGGGTCGACGCGGACGATCTTGCCGAGCAGGGTCGACGGGTTCTGCGCCCTGTCCTCCGGGTCACCGCCGGAGCCGCCGTCGCCCATACCGACGTACACGAGGCCGTCGGGGCCGTAGGCGACCATGCCGCCGTTGTGGTTTCCGTACGGCTGCTTGACGAAGAGCAGTTGCTTGGCGCTCCCTGGCAGGCCCTTCGTGCCGTCCGAGCGGTAGCGCACGACACGCGTGTCGCCGCTGCGATCCGTGTAGTTGACGACGAAGGTGCGGCTGGTGGCGTAGTCGGGCGCAAAGGCGAGGCCGAGGAGGCCCTGCTCGCCCCCTGCCCGCACCTTGCTGCGCAGGTCGAGGAACGGCCGGGCGCGAACGGCGCCGTTCTCGAGCACGCGGATCAGGCCGCCCTGCTCGACGATGTACAGCCGCTTCGCCTCGTTCGAGGGCGCTGCCGCGAAGAGCGGTGCGTCGAGCCCGCGGGCTACCACGACCAGCCGCAGCGCGGAGGACGAGCCCTCGGCGCGCCCACCCGCGAGTGCAAGCACGGCTACGGCAACGGAGATGAGCAGCGGCGTTCGTCGCACTCTCTCCACGCTAGCGGACGGCTCCATGCTCGCGCAGCCGCTCCTAGGGGTACCCTGCCCGCGCATGAAGATCTTCGTGATCGGGGCGGGCCAGGTGGGCTCGACGGTGGTGGAGGCGCTCCACGGCGAGCACAACCTGACCGTGATCGACCTCGATCCGGCGCGGCTGACGCCGCTCGCCTATCGCTACGACGTGGCGACGCTCGAGGCGAACGGCGCCAGCCGCCGCTCGCTGGCCGAAGCCGGGGTGCGCGACGCCGACCTCGTGATCGCCTGTACGTCGCGCGATGAGGCAAATCTCGTCGCCGCCACGTTCGCGCGGATCGAAGCACCGCGCGCGACGACGGTGATCAGGACGTCGAACGTCGAGTACATCGAGCTCTGGCGGGAAGGGCGCCTCGACGTCGACTTCGTCGTCTCGTCCGAGCTCGAGACCGCCCACGCGATCACCCGGGTGATCGGCGTTCCCGCGGCGGTCCAGACCGACGTCTTCGCCGACGGGCAGGTGCAGATGGTCGAGTACGACGTCACGGAGCGCTCGAACCCCGCCATCGTGGGCAGGCCGCTGCGGGAGTGCGGCATGGTCCCCCGTGACTCGCGACTCGTGAGCATCATCCGCGGCGACACGATGACGATTCCGCGTGGCGACGCCGTCATCGCCGCGGGCGACCGCCTTGTCGTGGTCGGCTCTCCCGAGGCCGCCAAGGCCTGGGGCGAGCTCCTCTCCCCCGGCGAAGGGGTGGTCGAGGACGTCGTCGTCTTCGGCGGCGGCCAGGTCGGAGTGGCAATCGCCAGACAGCTGCTCGAGCAGAACATCGGAGTCCGTCTGATCGAGCCGGACCGCGAGCGCGCCCGCCGGATCGCGGAGGAGCTCTCCGGCGCCCGGGTCTACCAGGCGACGGGCCTCGACCCGGACTTCCTGGAGCGCGAACGCATCGGTCAGGCGCAGGCCGCGGTGTTCGCGATGCGCGAGGACGCCAAGAACCACTACGCGGCGACGCTCGCGCGGGTGCACGGCGTCGGCTTCACGATCGCGATCGTCCACGACGCGATCGCCCAGGAGGTCTACGAGCACTCCGGCATCGACGTGACGGTCAACCCGCGGCAGGTGACGGCGGAGGAGATCGTCCGGTTCGCTCACGATCCCCGCACGCAGCAGGTGGCGATGATCGAGGGTGACCGCTTCGAGGTGCTCGACATCACAACGAGCCCGTCGAGCGAGTACGTCGGGCTCCGCTTCCGCGAGATGCCGATCAGAGGCGCGGTGATCGGCGCGATCGTGCGCGACGGCAGAGCCATCTTCCCGCACAGCGACGACGTCCTCCAGGCGGGCGACAGGGTGATCGTGTTCACCGAGTCCTCCAGGGTTGCGGACGTCGAGAGCGTGCTGTGAGCCCGGGCAGGACGACCGGGCGCATCCCCCGACCCCCGCGCGTCGCCGTCGACCTGAGAGCTGCTCTCGGGCTCGTCGGCACGTTGACGAAGTACCTTTCGGTTGCGACGCTTTTCCCCGCCGCGCTCGCGATCGGCTACGGCGAGGCCTTCTGGCCCTATCTCGCCGCCGGGGCCATCGTCGCGCTCGTCGGGCTCGGCCTCGAGCGCCTCGGGCACGGCACGGCAGCGATCGGCTTCCGCGAGGGCTTCCTCGTCGTCTCCGTCACGTGGCTCGCAGCAGCGCTCCTGGGCGCGCTCCCCTACCTCCTCTCGGGCGAGGCACAGCTCGACCGACCGGTCGACGCCTACTTCGAGGCGATGTCCGGGTTCACCACCACCGGCGCGTCCGTGCTGACGGACATCGCAGCGCTCGACCACTCGCTGCTGATGTGGCGCCAGTTCACGCAGTGGCTGGGCGGTATGGGCATCATCGTCCTCGCCCTGGCCGTGCTGCCGCGCCTGGGCGTCGGCGGCCGCCAGCTGCTCGAATCGGAGATGCCGGGGCCGGAGCTCGACCAGCTGACCGACCGGATCCGCTCCACCGCCAGGCGCCTGTGGTTGCTCTACGTCGCCCTCACCGCGGCACAGGCACTCATCCTTGCCGTCTTCGGCTGGACGGGAGTCGACGACCGCATGAACCTGTTCAACGCGGTGGCCCATGCGTTCACGACGCTTCCGACCGGGGGCTTCTCACCCGAGAACCGCTCTCTCGAGGCCTTCGCTCCCGCCACCCAGTGGGTGATCGTCGTCTTCATGATCCTCGCCGGCATGAGCTTCGCGCTCCTCTTCCGCGCGTTCGTGCGACGACGGCCGCGAGCGCTCCTCCGCGACGAGGAGGCCAGGCTCTATCTCGTGATCCTGGGCGCGGTCTCGCTGCTCCTCACGATCGAGCTCTGGCGCGAGGACGTCCTGCGCGGCGAAGAGGCGATCCGCGCCTCGGTCTTCCAGGTGGTGTCGATGACGACGACGACCGGGTATGCGAGCATCGATTTCGTCGGCTGGCCGGCCCTCGCGCTGATGATCCTGGTGGGGGTCATGTTCGTCGGCGGCTCGGCGGGGTCGACCGGCGGCTCCGTCAAGGTCGTACGTCACCTGATGCTCGGCAAGGCGATCCGCCGCGAGCTGCGCCAGACGGTTCATCCCGAGGCCGTGATGCCGCTCCGTCTCAACGGCGCCGTCGTGGACGAGCGCACCATCCGTGCGATCACGACCTTCATCCTCCTGTACGTGGGCCTCTTCGCCGTCGGTGCTGCGGTGCTCGCCCTCGATGCCGCGTTCCAGGGGCCGCACATCTCGGCCCTCGACGCCGTCGCGCTGACGGCGACCACGCTCGGAAACGTGGGCCCCGGCTTCGGCATCGCGGGGCCGATGGGCTCGTTCGCGGAATTCAGCGATCTCTCGACCGTGGTGATGACCGCCTTGATGTGGCTCGGGCGGCTCGAGGTGATCCCCGTCGTCGTCCTCCTCACTCGTGGCTACTGGCGCGTCTAGTGCGGCCTCTCATAACGTTCCACTGGAAGTTCTCGTCATGAGAGATCGCACTGATGCTTGCTGCACGTTGGTCGGCTGCCGGCGCAGCCGACCAACATGATCCTGAAGGGGCGTGCTTTGCGCGCCCGTTTCAGGTCGAGCGTTTGGAGAATCCGCACTAGCACGTGCCCCGATACGCAGCAGGGGGCGCCGTGAGCGGCCGGCCCGGCCGGATCGGGGTCGACGTCCGGGGGTCGCTCGGCCTCGTCGGCGTGCTCTCGCGGTACGTCGCCCTGGCAACGGCGTACCCCATCGTCGTGGCGCTCTACTACGACGAGCCGTTCTGGCCGTTCGCAGCCGCCGGCCTCGGTCTCGCGGCGTTCGGCTCCGTGCTCGTCCGGTGGGGCGGCGACGTCTCGCGCGTCGGAGCCCGGGAAGGCTTTCTCGTCGTCGCCCTGACGTGGCTCCTCGTGGCGGCGTACGGGGCGGCCCCGTACCTGCTCTCGGGAGAGCCACAGCTCGCACGCCCGGTCGACGCGTTCTTCGAAGGCATGTCCGGGTTCACGACGACAGGCGCGACGGTACTGACGGACATCGAGGCGCTCCCTCGCTCGCTGCTGATGTGGCGGCAGCTCACCCAGTGGCTCGGCGGCATCGGCATCATCGTGCTCGCGCTCGCAGTGCTCCCCCGGCTACGGATCGGCGGGCGCCAGCTGCTCGAATCCGAGCTGCCGGGGCCCGAGGTCGATCAGCTGGCGACCCGGATCCGCGAGGCCACCATCCGGTTCTCGACGCTGTACATCGCGCTCACGGCGCTCGAAGCCGTCGTTCTCGCCCTGCTCGGCTTGACACGGCTCGACCCGGAGATGGACGTCTTCAACGCGGTTGCCCACGCGCTGACGACGATCCCGACGGGCGGGTTCTCACCGCAGCCCAACTCGATCCAGGCCTTCGCGGCCGTCACCCAGTGGGTGATCCTCGTCTTCATGGTGGCCGGCGGAGTCAACTTCGCGCTGCTCTTCCAGGCACTCGTACGTCGCCGGCCCCGCGTGGCGCTGCGGGACGAGGAGCTTCGCGCCTACGCCTTCGCACTCCTTGCGGGGGCGCTGATCCTCACCAGCGAGATCTGGACGAAGCGGCCCGAGATCGGGGAGGAGGCGATCCGGCTCGGCGTCTTCCAGGCCGCCTCGATCCTGACGACGACCGGGTATGCCACCGTCGACTTCGCGCTCTGGCCCACGCTCGCGCTCGTCACCCTCGTCGGCCTCATGTTCGTCGGCGCCTCTGCCGGCTCGACGAGCGGGTCGGTGAAGGTGCTGCGACATGTGCTGATGGCGAGGATCCTCCGCCGCGAGCTGCGGCAGACGGTCCATCCGGAGCTCGTCTCCCCTGTCAGGCTGAACAGGGTCGTCGTCGACGAGCGGACACTGCGAGCCGTCACGAGCTTCGTGCTCCTCTACATCGGGATCTTCGTCGCAGGCGTGCTCGTGATCACGATCGATGCGGCCTACGGCGGGCCGGGCGTGACCCCCTTCGAGGCGATCGGCGCCGTGGCGGCGACGCTCGGGAACGTGGGGCCCGCCGTCGGGTTCGCCGGTCCGTTCGGCTCGTACGCCCCGTTCAGCGACGTCTCCACCGTCGTGCTGACGGTGCTCATGTGGGTCGGCCGGATCGAGTTGATCCCCGTTGTCGTCCTGCTGACCCGCAGCTACTGGCGCGTCTAGCCGCCGCTCTCCCCCGGCCCCTCGTCGAGCAGCCGGCGGAAGTCGCGTACCTGTCCCGCCTTCCCGACGACGACGAGCGTGTCGCCCTTCTGGATCACGTCGTCGGGCTGCGCCCCGCTGATCGGCTCCGGGTCGCGCAGGATCGCGATCACCGTCACGCCTGCGCGTGCGCGAAACGCGCACTCGGCGAGGGTGTGGCCGATCCACGGGCTCGTCTCCGGCACCGGCGTCCACTCGATCGACAGCTCGCCGAGGGCCAGCTCGAGCTCCTCCACGATGCGTGGGCGCTCGTAGGCGCCGCCGAGCAGAGCGCCGAGTTGACGCGCCTCGTCGTCGGCGAGCTCCAGCACGACGGCCGGGTCGTCGTCCGCGGCACGGCGGTGCACGTAGACGTTGCGGTCTCCGTCGTTGTGCTGGATCACCGTCACCCGGCTGCCGCTCGCCGTCGTGAAGCCGAACTTCACGCCGACGCCGGGGAGGCGCGTCTGTCGAACGTCTAGGGTCATGCGCTTCCTTTCCTCGCTCAGTCTATGGCCCGGGCGGGGAACAGCCGTCTCCCGAGCACCTTCGACTCCTTCATGAACACGACGCCGAGGGTCGCGGTCGCGAGCACGTAGAGGCCCGCGAAGGCCGCGATGTCGCCCCGCTGCGAGAGCGTGAGGGCCAGGTTGCCCGCTGCCAGCTGGGCCAGGATGATCGTGAACTCGCCGTGCGCCACGAGCGCGGCACCGGCGTTCAGGCTCTGGCGGGCAGTCAGCTGCCCGAGCCTCCCGGCGAGGAAGCCGACGCCCGCCTTGCCGGCGAACGTGACCGCCACTGCGAGCAGCACGATCCAGCCCACGTCGCCGATCTTGGCGATGTCGATCGTGAGCGCGAAGGCGAAGAAGAAGAGCGCTCCGAACACGTCGCGGACGGCGAAGAATCGCTGCTCGATCTCCTCGCGGACGCCGGAGTCCGACAGGATCACTCCGGCCATCAGGGCGCCGACCGCGTCGGAGAGATCGAGCTGCTTGGCGAGGGCGCTCATGCCGACGACCAGCCCGAACACGGCCAGCAGGAAGAACTCGAGCTCGAGCCGGGAGAGCAGCTTGCCGATCGCCGGCCCGAGCCAGCGCGAGGCTGCCAGGGAAGCGCCGACGAAGAGCAGCGCCGTGGCGCTCACGGTCGCGGTCTGCCCCATGCCGCCGCCGCCCGTGGCGACGAAGCCGAGCACCGCTGCGATGGCGATGTCCTCGAAGAGCAGGATCGCCAGCACGAGGTCGGTCTCGTCGTCCGCCAGCCGCCTGAAGTCGATCAGCGCCTTGACGGCGATCGCGCTCGAGGACACGTAGATGCACGCGGCGAGCACGACGGCGGCGAAGCTGACGCCGAAGGCCGCGACGCCGACCAGCAGGCCGAGGCCGGCGTTGACGAGCAGGTCGAGAGCGCCCCCGAGCCCGACATGGCGGCCACTGCGCACGAGCCTGTCGACGCTGAACTCGAGCCCGAGGAAGAAGAGCAGGAAGATCAGCCCGATCTCGGCGACGAAGGTCGTGACCTCGGACGGCTCGACGAGGGTGAAGAGCTTCGGCTCGTTCGGCCCGAGCAGGATGCCGGCGAGCAGGTACGCCGGGATGGCCGAGAGCCCGAAGCGGCCGGCCACGACCCCGAGCACGGCGAGCAGGGCGATCGTGACCGAGAGGTCGGCGAGCGTCACGCGCTCATTCTCGCGGGTCGTGCGGGCGCGGCCCGCAGGTCAACCGACGAGCGCGCGCCGCAGCTTGTCCTCGAGGCCAGGCTTGAGAATCGCTATCACCTGGTCACCAGGACGCAGCACGGTCTCGCCGACAGCGATCTCGCCGGTGCCGTGCCGCGTCACGGAGACGAGGCGGGCGCCGTCCGGCAACGACAGCCCGGCGACACGCTTGCCGGCGGCGGGAGAGTCGCCGGTGATCTGCATCTCGACGACCTCGAGGCCCTCCTGGCGCAGCTCGAGCAGCCGCACGAGGCCGTGCTGCGGCACCTCGTGCTCGACGAGGCCGAGGATGCCGGACGTCGCGCAGACCGTCTGGGTGATCCCGAGGAGGTCGAAGTGCTGCTGGTTGCGCGGGTCGTTCACGCGTGCGATCGCCTTGGGGACGCGATAGCCCTCCTTGGCGATCTGGGCGATCACGAGATTGTCCTCGTCGTCGCCGGTGACCGCGAGAACGAGATCCGGCGGGCGCTCGATGCCCGCGCGCTCGAGCACGTGGATCTCGGTCGCATCGCCCTGCAGCACGACGGGGCCGAACTCCTCCTCGAGGCGCTCGAAGCGATCGCGTCGCTGCTCGACCAGGGTCACCTCGTGTCCCATGGCGAGCAGGGAGCGCGTCACGTTGGAGCCGACCTTGCCGCCGCCCGCCACGACCAGGTACATCAGCGTCGCTCCGAGGGGGCCGCGATCCCGATCTCGCAGGCCCGCACGGCCTCGGTCAGGAACGAGATCGCGGTCTGCGTCGGGCACACGGTGCGAAGCCCCAGCTTCTCGTAGAACGCGGCCCGCCGCGGGTCGAGAAGGCGCACGACGACGCAGCCGATGCCGTAGCGGCGCTGCGCGACCTGGCCGATCACCACGTTCGTGTTGTCGCCATCCGTCGCGACCACGGCGGCGTCGGCGTCCGCGAGCCCCGCGGCCTCGAGCACCGTCGTCTCCAGCGCATGCCCGACGATGAAGCCTCCGTCCCAGTTGCCGAGCCGTTTCAGCGCATCCTCGTCCTCGTCCACGCACGTCACGTCCCAGCCTTCCGCCGCGAGCTGGACTGCGACGGCCGAGCCGACGCGCCCACATCCGATCACGACCGCTTTCATGCCGTGAGCCTAGCGTCCGGCCGTGCGCTCATGTGACCTCGCCCTCCTCGAAGGTTCCGTCCGGAAAGGCCACCACGAGCACTTCGCACGGAGCGTGGCGCAGCACGTGGTCGACGGTCGGGGAGAAGAACCGCGACTGCCGTCGCCACCGCGGCGACGAGCCGAGCACGATCAGGTCGGCACCCCGGCGCAGCGCCTCGCCGACGATCGCGTGGCGGATCTCGCGCGCGCGCACGACGTCCACGGAGACCTCCACCCCGTTCTCCTCCCCGAGCAGGCGAGCCTCCTCGAGCGTCGCGTCCACGCGCGCCTGCACGGGCGCCGGCAGTGGCCCGTCGAGCGGGAAGGCCCGCGGCACCCTGACGACGGTGATCGCCTCTACCTCCGCCGACCGCTCCTTGGCGATGGCGATTGCGGTCGCCACCATCTCCTCTCCGATGTCACCGAGCTTCATGGGCACGAGCAGCCGGCGGAAGGATGCGCCGGGGGGCAGCTGGGCGAGCGGATCGATGTCCTCCAGTAGCCCGCGTTCCTCCCAGCGGCGGGTCGCGTAGTACACGACGAGACCGACGGCCAGCCACGCCGGGCCGGCATAGCGCGCGCCGTCGTGGGTGATCATCGCGATCACGAACACGGTGAGCGTGAGCGGAGCGCCGATCAGCGCGGGCAGCGGCAGGCGCACGCCGCGAACCGTGATCTCGGGGCGGGCGCGGAACGGCCTCGGCAGGTCGGGCTCGGTGATCCGCATCCGTATCACCGCCACCTGCGCCGCCGTGAAGGCGAGGAGGACGCCGAACGAGTAGAGGCTCGCGAGCACCGTCGCCTCGTCCTCTCCCTGGGTGATCCCCACGCCGACGACGACGGCCAGCGCGATCGCCCCCGTGGCGAGCAGCCCCGCCCGTGGCAGGACCGTGCGCCGGTGTGGTCGGCTGAAGGGCCGCGGAAGCTGTCGGTGCTCCCCCATCGTCAACGCGAGCCGCACGCAGCCGGAGACCCCCGTCGTCGCGGCGGCGAACAGCACGAGCGCGCCCGAGACGCCGATCACGATCCGCAGCAGGTCGCCCACGACAGCGGGCAGGTCGGTGGCGAGAACCGCGGCGACGCCGACGAGCGGCGCCTCGAGCCACTTCTCCCCGAGCGGGGAGCTCCCACCCGAGGCGGGCAGAGCGACGACCGCCACCGACCCCACGAGCGTGGTCATGACGACGACGAGCCCGATCGCGCTGAAGAGCGACCGCGGCAGCGAGCGGCCCGGCTCACGCGCCTCCTTCGCGAGGTTCGCGACCGTCTCCAGGCCGGTGAAGGCCAGCATGGCGAGAGGCAGCGCGAACGCGAGATCGTGCCAGCCGAGGTCAGAGTCGAGCGCGAAGCCGTCCACGAGCCGGCGGGGCGAGAACACGAGCACGAGGCCGAGGACGACGAGGAGCAGCTGCACCGAGAGATCGACAGCTGCAACGAGCAGCGACCACAGGTGCGCCTGGACGTGCCGCACGAGGCGGACGGCGATGATGAGGACGAGCACGCCCGAGGCGACGACGACGTCCCAGGGGCTCTCGCGCAGCTCGGCGATGGACAACGCCGTCCCCAGGTAGTGCGGCAGGAAGAGCGCCGAGAGGGCGATCACGATCAGGTAGTCGAGGAAGAGCACCCACCCGGTGGCGAAGCCGAGCAGGTCGTTCGTCGAGCGCCGCACGAGCGCGGAGGCGCCTCCCGTCTCGGGAACCGCCGCCGTGCCCTCTGCATACGAGAAGGAGACGACGAGGAAGATCAGCCCCGCGACGAGCAGCACGACCGGCGTCACGCCGAGCGCCGCCGCCGCGACGATGCCGAGCGCGAAGTAGACCGAGGACGCGATCTCACCGTAGGCGACGGCAAACAGGGCCGGCGCGTCGAGCACGCGCTCGAGGCCGCGGACCTTACGAGCCACGCTTGCGCTCCAGCTGGATGCGAGCGACGCCCAGCACGACGAAGAGCGCGCCGAGCACGAACCCGACCGCGCCGCCTCCGTTGACCGCGGTGACCACGAGCAGAGCGACGCCGAGGACGACGAAGACGGCCGAGAAGCCGAGCACCGCGCGCCGGTACCAGATCACGCCGACCCTTCCTCGGGCGCTGCTGCCACCATCACGCGACAGGGCGCGTGGCGCAGGACGTGATCGACCGTACGTCCGAAGACGGCTCGCTGGGATCGCGTCAGCGCCTTCCTCGGCGACCCGATCACGATGATCTCGCTGCCGCGCTGCTCCGCCTCCTGCACGATCGCCTGACCGGCGCTGCGCGCCCGCACGAGCCGGTCGTGGACGCGCACCCCGTAGGAGTTGCCGATCTCGACGGCCTCGTCGAGCTCGCGGTTGGCGGCCTCCTCGAGACCGGCTAGATCCGCGTCGAGGTCGGTGTCGAGCGGCACCTCGAGCACGCTGAGCGCCACGATCCGCGCACCGCGCTCCGCGGCCAGGCTGCAGGCGACGTCGAGGGCCTCCTCGGACGGATGCCCGGCCACGACCGGCACGAGCAGGCGCCGGTACTCGAGAGCGAGCGCAGGGCCGAATGCCGGCGGGGCCTTGGCGGTCTCGCGCAGCGTGACGCGCACGAAGCGCCGGCGATAGACGACGTACGCCGACAGGCCGACCACGACCCAGCCGAGGCCCACCCACCGCGTGGCAGCGCTCTGGGCGACGATGACGAGGAACGAGATGCCCGTCGCGAGGCCCCCGACGACGGCGAAGAGCGGCCACTCGACGCCCCACGCACGGAGGTTCGGGCGCGCCGTGTAGGCGGGCGACTCGTCCCTGTGCCTGTCGGCGACGCGAATCCGCACGAGCGACGCGTGGGCGACCGTGAACGAGAGCGTCGCCCCGAGCGAGTAGAGCGTGCCGACGAACTCCACGTCCCCGGGCAGCAGGATCGCGATCGGCGCTATCCCGGCGAAGACGACGAGCGAGAGCCAGGGCGTCTTGAACGTGGGATGCAGACGCCGGAACACCTCGGGCAGCTGGCGGTAGCTGGCCATCGAGTAGGTGATCCGCGAGGCGCCGATCACGCCGGCGTTGGTCGCGACGAAGAGGATCGTGGCGGCGAGGACGCCGACGTAGACCTGCAGCGCGCTGAGGGCCAACCCATCGACGCCGATGTTGTCGACGAGGCCGAGGATCGGGTCGTTCGAGTAGCCGCCCTGCTCCGGCGGGAGCGCGAGCAGGGTCGTCAGCTCACCGCCGATCTCCTTCACCGGGAGCGCGGACAGCGCGATCATCGGCAGCGTGAAGTAGATCGAGAAGACCGCCACGGCGACGAGCTTGTACGCGTTCGGCACGGTGTGCACCGGGTCGCGCGCCTCCTCGGCGAGGTTGGACACCGTCTCCACGCCCGTGTACGCCAGCATTGCGATGGGAATGGAGATCGCGAGGTTCGACCACGTCGGCGCCACCCCGAAGCTCACGTTGCCCGTCAGCGTCTCGGGGCTGAAGACGAGCGCGAAGCCGAGGATGACGAGCAGCACCTGGGTCGCGAAATCGACCACCGCGAGCGTGATCGAGAGCCTGGCGGCCTCGGTCACCCCGACGACGTTGAGCGCGACCAGCACCACGATCACGACGGCGCCGCCCACGATGTCCCACGGGTTCGTCCGCAACGGCTCCCAGAAGACCGACAGGTAGTGAGGGACGAAGAACGCCGACACCGCGACCGTGACGACGTACACGAGCATCTGGGCCCAACCGGCCGTGAAGCTGACGAGCTCGTCGAACGCGTGCCTGGCAAAGCTGGCCGAGCCGCCGGCCTCCGGGTACCGGGCCGTGCCCTCCGCGTAGGTCGCCGCCGTCATCGCGAAGACGATCCCCGCCACGACGAAGACGACCGGCGTCAGCCCGAGCGCGAAGACGGCGGTGAGGCCGAGCGCGTAGTAGATCGACGAGCCGACGTTCCCGTACGCCGTCGCGAACAGCGCAGGGGTGCCGAGCACCCGCTCCAGCTTGACCTCGCGTCTGCGACGGCGGCCTGGCACCGGCGCAGTCTACGCCCGCGCCACCCGGGCTCGGATCCGTCAAGCAGGCGTCAAGATTCGCGCTCGCGGCATCCGGGCTCCGTCAAGAGGGCCTCGCGGCGGAGCACTCGCCGCTACACCGGTGTCATGGCCGATCTTCTACTCGTCGCCACGGCCGTTGCCTTCTTCGCGCTGGCGGCGCTGTTCATCGCGGCGTGCAGGACGATCGTCGGAGAGTTCGACGACGGTGGCGAGCGGTGAGCCTCGAGAACGCCAGCGGGCTCTTGCTCGCGCTCGTCGTTCTCGGCTACCTCCTCTTCACCCTGATCTACCCGGAGCGGCTCGGATGACCGGTGCCGGCTGGCTCCAGGTGACGGTGCTCGTTGCGCTGCTCGCAGCCACCACGCGCCTTCTCGGCGCCTACCTCGCCAGCGTCTTCGGCGAGAAGGGCTCGCCCGGAGACCGCGTCTTCCTTCCCGTCGAGCGCCTGGTGTACAAGGCCTGCGGAGTCGACCAGGCCAGGGAGCAGACATGGCCGGTCTACGCCCTCTCACTGCTGGCGTTCAGCCTCGTGTCGTTGCTCGGCCTCTATGCGCTGGAGCGCCTCCAGGGCGTACTCCCCCTTGACCCGACCGACGCTGCCGCCGTCCCGCCCGCGCTCGCGTTCAACACCGCCGTCAGCTTCGTCACGAACACGAACTGGCAGAACTACGGCGGCGAGTTGACGATGAGCCACCTCACCCAGATGGCCGGACTCACCGTGCAGAACTTCGTGTCGGCATGCCGTCGGGCTGGCGGTCGCGATCGCACTTGTTCGCGGGCTGGTACGCCGCCGCTCGGTGACGATCGGCAACTTCTGGGTCGACCTGACGCGAGGGATCACGCGGGTCCTGCTGCCCCTCTCCGTCGTGGTCGCCCTGCTGCTCGTCAGCCAGGGCGCCGTCCAGAACTTCCACGGCTTCACCGACGCGAGCACGGTCGCCGGAGCGACGCAGTCGATCCCCGGCGGCCCGATCGCCTCCCAGGAGGCGATCAAGGAGCTCGGCACGAACGGCGGCGGCCCGTACAACGCGAACTCGGCACACCCGTTCGAGAACCCGACCGGCTTCACGAACCTGCTCGAGATCCTCTCCCTGCTGTGCCTTCCGTTCGCGCTCACCTTCGCGTACGGCCGCATGGTCGAGGACCAGCGACAGGGCTGGGCGGTTTTTGCCGCGATGTGCGCGATCTGGATCTCGGCTGCCGGGCTCGCGATCCACTTCGAGCAGCAAGGGAACCCGAGCATGCACGCGGCGGGCGCTGTCGGCGGCAACATGGAAGGCAAGGAGACCCGCTTCGGCATCCCGGCGACGGGACTCTTCGCAGCCTCGACGACCGGCACGTCGACCGGAGCGGTGATCGGCTCCCACGACAGCTTCACGCCGCTCGGCGGCGCGGTACCGCTCGTCCACATGATGCTGGGCGAGGTCAGCCCGGGAGGCGTCGGCTCCGGCCTCTACGGCATGCTCGTGTTCGCGCTGCTGGCGGTCTTCCTCGCGGGGCTGATGGTCGGACGCACGCCCGAGTACGTGGGCAAGAAGGTGCAGGCGGCGGAGATGAAGCTCGTCGTCGTCTACCTGGCGGTCGTGCCGATCGTGATCCTGGGCCTCGCCGGGGTCTCGGTCCTGCTGGACACGGCCACAGCCTCGCTCCTCGATCCCGGCCCGCACGGGCTGTCCGAGATCGTCTACGCCTTCACGTCGGCGGCCAACAACAACGGCTCGGCGTTCGGCGGCCTCACCGGAAACACGGACTGGTTCAACGCGACGCTCGGTCTCGCGATGCTGTGTCGGCCGCTTCCTGCTGATCGTCGCCGTGCTGGCGATCGCCGGCTCGCTCGCCCGTAAGACCCACACACCCGCAACCGCGGGAACCTTCCCGACGGGCACGCCGCTCTTCGCCGGGTTGCTCGTCGTCGTCGTGCTCGCGGTCGTCGGGCTCACCTACTTCCCCGTGGTCTCACTCGGGCCGGTGCTGGAGCACCTCGGACAATGAGCGAGAGGACAGCCTCGATCCTCGACCCTGCGATCGCAGGCCCTGCGCTGCTCGACAGCGTGCGGAAGCTCGACCCCAGGCACATGATGCGAAACCCGGTCATGTTCGTGACCGAGCTCGGGGCCACGCTCGCAACGCTCCTGTTCGTGAAGAACGCCGCCGACGCCGGAGCTTCCGCGAACGTCTTCGCCGGCCTCGTCACGGCGTGGCTCTGGTTCACGGTCGTGTTCGCGAACTTCGCAGAGGCGATGGCCGAGGGGCGGGGCAAGGCCCAGGCGGCATCGCTTCGCAGGACACGCCAGGAGACTCTGGCCAGGCTTCGCCGCCCGGACGGCACGATCGAGGAGATCTCGAGCGCGAAGCTCGCGGTCGGCGACGAGGTCGTCGTCACGGCGGGCGCGACGATCCCCGCGGACGGCGACGTGATCGAGGGGATCGCGACCGTGGACGAGTCGGCCATCACCGGCGAGTCGGCACCGGTGATCCGCGAATCCGGCGGCGACCGGTGCGCCGTCACCGGGGGTACCCGCGTACTCTCGGACGAGATCGTCGTCCGGGTGACAACGAAGCCGGGGGAGAGCTTCCTCGACCGCATGATCGCCCTGGTGGAGGGGGCCAGCCGACAGAAGACCCCCAACGAGATCGCACTCGACATCCTGCTCTCGGGGCTGACCATCATCCTCCTGCTGGCCGTCGTCACCCTGCAGCCGTTCGCTGTCTACTCCGGCGCCGAGCAGCCCGTGATCGTGCTCGTGGCGCTGCTCGTGTGCTTGATCCCGACGACGATCGGCGCACTCCTGTCGGCGATCGGGATCGCGGGAATGAACCGGCTCGTGCAGCGGAACGTGCTTGCGCTGAGCGGCCGCGCCGTGGAGGCAGCCGGCGACTGCTCGACGCTCCTGCTCGACAAGACAGGCACGATCACGCTCGGGAACCGGCAGGCGGCCGATTTCATCCCGGCGCCCGGTGTCACCGAGGACGCGCTCGCCGAGGCGGCACAGCTCTCGAGCCTTGCCGACGAGACCCCGGAAGGGCGTTCGATCGTTGTCCTCGCCAAGGAGCGATACGGCCTCCGCGGTCGTGAGCTCCACGGTGCCGAGCTGGTTCCCTTCACCGCGCAGACGCGCATGAGCGGTGTCGAGATCGACGGTCGCAGCATCCGCAAGGGCGCCGCAGACGCCGTGCGACGCTGGGTGGACGCGTCGGGCGGATCGATCCCTCCGGCGCTCGGCACGATCGTCGACGGGATCGCCTCGTCCGGCGGCACGCCGCTCGTCGTCGCAGAGAACGGGCGGGCGCTCGGCGTCGTCCATCTCAAGGACGTCGTCAAGGAAGGGATGCGCGAGCGGTTCGACGAGCTGCGCGCGATGGGGATCCGGACGGTCATGATCACGGGCGACAACCCGCTCACCGCGAAGGCGATCGCGGACGAGGCCGGCGTCGACGACTTTCTTGCCGAGGCTACACCCGAGGACAAGATGGCCTTGATCCGCCGCGAGCAGACGGGCGGCCATCTGGTCGCGATGACGGGCGACGGCACCAACGACGCCCCCGCGCTCGCTCAGGCAGACGTCGGGGTGGCGATGAACACCGGTACGCAGGCTGCGAAGGAAGCGGGCAACATGGTCGATCTCGACTCCGATCCGACGAAGCTGATCGAGATCGTCGAGATCGGGAAGCAGATGCTGATCACGCGCGGCGCGCTGACGACGTTCTCCATCGCGAACGACGTGGCCAAGTACTTCGCGATCATCCCGGCGATGTTCGCGGGGGCGATACCGGCGCTGGACGAGCTGAACGTGATGCAGCTCGAGAGCCCCGAAAGCGCGATCCTCTCCGCCGTCGTCTTCAACGCGCTCGTAATCGTCGCGCTGATACCGCTCGCGCTGCGTGGGGTCCGCTTCCGGGCCATGTCAGCATCCTCGATGCTGCGGCGCAACCTCCTGATCTACGGCGTCGGCGGCATCGTCACCCCCTTCGTGGGCATCAAACTGATCGACGTCGTCGTCGGCGGGCTGGGAATCGTCTGATGCGGCGGCAGCTCCTCCCCGCCCTCGTCGCCTTCCTGGCGTTCACCCTGCTCGTCGGCGTCGCCTATCCGCTTGCGATCACCGGGATCGCGCAGCTCGCCTTTGCATCGCAGGCGAACGGCTCGCTCGTGGAGCGGGACGGTCGCGTGGTCGGCTCTCGCCTCCTCGGGCAGAGCTTCGCAGCGAGCGAGTATTTCCATCCTCGCCCTTCCGCGGCAGGCGACGGGTACGACGCGACGTCGAGCTCGGCGTCGAACCTCGGGCCGACGAACCCCGCCCTGCTCGACGCAGTCGCGACGCGCATCCACGCGTACAGGATCGAGAACGGTCTCGACGCCGCGATCGCCGTCCCGATCGACGCGGTGACCGCGTCCGCATCCGGTCTCGACCCGCACGTCTCGATCGCGAACGCTCGCCTACAGGCCGGTCGCGTGGCGAACGCCCGCGGTCTCCCGCTCGACCGTGTCCTCACACTCGTGGACGATCATACGGAGGGGCGCGCGCTCGGCTTCCTCGGCGAGCAGGGCGTCAACGTGCTCGAGCTCAACCTGGCGCTCGACGCGGCCCCTTGATTTCAGGTTCCCTTACGGGATGACCCGAGGGATTCTCCGCATCTACATCGGCGCGGCCCCGGGTGTTGGCAAGACGTTCGCCATGCTCGGCGAGGGACGGCGCCGCCGTGGGCGCGGCACCGACGTCGTCGTCGGCGTCGTCGAGACCCATGGCCGGGAGCGCACCGAAGCCGAGATCGGTGCCCTGGAGGTCGTTCCGCGCCGTACGATCGAGTACGGCGGCGCGGCCTTCGAGGAGATGGACGTCGACGCGGTCATGGCGCGCAGGCCCGCGGTCGCGCTGGTCGACGAATACGCCCACACGAACGTGCCGGGATCGCGAAACGAGAAGCGCTGGCAGGACGTGGAGGAGCTGCTCGACGCCGGAATCACGGTGATCACGACCCTCAACGTGCAGCACCTCGAGTCACTCAACGACGTCGTGGAGCAGATCACGGACGTGAAGCAGCGCGAGACGATCCCGGACGCGATCGTGCGGCGCGCAGACCAGATCGAGCTGGTGGACATGGATCCGGAGGCCATTCGGCGCCGTATGGCCCACGGCAACATCTACCCGGCGGAGCGCATCGACACGGCGCTCGCGAACTACTTCCGCGCCGGCAACCTGGGCGCCCTGCGCGAACTCGCCTTGCTCTGGGTGGCAGACCGGGTCGACGACGCGCTGCTGGATTACCGGGAGCGTCACGGCATCGAGCGGCCGTGGGAGACGCGGGAGCGGGTGCTCGTCGCGGTCACGGGATCGGAGGGCGGCGAGCGGCTCATACGCCGTGCTGCACGAATGGCGGCCCGCTCCAGGGCCGAGCTCGTCGCCGTGCACGTGCGGTCGCAGGACGGGCTCGAGGCCGGCTCGGCAGAGCTCCTAGGCCGTCAGCGCGAGATCGTCGAGGCCCTGGGAGGGTCGTACCAGGAGGTTGTAGGGGCGGATGCAGGCGAGGCGCTCGCTGCCGCCGCACGCTCGCTCAACGCAACCCAGATCGTGCTCGGCGCGACGCGCCGATCCCGCCTGGCCGAGCTCACGCGGGGCTCGGTGATCAACCATGTGATCCGGGAGTCGGGTGTGGGCATCGACGTCCACGTGATCAGCCGGGCCGAGGAGGGCGAGCCGACCACGACGCCGCGGCACCGCCGGCCGGCCGCGCTGCCGCGCCGGCGCATCCTGCTCGGCTTCGTACTGGCGGCCGGCGGGCTCCCCCTGCTGACGATCTTCCTGGCGGGCGTGCGGGATCACTTCGGGCTTCCCAGCATCCTGCTGCTCTATCTCCTGCTCGTCGTCGGCGTCTCGGCCGTCGGGGGGCTCTGGCCCGCGCTGACGGCGGCGCTTGGCGGCTTCGTACTCGTCAACTGGTACTTCACCCCGCCGCTCTACACCTTCACGATCGCCGAGGGCGAGAACCTGCTGGCGCTGTTCGTGTTCCTCGTGGTCGCCGCCGTCGTGAGCGGATTCGTGTCACTGGCCGCGCGACGCGCCGCAGAGGGAGCGCACGCACGCGCAGAGGCAGAGGCGCTCGCGCGCCTGGCCGGCAAGTCTCCCGTACCGGTGCTGCTGGACATGTTGAGGCGCACTCTCGGCCTCGACGCTGTCGCGATCCTCCGGAAGGTCGGCACGGTTTGGCAGGCGGCGCACACCTCGGGCGAGCCGGTGCCGGCATCCCTTGTCGATGGGCATGCCGTCGACCTCGACGCCGAGCACGTGCTGGTCGCCGTCGGAGTCAGCGAGACAGCCGGAGCCACCCGCGTGCTCGGGGCGTTCGCGCGTGAGCTCTCCTCCTCCCTGGAGATCGAGCAGCTGGAAGCAGAGGCCTCGGAGGCGGGAGCGCTCGCGGCGGCGGGAGAGCTTCGCACCGCCATCCTCTCGGCAGTCTCGCACGATCTCCGCACTCCTCTCGCGGCGATCAAGGCGTCGGTCACCTCTCTGCTGCAGGACGACGTCGACTGGACGCCCGAGGCCACAGGCGAGTTCCTCGCCACGATCAACGAGGAGACCGACCGGCTCAACTCTCTCGTAGGCAACCTTCTCGACATGAGCCGCCTCCAGACCGGTGCGCTCGAAGTGACCGCCTCGGACGTCGGCGTCGACGAGGTGATCCCGGCCGCGCTTGCGAGCATCGGGGGACGGGCGGACGACGTCTCCATCGAGGTGAGCGAGCCGCACCCCCGAGTGATCGCGGACCCGGGATTGCTGGAGCGGGCGCTCGCAAACGTGGTCGCCAACGCCCTCGACCACTCGCCGGTGGGAACCACGGTGAGGATCGTCGCAGGCACGGCCGGCGACGGGGTGGACATCCGCGTCGTCGACCGTGGCCCGGGTGTCCCCCGAGCGGATCAGAAACTGATCTTCATGCCGTTCCAGCGCCTCGGTGACACGTCCGGTGGCGAGGGCGTAGGGCTCGGGCTCGCCGTGGCGAAGGGCTTCGTCGAGTCGATGGGTGGCGAACTGGAGGTAGAAGACACACCCGGGGGCGGGCTCACCATCATCTTCCGGCTGAAGGCGGCGGCTTGACCCGTATCCTCGTCGTCGACGACGAGCCGCAGATCCTACGGGCGCTCGGAACCAACCTGAAGGCCCGCGGATACGAGATCGACCTCGCCCCTACCGGCGAGGCCGCGCTGTCCCTCGCGGCCCGGAGCCACCCGGATCTCGTCGTGCTAGATCTCGGCCTTCCGGGCATCGACGGTATCGAGGTGATCCGCGGACTGCGTGGCTGGACGGCAGTGCCGATCATCGTGCTCTCCGTCCGTGAGGCGGAACGCGACAAGGTCGCCGCCCTGGACGCGGGCGCCGACGACTACGTGACGAAGCCGTTCGGCATGGACGAGTTGCTGGCGCGCCTTCGAGCGGCGCTGCGGCGGGCGAGCCCGGCCGAGGAGGAGGCAGAGGTCGTGACGCCGGACTTCACCGTCGACCTGACTGCAAAGCAGGTGAGCACCTCGGCCGGCGAGGTACGCCTGACGCCGACGGAGTGGGCGATCGTCGAACTGCTGGTCCGCAACCCGGGCAAGCTGGTCGGCCAGCGCCAACTGCTGCAGACGGTGTGGGGCCCGCAGTACGGGACCGAGACCAACTACCTGCGCGTCTACATGGCCCAGATACGCCGCAAGCTCGAGCCCGACCCGTCGCGTCCGCGCTACTTCCTCACGGAGGCGCGCATGGGCTACCGCTTCGTCTCCGCAGACTGAGCGGAAGAACGACGGAGGGCCGGCGTCGGCCCGCCCTCCGTCGTTGTGTGTTCGGCCGCGGCGCTAGCCGTGGATCGAGGCGAGCAGCGGGATGATCAGGATCGCGACGATGTTGGCGATCTTGATCATCGGGTTGATGGCGGGGCCGGCGGTGTCCTTGTAGGGGTCGCCGACGGTGTCGCCGGTGATGCCGGCGGCATGCGCCTCGGAGCCCTTGCCGCCGTAGGCGCCGTCCTCGATCAGCTTCTTGGCGTTGTCCCACGCGCCTCCGCCGGACGTCATCGAGATCGCCAGGAAGAGACCGGTCACGATCGTGCCGATCAGCAACCCGCCGAGCATCTTCGGGCTGATGATGCCGACGCCGATCGGGATCACGATGGGGATCGCCGCGGGGAGCATCATCCCCTTGATCGCCGACGTCGTGACGATGCCGACGGCCTGCGAGTAGTCGGGCCGCGACGTGCCCTCCATGATGCCCGGATCCTCGCGGAACTGGCGGCGGACCTCCTCGACGACCTCGCCGCCGACCCGCCCGACCGCGGTCATCGCGAGGGCGGCGAAGAGGAACGGCATCATGCCGCCGACGAAGAGGCCGGCGATGACGTAGGGACTGTCCAGCGTGAAGACGGTGTCGATGCCTGCGTCGACGAGGCCACGGGTGTACTCGTCGAACAGGATCAGCGCCGCGAGGCCTGCCGAGCCGATGGCGTAGCCCTTCGTGACGGCCTTGGTCGTGTTGCCGACCGCGTCCAGCGGATCGGTCACGCCGCGCACCGACTCGGGCATGTCGGCCATCTCGGCGATGCCACCCGCGTTGTCGGTGACCGGCCCGTACGCGTCGAGGGCGACGATCAGGCCGCACATGGAGAGCTGGGCCATCACCGCGACGCCGATGCCGTAGATGTTGCCACCCGCGATCTCGTACGCGGCGATGACGCCGGCAGCGATCACGATCACCGGCAGGGCCGTCGCCTCCATGCCTTTCGCGAGCCCGGCGATGATGTTCGTGGCGTGACCGGTGGTGGAGGCCTCGGCGATCTTCTTCACCGGGTTCCAGCGGCTGCCCGTGTAGTACTCGGTGATCGCCACGAGCAGGAAGGTGACGCCCAGCCCGACGAGCGCCGAGCCGTACAGCTGCCAGAACGAGAACTTGCCGCCGTCGAACGCCTGCGTGACCGGGATGAACCCGATCGCCGACAGCACGGTCGCCACGATCACGCTCATGTAGAGGGCGTTGATGATCGCGTTCTCGCCCTTGCCCACCCGGGCGAAGAACGTGCCGATGATGGAGGCGAGAATCGAGACGCCGCCGAGCGAGAGCGGGTAGAGCCACAGGTCGCCGGTCGGGAAGGCAGTGCCGAGCAGCATCACCGCGACGGCCGTGACGGCGTACGTCTCGAACAGGTCGGCCGCCATGCCGGCGCAGTCGCCGACGTTGTCGCCGACGTTGTCCGCGATCACGGCCGGGTTGCGCGGGTCGTCCTCGGGGATGCCCGCCTCGATCTTGCCGACGAGATCGGCGCCGACGTCGGCCGCTTTCGTGAAGATGCCGCCGCCGAGCCGCGCGAACACCGAGATCAGCGAGCCGCCGAAGGCGAGGCCGATCAGGTCGTCCACGGCGGACTCGGGGCTGTTGCCGAGGGCGCCGGTGAGGAACCAGTAGTACCCGGCGACGCCGAACAGGCCGAGGCCGACGACGAGCAGCCCGGTGACCGATCCTGCCCGGAACGCGACCTTGAACGCCGGGGCGATGCCCTCACGTGCGGCCTCGGCGGTGCGGGAGTTCGAGCGGACGGCGACGTTCATGCCGATGAAGCCGGCCGCCGCGGACAGGACTGCGCCGAGCACGAAGCCGAAGGCGGTACCCCAGCCGAGCTCGTTGTAGAACCCGATCAGCAGGATGGGCGCGATCGCGACGACGGCGATGGTCGTGTACTGCTTCTTGAGGTACGCCGCAGCGCCTTCCTGCACCGCGCCCGAGATCTCTCTCATGCGCTCGTTGCCCGCCGGCTGGCTCAGCAGCCAGTAGGTCAGGTAGAGCCCGTACAGCACCGCGGCGGATGCGCAGATGAGCGCGAACGCGACGGCGTGATCATTGAAGAAGTCCATCAACCCTCCGGAAGGCACGTCACAAAAAAAGCGCCGAAACGCGATCGGCGGGGCCGATTATGCCGGACGGGCCCGGACGCTGCTCATCGAACCGATTGCTGTACCTCAGGCGCGCACGACGAGGTCGCCGTAGATCTCGGCGAGCCCGACGCCGTCCGCCGCACGCGCGATCTGCCGTTCTGCGGCATTCCGCTCCGGCACGCGCAGCCACTCGGCCGTGCCGGTCTCGGCGGCGACGGGCAGGACCCAGTCGATCAGCCGCTCGATCCGGGCCCGCGCGGGCAGCACGTCACCGCGTTCGAGGTCGATCAGCTCACCGGAGAGGCCGAAGCGGATCGCACGCCACAGGTTCTCCTCGATCAGGCGGTGGGGCTGCTGCACGAGCGGCTCGCCGTCGTCGAGCGCCCGGGCGATCCGGGCGGTCAGCGCCACACAGAGCGCCGCGAGCGACCGCGACTCCTCGAGATCGGGCTGCCCGTCGCAGATCCGGATCTCGACGGTCGGGAAGGCAAGGTGGGGCCGCACGCTCCACCACAGCTGGGTGTGCTCGGTGATCGACCGGGTGTCGTAGAGAAAGCGCACGTAGCGCTCGTAGTCCGCCCACGAGTCGAACGCGTCGGGGACCCCGCAACGCGGAAAGAAGCGCGTGAAGATCTGCGTCCTGGCCGAGTGCAGGCCCGTGTCGACGCCCTCCGCGAACGGCGAGCTCGCCGACAGGGCCAGCAGCTCCGGAAGCCAGTTGCGGAGCGCGGTCGTGACCTGCATGGCGCGGTCGGCGCCCCTGACCCCGACGTGCGCGTGGAAGCCGAACGTGTTGTTCTTCCAGACGACGTAACGGAGGATCTCGTCGTTGCGCCGGTAGTGGGGCGTGTCGATGATCCGCTGGTCTTTCCAGTTCGCCCACGGGTGTGAGCCCGTGGCTCCGAGGACGAGCCCGAGCGGCTCGACGAGGCCGGCGAGCTGCGCGCGGCGCTCGGCGAGGACGGCGGGCACGTCGGCGAACGTCTGCAGGCGACCCGTCTTGACCTCGGCCTCGGAGGCGATCAGCTCCCCCGCGAGATGCTGCTCCAGCGGCGTACCGGCCGCGGCCGCCTGGACGTCCTCGAAGCGGTTGACGAGGTCGAGCGAGCCCGGGTCGAGGAGCGCGAACTCCTCCTCGATCGCGACGGTGAAGTCGGTGCCCTCGTCGAAGCGGTCGCGTGCCTCTCGCAGGAGCTGATCGTATGGAACGCGCTGCTCGTCACCCATGGAGCGGGAAAGGGTAGTCGATGCTGCACTTTCGATAGTGAGCTCCGGCCCCGCCGCCGCGCCCCGCGCGGGCACTCATGGGTGCGAGGGGCGCTCGCTCGCGATCATGGGGCCGGTTCGTCGAAGACGGCGAGCAGGCGCCGGCACACCCCGGCCCAGCTCCAGCGATCGACGACGACCTCACGGGCGGCCGCTCGGACGAGCGCCCGATCGGCCGCCGGCAGTGCCAGCAGGGCGCTCAGCTTGCGGCCGAGGTCGGACGCATCACCGGATGCGAAGCGGACGAGGCCCCGGAGGGCGGGTGGATAGGCCTCCTCCAGGCCGGCTGCGACCTCGGCCAGGCCGGAGTGATCCGCCACGAGCGGCGGGCAGCCTGCGGCAGCTGCCTCGGCGGCGACCATCCCGAATGCCTCCGGGAAGATCGACGGGACGACGCACGCGTCGGCGAGCGCGAGCAGGTGGCGCAGGTGTCGGTGCTCGAACGGCCCGGTGAAGAGCGCGCGCACGCCCGAGGCGGCCGCCTGCCGCTCGAGGGCGGCCCGCTCGGGACCGAAGCCGACGACCACCACACGGGCGTCCATCCCGCGCAGGGCGCTGAGGAGCACCTGGACGCCTTTTTGCTCGATCAGCTTGCCGAAGTAGACGACGACGGGGCCGGACGAGTCGAGGAAGCTGCGCAGCCGCTCCGCGTTGTCCGCGTCCGGCAGCCGCTCCTCCAGGTTGCCGGGGTTGGGCGGGTCGCGCCGTGCCTCCTCGAGCAGCGAGGCGAGAGCGTCGTCGAAGGGCTCCGGCACCCACTCGTCGATGTCGACGCCCGGCGGCACCTCGACCACGCGCTCGACATGGCCGCACACCTCCTGCAGCACCGACCGGATGTGATCCGAGCCGACGAACGTGGCGCGCGCCTGCGCGAGCGCCGCCGCACCCCAGGCCGACAGCTCCGGATCGCCCCGCATCGAGTACTCGAGCTCGGAGCCGTGCGCCTTCACGGCGAAGGGAGCTCCCGAGGCGGCGCCGACGGGCCCGCCGAGGAGCACGTGGTTCGCGAACACGACGTCGGCCGGCGGGAGCGCCCGGATCGCCGCCGCGTTCGCCTCCACCCAGGTATCGAGCTCGCTCCGCGTGCAGTCCTGCACGCGCCGCACCTCGTAGCCCTCGTAGCGGTCGAGCACGAAGACCGGTAGCAGGCCGCCCACGTCGGGCCTGACGGTGGCGGCGCCCCCGAGGTCGTAGCGCTCCGGCTGCTGCTCCTGGGAGAGCACGGTGACGTCGTGGCCCACACGGCTCCACTCGCGCGCGAGCATCCTCGTGTAGACGTTCGACCCGGTGCCGCCGAGGAGGTACCCGTGCCAGAGCAGGATGCGCATGCACCCATCCTGCCCGAGGTCGGCGCGCCTCTCGCGGGCGAGCGTCAGGTCAGGTGGAAGTACAGGGCATAGAGCAACTCGACCGCGGGGTTGGACGCGTGCACCTGCACGTCGGAGGGCGTGTCGAGGAGCGCCTGCGAGTAGTTGAAGATGATCTTGACGCCGGCTGCGACGAGGGCGTCGGCTGACTGCTGCGCCGCTTCGGCGGGCACCGCGAGGACGCCGACGATGATGTTCCGCTCGCGAATGAGGTCGTCGAGGTCGGCCGGCGGGCTGACGGGGACGCCGCCGATCGAGACGCCGGCCTTCGCCGGATCGCTGTCGAAGACGGCGGCGATGGTGATGCCGTGCTCGGCGAAGATGGGCGAGCTGGCGATCGCCTGGCCGAGGCGGCCTGCGCCGACCAGGGCGATGTTGTGCTGGCCCTGCGTACGCAGGATCTTGCGGATCTCGCCCAGCAGGGAGTCGATGTTGTAGCCGACCCCACGCTTGCCGAACTTGCCGAACCCGGACAGGTCACGCCGGATCTGCGTGGCGTTGATGTTCGTGTACTCGGCGATCTCCTGAGAGGAGATCCTGTCCTTGCCCATCTTCTTGGCCTGCGTGAGCACCTGGAGGTAACGGCTCAATCGTGCCGCGACCCCGACTGTCAAGCGTTCAGCCACATCTTCTCCTCGGTCCCCGGAGCTTGTAACACTCTGTCACATTCTGCCTGGCGCCCGTGGCAGAGGTCGCCGGAGGTGCGCCGGTCAGGTGAGGCGCGCCCTCAGGGCGTCGGGTGGGACGAAGTAGGTGAACGCGACCCGACCGTCGATCGCGACGACGGGGAGCAGCTCCCGGTAGCGCGCCTCGAGCTCCGGCTCGCCGCCGATGTCGACGAGCTCGAGCCGGAAGCCGAGCTCGTGCCGGGCCGCCTCGACCACCGCGAGGGCGCGGTCGCAGAGGTGACAGCCGTCGGCGTGGTAGACGACGACGTGCGGCTGCGCCGTGTCCGAGGATCGTGTGACGTCGGGAGCGGGAGGCATCATCGTGACGGGCCGACGCCCTAGCGGGCCGCCGGCCGCACGATCGTGATCGGGATGGTGCGCTGATCCGTCTCGCCGCCGCCGACGGGCGTGGCGATCACACGCAGCGAGAAGGGCCCCGCCTTGAGGCGTGCGCCCGCCGGCCCTCGGCCCGTGATCCCGAACCGGTACCTGCCGGGGAGCACGCTCCGGATTCGCGCGAGCGTCCCGAGCGTCCTCGTGCCGCGCACCAGCTGCACCTCGATCTGCGCGAGGGGGAGCAGCTGCGGCCGCTCGGCGGTGCCGTCGATCCGCCCGGCGACGACGGAGAGCACTGCCGGGTCGCTGTCGGACGGCGCGAACGAGCGCCGGCTGATGCGCACTCCGCTCAGCAGTGGCCGGCCGTTGACGGGCACGGCGATCGACCAGGGGATCCGGACGTTGCTCCCTCCGGCGACCCGGACACGCAGCACCCCGTTCAGCGCGGCAGGCGCCTTCGGCAGGAGCGGCACGGAGGCGGAGACGGCGACGTCGGCGCGGGCACCCGGACGGAGCCGGAGCTTGCGTGGCCGCACCGAGACCGTGATGTCCGCCGCATCGAATCGGCCCGGGTCGATCTCGACGCTGAGCGCCCGGCGCGACACGTTCCTGAGCGTGATCGTGCGACCGGCGTCGCTGTTCTCGGCGAGGACGGTCCCGAGACCCACCGCCGGCGGGTCGGCGACGACCTCCGCGGCTGCGGCGGCAGACGGGTCGACGATCCCGGCGCCGCCCTCGCCGGCCAGCCCGAGCGGCCGCGCCGTGGCGACGAGGGCCGCCTTGAGCGCGGCAGCGTCGAGATCGGGTCGTGCCTGCGCGAGCGAGGCGGCGGCGCCCGCGACCAGGGCTGCGGCGGCGCTGGTACCGCTGATGGCGCCGTAGCGGGCGGTACCGCCCTGGCTGCGGCCGGGATCGGAGGTCGCGAGGCCCACTCCGGCCGCGGCCAGCTCGGGCTTGACGCCGCCGTCCAGGGCGAGGCCCTCGGAGGAGAAGGGAGCGATCGCGGCCGCGTCGGGGTTGTCCTGGAACGCCGAGGCACCGACGGACAGGATCACGGGGATGCCGCGCGCGAGCGCCGAGCGCACCGACCGGGCGACCTCGCGCCCGAGCCCGAGGATCGGAACCTCGATGGGCTCGTCGATGCCCAGCGAGCCGGCCGGCACCGGCCCGTCGACCAGCACGGCGCGGGCACCGGCCGTGACCACCTCGCGCACCGCCTCGGGCGAGGACGTGCCATTGGCGAGCAGTGCCGCCGCGCCGGCGACGGAGCTGGTGCCGTCGCCGGCAAAGAGGCGCGAGAAGCTGCCCGCGCCGCCTGCGACGACAGCGGCGGCGCGCGGGAGGGCGACGACGGGGAACGTGGCGGTGCCGGGCGGACCGACGGCGCCGCCGAGCGGCTGCTCGCCGTCGAGCAGGACGTCGAGACCGGCCCGGAGCAGGACGTGCACGGTCGGGCTCTGCCTTCTCGCGTCGGAGGCGCCCACGGTGAGCGCGGCCGGGGCGCCACCGGGCCCGCTCAGGCTCCCGTAGCTGGGCCCGGCGGGGCCGTCGTTCCCGGCCGGCGCGATCACGAGCGTGTCGAGCGCGAGCGCGCCCTCGGAGGCGAGGGCGAGCGGCCCGTCGGCAAACGCGGCGAACGGCTCCACGACCCCCACGAGCGCGATCCGGGCCGCGTCGTGCGCATCGCCGTCCTCGTTCGGGTCGACGGCGAGCTCCAGCCCGGCGAGCACCTGGTCGGTGCGCCCGTAGATGGTGACGCCGCCGGAGGCGTCCGGCTGCCAGCCGGCGACGCGGATCGGCAGCAGCCGGGCTCCGGGAGCGACGCCTCGCAGGCCGGCGGGGCCGCGGTTGCCGACCACGAGCCCTGCGACCTCGGTGCCGTGCCGCTCGGGCCGCCCCGGGGTCGTCGGGTTCTGCTTGGCACCGGCGTCCGAGCCGGGGTCGAGCACGTCGATGCCGGGCAGAAGCCGCCCCTGCAGGAACGGATGAGCCCGGTCGACGCCGGTGTCGAGCAGCGCCACGGTCACGCCCGTGCCGTCGAAGCCGGGGATGCCGATCTCGGCGCGACGGCCGCTGCCCGGCCCGAACGCATCGTTCCCGAGCTCCGTCGGTGTCGCGGCAGGGATGGCGGCTCGCACCGGAAAGACGCCCGCAACACCGGGGTCGTTCTCGATCACGGCGAGCGCCCGCGCGTCGAGGGACGCCGCGAAGCCGTTGAAGGTGCGGACGTACACGTGCTCGGGGTCGACCGGAGCGCCGCGGAACGCGAGCCTGGCGATGACGTCCGCCTGCGCCTTGCGCGCGGCTTTCGTCCAGGCACGCTCCTGCTCCTCGGTCGCCGCGCCGCCCGCTGCTCGCACCCGGTCCGCCAGCGAGCGCTTCTCGAGGACGACGATCCAGCGCCCCCCGAGCTGCGGTGCCGGCCGCTCGCCGAGCAGCCCCTGCCAGCCTGCCGCCCCCGTCGCGGGGGCGGGCGTGTCCGCCCCTGCTGCTCCGCCGGAGAGCATGACCGTCCCCAGGGCGAGCACCACCGGCAGGAGCAACGGCCGCATGGCCGTCCTCGCGCGGCCCGGGCGCCGCCGATCGTTCCCACTCCCGGGGCACGGCATGGCCCGAGCGCTACCGCGCCGCTGCGTATGCATCGAGCCCAAGGTAGTCAGGGTACGGCAGGGGCCGTGCGTACCGGGCCGCGGACGCGATCATGGCAGCGTTGTCGGTACAGAGAGAGAGCGGCGCGAACGCGGCGCCCGGCAGCGATGCGCGCAGCTCCGAGTTCGCGGCGACGCCGCCGACGACCGCGATCCGCTCCATCTGCTCACGCTGCGCTGCGCTGTGCGCGCGCTGCACGAGGGCCTGCACGATCGCGTGCTGGTAGCTGGCCGCGAGGTCGGCGCGGCGTGCAGCGAGCTCGCCCGGATCCAGGTCGCGCACCGCGTAGAGAAGGGCCGTCTTGACGCCGGAGAAGCTGAAGTCCAGCCCCGGCACCCTGGCGACGGGGAAGGCGAAGGCGCCCGGATCGCCGTCGCGCGCCTCCCTGTCGATGGCTGCGCCCCCCGGATAGCCGAGGCCGAGCAGGCGGGCGCCCTTGTCGAACGCCTCGCCGGCGGCATCGTCGAGGGTGCTGCCGAGCCGCTCGTACGAGCCCCGCTCCCGCACGGCGAGCAGCAGCGTGTGCCCGCCGCTTGCGAGCAGGCAGAGGAACGGAGGCTCGAGCGGCTCCTCGCCGAGATAGAGCGACGCCACGTGTCCCTGCAGATGGTCGACGGGCACGAGCGGCAACCGCCGCGACCAGGCGATCGCCTTGGCCGCCGAGAGGCCGACGAGGAGCGCCCCGACCAGGCCGGGGCCGCAGGTGACCGCGACACGCTCGATCCCCGCCAGGCCGGTCCCTGCATCGCCGAGCGCCTGACGCACGACCGGTGAGACGAGCTCGAGATGGCGGCGCGACGCGATCTCGGGCACGACGCCTCCGAAGCGGGCGTGCAACGCGTCCTGTGAGGCGACGACGGACGAGAGCACCGTGCCGTCGGCCGTGACCACGGCGGCCGCGGTCTCGTCGCAGGAAGACTCGATCCCCAGGATCACTCGGACGGCGGCTCTGCCGCGTGCTCTGCGTCTCTCCACATGATCAGCGCATCCTCCCTGTTGTCGGTGTAGTACCCACGGCGAAGGCCGCACCGCTTGAAGTCGAAGCGCTCGTACAGCTGGATCGCACCCGTGTTGGAGACACGCACCTCGAGCGTGTAGCCGCGCCGGGCATCGTCGCGCGTGACGTCGAACAGGCGCCTCAGCATGGCGGACGCGATGCCGTACCGGCGGTACGCCGGAGCGACGGCCACGTTCATCACGTGCCAGGCATCGACGTAGCGGGAGAGGATCAGGTAGCCGACGAGCTCGCCCGTCGCGCTGACTGCGGCAACCGAGTGAGAGCTCGGCTTGGCGAGCTCGCTCGTGAACATCGACCGCGACCACGGCGTGGGATAGGACGCCCGCTCGATGCGCTCGATGGCGTCGAGGTCCGACAGCTCGAGCCGGCGCAGCACGATCTCCGGCCGCTCCGCTCGTGGGTCGCCGAACGAGGAGGACTCGGCCGCCACTACGACGAGCCTCCGCCCGCGCCCGCAGACGGCTCGGACATCGGCCTGGCATCGGGTGCACGGACGTACACGGGCTCGACCGCGTCCGCAGGCCCGAATTCCTGCGCCAACCGGGCGTGGTGCCGGGCATGCGGGACGTGCAGCTCGCTCTCGGCGGGAGGGACGACGGCGCCGGCGCCCTCGAGCGTCTCGCGATAGCGGAGCGCGCCGTCACCGATGCAGACCGTTCCGGGCTCGAGCTCGAGGTCGCCGGGAGCCACCGCCCGAGGGCCGGGCACGAACACTTCCCGCCGCCGAGCGTCGATCACCGGCACCGCTCCGTCCAGGGAGGCCGCGAGCGCGTCGAGCGTGGAGACGCCCGCGACGGGGATCTCGAGCGCGAGCGCGAGGCCGCGCGCCGTGGCAAGCCCGATGCGGGTGCTCGTGAAGCTGCCGGGGCCGGTGCCGGCGACGATGCCCTCCAGATCGCTCGCGGAGAGACCGGCACCGCGTAGGAGCCCGTCGACCTCCTGAAGAAGCGTCACGGCACGTGACGTTCGCTCGCCGAGCACCTCGCCGTCCCGGACGAGCGCACTCGTGGCGATGCTAGTCGCGGTGTCGAACGCGATGATCAGCACGCTCGAGTCCTTCTAGCAGCGCAGGCTCCGCGGCGTCGAGTCGCAGCCGCCGGCAGTCGCCTCCTGCGTGGGCGAGCTCGACTGTGAACCGCGCAGGCGGAAGGGCCTGCATGCCCGCCTCCGGCCATTCGACGAACGCGATCGTCCCGTCGAAGTACGGCTCGAGATCGCCCCACTCCGCCTCGGAGACTCCCGTGAACCGGTACAGATCGAGGTGGGCGACGGGGACGGGCCCCTCGTACAGGTGGCCGATGGTGAACGTCGGGCTCGTGACGGCCGCTGCGACTCCGAGCGAGCGGCACGCGCCCCGGACGAACGTCGTCTTCCCGGCGCCGAGCTCCCCGCGCACGAGCACCACGTCCCCGGGCTCGAGCCGGAGCGCGAGCCGTGCCGCGAGCGCCTCGGTCCCGGAGGCGGACTCCGTCTCGAGCTCCAGCACAGGTCAGAACAGGCCGAGCTGAACGGTCTCCTGGGGAGCCGCCCGGGCCAGGGTGGCGGCCGGCGCCGCCTCGGCCGCAGAGGGCACCGCCGGCGTCGCCGCCGACCCGGAGCGCTCGATCAGCACCGGGATGCGGGCGAAGTCCTGCTCCAGCACCTTCAGCATCGAGGGGGTATAGAGCGCCGCGGCGGGGTGATAGAGCGGGAACAGGACGACGTCGTTGCCGCCGAGCGTGACCTGCTGCTCCTGCCCGTGCACGCGCGTGATCCCCACCGGCTTGCCGGAGAGCAGCTTGGTGGCGAAGTTGCCCAGCGTCGCGACGAGCCGCGGCTGGATCAGCTCGATCTGCCGGAAGAGGTGCGGCTCGCAGGACGCGATCTCCTCCGGCTGCGGGTCACGGTTCTGAGGCGGCCTGCACTTGAGGACGTTCGCGATGTAGATGTCGGAGCGCTCGAGGCCGATGCCGGCGAGCAGCCGGTCGAGCAGCTTGCCGGCCTGGCCCACGAACGGGATGCCGTTCTGATCCTCGTGAAAGCCGGGCGCCTCGCCGACGAAGAGCAGGTCGGCGTCCGGATTGCCGGCGCCGAACACGACCTGGGTGCGTGTCGCCGCGAGCGGGCAGCGGGTGCAGCCGGCCGTCTCGTCGGCATAGCCCCGCAGGGCTGCGACACGATCCGCGGCAGCATCCATGCCCGTTGAGTGTACGGCTCCGTGCGGACGCCGGCGCGAGCCCGGCGGGTATGACGGCAGGTCAGCTACAGCCGCAGGCGCCGCCGCAGCAGCCCCCGCCGCCTCCACCGCTCGGGCCGGCGAAGCTGGGCTTCGCGACGGCGCCGTGGACGGCGAAAGCCGACATCTGCCTGAGCACCTTGGCGGCGCCGCACGAGGGGCAGGCCACGACCTGCGTCTCGCTGCGGACGAGCTCGTCGAAGTGCTCCTCGCATTCCATGCACGCGTACTCGTAGATCGGCATGCCGCAAGTGTACTGTCCCGGACGGGTGCAGCGATGGACGACACCGACGCTCGAGGGCCGCGCGATCCGGCTCGAGCCGCTCGCCTCCACGCACGCAGACGACCTCTGGCACGCCTCCCGCGACCCGCGCGTGTGGCGCTGGCTGCCGATCGTGCAGCCGCAGACCCGCAGTGCGTGGGAAGCGTGGCTCGAGGACGCTCTCGAGCGCACGGAGGCGGGCCTCGAGCTGGCGTTTGCGACCGTCCTGCGAGAGTCCGGCACTGCGATCGGCTCGACCCGCTACCTGGCGCTGAGACCGGAGCATCGCAGCCTCGAGATCGGCTGGACCTGGCTCGCACCCACGGCCTGGGGCACCGGCGCGAACACGGAGGCGAAGCTCCTGCAACTCGGGCACGCGTTCGAGGTGCTCGGGTGCAGGCGCGTCGAGTTCAAGACCGATGCACTGAACGAGCGCGCGCGCCCGGCTCTGGCGGGCCTGCCGGCACAGTTCGAGGGGATCCACCGCCAGCACATGCTCGTGCGCGGCGGCGAGAACCGGGACTCCGCATGGTTCAGCATCGTCGACGACGAGTGGCCCGAAGTCCGCAGCGCGCTGCACGCAAGGGTTCACGGCCGCTAGAGGCCGGCCGCGGGAGGGCTCCCGCGAGCCGGGCCGTTATACTCCGACGAGGCCCGGTATCCACGAGGAACTGGAGCAATGTGTTCGACGAGGTGAAGGTGTTCGGCGCGCGCGGGCGTGTCGGCAGCGCAGTCTGCAAGCGACTGGCCGAGCGCGGCGCGCAGCTCGACGGCCCGGAGCCCGACCTCGTGCTGCTCTGCGTTCCGGACCGGGCGATCGCCGAGGTTGCCGCCACGCTCGCCGTCGGGCCCTGGGTCGCACACGTCAGCGGCGCGACGCCGCTGCGGGCGCTCGACCCCCACTCGCGCCGGTTCAGCCTCCACCCGTTGCAGACGTTCACGCTGCGGCGCGGGCCGGAGCAGCTCGACGGCGCCTTCGCCGCGGTCAGCGCCGAGAGCGAAGAGGCCCTCGCAGCCGCCACCTGGCTGGCAGAGACGCTGGGGCTGCGGCCGTTCGTGCTCGAGGACGGGATGCGCTCCGCCTACCACGCCGGCGCTGCGATCGCTTCGAACTACCTCGTCACGCTGCGACGCGTGGCCGGCTCGCTGCTCGAGGCCGCAGGCGCGCCTCCGCAGGCACTCGACCCGCTGATGCTCCGCACGATCGAGAACGGGTTCGAGCTGACGGGGCCGATCGAGCGCGGCGACTGGGAGACGGTCGACCGGCACCTCGAGGCGATCCGGCAGGAGCGGCCCGAGCTCGAGTCGCTCTACCGCGTGCTCGCAGACGCGACCGTGGCCGTCGCATGAGACCCTGCCGCACGATCGACGAGATCCGCTCCGCGCTCGTCCCCCGGCGCGGAGGCACGGTCGGGCTGGTACCGACGATGGGAGCGCTCCACGAGGGCCATCTCTCGCTTCTCCGGGCGGCCCGCGCGGAGTGCGACACGGTCGTGATGAGCCTGTTCGTCAACCCGACGCAGTTCGGCGACCGTGCCGACCTCGACGCGTACCCCCGCGACGAGGCGCGTGACCTGGCCGTCGCCGCCGAGGCCGGAGTCGACCTGGCCTTCGCTCCGGCCGCGGCCGAGATGTACCCGCCCGGCTTCCAGACGTGGGTCGAGGTGGAGCAGCTCGGCGCCGTCCTCGAGGGCCGGCACCGGCCCGGTCACTTCCGGGGCGTCGCCACCGTCTGCCTGAAGCTGTTCACGATCGTCCGCCCCGACCTCGCCTACTTCGGCCAGAAGGACGCGCAGCAGGTGGCGGTGGTGCGCCGGATGATCTCGGACCTGGCGCTCGAGCTGGAGCTCCGCGCGCTCCCGACCGTGCGCGACGACGACGGGCTGGCGCTCTCTTCCCGCAACCGCCACCTCTCGCCCGAGGAGCGGCGGCAGGCCCGCGCCCTCCCCCGTGCGCTCGCGACGAAGTCCGTGAAGCGTGCGCGTGAGCTGCTCGACGGGCTCGACGTCGACTACGTCGAGATCGCACCGTTCGACCCACCCGTGCTCGTCGGTGCGGTTCGCGTCGGCTCCACCCGCCTGATCGACAACGTCCTCCTGGAAGGAGACGCATCGTGAGCACCCGCCCACGCACACCCGGTCACGGCGCCCCGGCGCCGGGCAAGCTCCCGATCACCGAGCTCGCGGAGATGAAGGCCCGCGGCCAGGCGATCGCGATGATCACCGCCTACGACGCCCCATCCGGGAGGCTCGCGGACGCAGCCGGCGCAGACGTGATCCTCGTCGGCGACTCGGCCGCGATGACCGTGCTCGGACACGACTCGACGGTTCCCGCCACGATGGACGAGATGGTCGTGTTGACGCGCGCGACCACGCGCGGCGCGAACCGGCCCCTCGTCGTGGCCGACATGCCGTTCGGATCGTTCCAGGTGTCCGACGAGGAGGCGGTCACGAACGCCGTCCGCTTCGTCAAGGAGGCGGGCGCCGACGCAGTCAAGATCGAAGGAGCAGGCACGATGCTGTCGCGCGTGCGGGCGATCGCAGGCGCCGGGGTGCCCGTGATGGGGCACATCGGCCTCACGCCGCAGTCCGCAACGGCGCTCGGCGGCTTCAAGGCGCAGGGACGAACGGCGGAGAAGGCGATCCGGCTGTACGAGGACGCGGTCGCGCTCGAGGCGGCAGGCTGCTTCTCGCTCGTGCTCGAGGCCGTGCCCGCGGCGGTGGCGGCCCGCATCACGGAACGGCTGTCGATCCCGACGATCGGAATCGGTGCCGGAGCCGGCACGGACGGGCAGGTGCTCGTCTGGCACGACCTGCTCGGCCTCTACGAGGGCCGCTCGCCGCGCTTCGTGAAGCGGTATGCCGACCTCGCGGACGTGATCGAGCAGGCGGTCGGGCGGTACGTGGCCGACGTGCGGGAGCGCCGCTTCCCGGCCGACGTGCACACCTACTCGATGCCCGACGAGGAGCTCACCGCCTTCGAGGATGCCCTCGACGCGTCGGAGGCCGTCTCGGAGCTGTAGACAGTGCGCCGGCGCTAGGCGACGCGGAGAGAGCCCTTCGGGAGCGGATGGGGCCCGAGATAGCCCGAGACCCCGAGCAGACCGACCGGTGCCCCGAAGTGGTACCCCTGCCCGAACGCACACCCGAACCGCTGTACGAGCGATGCCTGGCGCTCGGACTCGACGCCTTCCGCGACGACGTCGAGGCCGAGCGACGTGGCGAGGCGGACGATCGCCTCGACGAAGAGGTTGTCGACGTGCCCGTCAGGCAGCCCGCTGACGAACTCGCGGGCGATCTTGAGGGAGCTGATCGGGAACTCGCGCAGGTGAGCGAGCGACGAGTGGCCCGTGCCGAAGTCGTCGAGCGAGAGCGACACGCCGAGCTCGCACAGCGTCTCCATCGTCGCGAGCGCTTCCTTCGGGTTGCGCATCACGCCGCTCTCGGTGATCTCCAGCACCAGCCGATCGGGAGAGAGGCCGGAGCTCTTGAGGATGCTGTCCACGTCCGCCACGAGCGTGGGGTCGCTCAACTCGCTCGGTGACAGGTTGACGTTCACCCGCAGGTTCTCGTGGCCGGCGAAGGCCGCCTGCCAGGAGCGCGCCTGCCCGCAGGCCTGACGCAGGACGGAGCGTCCGATGCCCCCCATGAGGCCGATCTCGTCGGCCAGCGGGATGAACGCATCCGGGCTGAGGAGGCCGTGCTGCGGGCGATCCCAGCGCGCGAGTGCCTCCACGGCGACCATGCTGCCGGTCGCGAGGTCGACGATAGGCTGGAAGTGGACGCCGATCTCGTCCCGCTCGACCGCGCGCTCGAGTGCGGTGACGAGCTCCTGGCGGTGCCTGATCCGTGCGTGCATCGTCGGCTCGTACGCCGTGAAGCGACGCTTGCCCCCGTGCTTGGCGGAGTACATCGCGACGTCCGCGTTGCGTAGGAGCTCGTCGACGGTGGTGGCGCCGGGCCGCCCGACGGCTATGCCTACGCTGGCGTGCACCGACATCTCACGTCCCTCGATCGTGAACGGCGCCTCGAGCGCCTTCACGAGCCGCTCGGCGATCCGCTCCGCCTCACTCGCCCCCCCGTCCAGGGCGAGCACGGCGAACTCGTCGCCGCCGAGCCGGGCCGGCACGTCCCCGACACGAACGGCGCCGTGCACCCTCTGGGCCACGGCGACGAGCAGCTCGTCACCGGCGTGGTGCCCGAGGCTGTCGTTGATCAGCTTGAAGTCGTCCAGGTCGAGGAACAGCACCGCAGGAGCCGTCTCGCGGCCGCCCGCAAGCGCCCGGGCGACGTGCTCCGCGAAGAGCGAACGGTTGGGGAGCCCCGTCAGGGCGTCGTGATACGCCTGCACGTGCAGCTGCTCCTTGAGCTCCTCCAGGTCGCTGACCGACTGCTCCAGCCGGTCGTTCTCGAGCAGGATCGCGGCGTGCTCGGCGTAGGTCTCGAGCAGCCGGACGCTGTCGCTGCCGAGTGCCTCCGCAGCCGGGTCACGGTCACCGACGACGAGCACACCGAGGACGCCGGCCTCGCCGCGCAACGGGGTGACGATCGCCTGGTGGAGCCCCAGGTCGGCGAGCAGCCCGGCGAGCCTGCGCTCGGCGGTGTTTCGCTCGACGAGCATGGGCCCGGCCGAGGCCGCGACGAGATCGGCTGCAGCGGCCTGCACACCCGTCATCCCGGAGGCGCGCAGGTGAGAGGAATCGTCCGGGCCGACCCAGGCCACGAGAGAGGACGCCGTACCCCGGCGGTCGAACAGCACGATCCAGGCGAGATCGGTGCCGAGCAGGCGGCGCGTGGCATCGAGCAACTCGTGAACCCCGTCCTCGCGGCCAGGGGCGCGGTGAACCGTCTGCATCGAGTCGTACAGAAGCCTGAGGCGCACGAGCCGCTGGTGCTCACGCGAGTAGGCACGCAGTGCCAGTGCGACGGAGAGAAACGGGATCGCCAGGAGCGCTGCCGCGGCCTGGTTGACCCGGATCAGCTCGACTGCGGCCACGGCGACGCTCGCGCTGGCGACGGCACCGGCGAGCGCAAGCGCAACGACGCGCTCGATCTCGCGGCGAACGACGCGCTGGCCGGTGAGCCGGGCGAGAGCAGCGTCCACGAGCGAACGCACGACGAGGCCGGCGACGACCGCCGCGAACGCTGCGACCCACCCGAGCGGGCTTCGCATGTCGCCGATCCCCGAAACGGCACCGAAGACGACGAGCGCTGCGCCTGTTCCGGCCGTCAGCGCGCAGAGGCGTCGCAACGCGTCCAGGCTTCGGCGAGGCGGAGCGAGGGTCAGTGCCACAGCGGCACCGGCCGCCTGGGCCGCCAGCAGCCCGGACGTGTCCATCAGAAAGAGGCCGAGGACGACCAGGGCGTCGTGCGGCGCCAGCGCCAGCTCCTCGAGCCGGTCGTGGGAGCTCGCGACATACAGCTCGACGACGACGAAGAGCAGCCCGAACAGCCACCACGGCGCGACGTCGGGGTCGATCGAGGCGGGCCCGGGTGGTGCCAGGATCTGGAAGGCCACCGCGGCGGCGACGACAGTCGCCAGTGCGAGCGCAACGTGCTTCCGCCGCCCTGACGAGCCGATCAGGCGCGTCGGCCGTCCGGCCGGCAATGCTGCCGTGCTCACCCGTGTCTCACCCGTTCGCTCCCTCGCATGCACATGACCTCGTCCTCGGCGCGCAGCGCCTGCCGCAGTGCTCTGACCATCGCCGCAGGGGAAATCGCTCCCATCCCTCCGAAGGGGGAACGGGCGCCTCGATCGAGGGAACGACCGTCTACAGGGCTGCGGGAAGCGCTGCCATCGCGGCCAGGAACAGCGCGACGAGGCCGAACGTGCCTGCCGCCCTGCCCCACGAGAACCCGTACACGAGCCGCAGGCCGATCACGAGCAGCGCGAGCGACCAGGCGGCGAACGCCGCCTGCAGCGCCCAGGTGAGACCGCCGCCGGCTCCCCCGTCCGAGCCGCCGCTGCGAAACGCGTCGCCGCCGAAGGCGGCCAGGCGCAGCGGCAGCACGACGAGCAGCGAGAGCGCCAGCGGCGCGAACGCGAACGCGAGCACGTGCCGGGCCGAGCGCCAGTCGGCCTCGAAGCCGCCCATGCCGCGCACGCCGAGCCAGAGGGCCAGGCCGCCGAGCATGTAGGCGGCGAACCCGTAGAAGCCGCCGCCGATGAAGCTCCAGACCGCCACGAGCAACGCGTCGAACTCACGGTCGTCGAGCAGCCTGCCGGCGACCGGAGTGGTGAGCACGGCGGCGATGCCGGCGAGCAGCACGATCAGGAGCACCGGCTCCTGACGAGCGGCGACGTCGTCCGGGTCGGTCTCGCGCAGGTCGACGAAGACACCTCCGGGCGCGTACAACACACGGACGAGGTTCCTCCACCAGCGGCGCTCCGGGCTCACCGGCGGAGCCTAGCTCCGGCTGCGTACAGTCGGCCTACCAGAGGAGCGAATGACGTGACCTGCGCAGCGTGTGGCACGGAGAACGAGAGCGGACGGAAAGTGTGGCGAACGCAGCCGCGTCGATGGAAGCGCGGCTTGCGCTTCAGCGCGCACGTCGTGCGGTGCTGCAGCAGGAGCCGGAGCCCCCGTTCGCGTCGGCGGTGTCCGCGTTCCGCGCGAACGGCGAGCCCTACTGGATCGCGACGGCCCAGCTCGAATGGGCCGAGGCCCTCGCCGGCAGCGGCCGTCCCCAGGACGCTGCGGCGGGCGAGCGCCTCGGGCGGACGTGTTGCGGAGCCGTTCAGGCTGCAGCGGCCGCCGGCTGGGCGAGCACGCCGCGCAGGAACTGCCCCGTGTACGAGCCCTCGACGGCCGCGACCTCCTCGGGCGTGCCGGCGGCGATCAGCTCGCCGCCCTCCTCCCCGCCCTCGGGCCCGAGGTCGACCACCCAGTCGGCCTGCTTGATCACGTCGAGGTTGTGCTCGATCACGAGCACCGTGTTGCCGGTGTCGACGAGCCGTTGCAGCACCTCGAGCAGCTTCTCGATGTCGGCGAAGTGCAGGCCGGTGGTGGGCTCGTCGAGGATGTAGAGCGTCCGCCCCGTCGCCACCTTGGACAGCTCGGAGGCGAGCTTCACGCGCTGCGCCTCGCCGCCTGACAGCGTCGTCGCCGGCTGGCCCAGGCGGATGTAGTCGAGCCCCACGTCGTGCAGGGTCTGCAGGCGCCGGCGGATCTTGGGGATCTTCGCGAAGAACTCGAGCGCCTCCTCGACCGACATCTCGAGCACGTCCGCGATCGACTTGCCCTTGAAGCGCACCTCGAGCGTCTCCCTGTTGTAGCGGTGCCCGTGACACGTCTCGCAGGGCACGTACACGTCCGGCAGGAAGTGCATCTCGATCTTGATCTGGCCATCGCCCTTGCACGTCTCGCAGCGGCCGCCGCGCACGTTGAACGAGAAGCGGCCGGGCTTGTAGCCGCGCACCTTCGCCTCCGGTGTGAGGGAGTAGAGCTCGCGCACGTGGGTGAAGAGGTCGGTGTACGTGGCCGGGTTCGAGCGCGGCGTGCGGCCGATCGGCGTCTGGTCGATGTCGATCACCTTGTCGAAGCACTCGATGCCCTGGACGTCCTCGTGCTCGCCTGGCTTCACGCGCACCTTGTTGAGGCGGTTCGCCAGCGCCTTGTAGACGATCTCGTTGACGAGCGTCGACTTGCCCGAGCCGGACACGCCCGTCACGCAGACGAACTTGCCGACCGGGAACTCGACGTCGATGCCCTTGAGATTGTGCTGGGCGGCGCCCCGCACGACGAACGTGCCGCGGTCGTCCTCACGCCGCGGCGGAATCGCGATCCGCCGCCTGCCCGAGAGGAACTCGCCGGTGACCGAGCCCTTGGCCCGCATCACGGCCTTGGCCGTGCCCTCCGCGACGACGTGGCCTCCGTGCTCGCCCGCGCCCGGGCCCATGTCGACGACCCAGTCGGCCGTGCGCATCATCTGCTCGTCGTGCTCGACGACCAGCACGGTGTTGCCGAGCGCCTTGAGCCGCTGGAGCGTCGCGATCAGGCGGTCGTTGTCACGCTGGTGCAGCCCGATCGACGGCTCGTCGAGGATGTAGAGGACGCCGACGAGCTGCGAGCCGATCTGCGTGGCAAGGCGGAGTCGTTGCGCCTCCCCGCCCGACAGCGTCTTGGCTGCGCGGTCGAGCTGCAGGTAGCCGACGCCCACGTCGGAGAGGAACGTGAGGCGCTCCCGGATCTCCTTCACGATGCGATGGCCGATCAGCTGCTCGGTCGCCGTCAGCTCGAGCTCGTCGAGGAAGCGCAACGCGCCCGCGACGGAGAGTCCGGTGAACTGGTGGATGGAGCGACCACCGACGGTGACCGCGAGCACGGCAGGCTTCAGGCGCGCGCCACCGCACTCGGGGCAGGGGCGGAAGCTCATGTACTCCTCGATGCGCTCGCGCTGCTGCGCCGAGTCGGTCTCGCGGTACCTCCGCTCCAGGTTGCGCAGGATCCCCTCGAACGCCATCGCGTACTGGCGCTTGCGGCCCATGCGGTTGCGGTACTGGACGAGGATGCGGTCACCGTTGGTGCCGTACAGGAAGTGGCCCTGCTGCTCCTCGGCGAGGTCGCGCCAGGGGACGTCGGTGTCGATCTCGTAGCGGTCGGCGATCGCCTGGATGACGCCCTCGTAGAAGCTCGAGCTGCCGACCGACCAGGGCACGAGCGCCCCGTCGGCGATCGACACCGACGTGTCGGGGACGAGCATGTCGGGGTCGATCTCGAGCTGCGCCCCGAGGCCGGTGCAGCGCGGGCAGGCACCGTGCGGGGCGTTGAACGAGAAGATGCGCGGCTCGAGCTCGGGCAGCGAGACGCCGTGCTCGGGGCAGGCGAAGTTCTCGGAGAAGAGGAGCGTCTCGCCGTCGACGACGTCGATGCCCACGAGCCCCTCAGCCAGGGCGGATGCGGTCTCCACCGACTGGGTCAGACGCTGCCGCAGGTCGGGCTTCATCACGAGCCGGTCGACGACCACCTCGATCGTGTGCTTGAACTTCTTGTCGAGGACGATCTCCTCCTCGAGCAGCCGCGTCTCGCCGTCGACCTTGACGCGTGTGAAGCCGTCTCGGCGCAGCTCCTCGAGCACGTCGCGGAACTCGCCCTTGCGGTCGCGCACGACAGGCGCGTCGACCGTGAACCGTGTGCCCTGCGGCAGCGCGAGGATCTGCTCCACGATCTGGTCGAGGCTCTGCCCGGCGATCGGCCGCCCGCACACGGGGCAATGCGGCCTGCCCACGCGGGCGTAGAGCAGCCGCAGGTAGTCGTAGATCTCCGTCACCGTGCCGACCGTCGAGCGCGGGTTGCGCGAGGTCGTCTTCTGGTCGATCGAGATGGCGGGCGAGAGGCCGTCGATGGAGTCGACGTCCGGCTTCTCCATCATCTGCAGGAACTGGCGCGCGTATGCCGACAGGGACTCCACGTAGCGCCGCTGACCCTCGGCGTAGATCGTGTCGAAGGCGAGGCTCGACTTGCCCGAGCCGGACAGGCCCGTGATGCAGATGAGGGCGTTGCGCGGCAGGCGCACGGTGATGTCCTTGAGATTGTGCTCTCGCGCACCGTGGACGACGAGCTCTTCGACAGCCATTGGAGCCGAGTCTAGCGAGGCCGTCTCGATCGAACAAGTGTTCGCTCGGCGAGCCCCGCCTACGCCTTGCGCCAGCGGCCGAAGATGAGGCCGCCGAGGGTGAAGCCGAGGCCGAACGTGCCGACGGCGAACGCGCCCACTGCGATCGCCTTCCTCCAGACGGAGAGCCGCTGCCAGCGGCCGAGCGCCTCCACCTCCTCCTCGCTCAACTCCTCGCCGCGGCGTTGCTTGCGCAGCGCTCCTCCGGCCCGCAGGCCGAGGTAGAGGTCGTCGAAGATCTCCGGCGACTGCTCGGACATGCCACGAGTGTATAGCCTCACTCGGCGGTGACCGACTGCGCCATCCACATCTCGGACCTCCACCGCGGCAAGCGGGAGTCGAGCGACGCGGACGATGCGCTCGTGTCGCTGTGCCACGACCTCTCGCCGGTGCTGGTGCTCGTCACCGGCGACCTCTCGAACCGCGGGCGGCCGGCCGAGCTCGCGCGGGCGAGAGCGCTACTCGACCGGCTGCCGGCTCCGACCCTGGCAGTCCCGGGCAACCATGACATCCCCTATGCCTTCCCCGCCCGCTTCACGCGGCCCTGGCAGGCGTTCGAAGAGCAGATCGGCACGCGCGAGCCCCGGTTCGCGTCGGAGCGCCTCGTCGCCTGCGGGCTGACCTCGGTGCGACCCTGGCGCCACCAGGGCGGCCGTCTCTCGGCCGCGAGCCTGGCCCGGGCGACGGACATCCTCTCCGAGGCCACGCCGGGTGCGCTCCGGATCGTCGCGCTCCACCACCACCTCGCCGGGGCCCCCTGGCGGGCCTCGCGCAAGTTCCCGCTCAGCCACCGGGACGCCGCGCTCGCGGCGCTCGCCGCCGCAGGCGCAGAACTGGTCGTCGGAGGCCACATCCACCAGAGCTCGGTGGTCGAGCGTCACGAGTTCGAGGTGGTCGAGACCGCGCCGCACCCGTCGCTCGTGCTGGCAACCGCGCCGGGCTTCGGCCGGCCACGTCCGCGGCGCACGGGAGAGGCACAGGGCCTGCACGTCTACCGCTGGGACGTCGGCGAGCTCGCGGTCGAGACCCGTGTCTGGAACGGGCGCGGCTTCTCACCCACGGCACAGCGCGTCGTCCCACGCTCGTAGACTCTCCCCGACCGAAAGGAGATCGATGTGACCGATCCGCTCGTAGAGCTGCGGCGCCGGCTGGGGGAGGTGTCCGACCTGCGCTCCGCCGCGGCGGTGCTCGACTGGGATCAGATGGTGATGATGCCGCCCTCGGGTGCGGCCGTGCGGGCCGAGCGGCTGGCGACCCTCGAGCGCTTCGCGCACGAGGCCTTCACCGACGAGCAGGTCGGCGCGCTCCTCGAGGAGCTGCGACCGCTGGAGAGCTCGCTGACGCAGGACTCCGACGACGCGAGCCTGATCCGCGTCACCCGGCGCGACTACGAGAAGGCCGTTCGCGTCCCGTCCAGCCTGGCCGCGGAGATCACGAAAGCAGCGTCCGAGGGGATGGAGGCGTGGGTGGCCGCACGCGCCGCGAACGACTACGAGGCGTTCCGCCCCTGGCTCGACAAGCACCTCGAGCTGAAGCGCCGCTACATCGACTGCTTCGACCCGGCCGACGAGCCGTACGACATCCTGCTCGACGACTACGAGCCCGGGACGACGACGGCCGAGGTGCGCGCGGTGTTCGAGCGGCTGGAGGAGGAGCTGGCGCCGCTCGTCGCCGGGACCGCCTCGGGCGAGGAGGACGCGTTCATGCGCGGGCCGTTCCCCGAGGACGGACAGCGAGCCCTCTCGCTGGAGGTGATGACGGCCTTCGGCTACGACCCCGCGTCGTTCCGGCTCGACGTGGCGGTGCACCCGTTCTGCACGAACTTCGCCACGAGCGACATTCGGGTCACCACGCGCTACCAGGAGCACGACCTGGAGTCGATGTTCAGCTCCATGCACGAGATCGGCCACGGCGTCTACGAGCGCGGCGTCAGCCCGACGCTCGAGCGGACGCCCCTGGCTCACGGCTGCTCGTCGGGGCTGCACGAGTCGCAGAGCCGCCTCTGGGAGAACGTGGTCGGCCGCTCCCTGCCGTTCTGGCGCTGGTTCTACCCTCGCGTGCGGGAGACGTTCACCGACGCGCTCGGCGACGTCTCACTCGAGGAGTTCCATCGCGCCGTCAACCGCGTGCGACCGTCGTTCATCCGGGTCGACGCCGACGAGGTCACCTACGGCCTGCACATCATCCTGCGCTTCGAGCTCGAGCAGCAGCTGCTCTCGGGCGCACTCTCCACCGCCGACCTGCCGGAGGCGTGGAACGCGCGCTTCACCGAGCTCCTCGGGCTCGAGGTGCCGGAGCCCAGCCTCGGCGTGCTGCAGGACGTGCACTGGTCAGGGGGAGCGTTCGGCTACTTCCCGACCTACCAGCTCGGAAACGTGATGAGCGTGCAGATCTGGGAGGCGGCCCGGCGGGCGCTCCCGGATCTCGACGAGCAGTTCGAGCGTGGCGACTTCTCCGCGCTCGCCGAGTGGCTGCGCGAGAACCTGTACTCGCTCGGCCGCAAGCTCACGCCCACGGAGACCCTCGAACGCGTGGCCGGCGGCGCCCTCGACCCGGAGCCGTACCTGCGCTACCTGCGCGAGAAGTACGGCTCCGCGGTCACGGCCTGACGGTGGAGCGGCTGCTCGCGTCGGTACGCAACGCGTTCGCAGGCTTCTGGCTCCTGCCGGCCCTGATCGGAGCGGGCTTCGCGCTCGCCGCGGCGCTCATGCTCACGGTCGACCATGCCGCCGGCCGCGACGGGATCGGTATCGGCTTCGGCGGGGATGCGGCGGCCGCTCGTAGCCTCCTGACGCTCGTGGCGGGGTCGCTCATCACCGTCATAGGCCTCACATTCTCGCTCACGGTCGTCACGCTCCAGCTCGTCTCCGGCCAGTTCACGCCACGTGCTCTGCGCGGACTCCTCTCCGACCGCGTCACGCAGGTGCTCGCCGGCACGTTCGTCGGGATCGTCGTCTACTCGCTGATCGTGCTGCGGAGCGTCCGCGACCGCGAGGCCGACGGCTCGGGCGGCTTCGTGCCCCAGCTCGCAACGACGGTCGCCAGCATCGCCACCCTCGCCGCGCTCGGGCTCCTCCTGTACTTCGTCCATCACATCGGACGCACGATCCAGGTTTCCTCCATCTCCGCGCGGATCTACGAGCAGACGCTGGCGGCGATCGACCGCCTCTACCCCGAAGGCCTCGGTAAGCCCCTGGAGGACGACGCCACTCGCGTGCTCGCCCGCTGGCGAGCCGAGGGGGAGCCCCTCACCTCCCGGCCGCGGCGCGCCGGCTACGTCCAGGCCGTGGCGATCGGCGACCTCGTCGCCTCCCTCGCAGGAAGCGGCGCCCGCATCAGGGTCGCCGTGCGGCCCGGAGACCTCGTCAGCGAGGAGACGATCGCGCTCGAGATCTGGGGCGCACCCGACGCCGAGAGGGCGAAGCACGGGGGCTCGGCCGCGCTCGTGATAGACGACGAGCGGGACATCCGGCAGGATGTCGCGTTCGGGCTGAGGCAGCTCTCGGACATCGCGCTGCGCGCGCTGTCGCCAGGAGTGAACGACCCCACCACGGCCGTCACCTGCATCGGCTATGGGGGCGCCGCACTGCAGCGCCTCGCGGGACGGGAGATGCCGGCTCCGCTCCGCCGCTACGAGGACGAGGACGTGACGGTGATCGCGAACCGGCTGACCTTCGAGGACCTGGTCGAGCTCTCCGTCGTCGAGCTCGGCCGCTTCGCCACGGCAGACGCGCGCGTCGGCTGCGCGCTGCTCGACGCCCTGACGCCGGTGGCAGCCACCGCCCGTCGGGCAGGAGCCCCCGACCGCGTCACCACCGTCGTCGCCGCCGCGCGCAGGATTGCGACGCCGATGCTGGAGGACGCCCGCACCGACGAGGATCGCGCCATGCTGCTCGGATCGCTGGGGCAGGTCGAGTCCGCCGCCGCCTAGGGAGGTCTTCGAGCGAGCGCTCGCGCCCCTCCACGATCACGCCCGTCACGGCGTGCAGCAAGCTGCACTAGCCGAGCGCGTACATGGCCCCGCCGCGCGTCCCCACGTAGACGCGGCCCTTCCAGACGGCAGGCGTCGACTCGATGCATCCCCCGAGCCTGATCGACCAGAGCGCGCTCGGCTTCCGGCCCTGCCGCGAGACGTCGAAGGCGTGGAGCACGCCCTCGCAGTCGCCCTCGAGCAGCACGCCGTCGACGACGACCGGGGAGCCCCAGGTCGGCCCCGGCAGCGGGAGGCTCCACCGCACGGTGCCGGTGCGGCGGTCGACCCCGACGACGCCGCCCGCGTTCGTGGCGACGTAGACCATGCCCCGGTCGAGGGCCGGAGTCGACCACGAGCCGCCCTTGCCCCCCGCGCCGGGGAGCGGAACCGACCACACGAGCGGCCTGTTGGGGCGGCGCGGGTCGAGCTTCATCAGCTGGCCGACCTGCCGGGAGCGGCGGTCGAACCGCTCCAGCTCGCTGGCGACGTAGAGGAACCCCTCCGCGTCGACGACGATCGAGGCGTCGGTGTCGTCTCCGGTCCAGAAGCGGAAGACGCGCTTCGCGGCCTTCCCGCCCTTCAGGACGCGTCGAATGTCCCAGCCCTGCACGAGACCGGCAGAGTTGGCGAAGTAGGCGACGCCCCGGTGGAAGGCGACGGAGCCCTCGATCGAGAACGCGCGCGCGTCGGTGGCAGCGAGCAGCCTGCCGTCCCAGCTCGGAACGCGCAGGACGATCCTCGGGCGGACACGCACCTTGCCGTGCCGGTCGTAGCCGCGGTTCAGCTTGACGACGTAGAACCACGAGTTCTCCCCACCCTCGAGCAGGTAGTCGCCGACGATCAGTGGAGCGCCGTCCCAGTCGTTGTTCCAGACGACCCTGGACACGCTCGTGGCGGCGTCGATGTGCCACAGCACGGTGGGCTGCGGGCGGTCGAGCGCGACGACCCTGAGCAGGTTGTCGCGCGAGCCGGCGTAGTAGAGGGGGTAGCCGTCGGGATCCGAGGTGGCCGAGCCCTTGGCGAGGTCGCCGGTGAGCAGCGTCTTCCGCACCGGCTTGCCCGTGGCGGCGTCGAGGAAGTGGTACCCGCGGTCGTAGGCGCCGAAGCGGAGCTCGACGAGCCCACGCCTGCCCGGGATCACGTTGGGTTGGCCGGTCCAGCCGACACCGCACCAGGTGGTCGTCCCGCTCTCGTCGGTCGAGCTGGAGCACATGCCGCCGCGCTCGGGGTAGCGCCACAGGATCCGCGGAGACGTGCGAGGCACAGGGCCTTCGCCGTAGTAGCTCCGCGTGAGGTTGCCGCGGAACGTCGTCAGCCCGGGCACCTTGGGGTTGATCGCCCCGACGGTGCGCGGAGCGGGCGGAGCCGCGGTGCGGGCGGCACTGCGCACCGGCGAGGCCGCCTTCGGCGTTCGGGCCGGCACGGCGCGGCTCGGCTCACCGCCTGCGTTGCGGGGAACCGCCGTCGCGGGGGCGCCGGTCGCGAAGAGCCCGCGGGCAACGGCGACGTTCGCGGCCGCGAGAGCGAGCACCAGCACGACGGCCAGCACGAAGAGGGGCCAGTACGAGCGCAGCTCCGAGCGGTAGTAGCGGACCTCCCCGCCGGGCCGCTCGCGGCTCGATCGGGTCGCATGTCTCACGATGCAGCCTCTTTCGGCCGCCGACGGTCGCAGTCCTCTCGTGCGCCCTCCACACGTTCGGGCGCAAAGCCGGCGCGCGAGGCGCTAGACGGCGAGATCGAGCGCTTCGCCGCGCTCACGGCCGAGCACGCGAACGAGCGCCTCGACACACGCAGGGTCGAACTCGGTACCGGAGGCCGCCCGCAGCAGGCGAACGGCACGCTCCTCGCTCCACGCGGCCCGGTAGACGCGGGCCGACACGAGCGCGTCGTAGACATCACAGACCCCGAGGATCCGCACGTCGATGCTCAGCTCCGCTGCGGAGATGCCGTCGGGGTAGCCGCTGCCGTCGAGGCGCTCGTGGTGCTGCCGCACCAGGCGCAGCACGCCCTCGCCGAACCCGCCCACGGATCCGAGCACGCCCACGCCCCAACCTGCGTGTCGCTGCACCACCGCGAACTCGGCGTCGGTCAGCGGGCCTGGCTTCTTCAGGATCTCGTCCGGCACCGACAGCTTGCCGACGTCGTGCACGAGACCGCCGACAGCGAGCGTGCGCAGCCGTGCGGGCGGCAGGCCGAGCTCTTCCCCCACCTGCACCGCCCGCAGCGCGACGCGCCGGGTGTGCTCCTCGGTGTAGCCGTCCTTGGCAGCGAGCGCGACGAGCAGCGCGCGCACCTGGGAGCCGAGGTACGCCTCCTCCGACGCGACGAGGTCGGCAGCGCGGAGATCGCCGACGAGCGTGCGCGACATGGAGTCGCCGCGACGCAGGTCGAGGGCGACCGGGAGGGCGACGAACGCGATGCCCACGAGCTCGAAGGCGTGCCCGAGCCACCAGCCGAGGTTCCAGTAGCCGAGCGTCAGGGCGGCCACGAGCGCAGCCGCGAGCCACGCGAGACCGACCGCGACGAGCAGGTCGGAGGGCCGCTGCGTGAGCGAATGGGTGCGCAACGCCCGGAGGAAGAGGAGGCCGTAGAAGCCGAGACCGCCGACGAGGAGCACGTAGGCCGCCGCGCTCCCCGACTCGGGCACGGAGGGGACGAGGGCGGGATCGAGGAGCGCGGTGACGCCGAGCCCGATGACGAGTGCGATCGAGGCGCCTAGGAGCCACAGCAGCGGGCGCACCGCTTCGGGCCGGCGCAGGGACGGCAGGGCCGACAGGGCGAGAATCGCCGCGCCGACCGGGAGCGTTGCCCCGCCGGTGAAGGCCACGACGCCGTTCTGCTCGACGAAGATGCCGGGCGTCGTGAGACCGTGCAGGCAGAGCAGGGTGGCCATCACCGAGAAGGCACAGCCGACGAGCACGGCCCTGGCGTCGCGCCGGCGTGCGCCCACGATCGTCAGCGCGAGCGCAGCCGCAGTGGCGAGGCCCGCACCGACGGCGACGCCGCCGAAGTGGATCCAACCACCGATGTAGACCTTCTCGCTCCCCAAGAAGTGCAGCAGGGCAGGTGGGACGCAGGCGGCGAAGGCCGCGGCGGCGAGCATCGGCAGCGAGCGTTCCCGCATGCCGTGCGTATCGGCACCGGCGACGCCCGGGTTGAGCCTAGGCGACGCCGAAGCGCGCCGCGGCGCGGGCGCGGGCCTTCTTGGCCTCCGCCTCGCGGTCGCGCGGCGCTGCCGTCGTGACGAGATCGTCCAGCAGGTGGCGCGCGACGTGCGCGATCTCGGCGACCGCGCGCTCGAAGGCCGCCTCGTTGGCTTTCGACGGCTTCGCCGTGCCGCTGATCTTGCGGACGAACTGCAGAGCCGCGGCGTGCACCTCGTCGTCCGTGGCAGGCGGCTCGAAGTTGTGCAGGGTGCGGATGTTCCGGCACATCAGGTCTCCTTCCGTCGGTCGTTACGTGTTGCCTGTGGGGCAGAGCACGGTCAGGCCTCGGCGAGCGCCGCGAGCTCCCGGCGAAGCTCCTTGATCTCGTCCCGGAGCTTCGCCGCATACTCGAACCGGAGCTCCTCTGCAGCGGCGAACATCTCCTCCTCGAGCGTGATCGCGAGCTTCTCCATCTCCTCGCGGCTCATCCCCTCCACCTTCGCCTTGCCGCGGCGGCGACGCCCGGGCACGGTGGGAGACTCGAGCGAGAGGAACTCGGCGATGTCCGACACGCCCTTCGTGATGTTCTCGGGGGTGATCCCGTGCTCCTCGTTGTAGGCGAGCTGCGTCGCCCGCCGGCGGTTCGTCTCCTCCAGCGCCCCGTTGATCGCCTCCGTCAGCTTGTCGGCGTAGAGCAGCACCTTGCCGTTCACGTTGCGCGCGGCTCGCCCGATCGTCTGCAGCAACGCGGTCTTGCCCCGCAGGAAGCCCTCCTTGTCGGCGTCGAGCACCGCGACGAGCGAGACCTCGGGCAGGTCGAGCCCCTCCCGCAGGAGGTTCACCCCCACGAGCACGTCGTACTCGCCCAGTCGCAGCTCCCGGATCACCTGGATCCGTTCCAGCGTGTCGATCTCCGAATGCAGGTAGCGGGCCTTCACACCCGCCTCGAGCAGGTAGTCGGTCAGGTCCTCGGACATCTTCTTGGTCAGCGTCGTCACGAGCACCCGCTCCCCCACCTCCTCGCGGCGCCGGATCTCGCCGAGCAGGTCGTCGATCTGGTTCCTGGTGGCACGGAGCTCGACCTCGGGATCGACGATCCCGGTGGGCCGGATCAACTGCTCGGAGACGACGGCCGACTGGCGCAGCTCGTAGGCGCCGGGCGTCGCGGAGACGAAGAGCGCCTGCTGCACCTTGCCGAGGAACTCGTCGAAGCGCAGCGGCCGGTTGTCGAGCGCCGACGGCAGGCGGAAGCCGAAGTCGACCAGCGTCTGCTTGCGCGAGCGGTCTCCCTCGTACATGCCGCCGATCTGCGGCACGGTCTGGTGCGACTCGTCGATGAAGCAGACGAAGTCGGAGGGGAAGTAGTCGAGCAGCGTGCTGGGCGCCGAGCCCTCGGGGCGCCCCTCGAGCACGCGCGAGTAGTTCTCGATGCCGTTGCAGAACCCGAGCTCCTTCATCATCTCCATGTCGTACTCGGTGCGCTGGCGGATGCGGTGCGCCTCGAGCAGGCGGCCCTCGGCCTCGAAGCGGGAGACCTGCCCGTCGAGCTCGGCGCGGATGCCGTCGAGCGCCGCCTCGATCGTCGGCTTCGACGTCACGTACTGGGTGGCCGGGAACAACGTGAGCGTTTCGAGCCTGGCGTAGACCTCGCCGGTGAGCGGGTCGAAGTGGGAGATCTGCTCCACCTCGTCGCCGAACAGCGAGACGCGGTAGGCGGTCTCGGCGTAGGCGGGCTGCACCTCGATCACGTCCCCCTTGACACGGAAGCGCCCGCGCCCGAGCAGCGTGTCGTTGCGCACGTACTGCGTGTCGATCAGCCGGCGCAGCATCTCGTCGCGGTCGTGCTCCTCCCCCACGTTCAGGGTGACGACCCGCTTTTCGTACTCCTCGGGCGAGCCGAGCCCGTAGATGCACGAGACGGAGGCGACGATGACGACGTCACGGCGCGACAGCAGGTTCGACGTGGCCGCGTGCCGCAGCCGGTCGATGTCGTCGTTCCGCGACGAGTCCTTCTCGATGTACAGGTCGGCCTGGGGCACGTATGCCTCGGGCTGGTAGTAGTCGTAGTAGGAGACGAAGTACTCGACCGCGTTCTCGGGAAAGAACTCGCGGAACTCGTTGCAGAGCTGCGCCGCGAGCGTCTTGTTGTGGGCGATCACGAGCGCCGGCCGCTGCAGCTTCTCGATGATCCAGGCCATCGTCGCCGTCTTGCCGGTGCCGGTGGCGCCGAGCAGCGTCTGGAAGCGGTTGCCGGCCTCGAGCGACGCGGTGAGCTCCGCGACCGCCTTCGGCTGGTCGCCCGTGGGCGCGTAGGCGGCTGTGACACGCAGGTCCGGCACATCGCCATCCTAACGAAGCGAACGTGCGTTCTCAGCCAGGAGGGCCGGCACGAGCGCCTACACGCAGGGCTCGGTGCAGCCGCTGGGGCCGCCGCCCGCCCGGGCCATCGACGGTCCCCCTCCGAGGACGCGGCTACCATCCGGCCCGATGCGCCGCCTCTTGCTCGCGCTCGCCGCCGCCGTCACGCTCGCAGCACCAGCCGCCGCCCACGGGGCGACGCTGACGCTCGGCACGCCGGCGTTCTCACCACAGAAGGGCCGCAAGCTCGCGGTGAAGGTCGCGCTGCCGAGCAGCGCGCGCATCGGTATCGAGCTGACGAGCGGCGGCAGCAGGGTCGGCTGGCTGGCCAAGCCGCAGGCACGACGCTTCGCCCGGCTGCGCTGGAACGGCCGCCTCGGCGGCCGCAGGGTGACCGACGGGCAGTATGCGGTGCGCATCGTCACGGCCGCGTCGAGTCGCGTGCTCGCAGAGCACCCCCTGCGCATCGACACGGTCGCGCCGCGCCTCCAGCGCCTCCGGGCCTTCGACAGATCCCGCCTCCCCTACGCGGGCGACGACGCGCTGCTGACCACGATCTCCCCGAACGGCGATCGTGTCCGGGACGCAGCACGCGTCTCGTTCACGCTCAGCGAGCGCGCCACCGTGCGGTTTGCCGTGACACGGACGCTCAGCCGCCCCACGACGGTGCTGGAACGGGTGGCGACGCTCGACCCGGGCCGCCACACGATGACCTGGGCGCCACCGCCCTCGACGGCGCCCCGCACCTACCTGGTCCTCTTCGACGTGAACGACGAGGCGGGCAACAGGCGGTCGTACGGCGCCAGGAACGCCGAGACCGGCAGGCGGAAGACGACACCGGTGATACGGGTGCTCGGCGTCGACGCGGGCTTCACGCGGGAGAGCTACGTCCCCGGCGAGCGCGCCACGCTCGCCCTCGCCACCGACGCGCCCGCGCTGCAGCTCCAGGTCTTCCGGGCAGGGCCCGAGGACGTCCCGACCTACGACAACACCGTCATGAACGGCGTCCCCGTGACGGACCCGACCCAGATCGCCTGGTCGAGCGTCGACCGGCCGGGGACGGTTCCCGTGCAGCTCGGAACGTGGCCGTCCGGGCTCTACTTCGCGAAGCTGACGGCCGAGGACGGGCGGATCGGCTACGCGCCGTTCGTGATCCGGCCTCCGCAGCTCGGTGCCACGCGCGTCGCCGTGATCATCCCCACGAACACGTGGCAGGCGTACAACTTCCGCGACGAGGACGGGAACGGCTGGGGCGACACGTGGTACGCGAAGGGCGCGCAGAGCACGGTGCGCCTGGGGCGCCCCTTCCTCCGCCGCGGCGTGCCACCGCAGTACAGGAAGTACGACCTCGGCTTCCTGCGCTGGCTCGCGCAGCGCGGCAAGCAGCCCGACTACCTCACCGAGACCGACCTCGAGGTGCTCGACAGCGGCGACGCGCTCGCCCGCTACTACGACCTGATCGTGTTCGGCGGGCACACCGAGTACGTGACGGCGAAGGAGTACGACCTGATCCAGCGCTACCGCGACCTCGGCGGCAACCTGATCTTCCTCTCCGCCAACAACTTCTTCTGGCAGGTGCGGCGAGACGGCAACACGCTGCGACGGACGAGGAAATGGCGCGACCTGGGGCGCCCCGAAGCGGCGTTGATCGGCGTCCAGTACCGCGCGAACGACGACGGGCGCATCCAGCGCCCCTTCGTCGTGCGTGCGGCCGACATCGCCCCCTGGGTCTTCGCCGGCACGGATCTCACGAACGGTGCCGTGTTCGGGCAGGAGCTCGGCGGCTACGGCATCGAGATCGACCAGGTGGCGGCGGCCAGCCCGCCGGGCACGCTCGTGCTCGCCGACGTGCCCGATCTCTACGGCCCCGGCTTCAGCGCCCACATGACCTTCTACGAGACGCTGCAGGGAGCACGCGTCTTCGCGGCCGGCGTGATGGACTTCGGCGGCACAGCTCTGATCCCGACGGTGTCGCGGATCCTCGAGAACCTGTGGCGCCATCTCACAGTCCCCTGATGTCGCCCGGGTATGGTCAGGGAGTGCTCGCATCGACCCGCCGAGGGTTCCTCTCCGCCGCCGCTGCCGCCGGGCTGGCCGGCCTCGCGCTCCCCCGCGCCGCCCGGGCTGTCGTCCGTTCCACGTCGGCCGTAAGGAGCGTTGCCGCCCGGAATCTCGGCCGACGCTACGTCGGCGACCGCACGCTGTTCGCCAGCGTGGCACCGGGCGTCCCCGGACGCGACAGCGCCGCGATCAGCTTCCAGCTCGACCGCGCCGGGACAGTGAAGCTGGAGGCCGTCCGCACGGCTCTCAGGAGGAGCACCATCGCCTGGCAGGCCGAGCGGAAACTCGGTCGCGGCGCCCACCAGGTGACCTGGAGGCCCAGGACGGAAACGCCGGTCGGCTCGTACGTGATGCGCATCACAACGGTGACCGGCGACGGCGTCAGGGTGCTGGGCGGCCGCAGGCCGGCGTCGGTCGAGCGCCAGCGGGCCGCCGTGGTGCGCGTGCTCGGAATCGAGGCCGGCTTCGGCCGCCGCTCCTATGTCGCGGGGGAGCCGATGAAGCTGACGATCTTCGCCGACGCGCCGTCGCTGTCCCTGCAGTTCCTGAGAAGCGGCCAGGAGACCGAGGGCACGGACCGCGCCGACGAGATCAAGGGCGTCGAGTTGGGAGACCCGGCGCAACTCGACTGGACCGGCAAGCGTTCGGGCCCGGTCACGATCCAGGTGCAGAGCGGCGACTGGCCGACGGGGCTGTACGCGGTGCGGCTGACGGCACCGGACGGGCGTGTCGGCTTTGCGCCGTTCATCCTGCGGCCCAGAGCGCTCGGGACTGCCAGGCAGGCCGTCGTGCTGCCGACGAACACCTGGCAGGCGTACAACCTCTACGACGGCGACGGCGACGGCTGGGGCGACACCTGGTACGCAGGCGGGAACCCGGCCGTGCGCCTCGACCGCCCCTACCGCGACAACGGCGTGCCACCCCGTTTCCGCCGCTACGACCTGCCGTTCCTCAAGTGGCTGCACCGAACCGGGCGGGAGCCGGACGTTCTCGCCGACGACGACCTGGAGGCCGTTGCCTCGGGTGACGAGCTCCGTGCGCTCTACGACCTCGTCGTCTTCCCGGGTCACAGCGAGTACATGACCGAGCACGCCTACGACGTCGTGGAGCGCTTCCGCGACCTCGGTGGGCGCCTGGCCTTCCTCTCGGCCAACAACTTCTTCTGGAAGGTCGAGAAGGACGCGATCTCGATGCGAAAGATCAAGCTGTGGCGCGCCCTCGGCCGGCCCGAGGCGCGGCTCTGCGGCGTCCAGTACCGCGCCAACGACGACGGCGCGAAGCAGGCGCCGTTCGACGTGATCGACACGGACGCGGCACCGTGGCTCTTCGAGGGAACGGGGCTGCAGAACGGCTCCAAGCTCGGCGAGATGGTGGGCGGCTACGGGATCGAGATCGACGGCACGACGCCCGACTCGCCTCCCGGCACCAAGGTGGTGGCCATGATCCCGAACCTCTTCGGCCCGGGCCTCCACGCCGAGATGACCTACTACGAGACGGCGGCCGGGGCCCGCGTCTTCTCGGCCGGCGCGCTCGACTTCGGCGGCTCGGCCACGTTCTGGCCCGTTCGCCGCATGCTCGACAACCTCTGGCGGCACATGCTGGAGGATCTTCCGGCGGTGCCCGTCACCGCCCGCGGCGGCTCCTGAGCGTCAGGCGTCGAGCCAGGCCCCGTCCTCCTGCACGGTGAGGCCGTCGAGCTCGATCCTGCCGCCACGGCGCAGGTCCTTGACGATGTCCCAGTGGATCGACGAGACATTGGTGCCGCCGAGGTCGTGATAGCTGTTGCCGAGGGCGATGTGGACCGTGCCGTCCATCTTCTCGTCGAACAGCGTGTTCCGCATGTAGCGCGTGATGCCGGGATTGCAGCCGATGCCGAGCTCGCCGACGCGCCTCGCACCGTCGTCGCGCCCGAGGGTCTCGAGGAGGAACCCCTCGTTCGTGCCCGCCGACGCGTCCACGACCACGCCGTCCTCGAAGCGCAGGCGCACGCCCTCGACGTCACGTCCCCCGTAGGTGGCGGGGAACTCCGAGAAGGAGATCACCCCCACGGCGGTCCCTTCCACCGGGCAGCCGAAGAACTCCCCGCCAGGCATGTTCGACCCGGCCGCGTCCACTTTCATCGTGCGCCCTCCCAGGCCGAGGCGAAGATCGGTGCCCTCCCCTACGATCCGCACCTCCTCGGCGGCGTCGAAGCGCGCCGCGTGCCGGCGCATGCGCTCCCGCTCCGCAGCCCAGTCACGCAGGCAGGCGCCGTAGAGGAACTCGGCGAACGCCGAAGTGCCCATCCCCGCGTCCTGGGCCAGCGCGGGGGTCGGGTACTGGCAGCCGACCCACGGCACCTCGTGTCCCATCACGCGCTGCATGGCAGGACGGTAGGCCCCTTGCAGCGCCTGCAGGCGCTCCGGCGCGAGCTCGGACACGGCGCGCGTGTTCTCGGGCGCGTCGACCACGACGAGCGCGTCGCAGGAGCGGAGCGCCTCCAGCTCGAGCGGGGCCGGGCGCGCGAGCAGGTCGAGCGGAGCCTCGAGTGCCCAGCCGAGCTCCTGCAGGGCGACGCGGCCCGAGAACGAGATCTTCAGCAGTGCGTATGCACCGCGCCGGGCGAGCCCGGCGCTCAGCTCCTCGAGCAGCGTCCGTCCGAGCGGCGAGCCGACGACGAGGACCTGCCACCCGGCCTGCACCCCCAGACACTCGTCGAGCAAGAGGTCGGCGTAGGCGCGGTCTCGCGAGGCGGTCACGGCGGCATCGTACGACAGCCGCTCACGGCAGCCCGAGCTCGTCTGCGTACGCCGTCGCATATACCTGCTTGACGCGCTCCACCTTGTCCACGTAGCTCCGCGTCTCGGGGAACTGGATGTCGACGCCACGACGCCGCCACTCGTCGACGTTGCCCTGTCCCGCGTGGTAGGCGGCGAGTGCGGTTCGCTCGTCGCCGTAGCGGTCGAGCAGGTGGCGGACGTACCACGAGCCGTAGCGGACGTTCAGCTCCGGCACCGTGAGATCGGCGACGACGAACTTGGCGCCGCCCGTGCGCAGCGCTATCCCCTTGGCCGTGTCGGGCAGCAGCTGCATGAGCCCGACCGCACCGGCGCCCGAGCGCGCGTTCGGGTCGAACTTGCTCTCGGTGTAGATGATCGCCGCGAGCAGGGCAGGATCGAGGTCGTAGTTGCGTGCGTGGGCGGTGACGATCTGCTCGTAGCGGAGCGGGTAGCGGATTCGCTGCACGAACTCGGGGTCGGCCCGCAGCACGACGAAGGCCGCACCGGCGACAGCCGCCAGAAGCACGACGAGGATCCGCAGTCGCCTCATCGCAACATCCCCTAGCCCTGCTCGCCCTCAGGCGCCACCAGGGTCGCCATCACCTCTCCAACCCACTCGTAGAGGTCGTCGAACGTGCCCGTGTTCACGTAGTGGAAGTCCGCCCGCCGCACCTTCTCACGATCGTCGAGCAGGCGCTCGTCGCGCTTGTCGAGCGGCACGCGGCGGCGCTGCTCGCGAAGCTGCTTCGGTGCCGTGATCACGACGACGCGGTCGAAGCGGGCTTCGCCGCCCGACTCGAACAGGAGCGGCACCTCGGTGACGCAGACACGGGGCGGCTGCTCGAGCGCTGCGAGCTGCTCGCGCCACTGCAGGTACTCGCGGGAGACGAGGGGGTGCAGCAGCCCCTCGAGGAACGCGAGCGCCTCCCTGTCCTCGAACACGATCGCGGCGATCCGGGCGCGGTCGGGGCGGCCGTCCTCCCCGACGACCTGCTCCCCGAAGCGCTGCACGAGCGCGTCGCGGACCGCATCGTCCGACGCGAGCAGATGGTGCACGATCTCGTCGCTCGAGACCGTCGCAGCGCCGTGCGCCTGGAATGCGGCGAGCGCGGCGCTCTTCCCGGCACCGATGCCGCCCGTGATCGCCACCGCGACCGGGCGAGACACGCTTCTAGGCGGTCTCGGCCTCGTCGGCGGACGCGACCGAAACCTCGTCCGCCTCGGCCTCGGGCTCTTCGACGGCGTCGTCGGCAGGCTCCGCGGCGACCGCCTCGGGGGCGCTCGACTCGGGCTCCGGGTCGGCGCTCGCGTCCGGCGCATCGTCGCCGGCCACCTCGATCGTGGCCAGCTCGTCGGTGCCCTGGACGGCAGCCTCGGCCACGATCGCGTCACCCTCGTCCCCGGCAGCCGCGGCGTCGGCAAGAGGCGCCTCCTCGGCGGGCGAGCCGTCGGTCGGGAACGCCTCCTCCGAGAGCCGCAGATTCGGCGTCAGGTGCACCGACTCGCCGCCGTCCGCGCGCGGCAAGGGCTCCGCTCCCTCCTCCACCCGCTTCAGCGAGAGCGAGAGCCGGCGGCGGTCGCCGTCGATCTCCAGGATCAGGACGTTGACCGGGTCGCCCTGCGAGACGACCTCGCGCGGGTTCTCGACATGATGCTGTGCCAGCTCGGAGATGTGCACGAGCCCCTCGACACCCGGAAGGATCTCGACGAAGGCGCCGAACGTGACGACCTTCGTGACCCGCCCCTCGACGACGTCGCCTTCGCTGTAGTGCTCCAGCACCTGCTGCCACGGGTCTGACTGGGTCTGCTTCAGCCCCAGCGAGATGCGCTGCCGCTCCCGATCGATGTCCAGCACCTTGACCTTGACCGTCTGGCCGATCTCGAGCACCTCGGAAGGGTGGTTGACGTGGCTCCACGAGAGCTCGGAGATGTGGATCAGGCCGTCCATCCCGTCCAGGTCGACGAACGCACCGAAGTCGACGATGTTGGAGATCTGGCCGTCGACGACGTCTCCCGGGTTGAGCCGGTCGAGGATCGCCTGGCGCATCTCCTTGCGCTCGTCCTCGAGGACGGCGCGGCGCGAGAGCACGACGTTGTTGCGCGAGCGATTGAGCTCGATCACCTTGCAGCGGAGCTCCTTGCCGAGAAACTCGTCCAGGTCCTGGACGCGCCGGATGTCGACGAGCGACGCCGGCAGGAAGCCGCGCACGCCCAGGTCGAGGATGAGACCGCCCTTGACGACCTCGATCACCTTGCCGTTCACCGCCTCGCCACTCTCGGCGGCGCCCTCGATCGCCTTCCAGGCGAGCTCGAAGCGGGCGCGCTTCTTCGAGAGGATCAGACGGCCTTCGGCGTCCTCCTTCGTCATCACGAGCGCGTCGATCTCGTCGCCCACCGAGACCTCGTCGGCCGGGTTGACGGAGCGCCGGATCGACAGCTCGGAGACCGGGATCACGCCCTCGGACTTGTAGCCGATGTCGACGAGCACCTCGTCCTTGTCCACGCGCACGACGGTGCCGTGCACCACTTCGCCCTCGTTGATCGTGGGGAAGGTGGCGTCGTAGTCGGGGATCAGCTCCCCGTCGGGGCCGGTGATCCAGACGCCGTCGGCGAGGACGGGAACTTCGAGTGTGGACATAGGGGGGCTCTCGGTCGGTTGGTTGGCCATGGGCGAGCGGGGAGTATAGCGGCCAATTCCGCCCGGGAGAACCCGGTAGGCCACCCCGGCGGGTCGTCCGCCAGGGCGCTTATTGCCTGCATCGGGCCCCCGAGCGGGCGCTCGAGCGCCCCGCCGCTCGCCCGGCCGCCCCGGCGCTACTTGGCGTCCGCCCAGTTGTCGCCGCTGCCGACCTCGACGGCCAACGGCGGATCGAGCGGGTACGCGCCGACCATCTCCTCGCGGACGAGCGCCTTCACGGCTCCGACCTCGGTGTCGGGCGCTTCGAGCAACAGCTCGTCGTGAACCTGGAGCACGAGCCTCGCGCGCCGCCCCTCGGCGCGCAGCCGCTCGTGGACACGGATCATCGCCACCTTGATCACGTCCGCAGCCGTCCCCTGCATGACCGTGTTGACGGCAAGCCGCTCGCCCAGCGAGCGCGTCTGGCGATTGGCCGCGCGAAGCTCGGGGATCGGCCTACGGCGACCGAGCAGCGTCGTCACGTACCCCTCGGCGGCCGCCTGCGCGATCGTCCGCGCGATGAACTCCTGGACGCGTGGGAAGCGGGCGAGGTACGTGTCGATGTACGCCTGCGCGTCTTCGCGCGGGATCTCCAGGTTCTCCGAGAGGCCGAACGACGAGATGCCGTAGATGATCCCGAAGTTGACCATCTTCGCCACGTCACGCTCGTCGCGCGTCAGCGTGGCGGGGTCCTTGCCGAGCACCTCGGCCGCCGTCGCCGTGTGGATGTCGTCCCCGCGCGCGAACGCCTCGCGCAGGACCGGCTCGCCGGAGACGTGGGCCAGGATGCGCAGCTCCACCTGGCTGTAATCGGCCGAGACGAGCCGATTGCCCTCCTCGGCGACGAACGCCGAGCGGATCTGACGGCCGAGCTCCGTCCGCGCCGGGATCGCCTGCAGGTTCGGGTTGGAGGTGGACAGGCGCCCGGTCGCCGCGACGGCCTGGTTGAAAGTCGTGTGCAATCTGCCGTCCTCGGCGGAGAGCAGGGACGGGAGCGGGCCGAGGTACGTGTTCAGGAGCTTCGAGTACTCCCGCCACTCCTCGATCACGCCGACGATCTCGTGCTCGTTGCGCAGCGCGCGCAGCACCCGGCTGTCCGTCGAGTAGCCCGTCTTGCCCTTGCGGCCCGGCGTCAGCGCGAGTCTCTCGAACAGGATCCGGGCCACCTGCTGGGTCGAGCCGAGCATGAACTCCTCGCCGGCGAGATCCGTGGCTCGCGACTCGAGCTCCTCCACACGGTCCGCGAGGCGGGCGGTGATCTCCCCCATCCGGTAGGTGTCGATCCTCACGCCCGCGTCCTCCATCGCCGCCAGCACGGAGGTGAGCGGCAGCTCGATGCCCTCGTAGAGCTCGAGCGAGCCACGCTCCACGAGCCGCTCGCGCATCGGTGCGGCGAGCCGGCGCACCGCCTCGGCGTGGCGCACGAGCTTGGCCGTCGTCTCCTCGGCCAGGGGCTCCGGCACGAGCTCGAGGCCGTACTCGGCGGTGAGATCGTCGAGCAGGTACTCCGAGCGGCCGGGCTCGATCAGGTAGGCGGCGATCATGGTGTCGTCTGCGGCGGGAAACGGGAGGCGCAGCGCCTTGACATCGTGGGCCGCGACGCTCGCCTCTCGCAGGGCCGCCGCCCGCGAGGCCTCCCAGTCGCCGACGACCACCCCTGCGCCGTCCGCCACGGCGAAGCTTCCCTCCTCGACGGCCAGCCCGACGCGCCCGGTGCACGGCTCCAGCTCGCCCTTCCGCCAGGGAACGACCTCGCCCTCGAGCCGGGGGCGCTCCTGTGCCGGCAGGGCGACGTCGAGCTCGTCGACGCGGCTCAGGAGCGCGCGGAACTCGAACCGCCTGAACATCTCCTTCAGCTGCGAGCGGTCCGGCGCGTCGGCCACGAGCGCGGCCGGGTCGACGTCGAGCGGCAGGTCACGGCGCATCGTGGCCAGGAGCTTCGACTCGCGCGCCTGCTCCGCGTGCTCCCGCACCGACCTGCCGCGGGCCGGCGAGAGCTCGTCGGCATGCTCGATCACGGCCTCGAGGGAGCCGTACTGGGCGATCAGCTGCCCCGCGGTCTTGTCGCCGATCCCGGGGATCCCCGGGATGTTGTCGGAGGTGTCGCCCTTGAGGCCGATGAAGTCGGGCACCTGGTCCGGGCGCACGCCGTAGCGCAGCTCCACGCGCTCCGGCGTGTAGACGTGGACGTCGGAGACGCCACGCGGCGTCATCATCAGGCAGACGTTCTCGGAGCAGAGCTGAAACGCATCCCGGTCGGTCGAGACGACGCACGTCTTCACTCCCGCCTCGTCCGCCCGCGTTGCGATCGTCGCGATCACGTCATCCGCCTCCCAGCCCTCGAACTCGAGGTTGCGGTAGCCGAATGCCTCGACCACGGGACGGAAGTAGGGGAATTGCTCCCGCAGCAGGTCGGGCATGGGGCGGCGCCCTTCCTTGTACGTCTCCGAGATCTCGACGCGGTGGGTCGGCCGCGTGTCCCAGGCGACCGCGACGCCTCGCGGGCGGTAGTCCGACAGCAGCTTGAAGAGCATGTTGCCGAAGCCGAGCAGGGCATTCGTCGGCATCCCGTCACTCGTGGCGAGCTCCTCGGGCAAGGCGAAGAACGCCCGGTAGGCAAGGTTGTTGCCGTCGACCAGGAACAGCTCCGCCTCGCGCGCCGGACCGTCGTCGACCTGCAGCTCCGCCCCGGTCAACGTCTTCGGCGCCATCGAAGCCAGTCTACGTCGACGCGAAAGATCGTTCTCGAGGACGACACGGCCGCGGCTACCGTCGCCGCATGCCGGCGCTCTCCGTCATCCCCTTCGCCGAGAAGCACCTCGACGATGCCGCCCTGCTGCTCGCCGAGCGCCATCGGCTGCACCGCCTCGCGGAGCCGCTGCTCGACCCGCGCTTCGAGGCGCCCGAGGCGGCGCGCGCCGAGATCGAGCTGCTCTGGCGGGGAAACGGCTCCTCGGGCGCCGTCGCGATGCGGGCAGGCCGCGTCGTCGGCTACCTCCTGGGCGTCCAGCGCAGCGACGATCCGTGGGGGCCCAACACGTGGGTGGAGGCGGCCGGCCATGCCGCGGAGCGGGCCGAGGATGTCCGCGACCTCTACGCGCTCGCGGCCGCGCCCTGGGTCGAGGAGGGAAGGATCGCCCACTACGCGCTCGTGCCGGCGTCGGACACGGCGCTCGTCGACGCCTGGTTCAGGCTCGGCTTCGGGCAACAGCACGTCCACGCGCTGCGCGAGGCGCCGGCGACGCCCCCCGCCGGCTTGCCCGACGGCGTGCGCCGCGCCACCCGCGACGACATCGAGGCGCTCGCACGGCTCGACCTCGTCCTCCCCGAGCATCAGGCGCTCTCCCCCGTGTTCTCGAGCGGCGGCCTGCCGACCCTGGACGAGGCGCTGCAGGAGTGGGAGGACGGGATCGACGACCCCGCCTTCGCGAACTTCGTCGTCGAGCTCGACGGACGCGTCGTCGGCTCGGCGATCGCCTGCTCGGTCGACAAGTCGAGCCTGCACGGCAGCGTTGCCCGCCCGCACGATGCCGGCTTCCTGGGCTTCGCGGCGGTGCTGCCGGAAGCTCGCGGTCACGGCCTCGGCCGGGCGCTCGGGGAGGCCGTGACCGGCTGGGCGGCCCAGGCCGGCTACCGCACCGCCGTCACGGACTGGCGGATGACGAACCTGCTCTCCTCGCGCACCTGGCCGCGTCTCGGCTTCCGGCCCGTGTTTCTCCGCCTGCACCGCCTCGTCGGCCACTAGGGCGCCGGCCGGCGGGTGCGAGCTCCCTCGCATCGGCGCGGGTCGCGGCCGGTTTGCTGGTTACATGACCGCGTGCCGAGGATCCCCCTGCTCGCCGGCTCGCGCGTCCAGCTCGTCACGGTCGAGGACGACGCTCTCCTGCTGGCGCCGCCGCCGCCGCTCGAGCCGCTCGCCGATACGGGCGCCGCCGTCTCGGAGGCTCTTCGCTACCCGCTCTCCGGGGCGGCCCTCGAGCAGCTCGTCACCCGCGGGGGCAGGGCGACGATCGTCGTCGAGCCGCCCACGCTCCCCCTTCCGGGCGTGGAGAGCGACCCGCGGCAGGAAGCGCTGGCAGCGGTGCTCGACGAGCTGAGCCGGCTCGGCATGCCGGGGGAGCGTCACACCGTGCTCGTGGCCGGTGGGTTGGAGCAGCGCGGCGGCAGAGCCGAGCGCGAACGCGTGCTGCGTCCGGCGCGGGCCCGCGCGTACCGCGGCGCCGTCGTCGTGCACGACTGTAGCGGCGAGGGCCTGCGCGACCTGGCCGGACGTGGAGTCACGACGCGGGTCGCCGGGCAGCTGCTCGATGCCGACCTGGTCGTCACGATCACCGCCGCCGAGACCGCCGACCGGGGCGGCGGCGCGGCCCTGCTCGGCGCGTGCGACGCGGAGACGATCGCGAGCCCCGCCGTCTCGCCGTCGCTGCTCGAGCCTGCCGCCTCGCCCACGCGGGCGCTCGCGGCGGCCGTGGAGGAGGCGCTGGCCGCGCGTGTGCCCGTGCTCGGCGTCTCGCTCGTGCTCGACCACCCACGGCTGACAGGGCGCTACCGGGGCTACCCGTGGTCGAGCGACACGTTGCGCAACGCTGTGCAGTCCCCGCTGCGACCGCTCCTGAACGCCTTGCCCGGCGGCATGCGGCACCAGGCGCTACAGGCGATGGGACGCGAGCTGCGGGCGGCCGCGGCCCTGGCGGGCCCCCCGTCCGTGGCTCACGCCGAGGCGCTGCTGCGTGGGATCACGCTGCGCGGCGCGCACCTCGACGGGGAGCTCGACACCATCCTCGTGCCGCTGCCGTGGAAGGCGCCGCACCAGCCGCGCCAGGCGCTCAACCCGATCACGGCGGCAGCGACCGCGCTCGGCATCGCGCTGCGCCTCTGGCGGGAGCAGTCGCCGCTGCGCGAGGGCGGGACGGTGGTGCTGCTGCACGACCTGCAGCGTGCCTTCGGCCACGGCCCGCAGGCGCCGTACCGGGCGCTCTTCCAGGCGCTCAGAGACGGCCGCGAGCCGGGGCTCGTGAGCGCGGCGCGGGCCGCCGCCGCGGAGGATGCGCGCGCGCTCACCGCCTACCGCGAGGGACGGGCTCCCCACCCCCTGCTCCCGTTCCTCGACTGGGAGTCCGCCGCGCCCGTCCTGAGCCGCGCGGGACGCGTGATCGCGGCAGGGTGCCGCGACGCGGGCGCGGCACGTGCCCTCGGCTTCGTCCCGAGCCACAACGTGGCGACCGCCCTCGAGATGGCACGCGGAGTGGCCGGAGGCAGGCATCGGCTCGGAGTGCTGCTCGCGCCGCCGTATGCGCCGCTGATCGTCGGCGGGGCGGAAGCGTAGGCACGCGGACGGCCATTGGCGGCGGCCGCGATCGCCGCAGCTACTCGATGCCGAGGTAGGCTTTCTGCACCTGGGGGTTGGACTTCAGCTCCTTGGCGGGCCCGCTCAACGTGATCGCGCCCGTCTCCATCACGTAGCCCCGATGCGCCGCGTCGAGCGCCATCAACGCGTTCTGCTCGACGAGCAGAACGGGCGTCCCCTCCCGGTTGATCTCTTGGACGATCTCGAAGATCTTCTCCACGAAGATCGGAGCCAGCCCCATCGACGGCTCGTCCAGCAGCAGCAGCTTGGGCCGCGCCATCAGTGCGCGCCCGATCGCGCACATCTGCTGCTCACCTCCCGACATCGTGCCCGCCTTCTGGGTGCGACGCTCGAACAGGCGCGGGAAGAGCTCGAAGACCCGATCCATGTCGGCCTTGAAGTTCTCTTTGTCACTGCGTTGGAACGCGCCCATCTCCAGGTTCTCCGTCACCGACATCCGGGGGAACAACCGCCGGCCCTCGGGGCTCTGCGCGATGCCCCCGCGCACGATCGTGTGCGGCGTCGCGTTCGTGATGTCCCTGCTCTCGAACCTGATCGCACCCTGCCGCGGGTGGTTCAGCCCGTTGATCGCACGCAGCGTCGTCGACTTGCCGGCGCCGTTGGCACCGATCAGCGTCACGATCTCGCTCGCGCCGACGCAGAGCGACACGCCTTTCAGCGCGTGGATCGAGCCGTAGAAGACGTGGATGTCCTCGACCTCGAGCACGTTTGCGCCGGTCTCTACCGGGCTCACCTTGTCGCCGCCTTCGTCTCTCGGCAAAGCGGGAATCCGCCTACGCAAATTCCCGCTGCGGGAATCCTCCGCCGACACAGCCCTGAAGCGGCAGCCCCGCGACCGATCGAGCCGATCATCCTGTCGCCGCCTTCCCGAGGTACGCCTCGATCACGCGCTCGTCGTGCTGCACTTCCGACGGCGTCCCCTCTGCGATCTTCCCGCCGTACTCGAGCACGGTGACGCGCTCGGACACTCCCATCACGACCTTCATGTCGTGCTCGATCAACAGCACCGTGAGGTTCTTCTCGTCGCGGACGCGGGAGACGAACGCGGTGAAGTCCGCCGTCTCCTGCGGGTTCATGCCAGCGGTCGGCTCGTCGAGCAGGAGCAGCTTCGGATCGGTCGCGAGGGCGCGGGCCACCTCGAGCCGCCGCTGGTCGCCGTACGGCAGCGCGCTCGCCTGTTCCTCGTGGCGGCGCGGCAACCCACAGTAGTGGAGCAGCTCGGTCGCTCGCGCGCGCGCCGCAGCCTCCTCCCGCTTGACGCGGCGCGTGCCCAGGATGGAGCCGAAGATGCCGCCCCTGAGCCTGCAGTGCATCCCGACGAGGACGTTCTCCATCGCGGTCATCTGGTGGAAGAGCCGGATGTTCTGGAAGGTGCGACCGATGCCCAGCTCGACGATCGCGTGCGGCGGCTTGCCGACGACCTCGGTGCCGTCGAAGACGATCGACCCGGACGTCGGCATGTAGACGCCGGTGATCTGGTTGAAGAACGTCGTCTTGCCGGCGCCGTTCGGGCCGATCAGGGAAACGATCGCGCCGCGCGGGATCGCGAAATCGATGTCGTCCGTGGCGACGAGCCCACCGAACACCTTGCGCACCGAGGTCGCCACGAGCAGGTTGTCGGTCGTCGTCGCCATCAGTCGTTCGTCATGTCGCGGTCGGTGAGCGTGCCCTCGGTCTGCACGTCGTAGAACGGCGTGTCGTGGACGCCCCCTTCCATCTCGGACTTGTGCCGTCGCTCGGGGATCAGGCCTGTCGGCCTGAAGAGCATCATCGCGACGATGATCACGCCGTAGATCCCGAACTGGTACTTCGTCGGGTCGAAGTCGAGGCCGGCGTCCTGCACCTTCGAGCCGATCGTCGCCAACCCCTCGATGTTGAGATAGCCGAGGATCATGCCGCCGAGCAGCACCCCCCAGATCGACCCCATGCCGCCCAGGATCACCATGCAGAGCAGGAAGATGGAGAAGTTGAAGAAGAAGTCCGCGGGGAACGCCCCCGCCTTGAAGCTCGCGTAGAACGCACCTGCCACGCCGCCGAAGAAGGCGCCGATCGCGTACGACCAGGTCTTGGTGCGCATGAGGGGGATGCCCATCGCGCCTGCCGCCGTCTCGTCCTCCCTGATTGCCACCCAGGCGCGACCGAGACGGGAGTCACGCAGGCGCACGCAGCACAACACCGTGAACAGCAGGAGCACCAAGCCCGTCCAGTAGTAGAGATCGGCGGTGTTCGACTCCGACCGGAACACGAAGCTACCGAATCCGAGCGAGTCGATCGGGCTGATGCCGAAGGTGCCGTTGGTGAGGTCGAACCCACGGATCGAGTCGGCGTTGCGCACGAACTGCGGCACGATCTCGCCGAAGCCGAGGGTGACGATGGCGAGGTAGTCGCCACGCAGCCGGAGCGTAGGCAGGCCGATCAGGATGCCGACGACCGTCGTGAAGACACCGGCGATGATCATCACGAGCCACAACGAAATGTGGATGCCGCTCAGGGCGTCGTCGACGGTCGAGCCGAAGTGAACCGTCACCTGGTCGAACTGCTGTGAGGCGAGCCAGCCCGCGACGTACGACCCGGCCGCGTAGAAGGCCACGTACCCGAGGTCGAGCAGCCCCGCGTAGCCGACGACGACGTTCAGGCCGAGCGCCATCATCGTCACGACGAGCATCACCACCATCGAGCCGGTGCGCGGCACGAAGTCGCCGATCACGGGGATGTCCTGGAGCCCCTCGACGATGAACGGGTAGACGATCGCGAGCACGAGCAGCACCGTCACGACGACCGCGTTTCGCCTGTTTTCGGGCGCAATGCGCCCTCTGATGAGGGACGCGGTCGTCATGCCCCCTCGGGTGTCCTCTCGCCGAGAATGCCCTGCGGCCGAAACACCAGGATGAGGATGAGGATGCCGAACACCATCGTCCGTGTCCAGTCGCTTCCGGGTGTTCCGTCGAGCCCTTCGTTCAACGCCTGCACGAGACCGATCAGCGTCGCGCCGAGGACGGCGCCGGTGATGTTGCCGATGCCGCCGAGGACGGCGGCGGTGAACGCGATCAACCCGAGCTCGAAGCCGGTGTCGTAGCGCATGTTGAACTGGAGGAGGAAGACGAGCCCGGCGGCGGCGGCGAGCCCGCCGGCGAGCATGAAGGTGACCGAGATCGTCCGGTTGACGTCGATCCCCAGCATTGCCGAGGCTTCGCGGTCCTGGGAGACCGCGCGCATCGCCTTTCCCTGGCGTGTGACGCGAACGAACCACGTGAGCGCGATCAGGACGGGCACGAGAATGAGGAAGACGGCGAGCTTGTTCCACGGCAGCACAACGCCGCCGATCTCGATCGCGGCGGTGCGCGGGATGAAGTTCGGGACCGACTCGAAGTCGACTCCGTAGATGGCGAGCGAGATGTTCTGGACCACGAACGAGACGCCTACCGCCGTGATCAGGGGCGCAAGACGAGGCGCACGCCGCAACGGCTTGTAGGCGATGCGCTCGATCGTGGCGTTGATCGCGGCAAACGAGGGGATCGTGATGGCGAGCGTCACCGTCAGCCCGACGAACACCATCAGCGCCCCGGTCTGTGCGTCCATGCGGAGGACGGAGAGGATGATCGTGCTCGCGACGAGCCCGGAGAGCGCGAACACGTCGCCGTGGGCGAAGTTGATCAGCTGCAGGATGCCGTAGACGAGCGTGTAGCCGATCGCGACGACGCCGTAGATGGCACCGTTCGTGAGACCGATGATCGCGACGTTGAGGAAGCGCGTCGGATCCTCGGCGAACTTGAAGACGGACCACCCGATCGCGGCGACGAGAAGGGCGACGCCGATCACGTCGATGGGGCTCAGGCTGCGAGCCCGTGCGAAGGTCGCCATGGCAGCAGTCGACATGGGGGGCGACTCTAGACCCGAAACGGCGGGAGAGCAATGCCCTCCCGCCGTTCGCTGGTCTTCAGGCGGCTAGGCGCCTGCCGCCACGACCGTCTCCGGGTCGGGCGAGAACGTGTCCTTTGTCTCGAGCTTGTCCGTGGCCACGTACATCGTGAAGCCGACCACGGCCCCCGAGGCGTCCTGCGGATCTCCGTTGGCGTTGAAGGAGTACGTGCCGAGCAGCCCGTCCGTGACCTGTGTCGCGAACATCTTCTCGATCACGCTCGCCCGCGTGCCGTCCGACGCCGCGATCGCGTCGAAGAGGATCCTCGCTGACTCCGCACCGTAGATCGCGTACGGATCGAGAGCGGTCTTGCCCGACAACGGGCCCGCGAGGAGCTCGTCGGCATACGCGAGCGCGTCGCCCTCAAAGGAGTCGATCGGGACACCCGGTGCCGAGAGGAACATCCCGGCCGAGGCGGCTCCCGCCCCGTCGATCGTCCCCTGCAGCGCGAACCCGTCCGGCCCGATCAACTTGACCTTGCCGTCGTTCGGCCCGAGCACGGCGACCTTGTCCTTGATTACCTGGGCGCCGTTCTCGTCGATCAGTCCGCCGAGGAAGACCGCGTCGGCGCCCGACTTGCCGATCTTGCCGAACAGCGCCTCGTAGCTCGCCGCCTTCGGATCCCAGGCGTCGAAGCCGACGACCTCGATGCCGAGGTGCTCCAACGCCTTCCTCGTTGTCGTCGCGACGCCGAGGCCGTACGCCTCCTTGTCGTTGAGGATGTAGACCTTCTTGATCCCCTGCTTCTGGGCGAACTCGGCGACGAACGCGCCCTGGAAGTCATCGGCCGGCGCCACGCGGGCGTAGTTGCGCGTGCCCGACGGGTAGTACTTGTCGGGCTCGCTCGCGTCACAGCCACCTGGCAGGTTGACCGTCAAGCACGGCCACGTGTTCGCCGGCGAGATCATCGCGATCCCGCCGTCGGGTGCCTGGTTCAACACCGGGATCACAATCGCCGCACAACCCGAGTTGAACGTCCCGATCACGCCGATCACCTTGTCGTTCGCGGCGTAGGCGTTCGCGTTCTGGTTGCACTTGCCCGAATCCCACTTGGCAGCCTGAGCGGTTGCGTCGTCGCAAACCTGGAGTCCGATCTTGTAGTCGCCGGCCTTGTACTCCCGCTGCTCGAGCTCGTAGCGGATGGCCGCGACGATCTGCTCCGTCTGGGTCAACGCCGCCCCCTGCATCGGGAAGTCTGTCGAGACGACGAAATCGGGGTTGCCGTCACCCTCGTACTCGATGGCCGTGCACGACGAGGACGGCAGCGCTTCGGGCGCTCCGCCGCCGCCGCCACCGTCGCCGCCGCAGCCCGCCGCGACGAGCGCGACGAGCGCGATCAGCAGGCCGACGAGGAACAAGCTTGTCCTCTTGACCGTCAATTCTCCTCCTCCGTTTGGTGACCGACCGTCTGCCCCCGGGCATGGTGGCCGGGCGCTGGTCATCCGTTGCGTGGCGCAAGTCTAGGACAATCGACACGCACTGCAACCCCGGCCGCGAACGGCAATCGGCAGCGACGCCGGTCCGCGCAGCGAACGCCGCGCTACGATCGGCTCGGGCCGAAGTGGCGGAACTGGCAGACGCGCCGGACTCAAAATCCGGTTCCCCTCGGGGAGTGTGGGTTCGATTCCCACCTTCGGCATCGCGATCGGACGGCTCCGCCGGACGGTCACCAGCGGCGAGGCCGAGACGGGCCGGCAGACGAGGAGGCAGCGTGCGGATCGGGATCCTGACGGGCGGCGGCGACGTACCGGGGCTGAACCCCTGCATCAAGGCGGTCGTGAACCGGGTCGTGCACGAGGGCCACGAGGTGATCGGGCTCCGGCGCGGATGGGCACCGCTCGTGGAGCACGACCCGTCCGACCCCGAGTCGGCCGCTCGCTGGTTCCTGGGGCTCGACGAGGCGGTAGTGCGGACGATCGACCGCACGGGCGGCACCTTCCTGCACACCTCGCGCACCAACCCGAGTCGCGTCAAGGCGAACGACGTCCCCGCCCACCTCGCGGACCGTGTCGTGGGCGAGGGCCCGTTCGACTGCACGGACCACGCCCTCCGCGTGATCGAGTCGCTCGAGATCGACGTGCTGATCCCGATCGGCGGCGACGACACGCTCTCGTACGCGCTGCGCATGCACGACGAGGGTGTCCCCGTCGTCGCCATCCCGAAGACGATGGACAACGACGTCCACGGCACCGACTACTGCGTCGGCTTCTCGACTGCGATCACGCGCGGAGTCCAGTTCATCCACAACCTGCGCACGAGCACCGGCTCGCACGAGAGGATCGCGGTGATCGAGCTGTTCGGGCGCTACAGCGGCGAGACGTCGCTGATCACCGCGTACCTCGCCGGCGTCGACCGGGCCGTGATCTCCGAGGTTCCGTTCGACATCGACAGGCTCGGGGAGCTGCTCGTCGCCGACAAGCACGCGAACCCGTCCAACTACTCGATGGTCACCGTGTCCGAGGGCGCGACGCTCTCCGGCGGCGAGATGGTGCTCTCCGGCGAGGAGGACGCCTACGGCCACCGCAAGCTCGGCGGCATCGGAGAGCTGACGAGCGCCCTCATCAAGGAGCGCACGGGCGAGGACATCATCTACCAGCAGCTCGGGTACCTGATGCGCTCGGGCAGCCCCGACTCGCTCGACCTGATGGTGGCCACCAACTACGCCGTGATGGCGGCCGACCTGGCGCTCGAGGGCGCGTCGGGGCGCATGGTGGCGCTGCGCAGCGGCACGTACACGTCGGTGCCCATCAGCGCCACGCGCGAAGGCGTTCGGCGCGTCGACGTGGACGAGCTCTACGACACCGAGGCATACCGCCCGAAGGTGCGCCACGTGGCCGGCAAGCCGATGTTCCTGTACTAGGGCGGAAGCGGGCACGCCGGCGGCCCTGCGCGGATAGCCTCGCCTCTACGATGTCGTCGACGATGGTCATAGGCGTCCTCACGGCGGGAGGCGACTGCCCCGGGCTCAACGCCGTCATCCGCGCTGTCGTGAGCCGTGCAGTCGTGACGCACGACATGGAGGTCGTCGGGATCCTGAACGGCTGGGACGGGCTCATGGACGGGCACGTGCGCCCGCTCGGACGCGACGACGTGCGCGGCATCCTGCAACGGGGCGGCACGATCCTCGGCACCTCACGACGCGACCCGTACGTGCACGGCGACGGCTACGCCAGCGTGCGCCACACCGTCGAGGCGAACGGCATCGACGCCGTGATCGTGATCGGTGGTGACGGCACCCTGCGGACGGCGCTGGCACTGCAGCGTGAGGGGCTCGCCGTGATCGGCGTCCCCAAGACGATCGACAACGACATCGCCGGCACGGACCTGACCTTCGGCTTCGACACGGCGGTCTCGATCGCGACGGAGGCGCTCGACCGCATCTCGACGACGGCCGAGTCGCACAACCGGATCATGGTCGTCGAGGTGATGGGCCGGACGAAGGGCTGGATCGCGACGTACGCGGGAATCGCCGCCGGAGCGGACGCGATCCTCGTGCCGGAGCTGGAGCCGGATCTCGACCAGGTCGCCGAGACGATCCGGGCCCGCCACCGGCGCGGCCGCACCTACTCGATCGTCGTCGTCGCAGAAGGGTGCAAGGCGCCCGGAGACGGGCACGGCGTCAACATCGGCGTCGACGCCTTCGGCTTCGAGCGGCTCGGCGGCGTCGGCTACCGGTTCGGAGAGGAGCTCGAGCGGCTGACCGGCTTCGAGACCCGGGTGACGGTACTCGGCCATCTCCAGCGCGGTGGCACGCCGACGGCGTTCGACCGGGTGCTGGCGACGCGCTTCGGCGTCACTGCAACGGACCTCGCCGCGGCCGAGCGGTTCGGCGAGATGGCGGCGCTGCGTGGCACGGAGGTGGTCGGCGTTCCGCTCGAGGAGGCATGCGCGGAGGTACGGGGCGTCGACCTGGCCCTGCTCGACGTCGCCCAGACGTTCTTCGGGTAGCCGGCCGTGGCTGACCGGCGCTACTCGAGCAGAAGCGAGTCGGTGGGCGCGTAGCCGTCCGTCAGCAACGGGACGTTGTCGAGGCGGAGCGGCTTCTCCCAGCGGTCGCGAGCGGCTCCGGCGAGGTCGGGTGCTCCGGGCGCGCGGGTGGCGCGTACGCTCCGCCAGGTCTCGACCAACCGGGCCGGCGGCGGCGCCACCCGCTCGGTGCCGACGAGCACGATGTTGCGAATGTCCTCCGGATCCCGATCGGAGGGGCTGTCGTACACGGGGTGGAGCTTCACGGTGGGAAACACGGCGCCGTACGTCTTGACGAGCGCCCGTGTGAGCCGGGATCTCGTGCCGCTGATCGATCCGATCACGTTGGTCGCCACGACGCCGCCCGGCCGCAGCCTCGTCTGCAGCCGTTGCACGAACTCGAGGGTGGTGAGCTGGAAGGGGACGCCGTCGGCGTAGAACGCGTCGACCATGATCACGTCCCACCGTTCGTCGTTCCGCTCCAGAAACTGGCGGCCGTCGCCGACCTCGACCCGGAGCCGGGGGTCGTCCGGCAGCTCGAACCAGCGCCTGGCGGCGGCGACGACCCCCGGGTCCAGCTCGACGGTCGTCACCTGCAGGTCGCGGAAGTCGCGCCAGAGCCGCTTCTGCACCGCGCCTCCTCCCAGCCCGATCACGAGCACACGAGTGGCAGCGGGGTTGTACGCCAGCCCGAGATGGAGGTAGTCGGTGTAGGCGAAGCGCGTCCGGAACGGGTCGTCGAGCCACATCCCGCTCTGGAACGAGCTGTCGAAGCGCAGGTAGCGCGCGCTGTCGTCCTCCGTCACGAGAAGCCGGTGGTAGCGCGTATCGCGCGCCTCGCGCACGGTCTGGCCGGACGAGAGCGCGTCGAGCGAGGCGGGATCGAGCGCCCCGGGCGTCCGATCCGCCCTCGCGCGCACGACCGGCGACCAGTTCTGCAGGGCGGAGCCCTCGAGCCTGCCCCCTGTCTCGGGTGCGAGCGCAGCCACAGCCGCGACGCAGGCGGCGGCGGCCACGGCCAGGCCGACAGCGGGCGCGAGCAGTCCCTCCGCGAGCGCGATGACGGCGGCCGCCACGAGCAGCGCCACCGCCCCGACGGCGATCACCTGGTCGGTGCCGTACTCCGGCACGAGCCAGAAGGCCGTGACGAACGTGCCGGCGATGCTGCCCACGGTCGAGATCGAGAACAGGCGCCCCGCCGTGCGGCCGAGCCGGTCGATCGACCGGGCGGCCAGCCTGACCGCGATCGGAGACGCCGAGGCGAGCGTGATGCTCGCCGGGCCGAAGAGCGCGATCGAGGCGACGAGCGGGTCGAGACGCGGGCCGGGGTCCCAGGCGACGACCCACCGCAGCACGTGCTCGTCGACGACGGGGATGAGCACGACGAGCCCCGCCCCGATCGTCAGGGCTGCGATCAGCAGCCACGCTGACGGCCACCGGTCGGCCAGCACCCCACCCGCCCCGTAGCCGACGGCCAGGCCTGCGAGCACGACGCCGATCAACGCCCCCCAGACGTACAGCGAGCTGCCGAAGGTCGGGGCCAGCACCCGGCTGGCGGCGATCTCGACCCCGAGCAGGACCGCCCCGGAAAGAAAGACCGCCACCGAGAGCGCTCCGGCGCGGACGGGGCTGGAAGCAGACCTCATCAGGAGAGACGATAGATGCGCACCCACGGCCCGCCGAGCCCCTGCTGTCCCGCGAGGACGCTGTACGCCGGGCGTGCACCGTGTCCGAGTGCCTCGTAGAACGCCGCCTCGCGCGGGTAGTCGTCGGGCGCGGCCAGCACCCGGTCGCTGACCTTCCCGGAGATCAGCACCCAGTCCACGCCGGCGCGCCGGAGCGTCGCGAGATCGCGCCGGGGATCGGGCCGGCGACCGGGGCCGGGGAGCTCCAGCCGGATCACGTCGCGGCCGGCGAGCGGAAGAGTCGAGGGGTCGGCCGCGATCCTGTCCCCCACCGGAACGTGCACGCGGATCCAGGCGTCCGCGCGCAGCCTGGTGTCGGTGCGGGTGAGATCGCGCGCGTCCCCGATCGACCAGACGAGCGGGACGGCGAGCAACGCGAGGGCAGCGGGGACGGCCGGCCGCACGCTGCCGGCGATCACCGCGAGCACGGGGACGAGCGGCAGCACGTACCGGTCGAAATGCGCCTGCTGGGGCAGCAGCGAGAGCCAGTAGGCCCCCGCGAACGAGAGAAGGACGAGGTCGGATCGCCGCCGCCGGGCGAGCGCGACACCCACGCACACGAGAGCGACGAGCAGGAAGGGCCCGAGCGTGCCCCAGAGCCGGTCGAGGTAGGCGAGCGGCGTCACCGGATCGTCCTCGAACCCGAGCCAGCCGGCGCGCGCAAGACGCTGCACCCGCGAGATGTCGCCCCAGGCGGCGCCCGCGTGCAGGATGACGAAGGGGCTCGTGAGCGCGAATGCCGCCAGCGCGGCACCCGCAGCCGCTGCGAGGCGGCGCCAGGCGCCCCATCCGGCCACCACGACCGGTACCAGGGCGATCGCCCCCGGGTATTTCGCGGACGCGGCCAGCCCGACCGCGGCTCCTGCCCAGGCGAGCCTGCCCTCGAGGGCGAGGGCAATCGCGCACGTGATCGCGAGGGTGAGCAGCACGTCCGTCACCGCCATCCGCGAGTAGGCGACGTGCGTGGTCGCGACGGCGACCGCTGCAGCACCGACGAGCGCGGCCCCCGTGCCGTAGGCGCGCCTGCCGAGCCACCACGTCGCTCCCACTCCGGCCAGGCCGATCCCGACCGCGACCGCGCGCGCGACACCGTAGGAGGGCTCGGAGGCGAACGCCTGGGCGGGCGCCAGCAGCGCCATCAGCAGCGAGGGGTAGTCGTACCAGCCGGGATCGATGCGGGCGTCGTGCACCATCGCGAACGCGCGGGGGACGATGCTGCCCTCGTCCGGGTTGAGCAGCGGGTACGGCAGGCCGTAGCGGATGCCGACGAGGCGCAGCCCGGCGGCGAGCAGCAGGATCGCAGCCAGAGCGATCCCGAGCGGCCGAGGAGAACGGATCAGGCCGGCGTTCTCATACGTCGGGAAGCACGTCGCCGACGAGCAGCCCGACGTCGCCGCCGCCGGTGACGAGCACGGCGTCCACGCCTGCGCGCTCGAGCTCGAGCACCTCGTCACGGCTTGCGGCCGCCAGCTCGGCGATCGCAAGCTTGCCCGCGGGGACGTCCGGCAGCAGCTCGAGCAACCGGTCGAGGTGCCCCTGGCCGTGATCCGCGTCCTCCGCGGTGAGCAGCAGGATCTCCGGATCGACGCTCTCGAGCACCTCCTCCAGCTCATCCTCGTCGCGGACGCGGAGCACGCACTCGAGCCCGAGCTCGTGCGCTTCCTCGACGGCGCTCGCGAGCCGGTCGCCGAGCTCGGCGTCGATCACGAGCCCGTCGGCACCCTCCGCGTCCGCCAGGGCACCGAGCCACAGGAGCGGCAGCTCGCTCGCTGCGCGGATCCCCTCGACCGGCCGCCCCGTGACGATCCCCTTCGCTCCCTGCTCGCCGGCCACGCGAGCACCGGCACCGTCGACGACCTCGACGAGGACGGAGATACCGTCGCCCTCGGAGATGGCCTGACTGAGACGTCGCGAGCCGGTCACGGAAAGGGATGGTACTCGGACGGAGCGACGGGGATCTCACCTGCACGGCTCATGCGCCTCCGCCGAGCCGATTAGGCTGGCCCGCCATGGGGAAGCTCGTCAAGCGCGTCTGCCTGCTCGGGGCGGAGTCGACCGGCAAGACGACGCTCGCCTCCTCCCTCGCGGAGGCGTACGGGACGCTGTGGAATCCCGAGTATGGGCGGCTCTACACCGAGATCGGACGGCGGCGCGGCGAGCCGTGGACGAGCTGGGAGTTCACGCACATCGCTCGCGTCCAGTGCTGGTACGAGGACTTCCTGGCAGGGCTCTGCGAGCGCGTGCTCTTCTGCGACACGGACGCGTTCACGACAGCCGTGTTCCACGAGGTCTACCTGGGGACGCCTGCGGACGCCTTCGACGAGCTCGTTGCGAGGCACTACGACGCCTACCTCGTCTGCGGGCTCGACGTGCCGTTCGCCCACGACGGCATCCGCGAGTTCGAGGAGCAGCGCCGCGCCATGCACACGCGCTACCTCGAGCGGGCACGTGCCAGCGGCTCGCCGTGGGCGGTCGTCGAGGGCCCGCCGCCCGTGCGGGTGGAGACCGCGCGCGCCGTCGTCGACGCGCTGCTCTGAACGTCGCCGACGACGAGGGCGGACGGCCCGAGGAGCGCTACGTGCCGATCGGATGCCAGACGGTCTTCAGCTCGAGCAACGCCTGGATCTGCCACGGGCTCTGCCCGTCGACGGGCCCGCGCACGACGCGCTTGACGTTGTCGGCCGCCAGGCGCTCGAGCTCGGCCGCATCCTCCCGGGCGCCCGTGACGTCGATCGCGTTCACGTCCATGTGGGCGGCGAGCACCGGCGCCAGCTCCGAGCGCCGCCCCGTGAGGACGTTGAGCACGCCGCCGGGCAGGTCGGAGGTGGCGATCGCCTCGGCGAGCTCGATCGCCGCCAGCGGGTGCGTCTCGGAGGCCACTGCGACGACGGCGTTGCCGCCGACGAGCGCGGGCGCGATCCGCGTCACGAGCCCGAGCAGGGCGGGCTCGTCCGGGGCGATCACGGCGACCACACCGGTGGGCTCGGGCACCGTGAAGTTGAAGTACGGGCCGGCGACGGGGTTCGAGCCTCCCAGCACCTGCGGCAGCTTGTCCGCCCAGCCGGCATACCAGACGACGCGATCGACGGCAGCCTCGACCTCGTCGGAGCCCGAGCAGGTCGCCGCCAGGTCGGTGGAGCGTGCCTCCATCATCTCTGCGAGCCGGTACAGCACCTGGCCCCGGTTGTACGCGGTCGCCGACGCCCACCCTGGGAACGCGCCGCGCGCCGCCTTGACCGCGTCGCGCGCGTCCTTCCGCGACGCGAGAGCCACGTTCTGCCCTTCCGCCTCGTAGGTGCGGCCCGACTCCGAGCGCGGGAACGCTCCGCCGACGAAGAGCTTGTACGTCTTCCGCACCGGCAAGCGGCTCACGAGCCGAGCCTCCGCGCCATCAGGACGTCGTCGACCTCGCGACCGTCGAGGACGAACTCGCCGCGCAGCACTCCTTCGGTGACGAACCCGCACGACTCGTACAGGCGGCGCGCCACCGTGTTCGGGCCGAGCACGCGCAGCGACAGCTTGCGCGCGCCGCGGGCCTTTGCCTCGGCGATCGCCGCCTCGACGAGCGCCGTGCCGACACCGCGCCCGCGGCACGCCGGGTCGACGGCCAGACCACGCACCATCTGGACATGTGCGCTCGCCGGCAGGGGTGTCGGGTGGCCGAGCAGCACGTAGCCGGCGACCTCTCCCTCTGTGACCGCGACGAGGGTGTCCGCCGGCTCGACGCCGGGCCGGAAGAAGCCCTCCCGTCCCGCGAACGGCGCAGGAGTGACGTCCGGCGACCAGGTCGCCTCGTCGATCGCCGCGAGGCGCGCCTCGTCTCCGGGCCCGGCGGCGCGGATCGCGACCTCCAGGGCAGCGGCCGTCACCGTCCGTTCCCTTCGTCGAAGGCCAGGTAGGCCTCGAGCCCGTGACGGCCGCCTTCCCGCCCGAAGCCCGACTCCTTGTAGCCGCCGAACGGCGAGGCGGGGTCGAAGCGGTTGAACGTGTTCCCCCACACGACGCCGGCGCGAAGCCGCTCGGCCATCCAGAGGATGCGCGACCCCTTCTCGGTCCAGACGCCGGCGGAGAGGCCGTACGCGGTGTTGTTCGCCTTCTCGACGGCCTCGTCCGGCGTGCGGAAGGTCAGCACCGACAGCACCGGGCCGAAGATCTCCTCCTGCGCGATCCGGTAGCTCTGTGCCACGTTCGTGAAGACGGTCGGAGCGAACCAGAAGCCACGGTCGGGCAGCGTGCACTCCGTCTGGAAGATCTCTGCTCCTTCCTCCCTCCCGCTCTCGACGAGCTCCGTGATGCGATCGAGCTGCTCGCGGGAGTTGATCGCCCCGACGTCGGTGTTCTTGTCGAGCGGGTCGCCGACGCGCAGCGTCGACATGCGGCGCTTCAGCTTCGCGATCACGTGCTCGTAGATCGACTCCTGCACGAGCAGGCGCGAGCCCGCGCAGCACACCTCGCCCTGGTTGAAGTAGATCCCGTTGATGATCCCCTCGACTGCCTGGTCGAGCGCACAGTCGTCGAAGACGATGTTCGCCGCCTTGCCGCCCAGCTCGAGCGTGAGGCGCTTGCCCGTGCCGGCGATCGCGCGCTGGATGTCCTTGCCGACCCCGGTCGAGCCGGTGAACGCGATCTTGTCGACGCCGGGGTGCCGTACCAGCTCGGCGCCCGTGCGCCCGTCGCCCGTGATGATGTTGACGACTCCTGCCGGCAGCCCTGCCTGGCGGCAGACGTCGGTGAAGAGCAGCGCCGTGAGCGGCGTCGTGTGCGACGGCTTCAGCACCACCGTGTTGCCGCAGGCGAGTGCCGGCGCGATCTTCCACGCCAGCATCAGCAGCGGGAAGTTCCACGGAATGATCTGGCCCGCCACGCCGAGCGGGCGCGGGCGGCGATTCGGGAAGGCGTACTCGAGCTTGTCGGCCCAGCCGGCGTAGTAGAAGAAGTGGGCCGCCGCGATCGGCACGTCGACGTCCCGGGACTCGCGGATGGGCTTGCCGCTGTTCAGCGACTCGGCGACGGCGAACTCGCGGGAGCGCTCGAGCAGGATGCGGGCGATGCGGAAGATGTACTTCGCCCGCTCGGGGCCGGGGAGCGACGACCAGCTGCTCTCGAAGGCGTCGCGGGCGGATAGCACGGCGAGGTCGACGTCCTCCTCGCGTGCCTGCGCGACCTCGGCGAGGTGCTCCTCGCTGGCGGGGGCGATCGTCGAGTACCACTCGCCGGAGCGCGGCTCCACCTGCTCGCCGCCGATGAACAGCCCGTAGCGCTCCTGGAAGCGGACGATCTCGCGCGACTCGGGTGCCGGCGCGTACTCCCACTCGAGCGGGGCGACGGCAGGGGAACGGGTCTTCTCGAGGTCGGCCATCAGTCGAGTGTGAAGTAGTCGCCGGACTGGTAGGCGCCGGTCTTCTGCTTCCGGATCTGCATGAGCACGTCGTTGAGCAGGGACGAGGCGCCGAAGCGGAAGAGGTCCGGCGTCAGCCAGGTGGAACCGAGGGTCTCGTTGAGGACGCACAGGTACTGGATCGCCTGCTTCGCCGCCCGGATCCCGCCGGCGGGCTTCATACCGACGATGCGGCCCGTCTCGTCGTGCACGTCGCGGATCGCCTCGAGCATGCACAGCGTCACCGGCAGCGTGGCGGCAGGGTTGATCTTGCCGGTCGAGGTCTTGATGAAGTCGGCCCCTGCGGCCATGGCGAGCAGTGACGCGCGGCGGACGTTGTCGTAGGTGCCGAGCTCGCCGGTCTCGAGGATCACCTTCAGGTGAGCGTCGGCGCACGCGGCCTTGACCTGCACGATCTCGTCGTAGACCTTCGCGTAGCGGCCCGACAGGAAGGCACCCCGGTCGATCACCATGTCGATCTCGTCGGCGCCGGCCTCGACGGCGTCGCGCACGTCGGCCAGCTTGACCTCGATCGCGCTCTGCCCGGAGGGGAACGCAGTGGCGACCGACGCCACCTTGACGGTCGACCCGGCGAGTCTCGCCTTGGCGACCGCCACGAGGTTCGGGTAGACGCAGACGGCTGCGACCGACGGGATGCCGCGGTCTGTGGGGTCGGGCCGCATCGCCTTGGAGCAGAGCGCCGCCACCTTCCCCGGCGTGTCCGCGCCCTCGAGCGTCGTCAGGTCCATCATCCGCACGGCGAGGTCGAGTGCCGCGAGCTTGGCTTCCCGCTTGATCGACCGCTTGGCGAGCTCGCCGGCGCGGGCCTCGAGCGCAACGGCGTCGATGGCACCGATGCGGGGGAGCCGCGGCTCGAGCGGCAGCTCGAAGCCGCGCGGCAGCACGGGGGCGTTCGAGCTCTGGGCCATCGAATGAGTGTAGCCCCGCACGATCGGGGCGATGGGGCGCGTGAGCCTCGGGATCGCCCGCGACGTGGAGCGAAGCCGCTGCGCCCGCACCACCCGCGGCCTGACGTGGGCTAGGGCAGCCGCCAGAACTCGCCGGTGAGCCCGAGCCGGTCGAGCACCCCCTGGTTCTGCTCGCGCGTGTGGGGTTGCCATTCGGGAGGGAGGCGGTCGCCCCACCATGCGTGAGCGAGCTCGCTGAGCTTGGCGACCGTTATCGTCGCACCCGGCGCGCGGCCACCGAGCCACCGGTCGATGTGCTCTTCCGACCGGAAGAGGTTCATCGCGCTTCACGTGAAGACGATGTCGTCCCACCAGCGGGCGGCGGGGACGAGGCAGTGGAAGAGAAGGCTCTCGTCGTCCGGCTGCCGGGCGCGCACCTCGACGTCGATCTCCTCGCCGCAGTCCGGGCACGATGTCTCGATGCGACCGTCGACGTGGAGAGCGGCGCAGATGCCGAAGGCGTCCCAGGCACAGTTCGCGTACCACCAGCGGCCGTCCGCCCGGACGCGATAGGCGGTCGGCACGGCCGAGAACGGGTTTGCCATCCGGAGCTCCGCCGTGGCCGGGTTGAGCACGAGCGCGTGCTGCTCGTGCAGCCGCTGCCAGCCGACGACGACGTCTGCGGCGGCGAGGCCGCTTCTCTCCCCCACCTCGTGGGCCGTCGGGGCTCTCCCGAGCTCGACGAACAGGCCGTAGGTGAGGGAGCGGAGGCGGAGGTCGTGATCGTCCACCCGCGCACCCTCTCAGAGGGGGTGTGGGGGCGTCCAGCCGGGCTCGCGGCCGACCTGCGAGGAGCGTTAGATTCCAGGGATGTTCGATGTCGCCGCCGAGGCGTACGACCGGTTCATGGGCAGGTACTCGTCGCCGCTCGCTCCCCGGCTGGCCGACTTCGCGGGCGTGACGTCGGGACAGCGCGCCCTGGACGTCGGCTGCGGTCCCGGCGCGCTGACGACAGAGCTCGTCCGGCGCCTCGGAGCGGACGCAGTAGCCGCCGTCGATCCTTCGGAGCCGTTCGTGGCCGCGGCGCGCGCGCGCCACGAGGGAGTCGACGTGCAGTTGGCCGCCGCCGAGCTGCTGCCCTTCGCGGACGACGAGTTCGACGTGACGCTGGGTCAACTCGTCGTCCATTTCATGTCCGACCCGGTCGGAGGGCTGAGGGAGATGGCGCGGGTGACCCGCGGCGGCGGCGGTGTCGCCGCGTGCGTCTGGGACCACGCGGGCGGCGAGGGGCCGCTGAGCAGGTTCTGGGAGGCCGCGCGAGCCCTCGACGCCGCTGTCGAGGACGAATCGCAGTACGCCGGTGCCCGCAAGGGGCAGCTCGCGGAGCTCTTCCGGCAGGCCGGGCTGCACGACGTCGAGGAGACGGTTCTCTCCGTCACGGTGGAGCATGCGAGCTTCGACGAGTGGTGGGAGCCGTTCACCTTCGGGGTCGGCCCCGCCGGAGCTCATCTGTCGGGCCTCGACCCTGCGCGACGGGGCCAGCTGCGCGATCTCTGCAGAGAGGCAATGAAGGGAGAGCGGCTGACCGTGACCGCCAGCGCCTGGGCCGCTCGGGGCGTCGCGTAGCTTCCTGCTGAGCCGCACGGCAGGGCGCCGGCCGCGCTGAGCCACTAGGCTGGGCGGAGTGCCGTTCCGCGCCATCCGCCTGGACGATCTCGGCTGGATCACGCGGCCCCACGGGCCCGACGAGCCGCCGCGCCACGTTGCCGAGCTGAGCGAGCTGGCCGGGTTCGCGCACACCCGCGCGAATCTCTGGCGCTTCGAGCCGGGCGCCAGCGGGCGTCGTCACCGGCACGAGCACCAGGAGGAAACGTTCGTCGTCCTGTCGGGAACGCTGTCGATGTACCTCGGCGAGCCGCCGGTGCGCCAGGACGTGACTGCGGGAGGACTGATCCACGTCACGCCGGGCACACCCCTCCAGACGGTGAACCACGGCGACGAGGATCTCGTCGTCTACGCCTACGGCACTCCGCCCGAGAGCGTGCACGCCGAGATTCTCGAGTCGGCGGTGGAGCTCGACTGACCCACGGGTCGCCGCAAACCCTCCATGAGGGCTGGCCCGACCGCCGCGGGCGCGGCAAGCTCCTCGCGGAGGCTAGAGGCCCAGGCGCTCGAGCATCTTCGGGTCGCGGCGCCACTTCGGACGCACCTTGACCACGAGCTCGAGGAAGACCGGGTGGCCGAGCAGCTGCTCCACCTCGGGCCGGGCGCGCGAGCCGATCTCCCTGACCATGGCGCCCTTCTTGCCGACGAGGATGCCCTTCTGCGACTCCGTCTCCACCAGCACGAAGGCCCGCACCACCTTCTCGCCGATCTCGTCGACCTCGACCGTGATCGCGTGCGGCACCTCGTCGCGGGTCAGGTGCAGCGCCTTCTCCCGCACGACCTCGGCGATCCGGCTCTCCGTCGTCAGGTCGGTCGTCTGCTCGGCCGGGAAGTACTGCGGGCCGGCCGGCAGCAGCTGTACGAGGTCGTTGCGGAGCTCCCCCACACCGTCCTTCGTCAGCGCGCTGACCGGGTGCAGAGCGTGGAAGTCGCCGAGCGTCGCTGCCGCCTTCATCTGGGTCGCAACGTGACCGTGCTTGAGCCGGTCGATCTTGTTGACGGCGATGATCACGGGCACTCCGAGCGAGAACACGCGACGCGCGACGAAACGGTCGCCGGCGCCGATCCGGTCGCGGGCCGAAACCACGAGCAGCACGACGTCGACGTCCTCGAACGAGCTGTCGACGGTTGCCTGCATCTTCTCGGTGAGCGCGTCCATCGGCCGCTGGAAGCCGGGCAGGTCGGCCAGCACGAGCTGCCAGTCCGGGCCGTTGGCGACCCCGAAGATGCGGCGCCGGGTCGTATTCGGGACCTTCGAGGTGATCGCCACCTTGTCCTCGCAGAGCGCATTGACGAGCGTGGACTTGCCCACGTTCGGCCGGCCTGCCACCGCGACGAACCCGGATCTCACGCCAGGCTGCCGGGCTCGAACTGCTCCGGCAGCAGCTCGTCGACGGTCATGCGCACGATCCGGCCGCCGTTGCGGAAGACCACCCGCTCGACGCCCATCTCGGCGAGCCACTGGCGACAGCCGCCGCACGGGGACGCGGTGATGGCCGCGGCGATGAAGTCGCCCGGGCGGTAGCCCTCGGCGATCGCGCGCGAGAACGCCGTGCGCTCGGCGCAGACGCCGAGAGGGTAGGCCGCGTTCTCGACGTTGACGCCCTCGATCACGCGCCCGCCGCTCGCCAGCACCGCGCACCCGACGTGGAACTTCGAGTAGGGCGCGTATGCCCTCGCCGCGATCGCATCGGCGCGTGCCAGCAGGTCGTCGTCGCTCATGCCGAGAACACCTGGAAGATGACGAGCGTCACGATGGCACCGAGGGTACCGCCCGTGATCACCTCCAGGGCCGAATGGACACCGGACTCGACCCGGGTCTGGGCCACGAGGAGGGCCATGATGAAGGCGACCGACGAGATGAGGAAGCGGTGGTCGGACGCGTCGAGGGTCAGCGTCACGGCCATCCAGCCGGCGAAGGCGACGGCGGCGTGGCCCGACGGCCAGCCGCCGCGGAGCGGCGTGCCGCGGCCGGACAAGGCCTTGGCGCCGATCACGATCACGATCACGATCACGAGCGCCACGAGCGTCAGCTCTGCCGGTGTCTTCGACAGGCGGTCGAGGAACCGCGAGCTGCGGTCCGCCACCTGCCCGGAGAACACCAGGTAGCCGACGGCGAGGGCGTTGATCGAGGCGATCAGGACGGCGCCGGCTGCGATGTCCTTGGCGAGCTTCGCCATCGGGTCGAACGAGGTGGAGGCGATGTCGACAGCGGCCTCGACCGCCGTGTTGATCATCTCGGCGATGAGAACGAAGGCGATCGCGAGCAGCAGGACGATCAGCTCGATCTTCGACACGTCGAAGGCCAGCGCGGCGACGAGCACGGCGATCGCGATCAGGAAGTGGATGCGCATGTTCCGCTGGGTGCGGAGCACGTGGATGATCCCCTCGAACGCGAAGTTGAAGCTCTCCAGGATCGACGGCGCCCGCCGGCGAGGCATCGGGCTCATGTGCACGCACCGCCGAGCGCAGCGAGCAGCATCCGCTCGCGAGCCTCCATCTCCTCGCCGTGCACGTAGCCGAGCAGGTGCAGCAGCCCGTGCACGAGCGGCCACTGCCACTCGTCCCCCACGACCTGGGGGCAGAGAACGAGGTCGCCGAGGAGCCGCGGCTCGCCGTCCGGCAGCGGCCCGCGGCCGTCGATCGGGAACGAGAGCACGTCGGTGGGCTCGTCGACGCCCAGATGCTCGGACTTGAGCGCGCGGCTCTCGTCGGGCGCCACGAAGGAGATCCCCAGCTCGCCGGCAGCGACCTCCTCGGCGGCAAGCACGCTGCGCGCGAGCGCCGCGACGCCGGCCTCGTCGACCGGCTCGCCGCTGCGGTTGAGGATCTCGACGTCGATCACGCCGTCACGAGCTCACTTCTGTCGGGCCGTGCCCGTCTCCTCGGCGTGGCGCTTGTACGCCTCGACGATGCGCTGCACGAGCTTGTGGCGGACGACGTCCTCGTGCCCGAACTCGACGAAGCCGATCCCGTCGATCTCCTGCAGGATCTCACGCACCTGGATCAGCCCCGAGGCCTGCTCGCGCGGCAGGTCGATCTGGGTGATGTCACCGGTGACGACAACTTTCGAGCCGAAGCCCAGGCGCGTCAGGAACATCTGCATCTGCTCGGGCGTCGTGTTCTGGGCCTCGTCGAGGATCACGAACGAGTCGTTGAGCGTGCGGCCTCGCATGAACGCGAGCGGGGCGACTTCGATCGTGCCGCGCTCCATGTACGCGGTGAGGCGGTCGGCGTCCATCGTGTCGTAGAGGGCGTCGAACAGGGGCCGCATGTAGGGGTCGACCTTGGCGAGGATGTCGCCTGGCAGGAATCCGAGCCGCTCGCCCGCCTCGACCGCAGGCCGCGTCAGGATCAGGCGGCCCACCTGCTTCTCGGTGAGCGCCGCCACGGCGAGCGCGATCGCCAGGTACGTCTTGCCCGTCCCGGCGGGCCCGACCGCGAACGTGACGGTGCCGGACCGCATCGCGTCGACGTAGCGCTTCTGGGTGACGGTCTTGGGAGCGATCTTCTTGCCCCGGTGCCGCCACACGACGTCCTCGAAGACGTCACGGATGTCTGCCGCCTGGTCGAGCGCGGCTGCGACGGCGCCGACCGTGTCCGGCCCGATCGCGTGGCCCCCTTCGATCAGCTCGACGAGCTCGTCGACGACCGCGCGCGCCTCCGCCACCCGTGCCCCGTCGCCGTCGAGCGTGAGCTTGTTGCCGCGCAGGGAGATCGAGCAGCCGAGCCGCTCGCGCAGGGAGTCGAGCACGCCGTCGCCGACGCCGGCGAGCTCCGCCGCCACCTCGTTCGGCACGGTGATCACGTCCTGCATCGGTCCCAGTGTAGGCACGGCAGGCTACGGCGTCGGTGCGGCCGCCCCGCCGCGGTCTACGACTCGGAGCGGGGCACCCATGCGTGCCCGGGCCCACGGCCGCCACCGCAGATCCGGCACGACCGCGACGCGAACATGCCACTCTCCCGTAGCGGGTGGTCGGGTACCGTTCGTGCTGGGAGTCCCGCTCCCCCATCGGGGAAGGCCGCTCAGGCGGAGGCGGAGCTGCGCTCGGCCACGGCCTGTGCTCGCCCTTGCCGCCTGCTGCGCCGTCGCACCAGCAACGTCAGGCCTCCTGCTGCGAGCAGTGCCGCCGGCGCGACGAGCCACGCCGCGCCGCCGAGGCCGCCACCCGACGCCGTGCCGGGCGCGTCGGACGGCAACCCTGCCGCAACGAGTGCCGCCCGCAGCGTCTCCGGCGCGCGGATCCAGCCGCCGGCGGTCACCTCGCCGCCGTTGAAGATCACCTGCCCGGGAGGCAGGTAGAGCACCGGGCCGCCACTGGCATAGGGGTAGATCTCCTGGCGCACGTGTGAGGCTTCCGTCACTCCCGCCGGAACGGTGTAGTCGACGAGGTAGCGCGGCCCGAGATCGCCGGCCGGCCGGCCCGGCAGCCGCGCGTCCGGGACCTCGCCGAACACCAGCGCCAAGAAGCCACCGTCGGCCGTGAGCGCACCGAGCGGGCCGGTCCCGTCCTTCCCGAATCCCTCCAGCACGAGTGAGCCCGCAAGCCCGGGCCCGTCGATCCGAGCGGCGGTCGGCCCCTTCGCGGCGACGCCGGCCGAGACGACGAGGGCTGCGACCGAGACCGCGACGAGCGCCGCGCACCGTGCCATCATTCACTCCTTCCACGTGAGATGCCTCCTCTACACCTGGTGTGTCTCCGCGGTTCCCTGGGAGCGCGGGGGAACGTGGGGGCCGCGGCCGGTGTAGTGCAGGTGTGGCGAGCCCGCCACCAGCCGACGAGGTCATCGTCGCCCGCGCACGGGCCGGCGACGGCGACGCCTTCGCCCAACTCGTCAGGCCACACGAGGAGATCGCCTTCCGCACCGCGCTGATGATCACCAGGAACGCTGCCGATGCGGAGGACGCTGCCCAGGAGGCGATCGTCAAGGCGTTCCGCGCGCTGGGCAGGTTCCGCGCGGACGCGCCCTTCCGGCCCTGGCTGCTGACGATCGTCGCGAACGAAGCGCGGAACCGTCGGCGCTCATCCGGCAGGCGCGAGTCTCTGGCGCTTCGAGCTGCTGCGGAGAGCAGCCCGCCCGACACCGGCGCCGCCTCGTCGCCGGAAGGGGCGCTGCTCGCGGCCGAGCTCCGCGCACAGCTGCTCGAGGCCGTCGAGCGGCTGCCGGACGACCAGCGCGTCGTCGTCTTCTGCCGCTACTTCCTCGATTTCAGCGAGGAGGAAACCGCCAGGGTGCTCGGCATCCGTCGCGGCACCGTCAAGTCTCGTCTCTCGCGTTCCCTCGGCCGGTTGAGGGAGGCAACATGACCGACGTCGAGAGCGCGCTACGGCGCCTGGCCGGCGAGATCGACTTCCCGTCGACACCCGACCTGCTTCGCGACGCATCCTTCGACACGCAGCGGCGACACCGGCCGCGGCGCCGGCTGCTGGCCGTCGCCGTGGCAGTGGTGGCCGTCGCCGTGGCAGCCGGCCTCGCGCTCTCGCCCGGCGCGCGCACCGCCTTCGCCGAGCTGTTCGGGATCGGAAGCGTCCAGATCGTGCGCCTGGACGAGGCGCCCGCAGGCGAGGCCGTGCGGCTCGTGCCGTTCGGTAAGCCTGTCGCTCTCGAGGAGGCAGCCCGCTCCGTCCCCTTCCGCATCCGCCTGCCCGACCCGAACGTGGCCCGCCGCCCCACGCGCGTCTACCTCGACACCTCGGCCGGGGCGGGGATCGTCTCGTTGGTCTGGTGCTGCGAGCGGCGCGTCGTCCTGACCGAGCTCCTGACCGCGTTCCCCGGGGCGCTGCTGAAGACCGTCGGCCCCGCGACACTGGTCGAGCCAGTGCGTGTCGGTGACGACGAGGGGCTCTGGCTGGAGGGCTCGGATCACGTCATCCACGTCCTCACGCCGACCGACACGTGGCCCGAGAGAGCGGTGCTCGTACAGGGGGGAGTCCTCGTCTGGACGTCGGCGAACCTGACGCTTCGCCTCGAGGGAGACCTCTCGAAGGACGAGGCCGTCGCGATCGCAGAGGGCGTGCGCTGAAAAGCGCTGCCGCGGCCCGAGGGCCTACGCCAGCTTCTCGCGGACGAGCTGGCTGACGGCCGAGCCGTCGGTGCGGCCGGAGACCTGCGGCATCACGTCCGCCATCACGCGGCCCAGGTCGCGAATCGACGTCGCGCCCACCTCGGCGATCACGTCGTCGATGATCTCCTCGAGCTCCTCTTCCGAGAGGGGCTCGGGCATGAACTCCTCGAGCACCTCGAGCTCGAAGTCCTCCTTGTCCGCCTGCTCCTCGCGGCCTGCCTTCTCGAACGCCTCGAAGGCCTCCACGCGCTTCTTGCGCTCGCGCTGCAACACCTGCAGCTCCTCGTCCTCCGACAGCGGCCGCTGCAGCTCCTTCTGGGCCGAGCGCAGGCTCGAGAGGATCAGCGCCAGCGCGTCCCGGCGCTCGTCGTCACGCGACAGGCGCGCCTGCTTCAGCTCGTCCTCGAGGCGGGGTATCAGGTTCATTTGCTGTTGGTCACGAAGGGCGGGGCGTCACTCGAAGCCCGGAAGGTCGGGGCCGCCGAGCACGTGCAGATGGAGGTGGAAGACCGTCTGCCCTCCACCGGGGCCGACGTTGATGATCACACGATAGTCGTCCAGGCCCGCGCGTGCCGCAGCCTCGGCCACGAAGCGGAGCATCCTGCCCGCCTCCTCGTCCTCGAACTCCCCCACCTCGCGCAGCGTGGGAACGTGCCGCTCGGGGAGAACGAGGAGGTGCGTCTGCGCCTTCGGCGCGATGTCGCGAATCGCCACGAAGCCCTCCGCCGCGTGCACGTGCTCCCCTTCGGCGACGAGGCGGCAGAAGAGGCAGTCGCTCGGCTCAGGCGGCAACGGCGAGCACCCCCTCGTGCGAGACGCCGGTCGCGCGGGCGCGCACGAACGAGCCCACGCGGGCGTCGACGAGCCACGGCGTGTAGTCGTCGGCGTAGCCGAGCCCGGGACGGTCGACGAGCACCCTGTCCTCGCTGCCGACCCGTCGCAGCCAGTACGCCCGGCAGGCAGCGTCGGAGGCCGCACGAAGCCGCGCGCTGCGCTCCCGCTTGACCCGAGCGGGAACCGGGTCGTGTGCGGCGGTACGCGTACCGGGACGCGGCGAGTACGGAAACACGTGCACCTTCGTCGCACCCGCAGCGGTGACCGTGTCGAGGGTGCGCTCGAACGCGTCGTCGTCCTCGGTGGGGAAGCCGACGATCACGTCGGTCGTGACGTTGAAGCCGTCGAGCGGCCTGAGCCTGGCGAGGTACTCGGCGACCCGATAGCGGCGGCCCATCGCGGCGAGCACCTCGTCATCTCCGGACTGGAGCGGCACGTGCAGGTGGCGGGAGACGGTCGGAGTCTCTCGCAGAGCGGTCACGAGGTCGTCGGTGACGTGGTTGATCTCGATCGAGGAGAGGCGCAGGCGCTCGACCCCCTCGACGGCCCCCGCCTCGCGTACGAGGCGGGCGAGCGTGAAGCCCGCCGCCCGGTCGCGGAAGCAACCCAGGTTGACGCCGGTCAGCACGATCTCCCGGTGTCCCTGCGCTGCGCGACGGCCGACCTCGGCGAGCACTGCCTCCGCCGTGCGGCTTCGCGTACCGCCGCGCACCAGCGGGATCACGCAGAACGAGCACGCAAACGAGCAACCGTCCTGGATCTTCACGAACGCGCGCACGCGGTCGAGGCCGTGCTCGGCATTGACGCATCCGATCGCGCCGACGTCGCCCGCCACCGCGGCCGCCGCCTCCTCGCTCCGTCCCCGCACGACGACGACGTTGCCCGCGAGGCCGGAGAAGGGCGCATCGGGGAGATTCGCCGCGCAGCCCGTGACGTAGACCGTGTCGTGGCTGCGGGCGGCGCGCGACGCTGCCTGACGCGACTTCGAGACGGCCTCGTGCGTGACGCAGCAGGTGTTGACGACCGCCACGTCGCCCTCGCCCTCCGCCTCGACATGCCCGTCGGCGAGCAGGCGCTCCCTGATCGCCTGCTGGTCGGCAAACGAGACCTTGCACCCGAGGAAGCTGGTGGAGAACGACGCCATGGGGCTGCAGGTTAGACGCTTTCCCTCACGAAGAGGTCAGCCGCCCAACCCTCGAGCTCCCGGCGCTCGAGCGGGCGCCAACCCGGCGCAACGGGCCGCTCACCCGCGAGATAACCGGACGTGATCGCGTGCCGGCAGCGCAGGTGCGGGAGCACCGACTCCACCGCTCCGAGCAGGATGTTCGCCACCGCGACGTCGGCATGGGGAAGCGTGCCGGCCGTCGCGTCGGCCACGAACGCTGCGAGCACCACCCCGTTCGCGCGGGCGTTGGCGTTCGTCACCTCCACGGCGACAGGATCGTCGTCGACGGCGGCGAGCGGCTCGTACCCGAGCCGGGCGGCAGCGATGGCCAGGACACCGGAGCCGCAACCGACGTCGAGCAGCGAGCCGCGGGGAGCGGCCGCCAGCAGCTCCACGCAGAGCCGAGTGGTCGGGTGCGCCCCGGTTCCGAAGGCCCGGCCCGGGTCGATCACGACCGCGGGCTCGCCTGCCGGCCGCGGCTCCCAGGGTGGGCCGATCCAGACGCCCCCGGCCCGCACCGGCCGGTGAAAGGCCCGCCATGCATCCTCCCAGCCCGGGGCAACCGTCTCGGCCCGGGCGTCCGAGAAGACGGCGCGGATCGCCGCCAGCTCGTGCTCCTCTGCGTACAGCGAGAGCGTGACGACGTCGTCACGCTCCGCCTCCTCGAAGCCCTGCGGAGCGAGCTCGAGGGCTGCTGCCCGTGCCTCCTCGGCGAGGTCGGCGGGAACCTGCACGGTGACGCGAAGCACCATTCCCGTCACCCCAGCGCGAACGTCGTCTGCTCACGCCACGTGCCGTCACCCTGCTCCTCGAACAGCGACACGCCGTCGACCACGAAGCGGAACGGCAACCGGGGGCCGAGCTCCCGTTGGGCAAGCGCGGCCAGCACGCCTGCGTCGTCCTCGGGAGCAACGGCGGCGACCGTCAGGTGCGGCTCAGGCTCGACCGCCGCGTCCTCGTACGGCGGGAACGCCGGGAAGCGTGCGCACGTGGCGCGGATCAGCTCGACGAACTGCGCGCGCGGGTGCGGTGCGAGCCAGACGTAGTCATCCCACTGCCCCACGCCGTCGAGCTCCGCCGCGAACGAGGTGAAGCCCGAGAAATGCGAGCGGGCCTCGGACAGCAGAGAGTCGTCGAGCGCGGCGACGCGGGCGAACGGGAAGAGCACGGTCACGTGCGGGGGAAGCTGCCGCGCAACCGTGGCGGCATTGTGCCGCCGCCGGTAGTCGCCGACGAGGCCGTCGGCGCTGCGCACGGGGATCAGCAGTCCCGTGCGGCGCGCGGCCGGCGCGACGGCATCCACGGTCAGCGAAACGCGCTCTTCAGGCGCTCGAAGAAGCCGTCGTCGCCGCGGTAGGCGTCGTCACCGAGAGCCGTTCCGAGCTGCTCGACCAGGAGGCGCTGCTCGGCCGTCAGGTGGCGCGGCACGCGGACGGCGACGTGCACGTGGAGGTCACCGTGGCGCTGGCTCTGGAGCTGCGGCATGCCCTTTCCCTTGACGACGCGAACGTCGCCCGGCTGGACGCCGGGCGGCACCTCGAGCTCGACCTCCCCGTCCGGATGCTCCACGCGCACGCTCGCTCCGAGCGCCGCCTCGGTGATCGTCAGCTCCGCGAGCGCGTGCAGGTCGTCTCCGTCGCGCTCGAGCCCTTCCGGCGACCGAACGCGCACCTGCACGAAGACGTCTCCGGCGGGGCCGCCGAGAGCGCCGGCGTGCCCCTCTCCGCGCACGCGGATGCGCTGGCCGTCGTGAATCCCTGCCGGCACGTCGACGGAGAGCGCTCGATCCGCCAGCTGGCGCCCCGCGCCGTCGCAGCGGTCGCAGGGAGCCTCCACGAGACGCCCGGCGCCGCCACAGCTCGGGCACGTCCCGGAGCGGACGAACTGGCCGAAGGCGCTCTGCGAGACATGCTGTACGCGACCGGCGCCGCCGCACGTGTCGCAGGTGATCGGCGTCGTGCCGGGTGCGGCCCCGTTGCCGCCGCAGCCTTCGCAGGTGACGGCGACCCGGGCGGGGACGTCCAGCGTCACCCCCGCGTACGCGTCGGCCAGCGCGATCTCGACGACGACGGCGACGTCGCCGCCGCGATCCGGGCGAGCAGGCCGACCCGTGGACTGGCCGAACAGCCCCTCACCGAAGAAGGCGCTGAAGATGTCCGAGAGGTTGCCGAGATCGAAGTCCGCCGGCGCAAAGCCCCCGTTGCGAAGGCCCGCGCGCCCGAAGCGGTCGTAGGTCTGCCGGGTCTCCGCATTCGAGAGCACCTCGTATGCCTCCGCGACCTGCCGGAACCGCTCCTGGGCGTCCGGCGCGTCGGACACGTCCGGGTGCAGCTCGCGGGCGAGCCGGCGGAACGCCTTCTTGATGTCGTCGTCGCTCGCGCCACGGTCGACGCCGAGAATCTCGTAGTAGTCACGCTCCGCCGTTGCCATCGCCGTTCGAGAGTAGCGGGCCGCTCAGATCCCCTCGTAGACGTCCTCGACGAGACGCGAGAGCTCGAACGCGGCGGCCCGCACGGTGCGGATCGCCTTCTCGTAGTCCATCCGCAGCGGACCGAGCAGTGCCACCGACCCGAGAGATCGCCCGGTGAGGCCGTAGCTCGCGCCGACGTAGGCGACGTCGTGCAACTGCCCGCCCTCGACCTCGGGCCCCACGCGTACGACCGTGCGGCGCGGGTCGAGCGCCTCCGAGAGCAGCTCGAGCACTGCTGCGCGCCGTTCGAGCACGTCGAGCAGTCGGTGGCATGCCTCGAGCTCCGCGCCACGTGCGTCGCCGAGCAGCCCGGCGGCGCCCCCGACGAAGAGCCGCGGCCCGTCGTCCTCGACGGCGTCGACGAACGCCGGCCGCAACCGGTGGAGAAAGACGCGCTCGCGCGGGGGCAGCGCCGGGTCCTCGAGCCGGCGCCTGAGCGTGCTCGAGCCCAACGTCAACCCGATCACCTGCTCCTCGAGATAGGTGCGCGCCCAGTCGACGAGGCCCGGGTCGGCCGGCTCGTCCAGCTCGAACACCCGCTTCGACACCCCGCCGGCGGAGGTGATCACGACGACGATGACGGCACGCGGCTGTAGTTGCAGCACGTCGACATGGCGAACCGAGGCGGAACCCAGCGCCGGTGCCGTCACGAGGGCCAGGAGCCGTGTCGCCTGCGAGAGCGTCTCGGTCGTCGACTGGAGCGCCGACTCGAGCTCGTTCCGCATCGCGACGAGGTCGAGCGAGAGGCGCTCGGGCGTGCGGTCGAGCGTGTCGACGAGCTCCTCCGCGTACACGCGGTAGCCGCTGTCGGTCGGCACCCTGCCGGCCGAGGTGTGGGGGTGCGTGAGCAGGCCGAGGCCCTCGAGCTCGGCCAGCTCGTTCCGAACCGTCGACGGCGACACCTCGAGGCCCGAACGCGCCACCAGCGCCTTCGAGCCGACCGGCTGGCCGGTCGCGACGTGCTCCTCGACCACCCGCCGCAGGATCTCACGTTTCCGGTCGGAGAGCTCGTTCTCCATCACCTGTCGATGGTACCCGGGCGGTCCCACTCGGGAGGGACACGGACTGGAAGCCACGCCCCGGCGTCCGGCTCAGGCGAGCAGTGCGGCCGTGACGGCATCGCCGAGGAAGCGTCCGCGCCGGGTGAGCGCGACCGTCTCCTCCCCACGACCGCTGCGGCCGATGTCGACGAGCCCATCCTCGCGGAGGCGCTCGAGCGCCGCTCGGTCGATCACCGACTCGCTGCGCGCGAGCTCCAGCGGCTCGTCCAGCCGCAGCCCCAGCATGAGGCGCTCGAGGGATCTCGTCTCGACGTCGAGGGGCTCGAGGTCGTGCGGTGGGTCTTCTCCCCGACCGAGCGCAGCGACGTAGCGCGCGAGCGAGGGGCCGTTTCGGCGCCGCACTTCCTGCACGGTGGAGACCGCCCCGACCCCCACGCCGAGGTAGTCCTGTCCGTGCCAGTAGCCGAGGTTGTGGTGTGCGCGGAGGTCACTGCCGCCCGCTCGTGCGTCGCCGAGGCAGAAGTTCGCCGTCTCGTACCAGCGGTAGCCGGCGCCCGTCAGGGTCTCGACAACGCGCTCGAAATACCCCTCCATGGCGTCAGCCTGGCGCACGAGCTCGTCCCCGAAGGCAACCGTGAAACGTGTGCCGGGCTTCGCCTCGAGCTCGTAGAGGGAGAGGTGCTCGGGGGCGAGCGAGAGCGCCTGCGCGAGATCGCGATCGAGGTCGGCGGGCCCCTGCCCCGGAATGCCGTAGACGAGGTCGAGCGAAATGTTGTCGAAACTGGCATCACGAAGAGTCTGCACCGCCCGCCGGACGTCGTCCGGCCCGGCGAGGCGCTCGAGCGTCCGCAGCAGCCGGGGCGCGAAGGTCTGCGCGCCCAGCGACACCCGCGTGATGCCGCCCTCCCGCAGCAGGCGGGCGAGCTCGTCGGTCACCGTCTCAGGGTTGGCCTCGACCGTCACCTCGCCCGCCGGCGGCAGCGCCGCGAGCAGCCGCGACAGCGCCGCAGGCTCGGTGAACGTCGGCGTGCCGCCGCCGAGGAAGATCGTCCCGACGCCGTCGGCCAGCTCGTCGCCGCGGCGATCCAGCTCGGCGAGCACTGCATCGACGTAGGCCGCGTGCTCGCCTGCACGCCCGACGACGGTGACGAAGTCGCAGTAGCCGCAGCGATGGGCGCAGAACGGCAGGTGCACGTAGAGGTGACGCACGCCTGCCGCCGCAGAGCCCGCGGTCATCCGCCGATCCCGTGGCCGGCGCGCCAGGCCGTCACGAGCGACTTCGGCGCGCGCTCGGCCCACGCATCCTCGAGCAACTCCCGAACGAGCCCCTCACGTGCTCGCGGCAACGCCACGAGCACCATGGGAGAGTCCTGGTAGTGGGGGGTCACGAACAGGACACCCGGGTGCGCGTCGATCAAGAACGGCCGCTCCTCGAGATCGCAGCGAATCGCGAGAGTCTCCCCGTCCTCCCGCAGACGGCACATGAGGGCGCGCCTCACACGCAGCGCGGGCGTGCCGTAGGAGGATCCCACCTCCACCTGCGGCAGTGCCGCCGCGAGAGCGACGACGTCGTCCCACCTGAGCCCCGGCAGGGCGGCCCTACTTCTTCCTGTCGCTGTCGAGGTTCAGGACCGCGAGGAACGCTTCCTGGGGCACCTCCACCCCACCCACCTGCTTCATCCGCTTCTTCCCCTTCTTCTGCTTCTCGAGCAGCTTGCGCTTGCGCGAGATGTCGCCCCCGTAGCATTTCGCCAGCACGTCCTTCCGGCGTGCCTTCACCGTCTCCCGGGCGATCACCCGCGAGCCGATCGCAGCCTGGATCGGCACGTCGAACATCTGCCGCGGAATCTCCTCTCGCAGCTTCTCGACGAGCAGGCGCCCGCGGTCGTAGGCGAAGTCGCGGTGAATGATCAGCGAGAGCGCGTCCACCGGCTCGCCGCCGACGAGCACGTCCACGCGCACGAGCTTGCCGCTGCGGAAGCCGGACAGGTCGTAGTCGAAGCTCGCATAGCCGCGCGTCCGCGACTTGAGCTGGTCGTAGTAGTCGAGCACGATCTCCGCCAGCGGCAGCTCGTAGGTGAGGTGGACGCGCTCGGGAGAGAGGTACTCCAGCTGGTCGAAGCGGCCGCGGCGCTCGTTGTTGAGCTCCATCACGGTGCCGACGAATTCCTTCGGAACGATGATCGAGGCGTGGATGTAGGGCTCCTCGACCTCCTCCAGCTCCGCGGGCATCTCGGACGGGTTGTGCACCTCGCGCCAGTCGCCGTTGCGCTCGAGGACGCGGTAGGCGACGTTCGGCGCCGTCACGATCAGGTCGAGATCGAACTCCCGCTCGAGCCGTTCGCGCACGATCTCCATGTGGAGCAGCCCCAGGAAGCCGCAGCGGAATCCGAAGCCGAGCGCCTGCGACGTCTCCGGCTCGTAGAAGAGGGCTGCGTCGTTGAGCTTCAGCCGCTCGAGCGCGTCGCGCAGCTCGGGGTAGTCGTCCGAGTCGCTCGGGAAGAGACCGGCGAACACCATCGGCTTGACGTCCTTGTAGCCGGGGAGCGGCTCGCGGGGTGCCTCGCCCCGGCGTGTCGTCAGGGTGTCGCCGACCCTGAGCGCAGACACGTCCTTCAGCCCCGTGATCACATACCCCACCTCGCCCGCCTCGAGCGCCTTCACCGGAACGCGGGAGGGTGACATGAACCCGAGCTCCTCGGCGTCGAACTGGGTGCCGAGGGCCATGGCGCGCAGCCCGGCCCCGGTCTCGAAGCGGCCGTCGACGACGCGCACGAACGCGATCACGCCGCGGTACTGGTCGTACGACGAGTCGAAGATGAGGGCACGCGGCGGCGCGGCGGCGTCGCCCGCGGGAGCGGGAATCCGCGCCACGATCCCGTCGAGCACCTGGTCGACGTTGATGCCGGTCTTGGCAGAGATGCGGACGACGCCCGACGGGTCGCCGCCGAGCAGCTGCGTCACCTCGAGTGCCGCCGCGTCGGGGTCTGCGGAGGGCAGATCGATCTTGTTCACCACGGGGACGATCTCGAGCTCGTTCTCGATCGCGAGGTAGGCGTTCGCAAGTGTCTGCGCCTCGATGCCCTGGGCGGCGTCGACGACGAGCACGGCGCCCTCGCATGCCTGCAGCGAGCGCGACACCTCGTAGGTGAAGTCGACGTGGCCCGGAGTGTCGATCAGGTTGAGCTCGTGGCCCTTCCAGTGCACGCGCACCGCCTGGGCCTTGATCGTGATGCCGCGCTCCCGCTCGAGATCCATCGAGTCGAGCAGCTGATCGCGCATGTCCCGGTCGGCGACCGTCTCCGTCAACTGCAGGATGCGGTCGGCCAGAGTCGACTTGCCGTGGTCGATGTGCGCGATGATGGAGAAGTTGCGGATGCGGCTCTGGTCCATGGCGGTCAGCCGTCGATGCTAGCTGTCATGCGGTTTTGCCCGGACTCGGGCGATTGCGAAAAACCGGCTGTCATTGCTGCTTCAGCCCGCAGCTCCCGGCTAGCGGCAGTCGTCACCGCCGGAGCAGTCGTGGCAACGCTCGTCGCACTGGCCCGGGTGCGTAGGTAGGGCGGATGAGCACAGAAGCCCCGAGTTGAACGGCTGCGCGGCGGCCCCGACGATGTTCGAGTTTGTAGGGTCGTTTCGGATGCAGCGACCTCCGGAGAGAGATGATCGCGCAGCGCTTCTCCAGGACGGCTGGGAGGCTCTCGCCGCGGCAAACTGGGAGACGGCTCGTTCGTGCTTCGAACGCGCGGGAGAGCTCGAGGAGTCTGCCGAGGGCCTCGACGGGCTCGGGCAGGCACTCCATTTCCAGCGGGAGTATTCACGCGCCATCGAAGTGACGGAGCGTGCGTTCGCGGCCTACAGCCGGCAAGAGATGGCAGTCGAGGCGGCGGACCGCGCACGCTTGCTCGCGTTCCTGCATGGCACGGTCAACGGCAACATGGCTGTCGCGAGCGGGTGGATGGAGCGCGCCGCGTCGCGGCTCCGGGACGCCGAGGAGTGTGCCGGCCACGGCTGGCTCGCTCTCGACAGGGCCCCGTTCTCTACCGACGCCGACGAACGCCGCCGGCTCGCAACCCTGGCGCTCACGATTGCGCGGCGCTTCGGCGACTCGGATCTCGAGTTCGATGCGCTCTCGCTCCTGGGCGAGTCGAACGTGGTCGCCGGTCATGTGGGCGAAGGGATGAAGCTCCTGGATCAGGCGATGACCGCCGTCTCTGCCGGCGAGGTCGTGGGCGTGGTTCCGGTAGGCGACATCTACTGTCGGCTGCTGAGTGCCTGCGAGGCTGTGTGCGACGTGCCTCGCGCTGAGCAGTGGATGGCAGTGGCCGGTCGGTTCGGCGCCTGGAGCGATTTCGTTTCCCCAGTCTGCCGGACGCACTACGGCGGCATCCTGGTCTCGATCGGCCGGTGGGACGAGGCCGAGAAGCAGCTGACGACTGCGTCGCGCACCTTCGAGAGCGGCTACCGCGGAATGGCCGGGTGGCCGCTCTGCAGGCTCGCGGATCTGCGCGCCCGCCAGGGGCGCTTCGACGAGGCGCGTCGTCTGACGGAGGGCAACGAATCTCACCCGATCGCTCGGCAGGTATCGGCAGTGATTGCATTCGGTCGGGGCAACCTGGCGCTGGCCGAGGATCTCGTTCGCCTCTGCCTCGAAGGCGACGGCGCCGCCAATCCGAGCGCTGCCTCCGTGCTCGAACTGCTCGTGCAGATTCGTCTCGCTCGCGACGACATTCCCGCTGCTCACGATGCGCTCGCCCACCTGCAGAAGATCGCGCAGGCACGCCGCGACGCGGTTGTCGTCGGGTTTGCGGAGCTGGCCACAGGACGCGTTCGGGCCGCCGAGGACGACAACAGCGCCGCGGGTCATCTCCAGGCGGCACTGCGGGGCTTCACTGCGTTGCAGCTTCCTCTCGAGGCGGCTCGCGCCCAGCGAGAGCTGGCACGCGCGCTGTCCACGACCGCGCTCGAAGCCGCCGTCGCCGAGGGACGCCTGGCACTTCGAGCGTTCGAGGAAATGGGCGCGGCGGTCGACGCCGACGCCACCTCGGCACTGCTCCGTCAACTCGGTGCGAGCGGACGGGCGTTCCCCAAGCGCTACGGCGAGCTGACCAGGCGCGAGACCGAGGTGCTCGCGCTCCTGGCCGACGGATGCTCCAACGAGGAGATCGCGCTCCGCCTCGTGATTAGCCGGCGTACCGCCGAGCACCACGTCGCGCACATCCTCTCGAAGCTCGGTCTGCGCAACCGTGCCGAGGCCGCCGCCCACGCGACGCGCCAACGCGCGCGAGAGCAGTAGCCAGATAGGTACTTCTACCGTAGCTCCCCGCCTGCAGGCTGGCGATCCTCCAGAGGTCAGCTGGAAACCGACCGACGACCGAGGAGGAGAAGATGGACAGCAGCGCAGCGTCCACCCCTGCGGCCCGCGCGGCACGTGCGGCTTCGCCCGCCGTGACCGTCAATCGTCTACACCGGGACGAGACGGATGCCGGCGCAGCCCTCTTGGCGCGCAGCTTCGTGGACGAGCGCCTCTTCGCCCACATCTTCGAGGGGCGTGAGCGCGGTCGCGTCGAGCAGGCGATCACACCGTGGTTCCGAGCGTGGATCCGTTCGTTCCTGCATCTGGGTGAGGTCCATGCCGCCTACCTCGAAGGACGGCTGGTCGGTGTCGGTGTCCGGATACCTCCGGGCGGTTACCCCCTCGGCGGTCTGCGTCAGGCGCGCTTCACCTTGTCTCTGATCGCCGCGATGTTGCGGATGGCCGTGCACTCCCGCCGGGCGATGCGCCTCGGGTCGCTGGCCCGGCAGCTCGGGCGGCTCGAGCCGAAAGAGCCCTTCTGGAACCTCGCCTGGATCGGCGTCGATCCCGACACGCAGCGCCGGGGAGTGGGCAGCGCGCTCGCCGACGAGGCTGTCCGGCTCGCCGATTCGACGGCATCGCCCTGCTGGCTCGTCACGTTCGGGCCGCACACACGCGCCCTCTACGAGAGCCGAGGTCTCGAGGTCGAGAACGAGGTGCGCCCCTTCGCAGACGGCCCGATCGGCTGGACGATGCGTCGGGAACCACGACCGAATCGGCAGGTGGGTCTCACGAGCCGCTGAGCCGTCGGGCCGCGCAACCGGGCGGATCGCCTACCCGATCGTGACGTGCTTCTCGGGTCGGCGAGGACGCTGCGCAGCGCGATGATCGTGATGCTCGACTCCGAGAGTTCGGTCGACGATCTACGGGCCGCGCTACGTCGTCCTCGTGATGGCCCGGTGACGCCTCGACCGTAACCGCTCGAGTCCCATGCCCCCCGCGCGTGCTCGTCGCCTACGACCGATCGGTCAGGCTCGACCGCGGAGCATCGACCGCAGCGCGTCGAGCTCGCGCACCTTCAGGGCCCGGCAGACACCGAGGTAGACCGCCACCCCGATCGCGAGGGCAGCGCCGAGCGATACGACCTGCGCGGCCACGGTGCGCCCGAGCAGCCGGTCGAGGCCGTACCAGGTCGCAAGCGCGACCACGCCGAGCGCAAGGGCCGCGACCGCAATCCGAGCGACCGCATCGGCGATTCGCGGCCCGTCCATGTGGCCGAACCGTCGCCGCAGCGCCACGAGCAGCGCCGCCGCGCCGGCGATGTTGACGAGCGCAGTCGCGAGCGGGATCCCCCACACGCCGACCCGGTACAGCACGGCGTCGAGCGCGGCGTTGAGCAGCACTGCCACGACCGCGACGGTCGTGGGGATCCAGTTCGACCGCAGGCCGTAGAAGCCGCGCGTGAGCAGCAGCATCCAACCGTTGAAGACGAGCCCGAGCGAGAATGCGGCGAGGGACGACCCGACCACGGTGACGTCCGCAGCCGTGAACCGCCCTCGCTCGTAGACGAGCCGGACGATCGGCCCGGCCAGCACCGCCGAGACGACGGCCGCAGGTATCAGCAGGAAGGCGATCTGCCGCATGCCGGCGCTCACGGTCGTCATGAAGCCGTCCGCATCGCCACGGGCGGCAAGACGGGAGAGCGTCGGGAACAGGATCGTGGCGACGGCCACGGAGAACATGCCCTGCGGAAGCATGTAGAGGCGGAACGCCTTGTCGATCGCGGCGGGAGCGAGATCGGGATCGAGCAGCCGCGACGCGAAGAGCGTGTCGACCACGGCATTGACGTTGATCAGCCCGAGCGTCAGCGTCACCGGCAGCATGAGGGTGAAGAACTGCCTCACGGCCGGATCACGCCAGTCGAGCACGAGCTGCAGCCGCCCGTCGAGCCCGCGCAGCCACGGCACCGGTAGCAGCAGCTGGACCAGGGTTCCCACGAGCACCGCTCCGGCGTACACGTACAGCTGCGCGCTCTCGCCGCTCACGCGAGGCACCCCGATGGCGAGACCCGCGATGATCGCGAGGTTCCAGAAGACCGGGGTCAGCGCCGGCACCGTGAAATGGTCGTGCGTGTTGAGGATCCCCACGATCACGCCGCTCAGCCCGAGCAGCACCACGATCGGGAAGAGGACGCGCGAGAGCCCCACCGCGAGGTCGACGTCGCCGCCGGGATCGCCGAAGGGACGCATCAGGAGCGGCGCCACCAGGATGAAGAGCGCGGTCAGCCCTCCGAGCACGAGCAGGACGAGCCAGAAGATCGTCGAGGCGACGCGCCACGCTCGCCTGCGCTCGCCCTTCTCGATCAGGTCGCTGAAGACCGGGACGAAGGCTCCCGAGAGGGCCGCGTCCGCAAGGAGCGCCCGCACCAGGTTCGGGATCTGGAAGGCAACCGTGAAGGCGTTGATCCTGCCGCTGACGCCGAAGAAGTAGGCGGCCACCATCTCCCGTACCAGGCCGAGCACCCGTGAGAGCCCGGTCGCGAGCGAGAAGACGAGCGTCGAGCGGGCGAGACGACGGCCGTGCTCGCCGGCCGGGGCCTCCGGCACGGAGCGCGAGGCGCCGCGCGAGGCAGCGGGATCATCCGGGTGATCGCTCACCCGACACCCATTCGGCGTGAAGTCGGCACGGCCCTGCGACAGCTTCACCGATCCCGGAAGCCCATGCGGGCTCGAGCGACGCCTGCTGCGCTCCGGGTCGGCTCACGACCGCCTCGGCCGGCCGCCGCCGTCGGGCGCTCTGCTACCATCCGGCGGCCCGCGAACCGCGGCCGTTCCCACGTTGCAGAGGCCAGGATGCCGAACATCAAGCAGCAAAAGAAGCGCGTCATCATCGCCGGCCGCCAGCGGGCCGAGAACCTTCGCTATCGCTCGACGGTGAAGACCCTGACGAAGCGCCTCGAGACAGCAGTGGCCGATGGGGACACAGAGGCGATCGCCGCGTCGCACCTCCAGCTCGTCCGCACGATCGACAAGGCGGCCTCGCAGGGCTCGTTGCACAAGAACACGGCCGCGCGCAAGAAGGCGCAGGCCTCGCGGCTCGTCGCCGGCAGCACCGTCTAGGACGACGGCGCGCGGCGCTCGACGCTCAGGTCGATCAGCGCCCGCTGGAGCTCCAGGTCGGGTGCCAACCGGCTGCCGCCCTTGAGCGAGAGGTCGAGCTGGGCGAGCCTGACGGTCGCGTCGTGCAGCTCCTCCTCCGAGAAGTTGTCGGCATGCCCGGCGACCTTCTGCGCGTAGTACGGGTTCATCTTCAGCCGGCCCGCCGAATCGCGCGGGCTGACACCCTCCACCGCGAGGCGCTTCAGCTGTCGCATGCGACCCAGGTGGTTGACGAGCGCGCCGGCAAGCCGGGGCGCACTGTCACGTCGCGGCTTGTCGTCCCGGTCGAAGATCATCTCGGCGGCCGCGAGCGTACGGGCGGCGTCGCGCTCCCCCCACGCGTCCGTCAGCTCGAAGATGGGCGTGCCGGCAACCGGCGCGACGAGCTCGATCACCTCGCGCTCGCCGACGGGCTCACCCTGAGCCCACAGCGCGATCTTGTCGACCTCCGAGGCGAGAGCATGCAGATCGTCTTCCCCGACGAGCTGGACGAGGAGGGCGCAGGCCTGCGGCTCGGCACGAACACCCAGGGCCCGGAACCGTTCGCCCACCCACTGGGCACGCCCGCGCTTGACGACGGCGTACTCGAGCACCTTCCCGGACTTCTCGACGGCCTTTCGCAGCGGAGCATCCTTCCTCGTGTCCTCTCCCACGAGGGCGAGCACGGTACCCGGCGCGGGGTCCGCGAGGTACGCGACGACGGCGGCCACCTCGGCGGCTTTCCACGCATTCGTGAGGCGGCCCTCGGTGCCGGGACGTCCGTCGACGCCCTCGACGATCACCAGCCGGTCGTCACCGAACAGGCTGCCGGAGTTGCAGAGTGCGACCACGTCGGCGCCGGTCACCTCCTGTGCGACCACGCGCTCCGTCGCCTCATCGGCGAAGTGGCGCCGCAGACGGGTCAGCGCCGTCTCGACCTTCGGACGATCGTTCCCGGTGATCAGGTACACCGGCTGCAGGGCGGGGGTCTCTGCCACGGGTCTACCGTACTCGACGGTACCGCTCGTCAGCCGGAGCCCGAGCGAACGGAGATCGCCCGTCCGTCCGACTCGACGACGATCTCGCCTAGCTCGTCGGTGCGGTGGATTGTCAGCCCCGGCACGCTGCGCAGGGCGGCGATCGTCTCTTCGCGCGGGTGGCCGTAGCCGTTTCCCCGACCGACCGAGATCAGTGCAAGTCGCGGGCGGAGCAGGCGAAGCTGCTCGGCCAGGCCCGAGTCCTCCGACCCGTGATGCGCCACCTTCAGCACCTCGATCCGGCGCAGGGGCAGGCGGCGCGTCACCGGCGACTCTGCGTCACCCGTGAGCAGCAGGTCCGTGGCGCCGTAGCTCGCAAGCAGGACGACTCCGTGCTCGTGCGGGTCCTCGCCGGCCGCTCCGGCCTCGTCCGGCCAGAGGACGCGGATCCGCAGCCGGCCGAGACGATAGTCCGCCGCCGCCCGCGCAGGGTGGACGACGGTGCCGCGCGTCTCGGCGGCACGCCTGGCCTCCGCGTCCTCCGGCCACTCGCCGGGCTGCATGGGATCGACGAGAGCGGCCACGTCCAGCCCGGTGAGCACCGACTTCGCGCCGCCCACGTGGTCTCGATGCGGATGGCTGACGACGAGTGCGGCGAGCGAGCGAAGGCCCATCGCGCGGAGCCGGCGCTCGACGCGGGCCTCGGGAGGGCCGGCATCCACGAGCACCGCGCCCTCGGGTACCTCGAGCAGGATCCCGTCGCCCTGTCCGACGTCGAGCATCGTCACCCGCAGGCCCCGTGGCGGGTTCCATCTCGGCGGCGTCTGCAACGCCCACCAGGCAACCGCCGCGGCCACGGCGAGCGTCATGCCGTCCAGCAGGAGCACTCGCCGCCGGTACGGCAGGGCCCGGCGCAGCAGCGCCACCACCACGAGCACGGCAGCGGGGACCAGGAAGACGAGCGGTGAGGACACCTGTGCGTGCGGGAACGAGGCAACGAGTCTCGCCGAGAACGCGATCCAGGCGGCACAGAGGCCGGCGAGCCAGGACATCGCCACCGCCGCAGACGGGACGATCGGCGCAACGAGCGCAGCCGCCAGCCCGAGCCCGAGGAGCGGAGGCATCGCCGGCTCGGCGAGCGCGTTCGCGGGCACCGTCCACAGTGGAACGACGCCGAACTGGAGCCAGAGGATGGGTGCGGTGACGAGCCCGCAGGCGCTCGAGATGCCGATGATCTCCACGAGCACCCACGGCAGCGGCCACCCGGCGTGGAAGCGCCGCAGCCACGGCACCGTGACGAGGATTGCGGCGACGGCGGCGAAGGAGAGCTGGAAGCCCGGCTCGAGCAGAGAGCGTGGCGTCCAGGCGAGCAGGACGAGCGCGCCGAGCGCCAGCAGGTGCCAGCGATCGCTCGGACGTGAGGCGAGCCATGCGAGCGACGCCACGCAGCCCGCCACGGCGGCCCTGACGACGGAGGGCTGCCACCCGACCGCGAGGGCGTAGCCGAGCACGGCAACGATCGCGAGCGCGTGCCCGAGAGCGCGCGGGACACCGACGACGTAGGCGAGGCCGAGCACCCCGAATGCGATGAAGACGACGTTCTGCCCCGACACGGCCAGCAAGTGATAGAGCCCGGACGCCTTGAACGCGTCGCGCAGGGCGGGGTCGAGCCCCTCGTCGGCGCCGAGCACGATCCCTGCGAGAAGCGCTCGCCGTTCGCCGGCGCTGCCGAGCGCAAGCGCCGCGTCGATCTCCATGCGCAGCCGGTCGCCGACGCCACCGATCCCGCCCCGCCGGCCGACGATGCGCCAGGGGCCGCTCGCGCGCAGGACGACGTGTACGCCCTTGCGTGAGAGCCAGCCACGCTCGTCGAAGCCGGTCTCGGGCCCTCGCGGGGCGACCGGCCGCGCTCGCAGCGCGAGCACGGCCCCCTGCGGTGGCGCGCGGCCGGCAGGCAGCTCGAGCAGGACGCGCTCGCGCACGCTCAGGCTGCCGAAGCTGCGCACCTCGCCCATCGCACGAACGGCGTACCTCGTCCTGGTCGGCGGCCCGGTGACGACCGCCCGGACGTCCGCGATCTCGCCGGCGCGGCCCGCGAGCACGCTGCTATCGATCGCGTCGAGCCGGACGGCCCCCCACCAGAGGCCGATCAGGGCGAGGAAGACGCCGACGAGCCCGAGCCGTGCAACACGATCGAGGGCGACCGCAGCCATCCCCGCCACCGTCGCGAGCGACAGAGCCACGAGCGGGGGTAGCCGAAACCAGTTGGCCGCGCCAAGGCCGAGGCATGCCGAGGCTACGAGCGCAGTCGGCCAGCCCAGCTCGAGCAGCGCCCGCAGGTGCCCCCTCACGGCGTCACCAGGTCGCGGAGCTGCTCGACGCGTGCGGGCCCGATACCCGGGATCGCATCGAGGTCGTCGACGGAGCGGAGCGGGCCGTGCCCCTGACGCCAGTCCAGGATCTTCTGCGCCGTCACCGGCCCGATACCGGGAAGGGCGTCGAGCTGCTCCAGCGTGGCCGAGGCAAGGCTGACCTTCGACCCCACCGCCCCGGCCACGGGTGCCTCACCGGGCGGCGGGCGTCGGGGCACCACCACCTGCTGGCCGTCTGCCAGGGGCGCCGCGAGGTTCACGAGCGCGATGTCCGCTCTCCTCGTCGGCCCTCCCGCGCGGCGAACCGCATCAGCGACGCGCGCACCGTCCCGCAGGCGGTACAGCCCGGCACGTCGCACCGCGCCCACCACGTTCACGACGATGGCCGCGCTCGGCGGCGCAGCTGCCGCAGTCAGGCCTTCGAGCTGCGCGGGAGCACCGCGTGAGCTCGCCGTGCCGTGCGCGGCCACCCTGCGGCCGACCAGCCCGAGCACCACGAGCAGGACGACGATCAGGATCGCGGTGTGACGGCGGGGAAGCGATTCCAGCACGTCTTCAATATTGGCAACGAAGACGTGCCGCACCCGTACCGACTTCGAGTCGAGAGTGCTACGGGCCGGGATGGTCGCCGGAGCCGTCCACGCCGACGGCCGGCGGCAGGCTGTCGACGGGCGCTACGAGACGACCAGCGAAACGAGCTTGTCCGGCACCACGATCGTCTTGCGGATCTCGTGGCCGCCGACGTGCGACTGGACGCGCTCGGAGGCGAGCGCGAGCTCGAGGAGGGCATCCTCCGGCGTGCCCGGGGCAACGTGCAGCCGCTCGCGCACCTTCCCGTTGACCTGCACCACCACCTCGACGACGTCCTGGACGAGGAGCGTGTCGTCCGCAACGGGCCACGGCTCCTCCCACAGCCGCCCGTGGCCCAGTCGGGCCCACAGCTCCTCGGCCACATGCGGGGCGTACGGCTGGATCAGGCTCACTGCCGTCTCCGTCGCAAACCGCACCTCGGACGCGGATGCGGGATCGTCCTTGGCCTTGTAGATCTCGTTGACGAGCTCGAACAGCGCTGCGATCGGCGTGTGGAACTGGAATCGCCGCAGGATGTCGTCGGACACCTTCGCGATCGTGCGGTGTGCGGCGCGGGCCAGTTCGCCCTCGGCGGGAGCAGCGGCCCGCTCGGCTTCGGCCACCTCGAGGCAGAGCCGCCAGAGCCGGTCGAGCAACCGGGCCGTCCCGTCGATGCCGGCGTCCTGCCACTCCTTGTCGGCCTCGGCCGGCCCCATGTAGAGGATGTAGAGGCGCAGGGCATCTGCGCCGTAGCGCTCGATGGCCTCGTCGGGGGAGACGACGTTGCCCTTCGACTTGGACATCTTCGCCCCGAAGCGGTGGATCATCCCCTGCGTGAAGAGGCGCGCGAACGGCTCTCGCACGCCGAGCAGGCCGAGGTCGTTCAGGACCTTCGTGAAGAAGCGCGCGTAGAGCAGGTGCAGCACTGCGTGCTCGATGCCGCCGATGTACTGGCGCACGGGCATCCAGTAGTCGGCTGTCGCGCGGTCGAACGGCAGCTCGCCGTTGGTGGGATCCGTATACCGGAGGAAGTACCACGACGAGTCGACGAACGTGTCCATCGTGTCCGTCTCGCGAAGCGCAGGCCCCCCGCACGACGGACAGGTCGTGTGCAGCCACTCCTCCGCCGTGGCCAGAGGCGAGCGCCCTTTCGGCTTGTAGTCCTCCACCTCCGGTAACGGCACCGGCAACTGGTCGTCCGGCACCTGGACGATCCCACAGGCCTCGCAATGGACGACGGGGATGGGGCAGCCCCAGTAGCGCTGCCGGGAGAGCAACCAGTCGCGCAGCCGGTAGCCGATCGTCGCCTCGCCGCGGCCCGTCTCGGCCAGCCACGACACGATCGCCGAGATCGCCTCGGGCGTGGGTAGACCGGAGAACTGGGCCGAGTTGACCGCCCGCGCCGACTCGGTCTTGTCCGTCCAGGGCAGCGTCGTCTCGCTGCCGTCGACCGGCTCGACGACCCGGCGGATCTCGAGCCCGAAGCGCTCGGCGAACGCGTGGTCGCGGTCGTCGTGGGCAGGGACGGCCATGATCGCGCCGGTGCCGTACTCCATCAACACGTAGTCGGCCACCCAGATCGGGATGCGCTCGCCGCTGACTGGATTGACGGCGTAGCGACCCGTGAACTCCCCGTCCTTCTCCTTCGTCTCCCGCTCGACCGCCGACTCGCCGGCGGTTCGCTGCACGTAGGCGAGCACGGCCTCCTCGTGCTCGGACCCGGCCACGAGTTGCGCAACGAGGTGGTGCTCGGGCGCAAGCACGAAGAACGTCGCCCCGAACAACGTGTCCGGACGCGTCGTGAACACCGGCAACTCCTCGCCGGAGCCCTCGACCGTGAAGACGACGCGCGCGCCCTCCGACCGGCCGATCCAGTTGCGCTGCATGGTCAGCACGCGCTCGGGCCACGACTCGAGAAGCTCCATCTCGTCCAGCAAGGCGTCGGCGTACTCGGTGATCTTGAAGAACCACTGGGTCAAGTTGCGCGACTCGACCTCGGCTCCGCAGCGCTCGCACCGGCCGTCGACGACCTGCTCGTTCGCGAGCACGGTCTGGTCGTTCGGGCACCACTTGACGGGCGCCTCCCGGCGGTAGGCCAGCCCCCGCTCGAAGAAGCGCAGGAAGAGCCACTGCGTCCAGCGGTAGTAGGACGGCTCGCACGTCGACACCTCGCGTGACCAGTCGATCGCCCAGCCCATGCGCCGCATCTGACGGCGGATCGACTCGATGCTGCGATTCGTGATCACGCGCGGGTGGCCGCCCTCGCGGATGGCGGCGTTCTCGGCAGGCAACCCGAAGGCGTCGTAGCCCATCGGGCGCAGCACGCGCATGCCCTGGCGCCGGCGGATGTGTGTGAAGACGTCGCCCAACGTGTAGTTGAAGACGTGCCCCATGTGCAGATCGCCTGACGGGTAGGGCAGCATCTCGAGCACGTAGGTCGTCGTCTCGTCCGCCTGCTCGCCCGGCTCGGGGTTTTGCACCTCGAAGGCGCGCTCGTCGGCCCAGACCTGCTGCCACTTCGCCTCGATCGACTGCGGGTCGTAGCGCTGCATCGTCTCGCTCTCGTACGTGTCTCGGGGAACAAAAAAGCCTCTCGCGAGAGAGGCTCAGGGGGAACAGGCGCGGCGACGCCGCGGAAGCTCCCTGCTCTACGGAAGAAGCTGGTGCATTGCGCGCAAATCGTAACAGGCAGAATCGACGGATGCTCGCCATCCTTCCCGACTCCGCGCGGCTGGAGGGCGGTGCGCTCACGATCGGCGGCCTGGCGGCCGAGGCGCTCGCCCGGGAGCACGGCACCCCCCTCGTCGTCTACTGCGAGCAGACGCTGCGCGAGCGAGCCCGAGCGCTCACACGGGCGCTCGACGGCGGCCACGTCGCGTTCGGCACCAAGGCGTTCCCGAACGTGGCGGTGCTGCAGCTCCTACGCGAGGAGGGGATCGGCGCCGACGTCGCGTCGGCGGGCGAGCTCGCCTTCGCGCGCGCCGCCGGCTTCACCGGCGAGGAGCTGATCGCCCACGGCAACAACAAGGACGAGGCGTTTCTCTCGCAGGTCGCTGCCCTGGGGGCCGTCGTCGTGCTGGACGCGCCGGACGAGGCGGTGCTGGCAGAAGCGGCCGGAGTGCGCCGAGCACTCGTGCGGGTCACGCTCGGCGTCGACGCCGATACGCACGAGGCGATCCGCACCGGGCACCACGGCTCGAAGTTCGGCCTGCCTCCGACGCAGGCTCGCGCGCTCGTCGCCGACGCGCTCGAGCACGGGATCGAGGTGCTCGGCCTCCACGTTCACGTCGGGTCGCAGCTCGCCGACTTCGACGCACAGGCCGAGACGATCGTCCGGCTCGCCTCGTTCGCCGCGAGCTGCCGCGACGCGCTCGGCTGGTCTCCGCGCGTGGCCGATCTGGGCGGCGGCTTCGGAATCCGCCACCATCCCGACGATCGCGTGGTGCCTGCCGCCGAGCTGGCCGCGTCGGCCGCGACGACCGCGCGGACGGCCTTCGCCGAGGCCGGCCTCCCCGACCCCGAGGTGTGGCTCGAGCCGGGCCGCTCGCTGGTCGGTCAGGCCGGCGTCACGCTCTACCGCGTCGGCGCGGTCAAGCGGCTGCCGGGCCGGACGTGGGCGGCAGTGGACGGCGGCATGTCGGACAACCCGAGGCCGCAGCTGTACGACGCCCGCTACACGGCGCTGAGCGCCGGGCGCGCCGGCGAGAGCCCCGACGAGGTGGTGAGCGTGGCCGGCATGCACTGCGAGTCGGGGGACGTGCTGATCGACGACGTGACGCTTCCGGCTCCACGCCGCGGTGACCTGCTCGCCGTGCCCGCGACGGGTGCCTACACGCTGGCGATGGCGTCGAACTACAACGGCGTCACCCGTCCGGCGGCCGTGCTCGTCGGCGATGGGAACGCCCGGCTGATCCGGCGGCGCGAGGCTCTCGACGACCTGTTGCGGCTCGAGGCCTGACCGGAGCGCCGTTGACGTCGCCGGCACGGCACGAGGGAGCGCTCCGGACTGCCGCTGTGCTCGTGCTCGTGTTCCGGGACGAGGCGGACGCGCTGAGGCTGCTGCTCGTGGTGCGCGGCGACCGCGGTGTTCACGGCGGTCAGATCGGGCTCCCCGGCGGCAAGCCGGAGCCCGCCGACCGTGACCTGCTGGCCACGGCCCTGCGGGAGGCGGAGGAGGAGGTCGGGGTGTCGCCCGGAGCCGTCGACGTGCTCGCTGCTCTCGAGCCGATCGACACCTACGCGACCGGCTTCCGCGTGCACCCGTTCGTCGGACGCGTCCCGGCCGACATGAGGTGGCTGCCGCTGAGCGGCGAGATCGCCGGCGTCCTCACCCCGCGGCTCGACGCGCTCGGCGATCCCAGCGCGCGGCGCATGCTGCCGTTTACGTCCACGAGCTCTCCGGAGCCGCTCCTCGTCGAGGGGGTCGATGTCGAGGGTCACGTGCTCTGGGGCCTGACCCTGCGCCTGCTCGACGACGTCGTACCGCGGCTGCTGGGCGGAGAATGGGGCGTCTGAGCGCAGCGTCCGGACGTCAGCGCCCGGCGTGCCGTCGCCGCAACTCCTCGTCCACCCGCTCGGGGTCGAGCCCACGGGAGGCGAGCAGGACGTAGGCGTGGAACCAGAGGTCGGCGATCTCCTCGACGAGGCGCTCGTCCGACTGCGAGACGCCTGCGAGCGCGGCCTCCACGCCCTCCTCGCCCACCTTCTGAGCCACAGCTGCGGGGCCCTGCTCGAGCAGGGAGACGACGTAGGAGCCTTCCGGTCGTTCCTGCGCACGCTCGGCGACGATGCGCCAGAGCCACGGGGCGAAGCACGACTCGGCGCCCGTGTGACAGGCAGGGCCTGCCGGCCGCACGCGCAGCAGGATCGCGTCCCCGTCGCAGTCGTCGCGGATCTCCTCGACGGCGAGCGTGTTCCCCGAAGTGGCTCCCTTGTGCCAGTACTCCTGACGCGACCGGCTCCAGAACCATGCCTCGCCGCTCTCGCGCGTCCTGCGCAGCGCCTCGTCGTCCATGTAGGCGAGCATCAGCACGCGGCCGGTGCCGGCGTCCTGGACGATCGCGGGGGTCAGACCCTGACGTTCCATCCCAGCTCCTTCAGCTCGGCCTTGAGCTCGGGCAGCCGCTCGGGCCGCTCGTGCACGATCGACGCGATCAGCGCCGCCTCCGCGCCGACCTGGTACGCCTCGGCGAGGTGCCGCGTCTCACCGGCGCCTCCCGACGCGATCACCGGCACGTCCACGGCAGCGGCGACGTCACGGGTGATCGCCAGGTCGTAGCCCGCACGCGTGCCGTCCGCGTCGATCGAGGTGAGCAGGATCTCGCCTGCGCCGCGCGCCACGGCCTCGCGGGCCCAGTCGACGGCATCGCGTCCCCGCGGCGTTCGCCCAGCATGGGTCACGACCTCGCCTGCCCGGGCGTCGATCGCCACGACGACGGCCTGGCTCCCGAACTCATCGGCGAGCCCCGTGAGAATGGACGGGTCGTCGAAGGCAGCACGGTTGACCGCGACCTTGTCCGCCCCTGCTCGCAGCAGCGCCCGCGCGTCGTCGAGCCCTGTGACACCGCCCCCCACCGTGAAGGGGATGGAGAGCTCCGTGGCCGAGCGCTCGATCACCTCCATCATCGGCCCGCGACCCTCGAGCGTCGCGGTGATGTCGAGGAAGACGAGCTCGTCGGCTCCGAGCTCCGAGTACAGCGTGGCGAGCTCGATCGGATCTCCCATGTCGCGGAGATTGACGAAGTTGACTCCCTTGACAACGCGGCCGGCCGCGACGTCGAGGCACGGGATCACACGCTTCTTGACCATGCCAGGGCGTTCTCGAGAACGCGCGCACCGGTGGCGCCGCTGCGCTCGGGATGGAACTGGACACCGGCCAGCGGCCCCGCTGCGACGGCGGCGACGACCGCGCCGCCGTGCTCGACGGATGCAACCGCGACGGACGGGTCGGCGGGGACTGCCGCGTAGCTGTGCGCGAAGTAGACGTCCTCGTCCTCGACACCTGCGACGAGCGCGGAGGCGCGGGTCACCCGCAGCGTGTTCCAGCCCATGTGGGGCACGCGCCGGGCCCGCAGCCGGACGACCGGGCCCGCCAGCAGGCCGAGGCCCGAGCCGCCTTCCTCACTCGCCTCGAACAGGAGCTGCATGCCGACGCAGATACCGAGCACCGGGCGCCCGGCAGCAGCCCGCTCACGCACCGCGTCGTCGAGCCCGGTGGCCGCAAGGCCCCTGGCAGCGCTCTCGACATGGCCGACTCCCGCGATCACCGCGAGTGATGCGTCCCGCACGGCGGCCGCCTCGGTGCTGATGGTCGGCGACGCCCCGGCGCGCCGCAGGGCGGACACGACCGAGCGCAGGTTCCCGGCGCCGTAGTCGGCGAGCACGACGTTCACCGGACGACCGCCGCGCGCCCGGGTGTCTCCCGGAGGGTGTCTCCCGGAGGGAGACACCCTTTGTTACCGAAGCGTGTCAATTCGTCCACGTTCGGGCGGCTCACGCTGCGCCCTTGGTCGACCGGATGCCCGATTCGCCCGGTGCGACGGCCTGACGGAATGCCTGCCCCAGCGCCTTGAACGCCGCCTCGGCGACATGGTGGTCGTCGACCCCCGAACCGTCGACGTGCACGGTGCAGCCGGCCTCGATCGCGAGCCGCTCGAGCGCGTGGGGCAGCAATGAGAGGGCGAGGCCGCCGACACGCTCACCGGAGAACGCGAGCGAGATCTCCGCGTGCGGGCGGCGCACCAGGTCGACGGCCGCAAGGGCTCGCGCCTCGTCCATCGGCACCACCGCGGAGCCGTAGCGGGCGACACCCTCGCGACCGCCGAGCGCCTGCGTGATCGCCGACCCGAGCGAGGCGCAGCACGTCCTCGACGGTGTGGTGCTCGTCGACGTCCAGGTCGCCGCCGGCGACGCAGTCGAGGTCGAAGCCGGCGTGAAAGCTCATCAGCGTCAGCAGGTGGTCGAGGAAGCCCACGCCCGTCGCCACCCGTGAGCGACCGCTTCCGTCCAGGTCGAGCGTGATCCGCAGGGCCGTCTCGGTCGTCGTGCGGATCACCGTCGCGGAGCGGCCGGGCGCCGGCCCGGGCGCAGCGCCGAGCGCCCGCAGCAGGATGTCGTTCTCGGAGGGACGGCGAAGCGTGATGCGGATCCCCTGGGGGAAGCGGCGCACGATCAGGCCCTCGGCCTCGAGCCGCTCTCCCACGGGCTCGGTCGTCGGCAACCACACGAAGTTGCCGGCGGCCACGGGAGCATCCCAGCCGGAAGCGACGAGCGCGGAGCGCACCCGCTCCCGCTCGGCGATCGTCGACTCGAGGTCGAGGAGCGGGCTCCTCAGCGCGGCCGCAGCGATCCGGGCGGCGGGCGCCGCTATCGGCGCGGGGGCCCGGCGCTCCTCGAGCAGAGCGGCCGTCTGCGGAGCCGCAACCGCGTAGCCGACGCGCAGAGCCGCGAAGCCGAACGCCTTCGAGAGGGTGCGGATGACGATCAGGTTCGGTGTGTCGGCGACCAGAGGCACGACCGACTCGGCGCCGAACTCGACGTAGGCCTCGTCGACGACGACCACGGCGTGGGGGCGCGAGCGCGCCAGCTCGGCAAGCTCGGCCGGGGACGTCGTCTCTCCTGTGGGGTTGTTCGGGTTGCAGCGCCAGATCAGGTCGGCATCGTCGATCTCGGCCGTCGCGTCCGCTCCCGCCAGCTGCGTGGCGATCCGGTAGAGAGAGTAGGTCGGAGCGACGACGGCGGCACGCTTGCCGGGGGCCAGGAAGGAGCGGGCGCACAGCAGGATCAGGTCGTCGGCGCCGGCGCCCACGACGATCTGCTCCCAGCTCGTGGAGGCGCCGACGTAGCTGGCGGCCGCCTCGCGGAGATCACGGTAGAGCCCGTCGGGGTACTCGTTCAGGCGCGCGAAGCTCTCTGCCAGCGGAACCTGCGGGACGCCCGGAAGTGGTGGCGTGTTCTGGTCGAACTTCAGCACCTGCTCGACGCGCAGCCCGTGGCGCTCGGCCACGTCGGCCGGGGTCGAGGCCCACGTGTACGAGGCGAAGCCGTCCGGCAGCGGCACCGGCCCTCGGTGCGGGCCGCGTGCCGGAGCCCGGCTCCACGTCCGGCTCCGCGCCCGTGACCGCCGCCCGTCCACCCGTTCCTGCAGCGCCCGCACCGGAGGCACCGACTCCACCAGCCGCGCCGCTCACGCGCCGGCCCCCACCCGCTCGACGGCTGCAGCGTGCAGCGGAAGCCCCTCGACCCCGGCGATCGGGCCGACCACCTCGGCGGCCGCGGCCACGCCCGCGGGCGTCGCGCGGACGATCTGCAGCGGCTTCAGGAACGACTCGAGGCCGAGGCCGCCGGAGGAGCGCGCGAGACCTCCCGTCGGCAGCACGTGCGTCGCACCTGCGGCATAGTCGCCGACGACGGCCGACCCGCCCACGAACACCGATCCGGCATTGCGCACACGATCGAGCAGAGCGGCAGGATCGGCGACGTGGAGCTCCAGGTGCTCCGGCGCGAACGCCTCCGAGCGCGCCAGCGCCTCGTCCAACGAGCCGACAATCTCGCAACTGATGTTGTCATTTCCAGCAACAAGATCTGGCGACACGGTCGGACAGCAGCGCGTCGGTCGTGAGCAGGACTGCCTCGCTGTCGGCCCCGTGCTCGGCCTGGGCCAACAGGTCGGCGGCGCAGGCAGCCGGATCCGCGGTCTCGTCGGCGATCACGATCACCTCGCTCGGGCCTGCCGGCAGGTCGATGCCGACCCTGCTCGAGACGAGCAGCTTGGCGGCTGTGACATAGGCGCTCCCGGGCCCCACGATCTTGTCCACGGGCGCGATGCTCTCTGTGCCGTACGCCAGCGCTGCCACCGCCTGCGCGCCGCCCACGGCGTAGATCTCGTCCAGCCCGAGCTCCCGCGCGACGACGAGGATCGCATCGACCGGGCGCGGCGTGACGACCACGATGCGACGCACGCCCGCGACCTGAGCCGGTACGGCCGTCATTACGAGCGACGAGGGCAGCGGCGCGCGACCGCTCGGCACACACACGCCGACGGCGTCCAGTGGGAGCCAGCGCCGCTCGGAGACGATGCCGGGAGCTGCCTCCACGGAGGTGTTCGCGGGGCGCTGTGCCTCGCTGAAGCGGCGGACGGCGTCGATCATGCGCCGAACGGCCTCGAGCACGTCCCCGGCCACCTCGGCCGCGTGGATGCGGTCGGCCGGGACGCGGAACCCGTCCGGCCGAGGGCCGTCGAAGCGCTCCGTCCACTCGAGCAGTGCAGCGTCGCCGCGCGTCCGCACATCGGCGACGATCGGGGCGACGACCGCGAGCGCGTCGTCCAGCCCCTCACCTCTCACGAGACCAACCTCTCGATCGGCAGAACGAGGATGGACGAGCCGCCTGCATCGCGCAACGCCGGCAGCAGCGACCAGACGTCGTCGGCGTCGACCGCCGCATGCACGGCGATCTCCCCCTCGTCGGCAAGCGGCAGCACCGTGGGAGCGCCCATGCTCGGAAGCACCGCCCGGATGGCGGGCAGCGTGTCGACCGTGGCATTCATCATCACGTAGCGCCGTCCCCTCGCTGCGACGACGCCGGACAGCATCAGCTCGAGCCGCTCGACGAGGTCGTGCTTCTCCACGACCGCCTCGCGCCCGCCGATCAGCACTGCCTGCGAGGAGAGCAGCGTGCCGATCAGGCGCAGCCCGTTCGCGCTCGCCGTCGATCCCGTCGACACGAGGTCGACGATGGCGTCCGCAAGCCCGAGCCTCGGTGTTGCCTCGACCGAGCCGGAGACCGGGACGAGCTCTGCCTCCACGCCCCGCTCGGCCAGCAGCAACCGTGTCGAGACCGGGTATGCCGTGGCGACGCGCAGCCCGCCCAGATGCTCGATTGCGGTCTGCGGCGCGTCGTCCGGGACGGCCGCCTGCAGCGTGCACCGTGCGAAGCGGAGCTCGGCCAGCGTGACGACGTCGGCCTGGGCCTCCACGACGAGGTTGGCGCCGGTGATGCCGAGATGGACCACCCCGTCCTGGACGTACTCGGGGATGTCGCTCGGGCGAACCAGCAGAAGGTCGACGGGCGCATTGGCACACGGCACGACGAGCGAGCGCTCGGTCGTCTCGAACGAGAGCCCGGCATCGGCGCAGAGGCGAAGCGCCGGGTCGGCCATCCTTCCCTTGGCGGGCACGGCCAGCGTGAGCCGTCCGTTCGCCCCTGCACGCGTGAACGTGCTCATCGACCGGCCGTCCTCTTGACGCGGTCGAGAGCGACGCGGTAACCGCCCGTCCCATGCTTGAGCCACTGCGCGACGCGCGTCACGGTCGCAGTCGACGTCGGCACACGCCCGGCGATCTCGACGTACGGCACCCCCTGGTCGAGCAGGAGCACGGTCTGCCAGCGATGGGCCAGCGCCTCGAGCTCGGGGAGCGTGCAGAGGTCGCGGAGGAACCGCTGCACCTCCTCGGGGGTGCGCAGGGTCAAGATCGCGCGGGTCAGCGCGTCCAGCCCCGCGATCGGCTCGACGCCGAGGCCGGAGGCCTGCGGCTCGGCGGTGCGGGTTGCGGTACGTTCTCTCGCCATCGTACGAACATGATAGCATGCTAGCGTGCTAACACAAGAGTTCGAAGTGATCCCGGCCATCGACGTGCTCGAAGGTCGCGTCGTGAGGCTCGCACAGGGGCGCCGCGAGGCGGTGACGATCGAGGGCGGCGACCCGGTCGAGCTCGCACGCCGCTTCTCCGCAGAAGGCGCGACCCGGCTTCACCTCGTCGACCTTGACGGCGCGTTCTCCGGGGTGCCGACCCTCGCACTCGTCGAAAGGGTCGCCGCGGCGGGCGGTCTGCCGCTGCAGGTCGGCGGCGGCTACCGCACGGTGGAAGCGGTCGAGGCAGCGCTCGACGCCGGCGCCGGTCGCGTGATGGTGGGCACGGCCGCGCTCGCCCCCGGCTTCCTCGAGGACGCCGTCGCCCGGTTCGGCGACGCCCTGGTGGTCGCCGTCGACGTGCGGGACGGCAAGGTGACGCTCGACGGCTGGACACGCGGCTCGGAGCTGACGGCTGCCGAGCTCGCACGGCGCTGCGCCGGGGCCGGCGTCTCCAGGTTGCTCGTCACGGCCGCGTCACGCGACGGCTCGCTGCAGGGGCCCGACCTCGACCTGCTCGCGCAGGTGCTCCCGTGCCGGCTGCCCGTGATCGCCGCCGGAGGCGTCTCGTCGACCGTCGACCTCGTGGCGCTCCGCGACCTCGGCTGCGAGGCGGCCGTGGCAGGAAGCGCCCTGCTGGGGGGACGATTCACGCTTCCCGAAGCGCGTGCGGCCCTCCGCTCGAGCTCCTAGCACGCCGCATGCGACAGAGCTGCGCGAGCCCGGGCGGGTACCCTCGCTTTCGTGAGCATGCGCGTCTGCGATGACCGGGGCCGGCACGGGTTCTCGTGGATCGTCGACGAGCCGGCGACACGTACGTCCCACGTGCTCGCGACCGGCGGTCGCTCCTGGCTCGTCGACCCGGTCGACTGGCCCGAGGCGATCGACCGTGCGCGCGAGCTCGGGGAGCCGGCGGGCGTGCTCCAACTGCTCGACCGTCACAACCGCGACTGCGCAGTGCTCGCAGGGCGTCTCGGTGTCCCCCACCTCGTCACGCCGGTCGAGATCCCGGGCGCGCCGTTCACGTGCGTCACCGTGCGACGGACGAAGCGGTGGGCCGAGACCGCTCTGTGGTGGGCGCAGGAGCGTACGCTCGTCGTCGCCGAGGCGGTCGGCACGAACGACTTCTACACGGCCGGCCGCGCCGCGGCGGGCGTCCACCTGCTGTTGCGGCTGACGCCGCCTCGATCGCTGCTCGGGTCGCTCGAGCCCGAGCACCTGCTGGTGGGCCACGGCGAGGGCCTCCACGGCGCGGATGCGGCCGACGGCCTCCGCGAGGCGCTGGCACGCTCCCGGGCGGGCCTCCCTCGCGCGCTGCTCAACATCCCGGCGCTCGGCGTCGACGCCTGGCGGCGCCGTCGGTAGACGCCGGGCGCGGGCCCCCGACACGCGTCAGGGGGATACCGCCCGTCAGCGCGCGCGGGCGCCCGCGAGCAGGCCCGGGCGGACGAGGCGCGGCGGCGCGCGGAGGCCGGCTTCGCGCACCGGCGGCGCCACCGTCTCGGCGAGCGGCGCCGCGCCGAACGACGCCCGCACCTGCGCCTCGGGCGGCTCGCCATAGGTCGTCGTCCGCTGACGCGGGCTGCGGCCCGCCGACCGGATCAGCGCCTCCATCTGCTCGGGCGGGAGCTCCTGTCCCCAGGCCGATCCGGCCGCGCGTGAGATCGACTCGTTCATCAGGGTGCCGCCGAGGTCGTTGACCCCCGCAGCGAGAGCCTGCCGGACCCCGTCCGGGCCGAGCTTCACCCAGGAGGCCTGGATGTTCGTGATCAGGGGATGCAGGGCCAGCCGCGCCACGGCGTGCACGAGGAGCGCCTCCCCGAACGTGGGACCGCGGCGCGCCCGTCCCTTCAGGTACATCGGGGCCTCCATCGGCACGAACGGAAGCGGCACGAACTCGGTGAAGCCTCCGCTTCGCTCCTGCTGAGCCCGGGCGCGCAGCAGATGGCGCGCCCAGTGCTCGGGCCGTTCGACGTGCCCCATCATCATCGTCACGTTCGAGCGCAGCCCGGCCCGGTGGGCCGCGTCGTGCACCGCGAGCCACTGGGCTGTCGTCACCTTGTCGGGGCAGATGACGGCGCGTACCTCGTCGTCGAGAATCTCCGCAGCCGTGCCCGGCAGCGAGCCCAGGCCGAGATCGCGCAGCCGTGCCAGGTAGTCCTCGAGCGACAGGCCGAGCGTGGCCGCCCCCTGCCATATCTCGAGCGCCGAGAAGGCGTGCACGTGCAGCCCGGGCACCGCGGCCCGGATCACGGACACCACCTCGGCATAGAAGTCGCCCGTGAAGCCCGGGTGGATGCCGCCCTGCAGGCACACCTCGGTGGCGCCGCGCTCCCAGGCCTCGACGGAGCGGCGCACGATCTCGTCCATCGGCACGAGGTAGGCCGGGCCGCGCAGGTTCTCGGCCAGCTTCCCTTTCGAGAAGGCGCAGAAACCGCACTTGAAGTAGCAGACGTTCGTGTACTGGATGTTCCGGGTCACCACGTACGTGACCTCGTCGCCGTTGACCTCGCGGCGAAGCCTGTCCGCCGTCGCGAGCACGCGCTCCCGCTCGGAGCCGCGGGCCTCGAACAGCCGCACGATCTCCTCCTCGCCGAGTTGCTCGCCGGAGAGCTCGAACGGTGGAGCGTCCCGGCGGACGAGGAACGGCACCTCGACGGGCTCGCCGGGCGCCCACCTGTCTTCCCGGGCGCGCCCGCTCGCGTCGGACGCGCGCCGGATCGCCGGCGCTACGGCCGGATCGGCCCAGCGGTCGAGGTCGGCCACATGCTCCGGGTAGAGCGGCAGCCGCGGCACGAGCTCGAGGCCGCGGCTCGAGCACGCCCGACGCAGCAGCTCGACGTCGGGCCACGGGGCCTCCGGGTTGACGTGATCGATCGTGACCGGCGAGACGCCGCCCCAGTCGTCGATGCCGGCGTCGAGCAGTCGCGGGAACTCGTCGTAGGCGAGGTTCGGCGGCGCCTGCACGTGCCACGCCTCCCCGAGCACGATGCGGGCGACGGCCACCGTCCAGAGCTGGTCGTCGAACGGCGCATCCGGATGGTCGGCCATGCGCGTGGCCGGCTTGGCGCGGAAGTTCTGCACGATCACCTCGCCGATATGCCCGTGCTCCTCACCCAGCGCCTTCAATGCCAGCAGTGCCTCGATCCGCTCGCCGCGCGTCTCGCCGATGCCGATCAGGAGCCCGCTCGTGAACGGGATCGCGAGCTCGCCCGCCAGCCGGATCGTCTCGAGCCGGCGGGCCGGCACCTTGTCGGGCGACGCCCAGTGCGGCCCGCCCTTCGCCGAGAGCCGCTCGGAGACCGTCTCGAGCATGACCCCCATCGAGGCGGACACCGGTCGCAGCAGGGCGAGCTCGTCGCGGCCCATCACGCCGGGATTGAGATGCGGCAGCAGCCCCGTCTCCTCGAGCACGAGCTTCGCGCAGCGGCCGAGGTACTCGAGCGTCGTCTCGCAGCCGAGAGCCGCGAGCTCCTCGCGCGCGACCTTGTAGCGGAGCTCGGGCTTGTCGCCGAGCGTGAACAGCGCCTCGGTGCACCCTGCGGCGGCACCCGCCCGCGCGACCTCGAGCACCTCCTGCTCGCTCATGAACGCTCTCTGCCCACGGCGTGGCGGCCGGGCGAAGGTGCAGTAGCCGCAGACGTCCCGGCACAGCGTCGTCAGCGGGACGAAGACCTTCGGCGAGTAGGTGACGACCGGGCGCGGTCGCAGCCGCCGGGCCTCCCCCATGAGGTCGTCGAGAGACGCGGTGAGAAGCTCGGAGACGAGATCGGCCATCGGTGACGGATTGTCGCCGGGCGTTCTCCCCGCTCCGGAGCCGTCAGCTTACGCGAATCGCGCGAGCGCCCGCTGCCTGCAGCGGCTCCCGCCGACGCCTAGGCGGCCCTGTGCCCCCACAGGCCGCCGAACGACTTCCACGAGCCCTTCTGCCAGCGCTGGAGCACCATCTGCTCGATCGGGAAGTGGTCGTTCTCGCTCGTCTTCAAGGCGATCCCGGGAAGGAGAAACGGGTTGCCGGAGGCGCTCATGGTGCCGATCGCCCTCAGGAGCGAGGAGCGCGAGAGGTTCTTGCCCGCCTGCTTCAGGGCCTCCACGGCCGTCCACGCGACAGCCATGCCGTACACGTGGTAGACGTCGTCGGCGTTCGCGCCACGCGCGTACTTCTTCATGATCTGCCCGTAGAGCTTCATGGCGGAGTCCGCCTTCCACTTCGGATCGGTCGGATCCTTCAGGAAGACGATCGAGAGAGCGCCGTTGACGAGCTTGTTGGTGCCGCCCTCGGCGGCGAGCTGCATGACGTTCGAGGCGGACGAGACCGCGTTGTTGATCACGCGCTTCGGCTTCCAGCCGAGCTTGTTGGCGAAGACGAACGACTGGATCGCGAACTTGGGCGTGGCGAAGATGGCCAACGTGTCTGCGCCGGAGCTCTTCAGCTTCGCCACCTGCGAGCCCACGTCGGAGGCCGTCACCTCGTAGGGCTGGGCTGCGATCACCTTCACCGTCGAGCGCTCGATCCCCTTCCTCAGCCCGGCCAGCAGGTCCTTGCCGTAGTCGTCGTTCTGGAACAGGACGGCGATCCGCGCACCTCGCGCGGTGCGGGCCAGGTACTTGCCGTAGACCCAGCCTTCGGCCTGGTAGCTGGGCTGGAACCCGATCGTGTAGGGGTACTGCTCGTGATCGCGGCCGAACGTGGTGGCGCCGGAGGCGACGAACAGGTGAGGCACCTTGGCGGCGTTCAGGTAGCTGCGCACGGCGAGGTTCTGCTCGGTGCCGAGCGAGTTGACGACGGCGAACACCTTCTCCTGCTCGACCAGCTGCCGCGTCGCCTGCACGGTCTGCGCCGGGTTGTAGCCGTCGTCGACGATCCTGTACGAGATCGTGCGGCCGAGCACGCCACCCCTCGCGTTCACGTACTTGAAGTAGGCGTCGGCGCCACGGGCGACGGACGCGTACGCGGAAGCGGCGCCGGACAGCGGCGCGGTGCCACCGAGCAGGATCGAGCTCGGGGTCACGCCGGGGTCGCCCGCCCCTTTCGCGGTGCTTGCGAATGCGGCAGTGACACCGAGCGCGAGCGCAGCGGCGAGCGCCAGGCACGTCAGCGCCAGCTTCCTCGTCATCGGTGAACGGTCTCCTTCGGTTCGGTCGCTACGAGTCGTTCGGCCGATGGTAGCCACGGCTTGTAAGGGATCCGAGACGGGCGAGCAGCCCTGCGACGCCGCCCGGGAGCACGAACATGACGACGATCAGGATCGCCCCGTAGACGACCGCGGGCGCACCCGGAGACTTGGACACGCTCTGCGCCCACAGCGGCAGGAACTGGATGAAGATGGCGCCCGCGACCAACCCGACGAGCGAGCCCAGCCCTCCGACGGCGACGCCGACGAGGAGGATGATGGAGAGCGCGACGGGGAACGTGTCGGGGTTGACGAACGTGGTGGCGATCGCGAACAGCGCACCGGCTGCTCCGGCGTAGGCTGCGCTGACCCCGAAGGCGAGCGTCTTGTACCGGGCCAGGCTGACGCCCGAGGAAACGGCCGCTGTCTCGCTGTCGCGTACGGCCCGGAAGGCGCGCCCCGTACGCCCGCGCAGAAGCAGCCACGCGAGCACGTAGCCCACGAGCGCGGTCGTCCAGGACAGGTAGTAGAGCCAGTTGTTGAAGTTCAGCTCGAAGCCGAGCACGTGCACGGGAACGAGCGACGCCGTCAGCTCCGGCGTGCCGAACAGGTTGATGCCGGAGCCCCCGCCCGTGAAGCCCTCGAACTTCTTGATCACGGCGGGCGTTGCGACCGCGATCGCGAAGGTGGCGAGAGCGAGGTAGATGCCCGAGAGGCGCAGGGCCGGGATGCCGAAGAGAAAGCCCGCGATACCCGCCACGACGGCGGCGATCGGGATCGTCCAGATGTCCTTGACGCCGTGATCGGTCATCAGGATCGCCGCGGTGTACCCCCCGACGGCCATGAAGGCACCGTGGCCGAGCGAGATCTGGCCGGTGTAGCCCGTGAGGACGTTCAGGCCGACGAGCGCGAGCAGGTAGACGCCGACGTAGGAGAACTGCTGCGCCCGGAAGTCGCTCACGAACGCGGGCAGGACATAGATCACCGCTGCGAGCACGGCGAAGGTCCCAAGCGCTCTCGCGGTCGGCCGGGTCATCACACCTTCCTCACGTGTGGCTTGCCGAAGATGCCTGCCGGACGGAGCAGCAGGACGAACAGGATCACGAGCAGCGCGGCCGGCAGCCTCAGGTCGGCGCCGACGAAGTCCACGTAGGTGCCGATCAGGTTGAGGCCGACGCCGAGCAGGAGACCGCCCACGACGGCGCCGAAGGGTGAGTCGATCCCTCCCAGCACGGCGGCCGCGAACGCGTAGATCAGGATCGCCTGCATCATCGTCGGGTCGAGGAAGACGCTCGGCGCGGTCAGCATCCCGGCGATCGCGCCGAGCACGGCAGCAAGGCCCCAGCCGAGCCCGAGCATCCACGGCACCCTCACGCCGACGAGCCGTGCCTCCGCCGGGTTGACCGCGGAGGCGCGCATGGCGAGGCCGACCTTGGTGAAGCGGAAGAAGAGCCACAGCACGAGCACTGTGGTGAGCGAGACGGCGATCGTGCCGATGTCCTGGAGCGAGATGGCGACCCCGCCGATGTCGACCGTTCGGGTCGGGAACGGGCTCTTGACCGCCCGCACCTCCCCGGTCCAGATCCAGGTCATGGAGCCGTTGATCAGGAGGAGCAGGCCGATCGTCACGATCACGACCCGGATCTGCGAGCCGCGCTCGACCGGTCGGATGACGGTCTGGTGGATGCCGACGCCGCCGGCGAACGAGACCGCCAGGGTGGCCGCGAAGGCCGGCCAGTACGGCCAGCCGTGGTTGGTGGTCAGCGTCCAGAGGATGTAGGTCGAGAAGGCGGCCATCTCTCCCTGCGCGAAGTTGATCACCCCGGTTGCGCGGTGGATCAGCACGAGCGCGAGCGCGAGCGAGCCGTACACGCCTCCCGAGGCGAGCCCCGACACCACCTGTTGGAAGAACTGCGTCATCGGCTAGTACCCCAGGTAGCTCCGTCGCACGGCGTCGTCCCGGCGCAGGTCGGCACTCGCTCCGGCCACGGCCACCTTGCCGACTTCGAGCACGTAGGCGCTGTCCGACGTCTCGAGCGCGATGCGTGCGTCCTGCTCGACGACGAGGACGGTCAGCCCCTCCCGCTCGTTCAGCTCCCGGACGATGCGGAAGATCTCGCGCACGATCATCGGTGCGAGACCGAGGGACGGCTCGTCCAGCATCAGGAGTCTCGGCCTTCCCATCAGCGCGCGTGCGAGCGCGAGCATCTGCTGCTCGCCGCCCGAGAGCGTCCCTGCCTGCTGGTCACCACGCTCCAGCATCCACGGGAAGTGCTCGCCCATGCGCTCGATGTCGCTCCTCACCTCGCGGTCGCGGCGGGTGTACGCGCCGAGCCGGAGGTTCTCGTGCACCGACAGGTCGGTGAAGGTGCCTCGGCCCTCGGGCACGTGGGCGATTCCTGCCCGCGCCACGGCCTCGGGCCCGGCGCGCAGGCTCTTGCCGTCGAAGAGGATCTCCCCGGTGCGGCGGACGGTGCCCGAGACGGCACGCAACGTCGTCGTCTTGCCGGCACCGTTGGCGCCCAGCACTGCCACGATCCGACCTTCCGGAACCTCGAGCGAGACTCCGCGCAGCGCCTGCACGGGGCCGTAACGCGCCTCCACCTCGCGCAGCTCGAGCAGCGCGCTCACGTGCTCTCCCCCGTCTCGGAGCCGAGATAGGCCTCGATCACGTCGGGGTTTGCCTGCACGTCCGCCGGCCTGCCGTCCGCGATCTTCCGCCCAAAGCTGAGCACGTTGACGTGGTCGGAGATTCGCATCACGAGGCTCATGTGGTGCTCGACGAGCAGAATCGTGAGCTCGTAGTCGTCGCGGAGCTTGAGGATGAAGCTGCCGAGCTCGTCGACCTCCTCGTGGTTGAGCCCTCCCGCGGGCTCGTCCAGGAGGAGGAGCCGCGGCTTCGCGATCAGCGCCCGTGCGATCTCGACCCGCTTCTGGATCCCGTAGGGCAGCGAAGCGGCCGGAGCGCGCGCCCGCTCACGCAGGCCCACCACGTCCAGGATCTCGAGCGCGTCGGGCTCGGTGAGCGAGCGGCCGCGGGAGTGAGCGCCCACGAGGACGTTCTCCAGCACCGACATCGTCCGGAACAGGTTGATGTTCTGGAAGGTGCGTGCGATCCCGTGCTCGACCACCCGGAACGCCGGCGTGCGGAGGAGCGACCTTCCCTCGAGCTCGAGCTCACCCTCGTCGGGCGTGTAGAGCCGCGTGATCACGTTGAAGGCGGTCGTCTTGCCGGCGCCGTTGGGCCCGATCAGCCCTGCTACCTGTCCCTGCTCCACGTCGAAGGAGACGCCGTCGAGGGCGACGATTCCCCCGAAGCGGAGGCTGATGCCGCGGAGAGACAGCAGGGGGACCATGGTGCGGCAGGACCCTACTCGGAGCGGCCGCCGGACGCCTCGGCACCTACGGCAGCCGCGGTGCCCACAGCCCGGCCAGCGAGGTCGCCGCCGCGAGCAGGGCTGCGGCGACCCCGACGAAGGCGACCGTCAGCTCACGCGGCCGCCGCTCCCGCCCGACCGCGGATCCGAGCTGCTCGTACACCGCGCTCAGGCGCGCCGCGTCGGTCGCCTCGAACGTCTTGCCGCCGGTCGTCTCCGCGATCCGCGCCAGCGTCGCCCGGTCGGGTGGCACGGGCACGGTGACCGGGATCCCGTCGCGGTCGACCGTGACGACGCCGCTGAGCGTGCCGAGCGCGATCGTGTAGACGGGCACGCGTGCCTCGACGGCGCGCTGCGCCCCGTCCTCGGGGGTGAGGAGGCCGCGGGTCTGCGTGCCGTCGGAGAGCAGGACGACGGCGCTGGGCGACGGCTGCTCGCCGTCGGGGAGCGGGCTGTCCACCTCGCCGGTCGCCGAGCGGGCGAGGTCGACCCCGCGGGCGACGGCGTCCCCGATCGCCGTGCCGAACCCGGTCCTGAGGAGCGCGATGCCGTCGCGCAGCTGCGCGCGGTCGGTCGTGGGCGGCGTGATCACCTCGGGGCTGTCCGCGAACCCGACGAGCGCGACGCGGATCTCGCGTGGCACCTCGTCGACGAAGCGGGTGATCGCCTCCCGGGCCGCGCCGAAGCGGCTGGGCTGCACGTCGGTCGCGTTCATGGAGACGGAGACGTCGACGACGAGGACGACGGTGGCACGCTCGGACGGCCGGGCCAGCGTCACCTTCGGGCGGGCCATCCCGGCACAGAGCGCGGCGACGGCAAGGAGCAGCAGCGCAGCCACGAGGTGGCGCCGCCACGGCACGCGCCGCTCCGCCACCTGCGCCAGCACGCTGACGTTCGGGTGGGTGACGGCGTGGCGCGGCGGGCGGCGCTCGAGCCACAGGTAGCCGGCGAGCGCCAGGAGCGGAACGACGAGCGTGGCCAGCAGGAAGGGCGATCCGAAGCTCACGGCAGCGCCTTCCGGCAGACGGCGTGCAGCTGGAGCTCGGCCCGCGCTCCGCCGAGGGAGCCACGCGCCGCCACGACGCGTGCGACCACCGCGCCCGCACGGATCGACCGTGCCACCCGCACCGCCGCGAGGGCACGCGCATCTGGCGGCGCCTCCGTCCGGAAGGCAACCGCGTGGGCGCCACCCAGGAGACGTCCCCCGCGCGTGCAGCGCGCCCGCACGACGGTGCTTCCCTCCGACACGCGCCGGGTCACGACGACCCGCTCGAGCGGCCGCGTGGGCCGCAGGCCGCCCGGCGGCGTCGCGGTGAAGGCGGTCTGCGCCCTGCCCCCGCCGCCGCTCGTGGGCACGCAGCCGATGAACGGCCGGAAGCTCGACGGCCGGCGCGTGAGCGAGGTCGACCTGGCGGTGAAGAGCAGCGCGCTGCTCGTGGTCACCCCGGGCGCGACCGGGCTGCCGGTCTCACCGCGGAAGGACACGTCGATCTCCGCGTCGGCGAGGCGCACGTCCACGCCGGCGACGACGTACCCCGGGAGCGGGCAGCGGAGCTCGTACTCGACCGGCGCGCGACCGGAAGGCGGCACGACGACCCAGGGCCCGGCCACCCGCAGGCAGACCTGGAGCCCACGGCACTCGTCCGCGGCGACGGCAGGGCCTGCTGCCGCCGCCGCCGCGATCGCGGCGACGGCGACTACGAGCCCGAGGAGCCGGCTCACAACGGCCTCCTCGACCAGAGCATCGAGAGGCCCGAGGCGAGCAGCAGCAGGGCCGCGGCGCCGCCGGCGAACGCCGCCGTCACCTCGGTGCGCGAGTCGCGGCGCCCGAGGCGGGAGCCGAGCTCCTCGTAGACCTCCTTCAGCCTGGTGGCGTCGGCGGCCTCGTAGAAGCGCCCGCCCGTGCGCTCTGCGACGGCGCGCAGGGTGCGTGCGTCGGGCGGGACCGTGACCTGCTGCTCGAGCCCCCCGGGCAGGGGCACCGTGACGACGGCGTCGCGCGTTCCCAGCGCGACGGTGTTGACAGGGACGCCGAGCCGGCGTGCCTGGGTGGCCGCCGCCGCCGGGCTGAGGCCCTCGGAGGTCTGGGCGCCGTCCGAGAGCAGGAGCACGGTCGCCGGCATGGCAGCTCCGGACGGGAGTGCCCCCGCGGCAGCGTCCGGGCGCACGGCCGCGACGGCGCGGGCGATCGCCTCTCCGATCGCCGTGCCGGAGCCGAACCTGAGCTCACGGAGCGCCGCGCGAGCCTGCTCGCGGTCGGTGGTAGGGGGCAGCACCACCTGGGCGCTCGTGGAGAACGAGACGATGCCGACCGAGTACCCGGACGGGACGGACTCGAGGAACGCCTCGGCGGCTTGCCGTGCCGCTGCGAAGCGGCTCGGGCTGACGTCCGTGGCGGCCATGGAGCGAGACGTGTCGAGCGCGAGCATGACGGTGGCCTCCCGGCGAGGCACCGACAGGTTCGCGTGCGGCCGCGCCAGCCCGACGAGCATGACGGCGAGCGCGCAGAGGGCGATCGCGAGCGGCAAGAAGCGGCGCCGCCCCGGCACCCGGGGGAGGCTCGCGGCCACGAGGGCCGGCGTCCCGTAGCGCTCGGCGTCGCGCCGCCTGCGCCCCTCGGCCGCCCAGGCGAGCGCCGCGAGAGCCGGGACGAGCAGGAGGCCGAGAAGGGCCGTGGGCCAGGCGAAGCTCATCGCAGCGTCCTCAGGTGCACGGCCAGCTCCCTCAGCCAGTCCCCCTCGGTGGAGAGCACGACGTGCGAGGCGCCGCAGCGGGAGAGCACCGACGCGACGGACGTCCGCTCGGCGGCGGCCGCCTCCACGAACCGCTGCCGCAGCCGGGCGTCACTCGTGTCGACACGGACGCGTTCGCCGCTCTCGGGATCGGCGAACCACACCTCGCCGACGTCCTCGAGCACGCCCTCGCGCGGGTCCCGGATCTCGACGGCCAGCAGGTCGTGCCGCCCCGCCAGGTCGAGGAGGCCGGCCTGCCAGTCGAGCGGGCCGCGGAAGTCGGAGACGACGGCGACGAGGGCCCGCTGCCGGGCCGCGGCGCCGACGCCTGCCAGCGCCGAGGCGAGCTCGGGTGCGACGCCGCCGCCACCCTCGCGCAGCGCCGACCACACGCCGACGAGGCCGGCACGTCCCTGCCTGGGAGGAACCGGCGCCGACGGGCCGTCGCCGAAGGTGACCAGGCCGACCCGGTTGCCGCGGACGCTCGCAGCATGCCCGAGCGCGAGCGCAACGCCGAGGGCCACGTCATCCTTGCGGCGATCGGCCGTCCCGAACGCCATCGACGGCGTCCGGTCGAGTACCACCCAGGTGACGAGCACCCGCTCGGCAAGGTGTGCGCGCACGTGCGGGATGCGCGTACGGGCCGTGACGTTCCAGTCGATCAGCCTGACATCGTCCCCCGGCACGTAGGGTCGCACCTGCGCGAGCTCGCTGCCACGGCCGAGCAGCGCCGAGCGGTGGTCGCCGGCGAGCAGGCCGTCCACGCGACGCCCGATGGTCAGCTCGAGCGCGCGCAGCAGCGCCTCGGGCATCTCTCCCGGCCCGGGACGCTCCGGCGTCGGGTCGACGGTCAGAGCGCGCAGGGCGCTCACGCTGCGATCGGCCTCCCGAGCTCGAGCGGCGGCGCCGGCACCTTCTCCAGCACTGCGTCCAGGACGTCGTCGGCGGTGCGCCCCTCGGCGAGCGCGCGGTAGGTGAGCACGAGCCGGTGCCTGAGCGCATCTTTCGCGAGCACGCGCACATCGGAGCCGAGCACGTACTCGCGGCCGTGGACGAGCGCGAGGGCGCGTGCGCTCTGGACGAGCGAGATGGGCCCGCGGGGGCTCGCCCCGTAGGCGACGAGGTCGGCCACGTCGGGCACGCCGTAGGCGGCCGGGTCACGCGTGGCCTCCGCGAGCGAGACGGTATAGGCGACCAGGGACGGGTCGACGTACACGTCGAGCGCGGCTCGCTGCAGCTCCCGCAGCCGCTCGACGGCCAGGATCTGCCGGATCGCCGGCGCAGGCTCGAGTGACCGGTGCACGACCGTCAGCTCCTCGTCCCGGCTCGGGTAGCCGACCACGACCTTGAGCATGAAACGGTCGACCTGCGCCTCGGGCAGCGGGTAGGTGCCTTCCGACTCGATCGGGTTCTGGGTCGCCATCACGAGGAACGGGTCCGGGACCGGCATGGTGTCGTGACCGATCGTGACCTGGCGCTCCTGCATCACCTCGAGCAGCGCCGACTGCACCTTCGCCGGCGCGCGGTTGATCTCGTCTGCGAGGAGGAAGTTGCAGAAGACCGGCCCCTGCTCCGTGTCGAACGCTCCGGTGTCCGGCCGGTACACCCGCGTCCCCACCAGGTCGGAGGGCACGAGATCCGGCGTGAACTGCACACGGCGGAACGTGCCGCCGAGCACCCCGGCAGTCGTCTTGATCGTCAGGGTCTTTGCGAGCCCCGGCACGCCTTCGATGAGGAGGTGGCCGCCGGCGACGAGGCAGACGAGCACGCGCTCGAGCATGGCCTCCTGGCCTGCGATCACGCGCTTGATCTCGACGAGCGCCTCCTCGAGTTGCGTGCGCGCCTGGCCGAGCTCGGTGACCGCGGGCGTGGGCTCGGGAACGGACATCGGCTTCCTCCTTCGCAGGTCTCCGAGCGACACCGGGCCGGGGCGCTCCATCAGAGGGTAGACCCGGCGAGAGCGTGCAGGCGTTCAGGCCCTGTTAACGCGCCCGGGGCTATCGTCGGGGGAACGCGCCCGAGTAGAGTCGCCCTGTGGATCTCCGCGACACGCCAGACGAGGCCGCGTTCCGGGCGGAGGTGCGGGCCTGGCTCGATGCGAACCTCACGGCGGAGCTGCGCGGGAACCGCGGCGGTGCCGCCCGCTACGACGGTGACGCGGTGCGCACGTGGAGCCGCATGCTGTACGAGGCCGGCTACTCGGGCCTGACGTGGCCGAGGGAGTACGGCGGCGTCGGCAGGCCCTACAGCTACCAGGCCATCTTCCTCGAGGAGTCGTCGCGCGCGGAGGCACCGCACCACATCGGGGTGATCGGCCTCGGCATGGCCGGGCCGACGATCATCGCGCACGGCACCGAGCAGCAGAAGACCAGGTACCTGGCGAAGATCCTCTCGGCCGACGAGATCTGGTGCCAGGGCTTCTCCGAGCCGGACGCGGGCTCGGACCTCTCGGCGGTCCGGACGAGCGCGCGTCTCGAGCGCGACCGCCTCGTCGTGGACGGGCAGAAGGTGTGGTCGTCCTTCGCGCACATCGCCGACTGGTGCATCCTGATCACGCGCAGCGACCCGGCGTCGCAGCGCCACGCCGGGCTCACCTTCCTGATCGTGGACATGCACAGCCCGGGCGTGGAGGTGCGGCCGCTGCGGCAGGTGACGGGTGAGGCCGAGTTCAACGAGATCTTCTTCGCCGGCGTCGAGGTGCCGCTCGAGAACGTCGTCGGAGACGTGGGCGGCGGCTGGCAGGTGGCGATGACCACCCTGCTGCACGAGCGCGGCACGCTCGGCTTCGCGCTCACGGCGTCGCTCGAGGTGGCGGTCGGCAAGCTGATCGAGCTCGCCCGCGACCGGGGTGCGTCGCCCGTTCAGCGCGACGCGATCGCGCGGGAGTGGATCGAGCTGCAGGCGCTGCGCTTCACCGCGTACCGCTCGCTCTCGGCGCTGATGAAGACGGGCGTGCCCGGCCCCGAGGGCTCGATCCTGAAGCTGCAGTGGTCGGAGGCGCACCAGCGCCTGACCAAGCTGGCGCTGGAGCTGCTCGGCCCCGACGCCCAGCTGCTCGCCGAGAACGCACCCTACGGCGGCTACTGGCAGCACCACCAGCTCAGGAGCCGCGGCAACTCGATCGAGGCCGGCACCTCCGAGATCCTGCGCGGAATCGTGGCCGAGCGCGTGCTCGGCCTCCCGAGGGGCCGCTAGGTGGACTTCTCGTTCACGCCGGAGCAGGAGGAGCTGCGGGCCCAGGCACGGGCGTTCCTCGCCGACACCCCGGCGCCGTCGTGGCCGCAGCTCGCCGAGCTCGGCTGGACGGGCGTCTCCGTGCCCGAGAGCGCGGGCGGTGCCGGGCTCGGCTTCCTCGAGGAGGCGATCCTGCACGAGGAGATGGGCCGCGCCCTCACGCACGCCCCGTACTGGTCGACGGTCGGCACGCTCCTCCCCGCGCTCCCTGCCGAGCTGCAGGCCGAGGTGGCGGCGGGAGCCGCGAGCTGGACGCTGGCTCTCGGGCCGCTCGTCGCCGACCTCGACACGGCCACCCGGGTCGCGATCGCGGGCGGCGACTCGCTGCACGAGCTGGAGGGGTTCGAGCGCGAGGTGCTGCTCACGAACGACGAGACGCGGCCGCTCGGCGTCGTCACCGGTGGCACGCCAGGGCGGCGGCTCGCCGGCACCGAGGTGCTCCCCGCGCTGCGGGCGCGCTCGTTCGCCGCACTGGCTCTCGAGGCCTGCGGCGTCGGAGCGCGCGCGCTCGAGCTCGCGGTCGACTACGCCAAGGAGCGCCACCAGTTCGGCAAGCCGATCGGCGTCTTCCAGGCCGTCTCGCACCCGCTCGCAACGACGTACATGGAGCTCGAGCTCGCCCGCTCGCTCGCCCTCTGGGCCGCCTGGTGCATCGCCGAGGACGACCCGCGGGCCCGCGTCGCCGCGGTCGCCGCGAAGGCGCAGTGTGCCGAGGCCGCGGTGGCGGCGTGCGAGCGTTCGATCCAGGCCCATGGAGGCATCGGCTTCACGTGGGAGCACGTGCTGCACCGGCTCTACAAGCGCGCCTTGTGGATCCAGTCGTGGGAGGCGTCCGGGCCGCAGCTCCGTGCCGAGATCGCGGACGCCATCCTGGAACCGGACAGGGAGGGATCGTGATGAACGGGTTGATGATGGACTACCAGCTCAACGTGCCGGCGATCCTGAGGCGCGGCGAGGAGGTCTTCGCGCAGCGGGAGATCGCAAGCCGCCTGCCCGACAAGTCGTGGCACACCTACACGTACGCCGACTTCGCGCGCCGCGCCAGGCAACTGTCGGTCGCGCTGCGAGACGAGCTCGGGTTGCGCGACGGCGACCGCGTGGCCACGTTTGCGTGGAACCACCACGAGCACCTCGAGGCATACGTGGGCGCGCCGGCCGGCGGGTTCGTCACCCATACCCTGAACCTGCGGCTGCACCCCGACGACATCACCTACATCGCGACGCACGCGGGCGACCGCGTGCTGATCGCGGACAAGACCCTGTGGCCTCTGGTCGAGAGCTTCAGGGAGCGCGTCGGCTTCGAGCACGTCGTGGCGGTCGGCGCCGGACCGACGCCCGACGGCGCTCTCGACTACGAAGAGCTGCTCGCGAGCGCGGACCCCGACGACTTCGAGTACCGGGAGATCGACGAGCGCGCGGCGGCCGCGATGTGTTACACGAGCGGCACCACCGGGCAGCCGAAAGGCGTCGTCTACTCGCACCGGGCGATCGCCGTCCACGCGCTCACGGCGGTCGGCCTGCTCGGAATGTCGGCCGACGACGTCTGCCTCCCCGTCGTGCCGATGTTCCACGCGAACGCGTGGTGCTTTCCGTTCTCCTCGCTGCTCGCGGGCGTCAAGCACGTCTATCCCGGCCCCCACCTCGATCCGGCCAGCCTGCTGGACGCCTTCGAGACCCAGAGGGTCACCCTCAGCGCGGGGGTGCCGACGATCTGGACCGGGATCCTGCAGGCGCTCGACGAGAGCCCGGGCGGCTGGGACCTCTCGGCCATGCGCACGATGACGGTGGGGGGAGCGGCGCCGCCACGCGCGATGATCGAGGCGTTCGGCGAGCGGCACGGCCTCCACATCACGCACGGCTGGGGCATGACGGAGATGTCCCCGATCGGCACGATCTCGGGCGCCGCGGGACAGGAGACCGGGCTCGCGCCGCAGGAGGCGTACGACAGGAGGGCCATGCAGGGCCCACCGATCCCGTTCGTCGAGATCAGGGCGCGCGGCGGAGAAGGGCTCGTCCCCTGGGACGGGGTGACGATGGGCGAGCTCGAGGTGCGCGGCCCCTCCGTCGCATCGGCCTACTACGAGGCGCCCGAGAGCAGCGACCGTTGGACGCAGGACGGCTGGTTCAGGACGGGCGACATCGTCACGATCCACCCGAATGCCTACGTCGAGATCCAGGACCGCGCCAAGGACCTCGTCAAGTCCGGCGGCGAGTGGATCTCCACCGTCGCGCTCGAGAACGCGCTGATGGGGCACCCGGCGGTGCTCGAGGCGGCGGTCATCGCAGTGCCGGACGAGAAGTGGTCCGAGCGCCCGCTCGGTGTCGTCGTGCTGCGCGAGGGCGGCGAGGCGACGGGCGACGAGCTGCGCGAGTTCCTGGCGCCCCGGTTCGCGAAGTGGTGGCTGCCGGAGCGCTTCGAGTTCGTCGACGAGATCCCGAAGACGGCCGTCGGCAAGTTCCGCAAGACGGCCCTGCGAGAGAGGTTCGCGAAGGCCACGACGCCGTAGGGGCGGGGCCACGCCTCGCCCTCCGACCGAGGAGGAGCGCTTGGGAACGTTCATCAGCACCGAGCAGGACGGCGCCGTTGCCGTCATCACGATCGACAACCCGCCCATGAACGCACTGTCGGCTGCCCTGCTCGAGGAGCTGGAGGCCGAGATCGAACGGCTCGACGGCGACGACGCCACCCGGGCGATCGTGTTGCAGGGGGGTGGCGAGCGGGCGTTCGTCGCGGGGGCCGACATCAAGGAGTTCCCGGCGCTGCGGGAATCCGCGGCGGCCGAAGGGGGCGCAGCGCGCGGCCTGCAGAAGGTGGGGCATCGCATGGATGCGGCACACAAGCCGTTCGTCGCCGCGATCCAGGGGTACTGCCTCGGCGGGGGGCTCGAGCTCGCGATGTGCTGTGACGTGCGCGTGTGCGCGGAGGACGCAAAGCTCGGGCAGCCCGAGATCAAGCTCGGCCTGATCCCCGGAGGCGGCGGCACGCAACGCCTGCCCCGCCTCGTCGGCCTGGGGAGGGCGCTGCTGCTCAACCTGGGCGGGGACTTCATCGACGCCGCCACGGCATACGACTGGGGCCTCGTGGAGAAGGTCGTCCCTCGCGAGGAGCTGCTCACGGCCGCCGGCGCGATCGCAGGAGCGTTCGCGGAGCGGTCGCCGCACGCGATCGCCGTCATCCGCGAGCTGGCCCGCACCACGCGCGACCTGTCGCTCGAGGAAGGGCTGCGCCGCGAGGCCGACGCATTCCGTCGCTGTCTCGCGAGCGAGGACGGGCAGGAGGGCGTGGCCGCGTTCATCGAGAAGCGCGAGCCGCGCTTCACGGGGCGCTAGCGGGAACCGTGCGCGCGATCGTGCAGGAGGCGGTGGGCGGAGCCGAGGCGCTCCACCTCCGGGACGCGGCGGAGCCTGTACCCGGGGACGGGCAGGAGCTCGTGATCGTGCGGGCTGCAGGGATCAACTTCGCCGACACGCTCATCCGGCGCGGCCTCTATCCGCAGCCGCCCGCATTGCCGTGGATCCCGGGGCACGAGATCTCGGGTGAGACCGAGGGTGGCCGCCGGGTGCTCGGGCTGCTGCCGCCGACCGGCGGCGGCTATGCCGAGCGTGCTCCGGTGGACGGGCAGTGGCTGTTCGACCTGCCGCCGGCCGCGTCGTTCGAGGAAGGGGCCGGGTTCCTGACGACGTTCCTGACCGCGTGGCTCCCGCTCACGCGGCAGGCATCCGTGCGCCGCGGCACCCGGGTGCTCGTCCACGCAGGAGCCGGTGGCGTCGGCAGCGCCGCCGTGCAGGTGGCAGTCGCACTGGGGGCCGAGGTCGTTGCGACGGCCGGCTCGGAGGCGAAGCTCGAGTTGCCCCTCTCGCTCGGAGCATCCCGGGCCGTCACCTACGACCGCCTCGGCGAGCTCGAGCCCGTGGACGTCGTGCTCGACCCTGTCGGCGGGCAGCTGTTCGCCGACTCGCTCCGCCTCGTGCTCCCGCTCGGGGTCGTGATCGGGATCGGCTTCGCGGGCGGGACGTGGCCACAGGTCGATCCCGCGCACCTCGTGGGCCGCAACATCGGTGTGCAGGGCTTCTACCTCGGCCGGCTGATGCAGCTCCGGCCCGAGCTCGTGCGCGAGGCGGCGCTCGACCTGCTGCGCCTGTGGGCTGCAGGGCTCGTCCGCCCGGTCGTCGGCGCCTCGTTCCCGCTCGCCGAAGCCGGCGAGGCGCAGCAGTCGGTCGAGGAGCGCCGCTCCACGGGGAAGGTCGTGCTCGTCCCGTGAGGGCGATCGTCACCGGCGGCGCCTCCGGGCTCGGTGCCGCGATCGCCGCCAGGCTCGAAACGGAAGGCGTCGAGGTCGAGGTGCTCGACCTCACCACCGGCTTCGACGTGTCGGAGGCCGGCCACTGGGAGCACGTCGGCGCCGTCGAGATCGCGTGCCTCAACGCGGGTGTGCTCGGCGGCCCGTCCGATCCGGCCGAGATCTCGCTGGGCGGGTACCGCCGGGCGATGGGCGTGAACGTGGACGGCGTCGTGCTGGGCGTCAGGCGCATGGCGCGGGTGATGCCGGACGGCGGCAGGATCGTCGTCACGGCCTCGCTGGCGGGCCTGACCGCGATGCCCGACGACCCGGTGTACGCGGCGACCAAGCACGCCGTCGTCGGTTTCGTCCGCAGCGCCGCCGCGCCGCTCGCCGCCAGGGGCATCGCGATCAATGCCGTGTGCCCCGGGATCGCCGACACGCCCATGCTCGAGGGCGCGGCCCGCGAGGCGGTCGACGCCGCGGGCTTCCCGCTGCTCGCCGCTGCCGACGTGGCCGACGCCGTCTGGGCCGCCCTCGGCTCGGGCACGACAGGGCACGCCTGGGCGGTGCAGCCCGGCAGGGACCCCGTCGACTTCCATTTTCCCAACGTGCCCGGCGCCCGCTCGGCAGCCGGCGAGCCGGTTGCTCCCCCTCCCCTCCACCGCTGACCGACGACATGCCCCGAAAGCCGATCTCGAGTGCCGCCGCTCCCGCAGCCGTCGGGCCCTACTCCCAGGCGATCGTGTCCGGCGACCACGTCTTCCTCTCGGGTCAGACGCCGATCGACCCGGCCACGGGCGCGCTCGTCGACGGCGACGTGGAAGCGCAGACGCAGCGCTGCTTCGACAACCTGGAGGCGGTGCTCGCGGCCGGCGGGCTCGGGCTGGACGACGTGGTCAAGGTGAACGTGTACCTGACCTCGATGGACGACTTCGCGGCCATGAACGCCGTCTACCGACGGCAGTTCGGCGAGCCGTTCCCCGCCCGCACCACCGTTGCCGTGGCGGCGCTCCCCCTCGGCGCCCGCATCGAGATCGAGCTCGTCGCGCGACGCTGAGCAGCTGCCGGGCGCCTACGAGAACGTCCAGCCGTCGCCGGCCGCGAAGCTCTTCAGGATGCGGCGGGCGACGACCATGCGGTGCACCTCGTCGGGCCCGTCGTAGATGCGGCCTCCACGTGCGTGCATCGCCATCTGGGCGAGCGGCGTCGCATCGGTCAGCCCCCGGGCACCGTGCACCTGGATCGCCCGGTCGATCACGTCGCTCAACGCCCGGGCGGCGTAGAACTTCAGGAGCGACACCTCCACGCGCGCCTCGGAGCCGTCGTCGATCTTGCGGGCGGCGTCCATCGTCAGCAGGCGGCAGGCCTGGATCTCGGCGGCGGAGTCGGCGATCCAGTTCTGCACCGTCTGCTTGTCGGCGAGCGGGCCGCCGAACGCCTCGCGCTCGAGGGAGTAGGCGCACATCAGGTCGAACGCCCGCTGCATCTGCCCGAGCCAGCGCATGACGTGATGGATGCGGCCGGGCCCGAGCCGCTTCTGCGCGATCCTGAACGCGTCGCCAGGCTCGCCGAGCGTGTTCGCAACGGGTACGCGAGCGCCGGTGTAGCGCACCTCGCAATGGGTGTTCCAGGCCCGCCCCGTGTGGCCCATCACCCTGATGGGGCCGACCACGTCCACGCCGGGTGTCGCCGTCGGCACCACGATCATCGTGCCGCGCCGGTGGCTCTCGGCGTCGGGGTCGCTGACGGCGAAGACGATCGCGAACGCAGCCCCGTCCGCGCCGCTCGAGAACCACTTGTGCCCGTCGATCACCCACTCGTCCCCGTCGAGCACGGCGCGCGTCCGCAGCGTCGTCGGGTCGGAGCCCGCCACGTCGGGCTCGGTCATCGAGAAGAAGGAGCGCACGGTGCCGGCCACGAGCGGGACGAGGAAGCGCTCCCGTTGCTCGGGCGTCCCATAGAGGTGCAGGATCTCTGCGTTGCCGGCGTCGGGAGCCTGGCACCCGAACACGAGCTGCGCCCAGTACGAGCGACCTATCTCCTCGTTCATGCAGGCGTAGTAGAGGAACCCGTCGCCGGTGCCGCCGGCCTCGGGCGGCATGTGCGGCGCCCAGAGCCCCGTCTCGCGCGCCTTCGCCTGCAACCCGAGCACGAGCTCCTGCGCCGCGTCGTCCTCGCGGTCGAGCGCTCCCTCGTTGGGGAGCACGTGCTTCTCCATGAACGCCCGGTAGTGCGCCCGGCGCTCCAGGTACGCAGGCGGGAAGAGGGCGGTGCTCACGCGGAGTAGGATCGCCGCATGCGCCTCGGGTTGCAACTCGGCTACGACGACCCGCTCGCCGGAGTCGCGCTCGCGCAGGAGGCGGACCGGCTCGGCTTCCATTCGGTCTGGACGTCGGAGGCCTACGGAACGGACGCTGTCACGCCGATGGCGTGGATCGCCGCGACGACCGGGCGGATCTCCGTCGGCAGCGCGATCATGCAGATGCCCGCGCGCACGCCTGCGGCGACCGCGACCACGGTGGCGACGCTGGATCTCCTCTCCGGCGGCCGAGTCCTGCTCGGGCTCGGCACCTCCGGCCCGCAGGTCGCCGAGGGATGGCACGGCCAGCCCTGGGGAAAGCCCCTCGCCCGCACGCGCGAGTACGTCGAGATCGTCCGCTCGATCCTGCGACGCGACGCGCCGGTCGAGCACCACGGCGCGCACTACGACGTCCCCTACACCGGCCCCGACGCGACCGGGCTCGGCAAACCGTTGAAGCTCATCGTGCACCCCCTCCGCGCCGACGTGCCGATCTACCTGGCGGCGATCGGCCCGAAGAACGTCGCGCTCGCCGCGGAGATCGCAGACGGCTGGCTGCCGATCTTCTTCTCGCCCGAGCGGTTCGCCGAAGTGCACGGCCCGTCGCTCGCCGAGGGGTTCGCGGCTCGTGGGGGACGACCGGACGAATGGGATCTCGCGCCGCTCGTGCCGGTCGTCGTGGACGACGACGTTCAGGCCTGCCGCGACATCCTCAAGCCGATGCTCGCGCTCTACGTCGGCGGCATGGGCGCGCGCGGGCAGAACTTCTACAACCGGCTCGCCCGGCGCTACGGCTTCGAGGCCGAAGCTGCTGCGATCCAGGATCTCTACCTGGAGGGCAAGAAGGGCGAGGCCGCCATGGCCGTGCCCGACGCGCTCGTCGACGAGATCGCGCTCGTCGGCGAGCGCGGGCGCATTGCCGAGAGGCTCGAGGCGTGGCGCGCCGCGGGAGCGACGACGCTCGTGCTGCAGGCCCGGCAGCCCGAGGCCCTGCGGCTGCTGGCAGAGCTCACGCTTTGATCGAGGCGCTCGAGCAGGCGCTCGGCACCGGCGTCGTGCGGACTGCAAGGCTGGCGGGAGGAGCGTCGAAGGAGGCGTGGGCGGTCGACACGGCGGACGGGCGCGAGCTGCTCGTGCGCCGCGCCGGCGGGGGCGTCATCCACCTCGACACGCTCTCGCTCGAGCAGGAGTTCGAGGTGCTCGTGGCGGCGCGTGAGGCCGGCGTGCGGGTGCCCGAGCCGCTCGCGTACCTGGGCCAGCTCGACGGCCGCGAGGCATTCGCGATGGAGCGTGTGCGCGGCGAGACGATCGGTCGCCGCATCGTGCGCGATCCGCCGCCCGCGCTCGCGCGACAGCTGGCGGAGCAGCTCGCCCGGATCCACTCGATCCCGCCGGAGCGCCTCCCCTTCCTGCCCCGAACGGACCTCTGGGAGCGGTTGTACGCGGAGCTCGACTCGGTCGACGAGCCGCACCCGGCGATCGAGCTCGGCATCGCGTGGTGCCGGGAGCGGATCCTCTTGCAGCGGCCCCGGGTCGTGGCCCACGGCGACTTCCGCATCGGCAACGTGATGGTCGACGCGCACGGCGTCGTTGCCGTCCTGGACTGGGAGTTCGCGCACCTCGCAGACCCGGCAGAGGACCTCGCCTGGCCGCTCCTTCGCGCCTGGCGCTTCGGCGCCGACGAGCGGCGCCTGGGCGGGGTCGGCGACGTGGAGCCGTATCTCGAGCGCTACGTCGAGTCGACCGGCAGCGACGTGCGGCTCGAGGAGCTGTACGCGTGGGAGGTGCTCGGCAACTGCAAGTGGGCGATCGGCTCGCTCACGCAGGCGCGCCGCCACCTGCGCGGCGAGGAGCGCAGCGTCGAGCTCGCGATCCTGGGACGGCTCGCGGCCGAGAAGGAGTACGAGCTCCTCCACCTGATCGAGCATGCGGCGTGAGCAGCTCACACGACAGGCCCACCGGCTCCGAGCTCGCCACGGCCGTGCATGAGTTCCTCGAGCACGAGATCCTGCCTCTCCTCGACGACCACCGCCTCCGCTTCCGCACACTGGTGGCCATGAACGCGCTCACGATCGTCGCCCGCGAGACACCCGACGCACCCGAGCCGGACTGGTCGACGGCACGGCGCATCCGGGCGGGAGACATCCGCGAAGGCGACGTCGCCGCTCTCAAGGCGGAGGTTGCTGCGAAGCTGAGCGTCGCGAGCCCGGCCTACCTCGACCGGTACCGCTGAGGCGTGCGTCGCCGCCTGTACCTGATGCGCCACGGCGCCGTCGCGTACTTCGACGAGGCAGGGCGCCCGCTGCCCCCCGACGCCGTCCCTCTGACGGAGGAGGGTCGAGCCCAGGCCGAGGCCGCGCGGGCGCTGCTCGCAGGGATCACCTTCGACCGCGTGATCGGCAGCGGCCTGCCGCGGACGATGGAGACCGCGGCGATCGTCGCCCCCGGCCACGAGGTGGAGGCCTGGCCCGACCTGCAGGAGATCCGCGGCGACCGGCTCTCGTCGATCCCGGCAGCGGAGCTGGAGAGGGCGTTCGTGCACGCGTTCCGGGGCGTCGTGCCGAACGACAAGCGCTTCCTCGGCGGCGAGACGATCGGCGAGCTGTTCGACCGGGTGCTGCCGGCACTCGACCGGCTGCTCGCGGACGATCGCTGGGACACGGCCCTGCTCGTCCTCCACGGCGCCGTCAACCGGGCAGTGCTCTCCTATGCGCTCACGGGAGAGCGCATGTTCCTCGGTCACTTCGAGCAGGCGCCGGCGTGTGTCAACGTCCTCGACGTCGGCGAGGAATGGATCGTGCGGGCCGTCAACCTCGCCGCCACCGACCCGGCGCACCGCGCCACGCGCCGGACGACGATGGAGGGGTACTGGGAGCAGTACCGGGCAGGCTCGCATTGAGCGGGGCCGGCCCGTCGGCCGGCCCCGCGATCAACGCGTCAGCGGGCGGTTAGCGGCACTTCAGGGCCGACACGGACTTGAACGTGCTGTCCGTGAACTTCACGATCTGCTGGCAGCGCAGCGGGAACTGGTTGGTCGGCCCCGTCCTCTGCACGTTGCCGGGCAGCAGGAAGGGGTTGGCCTGCTTCCAGGACCGGAACGCCTTCACGATTCCCGCCCGTGTCGGGCTCTTGCCTGACTTCTCCAGCAACTGGACGAACGCGTGGGCGACCGCGACCCCGTAGAGGTTGAGAGCGTTGTTCTGCACCGCCACGTCCGACCCGTTGGGGTAGTACTTCGTCATCACCGTGCGATAGAGCTTCATCGCCGCGTCGTTGGCCCACTTCGGGTTGGCGGGATCCTTCGCGTACTGCACCGTGAGCGTGTTGTTCACGAGCGTGCCCGCGCCCGAGCGGCTCGCGAGCGTGAGGAACGTGTCGGTGGCCGACACCGAGTTCGTGTAGATCACCGGCGGTGTCCAGCCCAGCGCCTTGGCGATCACGTACGACTGGATCGTGAACTTCGGTGTCGCCAGGATCACGAACACGGTCGCACCGGTCGCGCGCAGCTTCGCCACCTGCGACCGTACGTCCGGCGCGGTCACCTCGTACGCCTCCTTGCCGGCGATGTTCGCGGACTTGGCCCCGAGCCCCGCCTCGAGCCCACGCAGGTAGTCCTTGCCGTAGTCGTCGTTCTGGTAGAGCACGGCGATCTTCGCGTTGGAGCTGTTGCGCGCGATCGCCTGGCCGAAGACCTTGCCCTCCAGCTCGTAGTCGGGCTGCCAGCCGGTCGTCCACGGGAACTGCTTCCAGTCACGCCCCCAGGTGGTTGCGCCGGTGGCGTTCAGGAGCTGCGGCACCTTCTTCGAGTTGAGGTACGGGCGAATCGCCAGGTTCACCTCCGTCCCGAGGGATCCCACGACCGCGAACACCTTGTCCTGCTCGACGAGCTGCCGCGTCAGCTGCACGCTGTTCGCCGGGTTGTAGCCGTCGTCGAGGTACTTGAAGACGATCTGGCGCCCGAGCACACCGCGCTTGCCGTCGGTGCCCCGGCGGGAGTTGATGTACGAGAAGTACGCCTTCATCGCGACGGGGATGGGCGCATAGCCGGATGCGGGCCCGGTCAGCGGAAAGGTGCCGCCGACGGTGACGGTCCTGGCAGTGACCCCGGTCTCGGCAGCGGCGGTCGACGCCGTGACACCGAGTGCTGCGACGAGCGCGAACACGATCGAGATGACCCTGCGCATCGAAAACTCCTTCTGCAAAGTGATACAGCGTTGACGGGGCGACCCTAACCCCCCGCTCGCCCAGACGCTAGACCCGCTGCATTAGTTAGGCGTCGCGCGGGTTTTCAGTTCGTCGTCGCGCGGGTCAGCCGAGGCCGATCTCGCCGGCCAGCCGCTCGGCCTCGTCGAGCTCGTCCGAGAGCGCGTCGATGCCCGACGCCCAGATGGACGGGTCGGTCAGGTCGAGGCCGACGAGGCCGGCGAGCTCCTCCGGCGGCTTCGAGCCGCCGGCCCGCAGGAGATCCAGGTACGGCTCCACGAGGCCGTCGCCTTCGCGCTCGTAGGCCCGGAAGATCGAGAGCGCGAACAGGTAGCCGTACGCGTACGCGTAGACGTAGCCCGGGACGCCCGCGAAGTGGTTGACGTAGCTCCACCAGTTCGCGTAGCCGGAGGTGTCGACCGAGTCGTCGAACAGCTGTGTCTGGCATTCGAGCCAGAGCTCTGCAAAGCGCTCGGGCGCGATCTCGCCCGTGCCGCGGCGCTCGGTGTGCACTGCGTCCTCGAACCGGTTCATCGCGACCTGGCGGAAGACGGTCGCGATCGCATCCTCGATCCGGCCCGTCAGCAGGTCGAGCTTCCTGCGGGGATCGCCCTCCTCGGCCAGGAGCCGCTTGAAGGTGAGGGCTTCGCCGAAGACGGAGGCAGTCTCGGCGGTCGTCAGCGGTGTCGACGAGTTGAAGAGCCCGAGCGGCTGGGCCATCACCCCGTGGAGGCCGTGACCGAGCTCGTGCGCGAGCGTGAGCACCGAGCGGCGGTCACCCGTGTAGTTCATGAGCACGTACGGGTGAACGCCGGGTACCGTCGTGGCGCAGAACGCGCCCGTCCGCTTGTTGTCCCTGACCGGGCCGTCGATCCAGCTCTGCTCGAAGAAGCGGTCGACCACCTCTCCGGCCTCCTCCGAGAAGTCGGCGTATGCGCCGACGACGACCGCCCGCGCCTCGTCCCACGACAGCTTCGCGGCCGCCCCGGCGACGGGCGCCATGCGGTCGTAATGCGCGATGCGGTCGAGGCCGAGCAGACGAGCCTTGAGGCGGTAGTAGCGCTGCGGGACGTCGTAGCGTGACGTGGTGGCGTCCACGAGCGCCTGCACTGCCTCGTCGGTCGTCTCGTTGGCCAGGTTGCGGGCGCTGATCCACGACGGATAGCCGCGGAGACGGTCGTCGATCGACTTGTCGACGACGATCGTGTTCATCACGTAGGCGCGCGTGCGCAGGCCGGGCTCGAGCGCGGCGCTGACCGCCCCGGCCGCGGTGGCGCGGACCTCGCGGTCGGCCGAGTAGAGGCGTGCCATCGCCGACTCGAGGGACACCTGCTCGCCGTCCAGCTCGACGCGCAGCGCGCCGAGCAACTCCTCGTAGAGCCGCGCCCAGGCGGAGGAGCCGGAGACGGTCTTTTCGGTGAGGATGCGCTCCTCCGGCTCGCTGAGAATGTACGGGCGGTACTTGCGCAGGCTGCGCAGGAAGTGGCGCCAGTGGTCGAGCTCGCTGCTCTCGAGCAGGGCGTCGGCGGTGGCGTCGTCGACTGCCGCCCACTCGAGCGCGAAGAAGAGCAGCTGCGTCTCGAGCGCCGCAGCCTTCTCCTGCAGCCTGGCGACGAGCGCGCCCCGCGACGGATCCGCCATGTTCGTGGCGAACCGGAGGTGCGCGTAGGTGAGCGGCCTGTCCATCGAGGACTCGATGCGCTCGTGCTCGGCAACGGCCTCGGCGAGGCCGGCCGCGTCGAGCGCGGCGACGTTGCCGTGGTAGCGCTCGCGAAAGGCTGCGGTGGAGCGCTCCGCGTCGGCGACCTCCTCGTTCAGCTTCGGGTCGTCGGGGCTCTCGTACAGATCCGTGAGGTCCCACTCGACCGCTTCCGCGCCGGTCAGCTCGGTCGTCGCCATGGATTGGAGCCTAGACGATCAAACCGCCACCGCGGCGGGGTCTGTCACGGGCGCCCGGCACGCGAAGCGCTCGCAGGCGTACACGGCCGGCTTGCCGTCGACGAGGCCCTTTCCCTCCAGGAGCGGCACCCCCTCTGCCGGGCCCACGGCCACCACCGTCCGTGGGGCGAAAGGGGCCAGTGCGGCGCGCGCGACCTTGCTCCCGACGGGCCCGGCGACGGCCAGCTCGGAGGGTGTGGAGAGCCACAGGTCGAGCGCGCACAGCGCCCAGCCGAACGCCCCCGGAGCGCGCGCGAGCATCGGCTCGACGAGGCGCAGGACACCGACTGCGCGGCGCTCGAGCTCCTCGTCCCCCCAGATCCTGGCGAGCCGGAGCAGCACGTGGGCCAGCATCGAGTTGCCCGAGGGAAGCGGGTTGTCGTCGAGGCCCTTCGTGCGCGCGACGAGCTCCTCGCCCCCCTTCGGCGCGAGGAAGAACCCCCCGTGCTCGTCGTCGCCGAAGAGCTCGATCGCGAGCAGCGCTAAGCGCCGCGCCTCGAGCAGCCAGCGCAGCTCGCCCGTCGCCACGTGCAGCTCGAGCAGTCCGTGCGCGACGTTCGCGTAGTCGTCGAGGAACCCCTCGCCGCCGGAACGGCCCGCGCGCCAGGCCCGCGACAGCCTCCCGTCCTCCCGCGAGAGCGGGCCGAGCAGGAACTCCCCCACGTCGCGTGCTGCCTCGAGCCAGTCCGGGCGGTCGAGACGGCGGGCGCCCTCGGCGAGGGCTGCCAGGGCGAGCCCGTTCCACGAGGCAAGCGCCTTGTCGTCGAGAGCAGGCTGGCGACGAAGCTCGCGCGCGGCGAACAGGCGCGAGCGCAACTCCGGGTCGAGCTCGCCCCGCACGATCGAGCGGCCGTGCTCGAAGGGTTGCAGCAGGTCGGCAGGAACGCCGTCGTCCTGCGTCCACGTGAACGTCAGCCCCTCGACGCCGTCCGTGTCGGCATCCTGGGCCGAGGCGAGCCCGCCGCCGTCCAGGCGTAGCTCGCGAAGGACGTAGTCGAGCGTCTCCTCGGCGACCTGCCGGTAGCGGGGGCGTCCCGTCACGACCCACGCGTGCAGGTACGTGGACGCGAGCAACGCGTTGTCGTACAGCATCTTCTCGAAATGGGGCACGAGCCAGCGGTCGTCGACCGAGTAGCGGTGAAACCCGCCTCCGACGAGGTCGTACATGCCCCCGGCGGCCATGCCGTCGAGGGTGCTGGTGACCATCGTCCGCGCCTCGTCGCCGGTACGGCGGAGCAGGAACTCGAGCGTCGACGCGGGCGGGAACTTGGGGGCGCGGCCGAAGCCGCCGTACACCCGCTCGAAGGTGCGGGCGATGCCGCGCTCGGCGTCGTCCAGCAGGCGCGCGGTGAGCGGCTCCGACGACGGCCGGACCCGGGACGACTGCGCGACGGCCTCGACGAGCCGCCGTGCCTGGGCGGCCACGTCGTCACGCCGCTCCTGCCAGGCCTCCGCGACGGCGCGGAGCAGCTGCGTGAAGGACGGCATGCCGTGGCGGGGCTCGGGCGGGAAGTACGTGCCCGCGTAGAACGGCTCCCCCTGCGGTGTGAGGAAGACCGTCATCGGCCAGCCCCCCTGCCCGGTCATCGTGACCGTGGCATCCATGTAGAGCGCGTCGACGTCCGGCCGCTCCTCGCGGTCGACCTTCACGTTGACGAAGTGCTCGTTCATGACGGCGGCCGTGGTGGCGCTCTCGAACGACTCGTGCGCCATCACGTGGCACCAGTGGCAGGCGCTGTAGCCGACGGAGAGCAGGATCGGCCTGTCCTCGGCCCGGGCACGCTCGAGCGCCTCGGCGCCCCAGGGGTACCAGTCGACCGGGTTGTCGGCGTGCTGCAGGAGGTAGGGGCTGGTCTCGGAGCCGAGCCGGTTCACGACCACACCGTACGCACGCCGCGCAGCTCGGTGCGGAGGAGTGCCCGGGCCCGCGAGCAGTCGAGAGAGCAGTCGAGCGGCCGGCCGGGAGGGGCCGGTGCTCGCCGCACGGCTCGCCCCGCGACGAGCTCTGCCAGGTCGGCGCGCGAGAGGTCGTCGGCTCCGGCGACGTGCAGGGGCCCGGTGGTGTCGAGCTGCGCGAGCTCGAGCAGGGCGGCGGCCAGGTCACCGACCTGGATCGGCGAGCGGATCTCGTCCTCGAAGAAGGTCATCGCGGGATCGAGCGCGACCAGCTCGTGCTTCGACGGCGCATGGCCGGGGCCGCCGACGATGAGCGAGGTGCGCACGATCAGCGCGTCCGGGTGGGCGGCGGCTACCCGCTGCTCCGCGTCGGCCTTGGCGCGCCCGTACTCGGTGCACGGGCTCGGCGCGTCGCCCTCCGCGTAGGGCCGCCCCTGGCGCCCGTCGAAGACGACGTCCGTCGAGAGATGCACGAGCCGCGCTCCGACCCCGTGCGCTGCCAGCGCCACGTTCTCCGAGCCGTCGACGACGATCGAGCGCGCGCCCTCGCCACTCTGCCGGTACGCGGTGTGGAGCACCACCTCGGGACGTCGGCGCTCGAAGAGAGCCTGCACGGCGCGACGATCGCGAATCTCGGCTCGCTCGCCGCTCGCGCCCGGCGCGAGGCGCATCACCTCGGCCCCCAGGAATCCCGTGGCTCCGGTGACGTGGATCCGCATCCTGCCCGGGTCGGGCTACTGCCCGCCGTCGGCGTCGGCGCCGACGGGGTCGACCTCGAGGCGCTCTGCGCCGCGCCGCCGGTCGCGCAGCCAGCGCACGAGCTCGACGAGCCCGGCGAAGCCGACCGCGACGACGAATGCAAGCACCAGGCCCTTCCACGGCGCCTCCTCGAACTGCTTGCCGCCCACGAACCCGAGCAGCGCCGCGTAGCTCCCCCAGATCGTCCCCGCAATCACGTCGGCGACGATGAAGCGCCGCCAGCGCATCGCGTGCACGTACCCCGACGAGAACGTCACTGCGGTACGGCCGCCCGGGATGAAGCGCGCGACGATGATCAGGTAGAAGCCCCTCGTCTCGAGCTGGCGCTCGGCCCACTCGAACGCGTGGCGGCTCTTCTCGCCCTTGAAGACGCGCTTCACGGTGTGCTCGCCGAGCCAGCTGCCGAGGCCGTAGGAGATGTTGTCGCCCAGGATCGCGCCGACGCTCGCACACGCGATCACGAGTGCGAGGTTCATGTCGCCCGCCGCCGACACGACCCCGGCGGTGATCACCACCGACTCGCTCGGCACGAGCGGGAAGAACGCGTCGATCGTGGAGACGGCGAAGACGACGAGGTAGCTCCACCACTCGCCGGACACCCACTGGACGAACTGATCGAAGAGCGCGGGAACGACCACGACGACATCCTCGCAGACGGGTGGCGGGCCACCGCTGCCGGAGCGCGAGCCCGCGCGGAACGGCGATGATGGTGTCGTGGCCCCTCAGCCTCTCGCCGGCGTGCGTGTGATCGACGTGACAACGTCGATCGCAGGCCCGTACTGCGCGCAGATCCTGTCGGCCCTCGGTGCGGACGTCGTCAAGGTCGAGCGCCCGGACACCGGTGACGACGGCCGCGCCTGGGGCCCGCCGTTCTGGGAGGGCGAGGGGGCGATGTTCCTCTCGGCGAACGCCGGCAAGCGCTCGCTGGCGCTGTCGCTGCGCGACCCGCGTGGACGCGAGGCCCTGCTCCGCCTCTGCGACGGCGCCGACGTGTTCCTGCAGAGCCTGCGCCCGGGCCTGGCCGAGAAGCTCGGGCTCGGCGCGGACGCGGTACGGGGCAGCAACCCCCGGATCGTCTACTGCTCGGTCGGCGCCTACGGGCACGTCGGGCCTCTCGCCCACGAGCCGGGGTACGACGCGCTGATGCAGGCAGCCGGCGGCCTCATCTCGATGACGGGAGAGCCCGGCCGGCCGGGCGTGCGCGTGGGGTCGTCCCTGATCGATCAGGGCACGGGCACGTGGGCTGCCCTGGGCGTGCTCGCGGCGTTGATCGAGCGCGGCCGCACCGGCGAGGGGGCGGTCGTGGACGTCTCGCTGTACGAGACCGCGCTCGGCTACATCGGCTACCACCTGGTGGGCTACCTGGCCGACGGCACGGTGCCGAGGGGTCAGGGCACGCGCTTCCCGATGGTGGCGCCGTACCAGGTCTTCCCCACCCGCGACGGCGAGCTGATGATCGCCGGCGGCAACGACCGGCTGTTCGCTGCCATCTGCGACGTCGTCGGCCTGCCGGAGCTCGTCCACGACCCCCGGTTCACGACGAATCCCGAGCGCGTCCGCAACCGCGACGCCCTGTGCGAGATCCTCGAGGCGCAGCTGTCCCGCCAGGACACTGCTCACTGGCACCGGCGGCTGACGGAGGCCGGTGTCCCGGCCGCCCCCGTCGCGGATGTCGCCGACGTCGCGCAGGCGCCGCAGACGGAGGCGCTCGGCTTCCTCCAGCAGCTCGACCACCCGACCATCGACGGCTTCCGCCTTCCCGCGGTGCCGCTCTCGCTCGACCGTGTGCGGGTGGCGCATCGCACCGCGCCTCCCTCGGTCGGGCAGCACACCGCGCCGATCCTCCGCGAGGCCGGCTACGACGACGACGAGATCGCGGCCCTGGCCGCGGAAGGAGTGATCCGAACATGAGTCACGTGTCTGCTTCGTTCAGCGCCACCATCCGCGTGAGGCTCTCGGACGCGCCCGGGTCGTTCGCACGACTCGCGGAGGCGATCGGCGAGGCCGGCGGGTCTCTCGGCGCGATCGACCTCGTGCGCGTCGAGAAGGGCACGAAGCTCCGGGACGTCACGGTCGACGCCTCGGACACCGACCACCTCGAGCGCATCGTCGAGCAGGTCAGGGCGGTCGACGGGGTCGAGGTCGAGAGAGTGTCCGACCGCACGTTCCTGATGCACCTGGGCGGCAAGATCGAGATGCGCTCGAAGGTTCCGGTCAAGACCCGCGACGATCTCTCGATGGCGTACACGCCGGGCGTGGCGCGGATCTGCCAGGCCATCGCCGCCGACCGCACGTCGGCGTGGAACCTGACGATCAAGCAGAACACGGTGGCCGTCGTCAGCGACGGCACCGCCGTGCTCGGGCTCGGCGACATCGGGCCCGAGGCAGCCATGCCCGTGATGGAGGGCAAGGCGCTCCTGTTCAAGGAGTTCGGCGGCGTCGACGCATGGCCGCTCTGCCTCGCCACCAAGGACACGGACGAGATCGTCGCGATCGTGAAGGCGATCGCTCCCGGGTTCGGCGGCATCAACCTGGAGGACATCTCCTCGCCGCGGTGCTTCGAGATCGAGCAGAGGCTGCGCGCCGAGCTCGACATCCCCGTCTTCCACGACGACCAGCACGGAACGGCGATCGTCGTCCTGGCCGCGCTGTTGAACGCCCTCAGGGTGGTCGACAAGCGGATCGAGGACGTCAGGGTCGTGATGACGGGGGTCGGCGCCGCCGGCGTCGCGGTCACCGACATCCTCCTCAACGCCGGGGTCACGAATGTGATCGGCTGCGACCACGGCGGCGCGATCTACGACGGCCGGGAGGGCCTCAACGCCATCAAGCAGTCCTTTGCCGAGCGCACGAACCCCGACGGGGCCAAGGGCACGGCGGACGACGTCCTCGCCGGCGCAGACGTCTTCATCGGACTCTCCGTCCCCGGCGCGGTCTCGCGCGAGGGGATCGAGCGGATGGCGGACGACGCGATCGTCTTCGCGATGGCCAACCCCACTCCCGAGATCGCACCGGAGGAGCTGCCGCCGGGCAAGGTGGCAGTCGTCGCAACCGGACGCTCCGACTACCCGAACCAGATCAACAACGTGCTCGCGTTCCCGGGCGTCTTCCGGGGCGCGCTCGACGTGCGCGCGAGCACGATCACCGAGGGCATGAAGGTCGCCGCCGGGCACGCGATCGCATCCGTGATCCTCGCCGACGAGCTCGGGCCGGAGTACGTGATCCCGAGCGTCTTCAACCGCGACGTGACGGCCGTCGTGGCCGCCGCCGTGGCGGAGGCGGCCGAGCACGACGGCGTGGCCCGCCGCTCACGCGCGTAACGACGGCGGAGCCCCTTCGGCGCCTACTCGTACTGGAGAGCCTCGAGCGGGTTCAGCTTGGCCGCGCGACGCGCCGGGAAGATCGCCGCGACGATGCCGACGACGATCGCGGCGACCGCGAACACCACCACCTGACCGGTCGGGAAGGCGAAGTCGATGAAGTCGATCCTGGCGATCAGCAGGCCGGCCAGCACGAGGCCGAGCACGATCCCGATCACGGCGCCGATCAGCGACGTGATCACGCTCTCGTGCCGGATCATGCGCCGCACCTGACGGCGTGTCATGCCGATCGCCCGCAGCATCCCGATCTCGCGGGTGCGCTCGAAGACGCTGAGCACGAGCGTGTTGACGATCCCGAACAGGCTGACGAGCACGGAGAGCGCCAGCAGCACGTAGAGGATGTTGAGCACCGAGGTCAGGCCCGAGATCTGGTTGTCGATGAACGCCTCCCGCGTCTGCGCCTTCGCGTTCGGGAAGGCCGCGAGCGTGCGGTCGAGCGCCGCCTGGTTGGCGGACGTCTCGCCGCCCTGGATCTTGACGAACGAGTAGAGGTTCTTCGGCTCGGTGTTCTCCGCGTCCCACACCGCGGTCGAGACGGTGACGGGCCCGAACGGCGAGCCGCCGCTCGGGGGCTCGAAGATCCCCCTCACGGTGAACGTGCGCGTGTTGCCGCTGACGAACGTGACGTCGACGGTCGACCCGACGCGAAGGTCGTGATCGTCGGCGTAGCCGTCGTCCACGAAGGCCCCGTCATCGCCGAGGTTGGCGAGCACGTCCTGCGACCCGTCCTTCCAGTCGAGCGCGAGCACGTCCTTCGTGCCCGGATCGACGGCGGTCGCGAAGAACGGCTTGCCGAAAGCGAGGGCGTCGCCGGTGCGCACGTTGCCGACCACCGTCACGCCCGGTGTCCTCGCGGCCGCCTCCGCCGCTGCGACCGGGATCGGCGAGAAGTTGTTCTGGGCGGTGATCGCGTAGTCGCCGCTGAAGAGCTCGTTCGACGGCGCCGCGGAACGTCTGCGTGATGCCGGCCGCCAGCGTCGCGACGAGCGTCACGAGCGCGAGGCCGATCATCAGCGCGGCCGCGGTCGAGGCCGTGCGCTGCGGGTTGCGGCGGGCGTTGTCGGTGCCCGTCGTGGCCGTGACCCGGTCGGGCACGACGCCCGGGAACTCGATCGGCCACTCCGGCGTCCACGATGTCAGGCCTCGCCTCGCCCACATCACCAGCACGAGCGCCAGGAGCAGTGGGTTGAGCACGGCGCCGAGGACGAACGCCCCCACGCGCCGCGCGGCAGCGCCCGGCCCCCAGGCGCCGAGCCTGAGCAGCCAGTACGGCAGCAGCCAGAGCGGCCAGGCGAGCACGGTGAACGCGGCGAGGATCCACCGCGCCGGCGAGCCGAGCGTCCTCGCGAGCGCGGGGATGAAGGGCGTCGACAGCATCGCCACGCCGACGAAGACCAGCAGCGTGCCGACGATCATGAACAGCAGCACCTGCGTCGTGTCGAGGCCGGGCCCGAACAGCCCCCAGACCAGGCCGGCGAAGCCGAGCACGGTCAGCAGCACCGCGGCAGGAGTACGGAAGCGCGCGAACCGGCCCGGCGGCACGGTCGCGCCCTCGCGCACCGCAGCGATCGGGGGGACGCGCGTGGCACGCATGGCCGGGAAGATGCTCGCGATCAGCGTCACCAGGATGCCGAGCCCGAGCGCGACGACGACGGTGCGCCCGGTGAAGACGAGGCCGCTGTTCGGCAGCGTGAAGCCCGACCGCGTCGAACAGCTCGAAGAGGCCGGTCGCGAGCGCGAGCCCGAGGAAGAGCCCGATCAGCGAGGCGACCACACCCATCACGAACGCCTCCACGACGACGGACCAGCGCACCTGCCGGCGCGACGCGCCGAGCGTTCGCAGCGTCGCGAGCTCCCGCGTGCGCTGCGCGATCGTGATCGAGAGCGAGTTGACGATCACGAAGGCGCCGACGAAGAGCGCGATCACCGCCGAAGGCGAGCAGGAAGTAGCGGAGGAAGGAGATGAACTCGTTGGTGTCCGCCGCGTCCTCGGCGGCCTGTGCCTCGCCGGTGCGCACCTGGGTGCCCGCCGGCAGGATCGACTCGATGTCCGACGACGAGCTGGGCGGCGCGACGCCGTCCTTGCCCGCGACGCGGATCTGGTCGAGCTTGCCGACCTTGTCGAAGAGGGCCTGGGCGGTCGGGAGGTCGAAGCCGGCAAGCGTGGCGCCGCCGATCGTGTCGACGGAGCCGAACTTCACGAGCCCCGAGATCCGCAGCCGCTGTACCGGCCCTTGGGCCTGAACGCCGATCTCGCTCGCCGACCGCGAGGTCCTTCTTCGAGGCGGTCGAGACGTCGATCACGACCTCGTCCGCCGCCGGGCCACGCGCCCGACTCGAGCGTGAGCGTGTTGAACTCGGGCTTGGACGGGTCGACGCTGAAACCGAGGTTCGGGGCGCCGCCGAACACGATCGCCTTGCCGTCGTCTCCGATCAGCTGCGCGTCGCCTCCGACGCCGCCGATCGCGTCGGCCACGCTCGGCAGGCGCGAGCACCTGCTCGGTCAGCGCCTCGTCGAACGGAGGAGTCGACGCTCCCCTGACCCTCGGTGACGTCGAACGGCGTCTTGGCGGTGATCGTGGCGTCGGTACCGCGGTAGACGTCGGAGAAGATGGCGTCGAAGGCCTTGTCGATCGAGTCGGTGAGCACGAACGTGCCGCTCACCATGGCGACGCCGAGCACGACGGCGATCGCGGTGAGCGCGGTCCGGAGCTTGCGTCCGGCGAGGCCCTTGACGGCGAACCGGATCACGCAGGGATCAGCGCTTCCATCGCGAGCAGGATCTCGTGCTGGCTCGAACGCGGGATGTCGTTGACGATCAGCCCGTCGGCGAGGAAGAGCACCCGGTCGGCCATCGCTGCCGCGCGCGGGTCGTGCGTGACCATCACCGTGGTCTGGCCGAACTCGTCGACGGAGGCGCGCATCAGCTCGAGGATCTCGTGGCTCGTGGTCGAGTCGAGGTTCCCGGTCGGCTCGTCGGCGAAGACGACCGTGGGCCGCGAGACGAGCGCCCGCGCGATCGCCACGCGCTGCTGCTGGCCGCCGGAGAGCTCGGCGGGTCGGTGCGTGAGCCGGTCGGTCAGGCCGATGCGGCCCACGAGGCCGTCGAACCACCCCGCGTCCGGCTTCTCGCCGGCGATCGTCAGCGGCAGCAGCACGTTCTCGCGCGCCGTCAGCATCGGCAGCAGGTTGAAGAACTGGAAGACGAAGCCGATGTGCTCGCGGCGCAGCTTCGTGAGGTCGTTGTCCCCGAGCGTCGTGATCTCCGTCCCCGCGATCGAGACGTCGCCGGAGGTCGGCTTGTCGAGGCCGGCGAGGATGTGCATCAGCGTCGACTTGCCCGAGCCGGAGGGGCCCATCACGGCCGTCATCTTGCCGTGCTCGATCGAGACGGAGACACCGCGCAGCGCGTCGACGGAGCTGTCGCCCTCGCCGTACCGTCGCGTCAGGTCGCGCGCGACGACGACCGCCGAGCCGTTTCCACTCTCCACTTCGGGCCTCCTCGTCGGGAACTGCTGGATCTTGCCGGATCCGGCGGGGGTGCCGCCGTACGGCTAACCGTACCCACGCCCCGTCGCCGGCCCGCGCACCTCCGACCCGGCCGGGCCGCCTACGGCGTCAGGTGACGCGCGGCGTCGGCCAGCACGTCGCCGAGGATGCCGACGATCTCGTCCATCTCGGCCTCACCGGCGACGAGCGGCGGCGAGATCTGCACCACCGGGTCGCCGCGGTCGTCCTGCCGGCAGATCAGGCCGGCGTCGAAGAGCGCGGGCGAGAGGTAGCCGCGGAGCAGCGACTCGCACTCGTCGTCGTCGAAGGTGGCGCGGGTCTCCTTGTCCTTCACGAGCTCGACGGCGTAGAAGAAGCCCGTGCCGCGCACGTCGCCGACGAGCGGCAGGTCGAGCAGCGTCTCCAGCTTGGCGCGAAACACGTCCTGGGTGGCGCGCACGTGCTCGACGATCCCCTCGCGCTTCATGATCTCGATGTTCTTGAGCGCGATCGCGCACATGACGGGGTGGCCTCCGAAGGTGACGCCGTGCGCGTACATCGACGTCGAATCGAGGAAGGGCTCCATCACGCGGTCCGTCGCCAGCACCGCGCCGATCGGGCCGTACGACGAGGACAGCCCCTTGGCGCAGGTGACGATGTCGGGGCGGATGTCGTAGCGCTCGGACCCGAACCAGTGCCCCAGCCGGCCGAAGGCGGTGATCACCTCGTCCGCCGAGAGCAGGATGTCGTAGGTGTCGCAGATGGCGCGTACGCCGGGCCAGTACCCCTCGGGCGGCGTGAAGCAGCCGCCCGCGTTCTGCACCGGCTCCATGTGCACGAGGCACACCGTCTCCGGGCCCATCGCGAGGATCGCCTGCTCGAGGTCGTCGAGCAGGAACCGCGTGAACTCGGCCTCCGTCTCCTCGGTGGGCCGGTGGTAGCGGTTCGTGTTGTGGACGTGCCGCACCTCGGGGACGAGCGGCTCGAACATCGTCCGCAGCGCCGGGATGCCGTTGATCGAGAGGGCGCCCATGGTGGTGCCGTGGTAGGCGATATGGCGGGCGATCGCCTTGTAGCGGTGAGGGCCGCGGCCGGCGGCGATGATCGAGTCGTGTCTCGTCTCCGGCTCGGCGAGCGCGTGCCGGACCTGCTTCTCGCCTCTCGCGACGTAGTACTGGCGGGCGAGCTTCCACGCCGATTCGACCGCCTCCGACCCACCCGAGACGAAGAAGGCGCGGTTGAGGTCGCCGGGGGCGAGCTCGGCCAGCTCGGCCGCGAGCTCGATCGCCTTCGGGTGCGCGTACGACCAGTTGGTGTAGAACGGCAGCTCGCGCATCTGCTCGAGCGCCGCCTGGCCGATCTCCTCGCCGTAGCCGTAGCCGATGTTGACCGAGAACAGCCCGGCCAGCGCGTCGAGGTACCGCTTGCCGTTCGCGTCCTCGAGGTAGCACCCGTCGCCGCGGACGATGATCGGCACGTCCTGGCCGGAGCCGTAGCCGCCCATGCGGGTGAAGTGCATCCACAGGTGATCCCGCGCGAGCTGCTGCAGGTCGGCCGACGCCAACGTCCCGCTCAGCTCCCCGGCGCCGCGGTGGGCGCCTCCGGCTCCGAGATGGGCCGGTTACGCCGCAGCTCGAGGACGATGCTGGCGACCATCAGCAGGACGGCGACGAGGAAGATGGCGCTGGCGACGACGTTGATCTGCGGGGGCACCGCGACACGGGCCGCACCCCACACGAGCAGCGGGAACGTGGTCGTGGAGCCGGCGTTGAAGTACGTGATCACGAAGTCGTCGATCGAGAGGGCGAAGCCGAGGAGGGCTGCGCTGAGAATGGCGGGCGCAAGCAGCGGCAGGGTGATCTTGCGAAACGTGGTCAGCTCGTTCGCGCCGAGATCCATGGCTGCCTCCTCGAGGTGGCGGTCGAACCCGATCAGGCGTGCCTTCACCGTGACGACGACGTAGCTGACGATGAACATCACGTGCGCGATGAAGATCGTCACGAGCCCGAGCGCCACCTGCAGGTTGATGAACAGCGTCAGCAGGGAGGCGCCGAGCACGATCTCGGGCGTCGACATCGGCAGGAAGATGATCAGGTTCGTGGCGCCACGGCCCCTGAAGTCGTGCCGGACGAGGGCGAGCGAGATCAGCGTCCCGAGCACCGTCGCCACGACGGTCGAGATGAGCCCGATCTCGAGCGACTTGACGATGGCGTCACGGAGCCCGGGCATGGCGTCCCAGTTGGCCCAGTTGTCGAGCGTGAATCCCTGCCAGACGTAGTTGAACCGGCCCTTGGGAGCGTTGAGCGAGAACAGGACGACGACCGCGATCGGCAGCAGCAGATAGGCGAAGGCGAGCATCGAGTAGGCGGTCAACAGGTGACGGCGGGCCCACCTCATCCGGTCAGCTTCTCCGTCCCGACGATGCGCGCGTACAGGGCCAGCGCGACGAGGATCATCGCCATCAGGATGAAGGACAGCGCCGCTGCGGACGGATAGTCGATCCGCTCCAGGAACTGCGACTGGATCACGTTGCCGATCATCTTCTGGTTGGGCGTGCCGAGCAGCTGTGCGTTGATGAAGTCGCCGGCAGCGGGGATGAAGGTGAGCAGGGTGCCCGCCACGATGCCGGGAGCGGAGAGCGGCAGCGTCACGCGCAGGAACGCCGCCCGCTTGCTGGCGTAGAGATCCTCGGCCGCCTCGAGGAGCCGCGGGTCGAGCTGCTCGAGCGAGACGTACAGCGGCAGCGCCATGAACGGCAGGAAGTTGTAGGTGATCCCCGCCACGACGGCGACGCCGGTGGCGAGCAGCCGCCCGTCGGGAGCGAGAACGTGCAGCGTGCGCAGGATCCCCACGACCGGCCCTTCGTCCGCGAGGATGTTGAGCCAGGCGAGCGTGCGCACGAGGTAGGAGACGAAGAAGGGCGCCACGATGAAGACCAGGAAGAGGTTCTTCCACCGGCCTCCCCTGAAGGCGATCCAGTACACGAGCGGGTAGGCGATCAGGAGGCAGAGCACCGTGGCGATGCCGGCGTAGAGGAACGAGCGGGTGAACTGCGAGCCGTACTCGCTCACCGCGTCGCCGTAGTTCGAGAACGACCACGTGAAGGAGTACCCGCTCAGGAACGACCCGGACTGCAGGGACTGGTAGCCGAGGAAGCCGAGCGGCACGATGAAGAACACGGCCAGCCACGCGAGACCCGGCAGCAGCAGGATCGTCGGGGCGAGCCAGCGATGTCGGTGGAAGGCGGTCATCGGGTCGGGGTCGGCCCGGGAGGAGCTGGCTCCTCCCGGGCCGGTCGCAGGTCAGGCGCCGAGCACCTTCTGCCAGGCGTCCTGGTATGCGTCGCTCTGGAGTGCCTCCGCGTCGAACTGGCTGACCTGCGCGAGCATCTCGTCGGTCGGGAAGATCAGCTCGTTGTCGGCGGTCTCGGGGTCGGTCTTCGCGAGCTCTTCCTTCGCGCCCTTCACCGGCGTCACGTAGTTGACGTAGGCGGCGATCTGCGCAGCGACCTTCGGGTCGTAGACGAAGTTCATGTACGTCGACGCCGTCGCTGCGCTGCCGCCCTGCGGGATCAGCATGTTGTCCGTCCAGATCATGCCGCCCTCCTCCGGGATGGCCCACCGGAGCTTGGGGTTGTCGGCGAGCAACTGGACGATGTCGCCCGACCACGCCATCGCGGCCGCGATGTCGCCCTTCGTGAGCGGCTGGGCATAGTCGTTGCCGGTGAACTGCCTGACCTGGCCGCTCTGGACGCCCTTCTGGATCGTCGAGATGGCACTGTCGAAGCTCTCCTGCGTGACGGTCGTCGGGTCGTCGCCGTTCGACAGCATCGCCATCCCCACGGAGTCGGCGAACTCGGAGAGCAGCGTCACCTTGCCCTTCAGCTTGGGGTCGTTGAGCAGCTGCTCGAACGAGGTCACGGGGCCCGTCACGTCCTCGTTCCAGGCGATCCCCGTCAGCCCGGACTGCCAGGGCAGCGAATAGGTGCGGTCGGGGTCGAACGGCGGGCTCGCCTGTGCGTCGACGAGGTTCGAGATGTTCGGGATCAGGTCTCTGTCGAGCTCTTCGAGCCACCCCTTCGCGATCAGGAGCGACGGGAAGCGCGAGCTGTCCGTCATCACGATGATGTCGCGGTCCGCGCCGCGGCCCTGGCTGAGCGGGCCCTGGATCTTCGCGAAGTACGTCGCGTTGTCGTTGATGTCCTCGAAGTAGTCGACCCTGATGTCGGTCTGGGCGGTGAACTCCTCGAGGGTCGGATAGGCCTTCGTGTCCTCGTCGATGTCGATGTAGAGCGGCCAGTTCGAGAACTTGAGGACGTCGTTCACCTCGCCATTGCTGCTCGAACCGCCCCCGCCGCCACAGGCGGCGAGGAGACCTGGAAGGGAGAGCAGGGTGACGCCGGCAGCGCCACGCTGGACGAGCGTGCGGCGCGTGATTCCTCTGGTCATCTGGGTTCCTCCTCTGGACGGGCGACCACGAACGTGGACTCATCGCTCCAGCTCATGGTCACCTCGGCTCCGGGAGCCAGGCTGAGACCCCCGGCTTCGGCGTTCTGATGAAAGATCGAGACGTCACCGATGCCCGTCTTGACGACGATCTGCGTGGCGACCCCGATGTAGGCGCTCTCCAGGATGCGGCCGGCAAGCGTGTTCGGCCCGCCGTCGCCGATGCGGATCTTCTCCGGCCGGACGCCGACCGACACGGGTCCCGCGGCACTCCCGGTGTCGACCTGGATCAGGGAGCCGTCCTCGAGTCGCACGCTGCCCGGGCCGTCGACCACGCCGGGAAGCAGGTTCGACGTGCCGAGGAAGTTGGCGACGAACGCGGTCTGCGGGCGCTCGTAGAGCTCGGTGGGCGAGCCCAGCTGATCGATCTTGCCCTTGCTCATGACGGCGATCGTGTCGGCCATCGTCATCGCCTCCTCCTGGTCGTGCGTGACGTGCACGAACGTGATCCCCACCTCGCCCTGGATCCGCTTCAGCTCCAGCTGCATCTGCTTGCGAAGCTTCAGGTCGAGGGCGCCGAGCGGCTCGTCGAGCAGCAGCACCCGGGGCGAGTTGACGAGCGCGCGGGCCAGCGCCACCCGCTGCTGCTGGCCGCCGGAGAGCTGCTTCGGCCGCCGGCGCTCGAATCCCTTGAGGTCGACGAGCTCGAGGATCTCGAGCACACGCCCCTTGATCTCGTCCTTGGCAACCTTGCGGCGCTCGAGCCCGAAGGCGACGTTGTCGAAGATCGTCATGTGCGGGAAGAGCGCATAGCTCTGGAACACGGTGTTGACGTCCCGCTTGTAGGGGGGCAGCCCCACGACGTCGGTGTCACCGAGGAAGATCGACCCCTCGGTGGGCTCCTCGAAGCCCCCGATCATGCGCAGCGTCGTCGTCTTGCCGCAGCCGGACGGGCCGAGCATGGCGAAGAACGAGCCGTGCGGGATCTCCACGCTGATGCCGTCGACGGCGACCACGTCGTGGTCGAAGCGCTTGACGACCTTGTCCAGGCGGACGTCGGCGGGTGCTGCCGGGCCGGTCATCCGCCGACCTCTCCATTACGGCTCATGTGAGCCCCCCAGTCGTAGAGCTGCTTCCAGAGCTCCAGATAGACGAAGCTCTCCGTCGAGACGACCTGCTCGATCGATCGAAGCCGGTTCGTCACGTCGAGCAGCTCCCGCCGGTCGACGCACACGAGCTCGACGAGCAGGTCGAACTGACCCGCCGTGACGACGACGTACTCCGCTTCCGGCCACTGCGCGATCTCCTCGGCCACCTCGTCGGGGGAGCCGGCGATCCGGACTCCCACCATCGCCTGTGCGTCGAACCCGAGGCCGAGCGGGTTCGTGATCCCGGTCACCTGCAGGATGTTGTCGTCCCGCAGGCGTCCGTACCGCGTCCTCACCGTCGCCTCGCTCACCCCGAGAGTCGCAGCGATACGACGGAAGGGCTCGCGCCCGTTTCGCTGCAGCGCCTCGATGATGCCCTTGTCGACGGCGTCGACCCGGCGCGGGCGCGCGATCGGGCCGCGTGAGCGGGGCTCCACCGCCGAGGCGTCCGTGTGTCTGCGCATTGCGAAGCCTTCCTAGCACAATTCGACGCAATGCGCCACGTTCGGGGGCCGCAAACGGCGCGTCTGCGAGGAGCGACGCGCCGGTGCTCAGGCCAGCTTCACGCAGACGTGCTTGACCCGCGTGTACTCCTCCATCGAGTACGTCGACATGTCCTTGCCGTAGCCGGACTCCTTGAAGCCGCCGTGCGGCATCTCCGGCGTCAGCGGGAACAGGTGCTCGTTGATCCAGACGCAGCCGAAGTCGAGGCGGCCGGCGATCTTCATCGCCCGGCCCAGATTCTCCGAGAACACGGACGAGGCGAGGCCGTAGCGGACGTCGTTCGCCATCGAGACCGCCTGCTCGTCCGAGGCGAACCGCTGCACCGTCACGACCGGGCCGAAGACCTCGCTCTGGACGATCTCGGCGTCCTGCTTCACGTCGGCGACGATGGTCGGCCTGACGAACCAGCCGCGCTCTCCGAGCGCTTCGCCCCCCGTCAGGACGGTGGCCTTGGCGTCGAGCGCACGCTCGAGGAACCCGAGCACCCGCTGCTGCTGCTCCTCCGAGATAACCGGGCCCATGCCGATCTCGTCGTCGGTAGCGGGGTCGCCCACGGTCAACGCACCCACGGCGTCGACGGTGCGCGAGACGACCTCGTCGTAGATGCGCTCGTCGACGAGGATCCGCGACGACGCGGTGCAGTCCTGGCCCGAGTTGAAGTAGCCGCCGATCTTGATCGCCTCGGCCACCGCGGCCGGATCGGCGTCGTCGAGCACGATCATCGGCGCCTTGCCGCCGAGCTCCAGGTGCACGTGCTTGACGGTGTCGGCAGCGTTCTTGGCGATCAGCTTGCCGGTCGCGGTGTCCCCCGTCAGCGAGACGAGCGAGATCGCGGGATGGCGCACCAGAGCGTCTCCGACGGGCACGCCGTCCCCGGTTACCACCTGCAGCACGCCGGGTGGGAGCACCTCCTGTGCGAGCTCGACGAAGCGCAGCATCGTCAGCGGCGTCTGCTCGGCGGGCTTGATGATCTGGACGTTGCCGGCGGCGAGCGCGGGCCCCATCTTCCAGACGGCCATGAACAGCGGGTAGTTCCACGGGCAGATGCCGGCGACGATCCCGAGGGGCTCGCGCCTGGTCATGGACGTGTAGCCCTCGACGTACTCGGCAGCGGCCTTGCCCTCGAGATTGCGGGCGGCGCCGGCGAAGAAGCGGAGGTTGTCGGCCATGATGCCGGGCTCGTCGACCGCGACCCACCACGGCTTGCCCACGTTGCGCGACTCGAGGCGGGCGAGCTCCTCTGCGTTCTCGTCGATCACGTCCGCGAGCTTGAGCAGTAGCTCCATTCTGTCCTTGGGCGTCTTGTCGCGCCACCCGTCCCACGCCTGCTTCGCGGCGTCGACCGCGCGCTCGACGTCGTCGGCCGTGCCCCGGGGCACCTCCGCCATCACCTCGCCCGTCGAGGGGTTGAGCACCTCCATCGTCTCTCCGGACGACGAGTCGACGAACTCGCCGCCGATGAACATCTTGTGGTGTGTCACGGCAACGCTCATGGGGCTCCTCCGGGGAACGAGGTTCGACGTCGGGGCGAGCGTACCACCGGGCCGTGCCCGGTCCTTGCGGAATCCTGACCGTGGGATCAGGTAGAACGCTCCCATGAGAATCCTCGTTGTCGGTACCGGTGGTGTGGGCTCGGCGTTCGCGGCGATCGCCCAGCGCCGCACGTTCTTCGAGCGCATCACGCTGGCGGACGTCGACCCGGCCCGACCACAAGCGGTGGTCGACCGGCTGGGAGAGCACGACCGCTTCAATGCGGCCCGGGTGGACGCGTCGAGCGAGGACTCGATCGTCGCCCTGATCCGCGACGTGAAGGCGGACGTGGTCCTGAACGCCACCGACCCGCGCTTCAACCCGCAGATCTTCGACGCATGCCTGAGGGCGCAGGTGACGTACCTCGACATGGCAGCCACGCTGTCGCAGCCCCATCCCGAGCACCCGTATTCCGAGACGCACGTGAAGCTCGGCGACTACCAGTTCGCCCAGGACGAGAACTGGCGGCAGGCGGGCTTGCTGGCGCTCGTCGGCATCGGGATCGAGCCGGGGGCGGCGGACGTGTTCGCCCGGCACGCGGCGGACGAGCTCTTCTCGGAGATCGACGAGATCGGCGTCCGCGACGGTGCGAACCTCGTGGTCGAGGGGTACGACTTCGCTCCCACGTTCTCGATCTGGACGACTATCGAGGAGTGCCTCAACCCTCCCGTGATCTGGGAGAAGGGGCGAGGGTGGTTCACGACCGAGCCGTTCTCCGAGCCGGAGGTGTTCGACTTCCCGGAAGGCATCGGACCGGTCGAGTGCGTCAACGTCGAGCACGAGGAGGTGCTGCTCGTCCCGCGCTGGGTCGACTGCAAGCGCGTCACCTTCAAGTACGGCCTCGGCGACGAGTTCATCGAGGTGCTGAAGACGTTGCACAAGCTGGGGCTCGACTCGACGCAGAAGCTGCGCGTGCGTGACGTCGAGGTGGCGCCGCGCGACGTCGTCGCGGCGGCCCTGCCCGACCCGATGACCCTCGGCGACCGCATGACCGGCAAGACCTGCGCCGGCACGCTCGTGACCGGCGTCGGGAAGGACGGGCGCCGTCGGAAGACCTACCTCTACCACGTCGTCGACAACGAGTGGTCGATGCGCGAGTACGGCTCCCAGGCGGTGGTCTGGCAGACGGCGCTCAACCCCGTCGTCGCGCTCGAGCTGCTCGAGCAAGGGACCTGGGAGGACACGGGAGTGCTCGGCCCCGAGGCCTTTCCTGCGCAGCCGTTCCTGGACAAGCTCGCCGAGTACGGCTCCCCGCACGGCATCCTCGAACTCGCCCCGTAGGACGTCCCCGGGCGCAGCCCGGTCGATCCGGAGGCCCGTCGTTCGTCTGGTGAGCGTGGCGTACGATCCCGCGATGGCCGTCGTGATCCTGCGTGCACCGCTCTCGGAGCTCGCGGGCGGGCGCGAGCACGCCCTCGCGGGCGCCACCGTGCGGGAGGTGCTCGTCGAGCTCGAAGGCGCATGCCCGGCGGTCGCGGGGTGGGTGCTCGACGAGCTGGGGGCGATCCGGCCGCACGTCAACGTCTATGTCAACGGTCAGCTCGCGCAGGAGGAGTCGGCGGTCGGTGCGTCCGACCGGGTGCACGTCCTGCCCGCGATCACGGGAGGGTGAGATGAGGGAGCTTCTGGTCGGCACGAAGAAGGGGCTGTTCGTGCTCCACGGCGAGGCGGGCCGCGGATTCGAGGTGACGACTCGCGCCTTCTCCGGGCAGTCGGTGGAGTACGCGATGCGCGACCCTCGCTCGGGGCGCTACCTGGCCTCCGTCACGTCGTGGTTCTACGGGGCGCGGATCTGGGTGGCCGACGACCCTGCGGGAGAGTGGGTCGAGGCCGAGGGCACCGTGCTTCCCGAGGACGGGGAGCAATCGCTGGCGCGGATCTGGGTGATCGCCGCCGGGGAGAAGGACGGGCTGCTCTACGCAGGAGGAGATCCCGGCTGCCTGTTCGAGAGCAGCGACGGGGGGTCGACCTGGGCGCTGAACCGCGGTCTCTGGGATCACCCGACCCGTCCGGACTGGACGCCCGGCGGCGGCGGGCTCTGCCTGCACACGATCGTCCCCTGGCCGGGCGACCCCGACCGGCTGATGGTGGCGATCTCGGCCGTCGGCGTCTGGCTCTCCGACGACGGCGGCAGCACGTGGCGCTTTTCGAACAGCGGCATCGTGCCCGAGTACCTGCCGGAGGAGGCACGCGACAACCCGATGCAGCACTGCGTGCACCACGTGCGGCGCGCGACGCAGCGGCCAGAGCGGCTGTTCATGCAGTTCCACGGCGGCGTCTACCGCTCGGACGACGCCGGTGCCAGCTGGATCGACGTCGGCGACGGGACCGACCTTCCGTCCGACTTCGGGTTCCCGATCGTCGTCGACCCGTCCGACCCGGACAGCGCCTACGTGATCCCGCTGATCGGCGCGGAGGACAGGACGACGCCCGGAGGCACCGTCCGCGTCTGGGAGACGCGCGACGCCGGCGCCACCTGGGCACCGCGCGGCGCGGGGCTCCCCGCCCAGGACGCCTATCTCACCGTCCTGCGCGAGGCGTTCGACTCGGCGGGCGCAGGCCCGGAGCTCGAGCTCTACTTCGGCGCCACCTCGGGCGACGTGTTCGGCTCGGGCGACGCCGGGGCGAGCTGGGCGCCGGTGGCGGAGCATCTGCCCCCGGTCTACTCGGTGCGAGCGGCGTGAGCGAGACCTGCCGGCGCCGGGGTCGGTGACCGGGAGGGCGCGGAGGCACTTGCAAGGCGGCCGGGCGCGGTGGTCGAGCGCCGCGCCCGGCCGCAGGGCTACTTGACGGTGGTCGGGATGCCGCTGATCTCGCCGTTCGCGAGCTTCTCCTCCACCGCCGTCACGGCGTCCACGTCTGCCTGGTTCGCGTCCGGGCTGATCGTGCCGAGCCCGACACCCTCCTGGTCGATGCCGTAGGTCGCGTTGCCGCCGCCCACGAACGTGCCGTCAACGACTGCCTTGATCGTGAGGAAGACGGCTGCGTCGACCCCCTTCAACGCGCTCGTCAGCACGTGCGGACCGAGGAAGGACTGGTCGCCGTCGACGCCGATGCCCCAGACCTTCTCGTCCTTCGCGGCGGAGAGCGCGCCGAGACCGCAGCCGCCGGCGACCTGGAAGACGACCTTCGAGCCTGCGGCGATCTGGTTGAGCGCCAGCTCCTTGCACTTGGCCTGGTCGTCCCAGTCCTGCGAGTAGCCCCACTTCACCGTCGTGCCGGGTACGGCCGCCGTGGCGCCGGCGCGGTAGCCCGCGATGAAGCGGTCGACCGGGGGCTCCTTGAAGCCCCCGACGGCGCTGATCGTGTCGCCGCCTGCCCGCTCGGCCGCGAGGGCGCCCAGGTAGCCCACGAGGTAGCCGACCTGCTCCTCGCGGAAGAGGAGGCCCTGCACGTTCTGGGGCTTGCCCTTGAGGAAGGCCTGGTCGACGTCGACGATCGCAAAGCTCACGTCGGGGAACCGCTTCGCCGCCGTCGCCACCGCGTCGCCCTGCGCGAACCCGACCCCGATCACGAGGTCGTACCCCTGACGCGCGAGCGTCGCCATGTTGGGCACGTAGTCGGCAGCCGACTTGGCCTCGACCACACGTCCCGCCACGCCGAGCTCGCTCTGGGCGCGCTTGAGGCCGTTGTAGGCCAGCTCGTTGAAGCCGTCGTCGTTGAGCTGGCCGAGGTCGGTGATCAGGCCCACCCTGAGAGCAGGAGCCGCCGGCGTCGTCTGCGTGCCCGTGGTGGTGGCGGCGTCGTCCGAGCCGCCGCAACCGGCCGCGAGCGCAGCCACCGTTGCAGCGACGGAGAGGAAGACGGCGCCACGCGCCTTGCGGTTGGTCATCTGCCTGCCTTTCAGGTAGTTTTAGCCTATGAGTCGAAAACCTGCCGAGGATCCTACCAGACCGGCGCACGTCACCCTGGCGGTGGTGATGCAGGTGCGAGACGGACGGCTGCAAGCGCTGCTGTGGCAGCGGGCCCGCCGGCCGCTGGCCGGCCGCTGGGCGCTCCCCGGAGGGACTCTCTCCCGCGACGAGAGCCTGGAGGAGTCGATCCGCCGCCATCTCGCCGCCAAGGTCGACGTGCGTGAGGTCGCCCACCTGGAGCAGCTCGCCACCTACGGCGACCCGGGGCGCACGCCGGGGGAGCGCGAGATCGCGACCGCCTATCTCGGGCTCGTGCCGCTCGGCGTCGACCCCGGTGTTCCCCCCGACACGCGCTGGCACGCGATCGACGATCTGCCCGACACGGCGTTCGACCATGGCGCGATCGTGCTGGCCGCCCGCACGCGATTGCGCGGGAAGCTGTCCTACTCGAACGTGGGCTTTGCGCTGGCGCCTGCCACCTTCACGCTGGCAGAGCTCCGCGAGATCTACGCAGCCGCGCTCGGGCACGAGCTGTCGGCCACCAACCTGAAGCGGGTGCTGCTCCGGCGCGGCGTGCTCGAGGCCGCCGGCGGCAGGCGCGCTCCGGGCCCGGCAGGCGGGCGGCCTGCGGAGGAGTTCCGCTTCCGGCGCAGCAGGCTGGAGATCACCGACCCGTTCGCGGCGCTGCGCCCCCCCGGAAGCTGAGCCTGATTGTCTTTCGGCAAGTGAGTTGCACGCGCCGGTCGATTGATGTCAACTACCCGCATGAGCGCACCGACCGAGTCTCGCGGATCGGTGCTCGTCGTCGACGACTACAGCCCGTTCTGCGAGATGCTGCAGCACGCGCTGGAGCTCGCCGGGTACCTGACCGTCGCTGCCGGGACCGGCTCGGGCGCCCTGGCGAGCGCCGTCGCCTGCGGCGGTGTCGACGTGGCGCTCGTCGACCTGGGGCTGCCCGACCGCCCCGGCGTCGAGATCGCCGACGAGCTGGTCGGCAGGGGCCTCGCCGGCAGGGCGGTGCTCATGTCCGGGCTCCCTGCCGACGACCTCGTCTGGCCGGAGGGGTGGACCGGCGAGCGCGAGGTGCTGCTGAAGCCCTACGGAATGGAGGAGTTGCTCGACAGGATCGCCGCAGCGGTCGCGGCCGTGAGGCGCGAGGCGGCAGAGGCCGGCTCGGGCGAACCCGCGCGCCGGGCCGCCGACGGACAGTGAGCGTCGCGGCCACCCGTGCGGTGGCCGCGACGCCGGCGCAGGGCGGCCTAGGGCCAGCTCGGCCCGTAGCCGAGGAAGGACGCGACAAGGGAGGCGAATGCCAATAGACTCACGTACCGAAACAAGGGGGAACCGTCCTTTCGTCTGAAGGAATGGTTCCCGGCGCCGGGATGTGACTGAAGATAGAGATAGGACCAGACGGACTTCCATGAGCAGACAGGACACGACCCACGTCGACGGCGCCGCCGCCCTCGGCGCGCGCCTGCGGCAGGCCCGTACGGCGGGCGGCCTGCGGCAGGCCGACCTCTCCTTCTCCGGCTGCACGATCGGCTACATCTCGCGCATCGAGTCGGGCGACCGGGTGCCCTCGCTCCAGGTGATCCGCCGCCTGGCCGGACGGCTCGGGGTCGACGAGAGCTGGCTTGCCCGCGGCGTCGCCGCTCCCGCCCCCGTGGTGGCCGCGCTCCTCGACGCCTCGGTGGCGCTGCGTCTGGGCGACCTCGACTCGGCGACGGCGCTCTACCAGCGGGTCGCCGACTCGGAGCCGGCGCGATCGAACCAGGCAGCCGCTCTCGCCGGGCTCGGCCAGGTCGCCTACCAGCGAGGCGAGCTTCTCCACGCGATCGAGGCGATCGAGCGCGCGTTCGAGCTCGCGCCGGAGTTCGAGGACGCGGCGGCAGCCGCCGAGACGCTGGGCCGGGCCTACGCTCGCACCGGCGACGAGGACGCGGCAACGCGCATCTTCCAGCGCTGGCTGGGCCGGGCGCAGCAGGCCGGCGACCCCGCGAACGGGCTCCGCTTCGGCGTCCTGCTCGCGAACGCGTTGATCGACGGCGCCCGCTTCCGCGAGGCCGCCGAGGTGCTCAGCGCAGTGCTGCTCGAGAGCCGGGGGGGCGACCCGCTGGCCCTGGCCCGGATCTACTGGTCGCAGTCGCGCCTGCACGCGCTCAGCGAGGAGCCGGCGCTCGCTGCCCGCTTCGCCCGCAGGGCGTACGAGCTGCTCGAGGCCACCGAGCACACGCTCCTCCGCGCCAAGGCGCACCAGGGCCTCGCGTTCGCAGAGCTCGACGCCGGCCGCCCCCGCGAGGCGCTCGACCTGCTCGGCCGCGGTCGCGCCCTGCTCGGCGACACGGGCTCGCCGCAGGACGTGGCGGAGTTCCAGCTCGAGGAGGCACGGGCGCTGGCGCTGCTCGGCGAGATCGAGCAGGCTGCCTCCCTCGCGATGGCGACGGCAGCGCTCCTACGCGAAGGGCATCCGGTCGACGCGGGACGCTGTTACGCCGAGATCGCGCTCGCGTTCGACCGCAGCGGAGAGGCCGAGCGCGCGGAGGAGCTGTACGAGCTCGCGATCGAGTTCCTCGTCGACGTCCCCAACCGCTTCCTGGCCGAGACGTACCTCCACTACGGCGAGCTGCTCGAGCGCGAAGGAAAGAAGGATGCCGCCTTCGACGTGTACAAGCGCGGCATGTCGCTGCGGGCCGAGCTGGAAGCGCTCGCCCGCCCGTGAGAAGGAGCCTGCCACCCGCGCGCCGCAGCCGGCGGCGGCGGCCCTAGGAGCGCAGCCGCTCTCCCGCCGGGTCGTAGAGCGGCTCGGCCGCGACCTCGCCCTCGACCCACTCGCCGAAGATCTCGACCGCCACCCTGGTGCCCGCCTCGGCGTCGGCGACGGGCAGGTACGCGTACGCGATCGAGCGCCCGGCGGTGTAGCCGTAGCCGCCGCTCGTGACGCGGCCGACGAGCCTCTCCCCCACGCGCACGGGCTCGGATCCGAGTGCGACCGAGCGCGGGTCGCCGAGCGTCAGGCAGCAGAGCCGCACCTCGGGCGCCGTGCGCTCGAGGAGCGCCGCCCGCCCGATGAAGTCCTCCTTGTCGAGCTTGACGGCGAAGCCCAGGCCCGCCTCGAACGGCGTCTCCTCGGGCGTGATGTCGGCTCCCCAGACCCGGTAGCCCTTCTCGAGCCGCAGCGAGTCGATCGCCTTGTAGCCGGCTGCGACGAGGCCGTGCTCGCGCCCCCCCTGCCAGATCGTCTCCCACAGCCGGGCACCGAACTCCGCGGGGCAGTAGAGCTCCCAGCCGAGCTCGCCGACGTAGGTGACCCGCAGCGCCAGGCAGGGCACCGCACCGACCGACAGCTCCCGGGCGCGCATGTACGGGAAGGCGTCGTTGCCGAGGTCGGTGACGGTGAGCGGCTGCAGGATCTCGCGCGCGCTCGGGCCCCAGAGCCCGTAGCAGGCGTACGCCGAGGTCACGTCGGCGACGTGCACCGAGCCGTCCTCGGGCGCGTGCTGGCGAATCCAGGCGATGTCGTGCTGGCCGAAGGCCGTGCCGGTGACGATGCGGAACCTGTCGACGGCCAGCCGCGTGACCGTGAAATCGCACTCGATCCCGCCCCGCGGGTTCAGCATCTGCGTGTAGGTGACCGCGCCGACCGCGCGCGCGACGCGATTGGCGCAGAGATGCTCCAGGAACGCCGCGGCGCCGCTACCGGACACCTCGATCTTCGCGAACGACGACTCGTCGAAGAGCGCCGCCGACTCGCGACACGCGGCATGCTCGGCCCCGATCGCCGGGGACCACAGCTTCCCGGCCCAGCCACGAGGCCTCAACGACTCGTCTCCGAGTGCCGCGTTGGGCTCGAACCAGTTCGCCCGCTCCCAGCCCGACTTCTCCCCGAAGACGGCGCCGAGCGCGTCGAGGCGGCCGTAGGCCGGCGACACGCGCAGCGGGCGTCCGGCCTGCCGCTCGTGGCCCGGGTACTTGACGTCGTAGTAGGTCTCGTAGATCTCGGCGGTACGGGCGACCGTGTAGTCCCGCGACCGGTAGGCGGCGCCGAAGCGGCGCGAGTCCATGTGCCAGACGTCGAGAGAGGGGGTGCCGTCCGTGATCCACTCGGCCACCAGGCGCCCCATGCCGCCCGCACCCGCAAGACCGTGCGCGCAGAACCCGGCAGCGATCCAGAAGCCGCGGACGTCGGACGGCCCGAGGATGAACTCGCCGTCGGGCGTGAACGCCTCTGGCCCGTTGATCAGCTTGACCACCTGCATCTCGCCGAGCGAGGGCACGCGAACGACCGCGTTCTCCATCAGCTCCTCGAAGCGTGGCCAGTCCTCCTCCAGCAGCTTGCCGTTGAAGTCCGCGGGGATCCCGTCCAGGGCCCATGGTGCGCAGTGCCGCTCGTAGCCGCCCATGATCAGCCCGCCCGACTCGGGGCGGTAGTACACGAGCAGCGAGGGATCGCGCATCGTCGGCATGTCGGTCGGCAGCCCCGACGGCTTCAGCACGAGGTACTCGTGGGCCATCGGCACGATCGGGACGTTGACGCCCGCCAGAGCCCCGAGCTCCTGGGCGAACATGCCACCGGCGTTCACGACGATCTCCGTCTCGATCTCGCCCTTGTCGGTGACGACGCCGTTGACCCGGCCGCGCTGTACGGTCACCGCCGTGACGCGCGTGTTCGTGTAAACCGCGGCGCCGCGCCGGCGCGCCCCCTCGGCGAGGGCGTACGTGAGCTGGCTCGGGTCGATGTAGCCGTCGGTCGGAAGGTACGCGGCGCCCAGCACCCCCTCGACGCTCATGGGCGGGAACAGGCGCTGCGCCTCGTCCGGGGAGATCAGCTCGAGCGGCAGCCCGAACGTCTTCGCCCATCCTGCCTGGCGCGCGATCTCGGCCATGCGCTCGGGCGAGGAGGCGAGCCGGAGCGAGCCCACCTCGCGCCAACCCGTCTCGAGGCCGACCTCCTCCTCCAGCGTGCGGTACAGGTCGACCGAGTTCATCATCATCTTCGTCAGGGCGAGGGAGCTGCGGAGCTGACCCACCAGGCCCGCGGAATGGAACGTCGACCCGCTCGTCAGGTCGGCACGCTCGACGAGCACGACGTCCTCCCACCCGAGCCGGGCGAGCCAGTACAGGATCGAGCAGCCTCCGACGCCGCCGCCGATCACGACCGCACGGGCACTCGTCTTCATCCGTCCACCTCGGTCGACTCGACGACGATCCGGGTCCGGTCGCCACGGAACCGGTCGCGCGCGAACTCGAGCGGAGTGCCGTCGGCGCCGTAGGCGACACGCTCGACGAGCAGGAGAGGCGACCCCGGTCGCACTCCGAGCAGGCGGGCCGCGGCGGCGCGAGCGGCGACCGACTCGAGCCGCTCCACCACCCGTGCGGGAGGCAGCCCGTAGTCGGCTCCCATCAGCTCGTACAGCGAGCCGCCGAGATCGAGCGCCTCGATGCCCGGGTAGAGCCGGGTCGGCAGCGTGGAGCGTTCGAGTGCAAGCGCCGCGCCCGCGGCGAGGCGCAGCCGGACGATGACGGTGACGGGGTCGCCCGGCTCGAGCCCGAGCGCGGCGGCCGTGCGGTTCCGCGCGGGCTCGACCTCCGCGGAGACCACCCTGGCGCCCGCCGCGAGGCCTTGCCGCCGGAGCTCCGCCGAGAGGCCGCCGGTGCTCGCCGGGCGGCGCTCGAACTTCGGCTCCTGCACGAACGTCCCCCCTGCCCGTCCCACGGCACGTCGCACGAGGCCGTCGCGCTCGAGCGCGCCGAGGGCCTGGCGAACCGTCATGCGGCTCACGCCGAGGGCGCCGGCGAGCTCTCGCTCGGCCGGCAGCCGCGTCCCCGGCTCCAGCCTCCCCTCGCGAATCGAGGCCGTGAGCTGGGCCTGGATCTGCAGGTGGATCGGCGCGCCGTGGCGGTCGACGTCGAGGTCGAGGGCGGGGATCACGGCAGAGAGCGTACGCACTCCGCACGCAATTGTCTAGACCGTTCTAGGGATGCGCCGACTCGACAGGCTTCCCTCAAGCGCCATGCTCGCACAGCCGATATCTCGTGGCATGCGGCACGTACCCCGTTGGTTGAAGCTGGTTGCGCTCGTGAGCCTCGCGGCCGAGGCCACGGCGGCCGTCGCGGTGTTCTGGCACTCGCGCTGACCGCTCGAGCTCGGCGTCGAGGTGGACCGGGACGACCCGGTCTACCCGAGCGCGACCAGGAACCCGGGCTCGGCGGCCGTCGCCTGCAGGCGCTCGAAGTGCTCGTCCGTGTAGCCGGCGAAGTCGAAGTCGAGCTCGGAGACGGCGCGCTGCACGACCCCCCACATCGCTTCGCGGAAGTCGGACATGAAGCGCATCAGGTCGAGTGCCCGCACGTCGCCGGCACGGAGCGACCCGAAGTACGCCTCCAGTAGCGCGCCCCGCCCTTCTGCGTCCAGCTCGTGGTTGATCGAGAAGTTGGCGAGGTCGAAGAAGGGATCGCCCATGCCGGCGTACTCCCAGTCGACGATCCTGATCCGGCCGTCGTCGCCGTCGATGAAGTTCGCGTTCAGCAGGTCGTTGTGGCACGGCCGCTCCGGCGAGGTGCCCCGGGCGCGCTCGATCCGGCGGGCTATCTGCCGCGCCCAGGCGTATGCGGGGGGAACGTCGGAGCCGTACGAGAACGCGGTCGAGCGGTAGTCCTCGACGACCCGGAACGAGTTGAAGCGCGCAGGCAGTGACGGGCCTGCGTGCACAGCCCGGAGAGAGCGCGCCACGCGCCTGATCGTCTCGCCGTCGCGCATGCGCTCGAGCGGGACGATCTTCCCCTCGATGAAGCGCGTGACGAGGTATCCCTCGGGCTCGACGAAGGCGATCACCTCGGGGCCGACGCCGACCGCCGCGGCGGCGAGCGACGCCTGGTGCTCGACGTTCCGGTCGATGCCGAGCAGTGCGGTATCGCGCCCCGCGATGCGCAGGACGTACGCGCCGTCGTCGAGGGTGACCTTGAAATTGTGGTTGGTGATGCCACCTCCGAGTACCTCGACGGTTGCCTCCCGCCCGGGCCACACGCGCGCCACCATCGCCTCGACCTCCACGACCTGATCCTCTCACGCCGCGCGGGGATCGGCGGCGTCTTGCGCTCGGTCATGCGTTTGTATAGATTTTGTCTATGAAACTGGCTCTCTCCGGCGCGTCGGGCCTGATCGGCTCGGCTCTGGCGCCCGCCCTGCGGGACGCCGGTCACGACGTGATCACGCTCGTGCGAGGCGAGGCGGCAGGCCCCGGGGAGGCTCGCTGGGATCCGGTGGCCGGGACGATCGACCGTCCCTCGCTCGATGGCGTCGAGGCGATCGTGCACCTCGCGGGGGAGAACATCGGCAAGCGCTGGACGAGGGAGACGAGAGAGCGGGTACTCGGCTCGCGCGTCGACGGCACCACGCTGCTGGCCGAGACGGCGGCGACGCTCGAGCCGCGCCCGGCCGCGCTGGTCTGCGCATCCGCAGTCGGCTACTACGGGGACAGGGGCGACGAGGTGCTGACGGAGCACTCGTCCCGTGGCAGCGGCTTCCTGGCCGACGTCGTCGACGCGTGGGAGCGGGCCGCCGAGCCGGCGCGCGCAGCAGGCATCCGCACCGTTCACCTCCGCCAGGGCATCGTGCTCTCCCGCCACGGCGGCGCGCTGCAGAAGCTCCTCACCCCCTTCAAGCTCGGCCTCGGGGGCCGCGTCGGCAGCGGCCGCCAGTGGTGGAGCTGGGTCGGGCTGGAAGACGTCGTCGGCGCCTACCTGTTCGCGCTGGACCACGAGCTCGAAGGTCCCGTCAACGTGAGCGCCCCAGGCATCGTCACCAACCGCGAGCTCACGAGGGCGCTCGGGCGTGCGCTGCACCGGCCGACGGTCTTTCCACTGCCCGCTTTCGCGGTGAAGGCCCTGTTCGGGCAGATGGGCGAGGAGATGCTCCTGGGGGGCCAGCGCACCGAGCCGGCGGCGCTCACGGCGGCGGGGTTCGCCTTCCGGCGACCCGAGATCGAAGCCGCCCTCGAACAGGCGCTGCAGGCCTGAGACCCCGAGCCAGTACGCTCGCGCGATGAGCGTCGAGAGCACCGTGATCGTCGTCGGGGCGGGAGTCGCCGGCCTGGCGTGCGCCCGCACGCTCACCGATGCGGGCATCACGCCCATCGTCCTCGAGCGCGAGCGCTCGCCGGGAGGACGGGTGCGTACCGACGAGGTAGACGGCTTCCTGCTCGACCACGGCTTTCAGGTGCTCCCTCGCGCCTACCCGGAGGCGCTCCGCCTACTCGATCTCGATCGTCTCGAGCTGCACGACTTCCTGCGCGGCGCGATCGTCCGCCACGACGGGCGCTTCCGGCGCGTCACCGATCCGCGTGAGTCACCCCTCGGCGGGGTGAGGACCCTCGCCGGAGGCGTGATCTCGGTCAGGGACGGGCTCGCCGCGCTGAGGTTGCTCCGCGGCGGCTCGGAGGAGACGACGTCGCTCGCGGCGCTGCGGCAGGCGGGGCTCTCGCGCCGCAGCGTCGAGGCGTTCTTCGCGCCTTTCCTGCGTGGGATCTTCCTGGAGCAGGGGCTCTCCACCTCCAGCCGGTTCCTCGACTTCGTGCTCGACTCGTTCGCGGCGGCCCCCGCGTCGCTTCCGGCGCGCGGCATGGGCGCGATCGCCGCACAGTTGGCGGAGGGGCTCGACGTCCGCACCCGAGCGGCGGTGGCCAGCGTCGGTCCCCGCACGGTCTCGCTCGAGAACGGCGAGCAGCTGCGCTCGGCCGCCGTCGTCGTGGCCACGAGCGGGCTCGTCGACGACGCGGCGCACGGCTGGAACGGCGTCAGCTGCCTGTACTTCGACGCACCGGCCCCGCCACTCCCGGGGCCGTGGCTCACCCTCAACGGCGAGGGCGGCCCGGTCAACAATCTCTGCGTGCCGAGCGAGGTCGCTCCCTCGTACGCACCCGCCGGCCGGGCCCTCGTCTCCGTCTCGGTGCTGGGCGGCGCAGGCGTCGACCTCGATGCCGTCCGACGGCAACTCCGCACGTGGTTCGGCAGGCCAGTCGACAGCTGGCGTCATCTGCGCACCTACGGCCTCCCCCGGGCGCTGCCGGCGTTTCCGGTGGGCGGGTCGCCCGAACGGGCCGCCCGTCTCTCGCCGGGCCTCTACGCCTGCGGGGACCACCGCGGGCACCCATCGCTCAACGGCGCGCTCGAGTCCGGGCGCAGGGCGGCCGAGACCGTGATCGCCGACCTCGCGTGACAGCGCACCAGCCGGCCCACGCCGCCGCGACGCTCTCGCCGTCGGCCCGCCGGTCCGGCATACTGGCAGGGTTCCCGACCCGAGGAGGTTCGTCCAGATGACCGTCACCGCTACCTCCGCCTCGCGCGCCGCGCGACTCGTCGGCTAGAACGCACGTCCGGCAGGGTCTCGCGGCTGGCGCGCCGTCGTGCGCGCCGCTTTCATGTACCTCGAGACCAACTGGGAGCCACCCTTGAACGATCTCCATGCGCTCGGCTGGGACGACCGGCTGAGCGAGCAGTTCGAACCCCATCTCGCGGACGGCCTCGTCGCCGGCCGGGTCGCCGTGCAGCACCGCGGCGCCTACGACGTGCTCGTGGAGGGCGGCGACCTTCGCTGCGACGTCACCGGCCGCCTCGTCCACGACGCCGCCTCGCCGGCCGACCTGCCGGTCGTCGGCGACTGGGTGGCGATCGCGGCCCGTTCCGACGAAGGCTCGGGCACGATCCAGGCAGTCCTGCCCCGCCGCACGAAGTTCTCACGCAAGACAGCGTGGCAGGCGGCGGAGGAGCAGGTTCTCGCCGCCAACGTGGACGTCGTCTTCCTCGTCACCTCGCTGAACGAGGACCTCAACCTGCGCCGCCTCGAGCGCTACCTCACGCTCGGCTGGGAGAGCGGTGCGCAGCCGGTGATCGTGCTGACGAAGAGCGACCTCCATGCCGCTCCCGAGGCGGCTGTGGCCGAGGTCGGAGTGATCGCCTACGGCGTGCCGGTGCACGCGGTCTCGAACCTCACCGGCGCCGGCCTGGACGAGATTCGCTCGCATCTCGGCCCGGGCATCACGGCCGCCCTGCTCGGATCGTCGGGCGTCGGCAAGTCGACGCTCGTCAACACCCTCGCGGGCGAGGAGCTGCTCGCCACCCAGGAAATCCGTGACGACGGCAAGGGGCGGCACACGACCACGCGCCGGGAGCTCGTGCAGCTGCCCGACGGATCGCTCGTGATCGACACGCCCGGCATGCGGGAGCTGCAGCTCTGGGCAGCGGACGAAGGCCTCGAGGAGGCGTTCGAGGACGTGACCGAGCTGTTCGCAGGCTGCCGCTTCTCCGACTGCGCCCACGACACCGAGCCCGACTGCGCGGTACGTGCGGCACTCGACGCGGGCCGGCTCGCGCCGGAGCGCTGGGAGAGCTACGTGAAGCTGCAGGCGGAGCTCGCCCATCTGGAGCGCAAGCTCGACAAGCGGGCCGCGTCGGAGGCGCGGAAGCAGTGGAAGGCGATCGGCGTCGAGGCACGCGAGGCGATGCGGTTGAAAGGGCGGCGCACCTAGCCCACCGGTGCGCCGCCCCTCCCGTTGTCACGCCGTCTTCACGTTCGGCGCACCCGGTGTGGGCGTCGTCGTGAACGCCCAGTCGGTGGCCGCGTCGTTCGCGTCGTGGCCATCCGGGATACGCGCGAGGGTGCCGTCGACGGTGTTCGAGTCCGCGACGTCGACGGGCAGCATCGTCCCTTCGACGAGGCTGAACGTCGCGCTGCCGACGGTGGCGGCGCCGATCTCGCCCTCGTAGGAGAGCGCGTCGAGCAGGGTGCCCGAGGCGGTGTCGACGAGCGCGAGGCCGTCGGGCGCGCCGTTCTGCGGGTCGACGTCGACGGTCAGGTACGCACCCGCCGCGAGGGTGCCCGCCAGCGCCTTGCGACCGTACTCGGCGCCGTCGCCGCCGTTGACGAGCACGAGCGCGACGCCGTCGAGCGTGGCGGCCGCATCTCCGGTGTTCGCGATCTCGACGAAGCCGCCGGTATCGGCGCCGACCTGGTCGTAGTCGACCTCGTTGAGGACGAGGCGCGCGCTCCCGGCCGGTGGCGGCGGCGTCCCTCCCGGCTCGCACGTGAGGGTGATCAGGTCGGTCGCCGTGGCGCCGACCTCGATCCTCCCGGGCTCGCCGTCGAACGTGGTGCACGCGGTACCGGCGAAGGCGTCCACCGTCGCCGCAGCAGCGCCCGGCTCGCCCTTCGGCCCCTGCGGCCCTGCCGGCCCCTCGGGCCCTGGAGGGCCTGCCTCGCCCCTCGGCCCGGACGCTCCCGCGGGCCCCTGCGCTCCGGTCTCGCCGGCGGGACCGGCCGGCCCCTGCTTGTTCCACGAGATCGCAGCCTCGTTGCGCTTGCAGGGGCGCCCGTCGAGAACGATCCGCACGAGCCCGTGGCGGAGGTTGCGGCAGCCGCGCACGGTCTCGTCCTCTCCTGCGGCCGTGGCGATGGCCGCCGCTCCGCCCAGGACGGCGACGAGGGCCGCGCCGGCAACGATCCTGTGGGGTCTCACATCCTTCTCCTTTCGTGGGGTGAAACGGGAGAAGTAGTGATCGCCACCCTCGTCGCCCAGTGTCCCGATCGGACATCCCGCCGCAGAACCGCCATTCCATGCGGGCCTGTGGACGGGAAGTTGCAGGCTCGGCACAGCCGGCGGCGCCCTGCGCGGGCGGGAAGCGGGGCGCCGAACGAACAGCTGCCGGGACGACGAGGGGGGCTCGGGAACCTACCGAACGTGCCCGGAACGGTCCCCGTCCCGGGCACCCACCAGCGCGCGCAGCTGGTCGATGTGCACGTTCCCCCCACTGCAGATCAGGGCGACACGCTTGCCCTCGAGACGTCCACGCAGCCTCAGCGCGGCGGCGAGCGGAGCGGCGCCTGCCGCCTCCACGAGATTGCGCGTGTGCTCGATCATCAGGCGCATCGCCTGGCGAAGCTCGTCCTCGCCGACGAGTACGAAGTCGTCCAGCCGCTCCCAGAGAATCCGCTGAGGCAGCTCGAACCCCACACGCGTGGCCAGGCCCTCGGCCGACGTGGCCATCGTGTCCTCGCGGATGGAGCGCGACCGCCAGGAATGGAACGCCGCCGGCGCCGCCTCGGCCTGCACTCCGATCACCTCGCAGCCGGGGTGCACGGCCTTGGCGACGATGCAGGCTCCGGCCGCACCGCTGCCGCCTCCGACCGGGACGATCACGACGTCGAGACGAGGCCGCTCCTCGACGATCTCCAGGGTGTGGGTCGCAACGCCGGCGATGAGCAGCGGCTCGTTGCCGGAGTGCACGTAGCGATACCCGTGCTCGGCCGCGAGCCGCTCGCAATGCTCGCGGGCATCGTCGAAGTCGCGGCCCTGCTCGACGATCCTCGCACCGAGAGCCCGCATCGCATGCACCTTGGCGGGGTTGGCCCCCTCGGGAACGCACACGGTCACCTGGGCGCCGAAGAGGCGCCCGGCATAGGCGACCGACTGCCCGTGATTGCCGGTCGACACCGCGATGAGCCCCCGCGCGCGCTCGGCCGGAGCCAGTCTGGCCACGAGGTTGACGCCGCCGCGTACCTTGAACGCCCCGGTGGGAAGGTGGTTCTCGTGCTTGACGTACGTCTCCGCTCCGACGAGCTCGGTGAGACCGGCGTGCGCGTGCAGCGGAGTGGGCCGCAGGTGGGGAGCGATCGTGCGTCGCGCTTCGAGCACGTCGGCAAGCGTCGGGATCGTCCAGCCGCCGTCGGGCGCGGGTGTCACCGCCACGCCTGGACTCCACCGGCCCGGAAGCTCAACGCTTCCAGGGCGCCTCGCTGTCGGCGTCGATCTCGTAGCGCTCGATCGCCGTCTGCACCACCGACGCGTCGATCGTGCCCTCGTCGGCAAGCGCCTTCAGGGCCGCCACGGCGACGTGGTGACGGTCGACCTCGAAGAAGCGGCGCAGCTTGACGCGGTAGTCGCTGCGGCCGAAGCCATCGGTGCCGAGCGCCGTGAAGCGGCCGGGCACGAAGGGGCGAATCTGATCCGCGAAGGCACGCATGTAGTCAGAGGCCGCGACGAACGGCCCGCCCCGCCCGCCGAGCGCCGTTTGGACGTACGCCTCGCGCGGTGGCTCTGTCGGATGCAGCCGGTTCCACCGCTCCACCTCGAGGCCGTCACGCCGGAGCTCGGTGAAGCTCGTCACGCTCCAGACGTCGACGGCCACCTGGAACTGACTCTCGAGCAGGTCGGCGGCGGCGAGCACCTCGCGCAGGATTGCCCCCGAGCCGAGGAGCTGCACGCGCGGAGTCGCACCGGGTGCGCCCTCGCGCAGGAGGTACATCCCGCGCAGGATCCCCTCCTCCGCGCCGGCGGGGAGCGGAGGCTGCACGTAGTTCTCGTTCATCACGGTGATGTAGTAGAAGACGTCCTCCTGCTCCTCGCACATGCGGCGCAGACCGTCCCGGACGATGACGGCCAGCTCGTACCCGTAGGTCGGGTCGTACGCGCGGCAGTTCGGGATCGTGGCGGCGAGCAGGTGCGAGTGGCCGTCCTCGTGCTGCAGGCCCTCGCCGTTCAGGGTCGTGCGCCCGGAGGTGCCACCGATCAGGAAGCCGCGTGCACGGCTGTCGCCGGCCGCCCAGGCCAGGTCGCCGACCCGCTGGAAGCCGAACATCGAGTAGAAGATGTAGAAGGGAACCATCGTGACGCCGTGGTTCGAGTACGCCGTGGCAGCCGCGATCCACGACGAGAAGGCACCGGCCTCGTTGATCCCCTCTTGCAGGATCTGCCCATGCTCGTCCTCGCGATAGAACATGAAGTCCTCGGAGTCCTCCGGCTGATAGAGCTGCCCGACCTGGGAGAAGATCCCGAGCTGGCGGAACATCCCTTCCATGCCGAACGTGCGTGACTCGTCGGGCACGATCGGCACCACCCGCGGGCCGATCGCCTCGTCGCGCACGAGCGTGTTGAGGATCCGCACGAACGCCATCGTGGTCGAGTTCTCGCGCTCGCCGCTGCCCTCGAGCACGCTCTCGAACGGCTCCGGCGTGGGCAGCGGGTCCGAGACGCGGTTGCGCGCGGGCAGGCTCCCGCCGAGCGCAGCGCGGCGCTCGAGCAGGTAGCGCAGCTCGGGGCTCTCCTCGGAGGGCCGGTGGAGGAATGCGCCGGTCGCCTGCTCGTCCGTCAGCGGCAGCCCGAGGCGGTCGCGGATGGCGAGCCGCGCCTCCTCGTTCATCGCCTTCTGCTGGTGGGTGATGTTCCGCCCCTCGCCGGCCTCGCCCATGCCGAAGCCCTTGATCGTCTTGGCGAGGATCACGGTCGGCTCGCCGGTGTGGCGGACTGCCGCGGCGTAGGCGGCGTAGACCTTCTGCGGGTCGTGCCCGCCGCGCCGGAGCTGCCAGATCTGCTCGTCGCTCCAGTCCTCCACCATCGCACGCGTCTCGGGGTACTTGCCGAAGAAGTGCTCGCGAACGTAGGCGCCGTCGTTGGCCTTGAACGTCTGGTACTCCCCGTCGACGGCCTCCTCCATGCGGAAGTGGAGCCAGCCCTCGGAGTCCGCCTCGAGCAGCGGGTCCCAGTTCGCGCCCCAGATCACCTTGATCACGTTCCAGCCGGCGCCGCGGAAGTTCGTCTCCAGCTCCTGGATGATCTTGCCGTTGCCGCGCACCGGGCCGTCGAGGCGCTGCAGGTTGCAGTTGATCACGAAGACGAGGTTGTCGAGCCGCTCGCGGCCCGCGAGCGCGATCGCCCCCATCGACTCGGGCTCGTCCATCTCGCCGTCCCCCATGAAGGCCCAGACCTTGCGGTCGGACGGCTCCAGCACCCCGCGCCCGGTCAGGTATCTCATGAAGCGCGCCTGGTAGATCGCCATCAGCGGCCCGAGCCCCATCGAGACCGTCGGGAACTGCCAGAAGTCGGGCATCAGCCACGGGTGCGGATACGAGGAGAGGCCGCCGCCGTCGACCTCCTGGCGGAAGCGGCGCATCTGCTCCTCGCTCAGCCGGCCTTCGAGGAAGGCCCGCGCGTAGATCCCCGGCGACGAGTGCCCCTGCATGTAGACGAGGTCGCCGCCGTGCTCGTCGGAACGGGCGCGCCAGAAGTGGTTGAAGCCGACCTCGTACAGGGTCTCGGCCGACTGGTAGCTCGCGATGTGGCCGCCGAGCTCCGTCGACTCCGCATTCGCCTGCAGCACGATCGCAATCGCGTTCCAACGCACGAGGGCCGTAGCGAGCCGCTCGAGCTCCGGGTCGCCGGCAAGCGGCTCTTCCTCCTCCAGCGGGATCGTGTTCACGTAGGGCGTGCTCAGCCCCGCCGAGACCTTGACGCCGTACTCCTGGGCGTGGTCGATCGCGTGGTCGAGCAGGAAGCCCATGCGCTCCCGGCCGTCGGACTCGACGACGGCGTCGACCGAGTCCAGCCACTCCTGGGTCTCGACAGGGTCGCTATCGGGGGTATCGGTGAACATCACTGTGAGGGCCGGGCCGGCCGGGACTGCGCCCATCGCCTGACGCCCGCAGGCTGGATGGTACTAGCCACGTGGCCCTCTCCAGCGGGATGCGGTGGCTGCGCACCACTCCCACGGACGGTGCGGCGGGGAGGGAGGCGCGCGGCCCCCCACCCCGTCCCGCCTGCGGCTGTCAGAAGGGCCGCGGGTGCTCGTCCAGCGCGCGGTACCCCGCCCCGTCGGGGCCGTAGTAGCTGCCGAGCTCGTTGCGATACGACTCGTCACCCGCCAGCGTCTCGTCGTACTCGGGTGCGTCCTTGATCTGGTCCTTCGTGCGGTGGACGTAGACCTTGCTCTCCTCGTAGTCGACCCGGTCGATCACCCCGGCCGGCAAGAGCACCTTCTTGCCGAAGATCCAGGGGCCGGTGTCGACCACGATCGAGCTGCTGCCCGCGTCGTAGCTGGCCTCGTCGACCTTGCCGATCGACCCGTCGACCGCCTCGACTCCGAACCCGGTGAGGTCGACCGCCGTACGGGTACCCGCACCCGGCTGCTCCGACCGATCGGCGAAGCGCCCGCTGTCCCACATCTCGGCTCCGTGCATGGTTCCTCCTCTCGTTGGACGTCGCCAGGCGGGTACCCGGCTTGCCGTCCCCGAAACACCGTGCGGGGAGGAGAGGCCCGATGGAGGATCCGCCCGGGCGGAGGCGAGGTGGTGAGGAGCGGCGTCGCCGGGGTGTCGGTCAGCTCGGGTCGGCGACGATCCTGATGTACGGTCGCGGCTCCTTCCAGCCGTCGGGCCAGAGCTCCTTCGCCTCGTCGTTCGAGACGGAGCCGGCGATGATCACGTCCTCGCCGGGACGCCAGTTCACCGGCGTCGAGACCTTGTGGCCGGCGGTCAGCTTGAGCGAGTCGATCACGCGGAGCACCTCGTCGAAGTTGCGGCCCGTCGTCATCGGGTAGACGAGGATCAGCTTCACCTTCTTGTCCGGGCCGACGACGAAGACGTTGCGAACCGTCTGGTTGTCCGCCGCCGTGCGGTCGGTCGGGTCGCCGGACACGTCAGCGCCGAGCATGCCGTAGAGCTTCGAGACGTTGAAGTCCGCGTCGCTGATGATCGGGTAGTTGGGCCGCGCGCCCTGGGTCGCCTCGATGTCGTCGGCCCATGCCTCGTGGCGGTCGAGCGGGTCGACGGAGAGCCCGATGATCTTGACGCCGCGGCTGTCGAAGTCGGGCTTGACCTTGGCCATGTACCCGAGCTCGGTCGTGCAGATCGGAGTGAAGTCCTTCGGATGCGAGAACAGCACCGCCCACGAGTCGCCGACCCAGTCGTGGAACTGGATCCGCCCCTCGGTGGTGTCAGCCTCGAAATCGGGCGCGATATCGCCGAGCTGCAACGTCATCTGAGCCTCCTCGTGTCGTCGGGGAACGGCGAGAGCTTATCGCATTACTTCACTTTGTGAAGTGGAATGCACGAGTCGGTATGCCCCGTTCTCGGGCCACCCAAAGCCATGGCGAAGGTCGGCCGCTGCCCCGACGGCTCCCCGGCCTTCGTCGACGGTCGACCGCTCGGAAGACGACGACTAGCCGGCAGCCGACTGTCAACGCCCACGCGGCGCGGGACATCGCGCGGTTGTAGCATCGGCAGAAGACCGCCTTGGCTCTGCGTTTGCGCCTGCGGCGTGCGCCGAGGCGACTACAGGAGGTGGCTCGATGCCCAAGTACGTGACCCTCTACAACTGGACGGATCAGGGCGTCAAGAACGCCAAGGACACCGTCGACCGCTACCAGGCCGCCAAACAGCTCGTCGAAAGCAAGGGCGGCAAGATCGAGAAGATCCTCTGGACGGTCGGCCCTTACGACCTCGTCACGGTCGCGGAGTTCCCCGACGATGAGACCGGAACGGCTGTCGCGCTTCTGCTCGCCTCGACCGGCAACCTTCGCTCGACGACGATGCGTGCCTTCGACGAAGGCGAGATGACGGGGATCATCGGGAAGATGGGCTGAGCCCGCTCTAGGCTCACCCCGCACGGGGCCCCGGCTCGTGCCGGGGCCCCGTCGCGACGATCCGAGCACCGAGGATCCGGGCACCTTCCCGCCACGGGTGGTCACCGGAGAGACCGAACCCGCGTGTCTCGTCGCGCGTGCAGGACGTTCGTGCCATGGAGCTAGGCGGACTCGAACCGCCGACCTCCTGGGTGCGATCCAGGCGCTCTCCCAACTGAGCTATAGCCCCGCGAAGGTCGGATTGTAGCGACGTCTAGGCGGGCGGGCCGCCCGAGAGGCGGCCGGCCCGGATCGCCTCCGCCATGGCGGCGGACTCTTCCCGGTACCACGTGCCGTCCTCGAGCTCGATCGCCGGGACGTGGGACTGACCGGTGTGCTCGATCACCTCGCCGCGCCTGCTCGGGCGCAGCCAGGCGACCTTGACGATCTCGTAGGCGACCCCGGCGTCGTCGAGCGCGTTCTGCACCCGGAAGCACGGGTGCCGGTCGGTCTTCGGCCACATCACCGGGCAGCGGTGGAGCCTGACTGCCATGCTGCTCCTCTCTTCGGAGACGAAGGCCCTGCATACGATACGCACGTGCGCGCGGTCGTCCTAGACGAGGCCGGCGAGCCGGTTCTCGCCGAGCTCGACGAGCCCGACGGCCCCGGCGAGCTCGTCGAGGTGCTCGCGTGCGGGCTCTGCGGATCCGACGTGGAGAAGATCGGGAGCGCGCCGCCCGGCACCGTGCTCGGCCACGAGGTCGTCGCCCTCAGGGCCGACGGCACGCGCGTCGCGCTCGTGCACCACGCCGGCTGCGGCCGGTGTGCGCGCTGCCGGGCCGGGCACGAGCCAACCTGCGACGCCTTCGGCGCGGCCACGATCGTTCCCGGCGGGCTCGCGCAGCGCGTTCGCGCCGGCGCGTGGGTCGAGCTTCCGCAGGACTGGCAGACCCCTCTCGGCACGGTGGTCGAGCCGCTCGCCTGCGTGCTCCGCGGTGCTGCCCACCTTCCGCGGGGCCGGGTGCTGGTGGTCGGCCAGGGTTTCGTCGGCCGTCTCTTCGCGGCGGTCCTGCGCCACCGCGGCGACGACGTGTTCGCGGTCGACGCGGACCCGCGGCGGCACGTGCGCGACCCCGATGGGGCAGTCGGCGCCGCCGTGCTGGCGGGCCCCGGCGGAGCCGACGCTGCTCTCGCCGCGCTCGAGCCGGGCGGCACCCTGCTCGTCTTCGCCGACGCAGGGGCGATCCCGGCCCACCGGGTCTATCGCAGCGAGCTCACGGTCGTCGGCAGCCGCTCGGCCACGACCGCCGCCATGCGCGAGGCGGTGGCGCTCCTTCCCGAGCTCGACGTGCCCGTCCCCACCGTGCTGCCGCTGGAGAGCTTCGCCGAGGGCCTCGGCCTGTTCCGGAGCAGGGACGCGATCAAGGTGGTGTTCACCCCGTGAGGGCGCTGATCTTCCACGGCCCCGGCGACCTCCGCGTCGAGGAGGTTCCCCGGCCCGAGCCCCGCGGCGACGGCGACGTGCTCGTCCAGGTCGAGGTGGCGCTGACCGACGGCACCGACCTGAAGGCCTTCCGGCGCGGGCACCCCGTCCTGCTCGGCCCTCCGCCGAGCCCGTTCGGCCACGAGCTCTGCGGCATCGACGTCGCCACGGGACGCCGCGTCGTCGCCGCGAACTCGGCACCCTGCGGCGGCTGCGGCGCCTGCCGGCGAGGACAGGAGACGCTGTGCGATCACCTTCTCCCCCTGCTCAACGGCGCCTACGCGGAGTTCGTGCTCGTGCCGGAGAGGATCGCGCGCGTCAACCTCCTCCCCGTCCCGCCCGGGATGCCCCCCGAGCTCGCCGCCATGGTCGAGCCGCTCGCCTGCTGCCTGCGCGGCGTCGACGCGGCAGGCGTCCAGGCAGGCGACACCGTTGCCGTGGTCGGCCTCGGCCCCATCGGGCTGATGCTGTGTGCGTGCATCGCGGACGCGGGCGGATGGCCGGTCGGGGTCGGCTCGAGGCCCGAGCGCCGTACGCTGGCCACGTCGTTCGGAGCCGAGACGGGCGACGGGACGGGCGCCGACGTGGTCGTGGAGGCAGCCGGCACGGCCGAGGCGTGGACCCTGGCGCTCGAGCTGGTACGACCGGGGGGCACGGTGCTCGCCTTCGGCGGCCTGCCCCGGGACGCGCGGGTCGAGATCGACCCGTACCGGATCCACTACGAGGAGATCACTCTCCGAGGAGCCTTCCATCACACTCCGCGCCACGTTCGTGCGGCGCTCGCGTTCCTCGGCAGCGGCGCGTACCCGTTCGAGCTGCTCGTCACCCACCAGGTCGGGCTCGACGGCGTCGCCGGCCTGCTCGCCGACCCGCCGCGTGACTACCTGAAGGCCGCCGTGCTGCCGTGAGCTCCACCCTGCTCGTGCCCATCCCGGAGGCGGATCACGCGATCGCGCCGTTCTGGCCCGCCTGGGAGCCGCCGCCGGCGCGGGGGGTGCCGGCCCACGTGTCGATCCTCTTCCCCTTCCTGCGCCGGCGTGCGCTCAACGCTCACGCCCTCTCGCTCATCGCGGAAGCCGCGGCCGCGGTCGAGCCGTTCACGGTGAGGTTCCGGCGCACGGGGCGATTCGACCGCACCGTCTTCCTCGTCCCCGAGCCCGCGCGTCCGTTCGCGGAGCTGACGCGCCTGATCGTCGAGCGCTTCCCCGACTGCCCGCCGTACCGGGGGGCGCACGGGAGCGTGCTCAACCCGCACCTGACCGTTCTCACGTGCGCCGACGGCCCCGGGCTCGACGAGGCCGAGCTCGAGATCCGCCGCTCTCTGCCACTGCGAGCCGCTGTGCATGAGCTGTGGCTGATGGTCGAGGATCAGCACGCCGGCTGGCGGCTGCAACGCGCCTTCCCGCTGGGCCGCGACGACTGAGGGCCGGGCCGCTCAGCCCGCGAACAGCGTCAGCTCGGGCTCTCGCTCGCCGCGTAGCACCTCGAGGTCGACCTCGACCCACCGCAGCCCACGCGCTTCCGCGAGCGTGCGCGCCTGCTTGACCACCTTCTGGGCGGCGAGCACGCCGCGGCAGTCGCCCATGCCCGGCTCCGGACGGATCCGCTCGAGGTAGCGAGTGAGCTGCTCGACGGCGTCGATCGTCCCCAGGCGCTTGATCTCGACCGCGACCCAGCCGTCGTCGGCGCCACGGCACATCAGGTCGACCGGGCCGATGTCGGTCGGCCATTCGCGGCGGACGAGGCGAAGCTCCTCGCCGAGCGCCTGCGGCTGCCCGGCGAGGACCTCCTGCAGGTCGCGCTCGACGCCGTCCTTGGCGAGCGCGGCCGCCTCACCCATGTCGTGCTCCACGTCGCTCAGGACCTCGACGATGCGGACGTCGAGCCGGTCGACGCTCTTGCCGGCGCGCTTGCGGACGACGATCTGGGCGAGCGGGTCGCCCTCGTGCTCGATCACGGTCGGGGGCGTCATCCAGTTCTGCGGCTTGAACCCTCCCGTGTCCGCGTGAACGAGGAACGATCCGTCCGCCTTCAGCATCAGCAGCCGCACCGCCTCGGGGAGGACGGCGTTGAGGCGGCCGGAGTAGACGACCTCGCAGCGGGCGACGATGAGGCGCATGGGCTCGTCAGGCTACTGCCCGACTCGGACAGGTCAGTGGCCGTCGGCTACGGCGTTATGTTGTGGTTCAGGTGGAAGACGTTGTCCGGGTCGTAGGCGCGCTTCACCTCGACGAGCCGGTCGTAGTTCGGGCCGTAGGCCGCCCTGATCGAGTCGTCGCCCTGGTCGTCTCCCAGGTAGTTGAGCCAGCGGCGCGTCGCGAGGTGCTCGCCGACGGCCGCGAACGTGTCGCGCGTCCACTGGATGTTCGCGTCGGTGTCCGCCGGGTCGGTCCAGACCGACGGCATGAGCATGTTCCAGCCGGGCGTGCGGTGCGGCACGGCGGTGTCCGTTGCACCGATTCGCGTGACCGCACCGTGGAAGTGCTCGAACAGGATCGCGTTCATCGGCGACGGCGTCGTCGCAAACCGCTCGATGCACGTGTCGATCAGGCCGTCCGTCAGACCCTCCGTGAAGCTCGAGAGCCAGTAGTTCAGCGCGCCGTCGGGATAGGCGGCATCGAGCATCATGTTCATCGCCGGGTAGGGCATCGGCCCGATCTCGACCATCACCGGCGACCCGAACGCCCTGAAGGGGGCAAGGTCGGAGTCGGCCTGGGCGGCGTCTCCGACGTGGAAGACGATCATCGCCGCGAGCTTCATCCCCGAACCGTCGGGTGCATGGACGACCCCCGCCCATACCGTCAGGTCGTCGGACGTCGCGGCCGCAGCCTCCCGGTAGAAGCGGAACATCTCCGCGGCGGCGTCGAAGGGATGCGCGATCAGCCCCCCGATGACTGTCCGCAGAGGGGAGAGCCGGTACTCGAGCGACGCCGCGACGCCGAAGTTGCCCCCACCGCCCCGCAATGCCCACATCAGGTCGGGGTGGGAGTCGTCACTGACGTCGAGCACCTCGCCCGCTGCGGTCACGAGCTGAGCGCCGACGAGGTTGTCGGCCGCGAGGCCCTGCTTCGCCATCAGCCACCCGAGCCCGCCGCCGAGCGTGTAGCCGCCGATCCCGGTGGTCGAGATCGCGCCACCGGTCACGGCCAACCCGTGCAGCGCCGTCTCGCGGTTGAGCTCGCGCCACGTCGCACCTCCCTGGGCCCGCACGCGCTTGGACGCAGCGTCGACGTGGATGCCGCGCATCAGGGAGAGGTCGATCATGACCCCGCCCTCGGTCACCGCGCGCCCGGCGACGTTGTGGCCGCCTCCCCTCACCGAGATCTCCAGCGCGCTGTCGCGCGCAAACGCGATCGCCGAGGCGATGTCCGCAGTGCCACGGCAGCGCGCGATCACCGCCGGCCGCTTGTCGATCAGGCCGTTGTGGACCCGCCGAGCCGTGTCGTACCCCTCGGCGTCGGGGCTCAGGAGCTCGCCCGAAAAACCCTCCTCGAGCCGTTCCAGCTGCTCGATGCCCCGTGACGTCACCGACATGAGTCGCCTCCCTGTTTGTCCAACGAAGAAAGGAGTATTGCGCGAACGGGCGCGTGGTACCACGCCCGCCTGCTCCGCCCGTCGGACAGGAGGTTGCTCGTGGTCGTGCCGCTTGTCACAGCCGGCCACGTGGCGATAGGCTCGCCCCGGGGTCACGAGCTCGTCGCCAATCCGACGCAGGAGGGATGCCGTGATCGTCGTCCGCTTCAAGGTGCAGTGCCGCCCCGAGAAGGCCGAGCAGGCGATGGAGGCGTTTCGCAGCGTCGTTCCCCCGAGTCGCCTCGTCGACGGGGTGATCAGCTTCGACATCGGCCGCGACGTCACCGACCCGAATGCGTTCGTCGCCGTCGAGGTGTTCGAGGATCGCGCAGCCCTCGACCGCCAGGAGGCGCTCGACGAGGTGCAACGGACGATCGGCCTGCTCGGCGACCTCGTGGCCGCCCCGCCCGAGGCCACGATCTACCACGTGTCGTCGTCGGAGCCCTGGGGCGAGTGAGGCCGGGAGGGATGCGCGCGGGCTCGGGCCGGGTCGCTCAGCCGCGCTCGACGCGCGAGCCGCCGACGATCGCCTCGCGTCCGCCGGGGAACCGCACCAGCGCCTTGCCGTTGCCGTCGTAGTCCGGCGACCAGACGACGAGCTCGGCCTCGTCGCCGCCGACACGCACGGGCTCGCCCAGAGGCGGCGTCACGCCCCGCCAGTAGGTGACGAACGGGTTCTCGTCCCACTCACGCTCGATCGTCGTCTCCTCGGTATGGCCCGGCAGCACGCGCAGGCCCGCAGGCAATGTCATCAGCCCGTCCATCACCGACCGCTGCACGACGTCGGCCGGACCGCCGCCGACGGCGTCACGGAACAGCACGTCGCCCGAGAAGCACACCTCGTCGTTGACGACGAAGGCGACGCCGTCGTCGGAGTGCCCCGGCAACGCGATCGCGCGAACCCCGAGGCCGCCGGTGACGAGGTCACCGGTCACGACGCCGATGCCGAACCGCTCGCAGAGCTCCTCCTCGTGCTCGACGTGGTCCGGGTGCGCGTGCGTCCGCAGCAGGTGGGTCGGCGTCAGGCGCTCCCGCTCGACCAGCTCGAGCAGCGGCTCGAGCGGAGCACCGCTGTCGACGAAGACCGCGACCCCGCCCGGCTCGTCGCCGACGACGAAGGCGTTGGAGAGCCAGCGCGGGTGCATCGAGCGGGCGACGAGCATGGCGGCACGCTAGCAGCCCGTCCCGCCCGCGACCGCGGGCCGCAACACCGACGGACACCGTGCCTGCACGATCGGCGAGACTCCGCGCATGACGCGCGTCCTCGCGCTCCTCTCACTGCTCGCGCTCGTTGCGGCCCCGCACGCGCCGGGTGCCGTTCGCGTCGTCGACTCGATCGATGCGGCCGCGCTCGTGGAGCGTGGGGCCATCGGGCTCTCGGTGCCCGGCGCGGGGCCGACGGTGACCCGCGAGAGCGCGCTCAACACCCTCCTCACGGGCGAGGTGCAGAGCTCCCTGATCGGCGGCACCCCGCCCGGCCTACCTCTGCTCGCGCTCGATCAGGGCGGCCCACCGGACACGCTCGTCGTCCTGCCACCCCCCGGCCGGACGGACAATCGTCTCTACCCGATCGCCGTCCTCGGCGGCTCCGCCAACACCGTGCTCACGTCCGACTCGACGCGTATCCCGGGGCTCGTCTCGCTGGCCGACGTCGCCACCGGCCGCCTGCGCGCTGTCGCGGTCGACGATCCCGTCGCGACGCTGGACACGCTGCAGCGCCGGATCGACCGCAACGACAGCATTCGCCTCCCACTCTCGATCCTCGCAGGAGGGATCGCGTACCTGACGGCGCTCTTCCGCCCACGCTGGGGGCCGCGGGTGTTCCTGCTCGCGCTCGCCGGGAACCTCTGGCTCGCAGGCTGGTGGCTCGTGGCGCTCCTCGCCGTGGCTGCAGTCGTGCTGCCGCTCGGGCTCGCCTGTGCCGCCCTCCTCGTGACGTACCTCGCGGTTCTCGGGCTCGACCCTGCAGCCGTGGCACTGTCCCCGTTCGGCCCGTCGCAGGCCGGCCGCTTCTTCGGTGTCTCGAACCTGCTGGAGACGTTCTTGCTCGTCCCGGCGCTGCTCGCAGCCGCCCTCCTCGGCCGTCGGCTCGGCCTCCTCGCCGCAGGCGTCGCGGTCGTGGCAGTGGCGGGCAACCGCTTCGGCGCGGACGGCGGCGGGTTGCTCGTGCTGCTCACGGCCTACGGGCTGCTCGCCCTCGGGCTGGCGCGGGTGCGCCTCACCGCCGGCCGGGCGCTCGTGATCGCCGCCGCCGCCGTTGCCGCCGGCATCGCGCTGGTCGGGCTGGACGCGACGCTCGGTGGCTCGAGCCACGTCACGAACGCGCTCGGCGACGGCCCCGGAGCCGTGATGACCGACATCGGCAACCGGCTCGAAGCATCGGCCCGCCGCACGTTCGGAGCGGCAGGTCCGGCCTTCGCGGCCCTCGCCTCACTCGCGGTGATCGCCTGGGTGGCCGTCCGCCGCCCGAGAGCCCGGCTCACCGACGCCCTGCTCGCCGGCCTGCTCGCCTCGCTGATCGTCAACGACACCCCGGGCGACGTGCTCGGGGTCGGCGCTGCGGCAGCGTTCACGCTCTGGCGATTCGAGAGGGCGTCGGAGCGGTTCGACTCGCATGCAGCCGGCGAGCCTGGGTAGACTTGCGCCCGATGCGCCGGTCGCTCAGCCTGCTCGCTCTCCTGCTCGCAGCAGTGGCGCTGCTCACGGCCGGCTGCCTGAGCGGGTCGGAGACCGGCGCGACGCCCGAGACGGTGGTCGGCGAGGTGCCCACGGCGACGACCTCGACCGAGGATCTCCCGGCACTCGCGCTCGAAGGCGACGCGGCGGGCGGCAAGGATCTGTACGCGAGCAATGGCTGCGGCAGCTGCCACACGCTCGCGGACGCGGGCTCCTCCGGCGCGGTCGGCCCGAACCTCGACGAGGCCAAGCCCGACTACGAGCTCGCCGTCACGCGCCTGACGAACGGCAAGGGTGGCATGCCAGCCTTCGGCGAGCAGCTGGAGCCCCAGCAGATAGCCGACCTCGCGCAGTACCTCGTCGAGTCGACCGGCGGCTGATTCTCCCGTCCGGTTTCCCTGCCGGCGTCCAGGCGTTCGCCTGCGACCTCGACCGGACGCTCGTCGCCGACGACGGCCTGCTGCGGCCGCGCACCCTCGCAGCGATCGCGCGTTCACGTGCCGCCGGCATTCCGGTCATCGTCGCTACCGGCAGGATGTTCCGCTCCGTCCGCCCCTACCTCGAGCAGGCCGGGATCGACGACCCGGTCGTGTGCTATCAGGGCGCCGCCGTGGTCGACCCCGTGGACGGCACGTTCCTCCTGCACGAGACGATCGACCTCGAGCTGGCCCGCCAGGCGATCGCCGCGCTCGTGGAGGCCGGGCATCCCCCCAACTGCTATGTGGGCGACCGGCTCTACGTGGCGAGGCACACGGAGTACTCGCGCATGTACGCGGACTTCCAGAACCTGCCCGTGACCGAGGTCGGCGACCTCGCGGCCTGGCTGGAGCGCCCGCCCACGAAGCTCGTCGCGGTCGCCGACCCCGAGGACGTGCCGGCCCTGCGCGCGGCCATCGCCGAGCGATTCGAAGGATCCCTCCACCTCACGACCTCGTTGCCGCACCTGCTCGAGCTGGGCAACCCCTCCTCGTCCAAGGGGACGGGCCTCGCGTTCGTCGCCGGGCGGATGGGGCTCGACGCGGGCTCGATCGTCTCGTTCGGGGACGGCGAGAACGACGTCGAGCTGATCGACTGGGCCGGTTTCGGGATCGCGGTGGAGGGCGGGCACCCCCGGCTGCTCGAGCATGCCGACTGGGTCTGCCCCGCCGCCGGCCGGGAAGGCGTCGCCACGGTGATCGAGGCATACCTAGACTCTGTGCCGTGATCGACCTGAAGGCAGCCCGCGCCGCGCCGGACGCCTGGCGCGCCGCGCTCGCCCGCAAGGGCGCCGCGGAGGCGTTCGACCGCCTGCTCGCCTCCGACGAGCGCTGGCGCTCGCTCGTGCCGCGTGTCGACGAGCTGCGCAGCGCGACCAAGCTGAAGGGAAAGCCGACGCCCGAGCAGCTCGAGCAGCTGCAGGGCGTCAAGGACGAGCTGCGGGAGGCCGAGGCCGAGCTCGCCACAGCCGAGGCCGAGCGCGACGCGAGCCTTGCCGTCGTGCCGAACCCGCCGCACCCCTCCTCGCCCGACGGGCTGAGCGAGGACGACGCCGTGGAGCTCCGGCGGGTGGGCGAGCCGCCGGCTCTCGAGCAGGCACGCGAGCACACCGAGATCGGCCGCTTCGAGATGGAGCGTGCGGCCCGTCTCTCCGGCTCCCGCTTCGGCTACATCGTGGGCGACTCCGCCCTCGTGGCGATGGCGCTCTACCGCTTTGCGCTCGACCACCTCGCGCGCGCCGGCTTCACGCCCGTGATCCCGCCGGTGCTCGTGCGGGAGGAGGCCATGACCGGCACGGGCTTCTTCCCCACCGAGAAGTCGAACATCTACGAGCTCGAGGCCGACGGCCTCTACCTCACCGGCACGTCGGAGGTGTCGCTCGCGGGATTTCACATGGGCGAGATCCTCGAGGCGGCCGACCTGCCCCTGCGCTACACCGGCTTCTCGCCCTGCTTCCGGCGCGAGGCCGGCGCCGCCGGCAAGGACACGCACGGCATGTTCCGCGTGCACCAGTTCAACAAGGTGGAGATGTTCGTCTTCACCCGGCCCGAGGAGTCGTGGGACGAGCACGATCGCCTGCTCGCGCTCGAGGAGGAGCTCTGCCAGGCGCTCGAGCTGCCCTACCGCGTGGTCAACGTCGCTGCAGGCGACCTGGGCGCCCCCGCAGCGAAGAAGTACGACATCGAGGCATGGTTCCCGTTCCAGGAGCGCTACCGCGAGGTCACGTCCTGCTCCAACACGACCGACTACCAGGCACGCCGGCTCGGGATCCGCTCCCGGGGCGGGCAGGGCCTGGAGCCGCCGCACACCCTGAACGGCACGATGGTGACGGACCGTGCACTGCTCGCGATCCTGGAGAACTTCCAGGGCGAGGTGCCGGCAGTCCTGCACCAGTACGGGGCGCCACCGCGCGTCTCCCACTAGCACTCGACATCGCCGCCATGTCGCCTACGCTGTGAGTGTGGGGGACGAAGCACCATCGTGATCCGGCGTGCTGCGCGCATCGCCGGGACCCTCTCGATCGGGGTCGGCGTCCTGCTCCTGGTCTGGGCGTTCGTGATCTGGCAGTGGAACGACCCCTTCACGTCGCTCTACACGCGCTGGGAGCAGCGCAAGCTCGAAAGCAGCTTCGAGAAGGCGGTTGCGTCCTTCCCCAAGACGGTGGTGAAGGCAGCGCCCACGGCAGCCGCGGCGCCGCGGGCCGCCGCCAGGAGCAAGCCCTCACCGGCGGCCGTGAAAGCCACTGCCACCCGCTACCGGGAGATGGCGGCGACCGGGGAGCCGGTCGGCCGCATCGACGTGCCGCGCCTCGGCATCAACATGATCGTCGTCGCGGGCACCGACCACGAGTCACTCAAGAAAGGACCGGGCTGGGACGCACGCACGTTCATGCCCGGAGGCGGCAAGCTGGTGTACATCGCCGGCCATCGCACCACGTACGGGGCCCCGTTCGCGCACATCGACCGGCTGCACAAGGGCGATCTGGTCGAGATCGTGGTGCCGTACGGTCACTTCCGCTACCGGGTCACGCGATCGGTGATCGTGCCCTCGAACGACCTCGGCCGCCTCGAGTCGCGCGGCAGCGAGGTGCTCGCGCTGCAGGCGTGCCACCCACGCTTCTCGGCGCGAGAGCGCTACATCGTGTACGCGCGGCCTGCCGGCTGACGGGCCGTCACGGGGCGCCGGGGACCGCGCCGTCGTCGGTTCACCAGGCAGGAAGGACGCTCGGCATCGACGAATCCGCCCTCATGGCGATTCCTGCCGACGAGCCGGTCAGCCCGGAGCTCGCCCTGGTCGACCCGGTGCTGCGGGAGCGTCTCCTGCGGGAGTCGCTCGCGGAGCTCCTCCTCGCAGAGACGGAGGCACTGCGGCGCGCACCGCTTCGCGGTGAGCTGCCGGAGCCCGGCCCGCGTTCCGGCGACGCGGTGGCAGACGCTCGGCCGGCGCGCCGGCCGGCCCGCCTCAGGGCCCGCGTCCCCTCCATCGCCGCGGCCGCGCTGGTGGCGCTCTTCCTCGCCCTGCCGTCGCTCGCCTTCCTGCCGCCACGCCAGGCGCCGGAGCTCGGCCGCGAGGCCGTCCCGCTCCGGCAAGAGCCCGTGATCGCGTGGCAGGCAGAGCCGTCGGCCGACTACTACCTCTTCGAGCTCGTCGCAGGGGGACGCGTCGTGATGAGCACGCCCGTGCGGGCTCCATCGGTGACACTGCGCGCCTCGCTCCCGGAGGGGCGCTACGCCTGGCGGGTGTTCGTCGGCGTCGGGCCGATCGCGGCGGACGAGAGGCGAGGGCCGGTCGCCGGTGGCACGGTCACGCTCGGGTAGCGGCACGCCGTGGTTGCTCTACGCTGCCGTCACGTGGACTCACGGAACCGGACCGACGATCTCGGCGTCGACCGCTGCGGGACGGGGCCCGGCACAGCGGATCGGACGGCCGGCGTGACCCACCGCTGCGGATGAGCAAGGAGCGTGTCGAGCCGGGGACCCCGGCTCCCGGGATGTCGTCCCCCGTGGACATGACGGGCTCCGTCCTCGCGGGCGGAGCGTGGACGTCGGCGAACATCGTCCTCCCCTACGTGCTGGCGTCCGTCGTCTCCATCGTCGCGGCACGGGTGCTGGGGCCGAGCGAGATGGGCCGCCAGAGCTTCATCGCCTTCGTCACGCTCATCGCCACCGCGGTGTGCGCCGCGGGCCTCCCGATGGCGCTCACGCGCACGGCCGGCGAGGCGCTGGGCCGCGGCGAGGCAGGCGCGCTGCGCGGCCTCGTGCGGACAGTCTGGCTCGTCGAGGCGCCGATCGCCTTCGTCGGCATGACCGCGCTCCTGGTCGTGGCGGCCCTGGGAGCAGAGCCGAGCACTGCCTGGATGCTCGCCTCGGTGACCGTGCTCGCCGGCGCGCTGGGGACGGTGCCGCTCGCCGCGCTCTCGGGGACGCTCGACTGGAGGGGGTACTCGATCGCGATCCTGAGCACGAACATCGCCTCGACGGTGCTGACGCTCGGGGCACTCGCCGTGGGCTGGGGGATCACCGGGATCGTCGCCGTGCGACTCGCGCAGACGGTGGTCGTCGGCGTGTGGAGCACGGGAGCCCTCCGGTCGATGCTGCGCCGCAGCGCGGCGTCGCCGGCCCGGAGCCCCGAGCTCGAGCGCACCATGCTTCGGTACGCGGCCGGATCGAGCTTCACCGTCCTGCTCACCCTCGTCGTCTACCAGCGCTCCGAGATCTTCTTCCTCGACCGCTTCAGCACGGACGCGGAGCTGGCGCACTACGCGATCGCCTCGTCCGCGCTCACCATCCTGCTCGCGGCGCCCCAGGCGCTCGGCATCGCCCTGGCGCCTGCCCTGTCGAGCCTCCACGGCGCCGACCAGATCGACCGGATTCGAGCGGGGTACTCGAAGGCGCTGCGGATCTCGATGCTCGGCGCCCTGCCCGCGCTCGGGTTCGCAGCGACCGTGGGGCCGCCGCTCCTCCTGCTCGTCTACGGCGACACCTACCGCGATGTCCGGCAGGTGTTCCTCGTGCTCCTCCCCGGCCTCCTCGTGGTACCGATGATCTCCGCGAGCGCCGCGGTGCTGACGGCGTACCGGCAGGTGCGATCGCCGCTCTTCGCCCTCGTGGCGGCGGCGGGGGTCGACGTGCTCGTCGCCTACCTGCTGGTACCGCGACACGGAGCCGTCGGAGCCGCCGTCGCCAGCCTCGTCGCGCTCTCGGTGGCGGCGCTCCTACAGGTGACGTTCGCGATGCGCATCATCCGCTTCGTCGACCTACGGGGCGGCCCCCTGCTGCGCACGGCCCTCGCGAGCGGGCTCGCGACGCTCGCCGGCCTCGCGGCCCTCTCGCTCCTCCCGGGCACGCTCGAGCTCGTTGCTGCCCCGCTGTGCTTCGCCCTCGTCTTCGCCGGGGCCGCCGCGGTGCTCGGGGTCGCCTCGGGCGAGGACGCGGCCTGGCTGGGGGAGCTCGTCGGGCGGGCTCACCCACGAGCCGGGCGAGCCCTCGCGCGCATCCTCCATCACTGAGGCCCGAACGCCAGCTCCTCCGTCAGCGCGGCGACTTCGGCTCGCATTCGCTGCAGCGAGAACCGCGCTTCCACGGCTGCGCGGTTGGCGGCGCCCTCGGCAGCTGTGAGCGAGGCGTCGCCGAATCGTGCCCGGATCGCGGCGGCCAACTCGTCCGGATCCGCGACCGGGACGACGGCCCCCGAGTCCCGCCCGAGCGCGTCGCGCGCCCCGGCCACGTCCGCGGCGACCACCGAGCGGCCCCGGGCCATCGCCTCGAGCAGCGCCAGCGACATGCCCTCCCAGCGAGACGGCATCACGACGACGTCCGCTGCGGCGAGCCACTCGTCGACGTCCTCGCGATGCCCCAGGAGCGTCGCGCCCGCCGGCAGGTTGCGCTCGAGTTGCGCACGCATCGGGCCGTCTCCGACGAGAACGAGCCTCGCAGCCGGGAACACCCCGCGAACGTGAGGCCAGGCGCGCAGGAGAACGTCCTGTCCCTTCTGGGTGGACAGCCTCCCGACGCACACCGCGAGCGGCTCGTCAGGAGCGAGGTCGAGCCGTGCGCGTGCCGCCGCCCGCTCCGCCGGGCCTGCCGCGAGGAGCCGGCCGACGTCCACGCCGTTCGGGATGACGTCGAACCTGGCGTCGATCCCGATGCGTAGCCCCTCCTCTCGCTCGGCGTCGCTCACGCAGACGATCGACGAGGTCCAGCGCGCCGCCGCCCTCTCCCAGGCGACCGTGGCCCGTCCCACCACGCCTCCGACCGCATGGAACGACCAGGCGTGCGGCTCGAACATCGTCGGCACGCGCCCGCGCAGGGCCAGGCGGCCCGCGAGGCCCGCCTTGGACGAGTGCAGGTGGACGATGTCGGGCTGCACCGACGAGACGACCTTCCGCAACCGCGCGATCTCGGCGAGCGTCGCAGGCCCCGGGCTGCGCCGCGCCGGCCAGGTCATCCAGGTTGCACCCGCCGCGGCCACCTCGTCACCGAGCCGGCCGGGGGGCGAGGCGACCGCCACGCGCCATCCGCGTTCCACCTGGTCTGCGGCGAGGAGCGCGACGACTCTCGCCACGCCGGCCTCCGTCGGCTGCGCGACGTGAAGCACCGAGAGGCGTGCGCCTGGCTGCGATCGCGTCATGCGATGATCGTCTCGTGGCATCGCGCTCCGACACGCTCACGGCGAGGACGGCGATCGTTCACGACTGGTTTCAGGGGTATCACGGCTCCGAGAGGGTCGTCGACGTCATCCGAGCCGGCCTGTTCGACGCCGGTCACGAGCCTGACATCTACACGTTCTACGCCGCCGACGCACTCCTGCCGCCCGAGTTGGCCGCCCGGATCACCCACCGGTCGCGCGCTGCGCAACTGCCGTTCTTCCGTCAGACGACCCACGGCCCGGGGCGGTGGCGCTACCTCTTCCCCCTCATCCCGCTGTACTTCCGGCGGCTGCGGCTCGACGAGTACCGGCTCGTCATCTCGTCGTCGCACAGCTTCGCGTTCCACGTGCGACCGCCGGAGGGGACGACCCACGTCTGCTACTGCCATACGCCGATGTACTACGCGTGGATGCCCCGCTCGAGTGGCGACCGGGCCCGCGGCGTGTCGGGGCGGCTGCTCGACGCGAGCAGGGGCACGCTCCAGCGGATCGACCGGCGGGCAGCTCGGCACCCCGACCATTTCGTGGCCAACTCCGAGACCGTGCGCCGTCGGATCGAGGCCTGGTACGGCCGCGAGGCGACGGTGATCCATCCCCCGGTCGACATCGACGACTTCGAGCCCGGCACGGAGAAGGAGCCGGGCACGTTCCTGTGGGTTCAGCGCCTCGTCCCCCACAAGCAGCCGGAGCTCGTGGTGGAGGCGTTCCGCGGGCTCCCGTACCGTCTCACGATGGTGGGCGTCGGCATGCTCGAGGAGAGGATCCGGCGAACGCTGCCGCCGAACGTGGAGCTGTTGCCGTGGCTCTCGCGCAGCGAGCTGGCCGAGCGCTACGCCCGCGCGTCCGCCTTCATCCACGTCGGCGAGGAGGACTTCGGCATCAGCATGGTCGAGGCCCTGGCAGCGGGCACTCCGGTGGTGGCCCTCAGGGCCGGGGGTGCGCTCGACATCGTGCGCGACGAGATCGACGGGGTGCTGGTCCCGTCGGCGTCCGTCGAGGACGTCCGTCGAGCCGTGCGGCGCGTGGCAGAACGCGAGTGGAGCTCAGCCGACCTCGCAGAGCGCGCGCGCTCGTTCTCCCGGGCGAGCTTCCTGCGGCGTTTTCGCGACTACCTCGACGAGATCGGCATCGACTGAGCGCCGGTGCGCGAACCCGCCGCTGCGCCCGAGCGCGCGCGGTACCACCCGACGGAGACGACCGCGCTGACGACGACGGGCAGCACCATCTCGGTGCGCGTCCAGTAGAGCAGCCGGTAGGAGTCGAGGATGCCCGCCACCATGACGGGGTAGATGAGGAGCGCCCACATCTCCCCTCGCCGGAATCGCTGGTACACGCAGCCGGCGATGACCCCGAACCAGAAGATCAGCGCCGGGCCGATCCAGCCGATGTCCTGGAACACGTCGCCCGGCATCGAGTAGGTCGTGAGCGGCGTGTGGTAGGGAAAGATCTCCCACAGCATCGCCTCTCGCTCGGCCGCTGCGGCGCCGACGACCGGCGCGCCGGGCCGGTCGAGCCCCACTGCGGTGACGAAGGCCGATCCCGTGTTGAAGATCAGCCCCCGCTCGTGCGCGTGGTCGACGGCGTACATGCCGTTGTTCACGCTGGTCGCGAGGTACGCGATGAACCTCTCGGCAGCGAGCGGAACGCTGGCGACCACGTCGCCGGCGGCGACCGGTGCCTGTGACTCGCGGGTCGCGAGGTACGTCCGGCTGAACTCGCCTCCGATCCAGAGGCCGGCGACGAGCACCACGACCAGCAGCACCCTCAGCATCGTCCGCATGCCCGCTCTCGAGGAGCGCGCTCGCGGCGACCAGGCCCGCACCCCGACCCAGGCGACGAGCGACGCCACGATGTACCCGAAGGTGATCAGCCGCTCGGCGAACGCGAGGCTGATCAGGAAGACCAGAGTGAACCCGGCGATGTTGACGGCGACGAGGCGCCGAACGGTCGAGCGATCCCGCGCCAGCGCGGTTGCCACCGTCGCGAGCGGGCCGACCGCCACCAGCGCGTGGATCCAGACGGTCATCCCGGTCTTGCGCACCGGCTCGAAGTACTCCTGCGACAGCTGCTCGAGCGAGCCACCCTGCGACACGAAGCTGAGGAGCGCGGCCGGGCCGCCGAACCGGAGCGTTCCTGCGGCCAGGAGATAGAGAGCACAGGCGCTGCCGATCCCGAACCAGATGTACGTCCGGCGACGGAACACGTCGATGTCGTCCGTCGAGAGATCGGCCGGCTGGACGATTCCCGGCCGCTCGTTCGCGCGCAGGAGCGGCGGGCCGACGACGACGCCGACGAGGAACATCGCGATGCACAGTGCGAAGTAGAAGACCGCCGACGCGGAGACGTGCTTCTCGGCAGTAGCCGCACGCAGGAACCACTCCGGCGAGGTGAGCAACCAGCCGCCCAGGCTCACGGCCCAGACGGCTGCGAAGAGCACCCCGGGATGCAGCAGCCGCACACCGAGCTGCGCAGAGCCGTCCGGGACGGTCTGCTCCGGGTCACCGGAGCCGGCGGTGAGGAGCGAGCCCTCGGTGCTCAGGCGCTGCATGTCGAACAGCGGCGGCGTCGAGCTCTCAACGGACCGCACCCGAGGGGTTCGGCTCGGGGCTCCGCGTCGGGTAGTCCGCATACCCGTGATAGGCCGAATCCTCGCGCTGGGTGTCGGTGACGACGACGCCCAGCTCGCTGGCCGGGCAGGTGTCGAGGATGCGGCGGGTCTCCGTCACCGCCTGCTTGCGCGCCACGTTGAGCCGGACGAGCAGGAGGACTGCATCGACGTGCCTGCTGAGCGACATCGCGTCGCCGACCTGGAGCATCGGCGGCGTGTCGACCAGGACGACGTCGTAGAGCTCGCGCAGCCTCCCGAGGATCTCCGCCACAGCGGTCGTGCCGACGAACTCGCCGGGGTTCGGCGGCAGCGGCCCGGTGGTGAGCACCGACAGCGAGCCGGTGCTCTTGGTGCGCCTGTTCGCGTTCCTCGCGCCGTTCGAGCCACTCGGCTCGTCGTGCACGTTGACGGAGCGCATCACCTGCTCGATGCGGAAGCGGCCGAGCGCGACGTCGGTCAGCCCGGTCGAGGTCATCAGGTTGAAGAGCTCGGCAACCGCCGGGCGACGCAGGTCGCAGTCGACCACCGCGACCGACTTGCCCGACTGTGCGAGCGAGACGCCGAGGTTGGCGACGGTGGTGGACTTCCCCTCCGAGGCGCCGGGGCTCGTGACGAGGATTACTCCAGCCTCGATGCCCAGCGTGACGAAGTCGATGTTCGTGCGCAGCATCCGGAAGGCCTCGGAGCCACCGCTCCACGGGTCCTCCAGGGAGACCAGCCCCTCGTACCGTCGCAGGTTCTTCGGCGGAGCCGGCAGCCGGGCGAGCAAGGGCAGCTTCAGGGCGGACGCGATCTCCTCGGGGGAGCGGAGGCGCGAGTCGAGCGCGTCTCGCCCGAAGGCGATCGCGACGCCGGCGAGGAGACCGAGCAGGAGGCCCAGGACGAGCGCGCGCGTCGGGCGCGGGACGATCTGCGTGGCCTCGTCGGCGGGGCGCACGAGCTGGGCGCTCGTGGTCTGCAGGGCCTCGATCGCGCTCAGCTGCTGGCGCTTGCCCTCGAGCGTCCTGTAGAGGACGGACCCGCGCAGCCCGTCCTGCTCGAGGCTGTCGAGCCGCTGCTGCACCTCGGCCCTCGTCCGCGCGAGTGCGGCCTCGTCGAGTCGCCTGCGGTAGACCGGGAACTGGCGCGCGTACTCCGTGGCGAGGGCGACGGCGCGCGTGGCACTCCTGTCCTCGACGACGAACCGCAGCAGGTCCTCGTTCGGCCTCGCGCTGACCGACGCGCGCTTGAGGAACGACCTGGGGGTCTCATTCTTCACGCCTGCGGCCCTGAGCGTCTGCTGCGCGAGCGCGGGCGTGCTGGCGATCGACGCCTGCGTCTGGGCGAACCGCTCGGCGGACTGCTGCGACGAGCCGTTGTCCGGCAGGCCCAGCAGTGCCGCGGCGCTCTGGTTCGTGATCAGGACGTCGGCGGAGGCGCTGAAGCGGTCGTCCTTGCCGAGCTCGAGCAGGAGCGCGCTCGAGAGGCGTGAACACGAGAAAGAAGACGATCAGCCACTTCCGCGCCGGAGCACGCCGATGTAGTCCCTCAGGGTCATGATGTCACCGCTCGGCCGGTGGCCCGCACGGAACGGTTATACCGATCGCTCGACGCCGACCTGGCGCCGCCCGTCGCCCGGAGTTCGCAACGTGCGGTTACAAGAACCGTCAGATGGCATCGAATCGGTTGTCATCGTGATGCATCATCGGAGCCTGGGGCAGAAGCCTTGAGCCGAGATGCCGGCGGCGCGGTCCTGGCCCATCCCTCCACGCGCCCCCCCGCGATCGCCAACCGCCGCCGTGCGCGGCCGAAGTCGCCGCTGAGCACTGAGGCCGGCTGCCCCGACTACCGGCCTCGCGCAGTGGTAGGCGACGATGTGGAGTGGATAGCGGTGCTTGCGCATCACATGGCCCATCCCCACCGCATAGCTCCGCCAGCGCCCGAGCGGGTACGTGGTTTGGAGGTCACGCTCGGGGTCCGGGTGATGAACGTACAGGGTGGGGTCGTACGCAATGCGATAGTCATCGCTGGCGAGACGGATAAGGAGGTCGGTCTCCTCACCCGATTCCCAGATACCGCTGCCAACACCCATGGTCTCGTCGAACCCACCCGTTCGCTCGAGTGCAGTGCGGCGAATGAACATGCCCGCCGCACACCCGCGGCACCAGACGTTCGTAGCCGTCAAGAAGTCGGGCTTTGTGGCCCAGCGCCCGTTCGACGGGCGAAGCTGACGGTCCACGATCATCATGCTCAGACCCGAGAGCTCTCCGTCGTTCGCGAAGCGACGGCCGACGAGACGGAGGAGGCCGTCGGGGTACCAGCAGTCGTCGTCGGGGAACCCGACCAGCTCTGCTGTCACGTGCGCGATCCCGATGTTCCGCGCCCTGCTGGCACCCGGTGGCAACGTCCGCACGTGAACCACGTCGAGGCGCTCACGGAACGCCTGGATAACGGCTTCGGCGGTGGCATCCTCGTTCTGGTCGACGACGATGACGCGGAGTGCCGGGTACTTCTGCTCGCAGGCGGTCTCGAGCATCCGCTCGAGCTGGGTCGAGCGGCGGAACGTGGGCACGACGAGGTCGATCGACGGCAGGCCGTGCGTTGCCGCCTCGGAGGCTCCGGCGCCGGAGCCGAAGCCCACGTGATGAGGCACGCGGTCGGGAGCCGCCAGCCAGCCCAAGAAGCGCCCGTGAGAGATCGCGAGACGCCGCCGGGCGAGCTGCCAGTCCCGGGTGATTCCTGCGACAGGCGACCCGAGCAACGGGCGCAGGCAGTGATAGACGGCGGCATGCAAAGGGAATCGATGCTTGCGCATCACGTGACCCATCGCGGCCCCGTACGACCGCCATCGGTCGAGACCGTAGGCCGCCTGCTTACCTCCCTCGGGCCCTGGGTGGAAGAGCCAGAGATCGGGCTCGTACTCGACACGGTAACCGGCGGTTGCGACCCGGATGAGCAGGTCGGTCTCGAGACCGGCTTCCCACGCTCCGCTTCCCACGCCAAGGGTCTCGTCGAACGGACCGACCGCCTCGAGCACCCGGCGTCTATAGAAGATGCCAGGCCCGACGCCGCGACTCCAAACGTTCGTTCGGGTCAGAGGCCCTCCGCTCCGCGCCCAGCGTCCGTGCGAGGGACGCCCGTCCTCGTCCAACTGCCGCACCGACAGGCCGGCGAGCTCCAGGTCGGCCGCGAACCGGCGAGCGACCTTGCGCAGGAAGCCGTCTGGATACCAGCAGTCGTCGTCGGGAACCCCGATCAGCTCCGCGGCCGCATACTCCAGGCCGAGGTTGACGGCCCTGCTCATGCCGCATGGCTCGACCCGGAGGTGGAGGATCTCGAGCTCGCCTCGGCGCTCCTCGACAAGCTCAGCGACTCTGCCGTCCGGGGACTTGTCGACGACGATCACCCGGAGCGGCGCATAATGCTGCGCCACCAGCGAATCGAGCAAGCGCTGCAGTTCGCTCAGGTTGCCGATCGTCGGCACGACGAGATCGACGGCCGGCGACGCCGGCGAGTCGGTCGATGCTGCGCGCGCTGCTGCGGCCGCGCTACCGCGAGAGATGGATGGGCTCGACACGGTCACCTATCGGCACGCTACTCGCGCACATTAGCGAGAGCGGGTCGAATGGCCGTGCGGCGGCACCCTAGGTCGTGCGATTGTCTGCGACGACAACTTGGGGATTCGCGCACTCGACGAGCCGGTCGAACATGTCCCCGGTCGCCACGCTGTAGGTCGTGCGCCGGATCTCGCCGCTCGACAACGCCGCTCCGGCTTCGACGTGAATGACGTCGACCGCGGCCTGACGGCTGGTGTTCACGCTGCGCAGCGTGTTATCGAGAACCGAGAGGCGCCCCGCGACGTCACGCGTGACGTAGACCCCGTAGATCGCTGTCGACTCGATCCGGTTCCCGACGACAGTGTGATCGGCGCCGCCCCAGACGAACACGCCCACGTTCGACGTCCGCTGGATCGTGTTCCCCTCGATACGTGTGTCGAGCGTCTGCGGTCCGACAACGACTCCTCTGTACTCGGTGTCCGAGATCGTGTTGCCGGAGACGACCGTGCCCTGAACAAGTTGGCCGGGCCAGCCCTCGACGTGGATGCCGCCGTGGTGGATGTGACCGCGGTCGGTGCCGGAGATCGTGTTCTGCAGCACGCGCACGCCGGTCGTGCCGTAGGTGTCGAAGCTGCCGTCGGAGTTGACGAGCACTCCTGCTCCCCACGTCTCGGCGATCGTGTTGCGTTGGACCGTCACGTTGCGGCCACCCACGACGGAGATCCCGCGCCCCCACTTCTGGCCGCGGACGTCGTTGTCGACGATCGTGATGTCCGAGCAGAGAACGCCGTCGTCCCGGTAGCTGACGACGGCGATCATGTCGTCCCCGGTGTCCCTCACCTGGTTGCCCCTGACGACGATGTCGTGCGAGCCGCCGGTCATGTGAATGCCGTCCGAGAAGGAGCCGCTGACGACGTTGTCGGCGATCGTCCCGTTCGAGGCGCCGAGCACGATCATCCCTGCGCTCTCGACCCGGGAGACGGTCACGCCCTCGACCAGGAAGCCGCGGGCGTGATCGACGTAGACGCCGCCGGCGTTGTGCGGGCCGACGCGCTTGGATGCCGCAGGTGACGTGATCTTCAGGTTGCGCAGCGACACGTTGGCACCGCGCATGATCACGGCCGATGCCGCCGGGTCTTGGGCCTGGAGCACGGAGCTCGGCCCGTCACCGAAGGCGCTGACGCCGTCGAGGATCAGGAAGCCGTTGTACTGATACGTGCCGGCGGCGAAATAGAGGCTCTTCCCCGCGCTGCGGGCAGCATCGACCGCGCGGCGCACCGCCGCGTCGCTCGTCCCGAACGCCTGGCGGACGTCGATCGCCGTGGCGGGGTCGGGTGCGGGTGCCTTGGGTGGAGACACGGGAGCTGGAGCAGGCGCCGGGGCCGAGGTGGAGGGCTTGGGAGCAGGCACGGGAGCCGGGGCCGGAGAAGATACCGGCGCCGGAGCGGGAGCCGGTGCCGGGGCAGGAGCCGGGGCGGCCGGCTTGGGAGGCGGAACGGGAGCCGGCGCAGGAGTCACCGGCTTGGGAGTCGCGGGCGCCTTCGGCTTCGGCCTCGGCAGGACCGGAGCCCGCAGCTTCACGGGCGGGGACGGCGAGCTCGACACGGCCTTCTGCCCCTGCCGGCCGCGTGCGATCACGAGCGAGCGGATGCCGCGGCCGACGTCCGCCCGGGTGATCGCATACGTCGAGCGCGTCCGGCCGTTGACGAGGGTGCAGTTCGTGCCGGCCGCGCTGCAGCGAAGCCACCGGTACTCGAACGCCACGATGTCACCCGTCCACGTCCCCCGCGACGTCGAGACGATCGCGCCGGGGTGCGCTCCGCCGCTCAGCTTGGGAAGCGAGCGGGCCAGTGGCACGAGGGCCACGGAGGCGCGGCTCGTGGCCGACTCCCGGGTGACCATCGAGGAGGCGGCAGTGGCGCTGAGAGCGGCTCCGACGAGGAGCAGGCACGCAGCGATGACGGGGCGGCGCCTCACGGTACCCATCAGGTCGGCGGCACCCCACAGGCCCGACATCCCTCGAATTTGCGATGGGCCGCGGGCGTGCCGCGCGCAGGCGAGGCCTTCTCCGACCGTCAATCCGCCGCGGTCGCGAGCATGCTGGAGGGTAGAACTCCCGTCTGCACGAGGACGCGCAGCAGCCATTCCCATGAACACCGCCAGCGAAAAGCAGCGACTGCTGCCTCGTCGCCTCGAGCCCGAGACCGTGACCGCGGCCGTCGGGTCGACCGCGATGGCCCTGTTCCTGTTCTGGGCGACGCGCAACGCAGGCAGTGCGGAGACCGACTGGCTCCCGGGCGCGATGCTCCTCACGGGCCTCGTGCTCAGCGTCGTCCTCGGAGCGAGAGGGCTGCCCAGGAGGCTCGGGCGCACCGAGGTGGCGGCGCTGACGGCGCTCGGCGGGCTGGCCGTCTGGGCGCTGGCGTCGGTCGGGTGGGCCGGCGTTCGGGGAGACGCCTGGACAGGGGCCAACCGGACGCTCCTCTACCTGGCCGCGTTCACCCTCTTCCTCCTCCTCCCTGGGGAGCGCGGTCGGCGACGTTCGTCCTCACGACCTACGCGCTGGGCACGGCTGTGATCGCTGCTCTCGCGGTCAGGCACGCCGCGGCGGCGCCGGATCGCTTCATCGACGGTCGGCTCTCCTTCCCCACGGGATATCCGAATGCCAATGCGGCGCTGTTCCTGTCGGCCTTCTGGGTGGCGCTGGTACTGGCGACGCGCCGCTCGGTGCCCATTCCCGTGCGGTTCGCAGCCGCGGCAGCGGCGGCGTTCCTCCCCCAGGCGGCGATGCTCTCCCAGAGCCGCGGGTCGGCAGTCGCCTTCGCGCTCACCGGGCTTGCACTGCTGATCGCGCTTCCGGGCAGGATCCGCACGGGCGCCGGGGTGGCCGTGGCGACGGCGATCGTGGCGCTCACCTGGCGCACCCACCTGGCCGTGTTCGATGCGGCCTCGAGCGGCGACGCCCTCGAGCGCGCCCTGGGACGATCGGGGACCGTGATGGCTGTCAGTGCCGCCGCAGTCGCGCTGGCGGCGCTCGGCTGGGCGGTCGTGGACAGCCGGGTGACGATCTCGCCTCGCGGCACACGGCTGCTCGAGCGCGCCGCGGGGGCGGTGGCCGTCCTTCTCGTGCTCGTCGCCGCGGTGGTCGTCGTCGCCTCGCACCCGGTGGCGCGCGCCGAGCAGGCCTGGACGAACTTCACCGCCGTGGACGCGACGAACAGCTCCGAGCGGCACTTCTCGCTCGGGGTCGGCAGCAACCGCCACGACTTCTGGCGGGTGGCGATCTCACGCTTCGAGGACCGGCCGGTGATTGGCGTCGGTGCGGACAACTTCGCCGTGGACTACGTGCGCGAGCGCCGGAGCATCGAGGAGCCCGCGTATCCACACAGCCTCTGGGTGATGATCCTCTCGCAACTCGGAATCGTCGGCGCCGCCCTCTTCGCCGCGTTTCTCGTACCCGCAACGATCGCGGCCGTGCCTCGCCGTCGAGACGAGCCGGCTATGGCCGCCGCCGGCGGGGCCGCCCTTGCCGGCGCTGCCTACTTCGTCGCCCACGCTTCCGTCGACTGGTTCTGGGAGATTCCGGCTCTCGGCGCTCCCGCCCTGGCGCTGCTCGGCCTCGCTGCGGCCGTGCGCGCACCCGGCGAGAAGGGCGGCCGGGCCGTCGTCCGCCTCCCCTTGCCGGCGTTGGCGGCGATCGCTGCGGCAGGGACGCTCGTGGTCGTATCGTGCGGGCTCCCCTGGCTCTCGCACCGGCAGATCGACAAGGCGATCGCCGTCTGGCAGGAGGATCCGGCTGCTGCGTACGCCCACCTCGACTCGGCGCGGGCACTCGACCCGCTCAGCGCGAAGCCCGACCTCGTGGGGGGAGCGATCGCGGCCAGGCTGCACGACGGCGCGAAGATGGTGTCGCTGTTCGAGCGCTCGCTCGAGCGGAATCCCCACAGCTGGTACGCGCATCTCGAGCTCGGGCTGGCGGAATCGCTGCGCGGCCGGCAGTCCGTCGCCGTCGAGGAGGTGCGGCGGGCGGTAGCCCTGAATCCCCGCGAGCCGCTCCTGCAAGAGATCCTGCAGCGCCTCGTGAGGGGCGAGCGGATCGCCCCGAGCTCACTCGACGCGATCTTCGTCGACCGGATCTCCGCTCGCACCGGATGACGAAAGGATCGCGCGCACGCACCCGAAACTGGGGTTTGACGGTTCGCAAAAGTCGACACATACTGGGATCGGGTGCCCGTATCGGGTCGAGGAGGATACGGGTGCGGGTCGAAGATGACGTCAGGTCAATGTTTGGGGGGCAGTAGATTGAGCTTGAAGCGAATGATCATGGTGTGCGCGCTCGCAGCCGCGCTCGCTGTTCCGGTCGCAGCCGCGGACAACGACACCTCGAAGAAGGGGTACGGCGGGCAGGCGCAGGTGCAGGACGAGATCTCGAGGTCGAGCGGGGGCGGAAGCGGAAGCGGATCGCTGCCGCTGACCGGGACCGACCTCGGTCTGCTCCTCGTCGGGGGCGGGCTGTTCGCAGGTGTCGGCTTCGCCGTCCGGCGTGCTAGCCGCCGCCCGGAGTAACGTCGGCCACGACAGACGGCTGACGACAGCGCAGAGGGGATGCCAGCGCCCCGCCGACCGCAAGGAGGTCGGGGCCTGGCCCTGCAGGTGGAACGGATGTCGATCGGGGTGGGGGTGTCCGGATGAGCACGCAGAAGATCGAGGCGGCGGCGCCGTTCGTCAGGGGCGCCCGGCCGGCGAGCCGTAACTGGTCGTACGGCGTCCTGCTGATGGACGTTGCGATGGTCGTCGCGGCGGCGATCGCCGGGACGATCTTCGCGCCGGAGCAGCCGACCTCGGTCCCGTACCTCGTTCTCTTCGGCCTGCTCACGCTCGGGTTCTTCACGGCCGCCAGGTCGTACCGGCACCGATTGACGATCGCCGTCCTCGACGAGGTCGCGATCTGCTTCGGCGTCAGCGCCGTGGCAGCGATGTCGGTGACCTCGCTCGAATCGCTGCTGTCGGAGGACGCTGTCGGCGCAGGCAACGCGGTGCGGCTCTGGTGCTTCGCCGCCATCTACCTGAGCGCGGGACGAACCGGCCTTTTGCTGGCCCAGAAGGGCTCGCGCAAGAGGGGCGAGGGCATGGAGCCGACCCTCATCGTCGGCGCCGGGCAGGTCGGCTCGCTCGTGTTCGACCGCCTCGAGGCCCACCCCGAGCTTCGGGCTCGCGCCCGTGGGTTTCCTCGACAAGGACCCGTTCGTCGCGGGCGGGACGGAGAACGACCGTCTGCTGGGAGCGAGCTGGGACCTCGAGCGCATCGTCAAGCAGCACGGTGTCAAGCACGTCGTGCTCGCGTTCTCGAGCGCGCCGCACAGCGTCCTGCTCGACCTCGTGGCACGGTGCGAGGCCGCGAACCTCCGCGGTCTCCGTCGTCCCTCGCCTGTTCGAGCGCATGCCGTCGCGTGTCGACGTCACGCACGTAGGCGGCCTGCCGCTTCTGCACCTCCGGCCCTCGAACCCGCGCGGCTCCCAGTACGCGGTCAAGTACGCGCTCGACCGCGTTCTCGCGGTGGTGGCGATCGTCCTTCTCGCGCCTGCTCGCCGCCATCACGCTGGCCGTGCTCGTCTCGCTCGGGCGCCCCGTGCTCTACCGGCAGCGCCGCGTCGGCCGCGACGAGCGGCCGTTCGAGATGCTCAAGTTCCGGACGATGCGCCCGGCCTCGGCGTCGGACGACACCTCGCTGGAGCTGACGGCAGAGACCGCCCCGGGCGGCGTCGAGGGGACCGACCGCCGCTCCCGCGTAGGCGCCTTCCTGCGCAAGAGCTCGATGGACGAGTTGCCGCAGCTGCTCAACATCGCCCGCGGCGACATGAGCTTCGTCGGCCCGCGACCCGAGCGGCCCGAGTTCGCCGAGTACTTCGACGAGAACGTCTACCGCTACGGCGAGCGGCACCGAGTCAAGGGCGGGCTGACCGGCTGGGCGCAGATCCACAGGCTGCGCGGCAAGACGTCGCTGGCCGACCGGGTCGAGTGGGACAACTACTACATCGAGAACTTCTCGCTGTGGCTCGACCTCAAGATCATCCTGCTGACGGTGCCCGAGGTGCTTCGCGGCGGCACGGAATGACCGCGCGGCCCTAGCCGGAGCCGGGCGCCCCGAGCAGGGCTACGCCCGCACGGCCCGGCCGATCGCGAGCGCCCGTCGCGGGTGAGCCTCCGCCGCGACGGCGCGGGCGACCAGCGAGGCGGCTGTGACCACCAGGGCGCCGAGCGCCGCGTCGACGAAGAAGTGATGACCCGTGGCAACGATGACCTAGAGCATCGCGAACGGGTAGAGCGCGCCGAGGCTCCTGACCACGCGCGAGGAAGCCGAGCACGACGAGGCCGGCCCCGACGAACAGCGCTAGCCGAAGTGCAGGCTGGGGACGGCGCGATCGGGTCGCGGTAGAGCGGCGCACCCAGGAGGTCGGAAGCGAGGTTGATGCCGGCGCGTCGCTGACAGGTGCGTCGGCGAAGCCGATGCCGGCGAGTCGCGGCGGAGCGGCCGGTAGAGAGGTCCCGGCCAGAGCCAGGCCAGTGGCGGCGACCAGAGTCGTGCGCACGAGCGCGGAACGCCGAGGCCGCTGTCGTGCACCGAGATCAGGAAGACGATCGTGCCGGCGAAGTGGAGGGTGATGTAGAGGACGCCGAGGATCCGCGCCAGCCGGGGGACCGAGGGAGGCGTTCCTGGACGCCCTGCTCCCAGAAGACCCCGAGTGCCCGCTCGAGCGCGACGATGTCGGCCGTATGTAGCCGTGCGGCTGCCAAGTCCTCTCCGCCGAGCCCGCGCACGCTCGTACACCCCGTGAAGAGCGACCGCCGCCGCCGCCTCGACGCGGCCGGCGCGGATCCTGACGACATCCTCATCACGATGCCCTGCGAGGCTATCCGCCACAGATCGGCACCCGCGGGGTTCGGTCCCACACCCCGCCCGTGGTGACGACCCGTGGAGTTCGAGGCGCCTACACTGCGTCTCCGGTGGGGTGCCGGAGCGGTCGAACGGGGCGATTCTGAAAACCGTTGGGCGTGCAAGCGTCCCGTGGGTTCGAATCCCACCCCCGCCGCTCGTTCACCCGGGGCAGCCCGCAGGCTGTAGTGCCGCAGCCTCGTGCGACCTCGCTGAAGCCTGCCGTGTCGGAGCCTAAAGCACCGGCTCCGTTCTGCCGATCAATCACTCGTCCAAGGGATACTCGACCCGACACCCTTGCATCCCCGAAGCCACCGGCCGTCGCCGCCACCCCCGGCGCCGGTCAGAGCCGGCGCTCGACGCCGGGACATAAAGGAGAGAGAAAGTGATGAAGAAGCTCCGGAAGAGGAGTCTGATCGTCGTCGCGCTCGCTGCCATCGCCGCTGTCGCGGCCGTCGGCGGGTACGCGTACTTCACGAGCACGGGCACCGGCTCGGGCTCCGCAGCAGTCGGTACCGATTCGGCTGGACCGTCGACGGCGGCTCGGTCGTGGGAACCCTGTACCCCGGTGCCAGCGCGGCCACAGCCGTCCAGGGCATCGTCACCGGCGCCAAGGTGACGAACGGCAGCGCCAGCACGAGCCAGCGGTTGAACACGCTCGTGGCGACCATCTCGGCCGTCACGAGCGCTGTGGGTGGCGGTCCGGCCTGTTCCGTGACCGACTTCCAGCTGAACTCGCCGGGTGCGACGTGGTCGGGCTCGGGTACGCAGTCGGCGTCGATCTCGCCGGGCACGACGCTCGTGCCTGGCGGCGTCTACAACGTCAGCGACCTCAACGTGGCGATGGTCGACAACGGCGCCAACCAGGATCGCTGCAAGACCCAGACGGTCACCGTCACCTTCAACGCGAGCTAGCAGGCAGCACGCTTCCGGAGGGGCGGCCTCGGCCGTCCCTCCGGCCGTGCTTCGCGCGCAACCACGCAGCCGCAAACCCACGGAGGGACGGATTCCGATGACGGCGACGATCACGACGACAGCGGGCGGGCGAGAAGACGAAGAGCGCAAGAAGCGAGCGCTTCTCCTGCTCACCCTCTGTCTTCTCGCGATCTGCCTCGGAGAGATCATCGGCAGCCTTGCCTTCCCGCGTGCGGTCGAAGGGGCAGGGCCGGCGTTTCCCTCGAGCCAGCCGCCGCGCCCTCGGCACGCCGCACCACCCCCCTCTGCCGCGAATCCTGTGCACCCCGCGCCGGCAGCCGCCGCCTCGGCCCACGCCACGGGCACACTGCCGGTCCCGGTCGCAGGCGGGCCGTACTCGATCGCCGGGAAGGTCGCGTCGAGCCTCTACCCGGGCGCCGCTGCATCGCCGATCGCGATCACGTTCGACAGCCCGGCCGGTGTGGGCGGCCCGGGCACGCCCGTGTCGAAGCTGACCGTGTCGATCCTGTCCGTCACAGGCGGCGGGCCCGGCCCGAACCGCTGCACCCCGGCGGACTTCGACCTGACACAGATCCCCGCCGCCGCTTACCCGTTCGTCGTCCCCGCCGGGGTGAGCCGCCTCGGGTCGCTGATCGGCCCCGGCAACCTGCCGTCGCTCCGCATGCTCGACCGCCACGACACGGTGCCGGGGGACAACGCTGGCAACCAGGACGCGTGCAGGGGGGCCACCGTCGAGCTCGGGTTCGTGGGGACGAGCTGACCCCCGTGTTCCACGTCGGGCCCGGCTCGAGAGCACTTCTCACGGCGTCCTTCGCGCTCGTCGTAGCGCTGGCAACAGGGCTCACTGCCTTCGCGTACTTCACGAGCACAGGCACGGGCACCGGCACGGCGGGCACCGGCACGCTGCCGGCCCCGAGCATCACCGCCGCGTCGCCGGGTGCGGGCACGGTAATGCTGAGCTGGACGGCCGCTCCCCCGCCCACCGGCTCCGACCCCGTCACCTACTACGTGACCAGGGACGGTGGCCCCCCGGCGGGCGACTGCCCCACGGCCGCCTCGCCGTCCGGAGCGGTCACATGCACGGACTCCGGCCTCGTTGCCGGCTCGTACAGCTACACGGTGACGGCGAAGTGGCGCGCCTGGACCGCGACCAGCACGATCCAGCCGGTGTCGCTGGCGTCCGGCGCGGCCTCGAAGCTCGTGTTCACGACGCAGCCGCTCGGCGGCGTCCCCGAAGGAGTCCCCTTCGCGACCTCGCCCGTCGTGGCTGTGCAAGACGCAGCCGGCAACCTCGTGACCTCCGACTCGGGCACCATCACCCTGGCGACCGGCTCAGGCCCCGCAGCCGGCGTCCTCTCGTGCACCAACGGCACCTTCCCCACGATCACGGCAGCCGCCGGCCTCGCGGCATTCACCGGCTGCCAGATGACCGGCACGGCGGCAGCCGGCACCTACACCCTCAAGGCGACCCGGACGGGACTCACCCCGGCGATCTCCAACAACGTCGTCATCACGGTCGGCACGGCCTCGAAGCTCGTGTTCACGACGCAGCCGCTCGGCGGCGTCCCCGAAGGAGTCCCCTTCGCGACCTCGCCCGTCGTGGCTGTGCAAGACGCAGCCGGCAACCTCGTGACCTCCGACTCGGGCACCATCACCCTGGCGACCGGCTCAGGCCCCGCAGCCGGCGTCCTCTCGTGCACCAACGGCACCTTCCCCACGATCACGGCAGCCGCCGGCCTCGCGGCATTCACCGGCTGCCAGATGACCGGCACAGCGGCAGCCGGCACCTACACCCTCCAGGCGACCCGGACGGGACTCACCCCGGCGATCTCCGGCAACGTCGTCATCACGGTCGGCACAGCCAGCAAGCTCGCGTTCACGACCCAGCCCGGCAGCTCCACGGGCGGGATCGCCTTCCCGGTGCAGCCGCAAGTGACCGTGCAGGACGTGTTCGGGAACACCGTCACCTCGGACGCGAGCTCCGTCACGCTCGCGCTCGGAGCGACCCCGGGTGGCGGCTCGCTGAACTGCGCCTCGAACCCACTCGCAGCGAGCAGCGGTCTTGCGACGTTCAGCAGCTGCGCGATCGACAGGACCGGCCTCGGCTACACGCTCGTCGCAACCGCCGGCTCCCTGACACCCGCGACGAGCAGCCCGTTCGACATCACGGTCGGCCCCGCAGCGAAGCTCACCTTCACCACGCAGCCTTCGGGCGGCCCTAGGGGGACGGCGTTCGTTACCCAGCCGGTCGTGACGATCCAGGACGCCGCCGGCAACACGGTCACCTCCGACACGAGCCCGGTCACGCTCACGATCGGGACGAACCCTGGCGGCGGCACGCTCAGCTGCGCTACGAACCCTCTGGGGGCCGCAGCAGGCATCACCGCGTTCACCGGCTGCCGCATCGACATGGCCGGCAACGGCTACACGTTGACGGCGAGCTCAGGCTCCCTCGTGCCCGCCACCAGCAGCCCGTTCGCAGTCACCACGCCGCCGATCGCCTGGGTCGCAACAGGCGGCACCGTCACCAGGGCGAGCTCCGGCACATTGTCTCCCCCGATCCCGGGTGGCCTCAGGGTCAACGACCTGATGATCCTGATCGTCGTCAACACGAAGAAGGACGTCACTGCCTCCGTGACCGGCTGGACGGCCCTCGCGACCGTCGCGAGCAAGGCCGGCCAGGACATCAGCATCTCGCTCTTCTACCGGCTCTTCCAGCCCTCGGATGGCGCGCCGCTCGCCAGCGTCAAGACGGATGCCGGTGGCGCGTCCGCGAGGATCGTCGCCTACCGGAACGTGAACGTCACGACGCCACTCGATGTCGCTCCGGTGACGAGCCTCTCGGGTAACGGCTCCGCCGGCTTCACCCCCTCGGGCTTGACGACGGCCAGTGCCAACTCCTATGCCGTCTCGATCGTCGCTGAGAACGACCATGCCGCCACGGCACCCATGCTGTCCATGTTCTTCCCGCAGGGATTCCGCGTCGAGACAGGCTTCCCGGACGCGCCACCCGTCGGCAACAACAACAACCACCATGCAGTCGCCGTGGCGGGGAGGCTGATTCCCTCCCCGGTTGCCGTCACGCTCCCGACCTTCGCGACCAATCTGCCGGGCGCCTGGGCCGGCGTGAGCCTCGCACTCAGGCCCTAGCCCGACGGTACGCGAGGAGGTCGCCTCCGGCGGGCGACGACCGGGCCGGGGGTTATGGTCGGAGGACGCGATCGTGAAGGCCGCCGCCTGATAGTGCGGACGGGTTTCCGCCGCCCGTGTGGGCGCGAAGACCCGTCCCTCGAGCGGTTGCGGTGCCAGTGGCGGCCGAAGCCGCCGCCGAGAGCCTGGGGGCAGCCGCCCTCGCCCCCGCGGCCGGCCTGAGCGTCCCTCCCTCTTCCGCGCCTTACGAATCCCTGACATGAGGGTGATAGATCACCCCGCATGGGGGTCGACGGGGGAAGGCGTCCGCACGACGCTCCGATTGCGATGCGGGTGCGGCTATTCATAGTGTCGGCGGCTCTCGCGACCCTCTTCCTCCTCCCGGCAGGAGCGAGCGCCTCCGAGCTGATCGCGCGGAATGCGGTCGGGACCAGCTCCAGGTCAATGCCGACGGGCAGGCTCTGCTCTCGTACGTCTCGGAGGGCAAGAAGTGGAACGTGCTGGCCTGGGGTGCGGTCAACGCGCTCCCCCGACCCCGGGCCGCGCGCAGATCTCACTCAAGCTCGACTACTCGGGCGGCTGGGGTACGTACCGGAAGGACGTCTGGCGCACCTTCAAGAACGCGTGCGGCCCGTACTCCGGGCCGAAGCTCGCCTGGTTCGTAACCGCGTGCACGGCACCGGACGGCAGCAATTGGGCCGTGCAGTCGTGGCAGAGGATGCTCCCCAACTACGGCCTCGTACCCGATGCGAAGCAGTCGGTCTGGGAACTGCGCCTCTCCCACTGGACGGGCGAGCTGCCCCAGCTGACCGTCAACCTCAACTGGGCCTACCGCAAGTTCGACCACATCTTCGGCTCGTTCACCTACGGCGGAGCCCCCGTGCACGGCTTCAAGTCGACGTCGACCGGCAACCCGCTCGACACCTGGGGTCGCAACCTCTACCTCGACACCTTCAACTCGGCCTACGGGACGGGCTGGAAGCGCGAGAACAGCTTCCTGATGCACAAGGGCACCGGCACGTTCTGCTACGGCTTCTACCCGCACGGCCCGCGCCCCGCCGGGCACGGGCAGAGGTATCGGGCCACGATCATCGGGCCGGGCGTCACGCCCGACGTGATGTGGCAGGGCCAGACGCTCGGCGCCTACAACAAGGCGCTCGACCTGCAGCTGCACGAGGAGCAACGGGCACTGTACGGGTCCGACACGCTCTGCAGGCCCGTCTGACGGGCATCGCCGATCCGTAGGATCGGGCGCATGGCGGCAGCGGTGATCTTCGACATGGACGGCGTCCTCGTCGACACCGAGCAGGTGTGGGACGAGGTGCGCGAGCAGCTGGTCGCCGACTGGGGCGGTCGCTCGTCGCCAGGGGCGCAGCGGGCGATGATGGGGATCGAGCTCCACGGAGTGGTCGCGCTACATGCACGACGAGCTCGGCCTGGCGCCGCCTCCGGCCGAGATCAACGCCGAGGTGGTGCGCCGGATGCTCGAGCGCTACCGGCGCGAGCTGCCACTGATCGACGGCGCCGTCGAGGCAGTGCGGCGCCTCGCAGCAGCGCTCCCACTGGCTGTCGCATCCTCCTCGAACCGGCCGCTGATCGACGCCGTGCTCGCGACGGCCGGCATCGCCGGGTGTTTCGCCGCGACCGTCTCGTCGGAGGAGGTGCCGCGAGGAAAGCCCTGGCCCGACGTCTACCTCGAGGCTGCGCGTCGCCTCGGCGTCGACCCCGGCCGGTGCGCGGCCGTCGAGGACTCCGGCAGCGGCATCCGCGCAGCGCACGCCGCCGGCATGCATGTCCTCGCCTACCCGAACGCGCACTACCCGCCGGAGCCGGAGGCGCTCGCGCTCTGCAGACGTCGTGCTGGAAACGCTGGACGGGCTCACGCCCTCGCTCGTCGCCGGGCGCTGAGAGACCTCAGGGCACGAGCTGCAGCTTCCGCGCCACGAACGCCTCGGCGAACCTCTCCGGCGCGTTCGACTCCATCCCGCGGATGCGCATCAGGCCGCGAAAGGTGTCGTCGTCGAACCAGTGCTTGCCGGCCTGGCTCGCGAAGTGCCGGTGCAGCAGCTCGATCTTCTCGTCCGCCACGCGCTGCTCGAGCGGCACGAAGACGTTGGGCCGCACCGAGTCCCCGTCGACCTTGGGCACCTCGTACTCGAGAATCAGGTGGCTGCGGAAGGTGTTCCAGGTGAGCTCGCAGACGAGGCGGTGATCCTGGTGCAGGTCGTCGCGGGCGTGTGTGAGCACGAGCTGCGGGTCGACCTTCGTCTTCAGCTCCTCGAAGACGTCCTTCACCTCGCCGCCCACGTACGGCAGGTACCCGTCGCGAAACGGATGCACCTCGACGCGCGCGCTGCCGGCGGCTGCGAGGAATGCCTCGGCGCTCCTGCGCGCCTCCTGCTCGCGCTCGCCAGACGCGGCCAGCACCACCCAGTCGACGGCGAGCCCGGGACGGCCCGGGTCGAGCGTGAGGATCGTGCCGCCGCACCCGATCTCGATGTCATCGGAGTGGGCGCCGACGACGAGCAGCCGCTGCAGCGGCTCGGCGCCGCCGGTGAGCCGGAGGGCCCGCATCAGCCCTCGACGGGCATGGAGGCGCCACCCGGCACCGATACCCGCCAGGGCGCCCTGCCCGACTCGTGCAGCGCCTCCAGGCGCTGCCGGTCCTTGATCGTGTCCATCGGCCCGAAGAAGCCGTCGTAGGCGTAAGCGTGCAGCTCGCCGCGCTCGATCAGGCGCGCGAAGGCCTCCACCACGAGATCGTCCCCGGGCCGATCAGGTCGATCACCTCACGCTTGAACACGAAGAAGCCGGCGTTGATGCGCACCGACGACCGGGTCATCTCCTCCACGCCCACGACCGCTCCCGATGCGTCGGTCGCGGATGATGTGCGCGTGGTATTCGGGCCGGACAGAGAGCATCATCGCCTGCTTGCCCTTGCGATGGAACGTGTCGATCAGGTCGGCGAGCGGAGCGTCCGTGAGCCCGTCGCCGTAGGTGGCGAGAAACTCCTCGTCGTCGCCCAGGTACGACTCGACTGCCTTCAGGCGCTCGCCGATCGTCGCGTTCACACCCGTGTCGGCGAAGGTGATCCTCCAGCCGCCGACGTCGCGCGAGAGCAGCTCCGTATGGGTCGTCGTCGCCGTCCGACTCCAGCACGAAGTCGTTGAACAGCATCTCGTTGTACTGGAGGAAGTACTCCTTGATCGCCTCGCCCTTGTGGCCGAGGCACAGGACGAAGTCGCGGTGCCCCCAGGCCGCGTACCAGCTCATGATGTGCCAGAGGATCGGCCGGTTGCCGATCTGGATCATCGGCTTCGGGATGCGCTGGGTCTCCTCGCCCATGCGCACGCCGAGCCCGCCGCAGAAGATGACGACCTTCACGGGCAGCCACTCGCTGGTGATCCGGGACGGTGCGCCGAGGAGGCCATACGCCGGAGAATCGGCACGGCCGCGCTCGAAGTTGAGCGGGAACCGCCGCTCACGACCGCTGCGGTGCCGGCGAGCCCGACGCGACCGGCGTGTCCCGGCCGAGCAGCTCGGCAAGCCACGTCTCGCCCCGGAAGCGCTCGAGCTGCTCCGCCCGCAGGCGGTCCGCCAGCCTGCCGGCAGGAACGTCGACGTCGTCGTAGGACAGCACCTCGTCGCGGCCGACGTCGCGGCGCAGGGTGCAGCCGTCGACGAGCCCCTCGGGCAAGTATCGCCGCTCCGACATCTCGTCCACGGAGGCAGCCTCGCCGTAGGTCATGTACATGCCGGAATCGTCGAGCATCTCCCCCGCCTGCAGATCGCGCTTGGCGACGGCGCACACCTCGACGACCGGCCCCGCGAGCGGCTTCGCCACCGAGTCGCGGAACAACGCCACTCGGGCGATCGCGATCGGCACCTCGAAGTGGACGAGGTGGTAGGGCACGAAGAAGGAGTAGAGCGGCCCCTTCCCCATCTTGTAGAGATTGAGGTAGTGCCGCTGCTTCGGATCGGTGTGCTCCGCCAGGCAGTAGACCTTGGTCAGCGGCGTTCCGACGACGTAGTCGACGATGCCCCCGAGTCGCGCAGGCGGTCGACGTCGTAGAGCGAGCCGATCTCCATCACGTCGCCGCGATACTCGAGGCCCCGCGACATGCCGCGCTACAGCACCGTGAAGCCGGTCGCGTTGGCCACGATCGACTGCTCGAACGAGATCTTCGAGCCGTCGGCGAACGACGTGACCATCGAGGGCGTCTGTCCCCACTGCTCGGCGAAGCCCTGCTGCGTCGTGGGATTGCGGTACGGGTCCTGCAGGCCTTTCACGTTGCCGATCACGCGCGGCGTCAGCCCGAGGCCCTTCACCCAGCGGTAGAGGTTCATCTGCACGCCGGGCTCGTCGCCGTCGCAGGCGGACAGGATCACGCCGGCCTTGTCGGCATAGATCTGCAGGATCGGGCCGATCGTCGCATCGATCTCGGCGTTCATGAGCACGACGTCCTTGCCGTGGCGGAACGCCTCGAGGACCGCGTGCGCGGCGTACTCGACGTCGCCGGTGACCTCGCAGACACGTCGACCTGCTCGCTGCGGCAGAGCAGGAAGGGGTCGTCGGTGACGGCGGGCCGGCCGGCGCGGATCGCATCGTCGAGCGCGCCTGGTCGTCGACCCGTGTCGGCTCGAGCCCGGCGTAGCGGAAGACGTGGGCAGCGCGCTCGGGATGCCGGTTGGAGACGGCCACCATGCGCATGCCCGGCACGCTGTTGACGATCTGGTTCGTCAGGCCCTGGCCCATGAAGCCGGCGCCGACCATGCCGACCCGGATCGGGTTGCCCTGCTCCTCGCGGGCGCGCAGCGCGGTGTCGACGACGATCACGCCGACCCCGGACCTGGAAGGGTCATCCGCCGCCGCAAATCCGGCTCGACCGCGTCGAGGGGCTGCCACTGCGCGTCCTTCTCGGAGATCACCGCGACCGGCATCGGCCACGCGAGCCCGAGCCTCGGGTCGTCGTAGGCGAGCCCGCCTTCCGTCTCCGGCGCGTAGAACTCGCCGACCTGGTAGCTCGTCTCGGTTTCGTCGACGAGCGTCTGGTAGCCGTGCGCGAACCGCTCCGGCACGTAGAGCGCGCGGCCGTTGTCCTCGTTCAGCTCGACGGAGATGCTCTGCAGATACGTCGCGCTCTCCGGGCGCAGGTCGACGATGATGTCGACGATCGCACCACGCGTGCAGCGGACGAGCTTCGTCTCGGCGCGACGGCGGATACTGGAAATGCATGCCCGCGCAGCGTCCCTGCCACCCGGTTGAAGGCGACGTTCGCCTGGGCAATGACCGGGTTGAGGCCGTGATCGGCGAGCTCGTGCTGGCAGAACCCGCGTGCGAACCAGCCGCGATCGTCCTCCCTCCGCTCGAGATCGAGCAGGAAGGCGCCGGACAAGGCGGTCTCGGTGAAGATCACGGCCCGCTCGCTCCCATCAGGCCGGCACGGCCTCGGCCGGCGTGCGCCAGCGCAGCTCGGCGTCGAGCCTGCCGCCGTCGATGAGGGTCTTCAGGCGCGTGAGCCGCACGAACCGGTCGCCGGAGAACATCGCCGCATCCATGCCGGCCGCCCGGTAGGCCTCGACGAGCTGGCGCGCCCCGGCCGGGGCGTCCCATGCCGGCAGGAACCCGTCCAGGGTCTCTGCGATCTTCGAGAAGTCGACCCGGTAGCTGCGGGGATCCGTGCCGGCCCCTTCGGCGAGCTCGACCTCGGCTCCCGGGACCGCGTCGGCCACCATGAACGCGAGGTCGCGGACGAGGTAGTTCGCGTCGGAGGCTCCGGCGTTGAACGCCTCGCCGTGGATCCGGTCGCGCGGCGCCGCGAGGGCGGCGGCGATCGCTCGCGCCATGTCCTCGACGTGGATCAGCGGCCGCCAGGCGCTGCCATCGCTCTGCAGCCGGACGGCGCCGGTCGTGAGCGCCCAGCCGACGAGGTTGTTCAGGACGATGTCGAGGCGGAGGCGCGGGGAGACCCCGTAGGCGGTGGCGAACCGCAGCGACACGGGCGAGAAGCCGTCGCCGGCGAGGTCGGCGAGCGAGCGCTCGCTTCGCACCTTCGATTCGGCGTAGGCGGTGAGCGGCGCGAGCGGGGCCGTCTCGTCCACCGGCTGTCCCGAGCCCGAGGCGCCGTACATGCTGCACGAGGACGCGAAGACGAACCGCTCGATGCCGCTGCCGCGTGCGAGCGCGGCCAGCCGCACGGTGGCCTCGTGGTTGACCGCATAGGTCAGGTTCTCGTCGAGCTCGCCGATCGGGTCGTTCGACAGCGCCGCGAGGTGGACGACGGCGTCGAGCCCGTCCAGGTGCTCCTCCTCGACGTCGCGCATGTCCAGCCCGAGCTCGGGCGGCGGCGGCGCGGTGCCCAGGTCGCAGCCCTCGTAGAGAGCCGCGTCGAGCCCCACCACCTCGTGGCCCTCGGCTTCGAGCACGGTCCGGGTGACGGCGCCGACGTACCCGGCGCTCCCGGTCAGAAGGACGCGCATGACCTCATCCTAGTGTCGGTCACGCCGATGAGAACCCCTACAACCGAGTCAGCCGGCGCGGCCGAGCAGCACGCAGGCGTTGTGCCCGCCGAGTCCCATCGCATTCGACAACGCGACGTCGAGCTCTACGCGCCGCGACTCGTTGGGGACGTAGTCGAGGTCGAGCTCCGGGTCCGGGTTCCGGTAGTTGATCGTGGGCGGCAGCACCCCGTGGTGGAGCGCGAGTGCGCACATCATCGCCTCGATCGAGCCTGCCGCGCCGAAGCAGTGCCCCATCACCGACTTCGTCGACGACACCGCGAGCCGGTAGGCATGAGCGCCGAAGACCTGTCGTAGCGCCCGCGTCTCGGCGAGGTCGCCGAGAGGCGTCGACGTGCCGTGCGCGTTCACGTACCCCACCCGCTCGGGCGCGATCCCAGCCCCCTCCAGCGCAGCAGAGATCATGCCCGCCACGCCGGTCGCCTCGGGCTCGGGCTGGGCGAGATGGTGGGCATCGTTGGAGGCGCCGTAGCCGAGCACCTCTGCGTAGATCGTCGCGCCCCGCGCGCGGGCCGCGTCGAGGTCCTCGAGCACGAGGATGCACGCCCCCTCGCCCATCACGAAGCCGGCTCGCGTCACGTCGAAGGGGCGCATCGCGAGAGTCGGGTCATCCTCCTCGGCGACGAGCCCCCGCATCGCGCAGAAGCCGGCGAGGATCAACGGGATGATCGCCGCCTCGGTGCCGCCCGCGAGCACGACGTCGGCCTGCCCGCGTCGGATCGTCGCCGCTCCCTCGCCGATCGCCGTCGAGCCGGTCGCGCACGCAGAAACCGGCGCGAAGTTCGGGCCGGTGATGCCCAGCTGGATCGCGATCTGACCGCTCGCCGTGTCGACGAGCGCGGAGGGGATGAAGAACGGCGACACGCGGTCGGGCCCACGCTCCAGGAAGACCTGGTACTGGTCCGCGATCGTGGCGATGCCGCCGATGGCGGAACCGACGAGGATCCCGACCCGGGCTGGATCGATGCCCACGAGACCGGCATCTGACCATGCTTCCTGTGCGGCGGCGACGGCGAGAAGGACGTTCCGGTCCATGCGACGGGCCTCCTTCGGCGGCACGAGCGCCGACGGATCGAACCCCGTGGCCTCCGCGGCGATCCGCACCGGGTACGCCGAGGCGTCGAACGACTCGATCCACCCCACTCCGCTCCTCCCAGCGACCGCGGCCTCCCAGGTGGACGGCGCATCGAGCCCGACGGGGGTGATCGCACCGAGGCCCGTTATGGCGACGCGTCTCATGGAAGCAAGAGCGTAGTAGGTTGGCGGCGTGGCCGATGCACCGGAACGCCCTGCAGAGCTCGCTCCGCTCGTCCCGTTCCCGCCGATGGAAGCGGAGCTCGTGCGGGAGCTCCCGGTCGGCGAGGGCTGGGCCTACGAGCCGAAGTGGGACGGCTTTCGCGGGGTGCTCGAGAACGTGAGCGGTGAGCTGCGCCTCTGGTCGCGGAACGGCAGGCCTCTGCTGCGGTATTTCCCGGAGCTGCTGCCGCTCGGTGACCTGCTGCCACCCCGGTCGGCGCTCGACGGCGAGATCGTGATCGAGCGCGACGGCGCAATCGACTTCGACGCCATGCAGATGCGCCTGCACCCGGCCGAGAGCCGGATCCGTCGGCTGTCAGCCGAGATCCCGGCGCGCTTCGTCGCCTTCGACGTGCTCCTCTGGGCGGCCGAGGAGACCTGGCGACTGCCGTTCGCGCGGCGCCGGGAGGCGCTCGACCGGGACGCCGGCTCATTCGAGTTGTCCCCCTCGACCGCGGAACCGGCCGCCGCGCTCGCATGGCTGGACGAGCTGGAGGCGCTCGGCCTCGACGGCGTCGTCGCCAAGCGCGTCGACCGGCCCGTCGAGCCGGGCGGACGCGGCGCCGTCGTCAAGGTGAAGCCCGAGCGCACCGCGGACTGTGTCGTGGTCGGCCTGCGGTGGAAGGAGAAGCCGAAGCGGATCGCCACCCTCCTGCTGGGCCTCTACCGGGACGACGGCGAGATCGACTACGTCGGCTCCGCGGCGGTCGCGGCGAGCAGGCACGCTGCGATCGCCGAGCAGGTGCTGCCGCTCCTCGACGACGCGCCGGAGCGCCGGTTCTCGGAGCCGAACCGCTGGGGCGGCGGGTCGCTCGAGGAGCAGCCGCTGCGGCCCGAGCTCGTGGCCGAGGTGCGCTACGACAAGGTGCAGGGAAGGCGCTTCCGGCACGGCACCAAGCTGCTGCGCTTCCGCCCCGACAAGGATCCGGCCGCCTGCACGTGGAGCGAGCTGCGGCCACCGCGCGACCCGGGCGGCCTCACCGTCGGCACGCTACTGAGCCGCTAGCGCCGACACAAGCCGGGGTGTCTCCCGGAGGGTGTCTCCCGGAGGGAGACACCCTTTGTCACAAGAGAGCAACTTCTCGTCCACAGTTGCCACACGCCTGCGACGCGAGCGCCCGCACGAAGGGCCCGGAAGGCCCAGTCCTCGGCCCGGCTCCGGCAGGGTGTCTCCCGCAGGGTGTCTCCCGGAGGGAGACACCCTTTGTCACAAGAGAGCAACTTCTCGTGCACAGTTGCCACACGCCTGCGACGCGGGGGTTTCGGGCCGTAGAGGCCCTCGTCCGCTCTATTTCTTCGGCTGGCGACGCCGCGACGGCTGCACGCGGGCCGGCTCGCCGGGCATCTTCGGGAAGTTCGGCGGATAGGGAGCCTCGCCGATCCCTGCCTGCTCCTCCCGCTCCACCCACTCGAGCAGGACGCGCAGGTCGCACACGGCGGCGTCCATGTCGGCGTGCAAGTCGCCGATCGCCGCGAAGCGGGCCGGCATCGTCGCGAGCGTGAAGTCCTCCGTCTCGACGTCCGGAAGCTCGTCCCAGGTCACCGGGGCCGACACTGTCGCATCGGGCCGGGCCCGCACCGAGTAGGCGGAAGCGATCGTGCGGTCGCGGGCGTTCTGGTTGTAGTCGATGAAGACGCGCTCGCCTCGCTCCTCCTTCCACCACGCCGTCGTCACGAGCTCCGGCAGACGCCGCTCCACCTCACGCGCGAACGCGAGCGCGCAGCGGCGGACGACGGGGAACTCCCACTCGGGCTCGATCCGGCAGGCGACGTGGATGCCGCGGTTGCCGGACGTCTTCGGCCATCCCGTGTACCCGGCCTCGTCCAGCACTTCGCGGACGAGCGCCGCCACGCGCTTACCGTCACCGAAATCGGTGCCCGGCTGTGGGTCGATGTCGATGCGGAGCTCGTCCGGATGCTCCGTGTCGCGCCGCCGCGACGGCCACGGGTGGAAGTCGATCGTCGCAAGGTTCGCAGCCCACACCACCTGCGCTACCTCGGTCACGCACAGCTCGTCGGCATGGCGCCCTGACGGGAACGTGACCCGCGCGGTCTCGATCCACCCGGGCCGCTTCTCCGGCACGCGCTTCTGGTAGATCGCTTCGCCCTGGACCCCGTCGGGAAAACGCCGCAGCTGTGTGGGCCGCTCGTACAACGCGCGCACGATCCCGTCGCCGACCGCGAGGTAGTAGTCGACGAGGTCTCGCTTGGTCTCCTCGCGCGCCGGAAAGAGCACCTTGTCCGGGTTCGTCACCTTGACGATGCGCGTACCGATCTCCAGCTCGACGAACGGTGAGGCCACGAAGGAAACGTAGTCGCTGGAGTGCGTACCCACCCGGCGGGGCTCGCGCCAGCGCAACTGCCGGTACCTCACCCGGAGCCGCTTTTGTTTGTGAAGTATCGCGGCTGCGGTCTGGTAGCCTCCGGTTCTCGTCGGTTCCGTCGTCTGCGAAGGAGTGGTTTCGATGCGCAAGGCAGTTCTCGCCGTCGTGGCGCTCGTGTCGATGTTGGTCACCGCCGCCGGCGCGTCCGGCGCGCAGTCCACCTCGGCGGCTGCTGCTGCGATCCCCGGCTGCGCGAAAAGCAGCCTCGACCTCGTCGCCGACGGGGTCCTCACGTTCGGCGCCGACAACCCGGCCTTCCAGCCGTGGTTCGGAGGCGACGAGAAGACGAAGCCGTGGAAGTTCTCCGACCCGTACAGCGGCAAGGGCTACGAGTCGGCCGTGGCATACGCCGTCGCCCGCCAGCTCGGGTTCACGAAGAACCAGGTGAAGTGGACGGTGACCCCGTTCAACAACTCGTACCGGCCGGGCAAGAAGTCGTTCGACGCCTACATCACCCAGGTGTCGTACACACCCGCCCGCGCGAAGGCAGTCGACTTCTCGAACGCGTACTACTTCGTCAACCAGGCCGTCGTCGGCCGCAAGGGCACGGGCATTGCGGGAGCGAAGTCGATCAGCGCCCTCCGGCCGTACAAGCTCGGCGTCCAGGTCGGCACGACGAGCTACGACTACATCGTCAAGTACATCAAGCCCTCCTCCAAGCCGCTCGTCTACGACACGAACGACGCGGCCGTGCAGGCGCTGAAGAACGGCCAGATCGACGGCATCGTCGTCGACCTCCCGACCGCCTTCTTCGTCACCGCCGTGCAGGTCGAGGACGGGACGATCGTCGGCAAGCTGCCGACGCGAGGGACGAGGGAGCGCTTCGGCATGGTGTTCGAGAAGGGCAACCCGCTCAAGCGGTGCGTGAACAAGGCGCTCAACAACCTCTGGAAAAACGGCACCATCAAGAAGCTCCAGCGCACGTGGCTCGCCAACGCCGGCGCGCCAGACCTGAAGTAGCACGCTGAACGGGAACCGGAGCTCCCGGATTCTCGGCGGCGGCACCGTCCGCGTCTCGAAGGAGGCGCGGACGGTCGCCGTCGCGGTCGTCTCGACGGTCGTCTTCATCGCCGTCGTAGCCTTCGTCGTCACCCGTTCGCCCGGGTGGCCGGAGTTCAAGGCGTACTTCTTCGACGGGACGTACTACCGCGACTCGTTCCCGGAGATCTCGAGCGCGTTCCTCGTCAACGTCAAGCTCTTCCTCGTCGCCGAGGTGCTGATCCTGCCGACGGCGCTGCTGATCGCCGTGCTGCGCAGCCTGCCGGGCCCGGTCTTCTTCCCTCTGCGCATGCTCGCGGTCGCCTACGCCGACCTCTTCCGCGGCATCCCCACGATCCTCGTCATCTTCATGCTCGGGTTCGGGATGCCGAGCCTCGGGCTCGAGGGTGTCCCCACCTCCCAGTTCTTCTGGGCAGTCGTGGCGCTCGTACTCGTGTACTCCGCGTACGTGTCGGAGGTCTACCGCGCCGGCATCGAGTCCGTGCACCCGAGCCAGGCGGCGGCGGCGCGCTCCCTCGGGCTGACCCACGGCCAGGCGCTGCGCTCCGTTGTCCTCCCCCAGGCCGTGCGGCGGGTGATCCCTCCGCTGCTCAACGACTTCATCGGCCTGCAGAAGGACACGGCGCTCGTCGGCGCGCTCGGCGTCGTCGAGGCGTTCCGCCAGACGCAGATCGACCAGGCGGCGACGTTCAACGGCACGTACTACCTCGTCGCCGCGACGCTGTTCGTCGCGATCACGATCCCGCTCGCCCGCTTCACCGACTGGCTCGTCGCCCGCGACCGACGGCGCCAGCAGGCGGGGAGGCTCGCGTGAGCGGCGGCACGCACACCTCCACCGCGCTCGAGATCGAGGGCCTGCACAAGTCCTTCGGCAAGCTCGCCGTCCTGCGGGGCATCGACCTGGCAGTGGCCGAGCACGAGGTCGTCTGCCTGATCGGAGCCTCGGGCTCCGGCAAGTCGACGCTGCTGCGCTGCGTGAACCTGCTCGAGCCGATCGACGCCGGCCGGATCGTCGTCGGCGGCGAGGAGATCACGGCAAGGAGCGTCGACGTCAACCGCGTGCGCCGCGGCATCGGCATCGTGTTCCAGTCGTTCAACCTCTTCCCGCACATGACCGTGCTCGCGAACGTCACGCTCGGGCCGCGCAAGGCGCTCGGCCAGTCGCGAGCCGAGGCGGAGAGCGCGGCCGCGGCGTTGCTCGAGCGCTTCGGCCTGGCAGAGAAGCGCGACGAGTACCCCGACCGGCTCTCGGGCGGGCAGCAACAGCGCGTCGCGATCGTGCGCGCGCTCGCCATGAAGCCCGCCCTGCTCCTGCTGGACGAGGTGACGAGCGCGCTCGACCCCGAGCTCGTGGCGGAGGTTCTCGACGTGATCCGCGAGCTCGCCGCGGGCGGGATGACGATGGTGATCGCAACGCACGAGATGGGCTTCGCCCGCGACATCGCGAACCGGGTCTGCTTCCTCGACGGAGGCAGCATTCTCGAGGAGGGGCCGCCGGCGCAGATCTTCAGTGCACCCCGTCAGCCGCGCACGCAACAGTTCCTGCAGCGCATCGTGGACGCGGGGCGGCTGTAGCGGCGACACACGGCCCGGCCGCCGGTGGCGCTACGCTTCCGTGATGGAGCACGCCCAGCGCATAGACCTCTCGATCGAGCCGCTCGACGAGTACGTCGTGATCCAGCCGACGAGCGACGAGTCCGAGACCCGCGCCGGACTGATCCTGCCTGCCTCGGCCGCCGCTGCGGACGCGTGCCGCACAGGGATCGTGACGGCAGTGGGCTCCGAGCCCAACGGGATCGAGCCGGGCGACAAGGTGCTCTACCCTCGCGAGGCGGGCTTCGACGTGCGGCTCGGCGGCATCGAGGTGAAGGTACTGAAGCGCAGCGACCTGATCGGCCGCATCCACGACTGACAGGCGCTGGTCGAGGCCGGCGTCGACGCGTCCGATATCCTTCCTGCTCCTGGAGAAGTGGCCGAGTGGCTGAAGGCGGCGCCCTGCTAAGGCGTTATGGGGGTGAATGCCTCCATCGAGGGTTCGAATCCCTCCTTCTCCGTTAACACAGCCGCAACGCCGAGTTGGCCCTCGCCTTACCTGCTTCTCATGAACATCCGGTTCGATGGCGTTCATGAGCAGCTCACGCGGGGATTCCCGGATCGAGCGCGCCCGCGCACGGACGCGCGCCTTCAAGGTGACGGCGGCGCTCGGCGCGACGCTCCTCTTCGCGACGGCCGCAGCGCTCGCGCGTAGCGCACACCCGGGCGCAGGCTCTGCGGGAACGAGCGGGAGCGGCGACTCGCTCGACGCCCCCGCGCAGCTGACGGCCGATCTCGAGCAGGGCGTCCAGGAGCAGGGCGTCCTCGAGCCGGGCTCGATCGGCTCGTCCTCCGACACCACCCCGCAGGCCCAGACGCGGACGTCATGAGAACGGACACGTTTCGCGCGATGGGCTGCGACGTCGTCGTCGGCGGCGCGTGCGACGACGAGCTCGTCGCGATCGCGAGCCTGTTCGCCGAGCGCGAGGCACGCTTCAGCCGCTTCCTCGCGACCTCGGAGCTGAGCCGGGTCAACGCGTCGCCGTCGAGCCCGATCGTTGCCTCGCCGGCATTCGCGCAGACCCTTGGGTGCGCGCTTCGCGCTGCCGCGCTCACGAATGGGCTCGTCGATCCGACAGTCGGAGCTGCCGTCGCCGGAGCCGGCTACGACCGAGATTTCGCGGCGCTCGCAGACGACCCGCGGCCCGCCACCCCAGGTACGGCCGGCCGCTGGCGGGACGTGCGCGTCGGCGGCCGGCTCGTGACGGTTCCTCCCGGGGTCGTGCTCGATTTGAACGGCGTCGTCAAAGGGCTGGCGGTCGATGACGCGCTCGAGATCCTCTCGGGCGAGGGGTTCGTCTCCGCAGGCGGCGACCTGGCCGTCCACGGCACCTGCATCGTGTCGCTTCCCGGCGGTGGGACGGTTGCGGTTCACGCCGGCGGGATCGCCACGAGCGGGGTCACGAGCAGGAGCTGGTCGAGAGCCGGGGAGCGCCAGCACCACCTGATCGACCCCGAGCGGGGGCTGCCCAGCCGCTCCTGCTGGGCGGAGGTGACCGTGTCCGGCATCACCTGCCACGCAGCGGACGTGGCCGCCAAGGCGGCCTTTCTTCTCGGTCGGGCCGGCCCCGGCTGGCTCGACGAGCACCGGCTGCCCGGCCGCTTCGTGCGCAGTGACGGAGCCGTGGTCACCAACGAGGCGTGGCTGCGCAGCACCGCCACGGTCGAGCGGAGGGCGGCATGCACGTGATCTCGAGCCCCGTCACGTGGTATGCGGCACGCGCCGGGGGCGTCGTCGCCTACGTGCTCCTCTCCACGTCGGTCGCGGTCGGCATCGCCCTCGCGGGCCGCGCGCGGCTCCCGGGCCTGCCGCGGTTCGCGGTCGAGGATGTCCATCGCTTCCTCGGGCTGCTCGCCGGCACGTTCATCGGCGTCCACGTCGCAGGCATCGCCCTCGACGCCACGGTTCCGTTCTCGCTGAGCCAGCTGCTCGTGCCCTTCACGGCGTCCTACAGGCCGCTGTGGACGGGCCTGGGCATCGTCGCGATGGAGCTCCTCGTCGCGCTCGCGATCACGAACCGGGTGCGTCGCCGCATCCCCTACAGGATCTGGCGCCGGGCGCACATGCTCAACCTGGTCGTCTGGGTGGCAGCAACGGGTCACGGGGTGATGTCGGGAAGCGACCGCGATCAGGCGTGGCTCCTCGTCGTGTACTCGGCGGCCGCCGTCACGATCGCAGGAGCACTGGCGCTGCGCATCGGGCGTGTGTCCCACCCCGCCGCTCGCATGCTGGTACCCGCAGCCGCGGCGGCGGCCGCGCTCGCCTTCGTGCTCGGGCTCGCGTCGGTTCGAGAGGTGAGACCGGCGCCGACCGAGCGTGCGACGACCGCACCGGCCGAGTTCGCAGGTGAGCTTTCGGGCACGATCTCGGCCGAGCTCGGCCGCGACAACCGCCTGGTCTCGGTCTCCGGCAGTGCGGGCGCCGCCCCACGAGTCGTCTTCCGGATCGACCTCCTCACCGCCGGCAACCGTGTGATCGAGTCCTCCCTCCAGCTTCGCTTCGACGCCGCAAGCGCGCGGGAGGTCTGCACGGGACAGGTGAGCGCGATCGACAACGCCGGCTTCAGCGGCACGTGCGCGCTGCCGGATGGGAGCACGCGCAGCGTGCAGGGCACCTGGGCGGTGTCCGAGAGCGCCGTCAGCGGTCGGCTGACGACCACGGCGTAACGCCCGCCCCCACCACTCGTCTTCTCAGCGCGGCGTGCAGGCGATGGGAGAACCCCCGGCGACGCCGGTGCGGGTACCCTTTCGCGGCTGAGGAGAGGTGGCAGAGCGGTCGAATGCGGCGGTCTCGAAAACCGTTACGGGTCGTTAGGCTCGTCGAGGGTTCAAATCCCTCCCTCTCCGCTGGACAGGCCGGATCCCGGATAAGACAGGCGGGATCCGGCCGTTTCAGGCAACCACCATCCGACTGCTCTGCGCCCACCACAACCTCGTGAAGCGCGACCGGATCGAGTAGCAGCGAAATGCTGCTGGTGATAGCGGGCTAGTACCAGATGGCGATCGCGAGCCCGTCCCGCGCCTCCGGCGGGTCGGGGAGCGAGACAGCGTCCTCGCGTGCCGCCGTCCAGCCGCACGCTGCCGCGTCGAGCAGGTCGTCGAGCGGCACGGTCGCGACGGCACCCAGCGTTCCGGGATCGATGTTGATCCCGTGCCTGCGCAGCAGCCCGAGGCGCTCGAAGGCGCCTCCCGCGGACTTCTTGCGGTACTTGAGCCGCCGCATGTCGTTCATCGCCGTGAAGCAGAGCTCCGGGTGCACCTCGCGGAACCGCATGTCGTGGGCGGCGAGAGTGGTCACGTGGCGGACCCTGTCTCCGAGGGCGTGAGCCTGGGCAGAGATCCCGCCTCCCTCGGCGAACGGCGCGTCGAACTTCTCCTGCGCGGGAATCGCGAAGACGGAGCTCCCACCAACGAGCGCCCGCGCTAGACCGTCCGCCTGCCGGGGGCCGTATCCGATCGGGACGTCGATGGCGATCCTTCCGACGTCGGCGAGGTCGTCGAAGCTCGCCTCGACACCCTCGATCAGGCGAGCCTCGAGAAAGCGGCCGCCCGCGAGCACCACGGCGACCCACCCGCGCTTCGTCCCGTCGACACCCGCAACCAGGTCTGCCATGTGCCCAGTCTGACGGTAACCAGGTCGAACACAACGCCGACACCATCTGGAGACTCGAGCGTCAGATGTCAGAACAGACAACGAATCCGCCTTCCGAGCAGGGTCGTGCTCCGGCTTGGCGGGCAGTTCGCCGGGGGTGGCCAACCGGCTTGCTGCTTGCGCCGCGCCCAAGGTTGAGCCGTCGTTAAGCCCGAGAGCGCCGCCGGAAGTCGGGGCGGGGCTGAGTAGCATCGACGGATGAGCCCCACCGCGGCCCCAACGCCGGGCTCCTCCTCCGCGGACGGCCCGGCCTCGCGGAGCGGCAGGATCGGACGCCGATCTCGCATCGTCGTAGTCGCGGCCTGCGCGATCGCCGTGGTCGCGGCCGGGGTCTACGTCGCTGCCAGAGACTCGGCTGCGCCGCCCCTCGATCGGGCGCAGATCGGGACGATCGCGGCGGGCGTCGTGGACAAGGCGATCGAGGATCTCCGGTCACAGCCCGCCACGTCGACGGCCGTGTACCAGCGCATCCTCCCCTCCCTCGTCCAGATCGAGACGGCGAGGCCGTCGGCGAACGGCGACGGCTCGGGGCTCGGGGCGGGCGTGATCGTCAATGCTCGCGGCGCGATCCTCACCGCCCTCCACGTGGTGGAGGACGCAAAGAGCATTCGCGTCTCCTTCGTCGACGGCACGCAGTCGCCGGCCTTCATCGCCACGGCCGACTCCGAGAACGACATCGCCGTGCTGCAGCCCGAACGCGGGCCGCAGGTGATCGTCCCCGCTGTTCTCGGCGGCGGCGGGCAGGTCGGGGACGAGACGTACGCCGTCGGGCATCCGATCGGCTACTCCGGCTCCCTCTCCTCGGGCGTCATCTCGGGCCTCGACCGCTCGGTCGAGAGCGAGGACGGCACCCGGCTGCGAGGCCTCATCCAGTTCGACGCGGCAGTCAATCCCGGCAACTCCGGCGGGCCGCTGCTCAATCGCGCCGGACAGGTGATCGGCATCGTCACCGCGCTCGCGAACCCGTCGCGCGACGGGTACTTCATCGGCATCGGCTTCGCGGTCCCGATCGGCACCGCGGGCGGCGCCGCCAACGCCCCACCCAAATGACCAGAGGAGACATGACCCAACAGCCCACACTGGACGCGTCGCTCGAGCAGGTGCTCTACCAGGTCAAGCGCGTCATCGTCGGCCAGGACGCCCTGCTCGAGCGCATGGCCGTCGCGCTGCTCGCCCGCGGCCACCTCCTCGTCGAGGGCGTCCCGGGGCTCGCCAAGACCATGGCGGTGAAGACGCTCGCCCAGGCGATCGGCGGCGAGTTCCAGCGCATCCAGTTCACCCCCGACCTCGTCCCCGCCGACATCGTGGGGACACGGGTCTTCAATCAGAAGCTCGGAGAGTTCAGCGTCTCGCTCGGGCCCGTGTTCGCCAACCTCGTCCTCGCCGACGAGATCAACCGTGCGCCGGCCAAGGTGCAGAGCGCCCTGCTCGAGGCGATGCAGGAGCGCCAGGTCACGATCGGTCGCGAGACGCACCCGCTGCCCGACCCGTTCCTCGTGATGGCGACGCAGAACCCGATCGAGTCGGAGGGCACGTACCCGCTGCCCGAGGCCCAGGTCGACCGGTTCATGCTCAAGGTGCTGATCGGCTATCCCACCCCGACCGAGGAGTTCGTGATCGTCGAGCGCATGACCGCCGCGCTCGAGCAGGCGGGAAGGGCGATCGACGCCGACCAGCTGTCCGGGCTGCAGCGCGCGGCCGACGCCGTGTTCGTCGATCCGGCACTGATCGAGTACGCGGTGAAGCTGGCCAACGCCACCCGTGACGTCTCCGCGGTCGGGCTCGCCGAGATGTCCCGCTTCGTCACCTTCGGTGCCAGCCCCCGTGCGTCCATCAACCTGATCCTCGCCGGCAGGGCGCTCGCGCTCGTCCGCGGTCGCGAGTACGCACTGCCGCAGGACCTGCGCGAGATCGCCCACGACGTCCTGCGGCATCGGCTCGTGCTGTCGTACGAGGCGCTCGCCGACGGAGTCACCGCCGACGACATCATCGACCGAATCCTCGCCGCCGTCCCGGTGCCCGAGCTCGCGCTCAGGGAGCGCATGGCCCGGGGCGGCGTGGAGCTCCCGAGCGACGCATGGACACGGCGCGCACCCTAGGCGCCGAGACGCCCGAGCAGGTTCTGCACCGCCTCGAGTGGCAGGTGATCCGGCGCCTCGACGGGCTGCTGCAGGGGAGCTACCGCACGGTGTTTCGCGGGGTCGGCACCGACTTCCGCGACCTGCGCGAGTACGAGCCGGGCGACGACGTCCGGCACATCGACTGGAACGTCACCGCCCGCATGGACACGCCGTTCGTCCGCCAGTTCTCGGAGGACCGCGAGCTGACGGCGTGGCTCCTCCTCGACCGGTCGCCGTCGATGGCGTTCGGGCCGATCGACCGGCCCAAGGAGCTCGTCCTCTGCGAGCTCGCCACCACCTTCGCGCGCATCCTCACCCGCGGCGGCAACCGCGTCGGCGCGATCCTCTTCGACAACGAGATCGAGAGCACGCTGCCGCCACGCAACACGCCGCAACCAGGTGCTCGCCCTGACGCGGAACCTGCTGCGCCCTCCCGGGTCGCACGGGACGATCACCGACCTGTCGGGCCTGCTCGAGTCCGCGTACGTATCGATCAGGAGGAGGTCGCTCGTCGTCCTCGTCTCGGACTTCATCACCGCGCCGGGATGGGAGCGCCCCCTGATGCAGCTGAGCGAACGCCACGAAGTCGTCGCCATCCGCCTCCTCGACCCGCGCGAATACGAGCTGCCGGACGCCGGCGTGATCGTGGTCGAGGACGCGGAGACCGGGGACCAGCTCACCGTCGACTCGAGCGACGCCGAGTTCCGGCACCGGCTCCGCGAGGCCGGCGAGCACCGCGAGGCCGAGCTGCGCGCGGCGACCCTTCGTGCCGGCGTCGACATCTACGAGGTCTCGACGACGGACGATCTCGTCCCTGCGCTCGTGCGGATGATCGAAGCGCGGAAGCGGCGGCGGCGATGACGCTCGGCTCACCCTGGATGCTCCTCACGCTCGCCTTCGTCCCGGGGCTCGTGCTCGCGTACTGGTGGATGGTCAGGCTGCGCGCGGAGCGGGCGGCTCGGCTCGCGTCCGAAGGCTTCGTGCCGACCGCTGCCGCCCTGCGCGGGCGCTGGCAGCGACACGTCCCCTTCGCCCTGTTCGCGGCCGCACTCGCACTCGTCGCCTTCGGGCTGGCGCGCCCCAACGTGAGCCTCGCGCTGCCCGCGCGGGAGGGCACCGTGATCCTCGCCTTCGACGTGTCGAACAGCATGCGCGCCGAGGATCTCGCGCCGACCCGGATCGAGGCGGCGAAGACGGCGGCGCTCGCCTTCGTCGAGCAGCAGCCGAGGACGATCCGCATCGGCGTGGTGGCCTTCGGCGACAGCGCTGTCACCGTCCTCCGGCCCAGCAACGTCAAGGCCGAGGCGACCGCCGCGATCGAGCGCCTCTCCGTGAGCGGCGGGACGTCCCTCGGGCAAGGCCTGTTCGCGTCGCTGACCGCGATCGCCGGTAAACCGCTGACGATCGACGAGTCTGCACTCGGCAGCGACAGCGCTCCCGTCGACATCGGCTTCTTCGGCTCCTCCGCGATCGTGCTGCTCTCCGACGGGGAGAACACCTCCCGGCCCGACCCGCTCGCGCTCGCCGAGGTCGCGTCGACGGCCGGCGTCCGCGTGCACGCGATCGGCGTGGGCACGCCGCAGGGCACCACCATCGAAGTCGACGGCTTCAGCGTGGCGACGGCTCTCCAGGAGGACCTGCTGCAGGAGATCGCAGGCATCACCGACGGCACCTACAACCAGGCGGGCGATGCCGAGGCCCTCACCGGGATCTACAAGTCGATCGATCTCGAGTTCAGGAGCGTCGAGAAGCCGCGGGAGGTCACCGCGCTGTTCGCGGCGGCCGGCGGGCTCCTCCTCGCCGTGGGCTCGTTCCTCTCGATCGTGTGGTTGGGGCGGGTGGTCTAGATGTCCTTCGAGTGGCCGCTCGCGCTGCTCTCGTCGCTCGTCGTTCCCGCGCTCCTCGGGATCTACTGGCGGATGCTGCGCCGCCGGAGGAAGCAGGCCGTCAGCTACTCGAGCGTCGCGCTGCTCCGCTCGGTGCTGCCGAGGCGGAAGCGATGGAAGCGGCACCTTCCGATCGCGATGCTGCTCGCCGGCCTCCTTGCGCTCGCCGTGGCCACGGGCCGGCCGCACATGGAGCGCAGCGTCGCGTATGCGCGCACCTCGATCATCCTCGCGCTCGACGTCTCCGGCTCGATGTGCTCCACCGACATCAAGCCCAACCGGCTGGCCGTCGCGCAGGACGCCGCGCGCGCCTTCGTCGAGAACCAGCCCAAGGACGTGCGCATGGGGCTCGTCCTCTTCTCCGGATTCGCTCAGCTGATCGTTCCCCCGACGGCCGATCGCGACGAGCTCGTCACCGCCCTCGAAGGCCTGACGACGGGACGAGGCACGGCGATCGGCGCGGCCACGCTGAAAGGGCTCGACGCCATCGCCGAGGTGAACCCCTCCGTGGCGCCGGTCGGCGACGCACCTGACACCGAGCCGGCCCCCGCCACGACGGAGCCCGGGGCCGACGGCTACGTGCCGGACATCATCGTCCTTCTCACCGACGGCGCCAACACTCGCGGGATCGAGCCGCTCGAGGCGGTGCCCTATGCCGTCGAGCGGCGGGTTCGCGTCTACCCGATCGGCTTCGGGACGACCAACCCCTCACAACCGGTGTGCACGCGCGAGCAGCTCGGCGGACGGGTGTTCGAGCCCGGCCGCTTCGGTGGCGGGTTCGGCGGCGGCGGCGGCGGTTTCAGGCGGTTCCTGGTCGCCGACGAGCCCACCCTGAGGGCGGTCGCGGAGCAGACGGGCGGCACCTACCACAGCGCCGAGAACGCCGACCAGCTCCAAGAGGTGTTCGCCGACCTCCCGAACGACGTCGCGACGCAACGGCAACCGACCGAGATCACGTGGATGTTCGCTGCGTTCGGCGCCCTCCTGGCCGGCGCCGCAGTCGCCGCCTCGATGCGCTGGAGCCCGTTCCCCTAGACGACTGCCGGGGGCACATGACCCCCGGCAGCGTCGATACTCGAGCGACGAGGGCCCCCGGCCGGGGCCCCTCGTCGGACGGAGAGGGCGGGATTTGAACCCGCGAAGTACCTTTCAGCACTTACGCGATTTCCAGTCGCGCTCCTTCGGCCGCTCGGACACCTCTCCCGGCGGGGACAGGGTACCGGTATGGCGGGCGTGCCTCGACCTGGTTCGAGCGGACTAGGTGCCGGCGACGGAGGAGATGTAGGCGGCGACGTCCTGGATCTGCTGCTCGTCGAGCTGATCCTTGAACGCAGGCATTGCGCCACGTCCGTTCGTGACCCGGTCGACCACGAGCTCGGAGGAGGGCTTGGCCTCGTCGAGGTTCGGCCCGACCGCCCCACCGGCCCCCGCGTCCGCGAGCGTGTGGCAGCTGCCGCAGCCGGCGGAGGCGAAGACCTCCTTGCCTGCCGCGACGTCGCCCTCGCCGCCGGCGGGCGTCGTCTCTGCCGGTGTGGTCTCGGCGGGAGTCGTCTCTGCCGGCGTCGTCTCCGCCGGTGTGGCCTCGTGCGCGGCCGCCTCGTGCTCGACCTCCTGGTAGGTCGTGACCCAGTACACAGCCGCCATCTGAGCGACGAAGAGCGCGGCCGTGAGCGTGATGTACGCCCCTACGTTGAGCGGGAAATCCTCGTTCCGCCGGGGGATCATGATCGCGGTCACGAGCGCCCATGCGATGAACAGGCCCGCGACGACGATGAGCACCCATTTCCCGGTCGTGGTGATCTCGAGGAGCACGCGGGCAAGCTACCACGGCACCCCGGACGAGGCGCGCAGTGACCTGCTCCGGCCACGGTCGGACACCTCGCGCCGTCCGCGCGTCCGCTAGCCTTGGCCTTTCCCGGGCGCATAGCTCAGCGGGAGAGCGCTCGCTTCACACGCGAGAGGTCCCTGGTTCGATCCCAGGTGCGCCCATCATCGGCATCGGCTTGCTCAAGCCGATGTCCATGATTCCCAGGGGTCGATGTCCTCTCCTTGTCCATCGCCGCGCGGACGTGAGCGTCCAACCGCTGCGCCTGGACGCGCTTCTCGCCCTCGTATAGATGACGGTAGGTCTTGAGGAATAGCGCCCCGCCGTCCGTGTGGCCCATGCGCTCTGACGCAACCGCGGGGTCGAGACCGGCGACCGCCATCAGCGAGCCAGCCGTGTGCCGCAGCCAGTGGAAGTTGAACCCGTCGAACACCGACGCGTCACGCTCGGACTCGTTGCGGTCGTTCTTCGCCGCCGCCGCGACCGACTTCAGCCACAGGCGATCGCGGAACCGCGACCGGTCCCACTGACCGCCCTCGGGCGTCGGAAACACCAGGCGTGTTCCCGGAGCACGTGCCATCAGCTGCTCGCGGAACAGCGCGACCTCAACTGAGGTGAGGTAGACCCGATGTTCGCGCTTGTTCTTCGCCAGCTCTGCAGGGATGGGCATCGTCCCGTTCTCCAGGTCGAGCAGGTCGTCGGTCAGGTTGAACCAGAACGACTGCCTCGCCCCGACCTGCCCCGCGAGCAGCACGAGCCGCGAGGAGTGTTCAGGGAACCACGACGCCAGCTCATACAAATCCTCCACCGTGAGCGCCCGCCCTCGCCGCGGCGCATGCTTCACGGGTTTGATGCTCATCACCGCATCATCCAAGCGCTGACCCCGATCCTTCGACTCTCGAAGTACACGCTTCAGAAACTGCAACTCATCGAGCGCCGACCTCGGATGCTCTACCGCGCGCTTAACGATGAAGTCCTCTACCTGGGCGCGCCGGAGCGCCGACACTCGAACCCCACGAAGCGGCTTCCACACCTTCGCCTTCTGCTCGTAGAACTCGACGCTCCGCGGTCGGAGCCCGCCGGCAGCGCGCAATCGCGACAGGCAGCCGTCGATCTCAGCACCCAGCGTCGTCGGTGGCTCAGGAGAAGCCGCACCGCCCACCTTCCGAAGCTTCAGCTCAAGATCGAGCGCTGCCGCAGCCGCACGCGTCGGAACGGTCTGCGCCGGAAACGGCGCCACCCGAACCTGGTACGAACGCGGCCCACGCTTTCGGTAGCTCATACGACCACCGTCTGGTCCGTCAACGTCTCAAGCCACGCCTTCACCGCGGTCTCGGAGTAGCGACGATCACGACCAACCCGGATCGACGGCAGCCGACCCGAAGCCGCAGCGCGCCGGATCGTTTCCGGATGCACCGAGAGGAGCTTCGCAAGCTCCGCGGTCGTGAGATGGCGCTCGATCACGACCTACCAGAACGTCTCAAATCCGCTGGTCTCGTGCTCCGGATCGTACTGCTCCCACACGGCCCTGATCCGCATCCGGTACGGACCTTCAGAGTCCGTCACGTAGTACGGCCTGTCGAGCAACGTCGCCTCCATCGAGCGATGAGCCTCAATCCCCCACCGCAACAGCCGGCGCGCCGCATCGCTCTCCGTCGTGTCGTGCTGGTGCGCAATCCGCTTTAGCTCGCGACTCATCGCCTCGTCAATACGGAGGTTCAGCGCCACGCTGAACGTAGGTTCTTTCGCCATGCCCCGAGAGAGTACGTAATACATGATTGCCTGTCAAGAGCATTACAGATATTGGGCGATGTTGTGTTACCCGCGTGGTCTACGTGATCAAGTCAGGCGCCCGCCCGCGGTCTGAACGAGCCAGCCCCCCGCGTTCGCTCCGCTCACGCGTGGCCCCCAAGCTGGCCCGTCCAGAGGGGGAGCCGCGGCCGGGCGGGCGCTCAAGATCGAGCGAGTTTCGTTGCTAGTACATACTGGTGCTGGCTCTTCGTTGCTTGAGCCGCCAGCATCTCCGTGCGGCTTCCACGCCGAGAAACGGCCCGTTCCCACCTCGTGTTAGCCGAGGTTGTGGATTCGCATCGTGATGCTGGAGATGTCGTAGGTGGTGTTTCCGTTTCCGGCGCAGGCGAACTCGACGGGTCCGGCGCTGGCGGCGTTGAAGGCGCCCACGGAGGTGCCGTTCACCGTCGCTCCGGCGGTCGTATCGACGCCCGCAGCTGGGATCAGGTTGCCGTTGACCCGGAAGCCGCAATTGAGGTACTCGCCGTTGGCGCCTGTGTTGTGCACGGTGAACGTTGTGAAGACCACGTAGTCGCCGCCGACCGGGAGCGGGTAACTGGCAAGCGGCGTGTAGTCCTGGTAGTCGCTGACATCAGCGCCCGTCGTGGTGGCGGTCGTAACGCCCACGCCGGGCGCACCCTGCGGTCCCTGCGCACCCTGCACGCCAGGGGTTCCCTGCGGACCGGCAGCGCCCTGCGGACCCGTCGCTCCCTGGGCACCCTGCGGCCCTTGCGCGCCCCTGGCCCCCGCCGGGCCGCTGGTTCCCTTCAGCTTCCTGCGAGCGACGGGACTGAGCGTCTTGAACCCGAGGGAGCCGTTCTTGATATCCACGCCGGTGAGGGAGTGGTTCTGAACGTTCGCCCCAGTGATCAAGAGCTTCGCTCCCGCCACAGCAGTGCCGCCGAGCGCGAAGAACAGCGCCAGGGTGGCAGCGACGTTGGCATAGGTCAAACGATGAAGAAGACGCATCAGAGCCTCGGATCATGGGTAGAGCGGCGACCAGAGTTGGTACGCCTGAATCAAGGCATCGGCGAGAACCCAGCTCACACCACCCCCAGACGGGGTAATCAGATCTGGCAGACGCGAGTCGAACAGCATCATCCCCCCGAGCCGAAGCCGCCCGTCCGCTGAGCCTGTGGCGAGTCGAGCGTTCACGCCTGCGCGACCGTCCCCTCACCCGATCACTCCTTGCGGCGGGTGTCGAGCATCACCACTGCCGCTAGCCATTCCTCAAGCGTGACGCGCGGCGGGTCTACCTGCAGATTCCGCGACGCCCACAGCCGCCGAGCATTCCGTAGGCTCCGCATCGTGCACCCCGTACGCGTCGTCAGCTGACGTCCGACGAACGCAACCAGGCGCGGAAGATCGCCGGCAAGGACGTTCTCGGTGATCGCCATCTTCCGGCCCCGTCCCCCGGCGAAGTAGCTCGACAAGTACGCAGCCGCCTGCACCCCGGGCCAGAACCTGCGGCCACCTTGTGCCACCCGTCGACGAAGCCGAAACCGTAGCGCGGCGCCATCTCGCGCAGCGCTGTGACGTATGCCTCCGCCCACCGAACGTGCTCCGGCGATTCGACCGAGATCACCCCGTGCAGATGGGCGAGCCCTCGCCTTTGCTTCTCCCATACCCGCGCCGCCAACTTCCCTTTGAAGCCGGTCGCACGATCCGCTCGCAGCTTCGCCGCCCGGTGAAGCTCACTGAACCACTTCCCCGCGTGGCTGTTGAACGCCCTCGCTACGTCCGGATCGACCCGACAGCCGCGCGTCCCCGAGCACCTCTCATTGAGGGGGTGGGGACAGAACTGCGGGTCGAACGGGTACAAGTCAGCACCGGGAGCCGTCACCGAGAACATGACCGACAACTTCACCTGCTCCAGGTTGACGAACAGCCGTCGCCTCGTGTCCCGAGCCCAGGTCGGCGCGAACTCAGGGCATGTCCGCGCGGTGCACCTCTGCACTTCCTCTGGGATCGGCCGACCGCATGAGCAGCGATGCCACCGCCGCCCGCGAGCGCCCGGCTCCGCGCGCGCTCCACGGGCGACGGCGTCGCTCACCGCACTCATCGGGACAGTTCCTCCAGAAGCACCTGAACGACGCGGCGTAGGACTCTGGAGCCGCCCAGGATGTCCCGAATCTGTCCACTCGCAGAGTGAAAAACAGGGCTTGAGAGTGTGATCGTACCACCCTCGGCATCGACCAAAAGACCCTGCAAGAGCCCGGAAAAGTCAAGCTGAGTCGCGTCTAGTCGCTCAGCCTCTCGCCGACTTCGATCCCAGGTGCGCCCATCAAGGAACGCCTATTCCAAGCCGTTTCGGAGCCTTCGACGCGGACGGATCCCGCACTACGTCGACCTTCCGCCCGGCGCAGACGCGACTATTCGGGCTTGTACGCCTTGACTGTCGTTCCGTGGGCGCCGAACTTCACGGCCTTTCGGCGTGCGTCCTCGAACTTCGAGCGGGCATAGGTTGCGACGAGATTGCCGCTCTCGATCCGTTCGAACCCGTGCCGCTCGAGAAGCTGTGCGTACTCTGCTTCCAGCAGAGCTCCGGCGATTCAGCCAGTCCAGAGGTCGATGTTCCTGCGCCCTTCCTCGCTGACCGGTTGCTGAATCGTCACGTCTGCGATCTGGAGCCGGCCGCCGGGGGTAAGCACGCGAAAGAGCTCGCCGAAGACGGCGTCCTTGTCGGGAACGAGGTCGATGACGCCGTTCGAGATCACGACGTCGAAGCTCCTGTCGGCGAACGGCAGCTGCTCGACCTCGCCCTCCACGAAAGCGACGTTGCTCAGGCCAAGCGCCGCCGCCCCCTTGCGCGCATTCTCGAGCATCTCGGGTGTCATGTCGATCCCTGTCACAGAGCCCGCAGAGCCAACCATCAACGCTGCGACGAGCGAGTCCGTGCCTGCTCCCGAGCCCAGATCGAGCACGTCCTCTCCCGGCTCGAGACGGCCGAGCGACCACGGGTTTGCGACACCCGCAAATGACTCCGCGACGAAATCGGGCACCTGTGACAGCTCCTCCGGGTAGCCCAGATCCTCCGCCCATGCACGTCCCGTGGGGAAGATGAAGTCCCGCTCCGGCTCCTCCGAGACGGACGCGTAGGTCTTCTTGATCTCGCTCTTCAGCAGATCGACATCGATTCCAACAGCTGAGTCCATGGGGTCTCCTTTTCTGGCCGCTGACAGTACAAGGGGCGTTCTCCTAGAGCAACTCCGCGATCCGTGCGGCTGCGCGCGCCGCACCGTCGGTCTCGACCGGCCTGTAGTCGACTTTGCGGCCGATCTCGGACGCGATCGCCGTCGCGATAGTTGCCTGCGTCGCTTGGTCGAAGTCCATGCAGCGGCCCGCGTTGTAGCGGGTGAGGCGGTGCCGGACGTGGAAGTTCTGCTCGAAGTGGTTGCGCAACGGGAAATAGAGAAACGGCCGTTGCGTAGCTGTCAGTTCCATCGTCGTGGTCAGGCCTCCCTGGACGATCGCGAGGTCGCAGGCGCCCAGATGCCGGTAGAGGTCGGGCACGTACGCATGCAGGTCGAGGCCCTCGGCGGTGGGCAGCGTCGACGGGTCGATCCGTGGTCCCGCGACAACGATCATCCGCAGCCCGGGCACACGTTCCTTGGCCTCCGGGAACGCCGCGACGACCCGTCCGAGCAGGTCGGTGCCGACACCCGAGCCGCCGACGGTGACAACGCAGACCTTTTCGTCGTGCCCGTAGCCGAGTTCGGCGCGTAGCGCGTCTCGGTCAGCGAGTTCCGCGGGGTCGAAGCCCGTGATGTAGCCGGTGAAGTCGTAGTGGTCGCGCAGTCCAGTCGCGGATCAACGGCAGGCCGGGCCCGAACGCATCCGGGACGATGTCGTCGTCGTTGCCGACGTAGATCGCACGGTCGCGGACGCGCGGGAAGCGCGCGATCTGATCGATCATCTCGGCGTTGTAGTCGGCCGCGACTGAAGCCTCGCGATCGCCACCCTCGGGCATCGGTAACCAGCCGACGAAGTCGGTCAACCAGGCGTAGGCGGCACTCTTCAGCTCGGGGTTCTCGTGTAGGTAAGTAGTCGAGCTCCCACGCCTCGTCGCCGATCCAGAGGTCGTATGAGTCGTCGCGGACAAGGTCGTGGAAGACCATGAAGTTGCGAAAGCAGAATCTCGTCCATCCGGCGGATCGCTTCGAAGCAATGCAGGTCATGCTCGGCGCTCTCGCTCTGGATGTGGGCCGACTCGTTTGCGAGCAGCACGCTCGCCGGGTGGACGCGTTCGCCACGTCCCTCTAGCGCTGCTGTCACCGGGTGCTGTGCGAGCCAGTCGATCTCGAGATCGGGGTGCAGCTTCCGCAGCTCGTCGGCGATTGCGACGTCGCGCCGAGCGTGCCCGAGACCGATCGGCGACGAGATGTAGAGCGCCCGTTTCCGTCGCCCCCGCCCCCGAACCCATCTGCCTTCAGGACGACGCGGCTCGACGAACTCGCGCAGCAGGAGGTTGACCTTGACCGGATCACGCACGTGCGGGAAATGCCCGCTTCCCTGCATCGTCACGAGCGTGCCCGCGGTCGAGGTCGCGAGAGCGTCCGCCCGCGCCAGGGGACTCACCGCGTCCTCGTCACCGTGGATCACGAGAACCGGGCAACGCACCCGGGCACACAACGCGGCCACCTCGGGCTCCGAGAGCGTCGCGCCACTCGAGGCCGCGAGCAGGGTCTCGGCGTCCGTCTCGAGGGCCCAGCCGATCGCATCCTCCGTCGGCTTGGTCGAGTGTGGTTCGGTCAGACACTGGGAGATGAAGAAGTCCACGAAACCGGGGTAGTCGCGGATCCAGGAGTGTGCGTTGTACTTCGCCCAGCCCTCGTCGGTGCCTAGCTCCCGGTCGAAAGGGTGGACGTTGCGATAGCCGTGCCCGGGGGCAGTCGGCAGTGCTGGCGCGATGAATACGCACCCCGACACGCGATTCGGATGATCGGAGGCCAGCAGGAGTGCGCGCTGAGAGCCGAGCGAGAGCGAGACGAGCACGGCCTCGGCCGTGCGGGTCGCGTCCATCACCGCAAGCGCATCGGCGGCGAACTCCCTCTCTCCATAGGCGAGCGGTTCGCGGGGCCGGTCGGATCTGCCGCTGCCACGCCCGTCGAAGGTGACCACACGAGCGTGCCGGGAGAGATAGGGGATCTGCATCTTCCAATGCCGGGAATGGACGAGTGACCACGTCGGAAGGAGGAGCACGGTTGTCTCACCCTCGCCGTAGACCTCGTAGAACGTGCGTACGCCGCCGCGCACGACGAAGCCTTCCTCGTCGGGGTACCGGGCGCGACTCTGCTCGTGCCTCTCGGACCCGACGTCAGACGCGTCCAAGGCGCTCCTCGATCCAGGCGAGCAGCTCGTGCTGCCCAGCCTCGATCCCCGAGAGCCGCTCGAGCATGATTCCCTCATTGAACGTGATCACGAGCGACACGAGGGCCTCCAGCGGCATCTCGATCTGTAGCTCTTCCCGCACGGGCGCGAACGCCTCCGTCAGCACGGCGCGCCAGGCACCGTTGACGCCGGCAATCCGTTTCTGCAGCTCGGGCCTGTTCCACGCGAGCGCCTGCAGCTCCAACCACACCTTCTGGTACGCCCTGTCCTGTTCGAGGTAGCGCATCGCGGCACGCCACTTCTCGATGAACGGCATGTCGGCCGCATACAGCTCCCGCTGACGCGCGATCAGCGCGTCCGTGAACCGCTCCAGAACTCGTGCGAGCAGGTTCTCGACCGAACCGAAGTAGTAGTGCACGAGCCCGTGGTTGACGCCCGCCTCCTGGGCAACGCGACGCGTCGTAATCCCAGCGCTCCCGAGATCGAGCAGCAACCGCTCCGCCGCGTCGAGAAGCGCTGCCTCCGCCACGCTGCGACGATCCCGCACGCCAACCATCGAAGCCTGGCTGCTGCTTCCTCGCATGTTATCCATTCGGCTAAGACAATCGACTAAACACGGATCAATGTTAACCCTGCAACTGGCGAGGCCGAGCCGATCCGTCCGTCTCAGCGCTCTCACTTCGCCCGCCGCCTTCTGGCTGCGTGAGCAGTTTGAGACACTGGTGTGGATTCAAGCGGGCTCGGCCCCGCGGTCTCACGCATGACTGGTCGCGACCTTCGAGGCAGAGACTACGGCGGGCGGCGAAGAAGACTTCGACCGCTCTCCCTCTTTGCGGCTGTCGGAGGCTTCACCGATCCCGCACTGATCCCGCACGAGCAGCCGTGAAGGGCCCCGCTGACACCGGATCCGTCGCACCCCTAGAACCAAGAAATCCCTGCTCAGAGGGGTAAACCTGGGATAGATCCGGCTAGCCCGGGAACCTCTTCACCCGGTTCGATCCCAGGTGCGCCCATGCTTATGCGCAGATCGGGAATCTCCGAGTGGAGATTCCCGATCGCGAGGATCCCTGAAGTTGGAACCTACGGTTCCCGGAGACCTCCCTCCTATGTCTTTCTGCGTCACCAGGAGACGAGGCCGGTCAACTGCCACGCGATCACGACCGCGCCGACGAGCCGTCGCGAAGGATTCACGCCGCGAATCAGCTCGTCGGCGCCCCAGAACAACCACAACGCCGTGATCACCCCACCGGCGATGCCGTAGACGTCCGACGACTCGCCGACGACGAGTCGCAGCACGTATGAAGCGGCGATGGCGAACAGGGGCCAGTTCGGGAACTGGCCGAGGACGATGCGGCCGGTCTCTCGGCTCTCGAACCACCAGCGGAACGACAGAAGTCTCACGCTGCGCCGGTCACCGAACCCGGGCTACGGTCGAGGCGGAGCCCGGTTCGAGCGTGAAGGGGGCCTCGGCCCATCCGCCCAGCGCGTTGATGGGCCGACGCAGGCGTCTTGCGGGCGAGATCGCCTACGCGAAGATCCGACGCAGCGTTCTCAGGAGGCGCCGAACAGCGCGTCGACGTTCGGGAGGCCTTCGAACCGCGAGAACGTCCCCGTGTCCGCGATCTCCTGCGCAGCCGCGAGGAATCCACCCCACGCCGCGCGCGCGAGCGTCCCCCCGACGCTGATCCGGCGCACGCCGAGGGAGGCGGCCTCGGCCACGGTGGTGAAGGGAGCGTTGATCAGAAGGTTCACCGGCTTCGGGGCCACCGCCGCGACGACCGCTGAGACCTGCGCGACGGTGTCGAGCCTCGGAGCGTAGAGGCAGTCGGCACCGGCCTCGGCGTACGCCTCGAGCCTGCGCACCGTCTCGTCGATGTCGGGGCGCCCCACCACGAAGCCCTCGGATCGCCCGGTGAGCAGGATGCCCGTTCCGCTCTCGTCGATCGCACGCCGCGCTGCTCGCACACGCTCGACCGCCAGGTCGAACTCGTAGAGAGGCTCGGCCGGGTCGCCCGTCGAGTCCTCGATCGAGAGCCCGGCGATGCCGGTCTCCGAGGCGAGCCGCACGTTCGCGGCGACCTGCTCCGGCTCGTCGGCGAAGCCGCCCTCGAAGTCCGCGTTCACCGGCACGGTCACGGCACCGGCGACGGTCCGGAGATGCTCGAGCGCCTGCTCGAGGGAGATCTGAGTGTCGGCGCGGCCCAGCGTCCACGCGCAGCCGGCACTCGTCGTCGCCAGGGCCGCGAAGCCCAACTGCTCGAGAGCCAGCGCGCTGCCGACGTCCCATGGGTTCGGCATGACGAAGCAACCGGCGGCGTGCAGCCGGCGAAAAGCATCGACCCGATCGTCCTGCACGGTCATTGCGCACCTCGTCCGGAAGGGTTGGTGTCGACACGCTAGCCGAGCCCGCTATCACGCGCGAGGCGGTTCGAACGCAGGCAGCCACTCGTCGGGGAGGTCACTGGCACACTTGGGCGACGCTCGTGGCCCACCACAGCCCGATACCCCTTCCCGACGGCTTCGAACGATTTCCCAGGGAGGCCCTCGAGCAGTCGATCCCGGAGCGATTCGCCCGTGTGGCCGACGGGGCACCCGACCAGCTTGCGGTCGTCGCACCGGATGGGCGCCTCACCTACGCCGAGTTGGACGGGGCGTCGGATCGCGTCGCCGCTGCCATCGTCGGTCGTGCCGGCGACGACAACGAGCCGGTGATCGTGCTCGCCGGGCAGAGCGCCTCGCTCGTCGCAGGGATCATGGGCGCCCTCAAGGCACGACGGTGCTACGTACCGCTCGACGCCGCGTTCCCCGAGCCGCGCTTGCGCCGGACGGTGGAGCGGAGCGGTGCCGGCCTCGTTCTCGCGACCGCGGCGACACGAGCCTGGCGCAGAGATTGTCCGGGCCGGACCTCCAGATCGTCGACATCGACGACCTCGGTGCGGCCGCAGGCGGGCGCTGGCAGCACCCCGGGCCCGACGATCTCGCCTACGTCTACTACACGTCCGGGTCGACGGGGGAGCCGAAAGGCGTCTGTGACACACACCGCAACGTGCTCCACAACGTCATGCGGTACACGAACACGCTGGGCTTCACGCCGGCAGACCGGCTCACGCTCCTGCAGCGACCGGCGTTCAGCGGCGCCGTCTCGAGCCTCTTCGGCGCGATCCTCAACGGAGCGACCTCGTGCCTCTTCGACCTCGCGGCCGAGGGCCCGGCAGCCCTGCGGCGATGGCTGGCCGCCGAGCGGATCACGGTGTACCACTCGGTACCGAGCGTCTTCCGCGCCATCGCGCACGACGGCGCCGCCTACGAGCAGATGCGCATCGTCCGCCTCGAAGGCGACAGGGCTGCGCGGGTCGACCTGGAGCTGTTCGATCGGCACTTCCGAGGCGACACGGTGCTCGTCAACGGCCTCGGCGCAACCGAGTGCGGGCTGGTGCGGCAGTTCGTCTTCCGGTCGGGCGACCCACTGCCGGACATCGTCCCCGTCGGCTATCCGGTCGAGGACATGGAGGTCACTGTCGCAGGCGTCGACCATAGCGCCCTGCCCGTCGGTGAGGCGGGAGAGATCGTCGTCACCAGCCGATATCTCGCGCGGGGGTACTGGCTCGATCGGGAGTCGACGGACTTGCGGTTCGTGAGTGAGCCGGGCCGAGGCAGGTCGTACCGCACCGGAGATCGAGGACGGCTCGATCCCGACGGCCGCCTTCATCTCCTCGGTCGTATGGACCTACGGCAACGCTTCCACGGCCAGGACGTCGAGGCGGAGGTGATCGAGCGCGCGCTCATCGGAGCAGCTCTCGCCCGCGAGGTCGCCGTCCGGGCACACGTGACCCCCGACGGCAATGAGCGGCTCGTGGCCTACGTCGTCCCCCCCGGCGGCGCAGCGCCGGACGGAAGGCGGCTGCGGGAGGCCCTGGCGGGCCACGTGCCGGCAGCGAGCCTCCCGACCGACTTCCTGCTCCTCGATGCCCTTCCAGTGGGAGAGAACGGGAAGGTCGACGTCGACGCCCTCGCACTCCCAGGGCGCAGCCGATCCGGCCTCGGCGTGCCCTACGTCGGCCCGCGAAACGTCACCGAGGCCGCGCTGGCATCGATCTGGGCGCGCGTGCTCGGCGTCGATCGTGTCGGCGTCCTCGACGGGTTCAGGGACCTTGGCGGCGACTCGCTCGGCGCAGCCGAGGTGCTCGCCGAGGCAGCGACCCGGCTCGACGTCGATCTCCCGCAGTCGGTCCTGATCCACGCATCGACGATCGACGAGCTCGCGAGAGCGATCGAGCGGGCCGTGCAGGGCGCTGCACCGCCGGCGGTGCAGCGGCTCCAGGCCGGGACGGCGACGCCGATCGTGTTCGCCACGGGCGATCTCGTCGGCGGAGGCCTCTACTGCCGCCGCCTCGCCGCCCAGCTCGGCCCGGAGCGCCCGTTCTACGCCGTTTCCCCCTACGACCCGAGAGTCGAGCCGGCGCCGGGCACGATCGAGCAGATGGCACGCGGACGGCTCGGTGCACTCCGCGGGCTCCTGCCGGCGGGTGAATGCATCGTGGCCGGCTTCTGCGGGCCGGGCGGGGTCCTTGCCTACGAGCTGGCGGCCCAGCTCGAGCGGGAGGGGTCGAGCGTTTCGGCGCTGATCCTGATCGACACTTTTCCCATCGCACCGAGGCTCCCGGGAGAGATGCGCGGCCCTCCGATCGGAACCGTGATTCGAGGTGTCTCCAGGATGCTGCGTGCCGTGCCGACGCTTCGCCGCCGGATACTTCCCGTCCTCGGTAGGTGGAGAAGGCGCCCACGAGACGAGCCCGACATGATGACGGTGCACGAGCGGGCGGCGGCACTCTACGACCCCGGGCCGATCGAAGCCCCGATCCGCATCCTCTGGCCCGCGCACGAGCCGCATCACCCTTCGCTCGCCCAGTTCCGCAAGGGCTGGAGCGCGGTCTCTCCTCGCACCGATGTCACGCCCATCCCCGGCGACCACCTGGCCGCGGTGACGGTGGAGTCGGAGGGCCTCGCCGCGGCGATGCTCGAGACGATCGCCGCCGTCGAGGCGGGAACAGCCGGCCGCCGCCCCCGCTGACCTTCGCGGGGCCGGCGGTCGCGCCCCTGCCGCGCGCGGCCGCGCCGGTAGTGTTCCCAGCCGACGGCGTGCTGCGCCGCAGCTTCGATCGTGGGAAGATCAACGTGATCGCCGCAACGCTCCTCGCCGCCACATCGATCGCGCTCCCGAGCTGCAGCCTCGGGACCGCCAAGGCGGAGATCAGGAGCTCGCACGTCACGATCCCCGCGGCGCAGTCGATCTCGGGCGAGCCGTTCCGCGTCGACCCGAACCAGGCCGATCAGGTGATCTGCGTCCAGCTCCGGCGCAGCACGGTGACACTGATGGTGGTCACGATCGCGAGCGGCTTCGGCACCGCGGGCATCGTCAACTGGGTGGCATTCGTTCGTGGGCCGCGCGGATACAGGGTCTCGCTCGTCCGCGGCGGCTACAGGCTCGGCCTCGCCCGCGTCGGCACGGACATCGTCGAGACCGAGCCCGTCTACAGGGCGAAGGACCCGAACTGCTGTCCCACCGGGGGCTTCGACCACAGGCGCTGGCACTGGGACGGCTCACGGTTCCGGATCGTGCGAGCCTGGCACGACACGCGCTACCGGCCGTAGCCAGGGTCGCGCCCGGCCCCCCGCCGATCGCACCGACCGGGGAGCTCGATCCTGCTCCATACTGAGGGCCGATGGCGGAGAGGCCGGGATCTCGGCGATCGGAGGTGCCTGCCGGAGGCGGGGCTCCAGCCGCCCGCACTCCGCAGGCCGGCGTGGGAGAGCGCGTCAGGAGCCTTCGCAAGGCCGCGCGCCTGAGCCAGACACAGCTCGCCGGCGGCCGCTTCTCGAAGGAGTACGTCAGCCAGGTGGAGCGCGGCCAGACCCACCCCAGCGCCGCCGCCCTCGAGTGGCTCGCCGCGCAGCTCGGCGTCGACCGGGCCTACCTCCAGCACGGCATCAGCACCACGGACGCCGTGCGCGCCGAGTCGCTGCTCGAGCGCGCCGAGGGCCTGTCCGAGCAGCATCGCTACGCAGCGGCGGTGGACGAGTTCAGGGCCGCCGCGGCCGTCGCCGACCTCGCCGGCGTTCCGCCTCTGGCCGTCCGCTCGCTCGTCGGTGAGGCCTGGGCGCACAGCCAGCAGGGCGAGCTCGAGCAGGCGCTCGCACTGCTGGGTGAGGCACAGGGGCTCGCGGAAGGGCCGGCCTGCACGGACGTGGAGCGGGCCGGCGTCCTCTACCGGATCGGCGTCTGCCGCTACAAGCAGTCGAGGATCGACGACGCGCTGGCGCTCTTCCAGGAGGCGCTCCAGCTCGCGGCACGCTCGGGATCGGGATGTGAAGGGCTGCGCTCGGACATCCATCACTGGCGATCGCGCTGCTTCCGCCGACAGCGGGAATGGGACGCCGCACGAGAGGACGTCGGGCTCGCGCTCGAGCTGGCCGAGAGCGTCGGCGACCGGCGCAGGACGGCGGACGCCTACTTCCAGGGATCGCTCGTCGCGGAGCGGGAAGGCAACTGGCTGCTCGCACGACAGCACGGAGAGCGCGCGAAGGAGCTGTTCGAGGAGCTCGGCGACGAGGGCAACGTGGGCAGGCTGCTCAACAACCTCGGCGGCCTCAACCACCTGCTCGGCAACGACGAGCGCGCGATCGAACTGCTCCGCAAGGCGTTCGCGCACTTCGTCGAGACCGGCCTCGCCGCAGACGCCGGGCACGTGCTCTGCTCGCTGGCCGAGGTCCATCTGGCGGCGGGGAGCTTCGACCTGGCCGAGGTGGAGGCCCGCAAGGCCCTCGACCTGCTCGCCGGCCGGGAGGCGTACCTGCACGAGATCGGGACGGCGCAGCTCGCGCTCGCGCGTGCCCAGCTCGAGCAGGGGAGGCTCGACGAGGCGGAGCAGGCGATCCTCGCCGCCGATCGCAGCTTCGAGCGGATCGGCTCGGCCAGCCACCGGGCAAACGCGTGGGTCGCCCACGGCGACCTCGCGAAGCGGCGCGGCGACACCCGTACGGCGGGGCGCTACTACCGCCGCGCAGCGAAAGCGCTGCAAGACGCGCCTCTCTGAGCAGCGCCGGCACCGCGTCACAGGCGCGCCCTCCACCCACGATTACACCCCCGGATCCCCCTGACGGGGCATTGCAGGAAACCGCCGACGTACCGACCCTGGGAGGACAGGCACCAGCCTCTCTCCGAAAGGACGTCTGCGGTGAACAAGGGAACCCTCCTCTACGTCGTCGTCGCGGTGTCGTCGATCCTGGCCGTGCTCGGCGGCGGCTTCATCGACGGCAGCTAAGACCAAGGTTCACCCCCCGGAAGGCCGGCGCTCGCCCCTGGCGAAGCCGGCCTTCGATCGTTGGAGAAGCGGCTGCCGTACGATCCGCTCATGCCCCGCACGAGCGCCGGTATCGTCCCCTTCCGGTACGACGCCGGCGCCCTGAACGTGCTGCTCGTCCATCCCGGTGGGCCGTTCTGGGCGCGCAAGGACGTAGGCGCGTGGTCGATCCCCAAGGGGCAGCACGACCCGGGCGAGGATCCTCTCGAGGCCGCGTTGCGTGAGCTCGCGGAGGAGACCGGCGCGAATGTGAGCGCGATCGACCGCAGTGCGCTCGTCGAGCTCGGCACCGTGACGCAGAAGGGCGGCAAGATCGTCAGCGCGTGGGCCGCCGAGCTCGACCTCGAGGCCTCGACGATCGCCAGCAACACGTTCGTGATCGAGTGGCCGCCCGGGTCGGGCCGCGAGCAGGAGTTCCCGGAAGTCGACCGGGCCGAGTGGCTCGACCTCGAGGCTGCTCGGACGAAGATCAACCCCGCCCAGGCCGGGTTCCTCGATCGGCTCCAGGCGGCGCTCGCCTCCACGGGCTGAGGTCAGCGCGCCGTGACGCGGAGCGCGTAGGTCACGGAGCGGATGCGCTTGCCGGGGCTGACGACCAGGAACATCCAGCGTCCAGCCCCGGCGTTCTCGAACGACAACGAGAGCTGGGCGCCGCCGCTCGCCCTCGCCACGCGGTTGGCCGCCGCCCCCCGCCCGACGAGGACCCGGGCAGGCTCGCGGAACAGCGCCATCGTGACGCCCGCGGAGACGCCCGGCGTGACGAGCGCGGTCAGCGTCTTCCCGGCCGGAAGCCAGACCCGATGAACGTCGCGTGGATCCTCGTACGCCGCCACCGCACCCGAGCTGGCGGCCGTTCGCCGCCCCTTCGCGAGCAGAGCCGAACGACCTCTCGACTGCGCAGCATCGTCGTTCGGCTCACCGGGATCGCTCGTCGGAGCGGGAGCCGTCAATGCGGTCGGAAGGTCGATGACGCCGTACCCGGTCGCGGTGTCGAAGCCCGCCGGCTCGACGTCCCTGGCGGAACGGCGCAGGAGCTCCGCCACCTGGCCCGCGTCGAGCTCCGGGCGAACGGTCCACAGCCAGGCGGCGGCGCCGGCGACGATGGGCGCCGCGAAGCTCGTGCCCGACGCCGTCGTGTACCCACCGTCGAGCGCGGAGGCCACCGGGATCTCGACCCCGGGTGCAGCAAGGTCGACGAACGGGGAGCGGCTCGAGAAGAACGCTGCCCGTCCGCTCGTGTCCGTGGCAGCGACCGTGAGCACGTGCGGCAGGGCCGCCGGGAACGTGAGCGGGTTCCCGGAGTCGCCCGCGTTCCCCGACGCAGCGACGACGAGCGAGCCACGCCGCACCGCCTCGCCGACCGCGCTCTCGATCACCATGTCTCTCGCATCCGCTCCCAGGCTGAGATTGATCACCGACTTGCCCGCGCGCGCGGCGGCCAGGATCCCTGCCACGATCTCGCTCGACTGCAGACGCGTGCCGTCGCCGATCGCGGCGTCGTACGAGCGGATCACCGCCTGCGGGTAGACGCCGACGAGCCCGATGCCGTTGACGGGCGCCCCGACCACGGACGCCACCGCGGTGCCGTGGATGCCACCGAACGGGGCGGGCTCCTGCGGGTTCAGCGCCACCAGGTCGGGTCGCCCCGCGAACTCCGGGTGCCCGAACGAGACGCCCGAGTCGACGAGAGCCACCGGCACCCCTGGACCGGGCGGCACGAGGTCGGAGATGCCGATCGCCGCACGCCACCACTCGCTCGCAACGAGCGGGTCGGCGAAGTCCGACGCGGCAACCAGCGCGTACTCGCGCTCCTGCTCGGCAAAGGCGAGCGCGCCCGACGCACGCAGCGCCGCCACGGCTCCCGCGGCTCGCCCGGCCGGGACGCGCCACAGCAGGAGCTCGCTGGCAACGAGCCGTGCACCGGCTGCTGCCAGGGCATCCCTCTCGGTGTCGGCCGGCGCGCGCAGCAGCTGGACGAGCGTCGCCGGCGCATTGCCCGCGGCGGGCCGGGAAGGGCCGGGCGAGACACCCACCGCGGACGCCACCCCGGCGGACAGCAAAGCCGCGGCGACGAGTCGGCCACGCATCGTCCGGAACCACCGCACCCACGCACGCTAGCCGTCCGAGCCTAAGAGAGGCGTAAGAGGCCGGGCGGGCACCTCACACGAGGGCCACCCTTGCCGTTCTCCCTCGCATGACATCCTCATCGACCATGACAGCCGAGCCGACCCGCACCGCAACATACCCCTCCCCCGTCGGATCTCTCACCCTGATCACCGGAGGCGCCGGGTTGCGCGCGGTCCTGTGGGAGGGCGACGATCCTGCTCGCTCCGGGCTCGCCGCCGTCCCTCCGCGCGAGGCGACCGACGACTCGCCCGTACTGGCCGAGACGCGTCGCCAGCTCGACGCCTACTTCGCCGGCACGCGCACGACGTTCGACCTTCCGCTCGACCTGCGCGGCACGCCGTTCCAGCAGGCAGCGTGGCTCGCACTGGCCGAGATCCCCTTCGCGGAGACCCGCACCTACGCAGAGCAGGCGGCGCTTCTGGGCCGGCCCACGGCTTTCAGGGCAGTCGGCGCCGCGAACGGGCGCAACCCTCTCTCGATCGTGCTCCCCTGTCACCGTGTGGTCGGCAGCGACGGCTCTCTGACGGGGTTCGCCGGCGGGCTCCGGGCGAAGCGGTGGCTCCTCGCGCACGAGCGATCAGTGGCGCAGGGCATCGCCGCGCCACCCGGGTAGCGGCCGGGCTGCGTGGAACCGCCGGATCAGCTACGGTGCGCCTGCCCGGTCGCGCTAGGTGGGGAGTCAGCGGTTCCCTGAACCCGAAATCCGCTCCAGCGGGGCCGAACGCCGTCCGAGGGGCGGCTTCGTCGGGATTGGGTCTGCGCACGTGGTGTTGACAGGCAGGGTCCCGCGCACTGGGAGCGTTCGAACCGCGTCAGGTCCGGAAGGAAGCAGCGCTAAGGACTCCCTCCCAGGTGCCGCGGTCACGCCCCGCCCGAGCCGGCGGCGCAGAGTCCTCCGGTGAGGCCCGTCTCGACGCCGGAACGCGCGACCGGGCGATCGCCTCCCCGCTCGCACGCGGCCGCCCCCTGCCGGCGGGCCGCCGTCTGCGACAATCGGCCCATGACCGCTCTCTACCGCAAGTACCGGCCGCTCGACTTCGGCCACATCGTGGGCCAGGAGGCGGTCGTCCGCACGCTGCGCAACGCGATCGAGCACGACCAGGTGCGGCAGGCCTACATCTTCTCCGGGCCGCGAGGGACGGGGAAGACGTCGATGGCGCGTATCTTCGCGAAGGCGCTGAACGCCGAGGGCGGGCCCTCGATCACGTTCGACCCGACCTCGCGGATCGCGCGCGCGATCGCGGACGGCAACTCGCTCGACGTCGTCGAGATGGACGCCGCCTCGCAGCGAGGCATCGACGACGCCCGCGAGATCCGGGAGCGGGCGGTGCTGCAGCCCGTCGAGGGGCGCTACAAGGTCTACATCGTCGACGAGGCCCACCAGCTCACGTCGCAGGCCTGGCAGGCGCTGCTGAAGCTGATCGAGGAGCCGCCGCCGCACCTCGTCTTCATCTTCTGCACGACCGAGCTGACGAGCGTGCTGCAGACGGTGCGCTCGCGCTGTCAGACGTTCGCGTTCCTGCGCCCGCGCCTGCAAGAGCTCGTCGCCGTGCTCCGCCGCGTCACCGAGGGCGAGGGCATCGAGGCGCCGGACGCCGCGCTCGCGCTGATCGCTCGCGCAGCGCGCGGCTCCTTCCGCGACGCGGTCTCGACGCTCGACCAGCTGGCCGCCGCGACCCAGGGCAAGATCTCCGTCCAGGACGTCCTTCAGCTCGTCGGCGCCGTCGAGGAGGAGTCGCTGTTCCGTCTCTGCGACACGATCATCGACCGCGACACGGCCGGGGCGCTCGTCTTCGTCGAGGAGCTCTCGGAGCAGGGCCAGGACATCGGCCGCCTCGTCACCGACCTGCTCGAGCACCTGCGCCACCTGCTGCTCGTCCAGCATCTCGGCCACGTACCCGACTCGCTCCCGCTCACCGAGGAGACGCGGGAGCGCCTGAGGGAGCAGGCGAATCAGCTGCCCGAGCCGACGGTGATCCGCTTGATCGATCTCCTCGCCGTCGCCGTCGACGACACGCGCCAGGGCGGTGACCCGCGCCTGCCGCTCGAGCTGGCGCTCGTCAAGGTGACCCGGCCGTACGCGGACCTGTCGCGGGAGTCGCTGGCCCACCGCGTGGAGCTGCTCGAGAGCCGCTCGCACGCCGGGCCCCCCGTCGCCGAGGCGCGCCCGGCCGCGCTCGAGCCGGCTCCCGCTGCGGCTCCGTCGCCCGTGTCGCGGCCGGCGAGCAGCCCGGCGCCCGACGACGCGCCCCCGGTGGCGGCGCTGCCCCCGCTCGAGCTGGGGCAGCTCCAGGATGCGTGGCAGCGAGGGGTGCTCGAGTCCGTCCGGTCGAGGTCGATCCCGATCGCGACGCTCCTCGTCGAGGCGCACCCCGTCGAGCTGGAGGGCAACACGCTGACGATCGAGTTCCCGCCCGAGGCCGACTTCCATCGCGCCCAGGTCGACGACCCCAAGAACACCGCCTTGCTGCAGGACGCGCTCTACGAGGTGACGGGGCGCAAGCTCGCGATCACGACCGCCGTCGGCGCCCCCGTCGCCGCGGCCGCCCGCACCCTCGACGACGAGCCCATGTCCGAGGAGGACGTGATCTCGCTGCTCAAGGACACCTTCGACGCCCACGAAGTAGAGGAGCACTGATGGCCAAGTTCGACATGAACGCGATGCTGAAGCAGGCACAGCAGATGCAGGAGCAGATGGTGGCCGCGCAGGAGGAGGCCCGCAAGGAGATCGTCGAGGCAACCTCCGGAGGAGGCATGGTCGCGGTGAAGGCCAACGGCGGCGGCGAGATCGTGGAGATCAGGATCGACCCCAAGGCGGTCGACCCCGACGACCCCGAGCTGCTGGCAGACATGGTGATGGCGGCCGCCAACGAGGCTCTCCGCTCGGCGAGCGAGCTCGTCGAGTCGAAGATCCGCGGGCAGATGCCCGACCTGGGCGCGCTGGGCCTGCCCGGGTTCTAGGAGAGGATCGGGCGGCTCAGGCAGGCTGCGGGGCTGTGGGGATGCGCGGCCGGGGAACGAGGATCCAGGCGGCGACCCCGAGCCCGACGACAGCCGTGCAGAAGAAGGCCCAGCGCACGTCGGCGCCTCCGACGACGATGCCGGCGGCAAGCGGCGCCGCGAGCGCCATTGCCGCCCAGGCAGTGTTCATCACTCCGATGACCGGAGCCGCATGTGCCTCGCTCGCGACGGCGAGCCGGACGGGGATGATGAAGATCACCGCACCGAGCAACGAGCGGAACGCCGCCGAGACCAGGAGGAAGCCGACGACGGCGAAGGTGGAGAGGCTGAAGACGGGGATCAGCCACGTCAGCCCGAGCGCCGCGACCGCAGCGCCGACGAGCCGCGCGTCGATGCGAACGGCGGGCACGCGCGACGAGAGCGCGCCCGCACAGATCCACACGACGGCCGAGAGCGCGACGACGATGCCGATCGCGCTCGCCGACAGCCCGTTCGCTGCGAGCACGAGCGGCGCGATCAAGCCCGACACGCCGGCGACGACCCCGAGGAGCGCAGAAGTGACGGTGACCCCTGCGATGGAGCGGTCACGGCGTGTCAGCGCCATCGCGTCCCGTAGCCGCCCCGACGGGGCCGCCTCGGTGGGAGCGCGATCGAGGCCGAGTACGACGGCCAGCGCGAGTGGCACCGCCAGCACCGCGATGGCGAAGAACGGCATCCGATAGCCGAACGCGTCGGCCGCGGCCCCTGATAGTGCCGGCCCGACGAGCCAGCCCGCCCCCGACGCTGCCATCAACCTGCCGGTGCCCCCCACGCCGCGGCCGCCGCCCGCAGCCACGGCGGGCCCGACCGTCCACAGGATCCCGAAGCACAACCCGAACAGGCCCCGTGCGAGAAGCAGCGACGCAAGGCCGCCGGCGAGTGCCTGGCCCAGCATCGACACCGGCAGGAGCACGGCGCACGCGCCGAGCAGGCGATGTGCTCCCACCCGTCCTGCAACCAGTCCGACGGGGACCGCGGTGGCCAGCATGACGAGTGTCTCCGCCGAGAGCAGCGCGCCGGTCTGCAGGCCGGAGAGACCGAACGCCCCGCGGATCGCCGGCAAGATCGGGATGACGGCGGAGCCTCCGACGCTGGTCGCGAACGTCAGCGCGACGACGGCGACGAAGCCTCGGTCGGAACGTGCCAGGCGGACAGGGACGAGTCTCACGTCAACAATCGTCGTCACATCCGTCCGATAAGTAAAATGCGTGTTTATGAGTCTTTCAATCAAAGAACATGATCGCTTGCTGGGCGTCGAGGTCCGCCATCTCGCGGCGCTCGAGGCCGTCGTCGCGACCGGCTCCTTCGCGGCTGCGGGCCGCCGGCTCGGCTACTCGCAACCGGCCATCAGCCAGCAGATCGCGACACTCGAGCTCATGGCCGGGGTCACGCTGCTGGAGCGGCCCGGCGGACGGCGGCCGGTCACGCCGACCGATGCGGGCGAGCGGCTCCTGCGGCATGCCCGGCGCGCCGCCGCTGCCATGAGAGCCGCCGAGGCGGACTTGCGCGCGCTTGCGGAGGGAGAAGCCGGCACCCTGCGCGTCGGCACGTTCCAGAGCGTCGGTGTCCGCATCCTGCCACGTGTGATCCGCCTGTTCGTCGAGCGCTGGCCGGGCGTCGAGATACGTCTGGCCGAGTCCGACTTCGACGACCTGGTCCAGCAGCTCACGGCCGGCGCGCTCGAGCTCACGTTCGTGTCGGGGACGCTCGACGCGGCGATCGATCGTCTCGAGGTGCTGGTCGACCCCTACGTGCTCCTCGCGCCGGCCCAGTCCGAGCAGGCACTCGCCGGGCGCCCCGTCGGGCTGAGGGAGCTCGCCCGTCTGCCGCTCGTCGCCTACTCGAAGCCCGAGGAAGGCGGCGAGGCGCACCTTCGCGCGAAGGGCCTCGAGCCGGACATCGTCTTTCGCTCGGACGAGAGCGGCATCGTGCAGGGCCTTGTCGGCGCGGGAATCGGCTTCGCGCTCGTACCGCTCCTCACCGTCAACCAGGGGGACCCCGACGTCACCGCTCTGGATGTCAGCGGCGTGCCACCCCGCGAGATCGCTCTCGCGTGGCATGCCGACCGGACGCTTTCCCCCGCGGCGACGGCGTTCGTCGAGATCGTGTCGGAAGTGGCCTCGGAGCTGCGGTCGCACTGAGACCGGGCACGAAAAATGCACCGGGTCGGTTGCCCCCTCGTCCGACGACCCGACCAACCGTCGCTTGCGCGTCAGCCGCTCGGGAGGCCCTCAACCTCGGGTGCCCCGTGCTCGGTGCAGAAACCAACCTACGCGGCGCGCACGGTGGTGGCAAGGCCCGTGCCGCCGAGAAACACCGCAATTTGCGGAGACCGCTCCACCCCCCGCGTCACCCGTGGTACCACTCTGCCGGTGCGACGCCTGTACCTGCTCCGCCACGCCAAGTCGAGCTGGGACGCCGCGGGGCTCGCAGACCACGACCGGCCTCTCGCTCCGCGAGGGATGCGGGCCGGCAAGCGGCTGCGCCGTTTCGCGGCAGCGAACGACGTCCGCCCCACGCTCGTGCTCTGCAGCACGGCGGCTCGGGCACGAGAAACGCTCCAGCTCGTGCTGCCGGCGCTCGGCTCGCCGACGGTCGTCGCCGAGGAGCGTCTCTACCTCGCATCGGCCGACGAGCTGCTCGGCTCCGTCCGCGAGCTGAACGGCGCTGCACGCGCGGCGATGATCGTCGGGCACAACCCGGGGCTGCACGACCTCGCGCTCGCGCTCGCCGACGACGACGGACGGGCCGACCTGGAGGAGAGCCTCCCCACCGGAGCGCTCGTCACGTTCGACCTGCCGGTCGCTGCCTGGGCCGAGACCACGAGGGGCTGCGCCAGGCTCGTCTCGTTCGTCCGGCCCCGCGACCTCTGACGACCTGGCGGGCGCCTCGTGGGGCTCGCCGCACGCCATCGCGGGCGTGATCCCCGCTCGGCGCGCCTGGTTCGGGCGCAACGGCTTGCCCCGGCCACGCTAGGAAGGGCCGGGCAGGTGATACGCCATCAGGATCGCGTCGACCGGCTGCCCGCCCCTCAGGTACTGGCGCTTCCGGTATCCCTCCCGCTCGAACCCGAACGCCTCGTACAGGGCGATCGCCGGCTCGTTCCAGGGGAAGACGTGCAGCTCGAGCTTGGTCACTCCCGACGCGCGCGCCCAGGCGACGGCCTGCTCGAGCAGGGCTCGCCCGATCCCGCGTCGCCTCTGCGCGGCCGCCACCATGAGGCCGAGGTCGGCGACGTGGCGGCTGGCAGGGTGCACCTCGCGAGCCAGCGAGAGCCGGCCGACGAGGCGCCCCTGCTCCTCGACGACGAAGACGGCGGCGTCGGGGTGACGACGCACCGCCCGGAGATAGCGCTTCTCGGCCAGGCTGCTTCGCGCGGCGTCGGTCGTCAGGAGCCACGCACCTTCCTCGCGGCCCACCTCGGCGGCAAGCTCGACGAGAGCGGCGGCATCCCCCGGCTCCGCGGGCCGGATGCCCATTACTCGACCACGACGCCGTGGCCGCCACGGCGGGGGTCGCCCGCGGCACCCAGTGTCCCGTCGGGGAGCGTCTCCACGGCGGAGACACCACCGAAGTAGAGGTTTGCGCCCGACCAGGGCACGACCGTCCAGCCTTCCTCCTCCAGCCTGCCGGGCACGTCGGCCGCCCAGCCTCCCTCGAGATGGAGCACTCCCTCCTCGTCGTGGAGGCGCGGCCGCTCGATCGCGTCGCGGACCGAAAAGCCGTGGCCGGCAACGGATGCGATCACTTGCAGGATGGCACCGGAGAGCCGCACCGATCCTGCGCTTCCGATCACGAGCCGCGGCGTGTCGCCCTCGAGCACGAGCGTCGGCGCCATCATGCTCGGTAGCCGTGCGCCGGGGGGACGCTCCTCGCTTCCGATCACGTCGAGCTCTCCCAGCATGTTGTTCAGCTGGAAGCCGTCGCGGAACACGCCCGAGCCGGAGCCAAGGGTCGAAGAGAGCCCTGCCGCGTTCCCGTGGCCGTCGATCACGGCGACGTGCGTCGTGCCCGTGAGGTTCGTGTGCGGGGCACCGCCGCCGTAGCCGCACGCAACCGCGCGGGCGAGGCACAGGGCCGCCTCGGCGCTCCCGGCGGGCCCGCCGAGCCCCAGCCGGTCGAGCTCTGTCAGCCCCGACGCAATCACCGTGCCGCCCAGGGAGGGAGGCGGGTTCGTGAGGACGCGCATCCCCTGGAAGGACGCGGCGAGCGGGTCGCGCTCGAGCGGGCGGTAGGTCGCAAGATCGTCCGCCAGATCGGGCAGGAGTTGCGGCACTGCAGCCGCGCCCTCGTCACGGAGAAGCTCGAGACCCGGCACCATCGCCGCCGTCTCGGCCCGGTCACGGCGCCCGTAGACCTGACGCCCCGCCTCGGTGCGCTCCAGGATCGGCACGAGGATCTCGAGCAGGAACACCTGCGGCGGGCTCAGCTCGACGCCGACGCGGGCGAGCTCGATCGCCGGCCCGGCGAGAAGGCGCCAGGGCAGTCGGCCGTGAGCACGATGGGCCTGCTCGAGCCCGGCGACGAGCCCGGGCACGGCCACCGACGCCTCGCCGACGTGGAAGACCTGCGTCGACGCGTCGGCGAAGTCGACGACCACCTCGACCATCGCGCCCGGGGGCCGGGAGGGGACGGCGAAGAAGCAGTCCAGGATCGTCGGCTCCTGCCCGGCATCGCGCACCAGCAGGAAGCCACCTCCGGCCGGCCCCGTCAGGGGCCCCTCCGCCACGAACCCGGCGAACGCCGCCGCGACGACCGCGTCCACCGCGTTGCCGCCGTGCGCGAGAGCCCACGCCCCGGCGTCTGCGGTGTGCGGGTTTCCGGCTGCGACCGCGCCCTTCATGACCAGAGCCTAGAGGGTCGATCAGCGTCGCTCTGCTGCCTCGGACGGGCAGTCGCCCTCAAGGGGGTGCGGCGACGTGCCGACGTTGTCCGTGCGGCCACGATGCGGATCCACCTCCCCATGCGACAACTCGTGCTGGCGGGCCTCTCGCTCGTCCTCCTCGGCGTGCTCTGCGCCACCCCTTCCCTGCTCGGCAGTCGCTTTCGCGACGCCGTCGAGGGGCTCGATGCCGCCCGCCCCGCCTGGCTCTGGGTGGCGGGCCTCTCGTTTGCCGGCACGAGCGCCTGCGGTGCGCTCGCCTGGCGCGCGGCCATCAGGGCAGGCGGCACCTCCCTTGCGACCGCGGACGCCGCGGCGCGCTACTGCGTCGGCACGGGCCTCAACGCCGTCGCGCCCGCACATGTCGGGTCGGCCGTACGCCTGGCCCTGTTCGGGCGGGTGACGACCGGAGGCTGCTGGGCGGTCGGCGGTGCTGCGGCGGCAGTGGGTGTGACGCGCGTCGTCTGGCTCGGCGGCCTGATCGCGCTCGGCTCGGCGAGCGGAGTCCTCCCTGTCTGGCCGCTGCTCGCGATCGGAGCGATCGTCATCGTTGCCGCGGCGGTCGCGACACTGTCGCGCCGCGTCCGCTTACCGCTGCGACTCGAGCAGGCGCTCGCTGCCCTGCAAGAGCTCGCGCGCTCGCCACGAGATCTCGCGATCGTCGCAGGCTGGGCGCTGGCGGGCGCCGTCGTCAAGATCGGTGCTGCAGCGGCCGTCGTGACGGCGCTCGGGATCGATCATCCCGTGCGGGCGGCGCTGATCGTCGTGCCCGCCGTCGAGCTCGCGGCCGTCATGCCCATCACACCCGGCAACGTCGGCCTGGCCAGCGCGGCGGTCGCGTTCGCCCTGAGCGCCGAGGGCGTCCCCTCGGACCTGGCGCTGTCGGCCGGCGTCGCGTTCGGCGCGGTCGAGATCCTGTCCGCGACGGCGGTGGGAGCGGCCGGCGCGTTCGGCCTCGCCGGGTCGCTGCTGCGGCCCCACGTGCGGATCGCGATGGCGACCGCCGGTTACGGCACCGTCGTCGGCGCCTTCGGGCTCACCGTGCTGCTGCCCGTCCTCTGAGGGCTCCGGCGCCCCGGAGCGACGCGCCGGGTCTCAGCGCAGGAAGCTCGGCAGCTCGGACTCGCCGCCGTTGCCCCGCCGGGGTGACGATGACCCCGCGCCGGCAGCCGCGAGCGAAGGCGCATACGCGCGGCGATAGCCGCCCCCGAGCCCGGTGGCGATCACCGTCACCCAGACCTGGCCGTTGAGCCGCTCGTCCACCGTCGCACCGAAGATGATGTTCGTGTCGTCCGTCGCGGCCTGGCGCACCACCTCGGCCGCCTCGTTCACCTCGACCAGAGTGAGATCCTCGCCGCCCGCGATCGAGAGCAGGATGCCCCGGGCTCCCACGAGCTCCGTGTCGATCAGCGGCGACCGCAGGGCCCGCTCGGCCGCCTCGCGGGCACGGTTGGCGCTCTCCGAGTAGCCGATCCCCATCAGGGCCGAGCCGGCGTCCGCCATGATCGTGCGGACGTCGGCGAAGTCGAGGTTGATCAGGCCGGGCATGGTGATCAGGTCGCAGATGCCCTGCACGCCCTGGCGCAGGACGTCGTCTGCGATCTTGAAGGCGTCGACCATCGACGTCGAACGGTCGAGCACCTCGAGCAGCCTGTCGTTCGGGATCACGATGACGGTGTCGCACGCCGCGCGCAGTGCCTCCACCCCCGCGTCGGCAGACTGGCGCCGGCGCGTTCCCTCGAACCGGAACGGCGTCGTCACGATGCCGACCGTGAGGGCACCGAGGTCGCGCGCAATGCGGGCGACCACCGGCGCCGCGCCCGTGCCTGTGCCGCCACCTTCGCCGGCCGTCACGAAGACCATGTCGGAGCCGCGCAGCGCAGCCCGTATCTGGTCGTACGCCTCCTCGGCCGACTTGCGGCCGGTCTCGGGGTCGGCACCGGACCCGAGGCCGTGCGTCAGCTCCTCACCGATGTGGATCTTCACGGGCGCGTCCGAGATGTTGAGCTGCTGCATGTCGGTGTTCACGGCGACGAAGTCGACCTGTGCGATGCCGGCGTCCATCATGCGGTTGACCGCGTTCAGGCCGCCGCCGCCGACGCCGACGACGCGGATCACGGCAAGGTACGAAGCCGCCTCGCCGGCGACGTTGAGGCGCGGCGCGCTCTCCGGCATCGGCTGCAGGAAACGGCTCGCCGGCGGCTCGTACGGCGGTTGCGGCCGCTCGCGCGGCGCCGTCACCACCGGCTCGGTCGCAGGGGCCGGGGGCGCCGAGGCCACGACGGTGTCCTCGGCGTCGGAGGTCGGGGCCGCAGGAGTGACGAGAGTCAGCTCCGGCTCGTCGTCCGCGTCGAAGTCGTACACGTGCTCGACAGTCTCGTCGAGGGCAGGCCCGGCCGGCGTAGCGCCCTCGGGCACTATTACGACCGTCTCCTGCTCGGGCCCGGGCGTTTCGTCGACGGCCGGCGGCTCGTCCTCCGCCCCACCGGCCTTCTGTCTTTGCGCTGCCTCGGTCGCGCGGAACAAGTCGGCGAGCGGGCCCTCACGCATGCTCGCGCGCTTGCGCGCCATGCAGCACCTCCTTCGCCAGCTCGCGGTAGGCCTCCGCGGCAGGGCCGGTGGGATCGTACTTCAGCACCGAGCTGCCCTTCACGGGCGCTTCGGCGTACCGCACCGTCTTGCGGATGCGCGTCTCGAAGACGAGCGAGCCGAAGTTCTCCTCCAGGATCTCCACGGCCTCGCGCGCGTGCAGCGTGCGGCCGTCGTACATCGTCGCCACGATCCCCTCGACGCCGACGTGCGGGTTGAGGTTCTCGCGCACCATGGCCAGTGTGTTCTCGAGCTGCACGAGGCCGCGGAGAGCCAGGTACTCGCACTGAACCGGCACGATCACCCCGGTCGCCGCGACGAAGGCGTTGATCGTCAGCAGCCCGAGCGATGGAGGGGTGTCGATCAGGATGAAGTCGTAGCGGTCGCGCACCTCGACCAGCGCCTTCTCCAGCGATCGCTCGCGGCCGATCAGCGACGACAGGGCGAGCTCCGCCCCCGCGAGGTCGATCGAGGCGACGGCGAGGTCGATCTCGCGATTCGCGATCACGTCCGAGATCGGGATCTTGCGTACGAGCACGTCGAACATCGACGTCTCGATCGTGTCCGGGTTGAGGCCCTGGCTCATGGTCAGGTTCCCCTGCGGATCGAGGTCGATCAACAGCACGCGGTAGCCCAGCTCCTGGAAGGAGACCCCGAGGTTCAGCGTCGTCGTCGTCTTCGCGACGCCGCCCTTCTGGTTCGCGAACGCGATCACCCGCGTCCCGACGGCGCCCGGCACCGGCGACTGCGGCACGACGGCGGGTGCCGGCGTCAGCGCGGGGGCCACATCCGCCGCTGCGCGGCCGGGCTCGCCGGCCGTATCGGTCTCGCTCGGCTCGGGCACCAGATCGGTCACGAGCGCCTCCGGCTCGAGCTCGAGTACGGCGTTCTCGCGACGACCCGAAGACCGCGGCAATAGACGGACGAATCCCATGACGAAGCCTCGTTCACCGCGGTCCGCGCAACTCCTGCATGCATGTGGGCTCTCCGGCAGAGCGATGGCAAAAGGGTCACTAGTCCTCTCCGTCCCAGTAGTCGAGCTGCTGCAGCCGGCCGATCAGGCCGACCCCGCGCAACATCACCTTGCCGGACCGCGGGTAGTACGTGATGTCGTTCGGCTCCCGCGTCCCGTACGCGAGCGCACGCAGCCCGTCTTCGCCCGCGCGGATGCTCAGTGGGCGGCCGCGCCCGGCCGGGCTCGCGATCGTGTGCCCGGCCCGCACGGAGTGCTGCTCGTGCCCGCCCGGCCAGCGGTCGGGCTCGGCTGCAGCACGGGGGTGCGGCCAGTGCTCGACCGTGCCCGAGCCGTCGAGCACGACGAAGATCTCCTCCTCGGCCGAGTGGCTGTGCGGCGGGTTCATCAACATCCCGGGCACGACGTCGTAGAGCTTGAGGCCGGTGCAATCCGAGCCGGCGGCTCTGCCGAGGTCGCGGGCCCGCCGGCCCACGGTCGCGCCGACCCGCTCGTGCTGCTCCACCTCGTCGACGTTGACGATGCGCGACGGTCGGGGCGACGGCTCACCCACGGCGGGCGGGCCGACCGCTGCCTCACGGGCCCAGGGATGGTCATCGGGCGCGCCCTGCAGCACCCATGTCGGCCCGAGCCACGAGACGCCTGCCCTCGGCAGCAAGGTGTTCCCGGCAAGATGACGCTCGCCGAAGGCCAGCACGTCAAGGCCGTTCTCACCGGCCTGCAGCGTGTGCGCATGGCGGAGCGCGAGATGCACCAGGCAGTCGCCCGGCCGCACGGGGTATGCCTCGAGGCCGTTGCCGTCGTCCTGCACCGAGAGGCCGTCGCCGCCGAGCACGAAGAAGATCTCCTCTTCCGAGCCCTCCAGGTGGAGCGGTGTCGACCACATGCCGGGGTCGACCCGGATACGGCGCACTCCCACCGTGACCGAGCTCGAGCCCGTCAGCGCAGACCACGTGCCCGAGATGTGCCCCTGCTCGCGACGGACGCCGGCGACGTCGTCCCAGTGTGCGATCACACGCCGATCATGTCACGCGCGAGCGCCACCCGCAGCCGCTCCACCGCCGCTCGACCGGTATCACCTCCCTCGACCCGCACCCAGGCCTCCGCGTCGTGGAGGAGGCCGCGCACCTCCGCGAGCAGCTCCGCCGGGTCCGCCGTCGCGCGATCGAGCGCCTCGATCCGCGCCAGTCGCTCGATCACTCTGCGCGCCTCCTCCACGCCCGCAACGGTACGAGAGAAAGGGTTACCTGTCTGCGCCGAGGGTGTTGCGACAATGCGCCGGGATCGAGGAGGTGCGCAGGAGCGCCGCCCTGCCGTCCGTGCAACCGCGTGGGTCGCCCATGCGCATGCGTCAGCCGGGCGCCTGTCTCATCGCGGCCGCGAGGCTCTTCTGCATGCCTCCGAAGATGTACCCGTGGAACGGCCAGAGCGCGTACCAGTAGACGAGCCCGAAGAGCCCTGCAGGATCGAAGATCGCGGTCTGGGAGACGAGCGACCCTCCCTCGCCGTCCGGCGAGACCTCGAACTGCAGCCAGGCACGCCCTGGCACCTTCATCTCGGCGTAGAGGCGCAGCAGCCGGTCCTGCTCGAACGCCTCGACCCGCCAGAAGTCGATCGTGTCCCCCACCCTGATGCCGACCGGATCGCGCCTGCCACGCCGAAGCCCGGGACCGCCGACGACCACGTCCAGCAGCCCGCGAAAACGCCACAGGAGTGCCCCTTTGTACCAGCCAGTCTCGCCGCCGATCCGCTGGATCGGCATGAACGCGCGCGGCGGGGGCACCGGCACCCGGGCCGAGCGCGTGTCGACGAGGCGCGAGCCGCGACGGACGCCGCCGTACGACGGCGCCTGCGCGAACGCCTCGTCCGACCAGCGGGTCTCGGCGATCTCGCGGTCCTCGAACGCGAGCGCACGCGCAATCGCCTCGCGCGCGCTGCGCGGTCGCACCGGGAACACCTCGAGCGCACGGGGGTCGTTGACCACGGTCTCGTTGCGCAGCGAGTCGACGAGCTTGCGGCCGACACCCGCATAGACGGGGGTGACGAGCCAGAGCCACAAGCTGGAGAGGCGCGGAGTCAGCACCGGCACCGGCACCATCGTCCGGCGCAGGCCACGCTGCCTGGCGTACTCGCGCATCAGGTCGACGTAGGTGAGCGCGTCGGCGCCGCCGATCTCGTAGAGCTCCCCCCGTCCGGCTCGTGGTCGAGCGCCGCCAGGAGGTACGCGAGCACGTCCTCGATCGCGATCGGCTGAGCCCTGACGCGCACCCAGCGCGGGGTGACCATCACCGGCAGCTTCTCCACGAGCGCGCGGATCATCTCGAAGGAGGCACTTCCCGAGCCGATCACGATCGAAGCCCGGAACTCGATCGTCGGGACTCCCGATGCTCTCAGGATCCTGCCGACCTCCTGTCGCGAGGCGAGATGCTCGGACAGCGCTCCGGAGCCGAGCCCGCCCAGGTAGACGAGCTTTTTCACCCCCGCCTCGCGCGCGGCGCGAGCGAACGCCGTCGCGGCTACCCGGTCAGCCTCGTCGAACGGACGGCTCGAGCTCATCGAGTGCACGAGGTAGTAGACGGTGTCGACGCCCGTGAGCGCAGGCGCGATCGTCTCCGGCCGTAGCACGTCCCCCGCGACCACCTCCGTCGAGGGAGCGACGTGGGGCTTCAGCAGCTCCGGGCGCCGCGAGAGACACCGAATCCGCTCACCGCGCTCCTCGAGCGCATGCAGCAAGCGGCCACCGACGTAGCCGGTCGCTCCGGTGAGCAGGATGAGGCGGTCGATGACCTCAGACTAGACGGCGAGCGGTAGGCCGCGGCGACCGCGGACGCCGAGCAGCTCGTCGTCCAGCTCCCGGACCAGCACCTCGCGATCGTCGTGCTGAAGCACCTCGACCAGTGCCCGGCGAGCGGCATCGATCCCCTGAGGGGTGCCGTCCTCGCCCTGCGCCATGGCGGCGAGGCCGGCGTGGAGTGCTGCGCGAGCTCCTGAGTCCGCTTCCAGCAAGACGGCGGTGCGGAGCGGCCAGGTGCCACCGAGCAGTGCTGCCAGGGCTGCACGCACCTGCTCGGAGCGGAACGGCTCGTGCTGGAAGAGCGACAGCTCCCAGCGGTCGAGCGCTTCGGCAAGCACGGTGACGGCATCGGCACGGTCGAGCCGGGCGAGCAGCTTGCCCGCCAACTCGCCACGGAAGGAGTCGAGCCGGGTCGCCTCTCCGGGGGGCTGGGTCGCTGCGATCGGCAGGACGGGGCGAATGCCGAACGGGCGTCCGTCGAGCGTCTCGAACAGAACCGGGCCGGCGGCGAGAGGAGCAGCAGTCGCGAGGCGAATCGCGCTGACCGCGTCCGCAATCTCGGCAGGCGCGTCCGGTGGGTCCTCACCCACCCCGAGTGCCGCACGCAACTCGAGGACGGCGTAGCGATCGGGCTCGCGGCCGAAGCCCACCGGCACCAGCGACCCGGCCTCCGGCCAGTGCCGGGCGAGCTCTCCGTCGGCAACGGCGCGCACACGCAGTCCCGGCGCCAGCTCGAGCTGCGTCGCGACCGAGAGCCCGACGAGCGGGGCAACGGCAGCGTAGGTGCGGTGCTCACCGAAGAGTGAGTGCTCCAGATCGGCGTATGCGCGGTCGAAGGCGGCATCATCCCAGTCGAAGCCTCCGCACGACTCCGCCGTGGAGACGAGCAGGCCGAACAGCACGGTCCTGAACAGGGCCTCGTCCTGCGAGACGTGGGGCCCGGCATGCGCGCGGGCGAAGATCCCCGCTGCCGGCTCGCGCCGAAGCTCCTCGAGGGCGATGGTCGCGTCCTCTCGACCCCGCAGGCGCGATGCATGCCCCTCCGCGAAGGCGCGGACGAGCGGCCGGTACTCGTACAGGGCGGGGCCGTGCCTGCGCCCCTGCTCGTGCTCGACGAAGGCCACCGGAAGGTCTCCGCCCTCATCGAGCTCGCGGAGCAGGAACGCGAAAGCCCCGAGGGTGAACGCGCGGAGCGCGTGGTGCAGCTGGGGCGAGCGGACGGCCACGAGTCTCCCTACGCGCTCGCGTGCCGGATTCCTGTCTCGCGCCGACAGGCCGTCGCGATCCCGGCCGCACCGAACCCACTCAGTGACATCTCAGCAACTTCCCGTCCACAGTGCCCCCTGCGGAAGCCAATCACAGCCGGGTGTCTCCCTCCGGGTGTCTCCCAGGGGGAGACACCCTTCGCAACCGAACTGCGACTTCTCGTCCACATCGGGGCTCCGGGGAGGTCTGGAATGCGGCTCCTGGGGACATGGACGTCGTGGCGGGGAGGTCACCGGGAGGGGCGGTGCCACGGAGCGCGTCGCCGGCTCGCCGCGCTTGAACAGGCGTGGTCGCCGGCGCATGAACAGGCGTGGTCGCCGGCCTACTCGCGACGCTGGCAGCCGTCGCACCAGTACGCGGTGCGATTGTTGTCGCCGAGCCCGCCCGAGCGGATCCGCGTGCCGCAGCGCGCGCAGGGACGCGGGGAGCGCCTGTAGACCGCGCGCGTCGGCCTGGCCCCGGAGACCGCCGCGCGCATCTCGCTCCGCGCCCAGCCAAGCGCCTCGGACAGCTCGGCGTCGGTGGCGCGGCCGAGTGGGAGCCACGGCGACACCCGCGCCGACCAGAGACACTCCGCCATCCACATGTTCCCGAGCCCGGCGACGACCCGCTGGTCGAGGAGCACCTCGCCGAGAAGTCGCCGCGGGTCTTCGCGCTGCAGGCGTTGCACGATCTGCGGGAGCTCGACGCCGTCTGCGAGCAGGTCCGGTCCGACGCGGCGCGCGGGCGCCGCGTCGAGCGTCAGCACGGGCCCGTTCCACTGCGTCGCCTCCAGGTCGCCGGCACGGAGAACGAGCCAGGGCCGGCCCGCCCGCCGCGCGGGCGACTGCTCCACACGCCAGCGACCGCTCATGCGCAGATGGCTGCGAACAACCGCCCCGCCCTCGAAACGCAGCAGCAGATGCTTCCCGACCGCCTCGACCGAGGTCAGCAGGAGACCGTCGACCGCGGCCGCGACTCCGGTGAGCAGGCCCCTCGGATGCGGCGACTCGGCCTGAACGTGGCGCCCGACGAGCGGCTGCAGCCGCGCGGCGGCGCGATGGATGGAATCGCCTTCGGGCATCCGCAGGACAGCGTACGCATCCCCCGGCACACGCAGGGAACGGCTCCTCAGCCGCCACACGACGGAACAACGATCCACACCCCGCCGGGACGGTGACGGCCTCCCTGCAGGCTCGAGACGCCCCCCGGGCGGGCCGGCACGCTACCGGCAGAACGCTCCTGACAAGTACTTAGTCTAGTATTCGTCCAGGTACTGACGTGACGGCCCTCCTCAACATCGCAGCGCTTTCTCGACGCACCGGGGTAGCGCCGGACACGCTCCGGAAGTGGGAACAGCGCTACGGCGTGCTCGAGCCGACCCGGACCGCGGGCGGCCAGCGGCGCTACACCGAACGCGACCTGCGGCGAGTCGAATGGCTACGGGACCGGCTCGGCGAGGGCTGGCGCATCGGCGAAGCGTCACGCATGCTGCAGGAGACGGAGGTGCCGGCGCTCAGCGACGCGGCGGAGCTGTGCGAGGCTCTGACCGTGGCCGCGCTCGCGGGCGAGCCGCGCCACGTTTCCGGAGCGCTCGACCAGGCCCTCGCCGTGCTGCCGCTCGAGCGGGCGTTCGGCGAGGTGATCGCACCCACGCTCAGGGCTGTCGGGGAAGCGTGGTACCGCGGAGAGATCTCGGTCGCCCACGAGCACGCGGTCACCGCCAAGGTTCGTACCCGGCTCGCGCGCCTGCTCTCCGACCCGCGCGGCGCCGCCCGCGGCACGGCCGTCCTCGCCTGCGCCGCCGGCGAGCAGCACGACGTCGGGCTGCTGATGCTCGCGATCGGGCTCAGAGCCGACGGCTGGAGGGTGGAGTACCTCGGCCCGGACACGCCCGCCCGTGACACCGTCGCGTTCGCAGAGGCGATCGGCGCCGAAGCCGTGTGCTTCAGCGCGACGCGGGACGACTCGTTCGAGCGGCTCCGCGATGAGCTCGGCGCGCTCCCCCGCAGCCCGACCCTGGCGCTCGTCGTGGGCGGCGCCGCCGTCGATCCTGCCGCGGGACACACGCTCGGGGCGATCTACGCCGGCGATCGCCTGGACGGCGCGATCGAGCGGCTGCGCCGCCTGCCTGTCCGGTGAGCCCGTGGCTGCAGGCGGCGGCCGCCGGCGCCGGAGCCGCAGCCGTCTGGGGTCTCGTCGAGCCGCTCGATCGGCGCCTGTTCCGATTCCCGTACTCCGACATCGCGCTCCTCGGCAAGCTCGTGACCCGCACGGGCTCGTGGAAGCGGGTCGGCTGGGTGATGCACCTCGCGAACGGCGCGGTCGCCGGCCTCGTCTTCTGGGCGCTCTACGAGTGGATCGGCGGCGGTGTCTTCTGGCTCGCCGTCTCGTTCGGCGTGGTCGAGCACGTGCTCACCTACCCGCTGACGCTGCTCACCGACCGCTACCACCCGGCCCGAGGGACTGCCGGCGTTCCCCCGATGGCCCGCTCGGGGCGAGGATTCGCCCAGGCGACGTTCCGCCACATCCTCTTCGGCGTCGTGCTCGGCGTACTCGCGTCGCTCTAGGGCGTCCGCGCCTCCTCGACGCCGGCCCGGTGGTGGTGGAATCCCCCGAGGGTCGACACCACCCGGTTCCGCACCCGTTGCCCGAGGCAGCGCTCGAAGCGGTCGACCGCGCGACCGAGCTTGGCCTCGTCGTAGAAGACGTGCGCCCACGGCGAGCGCGGGTGCGCGAGCCGCGATGCGCCGATCAGCCCCATGAAGGGGACGAAGATCGCAGCGGTACCGACGAACGGCTTGCCCTTGAGGAACGACACCAGAGCCCAGGCCGCGTTGAGACCGAGCAGGGCGAACGCGAACAGCCGATTGCGCTCGCCGAAGGCCCCGTTCTCGATGCCGAACGGCGCAGTCACGACGAGCATCAGCAGCACGAGCGCCGCGCCGAGCACGGTCGCTGCGACCGACTGGCGGCCTTCGTCCTGCCAGTAGACGTCGTCGAGGTGGAAGACGAGCGCGAACTCGTCCAGCACGAGTGCGGCGCCGACGCCGAAGGCGATCGCCGACAGGTCGACCACGGCCGGGCTCCGATAGGTCGAGAACCCGATCACGCCGGACACGAGCACGAGGACGAGGCCCGGCACCATGTGGTGGAGGTGGACGCCCGCGACACTGCCGCTGCCCCACCCGTGACGCCGGGCCAGCCTGGTGTAGACGCGAGCCAGCGCGAAGGTGAGCACGAACGCGAGGAGCAGCAGGAACAGCGGCTCCTTGCCCGCGGCGAAGATCTCGCCCTCGTAGCCGGGGATGAGGCGAAACAGGTTCATCCCCGTCGACGGTAGCTGAGCGCCGGCGCCCCCGGACTAGGGTCGCAGCACGGCCCGGCGCGGACCGATCAGGAATCCCGCCTCGACGAGCAGCGGCAGCACGTCGCTGTCGGCCACGGCGACGCCGTCGACCCGCTCGACGGCAAGACGCCTGGCCCCACGCTGCCTCACGTGGGCGACGAGCGCGGCGAGCGCAGGGCGCAGCCACGCCGGTTCCGGATCGCGCAGGGGCACGAGCGAGCGCCCGCCGCGCTCGACGAAGAGCACCGCCTCTCCCTCCAGCAGCACCACGTGGGCACCCGAGACGCGGGCAGCGCGGGCCCCTGACCGCCGCGGCCACGGGAGCGCAGCGCCGTACGGCTGTGCCGGGTCGGCGGCGGCGAGCACGAGCGCACCCTCGCCGGCGTCGGCGCGTAGCTCGCGCAGACGCTCTACGGCCCCCGCGAGCGCGAACTGGGCGCCGCCGAGGCCCTCGACGAAGTAGCCGCGCCGGCAGGCGCCGATCGTCTCGAGCGCGCGCAGCTCGGCATAGACGGCGCCGTAGCCCCCCGGAATGCCCTCACCCCGAACGCCGTCACGCACGACGATGCCCTGCCGCTCGAGCAGCAGCTCGGCGAGCGCGCGCGGCTCCGCCCCCCCTGCCGGGAAGAGGCGCGCGGCGGGCGACCAACGCCCCTGCGTCGAGGTCGACGAGAGGCCGCGGGTGCGGGAGAAACGGCGCGGCCGCCGCGGCGCCACCGGCGTGCCGTAGCGGCGCTCGGCGCGAAGCGGCGTCCAGGCGTCGTTCGTCACCTCACCCGCCCACACGAGCTCCCACAGAGCGGGCAGCGCCTCCTCCGCCTCGAGCCCCGTCGCCCGCAGCAGATCGGGCCAGAACTCCGCCGACCGCTCCAGAGCCTCGCGCAGCGCCGTCGCGATCTCCCCCTCCGGGTGCGCGGCCCCCGCTGGAGCCCCGAGCAGGTGCGCATCCTCGCGGAAGTAGAGCGCGGCGCGGTCGAGCCCCGCACCCACCCAGACGACCTCGCCGGAGGCGCAGAGCCCGTCCAGCCAGGCAGGCTGGTAGCCGGGGACGCGTCGCGGCAGCACCTCGGTCTCCCAGAGCGACACCGGCAGCGGCAGGGCCTGCAACGGCACGAGCGCCTCGGGCAGGCTCGCGCGCCGGTCGATCCCGTGCCAGGCCGGCAGGAAGCGGCCGAGAGCCGCCCGCTCCGCCGGCTCGACCTCCCTCCGCAGCGCCGCGAGCGATGCGCGGCGAAGCCGCCGTAGCACCTCCGGGTCGCACCACTCGCGCTCGCTCCCACCGGGGCGAAGCTCGCCGCGAACGATACGGTCGTCGCGCTCCAGGGTGGTGAGGATCTCCTCCGCGCGCGCTGCCGGAAGACCGTAGCGCGACGCCGCCTCGGCCGTCGTGAAGGGGCCTCGCGAGCGGGCAAAGCGAACGAGCAGGACCGTGAGGGCGTCCGCGACGGGGTCGAGGTACGCCTCCGGCAGGCCGCCCGGCGGCATCACCCCGAGCGCGTCGCGGAACAGGCCCGCGTCGTCGGCCGCGATCAGCCGAGACTCGCCGGCTATCCGAGCCCACAGGGCGCGTCGCTCGGACTCGAGGGCTGCCGCGAGCGCCGGGTCGACCTCGTCGTCGCGCAGGTCGCCTCGGCGGCGCAGCAGGTCGTGCAGCTCGTCGGGTGTGCGCGGATCCCCTGCCAGCTGCGCCTCGACCTCGCCGAGCGCCGAGAGGTCGATCAGCTCGCGCAGCTCCTCCTGGCCGAGAAGCTCTCGCAACAGGTCGCGGTCGAGCGACAGCGCCTGCGCACGGCGCTCCGCCGCAGGAGTGTCGTCCTCGTACATATACGTCGCGATGTAGTCGAAGAGCAGGGACGAGGCGAACGGCGAGGCGGACACGGTCTCCACCTCGACCACGTCGAGCTCGCGCGTCTGCATGCCGTGCAGGATCCGCTTCAGCGCCGGCAGGTCGAACACGTCCTGCAGGCACTCGCGGTAGGTCTCGAGCACGATCGGGAACGACCCGTACTTGCGCGCCACCTGGAGGAGGCTCTGCGCCTTGAGGCGCTGCTGCCACAGCGGCGTGCGCTGCCCTGGGCGGCGACGCGGGATCAGCAGTGCCCGACCGGCGTTTTCGCGGAAGCGGGCACCGAAGAGCGCCGTCTGCCCTACCTCCTGGACCACGATCTCCTCGACCTCGTCAGGCGTCAGCATCAGGTCGGCGACCGGCGGCGGCACGTCCGTCTCGGGAAAGTGCAGTGCAATGCCGTCGTCGGACCAGATCGACTGCACCTCGAGGCCGAGCGCGTCGCGAAGGCGGGCGCCCAGGGCCATCGCCCAGGGTGCGTGCACCCGGGCGCCGAAGGGCGTCAGGATGCACACGCGCCAATCGCCGATCTCGTCGCGGAAGCGCTCCACCACGATCGTGCGATCCGACGGGACGACGCCGCCGCCGGCAGCGGCCTGCTCGCGCAGGTAGGTGAGCAGGTTCCTGGCCGCCAGCTCGTCGAGGTGGTAGTCGCCGGCCAGCCGCGCGAGCGCCTCGGAGTCGACGAGGGCCACCAGCTCACGAGTGGTGCGCCCGATCTTCTCACCGAGCTCGTAGGGGCGCCCGATGCCCTCGCCCTTCCAGAACGGCACCGCTCCCGGCATGCCCGGAGCCGGGGAGACGAGCACGCGGTCGCGCGTGATCTCCTCGATGCGCCAGGTGGAGGCGCCGAGCATGAAGGCCTGGCCCTGCCGCGCCTCGTACACCATCTCCTCGTCGAGCTCGCCGACACGACCGCCACCGTCGACCTGGAAGACGCCGTAGAGGCCGCGATCGGGGATCGTGCCGGCGTTCGTGACCGCGAGCCTGCGGGCGCCCTCGCGGCCCCTCACGACACCGGCCGTTCGATCCCAGACGATGCGCGGGCGCAGCTCGGCGAACTCGTCGGACGGGTAACGGCCGGCCAGCATGTCGAGCACGTTCTCGAGCTGCTGCAGCGACAGGTCAGCGAACGGGTAGGCGCCACGGACGAGCGCGTGCAGGTCGCCGACCTCGAGCTCGTCCTCGGCGCAGATCGCCACCACCTGCTGGGCGAGCACGTCGAGGGGATTCCGGGGAATGGACGTCTCCTCGATCGCCCCCTCCCGCATCGCCTTCGCGACGACCGCCGACTCGAGCAAGTCGGCCCTGAACTTGGGGAAGATGCGCCCCTTCGAGACGGCGTCGAGGTCGTGCCCCGCGCGTCCCACCCGCTGCAGGCCGCGGGCGACCGACTTCGGGCTCTCCACCTGCACCACCAGGTCGACCGCGCCCATGTCGATCCCGAGCTCGAGGCTCGAGGTTGCGACGAGGCACGGGATCCGCCCGGCCTTCAGCAGCTCCTCGATCTCGACCCGCTGCTCTCGCGCCAGCGACCCATGGTGCGCCCGTGCGATCTCCTCTTCGGCGAGCTCGTTGAGCCGCACCGCCAGCCGCTCGGCCAGCCTGCGGTTGTTGACGAACACGATCGTGGAGCGATGCTGCCGCACGAGGTCGAGCACGGCCGGGTAGATCGACGGCCAGATCGAGCGCGCCGTGGGCTCGTAGCCCGACGCCATCGCCACGCCGTCGGGCAGCACCGGCTGGGACAGGGCGGGGTTCGAGCCCGGCTCCCGCATGTCCTCGAGCGCGACGACGACCTCCAGGTCGAGCTCCTTGCGCGTGCCGGCGTCGACGAGCTCGATCGGGCGGCCGCCGGAGACGAACCGCCCGATCTCCTCGAGCGGCCGCTGCGTCGCCGACAGCCCGATGCGCTGGAAGTCGGCGCTCGTGACGCGGGCAAGCCGTTCCAGCGAGATCGCCAGATGGGCGCCTCGCTTGGTGCCGGCGACAGCGTGCACCTCGTCGACGATCACCGTCTCGACCGACCTCAGCATCTCCCGCGCCTGCGAGGTGAGCAGGAGGAACAGCGACTCCGGCGTCGTGATCAGGATGTCGGGCGGCACGCGCAGCATCCGGCGTCGCTCCCGCTGGTCGGTGTCGCCGGTACGAACACCCACCGTGAGCTGTGAGCCGAGGCCGGCCAGTGGGCCCCTCAGGTTGCGCTCGACGTCGTAGTTGAGTGCCTTGAGCGGCGAGATGTAGAGAAGGCGCAGGCCCTCGCCGGCAGTGGCGTCGAGCCGGTCGATGCCGGTGAGGAAGGCGGCCAGGGTCTTGCCCGAGCCCGTCGGGGCCTGCACGAGCACGTGAGCGCCGGTCGCGATCACCGGCCAGGCCGACCGCTGAGCGGGAGTCGGCCCCGCGAACGCACGCTCGAACCAGGCCCGCGTCTTCGGCGAAAGGGCAGCCAGCGCGTCCATCCAGGCAGGGTAGCGTGGCGAGTAGGATCGACTCATGGCGCCCGCAGCGCTCCACTTCACCGGCGACCCCGAAGCCGATGCGCTTCTCGCACGCGAGCCGCTCGCGCTCACGATCGGGTTCGTGCTCGACCAGCAGGTGACCGTGCAGAAGGCGTTCTCCTCGCCGCTCGAGCTGTCCAGGCGGCTCGACGGCCTCGACGCCGCCGCGATAGCCGCGATGGACCCGGACGAGCTCGAGCGGGTGTTTCGCGCCAGGCCGGCGTTGCACCGCTTCCCGGCCAACATGGCGAAGCGGGTGCGCGAGCACTGCGCGGTGATCGCGTCCGAGTACGGGGGTGACGCGTCGCGTGTCTGGTCGGAAGCGGGCGACAGCGCCGACCTGCGCCGCCGCCTGGAGGGCCTGCCCGGCTTCGGGGAGATGAAGGTCAAGTCGCTCGCGGCGGTGCTCGCCAAGCGATTCGGCGTCGCAGCGGCCGCCGAACTGGCGCCGTCGCACCCCACGCTCGGGGACGTGGACTCGCCGGAGGCGCTCGAGCGGTACCAGGCGCAGAAGCGCGCCTACAAGGCGGCCAAGAGGAGCGGCACGGACGCACCGGCGTGGCCGTCGAGCTGACGACGCTCACAGACGGGGGTCAGAGCCCGTCCGAGATCGCCCGCGAGGCAGCCGCGTTCCTCAGCAGCGCCGAGCACACGCTCGACCTGGCGTTGTACGACGTCCGCTTCGAGACGGACTCGGGGGCGCTCGTGCTGGCGGCCCTGCTGGCTGCCCATCAGCGCGGCGTGGCTGTGCGGCTTCTCTACAACGTCGACCATCCGGGCCCGATCCCGGTGCCGCCGCCGCCCGAGACCGTGCCGGAGGCCCTCGAGGCGCTGCCGGTGCCGACGCGCGGCGTCGCGGGCATCCCCGACCTGATGCACCACAAGTACGTCATCCGCGACGGCGTCGATATCTGGAGCGGGTCGACGAACTGGACGGACGACTCGTGGGCGCGCCAGGAGAACGTGATCGTGCGGGTGCCGGCCGCGCCCGCCCTCGCGCGCGCCTTCACGATGAACATGGACGAGCTGTGGAGCAGCCGCCACGTGGCGCACACCGGCAAGGTCGAGCCCCGCCCCGTCGAGGTGGCCGGCACGGAGATCCGCGCCTGGTTCACGCCCGAGTACGGCGACGCGCTCTCCCATCGCGTCGCCAAGATGATGGGTCGCGCGCGGCGGCGCATCCGCATCGCCTCGCCGGTGCTGACGGCCGGCCCGATCCTGGGCACGCTCGTCGAGATCGTGAACGAGCAGCGCTGCGACGTGGCAGGAGTGATCGACGACACGCAGGTCGACGACGTCTTTCACCAGTGGCGCACCAACGGCGTCAGCGAGTGGAAGATCCCGCTGTTGCGCACCGTGCTCGAGCGTGGCGACTTCTCCGGCAAGGTCTCCACGCGCTGGTCACCGTCATCGTTGCACGACTTCATGCATGCCAAGCTCGTCGTGGCCGACGACATCGTGTTCGTCGGGTCGTACAACTTCTCCCGCTCGGGGGAGCGCAACGCGGAGAACGTCCTGGAGATCCACGATGCCGGCACAGCCGACCGGCTGACCGCCTATGTCGACGACGTGCGGCGCCGCTACCCGGCGGCGACGCCCCCGAACGAGGGTTGACCCCGGCGCCACGACGGTCGACGGTTGAGCTGTGAGGCGCCTCGCCATCCTCCTCGCGGTCGCGGGCGCAGCGTGCTCGGTGGCCCTTGCCTCGCCGCTCCCCGGGGCGAAGCGCTGCCCCGTCTTCCCGCCCGACAGCCCGTGGAACCGCCGCGTGGACAAGCTCCCCGTCGCGGCGGGCTCCGCTGCGATCATCGCCTCGATCGGGGCGGCAAAGACGATGCACGCCGATTTCGGCTCCGGTCTCTGGGAAGGAGGGCCGATCGGCATCCCGATCACCACCGTCAGCTCGAGCCAGAAGAGGAGCCCCGTCTCGTTCGAGTACGGGGACGAGTCCGATCGCGGCCCCTACCCCATCCCGGCCGGAGTCAAGATCGAGGGCGGCCCGAACGCCGACGGCGACCGGCACGCCCTGATCGTCGATCGTGACCGCTGCCGTCTCTACGAGCTGTTCGCACTGCGTCGCGAGGGCGGCCGCTGGAGAGCGGGCTCCGGCGCGATCTGGGATCTCCGCTCCAACAAGCTGCGCCCGGCTGGGTGGACCTCGGCCGACGCGGCAGGGCTGCCGATCCTGCCGGGCCTCGCGCGCTACGACGAGGTCGCGCGCGGCCGCATCGACCACGCGCTGCGGTTCACCGTCTCGAGGACACGACGCGCCTACGTGTGGCCGGCCCGCCATTTCGCCTCGACGGCGACGGACCCGTCGCTGCCGCCGATGGGCCTTCGCGTGCGGCTCAGGCGCTCCTTCGAGATCAGCGGCTTCCCGCGGCAGTCACGAGTGATCCTGCAGGCCCTGAAGGACTACGGCATGGTCGTCGCCGACAACGGCTCGGACTGGTACGTCTCGGGGGCCCCCGACCCCCGCTGGTCGAACGACGACCTCCACTCGCTGCACGAAGTCCCGGGGTCGGCGTTCGAGGTCGTCGACCCGGCCGCGCTGCGGCCCTGAGCACATCGGGTCTGGGGTGACCGCGTCCCGCGACCGATAACGAGAGCATGAGGCTGCTGGCCGCAACGCTCGCCGTCCCGCTCGCCTTCGTCGGCTGGCAGTGGTGGGCCGACCATACGCTCGAGTCGTCGCTGGCCCCGGTCGCATCCGGTGTCGCAGGGCGCACGGTCGAGGTCGACTGCCAGAGCTTCTGGGGCAGCCTCCTCGACGTGACGTGGCGCGAGGGCGAGGTGCGCTTCGACGCGAACGGCGTACCCGAGGCCCGGCTGTTCCTCGCCCGCGCCACCTGCCAGCGCCTCCGGTCGTTCCGGCAGCGGGCGCGCCACCCCGAGCTCGACTGCCTGCGCGCCGTCGACTGGGCGCAGGTCGATCCGCTTCCGTTCACGTCCCCCTGTTACGCGGCCGCGCACGACACGATCTACGCAGTGCTCGTGCTCGCCCACGAGGGGTACCACACCGCCGGGGTGGTCGACGAGGCCACGACGAACTGCTACGCGCTCCAGGGCATGGCGTGGACGGCGCTCGAGCTCGGGGCGCCGCGGGACGAGGCGGAGCTGATCGCCCGGGCGATGGAGGCCCTCGAGCCGAAGCAGGGTGGCGAGTACGCCACCACGGAGTGCCGTCCCGGCAGCCGGCTCGACCTCCATCCGTCGACACCGGAGTTCCCGACCGAGGCCAGGATCGCCCCTCCGGCCGGTGCAACCGCCCCGCTCTAGACTCAGTCCGTGATCCTCGACAACGGCGTCATCCGCACCATGGACGCGTCGCTGCCCACGTGCGGCGCGCTCGCGATCGCGGGCCCGCTCGTCGCAGGCGGGGTCGGCACCCACGAGGCGGCGCTCCCCACCCCGGATCGCGTCGATCTCGCAGGCCGTTGCGTGCTGCCCGGCTTCAACGACGCGCACGTCCACTTCCCCACCTGGTCACTCGCCCGGCGCGACGTGCGGCTCGAGGCCGCGTCCTCCCTCGCCGAGGCGCTCGACCGCGTCGCTCGACACGCCCGCCCCGGCACGTGGGTCAGAGGGACGGGATGGCGCGACGCGGCATGGACGGAGAAACCTTCGCGCGACGCCCTCGACGCCGTCACGGGGGACGCTCCGGCTGCTCTCTGGTCGAAGGACTACCACTCTCTCTGGGTCAACTCTGCGGCGCTCGCGATCGCCCAGGGCGAGCTCGAGGTCACGGGCGGAGTCGTCGAGCGCGACCGTGACGGCGATCCCACCGGGATCCTGCGCGAGGAGTCCGCCTGGCGCTTCCGCGACCGTTTCGTCACGGTCGCGGAGAGCGAGTGGGTCGAGGCCACCCGCGAGGGCATCGCCCTCGCGAACAGCCGCGGCGTCACGGCCGTTCACGACAAGGACGGCTGGCTCGGCGCGCCGGCGATCTTCGGCCGCATCCACGAGCGCGAAGGGCTGACGCTCCGGGTCTGGCAGTCGCTCCCGGCCGATCGGATCGGCGAGCTGTCCACGCTCGGCCTCCGCTCGCGGGTGGGCGACGACTTCCTGCGCCTCGGCTACCTGAAGACGTTCATGGACGGCACCCTCGGCTCGCAGACCGCCCTCATGCTCGACGGCTCGGGCGTCCGCATCACGAGCGGCGAACAGCTCGTCGAGATCATTCGCGCCGGCGCCGCCGCAGGGTGGCCCGTGTCCGTGCACGCGATCGGCGACCTCGCCAACCGCGAGGCGCTCGACGCCTTCGCAGCGACGAGGGAGGCCTGGCAGCCTCTCGGCCTCCGCCACCGGATCGAGCACGCCCAGTGCCTGGATCAGGCAGACATCGCCCGGTTCGCCTCGATCGGGGTCGCGTGCTCGGTTCAGTTCACGCACGCGCCCTCCGATCGCGACCTCGCCGAGCGTTTCTGGGGCGAACGGCTGGCCGGCGCGTACGCCTTCCGGTCGCTGTGGGGCTCGGGCGCCGTCGTGGCGAACGGCTCCGATGCTCCCGTCGAGGATCTCGACCCGCTCGCGGGCATCCGCGCAGGCGTCCTGCGCACGCTCGACGACCGGCCGCCGTGGCGCGCCGAGGAGTCGCTCACGGTTCAGCAGGCCCTGCAGGCGACGACGGTCAACCCGGCGTGGCTGGCAGGGGACGAGCGCCGCCGCGGCCGGCTGCTACCGGGCTTCCTGGCCGACCTCGTCGTCCTCGACCGCGACCCCGTCGTGACACCGCCCGAGGAGCTCGCGGAGATCGCCGTCGTCGCCACCATGGTCGGCGGCCGCTGGGTGCACAATCCGCCGCCCTGGGACTGACAGGACCGGACGGGGCATGTCGGACGACGGCCCTACCGACTACACTGTGAACGTGGCCACGCGAACGATGCTGCAGGTTCACGAGACGGAGACGTGCTCCGTCGCAGCCTGCGCCGAGATCGTCGGCGCGAAGTGGACGGTGCTCATCGTGCACGACCTCTCCGAGGGCCCGCGCCGCTTCACGCAGATCGAGCACTCCTGCGCCGGCATCAGCCCGCGCACGCTCGCGGAGCGGCTCCGCACCCTCGAGGCCGAGGGCATCGTCGGGCGGCACAGCTACCCCGAATCGCCGCCCAGAGTCGAGTACGAGCTCACCGCGAAGGGCCGAGCCCTCCTCCCGCTCGTCGCCGAGATGCGAACGTTCGGCCACGACTGGCTCGGCTGCGGCGTCCACGACCACTAGCACCACCGGTCACCGGAGCGCGGAGGGCGAGGCGGGACGTCAGGCGGCCGGCTCGGCCCAGACGCGAACGAGCTCGACGACCGTGGCGGCCGCTGCCGCCATGTCCTGCACGCTCGCCCACTCGCGCAGCGAGTGGTAGCTCTGGCCGCCGGTGAAGATGTTCGGCGTCGGTAGCCCTTTCGCGGAGAGCACGGCACCGTCGGTGCCCCCGCGGATGATGGAGCGCACCGGCTCGACGCCCGCTCGCCGGATCGCCTCCTCGGCGGCGAGGACGACCCGCGGGTGCTGGTCGATCACCGAGCGCATGTTGCGGTAGCTCTCCGCCACGTCGACGATCACCCGAGCGCGCGGCTCGCGCTGCTCGATCTCCGCCGCGAGGCGGCGCACGAGCTCCGTGTGCTCATCGAGCTTGGCGTCGTCGTGGTCGCGGACGATCAGCGAGACGACGGTCTCCTCGGCAGAGCCGCTGACGCGTGAGGGGTGCACGAAGCCCTCGCGCCCCTCGGTCGTCTCCGGAGAGAGCCTGTCACGCGGCAGGGAGGCGATCAGATCCGCCGCCAGCTTGACGCTGTTCACGAGCTTTCCCTTGGCAGAGCCGGGGTGGGCGCCGCGACCGCGGATCGAGACCCGGACGGCGCGGGCCGAGAACGTCTCGATCTCGAGCTCGCCCGACCCCGAGCCGTCGAGCGTGTACCCCACGTCGGCCCCGAACTCGTCCAGATCGAAGTACTCCGCCCCACGGCCGACCTCCTCGTCGACCGTGAAGGCGACGCGCACGGTGGCGCGCGCAGGCTCCGGGTGCGCCACCAGGTACTCGAGTGCCGCCATGATCTCGGCCACGCCGGCCTTGTCGTCGGCGCCGAGCAGGGTCGTGCCGCTGCTCGTGACGATGTCGTGCCCGACGCGCGCCGCGAGCTCCGGCTCGTCGGCCGGGTCGAGCACCTGTGTCGGATCGTCCGGCAGGACGATCGGCCCACCGCCGTACGCCTCGTGGACGATCGGCTCGACGCCGCCGCCGGGCGTCTCGGGGGTGGTGTCGACGTGGGCGATCAGGCCCACGACGGGTGAGCGGGCGTCCCCCGGCAGCGTTGCGAGGACGTACCCGTGCCGTGTCAGCGCAGCGTCCGGTAGCCCGATGGCGCGTAGCTCGTCGACGAGCAGCCGCGAGAGGTCGAGCTGCTTCTCCGTGCTCGGGTACGTGTCCGCGCCCTCCCGGGCCTGGGTGTCGATCCGGACGTAGCGCAGGAAGCGCTCGAGCACGCCGCCGGCGAGCTCTGCGGCAAGCGGCGAGGCGTACCCGGCCCTAGCCGCGGCCAAGACTGCCCAGGTGCCTGAAGAGAGCGGTGGCGGCAGCGACGCCGAGCGGGAGGTACTCGGAGGGCATGCGCTCGTTCGGCGAGTGGATGTTCGACTCGTTCAGCGCGAAGCCGGTCAGGATCGTCGCCACCCCGCGAGCCGCGAGCTCGGACACCAGGGGAATGGCGCCGCCCGAGCGGATCAGGACCGGGCGCACGCCGAGAGCCTCCTCGAACGCGTCGAGCCCGAGCCCGAGGGCCTCGGCATCGGTCGGCACGAGCCCGGGCGGCGCCGACGAGAGCAGCTCGACCTCGATCTCCGCCCCCTCGGGAGCCGCCTCGCGCAGCAGCCGCTCGACCTCCGGTGCGATCACGGCCGGGTCCTGATCGGCAACGAGGCGAATCGACACGTTTGCCTCCGCCTCCACCGGGATCACCGTCTTCTGCAGGATCGGCGAGCCGCCGACGATCCCGTGCACGTCGACGGACGGCTCCGCCCAGGTGCGGAGGTAGAACTCGCGGCCTGCGGCGGCGCCCGCTCCGCTCACCCCGGCGGCCGCGAGCTCTGCCTCACCGGCCGGGAGGGTCGACCAGCCGGCGACCTCCTCGGACGCGGGGGTCACCACACCCGCCCGTAGCGCCTCGGGCACACGCCCGTCGCGCGGCATCACGCCGGAGAGCGCCTGCACGAGCGCGTGCATCGCGTTCAGCGCCGCACCGCCGTACGTGCCGGAGTGGAGGTCACGCAGGCCGGTGCGCACCTTCACGTGGAAGTAGCAGAGGCCGCGCACGGCCACGTCGAACGCGGGCACGCCCCGCTCGACCATGCCGCTGTCGAACACGACCGCCGCGTCGGCGCCGCGCTCGTCGGCCGCCACCCAGTCGACGATCGAGTGGCCGCCGACCTCCTCCTCGCCGTCGCATGCGATCCGGATGTTGACCGGCAGCTCGCCGGCCGCGGCCAGCAGCTCCGCCGCCTTCAACAGCATGAAGAGCTGCCCCTTGTCGTCGGCGATCCCCCGTCCGTAGAGCCAGCCGTCGCGCTCCACGAGCTCGAAAGGCGAGGACTCCCACTGCTCGAGCGGGTCGGGCGGCTGCACGTCGAAATGCCCGTAGCAGAGGATCGTGGGCGCATTCTCGGAGCCGACCGAGGCGCGCACCTCGCCGATGACGAGGGGCCTCGAGCCCCACGAGACGACGTCGGCCTCGCCGCCCATGCCGCGGATCCGTGCCGCCACCCACTCGGCGGCCAGGACGACGTCGCCCTGATGCGCGGGGTCGGCGCTGACCGACGGGATCGCGATCAGCTCCGCGAGCTCGGGCACGAGCTGGTCGAGCGACGGCGTCACGGCGGAGAGTCTAGACAGCCGACCCTGTCAGAGCGGGATGTTGCCGTGCTTGCGCTTGGGCCCGGGCTCGCGCTTGGTCAGCGTGGTCTCGAGCGCGGAGACGAGGACGGGGCGGGTGCGGCGGGGCTCGATCACGTCGTCCACGTAGCCGCGCTCGGCGGCGGAGTAGGGGTTGGCGAAGCGCTCCTTGTAGTCCGCGATCAGCTCGGCGCGGCGGGCTTCGGGGTCGCCGGCCTTCTCCAGCTCGTGCCGGAAGATGATGCTGACCGCGCCGTCGGGGCCCATCACCGCGACCTCGGCGGTCGGCCAGGCGACGTTGAAGTCGGCGCGGATGTGCTTGGAGCTCATGACGTCGTAGGCGCCCCCGTAGGCCTTGCGGGTGATCACGGTCAGCTTCGGCACGGTGGCCTCGGCATAGGCGTACAGGAGCTTGGCGCCGTGGCGGATGATCCCGCCCCATTCCTGCGCCGTTCCGGGCAGGAAGCCGGGCACGTCGACGAAGGTCAGCAGCGGCACGTTGAAGGCGTCGCAGGTGCGCACGAAGCGAGCCGCCTTGACCGAGGCGTCGATGTCGAGCACGCCGGCGAGCGCGTGCGGCTGGTTCCCCACCACGCCGATCGAGTGGCCGCCCAGGCGGGCGAAGCCGCACACGATGTTCTCGGCCCAGCGCGGCTGCACCTCGAGGAACTCGCCGTCGTCGACGACCCGCGTGATCACCTGCTTCATGTCGTACGGCTTGTTGGGCGCATCCGGGATCAGCGTGTCGAGCTCGGGATCCTCGCGGTCGACCGGGTCGGACGGCGCCGCCCACGGCGCGGTCTCGAGGTTGTTCTGCGGCAGGAAGGAGAGCAGGTAGCGGGCGTCCTCCAGGCAGGCGTCCTCGTCCGGCGAGGTGAAGTGCGCCACGCCGGACTTGGAGGCGTGCGTGTCGGCGCCGCCCAGCTCCTCGAACGACACCTCCTCCCCCGTTACCGTCTTCACGACGTCCGGGCCGGTGATGAACATGTACGAGCTGCCCTCCACCATCAGCGTGAAGTCGGTGATCGCAGGCGAGTACACGGCCCCACCGGCGCACGGCCCCATCACCAGGCTGATCTGCGGGATCACCCCGGAGGCCTGCACGTTGCGCCAGAAGATCTCGGCATAGCCGGCCAGCGAGACGACGCCCTCCTGGATCCGCGCTCCGCCCGAGTCGTTGATCCCCACCACCGGACAGCCGTAGCGAACGGCCATGTCCATCACCTTGCACACCTTCTCCGCGAACACCTCGCTCAGGGAGCCGCCGAACACCGTGAAGTCCTGCGAGAACACGAACACCCTGCGACCCAGAACCGTCCCGTACCCCGTCACGACGGCATCGCCCCAGGGCCGCTTCTCCCGCATCCCGAACTCCACCTCACGATGCCGCACGAACCGGTCCAGCTCGACGAACGAGCCCGGGTCGAGCAGCCGCTCCAGCCGCTCGCGCGCCAGGAGCTTGCCGCGCGCGTGCTGCTTCGCCACCGCCTGCTCACCCGCCGCCACCGCCGCCTCCGCCGACAGCTCCGCCAACCAGGCCAGCTTCGCCTCGGTGGTCTCGTGCGTCGACATGCGGTGAGCCTAACCGGTCGCGCGCGGCCCGTAGGGCGCGACGTGCCGTGACCGGGCAAACCGAGGGCCCGGGCCGACGCCGGCCCGGCTCCCGGTCTCTCCCCCTGACCGCAGCCGCAGTGCGGCAACTCTTGTACCACACGTCACGTATCCATACAAGGCCGCCGAACGACACGCGTCAACTGCGCCAGGCGGTGGTACCGTCGCGGCCATGCCCTCACGCATCGACCGCTCGACGACCTGGCCGTTCGAGAATGCAATGCCGGCGGCGTTCTCGTATGCGCGCGACGCCCATCCCACGGGCGTCGAGGCGGAGGAGGCACTGGGAGAGCTCGACGGCGGGAAGGCGCTCCTGTTCCCGTCCGGCATGGGCGCGGTCACGAGCGTCCTGTTGACGATGCTCAGGCCGGGCGCCGCGGTCGCAGTCGCGGAGGGCTCCTATTACGGCACGTCGCTCCTCTGCCGGCGCCTCGAGCCCTGGGGCGTGCGCCTGCTCGAGTTCGACCAGACCGGGCCTCCGCCCGAGGAGGCCGAGCTGATCTGGCTGGAGGCCCCCTCGAACCCGCTGCTGACGATGCCCGACTTCAAGGCAGCGGTCGCCCACCCGGCGCCCGTGGTCTGCGACGCCACCGTCGCGTCGCCGATCTACCTGCGTCCGCTCGAACTGGGCTGCGATCTCGTGCTGCACTCGGCGACGAAGGTGCTGGCGGGCCACGACGACACGCTGGCCGGCTCGGTCTGCGCGCGCGACGAGGATCTCTACGCGAAGTTGCGCGAGATGCGCGGACTGACCGGGATCGTCGCTTCGGCCGAGACCGCGTGGCTGCTGCTGCGCGGGCTGAAGACGTTGCGGGTGCGCATCGAGCGCCAGAGCGAGACGGCGCGCACGCTCGCCGAGCGCCTTGCCCCCCACCCGGCGGTCGCGAAGGTGCGGTATCCCGGCTTCTCCTATTTGGTCTCCTTCGAGGTGCGGGACGAGGCAGCCGCCCTGTCGGTCGAGCGCGCGCTGCGGACGATCATGAATGCAACGAGCCTCGGCGGCACCGTCTCCAAGATGGAGGGACGCCACCGCCGAGAGGGTGACCGCTGCCCGCCGGGGCTGTTGCGGCTGTCCGTCGGCCTCGAGGACGTCGAGGAGCTGTGGGCCGACCTCGAGCAGGCGCTCGCCCACAGCTGAGACGCGCCGTGTAACGGACACGAGCCCCTCCGATACCGTACGCACATGCTCTTCACACGCAAGCACACCGCCATGCCCGCACCGGAGCAGACGCTTCCCGGGCGCCCCGTCGCCATGCAGGTGGTCGAGCCGCACGTCGTGCTCGGCACGCCGCTCGAGCCACCGTTCCCCGACGGGATCGAGACCGCCGTCTTCGGGATGGGCTGCTTCTGGGGCGCCGAGCGCCTCTTCTGGAAGCTCGCCGGCGTGCACACCACGGCCGTCGGGTACGCGGGTGGCACGACCCCCAATCCGACCTACGAGGAGACGTGCTCCGGGATGACCGGCCACACGGAAGCGGTGCTGGTCGCCTACGACCCCGCTCGGGTCTCCTACGACGACCTGCTCCGGGTCTTCTGGGAAGGGCACGACCCGACGCAGGGAATGCGGCAGGGGAACGACGTCGGCACCCAGTACCGCTCGGCTGCCTACTGGGCCACGGAGGGCCAGCGCGCGGCGCTCGAGTCCTCGCGCGACCGGTACGCGGCCGCGCTCGCCTCGGCCGGTCACGGCACGATCACGACCGAGATCGCCCCGGCCGGGCCCTTCTACTACGCGGAGTCGTACCACCAGCAGTATCTGGCGCGGAACCCGATGGGGTACTGCGGCATCGGCGGCACCGGCGTCGCCTGTCCGGTCGGCACCGGCATCCCCGGCTGACCACCCGAGCCGGGCCCGACGTGCCGGCGAGACGCCGGCCACACAGGCTCTTCCTGCACTCGCCCGCACGGAGCGCTCGTTTCTCCTCGAGGCCCGCCGGGTAGGCGCGCTGCATGCGAGGGAGAGCACGCGCCGCGGCGAGGATGCGCAGCAGGGGGTCGGCAGGCTTCCACGTCGATGCCGGCGGTTGACGTGCCCGGCACGAGCTCGCGCAGCAGTCGACAGCCCGGCGACCTCGTCGCCTTCGCGAACCGGCTGCCCGTGCGACGCGGGCCGCACGGGTGGAGACCCGCCGAAGGCGGTCTCGTGGCGGCGCTGCTCCCGGCGCTGCAGGAGGGTCGCAGGAGCACCTGGGTCGGCTGGGACCCGGCAGGCGACGTGCCGGAGGAAGTCGGCCTGGGCGTCAGGCTCGAGCCTGTCTCGCTCTCGAGGAGGGAGGTCGAGGGCTCGTACCACGGCTTCGCGAACCGCACTCTGTGGCCGCTGCTCCACGGGCTCGTGGAGCAGCCGGTGTTCGAGCCGAGCTGGTGGGACACCTACCGGGCGGCCAACGAGCGCTTCGCACGCGCCAACCCGCGTAGGCCTGCGATCCGCTGGGTGCACGACTACCAGCTGATGCTGCTGCCCGGCCTGCTCCGCGCAGCAGGCGCCGAGGGGCCGATCGGGTTCTTCCTGCACGTCCCGTTCCCCGCTCCGGAGCTGTTCGCGCGCCTACCGTGGCGCATCTCGGTGCTCGAGGGACTGCTCGGTGCAGACGTGGTCTCGTTCCACACCCGCCGCTACCGCGACAACTTCCTCGCCACGTGCGCCCAGGTGCTCGGTGACGTCACGGTCGAGGGAGAATCGGTGCGCCTGGAGGATGGGCGCAGGGTCACGGCGCTCGTCAACCCCGTCTCCATCGACGCCACGGCTCTCCGCGAGGAGGCGCTGGCGCCCGGGGTCGAGCGCAGGCTCGCGCGCCTTCGCCGCCAGTTCGGGGCACGGCGAGTGCTGCTCGGCGTCGACCGGCTCGACTACACGAAGGGGATCCCCGAGCGCCTGCGCGCGATCGAGCTGCTCCTCGAGCTCGAGCCGCACTGGCGGCGCGAGCTGACGTTCGTGCAGATCGCGGTGCCGAGCCGCGGCGAGATCAGGGAGTACGAGCAGCTCCGGTCGACAGTCGAGCGGCTCGTCGGCCGCATCAACGGCCGTTTCACCGAGACGAGTCACGACGTCCCCGTCCACTATCTCTACCGGGGCGTCCCGCGCGAGCAGCTGCTCGCGTACTACCGGCTGGCGGACAGCTGCCTCGTGACGCCGCTCCAGGACGGCATGAACCTCGTCGCCAAGGAGTTCGTCACCGCCCAGGGGGCGGTCGGAGGCAGCGGCACCCTCGTCCTGAGCGAGTTCGCCGGCGCGATCGAGGAGCTCACGGAGGCCCTTCCGTGCAACCCGTTCGACGTCGAGGGGCTGGCCGGGACGATCGACCTCTCGCTCCAGCTGACCGAGGACGACCGCCGCTACCGGATCGAGCGCATGTGCGAGACCGTGCGCGGCCACGACGTGGGCGCGTGGATCGCGACGGAGCTCGAGACGCTGCAGCGGCGGACTGCGCGCGCGTAAGCCCGCGCGCGGCTGGTTTCGAGAGGGGACGGTCGGGTAGGTGGACGTTGGATCCCGGCCACGAGGGCCCGGATCGGAGCCATGGAGGTAACGCACATGCCAGTCTGGGCAATCATCCTGATCATCGTCCTCGCAGTGCTCGTGCTCGGCGGCGGCTACGGCTACGGGCGCAGGTAGGTGAAGATGCCTACCGTCGAGAAGTCGATCGCCGTCGACGTCCCTGTCACGGTCGCCTACGACCAGTGGACGCAGTTCGAGGAGTTCCCCCGCTTCATGGAAGGCGTCAAGGACGTGCGCCAGCTCGACGACAGCCACCTGCGGTGGGTCGCCGAAGTCGGCGGGCAGGAGGAGTCCTGGGAGGCAGAGATCGTCGAGCAGACTCCCCACGAGCGCATCGCCTGGAGATCCGTCGCGGGCAAGGAGAACGGCGGCGCCGTCACGTTCGAGCGCCTCGGCGACACCCGCTGCCGCGTCGGAGTTCACCTCGCCTGGGAGGCCGAAGGGCTGGTCGAGAGCCTGGCAGGGTTCCTCGGCGCCGACGGTCGCAAGGTCGAAGCGGACCTGGAGCGATTCAAGGAGCTCGTCGAGACGCGCGGCCGCTCCGCAGCGGGAGGCTGGCACGGCGAGATCCGCCAGGGCGACGTGACACGGCCCGACGGCTGAGCCCGGGCCGGCCACGCTCGGGGTGAGTGGCCGGCCGTGGACGGCACGGCCACTCACCCCGGCGCTCACCCCGGAGCTCCGGGCTGCCCGTCCGCGTCGCCCGCCGGCTCTCCGGCGGGCTCACGCGAGAGTGCGCGCTCCATCACGACGCGCACGCCGCCGTCGACCTGCTCGATCGCCGCCGCCGTCATCAACGTCTCGATCAGCCGCATACCGGGAGCTCGATCTGCATGCTCCCCCGCGTGCTGCAACTCGCCCGGCCCGGTGACCTCGATTCTCACCCGGTCGCCGCTGAGCGACGCCTCGACACCGACCGTCTCGGGATGGTCACCGGCAAGCTCGATCGTTAGCGCGGTCGCCTCCCAGGTCGCGAGCACGAGGTCGTGTCGATCGGCCTCTGCGATGCCCCCGCGCTCGAGCCACGACGAAAACGCGTGCCGCAGCCCGACCAGCGAGTCGCGGTCTGCCGGGAAGCGCAGCGTGAACGTCCCGAGCGGCGCCCTGTCGAGCGCGACGATCAGCACGGCGACGTCGTCGTCGCGGTCGCCGTCGCCGACGAGGCGGGAGATCAGGTGATCGACGAGCTCGTCGGCTTCGGGGCGCGCCTCGACCGCCGCCTGGGCCAGCAGGCGCAGCCCGTCGTCGAGCGGCCTGTCCCGGCGCTCGACGAGCCCATCCGTGTAGAGGACGATCACCGAGCCGGGCTCGAGCCTGGTCGACCACGGCTCGTAGGTCGTGTCGGGATCGACGCCGAGCGGGAAACCCCGCCCGCCATCGAGCCACCGCGGCTCGCTGCCCGGCACGAGGACGAGCGGCGGCAGATGACCCGCCGAGACGAGCGCCGCGTCCTGTGTCACGGGGTCGACGGTCAGCAAGGCCAACGTGGCGAATGGAGAGTCGGTGTATCCCTCGAGCAGCCGATTCAGCTTCGTGACGATGCTTCCCGGCTCCGACGAGTCGAGCACCAGCGCGCGCAGGCCGTTCCGCAACTGGGCCATGGTCGAGGCGGCCTGCACGCCCTTACCGACCACGTCGCCGACGACGAAGGCGAGCCGACCGTCGGCGAGCGGAATCGTGTCGAACCAGTCGCCGCCGACGCTCATGGAGGCCGTGCCCGGAAGGTACCGCGCGGTCACGGTCGCGCCCTCCAGCGACGGCAACGTCTCCGGCAGGACGCTTCGCTGCAGGGTCTCGGCGATCGTCCTCTCGGCTTCGTACCGCCGGGCGCGCTCGAGTGGCTGCGCAGCCTGCCGCGCGACGATCTCGACGAAGCGCCGGTCCTCGTCAGACGTGCGGTCCTCGTCGAAGGCCGCGAACAGGACCCCGATCACCTCCTGTTCGACGAGGAGCGGGACAACGCCGAGAGCGCCGGCTCCACCGCGCCGCCAGGCAGCAGCGGAGGGGACGGCTAGCCAGTCAGCCTGCTCGAGCCACCAGATGGCGCGCCCGCTGCGAGCAGCGCGCGCGATCGGGCCGTCGTCCGACAAGGGCAGGCGCTCTGCTGCGGGGGCGACGCCGCCGGCGAGGCGTCCCTCGACGCCGACGAGGGCCAGATCCCTCCGGTCGGACGTGAACGTGTACACGCCTGCCGTGGCCGCACCGACGCCGCGGATCAGCTGCTCGCCGACCACCCGGGCCACCTGGGTCGCGCCACCGGCGCGTCCGAGCGAGGTCGCGAGCGCATGGAGTTGAGCGAGATCACCTGCCATTCGCTCCGCTTGCCTACGCGCGAGCTGCTCGGTTTCGAGCAGGTGCGACCTCTCGAGCGCCTGCCCACCCTGACGCGAGAGGGCGAGACCGAATTCCCTGTCCCCGTCCGAGAACGAGCGAGGGGATCCGAACGACAGGCCCAACCCGCCCACCACGTGCCCCCCCGCCACGAGCGGGATGGAGAGCCATGCGCCGTGGGCCGCGGAGTGAGCGGACACGCCTGGATATCGCCGCGCCAGCTCGCCCGGCGACTCGAGGGCGATGATCTCGCTCCGCTGGACCGCGTGGGCGAGCGGAGCGTCCGCGCCGCGATCGAATGAGCTCCACTGCTCGGGGACGTCGGCGGGGTACCCCTCGGCTGCGAGGACGGCAAGCTCGCCGGTGGCGTTCGGCCGCACCACCACCCCGGCGCTCGCGCCGAGCCCCTCGAAGGCCTCCCCGAGGATCGCCTCGGCGACCGCCGCCGGATCGAGCGCTGCCGACAGGGCGGCGGTGACGTTCGACAGGCGGCGGATCTCTTCGGCGTTCCGGAAGGCCGCATCCTGTGCGACCCGGCGCTCGGCGTGCTCGAACGCGAGGCCGGCCTGGTCGGCGAACCTCCGCGCGAGCCCGATCGTGGAGGGCTGGGGCTCCGAGATGACCCTCGTCCACTGGAGCACCAGCACGATCTCCGCCCGGCCCGCGACGGCGATCGGCACGCGTAGTGAGGAACGGATGCCGAAGTGGCGGGCGTGCTGCAGCGCCAAGCCCCCGACGTTCTCCCACGAGTCCGGGATGAACATGGGCTCGAGACGTTGCATCGCCTCGGTGAGCCCGGGGAAGTCCGACACGGCCACGCGTGTGCCAGGAGGGATCACGTCGCTCGGCGGCTCGCGCCACACCACGTCGAACGCCTCGTCGTCGGCGTTCGACCAGAGCTGTGCGATCTCCGCTGCGAACGTCGTTCTCGCCTCCTCGCAGATCAGGCGAGCGACCGACTCGGGGGACTCCGAGTCGAACAGCGGTGCCAGCCGCAGGATCCGGTCGAGCCCCGTCCGCAGGTCGCGCTCCTGCTGGTACAAGCCCGCCCGCTCGAGCGCCTGCCCGCCGATGTCGGCCGCGAGCCGGGCGAGCGCGACCACCTCGCCGTCGATCGCGTCCGGGTCGCGGAACGGGAACCCGATCGAGCCGATGACGTGCCCTGCGGCGCGCAGCGGGACAGCCAGCGCGCCGGCGGCGTCGCGCGCCAGCGCGGCACCGTCCGGAAAGTCACGCTCGAACCTGTCTCTGGTGGCGACGAGGGTGACCTCGCCCGTGCGCGCAGCCGTCGTCAGCGGTGCTCGCGCGTCGAGCGGGAGCCGGAGCCCCGGCGCGAGCGTCTGCTGCGGAGCGCCGGCCGGGTCGACGATCTCAAGGCCCCCGTCGACCACGAGGCCGAGGGCGGCGCCGGTCGAGCCGAGCAGGCCCGGCATGCGCTGGACGAGCGTGTGCGCCACGTCCGACGGTGTCAGGGCCGACGAGAGCTCGGTCGCGAGCTCCCTGACGCCATCGGTGACGAGCCACTTGCGCTCGATGCTCTCGGCACGTACCTCCGCCCTCTCCCCCGCTCGCCGAAGCGCCCAGCTGACCAGCAGGACGACGAGCGCCACGGCCAGGGGCGCCAGCCAGGTGGCCAGTTCCGTTCCGTCGGGCACACGAGGAGGCCAGTGCGGGCTGACGAACCCGAACCACGACGTCGCCCAGCCGATCGCAATCGCAAGCAGTCCCGGGCCCACCCCGCCGTACCAGCAGGAGATCGCGATGCTGCCGACGAGTGGCGCATAGGTCTCGACGCCGCTGTCGCGCAGGCTCGAGGTCGCGATCAGCCCGCCCGAGACGAGCACCACGGCTACCGGATAGCGGGCGGTGCGCGCGGAGACCAGAGCCCAGAAGCTCACGCCTCCCCTGCGCGCCCGTTCACCCGTCACCAGCGACATGATCGCGGATGGGTGGACACGGCGCCGCCCTCTCTCCCGACCGGCCGACGGCGTTTAGGCGTCGTCGGCGCCGGGGAGGACCATGACGATGTTCGAGAGCGAGTTGTCCCGACAGACCTCGGTCGAGCGCCGGCGAGCGCTCCGCGAGGTGCTTCGCGCCTGGCTGAGAGATGCCGGGGCAGACCACGAAGCACAGGAGGAGATCGTCCTCGCGTGCTGGGAGGCGACCGCGAACGCGCTCGAGCACCCGGTCGGCGCGGACGGGCGCGTGCGCCTGGTCGTGGAGAAGCGCGAGGGCCACATCATCGCCTGCGTCTCCGACACGGGGCGCTGGCGCGAGCTCACGGGGGCCCGCGTCGAGCGCGGCCTCGGGCTGCACCTCATCGCGGGACTGATGGACCGCGTGCAGCTCTTGGAGACGGAAGCGGGGACGCGTGTCCTCATGTGCCGCTGCCTCTCGACGAGCTGCCTCTCTCCACAGGGGCAGGGCTGACGCGGAAACCACGGCGACGCCTCCTTCGTCGGGGTGGAGAGCCGCGGGATGCGGCAGTTCGTCGACCGATCCGATACCCGGACCGAGACCCGGGCAAACGCTCTCGCTCGACGGGCTCCGTTGCCCGGGCTCGAGAAGGGATGGGACGTTTGCGGCGCCCGCAGTCCGGGTATGTTTGCCGGTTCGCTCGTCGCGGGTACCAGCTAGGCAATCGAGCGGCCGGGGCTCGTCAAGAGCCAGGGCGACGAGGCCGGAGAGGACTGCGCAGCGGATGGACTGGTTCGTCGATGGAAGCAGCGAGCGCAACGTCTCCGAGTTGAGACAGTCGATCGGCGAGTACCTTCGCCGCCACTCCGCGCGGGGTGCTGACCTCGCCGCCGCCGACACGGCGGTCGGCGAGCTGCTCGCGAACGTCAACCGGCACGCATCGGGGCACGCGTGGGTCAACCTCGACTGGAGCGGGCACTTTCCGGTCGTGACGGTGCACGACCTCGGTCCGGGCTTCGATCTCGATGTGTCCCTGCCCGACCTGCACGAGGAGAGCGGCAGGGGGCTGTTCATCGTCTCGCACCTGACCGAAAGCCTCCGGGTCGCGCGCCGGCGGTCGGGTGGAAGCAGCGTCCGCACGACCCTCGGAGTCGAGCGAGAGCCCGAGGAGAGCTTCGATCCTCCTCGCAGGCGTGAAGGCGCGTTGCCCCGGCCGGAGGAGGCGGCCCCCGACGGATCGTTCGGCAAGGAGTCGTTTCTGCGTGCGCTCGTCGTGCAACTCGCGCAGCATGTCGAGGGGACGTACGGGCCCGGAGCCGCCGAGCAGGCGGTCGCCCAGATCGGCACCGACGTCGGCGGGCGAATGGAGGACGAGTATCGCCGCGCGCGCGAGCTGACCGACCGCCTCGGCCCGGATCAGGTCGCCGACCTCTACGTGCGGCTGAAGCACGCGATCGAGGGCGACTTCTACGTGATCGAGGCGAACGAGCGCCTGATCCGCCTCGGTAACCGACGCTGCCCGTTCGGCGAGGTCGTCCGGCAGGCGCCCCAGCTGTGCCGGATGACGTCGAGCGTGTTCGGCGGCATCGCTGCCCGCAACAACGACGGGCCCGTGCTCGTGCAACTGGAGGAGCGGATTGCTCTCGGCGATCCGGGCTGTCTCGTGACCGTCTGGCTCGACACGGACCAGGCACCGGCCGATGCGCAGGGCCATCGGTACCGACCGCCACCCCTGTGACGCCGCCACGGCGCTCGTTTGACCGCCGGCCGAGAGGGTAGGGCACCACCATGCGACCCCATCTTCCCCGCCCACCGCAGCCGGGTATCCCCGGCCCCGATCCCCTCCCGCACCCCGACCCGGAGCCTCCGAGCGAGCCCGATCCGGTCCCAGATCCGGTGATCTGAGCTCGCGCGCCGGCGGCCGCCAGCAGACGGCGTCGTTACGGCTCCGCGTCGACGGCCGCGGCGACTGCTCCTCGCGCCGGCCGGTCGGCCCCGACGCTGCTCCCGCCCGCGAGCCTCTGGGCCAGGTAGACGGGGACGATCGAGACGGCGATCACGAACAGCACGACGACGTTCACTACCGGCTGCTCTGTCGGGCGGAAGAGATTTGCGAACACCCAGATCGGCAGCGTCTGCTGCGCGCCCGAGGTGAAGATGGTGACCACCACCTCGTCGAACGAGAGGGCGAACGCGAGCAGGCCGCCGGCGAGCAGCGCCGTCCGCATCTGCGGCAGCGTGACGTAGCGAAACGTCTGCCAAGCGTCTGCTCCGAGGTCGGACGACGCCTCCTCGAGCGACCCGGCCGTCCGCCTGAGCCGGGCAACGGTGTTGTTGTAGACCACCACCACGCAGAAGGTGGCGTGCCCGACGATGATCGTCGTCAGGCTGAAAGTCACTCCCAACGGGCCGAGCACGTCACGAATGGTCGCCTGCAGTGCGAGCCCCGTGACGATGCCCGGCAGGGCGATCGGGAGGATCACGACGAACGAGAGGGCCTCGCGCCCGAAGAACGAGTAGCGCGACACCGCGAGCGATGCGAGGGTGCCGAGCACGATCGCGATGGCTGTCGCGCCGAGCGCCGCCTGGATCGACAGCAGCAGTGCGTCCCGCACGCTCTCGTCGTTGTAGGCGACCGAAAACCACTTCGTGGAGAAGTTCTCGATCGGCCACGCCTGCGTGACGCTCTCGTTGAACGCGTAGAGGGCGATGATCAGAAGCGGCACGTAGATGAAGGCGAGCGTGATGCCCGCCCCCATCCGGAGCAGCGCTCGCGTGAGACGTGACTCGACCACTAGAGCGCCTCGAACGCCTTCAGCCGGCGCGCCACGAACAGGTAGAGGATCATGACGCCGATCGGGACGTAGGTGAACGCCGCGGCGACGGGGAGATTCGTGCCGCGGCTGTCGTAGATGACGGTGCCGATGAACTGCTGGCTCGTGATCAGGTCCGGCGCGATGTAGTCACCGAGGGTCAACGAGAACGTGAAGATCGAGCCGGCGACGACTGCCGGGAAGGCGAGCGGAAGGGTGATGCGGAAGAACGTCCGCAGCGACTTCCCGCCGAGGTCGGCGGACGCCTCGAGCAGCGAGGGCGGGATGCGCTCGAGCCCGGCGTAGATGGGCAGGATCATGTACGGGAGCCAGAGGTACGTGAAGACGAGCCAGAGGCCCGTCGTCGAGTAGCCGTTGAAGGTGACACCGAACGGCTCGAGCGCCCAGTTGAGGGCTCCCTGGCCAGAGAGGATCGTGCGCCACGCGTATGCCTTCACGAGATAGCTCGCCCACAGCGGCATCAGCACGGCGACGACGAGGAGGGCGCGCGTCCGGGCGGTCGCCACGCGCGCCATGTAGTAGGCGATCGGGAACGCCAGGACCGCGCAGGCAGCGGTGACGAGGGCGGCCATCCTGACCGTCCGCCAGGCGACGTCGCGGTACACCGGCTTGTCGACGAGCGTCTGGAAGTTCTCGAACGAGAAGGTCCGTACCACCTCGGACGTGAAGGGGTTGGTGTCCCAGAAGGCCGCCAGCAGCAGGACGACGAGCGACCCGAGATAGCCGATCACGAGCCACCCGACGGGACCCGCCAGCAGGAGCCCGAGCCGGGTGCGTGGATGGCGGTAGAAGAACGTCGACAGCCGCCGCCCCGGGCCTCCCCGGGGCGGCGGCTCCTCGTACGAGACGGACGTCACGCGATCTCCTGCCCGTGACTACCCGCGTATCTCTGTCCAGGCAGCGACCCACTCCTCCTGGGTCTTACAGGTCCCACCCTCACCGCCGCAGTCCTCGGTCGGAGTCGTCCAGTAGTAGACGTCCTCCCACCACGCCTCGTCGTCCGCGTGGAAGTCGGCGCAGTGGTTCTCGTTGACCGTCAGGTCGCACGCATTCAAGTTGACCGGCGCCTCGCCGAAGTACTCCCCGACCTTGGCCTGCGCCTCCGGCGACATGATGTAGTCCATCCAGAGGTACATGCAGTTCGGGTTCTTGGCCTTGGAGTAGATCATCCAGGTGTCCGACCACCCGGTCGTGCCCTCCTTGGGCTTGACCGCCTTGATCGGCTGCTTGTCGGCCGTCAGGACGTTGACCTGGTACGGCCAGGTGGTGCCGATCACGATGTCCTTGCTGGTGATCGACTGGATCTGCTTGGCGAAGTCTCCCCACCACTCTCCCACGGTCGGGGCGAGCTTCCTGAGCAGGTCGACGGCCGCCTGGAACTGCTCCTCGTTGAGCTGGTACGGGTTGTCGATCCCGAGGTCGGGCTGCGTCGCCTTCAGGTACACGGCCGCGTCGGCGATGAAGATCGAGTCGTCGTAGATCGAGACCTTGCCCGGGTAGGTGCCGTCCCAGACCGGGGCCCAGCTGTCCGTGTCCTCGGGCACCTCGTCGGTGCGGAAGACGAGCAGGTTCGGCCCACGGCCGTGCGGCGCACCGTACGGCTCCCCGTCCTTCGAGTTGTAGGACTGGTTCTTGATGCCGTCGGTGACGTCGGCGTAGTTCGGGAGCAGGTCGGTGTTCACGGGCGACACGTCGCCCTTCGCCATCAGGCGCACGCTCGCGTTGCCGGAGGCCGACACACCGTCGTACTCGCCGGAGGAGATCTGCGCGATCATGTCGTCCGACGTCGCGCCGTCCTTGGTGTTGACCTTGCAGCCCGTGTTCTGCGTGAACGTGTCTGACCACGACTTGTCCGCGTAGCCCGGCCAGATGACCAGGTTGACCTGGCCCTCGTCCTTCGCCAGTTGCTGGATCTCCTCGAGAGACCCGCCCAGGCCTTCCTGGGCGCTCGAGGAGCTGTCGTCTCCACCGCAACCGGCGGCCAGCACCGCGAGCACTCCGACCGTGAGCGCAAGCGCCCCTCTGATTCCGTACCGTCGTCTACGGCTCATGCCGTCTTCCCTCCTGTTCGGATAGTTCCGACTCCTGCCCGGGGCGCCACTGCAGCCGCACGCGACGCCCCTCCACTGCGAACACCTCTCTCGAGGACTCCTCCAGGTTCTGGGCGAGCGCCTGCAGCTCGCCGCCTCGATCGAGGACGACGTGGTACCGGGTGACCGGCCCCACGTACTGCACGTCGCGAACGACGCCCTCCTCCACATGGGTCCCCGGCATGGCCTCAGCGCCGACGTCGAGGATGTGGATCTTCTCCGGCCGCACCGTGTACCTGCGGCCGTCTCGCTCGATCACGTTCGACACGCCGACGAAGCCGGCGATGAACTCGCTGGACGGATGCTCGTAGACCTCGGCCGGAGGGCCGATCTGCTCGATCCTGCCACGGTTGAAGACGGCGACCCGGTCGGACATGGTGAGCGCCTCCTCCTGATCGTGCGTGACGTACACGAAGGTGATCCCGACTTCCTGCTGGATCCGCTTCAGCTCGACCTGCATCTCCTGCCTCAGCTTCAGGTCGAGGGCGCCCAGCGGCTCGTCCAGCAGGAGTACCTGTGGCTTGTTCACGATCGCGCGCGCCAGCGCCACGCGCTGACGCTGGCCGCCCGAGAGCTGGGCCGGCTTGCGGTCGCCGTACCCCTCGAGGCGAACCACCCCCAGCACCTCCTCGGCGCGGCTCCGTCGCTCCGCCCTGGCCACTTTCTTCACGCGCAGCCCGTACTCGACGTTCTGCTGCACCGTCATGTGCGGGAAGAGCGCGTAGTCCTGGAAGACCGTGTTGACGGGCCTGTCGTACGGGGGCAGGCGCGAGACGTCGCTGCCTGCCAGCTCGATCGATCCTGCGTCCGGGCGCTCGAACCCGGCGATCATGCGGAGCGTGGTCGTCTTGCCCGACCCGGATGGCCCGAGCATGGTGAAGAACTCCCCGCGCGCGATCTCCAGGTCGACGGAATCGACCGCAACCACTTCGCCGTACGTCTTGCGCAGGCCGGAGAGCCGGATATCTGGTGTCTCAGAGGCCAACGGAAAGGGCATCTTCCAGCAATGCGAGCCCCTCGTCCAGCACGTCCTGCTCGATCGTCAACGGCGCGAGCAGCCGGATCACGTTGCCGTACATGCCGCAGGCGAGCAGCAGCAGCCCGCGCTCGAACGCAGCGGCGACCACGGCCGAGGCCTGGTCGGGAGACTGCTCGACGAGCTCGAAGGCCAGCATCGGGCCGAGCCCGCGCACCTCGCCGATCGCCCCGTGCCGCGAGGCCATCTCCTCCATGCGGGCGCGCATCGTGTCCCCCAGGGCGGATGCCTGCCCGAGGAACTCGGGGTCGGCGACCGCGTCCAGCACAGCGGCTGCCGCAGCGCACGAGAGCGGATTCCCCCCGAACGTGCCCCCGAGGCCGCCTGCGGGCACCGCGTCCATGATCGAGGCGGGACCGGTCACGGCTGCGAGGGGCAGTCCACCGCCGACCGACTTGCCCGAGACGAGCAGGTCCGGAGCGGCGTCCTCGTAATGCTCGATCGCCCACATCTTGCCCGTGCGGCCGACACCCGATTGCACCTCGTCGTCGACGTACAGGATCCCGTGCTCGCGGCAGACCTCGAGCAGCCTGCGCGGGAAGTCGTCAGGCATCGGGATGAACCCGCCCTCGCCCTGGACGGGCTCGAGCACGACGCACGACACGGTCTCGGGGTCGACCTCGGCCTTGAACAGCCGCTTCAGCCCCGCTATCGCGTCGTCGCTCGTCACCCCGCGGTAGGGGTATGGGACGGGTGCGCGGTAGACCTCCGGCGCGAACGGGCCGAACCCCGCCTTGTACGGCTTGACCTTCGCCGTCATCGTCATCGTGAGGAGCGTGCGGCCGTGGAAGGCGTTGTCGAACACGACGACAGCAGGGCGGCCGGTGGCGGAACGGGCGATCTTGACGGCGTTCTCGTTGGCCTCTGCCCCCGAGTTGACGAGTAGCGACTTCTGCTGCTCCCCCGAGCACGGAGACAGCTCGGCGAGCCTGCGACAGACCTCGACGTACGGCTCGTAGACCCCGACCATGAAGCACTGGTGCAGGTACTCGTCGGCCTGCGCCTTGATCGCCTCGACGACCGGCGCGAAGCGATGGCCGGTGTTCTGGCAGCCGATGCCCCCGGCGAAGTCGATGAAGCTGCGGCCGTCGACGTCGGTCACGCGGGCACCCTCGGCGTGCGAGACGACGAGCCTGGGGGTGGAGACACCGGCGCTGACGTAGAGGGCGCGCTCGGCCAGGATGCGATCGTGGGCTGTCTGCGCTGTCGTGTGCATCGCGGCAGTATGCCGCAGTCGACGCGCGATTTCATCCATCGGCGCCCTCGCAATGCGCGGGCAGACCCCCCGCTGAGCTGCGCATTGCGTCGCGCGGAGACGCGCGCCGCCCGTGACCTGCCCGGCAGGGTGCGGCTGGCCGCACTGCACGCCCCCTACGCGTCTGCCACGATTGCGCCGTGACCACCACGGTCCTGATCGTCGACGACCATCCGAGCTTCCGCGCGTCGGCGCGGGCCATCCTCGAGGCCGACGGCTTCACCGTCGCGGGCGAGGCGGAGGATGGTGCGAGCGCCATCCACGCGGCGGCCGAGACCGGGGCCGATGTCATCCTGCTCGACGTCCAGCTGCCCGACATGAGCGGCTTCGACGTCTGCAGGGCGCTGCTTGCCGGCCACGACGGCGCGGCGCCTCAGGTCGTGCTCGTCTCCAGCCGGGACGCGTGCGACTTCGGCGGGCTGATCGAGGCGAGCGGCGCCCGCGGCTTCATCGCCAAGGCGGAGCTCTCCGGCGAGGCAGTCGCGGCCCTTCTGCTGTGAGGTCACTGCGGTTCGCACTGGCTGGCACCGCCGTGCTGGTCGAGGCGACGGTCGCGATCGCGCTCATCTTCACGAGCTCGCACAACGACAACCCATGGCTGACGACCGCCGTCGCCGTCACCGCGGGGCCTTCGTTCGTCGCAGCGGGCCTCGTGGCGCTGTGGAGGCGCCCGGAGAACGCGACGGGCTTCCTGCTCGCCGCCACCGGCTATCTCTGGTTCCTGGGGGCCCTGAGCGAATCGAACAACTCGTGGGTCTGGACGGTCGGCTTCGTCACCGGGAACTTCGCCTTCCTCGCGTTCGCCGCCCTCGTGCTGGCCTACCCGGACGGGGCTCTCGGCCGACGGGACCGCTGGCTCATCGTGGTCGCCGGGCTTGCCGCGATAGGCGCCAACGCGGTCAGCGCACTCGTCGACGAGACGCCCGCGCGAAGTTGCTCGAACTGCCCGTCGAGCGCGATCGCGATCGCAGATCGCCCCGGTCTGGTGGACGCGGTGACGATCGTGGCGACGACGATCATCGTCCTGGCGTTGCTCGCGATCTTCGCGATCCTCGGCGGACGGTGGCGGCGAGCCTCACCCGGCCGGAAGCGCACGCTGCGGCCGGTGTTCGCCGCCTGCGCGATCGCACTGTCGCTGCTCCTGACAGCGGTTGTGGTCGACCGCGTCGACAGTCGTTCCTACTCCGTCGTCTGGGTGCTCTTCCTCGCGGCCTTCAGCACGGTCCCGCTCTCGTTCCTCGCCGGCGTACTGCGCAGCCGCCTGGACCGGGCCGCCGCGGCGCGCATGCTGGTGTCGCTCGACGCCGGCGTGCAGCTACGCGACGCGCTCGCAGTGGCGCTGCACGACCCGTCGCTGGAGATCGTCTACCGCCTCGACGACCGCGGTCGCTGGGTGGACGCGGACGGCCGCGAGGTCGGCGAGCCGGCCGCGTCCCCCGCCGTTCCACCACGGCGATCGAGCGCGACGGCCGGACCGTCGCCGTTCTCCTCCACGACCCGACGCTCGACGCCGAGCCCGAGCTCGTCGACTTCATCGTCGCAGGGGCCGGCCTGTCGCTCGACAACGTCCGCCTGCAGGCGGATCTCCGGGCGCAGTTCCTGATGCTGGAGACGGTGGCGAACACGGCGCCCAGCCTGCTCGTGGTCGTGGACACCGAGGGCCGCATCCTGACCCTGAACCGCGCGACGCTGGAGGCGAGCGGCGTCGACGACGAGAAGCTGATCCTGGGCAGTCACTTCTGGGAGGTGTTCATCGACCCGGCCGACCGGGCGGAGATGGTGCAGCAGTTCCACGAGGCGGCCCCCGACTTCACGGCCGCGCCGTACGAGAACACGTTCACGAACGCACGCGACGAGCAGCTCGTGATCGAGTGGAGAAGCGCCCCCATCACCGATGCCTCGGGCAGGGTCACGAGCATCGTCGCGGGCGGCATCGACATCACGGAGCGCAAGCACCGGGAGTTGCAGCTGCAGCGCGAGCGCGACATCACCGAGACGCTGATGCAGTCGATCCCGAGCCTGATCGTCGTCGTCGACAGCGACGCCGTCATCGTCGACAGCGGGGTGGACGAGGCTCGAGCCGGTGTCAACAATGCCTTCCGCAGCGCCCTGGGCTGGCACGACAGCGCACTCGTGCGCCGCAGCGTGCTCGACTTCATCGACCCCTCGGACAGCTACCCCGCGCTGATGGCGATCGCCTCGGCAGCGAACGGCGTGCCGGCCCCCGAGCGCGAGTCCCACTGGCTGTGCGCGGACGGGAGGCGGCTGGTCGTCGCATGGACTGCGACTCCGGTGGACGACGTGACGGGCCGGAAGGCGTCGCTCGTGTTGCTCTCCGGGGTGGACGTGACGGACCGCAAGCAGCAGGAGGAGGAGATCCGCGCCTCCCGGGCCCGCATCGTCGCCGCCGCCGACGAGGCCAGGCGCAAGCTCGAGCGGAACCTGCACGACGGCGCCCAGCAGCGGCTCGTGGCGCTCTCCGTCACGCTGCGGCTGGCCGAGGGGAAGCTCGAGAGCGACCCTGACGACGCCCGCGTCATCTTGTCCGCCGCACGCGACGAGCTCGCCGCCGCGCTCGACGAGCTGCGGGAGCTCGCGCGTGGCATTCACCCTGCCGTGCTCACCGACCGCGGCCTCCGGGCGGCGGTCGAGGCGGCGGTCACCCGGTTCCCGCTCCCGGTCGACGTCGAGCTGCCCGAGGAGCGCTTGCCGCCCCCGGTCGAGGCGGCCGCCTACTACGTGATCTCGGAGGCGCTTGCGAACGTCGTCAAGTACGCGCAGGCGTCCACGGTGCGGGTTCGCGTCTCCGAGCACGACGACCAGGTCACGGTAGAGGTCCTCGACGACGGGGTCGGCGGCGCCGACTCCGCGGCCGGCACGGGCCTGCGCGGGCTCGCCGACCGCGTGGCGGCGCTCGACGGAGCACTGCTGCTGGAAAGCCCCATGGGCGAAGGAACGCTCGTGATCGCAGTCCTGCCCGCACGGCGAGAGGCGGTGACGGTCGCAGAGGCGGAGAGCGCGGGCGTCCGGACGGCCCCGCAGGGCGCCCCGTGACGGGCGAAGCGCCGCCTCTGCCCGGTCGGCGCGACGGCCGCCTGACGGCCCTTCGGCCTGCGCACGCACGCGGCAGCCTCGTAGACTCGCGGGCATGACCACGCAGGCAGCCGGCAACGTCAGCTTCCTCCTCTGCGACATCGAGGGGTCGACGCGCCTCGTGCACACCGCGGGCGCGGCCTACGCGAACATCCTCGCCGACGGCCGCAGGCTCCTGCGAGAGGCCATCGCGCAGCACGGCGGCGACGAGATCGATGCGCACGGGGACGAGCTGTTCGCCGCGTTCGGCGACGCACATGTCGCCGCGGCGACGGCGGTGTCGGCGCAACGCGGGCTGATCGAGCACAGCTGGCCGGACGGCCACGACGTGCGCATGCGCATGGGGATCCACACGGGCGAGGCCATCGTCACCGAGGACGGCTACACGGGCATCGACGTGCACCGGGCCGCGCGGATCGGCTCGGCCGGGCATGGCGGGCAGATCCTCCTCTCCGCGCAGGCCCAGGCCGCGCTGGGCGGCGTCACCACACGGGACCTCGGCACACACCGGCTCGCGGGCCTCCCCGACCCGGAGCACATCTTCCAGCTGCTCGCCGACGGCCTCCCCCGCGACTTCCCGCCTCTTCGCAACACGATTGCGATGCTCGGCAACGCAATGCGCACCGTCATCGCGGACGACTCCGTGCTCTTGCGCGAGGGCGTGGTGCGCCTGTTGGCCGAGTCCGGCTTCGACGTCGTTGCCCAGTCGGGCAATGCGGAGGATCTGTTGCGCCACGTCGCCATGCACAAGCCTGACGTGGCGATCGTGGACATCCGGATGCCCCCGACCCACACCGACGAAGGGCTGGTGGCGGCGAGGGTGATTCGAGAGCAGCACCCCTCGACCGGGGTGCTCGTGCTCTCGCAGTACGTCGAGTCGGGCTACGCGATGGACCTGCTCGCGGACGGCGCCGAGGGTGTGGGCTACCTGCTCAAGGATCGCGTCTCCGACCTGGAGGAGTTCGCCGGTGCCGTGCGCCGGGTGGGCGAGGGGGGCTCGGCCCTCGATCCGGCTGTCGTCAGCCAGCTCGTCGGTCGCCGTCGCGAGCACGACCCGCTCGCGGAGCTGACACCCCGGGAGCGCGAGGTGCTCGAGCTGATGGCAGAGGGCCGCTCCAACCAGGCGATCGCCGAGCGCATGTTCGTGACCCTGCGCGCCGTCGAGAAGCACGTGACCAGCATCTTCACGAAGCTGGGGCTGCCCGCGAGCACGGACGACCATCGCCGTGTGCTCGCGGTGCTCGCCTACCTGCGCGACTAGGACACGGATCGCAGGTGGCGGAAAGCCACAGGCGTCTACGATAGAGCCGTGCCGGAGTAGCTCAGCTGGTCAGAGCACCGCTCTTGTAAAGCGGGGGCCAAGGGTTCGAATCCCTTCTCCGGCTCTTCCGACGTCGGCCGCCGGCGTGGTCAGGCAGGCACGGCGCGCGCAGCCTGGTGCGCGAGGATCTTGCGCTTCACCCGCTGCAGCGCGTTGTCGATCGTCTTCGTGTCGCAGCCCAGCACGTCGGCCATCTGCTCGTACGAGCTGCCGTCCAGGTAGCGGCGCAGCGCCTCGGCCTCGAGCGACGACAGGGCGCTGCCGAGGCACCCGACGAGGCTCTGCAGCTCCTCGGTGGAGATCACGCAGACCGACGGGTCGTTCGTGTTGGGGCCGGGCAGCGCGTCGCCGAGGGTGCACTCGCCCTCGTTCTCCTGGCCCGCCGGGGTGTGGCTGAAGGAGACGTACGTGTTGAGCGGGGAGTGCTTGAAGCGCGTCGCCGTCTTGATCGCCGTGATGATCTGCCGGGTGACGCAGAGCTCCGCGAAGGAGCGGAACGACGTCTCCTTGTCGTGGCGGAAGTCGCGCACTGCCTTGTACAGCCCGATCATGCCCTCCTGGATCAGGTCGTCCGCGTCGCCGCCGGCGAGGAAGTAGGAGCTCGCCTTGAGGCGCACGAAGCCGTGGTAGCGCCGCATCAGCTGGTCGAGCGCCGCCTGGCTGCCGTTGCGCGCCTTGATCACGAGCTGCAGATCCTCAAGCTCACGTTGAAGCTTCTGCGGTGTCTTCGGTGCAACGGCTGTGCGGGCTGACATCGCTTCTCCCCTGGATTTTGATGGGTATTCCTGCCGCTTCACGACGAGGACCGACCTAAGTCTCACCCTGAAGTTGAGGGAGAACGTAGCACCTTCATGCAAGCGTTACAACCCCATTGCAAATTTTGCATGTTGATTAGAACAAGCGTTCGCCTCGGAGGGTGCCGGGCCCCGCTCGCCGACGCGGGCCCGGGAACGGGGATCAGCTCTGGCCGCGGCGGAGACGCTCGAGCTTTGCCCGCGTCTCCGCGTCCACCCGGTCGCGCACCCGCGAGGCGTCGTCCTCGGCATGCCGGGCGGGCTCGAGGTCGCCGAGGAACGTGCGCGACGACAGCTTCCGCACCTCCTGCCCGGACGTGCCGCGGACGGCCGCGTCCGACGAGACGAGGCAGACCTCTTCGGAGCCCCGGTGCTCGGCAGCGAGGCGCTCGAGCAATGTGTCCGCGTGCGGCGCGAACCGCACCTGCAGAGGCCCGAGCTGGAGCTCCTCCCCGGCGCCGTCGAAGACGACGACCCCGCGGGCCCCGTGCACGGCGACGAAGCTCGCGAGGGCGTCGGTCAGCTCGCGCGCGTCCTCGAACACGCCGGCGTGCAGCAGGTTGTAGCCGTCGAACAGGTAGAGCGTCGGCTCCGCGATCCCCGCATGGTACGAGGTCGTGACCCCGTCGTCGCGGGCGTCACTGCCGCTGGCGTCTCGCCTCGTAGAGCAGCACGGCGGCGGCGACGCTGACGTTGAGCGACTCGACGCCGGGCTCGAGCGGGATCGCGATGGCCCCGTCGCACGTCTTCCGCACGAGCGGCCTCACGCCCTTCCCCTCCGCCCCGAACACGAGCGCGACCCCGCCGGAGAGGTCGGCCTGCCACATCGTCTGTGGCGCGTCAGCCGCCGCTGCGTACGACCAGAGGTCGTGGCGCTTGATCTCGGCGAGATAGCGCGCGAGATTCGGCACCACCGCCACGGGCAGGTGCTCGACGGCCCCGGCCGACGAGCGGCAGACCGCTGCCGTGACCCGCGCCGAGCCGTGCGCCGGCACGATGACGCCCGTTGCGCCCGCGCCGGCGGCGCTCCGGATCACCGCCCCGAGGTTTCGTGGGTCGGTGACCTGGTCGAGGCAGGCGAGCAGCGGCGCTGCCGCCGCCGCGAGCTCCCACGCGTCGGCATACGGGTACGGTGCGGCCCAGGCGACGACGCCCTGGTGGTCGGGGCTGCCGGCAGCCTCGGTCAGCTCGCGCTCCCTGCGCACGTGCGGGCGCGGCCCGGCCTCGAGCCACGAGAGCTGGCCGGCGGCACGCTCCGATGCCCATAGCTCGAGCACCTCGCGCCGGCCGCGCAGAGCCTCCCGCACGGCGTTGCGGCCGTAGACGAGCTCGCGGGTCACCGCACCGGCACGAGCTCGAACCCGCCCGGCACGTCGCGTACCTCCCAACCGGCCTCGGCGATCGCATCGCGCAGCCGGTCGGCCTCCGCGAAGTCCCGGCCGGCGCGCGCCCGCTGCCGCTCCTCGGCGAGGGCCAGCAGGCCCGCCGGCGCCTCGTCGCGGTCCGCCAGCGACCCGAGACCGAACAGGGCCAGTCCGCGCCGCAGCTCTGCCAGCGCGCCGTCCCGCGCCCACTCGTGCAGGATCGCGAGGGCAGCAGGCGTGTTGAAGTCGTCGTCGAGCACCTGCGCGAACGCGTCCCAGTCTCCGGCGGCACGGGGCTCGCCGCGCAGCGCGTTGCGCAGCCCCTCGACCTGCGCCCGCGCCTGGGCCATGGTCTCGTCCGAGAAGTCGATCGGCTTGCGCCAGTGTCCGGTGAGCAGGAAGAGGAGCGCGGCCTCTCGTCCCCATTCCGCGATCACCTCCTGGATCGTGGCGACGTTCCCGACGGACTTCGACATCTTCTCGCCGGTGAAGCGCAGCATCCCGTTGTGCATCCAGATGCGCGCGAACGGACGGCCCACGGCCCGGGACTGCGCCTGCTCGTTCTCGTGATGAGGGAAGACGAGGTCGAGCCCGCCACCGTGGATCAGGAACTCCGGGCCCGAGCGTCTTCTCGGCCATCGCCGAGCACTCGATGTGCCAGCCGGGGCGTCCGCGGCCCCAGGGAGACTCCCACCAGGTGTCCTCGCCTTCCTTCGTCGCCTTCCAGAGGGCGAAGTCACGCGGATCCTCCTTCAGCGGGCTCGGCTCCTGCTCCTCGACCTGGTCGGGCCGATGGCCGGAGAGAGCGCCGTACGACGGGAAGCGGGCGACGCGGAAGTACACGTCTCCGCCGGCCTGATACGCGTGCCCGGATGCGACGAGCTCCTCGACGAGCGCGACGATCTCGGGGATCGTCTCGGTCGCGAGCGGCTGCTCGTCGGGCATCTCGAGCCCGAAGGAGGCGGTGTCCTCGAGGTACCACTGCGTCGCCCGGCGCGCGCGCTCGGCGCTGTTGCCGGGGGCGGCCTCGTAGATCTTGTCGTTCACGTCGGTGATGTTGTGGACGTACGTGACCTGGTACCCCTGCACCCGGAGCCAGTTCCGCAGCCACGCGAAGACGACGAAGGGGCGCGCATTGCCGATGTGGGCACGCTGGTACACGGTGGGCCCGCAGACGTACATGCCGACCGGCGCAGGGGGCGGCGGCAGCTCGACGAGCGAGCGAGTGGCGGTGTCGTAGACCCGGACGGCCATCGTGCTGTTATAGCCGTGCGGCCCGGGCGGCGCGGCCGAGCGCCTCTTCACGGCCGAGCGCGGCAACCACGGCCCACAGCTCTGCTCCGCGGGGAGCGCCGGTGAGCGCCAGCCGCAGCTGCTTCAGGCTCGCGCCGACCGCCTGCAGCTCGCGCACGATCTCCCGCGCGCCCACCTCGTCGAGCTCGTCGGGGGCAGCGGCGCGCAGCTCCGCGAAGCGCTCGAGGGTGGGCAGGGCGTCCTCGCCGAGAGCGACGGGCTCCGGCTCGAGGATCTGACGGGCGATCGCCTGCGCCTCGACGAGCGTGCGTGCGCCACGAAGCGCGCGGGCGATCCCGGCGGGCGCACCGGCGGCGGCGGCGAGCTCGTCGTCGGGCATGGCCGCGATCGCGTCGATCGCCAGGCGGTGCAGCCGCGGCAGGTCGAGCCGGACGTCGTGCGCCGGCATCCCCAGCTCCCTCAGGTACGCAGACACGGCGGCGCCCGGGATCCCCGCCGCGCGCAGGTCGGCGACCGAGGCGTGCCCTTGCCGCTTGGAGAGCTTCTTGCCGTCCTCACCGAGCAGGAGCCCGTGGTGGATCACCTCGGGCAGGCGTCCGCCGATGGCCAGCGCGATGCGCCTCTGGATGTCCTCGTTCCCCCGGTGGTCGAACCCCCGGATCACGTGCGTGATGCCGAGCTCGAGATCGTCGGTCACCGTGGCGAGCTGGTACGTCGCGCTCCCGTCGGCGCGCGCGAGCGTGATCCCGGCGAGGCGGATCGAGCCGTCGGCGTCGTGAACCGCGCCGTTCCCGAGCGCGCGGGCCGCGGCTGCCTCGTAGAGGGGGCCGCGCTCGCTCTGGCGCACCGGGCCCTCGTCGCATGCCGACCCCGAGCCACGCGAGATCGTCGATGATCGCCTGCTCTCCGCCCGCGACGGTGCGTGCGAGATCGGTGTCGTCGATGCGCAGGACGAGGGTCCCCTGGCGCGAGTCGGCGAACTCCCGGTTGGCGACCGCGCTGAGCGCGTTGCCGAGGTGGAGCGAGCCGGTCGGGCTGGGAGCGAAGCGCACGCGGACGGTCATCCAGGCCATCGTAGGGCGCCGGGAGGCAGCCGGTCTCTACCAGCGCGTGCGGCGCGTGCGCGCCGAGCCGGAGGCTAGGAGTCGAGCACCCGCTCGACGACGGCGCCGAGTCGTGACCGCACCTCGTCCGCGATGGGCGCGAGGTCGTCCCGGCCGACGATCGAGAGCATCCGCTCGGCATCGACGGCCGACACGTGGGTTTCGCCGTCCCGCTCGTAGACGACGACGTTGCAGGGCAGGAGCACGCCGATGTCGGGCTCCGCCTCGAGGGCCCGGTGGGCGAGCGGCGGGTTGCAGGCGCCGAGGATCAGGTAGCGCTCGGAGTCGACGTCCAGCTTTGCCTTCAGCGTCGCCTGCACGTCGATCTCGCAGAGCACGCCGAAGCCCTCGGCTCCGAGCTCCTCGCGCACCCGCTCCACCGCATCCCCGAACGGGAGCCGTGTCGTCCCCGTGAGAGCGTACTTCGTTCCGATCATCTCGCTGCCTCCTCCAGTTCGCGGCTGCGCACACGCTGAGCCTTGAGCCGGTGCGCCTCTGCGCCCGCAGGCTCCTCGAAGCTGTCCTCCAGGTACGCGAGGATCTCGTCCTCGCCGATGAACGCCCGCCCGTCGCAACTCACGAGCGCCGGGATCTGGTCCTCGCCGGTGGCGTGCGCGAGGGCACGACGGTCCTCGCGGGCGACCGGGACCTGCCGACAGACGTAGCTGACGTCGAGCTCGGTCAGACGCTGCCTGATGCGCCGTGAGGCGGGGCACCATTCGGTCTGGAAGAGCTCGGGCAGGTGCGCGTGGTGGAGATCGACTGCGTGCATGCACCCAGGGTATCACAACTATAAACTTGTATAGTGTAAGTAGTTGTTACTGATCGCTGCTCCGCGCAGGGCGCGATGCGGCGGGGGACGAGGCCGGGAAGACTGGGATGAGCAGCCGACGAAAGGAAACGCGATGCCACGTGCCAAGGAGTTCCGCTTCCCGGTCGCCGTCGAGTGGCAGGGGGGCCCGCTGACGGTCGCGACGATCGAGGGCAAGCCGGATCTCCCGGTCGCCACGCCTGCGGAGCTCGGCAGCGGCGTCCAGGGGGTCTGGAGCCCCGAGGATCTGCTCGTCGCGTCGGCGGCGACGTGCCTTGCAGTCACCCTCAGCGCGGTAGCACGGCGTCGCGGGATCCCGCTGACCTCGATGCGCGTGGCCGGCACGGGCCACCTGGGGCCGATGGAGGACGGCAGTCTCGGCTTCACCTCGATCGAGCTCGACGTCTCCGCCGAGACGGAGAGCCCCGAGCAGGTCGAAGCAGCCGAGGAAGCCATCGAGCACGCAGAGCGCGGCTGCCTCGTGGCGATTGCGCTCGACGTGCCGGTGCACGTCGCCGCCACCGTGACGAGCCGACCGGGGACAGTGGCGGCTGCCTGATCCCGGACGCCACGACCCGGCGCTCACGTGCGGCGCAGGCGATAGAGCTCCAACGCGTCGGCGACATCGCTGATCGACAGGATTCCCACGAGCTGCCCGGACCGGTCGAGCACGAGCCCCCGGTTCACGCCGCTCTGCTGGATCTCCGCCAGCGCCTGCGCGGCCTCCTCGTCCTCACGCAGCACGGGCACGCTTTCGAGCGGCAGCATGCACTCGGCCACGGTGCGCTCGTCCCAGGCGGCGCGAGGGACATCGGCAACGCGGCTGAAGGGGATCAGCCCGAGCGGCTGCGCGTTCTCCACCACCGGATACGTCGTGTAGGCGCGGTGCCCGATCACCTCGTCCACGAGCCGTCCCAACACCAGGTCGGGCGCGACCGTCACCGGGTCGCGTGTCATGAGGTCGCGGACCGACGTGCCGGCAAGAGCCTGCCTCGCGAAGACCCAGCGCGCCTCCGCCGTGGCCGCCTGCAGCAGGAACCACCCGATGAAGGCGAACCAGGCGCCGGTGAACGCCCCCTGCACGACGAAGAGCGCGAGCCCCCCGCCGATCAGCGCGTAGGCGAGCGCACGCGCCACGACCGTCGCGCTGGAGGTCGCCCCGGCGAGATCTCCGGAGCGCATCCACAGGAGCGAGCGCAGCACGCGGCCGCCGTCGAGCGGCAGCGCCGGCAACATGTTGAAGACGAGCAGGACGAGGTTCGTGAAGCCGAGCCACGCCGCCACCCCGTCGACCACCTCCGGAAGCGGCAGCGCCACGGCGACGAGCCCGAAGAGGGCCGCCAGCACGAGCGTCACCGCCGGCCCGGCGATGGCGATGCGGAACTCGGCTCCTGCGCTCGGCATCTCGCCCTTGAAGCGCGCCACCCCGCCGAAGAGCCACAGCGTGATGCCGTCGATCTCGACCTGCTCTCGTCTCGCCTGCAGCGCGTGACCGAGCTCGTGCAGGAGCAGCGCCAGGAAGAACAGGAACGCCGCGCTGACGGCCATCGCGACGTAGGTGCCCGTGCCCTGCCCGGGGTTCGTCGACGGGAAGACGCCTTCCGCCAGCGTCCACGTGATCAGCGCAAAGACGACGAGCCAGCTCCAGTTGACCCCGATCCTGACCCCGGCGATGCGGCCCAGCGAGAGCGTGTCACCCATACCCCCAGGGTAGAGGTGCGGAGAGCTCCTTCGCGGCGGGCGAGGCCCCTGCGCGCGACCCTCTACCGCTCGAACAGCGCCGCCTGCCCCTGCCCGACACCGATGCACATCGTCGCAAGACCGTAGCGCCCGCCGCGGCGGCGCAGCTCGTGCAGGAGGGTCGTGACCAGGCGGGCGCCGCTCATCCCGAGCGGATGCCCGATCGCAATCGCACCGCCGTTCACGTTCACCCGCTCCTCGTCGAGGCCGAGCTCACGCACGACGGCGAGGCTCTGGGATGCGAAGGCCTCGTTCAGCTCCACGAGGTCGAGCTCGGCCACGGTGAGACCCGTACGCGCCAGCAGCTTGCGCACCGCCGGCACGGGCCCGATCCCCATCACGGCCGGGTCGACACCGGCCGCTGCCGAGCCGGAGAAGGCGCCGAGCGGCTCGACACCGAGTGTCCGGGCCCGCTCCTCGCTCGCGATCACGAGCGCCGCGGCGCCGTCGTTGATGCCGCTCGAGTTGCCGGCGGTGACGGAGCCACCCGCCCTGAAGGCGGGCTGGAGAGAGGCGAGCTTCTCGAGGGACGTCTCCGGGCGCGGATGCTCGTCGCGCTCGAGCGCCGCCACCGGCACGAGCTCGTCCGCGAACCGGCCCGCCTCCTGCGCCTCCGCCCAGCGTCGCTGGGAGCGCAACGCAAACGCATCCTGGTCGGCCCGCGACACTGCCCAGCGCTCGGCCACGTTCTCGCCCGTCTCCCCCATCGTCGCTCGCGAGAAGAGCTCCTCGTAGCGCTCGTTGACGAAGCGCCACCCCAGCGTCGTGTCGTAGAGGGTGCGATCGCCGCGCGCGTACGGGGCGTCCGGCTTCGGCGTCACGAGCGGCGCCCGCGTCATCGACTCCACGCCCCCGGCGACGAACAGGTCACCGTCGCCCGCGATCACCGCGTGGCAGGCCCCCACGATCGCCGACAGACCGGACGCGCAGAGGCGGTTGACCGTGACCCCGCCCACCGACTCGGGCAGCCCCGCCAGCAGGGCGGCAAAGCGCGCCACGTTGCGGTTGTCCTCACCGGCCTGGTTGGCGCAGCCGAGCCACACGTCCTCGATCTCGTCCGCCGGCACACCGGCGCGCGCCACCGCCTCGGCGATCACGATCGCTGCGAGATCGTCCGGGCGCACACCAGCGAGGCCGCCTCCGTAGCGGCCGACGGGCGTGCGCACCGCGGAGAGGACGACCGCCCGGGTCATCGGCGGCCCTTCCGCACGTCACGGGGCTCGGCGAGCATGGCTTTCCTCCAGGCTGAGGACGTAGGGGGCGGCTGTGACGGCGTCGACGTCCTCGACGGTGGCGCCGCCGAGGAGCTCGGTCAGATGCAGCTCGCCGTCTCGGAGACGGAAGACCGACAGCTCGGTCACGATCACGTCCGCGACGCCCGAGGCGGTGAGCGGGTACGTGCACTCGGCCACGACTTTCGGTTCGCCGGCGGACGACGTGGCAGTCATCGTGACGATCACGCGCCGGGCGCCGACGACCAGGTCCATGGCTCCCCCCACGCCGAGCACGTCCTTGCCCGGTACCGCCCAGTTCGCGATGTCGCCGTGGGCGCTCACCTCGAGCGCACCCAGCACGGCGACGTCGACGTGGCCGCCGCGAATCATCGCGAAGCTCGTGGCGCTGTCGAAGTACGACGCTCCCGGCAGCGCCGTGACGGGCTGCTTGGCGGCGTCGATCAGGTCGGGGTCGACGTCCGCGTCGCCAGGGCGCGGCCCGACCCCGAGCAGGCCGTTCTCGGTGTGCAGGACCACCCGGGTGCCGGCGCCGAGAAAGCCCGGGATCAGGTTCGGGATGCCGATCCCGAGGTTGACGATCTCGCCGGGCCGAAGCTCGCGTGCCGCCCGCTCGGCGATCCGAGCCCTGGCATCGAGGCTCATGCCCGCTCCACCAGGTGGTCGACATAGAGGTGCGGCGTCACCACCGACTCGGGCTCGAGCCCACCCACCGGCACGATCTCACCGGCCTCGGCGATCGTCACGCTCGCGGCCGTCGCCATCAGCGGGTTGAAGTTCCGTGCCGTGCGGCGGTACCAGAGGTTGCCGAGCAGGTCGGCGCGGGCCGCGTAGACGAGTGCGACGTCGGCGCGAATCGGCTCCTCGAGCACGTGCAGCACGCCGCCGATCAGACGCTCCTCCTTCCCTACGGCCAGGAGCGTGCCGGCCCCGACCGGCGTGTAGAAGCCGCCGATACCGGCGCCGCCCGCCCGAATCGCCTCGGCGAACGTCCCTTGCGGCACGAGCGTCGCCTCGATCTCTCCCGCGTTCACGGCCGCGACCGCCTCGGGGTTGGACGTGAAGTACGAGGAGATCCCCCGCCGGATGCGCCCCTGCCGCAGGAGCTTCCCGAGCCCCCGGCCCGGCTCACCGATGTTGTTCGACACGATCGTCAGGTCGGCCGCGTCGGAATGCTCGACCAGAGCGTCGATCAGCGTCAGCGGCGCTCCCACCAGCCCGAAGCCACCCACCAGCACGGTGTCGCCAGAGCGAATGCAGGCGACTGCCTGCTTCGCGTCGACCACTGCAGTCGCCGTCATGACCGTCTCCCGGTTCAGGAAGGTGCCTCGGAGGTCAAGTGTGCCGTGTTCGCCCGGGCGGCGAGCCGTGAGCCGCCGCTAGCGTGGATCGATACCCAGCTACGCTGCTCCGATGAGCAACTGGAACACGTCCTGGACGCGTGACGTCTGGCGACCCGGCGAGCCGCGGCTGATCGTGCGGCGCACCGACGGCTTCGGGTGGTCGATCAACTTCGCCCACCTCCTGCGACGCACACGGCGACCCGGGTAGGACGCGTGCGGGCGGTCACCGTACCCCGCCCGCACGCGTCCGAGCCGCTGCCGGCCGCCGGCTAGGCGGCGAGCGCGACGGCTTCGGCCTCCGTCTCGGTGGCGGTCACCGGCGCTGCCGCGAGCTCTTCCTGGCGGATCAGCACCACGGAAGCGATCACGCCCACTGCCGCCACCGCCGCGCCGACCCAGAAGGCCGCTCGGAAGCCGTCCGTGGCCGCCTGGGCGGCCGTCGCACCCACCCGCGCAGCATCGCTCGTCTGCGCGACGGCCACCGCCGAGAGGACTGCGATGCCGAGCGCGCCGCCGATCTGCTGCGAGGTGTTGATCAGGCCGGAGGCGAGACCCGCGTCCTTCGACTCGATGCCGGCGAGCGCCGCGATCGAGATCGAGACGAACGAGAAAGCCATCCCCACGGCGACCACGAGGAAGCCGGGCAACAGGTCGCGGAGGTAGGAGCCGCCTACCGAGACCTGGGTGAAGTACAGCAGGCCGACCGTGAGCAGGCTCATCCCGGTGACGAGCACGGGCTTGACGCCGATCTTCGTCACGAGCTGTGAGGCGACCGTCGCCCACACGATCGACGTGCCTGCGACGGCCAGGTACGCGAACCCCGTCTTCAGGGCGGAGTAGCCGAGCACCTGCTGCATGTAGAGCGTCAGCATGAGGAACATCGAGAACAGGGCCGTCCCGAGGATGAACCCTGCGACGTTGGCACCGCTGACCGTCTTGATCCGGAACACCGAGAACGACATCAGCGGCGCCTTCGCCCGCGTCTCGACGAGCAGGAAGGCGCCGAGCAACGCGAGCGCGCCTGCGAAGAGCCCGATCGTCTTGCCGGAGCCCCAGCCGTAGCTGTTCGCCTGCGTGATCGCGAACACGGACGTGGAGAGGCCCGCCGTCACGAGAACGGCTCCGAGCGCATCGAAGCTGGATGCCCGCCGATCGCGGCTCTCCCCGAGCAGCGCGGGCGCCAGAGCAGCTGCGGCGATACCCACGGGAAGATTGACGTAGAAGATCCACTCCCAGCTGAGCAGGTCGGTGAAGACCCCGCCGAGGAGAACGCCGGCGGCGGCGCCGAAGCCACCTACGGCGCCCCAGACGCCGAGGGCGATGTTCCGCTCGCGGCCTTCGGAGAACGTCGTCATCAGGATCGAGAGCGCGGCCGGAGAGATGATCGCCGCCCCGAGCCCCTGCAGCGAGCGGGCGCCGATCAGCGAGGCCTCGCTCCACGCGAGCCCTGCGACGAGCGAGCCGACGGTGAAGACGGCGAGCCCGGCGATGAACATGCGGCGCCGGCCGAGCAGGTCCGCCATGCGCCCGCCGAGCAGGAGGAAGCCGCCGAAGGCGAGCGCGTAGGCGCTGATGACCCACTGCAGGTTCTCCTGCGAGAAGCCGAGATCGACCTGGATCGAGGGCAGGGCGACGTTGACGATGGCGATGTCGAGCACGACCATGAACTGCACGACGCTGAGCAGTGCCAGCGCCCACCACCTACGAGATGCTGAGGCAACCATCGGATTCACACCTTTCGAGAGAGCGTTGTCGATGGAATCGACGGTACGGGCGCTACTTGCAAAGAACAAGTACGGTTGGCCGTACTCCGAGCACGGTCAACCGAACCTGCTCCCGGCCCGCTCAGGGGGTGGCGCGCCGGGCGCGAGGCGGGCGCCCGGCCTCAGCGGTTGCGGAAGTCGACCACGAGCCGGGGTGGGCCCTGCAGGGTGAGCACACGAAAGCCGACCCGGTCGACAAGGCCCACCGCCCAGGTCAAGACCGCCTCGAAGCCGCCGGTACGCACGAGCTCGACGACCTCGGGCGTCGCAGGCGAGAAGCGGCTCGGCCCGGTGTAGGTCGAGGGCGCGGACTCCTGTTCGAGGTCGGCGTCGAGCGCGTTCTCCATCCGCACCTGCACCACGTAGCCGCCTCCGACCGCCACCTCCGCGCCCGAGGCGTCCGCGAGCACCGGGCGCTCCACGTAGCGGACGTCGTAGCCGGGGAGGACGTTGCGGAACTCGAAGACGACGCGGTCGTAGCCGTCGTGGCGCGCCGCCCGAACGTCGCCGAGGAGCGCGATCTCGGTGTTCGTGGCGGGCACGCGGACCGGCGTCGTCGACGCGCCCTCCATCGGGTCGGTGGGCACCGTCGACGCCCGGGTCGCGGGCTGCGCGGCGGCCGGGAGCTCGTCGTCGCTCGTGCCACAGCCGCCGAGCAGCAGCGCGACGCCGGCGAGGAGAAGAGCCGGGCCGGGCCAGCGCGCCATCGTCTCGCAGTGTAGGCGTCGGCCACGCGGCAGCGCCCGCCCGCGGGCCATGGGGCGGCTCGGCTTCCGGCCGCGGCCGGATGCGCCGCCCGTCAGGCCAGCTGGCTGCGCTCGTCGACGACGAGACGGACACGGCTGCCGACGTGAGCGACCGAGTCGGCGGCGACCCGCCGGCCGATGTCGCTGGCGTAGGCAGCGTCGAACGCCTCGAGGGAGTCGAACCAGAGCTCGGACACCCCGTCGTAGGGGCCGTCGCCTTCCACGAGGTTGAACACGAGCCGTCGCACGCCGGGCAGCTGCCGTGCGAGCGGCGCGTGCTCGTCCAGCCACCAGCGACGGAACTCCTCGACGGTGTCGCCCTCGCGCCGCGCGAGCAGGACGATCGCCTTCACCGCGGCGTCGGCTTTCGGGTACGCGCGAGAGGGCGCCCGCCCGCGGCGAGCGCCAGGCAGACAAGGATCTCGTCGTCGCGGGGTGCGCCGGGAACGCTGATCTCGGCGGCGTCCATCTCGTCGAAGCTCCAGATGTCGTCCTTGTTCGTGAGCGGCATCGTGATGCCGGTGCCCGGCCCTGCGACCTTCTTCGTCGAGGGGATGATCGCCGCCCCCCCGCCGACAGCCTCCCTGACGGGCGCACCGAAGCGGGGGTGCAGCACCGCCGCCGCGTGCTCCAGCTCGCCCGCCAGCCCGACGACGGCAGCCTTGCCGTACGCGTCGACCTCGCGCGCCCTGTCGCCGAGCCCGGCCAGAGCATGCCGGGCGAGCACGGCGGCGACCTCCGCCCCGAGCTCCTCGAGCTCACCCAGATCCTCGACGTAGCTACCGGCAAGCGGGTTGACGACGACGACCGCCGCCACGATCTTCACGGTCGGACGGTCGAGATCGTGCCCCGCCTCACGATGCGTCTCCTCCCGCTGCACGATCACCTTGCGCACCTGCACGCTCGCCCTCCGCCTCGGGGTGCTCAGGGTAACGAACGGGGGCCCGGCCCGTAGGATCGGGCCATGGAACGCGCCCTGCTGGCCTGGTACGCCCGTCGCGGGCGCGACCTCCCGTGGCGCCGTACGAGCGACCCGTACGCGATCCTCGTGAGCGAGGTGATGCTGCAGCAGACGCAGGTCGACCGCGTCGTGCCCCGCTACAGGGCATGGCTGGAGCGCTGGCCCGATGCGGCAGCGCTCGCGGCAGCGCCGGCCGGCGATGTGATCCGCGAGTGGCAGGGGCTCGGGTACAACCGGCGCGCCCTGGCGCTCCACCGCGCCGCGCAGATGATCGTGGCGGACGGCTGGCCCGACGACCTGACGCTGCTGCCCGGCGTCGGCCCGTACACCGCCGCGGCCCTCCGCAACTTCGCTCTCGGCGAGAACGTCCTCCCACGCGATGTGAACGTCGACCGTGTCGAGCGGCGCACGGGGCAGCGGTTCACGGGCGCCGCGGCGCAGGCGCTGATGGATCTCGGCGCCACTGTCTGTCTCGCGCGCGTGCCCCGCTGTGATGCCTGCCCCCTGGCAGGACCGTGTCCGTCACGCGGCAGCCGAGACGAGCCCGCCCGCAGGCAGTCCCGCTTCGAGGGCTCGTTCCGTCAGCGCCGTGCGAACGCGTTGCGGGCCGTCGCGGCCTCTCCGCGGCGCCTTGCCGACGTCGACCGGGAGGCGATCGCCGCGCTCGAGCAGGACGGGCTCGTCGTGCTCGACGGCGGCCTCGTGCGGCTTCCCGCCTGAGGTCAGCGTCCGAGCGCGCGGGCGATCGCCGCCACGTGCGATGGCGTCGAGCCGCAGCAGCCCCCCACGATGCGCGCCCCCTGCTCCACGTAGCGGACGACGTGCTCTGCGAGCATCTCGGGGCCCGCTTCGTAGACCACCTCGGCGCCGACGATCTTCGGGACGCCCGCGTTCGGCTTCACCCAGACGGGGATGTCGCCTGCAGCCTCGAGCATCTCCGCGACGACGAGGTCGGCGTCCTCGAGCGAGCGCCCGCAGTTCGCGCCGACCGCCGCGACCCCGAACGGGGCCACCGCCGCCACCGCGTCGGTCGGGCTGACGCCCATCATCGTGCGGGTGCCCATGTCGAAGCTGAATGACGCCACCACGGGCACGTCGGTGGCCTCCGTCACGCCCTCGAGCGCCCAGACCCCCTCCTCGACGGCGAACAGCGTCTCGAGCACGAGCAGGTCGACGCCGCCCTCCACGAGAGCGGTCGCCTGCTCGGCGAACGCCTCCACACAGGCGTCGTGACCGAGGAGCCCGTACGGCTCGATCAGCTGCCCCGTCGGCCCGAGCGACCCGGCGACGAGCCTGTCGTCTCCGGCCCCCTGCCGGGCGAGCTCGGCGGCACGCAGGTTCACCTCTCGGGCCCGACCGGCCAGCGGCCCGTCCGTGAGGCGGAGCGGCGTGGCGCCGAACGTGCACGTGAGCACGATGTCGCAGCCGATCTCGGCGAAGGCGCGGTGAAGCTCGACCACCTTGTCGGGTGCGTCGAACAGCCACTCCTCCGGCGCCAGGCCCGGCTCGATTCCCATCGCCTGGTAGTTCGTCCCCGTCGCCCCGTCTGCGAGCAAGACGCCCCGCTCGGCGAGCCGGTCGACGAATGACGAGGTCTGTGCAGCGCCCATCTCTCCTCCTCGCTCGACATCCACCCCGGGCTTGGCACCTTGCGCTTCGCGCAGGTTGCCGAGGCGTCGGCGGGCCGGGGCCCTCGGCCTCTCTCGATGTGGAGCGGCATGGCACCGCGTCCGCGCCCCAGGATAGCGGCTACGAGCTCAGCAGGGAACGGCTTCGCACGCGAAGGAACGAAGAGTGCCCCGAGGGGGGCGTGTCGCCCCTGGAGTCACGCTACCGGCGAGCAAGCAACGTGTCAGTGCCCCGTTCGTGCCGAGATTGCAGCGGCGGACCCCGGAGGGACGGCACGCCGGCGGGGCGCGAGCGGATCCGGCGGCCCGAGCTGCGCGCCTACGCCAGCTGGTGCCGCACCCACACGTTCGGCTCCACGTAGAGGCCACGGTCGCCCGCGACGTCGATCGTGACCGGGTTGAGCGCTCCGGGCACCACGTACTCGCCGCTCTCGGGGAAGCGCATCTGCGCCCACTCCTCCCACTCGGCGATGGAGCCCGGGATGGTCATCGACTGCGGGCACACCCCCACGAGCGCACCTCCCGCGCGTGCGTGCACGCGCAACCACGGGTCGAAGGGAAGCCCATCCGGTCTCGTCCACGAGGCATAGCGCTCCATAGGTACGAGCGGGTAGCTGGCCTTCCAGTTCGGCCGGACGGGGGCGACGAGATCCCCGAAGCCGTGCTGCAGCGCGATCCGCCGCATCTCGGCGAGCATGACGGCGCTGAGCCCGTTGCCACGGTGTGCCGGGTCGACCGCGATCTGCAGGGCGGAGACAACGGTCGGGTGCTCGGGGCTGTCGACTCCGCCACGCAACGCGTCGGCCCAGCCCCCGTCGGGGAGATTGCCGGGATCGAGCGGGGCGGGTATCGCGTTGGCCTTGGCGAGGACCTCCCCCGTGTCGTCGTCGACGGCGAAGAACTGGAAGGCGGGGAAACGCTCGTAGAGCACGCCCCAGCGGCCGCGTGCCACGGGATCGTGGTGCATGAACGCCGGCCAGGTGCGCCAGATCTCCTCGCGCTCCACGAGATCCGGCTGCTCGAGGTAGCCGACGACCCTCGGGCTCATGCCGGGCAGAGCAGCGCCACAGCCTGCGCCGCGAGCCCGTCGCCGCGGCCGGCGAAGCCCAGCCGGTCCGTCGTGGTGGCGCGAACGTTCACGAGCGCGGCCCCGACGCCGAGGGCGCCGGCGAGCCGCACCCGCATCTCCTCGCGATAGGGGGCGATTTGCGGCTCCTGCCCGACGAGCACGCAGTCGGCATTGACGAGCTGGTAGCCGGCCCCCCGCACCTGCCGGTAGGCCTCGGCCAGCAGGCCCAGGGAATCCGCGCCCCGGTAGCGCTCGTCGTTCGAGGGGAACAGCGCCCCGATGTCGGCCAGTCCGGCTGCACCGAGGAGGGCGTCGGTGAGCGCGTGGGCGATGACGTCGCCGTCGGAATGGCCGGAGAGGCCGCGCGGATGGTCGATCGTCACTCCTGCCAGAACGAGCGGCGCGCCCACCGCGAACGCGTGCGCGTCGAGGCCGAGGCCGATGCGAAGGTCGCTCATAGGAGCGAGGCTAGCGCCTGCGGCAGCGACGCGAGGTCGTCGAGGCCCAGCGCCGCCGCGTGCGGCGTCTGCTGCAGGCTCCCCCAGGGCCCACGCCGGACGTGGATCGCCACGAGCCCGGCGGCCGCGGCGGGCAGCACGTCGTTGTCGACCCGGTCGCCGACGTAGGCAACCTCCTCCGGCGCACACCCGGCCAGCTCCACCACGCGCGCGAAGAAGCGCGGGTCGGGCTTGCGGACGCCGAGGCTTTCGGACGACGAGATCACGTCGGCCGGCAGGGGCACCTCACGCGCCCAGCGCTCGAGCGCGGCCGTCTGGTTGCCGACGATGCCCACCCGCAGGCCGAGCTCGCGAACGCTCTCGAGACACCCGAGCGCGTCCGGGTACAGGTCGCAGAGCTCGTACGGGAGCGTGTGCCACCAGTCGCTCGGCCGCTGCACGCCCAGATGAGCCCAGAGCGCATCGTGCTCCTCGCCCCGCTCGATCGTGACGCCGAGCGCGGCCCAGATCACGTGAGGCTGCATACCGGCCCGCTCGGCGAGCACCCGCCACCACCGCTCCTCGTCGACAAGTGTCTCACCGACGTCGAAGAACACCGCCTTCACGTCGTCTGGGGCTCGTGCAGCCACGACGAGACGAGCGCCAGATCTGCCGCCGTGGTGATCTTGAGCAGGCGCAGGTCGCCGTCGACGACGCGCACGCGCCCGCCACGGCGCTCGACGAGCGACGCACAGTCGGTTGCGTCGTCGCCGTCACCGGCGTACGCCGCCCGGAGCACGGAAGCGGGGAACGCCTGCGGCGTCTGCACGGTCACGAGGCCGGCGCGGTCGACGGTCTCGGCGATCACGCCGCGCTCGACCCGCTTGACCGTGTCCGGGACAGGCAGTCCCGGCACGACGCCGTCGTAGCCCTCCGCCAGGGGCGTGAGCACGCGCTCGATCACGCGATCTCCGATGAGCGGCCGCGCCGCGTCGTGGACGAGGACGACGACCGCATCGTCCGGGATCTCCGCAAGGGCAGCTCGTACCGAAGCCGATCTCGTGGCGCCGCCCGTGACGACCGCTGCCACCTTGCTGGCGACGAGCTCCTCGGCGAGCACGATCGCCGCCTCCTCCCAGCCCGCCGGCACGGCGACGACGATCGAGTCGACCCACGCACTTGCGTCGAGCCGCTCCAGGCTCTCGGCGAGCAGAACCCGCCGGCCGAGCGCCACGAACGCCTTGGGACGATCGGCACCGAGCCGCTCGCCCGAGCCGGCTGCGACGAGGACCGCCCAGGTGCTCCCGGCGTCGCCGGAAGCACCTGGGCGGGCCATCGGGCTCTCAGCTGCCAGCGCCGTCAGGCACTCGCAGCGGCCACCTTGGCCTTCGGCTTGGCCTTCTTCGTGACGATGGCCGGGTTGGCGAGCACCTCGTCGAGCCAGGCGGCTGCCTCTTCCTCGGTCATGTCCTTGGCGTACATCAACTCGGAAGCGAGGATCTTCTTCGCCTTCACGTACATCTGCTTCTCACCCGTCGACAGGCCCTTCTCGTGATCACGCAAAGCGAGATTGCGCACGACTTCGGCCAGCTCGAGGATGTCGCCGGTCTTCATCTTGTCGCGGTTGTGCTTGAAGCGGCGGTTCCAGTTCTTCGGCATCTCCGTGGACTCGCCGGAGAGCGCCCGGACGACGACCTCGACCATCTCCTGGTCGATCACCCAGCGGAGGCCGACCTTCTCGGCGTTCTCCGTGGGCACGTTCACGGTCATGTCGTTGTGCAGGATCTTTATGGTCAGGTACTCGCGTTCGTGCCCCAGGACGACGCGCGTGTCCTTGCTCACGACCGTGCCTGCCCCGTGGTGGGGGTACACCACCTTGTCGCCGACGTCGAACAAGCTTCCCTCCCCGTTGATACGCCTGACTGGTGCCCTTGCTCACAAAAACCGCCGGCGCTGATGAGGCTGCCGGCGAGGAGATCTATTCTAGCGGAGATCCGCCTCGCAGCGAGTGATCCGGACACCTGTGCGTCGGGCCGGAGGCGGCCTACATCGACAGGTAGCGCTCGACCAGATTGTGCTCCTGCAGGCGCCGCAGGCCTTCCTTGATCTCGCGCGCACGCATGGCGCTGACGCCGTCGAGGCCCTCGAGCTCTCGCAGCGATGCTCGAGCGATCGCATCGAGGCCCTCGAGCTCGCTGACCACCCGGCGGATCACGTTCGACGGGATCCGCGGAATCTGGGCGAGGGCCCGGTAGCCACGCGGGCTGACCACGGTCTCGATCGGCGTCGCCGAGCTGGGAAAGCCGAGCAGCCCCTGGAGCGTCTCCGCCTCGAGCAGGCTCTCGTAGGGGAGTGCTGCGAGTTGCTCGAGGGCGGCTTCGGGCTCGACCCCGGACTGGTAGTCGGCAACGACTGCGGCCGCCTGCTGGGGCAAGGTGCCGGAGAGCTCCTCGAGCTGGGCGAGGATCAGCCTCCCTTCCGAGCCGAGCTCGACGCAGTCGCGCTCGACCTCGCGCACCATTCGCGAGGTCATCTCGGCCCGCTGCAGCACGACGAGGACGTCGTCGAGGACGACGGCGTTCTGAAACTCGAGAGCGGTCAGTCGCGTCAACACCTGCTCGAGGCGCTTGATGTAGGTCTCGAGCGCGGCCAGCCCCTGATTCGCCTTGGCCAGAACGGTGGCGATCGGATCGAGCTGATGGCGTGCGTCGCCGAGGAAGACGGTCACCGTCTCGCGCTGCTGCGAGATCGAGACGACGAGGGCCCCCGTCTGCTTGGCGACCCTCTCCGCGGTGCGATGGCGCGTGCCGGTCTCGTCGGACGGGATCGTCGGGTCCGGCATCAGCTGCACGTTTGCGTAGGCGAGCCGGGTGATCGCAGCGTCGACCACGATCGCGCCGTCCATCTTCGACAGCTCGTAGAGGAGCTGCGGCGTGAACGGCTGACCTATGCGAATCCCGCCCGAGTAGAGGAAGGCCAGCTCGTCGGGGTCGCCGATCACGATCAGCGCACCTCCGTGCGAGCGGATCACGTCGTCGATCCCCTGGCGCAACGCCGTCCCTGGAGAGAGCCGGGCGATCGCCTCGACGATCTCGGGAGAGCCGAATTCCATGCCTCGAGGGTACCTCGTCGGGAGCATGAACCGATCGCGCCGCACGCGTTGGGCCGACGCGAGCGGCCCTTTACGTGCTAGCCATAGGCGATGGACTCGACCTCGTTCTTCGGCGGCTCAGCCGACCTGGAAGACCGCGCGAACCGCCTCGCCGACCGCATGCCGGACGGGCTGCGCCCTCTCGCACACCTCGCCCACAACCTCCGCTGGTCGTGGGCCCGAGACGGCGCAGCGCTCTTTCACGACATCAACCCGCACCGGTGGGAGCTCTCCGGCGAGAACCCGGTTCGTTTCCTCACCGACCTGTGGCCGTCCACGGAGGCGTGGGCGGATAGCGACGCCGGCATCCGCGAGCGGATCGACGCGCTCTACGCACAGGTCGCCGCCGATCTCGCCCGCCCCCCGCGCCCTCGCCCCGGCGTCGACGGTCCGGTGGCGTTCATGTGCGCGGAGTTCGGCGTCCATGCCTCGCTGCCCGTCTACTCGGGTGGTCTCGGCGTGCTGGCGGGCGACATCCTGAAGGAGGCGAGCGACCAGGCACTGCCACTCGTCGCGATCGGGCTCTTCTACCGGCGCGGGTACTTCCGCCAGCGGCTCGATCTCAACGGCCGGCAGCAGGAGTTCTGGATCACCAACGACCCGAAGAGCCTTCCGCTCGCCAGGGTGACGGCACCGGACGGCACGCCCCTGAAGCTGTCGGTGCGCGTGCTCGGGGCAGAGACGTGGTTCCAGGTCTGGCTCGCGCAGGTGGGGCGGGTGCCCCTCTACCTGATCGACTCCGAGGTGCCCGAGAACGATGCCGTTCGGCGGTGGACGACCGCCCGCCTGTACGAGGGCAACCGGGCCATCCGGCTGGCCCAGTATGCGTTGCTCGGGATCGGGGGCGTGCGCACGCTCGAGGCCCTCGGAATCGAGCCGGCCGTCTTCCATCTGAACGAGGGCCATCCCGCGCTCGCCGGGCTCGAGGTGGCGGCACGGCACGTGGGGGCCGGCGCGTCGCTCGACGAGGCTCTCGGCGCGGTGCGCGAGCGGTTCGTGATCACGACGCACACGCCCGTGCCGGCCGGCAACGAGACCTACGGGGCGGACGAGCTGCTCGCCGCCTACGACGACCTGCCGCATCGGCTCGGGATCACGCCCGACCGGTTCGTGTCGCTCTGCCGGGCACGGCCGGACGAGGAAGGGGAGTCCCCGGGGATGACGCCGCTCGCGCTGCGCCTCAGCAGAACCCGCAACGGCGTCAGCCGGCTGCACGGAGAGGTGGCACGGAGCATGTGGCAGCCCATGTTCGGCGAGCGCTCAGCGGCAGACGTTCCGATCACCCACGTCACGAACGGCGCCCACCTGCCGACGTTCGTCTCGCGACCCTTCGTGGAGCTGTTCGACCGACACCTCGGGGCTCGGTGGTGGGAGAGAGCCGCAGACCCGGGCACGTGGGCGGGAGTGCGCGGGATCCCGAACGAAGAGATCTGGGCGGCTCGCGCTGCGGCCCGCGAGTCCTTGATCGACTGGGCCCGCCTGAAGAGCCAGAACGACCGCCTGCTCCGCAACGAGCAGATCGAGTACGTGAACGCCGCCGCGCGCGCACTCGACCCGGGCGCGCTCACGCTCGGCTTCGCCCGCCGGCTCGCCACCTACAAGCGGCTGTACCTGCTGACGTACGACCGTGACCGTTCCGTGCGTATCCTCACCGGCGAGCCCCAGGTGCAGCTGCTGCTCTCCGGTAAGGCGCACCCGCTCGACGAGGGCGGCAAGAGCGTGCTGCAGGACCTCTTCAACATGAAGAAGAGCGACGAGCGCCTTGCCGGTCGCGTGGTGGTGCTCGAGGACTACGACCTCTCGACGGCGACGCACCTGGTGTCGGGCTGCGACGTCTGGGTCAACCTGCCGCGCCGCCCGCTCGAGGCGAGCGGCACGAGCGGCATGAAGGCGTGCTTCAACGGCGTGCTGCAGCTGAGCGTGCTGGACGGATGGTGGGCGGAGGCGTACGACGGCTCGAACGGTTGGGCGATCCCCGGCGACGAGGACCCGGACCCGGCCGTGATGGACGCGCGCGACGCCGGCGACTTCTACGACCTGCTCGAGCGCGAGGTGATCCCGATGTTCTACGACCGGGACGAGGACGGCGTGCCGCACGCGTGGTGCGACCGGATCAAGGCGTCGCTTGCGACGAACGTGCCCCGCTTCAGCGCGACACGCATGGTCGACGAGTACGTCGAGCGGATCTACCCGGCACCCGCGACCCGCTGACGGCCGGCCGGCGCACGAGCGGCAGATCCCGGGGGTCGAACGCGGAGGACACGTGCGCCCGGCGGCCGGAAGGCTGCACGCGGCGGGCGGGTCACGCAGCACCCTCCGGCACCGCGCCGGCGGGAAGGTCGAGCCCCGTCAGGCGATCGCCTCTCCCCCACCCGCGTCGCGGCCCTCCAGGCCCGCGGCGATCGCCTGCCTGATTGTCTCTGCGCGGATCACGGGCGGGCCTCCACGCGTCTTCGTCCCGTCGGGCACGAGGACGCGCTCGAGCCCGAGCTTGGCGCACTCCTCGAGCCGCCGCTCGGCCTGGGCAGCGGGACGCAGCCGCCCCGTGAGGCCGATCTCCCCGAACGCGGCGGTGCCGCCCACGAGAGGCACGCCGCGGGCGGCGGAGGCGATCGCCAGGGCGACGGCGAGGTCGGCGCCGGGCTCGTCGATCCGAACGCCACCGGCGACGTTGACGAAGACGTCGGCAGCACCGAGCGCGATGCCGGCGTGGCGGCCGAGGACGGCCACGATCATCGCCAGCCGTTTCGGGTCGACACCCGTGCCGACGCGGCGCGGCATCGCCAGGTCGGTCTTGGACACGAGCGACTGGATCTCGAGCAGGAGCGGCCGGGTGCCCTCGAGCGCGCAGGCGACCGCCGCGCCGACCTCGCCCGCCTGGGAGCGGCCGAACAGCTCCGAGGCATCCGGCACGCCGACGAGGCCGGCACCCGTCATCTCGAACACGCCGAGCTCGTTGGTGGATCCGAACCGGTTCTTCGTCGCCCTCAGGATGCGGTGGGCGTGGTAGCGGTCACCCTCGAACTGGAGCACGCAGTCGACGAGGTGCTCCAGCACCCGCGGACCGGCCACGGCGCCGTCCTTCGTCACGTGACCGACGAGGACGGTCGCGACACCCTGCTCCTTGGCCACACGCAGGAGGCGCGCCGCAGCCTCTCGCACCTGGCCGACCGAGCCGGGCGCAGAGCCGAGCTCGGACGAGTAGAGGGTCTGCACCGAGTCGATCACGCAGACGTCCGGCCGTTCCTGTTCGAGCGTCGCGCAGACGACCTCGAGCTCCGTCTCGGCGAGGATCTCGACGTCCTCCGCGCCGCCGAGGCGGGCGGCGCGAAGCTTCACCTGCGCGACCGACTCCTCGCCGGTGACGAGCAGGGCCCGCCGCCCGGTGCGAGAGATGCTCCCGAGCGCGGAGAGGAGCAGCGTGGACTTCCCCACCCCCGGCTCGCCGCCGACGAGCACGAGCGAGGCCGGCACGAGCCCCCCACCCAGGACGCGGTCGAGCTCGGCCACGCCCGTGGAGACGCGGGCCGCCTCCTCGATCCGTACCTGCGCGAGCTTCTGCAGCGGCCGTGGGGCGACCGACCCCCGCCCGGCTCCGCGGGACGGCGTCGCCTGTCCGGTCAATTCCTCGACGAGCGTCCCGAAGGCCCCGCATCCGGGGCACTTCCCGAGCCAGCGGCCGGTGGTGGTTCCGCACTCCGAACAGACGTGCTGGACGATCACCTTTCCCATGCGGGCCATGATAGGGACCGGGCCGGACGTCATGTCGTCTTTTCTGACAACAGACAGCTTGCCCCTGCCCGCGATGCCTTCCCGTAGGGCCTGCGCCGCCGTCGCGCCCCGCGGTCGCGAGAGCCGAGTCCCGGCTGCCTTCCCCCGGGCGCCTGTAGGCCGGCCTACGAGACGAGCGAGAGCTCGGGCTGCAGGAGGGTGAGGCGGTCGAGCGCCTGGGAAAGGTCGAGCCAGAGGTCGTGGACGTCTTCCAGCCCCACCGACAGCCGGAGCAGGCCGTCGCCGATGCCGAGAGCCTCCCTGGCCTCCGGCTCCACGAGCCGGTGTGTGAGGCCGCCGGGATGCTGGATCAGCGTGTCGGTCGAGCCGAGGCTGACCGCAGGGGTGACGAGCCTGACGGACTCCATCACGGTCGCAGCCGCTGCCCGCCCACCCACGACCTCGAAGGCGAGCACCGCCCCGGGCCCGCGGAGCTGCACTCCGTCCGCTTCGGGGTAGAGCACCTGCTCGACCGCCGGATGGCCGGCGAGCAGCCCCGCCAGCACCCGCGCGCGCTCCTGCGCCTCGCGCACCCGGAACGGGAGCGTCGGCAGGCTTCGATGCAGCAGGTAGGCGGCGAACGGGTGCAGCAGGGCTCCGGTGAGGATCCGCACCCGGCGCAGCCGGGCAGCCCACTGGGCGTCGCACGCGACCGCCCCGGCGACCACGTCTCCGTGGCCGCCCAGGAACTTCGTCGCGCTGTGAAGCGTCAGGGCGGCACCGTGCCGGGCGGGGTTCTGCAGCACCGGTGTGGCGAAGGTGTTGTCGACGAGCACGGGAACATCGCCCGCAGCGGCGACGACCGCTTCGATGTCGACCTGGCCGAGGGTCGGGTTCTGCGGCGTCTCGAGCAGCACCAGGCCCGTGTCCGGACCGATCGCCTCGGCCACCGCGCCCGCCTCCCCCCACGTGACCTCCATCCCGAGCAGCCCGCAGGCGAGTAGGTGGTCGGTACCACCGTAGAGCGGCCTCAGGGCGACGACGTGACGCCGCTCTCCGCAGGCCGCGAGCAGGGAAGCGGTCAGGGCGGCCATGCCGGACGCGAACGCGACACAGTCCGGCGTGCCCTCGAGCTCGGCGAGAGCCCGCTCGAATCGTCGCACGGTCGGGTTGCAAAGGCGGGCGTACACCGGGTTTGCGGCTTCGGCCTCGCCCGCCGCCAGCATGTCGAGAGCCTCGACGGCCTCGGCGAGGTCGGGCAGCGGGTACGTGCTCGAGAGGTCGATGGGCGGTGCGTGCACGCCGAGCGCGCCGAAGTCGTGGCGCCCCGCGTGGACGGCGACGCTGTCGGCGTGGAGAGCGATCCTGTCCGATTCCATGCCGCTATTGTCGTTCATCCTTCGTTGCTAGTGCATCTGTTCCGTACTATATTCGGAATCCATGCCCGCTGAGCGCCTGGACCGAACGGACAGGATCCTCGTCGAGGCCTTGCAGAAGGATGCACGGATCTCGAACAAGGACCTGGCCCGGCACGTCGGACTGGCGCCGTCCACGTGCCTCGAGCGGGTGCGTGCCCTGCGTGCCCGCGGCGTCCTGCGAGGCTTCCACGCCGAGGTCGATCGCGACGCGCTCGGACGCGGCCTGGAGGCGATCGTGTCGGTGCGGATCCGCCCCCACTCGCGCGCGTACGTCGATGCCTTCCGGGAGGCGGCGCTCGCGATGCCAGAGGTGATCGAGTTGTTCCACGTCACCGGCGCGGACGACTTCCTGCTTCACGTCGGCGTGGCCGGCACGGACGCCCTGCGCGACTTCGTGCTCGACCGCCTCACGGTTCGCCCCGAGGTGGGGCACGTGGAGTCGCGCGTCGTCTACGACCACGCGCGGCGCCCCGCGCTCGAGCCCCTGTACGACTAGCCGCCGGGAAGCGGGCCGGGCTCCGGCACAGCGGCATTGCCGGCGTCCGGGTCGGGCGTCGCCGGGGTTGCCGGCTTCGCCTCCGGGCTGTCCGTCTTCTTCACCTTCTTCTTCGCCTTCGGCGGCCCCACCTCGACGACCCCGTTCTTCGGGTCGTAGCGCACCGTGTACGTCTCGTTCCGGGTCAGCTTCGCGTTGCGGAACACCTTGCGGGTGTAGCGCACGCTGAAGCCCGACTCTCCCGCCGACTGGACGACCGAGCGCGAGCCGGGCGGGAGCGAGGGATTCTTGATCGTGATCGTGCGAGGAGCCGTGGTGGCGTACGGCGCGCCGGTGGTCGTCTCGACCCGCCTTCCCAGCTTGCTCGAGAAGAATCGCACGGTGATGCCTGTGTCGCCGGCCTGCAGCTTCATCAGGATCGCCGCCGGCCAGTCGTTCCGGAAGATCAGCTCCGGGCCGCCCCAGGAGATGGTGGCCTCACGCCCCATCGGGTACCGCGAGATGTAGAACTGGTGCGCCTGGTGCGCGACGAGCTTGATGCCCGCGAAGAAGGCGGCGTTGAACAACGTCGTGGCGACCTGGCTGATGCCGCCGCCGACCGCGTCCTCGAGGCGCCCCGCGAAGATCTGCGGCGCCGAGACGAAGCCTTTCTCCTCGGTGCGCTTGCCGAGCGCCTCGTTGAGAGAGAACTCCTTGCCGGGCTCGATGAGCGTGCCGTCGAGGAGCTCGGCAGCACGCTTGATGTTGCTCACGCGCGGCTGGCAGCACTCGTAGTAGGTCGTGAACTCGGAGACGAGCTCGGTGATGCCGAGCTTCTCGGCAGCGGCCGTGTCGAGCGCCGGCTCGGAGCTCTTGAACCGCACTGCGTGCGCGACGGCGCGCAGGTTCGAGACCAGCGATGTGGCTATCCGCTCCACGTCGATCTGCCGACCCGGCGTCGAAGGCGCGACCCGGACGCGCGTGCCTTCGACAACGAACCGGGCATCGCGGGCCGGCTGCTCGAGGCGCTGGAGCTTGGGCAGGAGCGCTCGCGCCAGCCCGTCCGCGTCGAGCCCGACGCTCAGCTTGCCGTCGGCCACGGATGCCGTGACGAGGGAGCGCAGGAGGGGGACGGGGAGTGGGACGTCGACGTCTTTGAAGCGAACGGAGCGCGGCTCGTCGAGCAACCGGTCGATCTGGCGCTTGGCCCGCCGGGCCTCCTCGATGCCGACGGCCGGCGGCTCGATCTCCACCGGCAACCCGAGCTCGCCGGGCAACGTTCGCAATGCGCGCCTGAGCGCGCTCCGGTCGACCTGCGTTCCCCTTGCGGGCGCATCGATCGTCGTGCCGTCCTCTGTGACCACCACGCCTGCATCGCGGGCAGGCTCGCCGAAGCGGAGATCGAGCCGGTTCGCGAGCTCGGCTGTCCGCACCGGCCCCAGCCGGTATGCAAGCTCGACCTGCCTCACCTCACCGAGGCCGGCCCGCCGCAGGAGGCGTTCGACCGGGCCTGCATCGAGGGCCTCGTCGAGCGCATCGTCGACGAGCGCCACGGCGCCGAGCTCCCGCCCCGAGGTTCGCTCCTCGCCGCCGGAGCCGATCAGCCTGATCGGGCGGGCGATCGCCTCGCTGCTCGCTTCGGCGATCGCCTCCCGTGCCTCTTCGCGCGTCTTGCCGCCGACGGCCACGCCCGACACCGTCGTCCCGGCCGGAATCGTGCCACGCTCCGCGAGAGCGACGCCGCCCAGGGCCGCGGCGGCGGCAGCGGTGAGGGCGAGCGCGACCGCGAGCACGATCAGGGCCCGTCTCCCGCGGCGCGGGGGTCGGTTGGCGCTCGAGAGGAAGAGGTCGGTCACGACCGGTTGAAGGTAGCCGACGCGCCATGGGCCGCCGCCGGTTCACCCGTCTCGTGGTCGCCCACCCCGTTGGCGGCCTGACGGACGGCCACGGATCGCGCCGGCACGGAGCTAGGGCAGCTCCCTGACGAGAACCGCCCTGTCCTCGCCCGGGCCGTCGTAGTCCTGGACGACACGGTCGACGGCGAAGCCGAGTGCCTCGTGAAACGCGATCGAGCCGGTGTTGGCCGGGGACGTGACGCAGCAGACCCTGGCGCAGCCGTGTGCTCCGACCACCTCGAAGAAGCGCTCGTAGAGCCGCCTGCCGACGCCGGAGCCGCGCTGCTCGGGGGCGACGCCGACGAAGTGGACGTACGCCTCGTCCGGGCTCGTCTGGGAGACGAAGCCGATCAGGAACGCGGCGAGGTTCCCCTGCTCGTCCTCGGCGACGAAGCTCGTGCCCTCGAAATGGAGGAAGAACAGCTTCGGCAGCATCGGCGTCATCTCGCGGCCACCCCACCACGCGTTGACGTGCTGGATCACGCGGCCGTAGTCGGAGGGATTGGCGTGCCGGATCTCGAGCATCCTCGGAACCTACCTGGCCCGTCGCCGCGCCCGGCTACCCGTGACGCCTGAACGCCACGTCGACCGGGACGCCGAGCCCGTTGGCGAGGGCGTTCGTCTCGTTTGCCATGCCGACCACGGCGAGCAGCTCGCCGAGCTGCTCGTCGGTCATGCCCTTCTCGCGTGCCGACGCGGTGTGAGAGGCGATGCAGTACTCGCAGCCGTTCGTGACCGACACGGCCACGTAGACGAGCTCCTTGGTGAGCGGGTCGAGAGCACCTGGCGCCATCACCTGCTTGACGCTTTCCCACGTGCGCGCCAGCGTCGGCGGGTGGTTTGCGAGCGCCTTCCAGAAGTTGTTCACGCGATCCGTCTTGCGCGTCTGCATGAGGTCGTCGTAGACGGCTCGCACCTCGGGCGTGGCGTCGCCGGGCTCGATCAGCTGCATGGGGGCCTCCTTCAAGGCGCGTTTTGCCAATGGTGCCTGCCGCGACGACGCCGGCACCGGCGGGCCCAGGGGCACTGCGCTCCCCGGCGGAGGCCGCTGCGCGGAAACGGCCCCTGCCGGGGCCGTTTCGGTCAGTTCAGGTCGCCGTCGCCCGGCGGCGGGGCGTCCGGGATCTCGGGCGGCGACTCGTCTGCAGGCACCGTCACCGGCTCGGGCAGTCCATCGATCACCTGGATGTCGACGAGCGACTCGCCCTCCACCCCGGTCAGCTCCTCACGGCGGTCGATCACGATCGTCGACCCCTCACCGAGCTCGCGGCCCAGCACGAAGTCGGCAAGCGGATCCTCGATCAGGCGCTGGATCGAGCGGCGCAGCGGCCGCGCGCCCATGGCGGGATCGTAGCCCTGCTCCACGAGCAGCTCTCTCGCACCGTCCGTCAGCTCGATCGTGGCGCCGTGGATCGCCATCTGGTCGCGCAGGCGCTTCATCATCAGGTCGACGATCTGGAGGATCTCGCTCTTCTCGAGCTTGTGGAAGACGATGATCTCGTCGATCCGGTTCAGGAGCTCCGGGCGGAACACCTTCTTCAGCTCGCCCATCACGCGGCCCTTCATGTCGTCGTAGCTGAGGCCGGCCTCGTCGCCGAGCGTGAAGCCGAGCGACTGGTTCTTCGAGATCTGGGCGGCGCCGATGTTCGACGTCATGATCACGATCGTGTTGCGGAAGTCGACCTTCCTCCCCTGGGAGTCGGTCAGCTTCCCGTCCTCGAGGATCTGCAGGAGGATGTTGAACACGTCCGGGTGCGCCTTCTCGATCTCGTCGAGCAGGAGCACCGAGTACGGCTTGCGCCGCACGGCCTCCGTGAGCTGGCCGCCCTCGTCGTAGCCGACGTAGCCCGGAGGGGAGCCCACGAGACGGGACACGGAGTGCTTCTCCATGTACTCCGACATGTCGACCTGGATCATGGCGTCCTCGTCGCCGAAGAGGAACTCGGCGAGGGTGCGCGCGAGCTCCGTCTTGCCGACACCGGACGGGCCGAGGAAGATGAACGAGCCGGTCGGGCGCTTCGGGTCCTTGATGCCCGCGCGAGCGCGCCTGATCGCCTTCGACACGGCGACGATGGCGGGCTCCTGCCCGATCACCCGCTTGTGCAGCTCCTCCTCCATGCGGATCAGCTTCTGCGACTCCGCCTCGGTGAGCTTGAACACCGGGATGCCCGTCCACATCGAGACGATGTCGGCGATCTCGTCCTCGCCCACCTCGGGCTGCTCCTCGTCGGCCTCGTTGCGCCAGTTCTCCTCCAGCTCCTTCTTCTTCTGGGTGAGCTTGCGCTCCTTGTCGCGGAGCGACGCAGCCTTCTCGAACTCCTGCGCCTCGATCGCGCTCTCCTTGTCGGAGCGCACCTTCTCGATCTCCTCCTCCAGCTCCCGGTAGCGGGGCGGGGCGGACATGGTGCGGATCCGGAGGCGCGACCCGGCCTCGTCGATCAGGTCGATCGCCTTGTCGGGCAGATGGCGGTCCTGGATGTAGCGGTCGGCGAGCACCGCCGAGGCACGCAGCGCCTCGTCCGAGATCTTGCACCGGTGGTGCGCCTCGTAGCGGTCGCGGAGGCCCCGCAGGATCTGCACGGTGTCGTCGATCGACGGCTCCTCGACCCGGACCTGCTGGAAGCGACGCTCGAGCGCAGCATCCCGCTCCAGGTACTTGCGGTACTCGTCCAGCGTCGTGGCGCCGATCGTCTGCAGCTCGCCGCGGGCGAGCGCCGGCTTCAGGATCGAGGCCGCGTCGATCGCGCCCTCGGCCGCGCCGGCGCCGACGAGGTTGTGGAGCTCGTCGATGAACAGGATGATGTCGCCCCGCTGGGTGATCTCCTTCATCACCTTCTTCAGGCGCTCCTCGAACTCACCGCGGTACTTCGAGCCGGCGACGAGCGCCGCCAGGTCGAGCGTGTAGATCTGCTTGTTCTTCAGGAGCTCGGGCACCTGGTTCGATGCGATGCGCGAGGCGAGGCCTTCCACCACGGCGGTCTTGCCGACGCCGGGCTCGCCGATCAGCACGGGGTTGTTCTTCTGGCGACGGGAGAGGATCTGCATGACGCGCTCGATCTCCGTCTGTCGTCCGACGACGGGGTCGAGCTTGCCCTCGGTCGCCATCTTCGTCAGGTTCCGCCCGAACTGGTCGAGCAGCTTCGAGCTCTTCGCCTTCTCGCTGCCGGGCGCTGCCGTGCCCTGCTGCCTGCGGCCGGGGCCGGACAGCATGCGGATGATCTCGTTGCGGATCTTCTCCGCGTCCGCGTCGAAGTCGAGCAGGATGCGGGCGGCCACGCCTTCGTTCTCGCGGACGAGCCCGAGCAGGATGTGCTCCGTGCCGATGTAGTTGTGGCCGAGCGAGAGCGCCTCGCGCAGCGCCAGCTCCAGCACCTTCTTCGCGCGCGGGGTGAAGGGGATCTGGCCCGTGGTGACCTCGTCGCCCTGGCCGACGATGCGCGCGACCTGGGCGCGCACCTCTTCCACGGTGATGTCGAGCGATTCGAGCACGCGCGCGGCGAGACCCTCCTCCTCGCGCAGCAGGCCGAGCAGGATGTGCTCCGTGCCGATGTAGTTGTGCTTGAGCGCCCGCGCCTCGTCCTGGGCGAGGACGACGACCTGGCGAGCCCGTTCAGTGAATCGCTCGAACAACCTCCGACCCTCCTTTCGCATCCGATCCGGAGCCTGCGAGGCCCGCGGGCTCCGAGTCGAAGGTGAACTCCATCGTACCGGACGGGGGGGTCGATCACGGCCCGCCGGACGGTGGCACTCCCCGCAGGTTCGCCCGCGACAGCGTGTACCCTCCCGAGGTCGTGAAAGGGAAGGCACTCATCACCGGCGGCGCCGGCTTCATCGGCTCGCATCTCTCCGAGCGCCTGCTCGACGACGGCTGGGAGGTATGGGTGCTCGACGACCTCTCCACCGGCTCGCTCGCAAACGTCGAGCATTTGCGCGAGCGCCCGCGCTTCCACCTCGTCGTCGACAGCGTGCTGCAGTGGACGATCGTGAACGAGCTCGTCCACAAGTGCGACGTCGTCTACCACCTGGCGGCCGCCGTCGGCGTGCGGCTGATCGTGGAGCAGCCGGTGCAGACCCTGGTCACGAACCTCCGCGGCACCGAGATCGTGCTCGATCACTGCCACCGCTTCGGCAAGCGCGTCCTGATCGCCTCGACGTCCGAGGTGTACGGCGACCACCGCGAGGAGACGCCGCTCGAGGAGAGCGCGCGCCGTATCTACGGCCCGACCACGCAGCGCCGCTGGGCGTACGCCGATTCGAAGGCGATGGACGAGTTCCTGGCACTCGCCCACTTCTCGGAGCACGGACTCGATTGCACGATCGCCAGGCTGTTCAACACGGTCGGGCCGCGGCAGAGCGGGCAGTACGGCATGGTGATCCCCACCTTCGTGCAGCGGGCGCTCGCGGGCACGACGCTCGAGATCCACGGCGACGGCGGGCAGACGCGATGCTTCTGTCACGTCCAGGACACGATCCGCGCCTTGCAGGCGCTGATGGAGGACGACGTCTCGGGCGAGATCTACAACATCGGCTCGACGAACCGGATCTCGATCGGAGATCTCGCGCAACTCGTGCTCGAGCTGACCGGCTCGTCGTCGCAGGTGGAGCACGTCGCGTACGAGGACGTCTACGAGCACGGGATCGAGGACATGCTGCACCGAATTCCGTCCACCGAGAAGATCCACGCCGCCGTGGGCTGGCAGCCCGAGCGTACGCTCGACGACATCCTCGCCGACGTGGTCGCTTTCGAGCGCGACCGGCCCGGCGTCTCGCCCGGCTAGGCCTCGTCGTCCTAGGGCGCCGCGGGAAGCGTGCGCAGCGCCGGGAAGAGCACGACGTCGCGGATCGTCTCGCGGCCCGTGAGCAGCATCACGAAGCGGTCGATGCCGAAGCCGAGACCACCCGTCGGCGGCATGCCGTACGAGAGCGCCTCGACGTAGTCCGGGTCGCCCCGCTCGCCCTCCACCTGTTGTGACTGCATGTCGAAGCGCTCCTGCTGCGTGGCGGCGTCGTTGATCTCGGAGAACGCGTTGCCGAGCTCCATCCCGCCGGCGAAGTACTCGAAACGCTCCGTCAGCGTCGGGTCGCCGTCTGTTGCACGAGCGAAGGGCGAGAGCTCGACCGGGTAGTCGTAGACGATCGTCGGCTGGATCAGCCCCGGCTCCACGAAGTGGCTGAAGGCGTGATCGACGAGCTGCGTCCAGTCCTTGTCGGCGTCCGTGTCCACGCCCTTGGCGACGAGCGCCGACCTGAGGGCTGCCTCGTCCCGGAGCCAGAGCCCGTGCTCCTCCAGGGCCGAGGCGAAGGTGATCCGCCGCCAGGGAGCCTCGAGCCGGACCTCGTGCCCGCGGAACGTGACCGTGGTGCGGCCGAGAACCTCTTGTGCGACCGTCTGCACGAGCGCCTCGATCCGGCTCATCGTGTCACGGTAGTCGGCGTAGGCCTCGTACCACTCGAGCATCGTGAACTCGGGGTTGTGCTTGAACGACACGCCCTCGTTGCGGAAGTCCTTGCCCAGCTCGTACACGCGCTCGAGGCCGCCGACGATCAGCCGCTTGAGATACAGCTCCGTGGCGATACGCAGATAGAGATCCGCGCCGAGCTCGTTGTGGTGGGTCACGAACGGGCGCGCGAAGGCGCCTCCGTAGCGCGGCTGCAGCACCGGTGTCTCGACCTCGATGAAGCCCTCGCCATCGAGGTACGCCCGCACGGCGGCGACGATCCGCGCCCTGAGGACGAAGTCGGCCCGGGTCTCCTCGTTGACGAGCAGGTCGAGGTAGCGCTTGCGGTACCGCAGCTCCACGTCGGTGAGGCCGTGGAACGTGTCCGGCAGCGGCTGCGTGTTGCGGGAGAGGACCTCGACCGACTCTGCGAGGAGCGACGGCTCGCCCCGGCGGGCGCGCGCAGCGGACCCGGTGACGCCGACGACGTCGCCGAGGAGGACGTCGATCTCTCCCGTCTGCGCCGAGTCGCAGATCACCTGGATCCGGCCGGAGCGGTCGACGACGTCGAGGAACACCAGCTTGCCCATGTCCCTGCGAGCCAGGGCCCGCCCGGCGATGCGGCGCCTGGGCTCCGCGTTCTGGCCGTTCTCGAGCGGCTCGCACTCGTCGCGGACAGCCGCGATCTCGACCCGGTCGGGGAAGCGCTTCGGCGGAGAGGGAGTGCTCGACATGGTCGTGGGCCCCGTGAGCGGCCCGTGGCCGACGGCTGCGCGCCCGCGACGCCGGCCGGCGCCGGCAGGCGCGCGTCAGGCCGCCTTGATCTCCATGATCTTGAACTTGATCTTGCTCCCGCGCGGAGTCGTCACCTCGACCGTCTCGCCCTTCTTGCGGCCCAGGATGGCGCGGCCGACGGGGGACTCGTTGGAGAGCTTCCTGTCGGCGGGGTTCGCCTCCGCCGAGCCGACGATGTAGTACTCGACCGTCTCCTTCGCGTCGACGTCCCGCAGGCGCACGACGGAGCCGATCGAGACGACGCTGGTGTCGACGTCGCTCGTGTCGATCACGCGTGCGTTGATCAACCGGTCCTCGAGCTGGGCGATCTTGTGCTCGAGCATCGCCTGCTCGTTCTTCGCATCGTCGTACTCGGCGTTCTCGGCAATCTCTCCGAACTCGCGCGCCACCCTGATGCGATCTGCGACCTCGCGGCGCCCTTCCGTCCGCAGCGTATCGAGCTCCTGCTTCAGGTTTTCGTAGCCCTCGTCGGTGAGGATCACGTCCTTCACGTACTGGCCTCCAGAGTGCGGCGGGATAGGGACGGTGGGGCGTGGCAAAGATGAGAAAAGTGGCCCTCTGCGCGCCACGACGGCCGGGAATACTAGCTGTCGACCCGGGGGCGCCGCAACCGTCTACGACTACCATCCCTCCATGCGGGTCGACCTTCGAGAGAGCTGGTGGATCGGCGAGGTGGAGGTGCCGACGCGCCTCGTGCTCGCACCGATGGCCGGCGTCAGTGTGCAGGCGTTCCGGCGCCAGGGCCGCCGCTTCGGCGCGGGCCTCGTGTGCTCGGAGATGGTGTCGTGCGCCGGCATCGAGCACCGCAACGAGAAGACGCTCGGCTATCTCCGCGTCGCTGCCGACGAGCATCCGCTCGCGATCCAGATCTTCGGCTCCGACCCGGGCACGATGGGCGAGGCCGCCCGCATGGTCGCTGCGGCCGGCGCGGACATCGTCGACATCAATTTCGGGTGCCCCGTGCGCAAGGTGACGAAGACCGGGGCGGGCGCCACGCTCCTCGACGACCCCGATCTCGCGTGCCGCATCGTCGCGTCCGTGGCCGGGGCCGTGGACATCCCCGTTTCCGTGAAGATGCGGCGCGGCCTGCTGGACGGCTCGCGCGCGTGCCTCACGGTCGGCCCGAGACTGGTGGAGGCAGGGGCGGCGTCGATCACCCTGCACCCGCGCTCCGCGCGCCAGATGTACACGGGCACGGCCGATCACGCGCTCACCGCGGAGCTCGTCGCGCTGGTCGACGTTCCCGTCGTCGCCTCGGGCGACATCACCTCGCGCGCGCGGGCGCAGTCCGTGCTCGCCCTCACGGGGGCTGCCGCCGTGATGGTCGGACGGGGCGCCCAGGGCAATCCCTGGGCACTGCGCGAGATCGTCGACGGCGACGCTGCGGAGCCGACGCGCGAGGAGGTGGTGGCCGAGCTCGTCCTCTTCGTCCGCGAGACGGTGCGGGAGCTCGGCAGCCGCCGCGCAGCAGGGTTCCTGAAGAAGTTCTACGGCTGGTACCTCGGGCGCGGCCGCTTCCCGCGCGCGTTCAAGCAGGAGCTGGTCGTGCTCGATTCGATCGAGGAGGTCGAACGTCGGCTCCTGCTCGCGGCACCGTCGGCGCTCCCCCTGATCGAGGCGCTCGAGGCCGAGCTCCCGACGGGTGACGAGGTCACCCTCGAGCTCCCGATCTCGGTGTACGGCGGCGGCTAGCGACGTCCGACTCCCCCTTTCGGGGGGCAGCCGCACCGGTGTTGCTGCCGTTGAGAGGGATAGTGAACGCTCGGCCTGCTGCGGCACAGGAGGCCCGGCAGCCTGGGGCGCAGGTGCGCTCCGGCGCGGGCGTTGCCGACCCCTCCCGCGGCACCCGCGTGGCGGTCGGGTTCTCGCTGCTCGCAACGGCCCTGGCGGCGTCGTGGATCGTGCTCCACGGCTGGGAGATCGGGATCTCGGCACCCGTGGTCGCCGCCCTGCTCGTCACCTCGGCGGCGGCGGAGCGGATCGTCGTCCAGCTCGGGCCTCGCAGCTGGTACACGGCCTCGACCCCGACGATCGTCCTCGCGGCACTACTCGGTGGCCCGCTGGTGGGGATCGCGGCCGGAACGGCGACCCAGTTGGCCCGCAGCGAAGCCGTCTGGCGGCGCAGGCTCGCGGAAGGGGGCCTGGCCGCGATCCAGGGGCTCACCGCAGGCATCATCGGGCTCGCCGCCTGGACGAACGGGCAGGAGGCCGCCGCGCTGGCATTCGGGGCGATGGCCGCCGCGGTCGTGCTGAACACCATCGGCCGGTTGCTCGTGATGCTGGAGCGCCGCGCGTCCCCGCTGCGGCGCCTCTGGCTCCGTGGCATCGTGGTCGACTGCCTCGAGACGATGCTCGTCGTGCCCCTCCTGGCCGTACTGCTGATCGCCTCCACGACCAGCAGCGGCCTCGTCGTCGCGGCCATGGCGGCGCTGCTCGCCGCGCTGACGATCGCGAAGCGCACGCGGGCGTCGACCGAGGCCGCCCTGGCCATCGAGCAGGAGAACGCGCGACGCGACCAGCTCACCGGGGCGCCGAACCGGCGGGCGTTCGAGGAGGCACTCGCCGCCGAGCATTCGCGAGTCGTCCGCGGCGGCACGACGGCCGGGCTCTTGGTCGTCGACGTGGACCGCTTCAAGTCGGTCAATGACAGCCACGGTCATCGGGTCGGGGACGACGTGCTCGTCGAAGTGGTGCGACGGCTCGCCGACGGCCTGCGACCGAGCGACATCGTGGCACGCTGGGGCGGCGAGGAGCTCGCCGTCCTGGCGCCCGGCGTTCGCGGGAGGCGCCAGCTCGAGCAGCTGGCCGAGCGGATCCGGAGCCTGGTAGGCGACCACGAGATCGAAGCGGGCGGCGCCACGGTCTCCGTCACCGTCTCCGTGGGCGGCACGCTGCTCGACGGATCGGTCGCACCCGAGACGGCACTCAACCGGGCCGACGAGGCCCTCTACAACGCGAAGGGCACACGCAACGCCTACGCGATCGCGCTGCCCCCGCGCGCGGCGCTCCGGCTCGAGAGCGCCTCGTGACGTGCCGCAGCGACGAGCGACGAGCCGAACGCTCCGAGCGGCGAGCGGGGCCTCGACGCTACGAGGAGCGATGCGAGCCGGTCAGGCCGGTGAGCAGGCCGAGCCCGACGAAGACGCTGCCCGAGACGTAGCGCTGCACGTGCGCCCAGCGCCGGCTATGGCGGAGCCTCTCCCCCGCGCTCCCGGCGGCGAGCGCCCACATCGAGTCGGTGAACAGCCCGAGCCAGATGAATACGAGCCCCAGCTCCAGGATCTGCAACGTCGCATGGCCGCCGGCAGGGTCGACGAACTGGGGCAGGAACGCGAGGAAGAAGAGCGCCGTCTTGGGGTTGAGCACGTTGACCACGACGCCCTCGGCGAAGTCGCGGCGCCGTCGCCGAGGCGGCCTCTGCGGATCGGTGGCACCGGGGTCGCCCCGGCCGAGCAGGGTACGGATACCGATGACGACGAGGTAGGCGGCACCGAGCAGCTTCACGACGGTGAACGCGGTCGCCGACGAGACGATGATCGCCGACAGGCCGACGGTGGCGGCGGCGAGATGGACGAAGGTCCCGACGTGGATTCCGAGCACCGACGCGAACCCGGCCCCACGGCCCTGATGGATGCTGCGAGTGACGATGTAGATCACCGCGGGCCCGGGCACGGCCAGAATCGCGAGAGCCGCGAGCGAGAAGACCGCCAGCGTGCCGAGATCGACGATCACGACCCCTGCAGGTCCCACACGAGCCGCAGGCCGTCGAGCGTGAGAAACGGATCGACCGCCTCGATCGTGGACGAATGCGGAGCCACGAGCTCCGCGAGCCCTCCCGTCGCGATCGCGCGGGCCTCGACCCCGAGCTCGCCGCGAATGGCGACCACGATTCCGTCCACCTGGCCGGCAAAGCCGTAGACGACGCCCGACTGCAGGCCGCCGACGGTCGTCTTGCCGATCACGCTCGGCGGCTCGACGTAGTCGACGGTGACGAGCCGCGCGGCACGGGCGAACAGTGCCTCCATCGAGGTCTCGATGCCGGGAGCGAGGACGCCGCCGACGTACTCGCCGGCGGGCGAGACGACGTCGAAGTTCGTGGACGTGCCGAAGTCGACGACGATCACGGGGGCGCCGTAGCGCGCCCGGGCGGCGACGGAGTTGACGATCCGGTCGGGCCCTACCTCGCGAGGGTCGTCGTAGCGAATCGGGATGCCGGTCTTGACGCCGGGCCCGACGACGACGATCGGCGCCTCCGCCCATCTCTCGGCGAGTCGCTCCCACTCACGGATCAGCGTCGGCACGGTGGAGGCCAGGCAGATCCCGTCGACCGCGTCGAGGTCGAGCATGCCGCCGAGCAGGACGCCGAGCTCGTCGCCCGTGCGGGTGCGGTCGGTGGCGAGCCGCCAGTGCTCACTGAGCCGGTCCCCTTCGTACAGGCCGAGCACGGTCTGGGTGTTGCCGACGTCGACGGCGAGCAGCATCACGCGATTGTAGGCGCGACGGCGCCCGGATCCCGGCCACGGCTCACGCCCGGGTCGCGACGCTCAGATCGGATCGTCGTCCGAGGGGAGCGACTCGCCGAGGCGCTCGGCCAGCGCCTCGGCCGTCAGCTTCTGCTCGTCCCCCTCCCCGCGCAGCTCCTCGACGGTCACGTCGCCCGACGTGTACACCTCGGCGCGCGGGATCATTCGGGTGGGACGATTCTTGTCCCAGACCCATACGTCCTCCATGCGAACGTGGAAGAACGGGTAGCTCGCCTGCGGGACCACCTGCAGATCCAGGCGGTTGCAGAGGTAGGTCGCGTCCTGGGTGAGAATGCAGTAGCGGAACAGAGCGAAGACGGCCGTGTACTCGCGCTTGAGGACGAGCTCGAGCTTCGCCTCGAACTCGTCGAGCTCGTCGAGATGACTCATTCGCGCAGTGTAGAGGCTTGCTCGTCGAGTGAGGCGAGGAGCTCGGCCACGGTGCCCCGGCCGGGCACCCGGAGCTCGGGATCGATGTCCGCCAGAGGCTCGAGCACGAACCGACGCTCGTGCAGGCGGGGGTGCGGCAGGGTGAGCTCGGGCCCCCCGATCGTCTCGGTGTCGAAGAGCAGCAGGTCGAGGTCGATCGAGCGAGGGCCGTTGCGCACCCCGTCGCGCACCCGGCCGAGCGTGCGCTCGATCTCGAGCAGCACCGCCAGCAGCTCGACGGGGCCGAGCTCGGTGTCGAGCGCGACGGCGCCGTTGAGGAAGCGCGGCTGATCGAGAAGGCCGACCGGGTCGGTCTCGCGAAGCTGCGAGATAGCGACGACGGTGGTGTCCTCTCTTCCGTCGAGCAGCTCGAGAGCGCGCCGGAGGGTCGCCTCACGGGCTCCGAGGTTGGCGCCGAGAGCGACGTAGGCTCGTGCCACAACTGAACCTTAACCGCTTCCCTCCGCACCAAAGCCCGCGCCGGCACGTACAACTCGGACGATGAGACGCTGGCTGCTCCCCGCCGTCTGCCTCTGTGCGGCGGCATTCGTGCCGGCCGCCGCGCCCCCGGCATCGGCTTCGCCGTCGGCGGCGCCCGGCTGGATGCTGGTCGAGCTCAGGCCTTCGGCGTCGTGTACGGCAGCCGCGGCGCTCGTGGGGGCCGGCGGCTCCCTCGTCGTGCCCGAGCTCAACCTCTACCGGATCGCGGCGGCGGCGGCGTCCCGCGTCGTACCGGACCTGCGCCGAGCGGGCGCGGTACGACTCGTCCAGCACGACCGCCCCGCAGGCACCCTGTCGCGCCTCGACTTCGCAGACCCGCTCGTGGCCAGCGAGTGGTGGCGGCCTGCCGTCCGTGTCGACACGCTGACCGCGCCGGGGGTGGGGAAACCGGTGACCGTCGTCGACTCGGGGATCGACGTCACCCATCCCGAGTTTCTCGGGCGCGCGAACACGCTGACGCTGAACGCGCAGGAGCCGGAAGGCCTCGGCGGCGAGCACGGTACCGCCGTCGCCTCGATCGTGGGCGCCCCCGCGAACGGGGTCGGCACGGTCGGCATCTACCCGGAGGCGCTGCTTCGCTCGTGGGACGCTGCGAAGGGGCAGGGCACGCGGCTCGACACCTCCGAGATCGCTCAGGGCATCCTGGCCGCCGCGAACGACGGGCCGGGAGTGATCAACCTCAGCCTGGGCAGCGACCGGCGCGAGCTCGTGATCGAGCAGGCGGTCTACGAAGCCGTGCGGAAGGGGTCGCTGGTCGTGGCGGCGGCGGGGAACGACGGGGAGACGGGGAGCCCACTGGGCTACCCGGCGAGCCTTCCCCACGTGCTCACGGTCGGAGCTAGCAACCGTGACGACGGCCCGGCCTCGTTCTCGAGCCGGTCGCGCTTCGTCGACCTGGCAGCACCCGGCCAGGACATCCAGGTCGCCACCGCCGTCGGCAAGGGGTTTCAGGTCTCGAGTGGCACGAGCTTCTCGGCGCCGCTGGTCTCCGGCGCGGCAGCCTGGGTCTGGACGGCCCGCCCGGAGCTCGATGCCACCCAGCTGTTCGAGGTGATCCGGCGCTCTGCCCGTGACATCGGAGAGCCGGGGCGTGACGATGCGTCCGGGTACGGCATCCTCGACGTCGCCGGCGCGCTGAGCTGGGCCGCCCCGATTCCGGACCCGCTCGAGCCGAACGACGACCTCGACTTCGTCAGGCCGGACGGCGTCTACTTCACCGGCATTCCGGCGCTGACGACCAAGCGGCAGCCGTCGACGCAGCTGCAGGCGCGGCTCGACGTCGCCGAGGACCCGCGAGACGTGTACCGCGTCTTCGTCCCCAAGGGAGCGACCCTGCGCGCGGTCGCGAGCTCGTCCGACGCGGACGTCGATCTCGCCCTCTGGAAGGACAGCGCTCTGAGCGTCAAGCAGCGCCTCGTCGGCTCGAGCAGGCTGGCGCGTGCGGCCACGAGCGGCCCCACGGAGACGCTTCTCTACCCAAGCACGGGCGCCGGCCGTTTCGCCTACGTCGCGGTGACACTGCCGAAGGGCGTCCGCGAGGCGACCTACGCCCTGCGCGTGTCCGCCCGCTAGCGGGTCTCGTGCGCTCGGCGCTCGACCGAGACGGCGGCGTGCTCGACCGGGGGATCCAGCACCACGTCGGGCTTGCGCACCCTGACGCGCACGGCCCTGACCGGAAGCTCGGAGAGGAGCGCGTCGGCGAGAGCGGCCGAGAAGGCCTCGAGCAGGTAGTACGAGCGAGCATCGGAGATCTCTCGCACGCGTGCCACGACGCGGCGGTAGTCGACGGCGTGCTCGATGCGGTCACTGCTCGCAGCCTGCTCGTCGGACAGGTCGAGCTCGACGTCGACGAGGAAGCGCTGGCCGTCCCGCCGTTCGTGCTCGAGGACGCCGTGGTAGGCGTGGAGCGCGATCCCGTGCAGCTCGATCGTCACGCAACCCTCCCCCGCTCCACGGCCGCGGCGACCGAGAGCGCCTCGACGTGCTCGCGCACGTCGTGGGCACGGAACAGGGTCGCCCCCCGGCCGAAGGCGGCCACGGCGGCGCCCACCGACGCCGCCGCCGTTCCGCGCCGCGCCTCCGGGTCTCCGAGGACTCGGCCGAGCGTGCTCTTCCGCGAGAGGCCGACGAGCACCGGCGGCCCGATGGCGACGATCCGATCGAGCCGACGCACGAGCTCGAGATTCTGGTCTGCCGTCTTGCCGAAGCCGATGCCCGGGTCGACGCAGATCCGCTCCTCCGGAATCCCCTCGCCGACGGCGAACGCCACTCGCTCCTCGAGGAACGACGACACCTCGTCGACCACGTCGGCATACCGGGGAGCGTCCTGCATCGTGCCCGGCTCGCCCTGCATGTGCATGAGGCAGAGATACGCTCCCGCATCCGCGACGACGGCGGCGAGCGCCGGGTCGCCGCGCAGCGCAGTCACGTCGTTGACCATCTCGACGCCGAGCGCGAGAGCCCGCCGGGCGACCTCCGCCTTGGTCGTGTCGATCGATGCGGGGCGGCCCTGCAGGCGCTCGAGCACGGGCAAGACGCGGCGCAGCTCCTCGTCCACGGGGACCGGCGCCGCGCCCGGCCGGGTCGACTCACCCCCCACGTCGACGAGGGCCGCTCCGGCGGCGAGCATCTCGGCGGCGGCGGCGGCCGCCCCATCCGCCGACGCGAACCGCCCTCCATCGGAGAAGCTGTCGGGCGTGACGTTGAGCACACCCATCACGGAGGGGCGGGGCCAACGTTCTGCGAGAACGGGACGTCTCATCATCCGGTGGACCGTAGCGTGACACAGGGCGCGCGTCGCGCAGTCATCGGGCTCGGGCTGCTCGCGCTGCTCGCGCTCGTGGCGGTCGCCGCGACCGGAGCGGCGCCGGACGCCGGCGGAGCTCAGCGCCCTTCGCAGTGGGCGCTCGACGTCGTCGCGAGCCTCGTCCTCGTCACCCTCGTGCCGGGAAGCCTCCTGCTCGTGTTCGTGATCCTGCTGCGCCCCCAGGCGATGCTCGAGGCGACGGCGGCGCGACGCGAGCGCAAGCGCGGACTCGGAGCCTCGTTGATCGGTGCCGGGCTCGGCGTCGCGCTGATCGTGCTCGCGGTGCGGCGCCTCGCGGGCGCGGATGCAGGCAGCAATGCGCCCCTCGTCCCCGCGGGCGGGCAGGGCGGCGGCGTCCCGGCGCGCCCGGCCGCCTACGAGCCGAGCTTCGCCCTCGTCCCCGTGATCGTCACGCTCGCCGTGCTCGGGATCGGGGCGCTGGCGGCTGTCGTCTATCTCCGCGCTCGCAGGAGCGACGGCGAGCCGGGCAGCGAGGGCGTCGCGGTGGCGATCGGTGTGGTGCTCGACGAGGCGGTCGACGACCTCCGCGCCGAACGGGATGCCCGCCGAGCCGTGATCGCCGCCTATGCCCGGCTCGAGCGGGTGCTCGCCGCCTACGGGCTCCCACGACGGCCGTCAGAGGCGCCCGAGGAGTACCTGGAGCGGGTGCTGCCGGCGCTCGAGGTCTCACGCACGGCGGTTGCCCGCTTGACGGCGCTGTTCGGGGCCGCGAAGTTCTCCCAGCATGACGTCGGAGCAGCGATGAAGGAGGAGGCGTTGGACGCGCTGGAGACGGCTCGCGACGAGCTGCGGCTCGCGGCAGCCCGGGAGCGGGCGGCGCGCGAGGAGGCGCTCGCCATCGCCCGGGAGCGGACAGCCGGGTGAGGCGCGCGCTCACCCGCAGCCTCGAGGTGACGCTCGTGCCCACGGTCTGCCTCGGCCTCGCACTGGCGCTCCTGCCCGCCAGGGCAGCGCTCGCGGTGCACGTCTGGCTGCTCGTCGTGCTCGCGGGCGGGCTGCTCGCCCTGGTCGCGGCTGTCCGCGGCTCCGCGCCCGCGCGCCCTTCCTCGTTCGACGCCGCGCTCGTGCGCCGACGGTCACAGGCGCGAGGGTTCGCGGATCTGGAGCGCCTGGGGCGAGAGGTCTCGATGGCGACGGGCAGCGCCTTCGATCTCCACTTCCGACTGCGGCCGACGGTGCGCGACGTCGCCGCCGGGCTCCTCCGCTTCCGGCAGGGCGTCGATCTCGACCGCCAGCCGGTGCTCGCGCGGGCCGCCCTGGGCGACGAGGCGTGGGAGCTCGTGCGGGCAGATCGGCCTGCCCCGGCGGAGCGCCGGGGCCCCGGCATGGCGCCCGAGCAGCTCGACCGGGTCGTCTCCTCGCTGGAGCGTCTCTAGGTGGACGTGGCCGCCGTCAGAGAGCTGAGCGCCCAGGTGCTCGACGAGGTCGGCCGCGCCGTCGTCGGGAAGCGGGACGAGCTGGCGATCGTGCTGCTCGGCGTCCTCGCCGACGGCCACGTGCTCCTGGAGGACGTGCCGGGCCTCGCGAAGACGATGGCGGCCAGGTCGTTCGCGCGCGTGATGGGCCTCGATTTCGCACGGGTTCAGTTCACTCCCGACCTGCTTCCGTCGGACGTGACGGGCTCGTCCATCTGGAACCAGCGGGACAGCGACTTCGAGTTCAGGCCCGGGCCGATCTTCACGAACTTCCTGCTCGCGGACGAGATCAACCGTGCCCCGCCGAAGACCCAGGCGGCACTCCTGGAAGCGATGCAGGAGCAGCAGGTGACGGTGGACGGCAGGACGCGCCGGCTCGAGCGGCCGTTCCTCGTGCTCGCGACCCAGAACCCGGTCGAGTACGAGGGCACCTACCCGCTGCCCGAGGCCCAGCTCGACCGTTTCCTGCTCCGGACCGGGTTCGGGTACCCCTCCCGTGACGACGAGTGGGAGGTGCTGGCGCGCCGGCTCGAACGCCGCGCCGACGAGGTCGAGCTGAACCGCGTCATCGATCGCGAGCTCCTGCTGCAGATGCAGGCTGCGATCGAGCAGGTACACCTCGCTGCCAGCATCGGCCGCTACATCGTCGATCTCGTCACGGCGACACGGGACAGCCCGAGCACGGCGGTCGGGTCGAGCCCCCGGGGCAGCCTCGCGTTGCTGAAGCTGTCCCGCTGTCGCGCCGCCCTCGCAGGCCGCGATTTCGTCACCCCCGACGACGTGAAGGCCGTCGCGGTGCCGGCTCTCGCCCATCGCCTGGTGCTGAGACCGGAGCTGTGGGTGCAGCAGCGCTCGGGCGACGACGTCGTGCGGGACGTGCTCGACCAGGTGCCCACGCCGCCGGCCGAAGACACGACTCGGTGACGACCCGGGCCACTGCCCGCCTCACCGGGTACGCCACGCTCGCGGCGCTCGCCCTGTTCGCCGCGCTCGCCCTGCGCCGGCCCGAGCTCGTGGCCGTCGCTGCGCCGTTCGCCCTCGTGCTCGGGCTGGGCCTGACACGGCGCCCACCGGATGTGCGCGTCGGCTTCACGGTCGCCGAGGAGCGTGCTCTGGAGGGAGACGACGTGCACGGGGAGCTCGTGCTTCGCACGGACAGCGGCGTCGACCGGCTGGAGGTGATGCTGGCCCTGCCCGACGGGCTCGAGCTCGCCGGCTCGGAGCTGCCGCACGCCGTGCACCTGCGGTCGGGCGAGGAGCGCGTGCTGCCGCTGCGGCTGCGGGGCCGCTGGGGGGCCTGGGTGGTCGGCGACGTGCGCCTGCGCGCGTCGGACCGTTTCGGGGTGCTCGCCTGGGAGACCCGCGTCGAGCGCCCGCGGGCACTGCGAATCCTGCCCGGCGCCGCAGCGCTACGGGCGCTCGTCTCCCCGGCCGAGACACATACGGCGACGGGCAGCGAGGTGGCGCGGGTGCGCGCCGACGGGCTCGAGTTCGCCGACACGCGCGGCTTCGTGCCGGGGGACAGGATGCAGGCCGTGAACTGGCGGGCGAGCGCTCGCCGCGGCACGCTGATCGTCAACGAGCGTCACCCGGAGCGAAATGCCGACGTCGTCATCTTCCTCGACAGCTTCTCCGACGCCGGTGCGGGCGACACGGGGATCCTGGCCAAGGCGGTGCGCGCGGCGATGGCCGTGGCCGAGCCACACCTCCGGCGGCGCGATCGCGTGGGGCTCGTCGCCTTCGGAGGAACCCTGCGCTGGCTCGAGCCGGGATCGGGCGCAGTGCAGCGCTACCGGCTCCTGGACGCGCTGCTCGAGACTCAGGTCTTCTTCAGCTACGCCTGGAAGGACGTCAACGTGATTCCCGCGCGGACGCTCCCGCCGAAAGCGCTCGTCGTCGGGATCACGCCGCTGCTCGACCCGCGCGCCGTCTCGGCCCTGCTCGATCTCGGCGCGCGCGGCTTCGACCTGGCGGTGATCGAGATCCCCGGCGACGACCACGTGAGCAGGCCCGACGACCCCATCGACGCCCTCGCCTGGCGGCTGTGGCTGCTCAAGCGGGAGGAGCTGCGCGCGAAGCTCCTCGGGATGGGGATCGCCGTCGCGCGCTGGGAGGACGGCGAGCCGCTCGAGGTGGCCCTGGAGGGGGTGAGGACATACCGGCGGCACGCGAGGCTCGTTCGGCGCTGATCGCAGGGACGGGGGCGGTCGCCGTGGCCGGCGGCACGGTGGCGGTGGTCGTTGCGACCGCAGGCACGGGCCCTGCGCGAACGACCGGCGCGCTGCTCGGGGCGGGCGGTGTCGTCGTCCTCGCCGTGGTGCTCCTGCTCGGCCTTCCCCAGTTCGTGGCCCTCGCAGCAGCCCTCGTCGGCGGCGGCTACGCCGCCTCGCTCGCGATCGCCTCCGCTGGCACCGACCTTGCCGCCCCCGCCGTCGCCGCGGGTCTCCTGCTCGCGTGCGAGCTCGGCTTCTGGGCCCACGAGCTCCGCACCACGTCGCCCGACGAGCCCGGGCTGCGCGGCCTGCGTGGCGCCTGGCTGAGCGCGCTCACGCTCGCGTCACTCGTCGTGGGCGGCGCTCTCGTCACGCTCGTCGATCTCGCGCGCGTCGACGGCCTCCCCATCGAGGCGGTAGGCACCGCCGCTGCGCTCGGGATCGCGGTGCTCCTGCTCCTGAGCTCCCGGCAGCGCGCCTGACGCCTGCGACCGGGACGGGCGCTACGAGGCGGCGGGATCGGGCGGCGGTTGCATTGCCGCACCGGGGATAGCGCGGGGAGCGGGACGCAGTGCCGGCTTCTTCTCGGGCCCCACCTCTCCCGCCGGCGGCTCGACCGGCTTCACCTCTTCGGGGAAGACGGTCTCCTCGGCCTCGCCCGCGATGAGCCGCTCGAACTGGTCCTTGTCGATCGTCTCCCGCTCGATCAGGATGCCCGACAGCTGGTGGAGCTCGTCCATGTGATCGCGCAGCAGGCGTGTGGCCGAGTCGTGCGCCTCCTCGATCACGCGCCGGATCTCGTCGTCGATCTCGCGGGCGATCTCGTCCGAGTAGTCCGGCTCGGCGCCCATCTCGCGGCCGAGGAACGGCATGTCGTGGTTGCGACCGAGCACGCGCGGGCCGAGCTTCTCGCTCATGCCGAATCGCATGATCATCTGCTTCGCCGTGTGCGTCACCTTCTCGAGGTCGTTGGCCGCCCCCGTCGTCACCTCGTGGAAGACGAGCTCCTCGGCGGCACGGCCGCCGAGCGTCATCGCCATCTGATCCATCAGCGTGCCCTTGGTGGTCAGGTAGCGGTCCTCGCTGGGCAGCGAGATCGTGTACCCGAGCGCCTGCCCGCGGCTGACGATGGAGATCTTGTGGACGTCGTCGGTGCCCTCGAGGTAGTAGCCGACGAGCGCGTGCCCCATCTCGTGGTAGGCGGTGATCTTCCGCTCCTTCTCCGAGAAGAGGCGCGACTTCTTCTCGGGGCCGGCGATCACGCGCATGATCCCTTCCTCGAGCTCCGACTGGCCGATCGTCTTCTCGCCGCGCCGCGCCGACAGCAGGGCGGCCTCGTTGATCACGTTCGCGAGATCGGCACCGGTGAAGCCCGGCGTGGCGGCCGCGAGCACGTCGAGGTCGAGCTCCTTGGCGAGCGGCTTGCCCTTCGAGTGCACCTCGAGGATGTCGCGCCGGCCCTTGCGGTCGGGCCGGTCGACGACGATCTGCCGGTCGAAGCGGCCCGGACGCAGCAGCGCCGGATCGAGGATGTCCGGCCGGTTCGTCGCGGCGATCAGAATGATGTTGTCCTTGAGCTCGAACCCGTCCATCTCGACGAGGAGCTGGTTCAGGGTCTGCTCGCGCTCGTCGTGGCCGCCGCCGAGGCCCGCGCCGCGGTGCCTACCGACGGCGTCGATCTCGTCGATGAAGATGATGCAGGGGCTTGCCTGCTTGGCCTGCTCGAACAGGTCGCGCACGCGCGAGGCGCCCACACCGACGAACATCTCGACGAAGTCCGAGCCGGAGATGGAGAAGAACGGCACCCCCGCCTCGCCGGCGGTGGCACGAGCGAGCAACGTCTTACCGGTGCCGGGAGGCCCGTAGAGCAAGACCCCCTTCGGGATGCGCGCGCCGAGCGCCTGGAACTTCTTCGGGTTCTCGAGGAACTCCTTGATCTCCTGCAGCTCCTCGACCGCCTCGTCCGCGCCGGCCACGTCCTTGTACAGCACCTTCGGCGTGTCGGGCGACATGCGCTTCGCCTTGCTCTTGCCGAAGCTCATCACCTTCGAGCCGCCGCCCTGCATCTGGTTCATCAGGAAGATCCAGAAGCCGATCAAGAGCAGGATCGGGAACAGCGACGTGAGCAGCGACCACCAGAGGCTCGAGCCGGTGCCCTTCGAGTCGAACTTGACGTTGTTCTCCTCCAGCACGTTCTGGTACTGCAGCTGCGACTGGTCGCTCGGGTAGTTGACCTTCACCTTCTGTCCCGAGTCGAGGACGGCGTTGATGGCTCGCCGCCGCGGGTCGAAGGTGACCTCGCTGACCGTCCCCTGCTTCGTCTCCTGGATCAGCTGCGAGTACGTGACCTTCGCCTCGCTGTCACGCTTCGGGATCAGTGTCTGGCTCGCCAGGTACACGAGCAGCACGATCACAACCAGCGGGAAGAGCGCACTACGGAAGAAGCGGTTCACTGTGCTTGGGAGCGTAGCAGCATGGATTTCCGGCACAGGGCGCGGCGGGGGGTTTTTCGTGAACCCTTAACCCGCCCTTTTCGGGGCGTCTCGTGGCTTCAGGCGGCGCCCGGGACGAGATCCGGGTGCAGCACGCCGATGTACGGGAGGTTGCGGTAGCGCTCGGCGAAGTCGAGCCCGTAGCCGATCACGAAGCGGTTCGGGATCTCGAAGCCGACGTAGCGCACGGGCACGTCGATCTCGCGGCGCTCCGGCTTCGTCAGCAAGGCGCAGATCTCCAGCGAGCCCGGCTTGCGCGCCCTCAGGTTCCGCATCAGGTACGAGAGGGTGAGGCCCGAGTCGATGATGTCCTCGACGACGAGCACGTCGCGTCCCGCGATGTTGATGTCGAGGTCCTTGAGGATGCGGACGACGCCCGAGGTGTCGGTCGCGGCGCCGTAGCTCGAGATCGCCATGAAGTCGATCTCGCACGGGACGCTGAGCTTGCGCATCAGGTCGGCCATGAAGAAGACCGCCCCCTTGAGCACCCCGACGAGGAGCAGGTCCCGGCCCTCGTAGTCGGACGAGATCTCGGCTCCGAGGGCGGCGATCCTGGCCTTCAGGTCGTCCTCGCCGACGAGGATCTCGCACACCCCCTGGTCGACCTCACTCACGGCGCCTTCCTCACGACGACCGCTCCCTCCCAGCCGGGTGCCACGGCGATGCCTGGAACGGCCACGACGTCGCCCCCGTGCACGACGACGGGCCAGGAGTCGCGACTGGCCCTCGGCACCTTTGCGTCCACCATCAGATCCTGCACCTTCTTGCGACGTCCTGCGAGCCGGTCCCCGGGCCGGCGCGTCCGCACCTCGAGGCCGGCCCGGTCGCTCGCCAGCGTCCAGGGGCCCCATTCGACCGCTCCTTCGAGACGCAGCACGTCGTATTCCCGCAACGCACGCACGCCGGCGCCGAGGTCGGCGCTCTTCGAGCCGTCGTGTGAGCCGAGCAGCTCGAGCAGCGAGGCCTCGAGCGCTCGCGGCAGCCGTGGGCGCTCGCCGGCGAGAGCGAGCAGGTTCGCGTCGGCCCCCGGGTGGAGGCGTCGCAGGAGCGGCAGGATCTCGTGACGGATCAGGCCGCGGGAGGTCGCCGGGTTCGTCGTGTCCTCGCGCACGGGGAGGTCGTGCTCTCGGCAGTACGCGGCCGCGTCCTCGCGCGAGATCTCGAGCAGGGGACGCACGACGCCGTCCTCACGGCGGAGCCTGATCCCCCTGGCGTTGCCGCTCGAGACGAGCCGGTAGAGCACGGTCTCCACCTGGTCGGAGGCGGTGTGCCCGGTGGCGCGAAGCCCTCGGCCGGCGGTCGCGGTGTAGCGGAGCTGCCGTAGAGCCGCCTCGGTGTCGGCGGGCTCCACCTCGATCACCTCGGCGCCCATCAGAGCGCGACAGTGACGCGCGTCGGCGTCCGCTTCCGCACCGCGCAGCCCATGGTGCACGTGCACGGCGCCGACGTCGTAGCCGAGCGAGCCCAGGGCGTGCCAGAGGCAGGTGGAGTCCGCTCCACCCGAGACCATGCACACGATCGCCCCTCCCGGCCGGATGAGGCCGTGGGCGCGGATGGTCGCCTCGATCCGCTCGGTCAGCGCCTGCACCCCCACAGTGTGACGGACGGCCCGGTGGGCCTGCCGCCGCTGCCGTGCCGGGGGCCGCTAGGGCTTCTTCAGCGTCGAAGCGTCGACGACGTCGTCGGCTGCCGGCAGCGAGAGGTCGAGGGGCTCGCCGTAGTCGTACAACTCCATCGCCATCGCTGCGCGAACCTGCTGCCCCGATTCGGGATCGCCGATCTCGAGCTCGAGCTCGAGCTTGCGCACGCGCTGCTCCGAGTCCAGCCAGACGTCGAGCGGGATCGCGCTCAGCCCTGCCTTGCCGAGCAGGGCGTCGAGGCCGCCGAGACTGTCCTGCTTGTCGGCCGGCACCAGCGCCATCGCCTTGGCGAGGTCGATCGTCGCCCGGTAGTGGGTGGTGTCGGTGCCTCGCACCGTCTCGCCGCCGACCGTCTCGATCGAGCCGGACACGGCCTTCAGGACCGCGAACGCGTCACGCGGGTCGGTGCCGGCCAGCGAGCCGAACTGGTCGAGGCCCGACCCGGCCTGCGCCGCCAGATCCTTCCCGCTTCCCTTGATCCAGGTCTTCCCGGCGGGGAGCTCCTTGGCCAGCAGGGGCGACCGTACGTAGACCGTGTCGCCGTCCTGGATCGCCTCGAGCTGCCAGGCGTCCGGATCGGTCGGCAGGTCGCCGCTCGTGGTGCCGCCGAGAGCGCCGCCGAAGCCGGCCATCAACTCGGCCACGGCCGAGAGGTCGAGCACGATCTGCGCCCTCTGCTCCGGCGTGTCGAAGCCGCCGCTCGCCGAGAGCCCGAGGGCCTTGTCGCTGCCCGGCAGCGTCAGCTCGAGATCGAGCTCGAACCTGCCGGTGTCGGAGGCGGCGCTCGCGGTGGCAGCCGGCTCGAAGCTCGTCAGGTCCGGCCCGGCCGAGACGCTGCTGCCGCAGCCGGCCGCGATCACGGCCACGGCCGCGGCGGCGAACAGGGTGAGAAGGCGGCGCAGGGACATACCCGCAGTATGCATCGGCGGCCGGGGGACGCGCCTCATCCACCGAAAGGGGTATCGGAGAACCGGGGCGCCGCGGCGAACGCGCGGAGTGTCTCGACGGCCAGCTCGACCTCGTGCCGCTGCAGCGGATGGGGAACTGCGTGCGGAACGTGCTGGACGCGCCTCGCCGGCAGCTTGCCGTCCGCCGCGTCCAGCACGTAGCGCACCGGCAGGCCGTGACTCACGGCCACGACCGTCTCCTCCGGCCGCGCGAGCAGGCCGGCCAGGCCGTCGGCCAGGCGCGCCGCCGCGCTCGTGCGGCTCTCGCCGCCACCGGGGCAGACGGCGTCGGGCTCGTGCTCCCAGGCCCAGGCGCGGTACACCGTCAACGGTCCTCCTTCGAACGATCCGAACCCGATCTCGTCGAGGCGGGGCTCCGTGACGAGCGGCACCGCCCGGCCGGCGAGCGCCGTCGCGAGGGTCTCCCGCGCCCGCGCGAGACGCGAGCTGACGCCGAGGTCGATCGCCTGGCCGGCGAGCAGCCGCCCGAGCGTGCGTGCCTCCTCGCAGCCGGTCGCGGACAGGCCTTCCCCGGGAGGGACGGCGTTGACCGTGTCGCTCGTGTTCGACGCGGCATGGGCATGCCGCACGAGGATCAGCGTCCTCACAGGAGGACCGAGCGATAGTCCAGGACGTGCCGCATCCCGACCGCCTCGTAGAGGCGGATCGCCGCGACGTTCTCGGCCCGGACGAAGAGGCACACGGTCGGCGTGCTCTGCAGGAGCAGGCGCACGAGATCGGCGAGCGCCCGTGCCGCGAAGCCCTGGCGACGTGCGGGCGGATCCGTCCAGACCTGCTGCAGCTGCACGGCCGAGGGAGTCCAGGCGGATGCCTCGGCCTTGAAGCGGATGACGCCGTCCTGCACCCAGAGCCACGAGCGGCCCTCCTCGATCTGCGAGCGCGTACGCCAGCGAAAGCCGGTGGGGTCACGGCGCAGCGGATCGACGCCGAGCTCCTCGTAGTGGGCCGCAGCGCACGCCGGCAGCAGCAGGTCGAGGTCGGCGACGGTGGCGGCACGCACGCCCGTCGCACCCGGCGCGGGCGGCGCGGCGATCGAGTACACGGGCTGTCCGGGCCGATCCTCGCGCGGCTGCGGCAGCCTGCGACGCGCCGCGTGCCAGAGCTCGGTCACGGCGCCGGCCTCGCCGATCAGCATCCGCGCGCCCGAGCGCGCGGTCAGCTCCGCGAACGCGCCGCAACCGCTCCCCGACGGGACGACGTTGGTGCCGAGATGGCACAGCGCCCTCACCTCGCCGCTCGAGCCGGCGACCGCGGCGAAGCTGGCGCTACCGCGACGCGCGACATCCTCCAGGAAGACGCGCTCGACGGGGTCGAGCGCGCAGAAGCGCAGCACCTGCTCCTTCGTCGGTTCGATCAGCTTCGCGCCCACGGCTGAGGACTCTAAGCCTGGCTGCACCGTCACGCGCAGGAAAGCCGTAGGCTCTCGCACATGCCTATTCACGTTCGTGCCAACCCCGGCGACTATGCCGAGGCCTGTCTCCTCCCCGGCGACCCGCTGCGGGCGAAGTACATCGCTGAAACTTTCCTCGACGACGTCGAGCAGCGCAACGCCGAGCGGGGCATGCTCGGCTTCACGGGCACGTTCGAGGGCAGGCCCGTCTCCGTGCAGGCGAGCGGCATGGGCTGCCCTTCGGCGGCGATCGTGATCGAGGAGCTGGCCCAGCTCGGCGTCCGCAAGATCATGCGCGTCGGCACCTGCGGAGGGCTGCAGCCCGACATGACGATAGGCGACCTCCTGATTGCCATCTCGGCGACCGGAGCCGACGCGACGGCGTCCCACTACGTGCTCGGCGAGCCGCATGCGCCCACGGCCGACTTCGGCCTCGTGCACGAAGCTGTGCACCAGGCAAAGCACCTGGGCAAGCCCGTCCGGGTCGGCCCGATCGTCTCCAGCGACATCTTCTACAACCCCGACCCGGACCAGGCGCGCCGCTGGTCGGAGCGGGGCGTCCTTGCCGTCGAGATGGAGGCCGCGGTGCTGTTCACGCTCGGAGCGCTGCGCAAGGTGCAGGCCGGCTGCATGCTGATCGTGAGCGACGTGATCGTCGAGGGGGAGTTCCTGCGCATCAGCGACGAGGAGATGCGCAAGGCGGTGGACGAGATGACCGAGCTCGCACTGCACACGGTGACTGCCTGACCTGCGCGGCGAGCTGCTCAACCGCGGATGACCCAGCCCACCTGCCTCTCCTCCCCTCGCTGACGGCGATGCAACAGCAGAGAACCGTCTTCCTCGTCAACCCGGCATCGGCCAACGGGTCGACCGGCCGCCGCTGGCCGGAGATCGCCCATCGGGCCGCGGCCGCCGGGCTGGAGGGGGACGCACGCTTCAGCGAGCGGCCCGGCCACCTCGGCGTGCTGGCCCGGGAGGAGGCGCTCGCTGGAGTCGACCGGCTGGTCGTCGTCGGAGGGGACGGCTCGGTGAACGAGGTCGCGAACGGGCTGGCCGGTCTCGGGCACGCGCCCGAGCTCGCGGTCGTCCCGCGCGGCACGGGCTGGGACTTCGTCCGCACCTTCGGCATCCCGAACGACGTGGACGCAGCGCTGCGCATCGCGCAGGAGGGCGACATCCGCACGATCGATCTCGGTCGCGTCACCTACCGGGCCTGGGACGGCAGCGAGACCGAGGCGGTCTTCGCCAACGTGGCGAGCGCGGGCATGAGCGGCGCCATCGCAGAGCGGGCGAACGAGACGACGAAGGCGCTCGGAGGCAAGGCGTCGTACCTGTGGGCGACCTTCGCCGTGTTCGCCGGCTGGTCGGCGGTGCGCACCCGGCTCGCCGTCGATGCGGAGATCCGCGACGGCCGCATGTTCGACGTGATCGTCGCCAACGGCAAGTTCTTCGGCGGAGGCATGAAGATGTGCCCCGACGCGGAGCCCGACGACGGCCTCTTCGACGTGGTCACGATCGGCGACGTGACGAAGCGCGATCTTCTCGTGACGATGCCGAAGATCTACCGCGGCACACACCTGCCTCACCCGAGGGCGGAGGCCCTGCGCGGTCGGGTCGTCACGATCGAGACGGACGAGCCGGTGCCGGTGCAGCTGGACGGCGAGCAGCCGGGCACGACACCGGCTCGCTTCGAGGCTCTGCCGGCAGCGCTCCGTCTTCGCGTGCCGCGCTAGAGGCCTGCCGTCAGGCGGCCGGGGGCTTGCGGGCCGCAGCGGGCTTCTGGGCCCGCTTGAGGGCGGCGAGCTCCTTCTCGAGCTTCGCCACGCGCATCTCGAGCGCCTCGACGCCCCTCACCTTCTTGCCGAGATCGTCGACCCTCGTGCGCAGGTCGTTGAACGCCTTCAGCGCCTTCGCGCCACCGGGCAGCTCGGACAGCCGGGCGATCGTCTGCTCGCCACGGTCGGCGAGCCGCGCGATCACGTCCCGCTCGTCATCCTTGGTCTTGGTTGTGGTCGCCATGCCCGAGTCATACCACTAGAGAGGCCCGCCGCACAGCCTCATCCTGCCAGCAGGAGACGCGCCGTCTCGGCGAGAACGGCGCCCGCGGCCTGCCGTACGGTCACGACGGCATCGCCGTCGTAGGGCGTGTGCTCGAGGTTGACGACGGCGACGGCGCCACCCGCCTGGATCGCCTCCGCCGGCCAGCCCGCGACGGGCCACACCTGCAGCGAGGATCCGACGACCAGCAGCAGCGCCGCCTCGCGCGCAAGCTGCTCCGCCAGCTCCGCCTCGGCGGGGGGCAGCAGCTCGCCGAACATGACGACGCCGGGCTTGAGTACCGCCCCGCACGTGCGGCACGCCGGCGCCTCACGCACCTCGAGCTGCCGCAGCACGGCCTCCAGCGACTCCTCGCCCCCGCATCCGAGGCAGACGGAGCGCCGGATCGAGCCGTGCACCTCGATCACGCGATCACTGCCGGCCCGGGTGTGCAGCGCGTCGATGTTCTGGGTGATGATCGCGCGCACGAGACCGGCACGCTCGAGCGCGGCCAGCGCCAGGTGGCCCGGGTTCGGCGCAGCAGCGCAGAGCCCGCGGATCCGCGGGCCGTACCAGCGCCAGACGCGCATCGGGTCGAGCCGGAAGGCCTCGATGGAGGCGACCTCGAAGGGGTCGACCTCGGCCCAGACCCCCGTCGCGGAGCGGAAGTCGGGGATGCCCGATTCGGTGCTCATGCCCGCTCCGGTGAGCACCACGCACGGCTGCAGCCGCTCGATCACCTCAGCCAGGGCAGCAGCCGACACGCCGCTCATCGTATGTTTGCCTGGTGCCACAGGGCTTTCACCATGCATACGACGTCCGCGTCCGCTTCGCGGAGACCGACGCCCAGGGCATCGCGCACCATGCGGCGTACGTCGTGTGGCTCGAGGTCGCTCGGGTCGCATACCTCGCAGACCACGCCGGCGGCTACCGGTCGATCCAAGCCCGGGGGATCGAGGCGCTCACGACGGGTGTCCACGTCGAGTACCACCAGCCGGCGTACTTCGACGATGTGCTGACGGTGCACCTTCGGTGCGTCGACATCCGCGGGGCGCGCTTCCGCTACGAGTACCGCATCGAGCGGGCCGACGGGCTCGTCGCAACCGGCTCCACGAATCACGCCACGGTCGACCGCGGAACCCGCGCCCCCACCCGCGTGCCCGCCTGGTTCGCGGAAGCGGTCGCTACGGCAGAGTCGGCGCGGGCACCGGGTCCGTCTGCACCGGGTCCGTCTGACCGGGAAGCAGCGGCTCCGACCCGATAGATCCCCCGGGTGGAACCGTCACGGCTCCGGCGCCGGCCGTGGCCGGCTTCGGCGGCTTCTTCGTGCCGACACGGACGATCGACGGCTCGCCGACGTAGGAGGAGCGCCAGACGTCGTCGTACAGAAGCGTGCCGTCGGCAGCGAAGACGGTGCGGTGCACGCTCGTCTCGCGCGGGGGCACGCCGGCCTCCTCGACGGTCCGCTTGCCGCGCCGTAGCGTGGGATCGCCGACGTTCTTCACGGGCACCTCGCCGGTCACAGCGAGAGGGCTCGTCTCGGTCTCGACCCGGCGATCGAGCGGCGCCCCGTAGAGGTTGACGGTCAGCGAGCCGGAACCGACGAACGTCCGCAGCAGCAGCCACTTGCCGGTGTCGTTCGTGAAGCGGAGGTCGAGGTCAGGGTAGTTGACGGTGGCGTCCCGGCCCAGCGGGTAGTGGCTGATGTAAAGCGCGTGATTGGTGCGCCGGTCGATGCGCAGACCTGCCTCGAAGGCGGAGTTGAAGACGGTCGTCGAGACCTGGCAGACGCCGCCGCCGATCCCGTTCTGCAGCTCGCCGTTGATGATCACCGGGGCGGCCGCGAACCCCTTCTCGGCATTGCGCTCGCCGGTCGTCTCGTTGAACGAGAACGTCTTTCCGGGCGCGACCAGCGTGCCGTCGATGAGCCCGGCCACGAGCCGGACGTTGTGGACACGGCCCGGAGTCCCTCCGTAGGTCGTCGTGTAGCTCCCGACGACGCCCGTGATGCCCATCGCGTGGGCTGCCGCAGTCGTCCGCTGTGGCGCTGTGACGCGGACGGCGAGCTGCGCCGTCCGCTCAGTGGGCGAGAAGGCGGCGGTCGTGAGGGCCCTCAGAGTCGCCGGCATGTCGAGCTCGCGGCCCGGGCTCGAGGGAACGACCTCGATCGTGCCGCCGGCCGTCACCTGGAAGCGGGCATCCCGGGGCTCGCGCCCCACCACCCTCGCAAGGCGCCCCATGTACCCCTCGGCGCCGCTGCCAGCCAGCGCCACCCGGGTCTCGCCGCCGGAGGGCAGGTCGAGCAGCGCCGCGATGCGCCACCGCGGCAGCAGCCAGCGTGTCTCACCGTGGACGAGACGGAGCGGAGCCGACAGCGCGATCTCGGCTCGCCTGGCGGCCTGCGCCAGCGCCCCCTCGCGCACACCCGGCTCGGTCGTGACGACAGGCAGCGTCACGGTCGTGCCACGCTCGAGCGAGCCGAGCGCCCGCACGATCAGGTCGGCTGAGGCCGTCTGGTCGAGCCTGCGGCCGGAGCGGGCGGGCACCACGGTCACGCGGAGCCCCTTCCGCTCGAGCCCGGCATCGACGGAGGCGCGGTCGACGGAACCGGCGATCTGGTCGAGCTTGTAGTGGACGGCCGACGTGTAGGCGGTGAGCGGCGGCGTCACCCCGGCGCCGAAGACCCTCGTGCGGAGGCGGCGGAAGCCGCGCACGGGGCCGAAGCCGTCGCCTTCGGCCCGCGCTGAGAGAACGGCCGCGTCCCAGTTCGCCTCCACCCCGAGCTGCGAGGCGGACACGCGGAACGACCGGCCACCGGCGACGAACGTGACCGGGACGCGCGCGACCTCACCGGCTCGGGCGGCGAGCAGAGCCGCTGCTTGGGCAGGGGTGAGCCCGCTCACATCGACCCCTGAGATCTCGAGGCCTCCCGCCAGCTTCGTCCGCGAGCCGCCGAACGCGAATCCGACGAGTGCCGCGAGCACCAGCAGGACGACGATCGCGAACAGCCCACGGCGCAGGGCGATCCGGCGGGCGGCGCGGTGACGGCGGCGGACGGCGGCGGTCGGGTAGATCGACGGGTTCTCGGAGCGCAAGGGGCTGCGCAGTCTAGCGAAGGGCCCGGCGAGGACCGGGGCCCGTCCTTCCCGCCAGGAGCTTCCCGACCCGCTCCGTCAGCTGCTGCGGGGTGAAGGGCTTGTGGAGGAACTCGTGACGCGCGAGGTCGTCGATCACGCCGTTGGCGGCGTAGCCGCTGACGAGCAGCACCGGTACGCCGGGACAGCGCTCTTCCAGGCGCCGGCTCAGCTCGAGACCGCCGAGGCGCGGCATCTCGACGTCCGCCACCACGAGCGCGGGCGGGCCCTCGGACTCCGTCGACGCCATCGCCTCCTCGCCGTCGCTCGCCAGGCGGACGACATAGCCGGCGCGCTCGAGCACGGCGCTCATCAATGTTCGAAGCAGCTCGTTGTCCTCGGCGACGAGCACTGTCTCGCCGCGCCCGGCGTCCGTCGGCCCGTGTGCGACGTCGACCTCCTCTGCGACCGCAGCGCCCACGGCACGGGGCAACGCGACGACGAAGATCGAGCCGGCACCAGGGCTGGACTCGACAGTGACCCGGCCCCCGAACTGCTCGACGACGCCGTAGACCGTCGCGAGCCCGAGCCCCGATCCTCGCTCCTTGGTCGTGTAGAACGGCTCGAAGATCCGCGGCAGCGCGTCGTCGTCGATGCCCATACCGGTGTCGGAGACGGAGAGGAGCACCTCCGCCTCGTCGCCATGGACCCGCACCGTCAGGTCACCGCCCGACGGCATCGCATCGACCGCGTTGATCACGAGGTTGACGAGCACCTGACCGAGCCTGCTCGCGTCGCCGTGCACGAACGCCGGCTCCGCGGCCGGCACGACCCGCAGGTCGACGTTGCCCGGAACGAGCCGCTGCAGGAGCCGCGCGAGGTCGGCAACGACGGAGACCAGGTCGACGTCCGACATGGAGACCACCTGCTGCCTGCTGAACGAGAGCAGCTGCCTGGTCAGGTCCGCGCCGCGCTGACTCGCCCTCGAGATCTCCAGCACGTGGGCCCGTCTCTCGTCGTCCTCCGGCAGGTCGTCCGCGACCAGGTGCGCGTACCCGTCGATCACGCCGAGCAGATTGTTGAAATCGTGCGCGAGCCCGCCCGCGAGACGCCCGAGCGCCTCGAGCTTCTGCGACTGCAGCAGCTGCGACTCGAGCTGCTCGCGCTCGGTCGTGTCGACCGCCACGATCCCGACCCCGCTCAGCCTGCCGTCCACGTGCACCGGGTGATAGCTGACCATGAAGCGGCGCGCGACGCCTGCCAGCTCCAGCGCCACGTCGACGCCGGTCACGGGCTCGCCGGTTGCGAGCACACGCCGGAAGTTGTGCTCGAGGTCGAGCCCGAGCGGCCCCAGCACCTCCATCACCGAGCGGCCGATGTGGGCCTCGACCGTCAGGCCGTGGAACGAGGCAAGGTTGGAGTTGACGCGGACGTAGCGCAGCTCGGGGTCGACGAACCCGACCCCGACCGGGGCTGCCTCGAGCACGGTGGTCAGCAGCACCTCTGCCTCCAGGCGACGCTGCTCGGCGGCCAGCTGGTCCGTGATGTCGAGCGTGGTGCCCACATAGCCGAGCGGCGTGCCGTCCGTGGCGTCGAGCGGCGACGCCGAGTCGACGATCGTGCGGTACCCCCCGTGGGCGTCGAGGATGCGGTACTGCAGCGCGTACGGCTCGCGCCGCCCCTCGTAGACTCGCGTATCCACCCGGACGCGCACGCGGTCGTCGGGGTGGACGCCGTCGAGCCAGCCTTCGCCGTACTCCTCGGCCAGGGATCGCCCGGCGAACTCGAGCCAGCGCTTGTTGGCGAAGACGAGGCGGCCCGTCGCGTCCGAGACCCAGACCATCAGGGACGATGCGTCCGCAAGCACGCGAAACCGGCCGTCACGCAGGTCGAGCTCGGGGAGGGGCATGCCGCTCTGCTCCTCGACGACCTCCACCTGTGGCCACGCCTCGCGGATCTCGCGCGCGAGGGCGCCCCGCCGGGCCGCGTCGCCGCCGTCGAGGCGGATGCGGAGCGTCAGCGCCGCCTCCTTGTCCCGTGGCGCCCCTGGCAGGCGACGGCCGCGCACTGGATCGTCGGCCGCGAGCAGGCGAGCGTCGACGAGGTACCGCGGCAGGCGGGCCGGGCAGCGCTCATGCCGATCGACGACCGCGGGGCGATGCTAGACGGCCGCAGGTACCGAGGCGAAGGGACAATCGCCGTTCCCGTGCGGTGCGGGCACCGTCGCGGCCGGCGCCGCCGGGGCCGACGACGAGTCGGCGATCGCGGCTGGCGCGGCGAGCGCTGCTGCCGCGCCCACGAGCACGATGAGGGCGATGCGCTTCACCCCCGGCACTCTAGCGCCTTCGTGCGGCGGCGTACAAGCTAGAAGACGAACAGCTCGACGCCTCCCGACACGTTCAGCTCCACGCCGGTGATGTACGACGCGAGATCCGAGCAGAGAAAGGCGATCGCGCTCGCAACGTCCTGCGGCTCGCCTGGCCGCTTGAACACCGAGCGGCTCGCGATGCGCTCGTTCATCGCCGCACTGGCCGCGTGGAAGATCTCGGTGCCGATGATCCCGGGCACGATCGCGTTGCAGGTGATCCCGTGTCGGCCGCCCTCCATCGCGAGCGTCTTCGTGAGCCCGAGCACGCCTGCCTTCGTCGTCGAATAGCTCGCCTGGCCGAAGCCGCCGAGCGTGCCCGCCACCGACGCCATGTTGACGATGCGACCCCACTTCCGCTCCTTCATGTGGGGCCACACGGCCTGGGCACAGTTGAACGCCCCGGTCAGGTTGACGCGAAGGTCCCGCTCCCACAACTCCGGGGACTGATCGTGGAACTGCCCGACGTGGTCGAGCGTGGCCGCGTTGTTGACCAGGATGTCGACCGACCCGAGCTCGGCGACGGTCGTCTCGACCGCGGCTGCCACCTGCTCGCGATCCGTCACGTCGCACTTGACGGCGAACGACCTTCGCCCCATAGCGCGAATCTCGCCGGCGGTCTGCTCGGTGTGGACGAGGCCCTGGGCTCTCGCGACCACGGCGAAGCCGCCGACGCTCTCGGCCGCCTCGGCGGACTCGTCGGACTCGACGAGCAGGTCGGCGACGACGACGTCGGCCCCGGCCCGGGCGAGGGTGAGCGCGTCTGCGCGGCCGAGACCGCGCGAGCCGCCGGTGACAAGCGCGACACGCCCACCGAGGTCGATCTCGAGAGGCACCGGTCGACCCTATGCCTGCTTCGGCAGGTAGATCTCCTTGGCGATCACCAGCCGCTGGATCTGCGAGGTTCCCTCGTAGATCTGGAACAGCTTGGCGTCGCGCATGAGCTTCTCCACGGGGTATTCCTTCATGTACCCGTAGCCGCCGAAGACCTGCACCGCGTCCGTCGTCACCTTCATGGCCGTGTCCGCCGCGAAGCGCTTTGCGAACGAGGAGTAGAGGGTCGCGCCGCGGCCACGCCCCTGATCGATCATCCAGGCCGCCTGCCAGGTCAGCAGCCGGGCTGCCTCGATCTCGGTGGCCATGTCCGCCACGAGGAAGCTGACGCCCTGATTCAGGGCGATCGGCGTCCCGAACTGGACGCGCTCCTTCGTGTACTCGACGGAGAGCTCGAACGCCGCCTGGGCGACGCCGACCGCGCCGACCGCGGTGCCGGGACGGGTGAAGTCGAGCGTCTGCATGGCGATCTTGAAGCCCTCGCCTTCCTCTCCGAGCCTGTTGCCGGCAGGGACGACGACGTCCTGGAAGGCCACCGCGGACGTGTCCGTGGCCCGCTGGCCCATCTTGTCGAGGTGCTTCTCGATCGTCACACCGGGCGTATCCATGGGTATCACGAGCGCCGTCAGGCCCTTGTGCCCCTTGGCGCGGTCGGTCGAGGCGAAGCAGACCATCCACGAGGCGCGGCCGGCGTTCGTGATGAACATCTTGGAGCCGTTGACGACGTACTCGTCGCCGCTGCGCACCGCAGTCGTCTGGATGCCGGAGACGTCGGAGCCTGCACCCGGCTCGGAGAGGCCGAAGCAGCCGAGGATCGGCTCCTCGAGCAGCGGCCCGAGCCACTGCGCCTTCTGCGCGTCGGTGCCGGCGACGAGGATCGGGCCGGCCGCGAGGCCGTTGGCGCCGATCGACGTGCCGATGCCCGAGCACCCCCAGTTGAGCTCCTCGCCGACGAGCATCCCGTCGAAGCAGGGCAGTTCGATCCCGCCGAGCGACTCGGGCACGTGCAGGTTCATCAGCCCGACCTCGTGCGCCTTGGCGATGATGTCGGCAGGGTGCGTCTGCTGCTCGTCATGCTCGGCCGCGTGCGGCCGGATCTCCTTCTCCGCGAACTCGCGGGCGAGAGCGCGCAGCTCGCGCTGCTCTCCGGTGAGCGCGAACGAGACGCCGCCGGTAACACCTGTCTCGAGTGTGGCCATCCTGCAGCTCCTGGAGACTCGATTGACTAGTCAGTCAATCAGTGTAGGCGCCGGGCCGGGCGCCGGTCAAGGGAGGGTCGCGCTCGGCCTGGTGGGCGTCGACGTCTGGCGCTGGCACGCGGCCAGCGGCACGCGCAAGGCGCTGCTCCAGGGAATCGACTGGGAGGTGCGGGCCGGCGAGCGCTGGGCCCTGCTCGGACCGAACGGGGCCGGCAAGACGACACTGCTGACGCTGGCCGGCGCGGTCGACTTCCCGAGCCGCGGCACGGTGCAGGTCCTGGGTGAGACGCTCGGGCGCACCGACGTTGCCCGTCTCCGCGAGTCGATCGGGCTCGTCGACGCACGGGCGGGGGCCCGGTTCGCCCCCATGCTCACGGTCCGGCAGGTCGTGCGCACGGGAGCGACGGCGACGATCGGGTACTTCGAGGAGCGGCTGACCGGCCTCGACGTCGATCGCGCGGACACGCTCGTCGGCCTGTTCGGCCTGGCCACGCTCGCGGAGCGGCGATTCGCGGACTGCTCGCACGGAGAGCGGATGCGCACGCTGATCGCGCGGGCGCTCGTCGCGCGCCCGCGCCTGTTGCTGCTGGACGAGCCGGGCGCAGGCCTCGACCTGCCCGGTCGCGAGGTCCTGCTGGCGGCACTGGCCCGGCTCGCCGACGACGAGCCCGCCCTCTCCGTCGTGCTCACGACCCACCATCTCGAGGAGCTCCCCCTGTCGACCACGCACGCGCTCCTGCTCCGCGAAGGCCGCGTCGTGGCATCCGGCCCCATCGGCGAGGCGCTCTCCTCGGCAACGGCATCCGCGTGCTTCGGGCTGCCGGTCGACGTCACGCAGGCCGACGGCCGCTGGGCCGCACGTGTGGCGCCCCGCCCGTAGGGCTTGCTGCACCCCTGAACGGGCGTGATCCTGAACCGCGCGCCCGGCCGGCGGACGGTGTCGCCGACGCACGCGCATTTTCTATAAAATTCTCGGGATTCCTATAGTATTTGGCCGCACTGCCACTTCGCCCGAGAACCGGAGGTTCCCCCGTGGCCACGACCACCCAGGCCCAGCCCGCGCTCGACCCGCACGACTTTCTCGCCCTCGATGCCCTCCTCGACGACGAGGAGAAGGCGATTCGCGACACCGTGCGCCAGTTCGTGCGCGAGCAGGTGCTACCGGAGGTCGGGGACTGGTTCGAGCAGGGAATCCTGCCGCGCGAGATCGTGCCCGAGATCGCCAAGCTCGGCCTCTTCGGCATGCACCTCGACGGCTACGGGCTGCCCGGCGCGAGCGCGGTCGCGTACGGCCTCACGTGCCTCGAGCTCGAAGCCGGTGATTCGGGCATACGCAGTCGTCGTGTCGGTCCAGGGCTCGCTCGCGATGTTCGCGATCTGGCGCTGGGGCTCCGAGGAGCAGAAGGCAGCGCTGGCTGCCCGCCATGCACGCGGGCGAGGTGATCGGCTGCTTCGGGCTGACCGAGCCGGATGCCGGCTCCGACCCCGGCACGATGCGCACGCACGCCAGGCGGGACGGCAGCGACTGGATCCTCAACGGCGCGAAGATGTGGATCACGAACGGCACCATCGCCGACATCGCGATCGTGTGGGCGCGCACCGAGGACGGCGAGATCCGCGGCTTCGTCGTCGAGCAGGGGACGCCCGGCTTCACGGCCCCCGAGATCCACAAGAAGATCTCCCTGCGCGCGTCCGTCACCTCCGAGCTGGTGCTCCAGGACGTGCGCGTCCCCGCCGAGAGCATGCTGCCCGGATCGTCCACGCTTCGCGGACCGCTCTCGTGCCTCAACGAAGCGCGCTTCGGCATCGTCTTCGGCGCCGTGGGCGCCGCTCGCGCGTGCTTCGAGGAGGCGCTCGCCTACTCGAAGGAGCGGATCGTCTTCGAGAAGCCGATCTCCGCGTATCAGCTGACGCAGCAGAAGCTGGCCGAGATGGCGCTCGAGATCAACCGCGCCTCCCTCGTGGCCCTCCACATCGGCCGCATGAAGGACAACGGCACGCTCCGGTCGGAGCATGTCAGCCTCGGCAAGATGGGCAACGTCCGCGGCGCCCTCGAGGTCTGCCGTAGCGCTCGCACGATCCTCGGCGGCAACGGGATCACGCTCGAGTACCCCGTGATCAGGCACATGAACAACCTGGAGAGCGTGCTCACCTACGAAGGGACGCACGAGGTGCACACGCTGGTGGTGGGCGGCGCGCTCACGGGCACGCCGGCGTTCAGGTAGAGGGACATGGCCCTCGCGCCCGCACCGTCGTCGAGCCCGACCGCGCAGGATCGCGCTGCTGCCGCGCTGCGCGCGGCGATCCTCGACGGCGAGCTGCGACCTGGGCAACGTGTCAATCAGGAGGAATGGGCGGCCCGAGTCGGCGTCAGCCTGATCCCGGTGCGAGAGGCACTCGGCGCCCTCGCCGGTGAGGGCCTCGTCACCTACCGGCCGCGGCGGGGGTACGCCGTCACGGAGCTCGACCTCGCCGGGCTCGAGGAGACCTACCGCCTGCGTCGCCTGCTGGAGACGGACGCCCTGCGCAGAGGTGTCCAGCGCGCGACGGCCGCGGACCTGGCGGAGCTCGCAGAGGCCGCCGACGCGTGCGGCCGCGCCGCCCGCCAGGGCGACGTGGCCGGGCAGCTCGCCGCCAACCGACGCTTCCACGACCGCCTGCACGCTCTGGCGGGGAGCGCGCCGCTGTCCCGCCTGATCGACCTCCTGTGGGACTCGACCGAGGCCTACCGCTCCCTCTATTACGCGCTCGACGGCGAAGGCGAGCAGGCCGACCGAGCCCATCGCGCGATCATGGAGGCGGTGGCCGCCGGAGACACGAACCGCACGATCGAACTGCAGGATGCACATCGCGAGCGTGCGCTCGCGCGGCTGCGCGTAGAGCTCACAGGCTGAGATCCCCCGCGCCGACCCGGTCGGCCTTCGCCTCGGCCTTGATCAGCGAGGCGACGAGCGGGACGACGAGCAGGATCGGCAGTCCGAGGATGGGCCACAGCACCTGGTAGCCCTCCGTCGCGGAGAAGTACGGCCGGGTGATGTCGATCAGCGCCCCGGCGAGCAGCGGCCCGGCGATCAGCCCGATGCCCTTCGTCGTGGTCGCGAGGCCGGCGATAGCTCCCCGATCGTCGGGGGGCATCAGCTTGAAGAGCAAGCCCCACGCCAGGGTCATCACCGAGCCCGCGAACAGGGCGACCACGAACACGATCGGCAGGTACCAGTCGTGCCAGGTTCCGGCCAGCCCGCCCGCGACCAGTCCCACGCCGTAGACGACCGAGCAGGCCGTGATCACGCGGGCGAGACCGAGACGGTCGCCGACCGGACCGGAGACCAGCGCGGCCACCACGTACCCGAGCGCGACCGCCGTCAGCACGGCGGTGGACGTGGAGAGAGGCCTGCCGAGGCCGACCGTGACGTAGAGCACGACGAACGTGCGGGCACCTGCGAACGTCCCCTCCCACGCCGCGTTCGCGAGCAGGAACCTGCCGACGTCCGGGTTCCGCCGCAACACGCGCCAGGAGTGTCGGACGTACGCGCCGACCCCCTCGAACACGCGTCCGTGCCCACCGTCCTCGCGCACGAGCAACACCGGCACGAGGCACGCGGCGGTCACGACGACGGCGGCGAGGAGGAACGGGCTCGGTAGCCACACGTGGAAGAGGACGCCACCGCCGATCAGCGCACCCCCGAGAGCGACGCCGCGGAACACGTGCTGGATCCCCTGGGCGCGCCCGAACACCGTGTCGGGCAGGACGTCGGGGTACAGCCCCCGGTAGGGCGGCTCGTAGACGTAGTAGGCGAAGAAGAAGGCGAAGACGAGCAATGCGGTCGTCCACAGGCTCGGCATGAACGCCATCAGGGCGAGGCAGAACCCGATCGGCCCGACGGCTACGAGCATGAAGGGCCGGCGCCTGCCGAGGGGGGTGTGGAACGTGTCGCTCCACGGCCCGATCACGAGCGGCAGCGTCAGCGCGAACACGCCCTCGGCGGCCAGCACGAGCGCGATCAGCGTCGTCGATGTCGTGTACCGGCCGAGCACCGGCGGCAGGTACGCGGCCGTGGTGGTCAGCGACCAGGCGAGGCCGAACGCGCCCACGCCCAGCGTGAGCATGGTGCGCGTGGTTCCGGGATGCTCAGGCGTCGACGGCGTCGCGGGCGGCGAGTCCGCCGCAGACGACATCGACGATCGACCGCTCTGCACGGGCGACCTCCTCGTCACCGTCGGGAAGCTGGCCGAGCACCCAGCCAGTGAGGATCTCCTCCAGCCCGCCGTAGAAGATCCACGCCGCCAGGCGAGAGTCGACCTCCGGCCGCAGCACGCCGGTCGCCTGGCCGCGCTCGATCACTCGCTGGATCGTCAGGAACCCCTCGCGGATCTCGTCGACCTGCTCCTGCAGGTGGGCGCTCCGTGCCACTTCGCGGACCATCACGGTGACGAGGTCGGGGTCGTTGCGCCAGGAGCGCAGGAGGATCTTGGCGATTCCCCGTAGCTGCTCGTCGGCGGGCTCGTCCGACGCCTCGACGCGGTGGAACGCCTGGAGCAGCTGGCCCCAGTTCTCCCGGAAGACGGTGGCGAGCACCTGCTCCTTGGACGGGAAGTAGTGGTACAGGAGACCGTGGGCGATCCCGGCCTCTTCGGCGATGTCGCCGACGCGCGAGGTGTGGTAGCCGTCGCGCGCGAAGACCCGCACGGCCGCGGCCAGGATCAGCCGGCGCTTTTCCACGCCCCCCTCTCGCATCGCAATTGAACGGTCAGTCAAGATTGGCTCAGAATAGGGGCGGTGGGCGATGCCACGCAACCACTCGAGGGGACGCTGGTGGTCGAGCTGTCCCGCTACCTGCCCGGGGCGTACGCCGGACGCGAGCTGTGCCGGCTGGGCGCGCGCGTCGTGCGCGTCGAGGCACCCGAGGGCGATCCGATGCGCCAGGCGGCGCCCGCGTGGGACCGGGCGCTGCGCGCCGGCAAGGAGTCCGTCACGTGCGACCTCCGGAAGGACGCGGCGTTCGTGCGGGCGTTGTGTGCGCGCGCCGACGTCGTGCTCGAGGGGTTCCGGCCCGGTGTCGCCACCCGCCTCGGCATCGGGCCCGCAGACGTTCCGGAGACCGTCGTGTACTGCTCCCTCACCGGCTTCGGCTCCTCGGGGCGCCACGCAGCGCGTGCGGGGCACGACCTCAACTACCTCGGCTGGGCGGGGGCGCTCGAGGACACAGCGCCCTCGCATCCGCCGCTGCAGATCGCCGATCTCGGCGCCGGGTCGCTCGCCGCCGTGACCGAGATACTGGCCGCCCTGTTGCGAAGGGCCCGCACGGGCAGGGGCGCACACGTCGAGGTCTCGATCACCCACCGCGCCCACGACCTCGTGGCGCACCGCCTCGGCGGCGACCCGGTGCCCCGCATGTTGACCGGCGGGCTGGCCTGCTACCGGGTGTATCCGACCGCCGACGGCCGCTACCTGACCGTGGCAGCGCTCGAGCCGAAGTTCTTCGAGCGGCTCTGCGAGCTGATCGGGCGCGGCGACCTCGCAGCACGGCAGTTCGACGGCGATCAGGAGGCGCTGGCACGGGATCTCGCCGCGGAGCTCGCCCGGCGGGCGCTCCAGGAGTGGCTCGATCTCTGCGACGGCGAAGACGTCTGCGTGGGGCCGGTGTCGACCCTGGCCGAGGCTGCTGCCGATCTCGGCGGAGAGCCCGGCGACGTGACCGCCGAGGACGTACCGCTCGGCTCGCACTCCGCCGCCTGGCGGTCGACCCTCAGGCTGTAGGCGCGAGCCCGAGCGCAGCCGGCAGGGCAGCGAGGTCGAGGATCCGGTCCGGCTCGCGGGGATGGATCCCATCGCGGTCGAGCAGGATGGCGCGCATGCCGAGCGCGCGGGCGCCCGCGATGTCGTCCTCGTACGAGTCCCCCACCATCGCCGCATGTGCCGGCTCGACCGCGAGCGCGGCAAGGGCGGTCTCGAAGATCGAGCGGTGGGGCTTCGAGCGGCCGTGCGCCTTCGACCCGATGGCGACGTCGACATCGAGAGCATGGTGGGTGGCGAACTCCACCAGGTCGCGCTGGCCGTTCGAGATCAGGCCGATCGCGAGCCGATGACGCCGAAGCTCTGCGAGCACGGGCAGCGCGTCGTCGTAGAGGGCGAAGTTCTGGTGATCCTCCCACCGGCGCACCATGTCCGTGGCGCACGCGCGGGCCCCCTTCGGGTCTCCTCCCATGCCCAGCACGATGTCCTCGGTGAAGGCGATCCAGATCTCCTCGTCGTGCACCAGCTCGGGGTGGCGCTGGAGGTCGTCGAGCGCCGCCTGGCGCGCGTCGTCGTACGCCTCGGGGTCGAGGTCGAGCCCGTGCGCGAGCCCGACGGCGCGGTACGCGTCGGGCCCGAGCTCGGGCCCGGGACGTGACAGCGTGAAGTCGACGTCGAACAGGACGGCACGCAGCATGCGACCGAGAATAACCTGCAAGCCCGCGGCGTCGAGCGGCGTCGCGGGCGCGCGACTGCGATCGCTGCAGTGCTCGTAGGAGCGATCCGCGCGGCGGAAATCCGCTCCCGCGGATTTCCGCCCTACGCAGAAATCGGGGTGCCCAGATTTGAACTGGGGACCTCTCCGACCCGAACGGAGCGCGCTACCAGGCTGCGCCACACCCCGAGCGGAGCACAGGGTACCCGACCGGCGGTCGCGAGGTCACGGCTCCTGCCGGCCATTAGTCTTTGCCCCATGGCCGCGAGAGACGAGATCGTGTCGTACGCGAACACGCTGCTCGAGGTGGAGAAGTGGCCGGAGTTCGGGATGCCGGGCATGCAGGTGGTCGGCGCCGTCGACGTGCACACGATCGCCTGCGGGGTGTCCAGCTCGAGAGACCTCTTCGAGCGGGCGGGCGAGCTGGGCGCCGAGCTGGTGATCGTCCACCACGGGCTGTTCTGGCGCAACGAGCCGCTCCTCGTCGACGCGCGCCTGCGAGGAAGGCTCGAGGCGCTGTTCCGCGGTGACATCACACTGCTCGCCTACCACCTGGCGCTCGACGCGCATCCGACGCTCGGGAACAGCGCCCAGCTCGCAGCCCGGATCGACGCGGCACCGGCGGGCACGTTCGGCACCGTCGGGATCGCGTGCACGGTCGGGCCGCTGTCGGTCGAGGAGCTGACCGCTCGTGTCGGTACCGCGGTCGGACGCACGCCGCTCGTGCTCCCGTACGGCCCGCGCGCAATCCGGCGACTCGCGATCTCCACGGGCGCAGCCGGGCACGACCTGATCCAGGCGGCACACGAGGGCTTCGACGCACTGCTGACCGGCGAGCCCGAAGAGCCGAACTACGCGGCGGCGCGGGAGCTGGGCATCCACCTGCTTGCGGCCGGCCATCACTCGACAGAGCGCTACGGCGTGCAGGCGCTGGCGGCGCACCTGGCGGAGCGCTTCGACCTCGACTGGGTCTACGTCGAGGCCGACAACCCGGTCTAGACGCTCCGCTCGAGCGCAGCGAGCGCGTCCACGATCGCACCCGGGCGCTCGGCGAGCACGAGGTGCCCACAGTCGGCGACGACGCGCAACGGAGCCCCGAGACGGCGAGCCAGCTCCACGCCGTCGGCGAGCGGGAGCTGCAGGTCACGCGCTCCCCACAGGACGAGCGCCGGGCACCGGATCGAGGAGACGTCGGCGCGCGGGTCGTCCCGCGTCATCGCCGCCCCGGCGACATCGACGCCGCCGTGCTCGCGCGTGTCGCGGAACAGCCCACGCAGGGCCGGGGACGGGAGAGCGTCGGCGTCCGAGACGAACCACGGCCGCAGCACCGCCCGTCGAAAGCCGGCGCTGCCACCAAACCGCCGCACGAGCGGCTGCACCGCCTTGGCGGGTCGCAGGCGCGTCGTGATCGCCACGTACCGCCTCGCCGACGGCGTCGCCGTCGAGATGCCCGCTGCGGCGACGAGGAGCAGGCCGCCGACGAGGTCTGGGCGCTGCAGCGCCAGCCTGAGGGCGACCTGGCCGCCGAAGGAGTGGCCGGCCACGAGTGCGGGCCCTGCGTCTTCGGCGTCCAGCACGGTCGCGACGGCCCGGGCGAAGTCGGCGACGCGCGCACCGCGGGGAAGCGAAGCCGAGCCGCCGTGACCCGGAAGATCGACGGCGATCACGCGGTGGGCTCCGACGAGGCCGGGAAAGACCTGTACCCAGTTGGCCGCCGAGCCGCCGAGGCCGTGCAGCAGCACCAGCGGAGCGCCCCGCCCGCCCTCGTAGTAGTGCGTCCCGTCGAGGTCCCGGGGCGCGAGCACCGTTCGGGCGATTGCGGCCGTCATCCTGCGGGAGTATCCTCGATCACATCATGGTGACTTTCGGGAGGCGGGCCCGTTGACCCCCGCCACTCACAATCGAGTGTCGATCTGGCCCGACCGTGCGCAAAGCGCCGGTGGGGCTTTTTTGATGCCGAAGGAGGACACGCATGGCCAACCACCTGACGCCTGAGGAGCTCGCCCAGGAGCTCGGCATGGATCGCGAGGCGATCATCAAGCTCTGCATCGAGGAAGGCGTCCCGATCTATCACGGGAAGATCGACAAGCACCTCTTCCAGGCGCAACTGCAGGCCAGCCGGGCCCCCGTCGCTCAGCACGCATAACCGAACCTCCCCAGGCCAGGCCGGCCAGGCCAGGTTGTTGCCAGGGTGTCTCCCCTGATTTCCGGGAGACACCCTGCGTGAGCCGACGCCAGCCAACCACCCAGCGTGAGCCGACACCACGCCAACCACCCAGCGTGAGCCAACACCACGCCAACCACCCTGCGTGAGCCGACACCACGCCAACCACCCAGCGTGAGCCGGCGCCAACCACGCGCCGCGAGCGTCAGCCCGAGCGCGAGCGCGGCTTCCGCGCAGGTGCCTTCTTCGCCTTCGCGGCGGGCTTCGACCGCTGGGCCTTGGTACCGGTCTTGGCGGCCGCGACGCTCGCCTTGAGCGCCTCGAGCAGGTCGAGCGCGGGCACGCGCTCGACGACCGGCTCGGGCTGCACGAGCTCCTCGCCGCGCAGCTTGGCCTCGAGCAGCGCGCGCAGGTCACGCCGGTAGTCGCTCGCGAGCGCCGAGGGGTCGAAGGAGCCGGCGAGGCCGTCGACGAGCTGGCGGGCGAGCGCGAGCTCGGAGCTCTTCACCTCGGTGGCTCCGACGGCCTCCTCGATCTCGGCCTGGGAGTACACGTCCTCGGTGAGGAAGAGGGTCTCCAGGACGAGCGCCTCTCCTTTCGCTCTGACGAGGCAGAGCGATTCGCGGCCGGAGCGCACGAAGCGGCCGATGGCGCCGACGCCGGCCTCGCGCATGGCTTCGAGCAGGAGCTTGTAGGGACGCCGCTGCGCTGCGGCCGAGCCGGGCACGAGGAAGTAGGTGCGGTCGAGCCACACCGGGTCGACCTCCTCGACGGGGACGAACTGGGTGATCTCGATCGAGCGGGAGTCGTCGTGGCGCTCGAGCGCCTCGAGCTCGGCCTCCTCGACGACGACGTACTGGCCCTTGGCGGCCTCCCAGCCTTTCACGAGCTCGTCGGGCGAGACCTCCCGATCGTGGGTGGGGCACCAGCGCTTCTGCTTGATCGGCGTCAGGCACTCGCGATGCAGCAGCCGGAAGGAGACGTCCGACTGCCGGGCTGCCGGCCTGGTCGCGGGGGCGAGCCCGACAGGGATGCTGACGAGCCCGAAGCTCAGTGATCCGTTCCAGGTCGTTCTCACGTTTCCTCACAGAATCGGGGACATTCCCATTCTTCCCGTTTTTTCCGGTTCCTTCACCGGTAGATTCTCGTCAGGTGGCCGAACAGCGCACGATCGCACGGCTCTGGCGCGACGCCGTCGGCCGGCAGCGGCCTGGCATCGCCTATCTGACCCAGCACGGCGATCACTGGCACGCGGTCACGTGGGCCGAGGCGGCCGAGCGTGTCGACCGGATCGCGAACGGCCTGCTCGCACGCGGCATCCGCAAGGGAGACGCCTTCGGGCTGCTGGGACGCACGACGCTCGAGTGGTCGCTGTTCGACTTCGCGCTCGGCCTGGTGGGGGCCGTCGGCGCGCCGGTGTACGCGAACAGCTCGGCGCAGGACGTCGCCTACATCCTGGGGCACTCGGAGGCCGTCGGGGTGCTCTGCGAGGACGGGGTGCAGCGGGCGAAGATCGAGAGCGAGCCGGGCGGGCTTCCCCGCCTGCAGCACGTGCTCGAGTTCGCGGACCTGGCCGGGCTGGAGGCGGAGGGCTCAGTCTTCCGGGACGAGCATCCGACGGCGCTCGACGAGGCCGTCGCCTCGATCGACGAGGACGACCTCTTCACCTTCATCTACACGTCGGGCACGACCGGCCCCCCCAAGGGCTGCATGATCCGCCATCGCAACTACTACGCGATGGTGGCCGTGATCGACCACCTGCCGATGTACGTGCGCGAGGACGACCTGATGCTCCTGTACCTGCCGCTGGCGCACAACTTCGGCAGGCTGATGCACCTGACGGGCGCGTATGTCGGCTACACGATCGCGTTCCTGCCGGATCCGCTGCAGACCGCCGAGGCGCTGCTGCAGGTGCATCCGACGGTGCTGCCGAGCGTGCCGCGCGTGTACGAGAAGATCCATACGGCGATCGTCTCGGCGATCGACGAGAGCTCGGGCGTGAAGCGCCGGCTGGCCGACTGGTCGCTCGTGATCGGCCGGCGCGTGAGCAAGCTGGAGGAGGCCGGCCGGACGGTGCCGCTCGCGCTCCGCGCCCGGCACAGGGTCGCCGACCGGCTGGTGTTCTCGAAGATCAGGAAGCGGCTGGGCGGGCGCCTGCGGACGCCGATCTCCGGGGGCGCGCCGCTCGCCCAGGAGATCGCCGAGTTCTTCGACGGCATCGGGATCCGGATCCTAGAGGGGTACGGCCTGACGGAGTGCACGACCGCTGCAACCACGAATACCCCGGAGCGGTGGCGGTTCGGCACGGTCGGGCCTGCACTGCCGGGCTTCGAGCTGGCGCTCGCCGAGGACGGCGAGCTGCTGATCCGCAGCGACACCGTCTTCGCCGGCTATTTCAAGGAGCCGGAGGCGACGGCCGCCGTGCTCGACGCCGACGGCTGGCTGCTCTCCGGAGATATCGCGGAGATCGACGAGGACGGGTTCGTCAAGATCACCGACCGCAAGAAGGACATCCTGGTCACGGCCGGCGGCAAGAACATCGCGCCGCAGAACCTCGAGAACGACCTCAAGGCGTCGCGCTTCGTCTCACAGGCGCTCGTGGTCGGCGACCGCAGGCCGTATGCGGCGGCGCTGATCACGCTCGACCCCGTGGAGCTGGGCAAGTGGGCGGACGAGCGCGGGATCACGGCGACGTTCGAGGAGCTGGCTCACGACGACCGCGTCCGCGAGCTCGTGCAGGGGATCGTCGACGGCGTCAACCGGGAGCGCTCGCGCTTCGAGCAGATCAAGCGCTTCAGGATCCTGCCGCGGGACTTCACGATGGAGCAGGACGAGGTGACCCCGACGCTGAAGCTGAGGCGCCGCGTCGTGATGGAGCACTTCGCCGACGACGTCGACGGGCTCTACGAGACGACCTAGGGATTGCGGCCGTCAGCCGGCCGGCGCCCGCTACAGGCGCTTGGCGCCGACCCAGCCGGAGCGGTAGATGCTGGAGATCTTGACCACGTCGCCGGTCTGGGGTGCGTGGATGTACTGGCCGCCGCCGATGTAGATGCCCATGTGCCCGAGCCCGCTGAAAAAGACGAGGTCGCCGGGCTGCAGGTCGGACTGGGACACCGACGCCCCGTAGTTGTAGATGGAGGCGGCATGGTGCGGCAGCGAGACGCCGACCTGGTTGTAGACGTACTGCACGAGCCCGGAGCAGTCGAAGCCGCTCGGGCTGTCGCCGCCCCAGACGTAGGGGACGCCGAGGTACTGCATGGCGATGCCCACGACCCCTCCGTATTGAGCGGCCGGCGGCGCGATGGCCGACTCGTCGCTGAGCCCGCCGTCCGTCGCCTGGGGAGCGGCGAGCACGCTGGCGTCGGAGGCGGAGACCCGGGCGGCGTTGGCGGCTGCCTGCTGCGCGGCGAAGCGGGCACGGGCCTGCGCTGCGAGGACGGCCTGGCGACGGGCCTCCTCGGCCTGGATCTGTGCGATCTCCGCCTGGATCCCGGCGAGCTTCCGCTCCCGCTCGGCGAGCTGCCGCTCGATCGACTCCTTCTGGGAGGCGCGGCTGGCGACGACGCGCGCCTGCTCCGACCGGGCGGCCTGCAGGCGCTCGCGCCGGTGCTCCACCTCCTTGCGGAACACCTTGACGTCCTTGAGCACCTCGGCGTCCTGGTCACCGACACGCTCGACCATGTCGAGCCGGTTGAGCAGGTCGTCGAGGCTCTCGGCCCCGAGGATCACCTCGACGGCGCCGGCGCCGTCGCCGTTGACGTAGAGGGCGCGCAGCCGCTCGGCGATATGGGCCTGCGCGGCACCCAGGCTCTGGCGGGCGACGACGAGGTGCCTGGCGTTCGACTCGAGATCGGCGTCGAGCTCATCCAGCCGTACGTTGGCGTAGTTGTAGGCCTCGATCGCATGCTCGAGCTGGACGTCGGTCTCGTGGATCTCGGCGAGAATCGCTCGCGCCTGCGCGCGCTTCGAGTCGACGGACGGCTGGGCGGTCGCCGAGGAGGCAACGGTCAGAACTGCCGTCACGAGCGCCGCAAGGGCGATGAGGGTGGCCGAAGCCTGTCGCGTTCTCGAACTGGTCATGGCGCTGGGTTCGACCGCAATGGAGAGCACGCCGATGCCGGCGTCCCCGTCACGAGGGAGGACCTTACCAGCGCCCCAGGGGGCCTGCAACCGGCATGTGGACGAAATACCCGCAAAACAGCGCTTTCAGATGGGTTGACGGCGCCGATTGTGCTACCGTCGTGCCCCTGTGAGCGCTCGTTCCAGAGGGACCGCGCCGCTGCTCGCGGCGGTCGTGGCCGGCGCCCTCCTGACCGTTTGCGCGCCCTCCGTCGGAGGCGCCGACACCGCTCCGGCGCTCCGCGCGAAGGCGTCGGCACTGCGTCAGGCAGAGCAGTCGGCCCTCCTGCAGCTGTACGCCGCCGAGTCGTCTCTCGCACGCGCCCGTGGCGAGGAGGCGCGGCTGGCTGCGCGTTCGCGCACCCTCGCCGCGGAGGAGAGCACGGCGCGCCGGCGCGCCGGCATCCTCCAGCGCTCCCTCGCTGCCTCACAGCAGCGATTGGCGCGGATCCTGCGCGACCTCTACGTCGAAGGCGAGGTCGACCCGCTTGCCGTCGTCCTCGGGGCGGCCTCGCTGGACGAGATCGTGACGGGGATCGAGAGCCTGAGCCGCGCCGCCGAGCAGAATCGCCGTCTCGCACGCCAGGCAGGGGTGCGGGCCGTAGCTCTCCACGGGCATCGCGCCCTCCTCGCCAAGAGGCGCCTGGCGCTGCAGAGCGCACGCACCGACTCGCGTGCCGCGACCAGGCGGCTCGAGCAGGCGGCAGCCGCCCGCGCGGCGACTGTCTCCTCCCTGAGGCGGGAGGGCGCTCTCACGGCCCAGCGTCTCGTCGCGCTGCAGGAGCAGGCGCAGGCAGCGCAGCAGGTCTCGGCCGTGCTCACGGCTGCGGCTGCGCCGGCCGCCGCGGCCGAGGCGCCGCCGGCCGAGACCACGAGCGCCCAGGCCACGAGCGCGGCGGCGCCCCCGGCTGCCGCAGCCACCGCGCCCGCGGGCGACCACACGCTCGTCGTCGACGTCGTCGCCTACCACCTGCCGGGGAACACCGCCAGTGGCCTCCCCGTCGGCATCGGCGTGATCGCGGTCGATCCGACAGTGATCCCCCTCGGCACCAGGGTCTTCGTGCCCGGGTACGGCCCCGCTGTGGCCGCCGACACGGGCACGGCGATCAAGGGTGCGATCATCGACCTCTGGATGCCGAGCACGGCGCAGGCGCAGGCGTGGGGCCGGCAAACCGTCACGATCACCGTCTACGGTTCCTGAGGTGAGACTTCCACGCATTGCTGTCGCGGCTGCCGTCGTCCTCGTCGTCGCCGCAGGGTCGGCCTCCGAGGCAGCCCGCGCGACGGCACCAGGAGCCGTCGCCGTGCCACGGCTGGCGAAGGCGCTGAAGTCCCCGTCGCTGTCGCTCGGCCGCACGGCTGCGGTCGCGGTCGACCTGAAGACCGGGGCGGTGGTGTTCTCCCACAACGGCTCGCTACCCGTCAAGCCGGCGTCGAACGAGAAGGTGCCGGTGTCGTGGGCGGCGCTGACGCGCCTTGGCCCCGCCTACCGCTTCCACACCGAGCTCTACGGCGCGGGAGTGCGTCGTGGCGCGACCTGGGACGGCGACCTCGTGCTGAAGGGGTTCGGCGATCCGACGCTCACGTCGGCCGACCTCGAGTTCCTGGCCGGCAAGGTGCGCGCGCAGGGGATCCTCGCGGTCACGGGCAGGGTGCTCGGCGACGAGTCGTACTACGACCGCAAGCGCGGCGCTCGAGGGTGGAAGCCCTACTTCGTCGGCGGCGAGGCACCGCCGTTGTCGGCGCTCGTGGTCGACCGGGCCCGGGGCTGGCCCGCTCTGTCGCCGCCGCTGCTCGCGGCCCGCTCTCTCCGCGACGCGCTCGTGCGACTCGGCGTCGATGTCCAGGGCCGGCCGGGGCTGGGCGTCGCACCTGCCAGCGCGGCGTCGCTCGCCTCCGACGTCTCGGCGCCGCTGGCCGAGATCGTGCGTGTGATGAACCGCGAGAGCGACAACTTCTACGCGGAGATGCTCCTCAAGGAGATCGCAGCTGCCGCCGGCAAGCTGGGCACCTCCTCGATGGGAGGCAAGCTCGTGGTGGCGACGATGGCCGAGGCCGGGATTCCGGTGCAGGGGGTGAGGATCGTGGACGGGTCGGGGCTCTCGAGCCTCGACCGACTCACGGCGGTCGCCCTCGTCGGGGTGCTGCGCGCCGGTGTCAGCGACCGCTCCATCCGCAAGGCCTTCGTCGGCTCGCTCGCGGTGGCGGGCCGCAGCGGCACGCTGAGCACGCGACTCGCGTCGCTGAGCGGCCGCGTGAAGGGAAAGACCGGCACCACGAACCTGTCGTGCTCGCTGTCCGGGCTGGTAGGCGCCACCTACGCGTTCGCCGTGTTCCAGAACGGGGATCCGGTCGCCTCCTGGGCCGCCAGGGAGGCCCAGGACCGCTTCGTCACTCTCCTCGCCGACACCGGCTGAGGGGGAGGGCCTGCCCGCGGGGGCAGTGAACGCCGGTCAGCGGTCGAGGAGCCGCCGCAGGCCCGACTCGTCGAGGACCGGCACGCCCAGCTTCTGCGCCTTCGCTGCCTTCGAGCCCGGGCTCTCTCCCACGATCACGGCCGTCGTCTTCTTCGAGACCGAGTCCCCGACCCTGGCCCCGAGGGCCTCCAGGGCCGTCTTGGCCGCCTCTCTCGTGAACCCCTCGAGGGTGCCCGTCAGCACGTACTGCCTCCCGCTCAGCGGCCCCTCGAGCGGCCGCTCGGCCTCACCGGACACGAGCTGCAGCCCGAGCGAGCGCAGGTCCTCGACGAGCGCCCTGTTCTCGTCGTCGGCGAACCACTCGGCGATCAGCTCGGCGCGGTCCGGCCCGATGCCCTCGGCCTGCTCGAGGTCCTCCTGGCCGGCCGCCATGAGGGCGTCGACGGTGCCGAAGTGACGGGCGAGGTTCCGTGCCAGCACCCAGCCGACCTTCGGCAGGTTGAGCCCGAAGAGGACGCGCGAGAACGGCTGACGGCGCGAGCGGTCGATCGCCTCGATCGCCCGGGCCGCCGAGATCTCGCCGTAGCCCTCGACCTCGAGCAGCTGTGCCGCGGTCAGCCTGTAGAGGTCGGGCATCGATCGCAGCAGCCCCTCGTCCCAGAGCTTGCGCACGAACTGCTCCCCCACGCCCTCGATGTCCATGGCGGCGCTGACCCAGTGGATCAGCGTCTCGAGGCCCCGGGAAGGGCAGGCCCGGTTGGGGCAGCGGTGCTTCACCTCGCCCTCGGGCTTCACGACCTCCGCCCCGCAGAGCGGGCAGTTGGCGGGCATCTTCCAGTCGACCGTGCCGGGCCGGTGCTCGCCGGCCGGGCCGACGACCTGCGGGATCACGTCGCCGGCCCGCTGCACGATCACGAGGTCGCCCTCGCGGATGCCCTTCCGGTTGATGTCCTCCTCGTTGTGCAGCGTGGCCGTGGAGACCGTCACGCCTCCGACCTGGACGGGCTCGAGCTCGGCCCACGGGTTGAGGGCACCCGTGCGCCCGACCCTGATGTGGATGCGGCGCAGCGTCGTCACCGCCGTGGACGGCGCCCACTTGTAGGCGCGCGCCCAACGCGGCCGCTCGTGGAGCGACCCGAGGCGCTCCTGCTGTTCGAAGGAGTCGACCTTGATCACGATCCCGTCGATCTCGTAGTCGAGCTCGGCCCGCCGCGTCTCCCACGCGTCGCAGGCGGCTGCCACCTCCTCGACCGATTCGAGCCGCTCGGCGTGCGGGCTCGTGCGGAAGCCGTGCTCGCGGAGCCAGCCGAGCATCTCGAAGTGCGTGTCCGGGCCGGCGCCGTCACGTACGCCCGCCCCGTACGCCCAGAGCGACAACGGCCGCTCGGCGGTGACCGCGGGGTTGAGCTGGCGCAACGAGCCCGCCGCGGCATTGCGCGGGTTCGGCGCCGGCTTCTTGCCGGCGGCGGCCTGGGCCTCGTTGAAGCGGGCGAAGCCGCTGAGCGGGAAGTAGACCTCGCCGCGCACCTCGAACAGCGGCGGTGGCGTCTCACCGGCGGGAACCCGCATCCGCAGGGGCACCGCCTCGATCGTGCGCAGGTTGGCGGTGACGTCCTCGCCACGGAAGCCGTCGCCTCGCGTAGCGCCGCGCACGAGCTCACCGTGCTCGTAGACCAGCGAGACGGCGGAGCCGTCGACCTTCGGCTCGATCACGAAGGCAACGTCCTCGCCGGTGCCGAGACGCTTGCCGACGTCGTCCACCCATTTCGCGAGGGACTCCGGTGTCGTCACCTTCTCGAGCGATCCCATCGGCGCAAGGTGCTCGACCTTGCGGAATCCCGCCGCGGGCGGCTCGCCGACCCGCTGGGTCGGCGATGCCGGGGTGACGAGCTCGGGATGGGCCTCCTCGAGGCCGCGTAGCTCGTCGTAGAGGGCGTCGTAGCCTGCGTCGGGGATCTCGGGGTCGTCGAGGACGTGGTAGCGGTACGAATGGTGCTCCAGGAGCCGTCGCAGCTCGGCCGCCCGCTCTGCCAGGTCAGAGGAGCGCAAGGAGCTCGTCCGGCGTGTGCACGAGCGCGTCGGGCTGCTCGCGCAGAAGCCGCTCGTCCGGATGGATGCCACCCCAGCCCACGGCGACCGCGAGCATCCCCGCCGCCTTGCCGGCGCGAATGTCGAACGGCGAGTCGCCGACATAGGCAGCATGCCCGGGCTCGCCACCCATCCGCCGCAGCGCCTCGAGCAGCGGGTCGGGGTCCGGCTTGTGGCGGAGGGTGTCCTCGGCCCCGACGAGCACCTCGGTGGTCTCTCGCAGGATCGGGAAGCGGTCGAAGGCGAGCTCGACGGTGCGAACGCGCTTGGCGGTGACGATTCCCAGCCGGTGCCCGAGAGCACGAAGCCGGGGCAACAGCTCGAGCATCCCGTCGAACGCCTCCAAGGTCGAGTGCAACGGCTCGTTGTGCGCACGGTAGGTCTCGACGAGCTCGTCGACGCGCTCGGGGTCGAGCTCTCGCATCTGGGCGATCAGCCCGGGCCCCCCGATGGCGGCTCGCACCTTCTCCTCGTCCGGCTCCCGCCCGAGCACGGTCACCGAGGCGTGGCGCATGGACGCCATGATGATCGGGCCCGAGTCGATCAGCGTGCCGTCGAGGTCGAACAGGACGATAGGGAAGCGCATGACGGCGATTGTAGGCGTGGGCTGCCGACAGGGCTCACCGATATGTGACGTGCTCCAGGTACAGCCCCCAGGGCGGCGCCGTGGTGCCCGCCTCGGATCGCGGCCGCCCCTCGAGCAGCCGCTCGAAGCGCTCGGGCGTGGACTCGAGCATCGTGCCGACGATGGTCCGCACCATGTGGCGCAGGAACGAGTCGGCCGTGACCGTGAACTCGAGCCGGTGGCCGCGCCGCTCCCAGGCTGCCGACCGGATCGTCCTGCGGAGGACGTCGTGCTCGGTGACGGCCGGCGTGAAGGCGGTGAAATCGTGCTTCCCGGGAAGCTGCGCAGCGCAGCCTGCGAGCGCAGCGTCGTCGACGGGCCTGGGCCACCAGAGCGAGCGCCGCGCCTCGAGCGGAGAGCGCTCGGGCCGGTTCAGCACGACGTACCGGTACGAGCGGGAGGTGGCCGAGAAGCGTGCGTGGAATCCGTCCGCCGCCGGCTCGGCGTGGACGACGGCGACGTCCGCGGGCAGCGCGGTGTTGAGCGCCTGCGCCGCGCGCGAGACCGGCGGCCCGTCCTCGACCTCGACGGAGGCGACCTGGCCGGTGGCGTGCACGCCCGTGTCGGTGCGGCCGGCGACGGCCAGCCCCTGCCAGCGCGGATAGAGCGCATCGAGTGCGTCGCGCAGGCACCCCTCGACGGTCCGCTGCCCGGGCTGGCGCGCCCACCCGCGAAAGCCGGTGCCGTCGTACTCGAGTGTCAGCCTGAGAGCCCTCATGCCTGGAAGCCGGGGGGCTCGACGTCGAGCGCGAGCCCCCGCACGCCACGGACGACGACCTCCAGCCCTGGATCGACCTGCACGGGGCTCTCGGCCTCCCAGAGCTCGCCGAGCACGCGCACCTTCCCCCGGGGCGCGAGAGTGGTGACGACGATGCCGTGCCGGCCGACGAGGTTGTCTGCTCCCACGACGCTGCCCCGCCGTTTCGACCACCAACAGAAGAACCAGGTTTCGAGGACGTCGATCACGGCTGCGACGATCACGATCGCCCAGCCCCACGGCGGGGGAATCACGAGTAGCGCGAGAATGATCGCGACGATCGTCAGCAAGGCGCCCTGAGGGTAGTGGTTCCGACCGCCGTAATGATCGATAGTCATCACGTGCAGGCCCGGTTCCGTCTCTACCCTGACGAGGAGCCACCGTGATCGTGGGTCGCCAAGAAGAGCTCGTGCTCGTCGACGAATTGCTCGCCGCGGTCCAGAACGATGACCGCGGGCTCCTCTTCCGAGGCGAGCCGGGCATCGGCAAGACGACGCTACTCGACGAGCTGGTCGACCGGGCGGGCGCGCAGGGCATCACCGTCCTCCGCACATCGCCGTCGCAGGCCGAATCGAGCCTGGCGCTCGTCGGGATCGGCGACCTGCTGTCCGAGGCCTCGCTTCCCCTGCTCGCCGACCTGCCCCCGCCCCAGCGGCGTGCACTCGAGACGGCCCTGCTGCTGCGCGAGCCGGTCGGGCCGGCGACCGAGCAGCGTGTCCTGGCCGTCGCCGTGTGCGAGACGCTTCGCCGGCTCGCGGCTTCCGCGCCGCTCGTGCTCGCGATCGACGACGTCCAGTGGCTCGACCGGCCCTCGGGTGAGATTCTCGACTTCGCCGTCAGGCGGCTCGTCGGCCGGAGGGTCGCGCTGGCCGCGACGGCACGCGCCGAGCATGGCTCGGCGCTCCCGATCGACGTCGCGCGGGTGACGAGCGGGGGTCTACGGGACCTCGTGCTCGGGCCTTTGACGGTGGCAGCGCTGTTCCGCCTACTCCGTGAGCGGCTCGGGCTCAACCTTTCACGGCCCGCCCTGATCCGTGTCCACGAGGCATGCGGCGGCAACCCGCTCTTCGCGCTCGAGATCGGGCGCGAGCTCCAGGAGGGCCGCATCCAGCTCCAGCCGGGAGAGCCGGTGCCGCTGCCGGGGAGCCTGCTCGGGCTTGTCGAGCAGCGCACGCGAAGGCTCCCCGCCACCACCCACTCGACGCTCACCGCTGTCGCGGCGCTCGGCCGCGCCGAGCGGGCGATCCTCGACCGGGCGCTCGGGGTGGCCGTGGTCGAACGTTCCCTCGCGCGGGCAGCGCGGGCGGGCGTTGTCGTGGTCGACCGGGACACGGTGCGGTTCGCACATCCGCTCTTCGCGTCCGCGAGCTACACGGTCACGCCGCCGCACGAGCGGCGCGCGATCCACCGCCGCCTGGCCCAGGTGATGGACGATCCGGAGGAGCGCGCGCGTCACCTCGCCCTCGGAAGCGCGCGGCGGGACGCGAGCGCTGCAATGGCGCTCGAGGAGGCGGCCGCGCATGCGGCTGCGCGTGGGGCGCCCGCAGCGGCCGCCGAGCTCGAGGAGCTCGCCATCGAGCTGACGCCGCTCGCCGCGCTGGACGACCGCGTGCGGCGGGCGCTCCTGGCGATCGAGCTTCACGGAACGGCCGGCGCCCGCGAGCAGGCGGAGGAGCTCGCGACGGCGCTGCTCGTAGAGCTCCCTCCCGGCCCGAGACGATCCGAGGTGGCGCTCGCCCTGGCAGCGACGTGCGGGCACGACCCTGTGCGGATGGCCGACCTCGTGAAGGAGGCACTCGCCGAGCCGTGTCTCGACGATAGCCTCGCGGCTCGGCTACAGGCACAGCTCGCCGACGCCCTGTTCCGGCAGGGCCATGCCCGGGAAGCTCTCACCCCCGCCAGAGCGGGTCTCGAACTGGCCCGCCGCTCCGGGGACACACGTGTGCTGCTCGGCTCGATCGCACGCGTCGCCACCACGGAGTTCTGGGCCGGCGAGGTCAACGACGACCTGCTCTCAGGCGACGCCGCCACCGGCCTGCTCGCGGAGGGAGCAGCGCTCGAGCTGGCGGCGGGGCTGCCGTTGCCCTTCTCGGAGAGTCCGCGAGCCGCGCTAGCCACACGCCTCGTCCACCTCGGGAGGATGGACGACGCACGGGCCATCTTCGGCGCTCTGCTCGCCCAGGCAGAGCAGAGCGGGGACGAGCCGACCCGGGCGCGTGTGCTGTGGCATCTCTCCCAGCTCGAGGACTACGCCGGCAACTGGGCGAGGTCGGAAGAGCTGATCGGCCAGGCAGCCGAGCTCGAGGAGCAGCTCGGCATCGAGTCGGCGGCCGTCGACTTCGCGCGCGCGGCCCATGGCGCCATGCTCGGCCGGCTCGAGGAGGTGCAGGAGCTCGTTGCCGAGGGCGTCGCGCGCGCGCGAGCCGCCGGCGACGCCCCGTACGAGTTGCTCACCCTGGGGGTGCTGGGCTTTCTCCGCTTCGCTCTCGGGGAGGACACTGAAGCCGCCGAGATCCTCTGCGGGGTGATCGACCGGGCGATCGAGATCAGCGAGCCGCGCGTCAACCGGTACTGGCCGGACACCATCGAGGCTCTCGTGGCGACGGGGGACCTCACGCGTGCGGCGCAGTACCTGGAGGTGTACGCGGCCGCTGCCGCCCGGCTGCGAGTCCCTCGGTCGCTCGCTCGCGTTGCCCACTGCCGTGGGGTGTTGCTGTCCGCATCCGGCGAGGCCGAGGCTGCGCTCGCCGCCTTCGACGAGGCGCTCGCCATCCACGACCGCTGCCCCAACGTGTTCGAGCGCGCGCGGACGCTGATGGCGAAGGGGGTGGCTCTGCGGCGCTGCCGGCGTCGTGGCGCCGCCCGTGAGGCGATCGGCGAGGCGCTCTCCGTCTTCGAGCTGCTGCCGGCTCCGATCTGGGCCGGCCGAGCCCGGGCCGAGCTTGCGCGCACCGGGGTGCGCCGGCGCTCGGGCGAGGGTCTCAGCGAGACGGAAGAGCTCGTGGCGCGTCTTGCGGCACAGGGCCTGACGAATCGGGAGATCGGACAGCGCGCGTTCCTGACGCCGAAGAGCGTCGAGGACGTCCTGCGCCGCGTCTACCGGATCCTCGGCGTGCGCAACAAGACGGAGCTGTCGCGCCGGCTCGGGGAGCTGGCTCGGAGCGAGGCGCCGTCCGTCTCGGATGAATGAACCGGGACTTCCCGGTTTCGAGGCCGGCGGCGACGCCGTACCGTTGCGAGGATGACGAGGGAGTTCGTCGTCGAGCGCTACTGGCCCGGGGTCTCAACGGCGGAGGCGGAGGCGGTCGCGGGACGCGAGGCGGCGCTCGCCGAGGCCATGCGCGACGAGGGCAGGTCGATTCGCGTGCTGCGCTCGACGCTCGTCGAGGACGACGAGACGCTGCTCTCCTTCGTCGAGGCCGAGTCGCGCGCGGACGTGGTGGAGCTCGGCCGCCGAGCCGGGGCCCCTGCCGACCGCATCGTCACCGCGCTCGAGATGCTGCCGGGCGACCGTGTGCCGCGGGCGAGGAGCGACCCGGAAGCCGCGGAGGTGCGGTGAGCCCGGCCCGGCTCGTCCTCGTGGCTGCGCTCGCGCTGCCCGCGGTCGCCGCCGTCCGCACCGACGCCACGGACGCTACCCCCTGCGGCCCAGCGAAGGGGGGGAATGCCACCGTCCGCACGTGGTGCGGGCCGGCGCGCGCCACCGTCAACTGGGCTGGGAGGACGCTCACTGTCAAGGGGGGCGCCTGCTCGCTCCAGACAGTCGCCGGTCTGAAGATGTTCGCCGTCAACACCGGTCGCTACACGATCCCGCCGGCGAAGCCGAAGTCCACGAGCTTCAGCGCAGCCGGGTCCGACACGAAGCCGGGAACCTACGGCGGCTGGCTGATCAACTTCCAGACTCCGGGCAAGCAGTGGCTCTTCAAGCTGCTGACGCTGAAGGTGAAGATCCTCGCGCGCGGTGCGAAGAAGGGCACGTTCAGCGGCAAGCTCGACGGCGGCGGAACGGCGACCGGGTCGTGGAGATGCTGACGGCGGCACGATGGCGCGCGCCCGCCGCGGTCGCCTCGGTCCTCGTGGCCGGCGCGCTGCTCGGGATCGGAGGCGCATGGGAAGAGGGAACGCTCACCCAGGCCGAGATTGGCGTCTGCCTCGATGCCGACGGCCACTGGATGACCTACGTCACGGTGGAGCAGCTCCCCGGGAAGCAGACTCCACTCCTCTACGTGCGGGCGATCTGCATCGAGGTGCTGTGAGGTGGCGCGCGATGGAGAGGCGCCGGCTGTGAGCGGCCTCGGCCGCCGGCGGGCCGCCAGCGCACTCGTGCTCCTCGCGCTGGCCGCCGCCTCCGGGAGCGGCGGCGCCTTCGCACGGCCCGCCGCGGACACCGTCACGATCACCGAGGGGCCGTCGGGCGAGACGACCTCGACCAGCGCCACGTTCTCCTTTGTCGGCACCGGTGCGGTCACGCACTTTCGCTGCGCCCTCGATACCCGTGTGCTCTCGCCGTGTGTGCCGCCCGTCGTCTACGAGGTCCTCGCGGTCGGTGGCCACACCTTCACCGTCGCCGGTTACAGAGGGGAAACCTCTGTCGGCGTGTCGGCGTCGCGCGACTGGACGATCGTCGCTCCGGCGCCCGGGCCGCAGCCCCCCTCACCGCCTGCTCCGCCCCCGCTCCAGGCAGTGCTCGCTCTCTCGACGGCTGCGGTCGCCCCTAGCACCCCGGTCGTCCTCGACGCGACAGGCTCGACCGGAGCTATCCAGGACCTGAAGTACGACCTCGACGGCAACGGCGCCTACGAGACGAGCTGCGGACAGACCGGCAAGGTGGCGGCCGCGTTCGCCTCTCCGGGCACATACTCGGTCGGTGTGATGACAGTCGCGCCGGAGGGAGCGGTCGCGACGACGAGCAAGCAGGTGACGGTCTCCGGTGCCGCTCAGCCGCCTCCCGGCGCGAAGGCCCTGAGCCCGGGGGTCACTGTCGCGGGTGCCTGCGCCGGTGACGGCGCAGCCGTCAACGTCGTGAACGCTTTGCTCTGCCCGACCACGCTCGTCGTCGGCGTCGCCGAGGCGGCGTTTCCGGCCGGCGCTCCCAAGGGCGCGTGCTTCACGCGCGACACGCTGCCCCCGCCGCTCTCGCTCGAACGCTACCTCGCCCCCGCAAGCCAGGTCGTGCTCGTCAACGGCCTGCGCATCCAGCCCTCGAAGGGCTCCCGCTTCCTCACCATCCCGGTGGCGAAGGCGCTCGGCGTCGACCCCGGAACCGCGCGTGTGAGCGTCTCGCTCGGCAAGCCGAACGTCGACCTGGACGGCGGCCACGGGCCGCTCACGTGGAACATCGGCAAACCGGGCGCGGTCGGCGAGCTCCAGCTCGACACCGACGACCGCTTTCTCGGGCTCGCACTGCCGGCGTTGAAGACTCCGATCGTGCTCACCGCCGACCACAAGGCGCGCCTCGCGTTCCGCCTCAAGCTGCCGGTGCCGTTCGAGCGTGCCAGCGGCAAGCTGCAGCTGACGACCGACAATACGGCGGGCCCGGTGATCGAGGCGTTCACGGTGAAGATGGACGACATCCCGATTGGGCCGATGACGCTCGAGAAGGTGATGCTCGCCTACCACCAGCAGGGAAAGGTGGACGCCTGGGACGGGTCGTTCGCGCTGCGCTTGCCGCCCGTCGGGCCGGGCCCGACGGTGGGAAGCACGCTCAGCGTGCGAGACGGCGCGCTCACGGCGCTCGCGATCGAGATCAAGAAGGAGAACCCGGGTTGGGGCCCGATCGCGTGCTGCAGCTACATGACCCGCCTCAAAGGCTGGTACACCGGGCCGGACGAGGAGGTGAAGACGCACTACACCCTCGGCGCCGAGACCGATCTCACGGCGGGCCCGAAGATCCTCGGCTGGTCGCTGTTGAAGCTGACCGCGGCCGGGCGCCTGCACTGGCATCCGGACTACGGAGCCGTTCTCGAGGTTGAGGGCGACCTCCACATGGTCGAGAAGTTCAAGCTGGCAAGCGGGTCGTTGTTTGCCAAAATGGGCGATGGCGGCACGTGGATCTGGTTCGACGGCTCGGCCTCCTGGAACATGATCGCGTTCACCGCCACCGGCACGGTGTCCGGCGCGATCGGGGTGGTGCCAGGAGCCACGGTGCCCTGGTCGCTCAGCGGCGGCGTCAGCGTCTGCGTCGTGTTCGTGGACGTCTGCGCAGGCGGCAAGGTCGCCGCTTCGGCGAAGGGGGTCGCGGGGTGCCTCTGGGCCGATGTCGAGGTCTCGACCCTCGCGGCCGGCGCGGTCTACTACTGGAACGGAAGCTGGAGCACGTTCTGGGGTTGCTCGAAGGAGAAGGTCCAGGGCAAGGTTGGCGCCCTTGCGCTGGAGAGCGCCGGCAGCGGCCTGGCCGAGGCCCGTTCGATCGAGATCCCGGCCGGGATGCGCAGTTATCTCGTCAAGGTCTCCGGCGCCGGCGGGGCTCCCCTCGTGGCGCTCGTCGGGCCGACGGGGCGGCGGATCGTGACGCCCGGCCCGGACGAGCCGAAGACGGACCGGAAGACCTGGCTCGCCGTCGCCGTTCCGAGCGAGAATGCGACCTACTTCGACATCGGCAGGCCGCAGGCGGGCACGTGGCGTATCGAGCCCTTGCCGGGTTCCGCCCCAATCCGCGGCATCGGCGTCGCGGAGCCGTTGCCGGCGCGGCTCGTGCGAGCGTCGGTCGGAGGTGCGGGGGAGCTGCGTACGCTCCGCTACCGCATCGAGCCGGCCGGGAACCAGCAGGTCGTCTTCACCGAGGTCGGCTCCGGACTGCGCCGCACGATCGCGACGACCACTGCCGCCACCGGCACCGTACGGTTCTCCCCCGGCGACGGTACGCCGGGGGTGCGCACGATCGAGGCCACCGTACTGCGCGACGGGCTCGTGATCCGCACGGAGGCGGTGGCACGCTTCCGGGCGACCGCCGCCCGGCTACCCGCTCCCCGAGTGACTCTGGTGCGCCGTGGCAAGAGCGTCGCCGTCCGCTGGCTTCCCGTCGGCGGGGCCGCAGCCTACGTCGTCCGTGCCACGGTCGAGGACGGTCGCCTGCTCACCCGGCAGGCCCTCGCTCGCTCCACCTCGCTTTCGATCCCCGCCGTCGGCGCCCGCGACGCGATCGCCGTCACGGTGTCGGCGGTCTCCTCCGGCGACCGGGTCGGGCGCACCGGTACGGCACGGCTCGCTGCGTCCCCCACCGTGGACGTGCCGCGCACCCTCCGAGCAGCCGTCGTGCTGCGCGCGGGTGGCTTCTCGATCAGGTGTGCTCTCCCGGGCGACGGATCGTGTGCCGCGGCGGCGAGTCTCCGTGGCCGCACCGTCGCCTCCGGGACGTCGCCGGGCCGGTACGGCCAGGTTGTCGCCGTGCGGCTGAAGCTCACGGCCGCGGGGCGGACAGCCCTCCGTGCGGGGGGCGGGACCCTGCGCCTCACCGTCGAGGTGCCGGGCGAGGGAGCGCGCCGGGTTTCGGTGCGCGTCCAGTGAGGAGCAGGCGGGAAGGGCGAGGAATCATGCCTGGACGCAGCGGCGCGGGAGCGCTTGCGTCGATCGGAGCTGCTCTCGCCCTGTCCGTCACCCTGATCGCCGCCACGAGTCTGGCCGCTCCCGCCGCTCCCGCCGACCCCACGCACCGCGTCGCCGTGCGCGTTGTCAAGGGCTCCGGCGAGCTGTTCGATCGCCGTACCGGACGGAGGTTCGTGCCCCGGGGCGCGAACTACGTGCGCCTGGCGACCGAGGGACACTCGACGTTCAACGTCGGTCGCTACGCGAGCAGGGCCGCGTCCACGGCCCTCACGCGAATGCGCGCGCTCGGGTACAACAGCGTTCGCGTCTTCGTGGGCGGCAGCTGCGGCGCGTGTGGCGGCAAGGGTGGCGCAGCGCGCATCTCGCCTGCGTACGCGAGAAACCTCACAGACTTTCTCCGCCGAGCGAAGAAGAACGGCCTGCTCGTGATCCTGACGACGCAGTGGCTTCCGGACGGCTATGCGGCGATGATCGGCACGTCGCCGCTCGTCGACGACGTCAACCGCATCTATCTCACAGAAGGCGGCGTCGGCGCCTATGCGAGCTTCTGGAGGGATCTCGTGGTCGAGCTCCGCCGTCAGGGTGCGCCTCTCGATGCGATCCTCGCCTACGACGTCGTCAACGAGGCCGCCTTCGTGGTCGACAGGGCCCCATTCAACCTGACGAGCGGGGTGCTGCGGGCTCCGGGGGGACGAACCTACGACCTGGCCGACCCGGCGGCACGCGAGCGGCTGCTCGGCGACGCGATGGTCACCTTCGCCAACCGCGTGCGCACCGCGATCAGGAAGGTCGACCCGACCGCGCTCGTCTCGGCCAGCTACTTCGCGCCTTCCGCCCCCAACCCGACGCGTCCCGGCGACACGCGCGACCTGCGCTCCCGGGCGGCGATCGAGCGCTCACAACTCGACTTTGTCGACGTCCACGCCTATCCCGGAGGCGATCTGTCGCTCGCCCAGCACATGCAGAACTACGGCATCGACAGTCCTACGCGGAAGCCGGTGATCATCGGCGAGACTGGCGCCTTCAGGGATGCCTTCGCCTCGGCGGCGGATGCAGCGGTTGCGCTCCAGTCCTGGCAGGCGGCCTCCTGCGCGTACGGCATCGACGGCTGGCTCCTGTGGACATGGGACACCGACGAGCAGCCCGACCTCTGGAACGCGCGGTCGGCGGGCGGGACGATCGCAGCCGCCCTCGGCCCCCGTTTGCGAGCCGATCCGTGCAAGGCACCGCCGGGAGCGACCAACCTCGCGCTCGGCAAGCCGGCAGCTGCCTCGGCCGCGGCCACGGGCCCGGCGGCGAATGCGGTCGACGGGAACGTCGGCACGGCATGGCTCTCGGGAAGCGACCCTCCGCAGTGGATCGAGGTCGACCTTCAGCAGGTGGCGACGATCGGCGCTGTACGGCTCGTCGTCGCCCAGTACCCGGCCGAGGGAGCGACCGTACACCGGGTGTGGACGAAGGGGCCGGGAACCGGTGAGGCCTACGTCCTCCGCGAGACGCTCGCCGGCACGACCAGGGACGGGCAAGCGCTCGAGTCACGAGCCGGCGCACCGTGGGCAGGCGTCCGCTTCGTCCGCGTCGAGACGACGCACAGCGTTTCGTGGGTCGCCTGGAAGGAGATCCAGGTGCTGGCCGCCGGCTGAGCAGGGCGATCGCATCGCGACCCCGGAACGACGAGGGGCGCCCCACGGGCGCCCCTCGAGCACGGTGTGCGGTCGGGTCTCCCTAGGCTGCCTTGCCTGCGGGCTCGTGGTCGACGAGCTCGAGGAGCACCATCGGCGCCGCGTCGCCCGCGCGCGGGCCGATCTTGACGATGCGCGTGTAGCCGCCGGCGCGCTCCGCGAAGCGCGGGGCGACGTCGGCGAAGAGGCGGTGCACGACGTCGTTCGAGCGCAGCGTGGCGAGCGCCTGCCTGCGTGCGTGCAGGTCGCCGCGCTTGCCGAGCGTGATCATCTTCTCGGCGAGCGGCTTGACCGCCTTCGCCTTCGCCTCGGTCGTCTCGATGCGGCCGTGCTGGATCAGCGCGCCCGCGAGGTTCGAGTACAGAGCCTTGCGGTGGGCGGAGTCCCGGCCGAGCTTCTTGCCTGAGCGTGCGTGGCGCATGGCTAGAGCAGCTCCTCGCCCTTCAGGGTGAGGCCGTGCGCGGCGAGCGTCTCGCGAACTTCCTCGACGGACTTGCGGCCGAAGTTCGGGATCGCGGCCAGCTCTGCCTCGGACTTGGAGGTGAGGTCGCCGATCGTCTCGATGCCGACGCGCTTGAGGCAGTTGTACGAGCGGACGCCGAGCTCGAGCTCCTCGATGGGGAAGTTCTCCATCCCGTGCGAGGTCGACGCCTCGGCGGCAGCCTCGATGGCCGCCTCGCCGAAGCCCTCGATGCGGTCGAGGTCGGTGAAGATGGCGAGCTGCCTGATCAGGATCTCGGCCGCCTCGGCGATGGCGTCGCGGGGCTCGATGGAGCCGTCCGTCGTCACGTCGAGCACGAGCTTGTCGTAGTCGGTGCGCTGGCCGACGCGTGCGGCCTCGACCTCGTAGGCGACGCGGCGAACGGGCGAGAAGATCGAGTCGATCGGGATCACGCCGATCGACATCTCCGGCCCACGATTCATCTCGGCCGGCACGTAGCCGCGGCCGCGGCCGATCGTGAGGGTCATCTCGAGCTTGCCCTTGTCGGCGAGATGCGCGATCTCGAGCTCCGGGTTGAGGATCTCCAGGTCCGCGGGAGCCTCGATGTCGCCTGCGGTGATCACCCCTGAGCCCTTCTTGGAGATGTGCACCTCGATCTCGGGCGACTCCCCGTGCAGACGGCAGATGAGGCTCTTCAGGTTGAGGATGAGGTCGGTGACGTCCTCGCGGACGCCCGGCAGCGTCGTGAACTCGTGCGCGATGCCCTCGATCTTGACGGCGGTCACGGCGGCACCCTCGAGCGACGAGAGCAGCACGCGGCGCAGCGAGTTGCCGAACGTGTAGCCGAAGCCGCGGTCGAGCGGCTCGATTGCGAACACGCCGCGGTGATCGTCGCCCTCCTCGCTGACGATGCGCGGGATCTGGAAGTCCATCAGGCTGGTGCGGGTGGCCAAGGCGGTCCTTTCGTGTTTCTTCACAGCGGGCGGCGCGTGACCCAGCCCCTACCGGACGGGCTGGGCACGTCTGGCCCTTACTTGGAGTAGAGCTCGACGATCAGGGATTCCTGCACGGGCGTGTCGATCTCCGCCCGCTCGGGCCATCGCAGCACGGTGCCGGCGAGACCCTCGTGGTCGGCCTGCAGCCAGGGCGCCACGGAGGCGGTGAGGTCGGTTGCGTCGCGCACGAGCGAGGCGGCTGCGCTGCCCTGCTTGAGCATGATCACGTCGTTCGGGCGAACGCCGAAGCTGGGGATGTTGACGCGGCGGCCGTTGACCTGGAAGTGCCCGTGGCGCACGAGCTGGCGTGCCTGCGCGCGCGAGCCGGCGAAGCCGAGCCGGTAGACGACGTTGTCGAGCCGTGTCTCGAGCATGCGCAGCAGCGTCTCGCCGGGGGCCCCGGCACCGCGGGAGGCCTTCTCGTAGTAGTTCCGGAACTGCTTCTCGAGCAGCCCGTAGTAGCGCCGCGCCTTCTGCTTCTCGCGCAGCTGCAGCAGGTACTCGCTCTGCTTGATGCGGCCGCGGCCGTGCTCGCCCGGCGGATACGAGCGGCGCTCGATGGCGCACTTCTCCGTCAGGCAGCGCTCTCCCTTGAGGAACAGCTTGATCCCCTCGCGCCGGCAGATGCGGCACTTGGGGCCGAGGTCGCGAGCCATTAGTGGTTCTCCTGGTGACGGTTTCGCGTCTCTGGCGTGTCAGACGCAAGCAGCGCTAGGACGCAGGGAGTGCCCATGCTGGTTTGCATGGGTGCGATCGAGGACGACGCAATGCGCCGCGCATGGCGCGGCAGAGGCGCTCTGACTGGTGCCAGGAGAGCCACTACACGCGCCTCCGCTTCTTCTGGCGGACGCCGTTGTGGGCCTGCGGCGACACGTCCTTGACTCCGAGGATCTCGAGCCCGGCCGCCTGCAACGACCGGATCGCCGTCTCGCGCCCGGAGCCCGGGCCCTTGACGAACACCTCGACCTTCTGCAGGCCGTGCTCCATGCCCTTGCGAGCACAGTTGTCGGCGGTCACCTGCGCGGCGAACGGCGTGGACTTGCGGGAGCCCTTGAACCCGGCCGAGCCGGCGGACTCCCACGCGATCACGTTGCCCTCGCGGTCGGTGAGGGAGACGATCGTGTTGTTGAACGATGTCTTGATGTGCGCCTGGCCGATCGCGATGTTCTTCTTCACGCGGCGGCGCGTGCGGCCACGGGCGGCTGCTGCTTTGCGCGGAGGTGCCATCAGCAGCCGCCTCGCGAGGAGATCGTTGTGCCGGGCCGCGCAACGCGAGATACGAGTGAGGCGACTGCCATTGCTATTTCCCCTTCTTCCCGCGCCCGACGGTCTTCTTCGGGCCCTTCCGGGTGCGTGCGTTGGTCTTCGTGCGCTGCCCGCGTGTGGGCAGGCCGCGACGATGGCGCAGGCCCCGGTAGCAGCCGATCTCGGACAGGCGCTTGATCGCCTGCGAGCGATCCCGGCGCAGGTCTCCCTCGACCTCGACGTTCGCGTCGATGTAGGTGCGAAGCTTCGTGATCTCGTCGTCGGTGAGATCCTTGATCTTCTGGTTCGCGTCGAGCTCGAGCTCCTTGCAGATCTTCTGCGCGATCGACGGCCCGATCCCGTAGATGTACGTGAGACCGACCTCGAGGCGCTTCTGATTCGGGAGGTTGACGCCGGCGATTCGTGCCATTAGTGAGCCACTCCGGTTAGCCCTGCCTTTGTTTGTGCCGGGGATTCGTGCAGATCACCATGGTGCGGCCATGCCGCTTGATCACGCGGCAGCGCTCACACATGGGCTTGACGGACGGGCGTACTTTCATCGGTGGGTTCCTTGGGTGGCGTGTCTCGGCTAGCGAAGTCGAAAGGTGATGCGTCCGCGCGTGAGGTCGTACGGCGAGAGCTCGACCTTGACCCGGTCGCCGGGCAGGATGCGGATGTAGTGCTTGCGCATCTTCCCGGAGATCGTGGCGAGCACGCTGTGTCCACCGTCGAGCTCCACGCGGAACATGGTGCTCGGGAGCGCCTCGACGACCTCGCCTTCGACCTCGATCTTCTCTTCCTTGACTGCCACCCTTCCCTCGCGTGAGGACCACGCCTGTCGTTCGCGGACGTTCGTGTGCGGATCCCATGGCGCTGCACGCGGGCGCGCCGCAGGGCCGCTTACTGTAGCAAACTCGCCCTCTCCGTGGCGATCCCGACCCTGGGCGTGAGAATCCGGGGCCCAGCCTCCGTGATCGCGACCGTGTGCTCGAAGTGGGCGGAGAGCGACCCGTCCTCGGTGGAGATCGACCAGCCGTCGCCCAGCAGGTAGACATCCGCTCCTCCCATCGTGATCATCGGCTCGATCGCGATCGTCATGCCCTCGGACAGCTTCGGCCCCCGGCCGGGCTGCCCGAAGTTGGGGACGTGCGGGTCCTCGTGGTAGTACCGGCCCACGCCGTGCCCGACCAGGCTGCGGATGACCGAGAAGCCCGCCTCCTCGACGACGACCTGGATCGCGTGGGAGATGTCGCCGATGCGGTTCCCGGGCTGCGCCTGCCGGATGCCCGCTGCAAGCGCGTCCTGGCAGACGTGGAGGAGGCGTTGCACCTCCGGGTCGAGCTCTCCGACGCCGAACGTGTACGCGCTGTCGGCGATCGCACCGGCGAGCGAGGCACCGACGTCGATGGTGACGATGTCGCCGGCCGCGACGACGTAGGGGCCGGGGATGCCGTGGACGACCATGTCGTTGGGGGAGATGCAGATCGACGCCGGGAACGGTGTCGGAGAAGAGCTCTTGTATCCCTTCGACGCGGACACGCCTCCGTGCTCCGCGATGAACGCGTCCGCGATGTCGTCGAGCTCACCGGTGGTGATGCCCGGCCGGAGACGCTCGCCGACGTGTGCGATCGTCGCCGCGACGAGATCGCCGGCCCGCGCGATGCGGTCGATCTCGGCACTGTCCTTGCGGATGATCATCCGCCGTCGTCCCCCAGGGCAGCCCGGATCTGTTCGAAGACCTCGTCGACCGATCGCTCGGCGGCGAGCGTGACGAGGGTGCCGCCGCCGGCGTAATGGGCGATCACCGGCTCCGTCTGCTCGTGGTAGATGGCGAGTCGTCGCGCGATCACCTGCGGGGTGTCGTCGGGACGCCCTTCGTCGCGGGCGCGGCCCAGCATGCGCTCGGTCGCGACGGCGTCGTCGAGATCGAAGAACAGGACGGCGTCGAGCCCGCGCCCGATCTCCTCGAGCATGGCGTCGAGCGCCGACGCCTGCGCGAGGTTGCGCGGGAAGCCGTCCAGCACGAACCCGGCCGCGGCGTCGTCCTGCATGAGGCGCTCGCGGATCAGCGCCACGGTGAGCTCGTCGGGAACGAGCTCACCGACGGCCAGGATCGGCTCGACGCGCTTGCCGAGCTCCGTGCCCTCGTCGATTGCGGCGCGAAACATGTCGCCCGTGGAGACGTGTGGCACGCCGTACATGGCGCAGATGCGCTTCGCCTGGGTTCCCTTGCCGGAGCCTTGCGGACCGAGTACGAGGACGTCTATTTCAGGAAGCCTTCGTAGTTCCGCATCATCATCTGGCTCTCCATCTGGCGCATGGTGTCGAGCGCCACGCCGACCGCGATCAGCACGGAGGTGCCGCCGAGAGCTCCGGCGCTCGCCTGCGAGAAGCCGCCGTACCGGATGAAGAGGCTCGGTAGGACGGCAACGGTTGCGAGGAAGAGCGCGCCGGGCAGCGTCAAGCGGGTCAGCACCCGGTCGAGATACTGGGCGGTCGGCGGCCCCGGCCTGATGCCGGGGATGTAGCCGCCGTACTTGCGGAGGTTGTCGGCCTGTTCGACGGGGTTGAACTGCACCGCCGTGTAGAAGTACGTGAAGACGATGATCAGCCCCGCCTCGACGAGCAGGTACGTCAGGTCGGCCGGCTGGAAATGGGCGTTGACGAACCCCTGGGTGGCAGGGAAGTACTGGGCCATGGTGGCGGGGAAGGCGAGCAGGGCCGCCGCGAAGATGACCGGGATGACGCCCGCCATGTTGACGCGCAGCGGCAGGTACGTGGAGCCGCCGGACGTCGCCCGTCGCCCCACCTGACGCTTCGCGTACTGGATCGGGATGCGGCGCTGGCCTTCCTGCACGAACACCACCGAGGCGACGATCGCGAGAGCGATCAGCGGGAAGAAGATCCGCTCCATCGGGCCGCCGTTCCACCAGGCGCTGATGCCCAAGGGGAGGGCCGTCAGGATCGAGGCGAAGATGAGGATCGAGATGCCGTTGCCGATGCCGCGCTTCGTGATCTGCTCGCCGAGCCACATCAGGAAGACCGTGCCCGTCGTCAGCGTCACGACGATCAGCGTCATCCGGCCGGCGTTGGCCTGCAGGACACCCTGGCGCTCGAACAGCACCGCGTAACCGACCGCCTGTGCCGCGGCGAGGCCCACTGTGAGATAGCGCGTGTACTGGTTGATCCTGGCGTACCCCGCCTCTCCCTCCTTCTGCAGCTCGCTGAGCCGCGGGATCACCACCGTCATCAGCTGGACGATGATCGAGGCCGTGACGTAGGGCATGATCCCGAGCGCGAAGAGCGAGAACTGCGACAGCGCGCCGCCCGAGAACAGGTTGAGGAGGCTGAAGATGCCCCCCTGGCTCGTCAGGTAGTTGTCGATCGCCGCCGCGTCGACGCCGGGAGCAGGCAGCCAGGAGCCCAGCCGGTAGACGGCCAGCACGAGGGCGGTGAAGAGGACGCGCTTCCGCAGCTCCGGAACGCGCCACGCATTGCTCAGCCAGGTGAGCACGTGCTACTCGGCGGCCTCGTCGGCCGGCTCGTCGGCCTCCGCGGCGGCTGACTCGGGCTCATCGGCAGGCTCGTCGGCCTGGACGACGGGCTTCGGGCGCGACTTGGGCTTCTTCTCGACCGGCTCGCCGCGCAGCCAGCTGACCGATCCCCCGGCCGCCTCGATCTTCTCCCTGGCGCTCTTCGAGAAGCCGTGCGCGGTGACGGAGAGCTTCTTGGTCAACTCCCCGGAGCCGAGGATCTTGACGTCGGTCTTCGTGTTCTTGATCAGGCCCGAGGTGACGAGCGCCTCGGGAGTGACGTCCGCGCCGGCCTCGAAGCGAGCTTCGAGGTCGCGCACGTTGACCGGCACCGTCGACGTCCGGAACGGGCCGACGGGCATCGCGTCCGCGGACGTGTTGCCGCGCAGCTTCGGGAGCCTCATGTCGATCGGCATCTGACCGCCCTCGAACCCGGCCGGCATCATGTGCGAGCCCGAGCGCGACTTCTGGCCCTTGATGCCGCGTCCCGAGTAGCGCCCCTTGCCGGAGCCGAGCCCGCGACCGATCCGCTTCCGCTCCTTGCGGGGCTGGGCCGGCTTGAGGCTGTGGAGGTTGAGCTCCTCACCCATCTCTACGCGTCCTTCCCTTCGACCTTGACGAGGTGCGCCACGTGGCGCAGTTGTCCGGCGAGCTCCGGCGACTCGGTGTGCTCGGCCGTACGGCCGATCTTGCCGAGGCCGAGCGCGCGGATGGTGCCCTCGTGTGCCTTGCTCTGCCCGATCGTGCTGCGGATCTGGGTGATCTTGACGGTGGTCATGCCCCTGACTCCACGACCGGCTCATCGGCCGGCGCAGCGTCCACGTCGACGGGCTCGTCCGCAGGCGGGCGGTAGTCGCGCGGCAGCGGCAGGACCTGGCTGATCGTCAGCCCGCGCTGACGGGCGATGTCTTCGGGGCGCCGCAGCCGGCGGAGCCCGTCCACCGTCGCCTTCGCCATGTTGATCGGATTGGTCGTGCCGAGGCTCTTGGCAAGAACGTCGCGAATGCCCGCGAGCTCGAGCACGGCGCGCACACCGCCCCCGGCGATGACGCCGGTTCCCTCGCTCGCGGGACGCAGGAACACCCGCGCCGCGTCGAACTTGCCGAGGATCTCGTGCGTGATCGTCGACCCGTGCTTCGGCACGGAGAAGATGTTCTTCTTGGCATCGTCGACCGCCTTGGAGATGGCGAGAGGCACCTCGCGGGCCTTTCCGTACCCGACTCCGACCCGGTCGACCTCGTCACCGATCACGACGAGCGCGGTGAACGAGAACCGCCGGCCGCCCTTGACGACCTTGGCGACCCGGTTGATCTCGATCACGCGCTCCTTGAGCTCACGGCTCTCGGCCACTTCGAACGTGCTCAAAACGCCAGTCCTCCCTCGCGCGCGCCGTCAGCCAGCGCCTTCACGCGTCCGTGGTAGAGGTAGCCGCCCCGGTCGAACACACATCCGGTCACGCCTGCCTGCTTCGCCGCCGCAGCGAGCTGCTTGCCCACCTCGGCCGCCTGCTCGGTCTTGTTGCCGGAGAACGACTTCAGCTGCAGCCAGCTGGCGGCGGCGAGCGTGACGCGGTTCTCGTCGTCGATCAGCTGCGCGAAGATGCCTCGGTTCGAGCGGAACACGGCCAGGCGGGGACGCTCGGGCGTGCCGGCGACCTTGCCGCGGATCCTGCGGTGCCGGCGCTGCCGGGCCTCGCGTGTCGTCAGCTTGCTCATGCGCGCTTCCCGACCTTTCTCCGCACCTGCTCGTCCCGGTAGCGGATGCCCTTGCCCTTGTACGGCTCGGGCGGGCGCACCTTGCGGATCTCGGCTGCGGTCTGGCCGACGTGCTGCTTGTCGCTCCCCTTGACGACGATCTGCGTCGGCACCGGCACCTCGAACGTGACGCCGGTACGCGGCTTGATCGTGACGGCGTGCGAGTAGCCCACCGCAAGCTCGAGATCGCTGCCCTTCAACTGCGCGCGGTATCCGACGCCCTGGATCTCCAGGTGCTTCTCGAACCCCTTCGTCACGCCCTCGACCATGTTCGCGATCAGGGTGCGGGTGAGGCCGTGCAGCGCCCGGTCGTCGCCCCGGTCGGTGGGACGCGAAACCGTCAACACCCCGTCGGCCTGAGCGACCTCCATGCGCGCCGGCACCTGCTGCTCGAGCGATCCGAGCGGGCCCGCCACCTTGACGTTGCCCCCTGGCGACACCTCCACGGTGACGCCGGACGGCAGTTCGATCGGCTTTCGTCCGATGCGGCTCACAGCGCTACCACACGAAGGCGATCACTTCGCCGCCGACGCCGCGCTCGGCGGCCTGGCGGCCGGTGATCACACCGGTCGAGGTGGACAGGATGGCGGTGCCGAGCCCGCCGAGCACGCGCGGTAGGCGGTCCTTGCGCGCGTAGACGCGACGGCCGGGCTTGGAGACGCGCTTCAGGTCGGTGATCACGCGCTCACGATTGCGGCCGAACTTCAGCTCGACCACGAGCGTCGAGAAGGGCGCGCCCTCGACGACGCGGAAGTCCTTGATGTAGCCCTCGTCCTTCAGGAGGCGTGCGATCTCCTCCTTGATGCCGGAGGTCGGCATCTGGGCGGTGTCGTGCATCGCCTTGTTGGCGTTGCGGATGCGGGTGAGCATGTCGGCAATCGGGTCGGTCAGCATCGTCGCCCTCCACACGTCGTTCCAACGAGCGTCCCGGCGCACGGACGACCCGGTGCCCCTCCGCGGGACGGACCGACGGCACCGGAGAGGCTCATGGCGGTACGCATCACCATGAGCTCTTCGTCATGCCGGGGATCGCGCCCTGGTGGGCGAGCTCCCGCAGGCAGATCCGGCAGAGCTTGAACTTCTTGTAGACGGAGCGCGGGCGTCCGCACCGGTTGCACCGCGTGTACGCCTGCGTCTTGTGCTTCGGCGTCCGCTTCTGCTTGACGCGGAGGGAGGTCTTGGCCATGCCCTAGCTGTCCCTTCTCTCGGTGGCGAAGGGCATGCCCAGCGCGCGCAGGAGGGCGCGCGCCTGGTCGTCCGTCTCCGCCGACGTGGTGATGGCGATGTCGAGGCCTCGGATCGACTGCACGCTGTCGTAGTCGATCTCCGGGAAGATGATTTGCTCCTTGATGCCGAGCGAGTAGTTCCCGCGTCCGTCGAAGGAGTCCGGGCTCAGCCCCCGGAAGTCGCGGATGCGCGGCAGCGCGACCGACACGAGCCGGTCGAGGAACTCGTACATCCGCTGGCCGCGCAGCGTGACGCGCGCACCGACGGCCATGCCCTCGCGCAGCTTGAAGCTCGCGATCGACTTGCGCGCGCGGCGCACCTGCGCCCGCTGGCCGGCGATCGTCGACAGCTCCTCGATGGCGGAGTCGAGCGCCTTCGCATCGGTCTTTGCTTCGCCGACGCCCATGTTCAGGGTGATCTTCGTCACCTTCGGCACGCGCATGATCGAGTCGAGCTCGAGCTCGTCCTTGAGACCGGGCTTGATCTCGTCCTCGTAGCGCTGCTTGAGGCGGGGCGTGTATGTCTCCGTGGCGGCACTCATCAGTCGACCTCCTGCTCGCAGCCCTCGCGCTTGCAGACCCGCACGCGCACCGTCTCGCCCTTGATCTCCTTGACCTTCATCCCTACTCGGGTCGGCTGCTTGCAGACCGGGCACACGAACATCACGTTGCTGATGTCGACGGGAGAGGCCTTCTCGACGATGCCGCCCGGCGCGATCTGCGTGCCCCCCATGCGGGAGGAGTCGCGGATCGGGCGCGGCTTCGTGTGGCGCTTGACCACGTTCAGGTTCTCGACGATGACGTTACCGTCGCTCGGGCGCGCCTCGATCACGCGGCCCTGCTTGCCGCGGTCCTTGCCTGCGAGGATCTGCACCAGATCCCCCTTCTTGACTTTCATCGTGGCCATTCCTAGAGCACCATTTCCTTAGAGAACCTCGGGCGCGAGGCTGACGATCTTCATGAAGTTCTTCTCGCGCAGCTCACGGGCGACCGGCCCGAAGATGCGCGTGCCGCGCGGGTTGTTCTGGTTGTCGATGATGACGGCCGCGTTCTCGTCGAAGCCGATCAGCGTGCCGTCGTCGCGGCCGTAGGGCTTCTTCGTCCGGACGACCACGGCCTTCACCACCTCGCCCTTCTTGACCGTGCCCTGTGGCGTCGCGGCCTTCACGGTAGCAACGATGACGTCACCGACACGGGCGTAGCGCCGGTGTGAGCCGCCCATCACGCGGATGCACAGGAGCTCGCGGGCACCGGTGTTGTCAGCCACGCGCAGACGCGATTCCTGCTGGATCACTGATCCTCACCGCCCGTGCAGATCGTGCGAGATACGCGGGTGGCGAGGATCACTTGGCAACCTCGACGATCTCGGCCAGGCGCCAGCGCTTGGTCTTGGAGAGCGGGCGCGTCTCGACGATACGGACGACGTCGCCCACCTTGGCGGTGTTGCCCTCGTCGTGCGCATGGAACTTCGTGCTGCGCCGCACCACCTTCTTGTACTTGGGATGCGACTTGACCACGTCGACCTTGACGACGATCGTCTTGTCCATCGCGCTCGAGACGACCGTGCCCTGCCGCTCGGTGCTGCGGCCGCGCTCGCGCTCCGGCTTCTCCAGCCGGACGATCGGCTTGCGCTCGGTGGCCTTCTCGCGCTTGACGCGGGTCTTCGCCGGCCGCAGCGCACGCGGTACGCGCTTCTTCTTCGGCTTCGGCCCGGACTGCGGCGCGGGCGGGGCAGCCTCGGCCGCAGCCGGAGCCGCCGCCGTCTTGTCCGCGGGAGCCTCAGCCTCGGCAGCAGCCTCCTCGACGGGCGCGGCCTCCTCGGCCGGCGCCTCGACGGCAGCCTCCTCGGCGACGACCTCCGCCGCCTGCTCCTCCACGGCAGCCTCCTCGACGGGCGCGGCCTCCTCGGCTGCGGGGGCGGCTTCCTCGGCCGGCGCCTCGACGGCAGCCTCCTCGGCGACGACCTCCGCCGCCTGCTCCTCCACGGCAGCCTCCTCGACGGGCGCGACCTCCTCGGCCGGCGCCTCCACGGGAGCCTCTTCGGCGACGACCTCCGCCGCCTGCTCGTCCACGGGAGCCTCTTCGACGTCCGGTGTCTGCTCGACCGGGTCGTTCTCGGTTATCTCGTCCTTCTTCTTCGCCATCTCAGATCTTCCCCAGTCGTTCCCGCTCGGTCTTGACGGTCAGGATGCGTGCGATCTCTCTCTTGGCCGTACGCAGCCGCGCACTGTTCTCGAGCGCGCCTGTAGCGGACTGAAAGCGGAGGTGAAAGAGCTCCTTGCGCGTCTCCGCCATCTTCTCGGCCAGCTCCTCGTCGGTCATGTCACGCAGCTGCCTAGCTCTCAAAGAGATCAGCCTCCCGCTTCACGAACTTCGTCTTCACCGGCAGCTTCTGGCCCGCGAGCCGGAGCGCCTCCTTGGCGAGCGGCTCGGGCACGCCGGCGAGCTCGAACAGCACGCGGCCCGGCTTCACCACCGCCACCCAGCCCTCGGGCGATCCTTTGCCCGAGCCCATGCGGGTCTCGGCCGGCTTCTTCGTGAACGGCTTGTCCGGGAAGAGGTTGATCCACACCTTGCCGCCGCGCTTGATCTTGCGGGTCATGGCGATACGGGCAGCTTCGATCTGGCGGTTCGTGACCCACCCGTTCTCGACAGCCTTGATCCCGTACTCGCCGAACTGCACGGTCGTCTGACCCGACGCGAACCCGCGCCGCCGGCCCCGGAACTGCTTGCGGTACTTCGTCCTGCGAGGGAGCAACATCAGCTCTCACCGCCCTCGGGCGTGGCCTCGGGCGCCGGGGCGTCCGTCGACTCGGGTGCCTTCGGTTCGGCCTGCTGCTGTGGCTTCGGATCGCTCTGCGGAGGGCGCCCGCCTCCCTGGCCCTCGGGCCTCGGGCCACGACCGCGGCCGCCACTGCCCGGGCGTCCGCCCGGACGGCCGCCACCGCCGCCCTGCCCACCGCCCGGGCCGCGCTTGCGCTTCTGCACCAGCCCGAGACCCTCCCGATCCTGTCCGCGGCCCCGACTGCTGTCGCGGGAGGCTCCCAGCCCCTCGGCTGCGCCACCGCGTCGGCGACGCGCCTGATCCTGGTCGCCGAGGCGCGTGTCGCGCGCGCCCGCGGCTCCCTCGTACCCCTCCGGCATGATCTCGCCCTTGTTGACCCAGACCTTCACGCCGATGCGGCCGTACGTCGTCCTGGCCTCGGCGAACCCGTAGTCGATATCGGCACGAATCGTGTGCAGTGGCACACGGCCCTCGGTGTATCGCTCCGAGCGGCTCATCTCACCACCGCCCAGGCGGCCTCCGCACTGGATCTTGATGCCCTGCGCGCCCGAGCGCATCGCCGACGCGAGCGACCGCTTCATGGCGCGGCGGAAGCTGACGCGGTTCTGCAGCTGCTCGGCGATCGACTGGGCCACGAGCTGAGCGTCGAGCTCGGGCCGCTTGATCTCGTTGATGTTGATGTGGACGCTCTTGCCGGTGATGGCGTGGAGCTCCTTGCGCAATGCGTCGACCTCGACGCCCGACTTCCCGATCACGATGCCGGGCCGGGCTGTGTAGATGTCGACCGTGATGCGCTGCTTGTCCTTGCGGATCAGGATGTCGGACAGGCCGGCATGCGAGAGCTTGCCGGTGATGTGCTCGCGGATGCGGACGTCCTCGAGGATGTAGTCGGCGAACTCCTTCTTGCCGGTGTACCAGTTCGACTTCCAGTCGTGGATGACACCGACACGAAGGCCGCCGGGATGAACCTTCTGTCCCATCAGGCAACAGCCTCCTTCTTCTTCGCCGGCGCCTTGCGCTTCGGCTTCTCGGCAGCGGGAGCCTTGGGAGCCGGCGCTGCCTTGGCGGCGGGCTTGGCTGCCTTCCGCCTGGGGCCCTCGACGGCCTTCGGGCTCTCACCCACGATGACGGTGATGTGGCACGTGCGCTTGCGGATCCGGTTGACGCGGCCGCGGGCGCGGGCGCGCCAGCGCTTCAGGGTCGGGCCCTCGTCGGCGTATGCGGCGAGGATGACGAGCTCGTCGCCGTCGAGCGCGTGCGTCGCCTCGGCGTTCGCAACGGCCGAGCCGAGCACCTTGCCGATGTCCTCTGCCGCGGCGCGCGTCGTGAAGGCCAGGATCGTACGGGCCTCGGGAACGCTGCGACCGCGGATGTGGTCGAGCACGACCCGGGCTTTACGGGCGGAGAGGCGCACGTACTTGGCCTCGGCGCGCGACTGCATGAGCGGCGTGTCGGCCATCAGCGCTTCTTCACCTGGGTCTTGTTGTCGCCGGCATGGCCACGGAAGGTGCGGGTGGGCGCGAACTCGCCGAGCTTGTGCCCGACCATCTGCTCGCTCACGAACACGGGCACGTGCTTGCGCCCGTCATGCACGGCGATCGTGTGGCCGACCATCTCCGGGAAGACCGTCGAGGTGCGCGACCAGGTGCGGATCATCCGCTTCTCGTTGACGGCGTTCATCGACTCGATCCGGCTCATCAGCCGCTCCTCGACGAAAGGCCCCTTCTTGGACGATCTGGACATTTAGCGGCGCTCCTTGCCGCGGCGGCGGCCGCGGACGATCAACTTGTCGGATTCCTTGTGCTTGCGGCGCGTGCGCTTGCCGAGCGTCGGCACGCCCCAGGGTGTGACCGGGTGGCGACCGCCCTTGGACTTGCCCTCGCCGCCGCCGTGCGGGTGGTCGACCGGGTTCATCGCGGAGCCGCGCACGGCGGGACGCTTGCCGAGCCAGCGGCTGCGGCCGGCCTTGCCGGACTGCTCGTTCGCGTGATCCGAGTTGCCGACCTGCCCGACCGTGGCGCGACACGTGAGCAGGACACGCCGCATCTCGCCGGAGGGCAGGCGCAGGACGCCGTACCCCTGGTCCTTGGCGACGAGCTGCACGCCGGAGCCCGCCGAACGGGCCATCTTGGCGCCCTGGCCCGGCCGCAGCTCGACGTTGTGCACGAGCGTGCCGGTCGGGATGTTCTCGAGCGGCAGGGCGTTGCCGGCCTTGATGTCGGCGGCAGGCCCGGACTCCACGGTCGCCCCCACCTTCAGCCCCTGCGGGGCGATGATGTAGGCCTTTGCACCGTCGGCGTAGTGCAGCAGCGCGATCCGGGCGGAGCGGTTGGGGTCGTACTCGATCGCCGCGACCTTCGCCGGCACGCCGTCCTTGACCCGCTTGAAGTCGATGATCCGATAGCGGCGCTTGTGCCCCCCGCCCTGGTGGCGCGTCGTGATACGGCCGTTGTTGTTGCGGCCCCCGGTCTTCTTCAGCGGCTCGGTGAGGGACTTCTCCGGTGCGCCCCGCGTGATCTCGTCGAACGACGACACCGCCATGAAGCGGCGCCCCGGGCTGGTGGGCTTGAACTTGCGGACAGCCATGGCTAGATCTGAGCCCCCTCGAAGATCTCGATCGTCTGGCCTTCGTGCAGCTGCACGATGGCCTTTTTCCAGCCGGGGCGGGTACCAGAGAAGGCACCGCGCCGCTTCGGCTTCGCCTGCACCTTGATGATGTTGACGCTCTGCACCTTGACGGAGAAGAGCTGCTCCACCGCCTGGCGCACCTGCGTCTTGTGGGCGTCCTGGTGCACCTTGAACGTGTAGCGGCGGTCGGCCAGGCCCGAGTAGCTCTTCTCGGACACGACCGGGGCCAGCAAGACGTCGGACGGATCCATCAGCCGACCCTCCCCTCGACGAGCGGCAGGGCGGCCTCGGTCACGAGCACCGAGCGGGCCCACACGACTGCGGCGACCTCGAGCTCGGCAGGCACGGTCACGAGCACGCGCTCGAGGTTGCGGAACGACTTCACGAGCGCCTGCTCGTCCTCGTGCGCGACCACGAGCAGCGGCAGCTCGTTGCCCCAGCCCTCGATCAGCGCCTTGGCCTGCCTCGTGGCCGGGCTCGTGAACCCGGAGCCGTCCAGCAGAGCGAGCGTGCCGTTCGAGACGTGGTTGGAGAGCGCGCCTGCGAGCGCAGCGCGACGCGCTTTCCGGTTGACCTTCACTTCGAAGCTGCGCATCCCGGGCGGGAACGCGACCCCGCCGCCGCGGAAGTGCGGTGCGCGGATCGTGCCCTGCCGGGCGCGGCCCGTGCCCTTCTGGCGCCATGGCTTTGCCCGCCCGCCGGCAACGAGGCCGCGGCTCTTCGCGCCACGGGTGCCGGCACGGTGCGCGTTCAGCTCGGCGCGCACTACCTCGTGTACGAGGTGCTTCTTCAGCTCGGCGCCGAAGACCGACGCCTCGAGGGTGACGTCCTTGGCGGCGGCTGCGCCGAGGAGACGTGCTTTGGGGGCGGCCATCAGTCGGTGCTCCTGATCTCGACGATGCCGCTCTTCGGGCCCGGCACGGAGCCCTTGACGAGCAGCAGGTTGCGCTCCGTGTCCACGCCGTGGACGACGAGCCCGAGCTGGGTGACGCGCTCGCCGCCCATCCGGCCCGACATCTTCTGGCCCTTGAACACGCGCGACGGAGTGGCGGACGCACCGATCGAGCCCGGCTTGCGAATGTTGTGCGAGCCGTGCGAGACGGGGCCACGCTTGAAGTTGTGACGCTTGATCGTGCCGGCGAAGCCCTTGCCGATCGACGTGCCCGCGACCTTGATCGCGTCGCCCGGCTGGAAGGCCTCGACCGTGACGGTCTCGCCCACCTGCAGGTCGCTCGCACCGCGGAACTCGACCAGGTGTCGGTGAGCCTCGACGCCCGCCTTCTTCAGGTGGCCGAGCTCGCCCTTCGTCAGCTTCCGCTCTGCCACCGTCTCGAAGGCGAGCTGCACCGCGTCGTAGCCGTCGGCCGGCTGCGACTTCACCTGGACCACGGGACAGGGGCCCGCCTGGATCACGGTCACCGAGGCGACGCCACCCGTCTCGGGGTCGAAGATCTGCGTCATGCCCAGCTTGCGTCCGAGAATGCCTTTCATCGTCGTCACCTAGAGCTTGATCTCGATGTCGATGCCGGCAGGGAGATCGAGGCGCATCAGCGAGTCCACCGTCTTCGGCGTGGGGCTGTGGATGTCGATCAGCCGCTTGTGCGTGCGCACCTCGAAGTGCTCGCGCGAGTCCTTGTCCTTGAACGGGCTTCGGATCACGCAGTACACGTTCTTCTCGGTCGGCAGGGGCACCGGGCCGGTGATCGTCGCACCTGTGCGCTGGGCCGTCTCCACGATCTGGGAGGCGGATCGGTCCAGTTGCTGGTGGTCGTAGCCCTTGAGCCGGATGCGGATCTTCTGTTGCGCCATTGCTGTTTTCTCTTCTCTCCCAAGCGGAGGGCGAGATCGGCCTCGCCCCTACGCCGGTAGGGGCGAGGCTGTCCCTCTCCCTATTTGATGACCTCGGTCACGACGCCGGCGCCCACGGTGCGGCCACCCTCGCGGACGGCGAAGCGGAGGCCGGGATCCATGGCGATCGGCTGGATCAGCTCGATCTCCATCTGGGTGTTGTCGCCCGGCATCACCATCTCCTGGCCGTCCGGCAGCTTGATCGACCCGGTCACGTCCGTCGTGCGGAAGTAGAACTGCGGCCGGTAGCCGTTGAAGAACGGCGTGTGACGTCCGCCCTCGTCCTTCGAGAGCACGTAGACCTCGGCCTTGAAGTGCGTGTGCGGCGTGATCGAGCCTGGCTTCGCGAGCACCTGGCCACGCTCGACCTCCTCGCGCTTGACGCCGCGCAGCAGCGCGCCCGCGTTGTCGCCGGCCTGCGCGAAGTCGAGCACCTTCTGGAACATCTCGAGGCCGGTGACGACGGTCTTCTCCACCTTCTCGTGGATGCCGACGATCTCGATCTCCTCGCCGACCGTGAGCTGGCCCTGCTCGATGCGGCCGGTGACGACGGTGCCGCGGCCGGTGATCGTGAACACGTCCTCGATCGGCATCAGGAAGGGCTTCTCGGTGTCGCGGGTCGGCTCCGGGATGTAGGTGTCGACCGCGGCCATCAGCTCGAGGATCTTCGGCGTCCACTCGGGGTCGCCCTCGAGGGCCTTCAGCGCGGAGACCTGGATGACGGGGATGTCGTCGCCGGGGAACTCGTATTTGGAGAGGAGCTCGCGCACCTCCATCTCGACCAGCTCGAGCAGCTCGGGGTCGTCCACCATGTCGGCCTTGTTGAGCGCGACGACCATGGCGGGCACCTCGACCTGGCGCGCCAGGAGGATGTGCTCGCGGGTCTGCGGCATCGGGCCGTCGGCGGCGGAGACGACGAGGATGGCACCGTCCATCTGCGCCGCGCCGGTGATCATGTTCTTGATGTAGTCGGCGTGACCCGGGCAGTCGACGTGCGCGTAGTGGCGGGCCTCCGTCTCGTACTCGACGTGGGCGGTGTTGATCGTGATGCCGCGCTGACGCTCCTCGGGAGCGGCGTCGATCGAGCTGAAATCGCGGGCCGCCGTGCCGGTGCCCGACTCGGAGAGCACCTTGGTGATCGCCGCCGTCAGCGTCGTCTTGCCATGGTCGATGTGGCCGATCGTGCCGACGTTGACGTGCGGCTTCGACCGCTCGAACTTCTGCTTTCCCATGCTCTCCTCCGGTCTCCTTCTTACGAACCCTGCGAGTCGACGATGTCGCTCGCGATGGACTGAGGTACTTCCTCGTACCGATCGAACTGCATCGTGAACGTCGCCCGGCCCTGTGACATCGAGCGCAGGTCGGTCGCGTAGCCGAACATCTCCGACAGCGGGACGCTGGCCTTGATCGACTGGGAGTTGCCCAGCGGCTCCAGGCTCTCGACGCGCCCGCGACGGCTGTTGAGGTTCCCCATCACGTCACCGAGGTAGTCGTCGGGCGTGACGACCTCGACGGCCATGATGGGCTCCAGCAGCTTGGGCTTGGCGCGCTTGAGCGCCTCCTTGAAGGCCATCGAGCCCGCGATCTTGAAGGCGCGCTCGCTCGAGTCGACCTCGTGATAGGAGCCTTCGATCAACTCGACCTTGACGTCCACGACCGGGTAGCCGGCGAGGATGCCCGCGTTCATGGCCTCCTGGATACCGGCGTCGACCGGCTTGATGTACTCCTTGGGGATCTTGCCGCCGACGATCTTGTCGACGAACTCGTAACCCGCGCCGGGCTCCTGCGGGATCAGGTTGATGATCACGTCGCCGTACTGGCCGGAGCCGCCCGTCTGGCGGACGAACTTGCCCTGGACGCGCTCGGCCGGCTTGGAGGCGGTCTCGCGGTAGGCGACCTGCGGCCGGCCGACGTTCGCATCGACCTTGAACTCGCGCATCAGCCGGTCGACGATGATCTCGAGGTGCAGCTCGCCCATGCCGGCGATCAGGGTCTGCCCGGTCTCCTCGTCCGAGGTGACGCGGAACGTCGGATCCTCCTCCGCGAGCCGCTGCAGGCCCTGGGACAGCTTGTCCTGGTCGCCCTTCGTCTTCGGCTCGACCGCGACCTCGATCACGGGGTCGGGGAACGTCATCGACTCGAGCACGATCGGGTCGCGCTCGGCTGAGAGCGTCTCGCCGGTCGTGGACTGCTTCAGTCCCACGGCTGCGGCGATCTCGCCGGCGCCGATCTCGTCGCGCTCCTCGCGGTGGTTCGCGTGCATCTGCAGGATGCGGCTGATCCGCTCCGTCTTGCCGTTCGTCGTGTTGAGCACGCGGTCGCCGGACTTGATCTGTCCCGAGTAGACCCGTAGGTAGGTCAGCTTGCCGACGAACGGGTCGGACATCACCTTGAAAACGAGTGCCGAGAACGGGGCCTCGAGCGACGCAGGGCGCGTCAGCTCCTCCTCGCTCTTGGGGTCGATCCCCTGCACGGCGGGCACGTCGAGCGGGCTCGGCAGGTAGTCGACGACGCCGTCGAGGAGGGGCTGGACGCCCTTGTTCTTGAAGGCGGAGCCGAGCAGCACCGGCGTGATCGCGCTGGCGAGCGTCCCCGCCCGCAGCGCGCGCCGGATCATCTCGGGCGTCACGGCCGCCTCGTCGCCGAGATAGGTCTCCATCAGCTCGTCGTCGAACTCGGCCACCGCGTCGATCAGCGCGTGATGGTGCTCGTGCGCGGCGTCGGCGAGTGCGGCGGGGATCTCGCCCACGGTGAACTTCTCGCCGAGGTCGTCTTCGTACGTGATCGCCCTCATCTCGACGAGGTCGACGACACCGACGTGGTGCTCTTCCTCGCCGACCGGGATCTGCACGCACACCGGGTTGGCCCCGAGGCGATCGCGCATCGACTGCACGGCGGCGAGGAAGTCGGCGCCGGTCCGGTCCATCTTGTTGATGAACGCGATGCGCGGCACGCCGTAGCGGTCGGCCTGACGCCACACCGTCTCGGACTGAGGCTGGACGCCGGCGACGGAGTCGAAGACGGCGACGGCTCCGTCGAGCACGCGCAGTGAGCGCTCGACCTCCACCGTAAAGTCCACGTGCCCGGGCGTATCGATAATGTTGATCCGATGGTCGCGCCACTCCGCGGTCGTGGCGGCCGACGTGATGGTGATGCCGCGCTCCTGCTCCTGCGCCATCCAGTCCATCGTGGCCGCGCCCTCGTGCACCTCGCCGAGCTTGTGGGTGCGCCCCGTGTAGTAGAGGATCCGCTCGGTCGTCGTCGTCTTGCCGGCGTCGATGTGCGCCATGATCCCGATGTTGCGGACGCGGTCGAGCGCGGTGCGGGTTGCGGTAGTGCTCATCGGGTGTCTCTCGCCTCTACCAGCGGTAGTGCGCGAAGGCCTTGTTCGCCTGCGCCATCCGGTAGATGTCGTCCTTCTTCTTGTACGCGCCGCCCTGCTGGTTGAGCGCGTCCATCAGCTCGCCTGCCAGCTTGTCGCCCATGTGCTTCTCGCGACGGTCGCGCGCGAACTGGATGATCCAGCGGATCGCGAGCGTGCGGGCACGGCGCTGCGGCACCTCGACCGGCACCTGGTAGTTGGCACCGCCGACGCGGCGCGACCGCACCTCGAGCACGGGAGTGACGGTCTTGATCGCCCCTTCCAGCACTTCGAGCGCCGGCTTCCCGGTCTTCTCCGAGACGATGGCCAGCGCGTCGTAGACGATCTTCTCGGCCGTCGACTTCTTGCCGTCGAGCATCACCCGGTTGATCACCTGCGAGACGAGCACCGAGCCGTAGACCGGATCGGCCTCCGTCTGCCGCGGCTGGATCTCCGCGCGGCGGGGCATCAGCCTCCGCCTTTCTTGGCGCCGTACTTCGACCGCGCCTGACGGCGGTCGGAGACGCCCGACGTGTCGAGCCCGCCGCGAATCACCTTGTAGCGGAAGCCCGGCAGGTCCTTGACACGACCGCCGCGGATCAGGACGACCGAATGCTCCTGGAGATTGTGCCCCTCGCCCGGGATGTACGCACCGACCTCCATGCCGTTCGTCAGCCGCACGCGCGCGACCTTGCGCAGCGCCGAGTTCGGCTTCTTCGGGGTGGTCGTGTAGACGCGCGTGCAGACACCGCGCTTCTGCGGCGCGCCGCGAAGTGCCGGGGTCTTCGTCTTGGCCACTGGGGCCTTCCGTCCCTTGCGGACGAGCTGGTTGACGGTGGGCACGCTGCTCCTAACGCTCTGGTCGAAGGTCTTTCGTCACACACAGAAAGGGCGGCAGGGCACGCGGCCCGCCGTCCGGGTGGCGAAGTGTAGCGAAATCACGGCGACCGTGGCAAACAGGAGCCGGCGAGGCCGCGATCACGGCGGATCCGTCCTATACAAGCGGGGCTGCGCCGCCTACAGTCTGCCTGGGGGAGGGGGTTGGGATCTCGACCGCGGTAGTCGTCACGGCCCTGGCGGCCGTCATCGGGCTCGTAGCGCTGCTGGCGCTGAGCACCGCCTTTCGCAGGCGGGGGGCCGATGCGCGCCTGCAGACCGAGCTCGAGTCGCTCGGCACGCGCCTCGAGAGCCTCGCCGATCAGATCGAGAGCTCGACGAGACGCCCGCTCGGCATGGACGCCGGGCTCGGCGACGCGATCGGGTCGACGATCGACCTGGGCGAGGTGCTGAGGCGCGCGCTCGCGGCGATGGGGGCGGTGCCTGCCGTCGACGGCGCCGAGGTGGAGGTCGTGACCGAGGGCGGCGCGCTCGTACGCGAGGCACGCGGGGTCGCGCCCGAGGAGGCCGCGGCGCGGCCCGTGTACGGCCCCCCGGACGGGCGCAGGTACCGCTCCGCCATCGTGGCGTACGGGTACGAGCCGGGCGCCGATGAGTCCGGCGCCGTGCGCTCCGCGCTTGCCGTGCCGCTGCAGGGCGAGAGCGAGCTGGGCACGCTGCGGGTGTACTCGCGCCTGGAGCACGCCTTCGGGAGCGAGGCGGTCGAGATCCTGACCGCCGTCGCCCGCCGGGCCGCCCCGGCCGTTGCGAACGCACTCCGCCACCGGGCCGTGACGGAGCTCAGCATCACCGACGAGCTGACCGGCTTGCTGAACCGACGTGGCTACGATCAGGCGCTCGAACGTGAGCTGGCGCTCGCCCGCCGCGCCAACCGCCCGCTCGCGCTGCTGATCATCGACCTCGACCACTTCAGCGAGGTCAACAACGAGTTCGGCCTGCCGGCCGGGGACGCCGCGCTCGCCACGTTCGCCGACTGCGTACGCACCGCCGTCCGCACCACCGACATCGCCTGCCGACGCGGCGGCGAGGAGTTCGCGATCATCCTGCCCGAGACGACCTGCCAGCAGGGCGTGCTCGCGTACAACCGCCTCCGCGCAGTGGTCGCCGGCACGCTCTTCCCTCGCGTCGAGTCGCTCACCTTCTCGGCCGGGCTCTCCGACCTGCGCGCAGGCGACGACCGGGCCGACATCGACGCGCGTGCAGCGGCAGCCGAGGCCAATGCAAAGCGACTCGGCCGCAACCAGCTGAGCGCCGACTGCCTCGGCCTCACGACCGGCGGGTGAGAGCAGTGCAGGTTGGAGCGGCGCCGCAGGAGATGCGAGACCGCCCGAGTACAGTCTCCTCACGATGACGTCGACCGTCGTGATCGCTCTGAGCGCCGTGATCCCGGCCGTCCTCGTGTTCGGGCTGCTCGCGATGAGCGCCCGCCGCGCCCGCCTGGAGGCCGACGCAAGGCTCGAGCGCGCCCTCTCCCGCATGGGTGACAGGGTGGACGAGCTCTCCCACGAGCTCGCGCACGCGATCGAGCGGGTCGGCGAGGACGCGCGACGCGCCCGCGCGATCGACGCTCTCGGGAGAAGCCTCGACCTGGACGAGGTGCTGGCACGGACCGTCGACGCCGCCTGCGCTCTGCCGGGCGCGCGCGCGGCCGTCGTCCGGGTCGACGACCCTGACGGCGCCCCGATCGTGGCTGCGGCCGGGGTCGCGACGGGATCGGCGGCCGAGCACGAGGTCTCGGGCCCTCCGGACGGCACCCCCGTCAGGGCGGTGGCTCTCTCGTATCACTACAGCCCGGGGCACCAGCCGACTCAGCCACTGCGGTCGGCGATCGCCGTTCCGCTGCAGGCCGCAGGAGCACCCCTCGGGTTCCTCGCCGTCTACTCCGAGGCGGAGGATGCCCCGTTCGAGGCAGAGGCGTTCGCGACGCTGGAGGCGATCGCGGAGCATGCCGGTCCGGCGATCGAGCACGCCCGCCTGTACCGGGCGGCGAGCCGGCAGGCTGTCGCACCCGCGACGAGCATGCCGGGCCGGCGCGCCTTCCACGAGGCGCTCGTGAGGGAGATCGCTCGCGCGCACCGCCTCGGTCACGAGCTCACGCTCCTGCTCGTGGACATCGACGGGCTGGGGGCGCTTGCCAGGACGCACGGGCAGGGAGCAGCCGAGGAGTCGATCGTCGAGCTGGAGCACGCGCTGCGGGACACGGTGCAGGAGGGCAACCTGCTGGCGCGGGTCGGCGCCGACGCGTTCGCGGTCATCGTCGTCGGCGGCGGCCGGATCGAGGCGGAATCCCAGTTCGCGCGGGTGCAGGCCACTCTCCGCCGCGGAGCCCGGCGCGCAGACCACGTGCTCAGCGTCTCGGGCGGGATCGGCGAGCTGCGCCCCGACGACGACGCGGTCTCGCTGCTCGACCAGGCCGACGCGGCCCTGCGCCGGGCCAAGGACGCCGGCAAGGGCACCGCCGCGTAGCAACGGCGAAGGGGATGTCTCCCCGGGCCAACAACAGCGAACGGGTGACTCCCCGGGAGGGCGCCGGCCGGAGGCGCGGCGCGGGCCGGCGGCGCGGAGTGGGCTGGAGGGCGTAGGAAACGGAGAAGGGGTGTCTCCCCGAAAGGCAAGGGAGACACCCCTTCGCTGTTGTTGGCTACGCAGCCTCGTCCGGTTCGGGAGGCGTCTCCACGGGCGGCAGCTCGTCCTCGAACCCGAGGCCGAGGGCGCTCAGGTCGACGTCGCCGTCGCCGCCGATCTCCTCCAGCGCCGCCAAGAGCTCCTGCGCCTCCGCCGCGAAGAGCGACGACGGCAGGGGCTCGGCCGGCTCGATCTGGATGCCCCGGTATTTCTTCAGCCCGGTGGCAGCGGGGATCAGCTTGCCGATGATCACGTTCTCCTTCAGTCCGAGCAGCCGGTCGATCTTGCCCTCGATGGCGGCGTCCGTGAGCACCTTGGTGGTTTCCTGGAACGACGCGGCCGAGAGGAACGACTCGGTGGCGAGCGATGCCTTGGTGATGCCGAGGATGAGCGGCTCGAAGGTGGCCTGCTCGCCCTTTGCCTTCTTGGCGTCGGCGTTCGCACGCTCGAGCACCACCTTGTCGACGAGCTGGCCCGGGAGCACGCTGGCGTCGCCGGCGCTCTCGACCCGCACCTTCTTCAGCATCTGACGCACGATCAGCTCGATGTGCTTGTCGTGGATGTCGACGCCCTGCGACTTGTACACCTTCTGCACCTCGCCGACGAGGTACAGCTCGGTCTCGGTGGAGCCCTTCAGCGCAAGTAGCTCCGCCGGGCTGATCGAGCCCTCGTTGAGCGCGTCGCCCACCTCGACGGTGTCGCCGTGCCGGACGAGCAGGCGGGTGCGGCGCGGGAAGGCGATCTCCTTCGCAGGGATCGGCTCGCCCTTCTCGTCGAGTGCGTTCGGCACGATCGTGACCTTGATCGACCGGTCGGCCTCCTCGATCTCGATCTTGCCCGCCACCTCCGCGAGCGTGGCCGCACCCTTCGGGTTCCTGGCCTCGAAGATCTCCACGACGCGCGGCAGGCCGTGCGTGATGTCTGCGCCCGCGACGCCGCCCGTGTGGAACGTCCGCATCGTCAGCTGCGTGCCGGGCTCGCCGATCGACTGCGCCGCGATGATGCCGACGGCGTCGCCGACCTCGCAGATGTCGCCGGTGGCGAGGAACGTGCCGTAGCAGGATCGGCAGACGCCGAACTCGCTCTTGCACTTCAGCACGGAGCGAACGGGCACGAGGTACCCCTCCGCGGCCTCTTCGAGACCGTCGAGCACCTCGCGCAGCCTCGGCAGGGTCAACTCCTCGCCGCGCTCGGCGAGCACGGTCTTGCCGGGCTTCCCGTCCTTCAGCGGCTTGTGCACGTCGATGGCGAGCAGGCGCCCGGCGACGCTCTTGTTCAGCTGGCCGTCGAGGATTGCCGGCAGCGCGACGTGCTCGGAGGTGCCGCAGTCGAGGTCGCGGATGATCACGTCCTGGGAGACGTCCACGAGCCTGCGCGTGAGGTACCCCGAGTCCGCCGTGCGGAGCGCGGTGTCTGCGAGGCCCTTGCGGGCGCCGTGCGTCGAGATGAAGTACTCGAGCACGGACAGGCCCTCCATGAAGTTGGCCTTGATCGGGCGCTCGATGATCTCGCCCTTCGGATTCGCCATCAGGCCGCGCATGCCGGCGAGCTGGCGGATCTGGTTGAACGAGCCGCGGGCGCCGGAGTTGGCCATCATGAAGATCGGGTTCGTCTCGAACAGCGTGTTCTTCATCGCCTCTGCCACGGCCTCGGTGGCCTCCGTCCAGACGGCGACGATCCGCTCGTGACGCTCCTCCTCGGTCATGAGGCCGCGCTCGTACTCGCGCTCGAGCTTGGCGACCTCGTCCTCGTAGCCGGCGAGGATCGCCTCCTTCTCGGGCGGGATCACGACGTCGTTCTTCGAGACCGTGATGCCTGCCTGGGTCGAGTGGCGGAAGGCGAGCGTCTTGATCGTGTCGAGCACGGTCGCCACGGTGTGCGCCCCGTAGCTGTCGACCAGCTCTGCGATGAACGCGTCGAGCTCGCGCTTCGACAGCGCCCGGTTGATGTACGTGTGCGACCCGGCCACCTCGCCGTGCACGGCCTCGCGCAGCGAGCGCTCGATCTCGGAGTTGAAGATCACGCGACCCGGGGTCGTCAGGATCAGCTCGCCGTTCCAGTAGTACTCGATCGGATCCTGCAGGTGCACCTGACGGGCCTGCACCGCGAACTCGACCTCGTCCTCGCTCGCAAACCGGGACAGGCCTTTCTTGCCCACCTTGGACGCGATCTCGGCGGCGGTCGCCGCAGGCAGGTCGTGCTCGCAGTACGTGAGCACGTACGAGCCGAGCACCATCTCCTGGGTCGGCGTGGTCAGCGGACGACCGTGCGCCGGCGAGAGGATGTTGTTGGACGAGAGCATCAGGATGCGCGCCTCCGCCTGCGCCTCCGCGCTGAGCGGCAGGTGGACGGCCATCTGGTCGCCGTCGAAGTCCGCGTTGAACGCGTGGCAGACGAGCGGGTGCACCTGGATCGCCTTGCCCTCGACGAGAACGGGCTCGAAGGCCTGGATGCCGAGGCGGTGCAGGGTCGGGGCACGGTTGAGGAGCACGGGGTGCTCCGCGATCACCTCTTCCAGGACGTCCCACACGTCCGGGGACATCGACTCGACGTGCTTCTTCGCCGCCTTGATGTTCTGCACGGACTTCCGCTCGACGAGCCGGCTCATGATGAACGGCTTGAACAGCTCGAGCGCCATCAGCTTGGGCAGGCCGCACTGGTGCAGCTTCAGGTTCGGCCCGGCGACGATCACCGAGCGGCCGGAGTAGTCGACCCGCTTGCCGAGCAGGTTCTGGCGGAACCGCCCCTGCTTGCCCTTGAGCATGTCGGAGAGCGACTTGAGCGGCCGGTTGCCCGGGCCGGTGACCGCGCGGCCGCGCCGGCCGTTGTCGAACAGCGCGTCGACGGCCTCTTGCAACATGCGCTTCTCGTTGTTGACGATGATCTCGGGCGCGCCGAGATCGAGCAGCCGCTTGAGGCGGTTGTTGCGGTTGATCACGCGCCGGTAGAGGTCGTTCAGGTCGGACGTGGCGAAGCGGCCGCCGTCGAGCTGCACCATCGGGCGCAGCTCCGGCGGGATCACGGGCACGGCCTCGAGGATCATCCACTCCGGCTTGTTCTCCGAGGTGAAGAAGGCGCTCGCGACCTTGAGCCGCTTGATCGCTCGCTGCTGCTTCTGGCCCTTCGACGTCTTGATCACCTCGCGGAGCGTGCGGGCCTCCTCGACGAGATCGAGATCGCGGAGCAGATCGCGGATCGCCTCCGCCCCCATGCCGCCCCGGAAGTACTGGCCGAAGCCGTACGGCGAGCCGAAGCGATCCTTCAGCTCCCGGAACAGCTGCTCGTCGTTCACGACCAGCTTGGGCTCGAGCTCGCGGAACAGCTTCCACGTCTCCTCGAGCCGGCGCACGCCCTCGACGGCGGCCTCACGGGCGTCCTCGCGCCGTGAGTCCATGTCGGCCGCCATCTCGCGGACCTTCAGCGCCCACTGGCCGACCACGTCGAGGTCGTCCTTCTTCGCACCCGGCAGCAGGCAGAGGTCGTAGGCGAGCTCCCGCACCGCCTCCGGGCTGTCGCCGCCCTGAGCCTGGGCGAGCACGTCGGCGAGCAGGCCGTTGCCGACCTCGCGAGCCTTCTCCAGGTTCTTGGCGTCGACGCCCGCCACGATGGCCGCGTCGTCTTCCGACAGCTCGGCTCCGGACGTGAGCGCGTCCACGAGCTTGTGCAGGTGCTTGGTGATCGCGCCCTTCTTCGAGCCTGACGACGCCTCGAGCTCCGCGCGCAGCGGGTCGAGTGCCTCGTGGATCTCCTGGGCGGCGTTGGCCACCGACTCGATCTCGCGCGGTGCGAGCTTGCGGTCGTCGCGCGTGGCGGTCTGCCGCACGAGCTCGCGGATCTTCTTGCCGTCCTCGGTCGTGATCGTCTTCGCGAGCTGCGGGAAGATGCCGCCCGCCAGCGAGCGCGCCTCCTCGAGCGTCGGCAGAGCCTGATCCTCGGCCCAGTTGGAGAGACCGCGACCCCAGAACTCGTCGTCCTCGTCGAAGTTGCGCTCCTTGCCGGCGGAGAAGTAGTCACGGCGTCGTGCGAGCCTGTCCTCGAGTGCCACCAGCTGCTCGTCCCGGTCGACGTAGATCTGCTCGGACTCGGCGCGAACCTTGTCCTCCAGGTCGGCCAGGTCGGCGGCACGCTTCTCCACGTCGACCAGGGTGACGATCGACGCCGCGAAGTACAGCACCTTCTCGAGCTCGCGCGGGGCGATGTCGAGCAGGTAGCCGATGCGGCTCGGCACGCCCTTGAAGAACCAGATGTGGGACACGGGAGCGGCGAGGTCGATGTGCCCCATGCGCTCGCGACGCACCTTCTGCCTCGTCACCTCGACGCCGCAGCGCTCACAGATGATGCCCTTGTAGCGAACGCGCTTGTACTTGCCGCAATAGCACTCCCAGTCCTTGGTCGGACCGAAGATGCGCTCGCAGAAGAGGCCGTCGCGCTCGGGCTTGAGGGTGCGGTAGTTGATCGTCTCCGGCTTGGTCACTTCGCCGGACGACCAGTCGCGGATCTGCTTGCTCGACGCCAGACCGATGCGGATCGCGTCGAATTCGTTGATGTCGATCACGTAGTGCTTCGCCTCTTTCCGTTACTCAGTGGTCGTCCGGTTCTCAGTCTTCGATCTCGGCGTCTGCGAGGTCGAGCTCGGGCTCCTCGGCATCGCCGACGGAGCCGACGATGTCGTCGAGCTCCTCGTCGGCTGCGACGATCACATCGCCGCCCTCGTCCGCCTGGGCCCCGCCCTCTTCGACCTCCTGGGCGGAGAGCTCGCCGGCAGCGGCGCGCACGGTCGCAGGGGAGAGATCGATCCCGAGCTCCTCGGCTGCGCGCAGCAACTCGTCGTCCTCCTCCCGGACCTCGACCTGCCGCCCGTCGTCGGACTCGACACGAACGTCGAGGGCCAGGGACTGCATCTCCTTCAGCAGCACCTTGAACGACTCCGGGATCGACGGCTCGGCGATGTTCTCGCCCTTGACGATCGCCTCGTACGCCTTGACACGGCCGATCGTGTCGTCGGACTTGATCGTCAGCATCTCCTGCAGCGTGTAGGCGGCACCGTACGCCTCGAGTGCCCAGACCTCCATCTCGCCGAAGCGCTGGCCGCCGAACTGCGCCTTGCCGCCCAGCGGCTGCTGCGTGACGAGGGAGTACGGGCCCGTGCTGCGCGCGTGGATCTTGTCGTCCACGAGGTGCAGGAGCTTGAGGATGTACATGTAGCCGACGGTGACCTTCTCGTCGAACGGCTCACCGGTCTTGCCGCTGTACAGCCGCACCTTGCCGGAGGCCTTGCGCCCGACCGGGCGTGACTGGTCGACGTTCATCTTGATCGGCAGGTCGGTGGTGGTGGCCCACTTCACCAGCGCCTCGTCCACGTCGGTCTCGGTGGCGCCGTCGAAGACGGGAGTCGCGACCGGGTGTGGGTTCGGAGCGTTGATCGGCGCCCGCGGGTTGACGCCCGAGGGGGCGTCGCTCTCGGCGAAGATGCCGTGTGCGGCGGCCCACCCGAGATGGGTCTCGAGGATCTGGCCGATGTTCATCCGGCTCGGCACGCCGAGCGGGTTGAGCACGATGTCGACGGGGCGACCGTCCTCGAGGAACGGCATGTCCTCCTCGGGGACGATCTTCGAGATCACGCCCTTGTTGCCGTGGCGGCCGGCGAGCTTGTCGCCTTCCGAGATCTTGCGCTTCTTCGCCACGTACACGCGCACGAGCTCGTTCACGCCCGGCGGCAGGTCGTCGCCCGCGTCGCGGGCGAACGTCTTCACGCCGATCACCTTGCCGCCCTCGCCGTGGGGCACCTTCAGCGACGTATCACGCACCTCGCGCGCCTTCTCCTTGAAGATCGCGCGGATGAGCTTCTCCTCTGCCGTCAGCTCGGTCTCACCCTTGGGTGTGACCTTGCCGACGAGGAGGTCGCCGGAGCCGACCTCGGCGCCGATGCGCACGACGCCGCGTTCGTCGAGGTTCGCGAGCGACTCCTCCGAGCGGTTCGGGATGTCGCGCGTGATCTCCTCGTCGCCGAGCTTCGTCGAGCGGGCGTCGATCTCGTACTCGTGGATGTGGATCGAGCTGAGCACGTCGTCCTTGACGAGCCGCTCGGAGAGCACGATCGCGTCCTCGAAGTTGTAGCCCTCGAACGGCATGAACGCGACGAGCAGGTTCGCGCCGAGCGCGAGCTCGCCGCCGTCGGTGGACGAGCCGTCCGCCAGCACCGCGCCCTTCACGACCTTGTCGCCGAGCTTCACGATCGGCTTCTGGTGGATCAGGGTGCCCTGGTTCGAGCGCATGAACTTCGTCAGCGCGTACTCCTCGCGGGTGCCCTTGCCCTCGACCACCACGCGTCCGGCGTCGACGTCGATCACCGAGCCGTCGGTGCGGGACAGGACGACGTCGCCCGTGTCGATCGCGGCCCGGTACTCGACCCCGGTGCCGACGAGCGGCGCCTGGGGGATCATGAGCGGCACGGCCTGCCTCTGCATGTTCGCGCCCATCAGCGCGCGGTTGGCGTCGTTGTGCTCGAGGAACGGGATCAGCGCCGTCGCGACCGAGACGATCTGCGAGGCGGAGACGTCCATGTACTCGACGTCCTTCGGCGAGACGACGACCGCCTCGCCCTCGCGGGAGCGGCACAGCACCTGCTCCTGCAGGAACTTGCCCGTCTTCTCGTCGACGCGCTCCGAGGCCTGGGCGATCGTGAACTGCGCCTCCTCCGAGGCGTCCAGGTACACGATCTCGTCGGTCACCTTGCCGCCCTTGACGATGCGGTAGGGCGTCTGGATGAAGCCGAACTCCGACACGGTTGCCATCGACGCGAGCGAGCCGATCAGGCCGATGTTCGGGCCTTCCGGCGTCTCGATCGGGCACATGCGCCCGTAGTGGGTCGGGTGCACGTCGCGCACCTCGATCGGCGCGCGCTCGCGCGTGAGACCGCCGGCGCCGAGGGCGCTGAGGCGGCGGCGATGCGTCAGGCCGGCGAGCGTGTTCGTCTGGTCCATGAACTGCGACAGCTGCGAGGAACCGAAGAACTCCTTCAGCGCCGCCACCACGGGCCGGATGTTGATGATCGTCTGCGGCGTGATCGTGTCGACGTCCTCGGTCGTCATGCGCTCGCGCACGACGCGCTCCATGCGGTAGAGACCGACGCGGAACGCCTCCTGGATCAGCTCGCCGGTGGTGCGTAGCCGGCGGTTGCCGAAGTGCTCGTACTCGTCGAGCTCACCCCGGATCGGATCCCGGTTGAGGATGACGGCATCGGCCGCGTAGTCCTTCGAGTCCTCGGGGACGCCGAGATTGGTCGGCATCGCCACGAGCCGGCGGACGAGCGCGAGGATGTCCTCGGTCGTCAGGACGCGCGTGCCCTCGGGCACCTTCACTGCCAGCCGCTGGTTCAGCTTGTAGCGACCGACCTTGGTCAGGTCGTACCGCTTGGGGTCGAAGAAGAGCGCGCGCAACAGGTTCCGGGCGTTGTCGAGCGTCGGCGGCTCACCGGGGCGCTGCTTCTTGAACACCTCGATCAGCGCCTCTTCCTCGCGCGTCGTCGTGTCCTTCTCCAGCGTGTTGCGGATGAAGACGGAGTTGTCGAAGAGCTCGAGGATCTTCTCGTTCGTGCTCGTGTCCAGCGGGAACCCCGTGGTCGGGTCCTCCGCCGGCAGCGCGCGCAGCAGGGTCGTGATCGGCAGCTTCCGCTTCCGGTCGATGCGGGCGTAGACGATGCCCTTCTTGTCGATCTCGAGCTCGAGCCACGAGCCGCGGGACGGCATCAGGTTGGCGATGAACACCTGCTTCGTCGCGTCCTTGGGCTCCATCAGGTAGGCACCCGGGCTGCGGACGAGCTGCGTCACGATCACGCGCTCGGTGCCGTTGATGATGAACGTGCCCCACTCGGTCATCATGGGGAAGTCGCCCATGAAGACCCGCTGCTCGCGGATCTCGCCGGTCTCGGTGTTGACGAACCGGACGGTCATCGAGAGCGGAGCCTGGTAGGTCAGGTCCTTCTCCCGGCACTCCTGGATCGAGAACTGCTGCTCCCCGAACTCGTACTCGCCGAACTCGACGGCGAGCGTGCCGGTGTAGTCCTCGATGGGCGAGATGTCGTCGATCGTCTCGCGCAGTCCCTCTTCGAGGAACCACTTGAACGAGGCCTTCTGGATGTCGATCAGGTTGGGGAGGTCGAGGACGTGCTTCAGGCGTGAGAAAGTCTTGCGCGCGCGTGGCGCGACAGCAGTGCTGCTCAAAATGCGACAGCCTCCCTTAACGGCGTGCGGAGTCGGAGGAGCGAGAGCTCGGGCGGAACCTCGAAGAATAACGGACGCGCATGCTTCACCGCAACCGCTGGTGGGCGGCGTCGGCGAAGCGTCCGGCGAGAACTGTAGCAAACGGAGCGGCGGCCGAAGGAACTGCAAGCGGCCGGCAACCGCGTGCGGGGCGGCGGCAGCAGTGGGCGTGCTCGATGGAGCGCGGGGCGTCTCCCGGACAGTCCGGGAGGCCCCCCGCTCGCTGCTTCGTCGTCCTGGCTACTTGAGCTCGACGGAGGCGCCGGCCTCCTCGAGCTCGGCCTTCATCTTCTCGGCCTCGTCCTTGGTCACGCCTTCCTTGACGGCGGTCGGGGCGCCGTCGACGACGTCCTTCGCCTCCTTCAGGCCGAGGCCGGTGATCGCGCGCACGACCTTGATCACCTGGATCTTCTTGTCGCCCGCGCCGGTGATCATGACGTCGAAGGAGTCCTTCTCCTCCTCCGCCGCGCCGCCGTCCCCGCCACCCGCCGGAGCGGCGGCAGCGACCGCGACCGGAGCGGCGGCGGTGACCCCCCACTCCTCCTCGATCGCGTTCTTCAGCTCGACCAGCTCGAGCACGGTCATCTTGCCGAGCGTCTCGAGCACCTTCGCAGTGTCTGTGGCCATGTCGTGATCCCTTTCGGTGAGTGTCTGTCGTCGCAGGCAGGACGAGGTTCAGCTTCGCCCGCGGTGAGGATGCTCCGCTCCTACGACTCCTCTTCGGTGTCCTCGGACGTCTCGGCGGCCGGGTCGGCCTCCTCCGCCTCGGCAGGGGGCGCGTCGGCTGCAGGCGCTGCCTCGGCCGCCACCTCCTCTGCGTCGGCCTCGGTCTCTCCCTCGACGGCCGCCTCCGCCACGGGCTCGGCGTCGGCGACCTCCTCCTCCGCCGCCGGCTGGGCGGGCGGCGCCTCTGCTGGTGCCTCCGTCACGGAGCCTGACGTATCGCCGGCTTCCTCCAGCTGCCTGATGCGGGCGTCGATCAGGCCGACCAGGTTCTGCAGAGGCGCGTTCAGCACCGCCGCGAGCTGTGTCAACGGAGCAACGATCACGCCGACGAGCTGGGCCTGGAGCACGTCGAGCGGCGGCAGCTTCGCGAGGCTCTCGACCTCGTCCTGGGTGATCGTCTTGCCCGCGAGGACACCGCCGCGGAGAGCAAGCACCTTCGTCTCCTTGGCCGCGTCGCTGAGCGCCTTCGCCACGGCCACCGCATTGCCCTCGGCCTCGACGAACGCGATCGCGGTCGGCCCTTCCAGCATCGCGAGCAGCGCGTCGGCGCCCGCGTCCGCCGCCGCACGGCGGGTCAGCGTGTTCTTGACCACGGTCAGCTTGGCACCGTGCTTGAGCAGCTCGATCCGCAGCGACGCGAGCTGCGCGTTCGTGAGCCCACGGTAGTCGGCCACGATGAGCGAGTCGGCCGCAACGAGCCGCGCGGTGAGCTCCTGGACGACTCTTTCCTTGTCAGCTTTCTGCACAGTCATTTCCTCCGGAAATGACTAGGCCCGCTCGAGGCGGGCCGGCAGAGGCGCCCGTGGCGTCTCCGAGACCCCGCCTCGGCTGGGCTTCCGCCCTTGCGGGCTGCCAGCGGTCTTCAGCGGTCTAGTCGTGGTTAGGCGTCAGACGGTAGCAGCCTCCGCCGCGGCGTCGGCGACGGCATGACCCTCGTGCTCGTCGAGCAGCCCGCGGATGCGCACGGGGTCGAGGTGCAGACCGGGGCCCATGGTCGTCGTCAGCGTGATGCCCTTGATGTACCGGCCCTTGGCCGCTGCCGGCTTCGCCCGCACGATCTCCTCCACGAGCGCGGCGTAGTTCTCGAGCAGCGCCCTCTCGTCGAAGCTCTTCTTGCCGATTGCCACGTGGACGTTCGCACCACGATCGGTGCGGTACTCGAGCTTGCCCGCCTTCGCGTCCTGCACGGCCTTGGCCACGTCGAACGTGACGGTGCCGGTCTTCGGGTTCGGCATCAGCCCGCGAGGGCCGAGCACCCGCCCGAGACGGCCGACGTTCCCCATCTGGTCGGGGGTCGCGATCGCCACGTCGAAGTCGAGGAAGCCTCCTTCGATCTTCGCGGCCAGATCGGCCGAGCCGACGACGTCGGCGCCCGCCTCCTCGGCCTCACGCGCCTTGTCGCCCTCGGCGAAGACGGCGACGCGCATGGTGCGGCCGGTGCCGTGCGGGAGCATCAGCGTGCCGCGGAGCTGCTCCTCCGCGTGCCGCACGTTGAGGCCGAGGCGGAAGTGCACCTCGACGGTCTCGTCGAACTTGGCACCCTCGATCTCCTTCAGGATCCTGATCGCCTCGGCCGGCGCGTACTGGGTCTCGCGGTCGATCTTGGCGCGGGCGGCCGCATAGCGCTTGCCGTGGCCGCTCATTCGTCCACCTCCACGCCCATGTTGCCCGCAGCGTGGGGATCTGCAACCGCAGCTCCCGACTCGCGAGAATCCCTGAAGCGGCCGCTGACGCAGCCGGCGCCGATACCGGACAGATACGTCATGCCTCCACCTCCACGCCCATGGACCGGGCGGTGCCGGCGATCACCTTCATCGCCTGCTCGACGTCGTGGGCGTTCAGGTCGGGCATCTTCGCCTCGGCGATCGAGCGCAGCTGCGCCTGCGTGAGCTTGCCGACCTTGGTGCGGTTCGGCTCGGCCGAGCCGGACTCGAGCCCCAGCACTTCCTTGATCAGGACCGCCGCCGGCGGCGTCTTCGTGATGAAGGTGAATGACCGGTCCTCGTAGACCGTGATCTCCACCGGGATGATGCGGCCGTTCTCGTGCGCTGTCTGCGCGTTGAAGGCCTTCGTGAACTCCACGATGTTGACACCGTGCTGACCCAGCGCGGGGCCCACCGGCGGCGCGGGGTTCGCCTGCCCGCCGGGGATCTGGAGCTTGATGAGTGTGAGGACTTTCTTGGCCATATGCGTGAGTGCGGACGGGGCTGCTCGCCCCTCCTCCCGTCTTGTCGTGGTTCTCCGGCCCGGAGCGGGCCCGTAGCTCAGTCGATCTTCTTCACCTGGTCGAAGCCCAGCTCGACCGGAACCTGGCGCTCGAAGATGTCGACGAGCACCTTCAGCTTCTGGGCGTCGTTGTTGACGTCGACGATCTCACCGTCGAAGTCCGAGAGCGGGCCGGACGTCACCTTCACCGACTCGCCGAGCGAGAACTGCGCCTGCGACTTCGCCGCCTGCCCGGCGCCCGGTCCCGCGGTGTGCAGGATGCGGTCGACCTCGGCCTGCGAGAGCGGCACCGGCTTCGCTCCCGCTCCGACGAAGCCCGTCACGCCCGGCGTGCCCTTCACGACCGTCCAGGCCTCGTCGCTCAGGTCCATGTTCACGAGCACGTAGCCGGGCAGGACCCTCTTCTCGATCTGCACCTTCTGGCCGTCCTTCGTCTCGATCACCTGCTCCGTCGGGACGACGACCCGGCGGAAACGGGGCTGCTGGTTCATCGAGACGATGCGGTGCTCGAGGTTCGTCTTGACCTTGTTCTCGTGCCCGGAGTAGGTGTTGATCACGTACCAGTTGAACATGTCTTCCTCACTGCCCCAGGAGGATGTCTCGGACGAACGGGCGCAGCACCTGGTCTGCCCCCCAGAGGTACGCACCGACGATCGCGCAGGCGATCAGCACGACGACCGTGCCCTGGATCACCTGGGGGCGGTTCGGCCAGTCGACCTTCCGCAGCTCTCCCACAGACTCGCGCAGGAAGCCGCCGCGACGGTGCGTCTCGACCGTTCCGGCAGAGACGGTGGCGCCTCCGGATCCCGTGGCCGGATGCACGTCGGGCGTCGGAGGCGCGCTCTCCCCGGCTGCACGGCGCGCGTCGCGGCGCTGCCTGCGTGTCTCGCCGGCCACTAGCGGGTCTCCCGGTGCAGCGTGTGGCTGCCGCACCAGCGGCAGTACTTCCTGAACTCGACCCGGTCGGGCGAGTTCCGCTTGGACTTCTCGGTCTGGTAGTTCCGTCGCTTGCACTCCGTGCAGGCAAGCGTGATTGCGACTCGGACTCCGGTGGCCATCTTCTTCTTCTCGTTAGGTCGTGGTGGAAAGGGCGCGCAAGGTAGCGGCGGTAGGACTCGAACCTACGACACGCGGATTATGATTCCGCTGCTCTAACCAACTGAGCTACGCCGCCGAGCGGTTTCGCAGTGTAGCAAGGCACGACGCGCGAAATCCGTTGGCCGACGAGAGCCGAGGCGGCTTTCGCAAGCGGTCGGACAGTAGCCGAAACCGGCCCCCGACGTCACCCCGAGCGTCGACCGGTGCCGCTTCTAGGATCTCCGAGGTGATCAGGATCCCCCCACGCCAGGGCGGCTGGCTCGAGGTGATCTGCGGGCCGATGTTCTCGGGCAAGAGCGAGGAGATGATCCGCCGTCTCCGCCGCGCCGAGATCGCCGGCCAGCGGGTCGTCATCTTCAAGCCGCGGATCGACGACCGCTACGACGCAGCCGACGTCGTCTCGCACGCAGGAGCCCGCATGCGCGCCGTCGCGGTGGAGGGAGTGGCCGAGCTGGTCGGCCGCGCGGCGGGGCACGACGTGGTGGGGATCGACGAGGTGCAGTTCTTCGACGCCGGCATCGTCGAGGCGTCACTCGGGCTCGCCGACCGCGGCGCCAGGGTCGTCGTCTCGGGGCTCGACCAGGATTTCCGGCGCCTCCCCTTCGGTGTCATGCCCGAGCTTCTCGCCCACGCCGAGTTCGTCGACAAGCTGCAGGCCGTCTGCCACCGGTGCGGCGGGACTGCGACGACGACGCAGCGCCTCGTCGACGGGCGGCCGGCGCCCTACTCGGGCGAGACGATCGTCGTCGGAGCGCTCGACTCCTACGAGGCCCGCTGTAGAGACTGCCATGAAGCGAGTCAAGAGGTCGCTCGGCCACTTCCATTGGTTGCGTAGACGCGTCGATCCCGCCGGCGGCCACGCCCCGTGGGCGCTCCAGGTGCTCGAGCTCCGGGGCGACCGCATCGCCGAGGAGTCGTTCGAACGCTTCGGATTCCCGCTGCACCTGCGGTTCAGGGTCGACGGCAAGCTGGTTGCCGGCTTCGCCACTTCCCCCACAGCGGGTCGGTTCTCTCGGAACTTCGTGAGGATATCGCCGGGTACCGAGTGTCGAAGGGGGCGCTGCAGCTCGCCGTGGACACCCCGCTAGGTGGGTCCCCGCAGCGCTCGGAGCTGATTTTCATCTCGCCTGCCGCAGGCCGAGACAGACGCTGGTGCTTCGCCATGATGGAAGCACCATGGGATGGGCCCTTCCAGGATGCACTCGACGTGCTCACCAGCCGGCGTCGCAGGGACGGACGGTGGCCGGTCCAGCAGAAGCACTCCGGCCGCGTCTGGTTCGACATGGAAGCGACGGGTGGCCCATCCCGCTGGAACACGCTCCGAGCGCTCCGGGTACTGCGGTGGGCCAGAGGAGTGCGTGATCCGTTGAACGAGACATCGATCCCCAGATGACGAGCAGACGGACCACCGCGATCGCTCTCCTCGTCGGCGGGATCATCGGCGCCGTCATCGGCGCCATCGTCGCCGTCAACATCGTCATCTTCGCGGGTCCGGACCAGGGCTACGAGTCGAGGCCCAGCGATGTCTACGAACACAGCCCGGTCCTCGCAGTCGTCACCGTGGCCGTGCTCGTCGCAGGACCCATCGCCGGTGCGGCCATTGCTCGACGAATGCGGAGCCGCGCGCCGAGCTGACGTCCCCGATCTGCGACCGGCCGGCGGTCGCCCACTTGCGAGGTTCGCTAGCCGCATGGGAGGCGCTTGAGAGACCCCCAGAAAGCGCCAATTCAAGACGCTTTACAGAATTCGAGGGTTACCACCGTCGGCGGCCAATCATCCACGGTACGACGAGACGAGGTTCGAAGGGGCACAGCCGCTCGTTGCCTAGGCGTCGCCCAACCGCCTGAGCACGGCCGCCCGTCCCCGTTCCGGGAGCCCCGCACCGACGTATCCCGCAAGGCGCCGTTACCCAGGTGCCCGATCGTGTGGCCAGCAACACGTCACGGGCGTGGCAGCCTCCTTTTCGCCCGTTGGGAGTCCCGCGAGTCTTGGTGCACTTCGACTCGACTCCTCAAGGAGGACTCTCGTGAGCACCATCGATCGGATCCTGGTCGTCGTCACACTCGCGTCTGCGGTGTGGTGGGCGATCTCGCGTCGGCGTCGCCCCAGGGCTCTTTCTGCGCTCTCGGTCGGTGCACTCGTGCTGGCCGTGGGGTCACTCGCGCTCGAGGGTGCCGTCTGGCAGCTCGTGCCGTGGCAGCTGCTCGCCGTCGCCGTAGCGGGTGCGGCGGCGCTTCGGCGTTGGCGACCGGGTCGCTCGCGCCGCTGGCGCCGTGCGATCGGGCGCAGCGCGCTCGTCGCCGGCCTTGCGCTCGGCGGCGTCGCGCTCTTGACCGCGCTCGTGCCGACCATGCCCGAGCCGTCCGGGCCCCACAACGTCGGTAGCGAGATCTTCCGCTGGACCGACGAGCGCCGCGCAGAGGCTTTCACCGCCGACCCTTCGGATCGCCGGCAGGTCATCGCGCAGGCCTGGTACCCGACCGCCGCTCGCCAGGGGCGGAAAGTCCCGTACTTCGAAGCGCAGGGGCGTCTTCCGGGCTCGATCAGCGGGCTACCGTCCTTCATGTTCGCGTCGTTCGGCAGCATCGAGACCCATGCGCTCGGCGGCGCACCGGTCAGCGACGCGCAGCGGACGTGGCCGGTGCTGATCTTCTCACCGGGCTTGTCGATCCCCCGGGAGCAGTACACGGCTCTCTGTACCGACCTGGCCAGCCGTGGCTTCGTCGTCGTCGCGCTCAGCGTGCCCTATGAATCGTCTGTTTCGGTCCTTGCCGGCGGCAGGATCGTCGGCCAGACGATCCATCCCGAAGTGACGGGCCCGCCGCCGCATCCAGCGCTCGAGCGCCTGATCTCGATCCGTGCCGACGACAGCAGGTTCGTGCTCGACCAGCTCGGTCGCCTCGCGCAGCTCGAGCCGGGGTCACCGCTGGCCGGGCGTCTCGATCTGCAGCACGCCGGGATCGTCGGCCATTCGCTGGGCGGCGCGACCGCTGTGCAGGTGATGACCGCTGACCCGCGGTTCAAGGTTGGCGTCAACCTCGACGGCAAGCTCTTCGGTGACCAGCCGGACGCGCGCCTCGACAGGCCGTTCCTGTGGGTTCAATCCGACGTCACGCAGACGTCGGAGTACACGGATGGGCGAGATCGGTTCCTTTCTCGCCAGGGGGACCGCGGGACGCTGCTGACGATCCGCGAGAGCATGCACCTGGGGTTCACCGACGATCCCTCGTACCTCACCCAACTCGGACGCGCCCTGCTCGGCACGGCGGGCGGCATGGGGTCGATCTCGCTCGCCGACATGACGTCGATGACCGGGGATGCGATCTCGGCGTTCGTGGCCCCCGCACTCGGCCTGACGACGGGACGCAGTCTCGACGCCGTCCTCGCCGGCCACCCGCGGCTCAGTCGAGCGGTAGCTGGGCCCGTATGACCGTTCCGCCGACCGTGCCGCTCTGCACCTGGAGCTCTCCTCCGAGGGCCTCGACTCGATCGGCGAGCCCTCGCAGCCCGGTGCCGTGCGTCGAGGATGCGCCGCCGCTCCCGTTGTCCCGGATCTCGACGATGACGGTGTCGGTCGTCGTCGAGAGCGCGACGCAGGCTTCGGTGGCGCCGGCGTGCTTTGCCGCGTTGGTGAGGCTCTCGGCGACCACGTAGTAGACGGCCGCTTCCACTGCTTCGGGGAGACGGGCCGGCGTCGCTCCACCGGTGATCTCGACCGGGAACGGGGCGCGGTTGGCGAGCGACTGCAGCGCGGGTACGAGCCCGCGGTCCGTGAGGATCGCCGGGTGCAGGCCCCGAGCGAGCTCCTGGAGCTCCTGGAGCGCGAGCTTCAGGTCCTCGCCGACATCCTCGAGCAGTGCCTCGGCGGCCGCCGGGTCTTCGCGCACGCGCTCCTGAGCGATCCGCAACCGAACGGCGAGGGTGACGAGACGCTGCTGGGCGCCGTCGTGGAGGTTGCGCTCGAGTCGCCGGCGCTCCGCGACACCTGCCTCCACGATGCGCGCGCGTGAGGCCATCAACTGATCGTGGGCCTCGGCGCTCTCCAGGGCGAGCGCAACGAGCTGCGTGAAGTCGGCGAGGCGCTGCTCCGCGCTCGGCGGAAAATGGCCCGTGCTTGCCGAGAACACGGACAACGCGCCCCACAGACGGCCGCCTGCGGTAATCGGTGCCATCACGGCAGATCGGTAGCCAGCGAGGCGCGTCAACCTTGCGGCTTCGCCGGGTACATCTGCGTAGTCGTCGATGCGGCCGCCCTCGTGCGAAACGCGGTACACCGGGCTATCGGGTTCGCTGTACGGGACGAGGGTTCCGACCTCGATGCCGACACCCTCGCCGTCGTTCCAGCTTCCGGCGATGATCGCCGAGTCCGGGTTGAAACGGACAGTGGCAGCTGTTCTTGCCTCGAGCAGCCGGCCGGCCTCCTCGGCGACCGCTTGGAACACACGATCCGGCTTCGCGGAAGACGCGACCAGTGTCGCGACACGGCGGAGGGCGGCTTGCTCCCGGGCGAGGTGAACCGCCTCGCTGGTGATGTCCGACATCTCGATTCGATCCTCCACGGCAGCACGCTAGCGAGTCGATGAAAGAGTCGGGCTGGCCACACTGCGCATGCCGGCCCACGCAGCCAGGATGTGTGCATGCGCCGACGGATTCTGGTGATCGACGACAACACCGCGTTCCGCGGCGCTGTGAGTCAGCTGCTCGAGAGTGGCGGCTTCGTCGTCGTGGCGGGGGCGGCAACCGGCGCCAGTGGTGTCCAGCTTGCGAGGAACCACGAGCCCGACCTGGTGATCGTCGACGTGCAGCTACCGGACAGCGACGGGTTCGACGTCGCCGAGCAGCTTGCCGGACTGGATCCGGCTCCGCAGGTGATCCTCACGTCGAGCCTCGACAGCAGCGATTTCGGAGCGCTCGTGAGGGAGAGCCCGGCGCGTGGCTTCATCCCGAAGGCCGAGCTTTCGGCCCGGGCGATCGAGGCATTGCTCGAACCGACCCTCTGAGCCCCTTCACCTGCTCGTGGCAAGCGTGATTTCGGCGACACTGTCCGGCGTCGACGTGGAGCACCCTGACCCCGAGCAAGCCCAGACGCGTATTCGCGTCGTCCTCGCCGACGACTCGGTACTTCTTCGCGAGGGCATCGCCCGCCTGCTCGCCGACAAGGGATTCGAGATCGTGGGGCAGAGCGGCACCGCCGAAGATCTGCTGCTGAAGGTCCGCTCGTACAAGCCCGACATCGCGATCGTGGACATCAAGATGCCGCCCACACACACCGACGAAGGGCTGCGCGCGGCCAAGGAGATCCGCGAACACCACCCCGACACCGCGGTGCTCGTCCTTTCCCAGTACGTCGAGGAGGGATACGCGCTCGAGCTGCTCCAGGCGAGCACCGAAGGCGTCGGCTACCTCCTGAAGGACAGGGTCTACGACCTCGCCGACTTCGTCGCGGCAGTCAAGCGTGTTGCCGAAGGTGGCTCCGCCCTCGATCCGAGCGTCGTCTCCCAACTCGTCGGCCGGCGACGCCGCGACGACCCGATCGGCGACCTGAGCGCCCGTGAGCGAGAGGTGCTGGCGCTGATGGCAGAAGGGCTGTCGAACTCGGCCATCGCCGCCCGCGTGTTCCTGACAGAGCGCGGCGTCGAGAAGCACGTCACGAGCATCTTCCAGAAGCTGCGCCTCCCCGTCGCCGCCGACACGCATCGTCGCGTGCTGGCCGTCGTCGCCTTCCTGCAGTCCTAGCCGCCGCGGCCGGAAACGGTGTGGGCAGCCACACCGAAGCCGCGAGCGAGCCTCATTTCCGGCCGGCGGCCGGGGTGCGAGCGTGCACTCGTACCCCGAAAACGATCGGAAGGGAGCCGGAAATGAAGGCAGGGAACCACACATTGCTGTCAGTCCTCAAGAGAGCGGCTGCAAAGCATCACGGAACGAAGACGGCCACTGCGACCAACCCCGCAACACCGGCTCGGCGGCGCGAGCATCGACCGAGCGGCTCCGAGTCGCCGGCCCGCAAGGGCAGCGGCGTCCTTCTGTTCGTCCTGCTGATCGCCCAGCTGATGGTCATCCTCGACATCACTGCGGTGAACATCGCCTTGCCGAGCCTCGCGCAAGACCTCGAGCTCACGGGCTCCGACATCAGCTGGACGATCACCAGCTACTCGCTCATCTTCGGAAGCCTGCTGCTCTTCGGTGGCCGCGCCGCCGACCTGCTCGGTCGTCGGCGGATGTTCCTGACCGGCCTCGGCGTCTTCACCGCATCGTCGTTCGCGTCGGCGCTGGCCGGCTCCGCGACCGCCCTCTTCGCAGCCCGCGCCGGCCAGGGCCTTGGCGCTGCGATGCTCTCGCCTGCGGCTCTCGCGATCATCATGACGGCGTTCCAGGGGAGCCAGCGGGCGAAGGCGCTCGCGGCCTGGGGAGCAGTCGGCGGCGCGGGCGCCGCCCTCGGCGTGCTCGTCGGCGGCCTCCTGACCGAGTTCAGCGACTGGCGGATGATCTTCTACGTCAATCTGCCGGTAGCAGCAGTGCTCGCCATCGCCGCAGTGAGGATCGTGCCCGCGGATAGCCAGAAGCCGCGCTGGCGGGGGCTCGACCTCCGTGGAGCCGTGCTCGCGACGACAAGTCTTGCTGCGGTCGTCTTCGCAATCACGCAGGGCCAGGAAGCCGGCTGGACGTCGCTCCAGACTCTGCTGTTCGGTGTCGGCGGCCTCGCGGGCCTCTCCGTCTTCGCGGCCTTCGAGCTCCACACCGAGGCACCGCTCCTGCGCATCGAGCGGCTGGCGGATCGCGCCGTCGGCGGTGGCGTCTTCCTCATGCTCGTGGCGGCAGGCTCGATCTTCGGCCTCTTCCTGCTCAGCTCGCTCTACCTGCAGAACGTCCTCGGCATGGGACCGCTCACGACCGGCCTCGCCTTCATCCCGCTCGCGCTCGCAGCGGGGGTCGGAGCACACGCGGCCGGCCACATCGTCAGCAGGCACGGCGTGCGCGGCCCGCTCACAGGCGCATTCGCCGTCGCGGCCGCCGGCATGACCCTCCTCGCGCACGTCGGGGAGACCGGCAGCTACGCTCGCGACGTGCTGCCGGGGATGCTCGTCGCAGGGCTCGGGCTCGGCGTCGCCATCGTCTCGGTCTCGATCGCGATCCTCACCGGTGCCCGCCATGAGGAGACGGGAATGATCTCCGGCCTCAACTCCACCAGTCACGAGATCGGCGGCACGCTCGGAATCGCGATCTTCTCGACGATCGCCGCCGGCACCGGCGTCCTCGTCGGCCCTCAGGCCGCCTCGGGAATATCCCACGCGTTCATCGCTGCCGCGATCCTCGCGATCCTCGCCAGCCTGGTCGCGTTTGCCGTCCTCCCCGGCGCTCGTCACTTCGTGGCGAAGCTCCGGCTGAACCCGGTCGCGATGCCGGCTCACTGAGGCCAACCGCAACCGACACGAGCGCAGTCCGCATCGCGCTCGAGCTCGATCGGGAGTGGCAACGCACAACGCCACTCCCGGTCGGGCGGATGTCCCTCCAGCGATCGACGAAAGGAAGCGCCATGGCAGCACCAACGACAGCCACGGACGAGCAACCGACGCCCCTCTCCGAGCAGCCGATGCGGGCAATCGTCCAGACGGAGTACGGCACGGCAGATGTGCTGGCGGTGGCCGAGATCGAGCGGCCCGTAGCCGCAGCCGACGAGGTGCTGGTGCAGGTGCACGCCGCGGGCCTCGACCGGGGCACCTGGCATCTGATGGCCGGCCTGCCCTACGCCGCGAGACTGGTTGCCGGCCTGCGCACACCGAAGAACCCTGTGCCCGGTCTCGATGTGGCAGGTGTGGTGGTTGCGGTCGGCAGTGAGGTCACGCGCTTCCGGCCGGGGGACGAGGTGTTCGGTGTCAGCAAGGGATCGTTCGCCGAGTTCGCCGCCGCACGCGAGGACAAGCTCGCGCTCAAGCCGTCGAGCCTCAGCTTCGTCCAGGCCGCTGCCGTCCCGGTCTCCGGGATGACCGCGCTACGCGGGCTGAGCGACGTCGGCCGCCTGCAGGCAGGGCAGAAGGCGCTGATCGTCGGCGCCTCGGGCGGTGTCGGCAGCTACGCGGTGCAGATCGCCAAGGCGCTCGGAGCGGAAGTCACCGGTGTCTGCAGCACCGGCAAGCTCGACCTGGTGCGCTCGATCGGCGCAGACCACGTGATCGACTACAGCCAGGACGACTTCGCCGACGGTGAGGCGCGGTACGACCTGATCCTCGACGTCGGCGGCAACTCGGCGCTCGCGCGGCTGCGGCGGGCGCTCGCCCCCAAGGGCACGCTCGTGATCGTCGGCGGCGAAGACGCTGGCCGTTGGATCGGCATGGGCCGCCAGCTGCGAGCGCTTGCGCTCTCACCGTTGGTCGGCCAGCGACTGACCGTCCTCGGCCCCAAGGAGCACTACACGTTCCTCGAGCGCCTGAGCGAGCTGATCGAGGCCGGCCAACTGGTGCCGGCGGTCGAACGGACCTACCCGCTCGGCGAGATACCCGACGCCATGCGAGAGCTGGTGGCCGGAAAGGTGCGCGGCAAGCTCGTCATCACCGTCATCGACCCGGCCGCGACAACCAGCTGAGCGCCGTGGATGTGGTGTCGGCTCGGCCGGTCCGCAACGCGCGCGGCCCCGACCCGCCGGCCGGCGAGGGCAGGCTCACCCCGGGATGATCGTCCCCTTGTTCATGACGCCGTTCGGGTCGAAAGCCTGCTTCAGCTTCTCGAGGATGGAGTAGGAGGAGCCGTACTCGTCCTTGACCCACGGAGCACGCGCCTTGCCGATGCCGTGGTGGTGGACGATCGAGCCGCCGTGCCGCAACGTCTCCTCGCAGATGATGGTGATGATCGGCAGGTAGTACTTCGTCACCTCTTCCTCGGGCGCGCAGTCGACGAGGTCGTAGAAGTAGTTGAAGTACATGTTGGTGCCGTTGATGTAGCTGTGGGAGGAGTGCCCGCCGAGGAGCGTGATGTCCGGGATCTCGCGCCTGATCCGCGGCAGCGCGCTGTCGTAGATGTCGTTGATCGAGCTCCAGCCGGCCGAGACCTCCGTGGTGCGGTTGACGTTGAGGGTGGTGCGGATCCGCTCGTCTTCGCGCCTGATCTTGTCGGGGCCCCAGGTGAGATCGTTGAACCAGGTCTCGATCAGCCCGCCGTCGACCTTGCTGCACTCCGGGTAGCGGGCGACGATCTCGTCGATGCCCTCGGCCGTGGCCCGGGCGATCCCCGCTGCTCCCTCGGCCATGAACAGCAGGACGCAGTCGTCCTTCGCGGCGAAGTGGGAGAAGTGCAGGCCGCCGTCCTCGGGGTCGTAGAGGCGCGCGACCGACGGCTTGTAGCCGCTCACCATCACCTCGCGGAGTGCCTCGAAGCCCGTCTTCATGCTCTTCAGCGTCCAGCCCAGGAAGACATTGTTCTCGGGCAGGTAAGGGAAGAGCTTCACGGTCACCTCGGTGATGAAGCAGAGGGCACCCTCGTTGCCGATCACGACATGGCGGATGTCCGGTCCGGCAGCGCGGCGCGGAACGTTCTTGATCCGCGTCACCTCGCCGCCTGGGAACACAGCCTCGAGGCCGACGACCATGTCCTCGATGCCGCCGTAGAGGGTCGAGAACTGGCCGATGCTGCGCGTCGCGACGAGACCGCCCAGGTGCGCGACGGGCTTGGACTGCGGCGAGTGCCCCGTGGTGAGCCCCAGCTCGCGCGCGCGGTCCTCGAGCACCTGCAGGGGCACGCCGCACTGGCAGGTGGCCTGCATGTCGACGGGGTCGAGGCCGATGATGCGGTCCATGCGGGAGCCGTCGAGGACGATCGAGTTCTCGACCACCGTCTCGAGGCCGCCCTCCGTCGCAGTGCCGCCCGTGCGGGGGACGACGTTGATCGCGTTGGCGTCGGCGAAGGCGAGCACCGCTGCCGCCTCCTGCGTGCTCCGCACCATCGCCACCGCGGCGGGCACGGGCATCGTGTAGACGCCGAAGATGTTCTCGAGCTTGCGGAAGTTGTCGATGCTGCGCTGCCTCAGGAACTGCTCGTCGGTGACGACGTTGTCGGGGCCGATGAGCCGCTGCAGGCCCTCGACGATCGCTTCTCTGCTCAGCTCCATGGCGGCGTCCTTTGCGGGCTCGTGGGTCGTCTCACTGGAAGATCGGATAGGTGCGCTCGAAGATCGGGTCGGTCGCGTGCCGGATCGCCTGGTAGGCGCTCTCGTTGAGCCGCCGGTAGAGGTCGGCGTTGGCCGCGTCCGGGGCGAAGCGCTCGTAGCTCTTCGTCATCCGTGCCACGGCAGCCTCGGTATTCGGGTGCACGCCGGTGGCCGCCGCCGCGCAGATGGCCGCACCGAGGCTCGCGCCACCGTTGCCCGTGCTCCGCGCTGCGGGGATCCCGAAGACGTCGGCAAAGGTGCGCATGAACAGGCCGCTGGCGGCGCCGCCGCCGGAGACCACGATCTCGTCGAGCGAGACGCCGAGCTCCCCGCACATCGCGTCCACGTTGTGCTTCATCGTCAGCGCGATCGCCTCCAGGATCGACCGGTAGACGTGGCCCCGAGTGTGCCGCGCGTCGAACCCGAGCATCACTCCCTTGCGGAAGGGCTTGTCGGCCGGGGCGAGCCAGTCGAGCACCGTCATCAGCCCGTCGCTGCCCGCGGGCACCGCCTCTGCCTCGCGCTCGATGTGCTCCTCGCGGGACAACCCGAGCGCGGCGGCCTTCTCGGCCACCTCCTCGCCGAGGAGGTCGAGGAACCAGGTGAGCGTCCACATCCCGCGTCGCACCCCGTGGCTCTCGTACAGGTACCGGTGCGGGAGGCAGGCGAAGTTCGTCCAGAAGTGCTCCGGCGTCCTGCGGTTCTCGCGTCCGTGCACCATCGCGGCGATGTAGGTGCCGAGCGACACCAGCGCTGTCGTCTCGCCGAGCGACCCGGCGGCGAGCGCCTCCACCGCCTTGTCGTTCGCCGTCGTGACCACCGGTAGCCCCTCGGGGATGCCGGTCGCGGCAGCAGCCTGCGCCGTCACGTGCCCGGCCACGTCGCCCGGTAGCTGGAGCTCGAAGAGCATCTCTCTCGACACGTTGAACGCCTCGAACAGCGCCGGGTCGTCGCTCCACTGCCACGTGTCGGTGTCGATCGGCCACTGCAGCAGGATGTTGTTGGCGGCGCTGTCCCGGCGCTCGCCGGTGAACCGGTGCGTGAGATAGCCGGAGGAGGTGGTGGCGAAGGCGAGGCGCGGGTCGTCGGGCACGTACGGCAGGTACGCACGGTCGTCCATCCAGCTGATCACCGGCTCGAGCAGCGACCCGTCCGACGTGAGGAAGGCCTTGCAGCAGCGGATGGTGCAGAGCCCGACGCCGGCGATCTCCCTCCTGTCGCCCTCGAACCCGTCGAGGGCCCGGCGGCTGGCGACGGCGATCGACTCCCAGAGGTCGTCGTCCGGGTGGACGGCAACGCCCTGCCGGGGCCGGGTCATCGGCCGCAGGGGCTGCCGGCCCTGCGAGACGACGTTGCCCTCGGCGTCGTAGACGACGACCTTGGAGCTCTGCGTGCCGCCGTCCACGCCGATCAGGTACGGCCCGCGCATCAGGCAGTCACCCCGGCCGCTTCCGCGCTACCGGACGCGGTAGCCGCCGTCGACCACGAGGACGTGGCCGTTGACGTAGTCCGAGGCGCGGCCGGCGAGGAAGACGACGGCCCCCATCAGGTCGGACGGCGTGCCCCAGCGCCCCGCGGGAATGTGGTCGAGGACGCGCTGGTTCGCCACCGGGTCGCTCCGGGTCGCGGCCGTGATCTCCGTCGCGTAGTAGCCGGGAGCGATGCCGTTGACCTGGATGTTGTGCTCGGCGAGCTCGTCGCAGTACGCCTTCGTGAGACCGGCGATCCCGTGTTTGCTGGCGGCGTAGGCCGGCGACCAGCGACCGCCGAGGAAGGAGAACAGCGAGCAGATGTTGATGATCTTGCCGTTCCGCTGGGGCACCATCCGCTTCGCGGCCTCGTGGCTCATCTCGAACGCCGCGGTGAGGTTGACGGCGACGGTCGCATCCCACTGGTCGCGGCCGAAGTCGAGCACGCCGGCGAGGGGGCAGACGCCGGCGCTGTTGACGAGGATGTCGAGCGAGCCGAGCTTCTCCACACAGGCGTCCACCACGCGCTTCGGGGCGCCCGGCGCGGTGATGTCGGCCTCCATCGCCACGTAGCGCACGCCCGCGGCCTCGACGAGCGCCGCGGTGGCGCCGTCGTCGTCGACGATGCTCGGCGCGAGCACGTCGGCACCGGCCTTCGCGAGCGCCACGGAGAAGGCCCTGCCGAGGCCCGTGTTGCCGCCGGTGACGATGGCGTTCCTGCCTGCGAGGGAGAAGTGGTCGAGCGCGAAGTCCGTCAGCTCCATCTGCGTCAGTCGCCCCCGTAGAACGGGTTGGTGAGCTGGTCACGCCCGGCCACGAGGCGCGCTGCGGCGCCGGCGTCCCGGCCCTCCACACACACCGTGATCGCCTTGCGGACGGCGACCCTGTTCGCATCGCGCACCGCCGTCTCGTCGTGCGCGCCCGGGTCGACCCAGACGGCCACCAGCACCAGCAGGTCGCCCGAGGCCTCGAGCAGCCCGTCCGCGACCGCGTCCAGCACCCCCTGGCCGATGCCGAGCTGGGCGGCCCCCCAGGTGATCGTCTGGTGCAGGTCGGCCACCGCGGTCGCCTTGTTCATCATCAGCGTGGGCGGCCAGATCGGCTGGTACTCCTGCGGCGACGGGCCGACGCAGCAGAGCACCGGCGTGTGCCCGGGCGAGGGGTGGGCGAACATGCTCACTGCGGCGGCCGCCGTGGGGCTGCCGCGCCGGGCGAGAACGACGTTGACGTGGCTGCCGTTCGGCGCAGCACCGCCCCAGCCTTCGCCGATGCGGCCGTCGAGGTCGTCGAGGTTCATCGCTCTCCTTCCGGCTACGTGGTCAGATCGAGGACGACGCGGAGTGCGTCTCCGGAGCGCATCAGCTCGAACCCGTGCTCGACATCGTCGAGTGGGAGGGTGTGCGAGACGAGGCGGTCGAGCGGCAAACGGCCCGTCCGGTAGAGGTCGAGCGTGAGCGGAAAGTCGCGCTCCGGCTTCGACGAGCCGTAGATCGAGCCCAGCACGCGCCGCTCGCTGCGGGGGATCGAGAGCGCGGGCAGCGGGAGGACCGCATCCTCGCGCGGGATCCCGATCAGCACGGCCGCCCCTCTCGGCCGCGCCGACAGGTAGGCGGCGAGCATCGCCTCCGGCCTTCCGGTCGCCTCTATGGCGTAGTCGACGCCCCCACCCGACGCCTCGCGCACGGCCTCGGCGGTCGCCTCCGGGCTGCCTGCCCAGAGCACGGCGCCGGTCGCGCCGAAGGAACGCGCCACGTCGAGCTTCTGTGGCGCCGCGTCGACCGCGATCACCGGCTCCGCTCCGACGGCCACTGCCGCCATCAACGCCGAAAGGCCGACGCCGCCGCAGCCGATCACCGCGACCCGGTCTCCCGGACGAACGCCCGCGGTGCGCCACACCGCCCCGACCCCCGTCGTGACCGCACAGCCGACGAGGCCGGCCACGTCGAAGGGCACGTCCTTCGAGATCGGCACGCAGCACTTCGCCGGTACGACGCAGGCCTCGGCGAAGGTGGAGAGGAACGAGTAGTGGTAGACCGGCTCGCCCCCGCGGGAAAGCCTCGGCGTCCCGTCCATCAGCCCTCCGGTTCCCATGGCCGGCCAGGCCGTGGAGCAGAGCCAGGGCAGGTCGCGCGTGCACTCGGCGCATTCGCCGCACCACGGCGCCCACGAGAGGGCGACGTGGTCTCCGACTCCGATCCGCGTGACGCCCTCGCCGAGCGCCTCGACCACGCCGGCTCCCTCGTGCCCGAGCACGGCCGGGCAGCGCGTCTCGGCGGTGCCGTCGATCGCATTGAAGTCGGAGTGGCAGACCCCGGAAGCGTGGAGCCGCACGAGCACCTCGCCCCGGCCGGGCGCCGCGAGGTCGAGCTCCTGCACGGCGAAGGGGCCGCCGGTCGCCTCGAGCACGGCGGCGCGGATCTTCACGGAACGGCCTGCTCGCGCGGCTTCGGCGCGCCTGCCGCCTGTAGGGCGCGGAGCTCGTCGAGCGGGATGTGGCAGCGCATCAGGTGCCCGTCCTCGACCTCGACGAGCGGCGGCTCCTGCTCGTCGCAGACCGCCCCGATCCGGCGCGGGCAGCGGGTGTGGAAGACGCAGCCGCTCGGCGGCTCCGCCGCGCTCGGGATGTCGCCCTCGAGACGGATGCGTTCCCGCCCGCCTCCGTCGATCGTGGGCACGGCGGAGAGCAACGCCTCCGTGTAGGGGTGATGCGGCCCCTCGAACACGACGTCGGCCGGACCGACCTCCTGCAGCCGCCCGAGGTACAGCACGGCGATCCGGTCGGAGATGTACCGGACGACGCCGAGGTCGTGGGAGATGAAGAGGTATGCGACGCGCTTCTCGGCCTGCAGCTCCACGAGGAGGTTCAGGATCGCCGCCTGCACCGAGACGTCGAGGGCGGACGTGGGCTCGTCGCAGATGACGAGCTTGGGGTCGCCGGCGAAGGCCCGCGCGATCGCGACGCGTTGCTTGAGGCCGCCGGACAGCTGCACCGGCTTCTGCGTCAGCGTGCGCTCGGTGAGCCGGACGCGGCCGGCGAGGTCGACGAGCCGCTTCTGGGCCTCCGCGCCGGTGACCCCGGCCAGCTTCCGCATCGCCCGCGTGAGGATGCGCTGCACGGAGTGGCGCCGGTTCAGAGCGGAATCCGGGTTCTGGAACACGATCTGGAGCACGCGGAGCGCCTGCTTCGAGCGCTTCGTGAACCGTGGCGCGAGCTCGTCGCCGTCGAGCACAACCGTTCCCGTCGTCGGCTCGACCAGCCCGAGCAGGGCCCGAGCGAAGGTCGTCTTGCCGGAGCCCGACTCCCCCACGAGTCCGAGCGTCTCGCCGGCCCAGATCGAGCCCGACACGCCGACGAGCGCCTTGACGTCGGCGCCGTGCTGGCGGAAGACCTTGCCCAGGTCATCCGTCGTGATGACCGGCTCAGCCCGACGGTCGACGACCGGGAGGTCGATGTCGCTCACCTCCTGGCGCGGCAGCTCGTGCGCGCGGTCGTGGTACCAGCACAGGGCCGTATGCGCCTGTCCGAGCCGTGCCTCGGGAGGCTCCTCGGTGTGGCAGCGGTCGTCTGCGAGGGCGCAGCGGTTGGCGAAGACGCACCCCGGCAGGTGGGCGCCCAGCTGCGGGAGGAAGCCGGGGATGGTGTCGAGGCGGCCGTGATCCTTGCGCACGCCGCCGCGTGGGATGCAGCGCAGGAGCCCGACCGTGTAGGGGTGCCGGGGGTCCTGCAGCACCGTCTCGACCGGCCCCTCCTCGACGAGCCGGCCGGCATAGAGGACACCCACGCGATCGCACATCTTCGAGATCACGCCGAGGTTGTGACTGATGAAGAGCACCGACATGTCGAGCTCGGCCTGAAGTTGGCTGACGAGATCGAGCACCTCGGCCTCGACAGTCGCGTCGAGCCCGGTCGTCGGCTCGTCGAGAATGAGCAGCGCGGGATCCTTCGCCAGCGCCATCGCGATCACCACGCGCTGCTGCATGCCGCCGGAGAGCTGGTGCGGGTAGCGCTGCATCACCGATCCGGGGTCGGCGATCTGTACCCGCGCGAGCGCCTCGCGTGCGCGGTCGGACGCCTCTCGGCGCGAGACGCCGAGCACCGTGAACGCCTCGGCGACCTGCGGCCCGATCCGGATCCCCGGGTTGAGGGCGGAGCCGGGGCTCTGGTAGACCATCGACACCCTCCGGGCCCGGAGCCCGCGGAGCGCCCTGGCGCTCAGGCCGAGCACCTCGTCCCCTGCGATCCGGACCGACCCTGCACGCACGAAGCCGTTGCGCGGGAGGTAGCGGACCACGGCGAGGGCTGCCGTCGACTTGCCGCACCCGGACTCGCCGACGAGCCCGTACGACTCGCCGCGGGCGATCTCGATGGAGACGCGCCGCAGCACCTGGCGGTCGACGCCGCGCACGCGGTAGACGACGTCCAGGTCGCGCAGCTCGAGCGCGGGGCCGTCGAAGGCGGCGTTGCTCACCGCTCGTACACCTCGCGGATGCCGTCGGCGACGAGGTTGACCGCGACGACGAGGCTCGCGATCGCGAGCGCGGGGAACAGCGTCATCCACCAGTAGGGATCGATGAGCGTCCAGAACTGGTTGATCTGCGCGGCCCAATCGGGCGACGGTGGGGCAACGCCGAACCCGATGAACGTCAGCGAGGCAACCGTGAAGATCGCGTATCCGAGGCGGACCGTGAACTCGACGACGACGGGCGACATCACGTTCGGCAGGATCTCCGACAACATGATGTACGGGGCGCGCTCGCCCCTGAGCCGAGCGGCCTGCACGTAGTCCAGCTCCGCCTCCTGGAGCACGGCGGCTCGGACCGTCCGCGACACCACCGGTGAGAAGATCAGGCCGATGACGAGGATCACGACCCACGTGCCGGTAGTGCCGACCGCGGTCACGATCAGGATGGCGGTGACGATCAGCGGGAGCGAGAGGACGGCGTCGATCACACGGCCGGCGACATCGTCGAAGATCCCCCGCAGATAGCCGGTGAGCAGGCCGAGCAGCGTTCCCAGGACCGTTCCGAAGAGCGTCGCGGCAGGGGCGATCAACAGGATGTTCCTCGACCCCGAGAGGACGCGGGAGAGGATGTCGCGGCCGTTCGTGTCGGTGCCGAACGGGAAGTCCCACGAAGGCGGCTGGCTGGTGGGAAGCTGGTTGTCGAAGATCGGGTCGTACGGCGCCACGATGCCGGGGAACACGGCGCAGAAGAGCCAGAACAGGAGCACGGCCGCACCGACGAGCACGGTCGGCGTCCGGACGAGCAGCCGCAGGCGCTCGGATCGCGCGGCACGAGCCTCCGAGCTGACCGGGGTGGTCGTGGCGTCTGCCGTCGTCACTCCACGCTCCCGAAGCGGATGCGCGGGTTGAGGGCGGCGTAGAGGAGGTCGGCGAGGAGCGTCACCGTGAGGTACACGATGCCGACCACCAGCACGCCCGCCGTGAGCAGCGGGAGATCCTTCTGGCGCGCCGCCTCGAAGATGAGGCTGCCGATCCCCTGGTAGTTGAAGAGCACCTCCACGACGACGAGCCCGCCGACGAGATAGCCGACCTGGACGGCCACGACCGCGATGGTCGGCAGCAGCGCGTTGCGCAGCACGTGCCGGCGGATGACGACGGACGGGCGAAGCCCCTTGAGATGGGCGGTGCGCGCGTAGTCGCTGTCGAGCGCCTCGATCATCGAGGCCCGAGTGATCCTGGCGATGTACCCGAAGAGGACGAGGGTGAGCGTGATCGCGGGCAACACGAGGTACTTCAGCTGGGTCAAGAGGCTCGCTCCGGGCTCCGCCTGGGCGGTGACGGGCAGCCATCCGAGCCAGATCGAGAAGACGAGGATGAGCACGATCCCGGTGACGAACTCCGGCATCGCGGCGAACGAGATGCCGGTGATCGTGATCGACTTGTCGGTGAGCTTCCCGTAGCGGAGCCCCGCGACCACCCCTCCGAGGATCGAGAGGGGCACGCAGATCACGAACGCGACGAGTGCGAGCTTGAACGAGTTCTCGAGCGCCGGGCCGAGCAGGTCCCAGGCGGGAACCTGCTTCGTCAGCGAGGTGCCGAGGTCGCCGCGGACGAGCCCACCTGCCCAGTCGACGTACTGTGTGAAGATCGAGCGATCCGCGCCCAGCTGGTCGTTGAGCGCGTCCACCGACTCCTGCGTCGCGAACGGCCCGAGCACGGCCCGACCGACGTTGCCCGGGAGGATCGTCGAGACGCCGAAGACGATCACGCTGAGCAGGAACAGCGTGATCAGCGCGAGCCCGATGCGCTTGACGAGGTAGCGGGTCATCGGCTGCCTAGGCGCGAGGGAGGGAGGCGGTGGGCAGGCGGCCGTGCATTCGCCGCCTGCCCTCCGCCTGGTTCTCTAGGCGAGACCCACCTTGTCGAGCCGCATCTGCGAGCCACCGTCGGGGATATAGCCCTTCACCTTCGACGTGCTTGCGGTCACGTAGTTGATCCAGTAGTCGGTGATGACCGGCGTGTCGCGAAGAAGCAGGCCGGCCATGCGCTTGGTCGCCTTGCGCTGTGCCGCGACCTCCGCGGCGGCGAGGTACGTCTTGGCCTGCGAGTCGAACTCCGCGTTCTTGTAGTGCGACGCGTTCCAGTCGCCCGTCGACATGTAGCACCGCGTGAGGAAGACGTTCGGCACGCCACGGTTGGCGTACTCGGTCAGCGTGCACTGGCGATTCAACCACGGTGTGGTGGTCTGGTAGTCGGCACCGGCCGGCTCGGAGTCGTAGTACTTGCCGACGTCCATGATCTCGATTCCGAGGTCGATCCCCGCCTCGCGCGCGTAGGCCTGGAGCGACGCCGCGTGGTCGGCGTGGTCGGCGAAGTTCCACGTCGTGAGGCTGAACTTGAGGTTCGTCGCGCCGGCCGCTGCCAGCAGCGCCTTGGCCAGCTGGATGTTCTGTGTACGCTGCTTGATCGACTTGTCGGTGGAGGCGAACCCCGACCAGAACGGGTTGTCGTTCCCGACGAGGCCGACGCCGAGCATGACCTTGGCGAGCTGCTGGGGCCGGTTGATGGTCAGGGCGACCGCCCGCCGCACGCGCGGGTCCTTGAGCACGCCCTCGTCTACTCGCATGCTCACCTGCCGGTGGGCCGCGGTCGGGATCGCGTAGTAGGTGAACTTCGGGTTGTTCTTGAAGACCTGCGCCTCCTGCGCCGACAGCTGCATCACGAGGTCGACCTGCCCCGCCCGCAGCGCCAACACCGTCGGCGCGGTGCCCTGGAAGAACGTGATCTTCACGCCGTCGAGCGGCGGCTTGCCGCCCCAGTACTGGTCGAAGCGCACGAGCTCGGCGCTCTTCTTGTCGACGTAGTTCTTGAGCTTGAAGGGCCCGGTGCCGATCATCCCGCTCTTGACCCACGTACCGGGTTTCGCGACGATCGCCGCGGGCTGGATGATCGCCTGGTACGTCGTCTGGCTGACGAGATACGGGAACACCCCGACCGGCGACTTGAGGCGGACGGCGACGGTGTACTTGCCCTTCGCCGACACCCCTGCGGCGTCGTAGATCGCGCCGAGACCGGCGTTCGAGCCCTTGCTGACGTAGTGCTTGAGGCTGGCGACGACATCCGCCGACGTCATCTCCTTACCGTTGTGGAACCTCACGCCCTTCCGGAGCTGGAACGTCCAGACGGTGGCGTCCTTGTTCGGCTTCCAGCTCGTTGCGAGCATGGGCACGACCGCGCCCTTCACGGTCGTGAACGTCAGGTACTCACCGGGGATGCCGGCAAACGCAAGCGACCCGCCCTCGTTGAGCAGGTACGGCTCGAGCGAGGCGCCGAACGCCGGGATGCCGAGCCGGATCGTGCCCCCGGGCTTGACAGCGGTCGACGCTGCGAACGCGACATCCGCCTCGCCGACCATCTTGAGAAGGGCGGCGGTGGCTCCGACGCCGAGCCCGAACATCGCTCCTCGCTGCAGGAACTCCTGGCGGCTGAGCTCGCCGCCGACCAGCTCGTCGATCAGGTTGTTCTCCAGCGGACCGGCCTCGTTCTTCCGGTAGTCCTCTATGAGCCGCCTGGTCTCGCGATCCATCGTCCCTCCGTTCCGTAGCCCACGGGTCTCATAGTGAGACGCTCCGACACCTGCATTGATTGTGGCCGCTGTACTCTGTCGACAACGCGAAGGGTGCAGTGTCACACCCCGCGCTCTACGCGTCAACCTGCGCACCCACCCGGCCGCGTGCAGCGCTCAGAGGTCACCGCCCACGCCCTGTCGGCCTCGTGGAGCTCTCCCTGCCCCCGGTTCCGAGACCGGCGTCGAGCCGTCGCTCGAGCGGCGCGAGGTCGGCGGTGATCGCCTCGCCGGCGCGCGTGAATGGCACGAGCTCGCGCACCGCGTCGTAGATGCGCGCCGTGCCGTCGCCCAGGCGCTCGCGCCGGTCGCGGAGGTCGACCGCCTGCGCAGCGCAGACGAGCTCGACCGCCGTCACGTGGCGCGCCAGGGTCACCATCTCGGCGAACCTCCGACTCGCGAGCGCGGTGAGCACGACACGGTCGTCGACGCCCTCGTCGACGCTCGTCGTGGGCGTCTCGAGCGAGACCGGGCCGGCCAGCAGGCGCAGCTCACCGGCCGCCGCGGCCGCGCTGTAGCCCAGCATCGCGAGGCCGTCGTCGGCGAGATCGTCGTCGGCGCGGAGGTAGGTCGCAAGCCCGCTGAACCGTGCGTTCAGGAGCTTCTGCACCCGCTCGGCTGCGATCGTCGCAGCGTGCGCGAGCCCGAGCCGCGCATAGTCGATGGCGATCGCCACCGGCGTCGAGTCGAAGTTGCCGGCCGAGATGAGGCCTTCGGCGGAGAGTGACACGAACGGGTTGTCGCCGGCCGAGCGCAGCTCGATCGCGAGTTGGTCGCGTGCGTGCGCGAGGGCGTCCCGCGCGGCACCGTTCGTCTGAGGCACGATCCGGAAGGAGAGCGGGTCCTGGAGCTCGCGGGCGATGTCGCCGTCGAGGAGCTCGCCGCCGGCGAGCAGCTCTCTCAGGTGCGCGAGCGTCGCGCAGGCGCCGGCGAACGGTCGTGCCTCCGCGACCTCGGGACGCAGCGCCGACGTGTTCCCGAGCACGCCCTCGTAGCTCAGGGCCGCCGACGCGTCGAGACCGTCGAGAGCGACCTCCGCGTCCGTCACGGCAAGGCAGGCCCAGCCGACCGAGAACGCGTTCGCGCTCATCATCGCGATCCCCTCCTTCGCCTGCGGCACGATCGGCTCGAGACCAGCGGCGACCAGCAACCCCGCGTCCTCGCCTTCGCCCATCAGGCTGTAGGCGATCTCCGCCAGCGGCGCCAGGTCTGACATGCCGAGAGAGCCGACCGAGCGCACTTTGGGGTGGAAGCTCGCGTTCAGGGCCGCGACGTAGGCATCGGCGATGGCAGGTCGGACACCGGCGTGCCCCAGCGTGAAGCCCTGGGCCCTGACGATCATCGTCGCCCGGACGACGGACTCCGGGGCAGGCGGGCCGTGCCCCACGAGATGGCTCAGCACCGCGGCCCGGTTGAACGCGGCCTGGATGTCCTGCTCGGCGTCGACGTGCTCCGCCTGCTCCCGATCCGCCTCGTCGACGTGGAGCGCCCGCAGGACGATGTGCTTCAGCGCCCCGAAGGCCGTCGTGAGGCCGTAGACGGTCGAGCCGTCCGCGAGCACCCGCTCCACGATGTCGCGGCTGGCCTGCATCCTCTGGCGGGCGCCGCTTCCGATGGCGACGGGGCGCATGCGAACGGCGACGTCGCGCACGTCGTCGATCGACAGAGGCTGACCGTCGAGGATGAGCGTCTTGGGTGGCATCGGCGATCCTCCGTTAGAACCGTCGTGGGATGGCAGGCGCGGAACGACCGCGCGAGAGCGAGGCGGACGGGGTCTTCCAGCCGTCGACCGGGTGGCCCGGCCGAGGTCGCGGCAGATACGGATGGACGTGCGAGCCGGTCACAGCCATGCACGCTCGGGATCGGCTCTGACCTGCTCGGTGTGCTCGCCGGGCTTTGGCGCGGCCGGGGCGGCCACGCCCGAGGGCAGCTTCCAGGGAGGCCCGCCCGCCACGAGCCGGCCGGAGGGGCTCGGGAGATCACGCAGGATCCCCTCGTCCCAGAGGTCTTTCCGGGCGATCACCTCCTCGTCGCGCGCGACGCGGGCGCACGCGATCCCGGCCCGCCCGAGGCAGTGTGCCCACGCCGCCGACGGAAGGCGCACCAGCGCACGCTCGATCTCCGCCTCGACATCGTCGCGCCGCACGATGCGATCGTCGTTTCGCGCGTACGACGCGTGCTGCAGCGCCTGCGATCCGAGAGCGTCGACGAGCTTGCGCCACTCCGCGTCGCCGTCGCACGTGAGCGCCACGTGGCCGTCGGCAGTGCGGAAGAGCGCATCCGGGACGCGCTGCTGAACGGGGGAACCGAGCACGTCGGCCATGGCCTGCAGCATGGATGTCTCGACGCGGACTGCCTCGCCGCCGGCACCTCGGAGCAGCAGGCCCGCGCACGCCGCCTCGGCCACGGCACACGACGTCACGAGGTCGACGATCGCGTAGTAGCGGACGCGACGCGGCAGCCCATCCCGGCGATCCGCGTTCTGTGCGGCGAAGCCGCTGAAGGCCTGCATGTGCGGATCGGTGCACGGCTCGGCCGCGAGTGGGCCGCGCGATCCGAACCCGGTCACGGAGCAGTAGACGACGCTCGGGTTCAGCGCGCGCACGTCGTCGAACCCCAGCCCGAGCCGCTCGAGCGCGCCGGGCCGGAAGTTCTCCAGGACGACGTCCGCCGTCTCGACGAGCGACCGCGCGACGGCGTGGTCGTCCTCGTCCTTGAGATCGAGCCGAACCGAGCGCTTGCCCTGGTTGATCGCCAGGTACGTCGTGCCGAGGCCGTCGAGGGTGGGTCGAACCGCGAGGATGAACTCGTTCGGTGCCTCGACCTTGATCACGTCGGCACCGAGCCAGGCGAGGAGCGTCGCCGAGAAGGGGCCGACGCCGCCCACCCCGAAGTCGACGACGCGCGTGCCGGCGAGCGGTCGGGCCGGGTCGATGGCGCCCGCTGTCCTCCCCTGCGCCCCGCCGCCGGTCATCGACCACGGCAGCCCGCTCGCGACGGCGTCGCGGAGCCCGAGCGCCTCGGACTGGGGATGGGCCAGGCATCCCGCCACCGTCAGGAAGGGCACGGACGAGCCGCCGTGCTCGCGAACGAGGGCGATCGCCTCGTCGGTCGAACGCTCGCGCAGGTGGCTCTCGTAGACCGGGCGCGCCTCGTCCACGTCGTCGCCCCAGCCGACCGTCTCGTACCAGCGCCGGTCGTAGCTCTCGACGACCGCGGCAGGGAGCTCGAGCGCCTCGACGAACGCGCGCCACTGCTCGTGGCCGGTGAACGGGAAGTCGAGCGTGATACGCCCGTCGCGCGTCGCGTAGCCAGAGTCGACGAGCCGCTCGCGCGAGCGGACGTGCGTCCCCGTCCATGCGTCCGGACGCGTGCGGGCGGCCCAGATGATCGTCTTCAGGGTGGCGAGCGCCCGCATCGGCGACAGCGAGACGCGCACGGGCCGCTCGCTCCCCCTCAGGGCCGCAAGGGTCGCAAGGGCGCCGCAGAAGCCGGCTGCGGCCGAGGCGAGGTCGCAGCCCGTTCGCGCCGGCTCCTCTCCGAAAGGCCCGATGTAGTCGGTGAGCCCGAGCGCCGCCTGCGCCGTCGTCTCCGAGCGCACGAGGCCGCCGCCGATGAGGGCATGATCCTCGGCGTCGAGCACGACGTCCGCCTCGTCGGCCGTCCCGGACACGGCGCCGAGGCGAGCCAGGTGGCGTGTGCAGGTCGCAGTGGCCGGCGTCTCACGCAGTGTCGCGACGACGACGCCGTCCAGAAGGCTCATCCCGCCTGCTCCAGATCCAGTGCCAGGCTGCGGCGGAGGAGCTTGCCGGTCGGGGTGCGCGGCAGCCGCTCCACGATCACGAGCAGTTCCGGCCACTTGACCTTCGCGAGGGCCTCGCCCTCGCAGTGGGCGCGCAGCTCGTCGAGGGTGGGCGACCGGTCACCCGGGACGACCGCGGCGACGATGCGCTGCCCGAGGCGAGGGTCGGAGAGGCCGACCACCGCGACCTCACGCACGTTGGCAGCGCTCGAGAGCGTGCTCTCGACCTCCACCGGCGAGATGTTGACGCCGCCGCGGATGATGAGCTCCTTCGCGCGGCCGGTGATCGTCAGGTAGCCGTCTGCGTCGATCGAGCCGAGGTCGCCCGTCGCGTACCAGCCGTCGGCGTGGAGACGGCCGTCCTCGTCGCCGCGCCAGTACCGCCCGCACACCTGCCGACCGCGGACGTGAACCTCTCCGCGCTCGACCCGGAGCTCGATCCCGGGCAGCGGCTCGCCGACAGTCGTCGCGGCCTTGACGGCGGGCGCGCCGGGCGGGCAGGTCGTGACCGCGCCGGTCTCCGAGGTGCCGTAGTAGGCGGAGGCGACGCCAGGGCCGAGTGCCCGCTCCGCCCTCGCGACGAGGCTCGCCGGGACCGGCGCGCCGCCACAGAGGAACTGACGGAGCGACACGAACGCGGCCGAGCCCGCCTCGACGGTCTCCACCACGTCGAGCAGGAAGGGCGTCGGGGCAGCGAGGAACGTCCCCCGGTAGGACTCGACGAGCCGGCCCGCCACACCGGCGTCCCAGCGCGGGACGATCGCCATGGGGCACCGCGCGCGCAGCGCGAGCTGCAGGCCGTAGGCGAACCCGATCGCGTGGCCCATCGGCGCGGCGACGACCACCACGTCGTCCGGCCCGACGCCGTGACGCTCCGCGAGAGCTTGCACCAACAGGGTCAGGGTGTCCTCGGTGTGCACGGCGCCCTTCGGCGCCCCGGTCGAGCCCGACGTGAACGCGAGCCAGGCGACGTCGTCGTGCGCTCGCGGCACCGGGTCGGCCGATCCCGCACCCGCGAGCTCGAGCGGGACGACGAGGCACCGGTCGCGGAGGCCGGCGAAGACGTGATCCGCCGCGGCGTCGGCCGTGAGCACGACGAGGCGCGCATCGACCTGGTCTGCGATCTCGACGATCTCGCGGCGGAGCTGAGCGGGGAGGTTGACGACGATCGCGCCGCAGACGCGGATCGCGAGGAGCACGACCACGCAGTCGAGCGAGTTGGGGAGAGCGGCGACGACACGGTCTCCGGGCGCGACGCCACGATCCAGGAGCTCGTGGGCGAGCGCTCGGACGGTCGCCCTGAGATCACCGACCGAGACGGCGCCGTCGGGCGACGCCACGGCGAGCGCCTCGGCTGGACGCTCCTCCAGGGCCTGCCAGTCGAGCGGTTGCGACTTCGACACGATCGAGGGAGGCTACGCCGTCGCACGTCCCTGGAGCTCCGGCAGGAGCTCGGCGGCGAAGCGCTCGATGGTCGCGAGCGCCCGAGTCGCGACGGCCGGCGTCGGATCGAGGGCGACGCTCTCCTCGTGCACCATGCCGAGGGCGAGGTGCTCGACCCCCGCGTCGACGAACTCGCGCAACTGCTCGACGCACGTCTCGGGAGTCCCGTGCACGCAGTACTTGTCGACCCAGGGGGAGAAGTCCTGGCCATAGCGCCAGGAGAGGTCTTGGACGGCGAGCTCTCTCGCCCGCTCGGGCGAGTCGTGCATGCTCACGTACACGAACGCCGACTGGACGTACGGCTCGCGCAGCTCGACCCCGAGGTCGGCGGCCTTGTCGCGCACCTCCTGGAAGGCATCGCGGCAGCGGGCCGGTGAGTACATGTAGGGCATGTAACCGTCGCCCAGCCGGGCCGCGCGGGAGATCGCCGCGTTGCTGCGCCCTGCAAGCCAGATCGGCGGACCGCCTGGCTGGATCGGCTTCGGATCCATCCAGACGTCCTCGAGCTGATAGATCTCGCCCTCGTACGAGAACCGCTCCTCGGTCCAGTACTTGCGCATGATCTCGATCGTCTCGGCCGTACGCCGGCCGCGCCGCTCCATCGGCACCCCGCACGCCTCGAACTCCTTCGGGAAGTCGCCGCCGACGCCCGCCACGACGACGAGCCTGCCACCCGACATCCGATCGACGGTCGCGAGCTCCTTGGCAAGGATCGTCGGGTGACGGAGCGTGACCATGATCGCCGCGGGCCCGATCGTGATCGTCTTCGTCACGGCGGCGATGCCTGCAAGCACTGGGACGCAATCGAGAATCGGGCGGTGGAAGACGATGTGCTCACCCGTCCAGAGGGAGTCGAACCCCAGCTCTTCGACCGCTTGGAAGCACTCGGACGGCCACCAGACGCCGCCACACGTGACACCAACCTTGGTCATCCTCGTCCTCCGCTTCCGGCCGACCGCGCGCTTTCGCGCCGGTCGACGGAATATCGCTCGACCTTCTCGAAGTCGACTTCGACTCCGAGCCCCGGAGCGTTCCCGAGGAGGAGCGAGCCGTTCTCGAACGGGAAGGCCTCGGTGACGACGTCGTCCTGGAAGTAGCGACCAGCCGTCTTGGTCGTGAACGCCCCCGCGGGGGCGTTCACCGGAATCACGCTGGGAAGCAGTTCCGCCGGCGAGGCGAGCGCAACGTGGAGGTTCGCCGCGTTGCCGATTCCGAGCTCGAGCGCGCCGTTGAGATCGTGAGGGATCCGCGCTGCCGCCGCGATGGTGCACACGGCCCTCGCCGGGGCGATCCCGCCCGGCTTGCCGACGTAGACCGAGATGAGGTCGACGGCACGGCGCTGGACGAGGTCGAGCGCGTCGGCCGGCGTCCAGCAGGACTCGTCCGCCATCAGCGGCAGCGGGGACGAAAGCCTCACCTCCTCGAGGACGGCGACGTCGAGGGTCGGCTGCTCGACGAAGTTCGCGCCTGCGTCTGCGAGGGCCTCGAGCGTGCGACGCGCGAGCGCGCGAGTGGGATAGCCGCCGTTCGCGTCGACGCGAAGCAGGACGTCGCCGCCGAGCTCGCGACGAAGGGCGCCGATCAGCTCGATGTCGCGAGCGGGATCCGCGCCTCCCTTGACCTGGAGCGCCCTGACGCCGTCTTCGATCGCGGTGATCCCTTCGCGGAGAGCCTCGTCGACGGGCATCAAGCCGATCATGTGCGCCACCGGGACGGCGGTGCGCGCAGCGCCACCGAGTAGGTCGTAGACCGGCACGCCGAGCGCCTTGCCGACGAGATCGTGGACGGCGATGTCGACGAGCGCCTTCGCATAGGGGTTACCCACGACGAGGTCGTCGAGACGCGCGGAGAGCTCACCGAGCTCGAACTCGTTCTCCAGCAGCCAGGGCGCGAACTGCTCGTGCACGATCGCGGTCACTCCGGAGGACGTCTCTCCGTGGCGCCGCCCGTCGAAGCTGCCCCAGTCGCGAAGCGCGACGATCTCGCCCCAACCCTCGATGCCTCCGGCACGGATCCGGATCAGGACGAATTCCCCGAGGGGCCGGCTGAGCGAGAGCCAGCGAAAGTCCGTCCGCGAGGGGACGTTGATCGTGAACGTCTCCAGCCCTTCGAGCTTGAGTCTCATGAGCTACCCACTTCGATGTCGAGGATGAGATTGCCGAGGTCGTCGACCTCGGCAGTCGCGAACGACGGAATCAGCGTCGTGGTGTCGAGCTGGTGCACCACGGCAGGCCCGGCGAGCCTCACTCCCACGGCGAGCGTGTCGCGATCGTAAACGGGAGTGGAGACGCGGCCGCGCTCGAGGTCGTAGACAAGGCGTTCGCCGACGGGCTCCGCGCTGCCGTTCGCCGTGGGCTTCTGCTCGGTGGCCCGGCGTTCGAGCTCGGCCCGCGCCGCCACGCGAACGGTCACCACCTCACACGGGTCATCCGGACTCGAGAACCCGTACGAGCGCTCGTGGAGCTGATGGAACCGGGCCAGGAGTGCGTCCACGGCGGCCTGGTCGAGCGGACCCGCTCCGAGCCCGACCGCGACCTCGTAGGCCTGGCCCACGTACCGAACCTCGCAGCTCCGCTCGAATGCGACCTCCGCTCCTGCGATGCCGCCGTCGGCCGCGAACTCGACCCGTGCTTCCTCCTCGAGCATCTCGAGGGCAGTGTTCATCGAGCTCGCCAGGGCGGGATCGTCGCTCGCCCGCACATCGCTGAAGGAGTAGTCGAGACGCACGTCCGAGCCGAGGAACCCGAGGGCCGAAAGCGTGCCGGGGTGCGCCGGCACGATCACCGTTCGCATGCCCAACCGGCGCGCCACCTCGGCGGCGTGCAGCGGCCCCGCTCCACCGAAGGCGATCAGCGCGTAGTCGCGCGGGTCGTCACCGCGCTCGCGCAGAGCCACCCGGGTCGCACGCTCCATCGCCGCGTTCGCGACCTCGATCACCCCGGCGGCGGCCGCATCGAGCTCCATCGAGAGCGGCACGGCGAGACGCCCACGCACCACTTCCCGGGCAGCGTCGCCTTGCAGCGAGAGGCGACCGGCGAGCGAGAACGACTCCGTCAGCCGGTCGAGAACGAGCTGGCAGTCGGTCACGGTCGGTTCCACGCCACCCCGGCCGTATGCCGCCGGCCCTGGATCGGATCCCGCGGACTCGGGGCCGACGCGCAGCGCTCCGGCAGCGTCGAGCGAGGCGATCGAGCCGCCTCCGGCACCGATCGAGTGAACCTCGATGCTCGGGATCCTGATCGGCAGGTCGCCGATCGAGAGCTCGGTCGTCGAGCGAGCCTCGTAGTCGCTGATGATCGAGACGTCGGTGCTCGTGCCGCCCATGTCGAAGCCGATCACGTTCGGGCGCTCGAGCGCGCGGGCGAGCTCGACGCACGCGACAACACCGCCGACCGGGCCCGAGAGCGCGAGCGTCACCGGCCTGGCTCGGGCCGCTCGCGGCGTCAGCGCTCCGCCGTTCGACTGCATCACGAACAGGGCCGCGTGCTCGGCAACCTCGTGCAGGCCGCTCTCGAGCTTGACGATGTATTCGTCGATCAGCGGCATCAGAGAGGCATTCAGGGTCGTCGTCGACGTCCGCTCGTACTCCCGCAGCTCGCGTGAGAGCTCCGACGACGCGCACACGAACCAGCCGTTTCGCTCCCGTAGGATCGCTGACATCGCACGCTCGTTCGTCGGGTCGCGGTACGAGTGGAGGAACACGACCGCCACGGACTCGACCCCGTTCTCGCGGATCGTGCTCGCAAGATCCGCCGCCGCGGCGGCGTCGAGCGCGACGAAGTCGGCGTCCCGCACCCCGACCCGCTCGGACACCTCGTAGCGGAGCTCGCGGGGAACGAGCGGGACGGGCGCCTCGATGAAGGGGTCGTAGAGCTCGGTCCGCCAGTGGCGGGCGATCTCGAGCACGTCCCGGAAGCCCTCGGTCGTGATCAGCGCCGTCTTGGCGAGCCGCCGCTCGATGATGGCGTTCGTCGCGAGCGTCGTCCCGTGGAGGAGCAGGCGCACGTCGTTCAACGGGACGCCGAATTCGTCCGAGAGGGCGCGAAGGCCGGCGAGCACGCTCGAGGCCGGCTCGGCGCGGGACGACGGTACTTTCAGGTGCCGCAGGCGGTTGTCCGGTCCACCGACGGCGACCACGTCAGTGAACGTGCCGCCGATGTCGACGCCGACGAGCCAGGAGGCGCTCACGGGTCACCACTTCCGGCCGCGGCGAGCCCGTATTCCCGTTCGGCGGCTTCTGGCGAGATCTTGCCCTGGACGACGTCGCGCTCGAGCGCGCCCCGGTCGCGCTCGAGCGGATCCCCGAGCCCGCCGCCGCCCTGGGTCAGGATCGTGACCTTGTCTCCTGCGAAGAGCCGGATCCCGAGCGTCTTGCCGGGCAACTCGCGCTCGACTCCCTCGTGCTCGACGATGATCTTGGCGGCGGCACCCGGCAGCCCGCCGTGAAGCCCTGGCGGCGGAAACTTGATCCGGTCGAACTGCGACGAGAGCTCGCAATCGATCATGACCTCGAACGATCTCTCGGCACCGAGCCCCCCGCGCCACTTCCCGGCGCCACCCGAGTCCGGTCGCAGGCGGTAGCTGAGTAGCCGCATGGGGAACTCGTTCTCGACGAGCTCGATCGGGTTGTTCGCGAGGTTGTGGATGCCGGCAGACAGGCAGTCGGGCCCGTCCATCCCCGTCCGTCCTCCCCACCCGCCGACCTCGATCTCGAACTGGACGTTGGCGCGGCCCGCCTCGTCGTAGGCGGACAGCACGTAGACGTTCGAGTTCCCGTAGTACGGCGCCATCGCGCGCTCCGGCAAGGCGAGAGCGAGAGCGGACATGACGACGTTGGCGATCCGGTGCGTGATCACGTTCCTGCCCACGACCGGGGCAGGCGAGAGCGGGTTGACGACCGTACCCTCCGGCGCAACGACGCGGATCGGCCTGTAGGCGCCGTCGTTCGGTGGCACGCCGGGGTCGAGGATCGCCGTGACGGCGTAGTAGACCGCCGACTCGGTCGAGGCGATCGGGCAGTTGATCGGGCCGCGCGTCTGCGCGGATGTCCCGGCGAAGTCGACGATGAGCGAGTCCCCGTCGCGCCGGATCGAGACGCGGATCGGCACCGGCTCGTCCTCGAGCCCGTCGCCGTCGACGATGTCCTCTGCCGTGAACGTCGCGTCGGGCAGCGTCGCTATTGCCGTCCGCATCCGCTTCTCGGAGAGGGCGACGAGCTCCTGTGTGCCGGCGAGGAGTGTCGCTGCGCCGTAGCGGCGCGCGACGCGCTCGACCTCCGACCCGCCGATCGACAACGCCGCGATCTGCGCACGGATGTCGGCAAGTGTCTTGCGTGGCACCCGGATGTTCGCCTCGAGGAGGGGAAAGAAGATCTCGTTCGGGACGCCCCCCTCCATGATCCGCATCGGAGGGAGGCGGATTCCCTCCTGGTAGATCTCGGTCGCGTCGGCTGCGTAGCTGGCAGGCCCACGGCCGCCGACGTCGAGGTGGTGAGCGAGGGTGCCGGTGATCGCCACGAGCACGTCGTCGACGAGCACGGGCGCGAACGTCTGGATGTCGGGCAGGTGCTGGCCGCCGGAGTAGGGATCGTTCGTGGCGTAGACGTCGCCGTCGCCCCACTGGTCGATCGGGAAGCGGCCGAGGATCGTCCTCAGAGCGCGGGTCATCGAGTTCAGGTGCATGGGAATCCGCGTCGACTGCGCGGTGATGCCCCCCGAGACGTCGAAGACGGCGGTCGAGTAATCGAGCATCTCGCGCACGACCTGCGACTGCGCCGAGCGCTCGATGACCGTCGCCATCTGCTCGGCAGCAGCCGTGAGGCCGTGGCGGATCACCTCCAGCGTGACGGGATCCAGCGTGGACGCCTGCCCGGCATGGGCGGAGGACTTCGTGCTCGCGGTCACGGGGCTTCTCTGCCCCGCGCAGGCCCCGCGGCCGGCGCACGGCAGCCGGCGTGGATGCGGGGCAACTGACGACCGAGCGCGTTCACGAGCGATACTGTATACATTATATCTACGCAAGCCAAGCGAGACCGTCCGCGACAATGGCTGAACCGCCCGCGGCCCCGTGGGCGGTCGCCCATGTGAGCACTGTATTCTCGAGCCCATGAGCGCTCCAGAGACGCGGCCCGGCGCGCTCGAGATCCCACCCTCGTATCCCGAGCTCGTGCGGCAGATGCTCGAGAAGGAGATCGTCGAGGGCAACCTCTCCGCCGGCGAGCGCGTCTCGGAGCACGAGCTCGCGGGCCGGCTCGGCGTCAGCCGCACGCCGATCCGGGAGGCCATGCGCGTGCTCGAGGGACAGGGGCTCATCGTGCGCCAGCGCGGAAAGGGCACCTTCGTCGCGCGCCTGACGACGAAGGCCGAGGCCAAGACGCTGTACGAGCTGCGGGCCCCGCTCGAAGGGTTTCTCACCGGGCGCGCGGCCGAGAACGTCACGGTCGCGAACCTGGCCGAGGTCGAGCGGCTCGCGGCGGCGTTCCGCGCAGCGCTCCCGCGGGTCGGGCAGAACATGGCCGAGATCGTCACGATCGACTCGGCGCTGCACTGGCACATCTACGACGCCGCCCGCTCCGAGCTGACGTCGATCGTGAGGAGCTACTGGGGGCGGCTGCTGCGGGAGCTGTACGCGCGGGCCTACGGGGAGTCCCCCGTCCACTTCGCCGAGCAGCACGACGAGATCGTGGCCGCGCTCGCTACGCGCGACACCACCGCCGCGCGGAGGGCCATGGAGCTCCACATCCGCAGCGGCTGGGAGGTCGTGCGCACGACATTCGACGACTGATGGTGTACAGCACACTGTCGACGGTCACGGTGGTAGGGTCTCGACCGTGATGAGGGCCACGATGCCGACCGTTGACGGCGCCACCGTGGCCCAGCTGTGCCGCGGCGGCGCGCGCAGGGCGCCCGAGCGGAGCGCCGTCGAGTCGGCGGCACGCACGGTCTCGTTCGCCGAGCTCGACCGTCGCACCGAGTCGCTCGCACACGCGCTCCAGGCGCAGGTCGACGCCGGCAAGCGTGTCGGGATCTATTGCTCGAACCGGGTCGAGTGGGTCGAGACCTACGTGGCTGCGCACAAGGCCGGCATCTCCGCCGTGCCGATCAACCATCGCTACCGCCGCCGGGAGCTCGAGCACATCCTGCGCGAAGCACGTCTCGGGCTCGTCGTGCACGACGACACAGGCCGCGACGACGAGGCCGTTCAGGCCCTGCTCGCGGGCATCCCGACACTCGAGGTCGGCGAGCAGTACGAGCGCGCGGCGACCGGCTCGAGCGACCCGGTCACGGCTCGCCAGGTCGACGAGGACGTGATCGTCTACACGTCGGGAACGACGGCGCTCCCGAAGGGCGTCGTCTACACCCGCCACACGCAGGTGACCTCGGTCTTCGTGCCGCAGCTCATGGCGGGCTACGACCCGTCCGACCGCTTCCTGCTCTTCACGCCGCTCGCGCACCGCGCGGCGCAGCCGCTGCTCCTCTGCGCGCTCTTCATGGGCGCGACGACGCACCTCCTCACGCAGTACAGCCCCGAGGCGCTCGTCTCGGCCGTCTCCGAGCGCGGCATCACGACGCTCGTCGGCGTGCCGACCGCGCTCAAGGATCTCCTCGCGCTGCTCGAGAGCCAGAAGATCGAGCCCATGTCGGGCGTCCGCCACGTGCTGTTGACCGGCGAGACGGTCGGCGCCGGCCTCCTGAGCCAGATCATGTCCCTGTTCCCGCACGCGCGCTTCAGCAGCGCGTACGGCAGCACCGAGGCCGGCCTCGTCACGTACCTCGACCACGAGCACCAACTGACCCACTCGCGCTCGTGCGGCCGCGCGCTTCCCGGGGTCGAGATCCGGCTCGTCGCCGACGACGGCGGCGACGCGCCCGTAGGGGAGCCGGGCGAGGTCCTGGTTCGCGCCGGCACGCCGGGCACCTACACGGTCGCGGCGGGCTACCTCGGTGCGACGGGTGTCGAGTCGTTCACGGACGACGACGGGTGGTTCCGGACCGGCGACATCGCGGTCGTCGACGACGAGGGCTTCTACGTGATCGTCGACCGGAAGAAGGACATGATCCTCTCGGGAGGCATGAACATCTCCTCGCGCGAGGTGGAGGAGGTCGTCGCCTCGCACCCTGCAGTACGCGAGGTCGCCGTGACCGGCGAGCCCGACCCGCGCTTCGGGGAGCGGGTAGTGGCCTGGGTCGTGCTCGTACCCGGCTCCGACGTGGGCGCCGAGGAGCTCATCTCACACGTGGCCGCACAGGCTGCGTCCTACAAGAAGCCGAAGGTGGTGCGCTTCGTCGACTCGCTCCCGCGCTCGCCTTCGGGCAAGGTGCTCAAGCGCGCCCTGCGAGCCCTGGACGAACCTGAGCGAATCCCCACGAAAGGAACGCGATGAACGTCGCAGATCTCGTTGCGATCGACATCCACACGCACGCGAAGATCCCCATGCGTGGAGAGGAGGATCCGCTGACGCGTGCGCAGCGGCTCGAGGCCACGAAGATGTTCAAGACCGACGTCGACACGGCCGTCACGGTGCAGGACGTCGTCGACTACTACCGCGAGCGGAAGATGGCGGCGGTCGTGTTCGGGGTCGACAGCGAGGCGGGGACGGGCGAGGTGCCGGTCTCGAACGAGGAGATCGCCGAGGTGGCGGCCGCCAATCCCGACGTGCTCATCCCGTTCGCGAGCATCGACCCCTGGAAGGGCAAGGCGGGCGCGCGCGCCGCGCGCAGGCTGATCGAGGACCACGGAGTGAAGGGGTTCAAGTTCCATCCGAACATGCAGGCCTTCTTCCCCAACGACCGGCACGCGTACACGCTCTACGAGGCGATCGCGGAGGCCGGACTGCCGGCGCTCTTCCACACGGGGCAGAGCGGGATCGGCATGGGGCAGCGGGCGGGTGGCGGTATCAGGCTCAAGTACTCGAACCCGATGTACGTCGACGACGTCGCGGTCGACTTCCCGGACATGCCGATCGTGCTTGCTCACCCGTCGGCGCCGTGGCAGGAGGAGGCGATCGCCGTCGCGATGCACAAGCCGCAGGTCTACATCGACCTCTCGGGCTGGTCGCCCAAGTACTTCCCGCCGACGCTCGTCCACCACGCCAACACGTTGCTCAAGGACAGGGTGCTCTTCGGCTCCGACTTCCCGTTCATCACCCCGGAGCGCTGGCTGGCCGACTTCGACCAGGCCGGCTTCCGCGACGAGGTCAAACCGCTGATCCTGAAGCACAACGCCGCGCGCCTGCTCGGGCTCGCGCAGGGGAGCGACACATGACAGCCATGCACTTCGAGGACTTCGTGGTCGGGGACACGTTCTCGACCGCTGCCAGGACGATCACCGAGGCCGACGTCGTCGCCTTCTGCGGCGTTTCCGGCGACTTCAATCCGCTCCACACGGACAGAGAGTTCGCGAAGACGACGCCGTTCGGCGAGCCGGTCGCGCACGGGCTGCTCGTGCTCTCCGTGGCGTCGGGGCTCGGCGTGCAGACCGGGATCTTCACGGGGACGAACCTCGCCTTCCTCGGCATCGAGGACTGGCGCTTCGTCGGCGCCGTGAAGCCGGGCGACACGATCCGCATGGAGTCGACCGTGCTCGAGACGCGCCGCACGAGCAAGGGCGATCGCGGCGTCGTGAAGATCCAGCAGGAGATCCGGAATCAACGCGACGAGGTCGTGCAGAGCGGCGTGTTCGTGTCACTCATGGCCGCCCGGACCCCGGGCGAAAACGAGGAGGGAAGCTAGTGCCTGGAGTCGATGGTCGCAGCGTCGTCGTCACCGGAGCGGGAGGAGGGCTGGGGCGACGGCACGCGCTGGCGCTCGCGGCGCACGGGGCGCGGGTCGTCGTGAACGATCTCGGGGCGGCGCTCGACGGCTCGGGCGCGGAGCGCACGGCGGCCGATGCCGTGGTCGCCGAGATCGTCGCCGCAGGCGGCGAGGCCGTCGCGAGCCACGACGACGTCGCGACCGAGGAGGGCGGGGCTGCTGTCGTGCAGCGGGCGCTCGACGCCTTCGGCCAGATCGACGTCGTCGTCAACAACGCCGGGATCCTGCGCGACCGCTCCTTCCACAAGATGTCGCCGGAGGAGTGGGACGCCGTGATCAAGGTGCACCTCTACGGCTCCTACAACGTCACCCGCGCCGCGGTGCCGCACTTCCGGGAGCAGGCGTACGGGCGCATCCTCGTCACGACGTCGGTCACGGGCCTGTACGGCAACTTCGGGCAGGCGAACTACGGGGCGGCCAAGCTCGGGCTCGTCGGGCTCGTCAACACGCTCGCGATCGAGGGCAAGAAGCTGAATGTCCTCGCCAACGCCATCTCGCCGCTCGCCGTCACGCGGATGTCGGAGACGATCCTCGACGAGAGCTACGACCCCGCCTTCGTCTCGGCGGCGGTCGTCTACCTCTCGAGCGAGGAGTGCGAGGTGACCGGCGAGATCATCCACGCAGCCGCAGGCCGTTACTCCCGCGTGCGCTATGCGGAGTCCGTCGGCGTCGGCTTCGACTCGGTGCCCTCGCAGGAGGAGCTCCGGGGGCGGTGGACGGAGATCATGGACATGACGGACGCCCGCATCGCCCCTGTCCCGGACTGAGGTGCACCGGGCCCCTGAGAGGCTGGAACGCGCCCCCGTGAACGGCCCGGTCGCCTGAGCGAGCCCTTACGCCTCGATCGTCGCCGGGAAGCCGGGGGCGCGCAGGTCGGTGCCGAGCGCGTCCTCGAGCAGCTTCACCACCATCGGCGACCAGGCTGATCCCCCGTACTGCTCCCGGGCCCGGCGGAACGTCTGCTCCACCAGCTCCGCCAGCTCGAGCGGCACGCCGAGCTCACGGCCGAGCTCGTGCGCGAAGCCGAGGTCCTTGCACGCGAGGTCCATCGTGAAGCCGATGTCGTAGCTGCCGTTCAGGATCACCTGGCTCTCGGTCTCGTGCACGAAGCTCGTGCCCGAGCTCGCCTTGATCACCTCGAAGGACTGGGCCAGGTCGAGCCCCGCCCGCTTCGCGAGCATCAGCGCCTCGCCGGCCGCGACGAGGTGGACGAAGGCGAGCATGTTCGTGATCACCTTGATCACCGAGGCGCTGCCGAGCGGGCCGATGTGGAAGACCTTGCCGCCGATCGCCTCGAAGACGGGAAGGTGCGTGGAGAAGACCGCCGGGTCGCCGCCGACGAGCACCGTGATCCTCCCGGCCGCGGCGAGGTGGACGCCGCCCGTGACAGGCGCCTCGAGGCAGTGCACCCCTCGCGCTCCGGCGAGCGCGGCCAGGCGGCCGAGCTCATGGCGGTCGTTCGTGCTCGAGTCGATCCAGGTCGCTCCCGGCGCCAGGCCTTCGAGCAGGCCGTCCTCGCCGGCGAGGACGTCGGCGACGGCGGCCGGCGAGGGCAGGCAGGTGAAGACGCTGTCGGACGCGGCTGCCACCTCGCGCGGCGAGGCTGCCCGGACGGCTCCCGCCTCGACGAGCGGCCGCGCCGCCTCCTCGTCGCGGTCGTACACGGTGAGCGGGAAGCCCGCACGCAGCAGGCTCGCCGCGAGGTGCCGGCCGAGATTCCCGAGACCGACGAAGCCGAGCCTCAGCGGCTCCGCGGGCTCGGCGTTACGGGACGACAACGATCTTCCCGAACTCGGCGCCCGTCTCGAGGCGCGTGAATGCGGCGCGGGCCTCGGCCAGGGAGTGCTCGGAGTCGACGAGCGGACGGACGCCCGTCTGCTCCAGGAAGGCGCAGAGCCGGTGCAGCTCGGCGAGCGTGCCCATCGACGAGCCGACGACGGAGAGCTGCCGCCAGAACATGCGCGCGAGGTCGGCGGAGGGGTCGTGCCCGCTCGTCGCGCCCGCGACGACGACCACGCCTCCGGGCCGTAGCGACTTGAGCGAGTGATCCCAGGTTGCGCGCCCGACGGTCTCGAGCACGGCGTCGACCCGCACGGGCAGCCGGCCGCCCGGCTCGACGGCGCCGGCGGCGCCGAGGTCGATCGCGCGCGCACGCTTCTCCTCGCTCCGGCTCGTGACGTGCACGGCCAGCCCTGCGGCAGCGCCGATCAGGATCGCCGCCGTCGCCACCCCTCCCCCGGCTCCCTGCACGAGCACCGACTGGCCGGGCTGCAGGCCGGCGCGCGTGAAGAGCATCCGGTAGGCGGTCAGGTAGGCGGTCGGCAGGCAGGCCGCCTCGGCGAACGAGAGCGACTCCGGCTTGGGCACGAGGTTCCGGGACGGCACCGCCACGCGCTGCGCGAGCGTGCCCTGGACGCCGCGCTCCGAGAACAGGTGGAAGTCGGCCGCCAGGGTCTCGTCCTCGCCGGGCCCGGCCGTCCCGAGCACCGCGTGCACCACCACCTCCCGCCCGTCCGCCGTGACGCCGGCCGCATCGGTGCCGAGGACGACCGGCAGGTCGTCCTCGGTCACCCCCACGCCGCGGAGCGACCAGATGTCATGGTGGTTGAGCGCTGCAGCCCGCACCTCGACGACCTCCCAGCCGTCGGCCGCAGCGGGCTCGGGAACGTCGGTCACCTCCAGCCCGGCGACGGGGTCTTCCTTGGAGATGCGGGCACAGACGGCTGCGAGCATGGGGATCCTCCGGAGGCGTTCGGGGCAGCCCCGTCGGTGGCGACGGGCACGGCCTTGGGCGGGAACCGTAGCGCCCCGGCGCTCCCGCACGTCGCGGCCGGCCCGTCTAGTCTCTGACGGCAGCATGCGCGCAGTGGTCTTCACAGGCGCGGGCGGCAACGAGGTCGTCCGGGTCGAGGAGCGGCCGGACCCCGTCCCGTGCGGGGACGAGGTGCTGCTCGGCGTGCGCTACGCCGGGCTCAACCCGGCTGATCTCGCGCAGCGCGCGGGCCGCTACCCGGCTCCCCCCGGCTCCCCGCCCGATGTGCCGGGCCTCGAGGCAGCGGGCACCGTGCTCGCATGCGGCGAGACCGCCCGCCGGTTCCAGCCGGGCGACAGGGTGCTCGGGATCGTCGGCGGCGGCGGCCTCGCCGACCGGGTCGTCGTCCACGAGCGGCACGTCGCTCCGACACCGGACCGGCTCGACGAGCTCGGCGCCGCGGCGGTGCCCGAGGTGTTCGTGACGGCCCACGACGCGATCTGCACGCAGGCAGGCCTGCGAACGGGCGAGCTGCTCGTCGTCAACGGCGCCAACGGCGGCGTTGGCACCGCGGCGGTGCAGATCGGGGCGGTGCTCGGCGCGCGGGTGCTCGCGACCGTGCGGGACCCGCAGCTCCGCGAGAGCGTGGCGGCGCTCGGCGCGATCGCCGTCGCACCGGAGGAGCTGGTGGAGCGGGCACGCGCCGAAGGGCGCGCGGACGTCGTGCTCGAGCTCGTGGGCGCGCACAACCTCGGCCCCGCGCTCGCCGCCCTTGCCGTCAAGGGCCGCATCGTCGTGGTCGGCACCGGCGCCGGCGCAGAGGCGACGCTCGACCTGCGCGTCCTGATGGCGCGGCGCGCGAGCCTGATCGGCACCGTCCTGCGTGCGCGGCCGCTCGAGGAGAAGGCCGTAGCAGTGCAGGCGTTCGCACGCGAGCTTCTCCCCCACCTCGAGTCCGGGCGGATCGTGCCTCTCGTCGACCGCGTCTTCCCTGCCGCCGAGGCGGCCGCGGCCTTCGACCGGCTGCAGGAGCCGGGCAAGCTCGGCAAGGTGCTGCTCGACTTCGATGCCTAGCGTGACCTTCGCCCACGCGCTCCGGGTGCGGTCGTGAGCGCGGCAGGATGCCCGTGAGCGACGGCGACCCCGTGCCGCAAGACCCTCCCGTGGCAGGCCGCCGCTCGCGGGCCGAGCGGGCCGACCGCCGGAGTGCGCGCCGGCGGACGGCAGGGTTCGGGACCGCGCGGCTCCGGAACCACCTCGGTAACGTCGAGCTGCTCGACGACGAGCAGGTGGCGCTGGTGCACGAGGCGTCGCTGTCACTCCTGCAGGACGTCGGCGTGGAGTTCATGGGGGCGTCGGCGCGCGCGGTGTTCCGGGCCGCGGGCGCGATCGTCGACGACGAGAGCGGCCTCGTTCGCGTGCCACGGGAAGTCGTCGAGCACGCGGTGGCGAGTGCACCCGCACGGTTCACCGTGACGCCGCGCGGTCCCGAGCGCACGGTCGAGGTCGGCGGCGACCATGTCGCGTTCGGCCTCGTGGCCGGGCCGCCGACCGTGCACGACCGGGTGCGGGGCAGGCGGGCCGGGAACCTCGACGACTACGTCACGCTCGTGAAGCTGGCGCAGAGCTTCGACGTGATCCACTTCATCGGCAACCAGCCGACATCGCCGCAGGAGCTGCCGGCCGGGACGCGGCACCTCGACACCTACCGGGCGAACGTGACGTTCACGGACCGGACGTTCCACTGCCTCGCGATCGGGCGCGAGCGGACGCTCGACGGGATCGAGACGATGGCCATCTCGCGCGGGCTCACGCTCGAGCAGGTCGTGGACGACCCGTGTGTCTTCACGATCATCTCGGTCAACTCGCCGCGCCGCTTCGACGAGGCGATGACCGACGGGTTGATGACGATGGCCGAGCACGGACAGCCGGCCGTCATCACCCCGTTCACGCTGATGGGAGCGATGACGCCGGTCACGCTCGGCGCCGCGCTCGTGCAGCAGAACGCCGAGGCTCTCGCCGGGATCACGCTCACACAGCTCGTGCGCCCGGGAGCGCCGGTGGTGTACGGCGCGTTCACCTCCAACGTCGACATGCGCAGCGGAGCGCCGGCGTTCGGGACGCCGGAGAACGCACGCGCGACGATCGCGGCGGGCCAGCTGGCACGCCTCTACGGGCTTCCGTACAGGGCGAGCAACGCGAGCGCGAGCAACGCCCTCGACGCCCAGGCGGCCTACGAGTCGGAGATGTCGATCTGGTCGGCGATCCTCGGCGGCGCGAACCTCGTCTATCACGGAGCCGGCTGGATGGAAGGCGGCCTCACCGCGTCCTTCGAGAAGCTCGTGCTGGACGTCGAGATGCTGCAGATGCTGGCCGTGACGATGGGGCCGGTCGTGGACGTCTCGGAACACGAGATCGCAGCCGGGGTCGCGGCCATAGCCGACGTGCCCACGGGTGGCCACTTCTTCGGCTCGGAGCACACGCTGGCCCGCTTCGAGACGGCGTTCTACCGTCCGCTGGTCTCCGACTGGCAGAACTACGAGAACTGGGAGGCGGCCGGCGCGCGGACGGCCGAGGAGCGCGCAACGCAGATCTGGCAGGAGGCGCTCGAGCGCTACGAGCAGCCGCCTCTCGAGCCCGGAGTCGCCGAGGCACTGGACGAGTTCGTCGCCCGCAGGAAGATCGCCCTCGAGGGCCTCGAGCACTAGGTGCGCGTCCTGCTCGTGATCACCGAGCACGCGGGCGCCCTCACGCCGGAACGGCTCGACCGCTACGCCGAGCTCCACGAGCGGGTGGCCTCGCTCACCACCGCCACGGTCGAGTCGGCGCAATACGAGTCCCTGCAGGAGCTCACGGCGGACGCCGTGATCCTGAGCGGCTCCTACGCGCCCTGGGCCGAGCACGACCAGGCCGAGCTCGAGCGGCTGCTCGCGATCCTGCGCGAGCACCAGGGGCCGATGCTCGGGATCTGCGCGGGCCTGCAGCTGCAGGTGCGCGCAGCCGGTGGGAAGATCGGCACCGCGCGACAGCCGTCGCGAGGGTTCGCCGCCGTCGACGTGGAGGACGACTCGGACCTGCTCGCGGGCCTCGGCCCCTCCTTCCAGGCCTTCGCCCACCACGACGACGAGATCACGGCGCTCCCGCCCGCATTCCGCGTCCTCGCGAAGAGCAGCGAGTGCGCCGTGGAGGCGGCAGCTGCGGACGACCGCCCGTGGTGGGGCACGCAGTTCCACCCGGAGAGGTGGGACGACGGCCGGCCCGCAGGACGGGTCATCCTGCGCCGCTTCCTCGAGCTAGCCGGCATCCCGCCGGCGGCGGATGCGCGCGCTCAGGAGGCGAGCAGCTCGTCGGCGTAGGTCATCGAGACGCGGCGCATGATGCCGGTCGGGTCGGGCTCGTAGTGGCCCATGCGCCACAGCGCGGGCGAGTAGCAGTGGATCGAGACGGCCGGCGCGCCCGCCGCGAAGCGCACGCCGTGGATGTAGCTGGCGTCGAAGTCGAACTCACCGCCGGCCTCGTGACGGTTCGTCTGCTCGCGGATCCAGCCGTCCTCGTCGCGGTGGAAATAGTCCTCGAACACCGCCCCCTCGCAGACGATCACCGCTCCCTGCGAGCGGTCGTGGTCGTGGTAGCCGGTGTCCTGCCCGTCGGTCCAGCAGATCAGCCAGATGTCGACGTTCGGGTCGCGGTACAGCTGCATGTAGTGCCGCTCGTCGGTGGAGATGCGCACGTGGTCGCGCCACAGCGCCTCTTCGGCGCGCACGTCCGCGGCGAGCCGCGCGAGGGTCGGCCGGTCGAGGTCGCTGTCGGCGACCAGGCGGCCGGTGAGCCACTCCCTGATGTCGATGCCGGTCATGTGAGAAGCCGCTTCGGTGTTTCCTGTCGGAGCATTCGTTCGACAGATTCGCCGAATCCCTCTATCGCCCGAACGGTTGGAGTCGGGTCGACCACCGGGAGGTCGCTGCCGTAGACGAGCTGATCGACGCCGAATGCCTCGATGCAGAGCTCCAGCGCGCGGCGCCCGTAGGAGGCAGTGTCGAAGTACACGTTGGGGTGGAGCGTAGAGCGGACGTCGACGCCGCGTGACGCGAGCCGTTCGAGCTGGATGGGGCCGCCGCCCGCGAGGATGCCGAACAGGACGGATATCTCCGCCCACCGGTCCTGCCCGTCTGCGAGCCAGGAGAGGTAGGCGGCCTGCATCTGAGCCGTGTAGAGGGCGAGAGCTCCCCACCAGCCGGGCCGGCCCGACGACACCGCCCCACCGGAGGGGTGCACGAACAGGAAGCCGCCGTGCTCACGCAGCCCCAACGCCACCTCCTCGAGCGCTACCGGATCGTCGACCACGCTGGACCCGACGCAGACGCCGACGAACCCCGGTCTGGCGGAGCCCGCCGCCAGCGCGGCGAAACGGCCGCCCGCGGCGGCAACGAGATCGAGCACGCCCTCCTCCCAGGCGGCGACGAGCTCCTCGCGCTCTGCGGCAGGCAGCAGGTCGTGGCCGAGCGTGGGCTGCAGCGAGAGCACCGCCAGATCGGTGCCCTCGCGGTCGAGCACGGCGATCCTGGTCTCCGGGTCGTGCTCGCCGGGGTCGAACGGGAACGATCCCTCCGCGAGCTCGAATACGGTGCCGGCGATGCGCGGCGGCGACGTGCGGCGCCGGAGCGCCTCCACGAACGAGGCGGGCAGCAGGTGCTGGTGGCAGTCGACGGTCGTCATCGGTCTGCGAGACCGCCGCTGCGGATCAGCTGCACGAGCGGCTCGAGCGCGGGCAGGGAGTCACCCTCGCCGACGAACGGAACGGCGCCGCGCAGGCGCTCGTGCAGGGCCTTCGTGCCGGAGCCGAGCCGGCTGCCGCGGAGATCGCAGGCCTGCGCCGCCAGCAGGAGCTCGACCGAGACGACCCGGGCGCCGAGCTCGGCCATCTCGGCGAGGCGCCTCGCCGCCAGCGGGGCCATCGTGGCGCGGTCTTCGATGCCCTCCGCCTGCGTGGTCGAGACCAGCTCGAGCGAGACCGGCTGCGCCAGCAGCCGGGCCTCGGAGGCGAACGCCTGCACGGCGATGCCGTACTCGCTCAGCGCGCTCTCGGCCAGGCCGGAGCGCGCGCCGAGGCCCTCGGGCAGGCCCGTGAGCGAGGCCTGCAACAGCTTCACGGCGCGCTCGCAGGCGCTCGAGAGCACCGGCGCGAGCGCGAGTCGCGCGAGGTCGAGCGCCGTCGCCAGCGGCTGGATCTCGAAGTTGCCGACGGAGATCACGATCCCCTCGTCGGGCAGGACGAGCGGGTTCGACTGCGCGGCGTTGAGCTCGAGCTCGACCTGGGCACGCACGAAGCCGAACGCGTCGCGGGCAGCACCGTGCACCTGCGCCATGGAACGGAAGCTGATCGGATCCTGCAACTCGCGGGCGCCGACCTCGCTGCCCGAGAGCAGCGCGTCGAGGCGCGCGAGTGTCTGCTTCAGGCCGGGCGAGGGCCGCGCCAGCCCGACCGCGGGGTGGAGTGCGTCACGGTTGGCCCCGAACGCCTCGAAGGAGAGCGCGCCGGCGAGGTCGCAGGCATCGAGCAGGACGAGGGCGTCGTGCAGCGCGAGCGCCGCCAGCGCCGTCGAGAACGAGTTGTGGTTGAGCAGCGCGATCGCCTCGCCCTGGACGAGCTCGAAGCTCCCGAGCAGCCCGTCCGCGAGGTCGCCCAGCTGAGCGAGGTCGGCGAGCCCGAGCGACCCGAGCAGCCGCACGTCCGGCAGGCGGTCGTCGTTCAGCTGCTGGACGACATGCTCCGCGAGCTCGGGACGCGCGGCCGTCCTTCCCGAGGCGAGCGCGTTCGCGAGGTGGAGCGTCGTCGCCCGGACGACGTCGTGCGGCGCGGGCGGCCCCTGGGCGATCACGTGCTGACGGATCAGGAGGCGGTCGTGCCCGGAAGAGTCGACTGCGAACGCCTTGCGCATGCCGACTCCCGTTGTGACGCCGTAGGCGGCTCGGCCCTCCGCGACGGCTCGATCGGCGACGGCACGGGCGGCGCGCATGCGGCCGAGCGCCGCATCGGAGATCGCGGCTCGGGCTCCGCCACGCGCCACCGCAACCACGTCAGCCAGCCGAAGGTCCGTTCCGGTGAGGGTGACGCTCTCCATCCGGCGATCATCCCATGCGCCGCGTGAGCGCGTTCCCGGCAGCACAGAGGAGGAAGGCGCCCGCGGCCACGAGCACGATCGTGCCGCCCGGCGGCAGGTCCGCGTAGTACGCGATCGTGAGGCCGGCGAGCGCCGAGCCGAGCCCGATCGCCATGGCGAGCCCGAGCGTCGAGGAGAGGCTCCACGCGATCCGGTTCGCGGCGATCACGGGCAGCACCATCAGCGCCGCGATCAGCAGGATGCCCACGATCCGCATCGACACGGCGACGGTGAGCGCGGCGAGGACGACGATGACGACGTTGAGGAAGGCGATCGGGACGCCCGCCACGCGACTCCCTTCCTCGTCGAGCACGACGGCGACGAGCCCGCGGTACAGCAGCGCGATCACCGCCAGGGAGCCGGCGCCGAGCAGGAGCACCGTCCACAGGTCGTCGCGCGTGACGGTGAGGATGGAGCCGAAGAGATACTGGAAGAGGTTGACGTTGAGAGCGCCGGCGCTCGAGACGAGCACGACGCCTCCGGCGATACCGGTGTAGAAGACGAGGGCGAGCGCCTGGTCGCCGGCGGTGCCGCCCCGCGTGCGCAGCCACTCGATCGCGAGCGCCCCGATCACCGCCGCGACGAGGGCCGTGACGACCGGCGAGATGCCGAGCAGGTACCCCACGGCGACACCGGCGAACGCGACGTGGCCGAGGCCGTCGCCGACGAGCGAGGCCCGGCGCTCCACCAGGAAGAACCCGACGGCCGGCGCGAGCACTCCGACGATCGCGCCGGAGGCGAGCGCGAGCCGCATGAACTCGAGCTCAAGCATGGACGTGGGAAGGGTCGTGCCAGATGCCGGGGAGCTCGCTCGGATGCCCGTCGAAGACGATCCGGCCGCGCACGAGCACGAGCCGGCCGACGACGTGCTCGACGGCGCCGAACTCGTGCGAGACGTAGAGGACGGTGACGCCGAGGTCGGTGCGAAGCGTCTCCAGCAGCACGGCGAGCGACTCCTGGGACTCGGCGTCGACCCCGGTCGTCGGCTCGTCGAGCACGAGCAAGGCAGGCTCGGACGCGAGGGCCTTCGCGATGAAGGCGCGTTGCTGCATCCCTCCGGAAAGCGTTCGCAGCGCCGCGTCCGCCCGGTGCTCGAGCCCGACGGTGTGAATGGCCTGCCGCACCACGTCCCGGTCGCGGCGGCGCAGTGGGCCCCAGATCCCGGCCGCACCGAGCCGCCCCGCCGAGACGACCTCGCGAACGGTCGCGGGCGCCTCGCCGCCGAGGTGGGCGCGCTGCGGCAGGTAGCCGATCCGCCGGCGCGAGCGGGCCGCGGCCGGCGGCTCGCCGAAGAGGCGCACCGTGCCGGCCCCCGGCCGCTCGAGCCCGAGGATCAGGCGCAGGAGCGTGGTCTTGCCGCCGCCGTTCGGGCCGGCAATGGCGACGAACTCTCCCGGCGCGATCGCAAGCGACACGTCCTCCAGCACGCGGACGCCCGTCCGGTAGGCGAACGAGACGTTGCTGAGCTGGACGGCTGCAGGGTCGTCGGGCATCCGTCACTCGCAGTCGAGGGCGTTGCGCAAGGCGACGAGATTCTCGCGCATGACGGAGAAGTAGTCGGCCCCGGCCGCCGCCTCGTCCGCGGTCAGCCCTTCGAGCGGGTTCAGCACCGCGGTCCCGGCGCCGGCCTCGCGCGCCACCGTCTCGGCGAGCTCGGGAGACACGAGCGTCTCGAAGAAGACGGTCGTCGCGCCGGAGACGCGCACCTGCCGCACGAGCTCCTCGATGTCCCGCGCAGAGGGCTCCGCTTCGGGCGACAGACCCTGGAGCGCGATCTGCTCGAGGCCGTAGCGACGGGCCAGGTAGCCGAACGCATCGTGGCTCGTCACGATCTGCCGGCGCCGGCACGTTGCCAGTCCCTGGCGGAAGTCGGCGTCGAGCGTGGCGAGGCGACGCGCCAGCGCATCGCCGCCGGGCTCGTCCCCGAGTGCCGCTGCGACCGCTCGCACCATGCCGGCATAGAGGACGGGATCGAGCCACACGTGCAGGTCGCGGGGCGAATCGCCCCCGTTGCTGCCCGACGCGAGCCGGATCCCCTCGAGCAGGTCGAGCGAGGGGCGGTCGCGGCCGGCGACCGCCCGCTCGAGCGCCGGCATGAAGCCGCCGCCGAGGTAGACGACGAGGTCGGCCTCCCGCACCGCCTTCACGTCGCCGGCGGTCAGCTCGAGATCGTGCGGCTCGGCTCCCGCGGGCGTCAGGTTGCGCACGCTGACGCTCGAGCCTCCCGCCTGTTCCGCCGCGTAGGCGAGCGGATAGAAGGCCGCCACGACGCGGGTGCCGGTCTCCCCCTCTGCGCCCCCGCCGCAGCCGGTTGCTGCCAGCACGGCGATCCCGGCCGCCGTGATGATGAGAACGATTCTTGGAATCACCGCTCGCACCCTAGCACGTCTTTGAGAACGGCTATCATCAAGCGATGCGGGCGAACGGGTCCACCTGGACGGAGCAGGCGCTCGAGCAGCTGCGCGGCGCCGGCCTCCGCCGCGGCGGTGCACGGCAGGCTGTGGTCGAGCACCTGGGGAAGCAGCGCTGTTGCCTGTCCGCCCAGGAGATCTTCGACGGCGTCCGCGCCGAAGGCGGCAGGGTCGGGATCGCGAGCGTGTACCGCGCCGTCGACCAGCTCGCCGACCTCAGGCTGGTGCAGCGGGTCGACATCGGCGACGGCGTCGCGCGCTACGAGCCTGCGCACGCAGGGGCCGACCACCACCATCACCTCGTCTGCGACGACTGCGGCAAGGTCGAGGCCTTCTCGGACCCCGCGCTCGAGCAGGCGATCGAGCGGGTGGCGGGCACGCGGGGCTACGACATGGACGCGCACGAGGTCGTGCTCCACGGCGCCTGCGGCGACTGCCGTACCCTCTAGCGCTGGGCTAGAGCCCGGGCTAGCGCGACGGGGCCGTACCGCCGGAGGCCTGCGGCTGCGGGAAGGCCGCCCACCCCTGGTCGGCGAAGGACGACAGGCCGCTCGCCTTCACGCCCAGGTCCGAGACGGTGTACAGCGTGCTCCCGACGACGAGCGAGCGGCGGATGGGCATCCCTCCCAGTCGTGACGCGCCTCCGGGGCTCGTCTCGTCGGCGTGCGTGACGCGCCCGGCCTCGTCGATACCCGTCCGTCCCACGGTGAAGCCGACCGCCCCCACGAAGGGGCTCCCGTCGTAGGCCTGCACGGGCAGCACCGCGAGCCTGGACGGCCCCCACCAGAGGAACGCGTGGTGGTCGCTCTCGGCCTCGGACCAGGAGCGGCCGAGCGAATGGGCGCGGAGCCGCACGGGCCGGCGCAGGTCGGACACGTCGAAGAGAGACAACTGCGTGCCGAGCGTACGCCCCTCGGCTGTCGCGTCCTGGCCGACTCCCAGCAGCAGGTCGCCGCCGAGCGGATGGAGGTAGGCGGAGTAGCCGAGGATCTTCAGCTCGCCGAGGACGGTGGGCCGGGACGGAGTCGAGAGGTCGAGCGTGTAGAGCGGGTCGACCTGCCGGAAGGTGACGACGTACCCCGTGTCGCCGGCGAAGCGCACGGCGTAGACGCGCTCCCCCTTGCCGAGCCCACCGACGCGGCCCAGCTGTACGAGTGCGCCGTCCCGGTTCGCGAGCGTGGTGACGAAGCTCTCGCTCTGTTCCTGCGGGCCGGGGTTCCACCAGGTCGGCTCCTCGGTGCTCGCGACGCGCAGCACGCCGCGATACTCGGAGAGCGACCACTGGCTCATCAGGTAGCCCGGAACGGTGCCGCTGCCGCGGTAGGTGGTGGCGACGGGGCTCGAGATGTCGAACTCGTGGATCGCCGTCGTCATCCGCGGCGGGTCGGACGTCGTCTCGGTGAGCGGCTGCGCGAGCCAGCGCTGGGTCGCCACGTAGAGGCGCTCCTGCGAGGCGTACACGGTGCGTCCGTCGGCGACGATCGAGTCGGTGTCGATGGGCGCGAGACCCTTGCGGAGGTCGATCGTCAACACGGTCAGGAGACCGAGGCCGGCGTACGCGGCCGGCCGCCGCACGTCCCTGCACTGCACGAGCGGACGCCGCAGGAGGGTCTCTCCCCTGCGGCCCTTGACGCGGTACGAGGGCAGCCAGCCGGCGATCTTCGACGTCCGCACGACCGCACGATTACGGGCCACGGCGGCAGCGGCAGCCTCCGGCGTCCCGGCGACAGGAGGCTTGAACGGAAGCTGCTGCGGCATGCCCGAGACCGTCACGACCCTGGCGACCGTGCCGACGAGCCGCGCGCTGACGTAATCCGCGTCGAGCGTGAGGCTGCGGACGATGCGCATCGCGCCGGGGTTGCCGACGTCGACCTCGATCAGGCTCGTCTGCGGCCGGTACGGCAGGATCGAGGAGCTCACGCCGCCCCGCCCCGCGTCGATCACGGCAAAGCCGCCGCGCGAGAGGACGAGCAGCCGGTCGCCGTCGAGCAGGAGCTCGTTGCCGCCGCCCTGCGGGAGCGCCAGCGAGCCGGCCAGGCGCGGCTTCGTGCCGCGCACGTCGACGGCGAAGAGCCGGTCCGCGCGGACGACGAAGAGCGTCGATCCGTTCGACTTGACGAGGTCGGGCTCGTCGACGCCCTCCTCCTGCACGTTGGTCGTCGAGAACGCCGCCTCCGACGTCCCCGCCGCACGGCCGGCTGTCGGCGCCGCCGCCACGGCATCGCTCGCAGCGAGCGAGGCACCGAAGCCCCATGGGCCCACGAGCGGCAGCGCATGCTGCTTGGCATAGGCGAGCAGGCCGCCGCACGAGCCGAACGCCTGCAGGCGCGCACCCTTGCCGCCCGCGGCGCGCCCGTCGCGGGCAGCCGCCCCGCTTCCGCTCGCCGCGAGCAACCCGAGCGCGAGAGCGGCGGCCAGCATGAGGAGAGCAACGGTCTTTCTCATCTCTCTCGTTATACGGCACTACCGCCGCGAAATGTCACACCCGAAAGCGGTGCTCCGTCTAGGCTGAGGTGATGAAGCTACGCCTCGCAGCAGGTGCGGCCGTGGCGGCCGCCGCTGTGCTCGCGGCCGGATGCGGCGGGTCGGGCGATGCCGGCGCAGGCGGGACTCCCCCCGGAGAGTGGGCGAAAGGCTTCTGCTCGGCGCTTACCTCCTGGACGACCTCGATCAGGTCGTTCGCCGGCACTCTCGACAGCAACGCGCTCACGATCGCGTTGCTGCAGACCGCGGCACGAGACGCGCTGGCCGCGACGGCGACCTATGCCGACCGGCTCCAGGGCCTCGGGAAGCCCGACCTGGACGGGGCCGACGAGGTCGTGAGCTCGCTCGACAGGCTGGCGGCCGGCCTGCAGGAAGACGTGGCGAAGATCGAGCAGGAGGCGGGCGACGTCTCGGGGATCGGCGACATCGCCAGGGCCCTGCCGCTCATCGGCCGACCGCTCGCGTCGATGGGCGTGCGCGTGCAGACGATGCTCCGCGAGCTCGAGCAGCTCGACACCGGGGGCCGGCTGGGGGACGCTCTCGAGCAGACGAGCGCCTGCGACGAGCTGACGAAGTAGCGAGCGGCCCTGCGGGCGCGGCGCTTACCTCCGCCGGCCGCCGGCGTCGCCCAGGGAACTGGACGACGCCGGGTCGGCCGCGGGAGGCTGCAGCGGCCCGGGATCTCCGAGGAGGGGCGGCGATCCCGCCGTGCTGCCCGGCACAGCCCGGCGCCGGTCGCCGGGCGTCGTGCGGCTGGAGAGCCCGTCCACCACGCCGCGCATGCCGAAGGCAGGCTCGGCCCTCGGTGCGGATCGCCGCGTCGAAGCTCCCGGCGAGCTTGCCGGGGACGACGCTCGGGCGTGGGCGGCCGTGGTGGTCATCGGGCTCAGGGCACATGCAAGCGGTCGCTCATGAGAGCACGCGAAGAGTTCGCTAAGAGCTCCCTAAGACCTCGCCGGCTCTGGCAGTCTCGTTCGTGCCCGTCCCGAACCAGTCACCGAAAGCGAGCAGCACGATGAGCGAGCCCGCCGCGCCGATGCCCCCGCCGATCGACCCGGGTGTCGATATCGGTCACGTCCACCTGAAGGTCGCCGAGCTCGACCGCGCGCTCGGCTTCTACGTGGGCGTGCTCGGCTTCGAGCTGCAGCAGCGAATCGGCTCGCAGGCCGCCTTCGTCTCCGCAGGCGGCTACCACCATCACATCGGCCTGAACACCTGGGAGTCGCGCGGAGGCTCCCCGCCCCCACCCGGCACGACCGGCCTCTTCCATCTCGCCATCCGCTACCCCGCCCGGAAGGCTCTCGCGGACGCTCTGCGACGCCTGCTCGACGCCGGCGTGCCCCTGCAGGGCGCCTCCGATCACGGCGTCTCCGAGGCCCTCTACCTCGCCGACCCCGACGGCAACGGCGTCGAGCTCTACTGGGACCGCCCCCAGGCGGCGTGGCCGCGATCCACGGACGGCACGCTGGCGATGGTGACCGAGCCGCTGGACCTGCGCGCCCTGCTCGCCGAGCTCGACCCGTGAGCGCAGCGTGCCGCCGTGCCGACCCCGCGCCTACGGGTCGGGCGGGCCCATCCCGGACAGCATGCCCGGCTCCGATCGCAGCTGTGTGAGCGGCCTCGTCGGCAGCCCGGCGTCGCGCCAGCCGACGAAGCCGCCGACGAGGTCGGTGGCACGGCCGAACCCGAGGCGGAGGAGAGTGGCGGCGGCGAGGCTCGAGGAGTAGCCGTGATCGCACACCACGATGACATGCCGGTCGAGGCCGCCGACGTGCGGGTTGCGCGACGTGCTGTCCAGGTCGACCCGCCACTCGAGGACGGTGCGGGGGACGTGGAGCGAGCCGGGGATGATGCCGTCGCGCAGGCGGTTCGTGTCCTGGCGAATGTCGATCAGCAGCGCACCCTGCTCGACGGCCTCGAACGCGGCCCGCGGCTCGAGGCGGTCGATCTGCCCACGCGCCTCGGCGAGCAGCTCGTCGATCGTGCGCCGCCCGCCCCTCGCGGCCGAGCCGGGCGCGAGCTTCGCGCCGCGACGCCTCCACAGGCGCCGGGCGCCCTCCCCTCCTTGCGGCACCGTGCCGGTGCGAGGGGCGTCCGACAACCCGCCCGTCCCCTCCTCGATCCCAGGGCCGCTCGTCTGCGGGAGCATCTCGGCGGTTCCGGCCGGGGGCGCGGGGGCGCGTGTGGGAACCTCGTCCTGCCGCTGCGTCATGGCACAAGGATTAGTGACAACCGCCACCTGGTCAAGCTCTCACACTCCGGCGCTTCCTCCGGCCCGGTCCGGAAGACGACTGCGGGCGCCGTTCGGCGCCCGCAGTCGTGCTCGATGTGACGGCGAGAGGCTCTACTTGACCAGGGACAGCAGCTTGAACATCGGCAGGTACATGCTGATCACGATCACGCCGACCATGACGCCGACGCCCATCATCATCACCGGCTCGATGATGGAGGTGAGCGCGGCGATCGAGGCGTCGACCTCGTCCTCGTAGAAGTCGGCCACCTTCGCCAGCATCTTCTCGAGCTCGCCCGTCTCCTCGCCGATCTTCACCATCTGCGAGATCATGGGCGGGAAGACGGCGCTCTCGATCAGCGGCTGGGCGATCGTGGCTCCCTCCTGGACGCGGCCGCGCACCCGTGCCGTCTCTTCCTCGACGACCCAGTTGCCGGAGGTCTGGGCGGTGATCTCGAGCGCGCGCAGGATGTCGACGCCCGACGCGATCAGCGTCGAGAGCGTGCGCGACCAGCGCGCCATCGAGACCTTGCGCACGACCGAGCCGATCTGGGCCGGCAGCCTCAGCTTGAAGCGGTCCCAGCCCTGCCGGCCGGTCTCGGTCTTCTTCCACTTGAAGAAGCCGAAGACCGATCCACCCGCGACCGGGAAGATGATGAACCAGTAGCCGCGCAGCAGATTCGATGCGTGCATCACGTACTGCGTCAGCGTCGGCAGGTCGCCGCCGAGCTGGTCGAAGATGTTGACGAAGATCGGGACGAGGAACATCAGCATTCCCGTCATCACGAGGGTCGCGAAGACGAGCACGATGCTGGGGTAGATCATGGCGCCCTTGACGCGCCGCTTGATCTTCTCCTCCTTCTCGATCTGGATCGCGACACGGTCGAGCACGACGTCGAGCACGCCTGCTGCCTCGCCCGCCTCGACCATGGCGATGTAGAGGCGGCTGAAGACGTCGGGGTGGCGCGAGACCGCCTCCGACAGCAGCGCCCCCGACTCGACCTGCTCGCGAACGTCTTCCAGCACGCTGGCGAGCACCTTGTCGTCGGTCTGCTGCTCGAGGATCACGAGCGCGGTCACGACCGACAGCCCGGCCTCGATCATCGTCGCGAACTGGCGCGAGAAGACCTGCAGCGACTTTGCCTTGACCTTGCCCTTGGTGAAGCCGGTCTTCTTGACGGCGGGAGCCTTCAGCTCCTCGACCCACTGGGCGAGCAGGCCGCCGCCGCGCAGCGCGTCACGCGCGGCTGCCAGGTCCGAGGCCTGGATCTCGCCCGTGAGCTCGGCTCCGTTGGCGTTGATCGCGCTGTAGGCGAAAGAAGGCATGCGGGTCTCCTATCGGCGGGCGATGTACACGGCTTGAGGGGTCACGGCGTGGCTGTGGCGGTCGGCGCAGCCGACACCGTGGAGCCGTCGGCGGGGGCGTCCGTCTGCTGGTCGGCCTTGGTCGAGAAGCCCTCGATCACCTCGGGCGCCGTGCCGGTGTACACGAGCTTCAGCACGTGGCGGACACCGGTGGCGGTGTTGACCAGGGTGAGCGCCCTCCCGAGGGTCAGGGTGACCGTTTCGCTGCCTTCGAAGGAGCCGCCGGCGACGCCGACCTTCGCCTGCTTCTTCTTCAGCGACACGAGCACGAAGAGCGGGTCGTTGGCCGGGAACTTGCCCTTCACCTCGAGCTGCTCGGGGTTGCCGTTGAACATGACCGTCGCGTACGCGACCGCCGGCTGCTGGGCCTGGGCCGCCGGAGCAGCCCCACCCGCGGACGTGCTCTCGCCCTGCGTCGCCGTCGGGCCTTCGGCCGCGGGGGCCGGCTGGGCGGCAGGCGCGGCGGACTCGGCCGTGTCGCCGGTCTCCTCGCCGACCTGTTGCACGAACGGGTCGCTCGGCTGGAAGAGCGTGAACGACGCGAGCTGGCTCTTCGCCGCAGGCGCAAGGCGCGTCCCGGGCAAGCCCACGCCGGCCACGAACGCCGCCGGCTTCGTCGCAAACGCGCTGGTCGTGACGCTCGGCGTCACTGCCGCTGCCGGAGCGGCGGCAGATGAGGGATCGGCGGTGGTCGCCCCCGGAGTGGCGGTCGACTCGGCTGCGGGAGCGGCGGCCGGCTGGCTCTCGCCCTTCATCAGCTTCGGCACCTGGATCACCGCGAGCCCGACCATTGCGACGCCGGCGATGGCGAGCACGATCTTCTGCTTGCGGGCCTTCTCGGCTGCGATGTCTCTCTTCTGGGCCATCAGGGAGTCGCTCCTGCTGCGACCGTCCCGGCAGAGGACGGTGTTGACGTCGTGGGATCCGCCGGCGTGCCGCCGGCCGTGGGGGCGAAGAACGTGTAGGACTCGATCGTCACGGCCGCCTTCACGTCGGGGAACTTGTCGTCGCCCTCGGTGAGGTGGACGTTCGTGGTCGAGTAGAGGCGGCCGCGGGCGTCGAGCCGGCGCTTCTGCACCCGCACCAGGCGGCGCAGCTCACCGAGGAAGCCCGACACGTCCGTGAACCTGCCCTGCACCTCGACGGCGACCGGCTGGGCGAGGTAGCCCGTGGCGGCGAGCGGCGAGCTCGGCGTGATCGACGTGAAGGCCAGCTTGTGACGCTTGGCCAGGCGGTTCAGGTCGAGGATCATGCCCGCCATGTTCGTGGCGTCCGGCATCGCCTTCGCGAGCCGGAAGGTGTCGCCGGCCTTCACCGTGATGTTGGCGGACGGGGTGGCGAGAGCGACCCGCTTCTGCGAGAGCTCCGTCTGTGCAGCGCTCACCTGGCTCTGCAGCTCGGTCACCTTCGACCGCTGCGGTGCGACAACGAGGAACCAGGCGGCTGCGAGCAGGGCCACGGACCCGATGGAGCCGAGTGCGATCACCGCCTTCTTCTGCTTCAGCAGGCCGTTCATCAGGCACCTCCGGTAATCAGGTCGGCAGCGATCTGGAAGTGGACGACGGGCTTCTTCCCCTTCACCTCGACCTTGCTGGACGTGAGCGTCACGTTGGTCAGCGTCGGCAGCGTCGCGAGCCGGGCGAGCAGGCGTGCGACATCGGGCTGGGAGTAGGTGAAGCCGTCGATCAGTGCGCCCGTCGGAGCGGACGGGAGACCGGGCGTTGCGGGTGCCGCGACCGGCGCGGCTGCCGTCAGCTGCCCGGCGGCGGTGGACACCACCTGGGCCTGCAACGACGTCAGCCACACGTTCTCGGGCAGGACACGCGACACGTCTCGCAACACGGCGTCCCAGGGAACCCGGCTGCCGAGCACGTTGGCGACGGCCTGGGCGCGCTGCGCCTGATCGCCCTGCAGCGACGCGTCGATCTCGGGCCCCTGCGGCTGCGGCAGCGCGCTGATCTCGGCGCGGATCGCATCCAGTCGGGCCTGCGAGTCGCTGACGTTGCCCTGGGCGGACACGAACAGGAAGCCGAGCGCCGCCACCGGCACCGCCACGGCGACCGGCAGGGCGACGGCGACGAGGCTGGGGCGCTTGCGCGCTGCCGTCTTGGCATCGGACGGCAGCAGGTTGACGCTGCGCATCCGCTCGTCCTCGATCGCCAGGCCGATCGGCACGGCCATCGAGCCGAGAGTCGCCTCGATGGCGGGGTCGATTGCCGTGCCGAGCTGCACCCGCGCGAGCGGGTCGCCGACGCGGACGTTGACGCCGATCATCTGGTGCAGCGCTTCGCCGAGGCCCTCGAGATGCGAGGTGCCGCCGGTGATCACGATCTCGCCGATACCGAGCGAGTCGGTCTGGGTCTGGTAGAACTGGAGCGAGCTGACGAGCTCCCGCGCGAACGGCGTGAGCCGCAGCCGCACCGCCTCGATCGCCTTCGAGCGCGCGATCTCGTCGAGCGTCTCGTGCTGGCGGCCGGGGCCGGAGAGGGAGAGGTGACGGAGGATCGTCGCTGCCTCGGCGGCGTGCACGTCCAGCTCCTGCACGACGGCCTCCTGGAGCGTGCCTCCGCCCCAGTCGAACACGCGAGTGAACTCGCAGACGCCGCCGCCTGCGACGAGAAGCGTGGTCGACTCGTGCCCGATGGACACGATCACCGTCGCCGTGTCGTCGACGGCGCGGACGACGAACGCCTTCGGGTCGACGAAGGCGCGCAGGAGGCTGAGAGCCTCGAGGTCGACGCCGGCGAGCCTGATGCCCGCGAGCTGCGCGACCTCCGTGTACGGCTCGACCTGGTCGCGCGGGGCGACCACGAGCAGGATGCGGCGCGAGGGCTCACCGGCCTCGTTCGCCCGCTCCTCCAGCACCCGGTAGTCGAGCACGGACTCGTGCTGGGCGACCGGCAGCACCTCGTGCGCCTTGAAGCGCACGGCGTTGTCGAACTGTGTCGGGTCGTCGATGCCGGCGATCTCGAGGGTGCGGACGCCGATGCGGTTGCTCGCGACGCCGATGCGGACGTCCTTCTTCGGGAGCTTGTGCTCGTCGAAGAAGTCCTTCAGCACGTGCGAGAGCGCTTCCGTGTCGCGCACCTCGCCGTCCACGACCAGGCCGGCGTCGATCGGCCGGCGCGCGAGCTGCACGAGCTCGTGCCGGCCGTCGCTCTGGGAGACGACAGCCGCAGCGATCTGCGAGGCGCCGATCTTGAGGCCGACGATCTTCTTGCCGCGGCCACGGCCCGACTTGCCCGCAGAGGCGGCTGCCGGAGCTCCGTTCGGCTTGCGCCCGAAGGAACGGCGGGTCTTCTCGTTGCCGGCGGGCACTGCCACTGCGGCGGCGATGGGCTCACCGACGAGCGTGGGCTCGTCCGCGGCCGGCTCCTCGGCGACAGGCTCGTCGCTGGGGGACGTGTCCGCGAAGGGCTCCTCGTCGGTGGGAAGCTCATGAGTGGGCTCGTCGACGACCGCCTCGAGCACGGGCGCGGCGAAGACCGGCTCCGGCTCGTCGAGGCCGGGCTCCTCGAAGACGGGCTCGTCCATGACGGGCTCGTCGACGACGGGCTCCTGCGATGACGGGCTCGTCCACGACGGGCTCCTCGAAGGCAGGCTCCTCCATGACGGGCTCCTCCAGCACGGGCTCGTCGTCCACGTAGGGGGCGACCACGATCTCGGGCTCCGCCTTGCGGCGGCGGAAGCTCAGCTCGCGCTTGTAGAACGGCACCTTCTCCTCGGCGCCGGCGGTGACCGGCTCGTCGGGCATCTGCGGCTCCTCTGCGGCAGGCCCGTCGTGCGCCTCCGGCTTCGTCTCGGCCCCGTCGTCCCCGATGGACGACGCGAGCACGTCGCTTCCTGCTTCCTCGACCGGGCCGTGCTCCTCGGCGGGGCCGGACGGCATCGGCCAGACGAGGTCGGCAGAGCCGGGCTCGGGCTCGAGCTCGCCGGCGTCACGGCCGTCGAAGCGAGAGCTGGCCTGCGGCGAGACGGGAGCCTGGTGGCGCTTGAAGGAGATCTCCGTGCGGAAGCGCAGCTCGCGGTCCGGGTCGGCGGGCGGCGCAAAGCCGATCGGGTTGCGGGCCGGCGAGCCGTAGGCGCTCCCGCCGCCGGCGTGGCCGACGCCGAGGTCGGAGCGGCCCGCACCGCCCGGCGAGGGGTCACCCGTGCGCGCAGGGTCGTAGGAGGCAGCCGGGTCGGAGCCCCGAGAGGCGTGCCCGGCGTTGTGGGCATGCGCGTTGCGCGAGGCCACGAAGTCGTATGCGGCGTTCCACGGAGTCATTGGCGGCTAGCTCCCGGCCACCCGCAGCGCCGCGCCGATTCCGGGCGTGGCGACGGGTGCGCCGTCGTTGGACATGGCGGGGATCGGCACACCCGCGCGCTCCAGCGCCGAGACGAGAGCCTCGGGCCGGCTCGAGCGGCTGACCGCTTCGGGGACCGTGATCAGGCGCTTCTGGACGAGCTCCGTCAGCGACTGCTCCATCGTCTGCATGCCCCGGCGCGTGCCGGTCTGCATGTACGAGTAGACCTGCTCGATCTTCCCCTGCCGGATCAGGTTCCTGATCGCGTCGTCGAGGAAGAGGATCTCGAGAGCGGCGACGCGGCCTGCGCCGTCGACCGTCGGCATCAGCGTCTGGGTGACGATCCCCTGCAGCGAGTTTGCAAGCTGCATCCGCACCTGGTCCTGCTGGGCGGCGGGGAAGACGTCGATGATGCGGTCGATCGTGCTGGGCGCGCTCTGGGTGTGCAGGGTGGCAAAGACGAGGTGGCCGGTCTCGGCCGCGGTCAGCGCCGTGGCGATCGTCTCGAGGTCGCGCATCTCGCCGAGGAGGATCACGTCGGGGTCCTGGCGCAGGGCCGCGCGCAGCGCCTCGGCGAAACCGACGGCGTCCTGGCCGATCTCGCGCTGGTTGACGATGCAGCGCTTGTGGTTGTGCAGGAACTCGATCGGGTCCTCGATCGTGATGATGTGGTCGGTACGGGTGCGATTGATCTCGTCGATCAGGGACGCGAGCGTGGTCGACTTGCCGGAGCCCGTCGGGCCGGTCACGAGCACGAGCCCGCGCGGCTTGGACGTGAACTCGTTCAGCGACGACGGCAGCTTCAGTTCCTCGAGCGACTTGATATCCGTCGGGATGGTGCGGAAGGCCGCTGCGAGGCTCTCGCGCTGGTAGTAGGCGTTGACGCGGAAGCGGGCGAGCCCGCGGATGCCGTGGGCGAAGTCGAGCTGACGGTTCAGCTCGAGATGCTTCTGCTGCTCGGTCGTGGTGATCCGGTAGACGAGCTGCCGCACGAGGTCGGGATCGAGCTCCGGGAAGTCGGAGAGGAGCTCGATGTGCCCGTGCAGGCGGACGGCCGGCAGCGAGCCGGACGTGAGGTGCAGGTCGGATGCCCCGAGCGCGACGGCCTTCTCGAGCAGGGCGTCGACGGACAGCAGGGCGTGATTGGAGTGCTCTGAGCGTTCCACGGTGGCTCCTATCGGCACGACCTCGCCGCACCTTGAGAGCCGGTTGCCGGCCGCCGCGTGAGGGCCGCCGCCCTCGCCTCTTCCTCTCGCGCGCGAGAGGACGCCGCAGCATCCCCCACTGCGAGGGATGCCTGTCCCCCGCAAATCACCCTTCTGGGGATGGCGGGCAGGGACGGGGTCTCCGATAACGAGCGTGTCGGTTCCACCCCCAAGTCTCCGAAAGGGAGTCACATGCTCAGCAAGCTTCAGAAGCGGGTCAATCAGGAGGAGTCGGGCTTCACGCTCATCGAGCTCCTGATCGTGCTCGTGATCATCGGCATCCTGCTGGCGATCGCCGTCCCGTCGTACCTCGGCTTCAAGGACCGCGCCAACCGCACGGCAGCCCAGGCCAACGTCCGCTCGGCCGTCCCGGCCGTCGAGGCGTATTACGCCGACAACGGCACGTACGTCGGCATGAACACGGCGGCGCTCCTGCTCATCGACGCCGGCGTCAAGGCCACCGTCAGCGGTGCCGCCCCGACGGCGAACAACTACTGCGTCCAGAGCATCTCGGGCAGCTTCACGTATTCGAAGACCGGCCCGGCTGGTGCGATCGTCTCGGGAGCCTGCGCGTAGGCACCCCGGACACTCGCGGAATGCGGAAGGGGCGCGGCAACTGCCGCGCCCCTTCTCGTTCGGGGCCCGGAGCCCGGCTCCCGGGCCTCCGAAAAGCCTCTGCACACGACCGTAAAGCCCGAGCGCGTACCTGCCGATAGGAGAGTTGTGAACACCATCGCCGCCTCAACCCGTCGAGTGCCCCGAGCCGCCACCATCGGCATCGTCGCGCTCATCGCCGCCTTCGCGGCCCTCATGGTCGTACGCGCCGGCGTGATCGGCGGCTCGTCCGACACCACCCCTCTCGCCACCCCGTCGCCCGTCTCGCCGGCCTCGCCGTCGAAGCCGTCGGCGACACCGGCGAAGCCGAGCGTCGTCCTCCTGCCGGGCCTGCCCGCGCAGATCGCGTCGAAGCTCCGCCACTCGAAGGTCGTCGTCGTCTCGCTCTACACGAGCACCGGCGCCGGTGACCGGTCTGCGGTCGCCGAGGCGCGCACCGGTGCCCGCCAGGTCGGGGCAGGCTTCACCGCCATCAACGTCCTCGACGAGAAGCAGGCCCGCGCCGTTGCCGGGTTCGGCGGCCCCGCCGACTCGCCGTCGGTGCTCGTCGTCCGCCGCCCCGGCAAGATCGTGACGCAGTTCCCGGGTGTCGTCGACAGCAAGGTCGTCGCCCAGGCCGCGCGCAACGCCGGCGCCGGCCGCTAGCAGCGACCGTGGCCAAGAAAGCGCCGCCTCCGGCCGACGTCTTCCGGTACGAGGCACGGCACGAAGGCCGCACCGTCGTCGTCCTCCACGGTGTCGAGGCCCCCGGCGGGGGCCTCGACGTCGAGACGGAGGCGTACCCGGTGGGGCACAAGCCGGAGGAGCCGCCGGTCAGGAGGACGTTCAGCTTCACGACGTACGAGAAGGCGCGTCGCTTCACCGACGACGTCCTCACGGCGCTCGAGTACCAGAACTGCCTGGTCAACGAGCACTCCTAGCCGGGCCCCGCCGCTCCCGCGCCACAGGCCTCGCCGCGCGTCGGTGATCCTGAGGGGCGGCCCTTGGCGCGCCCGCTTCGGGCCGAGCGCCTGGAGAGCCCGCGCTAGGAGTTCGTGACGACGCGCGCGAGCTCTTCGAGCGACGTCAGCCCGGCCGCCGCCTTGGCGATGCCGTCGTCCCAGAGCGACCGCATGCCGGCGTTGGCGGCGGCACGCTCGATCTCGTCGCGCGGGGAGTTGGCGGCCACGAGCGACTCGAGCTCGTCGTTCATGACGAGGAGCTGGAAGATGCCGATCCGGCCCTTGTAGCCGGTGCGCCCGCAGCGCGGGCACCCGACCTTGCGGTACAGCACCATGCCCTCGCGGGCAGCCGCCATGTCGGGCGAGAGCCGCGCTGCGATCAGCTCCTCGGCCGTCGGCGTGTACATCTCGCAGCAGTTGGTGCACAGCTTGCGGGTGAGGCGCTGGGCGAGCACGGCCGACACGGCCGAGCCCGTCAGGAAGGGCTCCACGCCCATCTCGTTCAGCCGCGTCATCGCGCCCGCCGCGTCGTTCGTGTGCAGCGTCGAGAAGACCATGTGCCCCGTCAACGCCGACTCGATCGCCATCTTGGCGGTCTCGGTGTCCCGGATCTCGCCGACCATGATCACGTCGGGGTCCGACCGCAGGATCGACCGCAGCGCGGACGCGAACGTCATGGCCGCCTTCACGTTGATCTGCACCTGGTTGATGCCCTGGAGCCGGTACTCGACCGGGTCCTCGACCGTGATGATGTTGATCTCGGGCCGGTTGATCTCGGCGAGGGCGGCATACAGGGTCGTCGACTTGCCCGAGCCGGTGGGGCCGGTCACGAGGAGCGCGCCGGTCGGACGGCGGATGATCTCGGCCAGCTTGTCGCGCATCGTCTCGGAGAGGCCGAGCGACTCGAGCGTGGGCGTCGTGCGCGACTTGTCGATCAGGCGCATCACCACCTGCTCGCCCTCGACCGTCGGCAGCACGGCGACGCGGATGTCGAGCATCCGCCCCACGGCGCGCGCGTTGAGGGCGATGCGCCCGTCCTGCGGCTTGCGCCGCTCGGCGATGTCGAGCTTGGCCAGCACTTTCAGCCGCGTGGTGACGCCGTTCGCCATCCTCTTCGGGATCCGCTGCGTCTCGTTGAGCACGCCGTCGACCCTGACACGCACGAGCAGCGAGTCCTCCTGCGGCTCGAAGTGGATGTCGCTGGCGCCGTCGGTGGCGGCCTGCATCACGATCGAGTTGACGAGCCGCACGAGCGGGGCGTCGGAGACGCCGTCGTCGACCTCGAGATCGTCGTCCTCGTTGACCACCTCGACGTCGTCGAGCGCCGACTGGGTCTCCATCGCCTCGGTCTGGCGGGAGAGGCGCTCGAGCTCCGCCAGGATCTCCTCGCGGTTGGCGACGCCGAGCTCGATCGTGTACTTGGTGGCGAGGCGCAGCTCGTCGATGCCGTGGATGTTCTGAGGATCGGCGACGGCGACGCGCAGGCGGTCGTCGCTGCGCGAGACGGGGACGGCGACGACCCGGTGCAGCGTCTTCAGCGGAATCAGCTCCGAGGCGCTGGGAGAGGCCCGCTCCTCGGAGAGGTCGATGAAGGGCATGCCGTAGCGGCGCGCCAGCGAGCGGGCGATGCCGTCGGGGAAGGCGACGCCCTCGTCCTGCAGCGCCTGCGCGATGCCTCCGATGCCGGCGCGGCCGCGGGCGGCGGCCAGACGGTCGCGCGGCACGAGCTCGAGAGTGGAGAGCAGCTCCGCGACGAGATCGGCGATCGTCTCGAAGCTCTCGCCGCCCGCGTCGGGTTCGGCAGTGCCGCCGTTCTCCGTCACGCGCGGGGCGCCCAGGTTGGTGGACGTCCTCAGCGGGCCCGCCGGCTCGAAGTTCACCAGTCTCCCCTAGGGCTGACGCCTCGTGCCGCCGCAGCGTCGAGCATGGCCTCCTACCCCGTCAATCCGAGGTACCAGTCGAGGATCGCGTCGCCCCCGAAGAGCGCCACGACCGCACCGAGAGCAAGGAACGGGACGAGCGGGATCGCCATCTTGCGCGCTCCGGAGCCGTGCCGCACGAGCAGCACGAGCGAGGGGACGAGCGCCGCCAGGAAGCCGATCATCAGCGCCACGACGACGTCGACTCCGAGCATGGCGCCGAGCAGCAGCGCGAGCTTGACGTCTCCCATGCCGAGGCCCTTCGGGTGCACGAGTGCGGCGACGAGCAGGAACGCAGACGCCCCGAGCGCGGCAGCCAGCCACTCGACGCCCGGGTCGATGGCGGTGCGCGCCACGAGGACGATCACGGCGGAGGGGATCACGATCCGGTTCGGCACGAGCCGGTAGCGGAGGTCCGCCGCCGAGAGCGTGACCAGCACGATCACGAAGAACGACGCCAGGGCGGCGTAGGCGGTCGCGTCGAACGCGAGCACGCAGGCGACCACGAGAGCGGCGGTGACCGCTTCGACGGCCGGGTAGAGCGGCGAGATGCGCACGCCGCAGTTCCGGCAGCGGCCGCGCAGGAGCAGGTAGGAGACGATCGGGATGTTGTCGCGGGCCGCGATCTCTGTGCCACAGTCGGTGCAGCTCGAGCGCGGCTTCGAGACCGAGCGCCGCAGCGGCACGCGCGCCGCGACGACGTTCACGAAGCTGCCGAAGGCCAGGGCCGGCGGCAGCACGAGAGCTGCGAGAGCGACGTTCATACCGGTCCTATCGGCATCCGGGCGCCTGCGGTTGAGCGGCCCCGGCAGAACCGGGGCCCGGTGTCCCTACGGGGTGACTTCGCGGAAGAAGGTGACGGTGTAGGTGTCGTCGATGGCCGGGAACCACGGCGGCGACAGGTACTGCAGGTTCGGGTCGTAGCCGTAGATGCGGTTGTCGTACTGGTTGAAGCTGCCGCCGATGGCGGTCGCGGACGAGCCCGTGAAGGTCATCAGGCTGCCGCTCGGGCGGTTGCTGCCGGCTGCATGCCAGGTGTTCGTCTCGACGAGCACGGCGGCCGTCCAGGTGAGCTGGTTGGGCGCGTAGGCGGCCACCCACAGGTCGCTGTAGGCGACGAGCCCGAGCACGTCGCTGCCGCCGACGACGGGGCCTGTGGCGTCGGCGACGATGATGTTCTGGCCGGCGCCCACCGTGACGCGACCCGACACGGGGCCGGACACGATGGCGGTCACGTCCGTGTAGACGGCGCCGTTCGACGGCACGGTGTAGGTCGTGGCGGGGCTGCAGGTCGGGGCCGGCGAGAGCTCGAGGTTCGAGCCGGTGCACGGAGCCGCCGTGAAGGTGCCGTTCGAGGCGAAGACGATGCGCCAGCCGGTCTTGCCCGACTCGTTCAGGTAGACGCCGCCCACCTGGGCCGCGCGCTTGATGTCGGTGAGCGAGACGAGGAACTTGGAGAAGTCGATCGGGTGGTTCTTGATCTTGCTCGTGGGGAAGTTGCCGTTCTCGTACTTCTGGGCGCCGTCGACCATCGTCGGGCTGCCGGTGATCGAGCCCTCGGCGAAGATGTCCGCGTGCGCCGTACCGGTGTGGTTGACGTTGGCGTTCGAGTAGATGCGCCCGAAGGTCTCGGCGTCGATGCTCACGCTCGCGTCCGAGAAGCGGTAGAAGTCGGCGAGGTTCGACGGGCGCACGAAGGTCTCGAGCGCGCGCATGTCGGCCGTCGAGGTCATCGACCTACGGCCGGTGGCGACGATGCGCACCGACGTGGTCGAGTTGCCGGCCGTGCCCGGCGGATAGATCTGCAGGTTGTAGTAGTAGCCGTTGGGCAGCTGGCACCAGTTGTCCTTGCCGTTCGGGTACGTCCACGTCGTGGAGTAGCCCCAGGCGACGCCCGTCGTCGTCTTCGGGCCGAACGTCGGAGCGGTGCAGTCGGTCGAGTGCGGGGCGATCACGCCGGTTGAGGGCGACCTCGTCGACTCGGCCGGGTGCACGTAGTGCAGGTAGAAGCCGTGGTCGTCGACGAGCTTGGACGTGTAGTCGTCCAGGCCCGCCTCGGCCGCCTCGAACGCGGTGTTGCTCCAGTTGGCGCGGGCGCCGCGGTCGGACTCGGCGCGCACGACGTCGATCAGCGTCACGGCGAGCAGCGTCATGAAGGCGCTGATGATGATGACGAGCACCATGGCGATGCCGTCCTCGCGGACGACGAGAGAACGAAGGTCGCGTCTCATTCCGGCTCCCACCTCAGGCTTGCGCTCGTGGAATAGGTGTACTGGCGGGTCGAGGCGGCCTTGGTGGCCACCGTGACCGTGATCAGGACGCGGTACACCGAAGACGGCGTGATCGCGCCGGTCAGGAGGGTGCCGGCCTTGTTGTAGTAGCTGAAGACCGCTGCGTTCTTGACCGAGTCGAACTGTCTCCTCCACGAGCCGGCCGGGATCGAGCCGAACGACGTCCACGCGAGGCCGGCCCAGGGCGCACCGTCCGTGTCGGTGCTCGTGGTCGCCGCCCGGTCGAGCTGCCCGCCCGCCAGGCGGTAGGCGATGCGCCGGTTGTGGAACGGCACCGCCTTGTCGGGCGACATGAACTGGAGAGTGGTCGCCGTTGCGGTCTCGATCGGGTAGCTCGTATCGCCGGTGTACGCCTGCCGCAGCTCGCGGGCCAGCGTGTCGACGACGGCGCGCACCTCCGTCTGCAGGGTGCTCTGCTCCTGGATCTGGCTGCTCTGCGTGATGCTCATCGAGAGCACGCCGGCGAGCGCGGCCAGGATGATGCCCATGATCGCGAGGACGACGAGCATCTCGCTCAGCGTCAGGCCGGCTTCCTGCCGGAGCCGCAGGTAGAGGGCGCGCATCACGGCGTATAGGGGCAGGTGAGGGAGCTGTTCATGTTCACCGTGACCGAGGTCGGCGTGCTCGCCGCCGAGAGCGACACGGTGCCCGTCCTGTTCGCGCCGGCCACGCACGTCGGGCCGACGGACGCCTTGACGGTGTACGTGTAGCCGGTGGCGCGCGGAAGCGTGACGGTGACGCGGCTGCTGCCGTTCGTGTTTCTCGGCGAGGGCGACGTCGTATACGCGGGGTCGGCGCCGGCCGTCCCGTTCGGGCCGCCGGTGACGCTGATCAACACGGACTTGTTGGCGTAGGCGCCGCCGCCCTGCTGGACGGTGATGGTCACGTTCTTCGTGGGCGTGAGCACGACGCTCGTGGACGCGCCGCCTGTGGGAACCGACGTGACGGTCGAGGAGCCCGAGCCGGTGTTCTTGGTCACGGTGACCGTGTAGTTGTTCGACGTCGTCGTCGGCACGGTGATCGTGGCGATGCCGGTGAACGGGTCTGTCGTGCCCGTGTAGGTGCCGCCGTCCGGGCCGCCGGTGACGGACACGTTGGCGTTGCCGGCGGGCAGGCTGGCCCAGTCGGCGTCGACGGTGAGGGTGGCGGTCGGCATCGCGAGCGCCACGCTCGTGGTGAACCCGGCGGTGACACTCACACCCGGGACGCTTTGGGTCTGCCCGTTCTTCGTCGCGGTGACGGTGTAGCCGCTGCCGGCCGGGACGCTGGTGAAGTTGACGATGCCGGGGCCGGCGGTCGTGCCGCTGACGTTGATCGAGTACGGGCCGCCGGTGAGCGTGACGGTCGCGCCGGAGACGGCGACGCCGATCCAGGTGACAGTCGCCTGCACGGAGCCGGACGGCGGGTCGGGCAGCGCCACGTTGGCCGTGGTGGTCGCGCCGGCGGGGACGTTCGTGGCCACGCTCGCCGTGTCGGCGCCCTTCGTGGCGGTGACCGTGTAGCCGTTGCCGCCGGGGACGTTCGAGAACGTGACCTGCCCGCTCCCGTTGGTCGTGCCGGTCGAGGAGACCGACCAGGGCCCGCCGCTGAGCGTGACCGTCGCGCCGGCGACTCCGGTCGCGAACTGGGTGACGTTGACGTTGAGCGTCCCGGTCGGCGGGTTCGGCAGCACGAGCGCCACGTTCGTGGTGGCGCCGACGGTGACGGCGGCAGCCGAGCTCGCGCTCTGGCCCGCCCTCGTCGCCGTGACGGTGTAGCCGGTGCCCTCGGGGACGGTGAAGGTGGCGTTGCCGCTCGCGTCGGTCGTGCCCGTGAGCGACATGTTGTTCGGGCCGCCGGTGACGGTGACCGCGGCGCCGGCCATGTCGACGCCGAGCTGCTTCACGTTGACGGCGATGTCACCCGAGGGGCACGGGGTGAATTGCAGGGTGAACGTCTCGGTCGTGTTGCCGGGGTAGCCCGACGAGGGCACCGGCGAGGCGGCCGGCATGGCGCACAGGCCGCTCGTCGTCCGGCCCTCGACCGTGTACGTGGCTCCGGGGATGATCTTGTTGCCGCCGAGCAGGGTGATCGTCTTGCCACTGGCGCCGGACGACACGCTGTCGGTCGTGGTCGCGCCCGTGTAGGACGAGGTGATGCGCAACGCCGCCCCCGCGGTGTACGGGCTGCCGCCTCCGTCCACGAGGACGAGGTTGATCGTGGCCGGCTTGTAGATCTGGATCGACGTGGTCGACGTCTGGGCGGGCGCGAGCTGGATGTGCGACGGGGTCGACGGCGGGGTGGCGGTGCCCGGCGGCACGTCCGCAGGGAGGGTCTCGTAGCCGGCCGCGGCTGTCACGGTGAGGTCGTAGTACGCCTGCGCCCCGCTGGTCGGGTTCGGCGTCAGCGCCGCGAACGACACGGCGCCCGCCGTGTCGGTCGTGTCGGTGCGGTTGGGGCTCGGGCCGTTCGTCAGGCTGACGGTGGCGCCGACGTACGGCTGGCCCAGCCCCAGGTCGACCACGGTGGCGTTGATGATGGCGTTGTTGATGCCGCCGTAGGGGGCGCGCCCCTCGGGGGCGACGAAGGTGGAGAAGCGCGCGAGCTGCTTGGCGTCACGGTCGCGGGTGACGGTGACGGTGACCTTCTTGTAGTTGGCCGCCGTGGCATAGCTCGTCGGCGTGGGATCGTCGACGTAGTTGATCGTGACGGTCGCCGTGGCAGCGAGCCCGTTGCCGCACGCGGCGCTGGCCGGCACGGTGCCCGGCGGGTTGCCGCTGACGAGGCCGACGTTGTCGTAGGACTTGCGCCTGATCTGCTCGATCTGGTCGTTCGCGCACTGCTGGGCGACGGTGCGCTCGCGCGCGACCGTGTTGGCCGCGATCGACGAGGTGAGCACGCCGGCGATCCCGGTCGCGAGGACGAGCAGGATCACGCCCGCCATCAGCGTCTCCACGATCGTGAAGCCGTGCTGGCGCGCGAGGGCGCGTCGGGCCCGTCGCACGAGGCGCAGGCCGGGGTACAGCGTCAGCTCAGGGTCCACAGGCTCACCATCGGGACTCCCACGAGTCCCGGACACCCCCGTAAGGGTGATGAGCACCGGCGGGCTAGCGGAGCCCGACGCCGAGCGTGCTGGCACCGGGGTGGGGTGTCGGCGCCGGGCCGTTCTGCCGCTCCGCTTCCTCGCGGGCGGCCACGACGGCTGCCTTCTCGGCCTGCTCGAGTGCGACGAGGAAGTCGTGGCGGTTCGTGGCGGCGTTCGAGGCGACCTCGCGCTCGACCTCGCCGCTGACGACGAGCGCGATCAGCGACTGTGCGAACGACTGCATCTGGAAGAACTCGCCGGCCGCGATCGCGTCGGTGATCTCGTCGGGCCTGTTCTCACGGATCAGGTCCTGGATGCGGGCATTCGAGACCATCACCTCGACGGCGGGCACCCGGCCGCCCTCGGCGCGCGGCAGCAGCCGCTGGCTGATGATGCCGCGCAGCGTGCCTGCGAGGATCGACCGGATCTGCTGCTGCTTCTCGGGCGGGAAGAACTCGATCATGCGGCCGATCGTCTCGGCGGCGTCGATCGTGTGCAGCGTGGAGAAGACGAGGTGGCCGGACTCGGCGGCCTGCAGTGCGGTGTGGGCGGTCTCGGAGTCGCGGAGCTCGCCGATCAGGATCACGTCCGGGTCCTGGCGCAGCACCCGCCGGAGCGCCTGCTCGAAGCTCTGGGTGTCGAGGCCCACCTCGCGCTGGTTGACGATGCAGCCGCGGTCGGGGTGCAGGATCTCGATCGGGTCCTCGATCGTGACGATGTGCTGTCGCCGGCTGCGGTTGACGTGGTCGAGCATGGAAGCGAGCGTCGTCGTCTTGCCCGAGCCGGTGGCGCCGGTGACGAGGACGAGCCCGCGGCGCTCCTCGGCGAGCCGATGGACTCCGGGGGGCAGGCCGAGCTTGGCGAAGTTGGGGATCTCGCTGGGGATGACGCGGAACGCGAACGAGGTGGCACCGCGCTGGCGGAAGCCGTTGACGCGGAAGCGCGGCAGCATCGGGTACGAGTAGGCGATGTCGAGATCGCCGGTGTCCTCGAACTGGTCGCGGCGCTTCGGCGAGATCTGGGTGACGGCGTCGAGGATGTGCTCGAGCTCGGGCTCCGTCAGCACGGGCGCGTCGGGCAGCGGCTCGAGGTCGCCGTCGAGCCGCACGACGGGCGGCTGGCCGAGCTTGAAGTGGATGTCGCTGGCGCCGAGCTCGACGGCGCGCGTGAGGAGAGAGATGAGATCCATGACCGGCTACCTGCATCGGCAGGGAACCGGGACGGCTTTAGCCTCTCGCGAGGCGCGCGATCAGCCGCAGCGGCGGGCGGGCGATCCCGTGGGCGTCCGCAGGGTGCCCGACGCTGCCCTGCAGCAGGCCGGCGACGACCCCGAACACCCCCGGCGAGCGCGCTGCCCAGAAGCACACGGCGGGATGGCGGTCGAGCGCGCGCTTGGCCGCCCAGGAGGCGTTCGCATGGTGGTCGAGGGCGCCGGCGAGCGCCGCCGCGTAGCCGTCGAGGTCACCGGACAGGATCGCCTCGGCGGCCAGGCGGGCCGAGGTGAAGGCCTCGTAGATGCCGTCGCCGGAGAGCGGGTCGACGAGGCCGGCGGCGTCGCCGACGAGCAGCACGCGTCCGTGCGCCGGTGATGCGCCGCCGATCCGGCGCATGGGCAGCCGGTGGCCGCGGACGTCGCCGAGCGCCTCGGGCGGCACGTCGTGAGCGGCGGCGAGCCGGTGCAGGTGGTCGCGCAGCACGGGGCCCTCGCGTCCCCAGCCGCCGACGCCGAGGTTGGCGTGGTCGCCCTTCGGAAACACCCAGCCGTACCCACCGGCGGGCTGGCCGAGCTCGACGACGGCCGTGCGCTCGTACCGCGCCGGGTCGAGCACGCCCCAGCCGACGTTCCCCTCGAGCGCGACACCGTGCACGATGTCGCCTGCCAGGCCGGTCTCCCGGGCGACGACACCGTTGGCCCCGTCGGCCCCGACGACCACGCGGGCAGCCAGAGCAGCGCCGTCGACGACGGCCGTGACGCCGCTCTCCGAGACCGCGACGGCGGAGACCCTGACGCCGTCGTGGACGTCCGCGCCGGCGGCCGCGGCCTGCTCGAGCAGGTGCTGGTCGAGGCGGCGCCGCTGCGTCATCAGGATGAGCGGGTGGGCGGAGGAGCGCTCGAACTGGCGGCCGTGGCGGAGCCGCAGGCGGAAGCGGTCGACCGTGTGCTCGACCACGGGGCCGACGTCGCACGGGGCCTGAGCGAGCGCGCGGCCGGTGAGACCGCCGCCGCAGGGCTTGTCGCGCGGGAAGCGCGCGCGGTCGACGAGCAGCACGCGCGCTCCGCCCCGGGCGAGCCGGATCGCGGTCGCCGACCCGGCCGGCCCTGCGCCGACGATGAGCGCGTCGTACCCCACACGGCGATTGTAGGCGCGCCCGCGAGGCCGGTCCCGCGGCCGGACGAGGCTGCGCGCACGGAGGCTTGCGCGCACGGAGAAGACAAGCTCCGCACACAGAGATGAGGAGGGCTTTCGCCCTCCCCTTCTCCCTCCCCCCATGTGCTACGTATCCCGTAGGCCCCCGCTTCGGGAACGTCCGGGCCCGGCCGCCTGTGCGCTCTGAGCGCCGTGCCCCCCGGTGCCCTTCGATTGGGTAGATGCAACAGCGACCCGGAACTTGCGCGCTCATTTGTAAGGAGTTTGTGAGTAAGCTGGATCTCGTGCCCGCAATGGTCGAGTGTTGATCCCGATGCAGGCGAGTCCTGGGGAGACACGCGCTTCCAGAGCGGTCGATGACCTCTACCGTGCCCATGCGGGCGAGGTGTTTCGCTACGCCTACGCCATGCTCGGCAACCGCTCGGACGCCGAGGATGTCACGCAGACGACGTTCATCAACGCCATGCGCGCGCTCGAGCGCGGCGACCAGCCTCTGAAGCCGTCCAACTGGCTGATCACGATCACGCACAACATCGTGCGCCAGCGCTTCAGGCAGCAGCAGGCGCGCCCCGCCGAGGTCGAGCTCGACTACGACGTCGTGTTCGAGGAGGCGCAGCACGACGGCCCCTCGACCGAGGAGCTGGTGCGGGCTCTGCAGCGCATCCCGCCCGCCCAGCGCGCAGCGCTCGTGATGCGAGAGCTGGAGGGGCGCTCGTACAAGGAGATCGAGTCGATCCTGGACACCACGGCGGGCGCCCTCGAGACGCTGCTGTTCCGGGCGCGCCGCTCGCTCGCCGAGGAGCTCGAGAACCTCGTCACGTGCGAGCGCGCCGAGCTCGCCATGTCCCGGCAGATCGACGGACGGCTGAAGCGGAAGGAGCGGCGACGGCTGGATGAGCACCTGGAGGAGTGCGGCTCGTGCGCACGCCTCTATGCGGGCCGCGCCAGGCAGCGCCGCGCGTTCGGGCGATTGGCTCTCCTGCCGCTGCCGTTCTCGCTCACGTTCTTCAAGGGCGCGCCGACCGCCTCCGCGGCAAGCGGGCTCTCGACTATCGGCACCGGTGGCGCCACCGCGGCAGTAGGGGTCAGCGCCGCGTGCGGCACGGCGTGCGCCACGGGCGGGTTCCTCGCCGGAGGGTTCGCCATCAAGACCGTCGCCGTCGTGGCCGCGGCGACGATGGCCGGCAGCGTCGGCTACGAGGGCGTGCAGCAGGTGCGGTCGCACGCGCCGAAAGCCAAGGAAGCCTCCTCCGAGCCGGTGGCCGTGCGCCCGGCCGGCACACCTGCGCTGCCGCCCGCACGGCAGTCGTCCGGGCCGGCCGCGGCCTCGCACGCAGCGGCTGCATCGTCGTCACCCGGTCCGGTGATCGACGACGCCACGACCGCGAAGCCGAGCGAGTTCGTGCTGGCGGCGCCGGAAGAGACGCCCTCGCTCGCGCTTCCCGCGGAGCCGGAGCCCACCGTGACCATCGTCTCGACCCAGACGACCCCCTGGACCGCTCCGGCCGAGATGCCGACCCTCGTCGTCGCGGTTCCGCCCGCAGCCCCCGCAGAGCCCCAGCCGGCAGCGGACGCCCCGCACGCCACGTCCACGACGACGATCACGATCGCCCTGCCACCGACGGACACGGGCCCCGCGGCACCGCCGACACGGCCAGTGGCCACGACGCCGGCGAAACCGGACGTGCAGCCGGCGCCCGTCTACCCGGCGCCCGTCTACCCGGCGCCCGTCGAGCCGGCACCCGTCGAGCCGGCACCCGTCGACACGCAGCCCACCGACCCGGCGCCTGCCGACCCCACGCCCACGACGCCGACCGACCCGGCGCCCGCCCCGGACCCGACGCCCTCGTCGACGACCCCCACGGATCCCGCGCCGACGACGGACCCGGGCGCCCCGGCGCCCCTCTCCACGACGGGCTGAGCGGCGGCTAGCAGTCCGCGCTGTCGCCGCAGCGGGCCAGCACCTGAACTCTGGGCGCCGCCGCCTTGCCGGCAGGCCAGGTGAGGCGGATGCGCACCGACGCGGCGTTGTTCGAGTAGGCGAGCTCGCGCGCGAGGCGCTCCGGGTTCGCCAGGTGGACGAGCACGTACTCGCCTGCCGGCAGGCCGGTGACGTCGACGTCCTGGCCGTGGAAGAAGGCCGGGTAGCGGTCGACGTACCCCGGCGACGAGCCCTCCTCGACCCGGCGCAACTGGGGCTGGTAGGCCCCGCAGTCGGAGATGAACCGCGGCGGTCCCACGTTCGGGACGGGACGCGACGCGCGGCCGTAGCGGTCGATCAGGCAGAAGCCGCTCTTGCCGTCGCGGACGAGGAAGGCGTTGTCGGACGCGCGCCGCAGCTCGTAGCGCTCGAACGGCTGGAAGTGCCAGTGCCTGTGGGGCGGGTGGCTCTCGTACCGCAGCCGCCCCACACCCGGGACGATGCGGGTGCCGCCGCCGCGCAGCTCGATCACCTGCAGCGCGTCCATGGTGGCGCGGCCGGGCGGTCGCACGCCGCGGATCCGCAGCGCCCCGCGGCCGAGGTTCTCGACGGCCGAGTCGAAGCCGAGCTTGAACCGCTTGCCGGCGGGGATCACGACGAGCCCACGAGGGGCGAGCTGCTCGAGGTCGGGGAGCAGCTGCTCCGGGCCGGGCGCGAGGGCCGGGGAGGCGGACGCCCAGTCGGGGTCGGTGTCGCCGGCGGAGCCCTCGACCGGCCGTGCCTGCGAGCCGTCGGCTCGCACGACCCACGTCCGGCTGCGGCCGCCCGCCGCCCGGGTGAATGCGAGGCGGCGGCCGTCGGGCGCCCAGTCGGGCCGCAGGTCGGCTGCGCCGCCACGGGTCACCCGGCGCGGCTCCGCGCCGCCGACGACGGCGACCCAGATGTCCGTGTCGCCCCCGACGACGCCGCTGTAGGCGAGGCGGCGCCCGTCCGGGCTCCATGCCGGCGCACGGGCCTGGCCGCGGACGTCGAGCAGCAGCTCCGGCTCTCCCCCTGTGACAGGGACCGACCAGAGGTCGCGGTTCCCGCCGCGGTTGGAGGAGAACGCGAGCCGCCCTCCCGTGGGCGACCAGTCGGGGTCGACGTCGTCTCCCGGGCCGGAGACGAGACGCTGCTTGCGGCCGCCGTCCGCGTCCATCACGAACAGGTCGAACGCGCCGGGCCGGCCGCTCTGCCACGCGAGCCGCCTGCCGTTGGGCGACCAGGCGGGGCGGCGGTCGTCCGCCTCGAGATTGAGGGTCAGCCGCGTCACGGCGCCCGTGACCGAGTCGGCGACGTAGATCTCCCGGTTGCCGTCCCGCTCGCTCGAGAACGCGATGCGGCGCCCGTCCGGCGCCACTGCCGGGTCCGCGTCGCCCGGCAGGAGCCAGGGAAGCTCGGTGCGCGAGCTGCCGTCCGCGAAGGTGGCGGTGGCAGCCTTCGCGGCGACCGCGACGATCGCCGGCCGCGCTCCCTGCGGGGGCGCTGCGCCCGAGACGGCCAGAGCGGCAGCAACGGGCACGAGCACGAGCACCGCCAGCCCGAGCCCGGCACCGGCGAGACGGGCGCCCTGGCGATCCATGCGGCGAGTATGCCCGGAGCGCACGGGAGCGCAGAGGGCCAACCGTCCCACCGTTTGCCCCTGCACGCACTGCACAGGGAGGAATCCAGGCCGCGGTCGTCAGGGTTGGCAACCGGCGGGCTTCGGCCTACCCGAAGCCGGCAGAGGGTGTTCGCGGATGTACCGTGACGGCGGCGCGCGCAAGATAGACGGTGAAAGGAGATACCCCATGACCTGGAAGAAGATCGTCGTCGGCTACGAGCGCGACCACGCCTCGGCCCAGGCGCTCGAGCGGGCCGCAGAGCTCGCACAGGCCGAGAACGCAGACCTGCTCGTGGCGAGCATCGCGCGGCCGTTCTCGCCCGCGGTGACGGCGCACGGGATGGGGCCGTTCGACCCCGTCGACTCGCCCGAGGCGCGCAAGGAAGACCTCGAACATGCCCGCCTGCTGCTGTCGGGCGCGGACGTGCGGGTCGAGTACGAGGTGGGGGTCGGCGACCCGGCGGATGCGATCGTCGCACTGGCCGACCGGCACGAGGCCGACCTGATCGTCGTCGGCTCGCACGAGCGGTCGTTCCTCGACCGCGTGCTGCACGGCAGCGTCAGCGACGCCGTCACCCGGCACGCCCACTGCGACGTGCTGATCGTGCACTGAGCCGGGCTAGGCGTCGGGCTCGGGCTCGCCCGAGTCGATCCGCGCGATCCACTCCGCGAACAGCGGGTCGACCACGCGGTGCCGGCGCGGGCCGTCGGGCTCGATGTCCGCCGACCCGGTGAGCCGCTTGACCGCGCTCTGGGCGGTGGACTTGTCCAGCTCGAGGCGGTTGAGGACTGCCTGCCGGAGCGCCGAGCCGCCGCCGCCGATGATCGACCGCAGCGCCTTCTGGTCGTTCGGCTGCATGCGCCGCCACTGCGCGTCGAACTCCGGCTCGAGCTCGGCCAGGGCCGACGCGTGGGCGGCGGCCCAGTCGTCGAGCGTTGCCGTGCTCCCTCGGGGGACGCGCTCCCAGAGGTGGTGGGCGAGCATGATCGCCCGCTGCGGGTGCCCTTTCGCGGTCGCGAGGAGCATGTTCGACGCCTCGCCGACGCTCCGGCCCGTCTGCGAGAAGCGGTCGGCCACGTGGCCGGCGATGTCGGCGTCCTGCAGCGGCCCGAGCCGCATCGGCACGGCCGAGCCGTACAGCGGCCGCCCCTTGTCCTCGAACAGCTGCTTCATCAGGCCGGGCTCGGAGCCGGCGAAGACGTACGAGGCGACCTCGCCCTGGTGCTGGATGTGGCTTCTGATCAGGCCGTCCAGGTCGGGGATCCTCTCCACGTCCTGGAACTCGTCGAGCGCGATGAAGGCGCGGTAGCCGCCGCCCTCCTCGAGGCGCAGCGGCAGGTCGAGCAGCGCGTGCAGGGCGGCGAGCGGCTCGGCCTTCGGGTCGAGCTGGATCCTGGCGCCGATGCCGAAGGCGCCGAGGGAGAGGCCGAGCCCGGTGCGCTGCAGGAACTGCTCGACCTTCGCGCGCAGCGCTCCCTTCAGGTGCTTCGCGTAGGCGCGCTCCAGCCGGATCGTGACGTCGGCGACCGAGACGACCCGGTAGAGGTCGACGAGCACCGGGACGAGGCCCTCCTGCTGCTCGCCGTCGCGCAGCGCCCGCCGCAGCAGGCTCGTCTTGCCGTACTTGCGCGGTGCCGTGAGGCGGACGAAGTGGCCGCCGACGACCTTCGTGAGGAGATCGTGTGTCTCGTCGTCGCGGTCGACGAGGTCGTCGGGGGCGACGGGGCGCGAGTAGACGAAGGGGTTGACGTCGGTGATCACGGCCGCCATCGTACCCGTAAGTATGAGATGACCGTACTTTTCAGTATGTCTACTGCATACTTATTGGTATGAGAGCGTCGTACCCGTAGGTATCCGCGACGCGTACCCGCTCCGCCGGCAGCGAGACCGGTCTTTCGGCGACCGGGCCTCGCGCGAGGTATGCAGGGGAGAGGATTCGAACCTCTGAAGGCTGAGCCAGCGGGTTTACAGCCCGCCCCCTTTGGCCACTCGGGAACCCCTGCGAACGAGGCCGGATTGTAGCCGTGTCCGCGCTACTGCACCGCTCCAGCCGCCGACCCCGCGGCTACACCTCGACGGGCGCGTCGCGAACGCTGAAGGCGAGGCGCCAGTCGGCGTCGGACTCGCCGTCGATCGAGAGCCGCCACTCGTAGCGGCCCGGCTCGAGCGGCAGGGCCCCGGCGTTGATCGCGAGCGGCAGGTCGAGCGGCGTTCCCGGCTTGACTCCGGCGGGCCGGCCGACCTCGAACTCGAGGTCGTCGAAGAAGACGACGGGCACCTCGACCCCGTCCGGCGCCTCCATCAGCACGGGGGCGCCGTCGCTGTCGACGAGCTCGAGCCGCATCAGGTGCTTGCGGTTCGCCTGGTCCCACGGCACGAGCACGAGCAGCGCGATCCCGAACGGCATCGGCTCGGGGCCGATCATCGACCAGCCGCCGCCGACCACGGTGAGCTTGCCGTCGGCCACCTGGGCGTAGTCCGCGAGCAGCATCGTCACCTTCACGACGTGCACTCTCGCATACGGCCGGGGGGCGGAGGAGCGGTTGCGGGTGTCTCCCTCCGGGACACACCCGGAGGGAGACACCCGGAGGGAGACACCCGGCGCGGTCAGGCGGTGGTGGCGGGTCGCGTGCCCAGGGTGACGTCGAGCTTCAGGGTCGATCCGCTCCTCTGCACGGTGAGCGTGACCTTGTCGCCCGGCTTCTGGGCGCTGACGCGAGCGGTCAGCTGGGCGGCGTCGGTGACGGCGCCGCCGTCGATGGCCGTGACGACGTCGCCGACCTTGAGCCCTGCCCTGGCGGCGGGGGAGCCGGTCCTGACCGTGCCCACCGTCGCGCCCGGGCCGGCGGCGTTGTCGCCGACGCTGACGCCGAGGTAGGCGTGCTGCACGGTCTTGCCCGCGATCAGGTCGGTCACGACCGACTTGACGGTGTTGGAGGGAACGGCGAAGCCGACACCGGCGTTCTGGCTCGAGCCGGAGTTGCCCGAGGCGGCGATCTGCACGTTGATGCCGATCACCTTGCCGCTCTCGTCGATCAGCGGCCCGCCGGAGTTGCCGTGGTTGATGGCAGCGTCCGTCTGGATCGCGTTCGAGATCGAGTAGCCGTTCGGGGCCTCGATGCTGCGGCCGACGCCGCTGACGATGCCGGCGGTGATGCTGTCCTCGTAGCCGAAGGGGCTGCCGATCGCGACGACGCCCTGGCCCGGCTGCACGGCCGAGCTGTCGGCGAGCGCCAGCGGCGTCAGCTTGGCCGCCGCCACGTTGACCTTGACGACGGCGGTGTCGCTCGAGGGGTCGGTGCCGACGAGCGTCGCCTTGGCCGTCGTCCCGTCCTTGAAGTTGACCGTGATGGCGGTGGCGTCCTCGACGACGTGCGCGGCGGTGACGATGTTCCCGCTCTTGTCGTAGACGAAGCCCGTGCCCTCGGCCTGCCCGCCGCCGCCCGGCGCGAACGGCGAGACGCCGTTGCCGCTGCCGGAGAGGGTGACGGTGAGGTCGACGACGCCGGGGCTGGCGCGCTTGTAGAGGGCCTCGGCGTCGTACTGGGCCGCCTGCGCGGCGACCGACGTGACCGCGGCCGTGGTAGCGGGCGGCGTCGCGGTCGAGGCGGACTGCCCCGAGCCGTCGATGCCCTGCACGCCGGCGAAGGCGGCGGCGCCGAGCGCGGCTCCCGCCGCGAGGGTGGCGGCGACGCGGGCCGTGCGGCGTCGTCCGCTGCGCCCTTCGGTCGAGGTCGGATGGGTGGTGTTCTCTGGCAGGCTCACGATGTCGTCCCTCCTGGGATTCGTTTTGTCCTGATCCAGACAAGCAGTCGAAGCTAACGCCGGGCTAAGAAACGGGTTGGGGCCGCGCTAAGGCTGTGTGAAGCGCGCGTGAAGACGGCCCGGAAAGCCGCCGCAGAGCGGACCTAGCGGCTCGTGCGCCGCCTCGCCCAGTAGCGGATGAAGTACAGGGGCACCGCGATGCCGGCGGCGAGGAAGGCCGCCACCCCCCACGCGGTGGCGTGACGGCTGCCGTGCTTGCTCGCGTGCGCGAACACGCCCATCGAGATGCCGGCGGCGATCACGACGGCGACGACGAACGCGAACGGCTCGGCGGTGCTCATGCGCCGCACCCTAGCCGCACGACGGCGGCGCGGCTGCGGCGAATGCAGTGCCCGCCCTAGGCGCGGATGAAGCGCTCGTCGGCGACCGGCGTCCAGGCGTCCAGCATGGCGGCCGGTACGGGCGAGCGGTGCGGAACGCCGCGCGGCAGCTCCGGCACGACGCGGCTGTCGTGGGCGACGCAGCTTCCTCCGAGGGTGAGCGTCTCGCAGCCGGGCTCGCTGCACTCCCTCAGCATGCCGCCCGGGGTGACAGGCGTGTCGGTGCAGATCTCGATCGTGCTCATGGCGCTCCTTTTCCCTCCGGCCGGAAGCTCGAAACCCGGAGGCGGCGTAGCGTTCGTGGCGTCTTTATCGCGTGTACGTCACCCGCTCGCAATCGCGCGGAACACGATCCTATCGCTCTTTCCGGCAGAAAGACGTTTTTCGCTGCCGCCGCGGACGCCGAAGCAGGTCGCTCGTGCCTCCTCCGGCACGACGTTTCGAGCCCCGAAGCAAAGCGCGAGCCCCACTCCGGGGCCCGATCTCCCCCCCGGCCTTGTTATCTACCAAACAACCGCCGCCGGCGCTGCGCCGGCCGCGGCGGCAGCGCCGCACCGGCGAGGAGCGCTGCCGGCACCTCCTCGGTCAGCCACCTCCCGAGCGCCTCGTCGCCCACGGCCTGCCGGGCCGAGGAGAGGCCCGCTCCCCGCACCTCCGGGGCGTGCGCGTCGCTCGCCACCACCATCGCGAGCCCCCGCTGCAGCAGCTCCGCGCAGCAGCGGGCCTGCCGCTTGCCCATGCGCCCGTCCACCGCAGCGGCCGTCAGCTGCGGCACCGCGCCCAGCTCGACGAGCCGCTGCAGCCGCTCGGGCCGCTCCTGCACCTCCGGGTTGCGCTCGGGGTGCGCGAGCACGCAGCGGATCCCGTCCCGCCCGAGCGCGCTCACCGTGTTCTCGAGGTCGAGCGGCCAGCCGTGCAGCGGCAGCTCCAGCAGCAGCAGCTTCGGGTTGCCGCCCAGGCCGAACCTGACCCGCTCGCCCTCCGGCAGGCCGGGCAGCTCGTCGAGCGCGATCTCCCCGCCCGGCAGCACGTCCAGCGGGATCTCGGCCTCGGCCAGCGCCGCGCGCAGCTCGCCGAGCGCCCGCTCCATCTCCTCGACGGGGGTGCGGAAGCGCGGGTGCACGTGCGGCGTCGCCGCGACGGCGCGGACGCCGTCCTCGACCATCGAGCGCGCCATCGCGAGGGCCTCGTCGAGGTCGCGGGCGCCGTCGTCGAGGCCGGGCAGGAGATGTGAGTGGAGGTCGATCATCGTGGGTAGGTGCCGGCAATGCGCAGTATTGTCGCGCGGCGCCGATCGGCCTATGCTCCATGGGGCCGTTCGTTGCGCCGTCGGAGATCAGGTTGAGGGAGGGGGGACAGCTTGGAGCACCACTCCAGGCATGAGTCGGCGTCGCTTTCCACCTACCTCCGCGTGCTCCGGCGCCGCAAGTGGATCGTGCTCGTGTGCGTGGTGCTGGTGCCCGCCGCGGCGCTGTTCTTCTCGCTGCGGCAGCCGGCGCAGTACGAGGCGTCGGCCGACGTGCTGCTCTCCCGCCAGAACCTCGGCAACCTCCTCACGGGCACGAGCGACCTCACGTTCGGCAACGCCAGCAACCTGACGGCGACGCAGTCGGAGCTCGCGCACACGCCCGACGTTGCCCGCGCGGCGCTCGCGCTGGCGAAGACGAGCGACCTGACGGCGGACGAGCTGCTGGACAGCTCGACCGTCTCGGCGAAGGGCACGACCGACATTCTCGAGTTCCGCGTCACCGACCGCGATCCCCGCCGCGCCGAGCTGCTCGCGACCTCGTTCGCAGAGGCCTACGTCACCTATCGCGAGGCGCTCGACACGAGGGCGCTCGCGAAGGCGCGAAGCGACGTGACCGCCACGCTGGAGCAGCTGCGGGCGCAGGGGCGCGACGACTCGGGTCTCTTCACGTCGCTGGAGGAGAAGGAGCAGCAGCTCCAGACCCTGCTGACGCTGCAGACGTCGCAGGCGAACGTGACCCGGCGCGCCGACCGCGCGACGCAGGTGGCGCCGACGCCGGCGCGGAACGCGATCCTGGGGCTGGCGCTCGGCCTCGTGCTGGGCGTGGGCCTCGCCTTCGCGATCGACGCGCTCGACACGCGGGTGCGCTCGGCGGGCGAGATCGGCGAGCGCCTCGGGCTGCCGCTGCTGGCACGCATCCCGCCCCCGCCCAGGGGCTTCGCGAAGGACCACCGCCTGGTGATGCTGGCCCAGCCGACGGGCCCGAACGCGGAGGCCTTCCGGATGCTGCGCACGAACCTGGAGTTCGCCCGCCTGGAGCGCGACGACGTGCGGGTGATCCTCGTCACCAGTGCGGTGGAGGAGGAGGGCAAGTCGACGACGGCGGCGAACCTGGCGCTCGCCGAGGCGCGGGCCGGCCGCCGCGTGGCGCTGGTCGACCTCGACCTGCGCCAGCCCCACGTCGACCGCTATTTCGGGATGCTCCACGCGCAGGGAATCACCGAGGTCGCGCTCGGGAACGCCGAGCTCGCCGGCGCGCTGCGTCGCATCGACCTGGCGACCGGCGCAGCCGCGTCGAACGGCCGCCATCCGCGGGCCGACGGGGCCGCGGACGGCGAGCTGGGCCTGCTGGACGTGCTCTCGGCGGGGCCGCTGCCGCCCGATCCGGGCGAGTTCGTGGGCACGCGGCGGCTGGCCGAGATCCTCACCCGGCTGGGCGCGGCCTACGACCTCGTGATCGTCGACACGCCGCCGCTGCTGCGGGTGGGCGACACGATGACGCTGTCCGCGCACGCGGACGGGATACTCGTCGTCACGCGGCTGAACGTCGTACGACGGCCGATGCTGGCAGAGCTGAGGCGTCAGCTCGACACGGCACCGGCCCCGAAGCTCGGCTACATCGTGACGGGCTCGGGCGGCGGCGACGCGATCGGCTACGGATACGGCTACGGCCTTCCCTACGGCGGCTACGGCTACGGCGACCCCGACAAGACCGACAGGGCGCGCGGGTCCCGGCTCGCGGATGCCAGAGGCACGGCTCACGTGGAGGAGGCCGATCGAGTCTGAACGGGGGGATTCAGCAGACGATTCCGGTTGACGCACCCGAGCGCCTCCACGGAGGCTCGGCGGCAGCGAGCGCGCTCGAGAGCGTGCTCGACGAGCGCACGCGAGCACTGCTCGCGAAGCGGCGCGCCGGCAAGTGGCACCCGCGCGGCTGGGTGGTGCGGCGGGCGCTCGCGGCTGCGGACGTGCTCGGCATCCTGACAGCCTTCTCGCTCACGCAGCTGGCGTTCGCCGGCAACGACCCGCCCGTCGATCAGGTGGGGCCCCTGCTCGAGACCGCGCTGTTCGCGCTCTCGCTGCCGCTGTGGATCGTGCTCGGCCGCATGTACGGCCTCTACGCCGGCGACGAGGAGCGCGCGAACCACTCGGCGGTCGACGACTTCTTCGGCGTCTTCAACATGCTCACGGTCGGCGCCTGGGTGCTGTTCGCGGGTCGCGTACCTGTTCGACTTCGCCAACCCGAGCTTCCCCAAGCTCGGCCTCTTCTGGCTGCTCGCGATCGCGCTCGTCACGGTTGCGCGCGCGGCTCGCCCGGGCGATCGTGCGGCGCACCGACGCGTACGTGCAGAACACCCTCATCGTCGGTGCCGGCCACGTGGGGCAGAGGGTGGCGCGCAAGCTGCTGCAGCACCCCGAGTACGGCGTCAACATCATCGGCTTCGTCGACGACCAGCCCGCGCGAGCGCGAGCGAGGGGCTGGGCGGCCTGACGGTGCTCGGCCCGACCGAGCAGCTCGCAGAGCTCGTCGAGGCGCTCGGCGTGGAGCGGGTGATCGTCGCCTTCTCGCAGGCGGGACACGACGAGACGCTGGAGCTGATCCGGAACCTGAACGACCTGGGCGTGCAGGTCGACGTGGTGCCGCGGCTGTTCGACGTGCTCGGCCCGCAGATGCGGGTTCACGCGGCGGAGGGGCTGCCGCTGCTCGGCCTCGCGCCGGCGCGGCTCTCGAACTCGTCGCTCTTCCTCAAGCGTGCGCTCGACCTCGTCTGTCTCGGGCCTCGCACTCGTGCTGCTCGCTCCGTTGTTCGCCGTCGTCGCGGTGGCGATCAGGCTCGACTCGCCCGGCCCGGTGCTTCTTCCGCCAGGTGCGCATGGGGCGTGGGAACCGGACGTTCACGATCCTCAAGTTCCGCACGATGGCCGCCGACGCAGACGAGCGGAAGGCCGAGGTCGCGCACCTGAACAAGCACCTGGGCGGCGACGACCGCATGTTCAAGGTCCCCGACGACCCGCGCGTGACGCGCGTCGGACGCCTGCCTGCGCCGCTACTCGCTCGACGAGCTGCCGCAGCTCGTCAACGTGCTGCGCGGCGAGATGAGCCTCGTCGGCCCGCGGCCGCTGATCCTCGACGAGGACCGGCACGTCGACGGCTGGGCGCGCAAGCGGCTCGACCTGAAGCCGGGCATCACCGGGCTCTGGCAGGTGCTCGGCCGGGACGACATCCCGTTCGAGGAGATGGTCGGGCTCGACTACCGCTACGTCACGACCTGGTCGCTGAGCAACGACCTGAAGCTGATCTGGCACAGACGCTCCCCATCCCCCTTCGCCAGAGCCATTCTTGAGGTTTCTACTAGTTGCGCGCGATCGTAACGATGGGGACTAAACATCTAGCGCTGGCAGAGAGAGATCGCGGTCTTGCAACGGCACCGGTCGAGGCGCTCCGCCGGTTCGTGCGCCCGCTCGGTGTGGCAATCGGGGTGATCCTGCTCTCCGTGGAGGCTGGGCGTCTGACTGCGTCCCATTCAATCCGGCTGCTTTCTATCCTCGTTCTCGCAGTTGTCGTGCCACCGGCGTCACAACTTGGCCCGCAGAGGCTCCTTGCAGTCACCATCGCCTTCGCGCCTCTCCCCTTGTTCGTTCAGGGTCTCGGGATGTCCTTGACGCCGTTTCTGATCGCGGGTGTCTGGATCTCGCTTCTCGCGTCCAGCGGACAGGCTGACACTGCGAGAATCGATTCTCGAAGCATCCACCCGATGCGCGGCTACTCGCTGCTGCTTCTCCTAATCGTGGTTTCGACGCTTGTTGCCTTGTGGAGAGGCGGCAGCCATACCTTCGATGCAGACCTTGGCGCCCTTGGCCGGCGATTGATCGGAGTCGCTCTGTTCGCAGCGTGCCTTGTCGTTCTCCGACAACCAGGGGACATCGCGCGGGCATATCGGGCGCTGGGTATCAGTGGAGCGATCATCCTCGGATTGTCGGTGCTCCATTTGCTGGTTCCCGGCGTCGTGATCCCGGGCTTGCACTACGCAGTTGGCGTTATCCAGACTGGAGAGTCCGGTCTTGAGTCCAACCTACGAATTGGTGGACCGATCGGCGACTACGAACTGCTGGCAGAGTTCTTGGCGCTTGTCGGAGTCGTGGGCGTGTTTCTCGGACTTCGCTCCGCAGGCAGAGCACGGCTCCTCTGGTTCGCGTGGGCCGCAACTGCCTCAGTAGGGATTGCCTCGACGTCGACACGTTCAGCGTTCCTCATATTTGTCGTCGGTGTCCTCCTCTCCGTAGTTGTCGGTAGGCGGGGACAACGAAATCTAGTCGGGGCAATCCTCGTGGCTTCCGCGTTGGGGCTCGCAGCGTTCGCCGCTCTGAGTCGGCTCCAAACGTCCTTCGGGAGCGGGTTCCTCTTCGATCGTCTCTCCACCACCTCGACAGACGGGGGACTCATGCGTCTCCTGGATCGCTCATCCGTTTGGCCGTATTTCTGGTCGCATCTGCCGGAGGGAGGCGATCTTCTTCTCGGTAGCGGTGGCTCATTCCACTACGCGGCGTATGGCTCCTGGCCCCACAGCCTGCCTCTCACCCTCGTCTTCTCCGTCGGGCTGTTCGGCGCAGTCGCCTTCTACGGAGTGTGCGCGATGGTCGCCTGGCGCTGTGTCTCGACCTCGAGAGCTTCGGGCTACCCCTATGCGCTGCTTAGTTCTATCCTCGTCGGCCTGCTCGTCCTCGACCAGACGAAGGTCGAATTTCTTCGGACATACAACTACGAGTGGTTCGTCTGGGGCCTGCTTGGCATCTGCGCTGCCTCAGCGGCCGTAGGCGAGCGAACCTACCTGCAGGTGAGTCCGTCCCGCGACAGTGGCGGCTCCTTGCCGGATCAGCGCCGGTGAAGATCGTCTACGTAGCCCTTCGTGACGACTACGGCGACCCGCGCCGTGGGCCGAGCTTCGAGGAGCAGAACTTCTACCCGGCCCTCCGCTCGATGGGGCACGAGGTCATCCCGTTCGACTTCGTTCGGGAACTCAAACGGCAGGGGTACGAGGCGATGAACCGCGACCTACTCCGGCTCGTGCGCGAACTCGAGCCTGATCTCCTCTTCTGCATTCTATTCGAGGAGCAACTCGACCGTCGCGTGATCCGAGAAATCAGCGAGCAGACCAGCACTGTGACCTTCAACTGGTTCTGCGATGACCACTGGCGGTTCGATCGTTTCTCCCGCTTCTGGGCTCCCTGCTTCAACTGGTACGCGACCACCGACGAACCGTCGTTTGCACGGTACGGCGATCTGGGAATTCCCGGTGCCCTGTTTACGCAGTGGGCATGCAACCCGGAGCAATACCGGCCGGTCGTCGCAGACCGAGCGATCGACGTCTCGTTCGTCGGCCAGCCGTACGGGAACCGTCGCAGGAACATCGATCGGCTCCGTCGGCGAGGGATTCGCGTGAGCACCTGGGGTTCGGGGTGGGACGAGGGACGACTTACCTTTGAAGAAATGGTCGAGGTCTTCTCGGCGTCCAAGATCAACCTCAACTTCTCACGCGCCTCAGTTGGAACCGGTCGGCTCTTTCGTCGCCACATCTACCAAGTCAAGGCACGCCTCTTCGAAATCGCCGCCTGCGGCGGTTTCGTGTTGACTGAGCATGCCCCAGGAATCGATCGTTGGCTAACCCCCGGAAAGGAGATCGTGACCTTCAGGTCTGGCGATGATCTGGTGCGCCAGGTGCGGAGCTTCCTCGGCGACGAAGAGGCGCGCACAGAGATCGCGCGGCATGGCTGCGACCGCGTTCGACGAGAGCACACCTACCAGAGGCGGCTCGAGGAGCTCTTCTCAGTGATGGGGCTCAGCACAGTCGGAAGACCCGCTCTCACATGAGAGACGTGCTCATTATCTGCACGAAAGACCGGCCGAACGAGCTTCGGCGGTGCTTGGAGAGCGTCAGCACCCAGACGATCCGTCCGACGCTGACGATTGTCGTCGACGCAAGCGCTGACGACGCTTCGTCACAGGTGTCGTCGTCCTTCGGAGGAACAATCTACGTCAATTCGGAACCCGGACTTACCCGGCAGCGGAACCTGGCCGTCGAGCTGTATTCCTCTGAGATGGATGTCCTCCATTTCGTCGATGATGACGTCGTTCTCGACCCCGGCTATATCGCCGGGCTCCGGCAGGCATTCACTGACCCCAAGGTTGGCGGCGCGGGAGGAGTCATCGCGAACGCACCTCCCGCGCGCCCGTATCTCGTGCGCCGCCTGTTCCTTCTGGATTCGCGCAAACCTGGGAAGGTGCTTCCGTCGGGATGCGGCATCCTGGCGTTCGATCCTCCTCACTCTCTTATCGTGGACTGGCTCAGCGGATGTTCAATGTCTTTCCGAGCTGATCTCTTCAACCGTATCCGCTTCGACGAAGGGCTTACGGGGTACTGCCTGGGCGAAGACGTCGACTTCGGTCTCGCTGCATCGGCGTTGACGAACCTCGTCGTTACGCCAGCGGCGCGGCTCGTCCATCTGAGCTCGCCGATCAACCGGCTCGACTCAGAGAAGTGGGCGACCCTGGACGTTCTGACACGTCACCGCCGTGTAGCCCGGAATGGTGGGCGGCTAGAGTAAGACTGCGTTCTGGTGGTCGCTGCTCGGCGCGAGCGTGATCGCCCTAGTCAAGGGCATCGTTCTCCGTCGACGTTCTGCCTGGCTTCCGATCCGCGGTACAGCACGCGGGGTAGTCCTACTGGCACGAACGAGCTCGCACAGAGACGTGGGGCCATGAGGATCCTTCACACGGTACAGCACTACTGGCCTTCTGTCGGCGGCGCGGAAATCGTCGTGCAACGGCTCTCTGAAGGGCTGGTGGAACTCGGGCACGACGTCACGGTTGCCACGTCCGGATCGAAGCGCTCGACAGAAGTGGTCGGACGTGTGTCGATAGAGCGCTTCCCTGTCGCAGGGGCTGAGGCGACCGGAATCACCGGAGCTGCGCATGACTATGTCGACTTCGTACGCAATCACCCGTTTGACATCCTCATGAATTACGCAGCCCAGACCTGGTCAACGGACCTCGTTCTCGACCTCGACCTCGACCGCCCTCGGGTAATCGCCCCATGCGGGTATTCTGGCCTCCAGTGGCCGGCATTTAGGAGCTACTTCGAGCGCTTGCCTGGACGTTTGCGCCGCTACGACGCACTCGTCTACCACTCCTCGCGCTACCGCGATGCCGAGTTCGGTAGACAGCACGGGCTTACGAATTCGACCGTCATCCCCAACGGCGCGGATGACGTGCTCGCCGGTCGGAGCAACGCTCAGTCCCTCCACGAGCGTCTCGGGCTTACCGACGAGGCGCCCGTCATCGTCACCGTCGGCACGCATACACGTTCGAAGGGGCATAGTCAGGCAAGGGCGGCGTTCTCCCGGATTGGCTCAAGGCATCACGAGGCCCGGTTGATCATCGTCGGCGCGCAGCCGGGACTCCGTGCTTCACTCCGTCGAGGCAATTGCTACCTCAGATGCCTTGCGAGCGCGGCTGCGCGACCTCGGGTGCACGTCCTCGACGGTCGGGATCGTGCAACTGTCCTTGACACACTCGCCGACGCTTCGCTTTTTCTCTTCGCCTCCCAGATTGAGTGTGCACCGCTCGTAATCCTCGAGGCGATGTCAGCGGGTTGCCCGTGGGTCAGCCTGGACGTGGGGAACGTCAGAGACCTCGCCGGAGGAGTGGTCGTTGACTCCGTCGACGAGCTAGCGGACGTCGCATCAGCCTTGCTCGCCGCACCCGAGGAGCGCGCGGCGCTCGGCGATCTCGGGCGGACTGAGTGGAACCGCGCCCATCGCTGGCCGACAATCGTGGGCAGGTACGAGGACCTCTATCTGGGACTGGCAGCATGACAAGGATCGCCGTGGTGATACCCACTGTCAACGGACGAGAGCGTGACCTCGAACGCTGCCTTGCGGCAGTACACCGCCAGACGCGCTCGCCGGACGAGATCTGCGTGGTGCGCGACTTCCTCTCGTTGGTCTCGGCGCTCCGCGATGGCTGGACGCGCACGTCCTCGGACTGGATCGCGTTTCTTGACGACGACTCGATCCCGCAGAGCAACTGGCTCGAGCAGATCGCCCGGCACTTCGATGATCCGGCCGTGGCCGCAGTCGGCGGGCGGATCCTGACCTTCGTCGAGGGTAGGAGTCTTGCGTCGAACTACTCGAGTGGGCCGGTCGCCCACCTCTCCTGGTTCGGACGCACTGTCAGCCGACTACAGGATATTCCCGCTGGGCCTCTCGTCTGCGACGCGCACTTCTTACAGGGTTCGAACATGTGCGTCCGCCGGGCAGCCCTCCGCGAGATCTCGGACGCGCTCGACTACGGAATGGCTCCGGGACTGGAGCTTGCGCTCTGCCTGGAGCTTCGCAGAGCCGGCTGGAAAGTCCGCTTCGACTCGGAAGCGCTCGTCACTCACTATCCAGCTCCACGGCCAAAGAAGTATGTACGCGGCGATCGAGTCCGTTATGCGCGCGAGTACAGCTACATCCTCACGTCGAGCCTTCTTCGTTGGCTCTCGTGGCCACGCAAGATCAGCTTCGCCCTTTACTTCTTCCTGATCGGCCAAAGGGAGTCGCCTGGACTGTTAATGGCACCCTATTTCCTGCTCCCGGGGAGGAACAGGGCACGCCTAGCCGCGGCCTGGCGGGGAAAATGGGAGGGACTATGGGACGCGTGGACAAGGGCTTAGGACGGTCACGTACCGACGGGTCAACAGGTACCGGGGCGCAACTGAACCTCACGGACGTTCTGGACATCGTCCGGGCGACGGATGTGTCGGAGGCAGCCGACGAACTCGACCGGTGGACAAGAACAGGGAGACGGGGCATTGTCTGTCTCGCCAACGTCCACGTCGTGGAGACGGCCAGGCGCGACCCCGAACTCTATGCTTCGCTCAGAGCCGCGGACATGGTACTTGCTGATGGCGCGCCTGTCGCCTGGGCGGTGCGCACGCTCTGCGGTCGAACCGGCTCGCGGGTTGCGGGAAGCGAACTCTTCGACGAAGTCTGCCGTCGCTCTCCCGGACGCTATCGGCATTTCTTCTTCGGCAGTACTTCGGATGTCCTTCTGGGACTCGAAGCCCGGATCGAGGCGCGCTACCCCGGCATTGTGGTTTGCGGACATATCTCTCCGCCGTTCCGTCAGCTTCGGGAGGACGAGTCGGCTGCTTTCTGCCAGACAATTAACGAGTCCCACCCTGACTTCGTCTGGGTGGGACTCGGCGCTCCCAAACAGGAGCTATGGATGGCGCGAGTGCGGCCTAACCTCAACGCATCCGTGCTTGCTGGTGTTGGGGCAGCTTTCGACTTTACCGCCGGTACGAAGCGTCGGGCGCCCATCTGGATGCAGCGACGCGGTCTCGAATGGCTGCACAGGCTGTCAAGCGAGCCGACTCGGTTGTGGAGGCGCTATCTCAGGACGAACGCGTCATTCTCCACGGCCGTCGCTCTGACCCTCATGGGGAGAGCCACGCGCCGGTCCGCCGGGTGACTGTGGCAGTCAGGAACTCGGCGCGAGATACCGGCGAGCCGCATTGCGTGGTGAACTCCTAATTTCCACCCGCCGCAACAACCCTCTTGTCGCGGCGGCGGCCGGACTCTGGCTCGCAAGCGCGCTCACTGTCGCGACTGGATTGATCCGCGGCAAGATCTCCGCAGTGTACCTGGGGACTGAGGGGATGGGTCTCATTGCCCAGCTGAATTATTTTACAACGTTCGTCGTCACGATGTGTGTACTCGGCATCACGAACGGGTGTATCAAGCTTCTCGCCCAAGCACGAGCTGACCGAGACAGTGAACTCGAACGTCGTGTACGAAGCTTTGCGTTTGGGTTCCCGGTCATCGTCGGGCTCTTCACTACGGCCGCAATGATAGCCGCGGCGCCCGCCATAAGCGAACTTCTCCTTGGCACTCGCGATCACGCATTCGCAATCTCTGTGGCGGCCTGCTCGGTTCCCTTCGCCATTGCCGCTGGAGGGTTCTCAATCTCCCTCCAGGGCCACGGTCAACTCACTCGACTAGCGGGAGCCAATGCGTGGAACGCGATTGCCGGCACTGTGCTAGTTGTAGTCCTCGTCCTCCAGTTTGGCCTCGACGGCGCGATAGCAGCAGTGACTCTCACTTCAGTCGTAAGCCTTGTCATTTTCCTCGGACGCGAACGCAAATTCCTTCGGGGCGTGAGCTTCCTTCCGGAAGCGCTCTTGGATCGCCAAGTGCTTCGCGCGGTCTATGCCTTTGGTGCCGCGAGCATGGTTCTCTCGCTGCTGACAATCGGTACTGATCTGGTTACGCGCACGCTGATTGTTCAAAGGCTGGGCATCTCAGCCAACGGATTGTATCAGCCCGTTATTGTCCTGTCATCGCAGTTTTTTCTCGCCCTCACGGGAGCGATATCCCTCTATCTCTTTCCACGTCTCACAGAACTCTATTCTCAACGTCTGTCAGCGCTTGCCTCACAGGAACTGAACTCGGGTGTCAGGCTAGTTCTATCTCCTATCGTTCCCGCGGTTATTGTAATTATAGCTTTCGGTCCGGTCATTCTCTCAGGCGCCTTTAGCGCCGAATTTCAGTCCGCCGATACCCCGCTAAGTATTCACATGATCGGAGATGTTCTACGCTCGCTTGGCTGGACCGTTGGCGCCATTATGCTCCCGCTCGGCCTGATTCGAACGTGGCTTTGGACTGGCACCGCAACTCTAGTGGTGCAGGTCGTGCTGTCTTTCGCCCTCGTCGGAAGCCTAGGCCTGAATGGAGTCGCTATCGCCTATGCCGTTTCGTGGGCGGTCAACGCTTCGCTTGCCATCATCGTTGCCCGGCGTCAGAGCGGTTTCGCCCTCGAGGGCTCGACGATCCGCCATGTCGTGATGGCGCTAGCAACTTGTGCCGGAGCGCTCGTCCTCGTAACGACGGAACTCCCATCTGCGAGGATCGGCGCAGGAAGTCTGCTTCTGGTCTGGTGGGCGGCGACCCTACGCAGATCCACGATCGAAACGCTTTTGGGCACTCTCGGCAGACGCCGATGACACCTTCGTTGACTTGAATGGCGCTTGAATGGTTCGATCCTCCCGGTTTCTCCAGTATCGCGGCTCAGGGATCAGTGGCTGCAGGTGTGTAATGGAAGGCGAGATATTGACCGGAGTCTGCCGAGCAACGAGGTGGTGCGAACTATGGTTCGCGTGAGCGTTATTATCCCAACCTACAACCGGCGCGAACTCGTTCGAACCGCCATCGCAAGCGTCCTCGAGCAAGATTTCAGCGAAGTCGAGATACTCGTCGCGGATGATGGTTCGACCGACGGCACAGCGGAACTCGCCACGACCTACGACCACCGCGTTCGTTTTCTTTCCCTCGATCACCTCGGGCTGCTGGGCACCGTTCGGAACGTCGGACTAGCGCACGCCCTCGGTGAGTACGTGGCCTTTCTAGACTCGGACGACGTGTGGCTCCCCGGGAAACTCGCGCGCCAAGTCGATGTCCTCGACCGCGATCCCGAGATCGGCCTCGTCTGCACAAATGCGCGCGTGCGCGATGAGAACGGCGGCTATAGGGGCGAGTCAGGTCACCTGTACTTGCGCTCCGACCAGGGCGCAAGCGGCCGCGTGCTACCACAGCTTCTCAACGACAACTTCGTGATCGTTTCAACAGTAGTTGCCCGCCGGAAGGTCATTGAACAGGTCGGAGGGTTCGCTGAAGAGCCGCTGTTACGCGGGGTCGAAGACTACGACCTGTGGCTGCGGATCGCGGCCATTTCCGGGATCGCTTATCTACCGGAGCCGCTGGCCCTCTACCGGGAACACCCATCGAGCATGCGCCTCGAAGTGCCCCGGTCACAGCATTGGCGCTCGATGCTTCGCATCCTTGACCGGCTGTCTGCCGGAATCGCAATCAGCAGGAGCGAGGGGAATACCCGCCGGCTTCTTCGGGATCGAGCTGCCATGTACGAAGTTGCTCTGGCCTCCGCTCAACGCACCGAAGTCGGGATTACTACGGCAGTTTGGACTCTGACGGTCGCCCTATTCCGAAATCACCGCGTTGCCGGGGTGCTCATGCGCCGACTCGCAAGCCGCGTCCAACGCCCCGGCCCCCGCACCCGCCGAGAGCTCTAGAATCGATATCGACGTCGATAGACCATGCCGTTGGGGAGAACGCCGTGTGGCGTGACATCGTGAAGAGAACGATCGTCTCCGTTAGGCGGCCGGTCGCCAATCGAGCGACGGCTACTGCACTGAGCGGGATGACCGGACTCCGGATAAACGTCGGTGCGGGACTGCAATCGCTCGACGGTTGGATCAACACCGACGTCAGTTGGCGCGCAAGGAACTACCTAGATGCGGCCAAGCCATGGCCAGTCGCTGACGGGGCGGTGGAGTTGCTCTACGGCGACCAGATGATCGAACACTTGACGCTGGCGCAGGCGCGCCAGTTTTTCCGGACAGCGGCACGAGTACTCGGCCATGGCGGCACCTTGCGACTCACGACGCCCGACGTGGAGCGCACCGCGCGCATGTACCTCGAGGGCGGCGAAGCGGCCTTCGAGCATCTGCAGCGTCACCGCGACACCGGGGGGTACCGGGAGGTCGAACATCTAGTCGACCTCATGCGCCTCACCTTCAGCAGCGGTCACCGCTTGGGTTACATGTGGGACTACGCGGCGCTTGGCGCCGAACTCAGGCAGGCGGGTTTCGTCAACATCCGACGATGCGAGAATGGGAAGAGTTCGAACCCCCTCCTGTCGGGGCTCGAGTCTCGAGTCGAACGAACGGTGGAGATGACAATCCTCATCGTCGAGGCAGACAGGCCGTAGGGACCGTGGTCCAGACCGCGTTCGACAGGCCTTCAGCGCTCACCCGACCCGCATGGTGACCTTCTACCGGTCCGAACGCAAAGCCGAGCGAACACCAGTCGCGAAGTTAGAGACCATGACATCCAAGGAATACAGTGGCGCGTCCGTACGACATCCCGAGCTGAGCTGGCGAACCAGGTCGGGATCTCGAAGGGATGAAGAGACGGCATTGGCGAACACCTCAACGTCGTCGTCCACCACGACCGCGTTTCTTGCTGGACGAAGATACTCGAACTCTGGAGCGTGCCAGGGCCACGTGGTTGTGACGATTGGCGTTTCGAGGGCCAACGAGTCGACTGCGACAAGCCCTACCCTCCCAGGCATCAACATTAACCGCGAGACCGATGCGAGCTGTGCCTTGTCTCTGGCTGATGCACGACCGACGTAACGGAGCCACGGCTCTCGCCTAACGGTCTCTTCCACCTGTTTTCGGTCGGGTCCATCACCCGCGACGACGAGCGTGAACTCAGGCAACTCAAGAGCGATACGACGGGCGGCGGCAAAGAGGAAGTCGAGACGCTTCGAGCTATCAAGCGCACCCACGAACAGGCACGTCGCAGACCCCGGAAGCCGCAACTTCGCCCTCACAGCATTGGCTTGAGCATCTGTGACGGCCGAACGCATCTGCCGTAGCTCGTCCACGTCGATGCTGTTCTGAACCACCACGACCCGGTCACGGGGGAATCCTCGCTCGACAACCGCGTCAGCACCACCGGCCGTGTACGCAAAGAACCACTTGGCGCGGCGAGTAAGCCATGCCTTCACCCACTCCTCTGCAGGGTTTCGGGGATGGTCTACGTATGTGCCCCCGTGCCCCCAGAGTGCGACTGATGCCCCGCCAACGGCCTGGCGAATCACGAGTCCGTACGTATCGAGATGGCGTAAGGCTTGCTCGACGATCACGAGGTCGGCACCCCGAGTCGCGGATCCAACACGGCGGCTCGTGACTGCTCGACCTGCGACAGCGAGAGTGCGGCTCGGGACCCTGACGAACCCCTCGGGCAGGTCCGCCTCGTCTCCGCGGTCACGCTGCTTCTCGGAGGGACAACCGACGCCTATGGTGAGGTCTATCCCAATGGCATCCAATTCGGCACGAAGCCGCTCAAAAAAGGCTCGCCGGTACTCAGGCACGTACTCCTGAACGATGGCGACGCGCTTCCTCATGGCCCGATTGTGAAGATACTCATTCTCCATTCTCGCTATCTCTCGGGATCATCATCGGGGGAGAACAGAGTCGTCGACGATGAGCGGACTCTCCTGGAGTCCGCGGGACACGACGTGTATGCCTACACGCCCGCCCACGAGGATGGTCGCTCACCCCTCGCTGCAGCCAACGTTGTGTGGTCTTTTGGCAAAGCCCGTGAAATCGCGAGGTTGTTACAAGATCACTCCCCCGACGTCGTTCACGTCCACAATCTCTTTCCGGCGCTTTCCCCTTCCATCCTGCCCGCCATTCGGAGAGCAGCCGTACCAGTGTTGATGACGCTCCACAACTACCGGCTGATCTGCCTTCCCGCAACGCTGTTGCGGCAAGGGGCGATCTGCGAGGAGTGTCTCGACAAGGTTCCGTGGCGCGGTGTCGTGCACGGCTGCTACCGGGGTTCCCGACCTGCAAGTGCCGCGTTGGCTACGTCACTCGCGCTTCATCGAGCGACGAGCAGCTTCGATTCTGTGACTCGGTACCTCGCGGTGAGCGCCTTCGTGCGACAGAAACACGTAGAGGCAGGCATTGATGCAGATCGCATCGAGATCAAGCCGAACTTCGCGATGGCGGTACCACGACGTGAGGGCACAGGCAAGATCTTCGCTACGGTCGGGCGCTTGTCTGCCGAAAAAGGGATCGCTGAGCTACTGGGTGTGTGGCCACAGCTGCCGCTCGAAATCATCGGCGACGGCCCCGAGCGTCAGCGGCTCAGTTCTCTCGCGTGTCGTAACGTTAAGTTCAGTGGAGAGCTCGACTCCGGACAAATCGCGAGTGTCCTTACGCATGCACGGGCGCTCGTGCATCCCTCCCGCTCATATGATGCGCAGCCACGCGCCATACTCGAAGCTTTCGCAGCAGGAGTTCCCGTGATCGCAAGCCGTCTTGGGGGCCTGCCGGAACTGGTAGAGCACGGGACGAACGGGCTTCTCGTGGATGTCGACGACGCGCGCGGTTGGCGGGCCGCGGCCGAGCGGCTAATGGACGATGCCGAGAGCGAACGCCTTGGAGATGGCGCGTACCGAACCTGGCGGGAGCGCTTCACCCCCGAGATCGCACTAAACAACCTCGAGACGACATACGCGGACGCAATCGTCCGGCATCGAAAGGAGAGGTGACCACCTCGCACGGGTCGGCACACAGCGGAACTCGTCTCCGCGCCGGGTTTGCCAGCCTTGGACGCCGCGCATAGCGTTCAGCGATGCCGCCGGACCCGCTCGCCCAGCCGGAGGAGGCGATCCGCCGCCTCTACGGCTACGTCTCCTACCGCATCGGGCCCGGCCCCGACGCCGAGGACGTCGTCTCGACCACGATCGAGCGGGCGCTCGCGTACCGCTCCTCCTACGACCCCCGGCGCGGCAGCCCGGCCGCGTGGCTGGCGGGGATCGCGAACCGCTGCATCGCCGACTTCATGCGCGGCCGCACGCGCCTCGACCTGGCCGCGCTCGACGCGCCCGAGGGCTTCGCCGAGGAGCTCGCCGCCCGCACCGAGCTGCGCGCCGACCTGGTGCGGGCGCTCGCGGCACTCGACGACCGCGGCCGCGAGCTGATCGCCCTGCGCTACGGCGCCGACCTCACCTCGAAGGAGATCGGCCGCATCCTCGACCTCAAGCCGGGCGCCGTCGACGTCGCCCTGCACCGCACGCTCGGCCGGCTGCGGGGCCTGCTCGAGCAGGCAGACGCCTCGCATGAGACGGCCGACAGCTGACGCCAGGCGTCGGGCTGTCGGCGAGGGGAGGGACGCGGGAGAGTCTTCTAGCGGAAGACGCGGCAGGGGCCGAGCGAGCCGGGCGGCACGAAGTACGTGACGAAACGCCGGGGCACGACGATCGTGCGCGAGAAGGTGCGGGGGCCGAAGGTGAACGGGTAGCAGACGAGCACGAAGCGCGAGTACTGGTGCTCCCACGGCGGATCGTCGTCGTCGTCGTCCTCGTCATCGTCGTCCTCGCGCGAGCCCCGGACGCCCTGGCTGCCGCCGCTCTTCGCATCCTCGCCCGACTTTGCATCCTCGCCCGACCTGCCCTTGCTCGTCTCACTTGACGGTCGCCTTCTGCTTGCCGCCGCCGGCGACGGCCGAGACGACGTTGCCGGAGCTCTTCGCGGCCGAGAGGAGCGACGACTTCGCGTAGCCGATGCCGCCGAAGGCGCTCAGGGCGAGCAGGACGACCACGGCGAAGACGAGCGCTGCGACGGCGCGCGGGCGGCGCGCCACGGGCGCCTGCTGCGGCGCGCGCTCGACGCGCGCCACGAGCTCGTTCAGCAGCTCCCGGCGCGGCTCGGGCCGGCCGTCGCGGAGCTCCGACTCGAGCCCTGAGAAGTCGTCGTCGTGGAAGAAGCGCCTCATCTACCCACTACTACCGCCCGTGCGTGGGTTTTCTTACAGCGCCGGGGCGCGTCGTCGCGGGCCGGATCTCAGCCCGCGGGCGCGAGCGCCCGCTGCATCTGCATCAGCTCGGACTCGAGCGGGCTCAGGGCCAGGGCCCTGGCGAGCGCCGCGCGGGCCTCGGCCGGCGGGGAGGCTGCCGCCAGGTCGCGCCACAGCTCCCAGTCGTTCGGGCTCTTCCGCACCGCGTCCCGGAAGGACGCGCGCGCCTGCAGCACCTTGCCCTGGCCGAGCTGGGCGCGCCCCAGCACGTCGAGCGCCTCCGACGACCAGGGCGCCCGGTCGGCTGCCTTCTGCGCCTGCGCCGCCGCCTCGGCGAAGTCGAGCCGGTTGTAGGCCTCGCGCGCGTTCCCGAGCGGCACCGTCGCCAGCACGGCGCCCAGCGACACGAGCGCGAGGGCGGCCACGACGGCGGGGACGGCGACGCGGGCAGCGGGCCCGGGCACCGTGTCCACCGGGTCGCGGCGCGCCGAGACGGTCAGCGCCGCGGCAGCGACGAGCGCCACCACGGTGACGCCCGCGAGCTCCCAGTCCCAGTCGACGGCGGCGTGCGCCAGGAAGGCGGCGTAGGCCGCGAACGCGCCGACCACGAGCGGCTGCCGCCGCGCCCGCACCGCGGCTGCGAGCGGCACGGCGAGCGCCAGCGCGAGCAGCGCCAGCCCGACGACGCCGAGCTCGCCCAGCACCTCCAGGTAGAGGCTGTGCGAGTCCTGCACCGCCCCCTCGTAGGGCCGGCGCAGGTTCCAGGCGGCGGCGTAGGTGCCCGCCCCCTCCCCCGCCACCGGCCGGCCCTCGAACTGGTCGATCGAGACGCGCCACTGCTCCACACGGCCGTTCGAGGAGAAGTCGAACAGCCGGCCGGTGAGGTCGGTGCCCGTCTGCTTCGGCGCCGCGGTGAAGGAGTCGGCAGCGCGCTGCGCGAGCGTCCACGGCGCCCCGTACACCGAGAACAGCACGACCGCCGCGAGGGCCGCGCCGCCGAGCGCCGCCGCGCCCAGCACCCGCCGCGCGTCGGCCGCGACGTGCACGCGGCGGCCCGCGAGGCCGAGGGCGAGCGCGGCCAGGCCCGAGGCGACGGCGAGGACGACGATCCAGCGCAGCAGCGAGGCGCCCTCGTCGGCGGCCTGCTGCAGCGTCACCGTGCTGCGCGTCAGGTGGTCGGAGCTCGTGGCGAGCAGGATCGCCGCCGCCGGCCAGGGCGCGAGCACGAGCCCCGTGGCGAGCAGCTGCAGGCGGCGGGCGTCGAGCAGCAGCGCCGCCACCAGGCCGGCCGCGAGCGCGAGCCAGGCGCCGCGGCTGAACGTGAACAGGATCGTCGGCAGCAGCAGCACCGGCGCCGCTCCCGCGAGCGCCTGCACGACGCGGCTGCGCGAGCGCGCCACCAGGCCGAGCGCGAGCAGCACTCCCATGGCCGCGTAGACGCCGAGGCCGTTCCAGTAGCCGATCGGCCCGGCCAGCCGGAACAGCGCGTCCGGATCCCAGTTCCCGACCCGGTCGGGCAGCAGGCGCGTGAGCAGCGAGTAGGTGGAGATCAGCGTCACGCCGGCCAGCGCGCCGCAGAGCAGCGCCTCGACGGTGCGCTGCCGGACGACGAGGAGCAGCAGGAGCACGACGGCGGCGTAGGAGAGGCTGCGCAGCCCCTCGTCGAGCGCCGGTGTCGCCGCCGGCGCCCACAGCGCCGACAGCAGCACCCAGCCGGTGAAGCCGGCGAGGCCCGCGAGGAGCGCCCAGTCGAGCCGGCGCAGCGGCAGCGCGGGCACCAGGATCAGCCGCAGCGCCGACACGAACAGGGCGAGGAAGGCGAGCCACGCCCAGGAGTCGGAGAAGTAGCCGCCGTCGGACGCCGCCACGACGGACGCGAGCAGCAGGCCGGCGACCCCGACGAGCAGCGGCTCGGCCGAGGCGGCGAGCGAGCGGGACGCCCGCAGGCCGAACGGGGGCACTGCGCGCTCGGCCGTCAGCTCGGTCTGCTCGGGCACCGCTCCATTGTGGACGACGCGCACGCCCGCCGGGTCTCGTCCGCGTGCTCGCCGACGCGGTCGCCCCCGGCCCGCCCGGGGAGGGTGTCTGTCCGACGCTGCTTGGTAGGCTGTTGTCAATGTTGATAACGGTGACAGAGCTCGAGGTCGCACGCGAAGCGCACTGGCAGGAGACAGAGCGTCGGCTGGACGAGCTGGCAGAGCTGACCGCGCATCTGTCTGCTGCGACCGCACGCTGGATAGAGCTGGCGTGGGAGCTGCACGAGAAGGGGGAGAGCAGCGACCCCGCCGGCTTCCTCGCCTGCCGGTGCGGGATCAGGCGCCGCGACGCGAGGGAGTACCTCCGTGTCGCCGAGGCGCTGCAGGAGCTGCCCGCGATTCGGGCCGCCTTCTCGCGCGGGGAGCTGACGTTCACGAAGGTGCGCAGCCTGACGCTCGTTGCCACCCCGGCATCGGAGGCAGGCCTGCTGGAGCTGGCCGGGGCGCTGACCGCCTCGCAGCTCGAGCGCGCGCTGCGCGCGTTCCGGCGGATCGCCCTGGAGGATGTCCGGGATGCGCACGAGCTCGAGTACGTGGACTACTTCTTCGCAGACGACGGGTCGCTCGTCCTGCGCGCCCGCGTCGCCTCCGAAGACGGCACGTTGCTCCTGATGGCACTCGATGCGGCGCGAGAGCGAATCGTCGAACGACGCCGTGAAGAGCGATCACGCGCCGGACACACCGAACCGCAGGCGCTGCCCGCGACCGTCGAGGCCCCTCGCTCGGCCGCGGTCGAAGCACTGATCGACCTGGCCGCACGAGCTCTCGACGCCGACCCCCGAACGGCGACGGCAACTCCGGGCGTCGGGACGCGCGTCGTCGTGCACGTCGATGCCGCCGCGCTCACCTCGGACGCCGCCGGCCGCTCGGAGCTCGGCGGCGGCCCGGTGATTGCCCCCGAGACGGCCCGCCGGCTCGGCTGCGACGCCGAGCTGGTCGCGCAGGTCGAGCGAGACGGTCTTCCGCTCAGCGTCGGCCGCACGCGGCGCACAGTGCCCCAGGCGCTCCGCCGCCTGCTCGAAAGCCGCGACGACAACACCTGCTGCTTTCCAGGGTGCGAGCGACAGCGCCACCTCCAGGCGCACCACCGGCAGCACTGGGCGCACGGCGGCGAGACGAGCCTCGAAAACCTCGTGCTCCTCTGCTACCAGCACCACCGGCTCGTGCACGAGGGCGGCTACACGATCGAAGGCGACCACGCGAACGGCCTTCGTTTCCGCAATCGCTTCGGCCTCGTCTGCGCCACCCCCCCACCGAGACCGCCGCCCGGAAGCGAGCGCGAGCTCCGCGACATGAACACGCGGCTGGGCCTCACGATCACCCCCGACACAGCCACACCAGGCCTCGGCCGGCCACTCGACCTCGCTCGCACCGTCTGCGCACTCAAGGACATCGCCGCCTGACCGCCGGGCGCTGGCGCCCCCTCGAGCCCGCCCCACCCCCGCGACATCGTGCTGCCCTTGCGCTTGCGTGGCTTCATACCGTGATGCACATCGACAAGGATCTCGTCGCGGCCTCGGCGACGCCGCTCGTGCTCGCGATCCTGGCCGACGGTGAGAGCTACGGCTACGCCATCCTCAAGCGCGTTCGCGCGCTCTCCGGAGGCGAGCTCGAGTGGAGCGATGGGATGCTCTACCCGCTGCTCCACCGGCTCGGCCGTCTCGGCTACGTGACGACGGAATGGCGCACGCCGGCCGAGGGGCGCCGCCGGAGGTACTACGCGATCACCAGCGAGGGGCTCGCGGCGCTCGCGGAGCACCAGCGGCAGTGGGCGGCCGTCACGCGCGCGCTGAACGACGTCTGGCCGGGCCCGGGTGTGCTCGCGTCGGCGCTCGGAGGCGAGGCCCGAGGATGAACGCCCTCGAGTCGCAGATCGCCGAATGGCGTGCGTACGTCGCCGGCGCCCCGGGGGTCGACGGCCACGACGTCGCCGAGCTGGAGGACCACCTCCGCCACCAGGTCGCCGAGCTGAACGCGGCCGGGCTGACGGACGACGAGGCGTTCCTCGTCGCCGTGAAGCGGCTCGGCAGCCTCGACGCGGTCTCTCGGGAGTACGCGCACGAGCACAGCGGACGCCTCTGGAAACAGCTCCTCGGCGCCGACGAGGACGCCTCGCCGGCCGCCGCCGGCTGGGTCGACGCGCTCGTCTTCGGCATAGGCCGACGCCGGAAGCCGTCCGCCCCTACAGGCTGCGCGCCAGCGCCTTCAGCGTGGCCGCCTGTGCGACGGTGAGCCAGCCGTCCTTGACCAGCCCGTCCACGTCCTTCTCGTAGCCCTTCAGCGCGGCCGCTTTCTTGTTCGGCTTCACGTTCGGTGCGATCAGGCTGAGCTCGGTGCAGGCCTTGTCCACCTGCTTGTCCACCTTCTCCCGCTGTTTCGCCGACAGCGCCTGGTATGCCGCCGAGCCCTGCACGTACTGGCGCGTCAGGGCGCAGACTCCCGCCGGGGTCACGGCCGGGCCCGTCTGGCCGGGCTGCACCGTCGAGGCGCTGCCGCCCGTCGTCACCGTCACGGCTCCGGCGCCCCGGTTGGCGACCGAGAAGCCGCCTCCTGAGGTCTCGCTCACCTCGGCCTTGCCCCCCTGCGGCACCGAGACGACCGTGGCTCCGCCGAAGAGCTCGAGCTCCGCCACGCCCTGCCGGGGCGCCAGGATCACGCTGCCGCACGCAAGCTCGAGCACGCTCCCCGCCGCGAGCTTCAGCGTCCCGGGGAAGCCGCACACGCTGAACGACGCCTTCCCCGTCCCCGAGCCGGACACCGTGATGCGCACGCCGTCGGGCGCCGGCAGGTCCTCGACGAGCACGGTCAGCCCCGCCGGGACGGGCTGCACGATCGAGCCGACGGTGCCGGCACCGTCGTCGAACGCTCCGTCGCCCACGTCGATCGCGTTCGCCACGCCGTCGCCGTCGGCGTCCGGGTTGGGCGGCGCAAAAGCCACGTTCCACTGCCGGTTCGGGTTCGACGCGCGAACGGTGATGCGAACGTCACCGCCCGGGAGGACGAGGCGCTCCGCCACACACGGATCGGGGGACGCCTCTCCGGGAGGTCCGGCGCAGTCGAGGATCATGGTGTCGTCGACGTACGCCCTCACCGTGGTGGCACTTACGTCCGCGGGGACCTCGGACGCGTCGGCCGTGAACGCCAACTCCGCCGGCGCCGAAGGTGTCGCCGCGTCCCCGGTCACGCTCGCGTACTGCGAAACGGTCCGGGCGCCATCCGACATGTCCGACTCGTAGTCGTCCTCGACGAGCAAGGTCACCGTTCCTCCCGGGTGCGTGACCGTCGTCTCAAGCGGGTCGGACGGTGTGGCCCCGTCACCCTCGCCGTCGCTCGTGATCGACGACCCCGGTGTCTTGACCACCTCCCGGTAGACGTAGTACTCCGCGTTCCAGATACGCGAGTTGCCCGCGTTGTCACGCGACGTCACGGCGAAGGCGTGACCTCCCCGTGTGGACGTGTCGAGCACGGAGCCGGTGGTCGCGCCGCCGGGGCCGGCGCACGAGACGACGCCCGAGCCGCCCGCCTCATCGACGCACGCGAAGTCGGAGAGGACGGCCTCGTTGAGCGAGAACAGGTACCCGGGGTAGACGGGAGCCGGGGTCGTGAACACGACCGCGGGGGCCATGACGTCGCACTCGTCCGGGGCCCAGACGCCGAAGATGACGTTCCCGGGGATCCCGTATCCGGGCGGGTGGGTGCCGTTGAGCCCGATGAAGAGCGTCCCGAACGCGGCCCCGCTGAAGTAGGACACGAGCAGGGTGTTCCCGTCGGGGCTGATCTCGGGGTTGAGGTGCGACAACGAGGAGGCGAACGTGAGCTTCCGCTCGGGATGGTCGGTGAACGGATCGAGACCGTCGCTGCCGTCGGCGTGCACGATCCAAACTTGCGCGTCGAACGCGCGCACGAAGACGATCCGGGTTCCGTCGGGCGTCCACTCCGGGTACTGACCGGCGTTCGCGACGATCCTCGCCTCCACTCGCGTGTCGAGGTCGAGCACGTAGAGGCCCGAGTTGCCGTAGTTGCGCCAGAAGGCGATCTTCGTTCCGTCCGGCGAGAAGGCGGGCATCTGGTCGAGCATCCCGCTGCTCGTCAGGGGCTGGGGCGTCCCGCTGCCGTCGGCGTTGACCTCGTAAAGGTTCCCGGTTGTGGCGTTGGAATAGGCGATCCAGGTGCCGTCGGGGGAGAAGTCGGGGTACTCGTCCCGTGCCGTGGAGGGGTCGGTGAGCCGCCTCTGGCCCGTGCCGTTGCAGTGCTGGACGCTGATCCCCAGGTGGGGGCCTTCGAAGTCCGTCGCCGCGATCAGCCCGTCGGCCCGGATGCTCGGCGGGCCGCCGCCCCAGTTGAGGGTCGTCTGCCGCACGTAGCTGGGACCGTCGACGCGGAGGAGCTTGCCCGTCCCGTTCCCGTACCCGACGATCGCGTGCCCGAACGGCGATCCGGCGGAGGGGCCGGGCGGGGGCCCGTCGACAAAGGCGTCGAGCAGGGCCAGGGTCGGGTCGCCGGGACCGATGTCGTAGCTCCCCACGGATCCGTCCTTGTTCCACGCCCAGGCGAGCTCGCCCGCCACACCCCCGTCGAACTGCGCGTAGAGCTTCGCGCGGAACGCATCGGCACGCGCCTGCAGCGAGGCCACCTGATCGGAACGGATACCCGTCTCACCCACGAACAACGGTTTGCCGAGCGCTCGGCACTGGTCGAGCCGCACCTGCAGCCCGTTCCACTGGTCGCCCGGCATCGGCGTGTTCGGCGAGCCGTAGTCGTGGTACTCGCACAGGTCGATCGTCGAGACGTCGTGGACGTCCTGGTACTCCGCCCCCTGCGCGCCGCACTGGCCGCCGCCGATCGTGCCCAGGCTGACGAGGTGGTTCGGGTCGATCGACTTGATCAGCCCCGAGACGTCGGCCGCGAAGCTCTTCAGGATCCCGGCGGCGTTCACGCTGCACGAGCCGGAGCCCGCGCTCGGCTTCACCTCGGCCTCGTTCATCAGCTGCCACGCGAGGATCGTGGGGTCGTCCTTGTACCTGGCGACGATCTCGGCCACCCAGTCCCGGTAGGAGACGGTGCCGCCCGGATCCGGCTGGGCGTACCCGCCGGTGTACCAGGCCTCGTCCTTGAAGCTTCCCGCCCCTCCGGCAGGCCCGTCGCAGTCGATCCACTGGTTCCCGAGCGTGACGATCACCTTCGTGCCGTGCGCCGCCGCGACGGCGAGCGTGTGGTCGAACCCGCTCCAGTCCCGCACGCCGCCGGTCGTTGCGAGCGCCTGGAAGAACCAGGAGCGCATCACCTTCGGCCCGCCCGACGCGGAGATCGCGGTGAGCGAGTCGTCGAGCGTCGAGCCCGAAGCCATCGGGTACCAGCAACCGGACGCGTTCGTCGCGTTGTAGACGTTGATCCCGGTGAAACGGTACGGCTGCCCGTCGAGCTCGAGCGTCGTGCCCGAGGCGGTCACGAAGCCGGGCGGAGCGGCCGAAGCAGGCGCGATCCCGCCCGGCAGCCCAGCCAGGACCGCTCCCAGGACGGCGAGAGCCAGCGCTCTGCGCCGAGATGCACGGCCGCTGTGGTGCGCCAGAGGAGAACGCCGCATGTCTCACATTCCTCGTGCCGGACGGCACGATCGCTGCGGTGCTTATGCCAAAGCGCACATGCGTTGTCAAGCCATCGTCGACTTGCCGTTTGTCATTTCACACCCGATGCCGTAGATTCACCGCCGGAATGAGCCTCGACGACTGGATCCTCGCCCTGCACATCCTGAGCGCGTTCGCGCTCGTCGGTGCGATCACGATCTTCTCGATCGGGCTCGTCGTGCTGCGCTCCACCGACACGCCGGGGCGGGTAGCGGCGCTCGGGCCGGCGATGCAGCTCGGCCAGCGAGCCGTGATCGTCGGGGTCGCCGGCACTGTCGTCTTCGGCGTCTGGCTCGCGATCTCGCTCGACGCCTTCCAGGTATGGGATTTCTGGGTCATCCTGGCGCTGATCGGCTGGGCCGTCGCGACCGCGGCCGGCAGCCGCTCCGGCGTGCTGATCACCCCCGCGTTCGATCGCGCGGACAAGCTCGTGGCGGAGGGCAAGGACGAGCCGGATGCCGAGCTCGCAGCAATGGCTCGACACTCACAGGCTCACGCGCTCCACTGGGTGGCGGTCGTCGTCACCGTGCTCGTGCTCGTCGACATGATCTGGAAGCCGGGGGCATGAGACCCGACTCCTGGAACTTCCCGCTGCTCCTGCACGTGCTCGGCGCCATGGTGCTGGTCGGCGCCGCCGCCCTCGGCTCGCTGGCCGCGCTCGGCGCCGGCCGCTCGCCCGAGACCCCGTTCCTGCGGCGGCTCGCGTTCCGCTCGTTCCTGATCGTGGCGCTGCCCGCCTACATCGTGATGCGGATCGGCGCCGAGTGGCTGTACAGCAAGGAGTTCGGCGACGGCGTCGACGACCCCAGCTGGATCGGCATCGGCTACATCACCGCGGACGCGGGCGCGCTGCTGCTGCTGATCACGCTCATCCTCTCCGGGCTGGCAGTCCGGCGCGGCAGCCCGGGCCTGACGCGCGCCGCCGGCATCCTCTCGCTCATCGCCGTGCTCGCGTGGCTCGTCGCCGCGTGGGCGATGAGCGGCAAGGTCTGAGCGACCCCCGGGCCGGCGACCGCGCACCGGCCGGGCCGGGCCCGCGCGGGGCCCTGGCCCGGCCGAAAGCCGCGCGGGTCAGAACCAGCTGAAGCAGCTGCGCGTGGAGACCGTCACCACGCGCCGGGAGGACGTGTTCCCCGCGGCGTCGCGCGCCTCCACGCCGAGCTGGTAGCTCGTGCCGCAGGCGAGACCGGTGAACGTGAAGCTCGTCGAGGTGGTCGAGCCCGCCAGCGACGTGCCTCGCCAGAGGCGGTAGGAGGCAACGCCGACGTTGTCGGTGGAGGCGAGCCAGCGGATCCCGATCGACGTGCGCGCGGTCGAGGTGACGGTGAGCCCCGACGGCGTCGTCGGCGGTGTCGTGTCGGCCCCGCCGCCCGAGCACGCCGCCGTCTGCACGGTGAGCGTCGTCACGGCCGAGCGATTCTGCGCGGCGTCGGCGGCGTCGACGCCGACGGCATAGCTCGTGCCGCACCGGAGCCCGGTGATCGTGGCCGACGTCCCGGAGATGGAGCCGATGCGCGTGCCTCCCACGTAGACGCCGTAGCTCGTCACTCCCACGTTGTCGGAGGAGGCGTTCCAGCGGATCTGCGCCGAGGTCTGCGTGGCCGAGGTCAGCGCCAGCCCGGTGGGCTGGGTCGGCTTCTGCGTGTCGCCCGACGGCGGCGGCGGAGGCGGCGGCGGTGGGGGCGGCGGCGGTGGGGGTGGTGTGCTGCCGCTGTCGTTGCCGAAGTTCTGTGTCCAGATGAGCCGGCCGCTCGCGTTGGCGGCCACACCGACCCCGGTCGAGGTGTAACTGGCGCTCTCGATGTTGGAGCGATGGCCGGGCGAGCCGAGCCAGCCGTTCACAACAGACTGCGCCGACGTATAGCCCCAGGCGATGTTCTCACCCCAGCTACTGCCCCCATAACCACAATCCCTGGCCCGCTGATAGGCGCTGCGCGCAACCGGCGGCGCCGGATCGTCATGCGCGAAATAGCCGTAGCCCGCCATGTGCAACGACTTCCACGTCGAGGCCGCCGTCAACGACGACGACACCGACAACTGCGAGCGCCCGATACCGGCCCGATGCTGATTCACCAACGCCACCACCTGCGACGCCAGATCAGCACGATTCGTCCCCCACGACGACGACACCGAACAATTCGTCACCGCCCCCGCCGACGGCACCACCACCGCCGCCACAGCGGCAGCGAGCGCCAGCGCCGCGAGGGCAGCGAGACGAAGGCGGCTGAGAGGACGGAGCGGCATCAGGCGGGCGAGCCCGCGGCACAACGCGGACAGGGCCGTTATCGGCGTGGATGTGTGCATGGTGTGTCCCTCCCCCGAGTGAATCGCATCGAACCTGCCTCCCCCCGAAGGCGTGGATCGTAACCCCACCTGCGTGCGCGAGTCCCCCTGCGCGCACGAAAAGTCCGCAAAGAGGTGGTTTCTTGGCTACGCGGAGGCCTCGAGCCGCTCCAGCGGCGACTCGTCGCCGCGCGGGTGGCGGCGCCACGCAGCGGCGTGCTCGGCCACGATCACGGCGATCAGGATCGCGACGAGCAGTGCGGCCAGCACGAGCGCGGGAGCGAACGAGCCGAGCGCGCCGACCGCCAGGCACGCCGCCGCGCCCGCCAGGCGCCTCCAGCTGACCGAGCCCGCCATGCGCAGCCGGAAGAGCACGTGCCCGAGCAGGTACAGCGCCGGGCCGGCCACGAGCATCAGCACCTCCCGAAACGGCAGCGTGTCGGTGGGATGGGCGATCACGAGCTCGTCGCCGACCGCCGCGACGATGATGCCGGCCACGAGCACGACGTGCAGGTAGGTGTAGCCGTCGCGCGCAAGGGTGGTGCGGCTTTCGTTGGCGCTCTCGAGCCGCTTCTCCGCGATCGTCGCCACGTAGGTGAAGTACAGCCACCACAGCGCCGCCGTGGACAGGAACGCGAGCACGAAGGCGGTCACGCGCGCCGCGTCGAGCGGCAGGTCGGCGGTGATGCCGCCGGTGATCACGATCGTCTCGCCGAGCGCGATGATCATGAAGAGCTGGAAGCGCTCCGCGAAATGGGAGGTCTCGACCTCCCACGTGTCGGGCGAGAGCCGCTCGCGGCCCGGTAGCCAGTACATGACCACGGGCGCCCCGTAGTCGACGGCGAGCGCTGCCAGCCACAGCGCGTTGCGCGCCGTGCCCTCGGCGAAGCCGCCCGCCAGCCAGAGGGCGCCGGACGCGACGAACCACGCGAGGATGTGGCCCGACCGCTTCCGCTCGATCGTGCCCGCGTCGGCGACGACGAACGTGAGGAAGAGGTGCCGGCCCACCTGGATGGCGACGTACGAGCCGACGAACAGGAGCGCCCTGCCGTCGAACGCCTGCGGGATCGCCACCGCCATCAGCAGGCTCGCGAGCATGATCGCGAGCAACAGCAGGCGCACCGCCACGGCGTCCGGATCGAGCTCGTTCGTCACCCAGGTCGTGTAGTTCCACGCCCACCACACGACCATCAGCACGACGGTCGCATGCCAGGCGCCCCGCCACGTGAGGTCCTCCAGCAGGACGTGGGAGACCTGCGTGATCGCGAAGACGAACACGAGGTCGTAGAAGAGCTCGAGGGTCGACGCCCGCTGCCCCTCACCGGTCTCGCTGCTGCGCAGGAAGCGTGTCACGGCGCAGAGACTATGCGCGCGTGCGGGCGGAGCGCCCGGTGGGGCCCGTCCGCGGGGGCCGGGCGCCTGTGCGGGCCCGCCGGCGGTGGAGCCGGCGGTTGGCCGCCGGCGCCGCCGGGTGGCTGCCGGGTGGCCGCCGGCGCCGCGAAAAAACTAGCCTCCCCCTTTTCCACCCACGGTGATATAAGCCCTGCGGGGGTTCGCGGAGCCTGCCGCTCGGCGTAGACAGGGGACGAAACAAGCATGTCTGGAAGCGCAGAAGTGCTCACGGTGATAGCCACCATCGCTATCGCTCGTTCGGCCATGGCCGGCAGGCCGATGCACGGGGGGGCCCGGGGCGCCAGCAGCACGAAGGGGCCCTCTCCGGTGCGACTCCGCACGACGTCCCCGACGGGGACCGACACTGCGCGGGATGCGCCTGGCCGTGGTCGTAGCGGCCGGGGCGCGTCAGCCCCTTCCGCGCGCTAAGTGGGGGCGGAGCCCCCCCGCCCCCACCCCCTCTCCTTCACCGCCCTCCCCGCTGCGGCGGCCGGACGGCGGTGGCCGGCCCGCGTCGTGTCCCGGCGCGGGCGAGGTGAGCGAAACGCTCGCGGTCGGCGGCCGTGACCGGGAACATCGGCGAGAAGACGAGCGCCGACGCGCCCTGCAGGCGCGAGAGCGCGTGCGCGACGGCGTCGCCGAGCTGCTCGGCTCGCGCCAGGGGAACGCCGCGCGCTGCGAGCAGCGCCTCGAGCCGGTACGCGGCCGGCCCGAACAGGACGGCCAGCCGGGCGACGCGGGCGACCACGTCGCACGCGCGCTCGAGCAGGTCCTGCTCCTCGGGCGTGGCATGGACCGGGCCGAAGCCGAGGTCGTCGAGCCCACCGGCGACGAGCACGACGCTGCGGTCGGCGTAGCGGGCGAGCCCAGCGGCGGTCTTCGACGGAGTGGCGGCCATGCCGTCGTCGACCACGGGCGTGCCGGCCGGTGTCGCGCCGGCGTCGTCGTCGTCGTCGGTGCTGGCGCTGCGTCCGGTTCGAGGACATGGCTGCGGTGGGCAGGCAGGACGAGTCCCGGAAGGGCCTGTCGTAGAGCAGCGGGGGACGCGCCGGCGGCGACGGCCGTCGCGACCGCGACGAGCACGTCGACGAGCTCCGGGCCCTGGAAGGGGAGGGACGCGAGCGGCACGAGCTCGCTCTCGACGCCGTCGTAGCGGAGCATCACGACGCCGTCTCCGACGAAGACACCGGCCTCGACCGGGCGCCGGAGCGACACCTCGACGAGAGCGGCAGGGGTGTGCTCCGCGAACGCGCAGGCCCCGGGGTCGTCCGCGTTGACGACCAGCGTGTCGCCCGGCCGCTGCCCGCGGACGATCGTCTCCTTGGCAGCGCGGTAGGCGTCGAGGGAGCCGTGCAGCTCGAGGTGGTCCGGCCAGAAGCAGGTGATCGCCGCGATCGCGGGGCTCTCCTGCATGAAGGCGAGGTGGGACGACGTCAGCTCGAGCACGAGCGGGCGGTGGAGGTCGGGCCGGTCGAGCAGCTCGGCGGTCGGCCACAGGTTGCCGAGGCGCCCGGTGGTGCTCGCGTCCGCTGCGGTGTGAGCGGTGTCTTCGGCGCGTGCGGCGCGAAGGAGCTGGACGGTGGCGCTCGCGGTGGTCGTCTTCCCCGCGGTGCCGGTGACGCCGACCGTGAGGCCCTGCGCCCGGTCGAGGAGGAGGTCGCCGATGCTCGTCACGCGCGTGCCGCGTGCGAGGAGGTGCCGCACCCTCGGTGCCACCTCCGGCGTCCAGACATCCAGGTAGGCGACCTCGGCAAGCCCCGGGTCCGCGTCCAGATCGGTGTGGGGCTCGACCAGGACGCCGAGCCGGTCGGCGAGGGCAAGCGCCTCGGGAGGAGCGGGGCCTGCGCCGGCGAGGCGGATCGTCTCCCCCGGGGCCGGGGCTTGGGCTGTGGTCTCGCGGGCGGCGAGGTGGGCGGCGAGCGCTATCTGATCGGGCTCGAAGCCCTCGACGAGGACGGTCACACGCCGATCATGGCTGCTGCCCGACCGGGCTGCGGGCGCGGGTCGGCTGCGCTCGATCCCGTCGAGACCGGCGGAGCGTCGCGGACGTAGGCCCGCATCACCGCGAGCCGCTCGGTGGTCTCTCGCAATCCGAGCAGCTGCACGAACGGCTCGCAGCCGAGATGCGGCCGCGCCGGCGGGCCGAGCCCTGCCACCGTGCGGAAGCTGCTCCATTCCCAGTCCTCTGCCCGGTGGACGAGCCCATGCCTGGCCGGGTTTCGCAGCGTGTAGCCGCAGCCGCGGTGGAGGTGCTCGGGGGTGAGGATCGGTCTCGAGTGGTACGGGCGCTTGAACAGGTGCCCACTGGTGTGGTGCCGCCGGTGGAAGCGCATGGCGTAGACGCCTTTCAGCCGCTGCATGCCCTTCGCGAGCAGGTCCGGCGCGGCGCCGACGACGGTGTGTATGTGGTTCCCGAGCAGGCACCAGGCGTAGAGCCGCCATTCGAAGCGGGCGACGACTTCGTCGAGGAGGTCGAGGAACAGCTCCCGGTCTGCGTCACCGAGGAAAACCGGTCGGCCCGCGTTGCCGCGGGCCGTGACGTGGTGCAAGTCGGTCGGCGGCCAGGTGCGAGCAACGTGCGGCATCTCTGCCGAGCGTACCCCAAAGCCGCACCCAACATTGCCTCTGGGGACAACAAGTTGCACCGTTGTAACAAAGGGTGTCTCCCTCCGGGAGACACCCGGAGGGAGACACCCGTCGCGGCCTTCAGCGCCCGATCGTGGCGAGCTCCCGGCCGCCGCCGGCAGCGACGAGCGGACGCCCTCGGGCATAGGTCGGCACGAACATGGGATCGTGCGCCACACACGTGCCCCCGAGCGTCAGCGCTCCGCATCCTGGTTCGGGGCACTGCTGCAGCATCTTCGACACGCCCACCCACGAGCTGCTGCTTGAAGCTCCGTACGCGCCCATCGCTCCTCCTCTGTGCCGCAGAGGTCGGTCTTCCTGGTCACGGGCTCGCCGCGGATACCCCAATGGTCGGTCATCGGACGCGCCGGCCCAACAACTCGAACGGGTGAACCTGAGGGTCGTCGGGCGCGGCCGGCGCTCGCGACGCGCCGCGGGACGACGCCTGGCTCAAGTACGAGCGTGGCGCTGACCTGACTCCATTGACCGCTCACAGCGGTCTCGACCCTCGCATTCTCAGCGACTTCCGCCCGGCACGCGGAAGGGGCGGCAAAGGGGGAGGCGCACCGAGCCCCAGCTCGCCGGACGCTTCGTTGGAGGGAAGGACGAACCCGTGCAGGCGTGCGGCCTGAGTGGGCCAACGCCAGCCCGGCGCGCCGGCATCCGCTCCCGAGCCGCCCTGTCACCGCCGCGGGCGGGTACTGACTACTCGAGCGTTTCGGGCGGCTCTGCGGCCGACACGTCCGCCTCGTCCGGCGAGCTGCTCTCCTGCACCGGAGAGCTGCTCTCCTGCAGACGAGCGGCGAGATCGGCCACGAGGTCTCCAGATGACGCTCCCTGGTTGCTCACGTCGAGCGACGCCAGCGCGCCCGTCAGCAGCAGCCGTACGCGATCGCGCTCCTGACCGACCGCAGACGCGACCCCGGCCGCCTCGGCGCGAGCCCTCGCGAGAATCTCCTCGGCCTCGCCTTCCGCGCGGCGAGTCCATTCCTCCATCTCCGCGACACGAGCCCGCATCCGCTCGGCCTCGGCCCGGGCCTGCGACACCATCTTCTCCGCGGCATCCTCCGCCCGGCGAGCCCGTTCCTTCATCTCGGCGACACGAGCCTGCTCACGCTCCGCCTCGCCCTCGACGAGGGCCACACGCTCGCGCGCCTTCTTCAGGGCCGTCCTCATCTGCTCGCGCGCGGTCTCCCGCAGCTGCTCGGATGCCCGCGTCGCCTCGAGCAGCAGACGTGCAGCCTCTGCCTCGGATCCCGCGAACCGCGACAGCCCACGCCGGCGCAGAAGCCTGGCCCGGCGGCTCGGGAGGGGCTTCCAGGCGATCGCGGAGAGCCTGCTCCAACGTCTGCGCCCGACGCTCGAGCTCCGCCGCACGGCCCGCGCTCGCCTGCAGCTCGGCGAGCGCCTGCGAGCGCTCGGCCTCGACACGGGAGAGCCGCTGGGTCAGATCGTCCCGCACCGACCTCGTCGCGGACAGGTCGCTGTCGACCGACGCACACCTGTGCACGAGCTCCGCCACCGATCTGGCGCTGGCCCGGGCCTCCTCCTCGGCGGCAGCGAGCTCGGCTTCGACGGAGGAGATTCGCGCGCGGAGAGAGTCTCGTTGCAGCACGACATAGCCGTACGCCTCGGCAACGCGCGAGAGAAGCCGGTCGGCCCGCTCGCGGTCGTACCCGCGCATGACAATCGGGAGCCCCTCACCGGTGATCGACTCCGGCCGCATCTCGTCGACGCGGGCGTGGGCTCCGGCTCCTCGTCGACAACCTCGGAAGACATGCGCAGAAGGTACTCGGAAGGCGCGCAAGATTCCACTCTCGGCGCGATTCCTCCCCTCCCCGGTCACCTTCGCGGTCGCCACGGCCGGGACGGCAACGATGCCGCCCCGGCCGCCGTGGTGCTAGCGGGTCTGCGGGAAGCCGAGGTCGACCTTGCTCGTGGCGGGGTCTGGCCAGCGCGAGGTGACGACCTTGCCGCGGGTGTAGAAGTGGATCCCCTCGGGCCCGTAGATGTGCGAGTCGCCGAACAGCGACGCCTTCCAGCCGCCGAACGAGTAGTACGCGACGGGCACCGGGATCGGGACGTTGATGCCGACCATGCCCGCGTTCACGTCGAACTGGAACTGCCGGGCGACGCCGCCGTCGCGGGTGAAGATGGCTGTGCCGTTCCCGTACGGGTTGTCGTTGATCAGCTGCAGCGCCTCGTCATACGTGGCAACACGCATCACGCCCAGCACCGGCCCGAAGATCTCGTCGCGATAGGCGTCCATCTCCGGCGTCACCTCGTCCAGCAGCGACACCCCCAGGTAGAAGCCGCCTCCCTCCGGAGCGGTCTCACGACCGTCTGCGAGTAGCTTGGCGCCCTGCTCTGCCCCCGACTCCAGATAGGAGGCGACCTTGTCCCGGTGGGCCTGCGTGACGAGCGGCCCCATCTCCGAGGACGGGTCCATGCCGTCTCCGACCTTCACCTTCGGCAGCCGCTCCTTGATCGCCGCCACCAGCGCGTCGCCGGCGTCGCCGACCGCGACGACCACCGAGACCGCCATGCAGCGCTCCCCCGCCGACCCGTACGCGGCGCTGACGGCCGCGTCGGCAGCCATCTCGATGTCGGCGTCGGGCAACACGATCATGTGGTTCTTCGCCCCGCCGAGCGCCTGCACCCTCTTGCCGTGCCGGGTGCCGGTCTCGTAGATGTAGCGCGCGATCGGCGTCGAGCCCACGAACGAGAGCGCTCCGACATCCGCGTGCTCGAGCAGCGCGTCGACCGCCACCTTGTCGCCGTGCACGACGTTGAAGACGCCGTCAGGCAACCCGGCCTCCTGCAGCAGCTGCGCGGTGAACATCGACGCCGACGGATCCTTCTCCGACGGCTTCAAGACGAACGTGTTGCCGCACGCAATCGCCGGCGCCCACATCCACATGGGGACCATCGCGGGGAAGTTGAACGGCGTGATACCGGCAACGACGCCGACGGGCTGCCGGATCGAGTACACATCGACGCCGGTCGAGGCCTGCTCCGAGAACTCGCCCTTCAGCAGCGTCGGGATCCCGCACGCGAACTCGATCACCTCGAGCCCCCTCGTCACCTCACCCATCGCGTCCGAGAGGACCTTGCCGTGCTCTGCCACGAGCAGCTTCGCGATCTCCTGCTTGTTCTCGTGCACGAGCTCGCGAATCCGGAACATCAGCTCTGCGCGCCGCGCGAGCGAGACCGTGCGCCACGAGACGAAGGCCCGCTTGGCCGACTGCACCGCCGCGTCGATCTCCTCCACCGACGCGAGGTCGACGGCCCCGGTCTGACGGCCCGTGGCAGGGTTGAAGACGGGGCCCGTGCGGCCCGACGCACCGGGGACGACCTTGCCGCCGATCCAGTGGTGGATGGGCGCGATCTCGGCGCCGTTCGTGTCTGCGACGCCGCTCGCCGGCGCCGGTGCAAGCTCGGTCATGTCAGCCTCCTGGGAGTATCCATGGAGGGTAGCGCGCCGTCTGCGGGGACGCCGATGCCGAATCGTCGGTGTGGGAGGATGCGGCGATGACGAGCCCGGAGTTGCGCCTGTGGAACGCCCGCGCGATCGACCCGGCGAGCGGACGCGTGCTCGAGCACGCCACCGTCGTCGCTGCGGGCGGGCGGATCACCGAGGTCGCCGAGGCCTCCGGCGACCGGCCTGCCGACGGGATCGACGTCGGCGGGCGCACGGTGCTGCCCGGCCTCATCGATGCGCACGTTCACCTGGTGTCGGACACGTCCAGGAGCCCCGGCTTCGGGCCTCCGCCCGAGCTGCACGGCGAGGATCCACGCCCGCGCGAGCTCGGCTGGTTCGTGCTCGCGAACACGGCGCGCGCGCTGCTCGAGAACGGCCTCACGACGGTGCGCGACGTCGGCTCCTTCGATGACGAGGCGATCGTGCTCCGACGTGCGGTCGAGCTCGGCCTCCTCGATGGCCCGCGGGTCGTCACGTGCGGCCGGATTATCTCGGCGACCGCCCCGGGCGGCCGTCTGTTCGGGACGATGTACCGGGAGGCGGACGGCCCCTGGGAGATGCGGCGCGCGGTGCGCGAGCAGCTGCGTCGAGGCGCCGACTTCGTCAAGCTGATGTCGACCGGGGCACGCTCGGTCGAGCGCGAGGACCCCGAGCCGGCGCAGATGACCCGCGAGGAACTGGCAGCCATCGTGGACGAGGCGCATCGTCTCGGCCTGCGGGTGGCAGCCCATGCCGAAGGTCTGGACGGTACGCGCATCGCAGTCGAGGAGGGGGTGGACACGATCGAGCACGGGCTGGCGCTCCATCGCGAGCCGGCTCTCCTGGAGCGGATGGCAGCAGGCGGGCAGGTGCTGGTGCCGACGCTGACGACGTTCCACGATCTCGCCGAGCGTTTCGCCCACGAATGGGTGCCCCGCCTAGTCGACCAGGCACGGCGCCAGTTGGAGGAGGCGTACCTGACGCTCGAGGCGGCGGACGCCGCGGGTGTGACGCTCGCCATGGGCTACGACTCCGGGCCGCCCGGATCGAACGCCTGGGAGCTCGTTCGCATGGCCGAGGGAGGGCTCGGGGCGCTCGGGGCGCTGGCGGCAGCGACGGCGGGCGGGGCGGCGGCACTCGGCCTGCCGGGGCTGGGCCGCCTCGCGGTCGGGGCCGAGGCCGATCTGCTGGTGGTCGACGGCGACCCGCTCGCGGACGTGCGCGTGCTCGTCCGGCCGGATCGTTTCCGCCTCGTCATCCAGGCCGGCCGCGTCGTCGCCGGCCGTGACCTGGACGGTCCCCGGATCGGGCCGCCCCTGGATCCGGTCGTGCCGGGCGACCCGGAGCCGCCGACCGGCCCGCCGTCGCCGTGCCTGCACCCAGGCGGCCACGTCGGCTGACAGCGGTGCTGCTCAGCCCAGGCGACCCTTCAGGGCGAGGATGCGGTCGTAGCTGCGACGCAGAGAGGCGGCGCCGATCGCTCCGCCCGAGGCGCGCTGCAGCAGATCGCGGAAGACCGCGTCGCTGCTCGCCTCACTCCCGGTCAAGAGCAGGAGATCGACCCCTGCGGACGCGGCGAGACCGGCGGCCGACGAGAGGCTCCTGCCGCGCGTCGCGGCAACGGGCTCGAGTGCATCGGTGATCGTGACGCCGCGGAAGGCGAGCTCACCACGGAGCAGCGACTGAATACGGGTCGACCAGGCTGCGGGAGCGGCACCGTAGAGCGAGTACGCGGCGTTCGACAGCATCACGATGGGGACGTCGGCCGCGATCGCCTGCCTGAACGGCTCGAGATCCCGCTCGAGGGCCGTACGGGTCGCGGCGAGGACGACGGCCGACCGGTCCGTCGAGCGGACCGCGCGTCCGATGCCCGGGAAGTGCTTCACGGCCGCGGCCACGCGGGCATCGGCGAGGCCGGCCGCGAAGGCGCCGGCCAGCAGCCCTACTCGCGTGGGGCTGGTCGAGAAGGTGCGCTCCTCGGCAGCCATGAACGAGCGAGCGACCGGGACGTCCGCCACCGGCGCCAGGTCGACGTTCACGCCCGCCCGGCGCAGAGCCTGCCCCGCCTCACGCGCCGCCCGCCGTACCGCGGCCGGCGAGGTGCGGCCGAGTTGCGACGTCGACCGCGCGGGCCCCGCCCAGGGCAGCCTGCGGATCTGGCCGCCCTCCTGATCGACGGTGATCAGGAGCCGAGGCCTGCCTCCGGCTCGCGCCGCAGCCTGCAGGCTTGCGGTGAGGGACCGCAGCTGGGCGGCGCTTACGACGTTGCCGCCGAAGATGATCACGCCGCCGATCTCGCCGCGGCGAGCACGGGCGAGCAGGGCGCTCGACGGGCTGGTTCCACGAAAAGCAACGACGAGCCTCTGCCCGACGAGCTCGCGCAGGGACGGCTCGGGCGCGCGCGAGGGCGAGCCGGCGGCCGGGACGGCGAGCAGGAGCGCTGTGAGCACCGCGGCGACGGCGAGGCCCAGGACGCCCGGCAGGAGGCGGCGACCTGCTCGAGGTGCGACCACGCGCAAGGTCATACGCGCCACCGTAGCGCCGGCACGAGCGGACGGCTGCCGCCGCAGCGTGGCGAGGCCACGCCGGCCAGCCCTCCGCGCGGAAGGGCCCCATGGGGAGCAGGGCTCCCAGCACGAACGGTAGCGGCCGGGGCGTGACGTGTCCGTGCCGGAACTGCACCGAAATCGACGCCGGCAAGCGAGGACAGCATGCAAGGAAACGGCGTTCCCCGGCCCTGGCGAGACGACCGAAACCCTAGCCTCGTATTCAGTGCCGACCGGTGGTAGAACTAACCTGGCAGTGTTGCGGAGAGCCGCAACACGACGAGACGGGGGAGTCAGAGGCGTGAGAACACGGTGGCTACGGCTTGCACTGGTCGCGGCTGTCGCTGCGTTCCTGCACGCCGGCCTGGCTACCGCCCCGGCGCGCGCAGCCGAGGACTACGACCCGTCGACCATCCTCGTCAAGTTCTCCATCCCGTCGCAGGCCCAGGGGATCTTCCGGGCCTTCGGCGACCAGGCGTCGGCCCGCCTCTCGGACGACGTCTTCGTCGTGCGGGTGCCGTCCGGCCGCTCCGTCCCGACAGCGCTCGCGATCTACGCCCGCCTGTTCGGGGTCGCCTACGCCGAGCCGAACTACATCGCGACCACGACCCTGGCCTCGCCGAACGACGCATCGGCCTCGTCCCAGTGGAGCCTGGGCAAGATCTCGGCCGTGAGCGGCTGGTCGCGCCTGTTCGGCGTGTACCCCGCCTCGCTCGACGGCCCCCTGATCGCGGTGATCGACACCGGCGTCCAGGCGAATCACCCCGACCTGAACGGCCACGTGGTCGTCGGAGGGAACTGTCTCAGCGGCACGTGCTCGAACGGCAACTCGGCGGACGACAACAACCACGGCACGCACGTCTCGGGCATCGCGGCCGCAAGCACGAACAACGCCACGGGCATCGCCGGCGTCGCGCTCACGTCCCCGATCCTCCCGGTGAAGGTGCTCGACTCGGGCGGGTCCGGCACGTACGCGGCGATTGCGGCCGGCATCGACTACGCGGTCAGCCGCGGCGCACAGGTGATCAACATGAGCCTCGCGGGATCCGCGTACTCGTCCACGCTCTGCAGCGCCGTCTCGCGGGCGGTCACCGCGAACGTGGTCGTCGTGGCCGCCGCCGGCAACAGCGGCAGCTCGAGCCCGGCGTATCCGGCCGCCTGCTCCGGCTCGATCGGCGTCGCCGCGACCACCTCCACCGACGTCTACGCGAGCTACTCGAACTACGGGTCGTCGAACGTGTTCGTCGCCGCCCCCGGATCGTCGATCTACTCGACGATCGCCGGCAACTCCTACGCCACCTACAACGGGACGTCCATGGCGGCGCCGCACGTCGCCGCGCTGGCAGCCCTGCTCCGCGCGCAGACTCCCGGGCTTTCCGTCGCCGGCGTGAAGACGGTTCTCGCGACCACGTCCGACAAGGTCGGCAGCGGCTACGGCACCGACCCGTTCGGGACCTGCTCGGGATGCACCTGGTCGTCGAGGTACGGGTACGGGAGGATCAACCTGGATCGGGCCCTGGGCGCCGGCGCCTCTCAGCCTCCGCCCCCGCCCCCGCCGCCCGTCCTGGACACTGAGCGTCCCAACGCGCCGAGCCCCCTGGCCGCGAACGTGTCCGGCACCACGATCACCCTCTCGTGGCCCGTGCCGTTCGACAACGTGGGCGTCACCGGCTACGAGGTCGAGCGCTGCCAGGGCACGAGCTGCTCCAGCTTCGCGCAGATCGCCACCCCGACCAGCGCCGGTCTCGTCGACGGCGGGCTCGCCGCCTCCACCTCGTACAGCTATCGGGTACGGGCCAAGGACGCGGCCGGCAATCTCAGCCTGTACTCCAACACGGCCTCGCAGACCACGGCCGGGTCGCCGCCCCCGCCGCCCCCGACCTCTCTGACGACGGCGTTCCCGACCGCTGTCACGGTCCTGACGGGCACGGCCACTGCGGGGAACGCGGCGAGCCTGGGCTCCGTCGACCAGAGCTACTACACGGTTCGCGCTCCCGTCCTCTCGAGCGCCACCTGGTACGGGACGTTCGCAGCCGACGCCGGCGCTTCCGACTTCAAGGTCACCTTCACCGGCTTCGCGTCGCGCTCCTGCACGCTCTCTCTCGCGATGTACCGGTGGTCGACGGCGACGTGGGTCACGGTCGGTACGTCATGGTCGCTCGGGACGTCTCAGGTCACGGTCGCCGACCAGGCGCCGGATTCGTCCGTGCCCGCCTCCGAGTTCCGCAACGGGTCAGGGCAGGTGCGCGTGCGCGTCGCCTGCTCGGCCTTCACGTTCTCGAAGTACACGTCGAGCACGAACCTGCTGCAGCTCTCGTACCGCTCGTAGAGAGCGTCAGGCAGCGAGGCCCGCTTCGGCCAGCGGCCGGCGGCCCCACGCGAACGTCTTCGCGTACCAGCCCTGCATCGGTACGAGCGTGGTGCCGTTGTCGGAGGAGTGCACCATCCAGCCGTTCCCGACGTAGATGCCCATGTGCCCGATCTCGGCAGGCTTCGACCTGACGCCGCGGCTGCCGAAGAACACGAGGTCGCCGGGCTGCAGCGAATCGACCGTGATGCGCGCGCTCGCCCGCACCTCGGCGCTCATGGAGTAGGTCGTGCGGCCCTTCAGCATCTCGCCGAGCGTCGGTGCGCCGTCGAACGGCTGCAACTTGTAGACCCGCCACACGAAGCCGGAGCAGTCGAAGCCTCCGGGAGCGCTGACCAGGCCTCCGGGAGCGTTCGCGCTCCAGAGCTTCTGCGGCTTCTCCGACACCCCCGTGAACACGTACGGGTAGCCGACGAACCGCAGCGCCCTGGCGACCACTGTGCGCTGCCAGTCGCCGAGCTGCGGGATCGCGAAGCCCTGCGCGAGCTGGTCGACGTAGGCGAGCGTGTCCGGGCCGAGCTGCAGCACCCGCGCCAGCGAGTAGGCCGCCTCGGCGCGCGTCGCCGGCTGGTTGGGTGACAGCTCCAGGTCGTCCTGCCCGAGAGGGTGGTTGAGGCGGAGGCCGAGCAGCCGGGCGACCGTCTCGGTGCCGAGCATCGCCGTCGGCTCCAGCCCGGCGTCGCGCGCGGCGAGGCGGAACCTCCTCGCCGCCGGCAGCAGGCCGAGCGAGCCGACGATCTGGGCATCGAGCTCCCGCATCGTCACGGCCCGCTCAGGCGTCGCAGGAGCGCTCACCGGCTTCCCGAGGGCAGCCAGCGCCTGGAAGAGCTCGCCGCGTGTGAGCGGGTCGGTGGGGCGGAACGAGCTCACGTCGGTGCCGAGGACGCCGGCAGAGACGACCGCCGCGATCTGTGTGGCCGCCCAGCTCGGCGCGGCGACGGGGGCGGACGCTACGGCCGCCGGGGTTGGCGCGGCGACAGGCTGCGCTGCGGCTGCAGAGCCCGCGAACAGGCATCCGAACGCGGCCAGCGCCGTGGTCGCTGCGACCCCTCTCATCGCTCTCTGTATCGGCTGGCCCCCACGCGGCTTGACCCCGAACGAGCGAGTGCGCGTAAGGATTCCGTAATCCAGGGCGAAGGGGGTCCGGCTACAGTCGACAGGCGTGAGAGGGGTCTTGACGCTAGCCGTGGTGATCTGCCTGCTCGCAGCCGGGACGTCGGCTGCGGCGAGCGAACGTCCGCTGGCGCCCGCAATCGCGGGGAAGACGGTGAAAGGTAAACGCGCCTCCCTGGCCGCCATGCGCGGGAAGCCCGTCTTCATCAACGTCTGGTCGTCGTGGTGAGGCACCTGCCAGAGCGAGGCGGTCGCCTACGCACGCTGGGTGAAGAAGCAGGGCAAGGGCTTCAGGTTCCTGGGCCTCAACGCGGCTGACACGCCGGCGAATGCGCGCGCCTTCCTGAAGCGCTACGGCTGGACCTGGCCGTCCGTGGTCGACCCGCGGCGACGGCTCGCCCGGCGCTTCGGTGTCGACTACCAGCCGGCCGTGATCCTGATCGACGCACGGGGCCGCTTCGTCGCCGGCTTCCAGGGCTACGGCACACCGGCACGGTGGAACGCGCTGAAGCGCAAGCTGCGCTCCGGGTAGCTACCCTCTGCGCCCCATGAGGTGCGGCGATCCCGGCTTGGAGACGTTCCTGTGACCGTGCTCGCGGGGCGCGAGCTCCGCAAGTCGTTCGGCGCGCGGCTGATCCTCGACGGCGCCGACCTCACCATCGGAGCGGGCGCCCGCATCGGCGTCGTCGGAGCGAACGGCAGCGGCAAGACGACCCTGTTGAAGCTTCTCGCAGGGCTCGAGCCGCCCGACGGCGGCGAGGTGACACGGCGCCGCGAAGCCGTTGTCGCCTATCTCGACCAGCACCCCCAGGGAGACGCCCGCACCGCTCTCGACACGGTGCTCGCTGCACGCCCGGATCTCGTCGAGCTCGAGCGGGAGCTCACCACGGTCGCTGCCCAGCTCGCCGATCCGGCCCTCGCGGCCGACCTCGAGCGCATGACGCGCGTGCTGCGGCGACAGGAGCAGCTGCTCGAACGATGGGATGCCGCAGGGGGCCCGAGTGTCGGCGGTCGCGTGCGGGCGACGCTGCTCGAGCTCGGCCTCACCGACGACGAGCTCGAGCTGCCGACACGGGCGCTCTCCGGCGGCCAGCGCAAGCTGATCGCCCTCGCCGCCTGCCTCGAGCAGCGACCCGACGTCCTGCTGCTGGACGAGCCGGAGGCCCATCTCGACAACGCCGGCCGCGCCCGCGTGGAGATGCTCGCGCACCGCTTCGACGGTGCGATCGTGGCCGTCTCGCACGACCGCTACCTCCTCGACGAGATCGTCACCACGATCGCGTCGCTCGACGCGGGCCGCATCCGCCTCTGGCCGGGGAGCTACACCGCGTACACCGTGGCACGTGACCTCGAGCTGGAGCGGCAGAAGCAGGCGTACGTCACGCAACAGAAGGAGATCGAGCGGCTGGAGGCAGCCGTACGGCGCTTCGAGGACTGGGCGCGCCGCGTCGTGGACGAGCGCCACATCAAGCAGGCACGCAACAAGCAGCGCCAGATCGACCGGATGGACAAGGTCGAGCGGCCAGTGCTGGAACGCCGGAAGATCGCGCTGCAGCTGCGCCCCTCCACCCGTGGTGGCCAGCGGGTGTTCGAGCTGCGCTCGCTCGGCATCGCCTTCGGAGACACGCCGGTCATCGCAAGCGCGAACCTGACGGTCGTGCACGGCGAGCGCATCGGCATCGTCGGGGAGAACGGCGCCGGCAAGTCCGTGCTGCTGAAGACGATCGTCGGCGAGATCGCGCCCGGCGAAGGCGAGGTGTGGGTAGGCCCGTCGATCGCGGTCGGTTACCTCGCCCAGGACCAGGACACGCTCGACCCCGATTCCTCGCCCCTGGAGACCGTGCGCCGGGCCGTGCCGGTGTCCGAGGCCGACGCGGTGGGGTTGCTGATGAAGTTCCTCTTCCCGTACGAGCAGGTGCGACGGGCGAACCGACTCCTCTCCGGTGGCGAGCGCACACGCCTGCAGCTGCTGCTCCTGATGCTGGCGCGGCCGAACCTGCTCGTCCTCGACGAGCCGACGAACCACCTCGACATCGAGTCGGTGGAGGTACTCGAGAGCGCGATCGAGGAGTTCGCCGGCACCGTGGCCGTGATCTCGCACGACCGCTACTTCCTCGACCGCATCGCCGACCGGATCGTCGAGGTGCGCGACGGCGACGTGCGCGCGAGCGAAGGCGGCTACTCGGCGTGGCTCGAGCGGCGCGAGCGGGTCGACGCAGCCCGCTGACCGACCAGAGCGTACGCTCCGCTCGTGGCGAGGGAGAGCGTCCGCGACTGGCTGCGCTCCGTCGAGCGCGCCGAGCCGGAGGAGCAGTGGACGCTCTACTGCTTCCTCGCCGGCCAGGCCGTCACCCTCGACGCCGACGAGTTGAACGCTGCGCTGCGACGATCCGAGCTGCTGCTCGCCGCGGGTGGCGACCCGCGGCGAGCGCCGCAGCTGTACGGCAGGGCCGTGACCGCGCTGGCCGAGGATCTGGACACGCCTGCCGCCCGTGCCGAGCTCGCCGCCGGCCTCGCGTCGCTCGCGCCGGAGGCCGAGGGCTTGCGGGGCGCCGCCGAGGCTCTGCGGCTCCTGCAGCGCGACCCGGGCCTCGCCTGGCAGTGCTTCGCGCTCGGGCTCCTCGCCGAGGAGCTCGCAGGCGAGGGTTGACCGAACGCGCACCCCGCGCGAGGGCGAGGCATGGCCTCGCCCCTACGGATCAGGCGGGCATCGTCGGGGCGGTCGCCGAGGCGCGGCGGATACGCAGATCGCCGGACACCGACTTCGCACGGAGCTCGACGAGCGGCGCGTCGTCGGCCGGCGGCGTCTCGGTGAGCTCGAGCTCCGAGGTCATCGTGCCGCTGACCGAGCTGGCGTCGATCCACAGCCGCAACCCCGAGCACATCCCGATCTCGACGTCGCCGGAGACCGACTTCAGGTCGACGTCCCCTCCGCCGGCGGCGTCGACGCGGACGTCGCCGGATACCGTCGTCACGCGAACGGCCGCCAGGGCCTCGCCGACGTTGAGGTCGCCGGAGACGAGGCCGGCGCTCAGCTCGCCGCACACCCGCTTCACCTCGACGTCGCCGGACGCCGTCTTCACCTTCGCCGCACCGAGCACCTCGCCCGCCACGACGTCGCCGCTCGCCGTGCTTGCGTCGAGCGCGCCCTGCACGACCTGCAGCGAGAGATCGCCGGAGGCCGACTTCGCGCGGACCGCGCCCACCCGGCCGCGCGCATCGAGATCGGCGGCGTCGCTCGTCAGATCCAGGTCGGCGCCGTGCGGACAGCGGATCCGCACGCCGACGCCCGCCTCACGCGCTTTCGCAAAGCCCCAGCGCTTCGGCACGTCGACCGCGACCTCGTGCCCGTCGTGCAGCTTGTGCAGCTCGATGGAGGTCTCGGCCGCAGCCTCACGCGAGGCCTTGTCGTCACGCAGCGGCATCACGTCGACGACGACCTCGGGTGCGTCGGTGGTCTCGATCGAGACCTCGCCGGCCCCCAGCGCAACCCGCAGCCGCACCGTTCCCGGTGTCTCGAAGCGGGCCATCAGGCCTCCCGGTGACGGTTGCCGTCGGGCCGGCCGAGGAACCTGCGCAGGCGGCTACCGTCACCACGGCGGCCCGGCGGGCGCCGGCGCGGCGGGTCGACCTCGGGGATTTCGACATGACCGAACGGGGTGGCATGGATGGACATGGAAGTCACCTCCTGGTGATCAGCTCTGGGCGAAGCCCTGTAGTCGATGCCCGCCGCGCACGCGGGACGCGCGCGGCTCGAGCGCACGCGCGAGCGCGCGCACGATCCAGGCATTCGTGGAAACGCCCTCGCGGGCTGCGGCGGCCTCGACCTGCACCTTGAGGCCTTCCGGCAGCCGAAGGGTGATACGGGCGCTCGTGTCGTCGCCGGGAAAGCTCGGCGCCTCGTCCGTGGCGCCCGGCTCCTCGACGAGGACGAGCTCAGGGTCACGGCCGGCGAGGCGCACCTCGACGTGACCCGCCGTCAGCTGTGCATTCAGCGCCAGCGACGCTTCGGTGAGCACGTCGAGCAGCCGCAGCTGGAGCGACGACTCGACTGCCGTCGACAGCCGGCGGCCGGCCTCGGCGGCATCGTCGCCGCCGAGCGCGGCCGCCGCAGTCAGGTCGGCCTGGATCGAGAGGACATGGCGTGAGAGATCCATAGCGCCATTATGACATCATTTTGATGTCTGTCAAGCGCCGATCTGGTGCAGAACGACGTCACGGCGGCGTCAGCTGCTAGTGTTGGCCGGCTGCCCGCCTGGAGGTGACGCTCCGGCCGGCACGCCGCCGGCCACGGCCGTGGCGGCTGTCTCGTCCCGCAGTCCCGCGCGTGGGAACGCGCAGCCAGGAGCCCGACCCGACGTGAGCCCGGTCGATCCACCCGACCTGACCCTGTGGCCAACCCTGCGCCACCTCTACCCGCTGTGGCGCGCGCAGTGGCGTCCCGTGCTGCTCGGGCTCAGCTGCGCGCTCGTCTTCACCGGGCTGTCGCTCGCCATCCCGATCCTGATCCAGCGCACGATCGACAACGCCATCGACGGTGGCGACCCCGGCGCGCTCGTCCCCTATCTCGCCGCCATCGTCGTGATCGCCACCCTGCGCTTCGGCTTCAACTTCACCCGCCGTTACGCGACAGCGCGGATCGGCATCGCTGTCGAAGCGCGGCTGCGCAGCATGCTCTACGACGCGTACCTGCGCTATCCGCGCGCCTTCTACGACCGGCACGCGACCGGAGAGGTGATCTCGCGCGCGACGAACGACATCTACCCCGTGCGCTACTTCATCGGCTGGGGGGTGGTGCAGGCGCTGCAGAGCGTGATGATGCTGGTCGGCGCGGGCATCGTGCTGACGACGGTCAATGCCAGGCTGGCGCTCTATGCCGCCCTGGCGATGCCGCCGATCGCGATCCTCACGTACATCTTCGCGCGCCGCGTCTTCCCCATCTCGCGGAAGGTGCAGGAGAAGAAGGGGCACCTGACGGAGGCGTCCGACGAGGCCGTCGTGGGCATAGAGATGGTGCAGGCGTTCGGTCGCGAGGACGACGTGCGCGACCGGTTCCACGTGCGGGCCGAGGCGGTGCGCCACGAGACGATGCGCCAGGCCTCGGTCGAGGCGCGCTTCCTGCCGGGCCTGATCTTCCTGCCCACGCTCGGGATCGCCGCCGTGCTCTTCTTCGGCGGACGCGAGGCGATCGCGGGCAACCTCACCGTCGGGCAGTTCACGCTCTTCATCACCCTGCTGCTCCAGCTCGTCTGGCCGCTCGAGGCGCTCGGCTGGATCATCAACCTGGGCCAGCGCGCCACGGCGGCGGCGTCGCGGAGCTTCGCCTGGCTCGACGGCATCGAGGCGCTGCCCGAGCGCCCCCAGCCCGAGCCCCTCCCCGCCGGGCCGCTCACCGTCTCGCTCGAGAACGTCCACTTCCGCTATGCGACCGGGGCCGAGGTGCTCTCCGGCGTCGACATGCGCGTCAACCCGGGCGAGATCGTGGCCGTGTGCGGCTCGACCGGCGCGGGCAAGACGTCGCTGCTCAACCTGATCCCGCGCTTCTACGACCCGACCGCGGGGCGCGTGCTGCTCGGCGGCGTCGACACGCGCGACCTGGCCCTCTCGGAGCTGCGCCGCTCGGTCGCACTCGTCACCCAGAGGCCCGTCCTCTTCTCCGTTCTCCTGCGCGACAACCTGCTCGCGGCGCGCCCCGACGCCGACTGGTCGGAGGTGCTCGACGCGTGCGAGGCGGCGGGAGTGACGGCGTTCGTCGACGGCCTGCCCGACGGGTACGACACGCTGATCGGGGAGCGCGGCGTCAACCTCTCCGGCGGCCAACGACAGCGGGTCGCCCTCGCGCGGGCGCTGATCGCGGGTGCGCGCGTGATCGTCCTCGACGATCCCATGTCGGCAGTCGACACCGAGACCGAGCGCCACCTGGTCGAGAACCTCCGGCCCGCCGTGGCGGGCCGCACGGTGCTGATCTCCGGCCAGCGCCTCTCGACCGTGCTCGTGGCCGACCGGGCAGTCGTCGTCCACGACGGCCGCATCGTGGAAGAGGGCCTGCCCGACGACCTGATCCGCCGCGGCGGCCGGTTCGCCGCCCTCTTCGGAGACGAAGCCCTTGCCGCGTAGCGCCGCCCGCACCGGCCTGTCACGCCTGTGGCGGTACACCGAGGGCCACCACGGGCGCCTCGTCCTGGTGATGCTCCTCGCGGGGGTGGCCGCGGCGGCGCCGGTGGCGGGCTGGACGATCGTGGGCGACGCGATCGACAACGGCATCCGCGCGGGCGACGAGCAGCGGCTCGCCCTCGATGTCACCGCCTACGTCGTGATCGGCGTGAGCGCGTGGATCCTGGGCACGACGACGTGGCTGATGCTGGCGGGCATCGGCCAGCGCATCGTGCTCGAGCTCCGCCGAGACCTGTTCGAGCACCTCACGTCGCTCTCGCTGCGCTACTTCTCCCAGCAGAAGGCCGGCTGGATCATCGCGCGCCTGACGAGCGACGTGGACGCGCTCTCGGACGTGCTCAACCAGGGGCTCACGACCCTGGTCGTCAACACGCTCACCCTCGTCGCGGCCGTGGGCGGCCTGTTCCTGCTCGACTGGCGGCTCGGTCTCGTGGCTCTGCTCGTGCTGCCGCCCGGGATCGTGGTCACACGCTGGTTCCAGCACACGTCGCACGTCGCGTTCGGAGAGGTGCGAACGCGCATAGCCGCCGTCACCGCGCAGCTGGCGGAGTCGGTCTCCGGGATGGCGGTCGTGCAGGCGTTCAACCGGGAGCGCGCGTTCCAGCAGGACTTCGAGTCGCTCAACGAGGCGAACCGGCGCGCGAACGTCTACGCCCAGAAGCTGTCCTCGGTCTTCTTTCCGGCGATCGAGCTGCTCGGGGTCGTCGCCACGGTGGCCGTCCTGTTCGCCGGCGCGAAGCTGATCGACGGGGGCTCGCTGGAGATCGGCACCCTGATCGCGGCGGTCGGCATGCTGCAGCTCGTCTTCCAGCCGCTGCAGGAGCTCTCGGAGCTCTACGGGCAGGTACAGGCGGCCACCGCGGCGATGAACAAGATCAGCACCGTGCTGGACGCCGAGCAGGACATCACCGATCGTCCCGGCGCCCGTCCGGTCGGCCGCATCGACGGCCACCTCGAGCTGGACGGGATCGTGTTCGCCTACGGAGACGAGCCGGTCATCCGCGGCATCTCGATCGACGTTCCCGAGGGCGGCTGCCTCGCGCTCGTCGGCGAGTCGGGGGGCGGCAAGTCGACGACGGCCAAGCTGATCGCACGCTTCTACGACCCGCTCGAGGGCGCCGTCCGCGTCGACGGCACCGACCTGCGGGAGCTACAGCTACGGACGTACCGGCGCCAGCTCGGCGTCGTGCTGCAGGACCCGTTCCTGTTCAGCGGCACGATCGCCGACAACATCCGCTTCGCACGCCCGGACGCGACCGACGAGGAGGTCGCGTCGGCCGCGGAGGCGATCGGGGTCGACCGCGTCGCCGCCCGCTTCGAGGCGGGGCTCGGCCATGTCGTGCGCGAGGGCGGCGCCGGCCTGTCGGCGGGAGAGCGGCAGCTGATCTCGATCGCGCGGGCGCTGCTCGCCGACCCGCGCATCCTGATCCTCGACGAGGCGACGTCGAACATCGACCGGCCCAGCGAGGTGCTGATCGAGCAGGCGTTCGACACCCTGTTGCGCGGCCGCACCTCGATCATCATCGCGCACCGTCTCGCCACGGTGCGCCGGGCGGACGAGATCCTGGTGATCGAGAAGGGCCTCGTCGTGCAGCGGGGCACCGAGGCAGAGCTGCTGGCCGAGGAGGGCGCGTACCGGCGCCTCGCGGCGACGCTGCACGGCTCCCTCAACCGGCGCGTGGCCTAGGGCCCGGACGCCGTCGCGACGGCCGGCCGCTAGAGCACCCAGGCGTCGTCGCGCATGATCGGCGTCGGAGCACCACCGGCGTCGAGCCCGTCGACCTCCACCTCGGGCCCCCCGATCATGAAGTCGGTGTGCATGCGCGAGACGTTCAGGCCCAGCTCGAGCTGCTGCTCGGGGGTCAGGTGCTCGCCCCCCTCGACGGACATCGGGAGACCGTTGCCGTACGCGAGATGACAGGCGGCGTTCTCGTCGAAGAGGGTGTTCTGGAAGACGAGCCCGGTTCGCTTCACGGCCGACTCGCCGTCGACGAGCGCCACCTCGCCGAGGAACGGCGCCCGGTCGTCCGCCGCCAGCTGCCCGCGCACGATGCCCTCGCCGACGGAGGCACGCACCTCTACGACCTTGCCCCCGGCGAAGCCCAGCTCCAGGTCGCGAACGACTGCGCCGGTGACCGAGAGGGGGTAGGTGGCGCGCACGTGCCCCTCGGTGCGCCGCCAGTCGGGAGAGGTGAACACCTCCTCCGTCGGCAGGTTCGGGACGTGGACGATGCCGGCCTGCGTCTCGAAGCTCGCGCTCATCCACCGCGAGGCCGCGAGCAACCCGACGGTGAGGTCGGTACCCGGGCCGCGGAAGCGAATCGCGTCGAACCGGTGGGCGTTGAGGCTCGCGGCGCGCGCCTTCAGCTTCGCGTCGTGCTGCTGCCAGGCGGCAACCGGGTCGGGCGCATCGAGCCGCGTCGCGGCGGCCACCGCCTGCCACAGCCGCTCGAGATCGGGCTCACCGAACACGGTCGTCGCCCAGCCCGGGTTCGGCGAGGCCACGATCGCCCAGTTGATCAGGCCCTCCGACACGAGCGGGAGGTAGACGGCCCGCAGGTCGTGCGGCTCGGAGCGCGCGACGAGCGAGGGATCGAGATCCCCAAGGAGCTCGGGCTCGAAGTCGCCCGTCAGCGAGATCAGCGCCGGGCAGGTGTCCCGCCACCCCCGCACCCAGTCGAGGATGTGCGGCGGCGACTGGCCGAGCATCTCGGCGGGGCCGAGCTCGATCGCGGCGCGGCGGAGGTGCTGGTCGTTGTACTGGACGACCACGCGCCGTGCTCCCGCGCGATACGCCTCACGCGCGACTGCCCGGGCGGTCGCGGCGTGCTCGACCTGGCACAGCACGACGACCTCCTGGTCGCGCTGCACGTTCGCCCCCACGCGTACGGCAAGCTCGGCGTAGCGCTGGAGACGTTCGTCCGGCGTCACGCTACGGAGTCGGGGAGGAGAGGTGGCCGGAGCCCGGATGCACACCGCCGCCGGGCGTCTTCACGTCCGCCTCCAGCGGACGGCCGACGCCGCCCGCCGCCGAAGCCTTGGCTTGCTAATCGCCCCAGTCGAAGTCGCGCGTGCGGCCCCAGAGCGTCTCGTCGAGCGCCGGTCCCGCAGGCGCCTGCTTCTCGACCGTGTCCTCGCCGGGCCACGGGAGCGCGGAATGGAGCACGATCGCCGGCTCGCCGTCAAGGGTCTCCTCGAGGCGGGCCTGCTCTTCCGACTTGAAAAGAGGGTGGTTCTCGAACGGATCCTCGATCTGATAGCGGTCGATCGGCATGTCCGATCCGAGATCCGCGTTCCGTTCCTTCAGCTCGAGGTGATCCTGGATCACGCGCGCAAAAGGCGATTCCGTCTGCAGCGGCACTTGGCCTCCTGAATCGGGGACAGGGCATCTGACGCAGGCACACAGTCTACCCGACGCCGATTGCCCTGCAACCGGCGATATTGCGCGGATCGGCACGAGCTTCCGGCAGGGGGCGGCATGTGCGACGATAGGGCCATGCCGCCCCTGACCCGAGTGCCCAAGAGCCCCCTTGCGATCGGCTGGATGCTCTACGGAGCCTGGCGCAAGCTGCCGCCGAAACAGCGCCGGCAACTGCTCCAGGCAGCACGGGCGCATGGGCCGCGCATCGCGTCCGCGGCGGCAGCCGCGGCGACGGCCCGCGCGACGGGCAAGACGGGCAAGAGGAAGCGCTCCACCTGAGCCGGCCGGCCGGGCCGTCCCGGCCCTAGGACGCGGGCTCGACGCCGAGGGCGGCCCGCACGATCCGGTCCTGCTCGCGCTGGTGGGCCGTCGGGTAGCCCTCGCTCGGGGAGGCGCGCCACGGCCTCCCCACGTAGGTGGCACCGGGCACCGTCGAGCCGGCGCGGGCGGCGTCGTCGAGACGGTGGCGAATCGAGCGCCACGCCCCCATGTTCTGCGGCTCCTCCTGCGCCCAGACGACCTCGCGCAGGCCCGGGTAGGAGGCGATGAGAGCTGCCACTGCCTCGACCGGGAACGGGTAGAGCTGCTCCAGGCGTGCGACCGCGACGCCGGTCGCGCTCGCACGCTCGTCGTGGCCGGCGATGTCGTAGAACACCTTGCCGCTCGTGAGCACCAGGCGATGCACCGCCGGGCGATCACCTCCCGGGTCGGTCAAGGACGGGTCGTCGAGGACCGGCAGGAAGCGCCCGCCGCTGAGGTCGGCAAGCGTCGAGGACGCCTGGCGCAGCCGCAGCAGGCCCTTGGGGGTCATCACGATGAGCGGCCGAGCGGTGGCATCGAGCGCCTGCCGCCGCAGCAGGTGGAAGAACTGCGCGGCGGTGGTGCAGTTCGCGATCCGGATGTTGTCCTGCGCCCCCTGCTGGAGAAACCGCTCCAGGCGTGCGCTCGAGTGCTCGGGGCCGTTGCCTTCGTAGCCGTGCGGCAGCAACAGCGTCAGCCTGGAGGTCTGCCCCCACTTGGAGCGCCCCGCCACGAGAAACTGGTCGATCACGATCTGGGCGCCGTTGACGAAGTCGCCGAACTGGGCCTCCCAGAGGACGAGCGCGTCGGGGGCGGCCACGGAATAGCCGTACTCGAACCCGAGTGCGGCGTACTCGGACAGGGGCGAGTTGTAGAGCTCGAAGGAGGCGGTGGCGCCGGGGAGGTTCTGGATCGGGGCATACGTCTCGCCCGTGCCGGGATCGTGGAGCATGAGGTGCCGGTGCGCGAACGTGCCGCGCTCGGCGTCCTGCCCGGAGAGACGCACGGGGATGCCCTCCTCGAGCAGCGAGGCATACGCGAGCGCCTCCGCCTGGCCCCAGTCGATCCCGCCCTCGATCACGGTGTCCCTGCGCCGCTCGAGCTGGCGGGCAAGCTTCGCGTTGACGGTGAAGCCCTCGGGAACGGCGAGCAGCTGCTCGTTGAGCTGCAGCAGCCGCTCGGCCGGCACCGCGGTGACGACCGCGTCCCCGGTGGTGGCGACCGGGGCGATCTCGGGGGCCGGGGGCGGCGGCTCCACCTGGCCGATGAGCGACCTGAGACGCTCGTGGGCGCTTCGCAGTGCCTGGGTCACCTCGTCGGCGAACGCCTGGACCTGCTCGGCGTCGATGACGCCGTCCTCGACGAGCCGGCTCCCGTAGAGCTCGCACACGGTCTTCTGGTTCTGGATGCGCTCGACCATCAGGGGCTGCGTGTAGGAGGCGTCGTCCTGCTCGTTGTGGCCGAAGCGGCGGTAGCCGACGAGGTCGATCACGAAGTCGTGGCCGAACTCGGCGCGGTAGGCGAGCGCGAGCCGGACCGACGCGAGCGCGGCTTCGGGGTCGTCGGCATTGACGTGGACGATGGGCACGTCGAAGCCCTTCGCGAGGTCGCTCGAGTACCGGGTGGAGCGGCTCTCCGCCGGGTCGGTCGTGTAGCCGACCTGGTTGTTCGTGATCAGGTGGAGCGTGCCGCCGGTCGCATACCCCTCGAGGCTCTGCAGATTGAGGGTCTCGGCCACGACTCCCTGCCCCGGGAACGCCGCGTCGCCGTGGATCAGCAGGGGAAGCGCGACCGACGGGTCGTGCCGCCCGGCGCCGCCGGAGCGGTCGGTCTGCTCGGCGCGGGCGCGGCCCTCGACGACGGGCCCGGCCGCCTCGAGATGGCTCGGGTTGGGGACGATCGTGACCTCGATCTCGCCGGCCGGCGTGACCCGTGTGCCGGAGGCGGGCAGGTGGTACTTGACGTCGCCGGTGCCACCCTCGGGATCGCGAACGAGCGCATCGATCGAGCGCTCGCCCTCGAACTCGCGCAGGATCGACTCGTACGAGCGGCCGACGGTGTGCACGAGGGCATTGAGCCGTCCGCGATGGGCCATCCCGACGACGACCTCGTGCGCGCCACCCTCGGCGGCGAGCTCGATGGCCATGTCGATCATCGGCACCATCGACTCGAGCCCCTCGATCGAGAATTGCTTCTGGCCCAAGAACGAGCGACGCAGGTACTGCTCGAAGCCCTCCGCCTGCGAGAGCCGACGCAACAGCGCGACACGCTCCTCCGCCTCGAGGGGCACGCGGAAGCGGCCCGACTCGATCGCCTGGCGCAACCACACCCGCTCGGCGTGGTCCGAGATGTGCTCGATCTCGTAGGCGATGGAGCCCGTGTAGACCTCTCGCAGCCGTGGCAGCGACTCCAGCAGGGTCTCGCCCTGCACGTACAACCGCAGCAGTGACGAGGGGATGCGCGCCTGCAGCTCCGGTGTGAGCGCCGGGACGAGGCGAGACTCGTCGAGGGCCGGATCGCCGGGGGGCTCGGCGCCGAGCGGGTCGAGCCGTGCGGCCAGGTGGCCGTGCATCCGGTAGGCCTTGACGAGCGCCATGGCGGCGGCGACCCCGCCGAGCAGCGTCTCGTCGGCCGGGGCGCCTGCGGAGGCAGGGGCGGGAGCGACAGCCGGCTCGGCGGCGGGCGCGACAGCCGGCTCGGCGGCGGGCGCCGGGGCAGTGCGCGCTACGACCGCCTCGGCCTGCTTGCCGTTCCCCTGCTCGGGGCGGGCGAGCAGGCGGGCCAGCCCCGGCAGGGTGGCGAGGGCAGCCTGCGGGTCCCGCTCGAAGACGGCGCGCCATTCGGCCGGCACGCTGCCAGGCGACTCGAGGTAGTCCTCGAGCAACTGGGCGACGTACCCCGCGTTGAGGCCGCTGAGATCGGTTGAGCTCATCCGTTCCTGTTGTACCAGCGGCTCTCGCCGCCTCCTGCTCCGGACGCTACGGTCAGATGAGCGGGTTTTCGGTGATGACGACCAAAGTCATCCCCACCACCCACGCCACCATTGCGAAGACCGCGGCCTTGAGTGCGAGGCTCTGGAAGCGCGTGCTCATGCGGGCCGCGGCAAGGGCCGCGATCACGGCCACCGGGGCAAGGCGGGCGGGGCGGGCCTCGACCTCGAGCAACAGCCCCAGCCCCATGGCGATGCCCGAGAGCACGACCGAGCCGACGGCGAGGATGCCGGCGACCGCATCGACCGGGGAGAAC